>NZ_CP094472.1:0-3038545 GCF_023347355.1 Faecalibacterium sp. IP-1-18
ATGGATTCTTTCAAGGACGTTTTAGAAGCGGCCCAGATGTACTGCAAGGCGCAGATGGCCGAGCCAACGTACAATCTTTATATCGACGGGTTGGAGCCCATCAGCTTTGAGGACTCCAGCCATATCACCCTGTCGGTGCGCAACGATTTTATCTGCAAGATCGTCACCGACCGGTACCTTGGCCTGCTCAAAGAGGCCTTCAAGTCCGTGCTGGGCTTTGATGTGGACATCACCCTTGTGGTGCCCAGCACCCCGCCCCACGAGGTAGTGCTGGCCCAGCAGTACGAGGCAAACCCCGCCTCCCCGCAGGGCAACTACGAGTTCACCTTTGAAAACTTCATCAAGGGGCCGTCCAACCAGTTTGCGTTTGCTGCTGCGCAGGCTGTGGCGGCAAACCCCTCCGGGGCCTATAACCCCCTGTTCATCTACGGCGGCTCCGGCCTTGGCAAGACCCATCTGCTGACCGCCATTCAGACCGAGATCAAGCGCACCCACCCCGATTTCGTCATCATGTATGTCACCTGTGAGCAGTTCACCAACGAGCTGATCGCCGCCATCCGCGCCGGCAGCACCGAGGACTTCCGCATGAAGTACCGTGTAGCAGACCTGCTGCTGGTGGACGATATCCAGTTCATCGCGGGCAAGGAGTCCACACAGGAAGAATTCTTCCACACCTTCAACTCCCTGCACGACGCCCACAAGCAGATCGTCATCGCCTCCGATCGCCCCGCCAAGGAGATCAAGAGCCTGGAAGAGCGTCTGCGCACCCGCTTTGAGTGGGGTCTGACCGCCGATGTGCAGCCGCCGGATTTTGAGACCCGGGTTGCCATCGTGAAGCGCAAAGCAGAGCTGTTGCATCTGGACCTGCCCGAGGACGTGGCAGAGTTCATTGCCAACCACCTGAAAAACAACATCCGTCAGCTGGAGGGCGCAGTGAAAAAGCTGAACGCCTATTATATGCTGGAGGGCATCCAGCCGGTGATCAGCGTGGCGCAGAACGCCATCAAGGATATCCTCAACGAGACCCAGCCGGTACCGGTGACCATCGAAAAGATCATTGGCGAGGTGTCCCGCACCTTCAACGTGTCCCCTGCCGACATTCGGGGCACCAAGCGCAACGCCAACGTGGCTTCCGCCCGGCGCGTTGCCATCTATATCCTGCGGGAGGTCACCGGCATGAGCATGGAGGAGATCGGGCGGGAATTTTCCGGCCGCGACCACTCCACCATCGTCTACTCCCTCAAGACCATGGAACGGGACATGAAGAACGACCAGCATCTGCGGGAGACCGTGAGCGATATCATCAAAAACGTGAAGGCCTAAACCGGGGAAAACCGAGCAAAAGTCATACTCATTTCAGGGTGTGACCCCAAAATATGGGGAGAAAACGGAACAAAAGGGGGAAAATAAGCCTATATCTTGTGGCAAAAAGGCGAAGCTTTCCACACTTTCCACTTAGTTTTCAACATTTAACATCAGTTCTTCACATCGGCTGTGGAAAGAAACACCGTTCCCCACCTTTCAACATTTCCTTCACGAGCCTTCCACAATCCGGTGGAAAGCCAAAGCCCCGCATCCCGGCAAGACATTTCCGGGTTTTCAACATCTTCCCCACCCCCTACTACGGTTACTACAACAAGTTCAATATATTACTGCCTTCCGGCAGCAGCCCAAAGAGCAGGGATCAAGCCGGAAGTGTGAAAAAAAGGAGAGATACTGTTTTGAACATCGTCTGCGATAAAACACTGCTCAGTGCAGCCATCGACGGCGTTTCCAAAGCTGTCACCATGCGCTCGTCCATCCCGGTGCTGGAGGGCATTCTGCTGAAGGCCGAAGGCTTTCAGCTCACCCTGACCGGCTACGATCTGGAAATGGGCATCGTGACCACCATCGAAGCCAACATCAAAGAACCCGGTGAGATCGTGCTGAATGCAAAACTGCTCAGCAGCATGATCAGCCGGATGCCGGCAGGTCAGATCAGCATCGTGGCGGCGGATAACGGCAAGACCACCATCCAGAGCGGCGTAGCACAATTCGAGATCCAGTCTATGCCGGCTACCGATTTCCCGGATCTGCCCAACACCGGCGCGGAGCAGACCCTGACCATCAAGACCGGCGTGCTGCGGGACATGATCGACCGCACCCTGTATGCCGTCAGTCAGGACGAGAAAAAACCCGCCCACACCGGCGAACTGTTCGAGATCGAGCTGGACAAGCTGACCATAGTGGCGCTGGACGGCTATCGTCTTGCCATCGTGGAGCGCCCCATCACTGCCGTGAAGGATATCCGCATCATCGTGCCCAGCAAGACCATGACCGAGGTGTCCCATCTGCTGGCCAACGATGACGAGGAGGATGTGCACATCAGTGCCAACCGCCGCTATGTGGTGTTCACCACCGCCGGTTACACCATCATGAGCCGCCTGATCGAGGGCGAGTTCCTGAATTACCGCAACGTCATCCCCGCCGGAAGCCGCACCCGTGTGACCATCGATACCAAGGACTTTATCTCCACCATCGAGCGTGCCTCTCTGATTATTACAGAGCGTTTAAAAAATCCCCTTCGCATCTCCTTTACAGAGGGTAAAGTTGTGGTGCGCTGCCAGACCAACCTCGGCCGCGTGGTGGACGAGTTCAGCGCCGCCTGCGAGGGCGACGAGGTAGAGATCGGCTTCAATAACCGCTATCTGCTGGATGCGCTGCGCAACGCCCGCACCGAGCAGGTGCGCATGGAGATCAGCGGCCCGTTGAGCCCGGTGAAGGTGCTGCCGGTAGAGGGCAACGACTTTTTGTATCTGGTACTGCCGGTACGGTTTAAAAACGACTAAGGAGCGCGTTTTATGCAGAAGATTCTCATTCATACCGAGTTTATCAAGCTGGATGCCCTGCTCAAATTTGCCGGTCTGTGCGAGACCGGCGGCGAAGCCAAGGAGCTGGTGCAGGGCGGTGCTGTGAAGGTGAACGGCGAGGTGTGCACCATGCGGGGCAAAAAGTGCCGCGCCGGAGACGTTATCGAGCTGGACGGTCAGAGCGTAGAGATCGGGCAGGGTCAGTAAATGCGTCTGCTTTCGCTGGAAGTACAGAACTATCGCAATATTTGTGCGGCACGGCTGGAGCCCGGGCGGGAGCTTACCGTCATCTGCGGCAACAACGGCCAAGGCAAGACGAACCTTTTAGAGGCTATCTGGCTGCTGACCGGCGGCAAAAGCTTCCGGGGCGGCAAGGACGCCGAACTTGTGCGCCGGGGAGAAGCATTCGCGGTGCTGGAAGCCGACACCCAGCGGGATAGGCCGGAGGGCTGCGAGCCCGCTGAGCCTGCCCACATCCGCATGACCGTGGGCACCCCGGAGGCCGCAAAGCCCGGGCGCTATGCGGCGGTGAACGGCGCAGCGCCCAAGCGGGCGGCGGCACTGGCAGGCAGCTTTCCGGCGGTGGTGTTCGACCCCGGCCACCTGAGCCTTGTCAAGGGGGCACCGGAAGGGCGGCGCAAATTTCTGGACGCTGCGCTGTGTCAGCTGTACCCCGGGTATCTGGCCAGCTACCGCCGCTATGTGCGGGTTTTGCAGCAAAAAAATGCGCTGCTGCGCCACTCTGCAACCGGGCAGGAGCGCCCCTATGCGGAAAAGCGCACCCTGCTGGAGGTACTCAACACCGAACTTGCCGCGCAGGGCGAAGCTTTGCAGCAGCGGCGGCGGGAGTATCTGAAACTGCTGGCTCCCCGCGCCTGTGCCAACTACGCGGAGCTTTCCCACGGGGCAGAACGGATGAGCATCCGCTATGCCGCCCAGTTTGCGCCGGGCGGGCTTGCCGACCTGCTGCGTCAGCGGCAGGAGGAGGAACTGCGCGCCGGGCAGAGCCTGTGCGGCATCCACCGCGAGGACTTGGAGCTGCTGCTGGACGACCAGCCTGCCCGGGTGTATGCCAGTCAGGGACAGCAGCGCAGCGTGGTGCTGAGCCTGAAAATGGCCGAAGCCGCGGCGGCGGCGCAGATCACCGGGGAGCACCCGGTACTGCTGCTGGATGATGTGCTGAGCGAGCTGGACGAGGGGCGCAAGCAGTATCTGCTCACCTGCATGAAGGAGAAGCAGACCTTTGTGACCAGCTGCGATGACACGGACTTTTTAAAGACCGACGGCGAGGTGTACCGCATGGACGGCGGAGTGCTGAACCGGGTCTGACAGCATGGAAAAATGTTGTAAATTGTATTGCATAAAAAGCACATTTCCATGGACTTTATGCAAACAAAAGACACGGGAGAAAATACAGTATGTATATTCATCTGGGGCGGGACTATGTTCTGAACGACCGTGACATCATTGGCATCTTTGATCTGGAGACCACCACCATCTCCCCCCGGGGGCGGGAGTTTTTGAACTACGCCCAGAAGAATGGGGCGGTGGTCAGCCTTTCGGACGAGCTGCCCCAGTGCTATGTGCTGGCAGACGGAGGGCTGGTGGATGCGGTGTATCTTTCGGAGTTGTCCAGCGCCGCCATGCGCCGCAGAGCGCAAAAGATGGTGGAGTGAAATTTGCGGAAAAACGGGCGGAAGATCCACAGAAAAAAGAGGGATGGGAAAGCCCCGGAACTGCCCGGAAAGCCGCACCGTGCCAGCCGGAACGCCCGCTGCGGGCAGCGCGTGAAAACATAACAAAACAGCGAGAAAAAAGTACACCATGGTGTACCGGTTCCCGCTTTGCTATAATTTGAAAAAACAAACGCAAAAATGAACAAAAGGGAGAAAGGATATGGCAGAAGAAATCATTACCAGTACAAATGCCGATACCGTAACCGACCACGAGTATAACGCCAGCGAGATCCAGGTGCTGAAGGGTCTGGAGGCGGTGCGCAAGCGCCCGGGTATGTATATCGGCTCCACCGGTGAGCGCGGTCTGCATCATCTGGTGTACGAGATCGTGGACAACGCCATTGACGAGGCTCTGGCGGGTTACTGCGACCACATCGAGGTCAAGATCCTGAAGGATAACATCATTCAGGTCACCGATAACGGACGCGGCATCCCCGTGGACATTCAGGCCGACACCGGTCTGCCCGCCGTCACCGTGGTGTACACCATCCTGCACGCCGGCGGCAAGTTCGGCGGCGAAAATTCCGGCTACAAGGTGGCCGGCGGCCTGCACGGCGTGGGCGCTTCGGTGGTCAACGCCTGCTCCGAGTGGCTTACCGTCAACGTGCGCCGCGATGGCAAGGAGTACGAGCAGACCTTCCGGCGCGGCGACCCGGACGGCGACCTCAAGTGCATCGGCACGGTAGCCGAGGGCGTCACCGGCACCCGGGTCACCTTCAAACCCGACCCGGAAATGTTCAAGGACACCACCGTCTACGACTTCGACACGCTGGAAAAGCGCCTGCGGGAGGAAAGCTTCCTGAACGCCGGTGTCAAGATCACCCTGACCGATGAGCGCCAGCTGTACACCCCCGTGCTGGAGGATGGGCAGGAGGGCGACCCCTGCTACCGCTCCGAGGTCATGTGCTACGAGGGCGGCATCAAGAGCTTTGTCACCTATCTGGGCGAAAAGCGCAAGCTGGAAGTGCTGCACCCCAACGTTATTTACCTCAAGGGACAGACCGACCGCGGCGTGGCAGAGATCGCCTTGCAGTACAATTCCAGCTACAACGAGCTGCTTTTGAGCTTTGCCAACAACGTCAACACCCCGGACGGCGGCACCCATGAAGAGGGCTTCAAAGCCAGCCTGACCCGCGTGTTCAACGACTACGGCCGCAGCCACGGCCTGCTGAAGGACAAGGACGAGAACCTGTCCGGCGCAGACGTGCGCGAGGGTCTGATCTGCGTCATCTCGGTCAAGCTGCAGGAGGCCGAATTTGAAGGCCAGACCAAGGCAAAGCTGGGCAATACCGAAATTCGTACCCTCGTTTCCAACATGGTCTACTCCAAGCTGATGGAGTTCTTTGAGGAGAACCCCGGCGTGGCAAAGGCCATTTTTGAAAAAGCCACACAGGCCGCCCGCGCCCGCGCCGCCGCCAAAAAGGCCCGCGAACTGGTGCGCCGCAAGAGCGCGCTGGAAACCAGCCGGATGCCCGGCAAGCTGGCCGACTGCCGCGAAAAAGACCCCAGCCGCACCGAAATCTTCATCGTCGAGGGCGATTCTGCAGGCGGCTCTGCCAAGATGGGACGCGACTCTGCCATTCAGGCCATCCTGCCGCTGTGGGGCAAGATGCTGAACGTGGAAAAGGCCCGCGCCGATAAAATTTACGGCAACGACAAACTGATGCCGGTGGTGCTGGCACTAGGCTGCGGCATCGGTGACGAGTTCGATATCTCCAAGCTGCGGTACGACAAGGTGTTCATCATGGCCGATGCGGACGTGGACGGCTCCCACATCTGCACCCTGATGCTGACCTTCTTCTTCCGCTATATGCGCCCCCTCATCGAGCAGGGGCATGTGTATGTGGCACAGCCGCCCCTGTTCAAGGTGCAGAAGGGCAACACCATCAAGTACGCCTACAACGACGCGGAAATGGCCATCCTCTCGCAGGAGATGCCCGGCGCAAAGGTGAACCGCTATAAGGGCCTTGGTGAGATGAACCCCGAACAGCTGTGGGAGACCACCATGAACCCGGACAACCGGGTCATCGTGCAGATCACCATCGAGGATGCCGAAAAGGCTGACGAAGCCTTTACCATCCTGATGGGCGATCAGGTGGAGCCCCGCCGCCGCTTTATCGAGACCAACGCCCAGTACGCAAAGCTGGACGTGTAAGACACGGAGGAACAAATGGAAGAAGATTATGTGATGATACCGGGCAGCGGAACCAAAAAGATCATCCGCGACGTCAAAAAGGAGATCGAAACGGCCTTCCTGGATTATTCCATGTCGGTCATCGTGTCCCGCGCCCTGCCCGATGTGCGGGACGGCTTGAAGCCCGTCCACCGCCGCATCCTGTACACCATGCATGAGCGCGGCAACGACCCCAGCCATGCATACCGCAAATCTGCCGATACCGTTGGTGCGGTGCTGGGCTCTTACCACCCCCACGGCGACGCATCGGTCTACGACGCCATGGTACGTCTGGCACAGGACTTCTCGCTGCGCTATCCGCTGGTGGATGGTCAGGGTAACTTTGGTTCTGTGGACGGCGACCCCCCGGCTGCTTACCGTTACACCGAGGCCCGCATGAGCCGCATGGCGGTGGAGATGCTGACCGATATCGAGAAGGACACCATCGACTGGGACCCCAACTTTGACGAGACCAAAAAGGAGCCCAGCGTGCTGCCCTGCCGCTTCCCGAACCTGCTGGTCAACGGAAGTCAGGGCATCGCAGTCGGTATGGCCACCAACATCCCGCCCCACAACCTGAGCGAGGTCATTGACGGCTGCATCGCCTATATCGATGACCCGGAGATCGACCTGCCCGGCCTGATGGAGCACATCAAGGGACCGGACTTCCCCACTGCCGGCATCATCATGGGCCGCAGCGGCATCCGCGCCGCCTACGCCACCGGACGCGGCAAGATCACCCTGCGCGGCCGCGCCACCATTGAGGAGACCAAGAACGGCCGCACCCAGATCATCATTACCGAGATCCCCTATATGGTCAACAAGGCGCGTCTGATCGAGCACATGGCAGACCTTGTCAAGGAAAAGCGCATCGAGGGCATCACCGGCCTGAACGATGAGACCAACCGCAAGGGTATGCGCATCGTGGTGGATATCCGCAAGGACGCCAATGCACAGGTCATCCTGAACCAGCTGTACCAGTACACTCAGCTGCAGGACACCGTGGGCGTTATCATGCTGGCCATCGACCATAAGGTGCCCAAGGTGCTCACCCTGAAGCAGATGCTGCAGAAGTATGTGGAGTTTCAGGACGAGGTGGTGCGCCGCCGCACCCAGTACGACCTGAAAAAGGCCAAGGAACGCGCCCACATTCTGGAAGGTCTGAAGAAGGCTACCGACATCGTGGACGAGCTGATCGCCACCATCCGCGCCTGCAAGGGCGGCATGGCAGAAGCCAAAGCTGCCATCATGGAGCAGTTCGGCTTTGACGACCCGCAGGCAGACGCCATCGTCAAGCTGCAGCTGGGCCGTCTGGCCGGTCTGGAGATCTTGAAGATCGAGGAAGAGCTGGCAAGCCTGCAGGCCAAGATCGAGGACTGGGAAGCTATTCTGGCCGATGACGCCCGGGTGCTTGCCATCGTCAAGGATGAGCTGCTGGACATGAAGAAGCGCTTCGGCGACGAGCGCCGCACCGAGATCCAGTCCGTGACCGGTGAGGTGGATATTGAGGATCTGATCGCCGAGGAGCAGTGCGTCTACACCCTGACCGAGGCCGGTTATATCAAGCGTCAGCTCAAGGCCACCTATCAGGCACAGCGCCGCGGCGGACGCGGCATCTCCGGCATGACCCGCAAGGAAGAGGACATCGTGCAGGAGATGTTCGTAGGCTCCACCCACGACTATGTGCTCTTTGTCACTGACCGTGGCCGTCTGTTCCGCATCAAGGGCTACACCATCGCCGAGGGCAGCCGCACCAGCAAGGGCATGAATATCGTCAACCTGCTGCAGCTGGCGGAGGGCGAAAAGGTCACCAACATGATCTGCCAGAGCAAGGATGCTGAGCAGTCGGGCGGCTATGTGACCATGGTCACAAAGCAGGGCCTGATCAAGCGCACCCCGCTGGAACAGTACGCCAACATCCGCAAGAGCGGCCTGATCGGCATTGCCCTGAATGAGGGCGATGCGCTGGCTTGGACCCGCCTGACCTCCGGCCACGATATGCTCATCGTTGCCACCCGCAACGGTCAGGCCATCCGCTTCAACGAGGAGGATGCCCGCCCGATGGGTCGTAACGGCCACGGCGTGCGCGCCATCCGTCTGGCAGAGGGCGATGAAGTTGTCGGCGTGTGCATCTGCCGCGAGGGCGGCACGGTGCTGACCGTGACCGAGAACGGCAAGGGACGCCGCTCCGATATCGACACCTACCGCATCACCGCCCGCGGCGGCAAGGGCATCCGCAACTACGATGTGAGCCGCGACAAGGTAGCCGCCGTGAAGATCGTGGACGATGTGGATGACGTGCTGCTGAGCAGTCAGGAGGGCATCATTATCCGCCTGCACGCCAACGAGATCCCGCTGCAGAGCCGCTACGGCTCCGGCGTGCGGGTGATGCGTCTGGGCGAGAACGACAAGGTGATGGTGCTGGCACGCACCGACCACGACGACGAAGCACAGACCGAGAAGATCGACGCTTCTGAAGCCGATGCCGAGCCCACCGCCGAGCAGCTGGCCGAGATGGAAGCCGCCGATGCTGCCGCCGCCACCGAAGCCCCGGAGGCAGACCCCGAAGAGAAGGAATAAGGGACGGTTTTCCTCTACGACCCCTCTTGTGAAAATGGGTTTCAGGAAAGTCCGCAGACTTTCCTGAAACCCGAAATTATCAATAATTCTTCCGCTATTGATGTGCAGAGCGCAGCGGAGCACATTTAAAATCGTTTCACCGTCAGGTTTGTCTGGACTTCCCCTTAAAACTGTGCTAGAATAAACGAAATCACAATACCCGTGGGGGAGTAGCAGGCGCTTTGCAGAGCGCAGCAAGTCAACACAATGACCGCTTTCCGGTCTGGCTTGCTTTCATTTGCGAGACTCATGTGTTTTGGTGCGCGTTTGCTGCGCCCGTGCACATGGAGTGGATCTCAAAAAATCACCCGGTTCCGGACGTACAACGCGCCCGGGGCCGGGTTTTGTTTTGGTTTATGGTCAACAAACAGGAGGCAGACTGAATGGAATGGAGTTTTGTATTTTTTCTCAACAGCGTTTTGCTGGGCGTGGGACTTGCGATGGATGCGTTTTCGGTGTCCATGGCAAACGGCCTGCACGACCCTAAAATGAACAAGGGCGCCATGGGCAAAATTGCGGGCACTTTCGGCATTTTTCAGGCCGCAATGCCTATGATCGGCTGGGTGTGCGTGCATACCATCGTGGAGCTGTTTGCGTCCTTTGAGACCCTGATCCCGTGGATCGCGCTGGCACTGCTGGGCTACATCGGCGGCAAGATGCTGGCGGACGGCATCCGGGGCGAGGAAGCCGAGGAGGCGGCGCAGCTCAGCGCCGGGGCGCTGTTCATGCAAGGCATTGCCACCAGCATCGACGCCCTTTCGGTGGGTTTCACCATCTCGGAATACGGCTGGTTGATGGCACTTACCGCCGCCATCATCATTGCGGTGGTCACCTTCATCCTCTGCATGGCAGGCTTGCGCATCGGCAAAAAGTTCGGCACACAGCTTTCCGGCAAGGCCAATATTCTGGGCGGTGTCATCCTCATTGGCATCGGGCTGGAAATTTTCATCACCGGAGTGTTCTGAATATCAAAAGCCCGGAGCGTCTGCGGACACTCCGGGCTTTTGCCTGTGATGGATACCCCTTTATAATTACTTCCGTGAAAAAGCGAAATGGGAAAATCCGCAGATTTTCCCATTTCGCAAATAAAAAATAATTTTTCCGCTGAAGATGCCCAAAGCAGCGCGGAGGGCATTTTAAATCGTCTTTGTTCCCCGTGGAACAATTTGACTTATTTCACGTTTTCCGGCTCGAAAAAGTCGGCGTATTCCTTGGTCAGCTTGCTGCCAAGGCGGCGGATGCCGCCGTACAGGTGGCGCTCCACCAGCGGCTCAAAGGCGGCAAGGTCGCACCGCTCGATGGCGTTCAGCAGGTTGCGGTGGTCGGCAATCACCTCGTCCAGCCCGCCGGTGGTCATGGTGTCCAGCATACGGAACCGGCTGTAATCGGCGTGGGCATTCTGTAAGGTGCTCCACAGGTACATCTTGTCCATGGCGGCAAACCATGTTTCGTGCAGGCGGCAGTCCATCTCGTACAGCTTGTTGAAGTCCGGGTTCTCGGCGCGGGCCAGCGCTTCGTAGGCGTCCACCCGCGCACGGATCTGCGCCCGCTGCGCCGGGGTGGCGTTGGGGGCAAAGTCCCGCAGAATGCGTCCCTCCACGGCGGTGCGCTCGTAGATCAGCTCGTCCACGATGCGCCGGTTCAGCCGGGTGACGGTGGTGCCCTTGTAGGGCACGATGCGCACCAGCCCGTTTTCCTGCAATTTTTGCAGCACCACCCGGATCAGGGAGCGCGGCGCACCGAACCGGGCGCACAGCGGGTTCTCGCTCAGCGAAGAGCCGGGACGGATGGTCAGGTCGATGATCTCCCGTTCCAGCACGGCGTAAATTTCGGCATCAGTCTTGTATTGCTGTTCCATATCACTCACCTAATTCCAAAAACTCCTTCCACGGTGCGGCGGCGGGCAGGGGCAGAGAAAAGGCCATGGGCTTACCGGTGTCCGGGTGCACAAAGCGCAGGCCGCAGCTTTGCAGGGCAATGCTGCCCTTCTGACGGCTGCCGTATTTGCCATCGCCGTACAGCGGGTGCCTGCGGGAAGCAAACTGCACCCGGATCTGATGGGTGCGCCCGGTGTGCAGGATGATCTCGGCAAGGCTGCTCTCCCCTGCCGTGGCAAGGATGCGGTATTCCAGCACCGCTTCCCGCACCCCCTTGCGGGGACGGCTGACCGGGAACACCCTGCCCTTGCGGCTGTCCTTGAACAGGTAATCCCGCAGCACCCCGGCGGCAGGAAGCTGCGCGTCCGGCACACCGGCGAGGACCGCGCGGTACTGCTTGACGAACTGCGGTGCGGTGGATTTGCCCTCGGCGCGGCCATCCTGCACGGCGTAGGCGTCCTGACTTTGGGTCACCTGACGGCTCAGTGCGGCGGCAGCTGCCGGGGTGCGGGCATAGACCATCAACCCGGACACACCGGTGTCCAACCGGTGCACCACCCCCACAAAGGCATCAGGTGCGTTCCAGTGCGCCCGCAGCGCGGCGGGCACGCCCTCCTCGCTGGAAAGCCCGGCGGGCTTGTCCAGCACCACAAGGGCGGCGTCCTCGTATAAGATCACAGCTTGCCCTCGGCCAGCAGAGCCTTCAGCTTCAGGATGCCCGCAATGGTCTTGCCGTCCTTGATCTCGCCGCTCATGACCATCTGATACGCCTTTTCCAGCGGCACCCGGTCGGGGGTCAGGAACTCGTCCGCATCAAGGTGCATCTTGGTCTCGTGCAGACCGGTGGCTACCCAAGTATAGATGACCTCGGTATCGTAGCCCACGGTGGGGTAGAATTCGCCCAGCGAGATGTAGTTGTCAGCGGTCAGGCCGCACTCCTCTTCCAGTTCCCGCTTGGCGGCTGCAAAGGGGTCCTCGCCCTTTTCCAGCTTACCGGCGGGCAGCTCCCACAGCTGCTGCTGCATGGCATAGCGGAACTGCCGCACCATGCAGATGGTGCCGTCTGCAAAATAAGGCAGGATGCAGGCACCGCCGTGGTGATGCACCACCTCGCGGGTAGCGGTCTTGCCGTTTTCCAGCAGCGCGGTGTCCTTGGTCAGGGTAATGACCCGCCCCTCGAACAGGGTCTCGCTGGAGAGAGTTTTTTCAAAGTGTACGGTATCGTTCATTTGTTTTACGCCCCTTTTCCGGCGCTGCGCCGGTTTTATGCTCTCAGTTTACGGCAAAGTGCGGTTTGTTGTCAATAAAGATATGATAAATACAAGAGGAGAGGGAACCCCTCTTGCGAAAAAAATCACAATTTCTGGAAGAGCCCGCCCCCAAAAACCGAAAATCTGCATCACTGCTTGCTTTAACGCACTAAAGAAAGTACAAAACCGCTAAAAAATTTCTTAATTTTTGGTGCGTTTGTCGGGCGGTTTGCGTTTACTTTATTGCCGGAATCTGCTATTATAGTATACAAGCAATAGTGCCTTTTATGGGGTTCTCCGGTCCCAGCGGGCATATTGCCCCGCGCAAAAGGTACCAAATTCTGAATAATGGAGGAAGAAAAATGCCTAGAGCAAAGCAAACTATGGATGGCAATACCGCTGCCGCCCATGTAGCGTATGCCTACACGGACGTGGCTGCCATCTACCCCATTACCCCGTCTTCTCCGATGGCTGACTCTGTGGACCAGTGGTCTGCAGCCGGCCAGAAGAACATCTTCGGCAACCAGGTCAAGGTCGTTGAGATGGAGTCCGAGGCCGGCGCCGCTGGTGCTGTCCACGGCTCTCTGGGTGCAGGTGCTGTTACCACCACCTTCACCGCTTCTCAGGGCCTGCTGCTGATGATCCCCAACATGTACAAGATCGCTGCTGAGCAGCTGCCCTGCGTGTTCGATGTTTCTGCACGTACCGTTGCTACCCAGTCCCTGAACATCTTTGGTGATCACAGCGACGTTATGGCTTGCCGCCAGACCGGCTTTGCAATGCTGGTCGAGAGCAGCGTGCAGGAAGTTATGGATCTGTCCCCTGTCGCACATCTGTGCGCCATCGAGGGCAAGGTTCCCTTCCTGAACTTCTTCGATGGCTTCCGTACCTCTCACGAGTACCAGAAGATCGAGAAGTGGGACTATGCTGATCTGAAGGAAATGTGCAACATGGAGGCTGTTGAGGAGTTCCGCAAGAAGGCTCTGAACCCCGAAAGCCCCAAGATGCGCGGTTCCCACGAGAACGGCGACGTGTTCTTCCAGCACCGCGAGGCCTGCAACAGCGTTTACAACGCTCTGCCGGCTGTTGTTGAGAAGTACATGGCTAAGATCAACGCAAAGCTGGGCACCAACTACGATCTGTTCAACTACTACGGCGCAGCCGATGCTGACCGCGTGATCGTGGCTATGGGTTCCATCTGCGACGTTGCTGACGAGGTCATCGACTACCTGAACGCCAAGGGCGAGAAGGTCGGTATCATCAAGGTCCGCCTGTACCGTCCCTGGGTGTCCTCCGCTCTGCTGAAGGTCCTGCCCAAGACCGCCAAGAAGGTGGCTGTGCTGGACCGCACCAAGGAGCCCGGCTCTCTGGGCGAGCCCCTGTATCTGGATGTTGCCGCTACCCTGCGTGAGGCTGGCCTGAACGATATCGTTCTGACCGGCGGCCGCTACGGTCTGGGCAGCAAGGACACTCCCCCGTCCTCCATCTTCGCTCTGTACAAGGAGCTGGAGAAGGATCAGCCGAAGGAGCGTTTCACTCTGGGTATCACCGATGACGTCACCTTCCTGTCCCTGCCCGAGGTCAAGCCCGCTCCCATCACCGCAGCTGCTGGCACCAAGGAGTGCAAGTTCTGGGGTCTGGGCGGCGACGGCACCGTCGGCGCAAACAAGAACTCCGTCAAGATCATTGGCGACCATACCGACAAGTATGTTCAGGCATACTTCCAGTATGACTCCAAGAAGACCGGCGGCGTGACCATCAGCCACCTGCGTTTCGGCGACAAGCCCATCCGCAGCCCCTACTACATCAACCAGGCTGACTTCGTGGCCTGCCACAACCCCGCTTACATCCACATGGGCATGAAGATGGTCCAGGATGTCAAGCCCGGCGGCGTGTTCATGATCAACTGCCAGTGGTCCGATGAGGAGCTGGGCCAGCACCTGAACGCCGAGGCAAAGAAGTATATCGCTGACAACAACATCCAGCTGTATACCATCAATGCTATCGATAAGGCTATCGAGATCGGCATGGGCAAGCGCACCAACACCATCCTGCAGTCTGCATTCTTCAAGCTGGCTGACGTCATGCCTATCGATGACGCCATCAACTTCATGAAGCAGGCCGCTCAGAAGAGCTACGGCAAGAAGGGCCAGGACGTCGTTGAGATGAACTGGAAGGCCATTGACGCAGGCGTTGACGCTATCCACAAGGTAGACGTGCCCGCATCCTGGTCCAACCCCGAGGCTGATCCCGCACCCAAGGCTCTGGCTGGCCGTCCGGAACTGGTCAAGCAGATCCGCGACGTCATGGAGCCCATTGCCCGTATGGACGGCGACAGCCTGCCTGTCTCCTCCTTCGTGGCAAATGCAAACGGCGAGTGGGAGCAGGGCGCTTCTGCATACGAGAAGCGCGGCACCGCTGTCAACGTCCCCGAGTGGGATGCTGCAAAGTGCGTTGGCTGCAACCAGTGTGCATTCGTGTGCTCTCATGCAACCATCCGTCCCTTCCTGCTGACTGCTGACGAGCTGGCAGCTGCTCCTGCCCAGACCAAGAGCCGCGATAACAAGCTGACCCCCGAGTACAAGTTTGTTATGGCTGTTTCTCCGCTGGACTGCATGGGCTGCGGCGAGTGCGTCACCGTCTGCCCCACCAAGGCTATCACCATGGTTCCTCAGGACAGCCAGGCCGATCAGCAGGCAGTCTTTGACTACTGCGTGGCCAACATCTCCAAGAAGGCTACCAAGATGGCCGATGACACCGTTATGGGCTCTCAGTTCAACCAGCCCCTGCTGGAGTTCTCTGGCTCCTGCGCAGGCTGTGCCGAGACCTCTTACGCTCGCCTGATCACTCAGCTGTTCGGCGAGAAGATGTACATCTCCAACGCTACCGGCTGCTCCTCTATCTGGGGCGGCACCGCTTCCATCTCTCCGTACACCGTCAACAAGGACAGCGGCCATGGTCCTGCATGGTGCAACTCCCTGTTCGAGGATAACGCAGAGCATGGTCTGGGCCTGTACATCGGCCAGAAGACCATCCGCGAGAACCTGATCAAGGAGATCGCAGAGGTTGCTGGTTCCGACAAGGCTTCTGCTGAGCTGAAGGCTGCTTACGAGCAGTTCATCGCAACCAAGAACAACACCAAGGCCAACGACGAGCCCGCAAAGGCCCTGATCGCTGAGCTGGAGAAGGCTGCTGCTGCCGGCTGCGAGAAGTCTGCAGAGATCCTGAAGAGCAAGCAGTACATCGCCAAGAAGTCCGTCTGGATCTTCGGCGGCGACGGCTGGGCATACGACATCGGCTTCGGCGGTCTGGATCACGTTCTGGCTTCCGGCGAGGATGTCAACGTGATGGTCTTCGATACTGAGATGTACTCCAACACCGGTGGACAGGCTTCCAAGGCCTCCAACATCGGCGAGGTCTGCCAGTTCGCTGCTGCAGGTAAGGAGATCAGCAAGAAGAGCCTATCCGAGATCGCAATGACCTACGGTTACATCTATGTTGCTCAGATCGCTCTGGGCGCTAACATGAACCAGGCTGTCAAGGCTATTGCCGAGGCTGAGGCTTACCCCGGCCCCTCTCTGATCATCGGCTACGCTCCCTGCGAGCTGCACGGTGTCAAGGGCGGCATGACCAACTGCCAGAACGAGATGAAGAAGGCAGTCGAGGCTGGCTACTGGAACCTGTTCACCTTCAACCCCGCCAACAAGGCTCAGGGCAAGAACCCCTTCACCCTGACCTCCAAGGCTGTGGACAACGAGAAGTATCAGGCTCTGCTGGCAAACGAGACCCGTTACAGCCGTCTGACCCGCGCCTTCCCCGAGCGTGCTAAGGAGCTGTTCGCTCGCAACCAGGAGGTTGCAAACGACCGCTACGAGCACCTGACCCGTCTGGTCGAGCTGTACAAGTAAGCTGTTTTTAAGCAGCGGCAGAGACACCAAATGAACCAGCGGCCCCTGCTCTTTCCCGTGTGAAGAGCGGCAGCCCCGCATCGGCGGTTACTGCGCAATGCAGCGGTGCGGAACTGTGGAATTTGCCTTTGCCGTGCACAGAACAGGCTGAACGTTTTGCCCTGTACCTGACAGAACGGTCGAAAAACCTGATTTCATTCCCCTCCTTTTGCGCAGGGGCTTGAGATACCAAAGCGCCCGCGAGGGCCCTTGAGAGCACACCCCGCGTGTGTCAGGAGCATAAGGTCTGTGTGCAGATACCTTGCTCCGCCTGCGGCAGAAGACCTGCCTTGCAGGGATCTTGCCCCAGTGAAAAAACTGCATCAGTTTTTAGCGCCCCGCTCACCGCAAGGTGACCGGGGCGTATTTTTGTGTAAATGAAACTATAAGCCCGGAGCGTCCGCAGACGCTCCGGGCTTATATATTGACGAAATAAAAGTTATTTGTTCGTCACAAATTCAATTTTGACGTTCATCCCCATACCAGCGGCAAGGCGCTGCAAGGTGCGCAGAGAAGGGTTTGCATTTCCCCGTTCCAGTTTGCTGATATCGGCCTGTGCAATGCCGGTGCGCTCTGAAAGCTGTTTCTGGGTCAGACCGCTTTCCTTCCGGGCATCGATCATAGCTTGCGCAATGGTAAGCTCCGGCTGAAGAGCATCCCATTCGGCCTTAAAAGAAGGCCGCTGTAATTGTTCATTCAAATAATTCCGAAAATCACTCATGAGGAACTCTCCTTTCGATAAAAATAGTCCGCACGATATTTTTGCGCCAGTGCAATTTCCTCCGGCGGTGTTTTTTGTGTCTTTTTGACAAAGCCATTTGTCAGGATGATCTGATGCCCGACTACGAAGAAATATAAAATGCGCGTTATGTTGCTGCTTTGCTTGGCACGCAATTCAAAAATGCCATCTCCCAATGATTTGGAATAAGGCTCCCGCAGTTGTGTGCCATTGGTTTCCAATAGGGAGATCGTGCCTAAAAGCTTTGCCAGCATTTTGTTGTCCAGTGTATCCAGAAAATCACGAACCGGGCAGCTGCCGTCTGCTTTATAATAAAAATTTACTTCAAAAGCAGACATTTTCAGCATCCTTTCCGTTTGGTGGTATCCTACTATTATAATATAGGATAAAACAAATATTGTCAAGAAGATTTTTTATCACAAAATCTTCCAGAATTTTCCGCTTCCTTTTTACAGTTTCTTCATAGCTTCTTAACGAAATGAATTGTGAAAGCTGTTATACTTTTGCCATGGGAAGCGGGGCCGCAACCACTTCCCAAGTAACATGATTCCTCCTCACACCAAGGCAATATCCAAGCAAAACACCCTTCTCTGTGCGCCGCAACACGGAGAAGGGTGTTTTGTTTCTGTAAGACACCGTAAAAATCTTTGCAAAACTTCGCTTTAGGGTTGACCCCATTTTTTTGCGGCGCTATAATAAAAAAGGATATAGCCAGTGCAGTGCCCGGCGCGGGTGCTGCGGCTGTGGAATTTACGAAAACTGGGAGGTGAACGCAGGACAATGGACCCTGATCATAGTCGAAGTAGATCCACCGATGCGGTAGATCGGACAACAAAAAGTACTGCGTTCGCCTTTTTGCATCCGGCGGCTTAAAAAGCCCCCGGCATAGGAAAGGCGCGGCTTTGCGTGCGCGGAAACGGCTGCTTTTGCGGCATTCCGGCACCGGGCGGCGCGTTTTTTGTTTCCCGACCTGCTGCATCCTCCGGCGCGGAGAAAGCCCTCCGTGCCGTATAGTACCCAGAGGAGGTAGCCCATGGATATGGAAGAAAAGAAGCTGGAAACCAACACGGAACAGAACCTGCCGGTGCAGGAACTGCCCGCCGATATCCCCGCCGAGGTGCGTCAGAAACTGGCGGAGGATCTGAACGAGGAAGCCACCGAGGACCTGAAGCAGGATATGCGGGAGGCAGAGCGGGAGGAAGCCAACGACGAAGAGGTCAAGGCAAACCCCGAGATGCTGACTAAGAGCCGTCTGCTGAAGCTGCTGATCAAAAAGCAGTACGTCAAGCTGCGCGAGGTGACCGAGGAAGAGCAGCCCGCCGACCTTGCCGAGCTGCTGGAGGAGCTGGACGAGAACAACCGTCTGGTGGTGTTCCGTCTGCTGAAAAAGGAAGTTGCCACCGAAGCCTTTGCCTATATGTCCGACGAAGCCCGGGACGATCTGGTGAACGCCTTCTCGGACGTGGAACTGGTGAGCGCCATCGAGGAGATGAGTCTGGACGATGCCGCCGACCTGCTGGAAGATATGCCCGCGGGCGTGGTCAAGCGGGTGCTGGAAAAATCCTCCCGGGAGACCCGCGAGAGCCTGAACAAGCTACTGAACTACCCGGAAAGCTCTGCCGGCAGCCTGATGACCCCGGAATATGTGCGTCTGCGCATGGATATGACGGTGGAACAGGCCTTTGCCGCCATCCGCAAGCAGGGCGAGAACGCCGAGACCGTCTACACCTGCTATGTGGTGGAGAGCAACCGGCTGCAGGGCGTTGTCTCTGCCCGCAATCTGCTGCTGGCCGACCCCAAGACCCCCATCACGGAGATCATGGAGGACAATCTGGTCACCGTGAAGGTCACCGACGATCAGGAGTTCGTGGCCCGTGAGATGCAGCGCTACGACTTTACCGCCATGCCCGTTCTGGACAACGAGGGGATGTTCGTGGGTATCATCACCATCGACGATGCCATTGACGTTCTGACCGACGAGAGCACCGAGGATATGCAGAAGATGGCCGCCATTCTCCCGGATGACGACGCCACCACCTACTTTGGCACCAGCGTGTGGACCCACGCCAAGCAGCGCATCCCCTGGCTGCTGATTTTGATGCTGTCCGCTACCTTTACCGGTATGGTCACCACCCACTACGAGGAAGCCTTTGTCAGCCTGCCGCTGCTGGTCTCCTTCATGCCCATGCTGATGGATACCGCCGGCAACTGCGGCAACCAGATCAGCACCCTGATGGTGCGCGGTCTGGCACTGGGCGAGGTAGAGCCCGCCGACTTTATGCGGGTGCTGGCCAAGGAGCTGCGGGTGTCTGCCATCGTGGGCGCAGTGCTGGGCATCGTGAACGGCCTGCGCATCTACCTGATGTACACTTTCCTCTTCCCCGGTCAGTACGCCAACGTGATGGGCTACGCCATCGTGGTCAGCGTGTCGCTGTTCTTCAGCGTCATTCTGGCAAAGCTGGTGGGCGGTATGCTGCCGCTTGCCGCCAAAAAGCTGGGTGCCGACCCCGCCATTATGGCTACCCCCTTCATCACCACCATCGTGGACGCCTGCAGCCTGATCCTCTATTTCCAGATCGCACAGCTGGTGTTCCGCAATATGATGTAAAGAAAAAAGCAATGCCGGACGGTCTGCGGACCGCCCGGCATTTTTTGCATCCAACCCTTTGGCGCATTTGCCCAAAAGGACG
This sequence comes from Faecalibacterium sp. IP-1-18, assembly GCF_023347355.1. NCBI lineage: Bacteria > Bacillati > Bacillota > Clostridia > Eubacteriales > Oscillospiraceae > Faecalibacterium > Faecalibacterium sp. IP-1-18. The sequence continues at coordinate 19,881 of NZ_CP094472.1, forward strand.
GCAATATTTTATATGCTCTGTCAATTGACACACCACGGGTGTGATGATGTAAAATAATAAAAGAGGTCGTTTGAGTTCCAGTACGTTGGATAGAACCTGTATTTTTGTTACCGGAGGTGTATCATGAAAAAGACAAGACGCTTTGTAGCACTTTTACTGGCCGCGGTGCTGGCCTTGGCATTGTTCACCGCCTGCGGCGCAGCAGAACAACCTCAGTCTGCCATTGGCAAGGTATACGAAGATTGGTTTGTAGAGCAAATCAACAGCAAGCGGCCGGGCAAACCGGTACAAAAAGTTGACGTCAAACACTCGGATATGATGGTTGCTCTGGAGAAAATCAGCGAGGACGGGAAGTTCAAAGCCAGAGACGGCGGGGATCATGAGGCGAACGGGCGCGGATTTGGGGAGAGCTGGTATTGGATGATCCTCTCAGACCCGATAGCATTGAATGTTTCGGGCGAAAGTACCGTTGAGGCAGTTAAGCTGACCCTGGAAAATCTGACGCAGTACGGACCTGTTTACTTTATTGATGAACAGCAGTTGTACCGGATCGATGAGTATGATATTGTTACCCGTGTTATGGATGACAAGACCTACGTTGCGGTGTATCTCCACTTAGAGGAAGCGAAAATCTGACCCCTGCGCCGCTGCATACCCTAGTGTGCGCTGCTGCTAAGGCATAAAATATGGTTTTATAAGCCCTCTCAGGCACTTTGTCTGCCCGAGAGGGCTTATTTTTGCATCCAACCCTCTCAGTCTGCTCCCGATGGTCGCCGCAGGCGACTGAGAGGGTTCAGCCGGGATAAAAACAGTGTGGAAAATCACCGTTTGTGTCCGTTTTCCACACCGGGTTTTTCTCCCCGGCGGTTTGTGGAAAACTGCCCGGGGCAAGATTCCAGATTGGAGAAAAGCAAATCCGTAAGCCGGAGTAAACTGTAAAAACAAAAGAAAAACCTTCGACTTTCTTTTTTATAAAAGGCAGATTGCCCACATTTTTGCCCACAAATTTCCAGAATGCGGCGGCATCCATTACGGCTTGTATAGGGTTTTCCTCCATTGGATGTGGAAAACTATGTGGAAAAGGTGGAAAACATCGTTGGAAACTGCGCCTCTTTTTCACAAAAACGGTGGAAAACCCGGTGGAAAAAGTGAAAAGTTCATTCCAGACCGGATAATCCATACAATTTTCGGTTGTCGTTTTGGGACTTGAAACCCGCATGAATGCTGTGCTTTTCCCGCCTTTTCCACACCCCGGCGGCTTTGGTGTGAAAAAACTGCGCGTGCAGCCTGTCTGCCGGGAAAGAAAGTGCAGTTTCAACGCCTTCCGCGTGGATTTTCTTGAATGCGGGGGCCTGTCATGGTAAAATAGGGGTAACATGAAACTGGCGGGGCATCCCGCAACGGAGGCGAAACACATGAACAACTGGCTGAACAGGCTGGAGCGCAAGTATGGCCGCTACGGCATCCCGAACCTGACCAATATTCTGGTGGCGGGGCAGATCTTAGTGCTGGCCATCGAGCTGTTTGTTGACCGCACCATCCCCTACTGGCTGGGGCTCAGCCGCAGCCTGCTGCTGCAGGGGCAGATCTGGCGGGTGATCAGCTTTGTATTCATCCCCTTTTCCGGCGGCAGCATCCTCAGCGTGGTGCTGGGCATCTACTTCACATGGTTCGTCGGCACGGCGCTGGAACGGGAGTGGGGCGATTTCCGCTACACGGTGTATCTGCTGTCCGGCGTGCTGGGCACAGTGCTGGGCTGTCTGCTCACCGGCGTGACCGCCAGCACCTACTGCCTGTCCCTCTCACTGCTGCTGGCCTTTGCCATGCTGTACCCGGAGGTGCAGCTGCTGCTCTTCTTCGTCATCCCCATCCGAGTGAAGTACTTCGGCATTTTTGCGGCTGTGCTGTGGGTATTCAGCTTTCTGGGCGCTTCCCTGCCCGGCAAGCTGGACTACCTGTTGTCCATGCTCAACGTCTGGCTCTTCTTTGCCCCCATGGCCTACCGCTCCCTCCGCGCATGGGTGCGCCGGGAGCAGTGGAAGAGAAAAAATAGGAGATAAATCCTCCCGTGAAGCGTCCTCGCCCTCTCAGTCAAGCCCTGTCGGGCTTGCCAGCTCTCCCAAAGGGAGAGCCCTTGGCATAGCGGCAAAGTTTCCGGTTTCGCCAGAGCCTCTCCCTTTGGGAGAGGTGGCACGGCGTAAGCCGTGACGGAGAGGGCGAGCCAGCTGCCCACTGCGCGGCTGTTTCCGCAGGAAACAAGCGCTGCATCTGCCGCTTCCCTCTACGCCCCCTCCCGTGAAAATAGCGTTTGGAGCGCTCCGCAGAGCGCGACAAACGCGAAATTATAAATAATCTTTCCTTGAATCATGCCCAGAGCAACGCGGAGGGCATTTTAAATCGTCTTACTGTCTCACAAAAGGAGTATCCCCATCATGATGCTGGACCGCATGGAAGGCAACGCAGAACTGAAAACCAGCGTGCAGCAGATGCTGGCCACCCGGCGGCTGACCCATAGCGTTTTGCTGGTGGGCGAAGCCGGTCTTGGCACCGGCTTTGCCGCCCGCTGCATCGCCGCCGACTACCTCTACCCGGCAGGCGGTGCCGCCGCCGAAGCCCTTTTGCGCGGCGAGTGCTGCCGCGCCGTGGCAAAGGCCGGTAAGCGCGACAGCGGCATGGTGGAGACCGGCATCGTGCGGGAAGCCATTTCGGTGTCCGGCATGGGCAGCGGCGGGAAGTATCTGGTGGGCCAGGTCACCGCCATGCGCAGCGAAATTTTCAACACCAGCCTTTCCGCCGAGGGACGCGCCGTGCTTTTGTACCATGTGGAGCGGATGAACGAGGAATCCGCCAACGCCCTGCTCAAGGTCATGGAAGAGCCGCCGGAGGGGGTGCTGTTCCTGCTCACGGCGGATTCTCTGGCCAGTGTGCTGCCCACCATCCGCAGCCGCTGCGTCAGCTTTGCGGTGGCACCGGTGTCCCCCGCCGACTGCACCCGCTACTGCGCGGCGCAGGGGGTGGATAAAAAAACAGCCGCACTGTACAGTGAGCTGTTCGATGGTCATATCGGCACGGTGCTGGCGGTCGCCCGGGACGAAGCCCGCGCCGCACAGGTGGAAAAGGCGCTGGAACTTGCCCGCGCTGCCGCCGCCCGGGACAGCTACACCGCCGCCGTGCTGCTTGCCGCCTACGAAAAGGATAAAGCCGCTGCAGCCGCCCTGCTGACCGATTTTCGCGCCGTGGCAGCAGCTGGTCTGCGCAGCAGTCCTCGCGCCCCGGTGCAGGGCACACAGGCGCGGCAGGCGGTGCGTCTGGCAGATGCCGCCTTGCAGCGGCTGGGCGCACAGGTGAACCCCAAAGTGGTGCTGACGGTGTTTGCGGCAAAGCTGCGCACCGTTTAAATAACGAAACAACAAGAACCCCCTCCGGCGCTTGCGGTACACCGGAGGGGGTTCTTGTTTGGGGTATTGCTTTGGTGTGAGGAGGAATCATGTGCGGGGAAGTGGTTGCGGCCCCACTGTCCCTGCAAGATACAGTATACCCGATTTTACGAAAAAAGTCATTACATTTTTGTGAAAAATCAAAAAAGTTCCTGAAACTTTGTACCGCACTGCGAAAAAAATACAAAATGAAACGTTTGAGAAGAAAAACTTAACTCCCTCAGTCAAAACCTGACGGTTTTGCCAGCTCCCTCGGGGAGGGAGCCTTTGGCATGGCGGTACAGTTTCCGGCTAAACCGCAAAGCTTGCGGGCACGCTCGCTCCCCCTCGGGGGAGCTGTCGCGCAGCGACTGAGGGGCTATAAATGGAGAAGCGAAAAAAGCGTTAAAGCGATAGCGCCGACTGGCGCAGCGCTAGCTTTTTTGTGCTTCGACTTCTTCTTTAGGATCGTCAAGGGCGTGCAGCCCTTGACCCGTTGCGGGGTGGGTGGAGTCCAGAGGTAGGGAGGGGGGAGTCGGAACACCCCTCCCTGCCTCTGGCCCAGCGGAGCGTTCCAGCCCGCTGCTGGCAAGCAGTAACTTCCCCCGCGCAGCGCCGCACTCTCACCCGTTTTTCAGCTGCTCCGCGTGCAGTTTTCCGTGCTCCACATAATGGGCGGCGTTGTGCAGGTTGGCTTCGATCTGTGCCGCGCTCACCTGCTTGATGACCCGGGCAGGAACGCCCACCGCCACGGAATTATCCGGGATGACCATGCCTTCCGGCACCAGCGCCCCTGCCCCGATGATGCAGTTTTTGCCCACCACGCAGTGGTTCAGCAATGTGGCGTGCATCCCGATCAGACTGCCGTCCCCTACGGTGCAGCCGTGCACCAGTGCGCAGTGCCCTACCGTGACGTTTTCGCCAAGGGTCACGCAGCCGCCGATGTCGCAGTGCAGCACCGCGTTATCCTGTACATTGCTGTTTTTGCCGATGGTCAACGTGCCGTCATCCCCGCGCAGCACCGCACCGTACCAGACGGTGGAACCGGGCTTTAAAACCACATCTCCCTGCACGGTAGCGCTGGGGGCTACAAAAGCTGCGCCCTCATCGCGGGGCGTTTTTCCACAAAAGGATAAGAACATTGTTAAAAACCACCTTTCTCTTTTGGTTCTTTTATGGTATTCTTATAAGTAAGGAACAAAAATGTGCGCGCCGGTTTTGCCGGAGCGGGATTCAAGGGGGTACCTTCATGCTTCACAACACGTTCTGCCGCCGGCTGGCGGCGCTGGTGCTCACATTGGCAGTGGCTCTTTCGGCAGCGCTGCCGGGGTTTGCGGCATACCCCATGCCCGTCCAGACCGCTACCGAGACCGAGTCGGTGTATCTGTTCAACGCGGACACCGGCAAGACCATCCTGAGTCAGAACGCCGACCAGCAGAAATATGTGGCAAGCCTGACCAAGCTGATGACCGCCCTGCTGCTGGTGGAAAGCGGCAAGGACCTGAACGGTGAAGTGACCGTGCCCACCGACCTGACGCAGGAGTTCAAGGATATCCAGAACGCCAACGGCACCACCATAGGGCTGCGCATCGGCGAGACCGTGCGCCGCATCGACCTGCTGAACGCCATGCTCATCGTCAGCGCCAACGACGCCGCCAGCGTTATTGCGTGGGACGTGGGTGGCAGCGTGGTGGGCTTTGTGCAGCAGATGAACGCCAAGGCGGCAGAACTGGGCTGCACCGGCACGAACTTTACCTGTGCCCACGGCCTGTTTGACTACGGCAACGTGTCCACCGCGCAGGATCTGGCAAAGATCGCCGCCGCCTGCGCGGAGAACCAGACCTTTGCACAGGTGGCGGGCACTGCCAGCTACGTGCTGCCTGCCACCAATCTGCGCAAGGCAGAGCACACCATCAGCAGCTCCAACAGCCTGATGAACAGCGAAAGCTCCAACTACCGGGAGTATGTCCAGTGGGTCAAGGGCGGCTTTACCACGCTGGCGGGCCGCTGCATCGTGGCCTTTGCCCAGCAGGACGGCCACAGCTACGGGCTGGTGATCCTTGGCTGCGACACGCTGGAGCACCTGTTTACCGCGTGTGACGACCTGTTCGACTGGGCCTTTGCCAGCTTTGCCGACCGTCCGCTGGTGGATACCAAGACCGTGCTGATCACCGTAGACCTGAACAAGTGCCGCACCGAGCCGTCTGTGGAGCTGTACGCCGCCGCGCCGGTCAGCGGCTACGGCCACAGCGATGATAAGGTAAGCTATTCCTTCGACCTGCCCGAGAGCGTCTCTGCTACCGTCAAGGAAGGTCAGAAGCTGGGCACCGCTACCGTCTATCTGGACGGCTACGAGGTGGGACAGGTAGACCTTGTGACCCACCGGGAGTATGTGTCGGATTTCCGCACCGATATCAAAGCCACCCTGCTGCTGCTCTGCGCCCTGATTCTGATTTTGTGCGCACTGGGCTTTGCCACTCTGCGCTGCGGCGGCGGGCTGACCCTCAACCAGCGCCGCCGCCAGATGAAACGGAGAAGATAAAAAATAACTCCCTCAGTCAAAACCTGACGGTTTTGCCAGCTCCCTCGGAGAGGGAGCCTCTGGCGCACCCGCAAACTTTGCACTTTAGCCGGAAACTTTACCGCCATGCCAAAGGCCCCATCCCAGAGGGGGCTGTCTGCGTAGCAGACTGGGGGAGTTCAGGCAAGAACCCCTTCCGTCATCGCCTGCGGCGCGCATTCCAAATCGTCAAAGATAAAAGGAGCAGATGCACGGTTGTGCATCTGCCCCTTTTTATAATTTATACTGCTCCATAAATGCCGTGCACCGACACTTCCCCGGTGAAAACGTGCTGTTCCCCGGCGTCGGTGCGTACCACTAAACGCCCTTCGGCGTCCACGTCCACGGCTTCGCCTGCGCCCTGACTGCCGTCCGGCAGGTCAAAGGTGACCCGGCGGCCCAGATTGACACAGGCGGCTTTGTATTCCTCCCGGAAGGGCGCAAAGCCGTCCCGGGCAAAGGTGTACAGATTGCGGTCAAAGCCGAAATCTGTCAGCCCCTCGGCCAGCCATGCGGGGTCTGTGGAAAGATCCACCGCAGCGCCCTGCAGTGCCAGCGAGGTGCCGTGGGGCAGGTCGGCGGCGTCAAAATAGCTCTGGGGCTGGGCAAGGTTGATGCCGATGCCGCACAAAATGCCGCGCCCCTGCTGCTGGTAGCCGTAGCTTACGCTTTCGCACAGGATGCCCACGATCTTTTTTCCGTTCAGCAAAAGGTCGTTGGGCCACTTGATCTGGCAGTCCACGCCGTAGCGCAGCTGCAGCTGGCGGCGCACCGCAAGGCTTGCCAGCAGCGGCAGGGTAGCGGGCTGCGCCAGCGGCTCCTTGATGGCGACCGTGTAGTACAGCGCCTTGCCCTCGGCGTTTACCCAGCTGCGGCCAAGCCGCCCGCGTCCGGCGGTCTGGTTTTCGGTATATACCGCCGCCACCGGGCCGAACTCCTCAAAATGTTCTTTTACATAGGCGTTGGTGCTGCCGCATTCCGGCAGATAGCGCACCTCGTTGATGCTCATTGCTTGGGTACCTCTTTGTGCTCATAGGCGGTCACTGCGCCGTTTTCCAGCGTCAGCAGACCGTAGGTGTCCGGGCCGGTGTAGCAGCGCCCGCAGGAGCCGGGGTTGAACAAAAATACATTGCCCCGCTGCTCCGCGTGGGGAATATGGGAATGGCCGAACAGCGCCACCTCTGCCCCGCGGGCTGCGGCAGCATCTGCAAGCGTGTCCAGATCGTATTTTACACCGTACATGTGACCGTGCGTATAGAAAACCACCGTCTGATCGAAGCCCGCCAAGCCGTCCAGCGGCTCCAGCGCACCGTAATCGCAGTTGCCGGCCACGGAGTACACCCGCAGATGAGGGAAAAAGGCCAGCGCCTGTTCCAGATCCCGCAGGCCGTCCCCCAAAAAGATCACAGCATCCACGTTGTTCTGCTCTTTGTTCAAAATGCGCTTAATGGCGTCACGCGCGCCGTGGCTGTCGCTCAGGACCAGTAGTTTTGTCACGGAAAAATATCCTCCTCTATACTCATTCGGTAGCCTGCTGCAACAACAGCAGCTGCTTGTAAACTTCGCTCTTGGAATAGGCTGTGCCCTGTGCAGCAGTCTTGGCGGCGGCAGAAGCGCTGAAGCCCTCAATGGTCAGCGCAAAAGCGCGCTGCGCCGCCTGTTCCAGGGTCAGCTCCTCTTCCTCGGCGGCACCGGCGGGTGCACCCGCCATCACCAGTACATACTCGCCCCGGGGCTCGGCGGCGCGGTAGTGCTCCACGGCTTCGCCCAGAGTGGTTTTCCAGATCTCCTCGTGGAGCTTGGTCAGCTCCCGGCACAGGGTAATGCTGCGGTCTGCGCCAAAGGCGGCGGTCAGATCGTCCAGCGTGGTGCGCAGCTTGTGGGGCGCTTCGTAAAAGATGACGGTGCGCTTTTCCTGCAAAAGCTCGGCCAGACGCTCCTTTTTCTGCTTGCGGTTCACCGGCAGAAAGCCCTCGAACACCCAGCGGGAGGTGTCCTGCCCGGAGACCGCCAGCGCAGTGACGCAGGCAGAAGCGGCCGGGATGGGCACCACCTTGATGCCCCGCGCCAGTGCGTCCCGCACGATGACCTCGCCCGGGTCGGACACGCAGGGCATGCCGGCGTCACTGCACAAGGCGCAGCTCTCCCCTGCCTCAATGCGCTGCAAAATGGCTTCGCCCTTCTGCAAGGCGTGCTCGTAGTAGCTGACCATGGGCTTTTTCAGCCCCAGATAATTCAGCAGCTTCATGGTCACGCGGGTGTCCTCGGCGGCAATAAAGTCGGCCGCGCCAAAGGTGGCAGCCACCCGGGGCGGCATATCCTCCAGATTGCCGATGGGGGTCGCCACAATGTAGAGAGTTCCTGCCATAATTACCTCCTGAATTTATCGTCCGTACAGCGCCGCTCCGGCGCGGATAAGCACGTCCGGCTCTACCCGCAGGCCGGTCTTACGGTTCTTCTGGGCTTCCACAAGGAACAGCCACGGAGCGTTTTCCGGGGCGTTCTTTACAAAGGCCAGCCGCTTGGGTTCCAGCCGGTGCGCGCGCAGCACAGCCAGCACCTCGGCCAGCCGCTCCGGGCGGTGGCACAGCGCCAGCCGCCCGCCGTCCTTTAAAAGCCGGAAGCCGCAGGCACAGACATCCTCAAGCGCGCAGGTGTTTTCGTGCCGGGCAAGGGCGTGGGCGGCATTCTGGCTCTGCGGCCCCTCGGTAAAATAAGGGGGATTGCACGCGCACACGTCAAATTGCCCCTCGTCCTGCCGCCATGTGCGCAGGTCGGCACAGACGGGGGTGATGTGGGTGAGCTGCTGCTCTTCCACCGCTGCCGCCAGCAGGGCGCTGCCCTCGGGCTGCAGCTCCAGCGCGGTGCAGGGGCCGCGGTGCCCCCGGTCGTGCCATTCCAGCGCCACGATGCCGCAGCCGGAGCACAGGTCTGCGGCTTTCTGGCTGCGCTTCGGCTCACAAAAGCGTGCCAGCAGCAGTGCGTCCGAGCCGAACCGGTGTTCCGGGGTGCAGTAGACCATAGTTCTATTATACAAAACTTCCGTAGAATGTTCCATAGACAGTGTGTCGTTTCCCTTCCAAAAAATGCAGGGTATTTTCCTGCGGAATTTGTGCATGAAACAAAAAGGGGGGGCGGCTGCGCAGCATTTTGTGCAGTGCCTCTTTTGCGGTGGACGATCAGGAATGGCCGCCGCGTGTGCTTTGGCCATGCTCAGCGGAAAAATGTTTTTCATTCAGCAGTTCGGCGCGTCTGCGGACGCGCCGAACTGCGTTTTTCATGAATTTACTTTATGATACCACAAAAAAGGACTGCTGCACAGGTGTGCAGCAGTCCTTTTTGATGCGTTTTCAGCAAAAACTACTGATTATTCAGCAGCGATTGCACCAGTGGGGCAAGCACCCTCGCAAGCACCGCAATCGATGCAGGAATCAGCGTTCACAACTGCAGCGCCGTTCTCGATGGTGATAGCGCCAACCGGGCAAGCGCCCTCGCAAGCGCCGCAGCCAACACATGCGTCAGAAACCTTGTGTGCCATAATAAACTCTCCTTTTTTATCCCGTGCCGATGTAATTATGAAGAAACGTACCTTGGCACGGCCACGCACGCCCCCCGGAATTTGTATCCTTGTCTGCATTCTAACAAAGCAGGCCGGAAAAGGCAAGACTAACCGTGCTGCCACAACAACAAAATAAAATATTTTGTGGGGTTGCACAAAAGCACGGCCTAACTTATAGCCAAAATTGCCGGAGATTTTTAGCGAAAATCACGAAGCCTGGTTAGTTTTGTAATACTAACCACTCGGACGCTCATTCTTTCTCATTCGTGCGGCGGCGGGGGCAGGCGGGGCGCTTTTCGTCGTCGGAGCTTGCCACCACCGGGGCGGGGTTGCGCACGCCGGAGTAATCATCGTCCGGGTCGGGACGGCGGGGCGGGCGCTTGCCGCCGCTCACATACTCGCACACGCCCACCTTGTAGTACCGGGGTGCGAGGCTTTCGGTGCCGCAGCGCACCCGCAGGTAGCCGGATACCGGGTTCACCTCCAGCACAGTGCCCAGACCGTCCGGGGTGCGCACCGTGCTGCCCACCATGGGCATGATGCTGTTCAGGTACTCGTAGGCGCTCTCCTCGTAGGCAAGGCAGCACATCAGACGGCCGCAGGCACCGCTGATCTTGGTGGGGTTCAGCGAAAGGCCCTGCTCCTTGGCCATCTTGATGGAAACGGGCTGGAAATCCTTCAAAAAGCGGCTGCAGCAGAAGGGCTGACCGCAGATGCCCAGACCGCCGATCATCTTGCTCTCGTCGCGCACGCCGATCTGGCGCAGCTCGATGCGGGTGTGGAAGATGCCGGCCAGATCCTTGACCAGCTCCCGGAAGTCCACCCGCCCGTCAGCGGTGAAGTAGAACATGATCTTAGAGCGGTCCAGCGTGTACTCGGCCTCCACCAGCTTCATCTCCAGCCCGTGGCGGGCGATGCACTCCTGACAGGTGCGGTAGGCGCGCTTTTCGTCCTCGCGGTTCTGGCGCATCCGGCGGATATCCACGCTGTCGGCCATGCGGGTGATGGGTTTCAGCGCCTTGGGTACGGCGGCATCCGCCAGCTCCAGCACGCCCTGCACCACCTCGCCGCACTCCACGCCGCGGGCGGTCTCCACGATCACATACTCCCCGGCATGGATGACAGCATCACCGGGATCAAAATAATAGCTTTTGCCGTTTTCCTTGAAACGGACCGAAATGACTTTTTTCATAGTGTTCCTCGTTTTTGTATCGGATAAGCCCCTTTCAAGGGGCGCTTTTTCAGTCTGCTGTTAGTATACCATAATCAAAAGCACATTTCTATGCAAAAAGAAAAGTCTTTATATCCCCTGAATTTTCCCTCCCCTGCAATGATTCCCCCTGCTCAACCGTATGCAGTATGGGAAAAGGTGTCGAAATTTTGTCCGGCGGCAGAGGGGAGGAAAGCGGACAGAATGCCGGTTTTGGGGCGGCAAAGTTGTGCGTTTCGCAGATTTTGACAGAACTTTCGCAAAAGATTCGCCGCACCTCTATTGAAAGCGCGCGCCTTGCGTGTATAATAGGAATGTTAGGAACCCATTGCCCCCAAAGAGGGAGGAACTGTTGCGCCGGGCGGTGCTGCAGAGAAACGGTAGGAGAAGATGGAAAAATTCAGTGTCAAAAAACCATTTACGGTGCTGGTTGCAGTCATCATGGTGCTGATGCTCGGCTTTGTGTCGATCACCAAGATGAAAACAAACCTGCTGCCGAATGTCAGCACACCGTATCTGATGGTGGTCACCGTGTATCCCGGTGCCAGCCCGGAGCGTGTGGAGACCGAGGTCTCGGACGTGCTGCAAAACGCGCTTACGGTGCCGGGTGTTTCAAAGATCACCGCCACCTCGGCTGAAAACTACAGCCTGCTGCTGATGCAGTTCGTGGATGACACGGATATGGACAGCGCACTGGTGCAGGTGTCCAACAAGCTGGATCAGGCCAAGAGCGACCTGCCGGAGACGGTGCTGACTCCCTCTGTGATACAGTACAGCATGAACATGAACGCCTTTATGACCGTGGCTGTCAGCCGCGAGGGCAGTTCGGTGTACGACCTTTCTGATTTTATCAAGAACACCATGACTCCCTACGTCCAGCGCAAGGGCGGCGTGTCCAGCGTATCCTCCAGCGGCCTTGTGGAGCAGCTGGTGCAGGTGCAGCTGAATCAGGAAAAGGTGGACGCCATCAACGAAAAGCTGATGGAGCTTATCGACACTCAGCTGGAAGTGGCGCACACACAGTTGGAGGAGGCCGAGGCCAAGATCAAGGCCGGCCGCGCAGAATACGATAAGCAGTTCAAAAACTTCGGCAATACCGTGTCCAACACGGTCATGGGCTCCCTGAGCTCTGAGGTCGGAAGCGCCGTAGAAGTGGTGCGCAAGCAGGCCGAGGCACTGCTGCAAAGCGTCAACAACCTGATCGCCGTGGTCAAGGAGCCCGAGGTGCAGCAGGCCCTCATTGAGGTGCAGGCCGGTTTGCAGCGGGTGCTGGACAAGTTCAACAGCACCGGTATGCGGGATATCGACTCCCTGATCGAGATCGTGTCCGAGCTGCGGGATATCACCGATAAGCTCTCCTCTGCGTTGCAGACCCTGCAGAACCGCATCAACACCGAGACCGGTACGCAGGGCGAGGGCGCTGCGGATCTGGCAGACGAGCTGCAATTGCAGGACAGCCTGAACGTCATCTATAAGACGCTGGAAGATACCATCAAGGCCATGGACAACGTGCCCGGCATGATGAGCGAGTTCTCCAAAGCGCTGGGCAACTTTACCCAGCAGCAGATGGTCGCCTATATGCAGTTTACCGAAGCCCGCGAGCAGCTGAATGAGTACGAAAAGCAGCTCAGCGAGGCCAAGACCCAGTACGAGGCCGCCAAGGAAAAGGCGCTTGCCAGCGCCGATGTAACCAAGCAGCTGGATATCAAGACCCTTGCCACCCTCATCTACGCCCAGAACTTCTCCATGCCTGCCGGTTACGTCAAGGACGAAAGCGGCGAGTCGTGGCTGCTGAAGGTGGGCGAGGAATACGACAGCGTGGACGATATCCGCGGTGCACTGCTGCTCCATGTGGAGGGCTACGGCGACGTGCGCCTTTCCGATGTGGCAGACGTGGAGATCATCGACAACGCCGCTGACAGCTACACCCGCCTGAACGGCGAGCAGGCTTCGGTGCTGAAAATTTACAAGGACGACAGTTCCAGCGCAGGTGACGTATCTGCCAACTGTCTGGACGCTTTCAAGGAGCTGGAAGCCCAGTACGAGGGTCTGCACGTTGTGGTGCTGTCCAATCAGGGCAACTACATCAGCATCCTCATCAAGAGCATCCTCACCAGTATGCTGGTGGGTGCCGCACTGGCCATCGTCGTGCTGGCCATCTTCCTGAAGGACGTCAAGCCCACGCTGGTGGTCGGCGTCAGTATCCCCCTGTCGGTGCTGTTTGCCGTGGTGCTGATGTACTTCACGGGTCTTGACCTGAACGTCATGACGCTGGCAGGCCTGTCGCTGGGCATCGGTATGCTGGTGGATAACTCTGTCGTTGTCATCGAGAACATCTACCGTCTGCGCGGCCGCGGCGTGCCCGCCGCCCGCGCTGCGGTGCAGGGTGCACGTCAGGTGGGTATGTCGGTCGTGGCCTCTACCCTTACCTCGGTGTGTGTGTTCCTGCCGGCAGTGTTCTCTGCCAGCCTCATCCGCAACCTGATGGGTCCCATGTCCCTGTGCATCGGCTACTGCCTGATGGCTTCTCTCATCGTGGCACTGACTGTGGTGCCTGCTGCCTCGGCTACCGTGCTGAAGAATGCCCAGCCCAAAAAGCTGGCATGGTTCGATAAGATCCAGAACGCCTACGGCCGCAGTCTGGAAAAGGCTTTGCAGAAGCGCTTTGTGCCGCTGGCAGCCGCCGTGCTGCTGCTGGTGTTCTGCTGCTGGCGGGTGGTCTCCATGGGCATCGTGCTGCTGCCCACCAGCACCAGCAACGAGGCCATGATCACCCTTTCCACCACCGATACCCTCTCGAAGGACGAGTCCTACGATGTGGCCGGTAAGGTGGTGCAGGCTGTGATGGCCGTGGACGGCGTGGAGGAGGTAGGCATTACCCCCGACAACACTGTGGCGGGCATGGATGTCTCCAACCTTGGCCTGCCCTCCACCATCACCGACCTGCTGAACGCCGCCAACGGCTACGGCAAGTATAAGATCAACGTCAAGCTCAACGAGGAGCTTTCTTCTTCCAAGATCGATGCCGCCTGCAAGGCCATGGAGGACGCTGTGGCCGGCGTTGCGGACTGCACCGCCACCGTCCAGCAGTACGGCATGACCGATGACCTGACCAGTCAGCTGTCCACCGGTCTGACCATCAAGATCTACGGCACTGACGCCGAGACCCTGACCGCCCTGTCCGAGAAGGTGGTAGACATCGTGAACAGCACCGAGGGCTTCCAGAACGCCACCAACGGTCTGGGCGCGGGCGATTCCACCATCATCCTGCAGGTGGACCGCGACAAGGTGCGCGCCAACGGCCTGACCGTTGCGCAGGTGTACCAGCAGATCGCGGCAAAGCTGACCACCACCACCACGGCACAGACCCCTGTTACCGTGGACGGCACCACCATGGATGTGCAGATCAGCAACAATCTGGACCCGCTGACCAAGGAAAACATGATGGACATGACCTTTGAGACCACCGTCATGTCCGCCGACGGCACCACCGCTACCGGCACCTGCAAGCTGTCGGATATCGCCAGCTGGACCACCGGCACCGCACCGGACTCCATCACCAGCGAGAACCGGAACCAGTTCGTCACCGTCACTGCCGAGACTGCCCCGGGCTACAACACCACGGTGCAGGCCCGTGCCGTGAAAAAGGCGCTGGATGCTTTTGCCCTCACCGATGAGATGCCGGAGGGCTGCTCCTTCTCCATGGGCGGCGAGAGCGACAGCGTCAACTATATGACCGACGAGATGATCCAGTGGATGGCCCTGGCCCTGCCCTTTGTCTACCTTGTTATGGTGGCACAGTTCCAGAGCCTGCTGTCCCCCTTCATCGTGCTGTTCACCGTGCCGCTGGCCTTTACCGGCGGTCTGCTGGGTCTGCTGCTCACCGGCCAGCAGCTGACCATGATCTCCATGATGGGCTTCATCGTGCTGATGGGTACGGTCGTCAACAACGGCATCGTGTTCGTGGACTACGCCAACCAGCTGCGCATGGGCGGCATGGAGCGCCGCGCCGCACTGGTGGCCACCGGCAAGACCCGTATGCGTCCCATCCTGATGACCACCCTGACCACCGTGCTGGCCATGCTGCAAATGGTGTTCAGCAACGATATGGCAAGCCAGCTGATGAGCGGCATGGCCATCGTCATCATCTGCGGCCTGAGCTACGCCACCCTGATGACCCTGTATATCGTGCCTATCCTGTACGATATCCTGTTCAAGAAACCGCCGCTCAACGTGGATATCGGCAGCGACGAGGACTTGGACGACATCCCGGACGATGCCGCCGAGTTCATTGCCGCCCAGTCCTCTGCGGCACAGCCTCAGCCGGAAGCATAAGGCTTACAGCCCGTATCACCAAAGCGCCCCGCATTTCCACCGGAAGTGCGGGGCGCTTTTTGCTATTGTAGGCACTTTCGATGATTCCAACAAAAAATCGCCGCAAAAATTGGATGGTAATTCTAAAAGGAATCCAACACAAAACTGTAAAACTGTGATATAATCATAAATACAGACAAGATGCAAAAGGGGGCAGTCTGCCCCTTTTGCATTTCCGAAAAAAGCTTTAGGAGGCGAGGCCCAATGGCACAGATCCGTTCCAAGCCCTTCGGTGTGACCAAAGAGGGCGCTAATGTTACCGAGTACATCCTCTCGAACCCCGGCGGTATGTCCGTCAGTGTGCTGGATTACGGCTGCGTGATCAAAAATATCATCGTCCCGGCCAAGAATGGCCCGGTGGATGTGGTGCTGGGTCACGACACCATGGCAGATTACGAGAACGACTTCACCTCGTCCGGCAGCACCTGCTGCGGTGCCTTTGTGGGACGCTACGCCAACCGTATCGAGAACGCCGTCTTTACCTTGGGCGGCAAGACCTACCAGCTGGAAAAAAACAACGGCGAAAACCACCTGCACGGCTGTTTTTCCCGGAAAATCTATGAGGTGAAGTACTTCGGCGACACCCTGCTGATGGAGGCTGTAAGCCCCGACGGCGAGGACGGCTTTCCCGGCACCCTGAAGATCGCGGTACGCTATACCCTCACCGACGACAATACCTTCCGCATGGACTACCGTGTGTCCTCGGACGCTGACACGATCGTAAACCTGACCAACCACAGCTACTTCAATCTGGACGGCGGCGGCGATGTGCTGAACCAGAAGCTGCGCATCTACGCCTCCCGCTATCTGGAGGGCAACAACGCCACCTGCCCCACCGGCAACATCCTGCCCGTGGTGAACACCCCCATGGATTTTACTGCCGGTAAGACCATCGGCAAGGAGATCGACACCGGCTTCCCCCAGACCACCATGGTGGGCGGCGGCTACGACCACTGCTATGTCATCGACCGCGCACGCGGCTCCAGCCAAAGCATCTGCGCATGGGCTACCAGTGATAAGACCGGCATCAGCATGAAGCTGTACACCACCCAGCCGGGCATCCAGCTGTACACCGGCAACTTTTTGCAGGACTGCCCCGCCCCGGGCAAGGGCGGCGAGCCCATGCGGAAGTACGGCGGCTTTGCCTTGGAGACCCAGCACTATCCGTGCAGCCCCTCCCACCCGGAGTTCCCCTCCACGGTGCTGCGGGCAGGCAAGGTGTTCCGCGCTACCACCACCCTGCGGTTCTTCACCGGCAAGCAGTGCGGAAAGCTTTAAAAATGATACACCATGCAAAAACGTCTGCTTCGGCAGACGTTTTTTGCGTGGTGGGAGGCTGCGCCTTGCGCCCTCTCAGTCAAAGCCTGTCGGCTTTGCCAGATTCCCCCTTTTGTCACCGCAGGTGACAAAAGGGGGAATCTGGCGCGGGAGCGCCTGAGAGGGCGTGCTTCCCCGGGGAAGGTGGCATCGCGCAGCGATGACGAAAGGGGTGTCCTCCGTCTCCATTTCTATGTTTTGCACAAACAGCGCATTCTCTCCATGTGAAAAGTGCGAAAAATCTCTGTCAATCAAAAGTGTAATGCGCGAAGATGCAACAAAAATACATCTGAATAAAGAAAGCGCCCCTTGCAGTCGGCGGCAAAAAGCGGTATGCTTTAAGCAGACCGGGCAGCGCCCGGCGCAAAGAGATAAAAGTGATAATACGATATGAGAGAGGTACTCGGCTATGGCAATTTTGGTTTCCGGCGGTGCCGGCTACATCGGCAGCCACACCTGCATCGAACTGTTGAACGCTGGCTACGATATCGTGGTGGCAGATAACTATTATAACGCTTCTCCTGTGGTTCTGGATCGGGTCAAGCAGATCACCGGCAAGGATTTCCGCTTCTACAAGGCAGACATGACCCGCCGCGAGGACGTGGAGAAGATCTTCTCCGAGTGCCCGGACATCACCGCCGTCATCCAGTTTGCAGCCTACAAGGCTGTGGGCGAGAGCGTGTCCAAGCCCATCGAGTACTACTACAATAACCTCAACTGCACGCTGGTCATTCTGGACGTGATGCGCCATCATGATTGCCATAACTTCGTGTTCAGCTCCTCCGCTACCGTCTACGGCGACCCCGCCAGTGTGCCCATCACCGAGGACTTCCCTGTGGGTGCTACCACCAACCCCTACGGCACCACCAAGGCCTTCACCGAGCGCATTCTGCAGGACGTCTGCAAGGCTGACCCCAGCCTGAATGTGGCGCTGCTGCGCTACTTCAACCCCATCGGCGCCCACAAGAGCGGCCTGATCGGCGAGGACCCCAACGGCATCCCCAACAACCTGATGCCCTACATCGCCAAGGTGGCTGTGGGCAAGCTGGAAAAGGTGCACGTCTTTGGCAACGACTACCCCACCCCGGACGGCACCGGTGTGCGTGACTACATCCACGTTGTGGATTTGGCCCGGGGTCATGTGTGCGCCATCCGCAAGCTGGAGACCGGCTGCGGCCTCTTCATCTGCAATCTGGGCACCGGCAAGGGTTACAGCGTGCTGGATGTCATCCACGCCTTCTCCAAGGCCTGCGGCAAGGAGATCCCCTACGTCATTGATCCCCGCCGCCCCGGCGATATCGCCGAGTGCTACGCCGACCCCACCAAGGCCAAGAACGAGCTGGGCTGGGTGGCTGAGTACGGCATCGAGGAGATGTGCGCCGACAGCTGGAACTGGCAGAAGAACAACCCCGATGGCTACCACACCGTGAAGTAACAATGATTTGAATCGGAGCACCGCATATTCTCGCCTGAGAGTGTGCGGTGCTTTTTTTGTGTCTATATTCTCTATTGACATCCGCTGTCAGTTAGCCTATACTACATTTGTTAACACGGACTAACACACAAGAACAGTACATATAAAAGAAGGCAACGGATATGACGTTAAAAGAGTTACAGATCGGCAAAAGCGCCATAGTGGAGGCCGTGGGCGGTGCAGGCGCACTGCGGCAGCACTTTCTGGATATGGGTCTGATTCCCGGGGCGGAGGTCACGCTGGTAAAGCTGGCGCCCATGGGCGACCCCATGGAGCTGCGCATCCACGGCTATGAGCTGACCCTGCGTCTGGACGACGCGGCACAGATCATCGTGACCCCCACCGAAAAGACCCCGGCGGTGCACGCCCCGGTGGACGGAAAAATGGTGGAGCACCCGGGTCTTGGTGAGGGCGGCAAGTACCACACCAAGGAGGGGGAGCATCCCCTGCCGGAGGATAAGACCCTGACCTTTGCGCTGGCGGGCAACCAGAACTGCGGTAAGACCACCCTGTTCAACCAGCTCACCGGTTCCAACCAGCACGTCGGTAACTTTCCGGGCGTGACGGTGGACCGCAAGAGCGGTGCCATCAAGGGGCACCCGGAGACTGAGGTCACCGACCTGCCGGGCATCTATTCCATGTCCCCCTATTCCAGCGAGGAGATCGTTACCCGACAGTTCATCATCGGCGAAAAGCCCACCGGCATCATCAACATCGTGGACGCCACCAACATCGAGCGCAACCTCTACCTGACCATGCAGCTGATGGAGCTGGATATCCCCATGGTGCTGGCGCTGAACATGATGGACGAAATGCGCGGCAACGGCGGCACGGTGCGCATCAACAAGATGGAGGCGATGCTGGGCATCCCGGTCATCCCCATCTCTGCCGCCAAGAACGAGGGCGTGGACGAACTGGTAGACCACGCCGTCCATGTGGCAAAGTATCAGGAGCGCCCCGGGCGCATGGATTTCTGCAGCGAGGATGACCACGGCGGCGCGGTGCACCGCTGCATCCACGGCATTTTGCACCTCATCGAGGATCACGCCAAGGCGGCGGGCATCCCGGTGCGTTTTGCCGCCACCAAGCTGGTGGAGGGCGACCCCCGCATTGAGGAAGCGCTGAAGCTGGACCCCAACGAAAAAGAAATGATCGAACATATCATCGTGCAGATGGAGCAGGAGCGCGGGCTGGACCGCGCCGCCGCCATTGCGGATATGCGATTCTCCTTTATTCAGGAGCTGGTGGCGCAGACGGTGGTCAAGCCCCACGAAAGCAAGGAGCAGCTGCGCTCCAACCGCATCGACAAGTTCCTCACCGGCAAGTACACCGCCATCCCGGCGTTTATCGCCATCATGGGTCTGGTGTTCTTCCTTACCTTCAACGTCATCGGCCTGTTCTTCCAGAACCTCATGGAAATGGGCATCGACGCCCTGACCGGCGTTGTGGACACCGCCCTGACCAACTGGAACGTCAACGCGGCGGTGCACTCGCTGGTCATCGACGGTATCTTTACCGGCGTGGGCAGCGTGCTGAGCTTTCTGCCCATCATCGTGGTGCTGTTCTTCTTCCTCTCCATGCTGGAGGATACCGGCTACATGGCGCGTGTGGCCTTTGTGATGGATAAGCTGCTGCGCCGCATCGGCCTTTCCGGCCGCAGCATCGTGCCCATGCTCATCGGCTTTGGCTGCACCGTGCCCGGCGTGATGGCAAGCCGCACCCTGCCCTCGGAGCGCGACCGCAAAATGACCATTCTGCTCACCCCGTTCATGAGCTGCTCCGCAAAGCTGCCCATTTACAGCCTGTTTGCGGCGGCGTTCTTCCCCAAGTACGCAGGGCTTGTGATGGTGCTGCTGTACTTCACCGGCATTCTGGTGGGCGTACTGGCGGCGCTGCTGCTCAAGAGCACCGTGTTCAAGGGCGAGGCCGTGCCCTTTGTCATGGAGCTGCCCAACTACCGCCTGCCCGGCCTGAAGAACGTGGCGCAGCTGCTGTGGGAAAAGGCCCGGGACTTCTTGCAGAAGGCCTTTACGGTCATCTTTGCCGCTACCATCGTCATCTGGTTCCTGCAGAACTTTGACCTGCAGCTGCGGCTGACCGCTGACCCGCAGGCCAGCATTCTGGCGCGCATCGCGGGCGATATCGCCCCGCTGTTTGCCCCGCTGGGCTTTGCAGACTGGCGCATCTCCACCGCCCTCATCTCCGGCTTTATGGCCAAGGAGAGCGTGGTGTCCTCGCTGCTCATCCTCTTCGGCTCTACCGCTGCCCTGACCGCAGCCCTCACCCCAGCGCAGGCTGCACCGCTGCTGGTGTTCTGCCTGCTGTACACCCCCTGCATCGCGGCAGTGGCCTCGGTCAAGCGGGAGCTTGGCGGCAAGTGGGCAACCATCATGGTGGTGAACCAGTGCGCCGTGGCATGGCTGTGCGCCCTGCTGGTGCGTCTGGTCGCCGTGGCACTGTTCTGAACGCAATCATCATATTGAAAAAGAGAACCGGCGCGTCCGCAGGACGTGCTGGTTCTCTTTTTCTCTTGACATCTCCCTGCATCTGCACTATAATACTTCAAAAATGAACTGTCCATAAAAAGACAAAAAGGAGCGCCGCATGAACCCTACCATAGAGATCAGCTTCAAGACCGCGCAGGCGTAC
This sequence comes from Faecalibacterium sp. IP-1-18, assembly GCF_023347355.1. Taxonomy (NCBI): domain Bacteria; kingdom Bacillati; phylum Bacillota; class Clostridia; order Eubacteriales; family Oscillospiraceae; genus Faecalibacterium; species Faecalibacterium sp. IP-1-18. The sequence continues at coordinate 40,440 of NZ_CP094472.1, forward strand.
AGCGCCATGTGCAAGCCGCTGTGTCAGGAACTCAAGCTGCCCCAGACCGCCTTTGACATCCTGATGTTTCTGGCAAACAACCCGGACTGCACCACTGCCCGGGATATCGTGGAGATCCGCAAGATCAAAGCGAACCTTGTGTCGGTAAACGTGGATCGTCTGGTGCAGGAGGGGTATCTGGAGCGCCGCGCCGTGGCGGGCGACCGCCGCAAGACCCAGCTGCTGTGCACCGAAAAGGCGCAGCCGGTCATCGCACGGGGGCGCGAGGTGCAGGAGCGCTTTTTTGCCCGCCTGCTGGACAACACGGACGCTCCCACCCGGGAGGCGTTCTTCCGCACCATGGAGGTCATCGGGAAAAATCTGGACGAGATCTTAAAGGAGAATGGATAAAATGCACTTGCTGTTTACGGTGCTTGTCACCTTTTTTGCCGGCATGGGTGCCGGCCTTGGCACCGGCTTTGCCGGTATGAGCGCGGCGGCGGTCATCAGCCCCATGCTGATCACCTTTCTGCACATGGACCCCTACATGGCGGTGGGCATTGCCCTTTCCTCGGATGTGCTGGCCAGTGCGGTGTCTGCCTATACCTACCATAAAAACAAGAATCTGGACATCAAAAACGGCCTGATCATGATGGCAAGCGTGCTTGCCTTTACGGTGGTGGGCAGCTGGGTGGCCAGCAAGATGCCCTCCGCCACCATGGGCGGCTTCTCGGTGTTCATGACCTTCTTGTTGGGTGTCAAGTTCATCCTGCGCCCGGTCATGACCACCAAGGAAGCCATGCAGGGGGTCAGCGCGCAAAAGCGTGCGGTGCAGTCGGTGGTGTGCGGCGTGCTTATCGGCTTCATCTGCGGCTTTATCGGCGCGGGCGGCGGCATGATGATGCTGCTCATCCTCACCAGCGTGCTGGGCTACGAGTTGAAAACTGCCGTGGGCACCAGCGTGTTCATCATGACCTTTACCGCCCTGACCGGTGCGGTGTCCCACTTTATGATCGGCGGCACGCCTGATTGGCTGGTATGGGGCTTGTGCGTGGTGTTCACCCTGCTGTGGGCGCGCATTGCCGCCGTGTTTGCCAACAAGGCCACTCCCAAGACCCTGAACCGCGCCACCGGCGTCGTGCTGGTGGTGCTGGGCGTGGTCATCATGGGCTTCAACCTTCTGACCTGAAAAACGATTTAAATGCGCGCCGCGCTGCTCTGCGCATAATCAGCGGAAGTATTATTCTTAAATAGATCAATGCCGGGCGGTCTGCGGACCGCCCGGCATTGCATTTTCACGGGAAAGGTCGTAAAGGAGAACTGCATTCCTTTCTGTGAAAAATGAACCGGGAAAATCCGCAGATTTTCCCGGTTCTCAAATTTAAAATTGTTTTTCCTCTATTGATGCGCAGAGCAGCGCGGCGCGCATTCCAAACCGTCAGCGCTTACTTGCTCTCTACCTTTTCCTCGATGGTGGAGTGGTCGATGACCCAATCGGCAGCCTTGCGGATGCCCTCGTTGCGGCGCAGGGCAGCAACGTCGGTGCCTGCCTTGATCTCCTCCACCGTCTTTTTAGTCTTTTCGGCGCGCTCAGCCAGCTGCTTGTCGATCTCCTCATCGGTGGGCAGCAGGTTCTCCTGCTGTGCGATCTGCAGCAGTGCCATGCGGGCGCGGGTGTTCTTCTCTGCGGCGGCACGCACCTTGGCAGTAAAGCTCTCGCGGGTCTCGTGGATCTGGCTCAGATAGGTGGTCAGGCTCATGCGCTGCATCTGCAGCTGCTGCTGGATGACCTGCATCTGCTGCTGGTAGGCGTTTTCCACCAGAATGCTGGGGATCTCGCCCTCAGCGGCATCAGCCAGCTGACCAAGGATCATGTCCTTGGCATGGTTCAGCGCACCGCCGTGGCGGCCGTCGAACAGCTGCTGCTTCACGAAGGCGCGGTACTCCTCCATGGTCTCCTTGCCCATCTTCTTGGCAAAATCGCTGTTCAGGGCGGGCAGCTGACGCACGCACACGTCATGCAGCTTGATCTTGAACACGACAGGCTTGCCGGCCAGCTCCTTGTTGGGGTAGTTCTGGGGGAAGGTGACGTTGATCTCGAACTCGTCCCCTGCCTTGTGGCCCAGAATGCCGTCCTCGAAACCGGGGATCATGCGGCCGCTGCCCAGCTGCACCGACTGGTCCTTTGCCGTGCCGCCCTTAAAGGCCACACCGTCCAGAAGACCCTCAAAGTCCATGTGCACCACATTGCCCTTTACAGCGGGGCCCTTGTGGGGCACCAGCTCTGCGGCGTAGTTGCGGCGGCGCTCCAGCACCGTGTCGATCTCCTTGTCGGTCACCTCCGGGGTGACGCACTGGGTGGTAAAGCCGGTGGTCTTGGTCAGCTTCAGCTCGGGCTGCAGCGCCACGGTGGCGGTAGCCACAAAACCCTCGTCCTTTTTCACGCTTACCAGATCGTAGCTGGGATCATCCACCGGCGCAAAGCCGTGTTCCTTCAAAGCAGCCTCGTACAAAGCAGGCACATCCTGATCCATCAGGTCGTTGATGGCATCGTACCAGAAGGTGTGCTCGCCGCGGTCAGCCTCGATCTGTGCGCGGTCGGCCTCGCCCTTCTGGAAGCCCTTGATGGTATAAGTGGCGCGGGTGCGCTCATAGACCGCATTGGAGGCGGCCTCCAGTTCCTCAGCCGTAGCGCTGAAGGTCATTTTGCAGACACTCTTTTCAGGAGTTTCCACGCTTACCAGTTTCATAGGATCTACCCTCCGTGTTGTTCCCTTGGCGGCGGGGCGGCGCTGCCAAGGCAGCAGCCGGAACGCCATTTTGGGGACATTTTCAAACATTAATAAAGTTATTATAGCACAAGTGCAGCAAAAGCGGTATAATAAACTTGATAAAAATGTGCCGTTTTGGCAATTTTAGTCCATTCAAGCAGGAAAAAAGCGCGTTTTGCGGCAGCAGCTGCCGCGCAAAAGTGGGAAAACCCTCAGGAAAGGAAGGCTGTCCCCTATGCGATTATTTGATGTTCTGGGCCCGGTGATGATCGGACCCTCTTCCAGCCACACCGCCGGTGCGGCAAAGATCGGCTATACTGCACAAAAGCTTCTGGGCGAGGTACCGGCGCAGGCAGACATTGGCCTGTACGGCAGCTTTGCCACCACCGGCAAGGGGCACGGCACCGACCGCGCATTGGTGGCGGGGCTGCTGGGTCTGCGCCCGGACGACCCCCGCCTGCCGGACAGCTTTGCACTGGCCGCGCAGCGGGGGATGCAGTTCAGCATCCACCCGGTAGAGCTGCGCTCTGCCCACCCCAACACCGCCGTGCTCACCCTGACCAGCCGCACCGGGCGGCAGCTTTCGCTCAAGGCGGCGTCGGTGGGCGGCGGACGCATCCGCGTCACGGAGATCGACGGCGTCCCGGCGGATTTCGGCGGGGACAGCAACACCCTCATCATCCACAACGAGGACACCCCCGGCTGCATTGCCGAGGTGACCATGGCGCTGGCACTGCGGCGCATCAATATCGCGTCCATGCAGGTGTTCCGCGCCGCTGCGGGCGGCTATGCGGTGATGGTGCTGGAGTGCGACTCCCACATCCCTCACGCGCTGGAGCGGCAGCTGGCGGTGATGCCGGGTCTGCTGAAGGTGACCTGCCTGAACGTGGACGAGCCGGAAGAAACGGAGGAATGAGCCATGGCATTTTTGTCCTGTGAAGAGATGCTGGCTGCCGCCCGCAGCCAGAAGATCACGCTGGCAGAAGCGGTGCTGCGCAGCGATCTGGAGGAGAGCCGCCTGACCGAGGCGCACAGCCGCGCCGCCATGCGGCATTTGTGGCAGGTGATGCAGGCCACCAGTCAGGAATACGACCCCGCGCAGCGCAGCCGCAGCGGCCTTTCCGGCGGCGATGCCGCCAAGGTGGAGCAGGCGTGGCAGCAGGGACGCCTGCTGGGCGATGATTATCTGGCCGCAGTAACAGCGGAAGCCCTGAAGACCGCCGAGTGCAACGCCTGCATGAAGCGCATCGTGGCCGCGCCCACGGCGGGCAGCTGCGGGGTGCTGCCGGCGGTGCTGCTGCCGCTGGCGCGCGCCGGGCAGGCAGACGAGGAGGCCGTCTGCGACGCACTGTATGTGGCGGCGGGCTTCGGGCAGGTCATCGCCGCCCGCGCCACGCTGGCGGGCGCAGAGGGCGGCTGTCAGGCCGAGGTAGGCGCAGCCAGCGCCATGGCCGCCGCCGCCCTGTGTAACCTGAAGGGCGGCACCCCGGAGCAGTGCGCCGCTGCCGCCGCCATGGCACTGGGCAACCTGCTGGGTCTGGTCTGCGACCCCGTGGCGGGTCTGGTAGAGGTGCCCTGCATCAAGCGCAACGTGGTGGGCGCGGTGAACGCGGTCTCCTGCGCCAACATGGCACTGGCCGGGGTGGACTACGCCATCCCCTGCGACGAGGTCATCGACGCCATGGGCCGCGTGGGCAGTCTGCTCTCCCCCGACCTGCGCGAGACCGGTCAGGGCGGCCTTGCCGCCACCCCCACCGGTGTAAAAATCGCCCGTCAGCTGGCGCAGGAGGGCTGAGCGCCACGCCCACTCTCCCCCGCCCGGCGGGCAAAAAGCGGCCGTAGAAGCCGCTTTTTGCGCCGATGCGGCAGAAGAATTACAGAAAAGCCGCAGTAAAATCAAAGAAAAGACGTTCTTTTTTGGAAAATATAAAAATATTTTAAAAAAGCTGTTGACAAACCTCGCCCTTCGTGATAAAATACATCATGTTCCGAACGGAACGTATGCGTTGGTAGCTCAGCTGGATAGAGTGACTGACTACGAATCAGTAGGCCGGGGGTTCGAGTCCCTTCCATCGCACCAAATAATGAAAATCCGAACCTTTTCTCAATAGGAGAAGGGTTCGGATTTTTTGTTTCTTCGGAAAGCAAAATGCCGCGTTTGCGCAGCAACAAAAGCCCCAGTGGGGCTTTTGAGCGACCGAACGGTCTTGCGTTAGCAAGATGGAGGGGCCTCCGCCCCGACAAGTGACCATAAAAGAAAAATACCGCCCACGCAGCGCAGCGATGGATTTTGTCGGGTGAAGTAAGCGGCAAAATGAATCGGGTGTGTTGCGGGACGGTAAGTTCTTTCGTGGACTTTTCCTCACGGAAGTGGTGGGTCTCACGGTGATAACCGACCACTTTCTGTGCCTGTGTTCAAAATGAACACGACCACATTTTGTGGGTGGTTTCAAACCAATCCACAAAGACGGTGGGATTTACAGGAAAAATACTACTGTATGTGAAATTCGTCAAGAGGGTTTTGGAAAACCCCTATTCTCACACTCATCCACCCTATCATGTGGGAAACCACGGGCATGATCTTGTGATCATGAGTTCTCCCAAAATGCTGACCCCAAATGAATACGATGTGTTTTTCAGCTTTCTGGAAAACACGGTGATGAAAAACGCATACTGACAGTAAAACCGCTCCGAACGTTCTGCCCGGAGCGGTTTTGCGTCAGCAGTATTTATGCAGAATGGTCATAGACGGAGGGAGAAGTCATGCGTCCTTGCACAGCTTGGTCAATTCTTCGATGGCGGCATCCTCGTCCGGGCCATCGGCGGCGATGGTCACGGTCTCGCCGCACTTCACGGCCAGACCCATTACGGCAAAGATCTTCTTCATGTCGGCGACTTTGCCGTTCTTAGTCATAGTGACTTTGCTCTCAAAGCCTTTGGCAGCTTTGCTCAGGATACCGGCGGGACGGGCGTGCAGACCTTCTTTGTCCTGAATGGTGATATCGATGCTCTTCATAAAAATCTCTCCTTTTTGGAATCGTTATTGTAAGTGCTCCAGCACATAGTTCATATCGGAAGTGGTCTTGAGCTGTTCCAGCGCATCCTCGTCTTCAAGGATCTCGCAGACATTGCCCAGCAGGTCAAGATGGTCGTTGCCGACACCGGCAATGCCGAACACGAGGTAGGCTTTTTCATCGCCGAAGTCCACGCCCTGCGGATATTGCAGCAGGACAACGCCGGACTTTTTAACGGTGCCCTTCTTCTGGCTGGTGCCGTGGGGAATGGCTACGCCCATGCCCATGTAGGTGCTCACCAGCTTTTCGCGCTCCACCATGGCATCGGCGTAACTGTCATCCACATAGCCCCGCTTTGCCAGCAGCGCACCGGCGGCACGGATGGCCTCCTCCTTGGTGACGGAGGGCAGACCCAGCTGGATGTCCTCCGCCTGGATCTTCATCACGGAACCGTTGGCTTTGGAAGCCTCGGTCACGGCAGCCGCCAGAGGGGCTACGGCTGCATTGCGCAGGTCGGATACGATCTCCTCGTTGGCGGCAGCTTCGGCCTTGGCATCCAGTGCCGGGGAAGTGGAGGTCAGTGCGTTGTACAATGCGTCCAGATGCGGATCTGCAAGGAAGTTATCCAATGTAACAAGCTGTGCCTGCGGGGCGCACTTGGCGGCGCGGTCAGCCAGAACGCGCTGGCAGACCACTACGTCCGCGTCGGCGGGGATGGTATCCACGCTGGAGTTGGTCACGGTCAAGTCGGGGCGCTCCGCCTTAATGCGGTTGTGGAACTTGGTAGCACCCATGGCGCTGGAACCCATACCGGCATCGCAGGCAAAGACGATCTTGCGGATCTGGCCGACATTTACGGCAGTAGGCTCGGGGATCTCGCCCTTAGCCTGTGCCTTCATCTCCTTCATTTCGTTCTGGGCGTCGGTCAGGCTCTTGGTGTGACCGGAGGTCGCTTTCAGAATGACCGAGGACAGAACAAAGGAAACAGCACCGGCGATGACAACGCCCAGCAGAACGGTGAGAATGGAATCCCGGGGAGCCATTGCCATGTAGGCGATGATGGAACCGGGAGAAGCAGGACCGGACAGACCTGCACCGGTCATAGAGTAGAACAGGATGGCACAGAAGTTGCCCACGATGGGGGCGATGATGATCACGGGATTCATCAGGATGTAGGGGAAGTAGATCTCGTGGATGCCGCCCAGCAGGTGGATGATGACAGCACCGGGAGCGGACTGGCGGGTGGTGTCGTCCTTGCAGAAGAAGCAGTAGGCCAGCAGGACACCAAGACCGGGACCGGGGTTGGCTTCCAGCATATACATGATGGAACGACCGGTCTCAGCAGCCTGACTTGCACCGATGGGGCTGAAGATGCCGTGGTTGATGGCGTTGTTCAGGAACAATACCTTGGCAGGCTCAATAAAGATGGACACCAGCGGCAGCAGGCTGTGTGCCACAAGGAAGTCCACACCGGCGGTCAGCACAGTGAGGATGGCGGTCATGAACGGGCCGATGACGTAGTAGCCGAGGATGGCCAGCAGCATACCCAGAATGCCGATGGAGAAGTTGTTGATCAGCATCTCGAAACCGGCGGGGATATGGCCTTCCACCTTCTTATCGAACTGCTTGATGACCCAGCCGGCCAGAGGGCCCATGACCATGGCGCCCATCAGCATGGTGTAGTCCGAGCCGCAGATGCAGCCCACCACGGCGATGGCGGCGATGACACGGCCGCGGTCGCCTGCAATCATCTTGCCGCCCTGCCCTGCAATGAGGATGGGCAGCAGGTAGGTCAGCATCGGGGAGACCATGCTGGCCAGCTTTTCGTTGGGGAACCAGCCCGCTTCAATGAACAGAGCAGTGAGGAAGCCCCACGCGATGAATGCGCCGATATTCGGCATGACCATGCCGCTGAGGAACTTGCCAAAGCGGGAAACAGCGTTTTTCATTTGTAGCTCTCCTTTTTCACTTGAAAGGCAGGCGGTGCAGCTCCTGTGGCATGGGAGCTGCGGCCTGCGGACGGTTGTTCGGAGGAGCTTTCGTTTCGTTCTGGCACTATTCTAGCCGATACTGCGCCGGATTTCAATGGTGACAAGCGGTGGGGTTGTCACCGGAGGATGGTGACACCAGTGGGCTGATACGGCAACATTTCCAATGGATGCGCGGGTGATTTGTGCATATTTGCTGATGCGCCGGGATACAAGACGGGAACAAGGAAGCTTTTGTCACCGGGCAATGGTGACAAAAAACACACAACTTCTTTTCTGCGTTGGGGGCTGGCAGACGGGGTGGCACTATGCTACAATAGAAGCAATGGGTAACTTTTGGGAAAAGGAGAGAAGCAACATGGGTGCGGTGTATCGTGAGGAACTGTCGGCAAATGCACGGAAGCTGATCGAGCAGCTGCTCAGCCTTCCGCAGGGCTGGGTGACGGCGGCGGCGCTGGCTGAAAGCATCGGGGTCAGCCGCCGCACCGTGCTGCGGGAGCTGCCCGCTGTGGAGCAGTGGATGCAGGCTGCCGGGGCGCATTTTGTGCGGAATCCCGGCAAGGGTCTGCTGCTGGATGAAGCGCCGGAGCGGCGAGACGCACTGCGCACCCAGCTGAACAGCGGCGACAGGAAAGAACTTTCCCGCGCAGAGCGGCGGCAGCAGCTTTTGACAAGGCTGCTCAGCGAGCAGGAGCCCTGCAAAACAGCGGTACTGGCACGGGCGCTTGGCGTTTCGGAAAGCACGCTGTCTGCAGACTTGGATGAACTTGAGACCAAGCTACACCCCTACCGGGTGGAGATGTTCCGCCGCCCCGGCGTGGGGGTCTGGCTGCAGGGGGATGCTTCTTCCTACCGGAGGGTGGTGTCTGCCCTGTTGCGCAGCAGTATGCCGGAAAAGGAACTGGCAGAGGTGCTCTGCGGACGGATGCCGGAAAACGAGATCTTCTCGACCCTGCTGGATACAAAAACGGCCGAAAAGGTCTGGGCGGCTTTGCAGCAGTTTGAACAGGAAGAACAGCTCCATCTGCCGGATGCAGGCTTTCTGGCGCTGGCGATCCATTGCACCCTGACCATTCAGCAGCTGCGGCAGGGCGGCGACAAGGGCAGCGCCCCCAGAGGGCTGCGCCCGGCGGGCAATCATGCTGCCCGGCTGGTGGCGGCGCTGAACCGCGCCTTCGGGCTGACCCTGCCGCCTGAGGAAGCGCAGTATCTGGAACTTTATCTCGCTGCTTATCTGGGCGCAGAGGATCCTTGGGGCAGTGCGCAGGAGATGGAACTGCGGAATCTGGAAGCCGCCCTTATCCGGGAAATGGAAAAGGCGCTGCACACAGACCTTTCCGGTTACACCTCCCTGCGGGATGACCTGTACTGCCACCTGCGCCCCATGCTGCTGCGGGTGGAGCAGAACATTCGTACCGAAAACCCCCAGCTGGACACCATCCGCACCGCCTACCCCGGCCTGTGGAAAGCCACCCGCGCCGCCTGTGATGCGGTGCAGCAGCAATTCGTTCTGCCCGCCATCTCGGACGACGAAGCGGCCTACCTTGCCATGCACTTTGGCGCAGTGCTGGAACAGAATGCCATGTTCCGGCTGCGGCTGCGGGTGGTAGTGGCCTGTCCGCTGGGCATGGGTTCCAGCCGCTTTCTGGCTTCCCGGCTGGGAAACGAGTTTCCCTCTTTGCAGGTAGAGGGGTGCTGCTCGGTGCGGGAGCTGAACACTGCCGACCTGCGTCGGAGAAAAATCGACTTCATTATCTCCACCGTGCCGCTGGAACTGGATTACCCGGCGGTGTGCATCAGCCCTTCCCTGCTGGAGCCAGACCGTGCCGTGCTGAAGGACGCTATCACGCGGTACAGCCAGAACCGCGCAGAACCGGAACCGGCGGTGCAGCCCGTGCAGGATACAGCCTGTGCAGGCTCCAAGTTGCAGTATTATGCGCGCCTGACCCGGTCCATGACCGGGCTGCTGGAACATCTGACCATCCAGTCCGTCAAGGTTCCCGGCAGCCGCGCTGCCCTCATCCATGCAGCGGCGCAGCTGTTCTGCCCGCAGGAAGCGGACGCCCGGCTGGTGGAGCAGCAGCTTCGCCGCCGTGAAACGCTGGGCGATACCTACATCAAATCCCTGTATGCCCTGCTGCTCCATTGCAGGACAAGTGCGGTAAAGGACTGCCGCTTGGGCTATCTGCAGGCACAGCCGCCGGTCTATGAGCCGGGGCGCATCGTGCTGGGGGCACTGGTGCTGCTGGCCCCGGATGACGGGAACGGCGTCCCGGTGGAGGTCATGCAGAATGTCAGCGGGCAGCTGATCGAAACGCCCCGGCTGATGGAGGCACTGCGCACAAGCGTGTGCATCCGGATGTAGCCGAGCACCCCGCCATCATGGGTCACGAGTTCGCCGGTGATATCGTCAAGGTGGGCAAGGCGCATCAGGACAAGTTCAAGCCCGGCATGAAGTTCACCCTGCAGCCCGCCCTGAACTACAAGGGCACCATGTGGAGCCCCGGCTACTCCTACGAGTTCTTCGGCGGCGACGCCACCTACTGCATCATCCCTGCCGAGGTCATGGAACTGGGCTGCCTGCTGGAGTACAAGGGCCGTGCTTACTACGAGGCTTCTCTGGCCGAGCCTATGAGCTGCTCCATCGGTGCTTTCAACGCCGCCTACCACACCAAGATGGGTGTGTACCATCACGATATGGGCATCAAGAAGGGTGGCAAGCTGGCGATTCTGGCCGGTGCAGGCCCCATGGGCCTGGGTGCTCTGACCTACGCACTGCACCGTGATGTGCGCCCCGGCATGGTGGTGGTCACCGATATCAACGAGGATCGTCTGGCCCGTGCGGAGTCCCTCTTCCCCCCGAAGGAGGTCAAGGAGAAGGACGGCATCGACCTGTACTTCGTCAATACCGCCAACATGGCAGACCCCGCTGCCGAGCTGCGGAAGCTGACCGGCGGTACCGGCTTTGATGATGTGTTCTGCTACGCCCCCATCGCGCCGGTGGTGGAGCTGTCCAGTGCTGTACTGGGTCGTGACGGCTGCCTGAACTTCTTTGCAGGCCCCACCGACAAGCAGTTCAGCGCCAAGATGAACTTCTACGATGTGCACTACAATTCTACCCATGTCATGGGCACCACCGGCGGTAATACCGCCGACATGATCGAGTCGCTGGAACTGACCGCCGCTAAGCGCATCGATCCGGCTGTGATGGTCACCCACATCGGCGGTCTGAACGCCGCTGCTGAGACCACCCTCAACCTGCCCAAGATCCCCGGCGGCAAAAAGCTGATCTACACCCACCTGACCATGCCCCTCATCGCCCTGACCGATCTGCGTGCCAAGGGCGAACAGGACAACGACCCCCGCTATACCGCACTGGCTGACATCGTGGATGCCCACAACGGCCTGTGGTGCCCGGAAGCAGAGGAATATCTGCTGGCAAACTTCAACCCGGAGGACTAAGCAGAACGTGCCATGGGACAGGACAAACGCAGACAGGAGGAATCCCCCATGGAACAACGCCGCAATCAAATCGTGGAGCTGGTGAACCGCAAAGGCAGCATTAGCTTTGCCCAGCTCAAGGAAGCTTTCCCTTCCGTTTCGGAAATGACCCTGCGCACCGACCTGAAAGCACTGGATGAAGCCCGCCGTGTGGTGCGGGTGCATGGCGGTGTCAAGTCGGTGGAGCAGGTGGTAGGCACAGACGACCTGCTGAGCCGCCGTGCCGCCCGCAATGCCGAAGCAAAGCAGATCATTGCCGAAAAAGCCGCTGCTCTGCTGCGCCCCAACACCACCCTGTTTCTGGATTCCGGCAGCACCGCCACAGCAGTGGCCCGGTGCATCCCGGATCAGCCCATGCTCATCTACACCAGCGGCCTGAGCTGCGCCATGGAGCTGGCAAAGCTGGAAAAGCCCAATGTATCCCTGCCGGGCGGCAGACTGAACCGGTTCAGCCTGAGCGTCTGCGGTGCACAGAGCATCCAGACGATGGAGGGCATCAACTTTGATCTGCTGCTGCTGGGCGTGACCAGTTACAGCCCGGAAACCGGTTTTACCTGCGGCGTGGAGGATGAAGCACGGCTCAAGCAGACCGTGCTCCGCCGCTGTGACTGTGAGCAGAAAGCCGTGCTGCTGGATTCCTCCAAGATCGGACTGAAAAGTACATTCCACATCTGCGAGCTGTCCGATATTGATATTGTGATCTCGGACGGAAAGCTGCCCGTAGAATTTTTACAGGCCTGCCGGAACGCAGGCGTAACGGTACTATAAAAGGAGCGTTATTATGAAGATCATCCGCGCAAAAGATTATCAGGATATGTCCCGCAAAGCGGCCAACATCATCTCCGCACAGGTCATCATGAAGCCGGACTGTGTACTGGGTCTTGCCACCGGCGGCACCCCGGTGGGCACTTATGCCCAACTGGTGGACTGGTACAACAAAGGCGATTTGGATTTCTCCGAGGTCACTACTGTCAATCTGGACGAGTACCGCGGCCTGCCCAAGGAGCATCCCCAGAGCTACTGGTATTTCATGAATGAGAACCTGTTCAGCAAGGTGAATATCGACCCGGCCAAGACCAACCTGCCGGACGGCACCAATCTGGACACCGCCGCTGAGTGTGCCCGTTACAACGGTATCATCCACAAGCTGGGCGGCATCGACCTGCAGCTGCTGGGCATCGGCCCCAATGGTCATATCGGCTTCAATGAGCCGGGCGAAGCCTTTGAGCTGGAGACCCACTGCATCGACCTTGCTCCCACCACCATCGAAGCCAACAAGCGCTTCTTTGACGGCAACGAGGCCCTTGTCCCCAAACAGGCATACACCATGGGCATCAAGACCATCATGCAGGCACGCAAGGTGCTGGTGGTAGCCAACGGTAAAGCCAAGGCACAGGCCGTCAAGGACGCCGTGACCGGCCCTGTGACCCCTGCCTGCCCCGGCAGCATCCTGCAGCTGCATCCGGACTGCATCCTTGTGGCAGACGAGGAAGCACTGAGCCTGCTGTAAACTCCCAAAGCCAACTTCTTCATTTACCATAACTTTGCTTAAGATCCAACCAAAGCACAGAAAGGGCCGGACTCGTTGCACGGGTCCGGCTCTTTCTGTCAGAAATAAGATTTATCTTGCAATCTTACGCAAAGAGCAACTCCAAAAGAGCCGTCATGGAGATGGTGGGTTCGCCTGCTGCGGGATTTACGCTGAAAATACGCTGAAAAGAGGTCACCCCGATCGGTGGCCTCTTTTTTGCTGCCGCGAACTGTCTGGCTGCGGCAGCGGATAACAGCAATGTCCATTGCGCTTTGTTTTGCCCGGATGCGCACCCGCAGAAAGCTCTCCCTCGTCAAACTGCCCAAAATACGGCCTTAAAAGTTTACTTGACACAATTTTCAAATCAATATATAATTGGGTCAGAGACCAATTATAGAAAAGGATGATTTCCAATGGCGCGCAGATACGACAGCAAAGAAGCAAAACGGCGGATCCTGACCGCCTGTGTCCGGCTTTTTCTGGAAAAAGGCTACACGAACACCAAGGTGGCAGAAATTTTAAAGGAAGCAGATGTTTCCGCCGGGTCGTTCCAGAATATTTTCCGCACCAAGGACGGTGTGCTGACCGAGCTGATCGGCATGATGTTCAGCAGGCAGTTCGGCGCGGTAAGGCCGCTGGCGGCAAACGCCCCCTCGCCGGTGTACCTCTACGCGGTGGAGACGGCTTTGCAGCTGGCGGTGACCGAGCTGAGCGAGAATCTGCGGGATATCTATGTGGAAGCGTACACCTTCCCCGCCACGGCGGAGATCATCCACCGCAGCACCACGGCCGAGCTGCAGGCGGCGTTCAGCGCGTACCTGCCCGGGTGCGCCGAGTGCGATTTCTACGAGATGGAGCTGGGCACGGCTGGCATGATGCGCGGCTACATGGCACGGCGGTGCGACCCCTACTTTACACTGGAGCGCAAAATACGGCGCTATCTGAGTATGAGTCTGAGTGCGCTGCAGGTCCCCGCGCAGGAGCGCGAGCAGGTCATCGCTTTTGTGGCGGAGATCGATATGCTTGCCCAGGCGCGGAAGGTGGTAGATGCCGTGCTTGCATCGCTGTCCGTGCAGTTTGATCTGAAAGGATAACAAGGTTTGATGACAAGGAGGGAGTAACATGAAAAAATGGCTGATCCGGTGTTTGACGGTGCTGGCAATGGTGTGCCTGATACCGGGGATCGTGTTAAAAGCGGCGGCAGAAACAACCACGGTGCGCTGCAAAAACTGTGGGAGTACGGAGACACGTGAGATCCTCGGATACAGAAAATATGATTCGAACAGTCATAGGGTTTATGTAACTGAATGCCAGAACTGCCACAACGATGGCAATGTTTCGTATTTAAAGGTACATACCGGCGGTACCGAAACGCCCACCTGCACCAAAGGCAAAACCTGCGAAAAATGCGGCGCGGAATACGGCGAAAAAGACCCAAATAATCACGATTTGGTGCATCACGATGCAAAAGCCCCCAGCTGTACGGAAATCGGCTGGAACGCTTACGAAGCCTGCTCCCGTTGTAACTATACCACCACCTATCAGGAGCTGCCCGCACTGAACCATGATTTGGAGCAGCACGCAGCAAAAGCCCCTACCTGTACGGAACCCGGCTGGGATGCTTACGAAACCTGCTCCCGCTGCGACTATACCACCCGCAAAGAGCTGCCCGCGCTGAATCATGCTCTGGAGCAGCACGCAGCAAAAGCCCCTACCTGTACGGAAATCGGCTGGGATGCTTACGAAGCCTGCTCCCGCTTCGGCTGCAACTATACCACCCGCAAAGAGCTGCCCGCGCTGAATCATGATTTGAAGCAATACGCAGCAAAAGCCCCTACCTGTACGGAAATCGGCTGGAATGCTTACGAAACCTGTTCCCGCTGCGACCATACCACCTATACAGAACTGCCCGCGCTGAACCATGATTATCAGGCTGTTACCGTAGCCCCCACCTGTGAAGCAGACGGCTATACTGTTTTTACCTGCAGCCGCTGCAAAGACAGCTACACCGCAGACCCGACCGATCAGCTGGGGCACCAGTTCGGTGCATGGTCCCCGAACGGAACCGGCTCTCAGAGCGCCAGTTGTCTGCGGCAGGGCTGCGCGCACACTGGCAGCACGGATTGCCGGAAGTTTACTTTCCGCACTGCGGAAGGCGAAACGCTGACCTTCTGCCCCGTGTGCGGGCAGGCAGAAAACGCCGCGCAGCTGGAAATGATCGAAGCGGCAACGGCGTGGGCTAACAGCGGCAGTCTTTCTGCGGAGGATGTGACCGCACGGACGAACGGGGAATACCTGAGTGTGGCCTTTGAAACCGCAGGCAGCCTGACGCAGCCCACCGGTCGGGTAAGGCTCGCGCTGCCCGCCGGATTGCTGGAAGGCAAAACGCTTGTGCGCATTGCCCCGGACGGCACACAGACGGAGATGCCTTTTGAAACAGAGCGCGGAACGATCATCCTTACGCTGGATTTTGCAAACAGCGAGCTGCCCGTAATGCTCTTCCGGCTGGTACCCCAGCCCACCGCCCTCTGAACGCTTTTGCAGCGCGCAAACGATAAACCATAAAATGCCCGCCCACCGTGGTTTTCCACAGGTGGGCGGGCATTCTTTTGTGCCTTTTTGGGCATAAAAATACCCCCGGAGGATGCAGCGTTTTTTACGCTGTCTACTCTGGGGGCAGGATAGCAAGCGCTGCGCGGCAGCTCCCGGAAGCGGACACTGTCTTGCTGAAAAAGCACTTCCTAGCGCTGCTCCTCCGGCGGGCAGCAGCTCTCCCGGGGGATGAGCTTGTGCGGCACGATGATCTTTGTGGCCAGAAGGTTCGGGTTCTCGATGTGGTTGATGGTCTGGCTGGCAGCCTCCATGCCCAGCTGGTAGGGGTTGACGTCCACGGTGGTCAGCTGTGGGCTGCCCTGCCCTTTGTTGCGGAGTGCCCCTTGGCAAACCGGACGGGATTGCGCTATAATAGAGCCGTAACAGTTCCACAAAGGTGTGGTAAGGGAGGTGCGGTCATGATCCGGGTGGCGATCGTAGAGGACGACGCGGAGGTACAGGGGGTATTGCAGGAGTATGTCCGGCGGTATACCCGGCAGTACGGGACAGAGTTTGAAGTGACGGTCTTTGCGGACGGCGTGGATATTCTGGAGGATTACCGCGCGGTCTACGACATTATTTTTCTGGATGTGGAGATGAAGCATCTGGACGGCATGACCACGGCCGAGCGCATCCGGCAGATGGATGCAGACGTCATCCTGATCTTCATCACCAATATGGCGCAGTACGCCATCCGGGGCTACTCGGTGGGAGCGCTGGACTATGTGCTGAAGCCGGTGCCCTACTTTGCCTTTTCGCAGCAGCTGCTCAAGGCGGTTGCCCGGCTGGAAAAGCGGGCAAAGCACTACCTGACCGTGCCGGTGGAGGGCGGGCTGCGCCGGCTGGACACCGCAAGCATCTATTATCTGGAAAGCGAGGGGCACCGGGTGCATTTTTATACCGATGAGGGCGATTTTTCCGCCCCCGGCACCCTCAAGGCCTTTGAGGAAAAGCTGGCAGACTGCCCCTTTGCCCGCTGCAACAGCGGCTATCTTGTCAATCTGGCACAGGTGCGGGAGCTGCGGCAGAGCACCGTGCAGGTGGGCCCCTGCGAGCTGCAGGTCAGCCGCCCCAAGCGTAAGGCTTTTCTTGCCGCACTGACCGATTACATCGGAGGTGAAGGCTCATGACCGCGCTGCCGGATATCCCCCGGCTGTACACCGCCCTTGCCGAGTGTCTTGCGGTGCTGCTGTTCACCCCGGCGCTTGCGCCCCGCTTTTCCAGAGCGGTCACCGGGGGTGTCACCCTGCTGTGGGCGGCGGTGCTGTCGGCCTTTCTGGGGCTGACGGGCGATGTGCCCGGCGGGCTCTGGATCCCCTGCATGGCAGCGGCCATCGGGTTTTCCTACCTATATCTATGGGGCATGTGGAACATCACTCTGCTGGAAGCCGGGTATCACTGCGCACGGGCGTTTATTCTGGCAGAGCTTGCCGCCAGCGTGGAGTGGCAGCTGCACTGCGCCCTCTGGCCCGCCCGCGGCCCATGGGAGCCGCTTTCTTTGCTGTTGCTGGCACTGGTGTATGGGACGCTGTTCGGCATCATGTGCTATCTGCAGCACCGCCGTCCCCAGCCCGCCGGGCACTTACAGATCGGCGGCAGCGCCGCCCTGACGGCGGTCATGCTGGCGCTGACTGCCTTTGCGGTAAGCAATCTGGGCTTTCTGCCCGGCAGCGAGATCAACATGAGCATTTTTTCCATCCGCACTCTGGTGGATTTTTCCGGCGTGCTGATCTTATCTGTGCAGCACGAGCAGCTGCAGGAGAACGCTTTGCACAGCGAGCTTGCCGCCATGGACGAGGTACTGCACCGCCAGTACGAGCAGTACAAGCGCAGCAAGGAGGGCATCAACCTCATCAACCGGCGGTACCATGAGCTGAAAGTCCAGCTTGCCCGCATCCGGGAGGAGCAGGACCAGACCAAGCAGAACGCTGCCATTGCCGCCATGGAGCAGAATATCCGCCAGTACGAGGCCGAGAACAAGACCGGCAACCCGGTGCTGGATACCCTGCTCACCGCCAAGACCATGGAATGCCAGCAGGAGAATATCACCATCACCAGCGTGGCGGACGGCAGGATGCTGGGCTTTCTCACCATCCGGGAGCTGTGCACCATCGTGGGCGTGGCGCTGGACAACGCCATTGCCGCCGTGCGCGCCGAGCCGGACCCCGAAAAGCGGCTCATCAAGGTGGCGGTGTACAGTCAGGGCGGCTTTGCCATGCTGCGGTTCGAGCATTATACAGAGGCCGCCCCGGCACTGGATGCGGACGGTCTGCCAAAGCAGGGGTCGGACCTGAAAAGCGTCCGCACCACCGTCGGGCAGCACGGCGGCAGCATGACGATGCACTGGGAAAACAACTGGTGCACCCTGCGGATCTTATTTCCGCTGCCCCAAAAGCAATAATATTTTTACGGCAGGCATCCCCTGCCGTTTTTTGTATTTAGCAAGGTGCACAAATGCAATGCGGTGATATTTGTGTATTAGCACAATAAAATTTGAAACCTTATTGTAACTTTTGCAAATTGTGTACCCAAAACGACAGATTGTGAACAAACTGAAAATTCTCCGTCAAGTTCTGGTATCATAAAATCAAGCTGGCAGGGGTGTCCCCTGCCGTTGTCCGATTCGACAAAACAAGGAGGAGAAAACTATGTTGTCCATCAATATGGATGACGTCATCAAGGTTCTCAACTCGATCAAATCGCAGTTGATCGGCTTTGGTGTCGTAGCAGTTCTGCTGATCGCAGTCATGATCGCCTGCCGTAAGCAGAGCAAGTCCAAAAAGTATCTGATCCGCTGGCAGGCGGGTCTGGGCATGGTGCTGGCGCTGGCTATCACCGTGAACCTGATCCTGACCGGCCCCATGTACTCCATGGTCACCCTTGCCACCGGCGGCGGCAAGGTCAGCGAGGAGAACGTGGCATCCGCTACCCAGCTGTGCGAGAACATTGCCGATGAGGGCATTGTTCTGCTGGATAACGACGGCACCCTGCCCATGGCCAAGAACAGCAAGCTGAACGTCTTTGGCTGGGCTTCCACCAACCCCTGCTACGGCGGCACTGGTTCCGGTGCACTGTCCGATGCTTATCCCACCGTCACCCTGCTGGAGGGCCTGAAGAATGCCGGCTTTGAGCTGAACACCGAGCTGAGCGACTTCTACACCTCCTACCGTGCAGACCGCCCGGAGGTGGGCATGTTCTCTCAGGACTGGACCCTGCCGGAGCCGGAGGCTGCACAGTACACCGACGAGATGATGAACAACGCCAAGGCTTTCTCTGATACCGCCATGGTCGTCATCACCCGCGTGGGCGGCGAAGGTGCTGACCTGCCCACCGATGTGTCTCAGGTCACCTACGACGCAGGCCACAGCTACAACGACTTTGAGCCCGGCGACCACTACCTGCAGCTGTCCAAGACCGAGAAGGACATGATCGATCTGGTCTGCAAGAACTTTGATAAGGTCGTTGTGGTCTACAACGGCGCCAACGCCATGGAGCTGGGCTGGGTCAAGGATTACAGCCAGATCAAGAGCGTTGTCTGGTGCGCAGGCACCGGTCAGAGCGGCTTCAACGCACTGGGCTCCATCCTCTGCGGTGATGTGAACCCCTCCGGCCGTACCATTGATACCTTTGTGTACGACCTGACCCAGACCCCCACCGCGAACAACTTTGGCAACTTCACCTACACCAACATGGACGAGTTCAAGGCCAGTTCCTTTGGTGCTGATACCATCCCCGCCTTTGTCAACTATGTTGAGGGCATCTATGTGGGCTACAAGTTCTACGAGACTGCTGCCGCAGAGGGCCTCATCGACTACGACAAGACTGTGGTGTATCCCTTCGGCCGTGGCCTGAGCTACACCACCTTCACCCAGACCCTGAACAGCGTTACCGAGGCTGACGGCACCATCACTGTGGATGTCACCGTCACCAACACCGGTTCTGCCTCCGGTAAGGAAGTCGTGGAGGTCTACTATAATCCTCCGTACACCAACGGCGGCATCGAGAAGGCTTCTGCAAACCTGATCGGCTTTGCAAAGACTTCCGAGCTGGCTCCCGGTGCTTCCGAGAACGTCACCGTTACCTTCAAGGCCGAGGATATGGCCTCCTACGATACCTACGGCAAGGGCTGCTATGTGCTGGAAAAGGGCGATTACGTCATCAGCATCAACGCCGATTCCCACACCGTTCTGGACTCCAAGGTCTACAACGTGGCTTCCGACATCGTCTACGACGCTTCCAACAAGCGTGAGAGCGATGTGGAGGTCGCCGACAACAAGTTCGACTTTGCCGAGGGCAATGTGACCTACCTGTCCCGCGCCGACGGCTTTGCGAACTACGCCGAGGCTACCGCTGCTCCCGCAGACTTTGAACTGCCGGCAGAGGCTAAGGCAACCTTCTACAACAACTCCAACTGGAACCCCGAGGACTTCAACAACGCCGACGATGTGGCTCCCACCACCGGTGCCAAGAACGGCCTGAAGCTGAAGGACATGGTGGGCGTGGATTACAACGACGCCCAGTGGGATACCTTCCTCGATCAGCTGACCGTATCCGATATGGACAGCCTGATCGCTCTGGGCGGCTACCAGTCCGTTGCCGTTTCCTCTATTGGTAAGGTTCAGGCCATCGACTGCGACGGCCCCGCCTCCATCAACAACAACTTCACCCAGCAGGGCTCCATCGGCTTCCCCTCCGCTGTGATGATCGCAGCTACCTGGAACACCGATCTGGCACACGACTTCGGCACCTCCATCGGCAAGATGGCGGACGACATGGACGTTTCCGGCTGGTACGCACCGGCTATGAACATCCACCGCTCCGCTTTCGCAGGCCGTAACTTCGAGTACTACTCTGAGGACGGCGTGCTGTCCGGCGCAATGGCTGCCAATGCCATCATGGGCTCTCAGGAGCAGGGCGTCTACGCCTTCATGAAGCACTTTGCTCTGAACGATCAGGAGACCAACCGCTGCGGTATGCTCTGCACTTGGTCCAACGAGCAGGCCATCCGCGAGATCTACCTCAAGCCCTTCGAGATCTCCGTCAAGGATGCAGACTGCCACGCGGTCATGTCTTCCTTCAACTACATCGGCACCCGCTGGACTGGCGGCTGCAAGGAGCTGCTGAAGAACGTCCTGCGCGGCGAGTGGGGCTTCGTGGGCTTCGTCGAGACAGACTACTTCGGCGTCTCCGGCTACATGACTGCTGACCAGTGCGTCCGCAACGGCAACGACCTGATGCTCTGCACCACCGGCAACGACTTCAACACCGTGACCGTGCTGACCAACAGCAGCAAGCAGGCCCTGCGCGAGTCCGCAAAGAACATCCTCTACACCGTGGTCAACAGCCGTGCATACGCAGAGGAGAACCTGAACCCCGGTATGGCAAAGTGGCAGATCGTCCTGATCGGTGCCGATGTTCTGGTGGCTCTGCTGTTCGTGACGCTGGAAGTCAAGACCCTCAAGGGCTACAAAAAGCGCAAGGAAGAGGAAGTCAACGCCTGATCTAGGGCAAGACGCTCTGAACGTTTGCAGCACCTGAACTGAAACCAGACCAAAGGCCCGCTGCGTAAAAACAGCGGGCCTTTTCTGGATTTGAAAAGGCAAAGAGGAAAATGCCATGAAACACACAGATATCATCAACAGCCTGAGCCTGGAACAAAAATGCGCCCTGCTGAGCGGCGGCACGGTGTTCACCACCCGGGCGCTGCCGGGCAAGGGCATCCCGGCCATTACCCTGTCGGACGGCCCCAACGGCGTGCGCAAGCAGGCGGGCGCTGCTGACCATCTGGGCCTGAACCCCAGTGTGCCCGCCACCTGCTTCCCCACCTCGGCCACCGTTGCCAACAGCTGGGACCCGGAGCTTGGCGAGGCTGTGGGCGCAGCCATGGGCGAAGAGGCAGCGGCACAGGGCGTGTCGGTGCTGCTGGGCCCCGGCCTGAACATCAAGCGCAGCCCCCTGTGCGGCCGCAACTTCGAGTATTTCTCGGAGGACCCCTACCTTGCCGGTAAGATGGCGGCGGCCTACGTCCGCGGCATCCAGAAAAACGGCATTGCCGCCTGCCCCAAGCACTTTGCCGTGAACAGTCAGGAGCTGCGCCGTATGGCGTCGGATTCCATCGTGGACGAGCGCACCCTGCGGGAGATCTACCTGACCGGCTTCGAGATGGTGGTCAAAGAGGCGCAGCCCAAGACCATCATGTCCGCCTATAACCTTGTCAACGGCACCTACGCCAACGAGAACGCCCACCTGCTCATGGACATCCTGCGCAGGGACTGGGGCTTTGACGGTGCAGTGGTCACCGACTGGGGCGGCAGCAACGACCACGCCCTCGGCGTAAAGAACGGCTCTACGCTGGAAATGCCCGCCCCCGGCGGGGACGCCATCCGGGAGCTGATGAAGGCAGTGCAGACCGGCAAGATCACCGAAGCGGACGTGGACGCCCGGCTGGAGGAACTGCTGGAACTGGTGTTCACCACCAAGGCGGCGGTGGACGCCGCACCCGGCAAGTTCGATGCCGACGCCCACCACGCATTGGCACGCCGGGCTGCTGCCCAGAGCATCGTGCTGCTGAAGAACGAAAACAGCCTGCTGCCCCTTGCAAAGGGGGAGAAGGTGGCGGTCATCGGCGACTTTGCCCAGACGCCTCGCTATCAGGGTGCAGGCTCCAGCGCCGTCAACTCCATCAAGGTGGATTCCTTCTTGGACTGCCTTGCCGAAAGCGGCCTGAACAGCGTCGGCTACGCCAAGGGCTTTGACCGGCAGGGCAAGCCCGACGAGGCGCTGAAGGCCGAGGCGGTGCTGCTGGCAAAGAACGCCGATGTGGTGCTGCTGTGCATGGGTCTGGACGAGATCAAGGAGAGCGAGGGCATCGACCGCGCCGACATGAAGCTGGCAGAGAACCAGCTGGAGCTGCTGGCGGCTGTGGCGGCGGCAAACCCCAACGTGGTGGTGCTGCTGAGTGCAGGCTCCTCGCTGGAAAGCGATTGGGTCAAGGACTGCAAGGCGCTGGTCTACGGCTGTCTGGGCGGTCAGGCCGGTGCGGGCGCACTGGTCGAGGTGCTCACCGGCGCGCAGAACCCCTGCGGTAAGCTGGCTGAGACTTGGGCGCGCAGCTACGCCGACACTCCCGCAAAGGATCATTTCGGCGGCGACGGCCCCACTGTGGAGTACCGCGAGGGTCTGTATGTGGGCTACCGCTACTACGACACCGCCGGTGTGCCCACCGCCTTCCCCTTCGGCTACGGCCTGAGCTATACCAGCTTTGCGTACAGTGACCTGAAAGCAGACGAAACCGGCGTGACCCTGACTGTCACCAACACCGGCAGCTGTGCAGGTGCCGAGGTGGTGCAGCTGTATGTGGCAAAGCCGGATGCAAAAGTTTTCCGCCCCGCCAAGGAGCTGAAGGGCTTTACCAAGGTGCAGCTGGAAGCCGGAGAGAGCAAGACCGTCACCATCCCGCTGGACGATAAGGCGTTCCGCTACTGGAACGTTGCCACCGACCGCTGGGAGGTGGAGGGCGGCAGCTATCAGCTGCTGGTGGGCGCTTCCAGCGCCGATATCCGCTTGACTGCCGCTGTCACGGTGGCGGGCACCGGCGCACCCGACCCCTACGCAGGCAAAGACCTTGCACATTACCGCACCGCACAGGTGCAGAATGTGCCGGACGCGGAATTTGAGGCGCTGCTGGGCCGTCCCATCCCGGAGAACAAGGTGCACATCGACCGCAACATGACGCTGGGCGAGATGGGGCACGGACGCAGCCCCATCGGCTGGCTGGCGGCTGCCGTGCTGGGCACCCTGCTGCGCCGCAGCATCAAAAAGGGCAAGCCCGACCTGAACATCCTGTTCCAGTACAATATGCCTCTGCGGGCGCTGGCCAAAATGACCAACGGCGCTATCAGCATGGGCATGGTGGACGGCATCGTGATGGAGCTGCAGGGCTTCTGGATCATCGGTCTTGTGCGGGTGATTTTTGAGGCTGTGAAGAACCTCGTGCTGAACAGCCGCATGGAAGAGCGCTTGAAAAACAGCTGAAAGGAAGCAGGCTATGAATTTCTGGAATAACTTCGCGGCAAAGCACCCCGCCGCTGCCAAGTGGGTGCGCGAGGGCGGTTTGTTCGTCATCGTGTCCAACCTCATCACGGTGTTCAAGTACCTGCTGCTGCAATTTCTGCCCAAGGCCTTTGCAAGCCTGCCGGTGGTGGATTTCGGCTGGCCGGGCATCGACATCACCCTGTTTGGCGAGACCTTCAAGTGGAACATCCTCGGCTACGATGCCGCCCACGGCGGTCTGCCCTACTTCTGCGCTTACATGATCGCCATGGTCATCGGCGAGTGCATCAACTTCCCCATCCAGCGCAATTTTGTGTTCCGCAGCAAGGGCAATCTGGCAAAGCAGATCGGCTGGTATGTGCTGGCCTTCTGCGTCATCACCTGCATCGTCAACTCCATCAACTGCATCTGGGTGGCGGTGGCAGGGCTGCTGGTACCGGACTTCATCTATAACATCGGCACCACCGTGCTCAACGGCGGCATCTCCATGGTCATCTTCTTCTTTGTGAATAAGATTATCTTCCCGGAGGGCGAAAAAGCCGCCAAATAATAAGCTATTCTCCTTCATTTTCTTCTTTTCATCATAAACCAGAAGGGCTGCTCCGTTCTCCGGGGCAGCCTTTTTGGTTTGGGGAGAGAACCCTCTCAGTCACGTCTGACGGCGTGCCAGCTCCCCCCTCGGGGAAGCTGGCATCGCGCAGCGATGACTGAGGGGGTGCCTGCCGCAGCCATCTTATTTTTGTTTTTCTGCACAAAATGTTCCGCGGGCAGGGTTTTCCTCTTGACAAGCGGGCAAATGTTTCGTACTATATTTAGTAGTATGGAATCAAAGACGCTGTACGCAGGTTTCAGTGTGACCCTGTACCCGTTTCAGGCAAAGCGTGCCTGTTTGATATAAAATGGAACCGTAAAGAGAAAAGCCGTATGCTTTTGCCCGTGCCGCCGGTTTTGGGTGGTGCGTATGGTTTTGGTGTCACTTTTTGCATTGAAAGCTCTTTCTATATCATTGCCCGTGTCCTGCTGCGCAGCGTCTCCTGCTTTTAATTTTGCATTGAATTGAAACAAAGGAGAGTGAACGCAATGACCGCGATCGGAGTGATCGTGGCCTTGATCGTTGCTGTTGTCGGTGTGGCTGCGGGCTATTTTATTGGTTACAACAACCGTAAAAAGACCGCCGAAGCCCAGATCGGCAGCGCCGAGGCCGAGGCTACCCGGCTGGTGAACGAGGCGATCAAGACCGCCGACCAGAAGCGCAAGGAAGCGGTTCTGGAAGCAAAGGACGAGGCTTTCCGTCTGAAAGCCGAGGTCGATGCCCAGAAGGCAGAGGCCGACAAGGAGATCAAGCAGCGCCGTGCGGAGATCAGCCGTCAGGAGAACCGCATCGACCAGAAGGAGACAGCGCTGGACCGCAAGACCGAAGCGCTGGAAAAGAAGGAAGAAGAGCTGAAAAAGCGCGCTGCCGAGGCCGAGGAGCGTCTGGCAGAGATCGACGCTCTGCGCGCCAAGGAGATGGAGCGTCTGGAAACGCTGGCCGGTTTGAGCCAGGAGGACGCCCGCGAAGTGCTGCTGCACAAGGTGGACGAGGAGCTGACCCACGAAAAGGCCGTGCGCGTTGCCGCCTACGAGACCGACCTGAAGGAAAACTGCGATAACATCGCCCGCAACCTCATCGGACAGGCCGTCAGCCGCTGCGCTGCCGACCATTGCAGCGAGACCACCGTCAGTGTGGTGCCGCTGCCCAGCGATGAGATGAAGGGCCGCATCATCGGCCGCGAGGGCCGCAACATCCGCGCACTGGAGACCGCTACCGGCGTGGATCTGATCATCGACGATACCCCGGAGGCCATTACCCTGTCCTCCTTCGACCAGACCCGCCGCGAGGTGGCTCGCATGACGCTGGAGCGCCTGATCGGCGATGGCCGTATCCACCCCGCCCGCATCGAGGAGACGGTGGAAAAGTGCCGCCACGATCTGGAACTGCAGATGAAGCGCGAGGGCGAGCGTGCAGTGATGGAGCTGGGCATCCACGGCCTGCACCCCGACCTGATCAAGCTGATCGGCCGGCTGAAGTACCGCACCAGCTTTGGCCAGAACGCCCTGACCCACAGCATGGAAGTGGCTTGGGTGGCCGGTCTGCTGGCAGGCGAGATGGGCGTGAACGTTACCATGGCACGCCGCGCCGGTCTGCTGCATGATATCGGCAAGGCACTGGATCACGAGATCGAGGGCAGCCACGTCCAGATCGGCGTGGACATCTGCCGCAAGTACAAGGAGAACACCCAGATCATCCACGCCATTGAGGCACACCACGGCGATGTGGAGCCCAAGACCCCGCTGGCCTTCATCATTCAGGCTGCCGACGCCATCAGCGCCGCCCGCCCGGGTGCCCGCCGCGAGAACGTGGAAAGCTACGTCAAGCGTCTGGAAAATCTGGAGGAGATCTCCTCCAGCTTCGAGGGCGTGGAGCAGGCCTTTGCCGTACAGGCAGGCCGCGAGGTGCGCATTCTGGTCAAGCCCGACGTCATCAGCGACGATCAGGTCATCCTGCTGGCACGCGCTATCGCCAAAAAGATCGAGGATACGCTGGATTACCCCGGCCAGATCAAGGTCAACGTTATCCGCGAGAGCCGCGCTGTGGAGTACGCAAAATAAAGCTTTTTCCGCAGGCTGCCGTGTTTTTTGCACGGCAGCCTGTTTTTTTGCGCCAAAACGATTGCAATTCCTGTTAAAAAAAGGTATCATGGATGCAGAAGAAAGCAAAAAGAACTGCGTCCGTGCGGACGCAGACCCGCAACGACCCCGGAACGGAAAGGAGCATCGTTCTATGAAAAACTGGAAGAAATTACTGGCCTGCCTGCTGGTCGGCTTGATGGCACTGACCGTGTTCACCGCCTGCGATGCCAGCGTAGGCGCACCGATGAGCCCCAAGCGCTCGAACGCCGAAAGCGCAAAGGCGCTGTGCGATAAATTCAAAATGATATACAACGTGGAAATGACTTACAACGAGGACCTGAGCGAAAAAGCTTACAGCATTGCGAACTGGGTCGCCGGCACCTCGGTGTCCTGCTCGACCAATGCTAATAAGACCGAACTTTACCGCGTCGGTAATGCAAATAATGAGGCACGAGCATTTTTGAAAGAGGAAAACTATGCCGCCGCGTTTGAAAACCTGAGCATGGGGACTTTTGGTCTGAACGATTTTGTTCCGGGCTTCGATATCAAAACCGCCGAGTGGTCGTCGAAGGACGATTCCATCACCTTTGTTCTGCCGAAGGACGGCACTTACCCCGAAGCCATGACCAAAGCCGCAAAGGGCAAGACCAAACTGGGCGTTGCCTATGTGGTAAAGGACGGCGTAAGCTACGCCGTGGTGCTGTTTGGGTGAATTTCATTACAACAAACAAAGCAGCCGCTGCACGAGAAAGTGCAGCGGCTGCTTTGTTTGTGCTGGGATACGATCAGCCCTTCAGGAAAGCCGGCAGGGGCTTGCCTTCCTTGAGCCACTGGTGATACTCGGCGGTGGCGGCAAATTCCACGTCACCGGCAGAGTTCAGAGCGGTCTCTACCGAGTCCTGCACCACGCCGATGATAAAGCCCACGCCTACCATCTGCATGGCGATGTCGTTGGAGATGCCAAACAGCGAGCAGGCCATGGGGATCAGCAGCAGGGAGCCGCCAGCCACGCCGGAAGCGCCGCAGGCGCCCAAAGCGCTCATGGCGCTCAGCACGATGGCGGCGGGCAAAGACACCTGAATGCCCAAGGTGTTAGCCGCTGCCAGCGTCATGATGGTAATGGTGATGGCGGCACCGTCCATGTTGATGGTAGCGCCCAGCGGGATGGACACGGAGTACATATCCTTGTCCAGACCCAGCTTTTCACACAGGGACATATTCACAGGGATGTTGGCGGCAGAGCTGCGGGTGAAGAAAGCGGTCAGGCCGGATTCCTTTAGGCAGCGGAATACCAGCGGGTACGGGTTGCGGCGCAGGTAAACGAACATGATAAAGGGGGAAACGATCAGCGCCATGAACAGCATGGTGCCCACCAGCAGCGCCAGCAGTTTGCCGTACTGGGTAAAGATGGCCAGACCGTTGCCGGAAACGTTGGTGTACACCAGACCCATGATGCCGAAGGGGGCCAGATTGATGATCCAGCGCACGATCTGAGAAACGGCATCGGCGGTGTTGGCCAGAAAGACCTTGGTGCTCTCTGCGCCGATCTTCTTCATGGCAATGCCGAACATACAGGCCCAGAACAGGATGCCGATGTAGTTGCCGTTCATCAGGGCGCTGACGGGGTTGGCCACAAAGTTGGTCAGCAGGGTGCTCAGCACCTCACCCAAGCCCTGCGGGATCACATCGGACTGTGCCGCATCGGCCAGTACCACCTTGACCGGGAACATAAAGCTGGTGATGACCGCAATGGCTGCCGCCAGAAAGGTGGTGAGCATATACAGCCAGATCACGGTGCCAAAGCGGCGGTCCAGCTTGGACGAGCCCTGTGCCAGTGCGCTTGCCACAATGACGAACACCAGCACCGGGGCAATGCCCTTCAGCGCACCGACGAACAGGCTGCCCAGCTCGCCGACCCAACCTGCGCCCGGCGCAACAAGCGCCAGCACCGAACCGACTGCCAGGCCGATCAGGATGCGCAGGATCAGGCTGGTCTGGTTGTATTTTGCTACAACCGCTTTCAAGGTTTTCATATCGTAACACTCCTCTTACACTGTACGCCTATCGCGTACATTTTCCTGTTTCTTGTGCGAGAACAGTTGTCATTATAGCATATACGGCAAAAAAGAGAAAGTGTTTTCAGGCATTTTACAGCCAAAACCGGCGTTTTTTGTAAGCTTTTGCAAAACTGCCCTGAAAACTGTACTTGTATAAAATACAGTTTTGCGGTTTTGACGAGGAACAGAACCCTCTCAGGGAAGTGCCCCTTCGGTCTGCATCCCCGGCTCCCCTGCCATACCGAATTTACATATAATGCAACTTTTACTTGCCAAACTATTGTCTTTTACTGGAAAGTATTGTATACTTATCACGTTAGAAGCAAGTATTGCTTGCCAAAATGCCCGTATATTTGAAAACAAACACTTGCCAATACAGACGAGAAAGAGAGGACACCCCTATGAACGAGGCCGTAACCAAGCGTTTCCTGCTTTACTTCCGCCTGATGCTGCTGGTCTGGATCCTGATTGCAAACGCCATCATCCACCTGACCGGCATGGAGTACAGCTGGCTGATCTTCCTGAGCAACATCATGATGTTCACGCTGGAGGGCGATGTGAAGGATCGCCTTGTCACTGTGGAGCTGGGCGGCCTTGTGGGTCTGGTGCTCACTGTGGCGGCGCTGCTGTCCATCAGTGCCCTGACCCCTGTTCTGGGCGATTTCCTCGGCTTTATCCTGCCGCTGGCCGTGGTGCTGTTCATCCTCATCATCCTGCACCCCTACGCACCCAAGGTGCTGAACAACGTGGGCTTTGCCTACCTGACCGTGGCCTGCATTGATATCCCCGCCCTGACCGCCCATCTGCCGCAGTTCTTTATCACCTTCATCGTGGGCTCTGTGCTCTTTAACGGTGTCTGCGTGCTGCTGATGAAGCCCGCTAAGGCGCTGGCTGTGCGCAGCGTGGAGAAGCAGGGTGCATAAAAAAGTATATTTCTGCCGTTATCTCTTGATTTTTTTGCTCTGGCGTGCTACAATCAGCGTAGTTTCATCCTGTCCAAAACATTGATGCGGACAAACTGAAGCCCCGCTTTTCATGCCGCAGAGAGGGCTGCCCCGGGTTTCCGGGTGCTGCAAGCAGCCTGCCATGACCCCGGCTTCTACCACCGCAGAGTGCAGAGGCGAACCTCTGCCGGGCGTGCCCGTTACAGCACTGCGAGGGGCGCGTTTCCCCGCTTAGGGGCGCGCAATTCGGGTGGAACCGTGGAACGCAGACATTTGATCGGCGCTTCATCCCGTGAGTTTTACGGGGTGAAGCGCTTTTTATTTTTGTTCAACACCACATTGTCAAAGGAGAATCTACTATGAAGATCATCTACAAGGACGGTCATGTGGACGAGTGCCCGCAGGATCAGGAGCTGCACGTTATCCGTCACACCGCTGCTCACGTTATGGCACAGGCCATCAAGCGCCTGTATCCGCAGGCTGATTTTGCCTTCGGCCCTGCCACCGAGAACGGCTTCTACTACGACGTCGATCTGGGCGACCAGAAGCTGAGCGACGAGGATCTGGCCAACATCGAAAAGGAGATGCGCAAGATCGTCAAGGAGAACCTGCCCATCAAGCCCTTCATCCTGCCCCGCGCCGAGGCCGTGAAGCTGATGGAGGAGCGTCAGGAGCACTACAAGATCGAGCACATGGCTGATCTGGCCGATGAGACCGAGTTCAGCTTCTTCCAGCAGGGCGAGTACGTGGATATGTGCATCGGACCCCACCTGACCTACACCAAGGCACTGAAGGCCTTCAAGATCACCCAGCAGTCCGGCGCATACTGGAAGAACGACAAGGAAAACAAGATGCTGACCCGTATCAACGGCGTGGCTTTCCACAATCAGGAAGAGCTGGATGCTTGGGAGAAGGAGCAGCAGGAGGCCCGCGAGCGCGATCACCGCAAGATCGGCAAGGAGATGGGCCTGTTCATGACCGATGATCTGGTGGGCCGCGGCCTGCCCATGTTCCTGCCCGCAGGCTACACCGTCTGGCAGGAGCTGGAGAACTATATCAAGGAGAAGGAGCGTGCACGCGGCTACCTGCACGTTATGACTCCCTGCATCGGCACTGTGAACCTGTATAAGACCTCCGGTCACTGGGATCACTACCGTGAGAACATGTTCCCCGCCATGGAGATGGAGGGCGAGAGCTATGTTCTGCGCCCGATGAACTGCCCCCACCACATGATGATCTACGCAAATCGTCCCCACTCCTACCGTGATCTGCCCATGCGCATCGGTGAGATCGCCCACGACTTCCGTTACGAGTCCTCCGGCACCCTGAAGGGCATCGAGCGCGGCCGTCACTTCTGCCAGAACGACGCCCACCTGTTCTGCACCCCGGAGCAGATCAAGAGCGAAGTGGCTGACGTGTGCAACCTGATCTTTGAGGTGTATAAGGACTTCAACATTACCGATTACCGCTGCGTGCTGAGCCTGCGCGACCCCGCCGACAAGAAGAAGTACCACGATGACGATGCCATGTGGAACCATGCAGAGCAGGCCCTGCGCGAAGTGCTGACCGAGCTGGGCATCCACTTCACCGAGGAGATCGGCGAGGCTGCCTTCTACGGCCCGAAGCTGGACGTGAACGTGAAGCCCGCCGTGGGTGCCGAGTACACCCTGTCCACCTGCCAGCTGGACTTCTGCCTGCCCGCAAAGTTCCACCTGACCTATGTGGACAAGGACGGCTCCGAAAAGACCCCTGTGGTGCTGCACCGCGCAATTCTGGGCTCTCTGGACCGCTTCATGGCCTACCTGATCGAGGAGACCAAGGGCAAGTTCCCCACCTGGCTGGCTCCCACGCAGGTCAAGGTGCTGCCCGTGTCCGAAAAGACGCTGGAGTACGCACAGGACGTGACCGAGAAGCTGTCTGACGCCGGTATCCGCGTTGTGCTGGACGACGACAACCAGAAGATCGGCTACAAGATCCGTGCCGCACAGCAGGTGGACCGCGTGCCCTATATGCTGGTGCTGGGCGCCAAGGAAGCCGAGGCCGGCAACATCTCCGTGCGCGACCGCAAGGGCGAGACCGCCGAGATGAGCCTTGAGGACTTCATCGCCAAGGTCACCACCGAGATCCGCACCCGCAGCCTGTAAGGTATAAATGATAAGTGCCCCGGAAACGCAGACAGGCGTTTCCGGGGCACTTTTTTTCACAGCAAAAGCCCCGCTCCCTTGTGCGCAGGAGCGGGGCTTTCGACTTACGGTTGAATCGAACAAAAAAAGGAAAAGGAAAAAGGAGAACGATCTATCTGTCACGCCGGGCGGCGGGGACTGTGTCGGAGCAGCCGGACTGCCGCCGCAGCGGGAACAGCGGAGAATTTAGTGGAGCGTTACTCCACATCCTGCAGAGCGGCGTAATCTTCCTCGCCGGTGCGGATCTTGACCACGCGGGTCACGTTGTAGACAAAGATCTTGCCGTCACCAATGTGGCCGGTGTACAATGCCTTCTTGGCAGCTTCCACCACAGCGTCCACGCTGATGCGGGAGACGATGACTTCCACCTTGATCTTGGGCAGCAGGGTGGTATCCACCGGCACGCCGCGGTACTTTTCCGGCGTACCCTTCTGGATGCCGCAGCCCATGACCTGCGTCACGGTCATACCGGTGACGCCCAGATCATTCAGGGCAGTCTTGAGCTGATCGAACTTTGCCAGCTTTGCAATGATGGACACCTTATGCATACCGGTGTCGTAGACGCCATCGTGGATCACAGGCTCACGCACCACCGGCACGGCAGCATCCATCTGCTTTGCGGTCGCCTTGGTGACGTCATCCTCACCCAGATCGGTGTTCTCGTTGGGGGTCATGGCAGCGGAGTTAGCATCCGAGATGGCAAAGCCTGCATAAGCGGAAGCCAGACCGTGCTCGTGGATGTCCAGACCGTCGATCTCCACCTCGGCGGGCACACGCAGGCCAAGGGTCTTGTCAATGAGCTTAAAGATGATGAACATCACGATCACAACGTAGGCATCCACGCAGACCAGACCCAGCAGCTGAGTGCCCAGCTGTGCCAGACCGCCGCCGTAGAACAGACCGGCATGGGCGGTGTTGGAGCCGGTGGAGAACAGACCCACCGCAATGGTGCCCCAGACGCCGTTTGCAAAGTGGACGGAAACAGCACCTACGGGGTCGTCCACCTTGGCGATCTTATCGAAGAATTCCACGCTCAGCACCACAAGGATACCGGCCACAAAGCCGATGAAGAAAGCGCCGAAGGGGGAGACGGTATCGCAGCCTGCGGTAATAGCCACAAGGCCAGCCAGAGAACCGTTCAGGGTCATGGAGACATCCGGCTTACCGTAGCGCAGCCAAGTGAAGATCATGGTCACGCAGGTAGCAACGGCTGCGGCAAGGTTGGTGTTGAAGCAGACCAGACCGGTCAGGGTCATGGTGGCATCGGTGGACAGGCTCAGGGAAGAGCCGCCGTTGAAGCCGAACCAGCAGAACCACAGGATGAACACGCCCAGAGCACCGGCGGTCAGGTTGTGGCCGGGGATGGCGTGGGGGTTGCCGTCCTTATCGTACTTGCCAATACGGGGGCCAAGCATCCAAGCGCCCAGCAGAGCGATGACGCCGCCCACGTTATGCACGGCTGCGGAACCTGCAAAATCGTGGAAACCCATGCTCTGCAGCCAGCCGCCGCCCCACATCCAGTGGCCGCAGATGGGGTACACCACCAGCGAGATGGCGGCGGAGTACACGCAGTAGGCCTTGAAGTTGGTGCGTTCGGCCATGGAGCCGGAGACGATAGTGGCTGCCGTGGCGCAGAACACGGTCTGGAACACGATGTACACCCACAGGGGGATATCCAGACCCAAGTGGCTGTAATCGCCCTGAATGAAGGGATCGAAACCGCCGATCAGTGCGCCGGTGCCGCCGAACATCAGGCCGAAGCCGATGAGCCAGTAGCAGGGCGTGCCGATGCAGAAATCCATCATGTTTTTCATCAGGATGTTGCCGGTATTCTTTGCCCGGGTGAAGCCGGCTTCGCACAGGGCGAATCCGGCCTGCATGAAGTACACTAGAAACGCTCCTACGAGCGTCCAGCAGGTGTTGACGGAGCTAAACATACTTTCCTACCTCCTACGGTCGTTTTTTGCACAGGGAGCCCTCTATTCTCTCCGTGCGGCAGTATCCCCGAAAACACAAAAGGCGCTGGCGGAATTGCTTCCGTCAGCGCCTTTGCTTTCGATGGCACGAGTATAGTCTCTTTGTGCAAACCTGTCAAGTATTCATCTCAAGGTTTTACGTTTTTCACAACACGGTGAAACTCTGCCCTGCTAAAGTTTGGCAAATCTTTTGCCTGTCAGCCGTTTTTGCCGTCCTTCGGGGAGCCGGACTTGTCCTTTTCCTTGGCGTTGGCCGGGCGGTGGCCGCCCTCCATCTCCCAGTGCAGCAGCATACTCATCAAAGCGCGCAGCGCAAAGGTAGCCGCCAGCGGCACCACCGACTCCAGATTTTGCAGCAAAAAAGTCTTGGCGATCTCTGCCGACATCAAAAATTCCAGCGCGGTGGTCAGACCGCTGCTCATTTCATGGTGGAAGTCCCGGTGGTCGTTGAAGAAGGTGGCGCGGACATAGTAGAAGGTAGCCTTGGCCAGACTGGTGATGATGATGAACAGACCCACCACCTCGGCAAGACCGGCGATCATGGGCACTGCAGTTTCCAGAAAAGCATCCAGCAGGTGGGTAAGGTTCAGGTTGAACAGGGTCAGTCCTTGCATGATCTCCTCCGCAGCTTACAGCAGGGTCTTGACGTAAGCGGCCAGCTCCTCGTCCTTGCAGGAGGCGAAGAACAGCTCAGAGAACTTGGCACCCGCCACAGCGCCCTTCAGCAGCTCCTGATCAATGCTCTTCAGGCACTCGATGAGGGGCTTGAAGGTGGCAGCGCGCACGCCGTCCAGAATCTTCTTGTTGCGCTGCTCAGGCACAACGCGCTCCTTGGGGTAGCCCTGACCGTGGCCGAAGCCGAACAGTTTCTCGAAGCAGTACTCAAGGTTCAGCTCGCCGCCCCAGCCGAAGCCCTTGGCAAAGGGCATGGCAACGGCGTTGCCGTCGTTGACGTGGGCAAAGGTGTAGGCATCCACGGGGTCCTCCACATGGCCGCAGATAACACCGGGGAAGCTGTTCAGTGCCAGCATAGCGCCCTCGCCGGTGCCGCAGCCGGTAACAACGTAGTCCGCAGCGCCGCTGTTCAGCAGGATAGCAGCCAGAATGCCGCACTGCACATAGGTCAGCTGTGCAGCATCGTCGGCGGCGTACATCCCGTAGTTGACCACCTCGTGGCCCATGGGCTCCACCACCTTTTTCAGGGCGGCTTCGATGATGCCGTTCTTGGCGGCCTGACTGTTCTCGTTGATAAGTGCGATCTTCATAACAATGGTTCTCCTTCTTATTTTTCCCTGCGGTGCGCAGGGATTATACAAAGTCCTCCCGCATGGGGGTAAAGAAATCCAGCATCACGCCGCCCTCCAGACAGACACAGCCGTGCATCACGCCGTTCTGCTTGAGCAGGGTGTCGCCGGGGCCTACCTCCCGGGTCTCGTCCCCGATGGTAAAGCGGTACCGCCCGGAGACGATATAGGTGATCTGGGTGTGGGGGTGGCAGTGCATGGCACCCACGCCGCCGGTCTCAAAGGTGTTTTCCACGCACATGGCGTCCTTGTTATACGCCAGCACGCGGCGCTGCACCCCGGGGCCGCAGGGTTCCGGGGAAATTTCGGCATGGGGCACCCAAGGGATATCCTGATGTGCTTTTTCCATTATAGCATAACATCCTTTCCCGTACAAACAAAAGGGGGACTGCCACACAACGCTGTGCGGCAGTCCCCGGGTTCAGAACTGCGGAGTGCCCTCAGCGTTTACTGGGGCTGCTTGCCGATGTAGGCCAGAATGCCGCCGTCCACATACAGGATCAGGCCGTTGACAAAGTCAGAAGCCTCAGATGCCAGGAACACAGCGGGTCCGCCCAGATCCTCGGCCTCGCCCCAGCGGCCTGCGGGGGTCTTGGCAACGATGAACTGGTCGAAGGGGTGACGGCTGCCGTCGGGCTGGATCTCGCGCAGCGGTGCGGTCTGCGGGGTAGCGATGTAGCCGGGTCCGATGCCGTTGCACTGGATATTGTAAGCGCCGTACTCGGAAGCGATGTTCTTGGTCAGCATCTTCAGGCCGCCCTTTGCTGCTGCATAAGCAGAAACGGTCTCACGGCCCAGTTCGCTCATCATGGAGCAGATGTTGATGATCTTGCCGCCGCCCTGTGCAATCATATCAGGGATGATGGCCTTTGCCACGATGAAGGGAGCGTTCAGGTCAACATCAATGACCTGACGGAACTGGGCAGCGCTCATCTCGGTCATGGGGATACGCTTGATGATACCGGCGTTGTTGACCAGAATGTTGATGTGGCCGACTTCCTCGGTGATCTTTGCCACCATTGCATTGACGGCATCCTCGTCGGTGACGTCGCAGACGTAGCCGTGAGCCTTGATGCCTGCCTCTGCATAGGAAGCCAGACCCTTGTCCACCAGCTCCTGCTTGATATCATTGAACACGATGGTAGCGCCGTTGGCTGCCATAGCCTTTGCAATTGCCATGCCGATGCCGTAGGATGCGCCGGTGATCAGCGCCACCTTGCCGGTCAGGTCAAAAGATTTGGGAGTGCACTGTGCCATAATAAAGTCCTCCTGTAAAAAATCGTATTCTACACGGCGCAAATTGCAGCCGTGCTGCTTTGCAAAGCGCGTCGTATCCGGCCGTGCCGGAGTGCGCTCTTACTTGTATACCAGTCTAGCATCCTTTGCAGGAAGTGTCAAGGCACATTCTTGTGAAGTTTTATTGTACTTTCTTTAGATTTCCGCTTTTCTGCCGAAAAACAACACGAAAAACCGTCGCTTTTCAGTGCAACGGCTTGTGCGGACCGCCGCACCTTGTCACGGTGCACAAGATATTCCGGCTTTCTTTGGGCTTGTTGACAAGTTTGGACGACCTTTGGCTTTTACCCCAGCTTTTTCTTCTGCTGGCGCGCCACAATGGGCATCAGCAGGGGGATGGGCACAAGGCGCTGGGCGCTGGTGCACAGCCGCATAAAGGCAGAGGGCACAATGATGGTCTTGCGGTGCATCATGCCCAGCAGAGCTTCCTCCACACACAGCTCCGGCGTGATGCCCCGCAGGGCAAACACCACCCCGGCGTGGTCGTTGAACTCGGTGTCCACCGGGCCGGGGCAGAGGGCGCAGACGTAGACGGGGCTGTGCATCTCCCGCAGCTCCTCGGCCACGCCGCGGGTCATGCTGACCACATAGGCTTTGCTGGCGTAGTAGCCCGCCATATAGGGCCCGCCGGGCAGCAGCCCCGCAGAGGATGCCACATTCAGGATGGTGCCGCCGCCCTGCGCGTGCATTTTGCGCACCACGGCGCGGAACAGCCGCGCCATGGCGGCAACATTCACTTGGATCATCTCTTCCTCGCGGGCTTCCTCCGTTTCCAGAATGCTGCCGCAGACGCCGAAACCGGCGTTGTTGATGAAGATGTCGATGTGTTCATCAGCCAGCACTTCGCACAGGCGGCTGCACTCTTCGGCGCGGGAGAGGTCGGCGGTCTCGATGCGGCATTCCGTGCCGTGGGCTGCGTGCAGCTCCTTGGCGAGAGCCTGCAAACGGTCGGCGCGGCGGGCAGTCAGGATGAGCCGACAGCCCATAGCGGCATACCGGCGGGCGAACTCCCGGCCGATGCCGGAACTTGCTCCGGTGATCCAGATGGTCTTTTGCATGGTGGTTCTCCTTTTTCTTCTCGCCCCCAGAACGGGGCTTTCTGTACTTGTTGCCCTTATTTTAGC
This sequence comes from Faecalibacterium sp. IP-1-18, assembly GCF_023347355.1. NCBI lineage: Bacteria > Bacillati > Bacillota > Clostridia > Eubacteriales > Oscillospiraceae > Faecalibacterium > Faecalibacterium sp. IP-1-18. Next base: position 77,425 of record NZ_CP094472.1, read on the forward strand.
ATAGTTTGCCCGTGCTTTCTATGCAATTTTCGTAAACGATGCAAAAGAGAACCCGAAACGCCGCAGGCGTTTCGGGTTCTCTCATAAATATTACTTCAGCAGGTTATCGTTCTCGAAGTAGTCGATGCGCATGGCCTTGCGCACCTCGTCCAGCGTGGCGGCAGCGGTCTTTTCGGCGTAGGCGCTGCCCTCCTTCAGGATCTCCACCACCTCGGGCAGGCGCTGCTCCCACTCCTTGCGGCGGGTGCGGATAGGCTCCAGCTCAGCCTGCATGACGCTGTTCAGGAACTTTTTCACCTTCATATCGCCCAGACCGCCGCGCTGATAGTGCGCCTTCACCTCGTCCAGATTCTGGTACTCCGGCCAGAACTCGGCAAAGTGCTCGGGGCGGCAGAAGGCGTCCAGATAGATGAACACCGGGTTGCCCTCCACCTTGCCGGGGTCCTGCACGCGCAGGTGGTTGGGGTCGGTAAACATGGACTTGACCTTCTTCTCGATGTCCTCCGGCTCCTCGGACAGATAGATGCAGTTGCCAAGGCTCTTGCTCATCTTGGCCTTGCCGTCAATGCCGGGCAGACGCAGGCAGGCGGCGTTCTGGGGCAGAACGATCTGGGGCTCTACCAGCGTTTCGCCGTAGACGGAGTTGAACTTGTGCACGATCTCGCAGCACTGCTCGATCATGGGTTTCTGATCCTCACCGGCGGGCACGGTGGTAGCCTTGAAGGCGGTGATATCGGCAGCCTGACTGATGGGGTAGCAGAAGAAGCCCACCGGGATGCTGGCTTCGAAGTTGCGCATCTGGATCTCGCTCTTCACGGTGGGGTTGCGCTGCAGACGGCTGACGGTGACCAGATTCTGGTAGTAGAAGCTCAGCTCGGTCAGCTGGGGCACCATGGACTGGATGAAGATGTGCACCTTGTTGGGGTCCAGACCGCAGGCCAGATAGTCCAGCGCCACCTGCAGAATGTTCTGGCGCACCTTCTCGGGGTTGTCGGCGTTGTCGGTCAGTGCCTGCGCATCGGCGATCATGATAAAGATCTCGTCATATTCGCCGGTGTTCTGCAGCCGCACCCGCTCCTTCAGAGAGCCGACATAGTGGCCAACGTGCAGGCGGCCGGTGGGACGGTCGCCGGTCAGAATAACTTTTTTCATGATGTTCTCCTTTGTCAAGGATTTGACCCCCTCCGACAAGCCTTGCGGCATTGCCGGCTCCCCCAAGGGAGCGCCTTTTCGCCTTACTGCACCGTAAAGCTGCGTGGCAAGAGGTTCCTTTTATACTTTATAGTGTGTTAAGTATAGCCCCCCGGGGCGGTGCTGTCAACAAGGCCGCCGGAAAAAGAAAAAAGCGATGGAAAATTTCCATCGCTTTGCTGGCGCCTCTTGCCTGACTCGAACAGGCGACACCCTGATTAACAGTCAGGTGCTCTAACCGACTGAGCTAAAGAGGCATCTATATAAAACGGCACATGACCGTTTTACTACTATAAAATGGTGACCCGTACCGGAATCGAACCGATGTTAAAGGCGTGAGAGGCCTCTGTCTTAACCGCTTGACCAACGGGCCATACGTCCATTTTGCATCAGGTGTTCGCACCCGACTTGGCTATTTTAGCATACCGGGTGCCCTTTGTCAACAGCAAATTTTGATTTTGTTCGAAAAAAGTAAATTTTTCCACCGCAGCCCCGGACCGGCAGCAAACACCGCGCCCGCTGCCGTTCTATGCGGCCTTTTATAAAGGAACGATAAAATGGTGAAACCTGAATTCGGATAGTTGACAATGTGGTAAAATGTGGTACTCTTAGGGGGCAAAAACGCTTTTGAGGAGGGCTTATAATATGGCTATGAAAATAGATCGTCGTGCGTTTTTAAAGACTTCTGCCGCAATGGCAGTGGCGGTATCTATGACCGGACTGCTGGGCGGCTGCAGTGATGGTGACATTGGCACTGATCTGGGTGGTTTTACGGTTGATGTGGGTAAATGGAGCGCTGTCCCTCATGATCAGGGCATAGGTACCGGGAAATCCTGGTATGCAGATTTCGCAGTGACTGTGCGCGTTCATAATCTGGATGATTCCAATGGCTTCAGTTTCCCCGCAAAATCCGTGTTTGTGCTTAAGATCGACGGTCAGAAAGTCGCGCTGCAGGGTGGAGATCTGCTGAGCAATATCACGCTGGTCATGAAAAAGGGCGAGCGCAAAACGGGCATTCTGACCTTCCGTCTGGATGAGAGCCAGAAAAATCTCTATCAGGCAATGGAAGCTCAAACCGCAGATATCAAGCTTAGGGTTGGCGTTGATCCCACCGAGACCTATACCGGTGTTTATGAAGGCTATACCTTTAAGAAGGATTCCAAACTTGCATAATTGAACCTAAACAGCCCAATACAGGAGGTGCATTGCTATGATCGACCGCAGAACATTTCTCAAGCTCAGCGCCGGGGCACTGGTGCTGACCGCCGCAGGGGCTTTGACCGGCTGCGGGGATACCGTGATCGAAAAGACCAGCGGCGTGGCGAAGATCGGTGATGTCACCTTTATCTGCGCAATGCCGTTTCCGGGCGGCGGCTTGGGCGACGGCATAGTCAAGCAGCTGACCTACTTGACGCAGTTCACCATCCAGAACAACAGCGCCGAAAGGGTAGTTATCAAGCCGGAGGACATTACCTGCATCTTCCGGGAGGCGGACACCAAGGAAACGCTGTATTTCAAGCGGAAGGAACTGGTCGCAGAGCCGGGGCAGACGGCCGTCTACAATGGCTCGCAGGAGTTCTATCTGGAAACTAAGGAAGGTGTGCCGGAAAAGAACAGCACCGGCACTTATGAACTGCGTGTGCGCTACAATGGTCAAACCGCTGTATTCCTCTATGGAAATAACGGCAAAAATGTAACGGGCCGCGTAGAGTAAAACCGAATACATCCCGCCGCCGGGCACTCTTGGAAACAGGAGTGCCCGGTGGCTTTTTTGTTTTGTGCCGCGTTACCTGTTCTTTACATTGGGGCTGGCAGTGTGCACAAAGTTTTACGCACTTTTTGCACGTCCATGGTCGCGGCAAGGGGGACAAAGCGGTAGAATAAGGCCGTTCCCAAGGAAAACACAAAAAGACAGTGCCGGGCGGGAGCCCGGGTTTTTAATGGAGGAAATTCTATCATGAAAAAGATCTCTCGTCGTTCGTTCCTGACCGTTTGCGGTGCAGCTGCTGCGGCTGCTGCCCTGACCGCCTGCGGCGGCTCTGCTTCTTCCGCATCCAGCACCGCTGCTTCTGCTTCCACCACCGCTTCTTCCGCTGCCGGGCAGGCAGCCGGCACCCTGAGCGGCAACGTTGCGACCGGCGGTTCTACTTCCATGAAGAACGTCATTGCTGCCCTGACCGAGGGCTTTGCCGAGGTCGAGCCGGGCGTCACCGTCAGCTACGACCCCACCGGCTCCGGCGCAGGCATCACCGGCGCTACCGACAAGACGCTGGACATCGGCCTGTCCTCCCGCGCCCTGAAGGACGATGAAAAGTCTGCTGTGGACGGCACCATCGTGGCGCTGGACGGCATCGCCATCATCGTGAACAAGGACAGCAAGGTCGCTGACCTGACCGTGGAGCAGCTCAAGAAGATGTTCACCGGCGAGATCACCAACTGGAAGGAGGTCGGCGGCGATGACGGCGAGATCGTTCTGGTGGGCCGCGAGGCCGGTTCCGGCACCCGTGATGGCTTTGAGAGCATCGTGGACGTGAAGGACAGCTGCAAGTACGCACAGGAGCTGACCGCTACCGGCGCTGTCATCAGCGCTGTGGAGGCAAACCCGCTGGCCATCGGCTACGCTTCTCTGTCCGCCGTGGGCGACACCGTTGCCATGGTCACCGTGGAGGGTGTGGAGTGCAGCGAGGACACCGTCAAGGACGGCAGCTACAAGATCCAGCGTCCCTTCGTGTTCGTCACCAACAAGAGCGCTGCCCTGTCTGAGCAGGCACAAGCCTTTGTGGACTTTGCCACCAGCAAGGACGCTGCCGACCTCATCCGCACCGCAGGCGCTGTGCCCGTGAACGAGTAATTGCCGGGTGGTTTGCCGGGGAGTTTCCCCAGCGAATGATCCGAGGGTGGGACCCTGTTGCCGCAGGCAATAGGGCGGGAGCTGGAAGCCCCGAATTTCGCGGGGAAAGCTCCCCGGTGAACCGCCTGCCCTGCATCTGAACAAGAGAACTGCCGCGTCGGCCTGCCCTAAAAGGCTGGGCTGGTGCGGCTTTTTATAGGATCGCGTTATGAAAAATACAACCTCTTCTCTGCGCCGGGTACGGCTGCCCCGTACCCCCGCCGACTGGCTGGAAGCGGTGATGAATTTCATCTTCTTCCTGTGCGGAATGCTGGCGGTGTGCTGTGTGGTGCTCATCTCGGTGTACATGGTGGTCTCCGGCGTGCCGGCTATCCATAAGATCGGCATTTTCAAGTTCCTCTTCGGCACAAAATGGGCGTCCACCGCAGCAGAGCCGATGTTCGGCATCCTGCCCTTCATCCTGTCCAGCGTCTACGGCACGCTGGGCGCTACCATCCTCGGCGTGCCCATCGGCCTGCTGACGGCAGTGTTCCTCTCCAAGGCCGCAAATCCCAAACTGCGCACCGTGGTGGTCACCGCCATCGAGCTGCTGTCCGGCATCCCCAGCGTAGTGTTCGGCCTTTTGGGTATGCAGGTGCTGGTGCCCGCCGTGGCAAAGACCTTCGGCAAGGCCTCCGGTGCCTGCCTGCTCAGCGCCATTGTGGTGCTTTCCATCATGATCTTACCCAGCATCGTGTCCGTGTCGGTGACGGCGCTCAACGCCGTGCCGCCGGAGTATGAGCAGGGCAGTCTGGCGCTGGGCGCTACCGACGCCGAAACATGGTTCAAGATCAGCATCCCGGCGGCCAAAAGCGGCATTGCCGCAGGCGTTGTGCTGGGCATCGGCCGCGCCATCGGCGAGGCCATGGCCGTGATGATGGTGGCGGGCAACAGCCCCAATATGCCGGACAGCCTGTTCCGCAGCGTCACTTTGCTGACCACCGCCATTGCCAAGGAAATGAGCTACGCCGGCGGCTTGCAGCGGCAGGCACTGTTCAGCATCGCGCTGGTGCTGTTCGTGTTCATCATGCTCATCAACGTTGTGCTGAATGTGGTACTGAAGGGAGGAAACCGCGATGAATAACGGCTTTTCGTCCTCCCGCCGGGCATGGAACCGGGTAATGACCGTGCTGGTCTGGGCAAGCGCAGTACTGGTGATGATTCTGGTGGCCGGGATCATCGGCATGGTGCTGGTGCGGGGCATCCCCCACATCAGCTGGAACTTCCTTTCTACCACCGCCAGTGTGCTGAAAAAGACGGACGGCATCCTGCCCGCCATCCTCAACACGCTGTATGTCATTGTGTTGACATTACTCATCGTATTGCCGCTGGGCGTGGGTGCGGCGGTCTACCTGACCGAATACGCCTCCAACCGGCGGCTCATCGAGGTCATCGAGTTCACCAACGAAACGCTGGCGGGTATCCCCAGCATCATCTACGGCTTGGTGGGTATGCTGGTGTTCAGTCAGGCACTGGGCTTCCAGACCTGTCTTTTGTCCGGCAGTCTGACGTTGGTGGTGATGAACCTGCCCACCATCATCCGCACCACGCAGGAATCCCTCAAAACCGTGCCGCAGGGCTACCGCGAGGGTGCCATGGGTCTGGGTGCAGGCAAGTGGCACATCATCCGCACCATCGTGCTGCCTTGCAGCATTGACGGCATCGTCACCGGCTGCATTCTGGCGGTGGGACGCATCGTGGGCGAAAGCGCCGCGCTGCTGTTCACCGCCGGTGCGGCAGAGGTGATCGCCAAGAGTGTGTTCAAAGCCTACACCTCCAACGGTGCCACCCTGTCGGTGCTGCTGTACCTGCGCGCCTTTGAAGACGGCGATTTCACCTCCGCATGGGGCATCGGCGCAGTGCTGCTGGTGCTGGTGCTGCTCATCAATCTGGCAGCACGGCTGGCGAAAACAAAACTGAAACAGAAGCAGTAAAAATAAAGAGGTACTCTATGGAAAACACGAATGTGCCGGTGATATCGGCAAAGGATCTGAACCTCTGGTACGGCGACTTCAAGGCGCTGAAGAGCATTTCGCTGGACGTGGGCGAGCGGGAGATCACCGCACTCATCGGCCCCTCCGGCTGCGGAAAGTCCACCTTTTTAAAGACCCTGAACCGCATGAACGACCTTGTGCCGGGCGTGCGCATCGAGGGCGATGTACGGCTGAAGGGCGAGGATATCTTTGCCCGCGAGATGGAGCTGACCGACCTGCGCCGCCGCGTGGGTATGGTGTTCCAGAAGGCAAACCCCTTCCCCATGAGCATCTACGACAACATCACCTACGGCCCCAAGCTGCACGGCGTGCGCAATAAGGCCGAGCTGGACGAGCTGGTGGAAACCTCTCTGCGGGGCGCAGCCCTGTGGGACGAGGTGAAGGATCGCCTGAAAAAGAGCGCTCTTGGCCTGTCCGGCGGGCAGCAGCAGCGTCTTTGCATCGCCCGGGCATTGGCGGTCAAGCCCGAGGTGCTGCTGATGGACGAGCCCACCAGTGCACTGGACCCCGGCTCTACCATGAAGGTGGAGGAGCTGATGAACGAGCTGAAAAAGAACTACACCGTGGTCATCGTCACCCACAATATGCAGCAGGCGGCCCGTATCAGCGACCGCACCGCCTTCTTCCTGCTGGGTGAACTGGTGGAGGTTGGCCCCACGAACCAGATCTTCAGCACGCCCCGGGACAAGCGCACCGAGGACTACATCTCCGGCCGGTTCGGTTAATGCAGGGAGGAACAAAGCAATGAGCATTCGCAAACAATACGACAGCGATCTGGAAGCCCTCAAGACCGCACTGGTGGAGATGGGGCAGAACGCCGCCGAGGCCGTGGAGAACGCGCTGGAAGCGCTGTGCACCGCCGACACCGCAGCCGCCCAGAAGATCGTGCAGGGGGATGACCGCATCAACAACATGGAGCGGGACATCGAGCACCGCTGCATGACCTTGCTGCTGCGCCAGCAGCCGGTGGCGGGCGATCTGCGCCACATTTCCACCGCCATGAAGGTGGTCACCGATATCGAGCGCATGGGCGACCACGCCTCGGATATCGCCGAGATCATCCCGCATCTTGTCACCGTGCGCAAGGAGGGCGACCCCGCCGTCAGTCAGGCTATTGCCATGGGGCGTAAGGCCTACCAGATGATCTTAGACGCCATGGATGCCCTGACCGCCGAGGATGAGATCGCCGCCCGCCGCGTCATCGCCGCAGATGACGCCGTGGACTACGACTTCAACGCCATCAAGCACACACTGGCACAGGAGATCGCCGCCGACCCCGCCAAGGTGGACGCCGCGCTGGATCTGCTGATGGTCATCAAGTATCTGGAGCGCATCGGCGACCACGCCGTGAACGTAGCCGAGTGGGTGCAGTTCGTGCGCACCGGGCGCTATAAGGACGAAAGTATGTTCTGATACTCACCCAGCCCTTTTGGGCGCGTGTTTTCCTTATTTTCTTCTGGAAAAGGCTGTCTGCCGTTTGGCAGGCAGCCTTTTTCTGTGGAGATCCCTCTACAACGAAAATTGACTAAAAAATTTTTATCTTTTCTGCAATGTTTGCGGCAGGTCATTCGTATTCAAGGTATAAGAGCCCGGAAAGGGTTCCGCAGTTATCGTGCGGCGGGTGGTCCGGCTTCCCCCAGTCCCCCGCCTGCCGCACCGTTACGGAGGACAGATACAATGATGGCAAAGCTTGAACGCTCCCCGCAGCAAGCCCGCATGGAGGCCGTGAGCCGCGATGCACTGGTGCAGGCGGCGCTGCAGGAGATCACCCAAAATTATCGTGAGGCCAGCCTTTCCAATGTGGCAAGGGCTTATGGTGTTTCGCTGGCGTATGTCAGCGAGTGCGTGCGCGCTCAGACCGGGCGCACCTACAAGGAGCTGCTGCAAAAGCACCGCATGGAGACCGCCGCGCGGCTGCTGCGCCGCAGCGATCTGAACATTCAGCAGATCATTGCACAGGTGGGCTACGAGAACACCAGCTACTTCTACCGCCTGTTCCACGAGCGCTACGGCCTGAGCCCACGGGAGTACCGGCTGGTGCGCAACGGCGCCGCTCCCCGCCGCCCCACCGCATGAAGCCCTCTTTTGTTTTGCTTCCCCCGACCGTCGTGCTGTTGCCCCGCGCACGGCGGTCTGTTTTTGCCGCGAAATGGAGAAAAATCTGGTACTTTATGGAATATTGTGTTATACTAAAATAAATGTACCCCGCGCGGCAGGGCGCGGGCAAGAGAGGATGAGTGGATATGTTTCGCGGAGCGGTAAGAGCAGATATGGCACGGATTTTGGATATCTATGCCCGTGCGCGGGAATTCATGGCGAAAAACGGCAACCCCACCCAGTGGGGGGACAATTACCCAAGCCCGGAGCTGCTGGAAGAGGATATCGACACCAACCGGCTGTTCGTGTACATGGTAAACGGCCAGATGCAGGCGGTGTTTGCCTTTGTCCTTGGCGAGGATCCCACTTACAAGGTCATTGAGGACGGACAGTGGCTCAACGACACTTTGCCCTACGGTACGCTGCACCGGCTGGCTTCGGCGGGCGAGAGCAAGGGCATCGGCAAGGCGGTGGTGGAGTGGTGTCTGGAGCACTGCGAGAGCCTGCGCGCCGACACCCACGCCGACAACAAGGTGATGCAGCACCTGCTGGAAAGCGAGGGCTTTACCCGCTGCGGCATCATCCATGTGGAGGACGGCACCCCGCGCATCGCCTACCAGCGGTTGTCCCTGACCCAGAGCCAGCTGGGGTGAGCGGAAAAACAGTTTGATTTGGGAGATCGGAAACACCTGCGGGCGTTTCCGATCTCCTTTTTCATAGATGGAGCTGCCCTGCCGCGCCCTCTCCCGTGAAAATGCAATGCCGGAGCGTCCGCAGACGCTCCGGCATTGCGCTATTAAAAAAGAATTTTTCCGCTGAATATGCGCAAAGCGCACGCGGCGCGCATTTCTGATCCTCTCCCCCCCTTCTGTGCCTTGCCACCGGCGGCGAAGCAGTGTATAATAGCCTCAGAACGCTACAATGCCGGAAACCCCGGCAGATACAGGAGGAATTGCAGATGAATAAACCGGTACTGGTCGTCATGGCTGCCGGCATGGGCAGCCGTTACGGCGGCATGAAGCAGATCGACCCGGTGGGCCCCAACGGACAGGTCATTATGGACTATTCCCTCTACGACGCCCGCCGCGCCGGCTTTGAGACCGTGATCTTTGTCATCAAGCACGAGATCGAGGACGCCTTCAAGGCAGCCATCGGCGACCGCGTGGCCAAGGCGATGAAGGTGAAGTATGCCTTCCAGCAGCTGGAAGAGCTGCCCGCAGGCTTTGCCGTGCCGGAGGGACGTGTAAAGCCCTGGGGCACCTGCCATGCCGTGCTGGCTGCAAAGCCCCTGATTGACGGCCCCTTTGCGGTCATCAATGCGGACGACTACTACGGCCCGGAGGCGTTTCAGGTGATGTACGATTACCTGTCCACCCACGCCGATGATGATTTCTACCGCTACTGCATGGTCAGCTATCTGCTGAAGAACACCCTGTCTGAGAACGGCAGCGTGGCACGCGGCGTGTGCATCAAGAACGAGGACGGCACCCTGCAAAGCGTGACCGAGCGCACCCGCATCGAGCCCTGCGACGGCGGCGCACATTACACCGAGGACGGCGGCGAGAGCTGGGTGGACCTGCCCGGCGACACCCCTGTGAGCATGAACCTGTGGGGCTTCGGCAAGAGCTTTCTGGACGAGGCCGAGCAGCGCTTTGCGGGCTGGCTGACCGAGAATCTGCCGGTGAACCCCCTGAAGTGCGAGTATTTCCTGCCGCTGGTGGTGACCGAGCTGATCGAGGAGAACAAGGCAAAAATTCAGGTGCTGCGCAGTACGGATAAGTGGTTCGGCGTCACCTACCGGGAGGATAAGCCTTTGGTGGTGGAGGCCATTGCCCGCAAGACCGCCGAGGGCCAGTACCCCGAAAAGCTGTGGGAGTAAATGCTTCGCAATAGCGGAAAAATATTTAGATCATAGCAAAGTCGGGCAGCCTGCGGACTGCCCGACTTTGTGTTTTTATGGGGTGGAACGTATTCACAAAAACCGTTCCAGCTGGATGCGGTTATCCTCTTCAAAATCCTGCAGCCGCTGGGCAAGGCGCTTTGCGCCCGGGGCGGCGTTGGGGTAGTCCTTGCAGCTTTTTACGCAGTCCACCACCCCCATGCCGCTGCCCTGTGTGAGCATCTCGGCCAGATTGCGGGTGGATTTGTCCGTAAGGGTCTTGAGCCCGATGCCCATTTTCGTGTTCAGCTTTGCCATGGTGCTCTGCCCCTGTGCGCTGCCGCCGCAGGCTTCTATGGCGGTGTGCGCCTCCTGATTCAGCTGGTGGTAGATGTTGCGCTGGCGCAGCAGCTCCGCCTTGAACTGCACATCGCTGGTCATGGGTAAGATCTGTTCCAAGGTGTTCTTGCCCATCTCGGTGTTCTGCACCACAGCCTCCAGCAGGTTGAGGTTATCGTTTTTCTGGTTTTCCATACAAAAAAATCCCCCTTTGGCACCTAGTATGTGCCCGAAGGGGGATTTTATACGTTGTTTCTCAGCAGATCTTATTGCCGCCGGAGATCTGGATGCCGCGCAGCCGCTCGTCACAGATGGCGTACAGGCGCTGCCAGCAGTTGGCGGCGCTGTCCAGCTCGTCCAGCCCTGCCACCGCGACGCTCAGGGTAAAGGGCACCCGCTTCATCATGCCCATGGAGGTGATGCACTCGTGGGGCATTTCGGCGTAAATGTTCCGCATCTGCTCGGCCAGCTGGCCGCCGTCCATGTCCAGACAGCCCACCACAAAGGTGGTGCCGGTCAGGCGGCAGACGATCTGACTGCCCGGGATGTCGAAATACTTTTTCCACTGGTTTGCCACAAAGCAGATCAGCTGATCCATCACCGGCTGACCGTAGGTGTCCCGCAGCTGTGCGCCGTGATCCAGCGACACCAGCGCCACAGCGGCCCTGCGCCCCTGCTCTGCCCAGCGATCCAGCTCGGCGGCGATCACAGTTTCAAGGTAGCGGCGGTTGTACACGCCGGAAAGAAAATCGTGGTTCAGGTCCTCGCGGCACAGCTCCCGTTCGCGGGCGCTCATGCGCTCTTCCGGCAGCAGGTTGCCTGCCAGCGGGGCAGACATGGTGATCCGCCACAGCTTGCCGTCTGCCCGCACCGTGCGGTGCAGCACGCAGCTTACCCGGCCGTTGCACAGGCTATAACTCACCTGCAGGCCTTCGTCCTGCCAGCCGGTGTCCTGTGGCAGCTCGTCCAGCAATACCGTTTCAAACGCAGCCTGTGCGCCCTCGGCAAAGGTACGCAGATCCTGCTCTGTCCATTCTCTGTCCATCTGTAATTTCCCCATCATCAGTACGCGCCGCCGCTTCCGACGGGCGAAATTCCAATTTTCCCACAAATCCGGGAACTTACGGCTATTATACCATTGAAATACAGATTTTTCCAGCAAAACGCACAAATTTTTACGGCAGTTTTTACAATTCTGTCAAATTGCTAATTCTTTCACGTTTTGAACGTCTGCATTGCAGCGGCAGTACACGGCGCACTCGGCTTTGATCTGTGCGGCAAGGGTTTTGGAGTCAAAGCCGGCCTTTGCGCGCCATGCCCAGTTGCCGCCCAGCTTGCCCGGGGTGTTCAGGTGCGCTTCGGCGCCCAGACCCAGCCAGTCGTACATGGGAATGATGGCTCTGTCCGCCACCGAGCCCAGCGCCGCCCGCAGCAGCGCAGTGCGCGCGGCGGCAGTCTTGACAGCTGCCACCTCCTTGGCGGTGGGCTTGCAGGGGGTCAGGTGCAGATAGGCCGCAGCGGTGGCCTTTTCCTTTTCGGAAGCGCCGTTCTCCCACCAGTCGGTCAGGGTGGTGTTGTCGTGGGTGCCGGGGTAGACCACGCCGTTTTTAACGTGGTTATGGGGCAGATACTCGTTGTCCCCGCCGCCGAAGGCAAACTGCAGCACCTTCATGCCCGGGAAGGTGCTGTCGGCCAGCAGCTTGCGCACGCTGGGGAACAGCTCGCCCAAGTCCTCGGCAATGATGGGCAGCTTGCCCAGTGCGGCCTCCAGTGCATCGAACAGCTCCATGCCGGGGCCGTTCTCCCACTTGCCGGTGCGGGCGGTGGTGCTGGTGGCCGGGATGGCCCAATAGGTGTCGAAGCCGCGGAAGTGGTCGATGCGCAGCAGATCGTAGATGCCCAGTGCGTGGCGCACTCGCTGGATCCACCATGCGTAGCCGGTCTTTTTGTGGTACGCCCAGTCGTACAGGGGGTTGCCCCACAGCTGGCCGTCTGCGGAGAAGTAGTCCGGCGGACAGCCCGCCACCCGGGCAAAGCGGCCATCGGCGTCCAGCTCAAACAGCTTGCCGCCCACCCATGCGTCCACCGAGTCGGCAGAGACGTAGATGGGGATATCGCCTAGGATCTGCACGCCCTTCTCGTTGGCATAGGTTTTGACTGCCTGCCACTGGACGCTGAACTTGTACTGCACAAACTTCCAGAAGCCAATCTCCTCTTCGTTTGCGGCGGCAAAGGCAGCCAGTGCAGCCTTGTCGCGGCGGCGGTAGGGGGCATCCCACTCCACCCAGTTCTTCATCTTGTTGGCTACCTTCAGCGCCATGTACAGGGCATAGTCCTCCAGCCAGTCCTCGTTGGCAAGGGTGAAGGCGTAGTAGTCGTCGGGGTAGTAGTAGCTACAGCCGTGCAGCCCGGCGCACTGGCTGCGCCATGCGGCGTAGGCCTTGCGCAGCACCGCAAAGCGGCTGACGTACAAGGTGCCGTAGTCCACTTCCAGCGGGTTTTTGCCCCAGCTTTCCGCCTTGAGGTCTGCGGCGGTCAGCAGGCCCTCTTTTTCCAGCGCTTCCAAGTCCACAAAATAGGGGTTGCCCGCAAAGGCAGAGCAGCTCTGGTAGGGGCTGTCGCCGTAGCCGGTGGGGCTGAGTGGCAGCAGCTGCCAGATCGTTTGTCCTGCTGCAGACAGGAAATCCACAAATTGAAATGCCGCCTTGCCAAAGCAGCCGATCCCGTAAGGGCCGGGCAGACTGGATACCGGCATCAGAATACCACTTTCACGCATGATCCGTTACCTTCCTCGCTGTCAATTTTCGGGAATATTCGTTGTTTCCTATCATAACATAACTGTAAACTATTTTCCACAGGCAAAAATCGTGGTATACTGGTTTTTATGGGATACCCCCTCAGCTTCGCTGCGCTCAGCAGCTCCCCGGGGGGGGGAGCTGTCGCGCAGCGACTGAGGGGCTTTGAATCGGCGGAGCCGGAAAAAACGGTTAAAAGATCTTCACGCCGAACAGGCGTGAATCTTCAGTTTTTTCCGGTGGAGCCCACTTCTTTAGGATTGTCAAGGGCGTGCAGCCCTTGACCCGTTGCGGGGTGGGTGGAGTCCAGAGGTAGGGAGGGGGGAATCGGAACACCCCTCCCTACCTCTGGCCCAGCGGAGCGTCTTTGCACGCTGAAAACAAGCAGAAAGTCACCCCGCGGAGCGCAATGCACTCTTCCGGTTCTCTTTTGGTGTCAAAAGAGAACATCCCTCGGCAAAGACTCTTACCACTATTGTCAATCGTTCTATTTTACAGGAGGTACTCGCGCTATGCAGCGCACAGAAAAATATTTTGAGCAGGATGCTTTCCGCACCGGATGCGAAAGCGTCATCCTTGCCGCAGAGCCGGACGAAAAGACCGGCGGCGGGCGCATCGCGCTGGACGGCACGGTGTTCTACCCGGAGGGCGGCGGTCAGCCCGCCGACCGGGGCACTCTGACCCTGCCGGACGGCACGGTGCTGCGGGTGTCGGACGTCCACGAGCAGGCGGGCATCATCTGGCATACAGTGGATGCCCTGCCCGCTGCCGCCGCGCCCGGCGCAGCCGTTGCCGGCTGCATCGACTGGGACTGGCGCTTTGACAAAATGCAGCAGCACACCGGCGAGCATATCCTTTCCGGCATCCTGCACCAGATGTTCGGGGCGGAGAACGTGGGCTTCCATGTAGGCACCGAGGTGGTGCGCATGGACACCAGTGTGCCCATCAGCCCCGAGGGGCTGCGGCAGGCAGAGCTTGCCGCCAACCGCATCGTGTGGCAGGATGTGCCGGTGCTCATCAGCTACCCCACCCGGGAGGAGCTTGCCGCCCTTGTTTACCGCTCTAAAAAAGAGATCGAGGGGCAGGTGCGCATCGTGACCATCCCGGGCGCGGACGTCTGCGCCTGCTGCGGTACCCACACCCGCACCACCGGTCAGGTGGGGCAGATCAAGATCCTTGCCAGCGAGAACTACAAGGGCGGTGTGCGGCTGAGCGTGGTGTGCGGTGCCCGTGCGCTGGCGGCGGCGCAGGCCATGCGCGCCCGGCAGGCGGAGATCGGTGCACTGCTCTCTGCCAAGGCCGACCAGACCGCTGTGGCGGTGCACCGGGTCTACGATGAGTATACTGCACTCAAGTTTACACACTTTGGACTGTGCAGCCAGCTGTTTGACGCCCTTGCGCAGCTGACCGCACCCGATGCGGACGCCATCCGTACCCTGCCGGGGCTGGACCCGGACGGGCTGCATCGGCTGGCTGTCCGTCTGACCGAGGCCACCACCGGCCTGTGCGCCGCTCTGACCCCCACCGAAAAGGGCACCGGTTACTGCCTTGCCCGGCGGGACGGCGATGTGCGCGCCCTGACCAAAGCACTGAATGCCGCCCTGAACGGACGCGGCGGCGGCAAGCCCGGCATCTGTCAGGGCAGCTGCGCCGCCACCCCGGAGCAGGTGGAGAGATTTTTGAAGGAGAACAACAAACTATGAGAATGCGTTTCAAACCCTATGCCCACGACGAACTGATGGCCGCGGATTTCCATGTGCACGAGCCCCTCATCTGGGGCGGCAAATGGCACGGCCAGTATGCCCGCCCGGAGCAGCCCTTTATTCTGGAACTGGGCTGCGGCAAGGGCGGCTTCATCTCCCAGCTGGCCTGCGCCCACCCGGAAAACAACTATCTGGGCATCGACATCACCGACAAGGTGCTCATCCTTGCCAAGCGCAAGATCGAAGCCGCCTATCAGGCAGCGGGACGTCCCATCGACAACGTAAAGATCATGAGCACCGATATCGAGCGCATCAAGGGCGTTATCACCCCGGAGGATGAAGTCAGCCGCATCTACATCAACTTCTGCAACCCGTGGAGCAAGAACGACTCCTCCCACAAGCACCGCCTTACCTACCCGCGCCAGCTCATCGCCTACCGCGAGTTCCTGAAAGATGGCGGCGAGATCTACTTCAAGACCGACGACGATGATCTGTTCCGGGACAGCGTGGAGTACTTCCCCGCTTCCGGCTACGACATCGAGTGGATCACCTACGACCTGCACGAGAACGAGCCGGCGTGGAACATCCGCACCGAGCACGAGGGAATGTTCACCGAGATGGGCATCAAGATCAAGGCGCTTATTGCCCGCAAAAAGCCCGGTGCCGACAGCGTGACATGGGTAGACCCTAAGGTGCTCAAGCGGATGGCGCGGGAAGCTGCCGCCGAAGCCGCCGCACAGGAAGGCGAAGGAAATGTCTGACCCCTGTGAGCTGTGCCTGAATAATGTTCAGGACGAATACGGCAGCTACTACTGCGCGCAGGGCGCTGCGCTGGATGAGGACGAGATGGCGCGCTATCTTGCCCGCAATACCGCTGCCTGTCCCTTTTTTGAGCCGGGGGACGAATATAAGATCGTATCCAAACAGAACTGAAGAACGGAGGTGCTCATGGTTAGTTTTCTCACCGGGACTATGGTATGCGGGTTCTCGCTGTACCATATTCTGGCCTATTTCCTGGTCTATTCCTGCATGGGCTGGTGTCTGGAGGTCATCTATGCCGCCGCTACCACCGGCCAGCTGGTGAACCGGGGCTTTTTGAATGGCCCGGTCTGCCCCATCTACGGCTTTGGCATGATCATCGTGCTGTTTGTCCTTACGCCCTTGCAGCACAGCATCCTGCTGCTGTATATAGGCGGCGTCATCCTGCCCAGTGCGCTGGAGCTGGTGGGCGGCTGGGCGCTGTATAAGCTCTATCACACTCGTTGGTGGGATTACAGCGATTTCCCCTTTAACATCGGGGGCTATATCTGCTTGGAATTCTGCCTGCTGTGGGGCGTGGGCACGCTGGTGGTCATGCGCATCGTGCACCCGGTGGTGGCGGACCTTGTAGCCCTCATCCCGCCCTTTGTAGGGGTCATCCTCATGTGCTTTCTGTACGCCGTGTACGCGGTGGACGTGGTGGCTACCGCCATTGCCGCCTCTGCGCTGGCCGATACGCTGGACACCATGGAGCAGCTGGGCGACAGCATCCACGCCGTCAGCGATGCTATGACCCAGCTGCTGGGCACCACCACCCTGACCGCCGACCAGAAACTGGACGAGGGACGGCTGCAATTCAAGCTTGCCGCCGCCGAGGCGCGGGACGCCGCCGGGAAACGCCCCTCTGCCCGTGAGACCATGGCCGCCATCCGCGCCAAGGCCGCCGAAGCCAGCGAAGCCGCCCGCCGCGCCAGCGAGGACGCCCGACTGAACGCTGTCGAAGCCGCCAACGCCGCCCGTCTTGCTGCCAAAGGCACTGCCGAGCGTGCTGCTGAATTGTTGCAGCTGGAACAGCTGGCGGCAGAGCTGCAGCAGCGCAGCGAGGAGATGCAGGCGCAGCTGCTGCGCACGCCCCGCATCGTGGGCCCCCGCCGTATGCTGCGTGCCTACCCGAAACTCCGGCACGGCAAAAAGCTGCGCAGCCTGCCCATATTGCGGGAGATGCTGCACCGCGCCGGGCAGGACGACACCGCGCAGAACGACAACAAGAAAACCAAATGACTCCCAATGCCGCACCGGCACTGCCGTGTGTGGCATTTTTGTTGCACTTTGCTCGAATAATGTTGTTAGAAAGTGTGAAAAACCTATTTCAAAACGGCTTAAACCGTGTTATACTGATTACAAAGTATACCAATTGACCGCAATCGACTTGTCCGTATTGAATCTATCCAAATTGTGAGGAATCGTCATGTCAGAGGAACGGAAGACCAAAACAGATGCCGCCGCACCGGCATCTGCTGCGTTGGAGCGGATCGACCGCAAGGACGCATTTTTACAGGCCCTGCATACATTCCTGACCGCGCATCAGGGAACGGAATGGGCTGTCGCCGCTGTGGATATCCAGCACTTCAAGCTTTATAACGAGCTTTACGGCACCGAAAAGGGCGATGTTCTGCTGGAGACTATGGCAAACTGTCTGCTGGGCTACAGCAAGCAGACCGGCTATCCTGTGGGCTATTTTGGAAATGATGACTTTTTCCTGTGCCTGCCGGACGAAAAAGCCGAGCAGACCGCCGTGCTTGCCACGCTGCAGGCCTGCATGGCTGCCGGCAGACAGGATGTCACCTTCTTTGTGGTAATGGGCGTGTGCCCCGTGCAGGCAAACCCCGGTGCGGATGCCGCCACCCTGTGCAACTATGCCCAGATCGCCGGTGTAACGACGGACAGCGGCTACCTGCACCGCTTTGAGCCCACCATGCTCAACGAACTCAAGGAACAGCAGCTGCTGCTGGGTGAGCTGGAGCGCGCACTGGACAACCACGAATTCTGCTTCTTCCTGCAGCCCAAGTGTAACAGCATCACCCGCGCCATCGTGGGTATGGAAGCGCTGGTGCGCTGGAACCACCCCACCCGGGGCTGTGTTCCCCCCGCCGAGTTCATGCCGCTGCTGGAGCGCACCGGCCTTGTGACAAGGCTGGACCAGTACATCTGGGAATCTGTCTGCCAGACCCTGCAGAAGTGGCAGGAAAGCGGCAGCAACCTTGTGCCGGTGTCGGTGAACGTTTCGGTGCAGGATATCCTGAACTTGGATGTGCCGCAGATCTTTGCGGATCTGGTGGAAAAATATAAGCTGGAGCCAAAGCTCCTGCTGGCTGAGATCACCGAGACCATGGTGGCCGAGGACACTCAGATGGTGGAAAACGCCATTCAGGGACTGCACCGCAAGGGCTTCTCGGTGATGATGGACGATTTCGGCAGCGGGTATTCCTCGCTGAATATGCTCAAGGATACCAACGTCGATGCCATCAAGCTGGACATGAAGCTCATCGACATGAATCAGGAGAACCGCAGCAAGGGCGTGCAGATCGTGGAGTCGGTGGTGGATATGGCGCACCGGCTGAACCTGCCCATCATCGCCGAGGGCGTGGAGACCCCGGAGCAGGTGTCCATGCTGCAGGCGGCGGACTGCCTGTACTCGCAGGGCTACTATTTCTTCAAGCCCATGCCGGTGGAAAACGCCGAAAAACTGCTGGCAGATCCCACCAATCAGGATTACTGGGATCTGCGCCGCGACCTGATGCGCCGTGACCGCCGGGTGGAGAACCCGGGCACCGAAAAGACTGCGCTGGCCTTGCAGGCCTACCAGATCTTTACCGATAACGTGCTGGAGATCTCGCTGCTGAACCTTGCCACCGGTGCGTACCGGGTGATCAAGCGGGATGCCCGCCTGCTGGGTGCGGATCTGGAAAAGGAAGAGGATTTTGTCAATTACTGCGACCGTCTGGTGAACGAAAAGATCGTGCACGAGGAGGACGCAGACCTGTTCTTGGAGCAGACCGATCTGGAAGCTTTGCGCTCTGTGCTGTACCACGCCACCGCGCCGGAGTTCTACCGCTACCGCGAGAACGTGTCCGGCCAGTATATCTGGGTCACCACAGAGGTGCTGCCCTGCCGGGGCTGCTGCGCCCAGAACCCATGGGCGACCGTGCTGGTGCGCAACGACGCACAGGCCGACCAGCTCAGCGAGGAGCTGGACTTCTCTTACAGCCACGACACCCTGACCGGCCTTGCCAACCGCAGCCGGTACGAGGCCGACCTGCGGGAGCTGCCCAACAGCGGGTACGAATCCGTGGTGTGCACCTACATTGATGTGGTCGGGATGCACGAGGTGAACGAGCATCTGGGTCACCGCAGCGGCGACACCCTGCTGTGCTGTCTGGCAAACGCCGCCCGCAAGTTCTTTGCTACCAGCCGGGTATACCGCATCGGCAGCGATGAATTTATCATCCTCACTCCCAACGAGCCGCCCTACAGCGTGTGGAGCACCGCAGACCGGATGCGCGCCTTCCTGAAGGAAAAGGACTACGCCATCTCGGTGGGCATCCAGCAGACCACCGACCTGCGCCATGTGGACGAAGCCGTGGCCAAGGCCGAGGCTGCCATGCGGCAGGACCGGCAGACCTACTACGAGCACAACGGCCGCGCCCGCCAGCTGGAAGGCCTGAACGAAAAGATGGAGCGCACCCTGCAGGAAAAGCGGGACGCCGAGCACTTTTTGAAGGTGCTTGCCCCCAAATACAAGACGGTGATCGTGGTGGACCTGCAGGAGGACACCGTGCGCCCCGTTATTGTGCCGGACGACTTCCAGTCCGTTCTGGACACCTGCGGCGGCTCTTTCCGCGCTGCGTTGACCAACTACCGCGACACGTTGGTAGCGCCCGAGGACAGAGAAAACTTTGCAAAGTTGTTCGATTTTGGCCTTGTGCACAGCACCGTGTTCAGCAGCAACCTGCTGGAGCACCGCTACCGCAAGACGGACGGACGCAGCTTCTGCATCCGTGTGACCCCCTACTCCCGTAGCGGCTCCCATATCAACGAGGTGCTGTGGATCTTCGCAGATGAAGATGTAGAGTAAAATATTCTTGTATGCTATAAAAGCAGCCAGACCGTCCGGTCTGGCTGCTTTTCTTTAGCGTGCTCGCCCTCTCAGGCGCTAACGCGCCAGATTCCCCCTTTTGTCGCTGCGCGACATCTTCCCCCGGCGCGGGGGAAGTCTTTCCTCAAAGGGAGAGCCCTTGGCAGTCCACGCAAAGTTCATCTCTTTGCCAAGGCCTCTCCCTTTGGGAGAGGTGGCACGGCGTAAGCCGTGACGGAGAGGGCGAGGACGTTTACGGCGGAAAATCCCCTTCTGTGAAAAGGCAATTCTGGAAAATCCGCAGATTTTCCAGAATTGCAAAGTTATAAATAATTATTCCGCTGAAGATGCGCAGAGCAACGCGGAGCGCATTCCAAATCGTCCCGGCAGCAAGAAGTCGCTGTCTTGCAAATGCGCCGGGATGTGCTATAATAGAAATCACTTATTTCATACAATCTATGTGGGTATATGGGCGCGCCGCCCGCTGAACCTGCAAAGCAAGGAGCTTTTCTATGCAGCATCTGTTCCGAACCGTTTCTCCCGCCCTGCCGCACCCCTGCCTGCGGGCGCTGCGGGCGGCTTTTCCGCAGACCATCCCGGTGCTGGCGGGTTATTTTGTGCTGGGGCTGGGCTACGGCATCTATGTGCAGTCCTTGGGGCTGCCGGTGTGGATGCCCATGCTCATGGGCACTGTCGTGTACGGCGGCTCGCTGGAGTTCGTGCTGGCAAGTTTGCTGCTGGGCGCGTTCTCGCCGCTGTCGGCCTTTTTAATGGCGCTGATGATTCAGGCGCGGCACCTGTTCTACGGCCTTGCCATGCTGGAGCGCTATAAGGGCTACGGCTGGCGCAGCTTTTACATGATCTTTGCCATGAGCGACGAGACCTTTTCCATCACCTGCTCGGCAACGCCGCCGGAAGGGGTGGACAAGGGCTGGTTTATGTTCTTCATCACCCTGCTGGATCAGCTTTACTGGGTGGGCAGCGCCGGGCTTGGGGCTGCGCTGGGCACCGTACTGCCCTTCAGCACCGAGGGCGTGGATTTTGTCATGACCGCAATGTTCACGGTCATCTTCCTGAACCAGTGGGAAAAAGATCAGCAGCACGGCAGTGCCCTGATCGGGCTTGCCGTGCCGCTGGTGTGTCTGATTGTATTTGGCTCCGGCAGCTTTCTGCTGCCGTCCATGGCTGGCATTCTGGTGCTGCTGCTGGCTTTGCGCCGTCCGATGGAAAAAGCAGCCGGGGAGGTAGAAGAATGACAGCAGTTCAGATGGGGCTTACCATTGCGGTGTGCACCGCCGCCACCATGCTTACCCGTTTTTTGCCGTTTCTGATCTTTTCCAGCAAGGAGCAGCCGCCGCCGGAGGTGGTGCGGTATCTGGGGCGGGTGCTGCCCGCCGCCATCTTCGGGATGCTCATCGTTTATTGCCTGAAGGGCGTTACCCCGTTCTCCGGCAGCCACGGCATCCCGGAAGCCCTTGCGCTGCTGGCGACCATCGCACTGCACAAGTGGAAGCACCAGACCCTGCTCAGCGTGGCGGGGGGCACTTTTTGCTATGTACTGCTGGTGCAGCTGGTGTTCTGAAAAGCGGCTCAGTGATAGAAGGTGTCAAAGTTCACCTGACGGTAGAACCGCTGCTGCAGCTGGTCAAAGCTTTCGCAGTTCTGCGCCAGCAGCCACATACTTTTGGTCACCACGGCCTCGATGGTCATATCGTGGGCTTCCAAAAAGCGGAAGCGGTTGCGCACCCGCTTACCCACCTCGTACACGCCCACATCGCTGCCCTCGTAGGTGACCTGCGTGGTCATGATGAGCACCTTGTGGGTGGTTTCGTAATCGCCCAGCCCGGCGGCAAAGGCGTCCATCAGCTGCTGCGGGATGCCGCCCACGCCAAAGCTTTCTACGATGACGCAGTCGTACAGACGGAAGATCTCCGGGATGAGCGCCGGGGACATCCCCGGCGTCAGCTTGAGCAGGAACACCCGGCTGTCCAGCGTGCGGCTGAACTCCACCGGCCCGGTGGGCCACGGCGAGGGGATGTACCGCACCAGCCGGTCGCCCTGCACCAGCGCCAGCTCCGGGAAGTTGACCGACGCAAAGGCGTCGTAGCTGATGGTCTTGTTCTTTTTGGCGCGGGTGCCCGCGATGACGTGCCCGCCGAACACCACCATCACGCCCCGGCTGCCCGGGTCGATGGCGCAGACTACGCTGTCCCGCAGGTTTTTCTTGGCATCCGTGATCTCGTTGGAGATGGGCTGCTGTGCGCCGGTAAGGATGATGGGCTTATCCGCGTTCTGAATTAAATAGGAGAGCGCCGCCGCAGAATACGCCAGCGTATCCGTGCCATGGCAGATGATAAAGCCATCGTATAAGGCATAGTTTTCCTGAATAGCGCGTGCCATCATGAGCCAGTGCTCCTGCCCGAGGTCGGTGCTGTCGATGCTGCACAGCGCCAGCGTTTCCGGGCAGCACAGTTCCTTCAATTCCGGCAGGTGGGCAAGCAGTTCCTCGCTGCTAAGCACGGGCTTGAGCCCCTGCTGGGTGCGCACGCTGGCAATGGTGCCGCCGGTGGTGATGAAAAGCAGACGTTGTTTGGACATAAAGCAAAAGCCCCCTGTGGCAGAAATTTCAACATGACAACAGTATAGCACACGCCCCGGGGCTTGAACAGTGCCCGCTGCCCAAAAAGTTTTTGCGACCCGGTCACAGAAATCTGCGCGGTTTTTGTGTATAATAAGGCAAAAGAACCATGCAAAGGAGCAACACCATGTCCAATATCGTTATCGTAGGTTCCGGCCCGGCGGGGGTGTCCGCTGCCCTGTACGCCGTGCGCGCCGGGGTGCAGACCACCGTGCTGACCAAGGGCTCCGGGGCGCTGGCACGCGCCGAAACAATCGAAAATTATTACGGCTTCGCCCAGCCGGTCTCCGGGCCGGAGCTGGAACGCCGCAGCATCGAGAACGCCCGGCGGCTGGGGGTGCAGTTTGTGCAGACCGAAGCCGTGGGGCTGACATGGACCGACCGCCTGACTGTGGAAACGCTGGCGGGCGCGTACCCGGCAGACGCGGTCATTCTGGCAACGGGTGCTTCCCGCGCGGTGCCCCGCATCCCGGGGCTGACCGGGCTGGAAGGGCACGGCGTAAGCTGGTGCGCCGCCTGCGATGCCTTTTTCTACCGCGGCAAGGACGTGGCGGTGCTGGGCAGCGGCGAGTACGCCCTGCATGAGGTGCAGGCGCTTTTGCCGGTGGTAAAAAGCGTCACCCTGCTGACGAACGGCGCAGCCCTGACCGCAGATTTCCCGCCCGAGGTGGCCGTCTGCACCCAGAAGGTGGAAGCCATTCTGGGCGAACAGACCGTCACCGGCGTGCAGCTGGCGGGCGGCACGGTGCGGGAGGTGTCCGGTGTGTTCGTGGCGCTGGGCGTGGCGGGCAGCACCGCACTTGCCCGGAAGCTGGGCGCTGCCGTAGAGGGCAGCCGCATCGTGGTAGACGGCAAAATGCAGACCACCGTGCCCGGCCTGTACGCCGCCGGCGACTGCACCGGCGGGCTGCTGCAGGTGGCAAAAGCGGTCTATGAGGGCGCGCTGGCGGGTACGGAAGCCGCCAAGGCGCTGCGAAAGGGGTGAGCCGTATGGCAGAAACATCTCCGCACGCCCGGTGTCTGGCCTGTGCGTTCCCGTTCTGGGAGCAGCTGACCCCGGAAGAGCAGGAGCGGCTGTGCCGCTTTACCCGCCCGGTGCACTACGCCAAGGGTGCCCGGGTGCACAGCCCGCTGGAAAGCTGCGTGGGCATTCTGCTGCTGCGCAGCGGGCAGCTGCGCTCCTATCTGCTGTCCGAGGACGGCAGAGATGTGACGCTGTACCGCCTGTTCGGCGGGGAGGTGTGCATCCTGTCCGCCTCCTGCGTGATGGATGCGGTGAACATCGACCTTTACATCGACGCCGAGGAGGACACCGAAGCGCTGTGCATCAGCGCGGGCATCTTCCGGCAGCTGATGCAGGAGAACGTCTATGTGCGCTGCTACGCCTACCAGATGACGGCAGAGCGCTTTTCCGACACCATGTGGACGATGCAGCAGATCTTGTTCATGAGCGCCGACCGGCGGCTTGCCATTTTTCTGACCGATGAGCTTGCCAAGACCGGCGGCGAGGATGTCCGCATGACCCACGACCAGATGGCAAGGTACATGGGCTCTGCCCGCGAGGTGGTGAGCCGGATGCTCAAATACTTTGCGCAGGAGGGCTGGGTGCGGCTGTATCGCGGCGGCGTGCAGGTGCTGGATAAGAAAAAGCTGCAAGCGCTGGCAAGAGGAGAATAAGAGATAAAAAACAACACCGGAGCGTCCGAAGATGCTCCGGTGTTGTTTGGTTTATCCTCAGGAGATCGCGTCCACGTCCCACTTCATGCGGACGGCGTCGGCGCCGTCCAGCTTGATGTGCATGGCACCGGCGTTGTCCAGTACCTGCTCCGGCTTGCGGGCACCGCACAGAACGTGCAGCCCCGGGATCATGCGGGCGGTCATGGCGATGACCAGCTGCGCCATGGTGCAGTCGTACTTCTCGGTCAGATCGCCCCACTTTGCCAGCAGTTCCAGTGCCTGTGCCCGGCGGGTGGGCTGGAAGCAGGGGTTCGTGTTGCGGGTGCTGCCCTCCGGGTAGGTGGTGTCCATGGTCACCTTGCCGGTCAGAAGTCCCTGCTCCAGCGGGGAGTAGGCCTGCACCGAAACGCCCAGCTCCTTGCAGGTGGGCAGCAGCTGCTTTTCAATGCGGCGGGTCAGCAGGCTGTACTTTTCCTGAATGACGTCCAGCTGGCCGTACTTGCAGTAGCCCCGGATGATGTCGGAGGTGACGTTGGAAGCACCGATGGCGCGGATCTTGCCCTGCTCCTTCAGCTTCATCATGGCTTCCATGGTCTCTTCCAGCGGATACACGCCAAAATCCGGGCTCTGCCAGTGGGTGTACAGCACGTCCAGATGGTCGGTGTGCAGACGGCGCAGGCTGTCCTCCACGTCCTCGATGATGCTCTTGGCGGAGAGGTCGCGGTACACCTGCACTCCGTCCACTACCTTGTGCAGGATGGGGGTCTCGTGCCGCCACTCCAGGCCGCACTTGGTGGAAAGCACCACCTTGTCGCGGTCGATGTGCTTCATGGCCTCGCCCACCACTTCCTCGCTGTGGTACAGCCCGTAGATGGGTGCAGTGTCGATCCACTGGATGCCCTGCTCCACGGCGGTCTGGATGGCCTTTACGGACAGTGCGTCGTCGTTATCGCCCCACCATGCACCGCCGCCGATGGCCCATGTACCCATGCCCAGAAACGGCACTGCGATACCGCTTTTGCCAATGTTGATGTTCTGCATATACTTTACCCTCCGTGCCAGCAGTGTTCCCCGCAATGGGAACCCTCATTCTGATGTCTGGCATTCTATGTTGTATTCTTGGCTGCTATATAAAAAAGGCTGCGGAGCGCAGGTGCACTCCGCAGCGCTCTTTTATCAGATGTTGCCGAACTCGCTCAGCTGCAAGCTCTCGTTGTGGGTCTCGGCCCAGCGCACCGCCCAGTCGGAGGTGAACAGCAGCAGACGGTTGCCCTTCATGTCCTCCACAGCCTTGGTGTCGCTGGTCAGGTCAAGATCCCGCAGATTGTAGGTGTCGGGGTCGTTCTGCACCCAGCGCAGCTGCTCAAAGGGCAGCTGCTGCATGCGGATCTCCACGTTGTACTCGGTGTTCAGACGGTACTCCAGCACTTCCAGCTGCAGCACGCCGACCACGCCGACCACTACTTCCTCCATGCCGCCGCCCACTTCGCGGAAGATCTGGATGGCGCCTTCCTGCGCGATCTGCTCCATACCCTTCACGAACTGCTTGCGCTTCATGGTGTCCTTCTGCTCAATGCGGGCAAAGTGCTCCGGGGAGAAGGTGGGGATGCCCGCGAACTGGACCTTCTTTTTGCCGGTGCACAGGGTGTCGCCGATGGAGAAGATGCCCGGGTCAAACAGGCCGATGATGTCGCCGGCGTAGGCCTCGTCCACGATGGCGCGGTCCTGCGCCATCAGCTGGGTGCCGGTGGCCAGCTTGATGTTCTTGCCCTCCTGCACATGGTAGGCCTCCATGCCGCGCTCGAACTTGCCGGAGCAGATGCGCATAAAGGCAATGCGGTCGCGGTGGGCCTTGTTCATGTTGGCCTGAATTTTAAAGATGAAAGCGGAGAACTCGTCCCGGCAGGGGTCCACCGGCTCGCCGGTCAGGCTGTCCACGCGGGCCAGCGGGGCGGAGGTGAGCCGCAGGAAGTTTTCAAGGAAGGGCTCCACGCCGAAGTTGGTCAATGCAGAGCCGAAGAACACGGGGCTCAGCTCACCGCGCAGCACCTTGTCCAGATCAAACTCCTCGGCAGCGCCGTCCAGCAGTTCGATCTCGTCCACCAGCTGCTGGTGCAGGTAGGGGGTCAGCAGCTCGTCCAGTGCGGGGTCGCCCAGCTCGGCCTCGGTCTCGCTGACCTTCTTCACGCCGTTGGCGCGTCCATCGCTGGAAAAAGCCAGCACCTTGCGTGCGTTGCGGTCGAACACGCCCTTGAACTCCTTGCCGCAGCCGATGGGCCAGTTCATGGGGTAGGTCTTGATGCCCAGAATTTCCTCGATGTTCTCCATCAGCTCAAAGGGGTCGCGGGCTTCGCGGTCCATCTTGTTGATGAAGGTAAAAATGGGGATATGGCGCAGGGTGCACACCTTGAACAGCTTGATGGTCTGGGCCTCAACGCCCTTTGCGGCGTCGATGACCATGACGGCAGAGTCTGCCGCCATCAGGGTGCGGTAGGTATCCTCCGAGAAGTCCTGATGGCCGGGGGTATCCAGAATGTTCACGCACTTACCGGCGTAGTTGAACTGCAGCACCGAAGAGGTAACCGAGATACCACGCTGCTTTTCAATGTCCATCCAGTCGGACACGGCGTGCTTGGCGCTCTGCTTGCCCTTGACGGAGCCAGCCTGATTGATGGCTCCACCGTACAGCAGCAGCTTTTCGGTAAGGGTGGTCTTACCTGCGTCGGGGTGGCTGATGATGGCGAACGTCCTGCGGCGTTCGATCTCTTCACGATTTGTCATAGATGATATTTCTCCTGAAATGGATGGAACTTCTTCCGGCATCGCTGCGCGATGCCGGAAGAAGCATTTTTACACATACGCACCTTATTCTATACGAAAACGCGTGATAATGCAAGGGTTTTCGTTATTTTTTCAGGATCAGGCAGGGCAGAGGGGCAGTTTCGGCCCAATTGGCAAAATCACACACCAGAACGGTGAAACTTTTCAGTGGAAGTGCCCGCAGAAAACGCAGCACCGCCTGTTTTTCGTCCGAGCCGATGACCGCCCCGCTGTACAGGATGGCGCTCACGATGCCGCCGGGGCGCACCGCCTGCAGCGCCGCCTGCAAGGCGGGGATGCTGCTCTGCGCGGTGGAGAATACCGCATGGTCCGCCCCCGGCAGCCAGCCAAAGTTGAACATGACTGCATCGGCAGTGCCTGGCTGCACATACTGTAATAAGTCGGCGTGGCTGCCGCAGACAAGGTTGTACCGCTCGGCGGGCACATTTGCCTGTTCCAGCCGGATGTGGGTGGAGCGGATGGCTTCGGGCTGCACGTCAAAAGCCAGCACCCGCCCGGTGGGGGCAGTCAGATTGCACAGAAAGGCGGTGTCGCCGCCGTTGCCGCAGGTGGCGTCCACGCACAGCTGCGGGTGCACCAGCCGGGCGGCTAAAAAGTCCTGCACGAACTTGACCGCTGTTAAGTCCGGGGTGCGGCGGCGCACCAGCTGCCCGCCCTCGGCGGCAAAGCCGAATTTGCCCCAGAAAGCAAGCTCAGCGGCGTTTTCCGGCAGCGGGGCGGTAAACACGGTGGCGGCTTCCCGGTCATAGCCGCCAAAGCTGCGCAATACTTCTTTTAACAGGTAGGAGCCGTAGCCCTTGCGCCGCCACCGGGGCAGGATGCACAGGGCGGCAAGCTGTGCGCCCTTGGGGGCGGGAGAAAGGCAGCACTCTCCGATGCAGTCCTTTTCTTTATACAGGGCAAACCCCTGCTCAGTGCGGTGCAGTTCCATAAAAAGCTCCTCCTTGACGGGTCGATGTTCTTCCCTTACAATAGCAAGCGGAAACGCTGCTGTCAAGGGCAGAAAACAGGACCGCATTTCACATATTCTTCACGGCGCAAGCGATTCATTTTCACATTTGACAGTTACAATAGGGACAGTTCAAAGGAACAGATGTCCCTGCGGACCGGCCTTTGAGGGAAGGATGTAGTAACATGGAAAACGAGAACAAGTGGGAATACGATTATTCCGCTTCCAATAACGAGACCGGCTACCCCAACGTGGGCAGCAGCGGCATGAACACGGCGAACCAGTATAACGAGCCGGAAGCGCAGCCCGCGCGTCCGGCCGATACCGCCCCGGCAGATGGCGGCAGCGTGCCGCCCACCCCGCCGGAGCAGCCGCAGTACAGCGCCCCGGAGCAGCCGGAAAAGCCCCGCCGCAAGAAAAAGTTCAACGGCGGAAAACTGGCACGCAGCGCCGTGGCACTGGTGCTGGCAGCCGCCATGGGCTTTGCGGGCGGCTTTGTGGGCGCAAAATACGGCGGCGGCAGCAAGGTGGTCATCCAGCAGGTGGAGCGCCCTGCCAGCTCTGACAGCAGCACCGACAGCACCGGCAATTCCATCAGCGCCACCAGCGGCACCGGCCTGAGCACCGCACAGGTAGCCGAGATGGTCAGCCCCAGTGTGGTGGTCATCACCACTGAGCAGGTGGTCTACTCCCAGTGGTCGTGGTACGGCCAGAGCCAGGTGGAGAGCGGCGCGGGCAGCGGCGTCATCATCAGCTCGGACGGCTATATCCTCACCTGCGCCCATGTGGTGAGCGGCGCTTCCAACATCACCGTGAGCATCGGCGACAAGGATTACCCCGCTACGCTGGTGGGCGAGGATACCACCAGTGATATCGCCGTGGTCAAGGTCGATGCCACCGGCCTGACCCCCGCCACCGTGGGCAACAGCGACAGCCTGAAGGTGGGCGAAAGCGTCATGGCCGTGGGTAACCCCTTGGGTGAGCTGGGCGGCACCGTGACCAGCGGCATCGTCAGCGCACTGAACCGCAGCGTCAGCATTCAGGGCTCCAGCTCTGTCAACACCATGTCCCTGATCCAGATGGATGCCTCCGTCAGCCCCGGCAACTCCGGCGGCGGCCTGTTCAACATGAACGGCGAGCTGGTGGGCATCGTCAATGCAAAGTCCTCCGACAGCGATGCCGAGGGTCTGGGCTTTGCCATCCCGGTGAATGACGCCGTCAAGGTGGCACAGGAGCTGCTGGAAAACGGCTATGTGACCGGCCGTCCCTATCTGGGCATCAGCTACTATGCCGTGACCGATGCTCAGACCGCCGCCCAGCTGGGCGTGAACGCCTATGGTGTCTACATCGTGGAGGTAGTCAAGGGCGGCCCTGCCGACAAGGCGGGCTTGCAGGCCGGTGACCGCATCGTGAGCGTAGACGGCAGCGAGGTTGCCACCCAGAGCGACCTTGGCACCCTGATGCAGAACCACAAGGCCGGTGACGCCATCGAGATCACCGTCGCACGCGGCGGTCAGATGCAGACCGTTAACGTCACCCTTGGCGAAAAGGGCGCAGAGAATAACTGAAAATAGTAAAAAGGCTGTTGCACGGAATGTGCAGCAGCCTTTTTTGTTGTGAAAATACCCCTTCCGTCTGCTCACTACGTTCGCAGCCACCTTCCCCAAGGGAACGGCTTTTGTGCTGACGGGGAACTTTGCGGCATCGCCATAAGGCGTCCCCTTGGGGGAGCTGTCAAAGCCGTCAGGCTTTGACTGAGGGGGTTCCCTCCACGACCCCTCCCGTGAAAAAGTAAATCGGGAAAATCCGCAGATTTTCCCGATTTACAAATTACAAATAATTTTTCCGCTGATGATGCGCAGAGCAACGCGGCGCGCATTCAAATCGTCTTACACCGCACCAAAAATAGTGGCGCTATACGGCGCAAGGGTGGTTTTGTTTGTAAAAACGCGGCTTGCCCCCCGCCACAGGCTGGAAGAGGTGCCATCGCTCAGCAGCTTCCACTGCCCGGCGGGCAGTGAGACGGTGCAGGCGGTGTCGGTGGGATTATAAAAGACGCACAAAGCGCTCCATGCTGCGCCGTCGCCCCAGACGGCGGGCAGCATCCAGCCCACCAGCGGCTGCTCCAGCGCAAAGAACTGCAAAGCCTCCGGGGCGTGACGGTCGGTGCTGCCCAGCCGGGGAAAGGCTGCCCGCAGCGCCAGAAGCCCCCGGTAGTAGTCCACGAGGGCGTGGTACTGCTCGGCGCGGTTCCAGTCCAGCCGGTTCAGGGCGGGAGAAGAGCGGTAACTGTTGCCTACCCCCTTTTTGGTGCGGGCGAACTCCTCGCCCGCCTGCATGAAGGGCAGGCCGAAGCTGGTCAGGTAGATGCCCGCCGCCAGCCGGTTCTGCGCCAGTGCCACGGTGTCCCGGGCGGTGAACTCCGGTTTTTCGTAGCGGACGCAGAGCAGCTTGTCCCACAGGGTAAAGTTGTCGTGGGCGGAAACATAGCTCACGATCTGGCTGGGCGCGTGGGGCGGCAGACGGTCGCTGCGGCACCATGCCGCCACCGCTGCGCCGATATCCCAGAAGCTGCCGGGCTTGCCCTCCACATAGCCCGGCTCGCGGGCATCGAAGCAGCCGCCCTTGATGGCGTCCCGGGTGTCATCGCAGAAGATGCCCACCCGCTCGTTGAGCATGGCAAGGTTCGCCTTGTTGGCCTCGTACCGGTGCAGCTGGCTGGCACCGCCCTGCCACGGCTCGCCGTACAGCAGGATGTCCCGCCCGCCGGGCAGGCTGTCCAGCGCAGTGCGCACCGCGTTGATGCTCTCGGCATCGTACAGGCCCATCAGGTCGAACCGGAAGCCGTCGATGTGGTACTCCTTTGCCCAGTAGAGGATGGAGTCGATGAGGTACCGCCGCGCCATGGGGCGCTCGCTGGCAAACTCGTTGCCGCAGCCGCTGCCGTTGGAAAAGCTGCCGTCCGGGTTTTGCCGGAAAAAGTAGTACGGCACGGTGCTGTTCAGAGGATTTTCGGTGCGGTAGGTGTGGTTATACACCACGTCCATCACCACCCCGATGCCCGCCGCATGG
The DNA here is from genome assembly GCF_023347355.1 of Faecalibacterium sp. IP-1-18. Taxonomy (NCBI): domain Bacteria; kingdom Bacillati; phylum Bacillota; class Clostridia; order Eubacteriales; family Oscillospiraceae; genus Faecalibacterium; species Faecalibacterium sp. IP-1-18. The sequence goes on from NZ_CP094472.1 coordinate 108,384, forward strand.
AGGGCGGCGATCATCTCCCGGCACTCCCGGGTGCGCACCTCGCCCCGGGTGGGGTCGGTGGAGTAGCTGCCCTCCGGTACGTTGAAGTTGGTGGGGTCGTAGCCCCAGTTATATTGCCGCAGCAGGGGTTTTGCCTCGTCCACGCTGCCAAAATCAAAAATGGGCATCAGCTGGACGTATTTTACCCCCAACCGCTTGAGGTAGTTCAGGCAGGTGGGGTGGATGCCATCGCCGTGCAATGTGGTGCCCTGCTGGGTAAAGGCCATATATTTACCCCGCCACGCCGGGCGCACTCCGCTGGCGGCATCCTGCGAGAAGTCCCGCACGCTCACCTCCCACACGGCGCGCTGCGCCGGGGGGATATTGGGGCGCACATCCCGCTCCCACCCGGAGGGCGCGGTGCGGGCAAGGTCTACGATCATGCTGCGGACGCCGTTTACCCCCGCCGCCCGGGCGTAGGGGTCGCCGGTCTCGCGGGTGACGCCGTCCACGGTGACGGCAAAGGTGTAATAGCGGCCGTGCTGCTCCCCGGGCAGCCAGATGCTCCACACCCCCTGCGCTCCGCGCACAAGGGGCTTTGTGCCCAGCACAGCACCGCCGTCTCCCTTGTGGTATAAGGTCACAGTGACCGCCTCGGCGGTGGGTGCCCACAGCCGCAGACAGGTGCCGCCGGGGGTGTAGTCCGGCCCAAGGGGGCCGGTATAATAGTTTTCGCGGTGGAAGGGTACGTTTTCAAACAGTGTTTTCCACTGGGCAGGCGTTTTTGCAGCCATGGTCAGTTTCATTCCTTCTTATAAGATTCGTTATATTCAGTGTATCGGACAACAGGCTCTTTTTCAAGAGGGAATCGACTTTTACCATGGAAATCAATTTTCCTAATAAAGGCTTCCCCCGCCGCGCGGCTGTTTCCGCAGGAAACCAGCGCGGCAGCTGCCGTTTGCCGTTGCAACCCCTCCCCGTGAAAATGGGGTTCAGAAACGCCCGCAGGCGTTTCTGAACCCCGAAATTATAAATATTCTTTCCGCTGAAAATGCCCAGAGCAACGCGGCGGGCATTCCAAATCGTCTCATTCCAGATACATCCGCCGCAGCCGCATCAGGCGGGCGGGGGTCAGGCCGTATTCGGCTTCCAGATAGCTCTCGGCGCTGCCGTAGTCCTGCCGGATGGTGCGCAGCACAAAGGGCGCAGTCTCCGGGTCTACCCCGGCGGAAGTCTGCCAGCGCATCCGCTGCGCCGGGTCGGCGGCGATCTCCGCCGCATGGTCAGCCATGGCCTTTTCGATCTCGGCGGCGCGGCAGAGGTTGGTGCGGGCATAATCTGCGCAGATGGTCTCGTCCGAGGCACCCAGCGCCAGCAGGATCAGCATGGCAGCGACACCGGTGCGGTCCTTGCCCGCCGTGCAGTGGAACAGGATGGGCGTCTCGCCGGCTTCCAGCGCCCGGAACAGCTCCTTGAAGGCCTTGTTGCCGGTGAGCATCTGCCGGTACATCAGCTGGGTGAGGCTCATCCCGGCGGGGGCGCTCTGCACCAGCCGCTGGATGTCGTTTGGCGAAAAATCAATTTCCTGCCCGGTGGCATCCCGCAGGCCGCAGATTTGCACCAGCCGTGCGCCGTCCGGTACATAGTCCGGCAGCTTGGCGGCTTCTGCGCTGCTGCGCAGGTCAAGGATGAGCCGCAGCCCCAGCCCGTCCAGCCGGGCGCGGTCGGCTTCGGTGGTCAGCCGCCCGGTGGGGAAACCCCGGTAGATCTGCCCCCACTTTACGGTCTTGCCCTCGTCGGCGCGGTAACCGCCCAGCTCCCGGAAGTTGTTGCCGCCCGCAAAGGGCAGCTGGGTGCCCGGGACGGGATGCTCCGGGGCAGCCTTTGCGGCGGCGCTGGAAAGCACCGGCGCGGTGTAGAAGGGCTTTGCCGGCCGACCCCGGCGGGGTGGCAGGCTGGCGGTGCTGCCCAGAACCTCTAACAGGTAGCTGCGCAGCAGGTCGATATAGGCAGAGCTGGTGTCCCGCCGCTGCACCAGCGACACGCACAGCGGGGGCATATCTTCCAGCAGCACGTCCCGCACACGATCCAGCTCCCGGCGGGCGCCGGGCTCGTAGCGGGTCAGGCAGGTGCACAGCTGCTCCTGCACCAGATAGTAGGCCTGATAAAAGCTGGGGCCGATCTCGGCATTGGGTGCAAAGCCCGCCCGGGCGCAGGCCGCCCACAGCGGGCTGAACAGATCCTGCCGCAGGCTGGGCAGCAGCACCCGCTGCCCGCGCAGCTCTGCCAGCGGGATGCGCTCCTTTTCCCAGAAGGGATGTCCCCGGGGCACCAGCAGGCAGGCGGGGTCTGCGCGCAGGGTGGTGCGCGCCAGCACCGGCGCGGCGCAGCCAAGGTCGATGACCAGACCCGCGTCCAGCTCGCCCTGCTCTACTCCATCGGCCACGGCGTCGTTGTCCAGCAGACGGAACCGCATCTCCACATGGGGGTACTGCTGCCGGAACTTGTCCAGCTGGGTTTCCAGTCCAGGCAGATAGTCCGGCACCAGCGCCACGCTGATGCCGATGCGCACCGGCTGGGCAGACTGGATCTCAGCCCGCAGGGCGGCCTGCATCTGCTGGAACTGCTCCACCACCGGGGCGGCATGGCGCTGTAAGCTCATGCCCCGGTCGGTGAGCGCCAGCTTGTGGTGGGCACTGATAAACAGCGGCCCGCACATTTCGGCTTCCAGCGCAGAGATGCTCTGGCGCAGCGCCTGCCGCGACAGGAACAGCCGCTGTGCGGCGCGGGTATAATTCATTTCTTCGCACAGGGTCAAAAAGTAGTGCAGCTGGCGGATATCCATGGTCTCCTCCCGGGAAAGTTTGTTCTGGAAAAAGAATACCGCTTTTTCGTCGGAATGTAAAGAGAGGACAGCAAAATGGGTTCAACCCTCTCAGTCTGCTCCCCCAAAGGGAATTTTATTAGTGCTGACCGACAGATGCGTAAAAGCTCCCCCTGAGAGGAACGACTTCCCCCGCTCCGGGGGAAGATGTCACCGCAGGTGACAAAAGGGGGAATCTGGCATCGCGTAGCGATGACTGAGAGGGTTCTTCCCCTTCAAAAAAGGAACACCGGAACGCCCGCAGGTGTTCCGGTGCCCCGAAGTTTAAATAAGGAAAATCAGATCAGGCTCAGAGCCTCTTCGTCAGCCACCAGAATGAAGTCCGGGTGCAGCTGCAGGATGCTTGCGGGCACCTCGGGGGTGACGGGGCCGAAGAAAGCCTTTTTGACGATCTCGGCCTTGCCTACGCCGTTGACCACCATCAGCACCTTGCGTGCCTGCATGATGGTGCGGATGCCCATGGTATAAGCCTGCTTGGGCACCAGATCCACGTTGCCGTCAAAGAAGCGCTTGTTGGCCTCGATGGTCTCCTGGGCCAAGTCCACGCAGTGGGTGCCCAGATCAAAGGCATCGTGGGGCTCGTTGAAGCCGATGTGGCCGTCATGGCCGATACCCAGCAGCTGCAGATCCACGCCGCCCACGCGGCGGATGACCTCGTCGTAGCGCTTGCACTCGGCTTCGGCATCCAGATTGGTGCCGTCCGGCAGGTTGATGTGGGCGGGGTCGATGTTCACATGGTCGAACAGGTTGCGGTGCATAAAGCTCCAGTAGCTTTCCGGGTGCTCCTTGGGCAGGCCGCGGTACTCGTCCAGATTGACGGAGGTGACCTCAGAAAAATCCAGATCTCCCTCGTTGTACCGCTCCACCAGCTTCTCATAGATGCCAACGGGGGTGCCGCCGGTAGCCAGACCCAGCACACAGTTGGGCTTCATGATGACCTGCGCAGAAATGATGTTTGCTGCCTTGCGGGACATATCAGCGTAGTCCTTTGTACGAATGATCTTCACGATAAACGACCTCTCTTCTTCATTTACTCCTTGTGGGCGGTGCACAGCGGTACACGCCCGCATCTGGTTCAAGTTTATCACATTTGCCAACAGAAAGCCACAAAACGGCACAATTTTTCCGGTTTTCCGTTTCTTTTGGAAAAAGTGCCTTAAAAACCGGTTGAAGTATCGTTTTTTTGCACAAAGGCTGCGCGCAGGGGGTCAGTCCGCAAAGCCGGCCTTCTGCAGGGCGGTGAGCAGCAGCGGGATGAGCACCAGCTGTGCCACGATGCCCGGCACGGCGGTGAACAGCGCCCCGGACAAAAAGGCGCTGAAGGGGAAGCTGCCGCCGGTCAGCCCGGCCAGCACAAACCGCACGATGCCCCAGACGATGCGCCCGGACACCATGGCGGTCAGCAGTACGGCGTACAGCGCGGGCAGGGTGTGTTTTGCTTTGCGCCACAGCAGCCCGGACACCAGCCCGTAGGTGGCCAGCTCAAAGGCCATGGAGATGGCAACCGGGAACATGGGCGGCATGCCGAACAGCACCGAGCGCAGCAGCGGGGCGGCAAAGCCCACAGCCAGCCCCCACGGGCCGCCCAGCACAAAGCCGCACAGCAGCACCGGGAAGTGCATCGGGCAGAGCATATTGCCTACCTTGGGCACCTGACCGGTGAGCAGGGGCAGCACAAAGGCCAGCGCTAAAAACAGGGCGGTCAGCACCAGCTGCCGCACGGAGGGAGTGCTTTTGGTTTTCATAAGGGTTCCTCCTTTTTCAGTCGCAAAATAAAAAGGAGCCTGCCCCGGCATTCCATGCCAAAGGCAGACCCCTTCGTGGCGTCTGTTTCAAAAAAATATTGCTTGCTGGGATAAGCGACAGGCTGCTGCCCGCCCATGCCCGGCTTCCTGCCGGAACGATGGTCAAAAGTATAACAAACCATTTTGCCCCTGTCAAGCGGGGCGGAACGTCTGCAAAATAGACAAAAATCGGTCTATTCGCAAAAAAATTTCCCCGGGGCTGTACATTTTGCTGGAAGAAGCTTGACCTTTTTGCGCAGAATGGATAATATAAAATTGAAAAAAAGCGCGCTGCGGCAATCTTGACGCCGGGGCGCTGACGAGAGGCTTTTTTGAGCGCATGAATTCTGAGGTTCATACGGGAGGACCATCATGACAAATGCTGAAAAACTTACCCTGAAAAAGCACGCCTGCCACATCCGCATGGGCGTGATCGAAGGGACCCACAGTGCAGGCTGTGGTCATCCGGGCGGCAGTCTGAGCATCGCAGACGTGCTGTCTTATCTGTACTTTAAGGAATTGAACATCGACCCTGCCCAGCCCAGGATGGCCGACCGCGACCGTCTGGTGCTGTCCAAGGGTCATGCCGCCCCGGCGCTGTACGCAGCGCTGGCAGAGCGGGGCTTCTTCCCGGTGGAGGAGCTCAAAACCCTGCGTAAGATCGGCAGCCGCCTGCAGGGTCACCCCAACATGAACAGTGTGCCCGGCGTGGATATGTCCACCGGCAGTCTGGGTCAGGGCATCTCTGCCGCCTGCGGCATGGCACTGGGCGCAAAGCACGCCGGCTCTGCCGTGAACGTTTACGCCATTCTGGGCGATGGCGAGGTGGAAGAGGGCGAATGCTGGGAGGCCTTTATGTTTGCCGCCCACTACGGCCTTTCTAATCTGTGCGTGATGCTGGACCGCAACCATCTGCAGATCGACGGCACCACCGAGACTGTCATGAACAGCGCCCCGCTGGAGGACAAGCTCCGCGCCTTCAACTTCAATGTGGTCACCATCAACGGCCACGACTTCGACCAGATCGAGAGCGCCGTGCAGGCTTTCCACGCCGAGACCGAAAAGCCCACCTGCATCATTCTGGATACGGTCAAGGGCACCGGCGTTTCCTATATGACCAATTCCGTTGCATGGCACGGCAAGGGCCCCAACGATGAAGAGTATCAGGTGGCCATGAACGAGCTGAACGCCGCCTATGCCGCGCTGGAACAGGAGGAGAACTGAGATGGCAGACGTGAAAAAGATCGCGACCCGCGACAGCTACGGCAACACCCTGAAGGAGCTGGCCGCGGAAGGCCACGATGATCTGGTGGTGCTGGACGCCGATCTGGCCGCCGCTACCAAGACCGGTATGTTCCAGAAGGCATACCCGGACCGTCACTTTGACTGCGGCATCGCCGAGGGCAACATGGTAGGCGTGGCAGCAGGTCTGGCCACTATGGGCTATGTGCCCTTTGTTTCCAGCTTTGCCATGTTTGCAGCCGGCCGCGCCTTCGAGCAGGTGCGCAACTCTGTGGGCTACCCCCACCTGAACGTGAAGATCGGCGCCACCCACGGCGGCATCTCCGTGGGCGAGGACGGCGCTTCCCACCAGTGCTGCGAGGACTTTGCCCTGATGCGCAGCATCCCCGGCATGACCGTCATCTGCCCCGCCGATGATATCGAGGCACGCGCCGCTGTGCGCGCCGCTTACGCCATGGAAGGCCCCGTCTATCTGCGCTTCGGCCGTCTGGCTGTGCCCGTGTTCCACGATGAGGCCAACTATCACTTTGAGCTGGGCAAGGGCGAGCAGCTGACCGAGGGCAACGATATTGCCATCATCGCCACCGGCCTGATGGTCAACGAGGCACGCATGGCTGCCGAGCAGCTGGCTGCCGAGGGCATCCACGCCCGGGTCATCAACATCCACACCATCAAGCCCCTGGACGAGGAGATCGTCCTCAAGGCGGCAAAGGAGTGCGGCAAGGTCATCACTGCCGAGGAACACAACGTCATCGGCGGTCTGGGCGAAGCCGTCTGCGCCGTCCTCAGCGAGAAGCTGCCCACTCCCGTGCGCCGCGTGGGCGTGCAGGACGTGTTCGGCTGCTCCGGCCCTGCATGGGACCTGCTGAAGAAGTTCGGTCTGGACGCTGCCACCATCTGCAAGACTGCCCACGAGATGCTGGGCAAGTAAGCGCTTTTTACAGCAGTACGAATTCGATTTTTAAAGCCGCCGCACAAAACACTGTGCGGCGGCTTCTTTTTGTCCCAATAACTGTCCTCTGCACAAGGACAGCAGCGAAATGAAAGTCTGCGTTTTATATCGAAAAGAAAAACGTGCGACTTGATTTATAAAATAAATAAAGCCGCTCAAAAGTAAGAAATAAAAAAGAAATAACACGATTGTTCAAGTATGTTTGTTTAAAAGTGAAATATGCTCATGGACTGAAATTGTACAAAAATCATGGGATTTCTGGGGCGTTACGTTGGACAAACCGCAGAAATGAACGCACAGCGCGGACAAATTTTGCAAAACCCCTTTTCTTTTGCGGAAAGGAGCGGTATAATGCCGTCATAGCACAAGGGAGTGCATCGTTCCGGAAGGAGGAACGGACATCCCTTGTGTATTTTTAGAACGTGATGCTTTAGCAGAGTATAAAACTAAAGCAGTAAAGAGAGGGGAAATATCTATGAGATTCGATCGTCGTATTTCGCGCCGCAGCTTCCTGGCAGCTGCCGGTGCCACCTCTGCTGTGCTGGCTCTGACGGCCTGCGGCGGCTCTTCCAGCTCGGTGGCGGCTTCCTCCGCTTCCGGCACTGCCTCCTCTGCAGCTGGCACTGCACAGGGCGGCACCCTGAATATCATGCTGGAGACCGAGGTTCAGTCGCTGGACCCGCAGGTAGCCACCGACGGCACCTCCTTTGAGGTCATCGCAGACTACACCGACGGTCTGATGCAGATGGATGCAGACGGCGCAGCAGTTCCCGCCATTGCAGAGACCTACGACATCAGTGAGGACGGCAAGACCTACACCTTCCACCTGCGGGATGCCAAGTGGTCCAACGGCGAAGCCGTTACCGCTGCCGACTTCGTATTTGGCTGGCAGCGCGCCGTGGACCCCGCCACCGCTTCCGAGTATTCCTATATGCTGTCGGATATCGGTCAGGTGGTCAACGCTGCCGAGATCATTGCAGGCGAGAAGCCCGTCACCGATCTGGGCGTGACTGCTGTGGACGACAAGACGCTGGAAGTCCAGCTGAACGTTCCCGTCAGCTATTTCCTGAGCCTGATGTACTTCCCCACCTTCTATCCGGTCAACGAGGCGTTCTACAACACCTGCAAGGACACCTTCGGCACCAGCCCCGACACGGTGCTGTCCAACGGTGCGTTCAAGCTGACCGACTACCAGCCTGCCGCAACCGCCTTTACGCTGGAAAAGAACCCCGATTACTACGATGCCGGCAAGATCGCTCTGGACGGTCTGGCCTATCAGGTCATCAAGGACAGCCAGCAGGCACTGATGAGCTACCAGACCGGTGCTCTGGACATGACTTTGCTGAACGGCGAGCAGGTGGATCAGGTCAAGGATGACCCCGAGTTTACCAGCGTGGGTGCCGGTTACCTGTGGTACATCAGCCCCAACATCGGCAGTGTGCCGGAGCTGGCCAACGAGAACCTGCGCAAGGCCATCACCTTTGCACTGGATCGTGACGCCATTACCGGAGACGTGCTGAAGGACGGCTCTGCACCCTGCTACACCGTCGTTCCGCCGCAGTTCGCCACCGGCCCCGACGGCAGCGATTTCAGCGCCGACCAGACCAAGTTTGCAGAGTTCTGCGCTTATGATGCCGACAAGGCCAAGGAGTACTACGAGCAGGCCAAGAGCGAGCTGGGCAAGGACTCCTTCACCTTCAACATGGTAGTGGATGCCGACGATGCACCCCAGAAGGTGGCACAGGTCGTCAAGGAGCAGCTGGAGACCACGCTGGCAGGCTTTACCCTGAACCTGACCGTGGAACCCAAGAAGCAGCGCGTGCAGGATATGCAGGACGGCAACTTTGAGATCGGCCTGACCCGCTGGGGCCCCGACTACGCCGACCCCATGACCTATCTGGGTATGTGGGTGACCGGCAACTCCAACAACTACGGTCTGTGGAGCGATGCCGACTACGATGCCATCATTGACGAGTGCACCACCGGCGACCTGTGCACCGACCCCGAGGGCCGCTGGGCTGCCCTGTACGAGGCAGAGCAGATCGTTCTGGAGCAGGCGGTCATCTTCCCCCTGTACGGTCAGTGCAATGCCGAGATGGTCTCCTCTGCCGTTACCGGTGTAGCGTTCCACCCCGTGGCACTGAACCGCGTGTACAAGAACGCCGCTAAGAGCGAGTAAAACTGAAAGCACACTGAACAAGGCCGCACAGTGGCCCGCAAAAAGCCACTGTGCGCCTTTTTGGCATTGTGCCTGTCCGCGGCAGACAAACGACTGACCGCGAGATCCCGGAAGGAAAAAGGGGGTCCACCCGACGTGAAAAAATATACGCTCAAGCGAATCCTGACCTCGCTGTTCACGCTGCTGGCAATTCTGCTGGTGCTGTTCATCCTGATGCAGCTGATGCCCGGTTCGCCCTTCAATGATGAAAAGCTGACGCCCGATATGCGGGCAGCCCTGTATGCAAAGTACGGCCTTGACCAGCCCATCTATATCCAGTTCTTCCGCTATGTGGGCAATATGCTCCGGGGCGATCTGGGTGTCAGCTACAATATCTCCAAAAATACGCCCATCTCCCAGCTCATCCAGTCCCGTCTGCCCATCTCCATTCAGGTGGGCGGCATGGCGGTCACGCTGGGTGCCATCGCAGGTCTGGTGCTGGGCATTCTTGCCGCTTTGAAGCGGGATACCGTGGTGGACTCCATCGCCACCATCATCTCGGTCATCGGCGTATCGGTGCCGTCCTATGTGTTCGCGCTGGCGCTGAGCTACACCTTCGGCTTTAAGTTCCGCTGGTTCCCCATGCTGTTTTCCGCCAAGGACATCTTTGGCTCCAGCGTGCTGCCCAGTATCTCGCTTTCCATGTTCACCATGGCGTCCATTGCCCGCTTTACCCGCAGTGAGATGATCGAGGTGCTGGATTCGGATTATATGCTGCTGGCCGAGAGTAAGGGCATTTCCGGCCCGGCGCTGATCTTCCGCCACGCGCTGCGCAACGCCCTGATCCCCATCATCACGGTGCTGGCACCGCTGATCGTGGATTTGATGACCGGCTCGCTGGTGGTGGAAAAGATCTTTGCCATCCCCGGCGTGGGCAGCCTGCTGGTGACAGCCATCCAGTCCAACGATTACAACGTGGTCATTGGTCTGAGCTTTATTTACAGCGCCATGTACATTGGCATCATGCTGGTCGTTGACCTGCTGTACGGTATCATCGACCCGCGCATTCGTTTGGCAAAGGGGGACGACTAAATGGCAGAAAAAGCGATCCGGCTGGGCGGCGAATCCACCGCCGATGCCATTGTCAGCGCCGTGGATGCAATGTACACGGAGCACACCTTTGCGGAAAAGGATTTTGCCCTCAAGCACAACGAGGACGAGATCAGCGTGGATACCAACTTTGCGGCGCAGAACTTCTGGAAGGAAGCGCTCATCCGCTTTTTCAATAAGAAGAGCGCCGTGCTGGGGCTTGTCCTCATCGTGATCATCGTACTGCTGGCCGTTTTGGGCCCGGGCATGAACAGCTACACCTACTCCGGGCAGGATCTGAGCCAGAAAAACTTTGCGCCCCGCGTGCCGGGCATTGAGCAGTTCGGCATTCTGGACGGCAGCGAGAAGATGAGCACCACCACCGGCACCAAGGTGACCAACGCTTATCAGGAAAAAGACAAGCTGGACGTCTACTACTGGTTCGGCAGCGACCTGTACGGCCGCGACATCTGGACCCGTACATGGGAAGGTGCCCGGGTCTCCCTGATCATCGCGGTGGCGGCGGCGATCATTGATATGGTCATCGGCATGAGCTACGGCCTGATCTCCGGCTACTTCGGCGGCAGAGTGGATATGGTGATGCAGCGCTTTCTGGAGGTAGCCAACGGCATCCCCCGGCTGGTCATCGTCACGTTGCTGCTGCTGGTGCTACAGCCCGGCATGGTGACCATCATCTTTGCCCTGATGCTGACCGAATGGGTGGGCATGAGCCGCATTGCCCGCGCGGAGATGCTCAAGCTGAAGGATCAGGAGTTCGTTCTGGCCTCCCGCACGCTGGGCGCCGGCAGCTTCTTCATCATCTTCAAGGAAGTGCTGCCCAACATCATCGGACCCATCATCACGCAGGTCATGTTCAGTATCCCGACCGCTATCTTCACCGAGGCGTTCCTCTCCTTCGTGGGTCTGGGCATCCCGGTGCCGCAGTGTTCGCTGGGTTCTCTGATCAGCGAGCTGTACAACAGCTTCACCACCCACCCCTATCAGATCATCCCGCCCATTGTGGTCATGAGCCTGCTGATGCTCAGCTTCAACCTCGTGGCGGATGGTCTGCGCGAGGCGCTGGACCCCAAGATGAAGAGTATGTAAGGAGGAACACCCCATGCCTGAAGCAAAAAAAGAACAGGTCTTGTCGGTGCGAGACCTTGATATCACCTTTAAGACCACCGCAGGCCCGGTGCACGCCATCCGCGGTGTGAACATCGACCTGTACAAGGGCGAGACGGTCGCGCTGGTGGGCGAGTCCGGTTCCGGCAAGTCCGTCACCATGAAAGCCGCCATGGGCATTCTGGCCAAGAATGCCACTGTGAACAGCGGCAGCATCCGGTTCAGCTACCACCACGCCGACGGCAGCCCGGAGAGCGTAGACCTGCTGCAAAAGGATAAAAAGTGGATCCGCCGCCACATCAACGGCAAGCGCATCGCCATGGTGTTCCAGGACCCCATGACCAGCCTTGACCCCACCATGACCATCGGCAAGCAGATCATGGAGGGCATGCTCTGGCACTTCAAAATGCCCAAGGCGGAAGCCTACAAAAAGGCGCTGGAACTGCTGGAAGAGGTGGGCATCACCGATGCGGAAAAGCGGATGAAAAACTACCCGCACCAGCTGTCCGGCGGTATGCGCCAGCGCGTGGTCATTGCCATTGCGCTCTCCTGCGACCCCGACCTGCTCATCTGCGACGAGCCCACCACCGCGCTGGATGTGACCATTCAGGCCAAAATTCTGGAGCTGATCCGCCGCATCCAAAAGGAGCGCGGCATCTCGGTCATCTACATTACCCACGACCTTGGCGTTGTGGCAAAGGTGGCAGACTATGTGGACGTGATGTACGCCGGCAAGATCGTGGAGACCGGCACCATCGACGAGATCTTCTACGACCCCAAGCACCCCTATACATGGGGCCTGCTGTCGGCCATGCCCGACCTTGACACCGCCGACGACCGTCTGTATACCATTCCCGGCTCGCCGCCGAACCTGCTGCACGAGAAGCCCGGCGATGCCTTTGCACCCCGCAACCGCTTTGCGCTGAACATCGACGACGAGATCGACCCGCCCATGTTCAAGATCAGCGATACCCACTATGCGGCAACATGGCTGCTGGACCCCCGGGCCCCCAAGGTGGAGATGCCGCCGGAGCTCAAGGAGCGCATTGCCCGCATGAAAGCAGAAGCAAAAAAGATCGAGGAGGCGGAATAAATGGCAGCACAGAGCACGACCCCGCTGCTGAAGGTCGAAGGGCTGAAGCAGTATTTCCGCGTCAATAAGAATTTCACGGTCAAGGCGGTGGACGATGTCAGTTTTGAGATCTACCCCGGCGAGACCTACGGTCTGGTGGGCGAGTCCGGCTCGGGCAAATCCACCATCGGCCGCAGCATCATCCGCCTGTACGACCCCACTGCGGGCAAGATCACCTTTGACGGGCAGGATATCAGCGGCCGTCTGAGCCATGCGCAGAACAACACCCTGCGCACCCAGATGCAGATGATCTTTCAGGACCCTATGGCGTCCCTGAACCCCCGCAAAAAAGTGGAGGACATCATCGGCGAGGGTCTGGATATCCACCATCTGTGCAAAACGCAGGCAGAGCGCCGCGAAAAGGTGGAAAAGATCCTTGCTAAGGTCGGCCTTTCCCCGGAGCACGCCGAGCGCTACCCCCACCAGTTCTCCGGCGGTCAGCGTCAGCGCGTGGGCATTGCCCGCGCCCTCATCATGAACCCCAAGCTCATCATCGCGGACGAGTGCATCTCGGCGCTGGATGTGTCCATTCAGGCACAGGTAGTCAACCTGATGAAGGATATCCAGCAGGAGACCGGCACGGCTTATCTGTTCATCGCCCACGACCTGTCCATGGTCAAGTACATCTCCGACCGCATCGGTGTGCTGCATCTGGGGCATCTGCTGGAGACCGGCACCACCGAGGAGATCTTCGAGCACCCCATCCACCCCTACACCCGGAGCCTGCTGTCGGCCATTCCGCTGCCGAACCCGGTGGTGGAAAAGCGCCGCGTGGCTGAGACTTATGACTATGCCACTTCCGGCATCGACTATTCCAAGGGCACCCGCCACCATGTGGAGGGCAGCCACTACGTCAAGTGCACGGATGAAGAATTTGCCAAGTGGTGTAAATAAGACCGAATCCAAGACGAGCGCTGCAGGCGGCCTTTTATAGTGCCGCCGTGCAGCGCACCGCCAAGGAGCAAAAGAATGCCCGCCCACCGGGCCGTTCTGGAGAGTGAAAACTCCAGTAAGGCAGACAATGCAAGGAAAAACACGGCTTTCCCGCCGGTGTGCAAAAAGTGTGCAAAAATGTGCAGACGGGCAAAACAAAGCCCAATGGACAAATCAACCACCGGTTTTATGGCAGGGTTTAGGACATCCGAACAGACACCGTTTGATATAGAAATGAGGTTCACCATGAACAAACTGCTTTCCTGCCGCCTCAATATGGACACCAACCGGGTGGAAGCCCGGTTCGAGGATGGCACCACGCTTGCCATCGACTGCATCGCCGTGGAGGACGAGTATGGCAACACCCCGGCACAGCGGGCAGAGCTGGACTGGCTGCTCTACAATAAGCCCTTGGAGTATGCACAGCTTGTGCTGGGTGGTGAGATAGAGCATCATCTTTCCCTTGGCTGCGAGCATGGCAGACTGGAAGATTAAGCCCCCCATAAAGAACACGATGCCCACCGACCTATGGTTTTCGCCATAAGCTGGTGGGCATCTTTGGTTATATTGTTTTCTTATACTCCGGGAATCTATTCAAGCTGTGATTTTCACTCGTTGCAGATTTTTTCTATCGACTCTTGAAATTCTGTTTGTCGAAGCTCTGGCACTCCGCCATATTCACAGTTGAGATACTTATTCCGGATATTATTGGCCGCATACGTTCGCTTGCGGTAATCCGATATGCATCGTATTTTTTTATCTGACGGATTATCAGGATCCACACTCAAAATATAGGTTGCCTCTCGTGCAAAACTCGCTTCCATCAACATTGTATTATGCGTTGTCATAATCACTTGACCTTTGAGAATCGGCCGAATCTCTTCCAATAATTTCTGGAACAGCAAATCGTGAATGTTGGCTTCTGCCTCATCCAAAATAACTACTCCTCCCATGCAGGCTGTTAACAAATAGCACGATATATTCAACAATTGACAGTTACCGGCAGATTCTCTTTCAAAGTCAATCCGACGATAATTGCCTGCAATATATTTTTCCTCAATCAGTTTATAGTAGATTTCGTCATCATGAAATTCTTTTTTATAAAATATCTTGCGAACGCTAAGATCAACACTCGTAAATAGTTGTGTAAAAAAATCGCTTGCATAATCTAACTCTGTCTCTCTTCGAAGAGACAGATGACCTTGCAGTGGCCGCTTTAAAACTTGCAGCTTAGAACTTAGTCCTTCCCAGCTTTTGTTGCCCATCGAAACAGCACAAGACAAACCTCGAAATTCTCTTAGCACAGTATTGAAATTCTCTGTTACATTATCCCGTCCAAATGCATTGGATTTATCTTTCATCTCATAAAGTAAAATTGCTAAAAGAGAATGCTTTCCCCAATAACGTTTTGCTGTTTCCTTTACGTCTACCAAAAAATCCTTCCCATTGGTTCCTTGAATAACTGTATCATTAATCAGAATACCATCAGAACTACAGTCAAAATAAAGTCCTCTGCGCCGATTAAGAACATATTCTAAACGCTCATGCACAATTTCATCCTGTCCAAATTCTACCCGATAGCAGCCGTTGTTACCGTTAATGTTGAACTCATACTCTGCAACTATCGGATCTTCACAGTCAATCATTCGATAGTCTTTTATGATGGCAGACATATCCCTTAAACTATGTCGCATTTGCTCGCGCATCACTTTTTCCATCTTTTCATCTTGAAAGATAGCATCTCGAGTTAGAAGCCTTTCATAGGCATCACGTACATCCATGGTGCGAGTCAACTCCGGTAGCAAAACAAAAGCAGACATTAGATTAGACTTGCCCGCACCGTTTTCTCCGTAGAGTACCGCAAGATGCTTTGGGACGTTTCCTTTTTCTGTCAAGTCAAATACGATATGGTCAAACGAACGGAAGTTTTCCAGTGTTATCTTTGTAAACATTGCAGTTCCCTCCTTAAATCTTAGTATCTCACATTTCAGCCGGCTTTTCAAGACTTAAACCAACCCAATTGCAGAAACAATTTCAATATTAGAGAGGATAATTATCGAATTTTTGAAATATTTCCAAAAAGCCCTTGACAAAAGCGTAGTTTGACGCTACAATAGCATTCAGAGATGGCAGTCGAGCTAGCCGAGTGCTATCTTTCGGGCATGAAAAAAGACGCCCGGCAAGGCGTCTTCTTCTCCGACTCTTCCACAAAGATTGTCGGCTTGGTAGTGACATACCAGTGATATTATATCACAAAAAAAGCCTCCACGCAATCGGAATCCGTCGAAAAGAACGTGCCATTCAAAGGTGCACTATCTATGATGCACACTTTTGTGCTGGGCCATGTTTCTTCATTGTTCAGCCCTTTGTTTGCCGTATCCTCTCTGTTTATACAGATGGTACGTTTTTCTATACCAACTTGGGTGCATGCTTAGGTTGGTATCCGATTGGCATAAAGGAGGTTGATTTTATGTCAAAAAAGCTTTCATTAATGTTTGTTGGCTATTTTAGGGATTTGGATAAGGATGACCTTCCCAAAAAATCTGGTGTTTATCTGGTCTATGCTGGAAAGCCAGTATCAGATAAGATCGTGTCTCTACGTAAACTCTTTTACATCGGTGAGTCTAGTAATATCCATGACCGCATTGTGGAACATAACCGGGACAAAGATTGGAAGGATGGGCTAAAAGAAGGGGAGCTTCTATATTATGCATATGCCCTCGCACCGAAG
This sequence comes from Faecalibacterium sp. IP-1-18, assembly GCF_023347355.1. Lineage (NCBI taxonomy): Bacteria > Bacillati > Bacillota > Clostridia > Eubacteriales > Oscillospiraceae > Faecalibacterium > Faecalibacterium sp. IP-1-18. Next base: position 124,393 of record NZ_CP094472.1, read on the forward strand.
GACGAGCGTTTATTGGAAGAGGCCGCTCTCATTTACTATTACAAACCGCCATATAATACAGAGTATGTAGACAACTATCCCTTTGAAAGGGTCGAACTCAATCTTTCTGGTCCTGGGAAATCAAAGACACCGTTTGAAATGGATTCATCAATTAAAGTCAGCTAATGTAAGTCGATATTTAAAATAGTCACAAGAAAAAGGGCTATCGCACGAATTTTGTTCGATGAGATAGCCCTTTTTCTTTACCGGCATCTCTATTTATTTCGGAAAAGGCAGCTACTGTTTGTTACTCGGGATTCTTTGGCAGGCGGTCGTACAGCACTACCGTGTCAGAGGTTTCAATCTGTACCCGCTCTTTCTTGAGCAAGGCGCGGGAACGCTGGTTTGTGCGGTAGTCGCGGTCACCCTTCTCAAAGGCAGAACAACACAGGAAGTCACACATAGCATCACCCACAGAGGATTCTTTGATAATAAAAACGAACGCTGTTGGTTCGTTTTGACTGGAAATTATATAATCCGCCTTAATTTTGGTGACGAATGGGTAAAGATTTGGCACGTATGAGAATAGTTCAAAGTCTTGTTCCAATACTTCTTTTAGCCGTACCAGTGCCAAAAGCCGTGGTTCGACCATCTCACGATACTGCATACCCTTTTGTATAGCTTTATAAGTAATTTTACCAGACAGAATCATGTCTACTATCTTCCGAGAATTATATCGCGGAAGTGAAATATCTTTCAAGTATTGAAATCCTGCAAGATGCGAAAATTCATCTGCTGAAAACGTCAGGTTAATCTCATATGATTTATTTCGACAACCATATGTGAGGATATACCGATAATTCATCAGGTCCTTCCAAACAGCGGCTGCTTGATACAAAACATTTTGCTGTTCGTCCTGCACCTTTTCACCTTCCCTCAAAAAAATAGAAGCCCTGCCGAAAGGCAAGGCTCCTATTAAGCGTTTTCTTTCGATTCATCGAATCTATTCGGCTTGTGGTTTCCGCTCAACCCACGGTCGGGCTCCACAGTCGGCTGATACCGAACCAGTCTACTGTTTCATCGCCAACGATAGCTGGTCAATGCCGCTATCCTCTAACCTTATTATATCACAAAAGCGGCCAAACGCAAGTACTTGTTCTCAAAAATTTCACGTCCCAAGCCGTTACACGCAAACAATTTCAAAGAACCTATTTAAATTATTTTCTTTATTTATGATTACTCAAGATGATCTATAGCATATTGTGCTTGTGACGAAGTAAACTGTTCGCCGTAACTAGAAGTTAGTTGGTCATAGATAGCCTTTTTCGACATATCCATCTTATAATAATACTGTTTTGCTTTTTCAAGAGCATTCGCATTCCAATCAACATCTGTCATATGGTCGATGGCATACTGCGCCGCATCTTCAGAAAATCCTTCACCATAAGAAGAAGTCAACTGATCATAAACTGCTTGTTTGGACATAAATAGCTGATTAGCATACTTTAATCCCTTTGTCAACGCATTTTGATATTCCTGCGATCCACTGTCAGAAACCGAGTCTTCATCCGAATTTTTCGTACTCGGTCCCCCTGTAGTCCACCCAGAGGGAGAATGTGGCACAGGATTTTCAGCTGCTGTAACATTCGCTTTTACTCGTTCCTGTTGTTCACTTTCTGAATATACCTCAACATAATCGTTTTTTCCAAAACTATCGTCAATATGAATATCATACCATTTCCCAGCACAATAAAAGTCTCCGATTGTAGTATTTCCAAAGCTGCTACTCAAGCTCCCATACGGATCGAACGTTCGATGATATATCTCTCTAAATTCTTTGAACGTTTTTATAATTTGTTTATCGGAGAGTTCATTAAGATTAACCCCATTTATACCATCGCATCTCAAACACCACGCCTGTCTTCCCCGCATATCCTCGGTTTGAATTGCTTCTGGATTTTGAATTTCACACTGTGTTGCTAAGCATTCAATAATTTTCCGTGAAAAATCCTCATATTTTACATTATCGCCAGATAATTTATATGCTTTTTGAGCAGTGTTGAAGGCATCTTGATATTTCTGTTGTTCAAATAGCTCTTCAGCCTGCGCCATCAATACTTGCGCCTGTTCATTGTTTTGTTTTTGAATAGCTTCCATATATCCTTTTGCTGTCTCATAATTGACGTCAGTTTCTATCACACCGGAAAAACTATTATAAGCCGATATTGTATCTCCCGCTGTTTGAAACTCAATGCCTTTTTCAAAGTTCTTCTTTGAAGTTTCTAATTCCAGCAAGCATTTTTCCGCATCAACAAATGTTGCCGTTTCCCCTATCATAGATCTGTAAATATCGAACTGTTGATTCACATAATCCTTTGTCACGTCACCTGTATTATATTGTTCAAGAATGGTTTCCAACACCGGAGCCAATCCATCCTCTACCATTTTTTCAGCAGAAGAATCACCAGAAACCTTTTTCTCATAGATTTGCTGTGCCTTTGCAGCATCACCAGTCTCAATTTCTTTAAGAACTTCTTCTGCCGGATTTCCACATCCTGTAAGCATAATCATACAAAAAGCAATGAGACCGCAATCACAAGCACTTTTGAACTCATCAATTTTCTCCTTTTAGCATTTCTTTAACATCTCTTACAAGCATACTGTAAGACTATTTCCATCATTTTATCACAGAAGCATTTCATTCTCAATATTTTTGTTCATTTGCCACAAAATTTGTTTTTGCACTCTGCATTTATTCGTCAGCAGCAAGAATTTACCTCCGATATGGCTTTTCATAAGTCCTACTATCACCGCTTTACCGCAATAAATTTCGCAAGACCATCTTGACGCACCTTGCAAACCATGATACTCTCTGTCACAAATCCCACTGAATCCGCAATAAAATGCGACGCAGTGAGGGTTTGTTCCCCATGAAGATTTTTACCGCCCCGCAACACACCCGATCTATTTTGCCGCCGTTTCACCCGACAAAATCATCGCTGCGCTGCGTGGGCGGTATTTTTCTTTTTCACAAATAAAATCTTATGTAGTTGTTTAATCTTCTAAAAATTGTTTTTAGTTGTTGACTGTACAACTGAAAAGTGTTATTCTTGTGCTTGAAAGAAGCAGGCTGTAGTGTCTGCACTGCGCCCGGCTTTCTTCATACTGAACCTTGAATCTTACATAAGCCGTCTGAACGAGATACTGCGCCATGACCTCACGCTTTCTGTGGGCGAGCCGGACAACGCCGCTGCAAAACAGGGGCAGGAACTGCGTTCGGTGTGAACGGTGACCATGAGCAGGGGCTTTGCCTTTTCACACGTTTTGCTCTGCAAAATTTTCAACGTGCATTGCGGTTCGAATTCTGAAATTTTCAGTGTTGCACGGAAAGGGCAAAAGCAAGTATCGACCTGTGGCCACAAATTTTCAATGCTTGAAAAATTGCTGTCCACTCAGTCATCCTTGTTGGGGCAAGCGCTTGTCGGGGCAAAGCCCCTCCATCTGCTGTCGCAGACCGCGCTGCCACTTGAAAGCCCCAATGGGGCTTTCATTGCTTCGCAACCGTGGCCCTTCCCCAAACCCTGCTCCAGCATTGCGCTGGTTTCAGCGCAAAAGCGGCGTGTCGCATTACATAGCCCTCTCCATCCCGGAGCGGGCATTTATCATTTTCACAGGAGGTCGAATATGACTGAAATGAAAAGTCCGAATGTACACGCACGAAAGAACCGCAATGACACGCCGCGAAAACGAAAGACACACATCATCAAAGTCCGAGTGACCGCAGAAGAAAAACTGCGGATCGCATACGCCTGCAAAGAACTCCACCTCACCCAATCCGAACTCGTCCGCCGCGTCCTGTACGGCGTGAACGTCAAGCACACCGTTGTGGTGGCGCAGGGCGGCGAGGATGCACTGGCGGCGCTTGCCGCCTTGTCTGCCCAGTGCAGCAAGGTAGGCAGCAACCTCAACCAGCTTGCACGGCACTTCAACTCCGGCGGCAAAGACACCGAGCAGCTCCGGGCGCAAATTCTGGAGGAACTGTCCGCATTCACGAACTTTCGGCTGAAAGCCGAAGAAACGGTTGGTGAACTGTATGGCAACCATCAAGCAATAATCCGGCTGCGCCGAATTGGCTGTAAAAAATCACTTCCGCGATTTTTTCTAATGTAAGCAGCCTGCGGCTGCAATCAGCATGACCTCGAAAAACTCTAACTATGCCGCCGCCGAAAGCTATCTCACCTTTCAGCACAACGAGTACACCGGCCTGCCCATTCTGGACGAGAAGGGCAGACCCAAGCTGCGGGATTCGTACCTGCTCGACACCCTTGAGTGCGGCGAATCCTCGTTTGCTATGGCCTGCCTGATTGCCAACCGCAAGTACGGCAAGAACGGCGGGCGGGAGGACGTGAAGACCCACCATATATGGCGACATCCGCCAAAGCGGATGCTAATATATTCGTGCATAGCACGCACCGCTGGCCATACGAAGTATATCATCAGCTTCGACCCGAAGGACGCAGTAGAGAACGACCTGACCATGGAGCGGGCGCAAGCCCTTGGCTTGCAGTTCTGCAAGGACAACTTCCCCGGTCATCCCGCCATCGTCTGCACCCACCCGGACGGTCACAACAGTGCGGGAAACATCCACGTCCACATCGTCATCGGCAGCTTGCGTGTCCGCACCGTGGAACGGCAGCCCTTCATGGACAATCCGTGCGACTGGGAAGCAGGCAAGAAGCACCGCTGCACTTCTGCCATGCTCCGGCACCTCCGTGTCGCAGTCATGGAAATGTGTGAGCAAGCCGACCTGAACCAGATCAACCTGCTGGAAGCCCAAGGCGACCATGTTTCGGAGCGCGAGTATTGGGCGCAGCGGCGCGGACAACGCCGTCTCGACCATGCCAACGCCAAACTCGCCGCCGAAGGGCAGCAGCCCACCCAGACCGTCTACCAGACCGAACTGGACAAGCTGCGAAAGCAGATCTACGCTTGCATTAAAAACGAACTCCGCGATAACTTTTTAAGAAAACTTCGTTTGCTTTCAATAGCTTTTCATAGTATTCACGATAAGAACTGCTCAATCGCCGCATAGCAGGGATAAAGACATCATTGTACCCGTTTTCTCGATTTAACTGTGCGAATAGTTCTTGAAGTCTGTAACCCGGAGTGTTTTTGTACGCGTCAGATGCTTTGACTTCCTTATACCGCTCAAACAGCTCCCTATTATCTTTCAGATATTGTTCAGGGTCTTGTATTGCAGCAGCAACACTTGCAGCAGCTTTTTTTGACACGTCAACAAGATCAATGGTTTTCGCAGCATCGTCGAGATATTCTTTCAAATCATCCGGGATAACAATATTCACACCGTCTAAAAAATCAATTATCGTTTCAAATGCATCTTGCTGTTCGTCTGTTGCAACCCTCTCATTCAGGTACGGTGCAAAATGGAGACTGATAAATTTCCCGAAATATCCCGGAAAACGGTCAAGCAATCTTGAAAGAATAGAGCGCTTCGTTTCGAGCTGGCTCAATTGCGCCCGGGCATCCTCCCAATTCTGGTTTCTCGCAAGCATGTGGAGTAATTGTTGTTTCGCTTGTATATCCGAAATTTCCAGTTCTTTCTTGTCGCATATAGTTTGAAAGGATAAATAGTCATTCTCTGCCAAAACCGTTTTAATGTCCGATACTGATATTCCAAGCCCGCGTAAAACTGCGATTTTGTTTAATTGGATGACATCATCCTCTGAAAACACCCTGTAACCATTTTCCATAATTTGAGGGCGAGTTAAGCCTTGTTCCTCATAATACTCAATCGCCTTTTTGGTAAGGCCACATCTCTTGCAGACTTCATTGATAAGCATATTATCACCTCGTATTATAAAAGAGTAGTATTTATAGACCGCTCTCCAGCGGTATGCTACAATGTTTAGGATGCTGTGGATTGGTAATTTTCACCTACCGTAAAGACGGTTTATTGGAGGCTCCAACCACAGCCTCTTTGTTGAAATGTTAATCAGTTAGATACCGCCAGACGGTTTATTTAGAACGAGGTTACAAGAGCAAAGAAGTCTGTGGTCCTGAACAGCATCGAAATAAATATGCCGGAGGTATCAAAATGGTTTGTGTTGGAATTGATGTTGCCAAGGATAAGCATGACTGCTGTATTCTTGATTCAGACGGAATGGTTCGTGCTGACTGCTTTACCATCCCCAACAACATGGATGGATTTAAGCAACTGCTTCAAACGATTCGAAACTGTACCCAAAAGTCAGACAAAATAAAAGTAGGACTTGAGGCTACCGGACATTACAGCTACAACATTCTTGGATTTCTTCTTGACAAGGACCTGGCCGTCTATGTCATGAATCCTTTGCACACCAACCTGTACCGAAAAAGTCTCAGCCTTCGCAAAACTAAAACCGATCGTGTGGATGCAAGAACGATTGCAACTATGCTATTGTCCGATGTAGACCTCAAGTCCTACACGGATACAGCATACCACAACGAAGAGTTAAAGTCACTAACAAGATACCGATTCGATAAGGTTCGTGAAAGAGCCAAGCTGAAGCAGTCAGTGTCCAGACTGGTCACGATTCTGTTTCCAGAACTGGAGAAGCTCGTTACCTCTCTCCATATTGCTTCGGTTTATGCGCTCCTCAGTGAATATCCCGGTGCAAAACAGATTTCAGAAATTCATCTCACCAAGCTGACAAATCTTCTTGCAACAGCGTCCAAGGGACGCTACGAAAAAGAAAAGGCCATCCAGATTCGAGAGGCCGCCAGAACTTCCATTGGTTCTGTCATGTCTGCCAAATCTCTAGAATTGAAGCACACCATTAAACTCATTAAGGAACTCACCTCCGAGATTGATGAAATTGAAGATTCGATTCAGCAAATCATGGATGAATTGCATCCACCGATTCTTTCTATTCCCGGAATGGGTGTTCATTCCGCTGCCATGATTCTTGCTGAAATCGGCGATTTCTCCAACTTTGATTCTCCTGACAAAGTCCTTGCTTACGCTGGCTGCTCTCCGTCTACATACCAGTCAGGCAAACTCACAAACTGCTATGCTCACATGGAAAAACGCGGTTCTCGCTATCTGCGATACGCTCTCTACAACGCAACCAAGTACGTCTGCCACTGGAATCCCGTCTTTGCTGAATACCTTGCCAAGAAACGTTCTGAAGGAAAACACTACAATGTTGCCCTGTCCCATGCCATGAAGAAACTCGTGCGGCTGATCTATGCCTTGCAAAAGTCTGGAAAAGCGTATCTTACGGCTGCTTGATTTTCTCCAGAGCCTGAGCGAAATCCAAGAACAACTTAGCTGGCGCAGCGAACCCTTGACAAACCGAAGCATTCAAATGCTATCCTGTTTTTGCGAGGGTTAGCTGGGCTTGCTTTGCTATTCTCTCCGTCGCCCTCGCTGTCCCAAGACCAGCATTTGAATGCTGTTTGTCATGGGCAGCGAATGGTTGACGGATTTTAGGGGATTTTTTCATTTTGGGGCTTGACTTTTAATAGTTAGTCTCCACTGGTATGATAAGCCCACCCCCAAGGGGACAGTCAATAGCTTTTTCAAAAATTCTCTTGATTGGGCAAGGTGTGTACGATATGTAATGCCATTTCTGCATTTTCTTTGTCCACAAATACCTCCGTGATATACTTCGGTTTTATACCCAGCGTTCCGATTCTTGCCTGATCGAACGCATTACGCCGATTGGCATCTTTGGTTTTGCAATAAAACTTGATTCCCGCAGCCGCCAACGCATCCGTGATGCAGTTGCATTGGTAAGGATCGGAAACTGTTGCAATTTGTGATTTGAAAAGCTGCTCTAACATAAATACCCCTCCTACCGATCGTTTGAAAAGGACACAATTTCAAATGTCTTTATTGGAATAACGTAATTTAATCTCAATTTATTTCGTTCGTCCATAAATTTCCAAAAGTTTGTGTGTCTGTATATAAATCTTCTGAAAATTTGTAGCACAATCACAATGTTTTTCATTTGGATAAATCGATAGAACCACTTCGTCCGTGAAAGACCGTGACCCTGCCCGGGTGGATAATCCCTTCCTCATCGAAGAGCTGTCCGAGGAGCGTCCCGGCATCCTGGTGTGGATGCTGGAGGGGTTACACCGTCTGCTGGCGAACCGCTATCAGTTCACCATCAGCGAGCGCTCCATCCAGAACCTTGAAGCAGCCATGGCGGACAGCGATAACCTGACCCAGTTCATGCAGGCCAGTGCGTATGTCCGCTTCAAGCCCGACACCGAGGAACACTCCACCTATCTCTACCGCGCCTACACCAAGTGGTGCGAGGATAATCTGGAATCACCTGTTCCGCAAAAGAAGTTCAGCCAGTTCCTGCTGAAAAATGCGGGGAAGTATGGCCTGACCTTTTCCAAGCACATCTTTGGGGCTGCTGCTTCGGGTCAGGAGCGGCAGGCCCTTACATATTTACCGGCCCACAGGGCGCAGCTCAACTGGAGCTGCGCCGGGTCTGGAGAAGTGCAAAGGAGACATGCCTATGACGAATGTCCGCAAAAATTCCGCCAAACTGACCCGTGAGGACTTGAAAATCGCGCCCGAATCCCCTACAATGAAACGTCAGGAACTTGCAGTTCCATGCGAATTTTCTGTCAGAAATTCCATGGTAATTTCTGACGAAACTTCGGACCAAACCCCTGCCGTAGAACCTTCTGACCAGACCAGCAAAACCGTCCGACACGCCCCGCTTGTCTACCGGGTGGAGGAGATCGCCCAACTGTTGGCGATCTCCAACCGTGCTGCGTACAATCTGTGCAACACCACGAAAGACTTCAAGGTGATCCGCCTCGGTACCAGCATCCGGGTAAGCAAGCAGAGCTTTGACGATTGGTTTGCAGCGGTCTGAGGGAGGGAACATCTATGGCATCTATTATGCCGATGCCTGCCAAGGCAGGCAAAAACATATTTGCGCGTAGCGCACACTGCTAGGCATACGAAGTATGAAACGTGGCAACACGTATTCTGTCCGATACAACTACAAAGATCATGCTGGCAAGCCCTGCAAGGGCTGGGAAACCTTCAAGACCAAGGCCGAAGCGCAGGAGCGCAAGATCACGGTGGAGAAGGAACTGCTGGACGGCACCTTCCTCGTGCCCGACACCATGACGGTGGAGGAGATGCTGTACAAGTGGATCCCCATTCAGTCCAGCAAACACAAGTGGTCTCCCAAGACCTACACCCAATCTGTGGCGATGGTGCAGAACCTCATCGTGCCGTATATCGGAAAGCGGAAGGTGCAAGACCTCCGCACCTACGACATTGAGCAGTTCTACGCCACCCTGAGCCAGACCCCCTGCGGGCAGTATGTGCACGGTGTGAAGCAGGAGTTGACGGAAAATCAGAAGAAGCGGCTGTTATCCAGCACGTCCATTCACGAAGTCCACACGCTCCTGAAAACTGCCTTTTCGTATGCCGTTGACTGGGATCTAATCCACAAATCGCCTACTCCCCGTGAAGCCCCCAAGATCAACACCGAAGAACGCACCATCTGGGATGAGCGCACCATGTTGGCGGCGCTGCAGACCATCGAGAACCCTGCCCTGCATCTGGCGGTGCACATGAGCATGATCCTCTCCTTGCGAGAGGGTGAGATCCTCGGCTTACAGCCGAGTGATTTGGACTTTGACGCAGCAGACGGACGGGGAACCATCTCGGTGAACAAAGCCCTGCAGCGTGCCGACAAGGTCGCCTTGTCCAAGATCGACCCCACCCAGATCTACCACACCTTCCCGGACAGACGGGAGGGGAGTAAGTCCTCGCTGATCCTCAAGCGGACCAAGACCAAAAAGTCCAACCGCATCCTGTACATGACCAAGCCCTTGAAAGAGGAGCTTCTGGCATGGCTGGAAAAGATGAAGCAGGACGAGCAAAGCGCCCCGGAAAAGTACAGCAACTACGGTCAGCTGTTCCGCTTACCAGACGGCTTACCCATTGCCCCGGACGTTCTGACCAAGTGGTACCGTATGTGGAGGGCGGAGCACCCGGAGTTTGAGAAGATCGTGTTCCACGGTCTGCGCCATTCCAGTGCCACCTACCAGCTGCTGCAGTCTGGCGGTGACTTCAAGTCGGTGCAGGGCAACACCGGCCATGCAACCGCCACCGTCCTGATGGACACCTACGCCCACACGCAGGACAAACCCCGGTTGGAGTTGACCGAGAAGATCGAAGCCGACTTCTACTCACAGAATGTCGGCAGCAAGCCCGGTTCCGCACCGGAAAAACAAAATCTGCCGGATGCCTCTCAAATCACCCCTGAAGTGATGCTGACAGTCGTCCGACAGATGAACCCCGAACAGCGGCGTGAGTTCACCCGCCTGCTGTTCGCCTGAAAAAAGTATGGAAAAATCGCTCACGATGCACAGAATGCAGACAATGCAAGGAAAAACACGGCTTTCCCGCCGGTGTGCAAAAAGTGTGCAAAAGTGTGCAGAGCCCCAGAAAAAGGAAAATCCCACGAGGAATCTTACGATTCTTCGTGGGATTTTGGTGCGCTCGAGGGAACTCGAATCCCTGGCCCTCTGATTAAAAGAGCCCCTCGGGCTGGGTACTCTGATTTTGAAACTTTCGAGTTTGCACCATTTTTATGCAAAGCATCGTAATTTTTCACATTGTAATTTCTGCACCCTTTGTCGTATTTTGCAAGTCAGAGTACCCATTGCATCCCTTGAAACCGTGCAAAAACAGTGCAGAAACCGTGCACTTACTCTTGGACAAATAAAAAATAATGATTTTTGATCCATGACTTGGTGGCGATCTGAGTGACCACAAAGGTAAATTTGATACACGGAAAGAAGAATGCCCACTCGTCTGAGGAGTTCTCAGGAGAGTGGGCATTTTGTGTAATAGCTTGTATAGGCAAAAAGAAAACAGCCCCATCATCTAATAGAACTGTTTCCTCAAGCCTAGGTTAATCAGATTCTTTTACAGCCTTCGTAAAATCGATAAAAGGAATGTTATAACTTCCATATCGAGACCAATTTGTTGAACTTGCAACGATAGGTCTTAAATAACTCAACAACAGTGAAGGGGCATTTTTACTCAGAAGACTTTCAAGCGCTTCATCACTGAATTGACTTCCGGACCAATCAAACGTTGCTTGTTCCGATGCTTCGAGATAAAATGGATCTTTTTCTGTCTTTCCACCTAAAGTTATAGTTAAGATCACTTCAGCCTTTGATTTTCCTTCATAAGGCTTTACGTCCGTGCTCAGATTTATACGCAATTGAATTTCAGATTCTTCACAAAAAGACTGATTCGTTTCATATTCTAAGTGCACCAACTCTGGATTAGAAAATCTGAAACCACTTTTCTTACTGTTCAAATCCATCTTTGCACCACTTTCTTTAACCAGCCAGCAGCATTTCGTCATCTCGGCTGACGGCAGATTCTACAGATGAAACTGTCGCCGAGAAAGAATCTACTGCAGTTAAACTTTGTTGCTCAAACGAATCACTCGTGTCCAAACAAATAAAGTTCATTTGAGATCGAAAAGAATGCAGATTGCAGACCTCGATTGTGCTTATAAACTTCTGGATGGTTTCTATACTATTGGCCCAATCCAAAGGTTCCAGTTCAAACGTAAAACCATCATCTGTTTCCTGATAGTTCACTTCATCAAGTGCCTTATCCCGTCGTCTATTCTCTTCCACTATTTTAGCAACATTGGGATGATGCAGATTATACACAAACTGCTTTGCTTCATCGCCTCGCAAAACGATATCTTCATTCACATAACGCATAAACTGCCCTCCTTCGTTTCATTTTTATATAAGATCATTGATACAGGCCTCTTCATACCGTTCCAATTCGGCCCGATCATGGTGATAACAGTCATAATACATTCGCGTTGTAAAACCAGCATTTTCAACTGCCATTTGGCGAATCGGTTCAAAGCCAAAACTTTTGTACCACGATACTAAATCATTTACCGCATCAATAATTATAAAACGAACAGGCCACTTTCGTCCAAGCAGAGAAATCTCTTTTAGTATACCATTCAGTATCGTACTTCCGATTTTTCTGTGTTGACACGTTTTTTCTACCGCAAGATAATGAATTAAGAGACATCCATACCTTAACTCGGAATTTCCAGACCAGTTGTGGTCATTCGTGTCTTCACTGATTTCTTCTGCCGATAGTGTAATAAATGCGATTTGGTATACCGCAATCACGCGATTATTCAAAATAGCAACATACGTATATCCTTTTTCAAGAAGTGTTTCGTAGTATGCTTTCTTGATCAACTCATCAATTGACGGCTCTCCACATGAAAATCCCATCAAGCACTCGGGATCTTTCAATAATTCAACTTTAACCGTTTCTTTCATATGTCAAAACAGTCCTTTGTATGCGTTGCCAATCTGGGTATACCTATTTCTATTATACCGGAATTGTTTACTATTTTCAAGTGAATTATTCAGATTTGTTCACTATGTTATTGTAAATTCGTTAATGGCATGCTCCACAGTATGACCCCAAGAAAACATTCTGACCTAGAACTTGAGGGTATCTTAAGTAACCAATCAGAGATTCAAAAGCGAAACAACCCACTCGTCTAAGGAGAACTCGGATTAGTGGGCGGTTCTATACAATGGTGGTTCTTATATGCCTCTTGCTGCATTTTATTTTAATGTTGCCACTTTTTCAGGGAACTTGCCACTTTTAGCATAGAGGTTGCCATTTTTGAGATGAAGTTGCCACTTTTCTATGGCAGGTTTCCGCACTTTCCGCATTACTTTCCACACTTTCCATATATCATTGGATATGCCCGCCTTGCTAAACTTCTATATGAAACATTGCTATTTGGATGTAAATTGAATATAATCTTAAATGGAAAGTGGACGTCATTCCGCTGGTGTGGCTGACACCTAAAATCCGATCTGATACAAGACGTAAGGGCTTGAGGCTGGCAGGCAGCGATAAAATCCGAAAGCGATGCAGGACATAGGAGTCTGAGGTTGGCGGACAACGATAAAATCAGTCACAAGGGGCATCGGACAGCACTGCGGTGTTGTAGATGTCCTTTTTATACTGTTGGCATTCAGTTCACCACCAAGTAACAAAAGAATGCCCGCCCACCGATGGAGTTGAATCTCCACAGTGAGCGGACATTTTGCGTTTTTGTTCGATTCGAGTGAATCTATTCGGCTTGTGGTTTTCGCTAAACCCACGGTTTGGCTCTACAACAGGCTGATGCCGAACCAGTCTATTGCTTCAATGCCACCCGATAGCTGGTCAACGCCGCTATCCTCTAAAAGTATTATACACCGTTGATGTGGCATTGCAAGGAAAAAACGCCATACACGATGATATGCTCAATCGAAAGTCGATACTTTCTTGAAGCGTAATATATCGAACTCGATACTTTCTTCGTCAAAGTCGATACTTTTTACAAGAGTATAGCGAGTTTCCGCCCTCCACAGGATATGCCTCCTCGCTAAACTTTTTCAGAGATTGCTACTTTTTAAGGCGTAGTTTCTAAATCTTGCCCAAAGGATGCTACATTTTGGCTCAAGGTCGCTAAACATAGCGCACAGAAAATCCCGCAATAATATAATTAAACTTATGATAATTTGGATTATATTACTTCCTGTAAACTGCATCTTCCTGAATCAGAATCAGGTTGGAGTTCTCCGCTGCCATTTCCACCAGTCGATCTGTAAAGCCGCTCTTGGAGAACAGTCCGTACACAATTTCGTAGCCCTTAAAGGCCGCTGTAAGTTCTTTGGACTGCCCCTTTTCTTGCAAGGCAGAGTAGACCGCCACATCCACAGGTTTCGCATGGTACTTACACTCACCGAGGAACAGCCGTTTGTGCTGGTTGTCCACAGCTGCAACATCGATCTCTGTGTCTCCCTCGTTGTCGTTACACCAGTAAGAGCCAATGCGTGAAGGTTCAAAGTCAATCTGCCCCTTTCGGCACAGCTCTGCAAAGATGTTCCGGCAGATGCTCTCATAAGCGAAAGCCACGAACTTTTGCTTAAAGTCTTTGCCCATCTCGTCCAGCACGATCTGCTGGTTATCCAGTTCCAACTCCCCCTTGAATGGGTACACATAGCGGAACCAGAAGCGGATGAAGTTGTCCGAAACATAATACAGGCTTTTCCGGGAACGCTCTGGATTCTTTTCGGTGATGGGAACGTTCTTGATAACAAAACCAAGGTCGATCAGTGTTTTCAGGTACGGCGTAATAGCTGACGTGTCCTGCTCCATCGTCATACCGATCTTGCTCAGCTTGTGGTTGCCGTCCGAAATCGCTTTTAGCACGGAGAAATAGTTGATAGGCGTCTGCACTTCCTCGTTGAGCAAGAAATCCGGTTCTTCATACAAAAAGCCATTTTTCGACAGTACCACACGCCGAATCTGCTCCACCAGCGGCTCGTCCGTCTGGAAAAACTCCATATATTTCGGTACGCCGCCCGTGATGGCATACTGCTCCACAGCCTGCTCAAACGACAGGTTCTGCGCCGCATACACATCCGTAAATTGCAGCGGCATCAGCCGAATCTGTGCCGTTCTACGGCCATAGAGCGGACTGTCGTAGGCAAGTGCGTGTTTTTTCATCATGCTGATGAGGGAACCGCAGAGAACCAGCATCACGTTATGGTCTTTCAGCACTTCATCCCATGCGTTTTGCAAGATGGACGGGAAATCCGGGTTCGTCTTGACCAGATACGGAAATTCATCAATGACAAGCACCTTTTTCTCGTCCGGGTGGTCGTCTGCTACCACTTGGAATAAATCCAGCCAGTCGGTGAATGTGACCTTGCTGAGCATGGGATTCTTCGTGGTACGGGAAAGCACCCCGGCAAACCGCTTCATGCTCTGGGCTTCACTTTCTGTGGTTGCCAAAAAGTAGAACGCGCGTTTATCTTTGATAAACTCTTTAATCAGCGTTGTTTTTCCAACACGCCGCCTGCCGTAAATCACCACAAAACCGCTGCCACGCTCTAATTCTGCATTCAGCGTTGCCAGTTCGGATGTTCTGCCGATGAAGTCCATACCGTTCACCTCTTGCTTAATATAATATAATTTAAATTATGATAATATCAATTATATTATAGCTGTTCTGCACAAAACCGTCAATAGGACGAAATATCGAATTTTCAACATCAAATTCATACAATGTAGAAAACTCCGGGCTTCCCCCTTTTGCAGATTGAACCGATCCCGAAGAAACGGTATAATAACAGTATAACAAATTATTGTTTGTCGGGCTTATTTTCTCGACACGCAGGAGGAACATACATGGTAACCGGAGAACTGAAAAGCAAAATTGACAGCCTGTGGGAGATTTTCTGGACGGGCGGCCTGACGAATCCCTTGGATGTGATCGAGCAGATGACCTATTTGATGTTCATTCACGACCTCGATGAAAGCGACAACACCCACGCCAAAGAAGCCGCTATGCTGGGTCTGCCCTACAAGAGCATCTTTGCGGGCGAGGTACAGATCGGGGAGCGCACTGTGGATGGAGCACAGCTCAAGTGGAGCGTTTTCCACGATTTCCCGGCAGGCAAAATGTACTCCACCATGCAGGAGATGGTGTTCCCCTTCATCAAGAATTTGCACGGCGACAAGGACAGTGCCTACGCCAAGTACATGGGTGATGCCATTTTCAAAGTGCCCACGCCGCTGATGCTGGATAAAATCGTGACTGCCATGGACGGAATGTATGAGCAGGCGGCACAGCTTTCCAACACCGACATTCGCGGCGACATCTACGAATACCTGCTTTCCAAGCTGGCAACGGCGGGTGTCAACGGTCAGTTCCGCACCCCACGCCACATCATCCGCATGATGGTTGACCTGATGCAGCCCCGCGCTGATGATGTGATTTGCGACCCGGCCTGCGGCACGGCGGGCTTCCTTGTGGCCGCTGGCGAATATCTGCGTGAAAACCGCAAGCAGGAAGTGTTCTTTGACCGCAAAAACAAAGACCACTACATGAACCACATGTTCCACGGCTTCGATATGGACCGCACCATGCTGCGCATCGGCGCTATGAACATGATGACCCACGGCGTGGACAACCCGTTCATCGAGTACCGCGACAGCCTGAGCGACCAGAACCCCGACAAGGACAGATACAGCCTGATTCTGGCAAATCCCCCATTCAAGGGCAGTCTGGACTACGACATTGTTTCCACCGACCTGCTCAAGCTCTGCAAGACCAAAAAGACTGAGCTGCTGTTCCTCGCCCTGTTCCTGCGGATGCTGAAAGTCGGCGGACGCTGCGCCTGCATCGTCCCGGATGGCGTTCTGTTCGGCTCTTCCACTGCACACAAGGCGATCCGCAGGGAGATCATCGAGAATAACCGTTTGGAAGCCGTGATCTCCATGCCCTCCGGCGTGTTCAAGCCCTATGCAGGCGTTTCCACCGCCATCCTGATTTTCACCAAGACCGGCCACGGCGGTACGGATAATGTCTGGTTCTACGATATGAAGGCCGACGGCTTCTCGCTGGACGATAAGCGCAGCCCGACCACGGAAAACGACATCCCCGATATTATCACCCGGTTCCACAACCGGGAGGCTGAGGCCACCCGTGAGCGCACGGAACAGAGCTTCTTTGTTCCGAAAGACGAGATCGCGGGCAACGACTATGATTTGTCCATCAACAAGTATAAAAAGACCGAGTATGTGCCGGTGGAGTATCCTTCCACACAGGAAATTATGGCACAGCTGCGTGATTTGCAAAAGAAGATCGACGCAGAGATGGACGCTTTGGAAGAACTTTTGAAATGAAACAATTCTAATTTGTGGGAGAAACAGATGGCAAAACTGGGAGACATTTGCTTTCAAATTACCGATGGGAGCCATAATCCGCCTGCCGGAATTGAAAACAGCAAACATTTAATGCTTAGCTCCAAAAATATCAACGATGATGAAATAACTACAACGGCTCCACGATTTTTAACAGATGAACAATTTGACATCGAAAACAAGCGGACGAATGTGCTCTCTGGTGACTTGCTCATGACGATTGTGGGGACTGTTGGACGAGTAGCGGTTGTTCCAGAAATGTTAGCAGGTATTTGTCTGCAACGGAGTGTTGCGGTTATAAAGCCAAACCCAACAATAATAAACAATCGATATTTAATGTACCAGCTTCAGAGTATGCGAAAATTTTTGGAGTCTGAGGCTCGTGGCGTAGCACAAAAGGGCATTTACCTGAAACAAGTAGGTGACCTTTCTGTTATTACGCCGCCTTTGGACGAACAATACCGAGTAGTTGATACTTTGGATCATATTTCTGGTCTTATTCACATTTATCAGCAGCAGCTCACCAAGCTGGACGAGCTTATCAAAGCTCGATTTGTGGAGGTGTTTGGGGATATGTTACTAAACTCCCTCGAATGGCCTGAAAAGTCACTGGAAAGCCTTGCGGATATTGTTTCAGGAATCACGAAAGGGCGTAAAACAACGGAAACTGAATTAATCGAAGTGCCATATATGGCAGTTTCAAATGTAAAAAGCGGATATATCGACTGGACTACGGTTAAAACAATTTTGGCAACCAAGCAGGAAATTGAGCAGTATCGTTTGATGCCAGATGATATTTTAATGACTGAAGGTGGTGACCCTGACAAAGTAGGCCGTGGTGCTATTATCAAAAATCCATTAAAAGATTCCATTCATCAAAATCACATTTTCCGTGTGCGACTTGATAAGAGCGAACTTTTGCCCGCTTACTTTGCTGAATATCTGCAACATCAAAAAGCAAAGCGTTACTTTTTGGGTTGCGCCAAACAGACAACAGGTATTGCAAGTATCAATATGCGCCAGCTCAGAGCGTTACCTGTCTTAATTCCCCCTCTGCCCCTCCAAAACCAGTTTGCCGCCTTTGTAGCCGAGGTAGACAAATCAAAAGCTGACGTGCAGAAAGCCCTTGACCAGACACAATTACTCTTTGACAGCCTGATGCAACAGTATTTTGGCTGATAATAAGCAACAACAGGCACTTTGCCGGAGCAGGATGTTGGTACACCAGAAAAGGAGTGCGCCAATATGGAAGACAAAATCGTGAAGATCATCAACGAGATGGCAGAGTACCTGAATGTTGCACAGATGAAAAAGCTGCAAGAGGTGCTGTTGCAGACGTTTTCTGAATCCGAAGCGCAGAAAGAGCAGATCTCCAACGAGGAATATCTGAAGCTGTTCCTTGATGCCAAGAAAATCGAGGGCTGCTCTGAGCGCACCATCCAGTATTACCGGGTCACGGTGGAACGGCTGCTGCAAACCGTGGACACGCCCCTGCGCAAGATGACCACCGAAGAAATCCGGCGGTATCTGGTGGAATATCAGAAGATCAACAACTGCGGCAAAGTGACCATCGACAATGTGCGCCGGAATATTTCCAGCTTTTTCTCGTGGCTGGAAGAAGAGGACTACATCCTCAAAAGCCCCATGCGCCGCATCCATAAAATCAAGACCAAACAGCCCGTGAAGGAAACCATCTCGGACGAAGCTATTGAACGCCTGCGGGATAACTGCAAGTGTGCGCGCGACCTTGCTATGATTGATTTGTTGTATTCCACTGGCATTCGTGTGGGAGAGCTGGTGAATCTGAACATTTCAGAAATCGACTTTGAAGCCCGCGAGTGTGTAGTGTTCGGCAAAGGCGACAAGGAACGCCGGGTTTATTTTGATGCCAAGGCAAAGCTGCATTTACAGGACTATCTGCGCTCCCGCACCGATGCAAACCCGGCGTTGTTTGTAACACTGGACGCACCCTTTGACCGTTTGAAGATCAGCGGCGTGGAGATCCGTCTGCGGGAGTTGGGCCGCGAGCTGAATCTGGACAAGATCCACCCGCATAAGTTCCGCCGCACCATGGCTACCCGTGCCATCGACAAGGGAATGCCCATTGAGCAGGTGCAGAAAATCCTCGGTCATTCGCAGATCGGCACCACCATGCAGTATGCAATCGTGAATCAGAACAACGTCAAAACCTCCCACCAGAAGTTTATTGCCTGAAAAGGCAACTTCTAATTTGTGGGAGAAAACAATGCGAGTCAAACTTGAAGATGTTTGCGAACGTGGGACATCCAGCTTGATGCAAAAGGACATCGTTGATAAAAATGGAAAGTATCCGGTATACGGTGCATCAGGTCGTATTGGAAGCATGGAAACCTATCAGCAGGAACATCAAACTGTTGCTGTTGTGAAGGACGGTGCGGGCATTGGGAGAACGATGCTTCTCCCTGAAAAATCCTCTATCATCGGCACGATGCAGTATCTTATACCCAAAAACTGTATCGAACCCGAATATCTATACTATGCTGTCAAATATATGCACCTCGAAAAATATTTTTCGGGTGCAACCATTCCACACATCTATTTTCGAGATTACAAAACCGAAGAATTTAATTTGCATAATAAAACCGAGCAACAGGAAATTATTTCTACCTTAAAAAGAGTAGAAGCTGTGATTTCAAACCGCCGAGAACAACTTGCCATGCTGGATGAACTTGTCAAAGCTCGATTTGTGGAGATGTTTGGTGACCCGATTTCTAATCCTTTCGGTTTTAAAGTGAAAACATTGCAAAAGATGATAGATGATGGAACTATTATGTATCATTTAGACGGAAATCATGGTAGCGACTATCCTCGTAATGAAGAATTTGTAGAATGTGGAGTGCCATATATTAGCGCTAACTGCATTGTGCATAATGATGTGAATTTGAAGTTAGCGAAGCATCTTACCGAGGAAAGAGCATCTAAACTGCGAAAGGGAATTGCTCAAAATGGCGATGTACTATTTGCACATAATGCAACGGTTGGCCCAGTAGCTATTTTATATACTGACGATGAAAAGGTGATTTTGGGAACGTCATTGACAGCGTATAGATGTGATAAGGAACGCATGGTTCCCGATTATCTAAAAGCCTATATGCAAAGTGAAGGCTTTGTATGTCAGTATACAAAGGATATGAAGCAGACGACACGAAATCAGGTTCCAATCACCGCACAACGAAAATTCCTATTTGTTATACCTCCTCTTTCCCTCCAAAACCAGTTTGCCGCCTTTGCAGCCGAGGTAGACAAATCAAAATTGTTCGCAGAACTTTTTGCGCAAAACGCTTGCATTTTGGCTGAAAATCGTTCAAAATAGAAGCCGGGAGGTGTGAGAATTGACCAACTTTGACTTTTTGAAAGATGAC
The DNA here is from genome assembly GCF_023347355.1 of Faecalibacterium sp. IP-1-18. NCBI lineage: Bacteria > Bacillati > Bacillota > Clostridia > Eubacteriales > Oscillospiraceae > Faecalibacterium > Faecalibacterium sp. IP-1-18. The sequence continues at coordinate 144,592 of NZ_CP094472.1, forward strand.
CCGCAATTTTCCGGCTTTGCGGATGCCGCGATTGCTGCGGAGAGGATTCTGCCCATTGATGCGGCCACCGCTGTGCTGGACTGCCGCCGCGCCATGGAGTTTGCAGTCAAATGGATGTATTCGGTGGACAGCTCCCTCGTCAAGCCGTGGGATGATAAGCTCATCAGCCTGATGAGCACAGAAGAATTTCACGACATTGTAGACGATGATTTGTGGCGGCGGATGGATTTTATTCGCAAGCGCGGCAATGATGCCGCCCACGGAAGCCGCAGCATCAGCCGGGAACAGGCGGAACTTTGCCTCGAAAACCTGTTTCTGTTCCTTGATTTCGTGGCGTACTGCTACGGAACAAGCTATCAGGAAAAGAAATTTGACGCTTCCCTGCTCACACAACAGCCTGCTGCACCCGTTGCACAGCCTGCCCTGCCGGATGTGGACTTGGATACACTCATCAAGGAAAATGCCGAGCTCAAGGCGCAGCTGACCGCCCGCCGTGAAACACAGCAGCCCACCTATGTACCCAAGCCGCTGGAACTTTCGGAGTACAAGACCCGGAAACTGTATATTGACTCCATGCTAACCGATGCCGGGTGGGTCGAGGGCAAAAACTGGGTCAACGAGGTCCCTCTGCCCGGGATGCCCAACAAGAGCGGCACCGGCTATGCAGATTATGTCCTGTACGGCGATGATGGCCGTGCGCTGGCTGTGATCGAAGCAAAGCGCACCTGTAAGGATGTTGCAGTAGGCCGTCAGCAGGCAAAGCTGTATGCAGATATTCTCGAAAAGCAGTTTGGTCGCCGCCCGGTGGTATTCCTGACCAACGGTTTCGATACCCGCATTGTAGACAATATCTATCCCGAGCGCAAGGTCGCTTCCATTTACTCCAAGCGCGACCTTGAAAAATGGTTCAATCTGCAAGCCATGCGCACCAGCCTTGCCAATGTGGATGTAAACAAAAACATTGCCGGACGGTACTATCAGGAGGGGGCCATCAAGGCTGTCTGCGACAGTTTTGGCCGCAAGAACCGCCGGAAAGCCCTGCTCGTCATGGCAACCGGCTCCGGCAAGACCCGTACCGTCATTGCACTGGTGGATGTATTATTGCAGCATGGCTGGGTCAAGAACGTGCTGTTTCTGGCTGACCGCAACAGCCTTGTAACCCAGGCAAAGCGCAGCTTTGTCAACCTCCTGCCGGAGCTTTCCGTAACGAATCTCTGCGAGGACAAAGACAACTTTACGGCACACTGCGTGTTCTCAACCTATCAGACCATGATGAACTGCATTGATTCCGTTCACGATGCAGAGGGCAAGCTGTTCACCTGTGGCCACTTTGATATGATCATCTGCGATGAAGCACACCGTTCCATCTACAATAAATACCGCGACATCTTCCATTATTTCGATGCACCGCTGGTTGGCCTGACCGCCACACCCAAGGATGAGATCGACAAAAACACCTACGAGATCTTTGACCTCGAAAACGGTGTGCCCACCTATGGTTATGAGCTGGCGCAGGCCGTCAAGGATGGCTTTCTGGTTGACTTCCTCTCGGTGGAGAGCGAAGTAAAGTTCATGAAGAAAGGCATCACCTACGATGAACTTTCGGACGAAGAACGGGAAGCCTACGAAAACACCTTTGAGGATGAAAACGGCAACCTGCCGGCCAGCATTGATGCATCTGCTCTGAACAGCTGGCTGTTCAACAAGGACACCATTCGGCAGGTCTTGAATGTCGTGATGCAGAACGCCTTGAAAATCGACTACGGCAGCAAAATTGGAAAAACGATTATTTTTGCCAAGAGCCACGACCACGCAGAAGAAATCCTCAAAGTGTTCAATCAGGAATATCCGCACATGAACGGCTATGCCATGGTGATCGACAATCGGCTTAGTTATGCGCAGAGTGCCATTGACGAATTTTCTGACCCGAAGAAATTGCCGCAGATTGCCATCTCGGTGGATATGCTGGACACCGGCATCGATGTGCCGGAGGTTCTGAATCTGGTCTTTTTCAAAAAGGTTCTGAGCAAGGCAAAATTCTGGCAGATGATCGGTCGCGGAACCCGCCTGTGTCCGGGGCTTCTGGATGGTGAGGACAAGAAGAAGTTTTACATTTTTGACTTCTGCGGGAATTTTGAGTTCTTCCGCATGAACAAAGGAAATGCTACCCCGAATATGATTGCCGTTCAGGGTGCGATTTTCGGTTTGCAGTTTGAAATCGCGTATAAATTGCAGGATATGCAGTTCCAAACGGAAGAACTGAAAGCGTTCCGGACTTCACTGGTGGAGCACATGGTCAGTCAGGTGCAAAAGCTGAATCGTGACAATTTTGCGGTCAAACAGCATTTGAAATATGTTGAGTTGTATGCGGATAAAAATAGTTACAATGCGCTGACCTATGCAGATACCTTGATTGCCCGGGAAGAACTTGCCCCCTTGATCGAACCGGAACCGGATGACCCGAAAGCACTGCGTTTTGATGCTCTGCTGTACGGCATCGAATTGGCATACCTTGCCGGGAAGCTCTACACTCGTGGCCGCAGCGAGCTGCTGAAAAAAGCGAAAGCGGTTGCGAGCGTGTCCAATATTCCAGAGATTGATCAAAAACGCGCGTTGCTCGAAAAAATTATCCAGACCGACTATATCAAAACTGCCGATGTGAACGAGTTTGAGCACATCCGAAAAGAGTTGCGTGACCTGATCAAGTACATCCCCATCGAGCGGGTACGGTACACCACAGATTTCTCTGACGAAATTCTTTCGACAGAATGGAAAGAAGCCGAGCTGGAAAACGATGATCTGAAAAATTACAAGGCAAAAGCTGAGTACTATGTACGGCAGCATCAGGATAATGCAGCCATCGCCAAGCTGAAAGGCAACATCCCGCTCACTGCCGAGGATGTCAAGGAACTCGAAAAAATTCTTTGGAGTGAGGTTGGCACAAAAGAGGACTATGAAGCCGAATATGGCACAAAGCCTTTGGGAGAATTCGTGCGGGAAATCGTTGGTCTTGATATGGCTGCGGCGAAAGCTGCATTTTCGCAATATCTGGATGGTGCTAACCTCGACAGCCGACAGATTTACTTTGTCAACCAGATTGTCGAGTACATCGTACATAATGGTACGATGAAGGACCTCTCTGTTTTGCAGGAACCACCTTTTACAGACCAGGGAAGCATCGTAGAGGTCTTTACAGATTTGAGTGTATGGCTTGGTATTCGCAAGACCATTGAACAGGTCAACGCCAACGCAATCGCAGCGTAATAGAATATCTTCTAAAACGGTAAAGTGGATTTTATCCGCTTTGCCGTTTTTCTTTTTGTCTAAAATTGTGAAATTTTCAAAACTGTATTCCAAAACGGTCCTGCGGATTCCTATTAGTGTAGAGGCTTTCAAAATCTTTTGTAAAACGGCTTTCCGCTAGTTCTATAAGTGGATAATGAACAAAATCTATATTCTAAAATTAGGCAGTTCAACAAAATTTGAAAATCTGTATGCCAAACACCCATTTTAGAATGTTATAGGTATAGGAGGTTGTTTGAAAAAGTGAAAATTTTCAGAATTTTCATAAGCCCCCGTTTAAAAACACCCCTTTAAGTTTGTATAAGGTGTGGGAACTACTTTCAAAAGCAGTCTTACTCGCATTTTTGAAAGCCCTCAACTTCTTACAAAATCACAGTGCACCTTGAAAACCACATGATCGGCTGCAAGTCAATATGCTTTTTCGGGGAAGTGCCGCCACGACACGAGCGCACCAAGAAGAAGCCATACGCCGGAGGAAATCGGGCAGGAACAGCTTGCGGGCAGACCGACACCGAAGAAGAACCGGGCAAGCTGGCAGAGAGGACTTCGCAAAGTTTTGTCTGTCAGGTTGTTCGGCGCAAGAGTGCAGAGAGGTGCGGGTCGCCTGCGGCGACCTCAAAAGGCCACTGGCCTTTTGAAGCACCGACCGAGCCGACAGGCGAGACCGGCTCTTTGCGCGGGTCAAGGGCGGCAGTCTTGCCCAGTGGATGTGATGCCCTGCGTCATATCCTACTGGGTATTATCTGGCGCATAGCAGGCGGCAGATTTGCAGCTTCGCTGCACCGCGTTGCCTCTACCCCGCGCACAGCGTTCTCTGCGTGACCCCAGAAAGGAGAGATGGTCGCTGAAACTGACCCGACACAATGGCCGCGCCGGAAAGCACGGCACTTATAACCCAAAGCACAATGACCGCAGTTTTGAAATTGCCAACAGCGAGCATATCGACCCGGAACGTGTCCAGCAAAACATCTATTGGGATTGCTACAACGGCATCCGCTCTGCTCTGCAGCCCAAGAGTGAGGAAAGTCTGGCTGACACTTTTGAAGAAGTTGAAAAGCTCTACTACAAACTGCATTACACCAACTTCACCGAAAAGCAGAATGAGCGCAACGCCAAAATCCGGCACACGGAACGAAACCGTTCTCCCGAAGATTTGCTTACCAGCAAGAAAACCTGCCCCGAAGAAAGCATCTATCAGCTTGGAACGCTGGAGAGCCACGCTTCGCCCAAAGAGCTTTTTCAAATCGCCACAGAATTTATGGATGAGTTCCATGAGCGTTTCGGCAAACACGTTCACATTCTGGATTGGGCCTTGCATCTGGATGAAGGTACGCCGCACATCCACGAACGCCATGTGTTTGACTGTGAAAATAAGTATGGAGAGATTGCTCCGCAGCAGGAAAAGGCATTGGAAGCACTGGGTTTTGAACTGCCAAAACCAGACAAGCCCCTTGGTCGCTACAACAATCGTAAGATCACATTTGATGCAGCCTGCCGCACGATGCTATTCGAGATTGCCAAACGCCACGGCTTGGAACTGGACGAAGTGCCGGAATACGGCGGACGGGCTTATCTGGAAAAGCGGGACTATATCATGGCAAAGCAAAAAGAACAACTTGCTCAACAGGAAAAAGCCGTACAGAAACAGACCGCTCAGCTTGAAAATTTGAAACAAGAGAATGAGAAAGCACAGCATCAGCAGGTTCGCCGTACAACCTATCAGTCCCTAACACTTCTGAGCAACGATAAAAAAATTCAAAAGCAGGAAAAACAGTTAAGTGAACTTTCTCAGAAGATTGAAGATACCGAGAACTTGTTGGATGAGATTTCTGCGGTTGCCTACGACAAAGCTGTGGCTGTTGTTTCAGAAAACGCTGTGAACGATGCTTTGAAAGCAAGCACAGAACAGGTCGATATATATTTGGACTGGCTGAAAGAGCCGGGGCGAACGGCAAGCAAGGAAACATTGGACTACACCACATATCAAATCACAACGCTGCGGAAAAATATTATTGCAGCAGTAAACAGGATTACCGCAAGATTGAAAACTGTCCTTATAAAGCCGGAAATCAAAAAGCCTGCCATCGAGCAAATCAAAGAAAATACTCGTCCGTCTGTTCTACAAAAGCTGCATCAGAGGCAGGAAGAAATCAATCAGCGTGAGCAGACATGCACCAAACCGAAGAAGCGCAGTCATGGCATGGAACTGTAAAGGAGGAAAATCTTCAAGAACAACAATTTATTTGAAGTCGTAAAGCTGAATATTACCGCCCGACAAGCCGCAGAAGCCTATGGTTTTCGTCCAAACCGCAGCAGCATGATTTGCTGTCCATTCCATGCAGACCGTAATCCCAGCATGAAAGTGGACTCTCGGTTTCACTGCTTTGGCTGTGGAGCGGATGGTGATGTGATAGACTTCACCGCAAAACTGTTTCAACTGTCCCTGCTACAAGCGGCTGAAAAGCTGGCTACAGATTTTGGGCTTTCTGCAACAGGCAATTCTCCACGATTCCTCTGCAAACCCGTGGAAAAGCCACTAAGCCCGAAAGAACAACTTTACAAAATCTTGTGCAGCTATCGTTCTCTGCTAGTAAATTGGCGCATGGCCTATGCACCCAAAAATCCAGAAGTATCCCTGCATCCTTGTTTTGTAGCAAGTCTACACTATGCAGACCGTGTGCAATATCTGCTGGATATTCTTTTGCAGGAAAGTCCAAATGAAAAGCAACAACTATTGAACGGAAAGGAAGTGACCGCCCTTGGAGAAGCAATCGAACGATGCAAAGAAACCGAAGAAGCAGCATAACACACCTGCTCGGAACTGGGTGGGTGACAACGGAAAAATCATCGAACCGCTGTTTGCAGACTACTTTTTGAGCCTGCACCCCATGCGCTGCTTTCAAGGCAGATTGTTCACGGTGGATGGCATGATCGAGGATGAAGCCCCATTGAAAAAGGAAATCTATGAGCAAGTCCGCTATTACGCTACCACCAGCATAGCACGACGTATTGAACATATCATGCAGGCCATCAAGCTGGCCTGTGCATCCGAACCACCGGAGATTCAAACAGACCGCATCCATGTCCGAAACGGCACATACTTTGTGGACGGTCACTTTACCCCTGAAAAAGAATACTGCATGAACCGACTGCCCATCGCCTATGTGCCAGAAGCACCAGCACCGACACGCTGGCTGCAATTCTTGAACGAACTGCTATACGAAGAAGATATTCCGGCCTTACAAGAATACATTGGCTATTGCCTGCTGCCTGTTACCAAAGCGCAGAAAATGCTGCTGATGGTCGGCAAGGGCGGTGAGGGAAAATCCAGAATCGGGCTGATCCTGCGAGAATTGTTCGGCAGCAGTATGTACACAGGCAGTCTGCAAAAAGTGGAAACCAATCGTTTTGCCCGTGCAGACTTGGAGTACAAGCTGCTTTTGGTGGACGATGACATGAAAACTGAGGCCCTGCCGCAGACCAACAACATCAAGACCCTTGTTACACTGGAAGATAAAATCGACATTGAGCGCAAGGGTCAGCAGAGTGTGCAGGGTACGCTGTATGTGCGGTTTGCCTGCTTCGGGAATGGCAGCTTACACGCACTCTATGACAAGTCCAACGGTTTCTATCGCCGCCAGCTGTTGCTCACCACTAAGGAAAAACCTGTTGGCCGGGTGGATGATCCTTTCCTCATTGACAAGATGCGGGGTGAAAAAGAGGGTATCCTGCTTTGGGCATTGGAGGGGCTGCATCGGCTGATTCGGAACAACTATCAGTTTACCATCAGCGAACGCACTGCGGCAAATCTGAAAGAAGCAATGGAGCAGGGCAATAATATCCTGGGCTTTCTCAAATCCGAGGGTTACTTTGAAATTCGGCAGGGGACCAAGTGCAAGTCTACCGATTTCTATAAGGTCTATGAACGCTGGTGTCTGGACAATCTGGAAAAGCCACTGGCGGCTTCTACCTTTATCCATCACCTGAAAGATAATCAAAAAAGTCTGGGCATCGTCTATGATGATAAGTGCATTGGCACAAATCGGGGCTTTCACAATGTAGACGTTGACCTGTTTTTACCCGTTGATGTTCCCAGTCCGTGGGATTAAAAAATAGAATCAACTTGAAAAAGCCCTGCTCAGCCTGCTCACAGTGTGCAATAGGCGCAGGATGAGCAGAGTGAGCAGGTGATTTTGAATTTATATCAAAAATAAAACATGGAGGTTTTGCCTATGAACAAATCTCGGCCTGTTGCGACCGAAACTGTGAAATCCTTGGATTATACGAAAAATATCTTGCAGACCATTCCGAATAACGATACAATGGAAGTGGTCACTCAAACCAATGCCGTCAAGTCTCCGACTGACAGCCTGAAAGCCACAACACTGGTGTACACGGTGGAGGAAATTGCGCAGATGCTGTCCATCAGCCTGCGCTCTGCTTACAACCTGTGCAACAGCACCACCGAATTCCGTGTCCTGCGGGTCGGCGGAAGCATCCGCATCCCGAAAGGCGGCTTCGATGCGTGGCTCCGGGCAGCTTGAAAAAGGAGATAACGTATGGCATATATTACGAAACGCGGCAGCTCCTATGGCGTCCGCTATACTTACCAAGACGAGCAGGGTAAAAACTGCAACAAATGGGAAAGTTTTTCCACGAAAGAGGAGGCAATAAACCGCAAAAAACAAATCGAACATGAACTGGCAAACGGAACGTTTCTGATTCCGTCCACCATCACCGTCAAAGAGTTTTTGATGGAGTGGCTTCCCAAACAGTGCAACAAGCACAAGTGGGCACCGCAGACCTATCAATCCAATCTGGGAACGGTCCAGAACCTCATTATTCCGTACATCGGCGATATGCAGATGCAAAAGCTCAAGCCTTACCATCTGGAAGACCTGTATTCTACCCTCAGCAAAACGCCTTGTGGCCAATATCTTGAGGGCAAAAAGCAGGTGCTTTCGGAAAAACAGCAGCAGCGGCTTCTCTCTGGAACAACCATCCACGAGGTGCACCGCCTGCTGCGGACAGCGTTCCAGTATGCGGTGGAGTGGGGCATCCTCATCAAAAGCCCCGTTCCGGTGGACAGCCCCAAGAAATCGATTCAGGAGCGCGCCATCTGGGACGCGGACGAGATGTGGGCCGCACTTGCCAGCATGGAGGACCCGATTCTGCATCTGGCAGTCCATCTTACGCTGGTGGGTGCACTGCGTGAGGGCGAAGTCGCTGGTCTGACCCCGGAAGACCTTGATTTTGAGGGAGCAGACGGCACCGGCACATTCCGCATCAACAAGTGTATGCAGCGTGTCCAAAAGGCATCGCTGGCAAAAACGGGCAAGGGCTGCATCTTGCAGGAGTTTGAGGATAAGCGCGAGGGCAGCACCACAACGCTGGTGCTCAAAAAGACTAAAACAGCATCTTCCAACCGAACCATCTTCATGACGACAGTGTTGAAAGAAGAACTGAAACACTGGCTAAAGCGTTTGGAAATGGACGAAGCCGTTGAGCCGGAACGCTATCGCAACAGCGGAATGCTCCTGCGTCTGCCCAACGGTCTGGCGGTAGAGCCGATCCTCATCCGCAAGAAGTTCATCAAGTGGCAGGACGAGCACCCGGAGTTCACTCGCATCGTGTTTCACGGCCTGCGGCATTCCAGTGCCACCTACCAGCTGATGATCTCCGGCGGCGATGTGAAAGCGGTGCAAGGCACAACGGGCCACGCCAGTGCCAATCTGCTGGTCAACACCTATGCGCACATCCAGCAGGATTCCCGCAAAAAGCTGGGTAAAAAGTTCGAGAAAGGCTTCTACAAGTCGGGAACAACACCTGTGCAGGCTGCCCCGGTTGAAGCAGAACCGACCATCTCCGTGTCGGCACTGCTGGAGCTTCTGAAGGACGCAGACCCCTCTATAAAAGCGCAGCTTCGCCTTGCTCTGCTGACCTGAATTGCAAAAAATAGCACGAATTGCAGAGTAATTCACAGACTTACTCTATCTGACACGAAAAATGCGGACCGTGCAAAAACCGTGCAGAGACCGTGCAAACGGCGTACAAAAAGAAAATCCCACGAGGAATCTTACGATTCCTCGTGGGATTTTGGTGCGCTCGAGGGAACTCGAATCCCTGGCCCTCTGATTAAAAGAATCCAAGGTGCATCATTCGTCAAATTTCAAAAGTTCGAAGAAGCGTTATTTTTATCGTATCATCGCAAAACACGCCTTTGCACACACCGCATTATTTGCATACAGTGTAATGCTTTGCAACCGTTATCCAGCTATTCAGGTGTGCAAAAAGTGTGCAAAAATGTGCAGACGGGCAAAACAAAGCCCAATGGACAAATCAACCACCGGTTTTATGGCAGGGTTTAGGACATCCGAACAGACACCGTTTGATATAGAAATGAGGTTCACCATGAACAAACTGCTTTCCTGCTGCTTCAATATGGACACCAACCGGGTGGAAGCCCGGTTCGAGGATGGCACCACTCTTGCCATCGACTGCATCGCCGTGGAGGACGAGTACGGCAGCACCCCGGCACAGCGGGCAGAGCTGGACTGGCTGCTGTACAATAAGCCCTTGGAGTACGCCCAGCTTGTGCTGGGTGGGGAGGTGGAGCATTATCTGTCGCTGGGATGTGACCACGGCAGACTGAAAGATTGATTACTTTGAAAGGCCATTGCCATTTGAGTACCAATCGAATATACTATAAACAGGAGAGCGGACGTCACTCCGCTGGTGTGGCTGACACCTAAAATCCGATCTGATGCAGGACGTAAGGGCCTGAGGCTGGCGGGCAGCGATAAAACCCGAAAGCGATGCAGGACATAGGAGCCTGAGGTTGGCGGACAACGATAAAATCAGTCGCAAGGGACATTGGACAGCACCACGGTGTTGTAGATGTCCTTTTTATTTGCAAAGAAAATGATACCCACCCGCCCATGGTTTTTCCATGAGTGAGTGGGCATCGTTTTGTTAATCGAGATTTTTCGGCAAGCGGTCATACAGAACCACCGTATCCTGCGTTTCAATATGTACACGCTCTTTCTTCAGGAGCGTTCGAGAACGTTGGTTTGCACGGTAGTCACGGCCACCTTCTTCAAAAGCAGAGCAGCACAGAAAGTCACATACCGCATTGCCGGAAGGGGATTCCCGGATAATGAACACAAAGGCAGTTGGTTCGATCCGGCTGGAAATCAAGTAATCCGCTTTGATTTTGGTCACGAACGGATAGAACTGGGGCATATAGGAGAACAGATCGAACTCCTGTTCCAGTATTTCTTTCAACCGCACCAGTGCCAGCAGACGTGGTTTCACATACTCCTGATAGAGTGTGCCCTTCTTTACCTTGTCGTAGGTGATCTTATCAGACAGAATCATATCAACTGTCTTGCGTGGACTATAGCGGGGCAAGGCGATGTCTTTCAGGTAGTGGAACCCAGCAAGGTGAGGGAAGTCCTCTGGCGAAAATGTCAGCTTGATCTCGTGCAGTTCACCCTTATAGCCGTAGGTGAAAACATAGTGGTACTCGGTCAGTTCTTTCCAGACTTCTGCTGCCCGATACAAAATATCCTGATGTTCGTCCTGCACATTTTCGCCTTCCCTCAAAAAAATAGAAGCCCTGCCGAAAGGCAAGGCTCCTATTAAGCGTTTTCTTTCGATTCATCGAATCTATTCGGCTTGTGGTTATCGCTCAACCCACGGTCTGGCTCCACAATCGGCTGATACCGAACCAGTCCACTGCTTCATCGCCACCGATAGCTGGTCAATGCCGCTATCCTCTAGCTTTATTATACCACAAAAGGACGTAAGTTCAAGCGCTTAAATTTAAAAGCACTCAATCATATTATATGCTAAAGGGGTTTGGCCATTGCTACGTTTGCGAACGTCATACACCACCCTTGCCATCGACTGCATCGCCGTCGAGGATGAGTACGGCAGCACCCCGGCACAGCGGGCAGAGCTGGACTGGCTGCTCTATAACAAGCCCTTGGAGTATGCGCAGATGATGCTGAGAGGGGAGATGGAGCGTTATCTGTCGCTTGGCTGTGACCACGGCAGACTGGAAGATTAAGCCCTTATAAAGAACACGATACCCACCGACCTATGGTTTTCGCCATAAGCTGGTGGGCATCTGTTGTTCTGGTTTATAATTCACTGATGGTTGCAGTAATGGGCTGCATGAGGATTCGCCTGACCGGGTTATATACTGCCAGCACCACAGCCGCCAGCACGACTATGACGATCACGGCAAGACAGCCCCACGGCATCTGCCACGCTGCACCGAAATAATGGGTGATGAGCAGGATATACAGCTTCCGATTCAGCACAAGACCCAGCGCAATGCCCACCACAAGACCGGACACCGCATAGGTGCCAGCTTCGGCAGAGATCATGCGTTTCAGCTGTGCATCATCCATCCCGATGGCACGCAGGATGCCATACTGCTTCATTCGTGCCGACACGCTCATGGAAATGCTATTGATGATGTTCAGAATGGTGATTCCTGCAATCACGATGAGAAACGCATAGACCACCAGATGGAACGCCCAGTAGGTGCTTTGTATCATCCGATTTCCTTCGATTCGGTTGGAAAAAACAACCTGCTTGTTTAACGTGTCACTCAGCAGGGTGTGTATTTGTGCAATGGCTGCGTCTGCTGTGGTATCTTTTAGTTGAATATCGATCACCGCATAGCGGTTTTGCCCGGTCAGCTGATGGAAGGTTTCTTCGGTGCAGATAACAATCGGGGAATCGGTACTACTGAACGGGCTGTCGTTCAATACACCCACGACTGTGAGCTTTGCATCCTCCAGCTGAATGGTATCACCCACGGTCAGGGAGTTGCTTTTGTCGAATACCGTCAGCACAGGGTATGTGCCATCCTCCGGCTCCTGCGGAAGGGTTCCGCCAATCAGGTCTTTTTTCGCCCAGCCAAACTGTATAGTATCGTATGAAATCAGGTCGATGGACCCCTGTTTTCCCTGATATTCCGCCGGGAGCGGGCAAAACATCCGCCCGAATGCGTGTTTGACTTCCGGCAGAGCTTCCAGCTGCTCCACCAGTACCGGGTCAAGGACATTTTGCCCGGATGTTTCAGCCACCGATAAGTCCGGTGTGTAGGGCTGCAACGGATTCAGCGCAAATCCAACCCATCGAAGCAAAACCGAAAAGCTCAAAAACAGGAGAATGCTTAACGCAAAGGAGCCTGTCATCAAAAGCAAGTTCTTTTTGGACGAGGTTGCATGGCTCACGCCCAAAGAAAGCTCTGCACGACTTCCAAACAACCGAGCATGACACGGAGAATCCGCTGCATTTTCCACCGCATTCCCAGTTGCTGCTGTGATCGGAGAAGCTTTTGCCGCCCGCCGTGCCGGAGAAGATGCCGCGAACCAAACTGTGATAAGTCCCAGCGCAGAACCACAGATAATACCGACCGGGCTGATGCCAAGCACGGGTAAAGAGCTGAACTCCTCGCCGATAAATCCACGCAGGAAGGAACACAATCCCCATGTGGAAACGATTCCCAGCACACATCCTGCTGGAACAGCAGTTTTACACCAGAAAAGAGCTTCCAGCCGGACAAGCATCCGAACCTGATTTTTTCCTGCCCCAAGACAACGCAGCATTCCATAATAGCTGGTACGCTGCGCTACATTGCTGTTGATGCTGCCTGTGATCATAAAAATTCCGGCAAGGACGACCATGCCAGCCAACACAGCCGCTACCGCATATAAGCCTACAATATAATCGTTGTTGCTGCTTGCGTTCAACGCCATCAGGTAAGTATTTTCGGAGATTTTTTCTTCTGAAATTCCGTACTTGTTTTCGATGTTCACAATGGACTGCCGCAAATTGGTACGTGGCTTGAACTGGATGAAATACTGTGTTTCAAAGGATTCTTCTACCTGTGCGGCAATCTGAGAAAATGTACTGCGGTTCATCACCAGCACAACAGCATCATACTGGTTCGCATCGGAGGTATCCTTATTGAAACCTGCGACAGTAAGCGAAATGGTCTGTCCATCCAGGAGCGTCAGCGGAATCGCTGTACCGACCGTAACATCCAGCCAATCCCGGATGTTTGCTGTCACGAGCACTTCGCCATCCGCCGGGGCAGTGCTACACTGCATTCCCGGAAAGATTTGAAGGATCGCATCATCTGCTCCTACCAGTGCGGCACGTTTATCTCCGGCAAAGTAGTTTTCCGTAAGGGAAGCGTTGATGTCGCTATACGCCGAAAATGCAGCAACATCCTCCTGTGCGGCAAGCTCTACGGCTGTTTCAGGGGAGATGTCCTTTACCATGATATGCCAGTTTCCGTTTTTGTTCAGCTGGTTTGAGGTTTCCATCCGAATCGCCATATCTGCCATACTGAACACCGCCGTGACCAGAAACACCGCAAGGACGATGCACAAAATCGTCATGCGGTTCTGCCGTCTGCGTACCTTGGCAGAAAGCGGGATCAGGCTCAGATAGCTTTTCATTTCTGTGCTGCTCATTCCCGGCACCTCCCAAAATCGGTCAGGCAGCCGTCCGATACCTGCAACACCCGGTCTGCCGTCTGCGCAATGCTGCGGTTGTGGGTGATCATCAGGATGGTCTGCTCGTATTTCCGGGATGTTTCTTTTAGCAGGGCAATGACCTCGCTGGTGTTCTGGGTGTCCAGATTGCCGGTCGGCTCATCCGCCAAAATCAGTGAAGGGCGGGTCATCAGGGCACGGCCAATGGCTACCCGTTGCTGCTGCCCACCGGAAAGCTGGCTTGGCAGATGCTTTCGACGGTCTTTCAGATTCAGCACGGTCAGCAGTTCTTCCAGATATGCCCTGTCCGGCTTTTGGTAGTCCAGCAGCACCGGGAACAGGATGTTCTGTTCTACGGTCAGTTCCGGGATGAGGTTGAATGCCTGAAAGATAAAACCGATATTGCGGCGGCGGAAGATCGTCAGCTCCCGGTCTTTCATGGCAAAAACATCCTTGCCATCAATCAGCACCTTACCGGAAGTCGGCGTATCCAGTCCGCCAATCAGGTTGAGCAGGGTGCTTTTGCCGGAGCCGGATTCGCCAACGACCGCCACATATTCGCCTTTCGGCACTGAAAAGCTAACATCTTTCAGCGCATGGACAGCAGTTTCTCCGCTGCCGTAGGTCTTGCAGAGATGGTTGACTTCTAATAGTTCCATAGTGTATCCCTCACTTTGCAGATTCCTTCGATTCAGACGGATTATTTCTGTCTGTGCAGAAAAGGATAACACGTCAACCTTACTGCAAGCCTACACGCAGCCTACAATTTTGTAGGAATCGGAAAATTCAGAGTAAAGGTCGTGCCCTTTCCCAGCTCGCTGTCTACTTCAATGGTGCCGTGATGGGCTTCCACAACGGCTTTTGCCAGCGGAAGACCCAGCCCGATGCCCTGTGTATCCTGTGAAAAGCGGCTGCGATAAAACCGTTTGAAGATATGGTACAAATCTTCCGGGTGGATGCCACTGCCGTTGTCGCGCACTTTGATCTGAACCATGGACGGCAGTGCATTCCACTCTACCTGAATCGTATCTCCGCTCTTTGTGTGGTCAAGGGCATTCTTTACAAGATTGTCCACAGCTTCCTGCATCCAGTCACGGTCGCACCAAAGTGTAACCGCCTCTGAGCCAGACAGAACGAGCTTTTTCTGTTCCTGCTCTGCACGATAGTTATACTGCCGCGCGATGTCCTGCACCATTTCAGCAACATTTTCGTTTTTCTTCTCCAAGACGACCGAACCGGCATCCAGCCGGGTGATTTTGAGCAGATTCTGCACCAGCGTTTCGATGCGGTCCAACTCCTGTTCGGACAGGTCTGCAAACTCTTTGACCTCCGACGGCGAAACAACTTCGTCCTGAAGCAGACCGTTGTAGATATTCAACGCCGCCAGCGGTGTTTTGAGCTGGTGCGAAATATCTGCAATGGTATTTTTCAAAAAACGCTTCTCCCGCTGCTCGTTGTCTGCGTGTGCGCTCAGAACTGCCGCCAATGCATTAACGGAGTGAAACAGACGGTAAAGTTCTCCCTCCCGGTCGCAGTCCAGTCGTGCATCCGGGTTACCATCCAGACAGCTTTGGATTTGCTGGACTGCCTGTTCCAGAAGCGCGCTCTGCCTTTGGAAATAGCGAAAAAGCACGCCCCAGAGACAGCCGCCCAGCAGCAGAAAAACCAACAGTAACCCGAAAGAAAATACATGCGTTGTATGCCATACGATGCCCTGCGTGAGAGCCAATGCCACCGCCCAGACCGACAGCACTGTCCGGAACAAAATCCGGATTTCCCGGTTTGCGAATACTTTCATACGGCACCTTTACCCATTCCATTTATAGCCCATGCCGCGGACAGTCAGCAGCATCTGCGGTTTGCCGGGGTCGTCCTCAATCTTCATCCGCAGCCGCCGGATGTACACTGTTAAGGCACTGCTGTCAATGTAATCCCCATCGCAGTCCCACAGTGCATCCAGAATTTGTTCCTTGGATAGCACGGCATTCGGATGCTGCATAAAGAAGCAGAGCAGCTTGTACTCTGCGCCGGTCAGTTCCAGCAATACTCCGTTTTTGTATGCCTGCCCCTGCAACAGCCGGACGGTGATGCTGCCCGATTCCAGTACGGGTTCTCCTGCGCTGGACGCATTTGCACGGCGAAGCAGTGCATTGACCCGTGACAACAGGACACCCAGCTTGAACGGCTTGGTCAGGTAATCATCCCCGCCCAGTTCCAGCCCCATGATGATATTCATTTCCTCATCCGAAGCAGTCAGGAACAGAATCGGCACGTTGGATGTGCGCCGCACCTTCTGGCAGAAATCGAAGCCAGAGCCATCCGGCAGGGAAACATCCAGCACCAGCAGGTCATATTTTCTGTCTGACCACAGCACCTCGGCTTCTGCCAGCGTCCGGGCTGTATCCAGTGCAAAACCCTGTTTCTTGAATGCAAAGGTCAGCCCACTGATCAGGCTCAGATCATCTTCCAAAAGGAACAGTTTTCTCATGATTCCCTCTCTTTTCTGCATTTTGTGTGTCCTACAGGTTCAAAAGCATTATAAGTTTTTTCTGCGAACATTACAATGTGCGAAACGGAAATTGTTTCTTGCCGTGTGTTAAATATAAGTCCTACTATCACCGCTTTACTGAAATAAAATTTGCAAAACCATCTTGACGCTCGCCGCAATCCGTGATACCCTTTATCGCAAATCCCACCGAGCTTGTCGGGGCAATGCCCCTCCATCTTGCTTGCGCAAGACCGCTCTGCCGCTTAAAAGCCCCACTGGGGCTTTCATTGCTACGCAAACGCGGACTTTCAGAAAAGTACAGAGCGGCGAGGATTTATTCCCCATGAAGATTTTTACCGCCCCGCAACACACCCGATTCATTTTGCCGCTTACTTCACCCGACAAAATCATCGCTGCGCTGCGTGGGCGGTATTTTTCTTTTTCACAAATAAAATCTTATGTAGTTGTTCAATCTTCCAAAATTTATTTTTGGTTGTTGACCGCACAACCGCAAAGTGTTATTCTTGTGCTTGAAAGAAGCAGGTTGTAGTGTCCACACTGCGTCCGGCTTTCTTCATACTGTACCTTGAATCTTACATAAGCCGTCTGAACGAGATACTGCGCCATGACCTCACACTTTCTGTGGGCGAGCCGGACAACGCCGCTGCAAAACAGGGGCAGGAACTGCGTTCGGTGTGAACGGTGACCATGAGCAGGGGCTTTGCCTTTTCACACGTTTTGCTCTGCAAAATTTTCAACGTGCATTGCGGTTCAACTTCTGAAATTTTCAGTGTTGCACGGAAAGGGCGAAAGCAAGTATCGACCTGTGGCCACAAATTTTCAATGCTTGAAGAATTGCTGTCCACATGGTCTAGCACTTGTCGGAGTGAGACTCCTCCATTTGCTACGCAAACCGTGCTGCCACTCGAAAGCCCCACTGGGGCTTTCGTTGCTGCGCAACCGCGGTCTTGTTGGGGAGTGCCTTCCCCAAACCCTGCTCCAGCGTTGCGCTGGTTTCAGCGCAAAAGCGGCGTGTCGCATTACATAGCCCTCTCCATCCCGGAGCGGGCATTTATCATTTTCACAGGAGGTCGAATATGGCTGAAATGAAAAGTCCGAACGTACACGCAAAGAAGAACCGCAATGACACGCCGCAAAAACGAAAGACACACATCATCAAAGTCAGGGTGACCGCAGAAGAAAAACTGCGGATCGCATACGCCTGTAAAGAACTCCACCTCACCCAATCCGAACTCGTCCGCCGTGTCCTGTACGGCGTAAACGTCAAGCACACCGTTGTGGTGGCGCAGGGCGGCGAGGATGCACTGGCGGCGCTTGCTACCTTGTCTGCCCAGTGCAGCAAGGTGGGAAGCAACCTCAACCAGCTTGCACGGCACTTTAACTCCGGCGGCAAAGACACCGAGCAGCTCCGGGCGCAGATTCTGGAGGAACTGTCCGCACTCACGAACTTTCGGCTGAAAGCCGAAGAAACGGTTGGTGAACTGTATGGCAACCATCAAGCATTTGACCTCGAAAAACTCTAACTATGCCGCCGCCGAAAGCTATCTCACCTTTCAGCACAACGAGTACACCGGTCTGCCCATTCTGGACGAGAAGGGCAGACCCAAGCTGCGGGATTCGTACCTGCTCGACACCCTTGAGTGCGGCGAATCCTCGTTCGCTATGGCCTGCCTGATTGCCAATCGCAAGTACGGCAAGAACGGCAGGCGGGAGGACGTGAAGACCCACCATTATATCATCAGCTTCGACCCGAAGGACGCAGTAGAGAACGGCCTGACCATGGAGCGGGCGCAAGCCCTTGGCTTGCAGTTCTGCAAGGAAAATTTCCCCGGTCATCCCGCCATCGTCTGCACCCACCCGGACGGTCACAACAGTGCAGGGAACATCCACGTCCACATCGTCATCGGCAGCTTGCGTGTCCGCACCGTGGAACGGCAGCCCTTCATGGACAAGCCGTGCGACTGGGAAGCGGGCAAGAAGCACCGCTGCACTTCTGCCATGCTCCGGCACCTTCGTGTCGCTGTCATGGAGATGTGCGAGCAAGCCGACCTGAACCAGATCAATCTGCTGGAAGCCCAAGGCGACCATGTTTCGGAGCGCGAGTATTGGGCGCAGCGGCGCGGACAACGCCGTCTAGACCATGCCAACGCCAAACTTGCCGCCGAAGGGCAGCAGCCCACCCAGACCGTCTACCAGACCGAGCTGGACAAGCTGCGAAAGCAGATCTACGCTGTGCTGAACAAGACCACCACCTTCGAGGAATTTTCTGCATTGCTCATGCAGGAACACGGCATCGCCGTGAAGGAGAGCCGAGGCCGGTTGAGTTACTGCCCACCCGGTCGGACAAAGTTCATCACCGCCAAGAAACTGAGCAAGAAGCTGGAAAAGGAGCAGGTGCTGACCGCCCTCTCCCAGAACATCCAGCTTGCAACCGCCATCCAGCCCGCCAGCGAACAGAAGCCGGATAAGATCAGGAAACTGGTTGACATTCAGGCGAAAGTGGCTGCGGGCAAGGGCATCGGCTATGAGCGTTGGGCGAAAAAGTTCAACCTCAAACGCTGGTCGCAGACCTTGTGTCTCCTGCAGGAGAAAAAGCTGCTCAGTGAAGATGCCCTGCACCAGCGCATTGCCGAACTGAAAATCCAGCACGACGATGCACTGGCGGTGGTCAAAGACTTGGATGCCCGCATGGTCTCCCTCAAGGAGATGCGCGGGCATCTTGTGGTCTATCGGCAGTACAAGCCTCTTGCACAGAAGCTCCAGACTGTGCGGAATCCCGCCAAGTTCAAGGAGCAGCACCGTGCAGAGTTTGCTGTGTACGAGGCCGCTTGCGCCTATTTCAAGGCCAACGGGCTCAGGACACTGCCAGACCTCAAAAAACTGGATACCGAATACCAGACCCTTTCCTCGGAGAAAAACGGGTTCTACACCCGCTACAAGAAAGCGCAGATCGAACTGCGTGAACTCCGCACCGCACAACAAAACGTGGAAGCCTTCTTCCGCAAGGAAGAGCGCAGCCACGCCGTACCGCAGCAGGAGGTCAAATGAACAACACTCTGACGGATCGATGTGTGAATAAACCCAACCTCACCCACGCCCCTCACCGGGCTTCGTCCTTTCGCCTGTACCCCACCCATTGGGACGGAGGGTAGCACCTCTGTCTTTTCGGACGTAAAGAACGCCATCTCGACCCGGCAGGCAGCGGAGCTGTACGGCTTCGCCGTAAACCGGAACGGCATGATGTGCTGCCCCTTCCACGGGGATAAACACCCCAGCATGAAGGTGGACAGCCGTTTCCACTGTTTCGCCTGTCAGGCAGATGGCGATGTGATCGATTTTGTCGGCAGACTTTTTCAACTTTCTCCCTATAAGGCCGTGGAAAAGTTGAAGAACGATTTCGGCATGGCACTTGCCGACGGCAAGGTGCGGCTTGCTCCCCGCAGACCGCCCACCGTCCGGCAGCAGCTGCTGGACTATTACCGCTGTCTGCAGCGTTGGCGGGTCCGATACGCACCGCAGTCACCCACAGAAGAACTTCACCCCTGCTTCCTTGAAGCGATAAAGAACCTTGACATCGTTGAATATTATCTGGACTGTTCGGTGCTCCCGGACCCGCAGACCGAAAACGAGCTACGGAAGTATTGGGAGGGATTGCATGAGCGACTGGAAAAAGAGGAACGAAGATTGGCGTGATGAGGACGAACTGGAAGAAGAGGAAGAATGCGAATGCCCTTGGGTAGACAGCAAGGGCAAAGTGCGTGAAACCGCTTACTGCCAGTACCTTTTAGAGAAGCACCCCATGATGTGCCTGAAACAGAAGCTGTTTGACCAGAACGGCGAGGTGGACGAGGACGCACTGCTCTACGAAGTCCACAGCGACCTCCGTGACTTTGTGCTCGACAACCTTGCTAAGAAGGAGAAGCAGGTTCTGGACGCACTCCGTATCGAAACCTATACCCCTGAATGGAAACCCCAGCTTGACCGCATCCATCTCCAGAACGGAACCTACTTTCTGGACGAGCGGGGCTTTGTGCCGGAAAAGGAACTCTGCCTGAACCGGCTCCCCGTGGAATACCAGCCCGATGCCCCCGCACCGACCAAGTGGCTGGAATTTCTGGACGGTCTACTGATCCCGGAGGACATTCTGACCTTGCAGGAATATCTCGGCTATCTTCTGATCCCGTCTACCAAGGCGCAGAAGATGCTGGTCATGACTGGCAAGGGCGGCGAAGGAAAATCCCGCATCGGCTTGCTGCTGAAGAAGCTGTTCGGGGAAGCCTCTCACTCCGAATCCATCCTCCGCATCGAAACGAACCGCTTTGCCAGTGCAAATCTGGAGTACAAGTTGGTCATGGTCGATGACGACCTGAACATGGTGGCTTTGCCCGAAACACGGAACATCAAGTCCATCGTTACCGCCGAAGACCGTTTGTGCATCGAGCGGAAAAACAAGCAGGCTGTCCAAGGCCTGCTGTACGTTCGTTTCATCTGCTTCGGCAATGGCAACCTTGTGGCTGCTCACGATGACAGCGACGGCTTCTGGCGCAGACAGATCCTCATCACGGTAAAAGACCGTGACCCTGCCCGGGTGGATAACCCCTTCCTCATCGAAGAGCTGTCCGAGGAGCGTCCCGGCATCCTGCTGTGGATGCTGGAGGGGCTGCACCGTCTGCTGGCGAACCGCTATCAGTTTACCATCAGCGAGCGCTCTATCCAGAACCTCGAAGCAGCCATGGCGGACAGCGACAACCTGACCCAGTTCATGCAGGCAACGGCGTATGTCCGCTTCAAGCCCGACACCGAGGAACGCTCCACCTATCTCTACCGCGCCTACACCAAGTGGTGCGAGGATAATCTGGAATCGCCTGTTCCGCAAAAGAAGTTCAGCCAGTTTCTGCTGAAAAATGCAGGGAAGTATGGCCTGACCTTTTCCAAGCACATCGAGGGAAAGTATCGCGGCTTCCGGGGCGTATGCGTCCACCCCGCCTTTGCTGCGGCATAAAACACACGAAAAGTGAAAATCTCCCGCCCTACGCGCCCCAAATCAGTGGTTTCGACTTGTTATCGCTGTTTTCTTCGGGTTCGTGTCCGCCCCTTCCGGGCGGATGTGGGGCGGCAACACGCCCTTCGGGGCGGGAGAGAAACCAAGATGCGCCCCAAAAGGGCGCGTCCATCCCAGCCATGCGCCCCATAAAATCAACACAGGAAGGTACTTTTGTGTGGTTTGGGGCGCGTGGGGCGCGTAAATTCAAGTTCTCGCACTTTTTTGGGGCTGCTGCTTCGGGTCAGGAGCGGCAGGCCCTTACATATTTACCGGCCCACAAGGGTGCAACTCAACCGGAGCTGCGCCGGGTCTGGAGAAGTGCAAAGGAGACATGCCTATGACGAATGTCCGCAAAAATTCCGCCAAACTGACCCGTGAGGACTTGAAAATCGCGCCCGAATCCCCTACAATGAAATTGTCCGAAACCCCTGCCGTAGAACCTTCTGACCAGACCAGAAAAACTGTCCGACACGCCCCGCTCGTTTACCGGGTGGAGGAGATTGCCCAACTGTTGGCGATCTCCAACCGTGCTGCGTACAATCTGTGCAACACCACGAAAGACTTCAAGGTGATCCGCCTCGGTACCAGCATCCGGGTAAGCAAGCAGAGCTTTGACGATTGGTTTGCAGCGGTCTGAGGGAGGGAACATCTATGGCATCTATTCTCAGGCGCGGAGATTCCTACTCCGTTCGTTTCAAATACAAAGACCATGCTGGCCGGATCTGTGAAGGCTGGGAGAGTTTCAAAACCAAGAAGGAAGCGCAAGACCGCAAGATCTCGGTAGAGAAAGAACTCTTGGACGGTACGTTCCTCATACCCGATGCAATGACGGTAGCGGAAATGCTGTACAAGTGGCTCCCCATCCAGTCCAGCAAGCACAAGTGGGCACCCAAAACCTACACCCACACGGTAGCCATGATTCAGAATCTTGTCGTGCCCTATCTCGGCAAGAAGCAGATTCAGAAGGTTCAGACGTATGACCTCGAACAGTTTTACGCCACGCTGAGCCGGACACCGCGCGGACTGTATAAACAGGGTGTCAAGCAAACGCTCACCGACAAACAGAAGCGGCAGTTTCTGACGGGTGCTTCCATCCGGGAAGTTCACGCCATGCTCAAGACTGCTTTTTCCTATGCCGTTGAGTGGGGTCTGCTCCTCAAGTCACCGATTCCGAGAGAAGCCCCGAAATCGACCTCGGAAGAACGTGCCATCTGGGACGAAAAGACCATGCTTGCTGCGTTGCAGACCATGACCGACCCTACGCTCCACCTTGCTGTTCATCTGAGCATGATTCTCTCGCTGCGTGTCGGAGAGATCCTTGGCTTGCAGCCGGGAGACATCGACTTCGATGCAGCGGATGGACGTGGGACCATCACGGTCGGCAGGAGCTTACAGCGCACCGAAAAGGCTGCACTGGAAAAGACCGACCCGAATCAGATCTACCACATCTTCCCCGACCAGCGTGAGGGCAGTAGCTCCGCACTGGTGCTGAAGAAGCCGAAAACTAAGAAATCCAGCCGCACCCTTTATCTGACGAGACCCTTGAAAGAGGAACTGCTGGCTTGGCTAGAAAAGCTCCGTCAGGACGAGCTTGCCATGGATGGCAGGTATCGCAACTGTGGTCAGCTCTTCCGCCTGCCCAACGGTATGCCTGTTGCCCCGGAAGCCCTTTCTAAATGGTACCGCGCATGGCGTGCGGAGCACCCGGAGTTTGAGAAGATCGTGTTCCATGGTCTGCGCCACTCCAGTGCTACTTATCAGTTGATTGAATCCGGCGGCAACATCAAGGCCGTGCAGGGTAACACTGGCCACGCCACCACGGGCATCCTGATGGACACCTACGCCCACACGCAGGACAAGCCCCGGTTGGAGCTGGCTGAGAAGCTGGAAGCAGACTTCTACTCGCAGGACATCGGTTCCCCCAAATCCGGCTCTGTGCCGGTAAAAGAAAATCTGCCGGACAGCATCCAGATCACCCCGGAAGGGATGCTGAAAGTTGTCCGACAGATGAACCCCGAGCAGCGGCGTGAGTTTACCCGCCTGCTGTTCGCCTGAAAAAAGTATGGAAAAAACGCTCACGATGCACAGAATGCAGACAATGCAAGGAAAAACACGGCTTTCCCGCCGGTGTGCAAAAAGTGTGCAAAAGTGTGCAGAGCCCCAGAAAATGGAAAATCCCACGAGGAATCTTACGATTCTTCGTGGGATTTTGGTGCGCTCGAGGGAACTCGAATCCCTGGCCCTCTGATTAAAAGTCAGATGCTCTACCGGCTGAGCTACGAGCGCATATTCTGCGGCAAAACAATACCGCCGAATAATATTACCACAATTGGCTGCAAAAAGCAAGAGCGACACCTAAAAAAGCGGAAATTTCAGTTTTATACAACAAAGTTACTCAAAAAACCTTTGCGCCCGGCGCTGCAGCAGCTCCACCAGCAGGCCGGTATAGATGCTGACCATCGAGGGCGTCTCGCCCAGCTCCATGGCCTTGCGCTGGGGCAGGTCGGCTAAGCGTCCCTTGTACAGGCACTTCAGCTGGGGCAGCAGGGGGTAGTCGTTGGGGTGCATCAGGGTGCTGTCCTTGGGCAGCGCCAAAGCGCCGCTTTGCTCCAGCACCTCACTGACAAACTGGGAGCAGAAATAATGCCGGCGGCGCTGCCAGCGGATATGCAGCCCGCACAGGATCAGCCCCAGAATATTAAAGCTGTACTCCTCGCTGAGGCGCATGAACTCCTCGGCGCGGTGCAGGGCGCGGAAATAGGCTTCATCGGACACCTCCAGCGCATACAGCGCACAAGGGGCGTCGTCCCGCAGACGGAAAACGCCCTTGTTCAGGTATTCTTTGCTGGGACCCGCCGGGAACATGGTGTAGCCGTTTTTGCGGGTGGAGCTATACAGGCAACTCAGCTCTGCATCAAACGCCATGGAGGCGTGGGTATAGCTGGAACCGGTGGCGGCATAGACCAGTTTGGACAGCAGCGTGCCGGAGCGGGTGAGCAGAATGTAGATGGTTTTCATGGCAGTTTCCCTTATGTCAGCCCCCGGCAAAGGGGGAAAAGTATCATCTATATACAGAACCAGTATAGCATAAGTAAGGTCCCTTTACCACTAAAACGTTTCTTCTGGCCAAAATATTGCAAAAAAGGGCAAAAACAGCAGCCCAAAGCTGTTTTCAGGGCTCTGGGCTGCTGTTTCTCACAAGTTTTTCAAGCCGTCAACGGCTCCGGGGAACAGTTTACCAACCGTGGCACTCTCTGCTTGTCTCGCCGCTGCGAACATCCCATGCAGGGGATTTGTAGCCGCATCCACGGCAGACTTCCTGATAGATGCAATACTTATAGTATACCGCATCGGTTCCTGCGGTCTTATGGATGCAGGGTTC
Source organism: Faecalibacterium sp. IP-1-18 (assembly GCF_023347355.1). NCBI lineage: Bacteria > Bacillati > Bacillota > Clostridia > Eubacteriales > Oscillospiraceae > Faecalibacterium > Faecalibacterium sp. IP-1-18. The sequence continues at coordinate 169,350 of NZ_CP094472.1, forward strand.
CTGGTAGGGTCCGGCCTCGTATTCGCTGATCTTCTGAATGTAGACACGCATTTCGCCGCACTTTGCACACTCGCTGCTCCTGGCAGGAACCGGCTCTGCCTCCTCCAAGGCCTCCTCGGACGTGGAAGCCGCCGTTTCTTCCAATGGATCATCGTCATAGCTTTCTGCATCCGCAAAGCCTACCAGGCAAAGGGTCAGGGCCAAAACCATGGCCAGCAGGATCGGGGCGATCTTTTTCATAGAAAAGCACTTCCTCTCTTTCGGCATGTTGGTTTCTGTTTCTCGGAGAGTCCTTTCTAGCTTTATTGTACCATGCCGCTTTATTTTTTTCAACTATTATCTTATTTTTTGTGCTCATTTACATTTTCTCAGTCTTGCACCAAAGAGCTGTCTGCTGTGTTTTTTGCCCCACCGGGGCCGGGAGTCCCACCTTGCATCCCGGTTTGTCAAACTTTTATCAAAATGTCGGTTTTTCCCCGTCCCGCCTTATTTTTCACAGTCTGCGTCCCTGCAGGGCTTCGGGAATTTACTTAATGTGGGAAAGCTTGTTTATGAAATTTGTTTCTTTTTTGCAAACAGAACCTTCCATTTATTGCTTTTGAAAAGCTTTTGTGTATAATGATAGACAGGAGAATTTGCATTGCATCGTTCTGTGCTGTCTCCCCCTTATGCGGTGTCCGTACCATAAATGGCGCTGCATCTCCTACACAGAGTTATGTAAGGATCAAACGAAAGTAGAGGTACGCAAATATGGCAAAGTTGGATCTTACCAAGTATGGCATCACCGGCACGACTGAAGTCGTGCACAACCCCTCCTACGAGCAGCTGTTCGCAGAGGAGACCAATCCCGAGCTGGAAGGCTACGAGAAGGGTCAGGTCAGCGAGCTGGGTGCTGTGAACGTGATGACCGGCATCTACACCGGCCGTTCTCCCAAGGACAAGTTCATCGTGATGGACGAGAACTCCAAGGACACCGTGTGGTGGACCAGCGATGAGTACAAGAACGACAACCACCCCGCTTCCCAGGAGGCTTGGAAGGCTGTCAAGGAGATCGCTCAGAAGGAGCTGTCCAACAAGCGCCTGTACGTCGTGGATGCTTTCTGCGGCGCCAACAAGGATACCCGCATGGCAGTGCGTTTCATCGTGGAAGTGGCCTGGCAGGCACACTTCGTTACCAATATGTTCATCCGTCCCACCGCTGAGGAGCTGGAGAACTTCGAGCCTGATTTCGTTGTTTACAACGCTTCCAAGGCTAAGGTCGAGAACTACAAGGAGCTGGGCCTGAACTCCGAGACTGCTGTGCTGTTCAACATCACCAGCAAGGAGCAGGTCATCGTCAACACCTGGTACGGCGGCGAGATGAAGAAGGGTATGTTCTCCATGATGAACTACTTCCTGCCGCTGAAGGGCATTGCTTCCATGCACTGCTCTGCCAACACCGACAAGAACGGCGAGAACACCGCCATCTTCTTCGGCCTGTCCGGCACCGGCAAGACCACCCTGTCCACCGATCCCAAGCGTCTGCTGATCGGCGATGACGAGCACGGCTGGGACGACAACGGCGTGTTCAACTTCGAGGGCGGCTGCTACGCTAAGGTCATCAACCTGGATAAGGAGTCCGAGCCCGATATCTACAACGCCATCAAGCGCAACGCTCTGCTGGAGAACGTCACTCTGGATGCCGAGGGCCACATCGACTTCGCTGACAAGTCTGTCACTGAGAACACCCGTGTGTCCTACCCCATCAACCACATCCAGAACATCGTGCGTCCCGTTTCTTCTGCTCCCGCAGCAAAGAACGTGATCTTCCTGTCTGCTGACGCCTTCGGCGTTCTGCCCCCGGTCTCTATCCTGACCCCGGAGCAGACCCAGTACTACTTCCTGTCCGGCTTTACCGCAAAGCTGGCAGGCACCGAGCGCGGCATCACCGAGCCCACCCCCACCTTCTCCGCTTGCTTCGGTCAGGCCTTCCTGGAGCTGCACCCCACCAAGTACGCTGAGGAGCTGGTCAAGAAGATGAAGGCCAGCGGCGCAAAGGCTTATCTGGTCAACACCGGCTGGAACGGCACCGGCAAGCGCATCTCCATCAAGGATACCCGCGGCATCATCGATGCTATCCTGAGCGGCGCTATCAACGAGGCTCCCACCAAGAAGATCCCCTACTTCGACTTTGAGGTCCCCACCGCTCTGCCCGGTGTCGATCCCGCCATCCTCGATCCCCGCGACACCTACGCAGATGCCGCTCAGTGGGAAGAGAAGGCAAAGGATCTGGCCGGCCGCTTCGTGAAGAACTTCGCCAAGTACGAGGGCAACGAGCACGGCAAGGCTCTGGTCTCCGCAGGCCCCCAGCTGTAAGCTGAATCCCGCATTTTTCTTCTGAACTCCATATAAAATAAGCGCCCGCCCCGTGGTTCTGCTCGAACCATAGGGCGGGCGCTTTGTTGTTTGCATTCAAGCTATCCAAACACTTTTTGCCCGGGTAAACAAAGCGTCGATTGCGTTTTGCGCGGCCTTATGCTATGCTTTTTCCAAGGGAGTTGATAAAATGGATGCCAGAACCTTCGGAAATTATCTGAGCCGGATGCGCAAAGCGCAGGGGCTGACACAGGCTGAGCTGGCTGAACAGCTGCACGTTACCGACAAGGCTGTCAGCCGCTGGGAGCGGGGCATCGGTCTGCCGGATATCAACACACTGGAACCGCTGGCAGATGCTCTGGGGCTGACCCTTGCCGACCTTATGCACTGCCGCGCTCCAGAAGATGCCGATGCCGCACCGACCATCCAGCTGGAAGATTTCTTTACCATGCTGCGTCGGCAACATACAGTAGATTGGCATTCCGTGCGCACTGCCCTGCTTGGGCTGAGCATTGCGCTTGCCCTGTGGGGTGTTTTGGCTTGCCCCGGCACCATTGCGGTGCACTGGTATGGTCTTGGCGATGGTTCTTTTCGGGCAGACGGCTGGATGCCGTCTTTCCTCATTTTCCCGTTGTGTGCAGGCATTGAATTTTTATCGCTGGAGATCTGGAACAGTTTTGAACAGACAGGCTATTATCGCCGCAGGGGCGAGATCAACCTTTTCATCATCCATGCCATGTCCTTCGGCACACGTTCTGCCAGATGGATGAAAGTTGTGCTGGATCTTTTGTTTTTCTTTTGCTTTGGTTTTATGATTCCATTTGTAGAAGCGTGGATGATTTTTTTGAATTGATGCCAACCATTTCCGTAAAAAAGGACAGCGGAACGCCCGCAGGCGTTCCGCTGTACCACATTCAAAACGATAATTCAGCCCAGCAGCTCCAGCACACCGGCCTTGGGGCGGGCGCCCACGGCCTGACGCACCAGCTTGCCCTGCTCGAACACCAGCAGGGTGGGGATGCTCATCACCCCGAACTGCGCCGCCAGATCCGGCTGCTCGTCCACGTTCACCTTGCCCACCTTTACATCGGTGCGCTCCTCGGCTACCTCGTCCACCACGGGGCTCAGCATCCGGCAGGGACCGCACCAGCTGGCCCAGAAGTCCAGCAGTACGGGCTTTTCGCTGTGGAGCACTTCCTGTGCAAAGTTTTCCTTGGTAATGTTGATGACTGCCATATTTTTTCCCTCCTGAATGGGTGTTGTGTTTTACTGACACCATCAGTATACCCCATACGCAGCCCGCTTTTCCGTGACCGGGTCACGCAGGCGCAAAAAACAGCCGCTCCGGGCGCACCCGGAGCGGCTGTTTTTGAAGGAGGTAACGAGGTAAATGAATAAGGATATCTCCCAACGCTTATCCCGGGGTGCAGGCCCCGGACAGGCGCTCAGGCAAAGAAGGAGATGATGAGGGCTACCAGGAAGCCCACACCGCCGACCAGCGTTTCCATGATGGTCCAGGTCTTGAGGGTGGTCTTTTCGTCCATGCCCACAAGGCTCTTCACCAGCCAGAAGCCGGAGTCGTTGAAGTGGGAGCAGACGGTGGAACCGCCTGCAATGGCAGCGGTGACACAGGCGAGGTACAGCGGGCTCAGCGCGCTAAGGCCGGGCATAGCGGAGATGATGCCGGCTGCCATGGTCATAGCCACGGTAGAGGAACCCACCGAGATACGCACCAGAGCAGCCACGATGAAGGCCACCAGCACCAGCGGCAGGCTGGCGTTTGCCACGGCGTTGCCGATGACATCGCCCAGACCGGAGTTCTGCAGCATGTAGCGCAGCACGCCGCCGCAGGCAGTGACCAGCAGGATCATGCCGGTGGGCTCCAGAGACTTGGTCATGATCTTTTCCAGCTGGGCGTTAGTGTAGCCGTGGCGGGTGCCCAGCAGGTACATAGCAGCGATGGTAGCCAGCAGCAGTGCCATGAAGGGCTCGCCGAGGAAGGCCAGAACAGGCTGGATGCCGGCCAGTGCGGGCACCACCTTTGCCACAGAGTTTGCGATGATGAGCAGCAGCGGGATCATGATGATGCCCACGATGGTGCCGAACTTGGGCAGCTTGCTCTCGTCAATGTCTGCCTGCTGCGCAACGTGTTCGGGGACTTCGATCATGTACTTTTTGCCGCAGATGCTGCCCCAGATGGGACCGGCGGCGATCATGGCAAAGATGCCGCAGAAGATGCCAATCAGGATGACCCAGCCAAGGTCAACGCCCAGCATGGTAGCCACCAGCACGGGGCCCGGCGTGGGAGGGATGAAGGCGTGGCCGACCGCCAGACCGGCCAGCAGGGGGATGACGTAGTACAGCACGGAGCGCTTGGTGCGCTTTGCCAGAGAGAAGGCCAGCGGGATGAGAATGATAAGTCCTGCATCAAAGAACACCGGCATGGCCACCACCAGACCCGTGATGCCCAGTGCCCACGCGGCCTTTTCGTCACCGAACTTCCGCACCATGGTCACAGCCAAGGTCTGTGCGCCGCCGGATTCTTCCAGAATGGCGCCGAACATGGAGCCCAGACCCACAAGAAGGGCGATGCCCTTTAAGGTGTTGCCGATGCCCTCGTTCACCGAGCCGATGATGTCGGACAGGGGCATACCGGCCATCAGGCCGATGCCCACCGCACCGATCAGGATGGAGATCATGGCGTGTACCTTGAACTTGATAATGAGAATGAGCAATAGGATCAGGCCTGCCACGGCAGCAAAAACCAGCCGTGCCGCATCGGGCGTTGCAACTGCTGTCATAGAAATTTCCTCCGTTTCGTGATTTTTGGTTGCACTTATCCAAGCCGTCCGGCAAAACGCACCGGACAGTTTACTTTTTGTTATTTATGCGGAGCGGTTTACTCCATGTATGCGCCCTTCATGGGGCTGACGGCGTGCTGAGAGTAGAGTTTCAGCAGACCCTTGGTGTACTTGGGAGCCTTGGGCTTCCAGTTGGCGCGGCGCTCGGCGAGGATGGCGTCCATCTCCTCGGGGGTCTTGGGCTCGCCCTTCACGCCCACAATGGCCAGCTTGCGGTTATGCACATCGATCTGGATCAGGTCGTCCTGCTCCACCAGTGCGATGGGGCCGCCCACCGCAGCCTCCGGGCTGACATGGCCGATGACCGGGCCGCGGCTTGCGCCGGAGAAGCGTCCGTCGGTAATCAGCGCTACGCTGGAAGCCAGCTTCGGGTCGGCGCAGATGGCTTCGCCGGTGTAGAACATCTCGGGCATACCGCTGCCGCGGGGGCCCTCGTACCGGATGAAGATGGCGTCACCGGGCTTCACCTCACCATGCAGCACAGCGGAGATGCACGCCTCCTCGCTGTCGTAGGGCTTGGCGCGCAGAGTGGCTTCAAACATATTCTTGGGGCAGGCGGTGTGCTTGATGACGCAGCCCTCCGGGGCAAGATTGCCTTTCAGGATGGCGATGCTGCCGTCAGTGCCCTTGGCGTTATCAAAGCTGTGGATGATGTCCTCGCGGCTGACAGGACGGGCAAAACCGGCAGTCTTTTCGGCCAGAATGGCATCGCAGTGCTGGTAGAAGCCGTTCTTCTTCAGCTCCTCCAGATTCTCGCCCAGCGTCTTGCCGGTGACGGTCATCACGTCCAGATGCAGCATGGACTTGATCTCCTCCATCACCCGGGGCACGCCGCCTGCGTAGTAGAAGTACTGTGCGGGCCAGTCGCCGGAGGGACGGATGTTCAGCAGGTAGTGTGCGCCGCGGTGCATCCGGTCAAAGGTGTCGGCGTCGATCTCAATGCCGAACTCATGCGCGATGGCGGGCAGGTGCATGGTGGCGTTGGTGGAGCCGGAGATGGCGGCGTGCACCATGATGGCGTTCTCAAAGCTCTTCTTGGTCACGATATCCTTGGCGGTGATGCCCTTCTTGACCAGCTCCATCAGCTGCTTGCCGGCATCGTAGGCGGCCTGCTTCAGCTCCGGGGCGGTGGCGGGCATCAGGGCGGTGCCCGGCAGCATCAGACCCAGTGCCTCGGCCATGATCTGCATGGTGGAGGCGGTACCCATGAAGGAGCAGGCACCGCAGCTGGGGCAGGCGTTGTGCTTGTAGTAATCCAGCTGGCTGTTGGGGATGACGCCGGTCTTTTCCCATGCGTCAAACTTGCCGATCTGCTCCAGCGTCAGCAGCTCGTTGATGGCACAGGCAGGGTCGCTGACCACATACTCCTTGGGCAGGGTGTGGGCTTCCATGACGCCGCCGGTGACCACGATGGCGCTCATGTCCTTCAAACGGCCGATGCTCATGAGCATGGCGGGCACAGATTTGTCGCAGCTGGCGATGAACACGCCGCCATCGTAGACGCTGGCGTTGGCCTGTGCCTCCACCAGATTGACGATGGCGTCACGGTGGGGCAGCGAGTAGTTGATGCCGTCATGACCCTGTGCAATGCCATCACACATATCGGTGGCAAAATAGCGGGCCGCCTTGCCGCCGTTATCGTTGACCGCCTGCACGGCCTCCTTGACGAACTGATCCAGATGGGCGCTGCCGGGATGGCTGTCGCCGAAGGTGCTCTCCACCATGATCTGGGGCTTTGCAAGGTCCTCGACCTTCCAGCCCATACCCATCTTCAGCGGGTCGTTCTCGGGTGCTAAAGTGCGGACTTCCTGTGAACGCAACTCCATATTCATTACCTCCAAATACTGCTTGCTTTCGTCCTTTTTCTGCTGGACCTTTTTGTGGCTTTATTGTAAATCCGCAGACGTCTCTTTGCAAGTTGTCACGGGTATGTCCTACTTTTTGTGCAAAAACTCTGGGATACATCATGCACACTGCCCAAATCCGGGCGAATTTTGCCCAAAATCAGCCGTCAAAGCGGCTTTTGAGAAAAAAGAGGAGAAAAAGTCATCTGATGACTTTGAGAAGGACCCTCTCAGTCAAAGCCTTTCCGGCAGCGCCGCGCTTTCGCAGAAAGCGGCGCTGCAGTTGCCGCTTCCCTTCACGACCCCACCCGTGAAAATGCAATGCCGGAGCGTCCGCAGACGCTCCGGCATTGCTCTATAAAAAATATTTTTCCGCTGACTATGCGCAGAGCAAAGCGGAGCGCATTTTCAATCAGTTTTGTGTATCAATTGACATACGCCGCCATGCCGATGGTGCCGTCATCCGGGTCCTCGCCATCGTAGACTTTTTTGATGTAGCTGCGGTTGAAGTTCAGGTGCATCACCATGGCGGCTTTTGCGCCGATGGGATCGTGGTTGGCAATGGCTTCGGTGATCATGCGGTGGGTCGTGATGGTCTCATCGATGAGCTTTTTGTGGGTGACGTTCACGAACATCATCACCGCCGTGTCGATGACCGGGATCAGCTGCCCCACCACCAGATTTTTGCTGCTCTCGGCGATGCAGGTGTGAAAGGCGATGTCGTCCTCGATGTAGCGGTCGCCCTCGTGGATCTTGGTCTCTACCCGCTCGCAGAGCCGCCGCAGCCGCTCGATGTCCTCCGGGGTGGCGTTTTGCGCCGCCATCTCCGCAATGCCCGGCTCCAGCAGCAGACGGACGTTCACCAGATCAAAAGCCAGCGCGTTTTTGTCCTGCACGCTGCGCAGGTTCAGCGGGTCGGAAAGCCCCTTGACCGTGGTCACCACATAGGTGCCGGAGCCCTGCCGCACCTCCACGATGCCCTTGCTGGACAGCAGCTTGACCGCCTCGCGGATGGTGCTGCGCCCCACCCGGAACTTTTCGCCCAGCGCAAACTCGTTGGGCAGCTTTGCCCCCGGCTCCAGCGCTTCGTCCAGAATGTAGTGGTAGATCTGGTCCTCCACCTGCTCGGCCAGCAGCTTGTTTTTTAGGTGTGAAAATTCACTCATGGAAGCTTCCTCCGCGCCCTGCGCATCTGATGGTTTGGTTACCCGCACACGCTGCCGTCCGGGGCAAAGAACTGAACGTGCTTTTGCCACTGGGTGGGGCTGATGGTGCGGCGGTAGCAGTCGGCCAGTGCCTCTACCACAGCCTCCGGGGCAAGGGAGGAACAGCCCGGGCAGTCCAGCACCAGAATGCGGAACCATGCGTCAAAAAGATGCTCGGTGTAGTGGGTGTCCCATGCGCCGCAGCGGGCGTAGAAGCCCAGACGCCGCACGGCCATGGCGGCGTCCTCGGCCTTTTCCGGCATCTCGGCCTCGATGAGAATCGCTTCGGCGTCGCCCTCCTGGGCGGGCAGCTGCGCCAGCAGCTGCGCCCCGATGCCGTGGGCGCGGTAGGCGGGTACCACGGCGAAATAATCCAGCTGGCTCACCCGGCAGCCCTCCGGCCGCACCATCAAAAGATAAGCCGCCAGCGTGTCGCCGTCAAACACGCCCCATGTGTGGGCGGTGCCCTCCGCTTCGCTGGTCAGGATCATGCTCAGGGGCTTCAGCTCCCCGGCGGGGAAATCCCGGCGCATCTCGTTCAGATACACCTCGGTCAGCTCGGGGCCGGTGAGCAGCCGCCATGTGAAGGTTTTGGTACACATACGATAAAGATCCCTTTCCGATGCCGCTTTGCGCAGCATCACATTTTTTGCCTTGTCCAGTATAGCATACCGGATGTTTTACCGAAAGTCAATCTGTGCACTCTTTCGGGCGGCAGCGCCGCCGGTTTTGCCAAGGGGCTTGCATCCGGGCGCAGAATCGGGTACTATACAGGTAACAGAATTTTTCCCTCCGGCGCTGCCGGAAGGGCAAGGATAAAAAGGAGACTTGTACTATGGAATGGACCGATATCCGCCTGACCGTGACCAAGGCTGATGCCGAAAACGCCGAAGCCGTTGCCACCCTGATCGCCGAGGGCGGCATCTACATCGAGGATTACAGCGACATCGAGCAGCAGGTGGCCGAGATCGCCCATGTGGACCTGATCGAGCAGGAGCTGCTGGACAAGCCCCGGGATACCGTGATCATCCATCTGTATCTGGAGCCGGGCGCTTCTCAGGTGGAGACGCTGGCGCTCATCGCCGCCCGCATGGAAGCCGCTGGCATCCCCTACACCGTGGAGACCGAGGGTGTGGAGCAGGAGGACTGGCAGAACGGCTGGCGCAAATACTACCACCCCATGGAGATCGGCAGCCGTCTGGCTGTGGTGCCCTCGTGGCAGCAGTACGACACCGACCGGGTCAAGCTGATCCTTGACCCCGGCCTTGCCTTTGGCACCGGCGGTCACGAGACCACCAGCCTCTGCCTTGAAGCGCTGGACGAGCAGGTGCGCGGCGGCGAGCGGGTGCTGGATATCGGCACCGGCAGCGGCATCCTTGCCATTGCCGCCCTCAAGCTGGGCGCTGCCAGCGCCGAGGGCGTGGATATCGACCCTGTGGCGGTGCGCACCGCTGGGGAGAACGCAGCCCTGAACGGCGTGCAGGATAAGCTCACCGTGCTGGTGGGCGATTTGTCCGATAAGGCCAGCGGCACCTATGATATCATCACCGCCAACATCGTGGCCAACGCCATCCTCAGCCTTGCACCCGCCGTGCCCGGCCTGATGGCCGAGGGTGCCACCTTTATTGCCAGCGGCATCATCGACAGCCGCAAGGACGAGGTGATCGCCGGGCTGGAAAAGGCCGGCCTCGCCGTGGCAGAAGTCAAGGAAAAGCGCGGCTGGGAGTGCATCGTCTGCAAAAAGGCCTGAGATTCAAATATTGTAAGAAGGAGCGCACAGTATGCCGCACCGCTACTTTACCACCGAGATCTCCGACGGTACCGCCACCCTGCGGGGTGCGGACGCCCATCACCTTGCCCGGGTGATGCGGGCAAAGCCGGGAGATACCGTCATCCTCTGCGACGGCAACGCCGTAGAGTACACCGCCACCATCACCGGCTTTGGGGAAGACAGGGTGGATTTTGCCGTAGAGCCGGGCTATCCCAGCGCCGCCGAGCCCACCGTGGAGGTGACGTTGCTGGCGGGCTATCCCAAGCAGGACAAGCTGGAACAGATCATCAAGCACGGGGTGGAGCTGGGCGCTGCCCACATCGTACCCTTCTTCAGCCGCTACTGCGTGGCTGCACCCAAAAAGGAGGAGCAGAAGAACGAGCGCTACAACCGCATTGCGCTGGAAGCCGCCAAGCAGTGCGGCCGGGGCGTTCTGCCGGACGTAGCCCTGCCGCTGCCGAACTTTGGGGCGGTATGCCGCAGCTTTGACCAGTACGATCTGGTGCTGTTTTGCTACGAGTGCGGCGGCGCGCCCCTGCGTCAGCTGCTGGCGGAGGCAAAGCCCGCCGATGGGCAGAAGCTGCGCCTTGCCATCGTGACCGGCGCCGAGGGCGGCTTTGCCGCTGAGGAGGCCGAAATGGCCGCGAGCGCCGGGGCAAAAACGGTGGGCCTTGGCCCCCGCATCCTCCGCTGCGAGACCGCCCCGCTGGCGGTGCTCTCCGCCGTCATGACCCTGACCGGGAATCTGGAGTAATAAGCAATAAGAGGCTGCTGCACAGGATTTTGTGCAACAGCCTCTTATTATTTTGCGTTATATTACGTTTTGTAAAAGCATTTTCAGGCATTTTCCTCTGCATCCGGGTGGGCATCGGTGTCCAGCAGAGCCTGTTTTAACTTGAGCAGGTTCTGGGGGCTTACCGAGAAGCTGCGCAGACCGAGGTGCAGGTACTGCGCCGTGTTGGCGGGGTTGCCCACGGCAAGGCCGCAGATGGTCACAGGGACGTGGTGCGCGCTGGCGGCATCCATCACCATGGTGATCAGTTTTTTCATGGCCGGACTGGCGGGGCGGTAGTAGTGCTCTGCGCTGGCAAGCTCCCGGTCGGCGGCGTGGGTGTACTGGGTCAGGTCGTTGGTGCCGATGACCAGAAAATCGCAGCCGTGGGCTATAAAGTCCTCCACGGTCAGGCAGGCGGCGGGGATGCTCAGCATCACGCCGAACTGGGTGTTCTCGTTAAAGGGCACGCCCCGCTCCCGCAGGCTCTGGCGGCAGTGCTCCACAATGCTCATGGCGGCGTCCCAGTCCTCTACATCGGTCACCATGGGGAACATCACCCGCAGCGGCCCCCGGGCGGCGGCGCGCAGCAAGGCGCAGATCTGGGTCTGGAACTGCTGGGGCTGGCGCAGGCTGTTGCGGATGCCGCGCAGGCCGAGCTTGGAGGACTGCGGCCCCTGATTGGCATCGGCCACGGTGCGGTCGGAGCCGAAGTCGAAGGTGCGCACGGTCACCGGGCAGCCGTTTGCGGCAGCCAGACAGGAGCAATAGAAGAAATACTGCTCCTGCTCGTCCAGAATGCGCCCGGGCAGCATCATGTAGCCGCTGCGCAGCAGCCCAACGCCCTTTGCACCGGACTGCATGGCGGTGTCGATATCCTCCGGGCCGAAGCAGTTTGCCAGCAGCTCAAAGGGTTCGCCGTCCCGCGTTTCGTCCGGCAGGCTGTGCAGCTGCTTCATCTCCGCGTCCTCGCGCTGGAGCTGGCAGATGCTGGCCTCCGCCTGCTGGCGGGCGACGGCATCCGGGTCAAGGATGCAGTTGCCGTTGGTTGCGTCCAGAATGACGGTGCGGCCGTCGCAGTCGTCCAGAAAATCCTTGCCCACCTGCACGATGCCCGGGATGTTCATTGCCCGGGCAATGATGGCGGCATGGCTCTGGCCGCTGCCCTCGGCGGTGATGACGCCCAAGATCATGCCGGAGGGCACACTGAACAGGTCGGTGGGCATCAGCCGGTCGGCGGCAAGGATCACCGGATGATCCAGCGCCAGCCACACCCGGGGGCGGTTGGTCAGGATGTTGATCACCCGGCGGGTGGCGTCCAGAATATCCACGCTGCGCAGCTGCATATAGGGGTTATCCTTCATGTTGGCAAGCTGGTCGGCGTAGCGCTGCCCCACCTGATGCATCGCCGCCGAGGCGCTGATGCCCGCATTGATGCAAAAGCGCACCTCGTTCATCATGCCCTCATCGTCCAGCATCATGCTCTGGAACAAAAAGATGGCCTGCTCGGTGGGGGCGGCGCGCTCCGCCATGGAGTCCAGTTCGTTCTGCGCCGTGTGCACGGCGTTTGCCAGCAGCCGCAGCTCCCGCTCCGGGTTGAAAGGCCCGTGGCTGAAGGTCTCCACATGGTGCTCCAGACGGCTCACCTGACCCAGCACCAGCCCAGGGGATGCGGATACGCCTTTATAAACCTTCATCTTCTGTCACCTCCGGCAAAGCCGATGCGGTCAAAGTGTGCCACACCAGCGCCTGTAAGAATGTATTGGGCAGCAAAGCGGCCAGCGCCGCCTGCCCGGCGGTGCTGCTGCCTGTAAACAGCGGGGTAAAGCTTTCCATACGCTCTTTGTCGCACGCCGTCAGAAACGCCTGGGCCAGCGTCCGGGTGGTGTAGAAATGGGTGGGGTCCACCCCGGCGTCCTCAGCGGCGGCTTCCAGCGGGGCAAGCTGGGCGTCCTTCATCCGTGCCAGCAGCAAAGCAGCGTCGGCGGTAAGGGTGACAGGGTACTTCTCCCGCACCTCCTTCTGCACTGCGTCAAAGGCTGCGCGGAAAGCTTCGGCATCGGCGCTGCTGTCCGCACCGCTGTCCACCGCGTAGGCACAGCCCCGGATGCGGCCAAAGGCGCGCAGGGTGTCGTAATAGCCCAACTCCATGTTGCGCTTTGCGGTGTCGGGGTCGAAGTGCAGGATATCGCCCAGCTCCCAGTAGCTGCGGATCATGGTGGTGGGCAGGCCGGTCAGATTGGGGCGGGTGATGCCCACGCCCTCCAGATCCACACAGACCAGCTCCTCTGCGCCCATGGTCTTGGCAAGGCCGGTGGGCATGTTATCGCTGTACCCGCCGTCCAGAAACTTTACCCCGTCGATCTGCCGTGCCCGCAATGCAGGGAAGCAGGCCGCCGAAGCCATCAGGTAGTCCCGCACCTGCCCGGCAGGGATATCCTCCAGCGTCAGCTCCCGGGGGCGCAGCCCGCGCTGCTCTACCGTCACGATGCCGAACCGGATGGGCGCTGCCCGCAGCGCGTCCTCGTCCAGCACCCGCTCCACGATCTCCTCCAGCGGGGTCACATCCATGCCGCCTTCCTTTACCACCCGGCGCAAAAACTGGTGCAGGGCAGAAAGGTCGGCGTTTTCCTCCGGCAGCTCCATCACATCCCGGCTGCGGATGGTCAGCCACATATCCCGGGCGGTCTCGTACAGATCCAGCACGAACATGGCGCCGTTCAGCCCGCCCACGCTGGTGCCGGTGATGATCTGCGGGTGCCAGTCCAGCTCCATCAAAGCCCGCCAGACGCCTACCTGATAGCTGCCGCGCGCACCGCCGCCTGCCAGCACCAGCGCCTTTTGCGTGGGTTCTCTGCGTTCCATATCAAGCCCTCCCGTGCACGTTCCCGGTATTTTCTAAAATTGTTATAATTATACCATACTTTCAGGTAAAATTCTCCCGAATTTTAAGAGATCATGCCTTTTTCCTGTGAAAGTTTCGTGCTATACTAACCGGAGATGAGTATAAAGGCGGCCCGGAGGGCGCACAACAGGAGGAACGTATGCACTGCAAACAATGGATCTTTGATATGGACGGCACCCTGACCGACAGCATGGTGGTGGTATGGGAGGGCGCCCCGGAGGCGCTGCTGGCGCGCTTTGGCCGCACCCCGAAGGCAGACCTGCACGAGACCCTGCTGACCATGGGCATGGAGGAAGGCGCACAGTACCTCATCCGGGAGTATGCGCTGCCGCTGGACAGGAACGGCTATCTGGACGTGATGCGCGAGGTGATCGCCCAATTGTACGAGAAGGTGGAACTGAAGCCCGGCGTGCGGGACACCCTTGCCCGGCTGCGGGCCGAGGGCGCACGGATGTGCATTTGCTCCAACACATGGAGCAGCCAGTGCCGCACCGTGCTGACCCGCCTTGGCATCGACGAATACTTTGATTTCTACATCGAGGCGCGGGGTGCTATGAGCAAGAGCAGCCCCGCCCCCTTTATGGAGGCGCTGCACCGCCTTGGCGGTACGGAGCCCGCCGGGTGCGCCGTGTGCGAGGATGCGCTCTACGCTGCCCAGACCGCCCATGATGCCGGCTTCTATCTGGTGGGCATTCAGGACACCACCAGCGCTGCCGACGCCCCCGCTTTGCGCCGCATCTGCGACCAGTTCCTGCCGGACTGGACTGCACTGGACTGGGCGCAGGCGTAAGGTTTCACAAAACTGCCACAGTGCGGCGCTCTTGTAATCCGGGTGCCGCAGGAGTATGATAATAATAATACTCAAATTTTGTCGTCAAAAAGGAGGCCCTGCCATGACGAACCCTCTCGTCAGCATCATTGTGCCCGTGTACAACGCCCAGAAGGGGCTTTCCCGCTGTCTGGAAAGTATTTGCGGCCAGACCTATCAGGAGCTGGAGATCATCGTGCTGAACGATGGCTCTACGGATGACAGCCTTGCCATTTGTGAGCAGTTCCGGGCAAAGGATCCACGCATCGTGGTGGTGGACAAGGAAAACGAGGGCGTTTCCTGCACGCGGAATGCCGGGCTTGTCCTTGCACACGGCGACTATATCCAGTTTGCGGACAGTGATGACGCACTGGACCCTGATTACACCCAGAACCTTGTACAGGCCGCCTTGGAGCACAACGCCGACCTTGTGATCGCCCCGTACTGGATGGTGATCCCCTCCAACTCCAGCAAGACCGGGCACGCGCTGGAAACGCTGCAGACCTCCCTTGGCATCGAGCCGGAAGCCCCCAAGACCGAGGTGCACAAGTACGGCTTTCTGCCGCAGGGCGTTTACAGCCGGGAGGACTACGCCCGCCGCCTGATGCAGCAGCCCGCCTCCTTTTACTACGGCGTGCTGTGGAACAAACTCTACCGCCGGGAGATCATTGCACAAAATCAGCTGGGCTTTGCGCCCGATGTGCACTGGGCCGAGGATCTGATCTTCAATATGGGGTATCTGGAGCACGCACAGGTGTTCGTTTCCATCCCCGAGGCCGGGTATCATTATATCCAGAACCCCAAAAGCCTCTGTCATACCCAGATCGACCTGCGCGGCATCGTAGAGAACAAGACACAGATTTTTCAGCTGTTCAAGGAGGTGTACACCCGCCTTGGGCTGTACGAGGAGCTGCAGCCCCAGATCTACAAATTCCTGTTCGCCTTTTCGGAGAGCGGGGTACCCTCGGACAGCCTGCAGGGTGCTTTGCTGGATGCAATGTCCCGCCTGAACGATGCCTCTGTCCAGCCCGAGCCCTCCCGCAAAAAGCCCCGCCGCAAGCCCCAAAAGCACGCCCGCCGCAAAAAGCCCCGGCATAAGGAAGAATAAATCGTTAAGCAAAAAAGTCGCTGCACGAATGTGCAGCGACTTTTTTGCTTTTTACCCTACCCGGGTGCAGAAAGCCTCCCGGACGGCGGCTTCCCGCCCGCGGGGGATGGGGATGCGCGCCCCGCTGCGCATCCGTACCTCGCCGGGGGACAGCAGCTGTACTGCTTCCAGATTGACCACATAGGAGCGGTGCGGCTGCACAAAGCGGCCGTCTGCAAGCAGCGGCTGCGCCACCGCAGAAAAGGGCACCCGCAGCGAGAGGGAGGCCACATCCTCCCCGGTGGTCAGGTGGAAGTGCACGATATGATGGGTGCATTCCAGATATTCAATTTCGGCATAGGTCAGCGCCCGCACGCCGTCGGCGGTGGTCACGGTAAGGGTGGGGCCGTATTCCGGCTCCACCGCCCGCTTGAGCAGGGCAGAAACTTCCGGCTGGTGCACCGGCTGCAGCAGATACTGCATGGCGTCCACCCGGTAGGCGCTGTATGCGTGCGCCGGGGTGCGGGCCACAAAAGCCAGCGGCGCGCGGCGGCCCCGGCGGCGCAGCTCTGCCGCCGCCGTAAGCCCTTCGGGCCGGGCTACCGCCGCAAGCTCAATGAGGTACAGCTCGTACCGCAGCCCGGCGGCATCCTGCTGCAAAAGCGCTTCCGGGCTTTGCAGCTGCTCCACGATGCAGGCGTCCTCCCGCCGGGCGAAGAACTCCATGCACTGGTGCTCCAGCCTGCTGCGCAGCGCCCCGTCCGGGCTGCAGATCGCAATGTGAAAGATCATGGTTTGGTTTCCTTTGCGGAAAAATCATCTTAAATCAAGCAATTCCGGGCAGACTGCGGTCTGCCCGGAATTGCATTTTTACGGCAAGAGTCAGGACGGCAAGCGGCAGCTGACTTTTGTTCTTTTTAGCATTAGCAGCCGATGGCGGCGCACTTCTCGGCCAGCCATGCGCGCTCGTCCTCGGTCAGGCGGGGTGCCAGCTGCTCGAACACCTTGCGGTGGTAATCGTTCAGCCAAGCGACCTGCTCCTTGTCCAGCACGCCGGGCACGATGGGAGAGGTAGCGATGGGCACAAAGGTGAGGGGACGGAAGGCAAGGAAGGTACCGTACTGGTTGTCGGCCTTGTGGTAGCACTCGATCTCGTTCTCGATGCGGATGCCCACCTCGCCGGCCTCGTACACGCCGGGCTCGTCGGTGACGATCATACCCGGGCGCATCAGGGTGGTGTTGCGGCCGTTCAAAGCGTGGGGGCCCTCATGGACGTTGCCCACAAAGCTGACGCTGTGGCCGGTGCCGCAGCGGTAGTTGATGAGGTGACGCCACAGCGGCTCGCGGGCGATGGTGTCCAGCATGTGGCAGTCGCAGTAATCCAGCCAGACGGCCTTGGCGATGTCGATGTGGCACTGCAGCGTCCAGGTATAGAACAGCCGCTCGTCCTCGGTCAGCTCGCCCAGCGGGTAGGTGCGGGTGATGTCAGTGGTGCCGTCCAGATAGGTAGCACCGCTGTCCACCAGCAAAAAGCCCTTGCGCTGCAGAACGGCGTGATCCTCCGGGGTGGCGTGGTAGTGCATCATGGCTGCGTTGCCGCCGTAGGCTGCAATGGTGCCAAAGCTCTCCACAAGGAACTTATCGTCTGCGCTGCGGTACTTGTGCAGGATCTCGTCCACGGTCAGCTCGGTCAGCTGTTCGCCGGCAGCCAGACGGTTTTCCAGCTCGATCTGGAACCGCACCATGGCCACGGCGTCCCGCAGATGGGACTCGCGCAGGTGTGCCAGCTCCACCTCGTTCTTCACGCCCTTCATGGCCAGCAGGGGGTCGGCGGCGTCCTTCACGGTCAGGGCGGGGTTGTTTTCCAGCACCTGATACACGGCGTAGTTCACGGTAGCGCTTTCCGCCAGCACGGTCTGCGGCTCGGTCTCGGCGGCCATCCCGTCCAGAATGCTGTCGTAGTCGGCCAGCGTTACGCCGTTGGCTTCCAGCTCTGCCTTAGCCTCCGGGGTGACCCGCGCCTGATCGATGAACAGCACGGCGCGATTCGGGGTAACATAGCAGTAGGCCATGGCGTAGGGGGTGCACTCGATATCCATGGCGCGCAGGTTCAGAAGCCAAGCCAGATTATCCAGCTTGCCCACCAGCTGGGCGGTGCAGCCCTGCTCCTTCAGTTTGCCGCGCAGCTGCTCCAGCTTTTCTGCCGGGGAGAAGCCAGCGTATTCCTTGGGCAGGATCCATGCCGGGGTAGCCGGGCGGGCAGGGCGGCCCTCCACCCACAGCTCGTCCTCCAAGAACAGGGTCTTGATGCTGCCGTGCTTGGGCTCCAGTTCCTTTTTCAGGCTGTTGACCAGTGCACAGTTGGCGGTCAGACCGCACAGACCCAGCGTGCCGCCCTCGGGCAGCACCTTGCCGCAGTATTCCTCGGCGGTGGGCACGCCCGGCTCGCCCATGCGCATCAGCTGGATCTCAGTACCGGCGATCTCCTTTTCCGCCTGCACAAAGTACCGGCCGTCTGCCCAGACGGCGCTCTCGGTCATGGTGACCACAAAGTTGGAGTTCTCACCGTGGAAGCCGGAGAAGTAGGTCAGGGAGGTGTAGTGGTCGGGCAGATACTCGCTGGAATGCGGGTCGCCCACCGGGATCAGATAGACGTCCACGCCGTTTGCCTTCATAGCGGCACGCAGCGCGGCCAGACGCTCGGGAACTGTGTTCATACTCATAACAAAAGCCCTCTTTCTGTCATTTGCCGGAAAAACGTCCGGCGGCGATGGTTTGCTGCTGCTATTGTATCATTCTGCGGGGAAGAATGCAATGCGGGGGCAAAACTCCCCCCAAAACGCCGTCAATTTGCAAAAAAAGTTACAATTTTTTCTTGAAAAAGGCCGGTTTTCCATTGACAGGGTTGTTATAATAGAGGTGTAGTATTTTTGGGTCAGCACTCTGCGGCCCTTTGCGCTAACAATTGCGAATATTGCGATAAAAAGAAAGAGGCATTTGGATCATGACTAAAATTGATATCTTCTCCGGCTTCCTTGGCGCCGGCAAAACCACTTTGATCAAAAAGCTGATCACCGAGGCCTTTGCAGGCCAGCAGGTGGTGCTGATCGAGAACGAGTTCGGCGAGATCGGCATTGACGGCGGTTTCCTGAAGGAAAGCGGCATCCAGATCAACGAGCTGAACGCTGGCTGCATCTGCTGCTCTCTGGTGGGCGATTTCCGCACCGCTCTGCAGCAGGTGGTGGAGCAGTACCACCCCGACCGCATCGTCATCGAGCCGTCCGGCGTTGGCAAGCTGAGCGATGTGACCCGCGCCGTGGAGGGCGTGGCGGAGCATCTGGACGTGCAGCTGAACAGCTTTGTCACCGTGGCCGATGTGAACAAGGTCAAGATGTATATGAAGAACTTCGGCGAGTTCTACGATGACCAGATCAGCCACGCAAGCTGCATCCTGCTCAGCCGCACCCAGACCGCCAGCGAGGAAAAGATCGCCGCTGCCGTGGCAATGCTGCGGGAAAAGAACCCCACCGCCACCATCGTGACCACCGCATGGGATCACCTGACCGGTGAGCAGATTTTGAAGGCCATGTCCACCAAGGACGACTTCAAGGCCGAGCTGATCGCCATGGCTGCCAAGGCAAACGAGGAGCACGCCCACGAGGACGAGGAAGAGGAGCACGAGCATCACCATCATCACTACGATGAGAACGGTGTGTGCAGCTGCGGCCATCATCACGACCATGACGATGATGACGACGAGGATGAGCACGAGCATCATCACCACGACCACGACGAGCACGATCATGATGACCATTGCTGCTGCGGTCACCACCACGATCATGACCATGACGAGGATGATGACGAGCACGAGCATCATCACCATGACCACGACGAGCATGATCACGAGGAGCACGAGCATCACCACGACCATGACGGCCATTGCTGCTGCGGCCATCATCATCACGACCACCACGCCGATGAAGTGTTCACCAGCTGGGGCGTGGAGACGGCCCGCAAGTTCACCAAGGCTGAGGTGGAGCACGCCCTCACCGAGCTGGATACCGGCAATTACGGCATGATCCTGCGCAGCAAGGGCATCGTGGACGGCGGCGCAGACGGCTGGCTGGAGTTCGATTATGTGCCCGGCGAGTGGGAAGTGCGCAGCCGCAGCGCAGACGTGGGCGGCAAGCTGGTGGTCATCGGCTCCAAGCTGAACGAGACCGCCATCGCCCAGCTGTTCGGCTGCTGAGAACCCCATTATTGAGAGAAGGAGCAACCATTTATTATGGCAAAAGAGATCCCGGTCTACCTGTTTGTGGGCTTTCTGGAAAGCGGCAAGACCAAGTTTATTCAGGAGACCTTTGAAGACCCCAATTTCGACTCCGGCGACAAGACCCTGCTGCTGATCTGCGAGGAGGGCGAAGAGGAGTACAACGAGAAAAAGTTCGCCTTCCCCGGCGTGACCGTGAAGGTGCTGGAGGATAAGTCTGAACTGAACCCCCAGAACCTTGCAAAGCTGGGCAAGGAAGCGGACGCAGGCCGCGTGGTCATCGAGTACAACGGCATGTGGCTGCTGCAGGATTTAGCGGATGCCCTGCCCGAGAACTGGCTGGTGTACCAGTGCATCGCCACTGCCGACGGCACCACCGCTCTGACCTACGCCCGCGACAACTCCATGCGCAGCCTGATGCTGGACAAGATCGCCCGCAGCGAGCTGATCGTGTTCAACCGCGCCGAAGCCGTGAACAACGATGACGCCCGGCAGGAGCTGCACAAGCTGGTGCGGCAGGCCTCCCGTAAGTGCGATATCGCCTACGAGTTCAAGGACGGCAGCGTAGCCTACGATGATATCCCCGACCCGCTGCCCTTTGATATCAACGCCGACCCCATCGACATCCCGGATGACGATTTCGGCATCTGGTACATGGACTGTCAGGACGAGCCCCAGAAGTACACCGGCAAGACGGTGCGCTTTCTGGCACAGGTCTGCCAGACCAACCGTGCTGGCAAAAACAGCTTTGTGCCCGGCCGCTTTGCCATGACCTGCTGCGTGCAGGACATCCAGTTTGTGGGCTTCCCCTGCAGCTACGATGGCTACAAGGCGCTGGAACAGCGCGCTTGGGTGAGGGTGACCGCCAAGGTGGGCTACAAGTTCCACAACATCTACCGGGGCAAGGGCCCGGTGCTGACCGCCGTGTCGGTAGAGCCTGCCGAAAAGCCCCTGGAAGAGGTCGTAACGTTCTCTTAACGTTTCTGTATTACAAGGAGGTTCTGGTATGAAAACTCTGTTCCGTATTCTTGGCACGGCTGCTGCCGTGGCTGTCACCGGCGCTGCCATCGTGGTGCTGGACAAGATCCTGAATCAGAAAGACCCGCTCCATGTGGAGGAGGTCGAATTCCCGGAGGAAGCCGAAAAGGACGCCGAGGAGGCCGAAAAGACCGCCGAAGCCTACGAAGAGGCCGAGGCCAAGGAAGAAGCAAAGGCTGCCGATGCCGCCGCAGAAGCTGCGGAGGAAGCCGCACCGGAGGCTCCCGCCCCTGCTGAGAACGCACCCCAGACCCAGCCGGAGACTGCCGAAGAGCGCCCGGTGTACGACCCCGAAACCCCGAACGCCAACCCCGTAGAGGCCGGCCCCGCCGTTGCCCCCAAGGATGAGAACGGCAAGATCGACGTCACCAAGATCGCCGATGCCAACGATTTCGGCGACTGGGAAGAGCAGGGCTGCAAGGGCTGAGAAAACAGCATGATCCCCGCATAGACGCGGATATCAGCTCCCCCGAAAGGGGGAGCTTTTTTGTGCTTGCAAAATGCCGCGCAGTTCACTATACTGGAAGAAAAACACCGATGGAGGGCAGCACCATGGCATATACCGATGATTGGGAAAGCTTGATGAACGGCGTGTTCGGCGCGGGCGGCAAACTGAAGTTCGGCGGCGCACAGCCGCAGCCGGAAAAGCCGCAGCCCGAAAAACCGGCGGGCAGCGGCCTGCCGGATCTGAACGCGGCGCTGCTGGAGCAGCAAAAGCAGCTGGACGAATTGCTGAAGCAGCAGAACGCCCGGCTGAAAGCGCAGGATGCTGGGGTGCAGACGGCGCTGGAGGACAGCCGCCAGATGCTGCGGGACATGGAAGCGGACGGCCTGCTGGCTAAGGGCACAGCAGACACAAAACCGGAGCAGCTGGGCAGTTTTGAAGGCCTTGCCGCCGAGGTAAAAAAAACCGTCCTCGGGCAGGATGCCTTTGTAGACAGTGTGGTGCGGGCCATGCGCCGCCCCTTTGTGCTGGGCACCGAGGGCGCAGCCGCCCGCAATGTGATCCTGCTGTGGGGCGCTCCGGGCACAGGACGGCATTTTGCACTGGCCGAGACCGCCCGCATCATGGCGGCGCGGGGGCTTTTGCAGAGCGACCGGATGGCGGTGATGGACTTGGCACTCTACCCCGACCCCGGCGCGGAAAAGCTGTTTTTGCAGGACCTTTACGCTGCCCTGCACGCCCCGGGCGAGATCGTGGTGTTCGAGCACTACGAGAGCTGCCACCCCGGCTTTTTGCGCATCCTCTCCGACCTTGCGGTCAAGGGCAGTGCGCCTTTGTCCAGCCGGTATCTGGTGAACAAAGAGGGCATTTTGGTGGAAGCTGGTACAGCGCTTGCCCCCGGCGCAGTGAGCCGCATCGACCCCTGCGGCAAGTACCTGATCTTCTTCTCCCGCAAGGGACGGGAGGCGCTGGCGGATAAATTCGGCGCGTCCTTTGTGGCGGCGGTAGGGGATGTGTGCCAGACCGCCCCCTTCACCCCGGAAGCATTGGCTGCGCTGGCGGCGCAGCAGCTGAACGCGCTGGCGCAGCGGGTGCACAGCCGTCTGGGGCTGACCCTCGCCGCCGGGGCAGACGTGCGGGACTATGTGGCGGCGCAGTGCTCCAAGGAAAAGGGCGCAGAGGGGCTGGCAGACTGCTGCGAGCGGATCTTCCGCGCCCTGAGCGAGTACTGCTTACAGACCGACACAAAGCTGTCCGGCACGGTGGCGCTGACCGCCGCGCCCGAAGGGCTGCAATTTGCGCTGAACGGTGCCGCCCCGGCAGACCTGTTCGGCCTGCTTCCGGCGGCCTACACCGGCGCGGTGGAGCAGATCCGCGCCGAGCTGGATGCGCTGGTGGGGCTTGCCCCGGTCAAGGAGTATGTGTTCGGTTTGGCAGACAATTTACAGGTGCAGCAGCGCCGCGCAGCGGCGGGCTTCAAGACCGCAAGCCTGTCCATGCACATGATCTTTACCGGCAACCCCGGCACCGGCAAGACCACCATTGCCCGGCTGGTGGCAAAGTACCTCAAGGCCATCGGCGCGCTGGGGGGCGGGCAGCTGGTGGAGGTGACCCGCGCCGACCTTGTGGGGCGCTACACCGGCCACACCGCCCCGCTGACCAACAGCGTCATCGAGAGTGCACTGGGGGGCGTTTTGTTCATTGACGAGGCGTACAGCCTGTACCGCGGCCAGCAGGACAGCTTTGGGCTGGAAGCCATCGACACCCTTGTAAAGGGCATGGAGGATCACCGGGACGAGCTGGTGGTCATCCTTGCAGGCTACACCAAGGAGATGGAGGTATTCCTCACCGCCAACAGCGGCCTTGCCAGCCGCTTCCCCAACAAGATCGAGTTCCCGGACTACACCGCAGATGAGCTGCTGGACATCACCGCCGTGCTGGCAAAGGGCAAGGGCTACCGCCTTGCCGAGGGCTGCACCTTCCCGCTGCTGGGCTACTATAAGCGCCGTCAGGCGCTGGACAGCCGCACCGCCGGCAACGGCCGTCTGGCGCGCAACACGCTGGAAAAGGCCATCTTCAACCAGAGCCGCCGCCTCATCGCCGAGCCCGCCGCTCCCCTTGACCTCATCCAGCCCAGCGATCTGGAATTTGAGGAATAAGGAAAAATTGATAGGAAAAAGGGTTCCAGAAACGCCTGCAGGCGTTTCCGGAACCCTTTTTATTTATTCGTGCTGCTCCGCAAGCCCCTGCACCATCTCGTGCAGCTGGGCGCGGACGGCGGCGGGGGCGGTGACCTCTACCTTGCCGCCAAAGCCGCACACCCAGCCGAAAAACTGCTGGCTGACGCAGATGGGCACATCAAAGTGGAAGTGCTCTGCGTCCTCCGGGCAGAACACCGGCTCCCGGCCAAAGCGCTCCCGCATGACCGGCTCAAGGTCGGCAGCACACCGCAGAGTGACCCGGTACTCGGTGCCGCCGAACATGTTGAAGTGCTTGCGCAGATAGGCGGGCAAATCGAAGGTGCGGAAGAACTCTTTGCCCCGGCGCGGCTCGTCCAGCACCAGCACCCCGGCCATCCGGTCCACCCGGTAGTGGCGCACCGGGGGTGCTTTTTCGTCCTGATAGGCGATCAGGTAATAGCAGCCGTTTTCCCATGCCAGCTGCCACGGGCTTACGGTGCGCACGGCGCTGCTGCCCTTGTAGCGGAACTGCACCAGACACCCCCGGTTGATGGCGGTGTGCAGGGCGTCGATGCTGTACAAAAGAGTCTGGCTGTCGGTCTTGGGACGTCCGTCCACATACACCTGACGCTGCAGCTGGGTGCCCTCGTAGTCGGAGCAGAGGGCTTCCAGCTTGTGGATGATGCGCTTGCTGGTGCGTGCCGAGATGACGCTGCTGGACTGTACCGCGTCCACCAGCAGCTTCAGCTCCGAAAGCTCGAATGCACGGCTTGCCATCCAGTACCCGCCGCCGCGCCCGCGCTGCAGCTGGATGTCGTAGCCCAGACTGCGCAGGGTGTCGATATCGCTGTAAATGCTCTTGCGCTCGGCCAGAATGCCCTGATTTTCCAGCAGCTGCACCAGCTGGGGCACGTTCAGGCGGTGGTTCTCGTCGGTGCGCTGCTCAAGGATGCGCAGCAGCGTTACCAGCTTGGATTTCTGTCCTTCCTGCTTGGGCATGGGGCAATACCTCCGTCACGGTTTATTCCGGCAGCTTTTTGTCAAAGGCGGCGCGGCGCTGGGTGGAAAGGCGGAACATTTCTTCCAGCTTGTCCCGGTCGTCTGCCACAAGGGCGGCGCGCATTTCCTGCAAAGCAGAATCGAACTGGTCGATCTCGCTGATCAGGTTCTGCTTGTTCCACAAAAACAGCTCTGCCCACATTTTATCGTTGATGCGTGCAATGCGGGTCAGATCGCGGAAGGAGTCGCCGGTGTATTCGCACAGCGAGGAGTTGTCGTTGGCGCACATCAGGCTTACGGCAATGACGTGGCACAGCTGGCTGACATAGCCGATCATCCGGTCGTGCTCCTGCACGGTCAGGGTGCAGATGTGCTTGAAGCCCAGCACCTCGGCCAGCTCCTTTGCCCACTGGATGCCCGCCGGGGTGTTCTTTTCGGTGG
Organism: Faecalibacterium sp. IP-1-18; assembly: GCF_023347355.1. NCBI lineage: Bacteria > Bacillati > Bacillota > Clostridia > Eubacteriales > Oscillospiraceae > Faecalibacterium > Faecalibacterium sp. IP-1-18. The sequence continues at coordinate 194,331 of NZ_CP094472.1, forward strand.
GGGTGATGATGAAGTTGGCCGGGGCAAAATTCACCTCGGCGGCGTGCTCCACGCTGGAAGTCTCGCGGCCGGCCATGGGGTGGCTGGCAATGAACTCCACCCCCGCCGGGCACAGCGCCTGCACCGGCTCCACAAGGCCGGTCTTGACGCCGGAAACATCCGTAAAGATGCACCCGGGCTTGAGCAGGGAACCGTAGGTTCGGAACCAGTCCAGCAGCGCGGTGGGGTACAGGCCAAAGATGATATGGTCGGCCTGCCGGACAAGATCCTCAAAATCGTGGGTCTTACCGCTGGCGATATAGCCGTGCTCCAGCGCGTACTGCAAGTGTCCCTCGCTGCGGTTGATGCCGTCCACATGGAAGCCGGCGCGGGTCAGCTCCAGCGCGTACTTGCCGCCCAGCAGACCCAGACCCACTACGAGATAACGTTTTGTTTTATCAAGCATCTTCTACCTCCACGCCAAGCGGCGCTGCATCTGCAAAAAAGCCGGGCCAGCTCTTCTGGATGGCTTCGGCGTCGTCCACGGTCAGGGGCAGCCCGGCGGCTGCGGCCAGCACCGCAAGGCTCATGACCACCCGGTGGTCGTTGTGGCCGTGCAGGGGCGCGGCAGGGGCGTGCAGACGCTCAGCACAGCCGTGCACCGTGATGGTGCCGCCGTCGCTTTCCAGCACGCCGCCGCAGGCGCGCAGCTCGGCTTCCATAGCCGCGATGCGGTCGCTCTCCTTCAGGCGCAGCCGCTGGGCGTTGCGGATGACGGTGGTGCCCTCGCACAGCAGGCCCAGCACCATCAGCACGGGGCCAAGGTCGGGGCAATCCGCAAGGTCGATGTCCACCCCATGCAAGGGAGCTTTTGCAAAGGTGACGCTGTCGCCTTTGCGGGTGAACACCGCGCCGCACCGGCGCAGGATGTCCAGAATGGCAGCATCGCCCTGCAGGGTGTCCGGCGCAAGGCCGGTGATGGTCACCCCGCCGCACACCGCACCCAGCACCGCCGGGAAAGCAGCCTGACTGTAATCGCCCTCCACGTTGTAGTCGCAGGGGTGGTACTGCTGCCCGCCCGGCAGCAGCAGGGTGGTTTCGTCCAGCCAGCGGCTGTGCACCCCAAAAGCGGCCTGCACGGCGCGGGTCATGTCGATGTAGCTGCGGCTCTCCACCGGAGGGATGAGGTGCAGCTGGCTGTCCCCGGGCAGCAAGGGCAGCGCGAACAGCAGCCCGCTGATGAACTGGCTGGACACGTTGCCCGCCAGCCGGTAGTCCCCGGGGGTCAGTGCGCCCTCCACGGTCAGCCCGGCGGGGAATTGCTCAAACCGTAGATTCTGCTTACGATATAACGTTTCGTATACGGACTGCGGGCGCTCCATCAGCCGTCCGCGCCCGGTAAAGGTGACCGGCTGGCCGGTCAAGCTGGCAATGGGGATCAAAAACCGCAGGGTGCTGCCGCTTTCGCAGCAGTCCACCGGGGCGGTCAGGGGCAGAAAATGCCCAAGCCCCTGCACAGTGGCATCGTCCGCGCCGGTGTCCACGGCGGCGCACAGCTGCGCGGCAGCGGACAGGGTGGCAGAGATGTCCTTGCTGAATTCCAGATGGGTGATGTGGGAGCGCCCCACAGCCAGCGCGGCGCACAGCACGGCGCGGTGCGCCATGCTTTTGCTGGGCGGCGCAGCGATCACGCCCCCGATGCCGCCGGGGGCAGGTCTGATGGTTACTAGCATAGCGGTGTTATCCTTTTGCAATTTCCCACGGGCAGCGCTTCAGGCGCCCCCTTGGGGGAGCTGGCGCGCCAGCGCCTGAGGGGGTAAACGGTTTACATCTCCCGGCCGATAGCCCAAGCCACCTGACGGCACTTTGCCATGGCCTGTGCAAAGGCGTCCGGGGTCAGGCACTGTGCGCCGTCGCTCCATGCGTGCTGGGGGTCGTAGTGCACCTCTACCTCCAGACCGTCCGCACCGGCGGCCACAGCGGCGATCATCATCGGCTCCACCAGATTGGCCTTGCCGGTGGCGTGGCTGGGATCTACCACGATGGGCAGATGGGTCTTTTCGTGGATGATGGGCACGGCGGAAAGATCCAGCGTGTTGCGGGTGTATTTTTCAAAGGTGCGGATGCCGCGCTCGCAGAAGATGACCTGCTCGTTGCCGCCGGCCATGATGTACTCGGCGCTCATGATCCACTCCTCGATGGTGTTGCATAGGCCGCGCTTGAGCAGCACAGGCTTGTGCATCTTGCCCACCGCCTTGAGCAGCTGGAAGTTCTGCATATTGCGTGCGCCGATCTGCACCACGTCCACATACTCCTCAAACTCCGGGATGCGGTCCTCGCTCATCAGCTCGGAGACGATGGGCAGACCGGTGGCTTCGCGGGCCTTTACCATGTCTAAGATGCCCTCGGTCTCCAGACCCTGAAAGGCGTAGGGAGAGGTGCGGGGCTTGTAGGCACCGCCGCGGAACAGCGCTGCGCCGCCCGCCTTGACCCCCTGCGCGATGCGCAGAGCCTGCTCAGCGTTCTCGATGCTGCAGGGGCCCGCCATGACGGCGATCTTTTCCTTGCTGCCGATCTTCACGCCGCCGCAGTCGATGACCGAGTCTGCGGGGTGGAACAGGCGGTTTGCGCGCTTATAGGGCGCGGACACGCGGGTAACGTTGTCGATCCACGGGTTTGCCAGCACGTCCCGCTCGTCGATCTTGGTGGTGTCGCCCACCAGACCGAACACGTTGTAGTCCTTGCCGGTGATCAGGGTCACGTCCAGACCCTGCTTTTCGAATTTGTCAACGATCTTTTCCAGCTCCTCTTTGGGAGCGCCTTTTTTGGTGGAGATGATCATGGGAGGTCGTTCCTTTCCTGTTTGTTTTACATCACGATATGCGCCTTAGAGGAGCCGTCGGTGCGCAGCAGCTGCGCCAGCCAGATGCAGGCGTGCAGGTAGCCCTGCGGGCCTTCGCCGATAAAATGCCCCTGACAGCCAAAGGACACCACGTCCGTTTTGCGGAAGGGCTCGCGCTCGTCCGGGGCGTCCAGCATCACCTCTACGGCGGGCACGCTGCACAGCCGCAGCGCGTCCAGAATGGCTACACTGTAATGGGCGTAGCCGCCGGGGTTCAGCACGATGCCGTCTACCCGCCCGGGGGCAGACTGGATCTCGTCGATGAGGTCGCCCTCGTGGTTGGACTGGCAGATGTCTGTCTCGATGCCAAGCTGGTCGCAGCCCGCCTGTACATAGTCCATCAGGCCGTTGTAGTCCACCTCGCCCGGCACGCCGGGCTCAGACCAGCGCGCCAGATTGATGTTGGGCCCGTTAAGAATCAAAAATTTCATCCAGTGCCTCCTGTGCAGCTGCCAGCGTCTGGGCCAGCGTGCCGGTGTTAGAAATCACCGCATCTGCGGCGGCAAGGTACAGCGGGCGGCGCTGGGCCTCCATGGTGCGCAGCGCCTCAGCGCTGGAAGAAAGCGGACGGTTGCCGCCCACAGCCAGTGCCTCCACCGGCCGGTCGATGAACAGCACCACGCCGTTCTGGCGCAGGGCGCGGACATTCTCTGCCCGCTTCACCGCGCCGCCGCCGCAGGAGAGCACAAGCCCTTTTTCCTTGCCGAAACGGGCGATCTGCGCGGCTTCCTTTGCGCGGAAGCCCTCTTCGCCCTCGGCGGCAAAGATATCCGGGATGCTGCGCCCGTCTGCCTTGACGATCTCCTCGTCCAGATCCACAAGCGGTCTGCCCAGCTGCTTCGCCAGCAGGCGGCCAAGGGTGGATTTGCCGCAAGAGGGCATTCCCACAAGGGCGATGTTCAGCGTCTCGCGGCGCAGCGCAGCGGTAATGCGCCGCACCTCGCCCGGGGCGTCCTCGAACTTGCGGCCAAGGAAGTATTCGGCGGCGTACACCGCCTGTGCCACCAGCATCTCCAGCCCGCCTACCGCCACCGGCACACCGGCGTCCTCGGCGCGGAGAATCAGTTCGGTCTTGTTGGGGTTATAGACCACGTCCACCACGGCTTCCAGCCCGGGCATGGCAGCAACGTCCAGACTGCACACGCCCACGTTGGGGTACATCCCGGCGGGGGTGGTGTTGAACACCACCTGTGCACCGCTGCGCACGGCTTCGGCGTAGCTCAGCTCGCCCTTTTCCGGGTCGGGAGTGCGGCTGACCGTCAGCACCTTGGCAGCGCCCTTATCCAGCGCCACCGCGCGGGTGGTGTTGTGAGTACCGCCGGTGCCCAAGATGAGCACGGTCTTGCCCGCAAGTTCCACGCCGTGGGCTTCGCACAGGTGGGCAAAGCCCAGATAATCGGTGTTGTAGCCGTAGAGCAGGCCGTTTTTATTTACCACCGTGTTCACCGCGCCGATGGCGCGGGCGCAGGGGTCGATGAAGGAGCAGTACTCCATCACCAGCTTTTTGTAGGGGATGGTCACATTGATGGCCTTGAACTGCCGCCGCTGCAAAAAGGCGCGGGCGTCTGCCTCGGTGGGCAGGGGGCACAGCTCGTAGCTGTACCCGCAGAGCAGCTCATGGATAGTCTTGGAGTAGGAGTGTCCCAGCTTGCCGCCGATCAGTCCGTATTCCATCTCAGTCCTCCTTCCGATAGCCGGTGGGGTCGGTCATCCACCGGGCACCGTACCGGGCGGTGAGCAGATCACCCACCGCAAGGGCGGCGGCGCAGGTCTGCACGATGGCGGCCCGGGGCACGATACAGGGGTCGTGCCGCCCCTGAATGGACAGCTGTGCGTCCTTTTTTGCGATGTAGTCCACCGTGTCCTGCTGCTTGTAGATGCTGGGGGTGGGCTTGACGGCGGTGCGGAACACCACCGGCATACCGTTGGCGATGCCGCCGTTGATGCCCGCGTTGTGGTTGGTGGCGGTGACCACCGCACCCTCTGCCGTCATGCGGAAGGCGTCGTTCGCTTCCGAGCCGCGCAGCCCGGCAAAGCCGAAGCCGGTGCCGAACTCGATGCCCTTGACCGCCGGGATGGAAAAGGCAAGGTGGGCGATCTCGCTCTCCACGCTGTCAAAGTAGGGCTCGCCGATGCCGGCGGGCAGGCCGAGAATGGCAGTTTCCAGCACGCCGCCCACACTGTCGCCCTCGGCACCGGCGGCGCGGATGGCGGCCTTCATGGGTTCTTCCACGGCGGCATCCAGCACCGCAAAGCCCTCGGTCTTACTGGCAAGCGTCTCCACCTGTGCCGCAAGGGCGGCGGGGTCGTCTAGGGCAAAGGGTGTATCTGCAAGCCCTGCGCACCGGGCGATGTGGGTGGTGATATCAATGCCCGCCCGCTGCAATGCGGCAAGCACGATGCTGCCGCCCGCCACCAAAGCAGCGGTCACCCGGCCGGAAAAGTGCCCGCCGCCCCGGGCGTCCTGAAAGCCGTGGTACTTGGCGTAGGCGGTAAAGTCCGCGTGGCCGGGGCGCAGCAGGTCGGCGGTCTTGGCGTAGTCGCCGCTGCGGGTGTTCTGGTTTTCGATCATCAGGGCGATGGCGGTGCCGGTGGTGTGGCCGTTCACCACACCGGAAAGCAGCTGCACCGCATCCGCCTCCACCCGGGGGGTGGAAAGGCCGTCGCCCCGGGCGCGGCGCTTATCCATACAGGCGGCGAGGAAGCTCTCGTCCACCGGCACACCGGCGGCCATGCCGTCCAGCACCGCACCCACGGCGCGGCCGTGGCTCTCGCCGAAGATGGTCAGCGAAAGGTCGCTGCCAAAGGTATTTTTCATGGGTCAGTCCTCCATGCCCAGCAGCGGGCGCAGCCCCTCCACAGGGATGGTCTCGGCGCGCCAGCAGCCAAGGCCGGGCACCTTGATGATGGTGATCTGTCCGTCCTGTGCTTTTTTGTCGTGCAGCATCTCGGCCAGCACCTTTTCCTTATCGTAGGCGGTGCGGGTGGGCAGACCCAGACGGCGGTACACATTGCGCACCCGCTTTTGCAGCGCCTTGGATTCGATCATGGGCAGCATGCCCAGCGCCACGCACTCGCCGTGGAACAGGCCGGTGGTGCGGCGTCCCTTGATGCCCTTCACAGCCTCGATGCCGTGGCCGATGGTATGGCCGAAGTTCAGCGCCTTGCGCATCCCCTGCTCGGTCTCGTCCTGCTCCACGATGCTCTTTTTAAAGCGCAGGCTGCGGCAGATGATGTCGCCGATGCGGTCGTCCACGTCCTCTTTTTCAAAGATGGAGAACAGCTCCGGGTCGGCCAGAAGCCCTGCCTTGACCGCCTCGGCCAGACCGTTGATGAAGTGGCGGCGGGGCAGGGTGGACAGGGTGTCCGGGTCCACGATGACCAGCTTTGGCTGCCAGAAGGCACCCACGATGTTTTTGGTGTCGCCCAGATCCACGGCGGTCTTGCCGCCGATGGAGGAATCGATCATGGAAAGGGTGGTGGTGGGGCAGTTGATAAAGTCGATGCCGCGCATATAGATGGAAGCGGCAAACCCGGCAAGGTCGCCCACTACGCCGCCGCCTACGGCCACCACAAGGTCGCCCCGGCCCATGCCGAAGTCCAGCATCTGCCGCAGCACGGTCTCCAAAATTTTAAAGCTCTTGCTGGCTTCGCCCTGCGGCACCGTGATGATGGTGGCATCCTTGCACTGGTCGGCTACCATCTGGGCGTACTGTGCAGGCACACCGCTGTCGGTGACCACCGCCACCCGGCGGTCCAGCCGGGCGAACTGATACAGGTTTTCCAGCGAGCCGCGCTTGACGATGATGTCGTAGCTGCGCTCACCCAGATTCATGGTCAGCTTGGTTCCGATAAAATCACTCATTTTGTATACACTCCTAACAGCCGCACCGTCCGGCAGGTGCGGTCAAGCTCGCGCAGCAGCGCGGCGGTCTCGCCGGCGGCGGCATCGCCCACCAGCTCTACATAAAAATAATATTCAAAGGGGACGTGCGGCATGGGGCGGCTCTTGATGGACTCCATATTGAAGCCGCTGGCACCGATGACCTGAATGACCTCCGCCAGCTTGCCGGGCTTGTTATCCACCGTGAACAGCAGCGAGAACCGGTTGCCCGCCGTGGGCTTTTCGCGGCTGAGCACGATGAACCGGGTGGTGTTGTCGCCGTCGGTATTGATGTTAGGCACCAGAATTTCCAGCCCGTACAGGGCGGCAGTCTCGGTGCTGGCAATGGCGGCCTTTGTCGGGTCTTTGCTTTCAGCCACGAACTTTGCGGCCATGGCGGTGTTTGCCATGGCGGTGGCGGGCAGACGGAACTGCTTTAAAAAGGTCTCACTCTGGGCGATGGCCTGCTGGTGGCTGTACACGGTGCGCAGCTGGGAAAGCTGGGTGCCCGGCAGCACCAGCAGGTTCTGGGAGATGGGCAGGTCGTACACGTCCACCACCCACAGCTCCGGGTGATTATAGCACAGGTCCAGCACGGCAGAAACATCCCCGGCGTGGCTGTTTTCAAAGGGCACTACGCCGTGGGCAGCTTCGCCGGAGGCCACGGCCTCGAATACCTCGTCCCATGTGGAATAGCTCACGGCCTCGGCGTGGGGGAACAGCGCCTTGAGGGCGATGTGGGCAAACGCTCCCTCCACCCCCTGATAGGCGGCGCGGTTGCGCCCCAGCACGGCAGCCTCGTACTGCTTGGCGATGTCCATCATGTGCTGGACATGGTCTTTATAGTAAGGGCGCAGCGCAAGCTGCTGAATGCGGGCTGCGGCCTTTTCCAGCACGGCGGCCTCCCGGGCGGCATCGTAGATGGGCAGGCCGTGCGCCCGCTTATATTCGGCCACCTGCAAAACGGCAGCCATCCGGCGCTCGAACAGCGCAGCCAGCTGCGCATCTACCGTGTCGATCTCGGCACGGGCTTGTTCCAGTGCGTCCATGGGGGTCACATCCTTTTTGGTCGGTTTTTGCGGGGATACCTAGTAAGTATACCATAACCGGGACAGAGAAACAACAAACCGCCCTCCATTTGAGGGTGGAGAAAATTTCAAATCAGCCATGGGTAAAAAGACAAAAATAGAAAACAGAGGCTCTCTGGTCATCGCCTGCGGCGACGACCAGAGAGCCTCTCAATCGCTGTTTTTATTTTTCAAAATATCCTCCCAGCTGCGGGCTTTGCCGTAGTAGCGCCCGTAGGGGTTGTCAAGGTCTGCGGCGCGGAGGACAGGCGGCGCAGGCGGCTGGGGCTTTGGGGTGCGGTCAAAGGTGAACCGGGCGGCAGGACCGCCGGCTTTGATGCGGAAGCGCATCTTTAGTGCCCCTCCCCGGCGGTGGAGACTGCCCCGGCGGTCAGGTTTGCCCAAAGGGGCTCGCTGTTTTCCAGCAGAGAAGCCGATTCCTTCAGCCATGCGCCCCGGATGCCGATATAGTAATCTGCCAGCAGCTGCTGGCTGTCGCCGCTGGCGCTCTGCACTGCGTCCGAGGTGTAGCTGCCAAGCTCCATCCCGGTCAGCACCGGGCAGTCCGTCCAGCGGTAGACCATATTCCACCAGTCGCTGTCGGCGTCGGACTTGGGCAGATGACCGTCCAGATATCGCAACGTGCCGGTGGTCTGCTGGAAGCCTGCGGGGTCGTAGAGGATAAAGATGGAGCTGAGGGAGCTTTGGATATCGGTGGAAAGCTTGGTGGTGCCTGTCATATCCAGATAGGCGTCCGAGTCCTCACTGTTGAAGGCCATGGTGTACTGGTTCAGTTTTACCACCACCTTGCCGTCGCCGTTGCAGTCCTCGCCGTAGGCGGCAAGCTGCTCTTGCAGGGCGGTGACGGTGGCTTCGGGCAGGTAGTAGGGGCTGACCACCGCCACGTTATAATCCGGGTGGGTGGTCAGGAAGTACTGCCCGATAAAGCAGTACGCCACGAACGCACCCGCAATGCCGAAGAGGAGCACCCATTTCAGGTTGTAGTCCCACCAGTTTGCCCAGCGCTCCCTGCGGCTGTACTGCCGCTGTTTGCGGGGCTTGAGGTCCTTGGGATCAATGTCGCGTTCGTAACGATAGCTTGCCATAAAATAGTTCTCCTGTGTGATGAAACGAGCGGGAAAGGCTGTTACTTCAGGGCAGCCAGAATGCTCTGGCGCACGGCGTCGGGCAGCTGTTTCTGCTCGGCCTTGCTCATGCCGGCGGTCTGGATGGGCGACATGATCTTGATGCGCACACTGCCCGGGCGGCAGCGGTTGCCGTTTGTCTCAAACAGGGCGCGGGCACCGGTCACAGCCACCGGCACCACCGGGGCACCGGTCTTGACCGCAATGCGGAAAGCACCGGCCTTGAACTCGCCCGCGCCGCCCTCTTCGCCCTTGTAGCGGGTACCCTCGGGGAAGATGACAAAACTGCGGCCGCCCTCCACGATGGCGGTGGCATCGTTCAGCGCCCGCACCGAGGCGCGCACATCATCACGCTGCACGAACACGCAGCCCAGCAGCTTCATCCAGCGGTTGAGCAGGGGAATCTTTTCCAGCTCCTCCTTGGCAAGGATGCCGTGGGGCTTTTCCAGCCCTGCCAGCAGCAAAGGAATGTCGTAGTAGCTGCGGTGGTTCGCCACGAACACGCAGGGGCGGTCTTTGGGGATGTTCTCCAGCCCGTCCACCGACAGGGACACACCGGTCACCTTCAGGATGCCCCGGCTCCAGCGGGGGATATGCTGGTTCACGATCTGCCCCACGGTGGCGGTATCTCCGGCGGCTGCGGCGCGCTCGGCGCGGCGCAGGATGCCGTAATGCAGGATCATGTACCCGAACAGATAAATAAACATCGCAATGGTGCGAAGAATGCTCATAATAGTTTCCTCCTACTGCAAAAAATGCCATTGTCATTGTAGCACATTTTGCGTAAAAAAGGGAGAGATAAATATTTTTTTACAATTAGCCCCGGTTGTATCTTGCAAAGTTGACAAAATACAGGTATATTTATATCTGTAAAGTTAGCACAATGGCACTTTCCAGACAAAACGCCTGCGGTGCCGGTTAAAAACGTAAGAAAGGTACCGCAGTTACTATGGGTCTTTTTCCTTCTGCCAACGATTTCAAGGCCGGTAAGGGGGTCGAAAAGGATGCCCCCCGCAAGACCGGCATCGGCCGCTTTTTTGAGCTTGTAGGCCGTGATATGAACGGGATGTTCCTTGCAAACCTGCTGACCTGCATCGGGTTTGCACCGGTTATCTGCCTGGTGTATATCGGCTTTTTGCAGAACAGTCTGCCGGTGATGCTGGGCAGCGCCGCCGTGGGCGGTCTGCTGGCGGGCCCGGCGCTGGCCGGAATGTACGATACTGTCCTGCGCGCGCTGCGCGACGAGGCGGGCTACTGGTGGGTGACCTACCGCAAGGCCTTCAAGCGCAACTTCAAGGCCAGTCTTGTGCCCGGTGTGCTGTACACCGTGGTGGTCACGCTGCAAATTTTCCTCGTCTATTTCTGCTTCAATATGCTGTACCATGGCACCAACGTGGGTGTTCCGCTGTGGGTGGCTACGGTGCTCAATCTGGTGTTGTTTCAGATGCTGTTTGCCTACATGTGGCCGCAGGTGGTGCTGCTGGACCAGCCCTTGAGCCTGACCTTGAAAAACAGCATCAACTGCATGATCGCCTTTCTGCCCCACGCACTGGCTGCTGCCATCGTGCAGGTGCTGTTCTGGGGTGTGGTGATCCTGTGCATGCCGCTGGGGCTTTTCCTGATGCTGATCTTCGGCTTCTGGTTCGTTACCGAGGTGTCCTGCCAGATCGTGTACGGTGATATCGACCGGGTGTTCCACATCGAAGAAAACATCCGTAAGCTGAAGGATGCCGAGCTGGAAGCAGCCCTGAAAGAGGACTACGCCGACGATGACACCCCGGAGGAATAAGCGATAAAACTACGGAAAGGAGCGATGTCCCATGGAACAACGGAATAATCTTGTGCTGCAGGGGACAGAGACCTTTTCCCGCGGGCAGCTGGACAACCTTGCGCTGGAAAACGGCGCACTGGTGCTGGACAGCGTGGCCGGGCGTAGCCTTTTGTACGGTAGCTACACCACCCCGGAGTTTGCCATGCCGGCGTTCTGCAACCTGAACGTCAGCTGGAACGCCCATGCACCCCGGGACACCATGGTGGAGGTGCGCTGCCGGGTGTACGCAGCAGGGGCGTGGACAGCCTGGATGAGCTTTGGCAAGTGGGCGCCGGATTACCCCCGGTGTAGCGTGTCCAGCCAGAGCGAGGACGGCATGATCTTTTTGATGGGCGATACCGTCACGGTAGCCGCCCCGGGCGGCGGCACCGGCGTACAATTGCAGGTGAACCTTTCCACCAACAACGATAAAGTTACCCCGGCGGTGCGTCTGCTGGCGGCGGCGGTGCGTCCTCTTGCGTGGGAAAAGCACAACGGCCATGCGCTGAACCGGCGGCTCTATCTGCCGGAATACTGCCTTTCCGCCCATGACCCCAGCTTTGGGCGGGAGATGGATCTGCCGCTGGTCATGGCGGCGCTGATGAACCGCTGGGGCGAAGATATCCTGCCGGAAGAAGTGGCCTACGCCATGGAGGACGGCAGCACCCGCAGCACCGGCAACACCGCCTTTGCGGCGGCCGCCGCAGGCTGCTGCGGCTACCCCTGCTGGCAGGCATGGATGGACCTTGCTGACCTGCGGGAGCAGATCCACGACGGCTGCTCGGTAGCGGTGCAGGTGGAGCGACGGGTGCGCGGTCAGCGCGACCCGGTGCGGCTGTGGATGGGGCTGCACGGTTTTGGCCACGATGACGCCGTGATGGCAGATTTTGTGCTGCTGAACGACCCCACCGCCGATACCGACGGCGCAGTGAACTGCACCATGGCGCTGGTGGATTTTATGCGTTACTTTACCGGCAAGGCCATTGCCCTGCGGCCAAAGCAGCGGGAGACTGAGGCCGACCGTCCCCGGCGGCTGCGGTGCGAGCTGCGCGCCGGCACCCAGCCGGGCGTTTACTACTTTGAGCGGCGGGGAGAGCCCGCAGACCTGCCGGAGGATTTTTCCGGCTGGATCGCCTGCGCGCCCCACGACGGCGTGGCGCACGCCACCACCGCTCACCGCACCTTTTTGCGCTGTACCCGCACCGAGGACGGCGGGGTACAGTTCCCGCCGGAGCTGCTGGCCGCAGGCGGGCGCTGCAGCGTGTATGCAGTGGACCAGACCGGCACCATGCGGGTAGCAGAGGTACGGCTGCCGAAGCCGAAGCCTGTACCTGCAAGCACAGAACCCAAAGCCAATGGCCAGACCGGGGACGCCCCGGCACAGCCGTAAGCTTTTTCAGGGCGATATATGAAACAGGAGGAACACATTATGGCAAAGACGATCATCACTTTGGGCCGTGAGTACTGCACCGGCGGACGCTACATCGCAGAGGACGTGGCAAATGCGCTGGGCATCAAGCTTTACGACAAGGAGCTGATCACCATGGCAGCAAAGAACTCCGGCTTATCGGAGGAGGCTGTTGCCGCCAGCGAGAAACGGCACACCCACAGCCTGCTGTACAGCCTGTACACCATGGGCAACGAGCTGCCGCTGGGCGATCAGGTGTTCATTCTGCAGAGCCGTATCATCAAGCAGCTGGCCGAGGAAGGCCCCTGCGTGATCCTTGGCCGCTGCGGTGACTACGTCCTGCGGGAGCGCAAGGACGTGCTGCGGGTGTTCGTGTATGCACCCAAGGAGTGGCGCTTGCAGTACGCCAAGACCAACCCCTTGGTAAAGGCCAAGGACGAAAAGGGCATCAAGGACGAGGTGGAAAAGACCGACCGCAACCGCTCGGCCTACTACAACTACTACACCCAGAACCGCTGGGGCGATGCCCATAACTACGATCTGGCCATCAACGCTGCCCTTGGCCGCGAGACCTGCGTAAAGATGATCTTAGACGCAGCTGCCGCCAAGGAAAAGACGCTGTGACCCCCAGCCAGACCCAATAAACAACGACAGAACGTGGGCAGGGCGCTTCTGCGCCCTGCCCACGTTTCCGGCAAGGGAAGTTCTTACAGAGCGTATACCTTCTGAAGGCTTCCCCCCTTGGGGGAAAGGCTTTAGTGGCTGCGGCGTTGACTGAGAGTGATATCCATGCCGCAGCATCCCCTATCCCAAGTGTTCAAAAGGAGAAATCGTGAAAACAAATCAATCGCAGACCGCACCCGCCGAGGTGCGGGAAAACATCATGGGCACCATGGAGATCAACCCCCTTTTGCTGAAACTCAGCATCCCGATGATGATCTCCATGCTGGTGCAGGCGCTGTACAACGTGGTGGACTCGGTGTTCGTGTCTCATGTCAGCGAGAGCGCTCTTACCGCCGTATCGCTGGCCTTTTCATTGCAGAATGTCATGATCGCCGTGGGCGTGGGCACCGGTGTGGGCGTGAACGCCCTGCTGAGCAAGAGCCTTGGCGAAAAGAACCAGAGCCGCGCCAACGCCACCGCAGAAAACGGCATCTTTCTTTCCCTGTGCAGCTTTGCAGTGTTTTTTGTCATCGGCCTTACCTGCATGAAGCCCTACTTCTACGCCCAGACCAGTGACTCCGTCATCGCGCAGCAGGGCATCCGGTATCTGTCGGTGTGCTGCATCTTCAGTCTGGGTCTGTTCACCCAGACCATGGGCGAAAAGCTGCTGGCGGCTACCGGCCGCACCTATCTGAGCATGATCAGCCAGCTGGTGGGCGCTGTGGTGAACATCATTCTGGACCCCATCTTCATCTTCGGCTACTGCGGCGAGGCGCTGTCCGGCACCACCGGCGCAGCGGTGGCTACGGTCATCGGCCAGTTCTGCGGTGCAGGCATGACGTTGTACTTCAACACCCGCAAAAACCCGGATATCCAGATCAGCTTCAAAGGCTTCCGTCCCAGCGCCAAGGCCATTGGCCGCATCTACACCGTGGGTCTGCCCAGCATCGCCATGCAGTGTGTGGGCAGCCTGATGACCTTTGGCATGAACCTGATCCTGATGGCCTTCTCCGCTACGGCGGTGGCGGTGTTCGGCGTCTACTTCAAGCTGCAAAGCTTTGTGTTTATGCCCATTTTCGGCCTGAACAACGGCATGGTGCCCATCATCAGCTACAACTACGGTGCCCGCAGACCGAACCGTGTGAAAAAGACCATCAAGCTGGCGGTGTGCTACGCCGAGGGCATCATGCTGGCAGGCTTCTGCATCTTCCAGTTCGCACCCCGGCAGGTGCTGAGCATCTTTGCCGCCAGCGACGCCATGCTGGCCATCGGCATCCCGGCCATGCGCATCATCTGCCTGCATTTCCTGCTGGCGGGCGTCAGCATCGTGCTCAGCTCGGTCTTTCAGGCGCTGGGCAACGGCGTCTTCAGCCTCATCGTTTCGGTCTGCCGCCAGCTGTTCGTGCTGCTGCCGGCAGCGTGGCTGCTGGCACAGACCGGCAGTGTCAACAATGTCTGGTGGGCCTTCCTCATTGCGGAATTTGTCAGCATCCTGATGAGTCTGGCCTTCTATGCCCGTATCAACAAGACCACCATCGCACCCCTGTACCACTGACCCGGGTGCGGGCAGCGGCCCTGCAAACGAAAGGAACGTGATCTCTATGGTAAAAAAGCTGAAGTGGAACCTGATCCTCATGAGCCTGCTGTATGTCGGGCTGGGCATTTTTCTGGTCATGAAGCCCGGCACGGCGCTGAACATCGTCTGCTACGCGCTGGGCGGCGTAGTGCTGGCCTGCGCAGCGGTGCAGCTGATCCGCTACTTTGTGGTGGAGCGCGGGGTGTTCCAGAGCCAGCTTACCCTGATCTCCGGCCTTATCTGCCTTGCACTGGGTGTTTTTCTGCTGCTGCGCAGCGATATCGTGGTAAGTATCCTGCCCATCGTGTTCGGCCTGTTCGTCATCTTTGACGCCATTGGCCGGGTGCAGAATGCTTTGGACCTGCGCCGCTGCGGCTACGACAGCTGGAAGGGCTTTCTGCTGCTGCCGGTGCTCAGCGTGGTGCTGGGCGTCATCCTGATCGCAAACCCCTTCGGTGCCATGGAAACGCTGGTGATGGCCATCGGCGTCATCCTGATCGTAGAGGGTGCCATCAACCTGCTCAGCGCTCTGTACACCGTGTTGGCGGTGCGCCGCTTTGCCAAGCTGCACCCGGAGACCCAGTCTGTGCTGGAATCCATCACCGGTGAGGATCTGAACGGGGACGGCGTCGTCGCCCCGGACGTGACCCGCACCGATGCAGAAGCCACTGCCGTAGAACTGGACCATGTGGACGAGAGCGCCACCGTGGAGCAGGAGAAGCAGGAGTAAGGAATAAATCCTCTCAGTCAACGCCGTCAGGCGTTGACTGAGAGGATTCTACACCAATTATCAAGAAAAGGAAAAAGGAACAAAATCATGGAAAAGTACGATCTGATCATTGTGGGTGCGGGCCCTGCCGGCATCTTTACCGCTGTGGAGCTGCTGCGCCACGGCAGCAAAAAGAAGATGCTGCTGGTGGAAAAGGGCAAGCCGGTGGAAAAGCGCCACTGCCCCAAGGCAGAGGTAGGCCACTGCGTCAACTGCCGCCCCACCTGCGCCATCACCACCGGCTTTTCCGGTGCGGGCGCGTTCTCGGACGGCAAGCTGAGCCTGTCCTATGAGGTGGGCGGCGACCTGCCCACCCTCATCGGGGAGGAGTTTGCGCAGGAGCTCATCGACTACACCGATAAGATCTATCTGGAGTTCGGCGCCGACCCCCATGTGGAGGGCATCTACACCGGTGAGGACATCAAGGAAATCCGCAAAAACGCCATCCATGCGGGTCTGAAGCTGGTGGACTGCCCCATCCGCCATCTGGGTACCGAGAAGGCACAGGAGCTGTATCTGGCCATCCAGAACTATCTGGCGGATAACGGCGTGGAGATGCGCTTCAATACCGAATGCGAGAACATCATTCTGGAAGAGGAAGGCTGCAAGGGCGTGCTGCTGAAGGATGGCGACAGCCTGCTGCCTGTGTACGCGGACGAGGTGGTCATCGGCACCGGACGCCGCGGCGCAGACTGGCTGGAAAAGCTCTGCGCAGAGCACCACATTGCCCACAAGCCCGGCACGGTGGACATCGGTGTGCGTGTGGAGTGCCGCAATGAGGTGATGGAAAAGGTGAACAAGGTGCTGTATGAGTCCAAGCTCATCGGCTACCCGAAGCCGTGGAAGAACAAGGTGCGCACCTTCTGCCAGAACCCCGGCGGCTTTGTGGCGCAGGAAAACTACGACAACGACCTTGCAGTGGTCAACGGCCACAGCTTCAAGGAAAAGAAGAGCCCGAACACCAACCTTGCCATTCTGGTGTCCCACAACTTTACCGAGCCCTTCAACCAGCCCATCGCCTACGCCCAGAAGGTGGGCGAGCTGACCAATATGCTGGGCGCAGGCCACATCATGGTGCAGCGCTACGGCGATATTCTGGATGGCAAGCGCACTTGGCAGAAGGAACTGGCACAGTCCAACGTGAAGCCCACGTTGAAGGATGCCGTGGCCGGTGATATCACCGCCGCCATGCCCTACCGCGCCATGACCAATATCATCGAGTTCATCAAGATGCTGGATATGGTGGTGCCCGGCTTTGCCGCCAACGAGACCCTGCTGTACAGCCCGGAGCTGAAGTTCTACTCCAACAAGGTGAAGATGGACGAGAACCTCGACACCAACATTCAGGGTCTGCACTGCTTGGGCGACTCCTCCGGCTGGACGCGCGGCCTGATGATGGCTTCGGTCATGGGCGTGCTCATGGGCCGCAAGCTGGCTGAAAAAGAAGGCTGCTGAAAACGATTTGAAATGGCCGCCGCGTGCGCTTTGGCCATGCTCCAAGGAATTTGATTTTTTATTTCAGTGCCCCGGAGCGTCTGCGGACGCTCCGGGGCACCCTTTTCACAGAGAGTTTTTTGCAAAAAAATAGCGGAACACCCGCAGGGTGTTCCGCTATTTTGCATTTAAAATTAGCCCTCGATGAGCTCCACGGTCTTCATCTTGACCGGGGTGGTGGGCTTGTCGTTCCAGTCGGTGCGGACAGCAGCGATCTTATCCACAACGTCCATGCCGGCAACCACCTTGCCGAAGGCGGCGTACTGGCCGTCCAGATGAGGGGCATCCTGATGCATGATGAAGAACTGGCTGCCTGCGCTGTTGGGGTTCATGCTGCGGGCCATGCTGATCACGCCGCGGGTGTGCTTGAGGGGGTTGTTGACGCCGTTAGCGGCAAACTCGCCCTTGATGTTCCAGCCCGGGCCGCCGGTGCCGGTGCCCAGCGGGCAGCCGCCCTGGATCATAAAGCCGGGGATGACACGGTGGAAGGTCAGGCCGTTGTAAAAGCCTTCCTTGACCAGCTTTTTGAAATTCTCACAGGTGATGGGGGCAACTTCCTCGTTCAGCTCGATGTCGATGATGCCGCCGTCTTCCATAGTAATGCGAACCATAACGCTACAATACTCCTTTTGTGTTGACCCCGCAGCGGGGGTGTTGGGGGGCAGAAATGCCTGCCCGGATATCCCTTATAGTATACCATAGGTTTTGCCCGTTGCAACGATGCAGATGCAACGTTTTTGTGAATTATCTGCCCAAATAGGCTGAAAATGTGCGCCGCAACCGGAGTTTACGCTCTGGTTGGTGGACGCAACCGGGCATTTGTGCTAGAATCGTGCCACAAAAAACCACAAGAGAAAGCTTCCAAAGGAGGAAACGAATATGAAAAGTGATTTTCTGACCAACCTTTTTTTCAGAGCGCTCCAGACGGTGAGCATCGCGACGATGCTTGTGCGGCTGCTGCTGCCGGTGGCCATCGTGGCTGCACTCTATCTGCTTTGGCGCATTGCCCGCAATCTGGAAAAGCCGCCGAAGCTCACGGAGGAAGTCAAGATCGTGCGCAAGTCGCTTTCTGAAATGCTCAAGGAGAACCGCACCCGCTGCAAGATGACGCAGGAGTTTGTGGCTGAGACTATCGGCGTAAGCCGTCAGGCGGTGTCCAAGTGGGAGAACGGCACCTCGGAGCCGAACACCTCCAACCTGATGGCACTGGCAAGGCTGTACGGCATCCCGGCAGAGGATCTGCTCAAGGGCGTGGAAAGCGCATTGGAAGCACAGGAAAAATAATTACAACTCCCCCTGCAGCTCCACCATATCCGCCCAGAAGCGTTTGGGGCAATGGGTCGTGCGGCCTTTTTCGTTGTGGCGCGCCTGAATTTCCAGCGTTTTGTAGAACTGCGTCCACAGCGCCTGAAACTGCCGCTCCCGCGCGCTGGGCGGTGGCAGCTCCAAGGGCGCTGCCAGCTCCAGCAGCCGGGTGCTGCGCCCCTCGTGCAGCAGCACCGCTTTGTAAAAATTCGGCTAAAAATCCTTTGCCGGGGCAGAAAGCTGGTTTATTCCATTTTTATCCGCATTGTGATGAGCTGGCCGTCCTGCACGGTGCCGTCCGAGCGGTAATACCGCCATTCGGTCGAACCGTCCGACAGCAGATATTCGACGGCAAACACCTGCCCGGCCTCGATTCGGACGGGGTAATTGTCAGACGGCAGGAACTCATGCATTTTCGGTAGATCCTTGAAGTCCTCGTATGCGTCCTCGAGCCGCCAGAACTTCCGGGACTTGTAGTCGGTGAACGCGGAGATATCCTGTTCGCCATAATAGAAGGCTGTGTAGGTTTTGCCGCTGACTTCCAGCGTGTCGATCCGCTGCGGTTCCTGCGTCAGGTCTGTGGTGTGAAGCTTTTCCCCGTAGCTCTCCTTCAGCTGCTTTGCCATATAATATTCGGCATTCAAATAGCCTGTGTTAACAATATGTGCATTCCCGTAGATCCCCATGATATCGGTGCGGTGAGTCTCTTCCAGTTCCTGATAGCTGCGCTGGAAATTCTCCACCATCCGATCTTCCCGGTACTGTTCAGCCGCCTCTTCATTGGTTTGACAAATCCGTGCATATCGCTTTCCCTGCTGAATATTCAGCAGGGCACGTTGATACTCCTCGGTGTCCATCTGCCCGGTGGATTTCAGATATTTCAGATACCGAGGGCCGGTACTATGCCAGGTATGGCCGACATCGGTGCCGTGGAACACGGTCTTTGGATAGGTCTTCTTGATCTGCTTCAGAAAGTTCTTTACGATCTCGGTGCCGCCTGCTGTGCCCTCCCAGTCTTTGAACTGCTGATCCAGCAATTCGTCATCGTCTGCCTGCATCCACAGGTTGAGGAACTGTGCATCCGTATACGGGTATTCTACAAACAGATCCCGCATTCCCTTTTTATAATATTCACCCCAGATCTCAAGTTCCCGATCCAAGATATGCGAATCGCTGTGCCATTCTCCGTAGAGGTAGATTTCGTCCGTGGAGTTGCTCGTATTATTCACATTGTTCCAGAGCAGCCCCAGCAGTGCCAAAATCAGTACCAGAATCAGTACGGGGACGGCATATTTCCAACGTCCGGTCTTTTTTCCTGTTTTCATTGTAATTTCTCCTTCATTTCCACCATATCGCCCCAGAAGCGCTTGGGGCAATGGGTCATGCGGCCTTTTTCGTTGTGGCGCGCTTTGATTTCCAGCGTTTTGTAGAACTGCGTCCACAGCGCCTGAAATTGTTGCTCCCGCGCACTGGGCGGCGGCAGCTCCAAGGGCGCTGCCAACTCCAGCAGCTGCGTCTTGTGTCCCTCGTGCAGCAGCACCGCCTGATGGACGGCATCATAGATCATGAAATCCTCCTCCGGGAAGCGTCCGCAGAAGTGTGGGCGCAGCAGGGGGAGGATATAATTTTTGGGGTGGATGACCGCGCCCAGCATGCCATCGTGCTCCTCGAACCGCACAAAGCCCTGAAACTTGTCTACCTCCCAGTCCAGACTTTTTTTCATGGCGTAGAGGGGCGCGACCACCGGATGCCCCTCCCGCTTGACCGTGCCCGGACCCAGCGCAAAGGCCAGATGCAGAAAGCGGAGCAACAGCAGCTCCTTGTCCTCCTGCCCGGAGAGAAAATCCCGGCTGACGAGGTACTCGGTCTCTGCGCCCAGCTTTTTGCCAAAGCTGGCGAATACCCGCCGGGCAACGGCGGGGTCGGTGGCAATGTCCTTGACCGGGTAGAGGGTGGCCGTTTCCCGCTGGGGCGTCCACACCGCAAAGGGGAGTTCGTGCTGGGCAAAGCTTTCGTACACGCAGCACAGAAAACCTTCAAAGCTGCCGTCATACAGGTAGACCACGTCGGCATCGTGCAGCTTGCGCGCCCCCTTGGGGCTTACAGTGCCTTGGCAAGACATTGCACTGCCTCCTCCCTTACCATGCGGACAGCCGTCCGGGGCGGCACGCCCTGCCCGATGAGGTTGTCCACGGCGGGCGGGCTGAACAGGCTCAGCTGCTCGCAGCTGCCGCTGAATACGTTGGGGTCGATGAGTGCCCGGGTAATGCGCTCCCGCCCGGCACTGCCGCGCCCCGGGTGCGCCCCGGAAAAGCCCCGGCAGGTGATGAAGTACTGCGCCCGCTTGAGCACCACGCCCATGCGTTTCAGCTCGTCCAGCCCCAGCGCCGCCTGCTTGCGGGCGCGCCAGATGCGCCGGGCGCTTTTGGGGCCGATGCCCGGCACCCGCAGCAGCATCTCGAAGGGGGCGCGGTTCACGTCCACCGGGAACAGCCCATAGTGCTGCACCGCCCAGTTGCATTTGGGGTCCAGATAGGGGTTGAAGTTGGGGTTATCCTTATCTAAAATTTCGTCCGCCTCGAACTGGTAGAACCGCAGCAGCCAGTCTGCTTGATACAGCCGGTGCTCCCGCAGAAGAGGCGGCTTGGTGTCCAGCGCGGGCAAGCGGGTGTCCTCGGCTACCGGGATGTAAGCAGAGTAGAACACCCGCTTCAGCCCGTACTTCTGGTACATCCCCTCGGTCAGCTTTAAGATGTGGTAGTCTGTCTCCGGCGAAGCGCCTACGATCATCTGGGTGCTCTGCCCGGCGGGGGCAAACTTGGGCGCGTGACGGTAAAGGGTAAGCTCCTCCCGGCTGGCGGCGCCGGATACCGCGATCTGCTTCATGGGGCGGAAGATGGAATGCCGCCCCTTGTCCGGGGCCAGCAGGTTCAGGCTGCGCTCGCTGGGCAGTTCCACGTTCACGCTCAGACGGTCGGCCAGATACCCCAGCTGCTGCAAAAGTTCCGGGCTTGTGCCCGGGATGGCCTTGGCGTGGATATAGCCCCCAAAGCGGTATTCGCCCCGCAGCAGCCGCAGCACCGCCAGCATCCGCTCGGTGGTGTAGTCCGGGGTGCCCAGCACTGCGCTGGACAAAAACAGCCCCTCGATGTAATTGCGGCGGTAGAATTCCATGGTCAGCTCTGCCAGCTCCCGGGGCGCAAAGGTGGCGCGGGGGATATCGTTGGAGCGGCGGTTGACGCAGTAGCCACAGTCGAAGGAGCAGCAATTGGTCATCAGCACCTTGAGCAGGCTGACGCAGCGGCCATCGGCGGTAAAGGCGTGGCAGCAGCCTGGGGCATAGCAGCTGCCCACCGTGCCCGGGCGCGCGGTGCGGGACGCCCCGCTGGAAGTGCAGGCAACGTCATATTTGGCACTGTCCGCCAGAATGGTCAGCTTGTCCATCAGGGTCTGTTCCATGCAGAATGCACCTCCAAAGGGGATAAAACCGGGGAAAAGGGTCAAAAAATAAAGCCATGCGCAAAACAGCAGATGGCTTTATGAAAAACAGGGGGACGTCTTTGACAAAAAGCAAACTCTTACCGAAACAAAAGCCTTCCCCCGTCCGGGGGAAGCCTTCAGCAGCGAAATTTTAAATCGCCCGGCTTACCACTTGGCTTTGGTCTCCACCACGCGGCCGGCAATGTGCAGGTGGTTCAGGTCCTCGCCCCTGATGACCATTTCATGATAGGCGGGGTTGAAGGGCTGCAGCACCACGCAGTTGCCGCGCTGGATGTAGCGCTTCAGGGTGCCCTCGCCCTCGTCGCCGTAGATCAGTACGCCCAGATCGCCGTTTTCCAGCGTGTCCTGCTTGTGCACCAGCGCAAGGTCGCCATCCTGAATGCGGGGCTCCATGCTGTCGCCGCGCACCACCAGATAAAAATAGTTGGAGGGGTCCTTCACGCGGGCGTACTCCTGCCCGTAGTCCTCTTCAAAGGCCAGTGCGCCGTAACCGGCCTTCACCGTGCCGATGACCGGGATCAGGCTCTCGGTATAGCTGCCGAAAAAGCGCTCCTCGGGGGCAGAAACGTTGCTGACCGGGCGGTACAGCCCCAGCAGATAGTCCGCCGTGGTGTTCAACAGTTCCGCAATGCGGGCCACGGTGGAGGGGTCGGGGGAGGACTTGCCGCTTTCCCACTTGCCGACAGCCTGCTGGGTGACCCCCAGTCTGGAGGCAAGCTCCGCTTGGCTGACGCCCTGCTTTTTGCGGCACTGCTTCAATAGCTCTGAAAACGACATGATGATGCTCCTTTTCCCAATGGGTGGTTTATGTTGGTTTTATTATACAACAAAAGGGTGTTTCTGTAAAGAGAAAATCCAAAAAAACTTCGAATAAAGGTTGTGATAAATGCGCCTGCTGTGCAGCTATCGTACAGAAAAAAGAAAAATTTGCATAAGGGCTTGACAGAACGGCGCAAATCTGGTAAAGTAAATAGGCATTCGACACGGCGTAACGCGAGTGTCCACAAGGAGAGATGTCCGAGTGGTTTAAGGAAGCAGTCTTGAAAACTGCCGTACGGCAACGTACCGTGGGTTCGAATCCCACTCTCTCCGCCATTTTTATTGAATAAGTGTAATGCACTTTGCTCTGGAGTAGTACTCAAGAGGCCGAAGAGGCGCCCCTGCTAAGGGCGTAGGTCGTCTAAACAACGGCGCGAGGGTTCAAATCCCTCCTACTCCGCCAAGAAAATCCCTCGTAGTTTCGTGAAAACTGCGGGGGATTTTCCTTTTTGTAGCGTTTTTACTCGTGAAAAAGGGGCTCTGAAAAGCCCGCGTTTGCGCAGCAATGAAAGCCCCAGTGGGGCTTTTAAGCGGCAGAGCGGTCTGCGCAAGCAGATGGAGGGGCTTTGCCCCGACAAGCTCCGCGGGCTTTTCAGAACCCCAAAATTATAAATAATCTTTCCGCTGAATATGCCCAGAGCAACGCGGAGGGCATTCCCGATTGTCTCGTCTTGCAGCGGTGAGCCAGCTGAACCGGAAAAGCTTTACAGCAGCAGGTTCGTGATGCCTGCCAGCACCAGCAGGTGCACCGGGTAGAACCAGTAAAAGGCCTTTTTCTGCAATGGACTGCACGCACCGCGCTGCCCGTTGTAGAACCAGACCAGCACAAAGGCCAGCGGGGCGGTGAGCTCGAACATAAACAGCAGTGCGCCCGCAAGGCACTGCCACTTGCGGTTTGTACGGGTGAGGTACAGGGCGCAGATGATGATCACGCCGCTGGCGTTGTAGTCGGTGCGGGCGGCCAGCGCCAGCGCGGCGCACCCGCCCGCCCACACAAGCCCCTGCCAGCCGGGCAGGCCGTTTTCCTTTTCAAAGCGCTTGAGCCCTGCCATAGCCAGCACGCCCAGCGCCAGCGTCCAGTAAACGTTCTGTGCACTGGGGTCAAAGGGGGTGCGGAAGAACGCAAGGTCAAAGGGTACCTCGCTCAAAATGCCGAACAGCACCAGCCGCCCAAGGTAGCCTTTGACGTTGTGGGTGTGCACAAAGCCCTCCACCAGCAGAAAGCAGAACAGGGGAAAGGCCAGCCGCCCGGTGAAGCGCAGCACCATGTCCAGCCGGTACAGTGGGTAGGCGGAAAGGGTGTCCTGCGAGAGGGTGCCGGCGTCCAGCCCGGGCGTAAGGATGCCTGCCTCGATGCAGGACGCGCCGATGTGGTCCACCAGCATGGTGATGCAGGCAATGGTTTTAAGAGCAGTGCCGCTGAAAGTGCGGCGCGGGGATAGTGCGGTCATAAAAAATACCTCGTTCAGGTCGTTAAAAATCGTTACAGGAACTATAACGGAGGAAAGGCGGCATTTCCTGCAAAAATCGCGGCAAAATCTGCACAGAACGTGCAAAAATCGGGGCAAAATGCTTGACAGAAAAGGCGCGGGATAGTACAATCAAGAAGATAATTGAACTATCTCAAATGAAAGATGAAAAAGATTCACAGAGAATCGGGCGTCTCCGAACCAGTAAAGACGGAAGGAGGCTTTGGGCATGACGCTTTTTTCCTACGAAATTTTTGATGCCGTGGCCCGGCAGGGCAGCTTTAACAAGGCGGCACAGCAGCTGCACCTGACCCCCTCGGCCATCAGTCACGCCATTGCCGTAATGGAGGAGGAGCTGGGCTTTGCCCTGTTCAACCGCGGCAAAAACGGCGTATCCATGACCAGTTACGGCGCTTCCCTGTATCCTTCTATCCGCGATGTGCTCAACAGTGACGAGGCGCTGAAGCAGAGCATCGCCCGCCTGAATGGCTTGGAAAAGGGCAAGGTGAAGCTGGGTGTATTCAACTCGGTGTGTGCATCGCTGCTGCCCGGGCTGGTGAAAAGCTTTGCGGCGCATTATCCGCAGATCGAGATCGAAGTATATCAGGGCACCTACGATGATGTCAAGGAATGGCTGCGCACCGGTCAGGTGGATATCGCTTTCCTGTCCTCCACCTGCCGGGAGGAATTCAACCTCACCGAGCTGTTCCGGGAGCCGCTGCTGTGCATCGTGCCGCAGGACTGGCCGGAGCCGCAGGACGGCGTAATGACCCCGGCGCTGATGAACGGCCAGAGCTTTGTGGTGCAGTGTGACGCCACCGACGCCGAGATGCGCCAGTTCCTCAAGAAATACAAAATCGGCACCGAGCGCCGCTGCCACGTCATCGACGACCAGTCCAATATCGCCATGGTGGAGGCCGGGCTTGGCATCTCCATCATGCCGCAGATGCTGCTGCGGGATTGCAAGGCCGCCGTCAAGGTGTACCCCATCGAGCCGGAGGAGTACCGCGTGGTGGGCTTGGCCGTGCAGCGCCCGACCTCCATGGCTCCTGCCGTGGAGCAGATGTTCCACCACATCGTGGAGTACTGCCACGAACTGGATCTTTCGCTGTAATAAAGGATATTTTTGTATCTGTCAACCGGGAAGTTCTGCGGAGCTTCCCGGTTGATTTTTTATGGAGAAGTGTAAAGACAAACGGTAGTTACAGCGCTGCGGGGTAGGAGGTGGTAACCGAGGGATGTTCTCTTTTGGTGGCAAAAGAGAACCAGAAAACCACCAGCGATTTCGACGCGCTGGAGCCACGAAAAAGGGGCTACTCGCCCCTTTTAACCCCAAAGAGGAGGGCTACACCGGAAAAAAACTGAAGATTCACGCCTGTTCGGCGTGAAGATCTTTTAACCGTTTTTTCCGGCTCCGCCGATTTATAGCTCCTCAGTCGCTGCGCGACAGCTCCCCCGAGGGGGAGCGAGCGCCCGCCCGCAGCGCCGCACTTTCGCAGAAAGCGGCACTGCAAATGCCGTTTTCCTTTACGACCCCTCCCGTGAAAAGGGGATTCAGAAAAGCCCGCAGGCTTTTCTGAATCCCGAATAAAAATCCAATTCCGCTGATTATGCCCAGAGCGTAAGCGGAGGGCATTCTAAATCGTCCCGTCTGCCGCCGCAAGTAAAAATTGCATCCAGCGGCAAAAAGGTTTATACTATAAAAAAGCGCTGCGGGGTACGATCTGCAGGGCAGGATGCGGGGGATGAAACCATGAAACGACGGGATTTTTGTAAGGGTCTTGCGGTGACCCTTGCAGCGGGGACGCTTGCACCCGCTGCGGCGCTGCCGCAGGCCGGGGCGGCTACAGCCTTGGTCGGCCGCGCCGTACCGGACGACTACTATACCCTGTGGTACCGCAGCGACCGCTGCGGTGCCGACCTGCGGCACGACTACTATTACAGCGACAGCCTGTTCGACCACCCTGCCACGGAGTACGACAATCAGCTGGCGCTGGCCACCTTGGGCATGGCGGCAGCCGCCGACTGCCCGTGGGAGAGCGACCAGCGCTATTGGATGGAGGGGGAGGTCGGCCGTGCCGACCATATCCGGGACGCCTTTGCAAAGCTGGGCTTTACTGAGGTGCAGCTGTTCAACTATACCCACAGCCTGAACGACACCCCGGACACTGTGGGTTGCGCCGTTGCCCGCAAAACGCTGGTGCGCGGCGGCAGGCAGGTGACCATTATCGGGGCGTTCCTGCGTGGCTCCGGCTACGGGGCCGAGTGGTCCGGCAACCTTCATGCAGGGCCGGGCAGCGCCCACGTCGGCTTTGTGACGGCGGCGCGGCAGCTGGTTGAAAAAATACGAGGATACGTTCAGACGTCGGCAAAGCGCCAGCCGCTGGGCACCCTGAAGCTCTGGATGGGCGGTTACAGCCGGGGCGGCGGTGTGGCCAACCTTGTGGCGGCGCGTCTGCCCGCCGTGCTGCCGCAGCTGGAAAAGAAAAACACCTTTGTCTATACCTTTGCCGCCCCGGCGTCCCTGACGGCGGCAGACTGCCCCGATTTGCAGCAGGATTATGACAACAACCACGCGGCAGACGGCAGACTGAAAAAGGACTGGGGCATCAGCAATATCTTCAATATCGTTTCCAGCGGCGATGTCATCCCCCGCATCCTGCCCGCAGAGTGGGGCTTTTACCGCAACGGCAACGACCGCTTTCTGCCCTCCACGGTCATCCCGGAGGAGCTGCAGGCACTGAACGACCGCAGCGCAGGGATGGAAGGCACGCCGATAGATTTCGGGCGGCTGGCGGTCGCCGAGGAGACCGATGCCGTGCTGCGATCCATGATGGACCTGTTCTGCGACCGTCAGACCTACTACAAGGGCTATGAGGACGCCATGCGCTGTATGCTGCAATGCGCGACCACCCGCACGGAGGAAGAGGTGACCCGGGGCATCGTGCGCGACGATGCCGCCGTGGTGGCGCAGCTGCGCAGCATGGAACTGATGCAGCGCTTCCCGCAGGAAAAGGTGGAGCGCTGCGTACAGGCAGCCTCGGCGCTGAGCCGTCCGGTGCTGGAAAAGCTGGGCAGCGCGGTGCCGCTGCAGGCGCAGCAGATCGTCATCCCCATGCTGGCGGTGGGCCTGTGCTTTGAGCTGCAGCCGGAGACGGTGCAGCTGGTGGCAGACTTTGTCCTGTCCACCATCACGGTAAAGGGACAGCTGAGCGGCATTTTAAAGACCGTGTTGTGCCACTTTCAGGAAAACTACATTACCGTGCTGGAAGCCTACGACCCTGCCGACCACGGCATGACGCCCTACACCCGCCGGGAAGAGCTATAAACAAAAGTCCGCTGCGCAGACACCGCGCAGCGGACTTTCTCGTTTTTGAAAAGAAGCTCAGAGAACAGGTTCAGCCCGGTAACGGGGTCGTACTGGCGGTCTACCGTACCGTCCAGAACATCCACCACCATCTCGCAGGTGGCGCTGACCACCGCCCGGTTCAGATGCCCGCCGAACACCTCGCCCTTGTCGTTTCCGGCGCTCATGTGCAGGTGGGTGTAGAATTCACCGTTCATGGTGTTGATGGTGCCGGTCAGGGACACGATCTCAAAGCTGCCGCTGAAGCTGTTGGCGTAGTATTGCTTCTCTGCTACATTATATACGCCTACCGTAAAGCTGTTGGTGGCGCCCAGCGCCTGCACGGCGGCAAGGCGGATGTTTTCTTTCAGGGCAAGTTTTTTGACCTGTTCTAGGATCTCCTCGTCCTTGTCGATGCGGACAATGATCTTATTGCCAAAACGTTTGTATTCCATGGGGAAGCATCTCCTTTATGTGGGTTTTTGTGCGCTGCTCTTTGCCGGGAACGAGTGCGGATTTATTGATCTTCTGAATCTAAGCCAAGTTCTTTCAGCTCTTTTTCGTTTTGGATATCTTCATTGGTTTTCTCTCCCGTGATAGCACGATACGCTTCTTTGATGCCGTTTCTCACTGCCCATTTGATAACATAATACAGCGCAATTAAAATAACAATTGCGGTTCCTCCGCTGATACCTAATTCATTCCACATGATTCAACCCTCCAAATCCAGATTTGTTGAACTAAGCCGAGTATACCACACCTGCCAAGGAAAGAACACCCCCGATAGAGTGAAATTCCCGGTTTGCTGTTCCGGGCTGGCAAATGACACAAAAAAATCCCCAGACCAAATGGTCTGGGGATGTGGTGGAGCATTGTCCACAGCACTCGAACCCAACACTTCCTCACGGGTGACCGTTTTGGCATCATCCGTGAAGTTGAAATTGAGTGCGACCCGGTCATCAAAGACGTAGACCGAGTTGACAAAGGTATCAATGATCTGCCGCTGGTGTTCCGTGCTGCCCACGTCACCCTTGCGGAATTTTTCAAGCCAGAACCGAATCCACTCACGGGTCAGGACGGGCTTTTTCAGCTCTTCTTCCAGAATGCTGGTGTTCAGGGCTTCTTTCCGGGCTTCCAGTTCGTCCAACCGCTGCTTGGTGGTCGGGGTCAGGATGCCCTGTTCAATGGCTTCCAGAAGGTTTGCCAGCCGCTTCTCTGTGTCCTTGAGCTGGTCTTTCAGGACAGGCAGCCGGGTGTTCTCCTTCCGCTGGGCTTCCATGACCAAATCTATCAGCTGTTCGATGATTTCATCGCTGAAAATCACCTTAATGGCAGTGTCCACCACGAACCGTTCCAGCGGCTCCTTGCGGATGGCTTTCAGGTCGCAATGCGCCTTGCCGTGGCGTTTGGCGTTGCCGCACTTGTAGTAATAGTAGGTGTTTCCCATGTGGCTGGTGCCGCTTTCGCCACCCATCAGGGTGCCGCACTTGCCACAGAACAGCTTGGTGGTCAGCAGATAGCTCACATCCTCTTTTGCAGGCCGACCGTGGGCGATCTTGTTCTGCTCAAAACGCTGCTGTACCCGGTTGAACAAATCCTCGTCCACGATGGCGGGAATGCCGCCCGGTGTCACGATGTCTTTATAGCGGTACTCGCCTATGTAGCGGCGGTTCCGGAAGATCTGGAAGAAGCTGTTCTTCACGAACGGCTTCCCGGTGCGGGTACGCAGACCGCGCTCGTTCAGGGATGCTGCGATCTTCTCGGCCGGTTCGCCGTCGGCATACCGGCTGAAGATTTCCTGCACGATGGGAGCCGTCTCCGGGTCGATATGGTACAGCCTGTCCTCCTTGCCAATGGTGAAGCCCAGCGGCACCACACCGCCGTTGTACTTGCACTGGAGGGCGTTTTCGCGCTCACCGCGCGCCACTTTCAGGGCGAGTTCGGCGGAATAGTATTCCGCCATGCCAATCAGCATACTCTCCACCATAATGCCTTCAGGCCCCTGCGAGATGGGTTCCATGGCAGACACCAGATGGACACCGTTCTTTTCCAGCTGGTACTTGTAGTTCACGGCATCGAACCGATTCCGGGCAAAGCGGTCGAGCTTCCAGACCAGAACCACATCGAAGATTTTCTTCGCGCTGTCCTTTATCATCCTCTGGAAGTCCGGGCGGTCATCCGTTTTGGCAGAGTAGGCACGGTCGATATAGGTGCCGACCACGGTGATACCGTTCTTCTCGGCGTAGTCCTTGCAGTCGCGCAGCTGCCCTTCAATGGACGCTTCGCGCTGGTTATCCGATGAATAGCGGGCATAGATCACAGCGGTCATAGCAGGCACCTCACTTTACACATCATTAAACGGTGAACGGTTCTTTCAAAATGTAGTTTCGTATAATATATATACCATGTTTTACAACGGTTTGCAAGAAAAACAAAACGGAAAAGTGGTGGTGCTCATCGTGAACACCACCACTTCAGAAGAAAAAAGTTCTTTGCCCGCTTATGCGTTTTAACAATTTGGAAACAATTACGGAAAATCGAATTTGAGCTTATTAGCTGAGAGCAAGAATCGTCCCGTGGCCACAAATTTTCAGTTCTTGAAAATTTCCTGTCCATCCGGGACTTCACTTCTTCAACTCTTGCGAGTTTCCGAAGTGTTCTTGTTGGGGCGTGCCTGCCCCAAACCCTGCTAGGAACGCGTGCTATAAGCTGGAATTTATAGATTCAATGGATAAAGGTGTGGCTTGTTCCAAACTCATGCATTTATTATAATAGGGCTGTGAGGAGGTGCTGGAATGAAGCAGTGTCCCATTGATTTCTTTGACCCGGAGGTGCAGCATTTGGCCGCATCTGCCGGGTGCAGACTTTACCGGATGCAAAACGACACCGGCGAAGGGCTCATCTCTGAATATCCGATCCTGTCGGGGATCGATCTTTTCTACAATGACTTTCACATGAAGGACGGGCAGAATCAGAACAAACGCCCCATGCCGGATACCATCGAAATCAATCACTGCCGGGAAGGGCGGTTTGAGTGCGAATTTCAGAACGGCGATTATCAGTATATCGGTGCGGGCGACCTGTCCATTCACCGGCTGAGCCACACCACCCGGCAGACCCGTTTTCCACTGGCGCACTATCACGGCATTTCCATCACCATCGACTTGCCGCGGGCGCAGCAGACGCTTTCTTCTCTGGAAGCCATCATGGGCGATCTTGATATCCATTTGGAAGCCATCGCCGAGCGTTTCTGCCGGGAAGAGAGCTGCTATGTGCTGCGCAGCAACCGGGAAGTCGCGCACATTTTCTCGGAGCTGTATGCCGCCCCACCGGAACGGATGGCACACTACCTGAAAGCCAAGGTACTGGAACTGCTCATGCTCCTAAACGACCTACCGCAGGAGTCCTTCTCGGAAAAGCGGCAGTTTTTCTCCCGCAGTCAGGTCACGGCTGTCCGGGCGATACACGATGCAATGATACAAGATCTCAGTCACCATTACACATTGGCTGAGCTTTCCCGGCAGTTCGGCATTGCGCAGACTTCCATGAAGCTCTGCTTCAAAGCCGTTTATGGCAGCTCCATTTATCAATACATGAAAACCTACCGGATGCAGACCGCCCGCGTCCTTTTGCAGGATACAAGCCGCAGTGTGACCGAGATCGCAGCTACACTCGGCTATGATAACCCTAGCAAATTTTCGGAAGCGTTCAAAAAGGAATACGGCATAAGCCCCACTCTGTTCCGAAACTCGCCGTCCGAATTGGATGTTTCCTGACGGTTCGGAGTGGCAGACCGTCTTTGTTTTGTTATACTTTCTGGTTAGAAGAAACTAACAAAGAAAGGATATTCCATTATGAGACGAATTCAAACCGGCGTGATTGCCGTATGCCTCGCCGCCGCTCTCCTGTCAGGCTGTGCAGGTTCTTCCGCCCAGAGTACCGCAAGCAGCACTGCCGCAAGTTCTGCGGCAGCTTCTTCCATCAGCACCACTGCTGTTTCCGCCAACTATGACGGAGGTTCCGGCACGCAGGAAGACCCCTACCAGATCAACAGCGTAGATTCCCTGCTGACCTTTGCTTCCAACGTCAACGATGGCTCGCAGGGCGGCTATGCCGGTGTTTCCTTCAAGCTGACCAGTGATCTGGACCTGTCTGGCGTCGAGTGGGCTCCCATCGGCAACATGAACGACATGGAAACACACTCCACCCTGTTCCTCGGCTCCTTTGATGGCGACGGCCATACCATTTCCAACCTGAACTATACTTCGGATGTTTACAACTGCGGTGCCGGTCTGTTCGGCGTAAGCTGCGGTGAGGTGAAAAATCTGACACTGGAAAATGCCACGGTCGCAGTAACGGAAGGCACTTCCATGGCCATTGGCGGTGTTGTGGGCTACAACATGGGCTCTGTAGACAACGTCACACTGAAAGGTGATTCCACCATTACCGGCAACAACTGTGTCGGCGGCATCGTGGGCGGCAACAACAACTCCATCACCAACTGCACGGTGGAGGGCGCTACCGTGGTCGTCATCGGTGACAATCACTTTACCGATCAGATCATCCAGGCAGACGTTGCCGAGTGCGGCGGTCTGGTAGTCGGCGGCAGCTTTGGCGGCAGCATCGACAGCTGCACCGCATCCGGCACCGTAAAAGCCACCGGCAATGAGCCGGTGGGTCTGGGCGGCATCGGTGGCTGTCTGGAAATGATGGACACCATCACCAACTGCACCGCTGATGTGACCATCGAGAGCGAAAACGGCGGTCACGCCATTGGCGGTTTATGCGGCTATGCGGGTACTCATTCCAACCCGGATATCTGCCTTGAGACGGAAGGCTTCTCCACTAAAAACTATCCCTCTGTCATTGACAACTGCAATGTGACCGTGAACATCAAGGCAAACGGTGCCACCCATGTGGGCGGCCTTGTGGGTACCGGTCTGTACTACTACGGTGAGGAGACGGTTTTCAAAATCACCAACTGCTCGGTAAAGGGCAGCATTGACGGTGCCGTTACACCCGGTACCGTTGCAGGCCGCGCCGAGGGCAGCACCATTGAAAGCTGCACTGCCGATGTGACCATTGACGAGAACGCTGGTACGGAGCAGGTCGGCACAACGACCCAGATGTACGAAAGCGCAGACCAGTAAAATGATTTTCTCCATAAGGGCAATCAAGTTCGCACAATGATAACTTGATTGCAAAGAAAAAGGCAGGATACCACCGTCATGGTGATACCCTGCCTTTGCTCGTTTACCGTTCCGAGTAGTCCCTCCGCAGAACCTCCGATAAACAAAAAACGTACCCGAACCCTTTCTCGTAAAGAATCGGGTTCGAGTACGAACTGTATGGTGGACGGTACAGGACTCGAACCTGTGACCTCCTGCACGTCAAGCAGATGCTCTACCAGCTGAGCTAACCGTCCATATTCTGTTTTGCCGAAATCAGCTAGACTATAATACCATAGCCTGTGCCAAAAAGCAAGACCTTTTTTCAAAAATTGTAAAACTTTTTTGAAAAAGCACCCCGAAATCCGGCTTCTGTGCGGTGCAACGCGGGTTTTGGGGCGGCGGACGACAGCTTTCTTGTTGCCCCCAACCAGACGTTGTGCTATAATAGAAAATTATAATAGGAGTAGTGTCGGAAAGGGAACACAGCATGAGAGTTTTGGGCATCGACCCCGGTTACGCAATCGTGGGCTGGGGCGTGGTGGAGTATGCGGGCAACCGCTTTGCGCCGGTGGATTTCGGCGCGGTGTGCACGGACGCGGGCGTACCGTTTGAGCGGCGGCTGGATGAGGTGTATACCGGCATCAAGGAGGTCATCGAGCGCACAAAGCCCGAGGTGCTTGCCATCGAAAAGCTGTTCTACCAGCACAACCAGACCACCGTGATCGGCGTAGCCGAGGCGCGCGGGGTCATACTGCTGGCGGCGGCGCAGGCGGGGCTGCCCATCTACGAGTATACCCCCATGCAGGTCAAGCAGGCGGTTACCGGCTACGGCAAGGCCGTGAAAAAGCAGGTGCAGGAGATGACCCGGGTGCTGCTGCATCTGCCCGCCGTGCCAAAGCCGGACGACACCGCCGATGCGCTGGCCATGGCCATTACCTTCTGCCACACCAACGGCAACCAGCTCAACCGCTATACCCGCCGGGTGGCGGGCCCCATCTGACCGCATACCACAGCCGCCCTGCGGGGCGGCGGGTCTTGACTGAGAGGATTCTATGATCTACTGTCTGACTGGAAAAATCGTGAAAAAAAGCCTGAACGCCGTGGTGCTCAGCTGCGGCGGCGTGGGCTACTATACCCAGTGCCCGGCCAGCGTGGCGGGGGCACTGCCCGGTGTGGGGCAGGAAACCACTCTGTACACCGTGATGAGCGTGACCGAGAACGATGTAAGCCTGTACGGCTTTGCCACCGAGGAGCAGCAGGCCTGCTTTGAGATGCTGACCGCCGTGTCCGGCGTGGGCCCCAAGGTGGGGCTTGCCATCCTCAGCGTCATGGAGCCGCAGCGGGTGGCGCTGGCCATCTCGGCAGGGGACCACAAGGCCTTTAAGGCTGCCTCCGGCGTTGGCCCGAAGCTGGCGCAGCGCATCGTGCTGGAACTGAAGGATAAGGTGGCCAAGGGCTTTGTGGACGGCATCTCGCTGGAGGATGTGGCGGGCTCTGCCGCCGACACGCCCGCGACCCAAAGCAGTGCACAAGCCATTGCGGCGCTGGTGTCGCTGGGCTACAGCCAGAGCGAGGCGGCACTGGCCATCGCAAAGATCGATGCCACGCTGCCGGTGGAAGAGATCATCAAGCTGGCCTTGCGCAGCATGGCAGGCAGGAGGTAAGCAATGCAGGACGATACCGCGCTGTACGGCGCAAAAATGATGCAACCCGCCATGACCCCGGCGGACAGTGAGGAAAATAACCTCCGCCCGCAGCATCTGGAGGACTACATCGGGCAGGAAAAGGCCAAGCAGAACCTTAAAATTTATCTGGAAGCCGCCAAGCGCCGGGGCGAGCCGGTGGATCACATTTTGCTGTACGGCCCGCCGGGTCTGGGCAAGACCACGCTGGCGGGCATCATCGCCAACGAGATGGGGGTGCAGATCCGCATCACCAGCGGCCCGGCTATTGAAAAGCCCGGCGACCTTGCCGCCCTGCTGACCAACCTGCAGGAGGGCGATGTGCTGTTCATCGACGAGATCCACCGCCTGTCCCGGCAGGTGGAGGAGGTGCTGTATCCCGCGCTGGAGGACTACGCGCTGGATATCATGATCGGCAAAGGCCCCAGCGCCCAGAGCATCCGCATCAACCTGCCCCGCTTCACGCTGGTGGGCGCTACCACCCGCGCCGGACAGATCACCGGCCCGCTGCGCGACCGTTTCGGCGTGCTGCTCAAGCTGGAACTGTACAGCCCGGACGAGCTTTCCCGCATCATCATGCGGTCGGCGGGCATTCTGGATCAGCCCATCACCCCGGAAGGCGCTTACGAGCTGGCAAAGTGCAGCCGTGGCACCCCCCGCGTGGCGAACCGCTTTTTGAAGCGCATCCGCGACTTCGCCACTGTGCTGGGCGACGGCATCATCGATCGGGATGTGGCGCTGCTGGGTCTGAAGCGGATGGACGTGGACGCGCTGGGTCTGGATGAGCTGGACCGCAGCCTGCTGCGCGCCATCATTGAGATGTACAACGGTGGCCCGGTAGGTCTGGAAACGCTGGCCGCTGCGCTGGGCGAGGAGGCGGTCACGCTGGAGGATCTGTGCGAGCCGTATCTGATGCAGATGGGCTTTTTGACCCGCACCCCGCGCGGACGCTGCGCCACCCGCCTTGCCTATGAGCATCTGGGCATGAAAGCCCCGGAGACCGGCAGCGCCGAGGAAAACGGCCAGCAGAGCCTGTTCTGATCTATCATATAAAGGAATTAAACGGAAGGAGGACGCTATGCGCCCTGCAGATACTTGGAAAGACTATGAACTGCTGGATGCCACCGACGGCAACCGGCTGGAACGCTGGGGAGAGACTTTGCTCATCCGCCCCGACCCGCAGGTGGTGTGGAAGACCCCCAAGCAAAGCCCCCTGTGGGCAAAGGCAGATGCCATCTACCACCGCTCCAATCAGGGCGGCGGCGAGTGGGAGTACCGCCGCCGTCTGCCGGAAAAGTGGAAGATCAGCTGCGGCGAGGGGGAGGATAAGCTCACCCTCATCGTCAGCCCCACCGGCTTCAAGCACACCGGCGTGTTCCCGGAACAGGCGGTCAACTGGGCTTGGTACCAGCAGAAGATCCGCGCCGCGAACCGTCCGGTGAAGGTGCTGAACCTCTTCGGCTACACCGGCGGCGCTACGCTGGCCTGTGCCGCTGCCGGTGCTACCGTCTGCCATGTGGATGCCTCCAAGGGCATCGTGGCATGGGGCAAGGACAACGCCGTGGCAAGCGGCCTGACCGATAAGCCCATCCGCTGGCTGGTGGACGACTGCGCCAAGTTCGTGGCGCGGGAAAAGCGCCGGGGCAACACCTACGATGGCATCATCATGGACCCGCCCAGCTACGGGCGCGGCCCCGGCGGCGAGATCTGGAAACTGGAGGACTGCATCTACGACCTCATCAGCCAGTGCGAAGAGGTGCTCAGCGATACCCCGCTGTTCTTTGCGGTCAACAGCTACACCACCGGCCTGTCCCCGGCGGTCATGGAGTATATGCTCAAGACCACGCTGGTGCCCCGCTTTGGCGGCAAAACCAGCTGCGATGAGATCGGCCTGCCGGTGTCTGCCACCGGCGGCGTGGTGCCCTGCGGCGCCACCGCCATTTGGGAAGAATAAGGAAAGAACTCCCTCAGTCACGGCTGTCGCCGTGCCAGCTCCCTCGGGGAGGGAGCCTTTGGCAAAACCGAAAACTTATCCTCTTCGCCAGAGGCTCCCCCTTTGGGGGAGCTGGCAAATCTGTAAAGATTTGACTGAGAGGGCGAGGACGTTAAAAATAAGCAAGCAATTTCAATAGAATGGGGTACAGCCCCTTTCGGAGGGGCGCACCACCAGAAAGAGAAACAAAGCATGAGTGATACGATTTTAACTGCTGAAAATTTGAAGTTCCGCTACGATGCCGAGCAGCCGGTCTATGCGCTGGACGGCGTATCTGCGCAGGTAAAGCGCGGGGAGTTCGTGGCGGTACTGGGTGCAAACGGCTGCGGCAAATCCACGCTGGCTAAGCACTTCAACGCCATTCTGCTGCCCGAGAGCGGCAAGGTGTATGTGGAGGGCATGGACACCGCAGACGAAGACAAGCTCTACGATATCCGCCAGACCGTGGGCATGGTGTTCCAGAACCCGGACAACCAGATCGTGGCGACCGTGGTGGAAGAGGACGTGGCCTTTGCGCTGGAAAACCTCGGCGTGCCGCAGGACGAGATGCGCCGCCGGGTGGACGACTCCATGAAGATGGCCGGCATCTACGAATACCGCGAGCGTGCACCCCACAACCTTTCCGGCGGTCAGAAGCAGCGGGTGGCGATTGCCGGTGTGGTTGCCATGCGCCCGGACTGCCTGATCCTGGACGAAGCCACCGCCATGCTGGATCCGCGCGGCCGCGAGCAGGTGATGCAGACCATCCACTACCTGAACAGGAACATGGGCATCACGGTGGTGTCTATCACCCACTATATGGAAGAAGCCGCACAGGCTGACCGTGTGCTGGTGATGAGCAAGGGTCATGTGGTGATGGAGGGCACCCCGAAAGAGGTGTTCAGCCAGACCGAAAAGGTGCGTAGTCTGCATCTGGACGTGCCGCAGGCTGCCGAGCTGCGGGACGAGCTGGTGAAGGCCGGCATCCCGATGCCGGAGGGCATCATCGACACCGGTGCCTGCGCACAGGCGCTATATGAGCTGCTGCAGTAAGGGGGGCGGACGAAATGGCAGATATCATTAAGGTAGAACATCTGAGCTACGTCTATAACCCCGGCCTGCCCACCGCAGTGACCGCGCTGGATGACGTGAGCTTTACCGTAGAAGAGGGCGATTTTGTGGGCATCATCGGGGCGACCGGCTCCGGCAAAAGCACCCTCATCACCCACATGAACGGCCTGAATAAGCCCACCAGCGGCAAAATTTACATTGACGGCCGCGATTTGTGGGCAGACCCGGAAAAGATCCGGGATTTCCGTTTCCTCACCGGGCTTGTGTTCCAGTACCCGGAATACCAGCTGTTTGAGGAGACCTGCTACAAAGACATCGCCTTTGGCCCCAAGAACATGGGCTTGGACGAAGCCGAGGTAGACCGCCGCGTCCACGAAGCCGCAGACTTTGTGGGCTTGGACCCGGCGCTTTTGGAGCGCAGCCCCTTTGAACTGTCCGGCGGTCAGAAGCGCCGGGTGGCGGTGGCCGGCGTCATGGCCATGAAGCCCCGCATCCTTGTGCTGGACGAGCCCGCCGCCGGTCTTGACCCGGAGGGACGGGACGATATCCTTTCCGAGGTGAAGGAATACCACAAAAAGACCGGCACCACCGTGCTGCTGGTGTCCCACAGCATGGAGGATATTGCCAAGTATGCCAACCGCGTGCTGGTGATGAGCAACAAGAAAATTGCCATGTACGACACGGTGGAAAAGGTCTTTGCCCGCGCTCCGGAGCTGCTGGAGCTGGGGCTGTCGGTGCCGCAGGTGACTAAAATTTTCCTCAAGCTGCGGGAGATGGGGGTGGACGTCCCGGCGGACGTGTACACCATTCCTTACGCGGTCAAGACCCTGCTGGAAGCCAAGCGCCGCCGCGATGCCGGGGAAAGTCTTGTGCTGCCCCGCAGCGCTGCCCGGAAAGGGGGTGCTGTCTGATGCTGCGAGATATCACCATCGGTCAGCACTTCCCGGGCAACAGTCTGGTGCACCGGTTCGACCCCAGACTGAAGCTTGTGCTGACGGTCGCCTATATCGTGCTGCTGTTTGCAGCCTCCAACCCCTTGGGGCTTACTTTGTCCATCCTCTTTTTGGGGGTCATGTACAAGATGGCAAAAATTCCGGTCAAGATGATCGGCAAAAGCCTGAAGCCCATTCTGCCCATCGTGCTGTTCACGGCGGTGCTGAACCTCTTCTTTGTCTCCGGCGAGGGCGACCCGCTGGTGCATTTCTGGTTTTTGAACATCTACGCCGAGGGCGTGCGCTATGCAGTGCTGATGGCGGTGCGCGTGATGGCGCTCATCGCGGGCACCAGCCTGCTTACCTACACCACCAGCCCCATCGTGCTGACCGATGCCATTGAGCAGCTGCTCAAGCCCTTGGGCAAGCTGCACTTCCCGGTGCACGAGCTGGCGATGATGATGAGCATTGCCCTGCGCTTTATCCCCACCCTCATCGAGGAGACGGATAAGATCATGAACGCGCAAAAAGCGCGCGGCGCGCAGCTGGACACCGGCAAGATGACCGACCGGGTCAAGGCGCTGGTGCCGGTGCTCATCCCGCTGTTCATCTCGGCCTTCCGCCGCGCGGACGAGCTGGCTATGGCCATGGAGTGCCGCTGCTACCGCGGCGGCACAGGCCGCACCCGCCTGAAGGTGCTGCGCTGCGAAAAGCAGGACTACATCGACCTTGCGGTCTGCATCGCCTGCTTTGCCGTCATCCTTGCCTCCCGGCTGGTGTTCCCGAATTATTAAAGAGGAGAACCCTCTCAGGCAATGCCTTGCGGCATTGCCAGCTCCCCCGAAAGGGGGAGCTTTTGGTACGGAACTTTTCTGATGAGAGAAAATGCCGCTTCCCGCTGCGGCCCCTCCGGTGAAAGTGTGTCTGTCGCGGTCCGCAGACCGCGACAGACACGAAATAAAAAACGATTTTCCGCTGAATATGGCCACAGCGAAGCGGAGGCCATTTTAAATCAGAACTATGAACTTTTTACTTACCCTTGCCTACGACGGCACAAATTACTGCGGCTTTCAGGTGCAGCCCAACGGGCGCAGTGTGGCGGCCACCTTTCAGGATGCGCTGGAAGCGGTGCTGGGCTCACGGCCCGATATCAAGGGCTGCAGCCGCACCGATGCCGGGGTGCACGCGCTGGGCTTTCGGCTGAATTTTCACGCCGACACCCGCATCCCGCCCCAAAAGCTGCCGCTGGCGCTCAACCAGCATCTGCCGCCGGATATCCGGGTGCTTGCAGTGCAGACTGTGCCGGAGGATTTCCACGCCCGGTACGCCGCCCATACCAAGACCTACCTGTACCGCATCCATAACCACCCCATCGACTCGCCCTTTGATGCCGCCTACTACACCCGCGTGCCCCGGCGGCTGGACGAATCCGCCATGCAGGCGGCGGCGCAGCAGTTCGTGGGCACCCACGATTTTCTGGCCCTGTGCGCGGCGGGCAGTTCTGCTGCCGCCCACGGGGACACCGTGCGCACCATCACGGACTGCCACGTTACCCGGCGCGGGGACGAGGTGGACATTGAAGTGACCGCCGACGGCTACCTGTACAATATGGTGCGCATTCTGGCGGGTACTTTGTGCGAGGTGGGCGCGGGGCGGCTGCGCGCTGCCGACATCCCCGCCATTCTGGCAAGCCGGGACCGCAGCCGGGCAGGCCCTACTCTGCCCGCAAAGGGCTTGTTCCTGAAGCGTGTGGAATACCCGGAAAGGAAGGAAGAGCAACTATGAAAAAGCTTCATCGCGGCGGCAGCAACCCGGACGGAGAACCGCTTTCTGCCGGACGGGTGGAATATCTGGAGGCAGCGCGCCAGCGGGTGCGCCGCCGCCGTTTGCGCCGTACTGTCATCATTCTGGCGGCGCTGATACTGGTCACCCTGTTTGCCACCGGCGCGGTGGGGGCATCCATCGCCCGGGTAAAGGATCTGGTGGATACGGTGCACATCGCCCTGTCCCCGGCGGTGGGCTGGCCGCAGCAGACCGGCCTTGGCGAGCTGACGGCCGTGCAGCCCATGTCCGGCAGCTTTGTGGCCATGGACGAGGATGCCTGTGCGGTGTACAGCTTAGGCGGCACCCGCCTTGCCAGCATCCAGAGCGGCTACGCCCGCCCGGCGCTGGCTGCGGGCAAGACCCGCTTTGTGCTGTACAACCGCTCTGGCAACGAGCTGCGGGTGGAAAGCCGCACCCAGAACCTGTACAGCAAAACGCTGGAAAACAGCATCTATCTGTGCGCCATGTCGGACACCGGCACGCTGGCAGTGGCCACCGATTCCGCCGACAGCACCGCCCGACTGACCGTGTACACCTCCACCATGACGGAGCAGCTGCACTGGGATATGACCAGCGCGCAGGGCACCCCGGTGCGGATGGCCTTTGCCGCCGACAGCCGCCGTCTGGCGGTGGCGGCGGTCACCTCCAGTGCCGGACAGTTACAGGCAAATCTCTTTGTGCTCAGCCTTGCGCAGGGCGACCCGGTGCAGCTGAGCAGCGGGGACAGCGTGCCCCAGTGGCTGGGCTGGCTGAACAACGACACCGTGCTGGCTGTGTATGAGAACTGTGCCGTGGTGTACGGTGCGGACGGCGGCGAGCGGGGGCGCTTTGACCTTGGTGGCGGCAGCCTTGTCAGCGTTTCGCAGGATGGCGCAAACGCCGCTCTGCTGCTGGAAAACGGGCAGGTGTGCACCGCCGTGCTGCTGGATAAAGATCTGAACGTGCAGTACAGCGGCAACGTGCCTGCGGCAAACCAGATCCTGCGCCGGGGTCAAAACTTTTATCTGCTTACCGACAGTGGTGTGGAATGTTTTGCCACAGATGGGGTGTATCAGTGGGGACAGGAACTTTCCGTCCGTCCGCAGGCACTCATCGCGGGCAAGCAGCTGCTGGTGCTGTGCGGCAACACGGTGCAGCAGATCGCTCCGCCGGAGCAAACGGCTTCCAGCGCCCGGTGAACGAGGGAAAAACCAGTATTTTTGCGGGGAAAGTGATCTTTATAACAGGGAAAACAAGGTATGTTCAAGAATCCGTCATTTCTTTTTGATATCCTATGTACGGTGGTCTGGCTGGTGCTGATGGTGCGCTACGCCCGCAAGGGTTTTCTGGCGTCCATCGTGCAGCTGTCCGGCAACCTCATCAGCCTGCTGGGCGCACGGCAGCTTTCTGCCGCCTGTGCGGGCTGGGTGTTTGAAAATCTGCTGGCCGGGGGCTTCCGTACCCAAATCGCCGCCCACCTTTCGGAGGACGGCGTGGTGAACCTTTCCGGCATTGCGCAGCAGTACGCGGGCTTTCTGCCCGAAAGCTTCCGCGCTTCCATCGTGGCGGCGTGCGAGCGCAGCATCAACGCTGTGCTGGCAGATAACGCCGTGGTGCTGGCCGATACCATCGTGGAAAAAGTATTGCAGCCGCTGCTCACCCCGGTGATCATGCTGGTGCTGTTCTTTGTGTTCTACGCGGTGCTGCGGCTGCTGGTCAGTATGCTGGTCACCGTGCTGGGGCTGGTGAATAAGCTCCCGGTCATCGGCACCGTCAACCGTGGTCTGGGCTGGCTGACCGGCGGCATGACCGCTCTGCTGGACCTATACCTCGTGCTGTGCGTGGTGTGGGGACTTGTGGTCATCACCGGCGGCAACTTAAATGTGCTCAACGACACTGTGATGCACAGCAGTCTTTACTATAAAGCGTTTAATGTGTTCAACCCCTTTTTGTAACAGGGGCGACAAGGAGGAACTATGGTCTGTATTCGATGCCAGAAGCGTCCGGCGATCATCTTTATCCAGCGGATGGAGAATGGTCAGATGAAGCAGGAGGGGTACTGTCTGCACTGTGCCCGGGAACTGCACATCAAGCCCGTGGACGATCTGATGAAACAATTCGGGATGTCGGAGCAGGATCTGGATAACATGGAAAACCGCATGGAGAGCATGATGGAGGAGCTGGGCGACTCCAACCCTCTTTCCATGCTGATGAATATGTCC
The DNA here is from genome assembly GCF_023347355.1 of Faecalibacterium sp. IP-1-18. NCBI lineage: Bacteria > Bacillati > Bacillota > Clostridia > Eubacteriales > Oscillospiraceae > Faecalibacterium > Faecalibacterium sp. IP-1-18. The sequence continues at coordinate 236,320 of NZ_CP094472.1, forward strand.
GGCAGCGGCGAGGATGCCGATGCGGAGAACATGGACGAAGATCTTGTACCCGGCAGCAATGCCACCTTCCCGCTGGGCTTTACCGGCACGGAAAAGCAGGACGGCGACAAAAAGGCCGACCGCAAAAACGGCAAAAAGCCGCCCAAGCGCAAGTTTTTGGATACCTACTGCGAAAACCTGACCCGCAAGGCGCGGGAGGGCAAGCTGGATGATATCATCGGCCGCGACCGCGAGATCTACCGCACCATCCAGATCTTGAGCCGCCGCCAGAAGAATAACCCCTGCCTTATCGGTGAAGCCGGTGTGGGCAAGACCGCCATTGCCGAGGGCATTGCCGAGCGCATTGCCAAGGGTCAGGTGCCCATCGGTCTGCGGGATAAGGAAATTTTTCTGCTGGACCTCACCAGCCTTGTGGCGGGCACCCAGTTCCGCGGTCAGTTCGAGCAGCGGGTCAAGGGCTTGCTGAGCGAGGTAAAGGCTGCGGGCAACGTCATCCTGTTCATTGACGAGATCCACACCATCACCTCTGCCGGTGAGAGCGAGGGCGCCATGAACGCGGGCAACATCTTAAAGCCCGCCCTCTCCCGCGGAGAAATTCAGGTCATCGGTGCCACCACCTTTACCGAGTACCGCAAGTACATTGAAAAAGATCAGGCGTTGGAACGCCGTTTCCAGCCTGTGCGGGTGGAGGAGCCCAGCGTAGCCGACACCCTTGCCGTGATGAACGGCATCAAGCGCTACTACGAGCAGTACCATCATGTGCAGGTGCCCGCCGAGGTGCTTTCGGCGGTGGTCACCCTGAGCGAGCGCTACATCACCGACCGTTTTCTGCCGGATAAGGCCATCGACCTGCTGGACGAAGCCTGCGCCTGCTGCAATCTGGCGCACCCGGTCATCTCCGAGTATCTGGGAATGCAGAAGGAGCTGGACGCCCTGAAGCAGGAAGAAGCCGAGATGGAAAGCGCGGATGTGAACGAAGCCATCGACTACGAGCGCGTAGCCGAGCGCAAGACCCGCATCGCCAAGCTGGAATCCGAACTGCCCGCCAAGCAGGCCGCTGCCAGCGAAATTCAGGTGACCATGGACGATGTGGCAAAGGTCATCGAGCTGTGGACGGGCATCCCGGCGGTAAAGATTCGCGAGACCGAGTTCGTCAAGCTGGCAGGGCTGGAAGCCGCTTTGAAGCAGAAGGTCATCGGTCAGGACGAAGCCGTGCATCTGGTGGCGCAGGCCATCAAGCGCAGCCGCGCCGACCTTTCCGGCCGCCGCCGTCCCGCAAGCTTCATCTTTGTGGGCCCCACCGGCGTGGGCAAGACCGAGCTGGTCAAGCAGCTGGCAGAACAGCTGTTCGACGGCCCCGACCCGCTCATCCGTCTGGACATGAGCGAGTACATGGAAAAATACGCGGTGTCCCGTATGATTGGCTCTCCTCCGGGCTATGTGGGCTACGAGGAAGCCGGTCAGCTCACCGAGAAGGTGCGCCGCCGCCCGTACAGCGTGGTGCTGTTCGACGAGATTGAAAAGGCACACCCGGACGTGATGAACATTCTGCTGCAAATTCTGGACGAGGGCAAGATCAACGATGCGCAGGGACGCACGGTGGATTTCTCCAACACGGTCATCTGCATGACCTCCAACGCCGGCAGCAGCGACCAGAGCGCGGGCAGCCTTGGCTTTAACAAGAGCGACGCCCAGCGCAGCGAGGAAAAGACCCGCAAGGCGCTGGCACAGTTCCTGCGCCCGGAGTTCCTTGGCCGCGTGGACGAAGTGATCGCCTTCAAGCCCCTGACCGAGGAGACCCTGCAGGGCATCGCCGCCCTGATGCTGGACGAGTACAAGCCCGGCATGGAAGCCAAGGGCATCGCTTACAGCTACACCCCGGCAGCGCTCAAGGCACTGGTGCAAAAGAGTCAGGGCGGGCGCTTCGGCGCACGCGATTTGCGCCGCACCATCCGCAAGGCGGTGGAGGACCCCGCCGCCGAGCGCCTGATCGACGGCACGCTGGCATCCGGCGGCACCCTTGTGGTGGATGCCGATGAAAACGGCGAAGTCGTGCTGAAATAATCATAACCGCAAAGCACCCCGGCTGAAAACAGCTGGGGTGCTTTTTGTCTGCTCATAAAAACTTTTTGTAATATATACTTGACATTTAGAATAGTAAATGCTACTATATGTCCAGAGGATAAAACAAATGCCGACCCGGCAGGAAAGGAGCGTATCAATGCCGAAGAACCTGAAATTAAAGGCCGCCCGTGCGGAAAAGGATATGACGCAAGGCGCGCTTGCCGAAGCGGCAGGCGTTTCGCGCCAGACTATCAACGCCATTGAAAAAGGAGAGTACAACCCCACCATCAACCTTTGCCGCAGTATCTGTAAAATTCTGGATAAGACACTGGATGAACTGTTCTGGGAGGAATGAACTATGAAATTTTCACTATACAGCAAGAAAAACCAGTTGGACGAGATGCAGGAGCAGACCATGCGCAAAATTGAAAGCCATGGCTTCTGGCTGCTGTGGGGCAGCCTTCTGGCGGCGTGGATCGTGCAGATGATGTTCGGGGCTGCGGACAAGGCTGCCGGAGAGTGGGTCGTATTCATGATCGGCTGTATCTATATGGTTGTCGCGTGTCTGCGCAATGGTCTGTGGGATCGCCACCTTTCGGATACGGCCCCGGCCAATGCCGTGTATTCTCTGGTGGCTGCGGTGGCGGTTACGCTGATCTGCGGTTTTTCCTATGGATACTGGGTCGGTGCTGTTTTTGCCGGTGTTTTTACCGGCATCCTGTGCTTTGCATTGCTGCAACTGTGCGCCGCATTGACACGCAAACGGCGCGAGCATCTGGATGACCCGAAGGACGGAGAATAATATTACGCAAAAGGGCTGCTGCACATCGTTTGATGCAGCAGCCCCTTTTTGCATGGGTGCATGGTATTATCCCGCATTGACAAATCTGCGCAGAATAAGTACAATAAAACATAGCTATCCGCAAATTTTTTGCATGAGAATAAAGGAGCGTTTTTCTATGCCGAGCAATAAAGTCCGCACCCGTTTTGCACCCTCGCCCACGGGTTATATGCACGTTGGCAACCTGCGTACTGCCCTGTACACCTACCTGATGGCCAAGCACGAGGATGGCACCTTCATCCTGCGCATTGAGGATACCGATCAGGGCCGCTATGTGGAGGGCGCTGTGGATGTCATCTACAACACCCTGCGGGAGACCGGCCTTCTGTGGGACGAGGGCCCGGATATCGGCGGCCCCGTGGGCCCCTATGTGCAGAGCGAGCGCATGGGCATGTTCAAGCAGTATGCCGAGCAGCTGGTGGCAGAGGGCAAAGCCTATTACTGCTTCTGCACCGAGGAGCGGCTGGAGGCTCTGCACGCCGAGCAGCGCGCTGCCGGTGAGATGACCCACTACGACGGCTGCTGCCGAGAGCTGCCCAAGGAGGAAGTGGAAAAGCGCCTTGCCGCAGGCGAGCCTTACGTCATCCGCCAGAAGATCCCCCGCGAGGGCGTGACCGGCTTTGACGATGTGGTGTACGGCCACATCGAGGTGAACAACAGCGAGATGGACGACCAGATCCTCATCAAGACCGACGGGATGCCCACCTACAACTTTGCCAACGTTGTGGACGACCACCTGATGGGCATTACCCACGTCATCCGCGGCAGCGAGTACCTGTCCTCCACCCCCAAGTATAACCTGCTGTATCAGGCCTTTGGCTGGGACATCCCCACCTATATCCACTGCCCGCCGGTGATGAAGGACGCCCAGAACAAGCTGTCCAAGCGCAACGGCGATGCCAGCTATCAGGATCTGGTGGCAAAGGGCTACCTGACCGAGGCGGTGCTGAACTATATCTGCCTGCTGGGCTGGAGCCCCCGCGGCGAGTACGCCGAGCAGGAGATCTTCTCCCTGCCGGAGCTGGTCAAGATCTGGTCCCCGGAGGGCATCTCCAAGTCTCCCGCCATCTTCGACCCCCTCAAGCTGCGCGCCATCAATGCGGAGTATATCCGCCGCCTGAGCCCCGAGGAATTCCAGAAAAAGGCCGAGCCGTGGATCGACAGCGCCGTGCACAGCGCCATCGACAAAAAGCTGCTGTGCGCAAACCTGCAGCCCCGGTGCGAGGTGCTGGGCGAGATCCCCGAGCAGCTGGATTTCTTTGACGCCATGCCGGAGTACGACGTGAGCCTGTACGCCAACAAAAAGCAAAAGACCACCCCGGAGACTGCAAAAGAAGCACTGGAAGCCCTGCTGCCGGTGCTGAGCGACGAGGCTCTGGATTTTGCAAACCGCGATGCCGTGTTCGATGCCTGCAAGGCCAAGGCAGAGGAGCTGGGCAAAAAGAACGGCTGGCTGCTCTACCCGCTGGGCATTGCCCTTTCCGGCAAGCAGCGCACCCCCGGCGGCGGCACCGACCTTGCCTGCATGATGGGCCGCGAAAAGACCCTGCAGCGCGTGCAGGATGCCATTGCAAAGCTGAACGGTTAAGTGATATAAGTACAGTGATCTGGGAGGTGGAACCTATGATGTACCCGTTTATGACATTGGACGACGATACCGAAATCGTGCATTCCGAGATGAAGCCCGATGGCCGGGTGAAGGTGTACCTTGAAAAACCGGATGCAGAAGATTGTTTCCACTCAGCAGTGTGCTGGCTGCCGGGCTATGACTGGCAGGAGGTGCACGGTTTCACGCCGGAGGAGATCGCGCGGTATCAGAAAATCGTGGAGTCCACCGCGCATCTGATCTTGCAGTTCTCCCAAGAAGGAGGCGTGGAAAATGCCGCAGGTTTTTAAGGTTGGCTCCTACTGGGTCTACTTCTGGGCCAATGAGAACGAACCGCTGGAGCCAATCCATGTGCACGTTGCACAGGGGGCACCCAACAGCAACGCCACCAAGATCTGGATCACCAAGGCGGGTGGCTGCTACCTGTGCAATAATAACTCTCAGATCCCGCCCCGGGTGCTGCGCAACATTATGGCAGTTATTGAAGCGCGCAGCGGGGAAGTGATCGAAAAATGGACAGCCTTTTTTGGCGAGATCCGCTATTTCTGCTGAACAGTTGAAAATACCCCCAAAGCCCTGCGGCAAAATGACGGCCGCAGGGCTTTTTTGCGTCTTTGGGCGGGTTTGGGGCGGTTCTATGCACCGCGCCAAAAAGCGCCGCTGCCCCGCGTTACAGTATATGCAGACAGTGCGGGGAACAGAACAAAAATCCCCGCCGGAAAGCGGGGGATTTTTATGACAGAGCGGATGGGTGTTTTATCTTCGGACGGGCGGTGCTTGCAGCCTTCGCCCTTAGCGGCACGGGCGATGCTGCGCCCGGCGGCGCGGCGGCTGGCAGCGGTGGGCATCGGCTTTGCAGGCGGCTGGGCAGTGCTGTACGGGGCGCTGATGCCCTTTGGGCTGGGGCTGACCCTTGGGCTGGCAGAGGATTGTTTTGCGCCCTGCGCGGCAGGGGCGGCGCTGGGGCTGCTGCTCCACGGGCTGGGTGCGCTCTCGCTGCGCAGCCTGTGTCAGCTGTGTGCGCTGGGCGCTGCCGTGGCAGCCCGCTGGCTGCTGCCGCAAAAGTTTGTACCCGCCGCGCTGGCGGGCTGCGGCACATTGACCGGCATGGCGCTGTGCTTTGCGCTGGGCAGCAGCGGCGGGGCAGACCTTTTATTGTACAGTGCGGCAGACGCCCTGCTTGCGGCGGGCATCGGCTTTGGGCTGCGTAGATTTGCCCCGGAGCGCCCGGGCATGGGCACGCTGCTGGTGGGCGCAGCTGTGGCGGCGGCGCTGGGCAGTGTGCGGTGGGGGTGGTTTTCGCCCGGGGTGCTGGCGTGTGCCGCCGCAGAGCTGGCGCTGTGCTGCCGGGCACAGAAGTTTGCCGCCCTGAGCGGCAGCGCGGTGCTGGGGGCAGCTCTTTGCGCCGCAGACCCCGCCCTTGCCCCGGCGGCAGCGGGGCTTGGCTGTGCCACGGCAGCGGCGGCGGTGCTGGCACCCGGACGGCGGGTGGAGACCCTTGCCGCCTACGCGGGCGGCTGCGTATCCGGGGTGCTCTGCGTGCAGCCGCCCGGAAACGCCTTTGGGCTGCTGTTCAGCGCCTGCGGCGGTATGGCGGTGGTCTGTCTGCTGCCCGGCGGCTGGCTTGCCCCGGCAGCAGACACCCCGCAGAGCGGGGAAAACGCTCCCGCGCCCGCCCGCAGTGCGGCGGCCTCCACCCGGCTGGAAGCCGTGGCACAGAGCCTTTCCTCATTGGCGGAGACGGTGAACGCGGTCTACGAGGGGCTGCCCCGGCGGCGGGAGGGTTTCCGCTGGGTCATAGACAATGTACATGATACTCTTTGTTTTAACTGCGGGCGGCGGGAGACCTGCTGGAAGCAGGAATATACTGCCACCATGGCGGGCATGGAAGCGCTGCGTCCGCTGCTGGAACAGAATGGCAGCGTGGAGACCGCGCAGTTGCCCGGGGAATTGTCCCGCTGCATCCATCCGGCGGCGCTGTGCGCGGCGGCGGGGCGCAGCTTTGCGCTGTACCGCAGCCGCAAGGAAGCGCGCATCCATTCCGAAGCCATGCGCACCGCCCTGACCGAGCAGTACAGCGCCGTAGCCGAAGCACTTGGGGTGCTCAGCGAGCAGCTGGGACGCCCCGGCGACCCGGAGCCCTATAAATCCAGCCGGGTGGCGGAGTTCTTCACCGGGCTGGGTGCGCCGCCGCAGGAGTGCGCCGTCACGCTGGACGACCTTGGCCGCACCCATGCCGCCGTCACCCTGCCGCGCACCCGGTTCACCCCGCAGGAGCTGGCAGCGCTGGCGGGGGAGATGGGGCATATCTGCCGCCGCACGCTGGAGGTGCCGCAGGTGCTCTCCTGCAAGGGCATGACCACCCTGCTGTTCAGCGAAAGACCGGCGCTGCGGGCGGTGTTCGGTGCGGCAAGCGCTGCCGCCCGGGGCGAGGTTTCCGGCGATGCAGTGCAGCAATTTTGCAGCCCTACGGCGGCGCAGATGATTTTATGTGACGGTATGGGCACCGGACGCCCGGCGGCGGTGGATGGCAATCTGGCGGCAGAGCTGACCGCCCGGCTGCTCAAGGCGGGCTTTACCGCCGAGCTGGCGGCGCGGCTGGTGAACGTGGCGCTGGCGCTGAAAAGCGAGGACGAGAGCGGCGCAACGCTGGATCTCATCAGCGTGGACTTATACACCGGCACGGCGCGGCTGTTCAAGGCCGGAGCCGCCCCGGGGTTTCTGGTGCACGGCGGGCGGGTGCGGGCTGTGGGCGAAGCCACTTTGCCCATGGGGGTGCTGGGCGGGGTGAACGGACAGAGCCGGGTGGTGCACCTGACCGCCGGGGATTACGCAGTGCTGGTATCGGACGGCTTACTGGTGGATGGCGCGGGCTGGGTGGCAAAACAGGTGGAGCTTTCGGCGGCGGCAGGAGACGCACCGGAAAAGCTGGCGGAGACGCTGGTACAGACCGCCCGCATCCGCGCGCAAAAGACCGGCCGCCCGGATGATATCACCGCCGCCGTGCTCCGGCTGGAAAAGAGCGGATAACAGGCGTTGCATATCATGAGCAATTCTCCGCTTAAAGGCTTCCCCCGGTCGGGGAAAATCTGTCCCCAAGGGGTGAAGGCTTTTGTGCTGGCGGGAAAGTTTGTGGCATAACGAAAGGCTTCCGTTGCAATTTGCGGGAAGGAGGGGTATACTGGAAGCATATTTTTTTGCCCGGCAGTGCCGGGCGCAGGAGGCGGCTTATGCTTACCATCAATGTTGCACCCGACGGCAGCGGACAGTTTACCACCATTTCCGAGGCGGTGCTGGCGGTGCCCTACGACTGCCCTGCGGTCATCCGCATCGCGCCGGGCATTTACCGGGAAAAGCTGGTTTGTGAGAAAAAGGATATCACCCTTGCGGGCGCGGGCATGGATGCCACCCGGCTGGTATGGAACGATGGCGGCAAGCTGCCGCACCCGGACGGGCGTCCCACCCACACCTTCCGCAGCTATACCGCCTTTTTCAGCGGCGAAAAGCTGCGGGTGGAGGATATGACCATCGAGAACGACGCAGGCCCCGGCGCAAAGGCCGGGCAGGCGGTCGCAGCCTATGTGGACAGCGCCCGGGCGGCGTTTGACCGCGTGCGGCTGCTGGGCAATCAGGATACTTTGTTCTGCGCCCCTCTGCCGGAGAAAGAGCGGGAGAAGGACGGTTTTCTGGGCCCGCGCGGGCTGGCACCCCGCCGGGCAAGCGCGCAGTATTACCACGCCTGCGAAATTGCCGGAGACATTGATTTTATCTTTGGCGGGGCAGACGCCCTGTTTGAGCACTGCACCCTGCGCACGGTGGACAACGGCCTTGCGCACAGCTGGGTCACCGCACCCTCCGGTGCGGCACAGGGGCTGGGCTTTGTGTTCTGGGACTGCGATTTTGTCTCGGACTGCCCGGCGGGCAGCGTGTATCTGGGCAGACCGTGGCGTCCTACCGGCAAGACGGCGGTGCTGGACTGCCGCCTTGGGGCGCACATTGCGCCGGAGGGTTTTGCCGGCTGGAACGACCGCACCGACACGGCGCTGGCCGGCTTTGCCGAGGCAGGCAGCACCGGCGCAGGCGCAGGGGAGCGCCCCGGGTGGGTGCAGGCGTTTTCGGCTGCCGAGGCCGCTGCGCTGCTGCGCACTGCCCGGCAGAAGTGCCGCATGGAGACTACAGAAAGGATAACGGAATGAAAAAATTACCCAATGCAGTAAAATGGCTCATCATTCTGGTGGTGCTGGGCGCTATGGGCGCGATGATGTGGGCGGTGAACGACCGTGCTTCCCGGGTGGAGATGCCCGCCCCGGACAACACCTTTGGCATCTACCATACAGCAGAGAGCGGAACATAATAAAGCACCGGCAGTTTCCCGATTGGAAGAGTTGGAAAACTGCCGGTGCTTTTTCTGTGTTACAGGGGGCATTCACTTGCCCTCAAAGTCGTCCACATAGGGCAGGTCACTCATGACGAACCAGAAGGTGGTGCCCTTGCCTACGGTGCTTTGTACGCCGAAGCGAAAGCTGTGCTGCTGGAAGATGGCTTTGGTGATGGAAAGCCCCAGACCGGTGCCCTGCTTGCCCGCGTCCGAGCGGGAGCGGTAGTACCGGTCAAAGATATAGGGCAGGTCGGCGGCGGCAATGCCCGGGCCGTGATCCTCCACCTCTACCCGCACGCCCTCAGAGCAGCGGAAGGCGCGCAGGATAAAAATGCCGTCCTGGCCGATGTGGTGCATGGCGTTGCCCAGCAAATTGTGCAGCGCGCGCTGCATCATGTCCGGGTCGGCGTAGACCGGCAGCTCCTCCTCCGGCAGTTCCAGCTGCAATTGCCAGCCGTTCTGGGCGCAGATGGCGTCGTAGCGCTCGCTCACCTCGTCGCACAGCTGTCCCATGTCAAAGTGCACCCGCTCGCACTTGTAGGTGCCGCTGGTCACTTTGCTCAGCTCCATCACGCTGGAGACCAGCGCGGTCAGGCGGTCGGCCTCGTCCACGATGATGTTCATCTGCTCGTCCCGGTGGGCTTTATCGTCGCCGGTCAGATCGCGCACCGTCTCGGCGTAGCCCTTGATGAGGGTCAGCGGGGTGCGCAGGTCGTGGGAGACGTTGGCCAGCAGATCGCGCTGCATCTGCACCGCGTGCTGCACCTCCTCGGCCATGTGGTTAAAGTCCCGGGCAAGGTCGCCCAGCTCGTCGTTGCGGCGGTTGTCCACCTGCACGGCGTAATTGCCCAGCGCCATCTGCCGTGCGGCGCTGGAAAGCTGGCGCAGCGGCTTTGTGAACCACTCGCTGAACAGCCACGCCGCCGACATGGCAAAGCCAAAGATCAGCGCCGCCGCCAGCGGCAGCAGGGTGCTGAGCACCTTGCCGGCCTCGGTAACGTGCACAAGGCTGGTGGTCACCAGCACGGTATAGCTGCCGTCGGCGGTAATGCGCCCTACCAATAGCTGCGCCGAGCCGGAGAGCCGGGGCGGGTTGAGCGTCTGCACAAAGCTGCCCACGCTGCGGCACTTGCGGCGCATGGCAAGGGCAGTGGCAATGATCTTATCGTTGTTGGCAGAGTCTGAAAGATAGGTGCCGTGCAGGTTGCAGAAGGACTGGTTCTCGATCTTATAAATGGTGTGCAGGGTGGTATCCGAGATATCCACGCAGAAGCTGTTCAAAGAGCCTTTGGTGTACAGTTCCAGCGTGAGCTTATCAAAAAAATCACTGTTGACCGCAAGCTGCCCAAAAGACCAGCTGGACAGCACCTTGCCCTCGGCAATGGCATCGTCCAGCCGCTCCACGATGCTGTCGGCCTGATTGGTAAGCTGGGTCTCGATGTGTTTGGTGTACAAAGGCTCCAGCAGCTGGGTGGACAGCAGCCAGAACAACCCCAGCAGAAACAGGCAGATGAAGCACAAAAACCACATCAGCTGCCCGCGGATGCCAAGGGTATGCCGTGCTTTGGTGGTTCGCCGCATGCTCCGCACGCTCCTTCAGTCAACGGGCGGCATCGGGGTCGAACTTATAGCCGATGCCCCATACCGTAGCAATGTAGCTGCGGCATTTGCCCAGATGGCCGCGCAGCATCTTCACATGGGTGTCCACGGTGCGGTCCTCGCCGAAGTAGTCGTAGTTCCACACCTTCTGCAAAATCTTTTCCCGGCTCAGGGCAATGCCCTTGTTGGAGGCCAGAAATACCAGCAGGTCAAACTCCTTGGGGGTCAGGGCGACTTCCTCGCCGGACACCCGCACGGTATGGCTGGCAGTGTCGATGGTCAATTCGCCAAAGGTCATGGTGTCGGCGGCCTCGGTGGGGCGGGGCATGGTGCGGTTCAGCACTGCGCGCACCCGCGCCACAAGCTCCCGGGGGGAGAAAGGCTTTACCACATAGTCGTCCGCGCCGCTTTCCAGCCCGGCCAGCTTATCGTATTCCTCGCCCCGGGCGGTCAGGATGATGACCGGGGTGTTGATGTGGCGGGCGCGCATCTCCCGCAGGCAGGTCATGCCGTCCATAAAGGGCATCATCAGATCTAAGATCACCAGATCAAACCCGCCGCCGGACAGCTGTGCCAGCGCCGCAGAGCCGTCCCCGGCTTCCTCGCAGATGTAACCGGCATATTGCAGATGCTCGTGGATCAGCTCCCGGATGCGGGGCTCATCATCAACGATCAGGATCTTTGCCATAAAACAGGACTCCTCCTATCATAGTTCAATATACAACTCTATTCTAAAGCAAGAATTGGAAAAAGCTGTGAATTTTAAGTGAATGGTTTGGAAAAACAAAACCGTCTGCACCCAGTATACCACACCGGGCGGCGGGGCGGCAATCTTTTTGCGGGAATACGCGGCAAAATGCGCCGGGGAAACTTGACAAGAAAACAGGGCCTTTTGTAAAATAAGGTCGTAGAGAGCAGAGCACTTGCGACAAAACAGGAGAAACAGGCATGAGCATCCCCAAGATCATCCACTACTGCTGGTTCGGCGGCGGGCCCATCAACCCGGAGAGCCGGAAATGTATCGAAAGCTGGAAAAAATACTGCCCGGATTACAAGATCATCGAATGGAACGAGCAGAACTTTGAGATCAGCCAAAACCGCTACGCGCAGCAGGCCTACGAAGCAAAGAAATATGCCTTTGTGTCGGACTATGTGCGGCTGGCAGTGCTGTATGAGTACGGCGGCATCTATCTGGACACGGACGTGGAGCTGGTGCGCCCGCTGGACGAACTGCTGGAGCACAAGGGCTTTATCGGCATGGAGCACAGTGCGCCCTCGCCCTACGGCCGCACGCTGCTGGTGAATACCGGCTCCGGCGTGGGCGCAGAGCCGGGCTGCGAGATGATCGGCAAAATGCTGGCGGCCTACCGCAATGCCGCCTTTGTTCAGGAGACCGGCGAGCCGGATCTGCGCACCTGCACCCAGCGGGATACCCCGCTGTTTACCAAGGCCGGTTTGCAGCAGAAAGACGAGCAGCAGGAACTGGACGGCTTTCTGGTGCTGCCCACCGACTGCTTTTCCCCCTTTGATTATGTGACCGAGCGGATGCACCGGACCCCGCGCACCTTCGGCATCCACTATTACAGTGGCAGCTGGCAAAGCGGCAACAGGGTAAACCGCTGGCGCAAGCGCTTCAAGTGCACCAAAGTCGGGCGCTGGTGTATGTGGCTGCGGCAGTGTTCGCCCCGCTGGCTGCGGGAAAAACGGCGCAGCCTGCATAACCGCTGCCGCCTGCAATGGAAAAAATGGTTCGGCTGCCGGGGACTGCAATTTGGCCGCTGCATCCTGCTGGACAAAGAGCTCAAGCTGCGGCTGAACAGCGGCTCCCGGGTGACGCTGGGCGACCGGGTGGAGAGCGACGGGCGGATGTCCATCACCACCGGATATTCCAGCCAGCTGAACATCGGCAGCGGGGTCTACTTCAACGATGGCGCGGTCATCAGCTGCCTTGGAAAGATAACCATCGGCGAAAACACCCTTTTCGGCCCCGGGGTGAAGATCTTTGATAACAACCACCGCTTCAGCCGGGAGGAAGGGGTCAGCCGGGAATGCACGGCGGGCTGCATCACTGTGGGGCGCAGCTGCTGGATCGCCTCAGACGTGGTGCTGCTCAAGGGCACGGATATCGGGGACAACTGCGTCATCGGCGCGGGCTGCGTTATCCGGGGCAAAGTGCCCGCCGGTTCCCTCGTGACCCGCAGCGGGGAGCAGACCACCCGGCCAATTGAGACAAGATAAGGCATCCCCTCTCGTAAAGATGTGTTCATCGCGGCCCGTAGGCCGCGATGAACACTCAAATTTAAAAAAATCATTCCGCTGCGCATGGCCAGAGCAACGCGGAGGCCATTTGAAATCGTTGTTCTTAGAAGAACTGCTGCACAACGCTGTGCGGCAGTTCTTTTTTGTCCCGCTTGCCCTTTTTGCGCAGGAATGCTATACTTTAGCGATAAAGGACAGTGCGCTGTCCGCAAGGTTTTTCGGAGATAAGGAAAAGCGCTTATGCGAATCGGACTGATCGAATTTTTGCTCATACTGGCCATTGCGTCCCTCACGGTTGGGCCGCGGGTGGCTTTGTTCGTGGACCGGTGGATGCGCCGTGCCAACCGCGCCAACGCCATGGCGGCGCGCCGCCGGGCAGAGTATGCCGCCCAGATGGCCGCAGAACGGGACGCCATGCTCAAGCGGTTCCGCACCGCCAGCACCGTGTTCGGGGTGGGTATTCTGCTGGTGCTGGTGTACGCGCTGGGCTTCCGCCCCATCGACACCCCGCCGCAGACCTATAAAGCCCCCGACCTCCGGCAGGAGACGGGCGCTCTGCAGACGGCAGTTTCCACCGACCGCAAGACCCGGCTGGAGCTGGGGGAGTATCAGGGCGTGGACTGCATCCGCGCCAAGGACGGCCTGTTATATGCCGCTGCGTGGAACGGTGCTGCGCTGAAAAAGCGCACCAGCGACCTTGTGCGCACCGATGGCGGCCACGCTGCCGCCATCCTGAGCGTGGAGGGCGAGCTGACCGGCTTTGCCTTTGATGCCGCCGGGGATGTGTGGCTGACCCAGCTGACCACCGCCGGAGGTATCTTGTGCCGCGCAAAGCACGACAGCTGGGGCGCAGCGGTGGAACAGGTGGTCACCCAGCTGGACGGTGCGCCGCTGGGGGCGGTATCTGCCGTGGAGGTAAGCCCGGCGGGTAAGGTGTACTTTGCTGTGGCAGCGGCGGCAGGCGCGGAGAACGGGCTGGAAAGCGCCCTGCGCACCGAGCTGCTGGCGCACACCGCCACCGGCTGCGTGTATGTGTACGACCCCGCCGCCCGCACAGTGGAAAAGGTGCTGGGCGGGGTGGCAGGTGCTGCCGGTCTGGCGCTCAGCCCGGACGGCAGCACCCTGTATGTCTCCGACCTTGGCAGCCGCTGCATTTGGGCGGTGGACGCCGCTGCCCGGGAGCTGACCGCCGGGGGACGGGGCTGCACCGCTGCCTTTGCCGGTCTGCCGGGCTATCCCGGAGCGCTGGCTGCGGACACGGACGGCACGCTGTACATCAGCTACCGCTGGGCGCGCAGCAGCTGGCTGGAAAAGAACGCGGACAGCACCCTGCTGCGGGGCATTGCCCTGCGGGCGGGGCAGAATACGCAGGAGCGGCTGTTCCGGTGCACCGCAGATGCCCCCTGCGCCGAGGCGGTAAGCCTTGCCACAGGGACTTGGGAGCAGACCTTTACCGGCCTTGTACAGGACAGCTGTGCGGCGGTGTGTCCGGTGGAAAGTAAAGTATATTTCGGTGCGGCAGGGGCAGACAGCCTGCTGGCTGCAAACCGATAAGTGAGGTGTTTTTTGTATGACCGAAGCATTTGCAAAACAGATCGAGACCGAGGCACGGCAGGCTATGACCGAGCTGGTGGCTGCGGCAAAGCTGAAAAAGGGAGATGTGCTCGTGGTGGGCTGCTCTTCCAGTGAGATGGTGGGCGGTCACATCGGCAAGGATTCCAGCATAGAGGCTGCCCAGGCACTGTACGCGGGCGCTGCGCCGGTGCTGGCGGAAAAAGGCATCTGGCTGGCAGCGCAGTGCTGCGAGCACCTGAACCGCGCCCTTATCCTTGAGCGGGAAGCCGCAGAGAAATACGGCTGGGAGGAAGTGTGCGTCGTGCCCCGTCCCCATGCGGGCGGCAGCTGGGCCACTACCTGCTGGAAAAACTTCAAAGACCCGGTGGCGGTGGAGGAGATCCGCGCCAACGCGGGCATGGATATCGGCGGCACCCTGATCGGAATGCACCTGAAGCGGGTGGCAGTGCCGGTGCGGCTGAGCCTTAATAAGATCGGCGAAGCAAACATTCTGTGCGCCTACACCCGCCCGAAGCTGATCGGCGGCGAGCGCGCCCGTTATACCGAGGAGGATTGAGCGACATGGCAGAAAAAACGTTGGAAGAAATGCGGCAGGCCGTGGCCGAGATCCGGGAAAAGATGGCAGCCGCCGCCCGGGAAGCCGGGCGCGACCCGGCAGCGGTGCAGCTGTGCGCCGCCTGCAAGACCCGCACGGCACAGACCATTGCCGCCAGTGCGGCTTTGCCCATTGATGTGTTTGGCGAAAACCATGTGCAGGAGCTGTGTGCAAACTACGATGCCGGAGCTTACTGCGGCAAGCCAAGCCATTTTATCGGCCATTTGCAGACCAATAAGATCAAAAAGGTACTGGGGCGGGCAAGCCTGATCCAGAGCGTGGACAGCGAGCACTTGCTGCTTGCCATCGAGAAGGAAGCCGCCAAGGCCGGTATCGTGCAGGACATTTTGCTGGAAGTGAACATCGGCGGGGAAGAGAGCAAGACCGGTGCCGCGCCGGAATTGCTCTGGCCGCTGCTGGATACCGCCGCTGCACAACAGCATATCCGGGTCAAGGGTCTGATGGCCATCCCGCCCGTGAACGACGACGATGCCCAGAACCGCCGGTATCTGGCGCAGGTGTATCAGCTGTTCGTCCGGGCAGGGGAGCGGGGCTACCACAATGTGGAGATGCAGACCCTTTCCATGGGCATGAGCGGCGATTTTGAGAACGCTATCCGCGAGGGCGCTACCCTTGTGCGCATCGGTACCGCCATCTACGGCGCGCGGGATTACAGTAAAAAGTAACGATAAAAACGGAGGAACCATGCCGAAAACCAAAACCAACGACCCCGGGGCGCACCACGCAAGCAGCGGTGCGCTGATCCGGCGTTTTCTGCCGTATCTGGCAAACTATAAGATGGTGCTGTGCCTTGATTTGTTCTGCGCAGCACTGACCACCCTGTGCGATATCGTGCTGCCCAAGATCATGAGCACCATCACCAACTCCGCCATGGGGGTGGGCATCACCCTGACGGCGGGCATCGTGCTGAAACTGGCGGCACTCTACTTTGTGCTGCGCATCATCGACGGCGCAGCCAGCTACTATATGTCCAGCATCGGCCACATCATGGGCGTGCATATTGAAACGGATATGCGCCGGGATGCCTTTGACCATCTGTTGCAGCTGGATCACACCTACTACAACAACACCAAGGTGGGCACCATCATGGGGCGCATCACCAACGATTTGTTTGATGTGACCGAGTTCGCCCACCACTGCCCGGAGGAGTTTTTCATCGCGGGCATCAAGATCGTGGCGTCCTTTGTCATTTTGTGCCGCGCCAGCATCCCGCTGACCTTGGCAGTGTTTGCCTGTGTGCCGCTGATGGGCGTGGTGTCGGTGTACCTGAACGGCCGTCTGCGGGCGCGGTTTCGCCAGCAGCGCGTCCAGATCGGCGAGCTGAACTCCACCATCGAGGACAGCCTGCTGGGACAGGGCGTGGTCAAGGCCTTTGCCGCCGAGGACGAGGAACGGGAAAAGTTCGCCAAGGGCAACCGCGCCTTTGAGCAGATCAAGACCCTTGGCTACTACGCCATGGGCGCCTTCAACACCTCCACCCGCCTGTTTGACGGGTTGATGTATCTGGTGGTCATTCTGGCGGGCGGTCTGTCGCTGGTATACGGTAAGATCACCGCCGGCGACCTTGTGGCCTATATGCTCTACGTCACCACCCTCATCGCCACCATCCGGCGCATCGTGGAGTTTGCCGAGCAGTTCCAGCGCGGCATGACCGGCATCGAGCGCTTTGCCGAGATCATGGACACCCCGGTTGCCATCAAGGACGCCCCGGACGCCGTGCCCCTGCAACCCGGCCCCGGCGAGATCCGGTTCGAGAAGGTATGCTTTGAGTACCCGGACGACCACAACAAGGTGCTGCACGACGTCAGTCTGGACATCCGCGCCGGGGAGCGTCTGGCGCTGGTGGGTGCCTCCGGCGGCGGCAAGACCACCCTGTGCAACCTGATCCCCCGCTTTTACGAGGTGACCAGCGGCCGCATCCTCATTGACGGGCAGGATATCCGCCGGGTCACCCTGAAGAGCCTGCGGCAGGATATCGGTATCGTGCAGCAGGACGTGTATCTGTTCAGCGGCACGGTGGCGCAGAACATCGCCTACGGCAAGCCCGGTGCTACCCGGCAGGAGATCGAAGCCGCCGCCCGTCTGGCGGGCGCGGAAAAGTTCATCCTTGCGCTGAAGGACGGCTACGACACCTATGTGGGCGAGCGCGGCGTCAAGCTGTCCGGCGGACAGAAGCAGCGCATCGCCATTGCCCGGGTATTTTTGAAGAACCCGCCCATCCTGATTCTGGACGAGGCCACCAGCGCACTGGACAACGAGAGCGAGATCCTTGTGGGACAGAGCCTTGAAAAGCTGGCTCATGGCCGCACCACCCTGACCATCGCCCACCGTCTGACCACCATCAAGGACTACGACCGCATCCTTGTGCTGGGCGAGGAGGGAATCGTGGAAGAGGGTACCCATGCCCAGCTGCTGGAAAAGCAGGGCGTCTACTACCGCCTGTGGAACCAGCTGCCCGCAGAGGATGGGGAATAAAAGCCCTTGAAATACAAAAAAGACACCCGAAAGGGTGTCTTTTTGTCTCTTGTCAAGGGAAGTGAACGGGTTTCATCTCTAGGTGCCCACCGATTCATCTTGTTTGGTGTTTTGCATCCACCGCACCAGCGCTTCGGCGTCCTGTTTGCCTTTGACGTACATTCTTTCAAGGCCGGCGCGGTTCTTGGTCAGGTTGGACATTCCCTCGGTGCTGTCCGGGGCGATGATGCAGACAAGGCCCTGTCGCTCCAGCTCCCGCGCCCGCTGGACAGCCGTGTTGTACCGCCATGCCCGGCGGCGCAGCCCCTCGGCTGCAGCGGGGTAATGCGACTGCAGCAGGTGTGCCAGATGCTTGTCCCGGGCATCACTACTCACCAGCCCGATGGGCTTGGTCAGGATGAGAGCCACCCGGTCGCAGCCGTGGGCAAAGGCCCATTCCAGCGGGACGGGGTCGGCCAGGCCGCCATCAAAATAAGGCACGCCGTCGATGACGCAGGGCTGGTCGATGACCGGGATGCAGCAGGACGCCATGAGGATGCGGTAGTCGTCCGGGTGGAGGTCTGCCTTGGTGAAATACTGCGCCTCGCCGTTCTGTGCATTAGCGGCCACCACGCAGAGCTCTGCCGGGCTGCGGGCAAGCGCCGCGTAATCCAGCGGATTCTCGCCGCCTGCATTGCTGAGGGTGCCGTAGACATAGCCCAGATCGAGATAGGAGTGCTTGCGGATGAGGTTGTGCACGCTCATGTACTCCCTGCGGAAGGAGTATTCATCGTAAAAGGGCTTGTTCCGCCCATGCTGGCCTGCCAGATAGGACGCCATATTGGCGCTACCCGCCGAAACGCCGATGCAGAGATCGAAGCGGAGGTCCTCCTCCAGGCAGCGGTCCAGCACGCCAGCGCCGTAAATGCCCCGCAGGCCGCCACCCACATCGATGACACCGTATTTCATGGTCTGTTCCTCCATCGTTTAATTCCATTTCCCTCCCAGTATAACGGGACGGCGGGAAATACTCATTGAGCAAACGGCGGGATCTGATGCAATTTGCGGCAGAAAGCAGGATCTGCCGCAATGGGGGCAAACAAAAACGGCCAGCGTATCATGTGCTCTGTGATATGTACCCCGCCTGTGGAACCAGCTGCCCGCAGAGGATGGGGAATAAAAGCCCTTGAAATACGAAAAAAGACACCCGAAAGGGTGTCTTTTTTCGTATGGGCCAGGCAGGACTTGAACCCGCGACCAAGCGGTTATGAGCCGCCAGCTCTGACCAGCTGAGCTACTGGCCCATATGGGTGCTACATTGCTGCAACACGCACTAGTATAACAAAAACCGCGCAAAAAGGAAAGCATTTTCCGCAAAAATCATTTGGTGCGGTGGGCATCCAGCTTTTGCAGCATAAATTCGTCCAGCATGGCGGGCGGGAACAGCGGCTCTTTGTAGCCAAAGGCCTCCCGGATAAAGATCAAAGTCACCACGGTCTGGCGGCCGGGGTCCAGCCGCAGGGTGTACAAAGTGTCCAGCGGCTGCTGGCTGGGCTGGTGCAGCGTCAGGTGCAGCAGAAAGCTGCCGTCGTTCTCCCGGCGGCACTCGTAGGCAAAGAGGTCGGTGTCGCTGCGAGTGTCCAGACGGTCAAAGCACTCGTCCAGCGCAAGGCCGGTGCGGAACTCGGACAGGCCGGCGGGGCCGTACTGGCTGCGGCGGGTTGTCTCCCGCCGGGAGAGCAGGTACACGATGATGCCCAGCGCACAGGCCAAAAGACAGACGGAAACGACAGCGTTCATGGAAAGACCCTCCCCAAAAGAGTTTTCCTTATTGTAACACAACCTGCGGGGGTTTGTGCTATAATATTTACAATTCTTTTTTAAATTTTTCTGCAAGCCGGGCGCAAACGCCCGGGGGAGGGCTTCATGAAGCTTAAATTTACACGCAAGACCTGGTATTTCTTTTTGCTGGCTGCGGCGGCAGTGTCCATGCTGGGCGGCTTTGCCGTGCTGGGCGGGATGGATTTTTCCGGGCTGGAAATGATCGTTTTCTGCCTTACCGGCATCGCAGTGCTGTTTCTGGCGGCGCAAAAGGGCGCACCGGCAAGGGAAAAGCGCAACTACACCGGCGTGTTCGTGGTGCTGATGCTCAGCAAGCTGGGTGCCAGCGGCTGGGCGGGGGATATCTGCTCGGCGCTGGTGTGGCCTGCGCTGCTTGCCACCGAGTACGAGCGCGGCAAGCCCATCCAGCGGCAGCTGCAGCTGGTGAGCGCCGCCGAGGTGCTGCGGCTGGTGTTCTGGATGCTGACCAAGTACGCGGGCATGAGCGGCCTTGCCTTCTGGACGAATATTATGTTCGTGCTGCTGACCTGCGCCCGGGGCTGGGCGGGGCTTACCCTGTATAAGATGCAGGAGGAGACCCTGTGACCCAGCGCCGCAGGACGTCTAAAGCCAAGGCAAAACGCCGCTTTGGCCGCAGAGCCTTTCTGACCGGGGCGGGCGTTGCCGCCTGTGCTGCGGCGGGGTGGTGCCTGCGGCAGAAAAGCGATGCAGACCACACTGCTGCCTCCGGGCAGGATACGCCCCCGGCACCCAACCCCGCCCTGCCCGCCGGAGAGTGGCGGGCGGTGTGGGTGAGCTATCTGGACTGGGCGCTGCTGGATTTCTCCACCGAGGACACCTTCCGCGCTGGGGCAGCGCAGCTGCTGGACAACTGCGCCGGGCTTGGACTGAACACCGTACTGGCGCAGGTGCGCCCCTTCGGGGATGCACTGTACCGCAGCAGTTTGTTCCCGTGGAGCCATCTGTGCACCGGGGTGCAGGGAAAAGACCCCGGCTTTGACCCGCTGGATATCTTTCTGACCGAGGCACACCGCCGGGGCATCGGGGTGGAAGCGTGGGTCAACCCCTACCGCCTGCGCTCCTCGGCGGCGATGCCGCCGAATCTGGCAGAGAATAATCTGGCCAACACCCACCCGGACTGGCTGTGCACCGCCGGGGAGGGGCTGTACCTGAACCCTGCCGTGCCTGCCGCCGCAGACTATGTGGTGCAGGGGGTGGCAGAGCTTGTGCAGAACTACCCGGTGGACGGCATCCACTTTGACGATTACTTTTACCCCACCACCGATGCCGCTGTGGACGCGGCGCAGTTTGCGGCAAGCGGCGCAGCCGACCTTGCCGCGTGGCGGCGGCAGAACGTTACCGCGCTGGTGGCGAAGGTGCACCGCACGGTAAAGGCGGCAGACCCCACCCTGCGGTTCGGCATCAGCCCGCAGGGCAACCCGGACAACGACCTCGACCAGCAGTACAGCGATGTGACCGTGTGGCTGGCGGCGGGCGGGGAGGAAAAGGTCATCGATTACCTCTGCCCGCAGGTGTACTGGGGCTACGGCTTTACCTTGCAATCCGGAAGCACCCGCTTTGCCTTTGAAAACATCGTCCCGGCGTGGCTTAGCTACCCCCGGGCGGGGGATGTGGCGCTGTACTTCGGGCTGGGCGCGTACCGGGTGGGCACCGGGGACGGCGGCGCGAACCCGGACAGCGTGTCTGGCTGGAGCACCGGCAGCGCGCTGGCGGCGCAGGTAAAGGACTTACGGCAGCAGGCGGCGGGCGGCTGGGCACTGTACCGCTACGGCAGTCTGTTCGGGCCGGAGGCTCCCGCACTGGCCGAGGCCGAGTGTGCAGCGCTGCGGGCGCTGAATCCGTGAAAATTTGTGCAGAAACAGGCGGCAAACCGCACAAAATAAATGCAGGTATCTTGTGCAGAGCGGCAAAATGCGGTATACTTACCCTGTATCTGTCTGTTGGCAGAGACGCACGAAAAAGAAAAGTTTCTTTGTTTCTATGAGGAAAGCTATGAAGATGAAAAAACAGCTTTTGGCACTGCTGCTGGCGGCGGTGATGGTGCTTAGCCTGACCGGCTGCAAGGAGACCCTGAAAAAGGTAGCGCAGAAGGTGACAGGCCACTCCGAGGAAGTGCAGGAGGAGGACACCACCCGCTGGGCGGAAGCCACCACCGACCCGCTGATCATTCAGGGCATTGCGGATGCCTCGGCAAAGTATGCCACCGCCACCGCAGACGGCTGCCTGTACGCGGTGTTCAACGGCATCTGGAGCCGCAACACCGGCTACTTTACCGTGCCGGGCGGCAGTTTGAACATCATGGCCTGCGGCACCGCCGAGGGCACCCAGAAGTTCAAGGTGGCACTGTGGAAAAAGGTGGACGGCGGCGCAGAGTATGTGCCGGACAGCACCTACTACGTCAAGACCGATGGCACCGACTACCGCTGCACCATTTCCGGGCTGGACCCAGCGGCGCAGTACCGCGTGACCATCTCCTATGATTCCAGCCGGTACTACCTGTACGGCCTGATGAAGGTGGAGGGCATTGCCGGATGACGAACCAGACGAAAAATTCAATGCTGCTGATGCTGTGCGCCCTGATCTGGGGCACAGCCTTTGTGGCGCAGAGCGCCGGCTCCGGCATGGGCGCGTTCTCCTTTCTGGCAGGGCGCAGCTGGATGGCGGTTCTGGTGCTGATCCCCACGGTCAAGGCGTTTGACGCCTTGCACCACCGGCAGGGCAGGCCGGACGGCAAGCCCAAAACGACGGCAGAGCGCAAGCTGCTGCTGAAAGCCGGGCTTGTGTGCGGCACGCTGCTGTTTTTAGCCAGCGCGGCGCAGCAGCTGGGCATCACGCTGGACCCCTCCACCGCAAAGGCGGGCTTCCTGACCGCCATGTATGTGGTGCTGGTGCCGGTGTTCGGCCTGTTTCTGGGCCGCAAGGGCAGCGCACAGCTGTGGGTGAGCATGGCCATTGCCGTGGTGGGGCTGTATCTGCTGTGCATGAAGGACGGCTTTGGCAGCATCCAGAGCAGCGATGGGCTGCTGCTTTTGTGCGCGGTGCTGTTCAGCTTCCAGATCATGGCGGTGGATCATTTCTCCCCGCAGATGGACGGCGTGCGCCTGAGCCTTGTGGAGTTTTTTGTGGTGTCGGTGGAAAGCACCGTGGCGGCGTTTTTGTTCGAGCAGCCTGCCATGGCAGAGTTTGTCACCTTCGCCGGGCCCATCCTGTACTGCGGCGTGATGTCCAGCGGCGTGGCCTACACCCTGCAGATCTTAGGTCAGCGGGACCTGAATCCCGCCGTTGCCAGCCTGATCATGTGTCTGGAAAGCGTATTCAGCGCCCTGGGCGGCTGGCTGCTGCTGCACCAGAACCTCTCCTTCCGGGAATCTACCGGCTGCGTGCTGCTGTTTGCCGCCGTGGTGCTGGCGCAGCTGCCCCTTGGCCGCCTGATGCGGAGCAAGGCCTGAGATGCCGACAAAGCCGTGCACCCAGCTGCGCAGCGTGGAGGGCATCCAGTACGAGCTGGTGCGCAAAAAGGTAAAGCAGCTGCATCTGCGGGTGCGCAGCAACGGCACCGTGATGGTAAGCATCCCTTTGACGGCCAGTCTGGAGCAGGCTGACCGTTTTGTGCTGCAAAACGCCCAGTGGATCCGGGATACCCGGGTGAAGAATATCACGAAGCTCAACAAGGACAACGCCGACCTGCCGGATAAAGCCACGGCGCTGGCCTACTTTACCGCCATGAGCGATAAGGTCTACCCGGCCTTTGCCGGGGTGCTGGGCGGGCAGAAGCCTATCCTGAAAGTGCGCAGCATGACAAGCTGCTGGGGCGTGTGCTGCCCGGCTAAGCGGCAGATCACCTTTGCCTTGCAGCTGTATAACCAGCCTCCTGCGGCGCAGATCTATGTGGTAGTACACGAGTACTGTCACTTTTTGCAGTTGAACCACAGCCCAGCCTTCTGGGCAGAGGTGGAAAAGCTGCTGCCGGACTGGAAAGCCCGGCGGGAGCTGCTGAAAAGATAATCTATCGTAAAAAACGGAGGGAAATTCCCTTGGAAAACGAAAAAAAGACCGGCGATAAATATTCCAAGCTTGCCGGCAATACTTTGATCTTTGCGATCTCCAGCTTTTCGTCCAAGCTGCTCACTTTGATCGTACAGCCCTTTCTGACCTACGCCATGGCGGAGATCTCGGATCTGGGTCTGTCCAAGATCCTGAGCCAGTACGCAAACCTGCTCATCCCCTTTGTGTCCATGGGCATGTCCAACGCCATCATCCGCTTTGGTCTGGACAAGGGCAACAGCGAAAAGCAGGTGTTCACCAACGGCCTGCTGACCATTCTGGGCGGTTTTGGCATTCTGGTGCTGTGCTGGCCGGTCACCCAGTTTTTGCCGGATATGGCGCAGTACGGCCTGCTGATCTACATTTATGTGCTCATGAGCTGTCTGCGCACCCTGTGCACCCAGTTCGTGCGCAGCCGCCAGTGGAATAAGCTTGTGGCAGTGGACGGCGTGCTGTGCACCGTGGCGACCATGGCCTTCTATGTGCTGTATCTGGTGAGCTTCAAGTGGGGCGCAAACGGCTATCTGCTGGCCATTATCAGCGGCGACCTGACCAGCGTGCTGTTCTTGCTGTTCACCGGCAAGCTGTGGAACTATGTGGAGCTGAAGGGCGTCAACAAAAAGCTGTGGCGGCAGATGCTCAACTTCTCGCTGCCCATGATCCCGGCGCAGATCAGCTTCTGGATCATCAATGCGTCCGACCTGTTCTTTGTGCGCGAGATGTGCGAAGGGCTGGACGGCCGCACCGGCAACGCATGGAGCGGCCTGCTTTCCACCGGCTACTTCCTGCCCACCATCCTGACCACGCTGGGTCTGATCTTCTACGATGCGTGGCAGCTTTCCGCCGTCACCGAGGAGGAAGGGCGTGCGCGGTTCTTTACCCAGATCTTCCGCACCTATTCCAGCGTGCTGTTCTGCTGCGCGGCGGGCATTATCTGGCTGTGCCGCCCGGTGATGCACGTCATGAAGTCCAACTATTACTACGCATGGCACTTTGTGCCGTTCCTCGTGCTGGCTTCCACCTGCAGCTGCTTCAACCAGTTCATGAACAGCGTGTACGTTGTGACCAAAAAGTCGCAGCGCAGCATGGTCACCATGATGGCGGGTGCCATCAGCAACTGCATCATGAACTATTTCTTCATCAAGCTGTGGGGGCCTGTGGGCGCGACCTATGCGTCCTTCCTTGGCCTTGCGCTGGTGTTCACCCTGCGTGCGGTGGACGCCCGCCGCATGATCGGGATGCGCGTCCACCCGGCGCGGGTGCTGGCAAATGCCGCCGTGCTGGTATTTGAAGCCTTTGTGCTGCTGGCAGAGCCGCCGCTGTACGGGCTGTGGACGGGGCTGATCACGCTGGTTATCATCCTGTACAACTTTGCGGGCGTATGGGCCATGGCGAGGGTGCTGCTGCCCCGCCTGCTGGGCCGTCGGGGCAAGGCGTTGGTAGCCGCCGTGGACGGCTGGCTGAAGCCGAAAAAGGCGTAAAAATAATTATTTTAATTTTGGGGTTCTGAAAAGCCTATGGCTTTTCAGAACCCCTTTTTATGAAATGTTTTTACAATTTATGGAACTTGCTCAAGTTTTTTCCTTCTGTGGATTGACGGAATGGCCTCAAAAACGTATACTATAAATATATCTTACACAAAAGTGTACAAACAGGATACAGACGAAAGGCGGTGGACATCATTCTCAGACGATCGCTCCCCAAGCTGCGGGAAAAGCTTTTGGAGGCGCTGCAGGCGGTGCTGCCCATTGTGGCCATTGTGCTGGTGCTCTGCTTCTCGGTAGCACCGGTATCGCCCAGCATCCTGCTGTGTTTTTTGCTGGGTGCTGCCATGATCGTGGTGGGCATCATGTTCTTTACTCTGGGTGCAGAGATGAGCATGACCCCCATGGGCGAGCGGGTGGGTGCAGTCATCACCCGCAGCCGCAAGCTGCCCCTCATCCTCGTGCTCGGCTTTTTGCTGGGCTTCCTTATCACCATCTCGGAGCCGGACTTGCAGGTGCTGGCAGATCAGGTGCCCTCTATTCCAAGCGGTACGCTGATCCTCTCGGTGGCGGCGGGCGTGGGCCTGTTTCTGGTCTTTGCCTTCCTGCGTATGCTTATCGGCGTTGCGCTGCCGAAGCTGCTGGTGCTGTTCTATGGGCTCATCTTTCTGCTGGCGGCCTTTGTGCCCAAGGAGTTCCTCGCTGTGGCGTTTGACTCCGGCGGCGTGACCACCGGCCCCATGACCGTGCCCTTTATCATGGCGCTGGGCGTGGGCGTTTCCGCCATCCGAGGCGACCGCCACGCGGCAGATGACAGCTTTGGTCTGGTGGCCATGTGCTCCATCGGCCCCATTCTGGCGGTGCTGACGCTGGGCATCGCGTTCCGCGCAGCGGACAGCACCTACATCCCGCCTGTTCTGCCGGAGGTGGCAGACTCGGTGGAGCTGTGGCAGCTGTTCCGGGAGGGTCTGCCCACCTATCTGGCCGAGATCGCCCGCTCGCTGCTGCCCATTGTGCTGATGTTCGGAGCATTTCAGCTCATCGCCCTGCGGCTGGACCGCCGCACACTGGGGCGCATCGGCGTGGGCCTTGTGTATACCTATATCGGCCTTGTGCTCTTTCTGACCGGCGCAAACGTGGGCTTTATGCCCGCCGGTAACTATCTGGGTCAGGTGCTGACAGGCGGCGGGATGCGCTGGGTGATCATTCCCATCGGGATGCTCATCGGCTACTTCATCGTCAAGGCCGAGCCTGCGGTCTATGTGCTGAACAAGCAGGTGGAAGAGGTGACCGATGGCGCTATCTCGGCGCAGGCTATGGGTCTGGCGCTTTCCGCAGGTGTGTCTATCTCGGTGGGTCTTGCCATGGTGCGGGTGCTGACCGGCATCTCCATCCTGTGGTTCCTTGTGCCGGGCTATGTGTTCGCCATCAGCATCTCCTTTGTAGTGCCCAAGCTGTTTACCGCCATCGCGTTTGACGCGGGCGGTGTGGCTTCCGGCCCCATGACCGCAACCTTCCTGCTACCGCTGGCGCAGGGTGCCTGCGTGGCGGTGGGCGGCAATATCGTCACCGACGCTTTCGGCGTGGTGGCGATGGTCGCCATGACCCCGCTCATCACCGTGCAGATGATGGGGTTGGTGGCGCAGCTGCGCACCCGCAAGGCGCGTGTGGCGCAGCCCGCTGCGGTACTTGCCACCGTGTTTGCAGATCTGCCGGATGACGCCATTATCGAGCTGTAAAGGAGGCAGAACGTGAGCAGTTTGTTTTTGATGATCACCATCACCGACCGCCGCTCTACCGATGGCTTTTTGCAGCTGTACAAAAGCCACGGCGTAACGGTAAGTATGCGCACCGTTGGTTCCGGCACGGCGGTGCAGGAGACGCTTTCCACCCTTGGGCTGGAAAAGACCGAAAAGGCGGTGCTGCTGGCCGTGGTAACGGCAGAAAGCTGGCAGAAGATCCAGAAGGATCTGCGCCGCAAAATGCAGATCGATGTGCCGGGCACCGGCATTGCGTTCATTGTGCCGCTGAGCAGCATCGGCGGCAAACGGGCGCTGATGTTCCTTACCGAGCACCAGCCCCTTACATGGAAGGAGGAGAGCACCTTGAAGGATACCCGCTATGAACTGCTGCTGGTGGTGGCAAATCAGGGCTACACCGGCTCCATTATGGATGCTGCCCGCACCGCCGGTGCAGGCGGCGGCACGGTGATCCACGCAAAGGGTACCGGCATGGAGGGTGCAGCCGCCTTTCTGGGCGTGGAGCTGGTGAACGAAAAGGAGCTGGTGCTCATCGTCAGCCGCACCAGCCAGAAGAACACCATCATGAAGGCCATTATGGAGGGGGCAAACCCCAAGGCGGGCACCATCGTGTTCTCGCTGCCGGTGACCGATACCGCCGGTCTGCGGCTGATGGAAGAGGACGAAGCCCAGCCGGAAGCTGCCCTGTGACCCCCTAAAAATCGATCCCGATATCCGCATTTATCGCCGAAGGCTTGATAAATGCGGATATTTTCGTTATCATAGTAGAAGATACTTCAACTATAAACAAAGGAAGATGAAGATGACGCAATTAACACGCAAGCAACAGCAGCTCTTCAACGCACTGTCCATCGTGGTGGGCAATGCAATGTATGCACTGACTGTGGTATTATTTCTGATGCCCTCCGGCCTCATCACCGGCGGTGCTACCGGTATCGCACTGGCTTTCAACAAGGTCACCGGACTGCCGGTGTCCGCAGTGCTGTTCGTGGTCAACGTGGCCATGCTGCTGCTGGGCTGGTGGGTGCTGGGCCGCCGCTTTGCCCTGAATACTATGGCAAGCACGGTGCTCAGTCCCTTTTTTATGGCGCTGTGGGAGCGCTTGCTGGGCAATCTTGTACTGACCGATGATCTGGTGCTGAACACCGTATTCGCGGGCTTTGGCATCGGCATCTCGCTGGGCATCACCATCCGCGCCGGTGCTTCCACCGGCGGCATGGATATCCCCCCGCTGGTGCTGAACAAGTGGTTCCACCTGCCGGTGTCCAGCACCATGATGGTTTTCGACTTTATCATTCTGGCGGCGCAGGCGGCGTTCAGCCCGGTGCGGCAGTCCCTGTACGGCGTGGTGATGGCCATTATCTACACGGTCGTGCTGGACAAGGTGCTCATGCTGGGCACCACCCGCACCGAGGTGAAGATCATCAGTGCCAAGTCCGATGAGATCTGCGCTGCCATCTTTGCGCAGCTGGACCGCGGCGTGACCATCCTGCACGGCGAGGGCGGCTACCTGCGGGAGCCGGAGTCGGTGCTGCTGAGCGTGGTCTCCAACCGGCAGCTGCCAAGGCTGGAAAAGCTGGCGCACACTATCGACCCCACCTGCTTTATGATCGTGAGCCATGTTACCGAGGTGAGCGGGCGCGGCTTCTCGCTGGAAAAGAACTATCAGGCGGAGGGGTAAGCGGATTTCCCCAAGGCTCTTGCAAAACTGCCCCGGTTTGGGGTATAGTATAGAGGAACAGTAGGTTATACTGTATCTCACCCAAAACAGAAAGGAAAAGCTATCATGTTTGATATTTTCAATATGCTCAAAAAAGAGGCACACACCGCACCCAAGCAGGTGACCCGCGATACCATCATCGGCGACATTCTGGATATGGACCAGACCACCGCACCCTACTTTATGGAGATCGGGATGCACTGTCTGGGCTGCCCGGCTTCCCGCGGGGAGACCATCGAGGAAGCCTGCGAAGTGCACGGCGTGAACTGCGACGAGCTGCTGGAGAAGCTGAACACCCATCTGGCAGCTAAGAAGGCCTGAGTGCTGCCAACACTGGATGCGCGTCTGACCGCAGCGGCAGAGCTGGTGTGCCCAGGACAGCCGGTGGCGGACATCGGCTGCGACCACGGCAAGCTGACGGCGGTGCTGGCGGCTTCGGGTAAGTACCCGAAGGTCATCGGGGCAGACCTGCGCCCCGGCCCGCTGGCCAAGGCAAAACAGACGCTGGAAAATGCAGGTTGTCTGGACCGCGCTGAGCTTCGGCTCGGCGACGGTCTTTCTGTGTTGTCTGCCGGGGAGGTGGGCAGCATTGTGCTGGCAGGCGTGTCGGCACAGACCACTTGGGAGATCATTGAGAAAGCGCCGTGGGTGTCCGCCGTGGGCGGGCCGCGCCTTATCATGGTGCCTGCCACCCGGCACAGCGAGCTGCGCCGCTGGCTGTGGCAGCATGGCTTTGCCCTTGTGGCCGACCGTCCGGTGCAGGCCGCAGGCCGCTGGTACGCGGTAATGGCGGCAGAGTACACCGGTAAGGTGACCGAGCCCACCTTTACCCAATGTCTGCTGGGGAATACCGGACGCTGGCCGGAGGGCGCGGGCTACGCCGCGTGGCAGCGGGCAAAGCTGCCACGGATGCGGCTGGGCGTGCCGGACGGCAGCCCGCTTGCCGCAGAGATGGATGCCATTCTGAAAGAGGGAAACTGAAATGACCACGGTACAGCAGGTATACGAAGTAATGCAGCGGCTTGCCCCGCCGGAACTGGCAGAGCACTGGGATAACCCCGGCCTGCTGGTGGACTGCGGCGGCAATGTGCGCCGGGTGCTGGTGACGCTGGACATCACCCCGGAGGTGGTGGAGGAAGCTGCGGCAAAGCAGTGCACGATCATCGTGGCGCACCACCCGGTCATCTTTGACCCGCTCAAGCGGCTGTGCCCCGCCGATGTGCCCTATCAGCTGGTGCAGGCGGGCATTTCCGCCATCTGTATGCACACGAATCTGGATGCCGCCGAGGGCGGGGTGAACGATGTGCTGGCGGATCTTTTCGGCATTCGGCAGCGCGCCGCCTTTGCAGACGGCTGCGGCCGGGTGGGGAAAATCGACCCCATCACCGTGCCGGAACTTGCCGCGCTGGCGCAGCGTAAGCTGGCTGCCCTGTGCAACGCGCCGGACACTGGCACGGCAGTACAGGTGAAGTTTGCCGACACCGGAAAGCCGGTGCACCGGTTGGCGGTCATCAGCGGCGCGGGCGGCAGTCTGTTTGCCGAAGCCATCGCCGAGGACGCGGACTGTCTGCTGACCGGCGAAGCCAACCACCACCATGCACTGGACGCCAAGCGGCTGGGGCTTTCCCTGATTGCGGCGGGGCATTACGCCACCGAGTTCCCGGTGACCGCCGCTGTGGCGGCTGCTCTGCGCACCGCCCTGCCGGAGCTGGAGGTGCTGGTGAGCACCGAGAACCGCGACCCGTATACTTATTTATAAAGAGAAAACCCTCTCCGTCATTGCTGCGCAATGCCACCTCCCCCGAAAGGGGGAGGTCTTTCAGCATAAACCGAAAAAGAGCAAAAGCTCTCCCGCAGGCGTTGACTGAGAGGGTTATAGATAAAACGAGGTAACATTTATGGCACTGGATGCCGCGACACTGGCGCTGACGGCAGCGGAGCTGAAAGCCACCCTGACCGATGCCAAGATCGCAAAAATTTTTGAACCGACCCGGGATGAGCTGGTCATCACCCTGCGCACCCGCACCGATACCTATGCCCTGCTGCTGTCTGCCCGCAGCGGCTCTGCACGGGTGTGTCTGACCGAGGAGACCTTTGAAAACCCCGAAACGCCGCCCTCCTTCTGTATGCTCATGCGCAAGCACCTGACCGGCGGCAGACTGCTGGATGTGCACATGGAGCCGGGCGACCGCATCGTCTACTTTGATTTTCAGTGCACCAACGAGATGGGCGACCTTGTGCGCAATACCCTGTGCGCGGAGCTGATGGGGCGCTACTCCAACCTTGTGCTGGTGCAGAGCGGAAAAATTATCGACGCCCTCAAGCGAGTGGATTTTGAGGACAGCGACGTCCGGCAGCTGCTGCCGGGCTTGCCCTACACCACGCCTCCCAAGCCCGCCCGCCCGGACTTTCTGCTGGTGAGCAGTGCATCCATCGTGGCAGCAGCCTGTCAGCGGGAACTGCCGGTGGCGGATGCTCTGAACAAAACGGTGGCTGGCGTTGGGCCGGTGGTCTGCCGCGAGGCGGCATGGCGCGCCTTTGACGGGGAACATCTGCCCGCCAACGAACTGACCGATGCCCAGAAGCGCAGCCTGATGGCAGCAATCGACGAGCTGAAGGAACTGCACACGCAGGGCGGCTGTCCCTGCAGCGTCACCGCACCGGACGGCAAGCCGGTGGAGTATACCTTCTTCCGTCCGCAGCAGTATGGCGAGCAGTACACCATCCGGGAGTGGCCGTCCTTCAACGCGATGCTGGAGGGCTACTATGCCGAGAAGGACCGCGCTGAGCGGCTGCGCACCAAGAGCAAGGAGCTGCACAAGGCGGTGCACAATATGTATGACCGCGCCCTGCGCAAGCAGGCAGCACGGCAGGAAGAGCTTGCTGCCAGCGGCAAAAGCGAAAAGCTGCGCCTGTACGGTGAGCTGCTGTCTGCAAACCTCTATCTGGCGCAAAAGGGCATGAAGAGCCTGACCGTGCCCAACTGGTACGACGAGGGCAAAGAGGTGACCATCCCGCTGGATCTGCGATTCAGCCCCAGCCAGAACGCCCAGAACTTCTTTAAGAACTACAAAAAGAAGCAGACTGCCGCCCGGATGCTGGTAGATCTGCTGGCAGAGGGCGAAAAGGAGATCGCCTATCTGGAAACGGTGCTCTACGAGGTGGAAAGCGCCTCCGGCGAAGCTGCCCTGAACGAGATCCGCATGGAACTGAAAAATCAGGGCTACCTGAAGTACTACAAGCAGCGGGACAAAAAGCAGAAGCCTGCGGACTTCCTGCGCTATACCTCCAGCGACGGCTTTGAGATCCTGATAGGCCGCAACAACGCCCAGAACGACAAGCTCACCCTGCACACCGCCCGGGGCAAGGACCTGTGGTTCCATGTACAGAAAGCCCCCGGTAGCCACGTTGTGGTCATGAGCCGGGGCGAGGACATCCCGGACACCACCAAGCAGGAAGCGGCGGAGCTGGCGGTCATCCATTCCAGCGCCTACAAGGCGGGCACCGGCGCCAAGGTGGCAGTGGACACCACCGAGGTGAAGAACATCTGGAAAGCAAACGGAGCCAAGCCCGGCATGGTGCTGTACGAGGTGTACACCACCGTCTACATCACCCCGCGGGAAGGGCTGGAGGAGCAGCTGAAGAAGAAATGATCTGAACTGCGCGCCGCGCTGCTCTGCGCATCTTCAGCGGAAGAAAACTTTATAATTTCGGACTGCCGGAGCGTCTGCGGACGCTCCGGCAGTCCATTTTCACGGGAGGGAGTTCTCCTATATAATAGGTATAACCCCTGCCTTTCCCGCCCATACTGATGCTGCAAGGGGACGCGGGGGAGTTTTCCACCGGCAAAAAGCGCTGAGATTGTGCATCTTGCACAGAAAATGCGGCCATTGGCAAAACAGAGAAAATAAAAAAGAAAAATCGTAATTTTCTGCAAAAAACACTTGCCAAATAGACGAAGATGTGATAAAATATCTCTCGGCTGCAAAAGGCTTGTGCGATACAAGTCGTGCAGGCCAGCGATATGCGTTGATGCGGGAGGTTGTCATCCGGCGATAGCTGCGATGGGTTATTTCCGCGGAGTATGTCCGATCTTAGAACCGGGCGAAAAAATTACTGACAGCGATGGAATACGTTCCCTCGGCAGAGAAGTTACTCCTCTGCGAAACGGGCGGAACCAATGTTCGGATTTGATTTGCTAATATGTTTCCGGGAGAACTGCCATGCGGTTCACCGGTTTTTATAGTGCCAAATCGAGGAACACCCGGAACTGTGTAGAGCAATTTATCGGCTCGCCTAGGGCAAAAACAATTTTTCAGGAGGCGTAAGCAATGGCAGTCAAAGAGAAAATCAGAATCCGTCTGCAGAGCTATGATGCTCAGCTGATCGATGCCGCAGCAGAGAAGATCGTGGAGACCGCAAAGCGCACCGGCGCCCGCGTGTCTGGCCCTATCCCCCTGCCCACCGATCGTGAGGTCGTTACCGTTCTGCGCGCTACCCACAAGTACAAGGATAGCCGCGAGCAGTTCGAGAGCCGCACTCATAAGCGTCTGATCGACATTCTGAAGCCGTCCAACAAGACGGTCGAGGCTCTGATGAGCCTCCAGCTCCCCGCTGGCGTGGACATCGAGATCAAGCTGTAAACCGCACACGATCAAATTCGATGCCCTCGTTTCCCGAGGGGTCATGTTGGCAGTGACGTGCGCTGCCAACCAATAACCTTTACAGGAGGAAAAGAAAATGGTTAAAGGCATTATCGGCAAGAAAGTCGGTATGACCCAGCTGTTCGATGAGAGCGGCAAGGTTATCCCCGTCACCGTCATCGAGGCAGGCCCCTGCACCGTCGTGCAGAAGAAGACTGTCGAGAGCGATGGCTATCAGGCTGTTCAGCTGGGCTTCGGCGAGGTTTCCGCCAAGAAGGTCAACAAGGCAGCTGCAGGTCACTTCAAGAAGGCAAACGTTGCCCCCAAGAAGACCCTGCGTGAGTTCCGTCTGGACGACGTTTCCGCAATGAACGTTGGCGACATCCTGAAGGCTGACGTCTTTGCAGCAGGCGACAAGGTTGACGTTGCAGGCGTTTCCAAGGGCAAGGGCTACCAGGGCGTTATCAAGCGCTTTGGCCAGCACCGTCTGCGTGAGAGCCACGGCACTGGCCCGGTGGCACGTCATGCAGGTTCTATGGGCGCTATTTCCAACCCCTCTCGCGTGTTCCCCGGCAAGCGCCTGCCCGGCCACATGGGCTGCGTGCGCGTTACCGTGCAGAACCTGACCGTTGTCAAGGTTGACACCGAGAACAATCTGATCGCTGTCAAGGGTGCGGTTCCCGGTTCCAAGGGCACCATCATCACCCTGGCCAACAGCGTCAAGGCGTAAGGAGGAAAGCTACAATGGCAAAGTTTAATGTAGTCGATATGAACGGTCAGCACGTTAGCGAGATCGAGCTTTCCGACGCCGTGTTCGGTATCACCCCGAATGAGAAGGCTGTCCACATTGCTGTGGTGAACTTCCTGGCCAACCAGCGTCAGGGCACCCAGAACACCAAGATCCGCATGGAAGTTTCCGGCGGCGGCAAGAAGCCTTGGCGTCAGAAGGGCACCGGTCACGCTCGTCAGGGCTCCATCCGTGCTCCGCAGTGGACCCACGGCGGCGTTGCTCTGGGCCCCAAGCCCCGCAGCTACAACTACCACATCAACAACAAGGTCAAGCGTCTGGCTCTGCTGAGCGTCCTGTCCGACAAGGCTGCCAATGGCAACATGGTCGTCGTTGACAAGTTCGCTTGCGACGAGTACAAGACCAAGGCTGTGGTCGCTATGCTGAACGCTGTGGGCGCCGGCAAGAAGAACCTGCTGGTCAACGAGACTGTCGATGCAAAGTTCGTCAAGAGCGCTGGCAACATCGCCGGTGTCAAGACCACCTTCGCAGGCAGCGTGAACACCTACGATGTGCTGAACGCCGACAAGCTGATCATCAGCGTCGACGCAGCTAAGAAGCTCGAGGAGGTGCTTGGCTAATGAAAACCGCACATGATATCGTCCTGAAGCCGGTCATTACCGAGAACTCCATGGCTGGCATCGCTGACAAGAAGTACACCTTCAAGGTCGCTACCGATGCTACCAAGGTCGAGATCGCTCAGGCAGTTGAAGTTCTGTTCCCCGGCGTCAAGGTCGCTAAGGTGAACACCGTCTCCGTCCGTGGCCGCTTCCGCCGTCAGGGTATGCACGCTGGTTACACCGCTGCATCCAAGAAGGCTATCGTGACCCTGACCAAGGACTCCAAGGAGATCGAGTTCTTCAACAGCATGGTCTGATAGAACCCGCCGAGGGTTCCTCTATGGGGATATGACCCCGATAATAATTCATAAGATAAACAAAGGAGAATAGCACAATGGCTATCAAAAAGTATGGCCCCACTACTCCGGGCCGCCGCGGCATGACCGTCACGGATTACAGCGTCCTGACCAAGGTCGCTCCTGAGCGCAGCCTGCTGGAGCCCATGAAGAAGCACAGCGGCCGCAACAACACCGGTCGTATCACCGTCCGTCATCAGGGCGGCGGCAACCGCACCAAGTATCGTGTCATCGACTTCAAGCGTCAGAAGACCGATATCCCCGCTACCGTCAAGACTCTCGAGTACGATCCGAACCGCAGCGCATTCATCGCTCTGGTCGAGTACACCGATGGCACCAAGAGCTACATCATTGCTCCCGATGGCCTGAAGGTGGGCGACGTGGTCGTCAGCAGCAAGTCTGCCGATATCAAGCCCGGCAACTGCCTGCCCTTCGAGAACATCCCCGTCGGTACCATCATCCACAACATCGAGCTGTATCCCGGCCGCGGCGCTCAGCTGGTTCGTTCCGCTGGCAACATGGCTCAGCTGATGGCTAAGGAGAATGGCTACGCTCTGGTTCGTCTGCCCTCCGGTGAGATGCGCAACGTGCCCGTGAACTGCACCGCAGTCATCGGTCAGGTTTCCAACATCGACCACGAGAACGTCAACCTGGGCAAGGCAGGCCGCAAGCGCCACATGGGCGTGCGTCCCGGCAGCCGTGGTACCGTTATGAACCCCTGCGACCATCCCCACGGTGGTGGCGAGGGCCGCGCACCTGTTGGTCACTCCGGTCCTATGACTCCCTGGGGCAAGCCCGCTCTGGGTCTCAAGACTCGCAAGCATCATAAGCGCTCCGATAAGCTGATCGTGAAGCGTGCAGGTAAGTAAGAGAGGAGTTTAAGACAATGGGTAGAAGCATTAAAAAAGGACCTTTCGTCCAGGCTGCTCTTATGAAGCACGTTGAAGCGATGAACGCTTCCGGCAAGAAGCAGGTCATCAAGACCTGGAGCCGCGCCTCCACGATCTTCCCCGAATTCGTTGGTCACACCTTTGCCGTCCACGACGGCCGCAAGCATGTGCCTGTGTATGTGACTGAGGACATGGTTGGCCACAAGCTGGGTGAGTTCGTTCCCACCCGTACCTTCAAGGGCCACACTGGTAATTCTAAGTAATAGAGGGAGGAACACAACATGGAAGCTCGGGCAATTCTTCGTTATGCCCGCATTAGTCCTCGTAAGGTGTCTATCGTTATGGACCTGATCCGTAACAAGCCCCTGGACGAAGCGCTGGCAATCCTGCAGTACACCCCGAAGGCAGCTTGTGAGCCCCTTCTGAAGCTGGTGAAGTCTGCAGCCGCTAATGCGGAAAACAACTTCAATATGGACAAGAACAACCTCTACGTCGCCGAGTGCTTTGTTTGCCCCGGCCCGACGCTGAAGCGCATGATGCCTCGTGCACAGGGCCGCGGCTACCGCATCCTGAAGCGCACCAGCCACATGACCGTTGTTCTGAAAGAGAAAGAGTAAGGAGGGAAAACAATGGGCCAGAAAGTAAATCCGCACGGCATTCGTGTCGGCGTTATTAAAGACTGGGACAGCCGCTGGTTTGCCTCCAAGAAGGATTTCAGCGATAACCTCGTCGAGGATCACAAGATCCGCACTGAGCTGAAGGCTCAGCTGAAGGACGCTGGCGTCCCCAAGATCGAGATCGAGCGCACTGTGGATCCTTCCACTTCCGCTCCTCGCGTTAATGTTAACATCTACTGCGCTAAGCCCGGTATGGTCATCGGCAAGGGCGGCGAAGAGCGCATCGCCCTGCAGAACAAGCTGACCAAGGAGTATGGCAAGACCGTTATCGTCAATGTCATCGAGGTGAAGAGCCCCTCCACCAACGCACAGCTGGTTGCTGAGGACATCGCTCGTCAGCTGGAGAACCGCGTCACCTTCCGTCGTGCTATGAAGCAGTGCATGCGCAATGCCATGAGCCCCCGCGATCGCGCAACCGTTCCCGCAAAGGGCATCAAGGCAATGTGCTCCGGCCGTCTGGGCGGCGCTGATATCGCCCGCACCGAGAGCTACCACGAGGGCACCATCCCCCTGCAGACCCTGCGCGCCGACATCGACTACGGCTTTGCAGAGGCTGCTACCACCTACGGCCGCATCGGCGTTAAGGTGTGGATCTACAAGGGCGAGGTCCTCAAGAGCGCAAAGACCGCTCCTAAGAAGGAAGGAGGCAACAAGTAATGTTACTGCCTAAGCGTGTTAAGTACCGCCGCGTTCAGCGCGGCCGCATGACCGGCAAGGCTACCCGCGGCAACGTGGTGTGCCAGGGTCAGTACGGCCTTGTTGCTCTGGAGCCGGCATGGATCTCCTCCAAGCAGATCGAGGCTGCCCGTGTTGCCATGACTCGTTACATCAAGCGTGGCGGCAAGGTTTGGATCAAGATCTTCCCCGATAAGCCCGTGACTGAAAAGCCCGCTGAGACCCGCATGGGCTCCGGTAAGGGCTCTCCCGAATACTGGGTTGCAGTCGTGAAGCCCGGCCGCGTGATGTTCGAGCTGGCAGATGTCGATGAGGCAACTGCTCGCGAGGCTCTGCGTCTGGCTATGCACAAGCTGCCCATCAAGTGCAAATTTGTTGTCCGTGAGGACTCCGTGAAGGAGGATGGCACCAATGAAGGCTAATGAACTCCGCGAAATGCAGACCGCAGAGCTGACCAGCAAGCTGGCAGATCTGAAGGCTGAGCTGTTTAACCTGCGCTTCCAGCATGCCATCAACCAGCTGGAGAACCCCGGCCGCATCGAAGCAGTCAAGAAGGACATCGCCCGCGTGATGACCGTTCTGGCTGAGAAGCAGTAAGGAGGTTAAACGATGGAAGAACGTAATCTGAGAAAGACCCGCGTCGGCGTTGTCGTGTCCGACAAGATGGATAAGACCATCGTGGTTGCCGTTAAGGATAGCGTGCAGCACCCCCTGTACAAGAAGATCCTGAAGCGTACCGTGAAGTTCAAGGCTCGTGACGAGCAGAACGAGTGCGGTATCGGTGACCGTGTTGAGATCATGGAGTGCCGCCCCCTGAGCAAGGATGTGCGCTGGCGCCTGGTCCGTATCGTTGAGAAGGCAAAGTAATCTTTGCCCGCTGCTTTGAACAGTTTGAAAGGAGATATCTGATATGGTTCAGATGCAAACTTATCTCAAAGTTGCCGACAACACCGGTGCCAAGGAGCTGATGTGCTTCCGTGTGCTGGGCGGCACCCGCAAGAGATACGCAAACATTGGTGACGTCGTGGTCTGCTCTGTCAAGAAGGCAGCCCCCGGCGGCTCCGTTAAGAAGGGCGACGTCGTCAAGGCTGTCATCGTGCGCAGCAAGCATGGCGTGCGCCGCGACGACGGTTCCTACATCCGTTTTGATGAGAACGCCGCCGTTATCGTTATGGCCGACAAGAACCCCAAGGGTACCCGTATCTTTGGACCTGTTGCTCGCGAGCTGCGTGATGCCGGCTACACCAAGATCCTGAGCCTGGCTCCGGAATCGCTGTAAGGAGGTTTTAAAAATGAATAATCTTCATGTTAAAACCGGCGACAACGTGATGATCATCAGCGGCAAGGACAAGGGCCACACTGGTAAGGTCCTGCAGGTCAGCCCCGCTGAAGGCAAGGTCATCGTTGAAGGCCAGAACATGGTTACCAAGCACGTCAAGCCTCGCCGTCAGGGCGAGCAGGGCGGCATCGTCAAGGCTGAGGGTGCTATGTACGCATCCAAGGTCATGCCCGTCTGCCCCAAGTGCGGCAAGGCCGTGCGTGTGGGCCACGTCGAAAAGGACGGCAAGATGGTTCGCGTCTGCAAGAAGTGCGGCGCTGAGCTGTAAGAAAGGAGTAAGGAACAATGGCTCGTTTGAAAGAACAGTATGTCAATGAAATTGCTCCTGCTCTGAACTCCAAGTTCGGTTACAAGAGCGTTATGCAGATCCCCAAGCTGGACAAGGTCGTCATCAACGTTGCCTGCGGCGAAGCCAAGGAAAACGAGAAGATCCTGGAAGCAGTTATGAAGGATCTGGGCCAGATCACTGGCCAGAAGGCAGTCGTCTGCCGTGCCAAGAAGAGCGTTGCTAACTTCAAGCTGCGCCAGGGCACCCCCATCGGCTGCAAGGTCACCCTGCGTGGTGAGCGTATGTACGAGTTCGTGGATCGCTTCTTCAACGTGGCTCTGCCCCGTGTCCGCGACTTCCGCGGCATCAACGGCAACGGCTTCGACGGTCGCGGCAACTTTGCCTGCGGCATCAAGGAGCAGATCATCTTCCCCGAGATCGAATTCGAGAAGGTCGATGCTGTCCGCGGCATGGATGTCTGCTTCGTCACCACCGCCAAGACTGATGAGGAGGGCAAGGAGCTGCTGAAGGCTCTGGGCGCTCCCTTCGCAGAGAACAACTAAGGGAGGAGATTTGTACAATGGCTAAACTGTCTATGAAGCTGAAGCAGTCTCGTCCTGCTAAGTTCTCTACCCGTGCATACACCCGCTGCCGCATCTGCGGCCGTCCCCACTCCGTGCTGCGCAAGTACGGTGTGTGCCGTGTGTGCTTCCGTGAGCTGGCCTACAAGGGCGAGATCCCGGGCGTGAAGAAGGCTTCCTGGTAATTTACCAGAGGGCTGGATAGAATGTCGGATATCCGCCCCGGGGCAAACAACTTGTTTCGGGGCGGTATCATTATAAAACAAATGAGAGCTAATCTAAGGAGGTTAGTGGCAAATGCAGATTACTGATCCTATCGCGGACCTGCTGACTCGCATCCGCAACGCTAGCACTGCCAAACACCCTTCTGTAGAGATCCCCGCTTCCAACATGAAGAAGGCTATCTGCCAGATTCTGGTTGACGAGGGCTACATCAAGGGTATGCAGGTCAAGAACGACACTGTTCAGGGCACCATCGTTGTCACCCTGAAGTACCAGGCTAACGGCGAGCCCGTTATCGCTGGTCTGCGCCGTGTGTCCAAGCCCGGCCTGCGTATCTACACCAACTGCGAGGATATGCCCAAGGTCATGAAGGGCCTGGGCACCGCAATCATTTCCACCTCCAAGGGCATCATGACTGACAAGGCTGCACGTGCTGAGCACGTCGGCGGCGAAGTCCTGGCCTACGTGTGGTAAGAAAGGGGTAAAAGACAATGTCGAGAATTGGAAGAAAACCCATCGTCATTCCTGCCGGTGTCACTGTCACTGTCGATGAGGCAGCACACACTGTCGCCGTCAAGGGCCCCAAGGGCAGCCTGAA
Source organism: Faecalibacterium sp. IP-1-18 (assembly GCF_023347355.1). Lineage (NCBI taxonomy): Bacteria > Bacillati > Bacillota > Clostridia > Eubacteriales > Oscillospiraceae > Faecalibacterium > Faecalibacterium sp. IP-1-18. The sequence goes on from NZ_CP094472.1 coordinate 276,179, forward strand.
TTCCAACTATCATCCCCTGATGACCGTTAAGGTCGAGGGCAATGAGGTTTTGGTTACCCGCCCCAATGACGAACCCAAGGCCCGCAGCCTGCACGGCCTGACCCGTACCAACATCGCCAACATGGTGAACGGTGTTGTGAACGGCTACGAGAAGAAGCTGGAGATCGTTGGCGTTGGTATGCGCTGCCAGAAGCAGGGCTCCAACCTGGTCATGAACCTGGGCTTCTCTCATCAGGTGAATATCCCCGATACCGAGGATTGCACCATTGTGTGGCAGGATCCCAACCACTTCTCTGTTACCGGTATCGACAAGCAGAAGGTCGGCCAGTATGCTGCAGAGATCCGCGGCAAGAAGCCGCCTGAGCCGTACAAGGGCAAGGGCATCCGCTACGCCGGCGAGGTCGTCAAGCACAAAGAAGGCAAGGCCGGTAAGGGCAAGAAATAAGGTAAGGAGTGAAAGACAATGGTTAAGCAGATCGACAAGAACGAAGCTCGTCTTCGTCGTCATCGCCGCGTTCGCAACAAGATCAGCGGCACCGCAGCACGTCCTCGCCTGGATGTTTTCCGCTCCGCCAAGCACATCTACGCTCAGATCATCGATGATGAGCAGGGCGTTACTCTGGTGTCGGCGTCCACTATGGACAAGGACTTCAACGGCAACGGCGGCAACGTCGAGGCCGCTGCTGAGATCGGCAAGAAGGTTGCAGCAAAGGCTCTGGAAAAGGGCATCACCGAGGTCGTGTTCGACCGTGGTGGCTACGTTTATCATGGCCGTGTTAAGGCCCTGGCTGATGGCGCCCGTGAGGGCGGCCTGAAGCTGTAATGAGAGGAGGAAACACATTATGGCTATGAGAAACCGTGAAGACGACGGCATGATCACCAAGGTTGTGTCTATCAACCGCGTTTCCAAGACTGTCAAGGGCGGCCGCATCATGAAGTTTGCTGCTCTGGTTGTCGTTGGCGACGGCAAGGGTACCATCGGCTACGGCATCGGCAAGTCCGGTGAAGTTCCCGAGGCTATCCGCAAGGGTGAGGCCGCTGCCAAGAAGAACATGCACAAGGTTGCCCTGAAGGGCACCACCATCCCCCACGAGATCGTCGGCAAGTACGGCGCAGGCGCTGTTCTGCTCAAGCCGGCTGCACCCGGTACCGGTATGATCGCCGGCGGCCCCGTGCGTGCCGTCATTGAGGCTGCTGGCATCAAGGACGTTCGTGCGAAGTCTATGCGTTCCAACAACCCCATCAACGTTGTTGCTGCTACCTTTGCAGGTCTGTGCGGTCTGGTCAGCGCCGAGTCTGTCGCTGAGAAGCGCGGCAAGACCGTGAAAGAAATTCTGGGTTAAGGAGGTAACTAACCATGGCAGATAAGATGCTCAAGATCGAGCTGAAGAAGAGCCTGATCGGCCGCGGCGCTAAGCAGATCGCTACCGCTGAGGCTCTGGGCCTGAAGAAGCCGGGCGACGTTACCGTTCAGCCTGACAACGCCGCTACGCAGGGCAAGATCGCAAAGATCGGCTTCCTGCTCAGCGTCACCGAAGCCTAATAGCAGGGGGTATACGCACAATGAAGCTTCATGAATTGCACGCCAGCAAGGGCGCCAACAAGCCTGTGACCCGCAAGGGCCGCGGCATTGGCTCCGGCAATGGCAAGACTGCCGGCTTCGGCAGCAAGGGCCAGAAGGCCCGTTCCGGCGTGAAGCACGCTGGTTTCGAGGGCGGTCAGATGCCTCTGGCACGCCGCCTGCCTAAGGTTGGCTTTAACAACATCTTTGCTACCCAGTATGCCATCGTCAACGTGGCTGATCTGGAGGCTGCTTTCAATGCCGGCGATGTCGTCGATACCGAGGCTCTGAAGGCTAAGGGTCTGGTCAAGAAGACTCTGGACGGCGTTAAGGTTCTGGGCAACGGCGAGCTGACCAAGGCTCTGACCGTGAAGGCCGCAGCCTATTCCGCTTCTGCCAAAGAGAAAATCGAGAAGGCAGGCGGAAAGGCTGAGGTGATGTAAGGTGTTCCAGACATTCCGTAACGCATGGAAGATCCCCGAGCTTAAAAATCGTCTTCTGTTCACGCTGGCGATCCTCGTGGTTTACCGTCTTGGCTGTGCCATCCCCGTGCCGTTCGTTTCCGGCTCTGCTCTGACGCAGATGTTTGCAAACGGCGATATGCTCTCGTACCTCAATATGATGAGCGGCGGCGCACTGGCAAGATGCACGCTCTTCGCGTTAGGTGTGACACCCTATATCAACGCCTCTATTATTGTGCAGCTGCTGACTGTAGCCATTCCTTCGCTGGAAAATCTGGCAAAGGAAGCGGATGGCCAGCAGAAGCTGCAGCAGATCAACCGGTACGCCGGTGCCGTGGTCGCACTGATCATGAGCATTGGCTACTACTTCGTGATCCGCAATATGGGTGCACTGAAGTATGTTTCCGGCGCAGTCGGCGTGTTCGCCGCTGTGGTCATCATCGCCACCTTCGTTGCAGGTGCTCAGCTGATCACCTGGGCGGGCGAGCAGATCGATGACAAGGGCATCGGCAACGGTGTTTCCCTTCTGATCTTCGCCTCCATCGTTTCCAACTGGTCCTCGCTGTACACCTCTGTGACGGGTCTGCTGACCCGCGCAGCGGCTGGCGAGCCTCAGTTCTATATCCTGCTGCCCGTTCTGGTAGTTCTGGCACTGGTCGCTGTGGTCTTTGTGGTGGTCATGACCAACGCAGAGCGCCGCATTACCATCCAGTACGCCAAGCGTGTGGTGGGCCGGAAGCAGATGGGCGGCCAGAACAGCTACCTGCCCCTGAAGCTGAACATGAGCGGCGTCATGCCCATCATCTTCGCTTCGGCACTGGTGTCCATCCCGGGCACCATCGGCAGCTTTTTGCAGATTGATCAGACCGCTCACCCGGTCTGGTATGCGTTCTTCCATACCTTCAACTACACCTCCTGGCTGTACGTTGTGATCTACCTGCTGCTGATTTTGGCATTCAACTACTTCTATGTGGCCATCCAGTACAACCCTGTTGAGATCGCCAACAATCTGCGCCGCAATAACGGCTCGATCCCCGGCTTCCGTCCCGGTAAGCCGACCAGCGATTTCATCACCCGCACCCTGAACAAGATCACCCTCATCGGTGCCATCTTCCTGGCTGCGGTGGCTGTACTGCCGATCATTCTGGGCAACCTGACCGGTATGAGCATTCAGCTGGGCGGTACCAGCCTGCTGATCGTGGTTGGTGTGGCACTGGATACCACCCGCAGCCTCGATAGCTTTATGACCATGCGCAACCACAAGGGTTTCCTTGGCTGATCTGAAGCAATAAAGATGTAAGAAAGCACTGGAAAGGAGAGTACGCTCATACTTTTCAGTGCTTTTTTGCTTTTTGTACGTATGTTTCTATAAAGCAACATATAAGAAAGGAAGCGATCCTATGAATCTGATCCTGTTGGGCGCACCCGGCGCAGGCAAAGGCACGCAGGCCGAGATCATCTGCGCAAAGCTGAACATCCCTTCCATCAGCACCGGCAACATCCTGCGCGCTGCTGTCAAGGAGGGCACCGAGATGGGTCTGAAGGCCAAGAGCTTTATGGACGCCGGTGCGCTGGTGCCCGATGAAGTCATCATCGGCATCCTGAAGGAGCGTCTGGCACAGGCTGACTGCGCCAACGGCTTCATTCTGGACGGCGTGCCCCGCACCATTGCGCAGGCAGAGGCCATCGAGACCATGGGCATCCGCATCGACAAGGTGCTGGAACTGCAGGTTGAGGACAGCGTGATCGTGGAGCGCATGAGCGGCCGCCGCGTCTGCGAGAAGTGCGGCGCAAGCTACCACATCCTGAACAAGAAGAGCAAGGTGGAGGGCGTCTGCGACCTGTGCGGCGGCAAGACCGTCATCCGCAAGGACGACCAGCCCGCAACCGTGCTGGATCGTTTGAAAGCCTACCATGAGCAGACCGAGCCGCTGGTGGAGTTCTACCGCACCCGCGGCAAGCTGGCAGAGATCAAGTTCTGCCCCTCTATCGAGGAGACTACGGCTGAAGTCATGAAGGCTTTGGAGGCATAAGCGTGATCCAGATCAAAAATGCAAAAGAGCTGGACGGTATGCGCCGGGCAAACGCCCTGAGCGCAGCTGCCCTGAAGTACGGCGGAGAGCACATCGAAGCAGGCATGACCACTTGGGAGCTGGACAAGCTGATCTACGACTTCATCGTGAAGCACGGCGGCATCCCCAACTTCAAGGGTCTGTACGGTTTTCCCGGTACAGCCTGCATCAGCCTGAACGATACCGTCATCCACGGCATCCCCTCTCACGATATCGTCATCCGCCCGGGTGACATCGTGAGCATCGACACCGGTGCCAAGGTGGACGGCTTCAACGGCGACAACGCCTGCACCTACGCGGTGGGCAAGGTGGACTTGGAAGCCCAGCGCCTGCTGGAGGTGACCAAGGCTTCTCTGTACAAGGGCATCGGGCAGGCCGTGGCGGGCAACCGCATCGGTGATATCGGCTACGCCGTGCAGAGCTACTGTGAGGACGCGGGCTTCTCTGTGGTGCGTGACTTTGTGGGTCACGGCACCGGCAAGGAACTGCACGAGGACCCCGAGGTGCCCAACTACGGCCATCAGGGCCGAGGGCCCCGTCTTGTGCCCGGCATGACCATCGCCATTGAGCCGATGATCTGTCAGGGCGACTACAAGATCAAGCAGCTCAGCGACGGCTGGACTGTCAAGACCAAGGACGGCGGACTGGCTGCTCACTTTGAGCACTCTATCGCCATCCTGAAGGACCGCACCGAGATCATGACCCGCAGCTGGGATGATCCGGATTTTGACCCGGCCACCTTCAGCCTGAAGTAAGCAACCTTTATAAAGGAGCCGCTGCACGGATGATGTGCGGCGGCTTCTTTCTCTTTTCACTCCTGCAATTTGTGCAATTGTGACAAGTTTTCGTGAAAAAGTTTCACCTTCACGGTGGAGAAACGCGAAAGGAGGACGGGACGGAAAAGAGCTTTTATACAGAATAATTTTTTATCGGAAATACGGAAAAAACCTCTTGCAAATTGACAACAAAAGGTGTATAATTTATAAATGGCTGTGGAAGCCAGATACTTCCTCGACGGACAGGCTCAGTCTGCCCGTTTTGCGGATTTTGTGCCGCAGGAGATGAAGTATGTGGCGCTCATCGCCACCTGTCCGTCTGGGAATCGGCGTGAAAGCTCTTGAAAAGAGAAGCGGCAAACTGCACAAAAACGGGCGCAGGCACGGAAGAATGCAGTGCTTTCTGTTTTTGGAGCGGGAGCACCGATGCTCAATTATGACAAACTGAGCAGATCCAATGAGGAGGCAAATAGCTTGTCTAAAGAAGACGTCATCGAGATCGAAGGCATTGTGCGTGAAGCCATGCCCAACGCCATCTTTAAGGTGGAAATGTTGAGCGAGGATAAGAACACCGGGAAGCTCACTCCCAGCGGTCACATCCTCTTAGCGCACATCTCCGGCAAGCTGCGGACCAATTTCATCCGTATCCTGCCCGGGGACAAGGTAACCGTGGAAATGTCGCCCTATGATCTTTCTAAGGGCCGCATCACCTGGCGCTCCAAATAAGCGTCAGGGCATCAACCAAAAGGAGGTTCAACATCATGAAGGTCAAGCCTTCCGTGAAACCCATCTGCGAAAAGTGCAAGGTCATCCGCCGCAAAGGCCGCGTGATGGTCATCTGCCAGAACCCCAAGCACAAGCAGCGCCAGGGCTAATTCGGGCGCCTGGGGGTCAAGTGCGTAGAGTCCCGGCGCAGACCCCGACACTGACATGGGATGATTTTTGGAGGAAACTACTATGGCACGTATTGCCGGCGTTGACCTGCCCCGCGAGAAGCGCGTTCAGGTGGGTCTCACCTACGTTTATGGTATCGGCCAGACCACTGCTAACAAGATCCTGGAAGCAACTGGCATCAACCCCGATACCCGCGTCAAGGATCTGACTCTGGACGAAGAGGCTAAGATCCGTGACTACATCGATCAGGCAAACATCCTCGTTGAAGGCGACCTGCGCCGCAACGTGGCTCTGGACATCAAGCGTCTGGTCGAGATCCAGTCCTTCCGTGGCACCCGCCATCGCAAGAATCTGCCCTGCCGCGGCCAGCGCACCAAGACCAATGCTCGTACCTGCAAGGGTCCCAAGCGCACTGTCGCAAACAAGAAGAAGTAAGGAGGATTTGAGAAATGGCAAGTGCAAATAACGCCAAGAAGGGCGCAAATGTCCGCATGAAGCGGAAAGAGCGCAAGAACATTGCTGCTGGTCAGGCTCACATCCAGTCTACCTTCAACAATACTGTCGTTACCATCACCGACCTGCAGGGTAATGCAGTGTCTTGGTGCTCCTCTGGCTCCCTGAACTTCCGTGGCAGCCGCAAGAGCACCCCGTTCGCAGCTCAGTCCGCTGCCGAGACCGCAGCTAAGACTGCGATCGAGCACGGCATGAAGACTGTTGAAGTTTACGTCAAGGGCCCCGGCGCTGGCCGCGAGTCCGCTATCCGTGCGCTGCAGGCTACCGGTCTGGAAGTCACCCTGATCAAGGACGTGACTCCCATCCCCCACAACGGCTGCCGTCCCCCGAAGCGCCGTCGTGTCTGATCGAAGGAGGAAATTGAATTATGGCAAAGAATACGCAGCCTATCGCAAAGCGTTGCAAGGCCCTGGGCATTTCTCCTGCGGTCATGGGCTATGCAAAGAAGAATACCACCCGCAACTCCAACGGCAACGTCCGCAAGAAGCAGTCTGAGTACGCATCTCAGCTGAAGGAGAAGCAGAAGGTCAAGTTCATCTACGGCGTTCTGGAGAAGCAGTTCCACAACGCTTACCTGAAGGCAGAGTCTCGCCCCGGCAAGACCGGTGAGAACCTGCTCCAGATCATGGAGTGCCGTCTGGACAACGTCGTGTTCCGTCTGGGCTTTGCTCAGACCCGCCGCGATGCTCGTCAGCTGGTGTCTCACGCTCACTTCACCGTCAACGGCAAGAAGGTCAACATCCCCTCTTACCAGGTGAAGGCCGGCGATGTGATCGAAGTGCGCGAGTCCAGCCGCAGCTCTGCAAAGTTTGCAAAGCTGACCGGTGCCGAGGCTCCCGTCGTGGCTCTGCCCGCATGGCTGAACCGCGAGACCGGTTCTCTGAAGGGCGTTGTCGCTAAGCTGCCCGAGCGCAGCGATATCGACTACGAAGTCGCAGAGCACCTCATCGTCGAGCTGTACTCCAAGTAATCCATTAAGAAGGCAGTGCCTTCCTTTTGGATGGCACGCTTTCGCATTCTTTTTTGAAAGAATTCAATAATGGGCCGGTGGAAACACCGGTTTGACAAGGAGGGCATAGATATGATGGAGATTGAACGTCCCAAGATCGAAACGGCAAGCCTGTCCCCGGACGGCCGCTACGGCAAATTCGTGGCAGAACCTCTGGAGCGTGGCTTTGGCATCACACTGGGCAATAGCCTGCGTCGTGTGCTTCTTTCCTCTCTGCCCGGTGTCGCCGTGACCAGCGTCAAGATTGACGGTGTGGTCCACGAGTTCTCCACCATTGAGGGCGTCAAGGAAGACGTTACCGAAATTGTCCTGAACCTGAAGGGTATCGCTGCAAAGCTGTACACCGATGGTCCGAAGACAGTGCGTGTTGAGGCAGTTGGTCCCTGTGAGGTCACTGCTGACAACATCAAGCAGGGCGACGACATCGAAATTCTGAACCCTGAGTGGCACATTGCAACTCTGGGCGAGGGTGCCAAGCTCGTTATGGAGCTGACTTTCGACAAGGGTCGCGGCTATGTGCCCGCAGAGCGCAACAAACAGGCTATCATCGAGAAGAACGATATCAACACCCTTCCCGTTGACAGCATTTACACCCCTGTGCTCAAGGTGAATTATAACGTCGAGAGCACCCGTGTTGGACAGGCCATTGATTACGACAAGCTGACCATTGAGGTTTGGACTGATGGCACGATCAACGCACAGGAAGCCGTTTCTCTGGCTGCCCGTGTGCTGACCGAGCACCTGAACCTGTTCGTCAACCTGTCGGACGAGGCCGCCGGCGCTGAGATCATGGTAGAGAAGACCAACGACGACAAGGAGAAGGCTCTGGAGATGACCATCGAAGAGCTGGATCTGAGCGTGCGTTCCTTCAACTGCCTGAAGCGCGCAGGGATCAACACGGTGGAAGATCTGGTCAGCAAGAGCGAGGACGAGATGATGAAGGTCCGTAACCTCGGTCGCAAGAGCTTGGAGGAAGTCATGGCTAAGCTGGACTCCCTCGGCTTCAAGCTGAACACGGATGACGAATAACTAAAATAATTTAAGGAGTGAAACGGGATGCCCGGTACCAGAAAGCTCGGTAGAACCAGCGACAGCCGCAACGCTATGATGCGCGCTATGGTTACCTACCTGTTAGAGAATGGCAAGATTGAGACCACTGTCACTCGCGCTAAGGACGTTCGTTCCATGGCCGAGAAGATGATCAGCCTTGGCAAGGCCAGCGACCTGCACACCAAGCGTCAGGTCTACGCCTACATCACCAAGGAAGATGTTGCAAAGAAGCTGTTTGACGAGATCAGCCCCAAGTACGCTGACCGCAACGGCGGCTACACCCGCATCATCAAGATCGGCGCTCGCCGCGGCGATGCAGCTGAGATGGCAGTTCTGGAGCTCGTCTGATCCTGCTCTGACTGTTTGATACAGTAACAAGAGAAACCATTGCACAGCTTTTGTGCAGTGGTTTCTTTTTTTGTGTTTTACCCCCTCAGTCGCGGCGCGCATTCAAAATCGTCCCACGCGCAAGCTTGCCGGATATGTCCCACCCCCTTTTTTGTGTCCGCAAAGTGTGGTATACTGAAAATAGTATTTTATGCCCGGAAGGAGGTTGACCGGTATGAACAGAACCCGCAGGCTGCGGCTGGTGCTGTGTACGCTGCTGTGTGTTTTGCTGTGCAGCTGCCAGACGCTGCTGCCGGCCAACGAAAAGGCACAGGTAGAGGAACTGCTGCGCGCCCCGAAACTCTCCGGCGATTACGGCGCACTGCAAACTGCCCTGAACGACTGGCTGGGGGAGAGTGCCCAGCTGAAATATCCTATTCAGGGCGAGCTGCTTTCCCCCTTTGTGCTGCAGGACTTGGACGGTGACGGTCAGCAGGATGCGGCGGTGCTGTATACCACCGCCCAGACCGCCAACGTCTGCGTAGCCATTTTGCAGCGGGATGATGCCGGAAGCTGGCAGGTGCGCCAGAGCGTGGAAGGTCTTGCCGAAACGGTGGAGAACGTCAGCCTTGCCCAATTGCAGGATACAGACAGCTGCCAGCTGGTGGTGGGCTATACCGCTGCCCAGAATGACCACTATCTGGCGGTGTACTCCTATCAGGACGGCACTCTGTCCACCATTCTGGAACAGCAGTACGAGCAGTATCTGGTGGAAAATATCACCGGCGGCAGCAGTCAGGATCTGATCCTGATGTCCACGCAGGAGGACGGCAGTGTGCAGATCGAGCTGCTGACCGCAGACCGGGAGGGCAGCTTCCGGCAGGTGGCGGTCAACGGCCTTTCCGCAGATAAGTTTTCCGGCTGCGCTTCGGTGGCGGCGGGTGCAGGCGCAGACGGGCGGCATTATCTGGTGCTGGACGGCTGGACCGGCATTTCCGGCAACAATCTGGCTTCGGTGCTGTTGTGCTACGACGAGAACAGCCAGCAAATGGTGCCCGCCACAAGGATCAGCAGCCAGCGGCTGTATAACGTCTCTCTGCGCAACGTGCCCACGCTGGTCAGCCGGGATCTGGACGGAGACGGCATCGTGGAGATCCCCACCCAGCCGGACGAGGCGGGTCTGCTGAACCTGAGCCAGAGCCGTCGCATGGATTTTATCGTCTGGATGGACTACACCAGCAGCCACCCGGAAAAAAGCTTTGGCCTGCTGGACGAGGAGACCAACTGTTATATCGAGCTGCCCGCCGAGTGGGAGGGCAACCTGAAACTGACCGACAGCGAGGAATATGACGGTGCAGTGGAGCTGCGCACCGTAGACGAGGATGAGCTGGTGCTGACGGTACGGCTGGCAAGGACCTCGGCCAATTCTACCGGCTGGACAAGGCTCGGCGTGGTGGCGTCCCGCCAGCTGCAGGCCAGAATGGGCCCGGACGTTTTGCTTGCCGACACAAACTATCGCCTTTCCAAGGCGTTGTATCTGCTGAATTAAGGAATGGAGGATGCTGCATGGTACGAGTGCTTGTTGTAGAAGATGAAACCAATATCCGCGATATGATCGCCCTGAACCTGCGCCATGCGGGGATGGAGGTGGTGGAGGCTGAAAGCGCCGAAGCCGCCCTGCCGCTGCTGGCGCAGAAACCCGGCTGCGATGCCGCCATTCTGGACGTGATGCTGCCGGGCATGAACGGATTCTCGCTGTGCGAGACCATCCGCCGCACCGACCAGCAGATCGGCATCATCATCCTCAGCGCCAAGGGGCAGGAGCAGGATAAGATCCGCGGGCTGTCCATCGGCGCAGACGATTACATGACCAAGCCTTTCAGCGTCAGCGAACTGCTGGCGCGGGTGGAGGCGCTGTGCCGCCGGGTGATCCGCACCAAGGAGGAGGACAGCAACGGGAACACCCCACTGGGCACGTTGACCAGCGGCGAGTTCGTGCTGGACGAGAACCGCCGCGTGCTGCTGAAGGCCGGTCAGCCCATTGAGTTGACACAGGTAGAGTTCCAGATTATGGAGCTGTTCTTCCGCAACCCGGGCACTGCGCTGGTGCGCGAAAAGATCCTGAAAGGCGTCTGGGGCGAGAACTACTTCGGCGATGTAAAGATCGTGGATGTGAACATCCGCCGCCTGCGCATGAAGGTGGAGGACGAGCCCAGCCACCCTACCCACATCATGACCGTGTGGGGCTATGGCTACCGGTGGGAAGAATAAAAATGTGATTCAGGAAAGTCCTACGGACTTTCCTGAATCACAAAAAAATATTTTTTATTATCTATACTCACCGAAAGGAGGACACTGTTATGCGAAGCGGTATCACCCGCCGCTGGCTGCGGGGCAACCTGCTCATCACCGTACTGGTGGTGCTGCTGGCCGAGGCAATGTTTTTGTACAGCTATACCCGCAGCTACTACGGCAGTGTGCAGCAGATCATGTACCGACGGTTCTCCTCGGTGACCGGTCAGCTGAAAATGTATACCGGCGATACCGCCCAGAGCGCGGCGGTCAGCCGCAGTCTGGCGCTGCGGCGCATGGTGGAACAGTTTGCCGATAAGGATAAATACGAGTTCATGCTGCTGGACAGCTACGGCAGCGTGATCGCCTCCTCCAGCGGTACGGACGCGGAGGGCATCGTCAGCAGCAGGGACTTTGAACAGGCGCTCGGTGCGCCGGACGGTCTGGGCGTGGCGGTGTACCGCACCCAGTCCGGCGAGATGGTCATGGCGGCCTGCTCGCTGGTGCCCTACGACGCCGAGGACGTGGCGGCTCTGCGGCTGGTCACCAGTCTGGCGCTGGTGGAGCGGCAGGTCAAAAACGCCGTCATCGTCAGTGTGTTCATTGCGGTGGCGATCCTGCTGTTCACGGTCATGTCCGGACTGTACTTTGTGCGGGGCATCGTGGTGCCGCTGGGGCAGGTGGAGCGCACCGCCGCCGGCATCGCCCGGGGCGAACTGGATGTGCGTCTGCCCCTGACCGGCGACCCCCACGACGAGGTGGACCGGCTGCGCGGCACTATCAACCAGATGGCTGAGGGTCTGGAAGAGACCGAGAAGATGAAGAACGAGTTCATCAGCTCGGTGTCTCACGAACTGCGCACCCCGCTTACCTCCATCCGGGGCTGGGTGGAGACCTTGATGACCTTGGACGACCCCACCGACGAGAACTACCGCAAGGGGCTGGAGATCATCAACAATGAGACCGGGCGGCTGAACAATATGGTGGAGGAGCTGCTGGATTTCAGCCGCCTGCAGAATGGACGCATCCGCATGGAGTGCCGCCCGCTGGACTTGGTGGCAGAGCTGACCGATGCGGTGCTCTTCTGCGAGGCGCGCATCCGGCAGGAGGGGCTGCTGCTCCACTACACCGAGCCGGAGGAGATGATCCCCGTCTACGCCGACCCGGACCGTCTGCGGCAGGTGTTCATCAATATTCTGGATAATGCCATCAAATACTCCGCCCCCGGCGGGCGCATTACGGTCAAGCTGTGGGCAGGGGAGTACAAAGCCTTTGTGGAGATCATCGATCAGGGACGCGGCATTCCGCCGGAGGATCTGGAAAACGTAAAGACCAAGTTCTACAAGGGCAGCAACTCGGTGCGCGGCAGCGGCATCGGTCTGGCGCTGGTGGATTCCATCATGACCGCGCTGGACGGCATGCTGGATATCAAGAGCACCCTCGGGCGCGGCACGGTAGTCACCTTGGGTCTGCCGCTGTACCATAAGGCGTGAGCAGCGCCATAAAAAGCAATTTTCTGGATGAAGGCTTCCCCCGGACGGGGGAAGGCTTTTATCTCAGGTCAAGTGGTATCATTTGATTTTCGTACAGCAGTGCCACGGACTACAGATTTTGTCACATTTGTGTGCTAGAATGAGCTTTGCTCGGGGATATGCCCCGGATAAAATACAAAAAAGACCGTTCTTTGCTGCAAGCGGCAGGGACGGATATCGGGAGAAGCCAATGAATCAACCTAAAAAGGAACGCTTTAAGACCAGCGTGGGCGGGCAGGCACTGATGGAAGGCATCATGATGCGCGGCCCCAAGCAGATGTGCTGTGCCGTGCGCAAACCGGACGGGACCATTGAGACCAAGCTCGACCCCACCCCCACCCACGGGGTATGGACGAAGATTCCGCTGGTGCGCGGCGCCATTTCCATGATCGAGAGCATGATCGTGGGCTATCGCTACATGATGTACTCGGCACAGGTAAGCATGGGGGACGATTACGACCCCGCCGAGGAGGAGACCGCCTTTGAAAAATGGGTGGGGGAGCATCTGGGCGAAAAAGCTGAGAACGCGCTGCTGACCGTGGCGGCGGTGCTGGGCGGTCTGCTGGCGATTTTGCTGTTCACCGTGCTGCCCACCTTCCTTGTGGGCGGGGTGAACCGTCTGCTGCCGCTAGGGCGATGGGGCAAGGTGGTGCTGGAAGCCGTGCTGAAGGTGGCCATCTTCCTGACCTATATGGTGGGCATCTCTAAAATGAAGGAGATCCACCGCGTATTCGAGTACCACGGTGCAGAGCACAAGACCATTGCCTGCTACGAGGCGGGCGACCCGCTGACCGTGGAGAATGTGCGCAAGTACACCCGCTTCCACCCCCGCTGCGGCACCAGCTTCCTCATTCTGGTGGTCATCGTCAGCGTGTTTTTGTACAGCGTGCTGCCGTGGGGCAGCATCGGCCTGCGGGTGGTGTGCAAGCTGCTGCTGCTGCCGCTGGTCATGGGCATCAGCTACGAGCTGCTCAAGTGGTGCGGCCGGTCGGATAACATTGCTACCCGCATCATCCGTCAGCCGGGCATCTGGGTGCAGCATCTTACCGTCTTTGAGCCGGACGACAGCATGATCGAGGTAGCCATTGCCGCCATCACCCCCGTGCTGCCCGAAAACCCGGAGGAAGGCAAATGGTAAACGAAGCAATGCTCCCCCGCACAGCGGTGCGGGAGGTGGAACAGCGGCTGACCGCCGCAGGCTGCCCGGACGCGGACTTTGACGCGCGGGAGCTGTTCCGGCTGGCGACCGGGCGGGACGTGCGGCTTTCCGACCGTCCGCTGACCGCAGAGCAGGCGGCGGCGCTGGAAGCCCTCTGCACCCGCCGCGCCGCGCGGGAGCCGCTGCAATACCTCTGCGGCAGCTGGAGCTTTTTAGATTTTGAGCTGGCGGTAGGCTCCGGGGTGCTCTGTCCCCGGGCAGATACCGAGGTGGTGGCGCAGGCCGCCGCCGAGACCCTTGCGGGCATTGCAGCGCCCCGGGTGCTGGACCTGTGCGCCGGGACAGGCTGTCTGGGGTTGGGAGTCAAGCGCTTTTGTCCCGCCGCGCAGGTGACCTGCGTGGAAAAAAGCCCTGCGGCCTTTGTCTATCTGGAAAAGAACGCCCGCTGCGCTCTGACCGGGCAGGGCAGACAGACCGAGAACGTGCTGGAACCCTCTGCGCTTGAACAGGCAGATGCCCCGGCCTTGGACTGGGGCCCGGCGCTGAACGCGCTGCGGGCAGGCAAAAAGCCCGTCTACGCGGTGCAGCCGGTGCAGGGCGACCTGTTCACCTACTGGGAAACCCTGCCGGAGGGGCAGCTGGAACTCATCGTCTCGAACCCGCCCTACCTGACCGCCGCCGAGATGGAGCAGCTGCAGCCCGAGGTGGCGCAGGAGCCTGCTATGGCGCTGGAAGCCGGGGAGGACGGCCTTGTGTTCTACCGGGCGCTGGCGCAGCACTACCAAAATGCGCTGTGCCCCGGCGGGGCGCTGGTGTTGGAGATCGGCTGGCAGCAGCGGGAAGCTGTAAGCGCCCTGCTGGCAGAGAACGGATGGGCAGATATCCGCTGCATACAGGACTTTGGCGGCAACGACCGCTGCGTGATCGCCTATCGCGCAAAATAAATTGGAAAAAACAAACAACTTCTTGTTGTAATATTTTGATTTTGTGTTATACTAAGAAGGAAAGCGAAGGACAGCCCGCCCTCTGCGGGCCCAAAGGATAAAAGGAGCAGCAGGCTATGGCAAAAAATCAGAACAACAACGTTGCACCGGCCACCCAAAAGACCGAGCCGGAAGCCAAGAAGGACGCGCTGGCTACGGCGCTGGCGCAGATCGAAAAGCAGTTCGGCAAGGGTGCCGTCATGAAGCTGGGCGACAACGCCTCCATGCAGGTGGATGCCATTTCCACCGGCAGTCTGGGGCTGGATCTGGCGCTGGGCGTGGGCGGCGTGCCGCGCGGGCGCATCATCGAGGTGTACGGCCCGGAATCCAGCGGTAAGACCACGCTGGCACTGCACATCCTTGCTGAAGCCCAGAAGAAGGGCGGCGAGGTGGCCTTTATCGACGTTGAGCACGCACTGGACCCCACCTATGCCGAGGCGCTGGGTGTGGATATCAACAACCTGCTGGTCAGCCAGCCGGACACCGGCGAGCAGGCCATGGAGATCTGCGAAGCACTGGTGCGCTCCGGTGCCATCGACGCCATCGTAGTGGACTCGGTAGCCGCCATGGTGCCCCGCGCCGAGATCGAGGGCGAGATGGGCGACAGCCATGTGGGTCTGCAGGCACGTCTGATGAGTCAGGCCATGCGCAAGCTGACCAGCGTCATCGGCAAGACCAACACGGTCTGCGTGTTCATCAACCAGCTGCGTGAGAAGGTGGGCGTCATGTACGGCAACCCGGAGGTGACCACCGGCGGCCGCGCCCTGAAATACTACGCCTCGGTGCGTATCGACATCCGCCGCGTGGAGGGTCTGAAGGACTCCTCCGGCCAGTTCATCGGCAACCACACCCGTGCCAAGATCGTCAAGAACAAGGTGGCTCCGCCGTTCCGTGAAGCCGAGTTCGACATCATGTTCGGTGAGGGCATCTCCAAAATGAGCGAGCTCATTGATGTGGGCGTCAAGCTGGGCATCGTGCAGAAGAGCGGCGCATGGTTCAACTACGGCGATATCCGTCTGGGTCAGGGCCGCGACAACGCCAAGCAGTTCTTAAAGGATAACCCCGAGATCGCCAATGACATCGAGGGTCAGATCCGCGCCAACGCCGATAAGCTGTACGCCACCCGCCGCCCGGCAGGCCGCGCCGCAGCCGCCGCAGCGGAGAAGCCCGCCGACCCTGCCGCCGCAAAAGAGCCGGTGGTCAAGGCACCCGCCCGCAGCAGCGAGAGCGAGCTGGATATCATGGTGGAGGACTAAATGGCCTTCTACCGCCGCCGACCCCGCCCGGATGCGGAAAAGTGTGCAGACCCCGCCAAGGCGCGGGCCAGCGCGCTGGAAACGCTGGCCGGGCAGGAGGTCTCTGCCAATATGCTGTATGAGCGGCTGTGCCGCCGCTATACCGAGCAGGCTGCTGCTGCCGCTGTGGCGGAGATGGTGCAGCTGGACTATGTGAACGATGCCCGCTACGCCGAAGCACGGGCACACAGTCTGCTGGCTGCCCGCAAAAGCCGCCGCGCCGCCGCCCAGAGCCTGCGCCAGAAGGGGCTTGCCCCCGCCGAGGTGGCAGGTGCGCTGGAAGCGGTCTACGCCCCGGAGGACGGCGGCGACGACCCGGAGCTGGAAGCCGCCGCCGCGCTGGTGGACAGCCGCTACCGCAAAAAGCTTGCTATCGGCCGTCGCGACCTTGTGGTGGCGGCGCTGCAGCGCCGCGGCTTTGCCTACACCACCATTAAAGAAGCCATCCGCAGGGTGGAGGAGGAATGACCCTCCCGTAAAATTTTAAAAGCATCCCTCAAAAGAGAAAGAGAGTATCATCCCTTATGAAAATTGCGTGTATTTCCCTTGGCTGCCCGAAGAATCAGGTGGATCTGGATGTGATGGTGCACATCCTGCTGTCTGCCGGGCACGAGACTGTGGCCGATCTGGCCGAAGCCGATGTCATCCTTGTGAACACCTGCGGCTTTATCGAGAGCGCCAAGACCGAGGCCATTGAAAACATTCTGGAAGCCTGCGCTTATAAGCAGCAGAACCCGAACCTGAAGGTCATCGTTACCGGCTGCCTTGCCGAGCGCTACCGCAGCCAGATCGAGGAAGAGATCCCGGAGGTGGACGCCGTTGTAGGCTGCGCCTCCAACAAGGCCATTGATACCATCGTGGAGCGGCTGTTCCACGGCGAGGATCATCTGGAAAGCTACGGCGCCAAAAAGGACTTCCCGCTGGGCGGCAAGCGCGTCATCGGCACGCCCGCCCACTATGCGTACTTAAAGATCGCCGAGGGCTGCAACAACCGCTGCCACTACTGCGCCATCCCGGGCATCCGCGGCCCGCTGCACAGCCGCGATATGGCCGACTGCGTTGCCGAAGCCCGCTGGCTGGCCGGTGAGGGCGTGAAGGAGCTTATTGTTGTGGCGCAGGACCCCACCGCCTACGGCGAGGACTGGGGCAAACCCGGCAGCATCTGTGAGCTGCTGGACAAGCTGAACAAGGTGCCGGGGCTGGAATGGATCCGCATCATGTACGCCTACCCGGAGCGCATCACCGATGAATTCATCGCCGCCATGAAGCGCAACGAGAAGGTGGTGCCCTACCTCGACCTGCCCATCCAGCACTGCAACGATACCATCCTCAAGAACATGAACCGCCGCTCCACCCGTGCGGAGCTGCTGGAGGTCATCGGCAAGCTGCGCCGCGAGATCCCCGGCATCACCCTGCGCACCACCCTGATCGCGGGCTTCCCCGGCGAGACCGAGGAGCAGTTCGAGGATCTGTGCAACTTCGTCAAGGAGGTGCAGTTCGACCGTCTGGGCTGCTTTGCCTACTCCGCCGAGGAGAACACTGTGGCAGCCAAGATGGACGGTCAGATCGAGCAGGAAGTCAAGGACAAGCGCGCCGAGCTGGTAATGCAGATCCAGACCGGCATCATGGCGCAGAAGCAGGCCGAAAAGGTGGGCCAGACCGTGCACGTTCTGTGTGACGGCATCGACGAGGAAAACGGTCTGTACCTCTGCCGCACCACCGGCGATGCGCCGGAAGTGGACGGCTGCGTCTGCGTTTCCAGCGAGGAACCGCTGTACCCCGGCCAGTTCTATGATGTGCTGGTAGAGGACAGCGACCTTTACGATCTGTATGGTACAGTCGTAAAATAACGAATTGGAGGATAAAACCTATGAATCTGCCCAATAAACTTACCCTGACCCGTATTATTCTGGTGCCGGTGTTCATGATCTTTGTGTCCCTGACCAGTCTGGACAGCATCGTGGATGGCAATTTTAACGCCACCTTCTACCTGCTGGCCGGCATCGTGTTCGCTGCTGCCAGCTTTACCGACTATCTGGACGGCCATCTGGCACGCAAGTGGCACATGGTCACCGATTTCGGCAAGTTTGCCGACCCGCTGGCCGACAAGCTGCTGACCACCGTGGCCTTTATCTACATGCTGCGGGACGGCGTGTGCAGCCCCGTGGTGCTGTGCATCATTCTGGCCCGCGAGTTTGCGGTGTCCGGCCTGCGCATGGTGGCCGCCGGTGCCAAGGACGGCAAGGTCATCGCCGCCAATATGTGGGGCAAGGTAAAGACCGTGCTGCAGATGCTGAGCATCATCTTCTACTTCTTTGGCACGGCACTGAGCTACCGCGGTACGGTGGACAGTGTTTCCATCGTGGTGGTGGTCTCCATCGCCCTGTGCTGGCTGGTGGCCGCTGTGACCGCCATCTCCGGCATCAAGTACCTGTGGGATAACCGCAGCTTTATCAACACCGCCAAGTAAAAATGTGGAAAACCAAAGGCCGCTGCACTTCACCGTGCAGCGGCCTTTTGACTGTGTGGGATGATTTGGAA
Source organism: Faecalibacterium sp. IP-1-18 (assembly GCF_023347355.1). Lineage (NCBI taxonomy): Bacteria > Bacillati > Bacillota > Clostridia > Eubacteriales > Oscillospiraceae > Faecalibacterium > Faecalibacterium sp. IP-1-18. The sequence goes on from NZ_CP094472.1 coordinate 294,644, forward strand.
TGCCCTCCGCAGGGGTAGCAGGTGGTAGCCGGGGATGTTCTCTTTTGACACCAAAAGAGAACCAGAAAAGTGCCAGCGATTTCGACGCGCTGGAGCCACGAAAAAGGGGCTGCTCGCCCCTTTTAACCCCAAAGAAGTGAGCTACACCGGAAAAGACTGAAGATTCACGCCTGTTCGGCGTGAATCTTCAGTTTTTTCCGGCTCCGCCGATTTGAAGCCCCTCAGTCTCGCTACGCTCGACAGCTCCCCCCGGGGAGCCTTTGGCATGGCGACAAAGTTTCCGGCTCAACCGCAAAGTGTGCGGGCGTGCCCGCTCCCCCTCGGGGGAGCTGTCGCGTAGCGACTGAGGGGCTATAAATGGAGAAGCGAAAAAAGCGTTAAAGCGATAGCGCCGACTGGCGCAGCGCTAGCTTTTTTGTGCTTCGACTTCTTCTTTAGGATTGTCAAGGGCGAGCAGCCCTTGGCCCGTTGCGGGGTGGGTGGAGTCCAGAGGTAGGGAGGGGGGACTCGGAACACCCCTCCCTGCCTCTGGCCCAGCGGAGCGTCTTTGCACGCTGAAAGCAAGCAGAAAGTTGCCATAGCAGCAACGCTACATCTGCTGCTTCCCTTCACGCCCCTCTCGTGAAAAAGAAAAACCCGGTGCATCCGCAGACGCTCCGGGTTTCTAAAATTATAGATGCTGTCAGGAAAGCACGGCGCTTTCCTCCACCTTGTCCAACACTGCCAGCTGCAAGGCGTTCAGCATACTGCGCTGTGCGCCGTAGGTGTCGGCGTAGGAGCTGTTGGCGCTGTCGATCTGCTCCTGTGTGGGAGTGATGTCCAGCTGCTCCGCAATGGCCTGAAAGACCAGATCCTGCTTGGCCAGATGCTCAAAGTAAGCGTCGGAATCCGCCAGCATCGCGTCGGCATCGGCGTAGCCCTTGGCCTGTGCGTAGGCGTCCAGCTCCATGCCGTACTGGGTAGCCAGCTGAGAGTGGTAGTTCAGGAACATCCGGATGTAGTAGCTGGTGATCTGGGTGGGGACTTCTTTAAAGGTGGAGTTCGTGAGCAGGTAGTCCATCGCGGCGTTGTCCAGATTGTTGGCGTACAGGGCGCTGTCAAAGTACTGGCGCAGGGCGTCTGCGGTGTGCAGGTCGTCGCTGGCGGCAAAATTGGTCTCCACCCACTTGTCGGTCAGGGTGGGGACAACGCTCTGGGTGATGGCGTTCAGGGTCACGCTGAACACGGCCTCCTTGCCGCTGAGGGTGATGGTGTTGCCCTCGGCATCGGTGGAGTCGCCGTAGCCCTCCGGGAAGGTGACGGTCACATCAAAGGTGTCACCGATGTTGTGGCCGATGATCTGATCCTCGAAGCCGTCAATGAAGGAGTGGCTGCCCAGCGTCAGGTCGTAGCCGGTGGCGGTGCCGCCGGTAAAGGCTACGCCATCCACCGCGCCGGAATAGTCGATGTTCACGGTGTCGCCGCTCTGGGCTGCCCGGTCGGTGATGTTCTGGGTGGTGGCGTACTGGTTCAGCAAAGTGTCAATCTGAGTCTGGATCTCGGCCTCGGTGGGCTCGATGTCGGCCTTGGAAAGCGGCAGCGCGGACACATCCTCCGGCAACGTCACATAGTCCAGTGCGCGGATGCCGGTCCAGTGGCCGTTATCGTCCAGCCCCTCAGAATAATCGAAGCTGGCGTAGTCGAAATCTGACACCTTGCCGTAGATGGACACGCTTGCGCCGGATGCGGCAGAGGATGCCGTGGTGCCGCTCTGCTTTTTGAGCAGCATAAAGCAGGCCGCAGCTACGCACAGCACAGCAGCCACCGCGCACAGCGCACACAACAGGATCTTGGTAATGCGTTTCAAAAGAGATACCTCCTAAAAATAGCAGACCGTTTTCACGGAGAATGCAAATGTCATACCTTATTATTATAACGGAAAAATGCGAAAAGAAAAGATTTTTGCGAAAATTCCACAAATGCCGTCCGGCACAGGTATCACTTTTGCCCGCTTTGAGGCGGGAAATGCCGCAAAACCGGTGGAAATACCCGGACGGTTCTGTTACAATAAAACTGTATGAGCCTTTCCCTGCGGGGGAAAGCCTTTTGCTGAAATTGGAGGATAAAACCATGGATTACAATAAAGCAGCTCTGGAAATGCACGAGACCCACAAGGGAAAGGTGGGCATCGTGAGCAAGGTGGAAGTCGCCACCCGTGACGACCTGTCCACCGCCTACACCCCCGGTGTGGCAGAGCCCTGCCGCAAGATCAAGGAAAACCCGGAGGACGTGTACAAGTACACCTTCAAGGGCAACATGGTAGCCGTTGTCTCCAACGGCACCGCCGTGCTGGGCCTCGGCGACATCGGCCCGGAGGCCGGTCTGCCGGTCATGGAGGGCAAGGCCGTGCTGTTCAAGGAGTTCGGCGGCGTGGACGCCTTCCCTATCTGCATCGACGCCCACGATGCTGCCAGTGTCATCGCCGCCTGCAAGGCCATTGCGCCCACCTTTGGCGGCATCAATCTGGAGGACATCAAGAGTCCCGAGTGCTTCGAGATCGAGGAGACCTTGGAGCGGGAGCTGGACATCCCCGTGTTCCACGACGACCAGCACGGCACCGCCATCGTGGTCACTGCTGCCCTCATCAACGCCCTGCGGGTGGTGAATAAGAAGATGGAGGACGTGCACATCGTTCTGAACGGCCCCGGCGCTGCCGGTACCGCCATCATCAAGATGCTCATGACCGCCGGTGCCAAGGACATTATTGCGGTGGATCAGTTCGGCACCCTGTACAAGGGCTGCAACAGCGCCGAAGCCCACAAGAACTGGCTGGGCGAGGTGACCAACCCCCGCCAGATCAAGGGTGGCCTGAAGGAAGCGCTGGAAGGCGCAGATGTGTTCATCGGTGTGTCCCGCCCCGGCATCCTGACCACCGAGCTGTGCAAGACCATGAACAAGGACGCCATCGTCTTTGCCATGGCAAACCCCACCCCGGAGATCATGCCGGACGAAGCCAAGGCCGGCGGCGTGCGGGTGATGGCTACCGGCCGCAGCGACTTCCCCAATCAGGTCAACAACGTGCTGTGCTTCCCCGGCCTGTTCAAGGGCGCGCTCAGCGTCCGCGCCCGGGATATCAACAATGAGATGAAGCTGGCTGCTGCCTACGCCATTGCAGACCTCATCACCGATGCCGACCGCAGCGAGGAGAACATCATCCCCGGTGCGTTCGACCCCCGCGTGGCCGAGGCTGTGGCAAATGCCGTGGCAAAGGCTGCCCGCGAGACCGGCGTGGCACGACTGTAAGCGGAGGATACAGGCATGAGAACGATCTCCGCACAGAGCATTACGGATACGGTGGCGCGGCTCTGCATTAAAGCCAACACCCAGCTGCCGCAGGACGTGCAGGCCGCGCTGGAAAAGGCGCGGGAAGAAGAGCCGTGGCCGCTGGCAAAGAACACATTAGACCTGCTGTGGTCGAACCTTGGCGCTGCAAAGGAGAAAGACCTGCCCATCTGTCAGGATACCGGCATGGCCTGTGTGTTCGTGGAGCTGGGCACCGATGTGCACATTGACGGCAGCTTTGAAGCCGCCATCCACGAGGGCGTGCGCCGGGGCTACACCGATGGCTACCTGCGCAAGAGCATCGTGGCCGACCCGCTGCGCCGGGGCAACACCGGCGATAACACCCCGGCGGCCATCACGGTGCATCTGGTGGACGGCGAGGGCTGCCGTATCACGGTAGCACCCAAGGGCTTTGGCAGCGAGAACATGAGCCGCATCCAGATGCTCAAGCCCGCCGACGGCGTGGAGGGCTTTAAAAAGTTCGTGGTGGATACCGTAAAGCTGGCGGGCTCCAACCCCTGCCCGCCCATCGTGCTGGGCATCGGCGTGGGCGGCAGCTTTGACAAGGTGGCGTATCTTGCCAAAAAGGCGCTGCTGCGCCCGCTGGATATCCCCAACCCCGACCCCTACTACGCCCAGTTGGAGCAGGAGCTGCTTGCCGCCATCAATGCACTGGGCATCGGCCCGCAGGGCTTTGGCGGCAAGACCACCTGCCTTGGCCTTGCCATTGAGCAGATGCCCACCCATGTGGCGGGTCTGCCGGTGGCTGTGAACGTTTCCTGTCATGTGACCCGCCGCGCCAGCGCGGAGCTGTAAGGAGGGGAGAACGATGGAATACAGACTGACTACCCCCTGCACCGCGCAGGATCTTGCCCCGCTGAAAGCGGGGGATACCGTACTGCTTTCCGGCGTGGTGTACACCGCCCGGGATCAGGCACACAAGCGGATGATGGAAGCACTGGACAAGGGCGAGACCCTGCCTTTTGATCTGGAAGGCAGCGCCATCTATTATGTGGGTCCCACCCCGGAACGCCCGGGCGAAGTCATCGGCTCGGCAGGGCCTACCACAAGCGGGCGCATGGACGCCATGAGCCCCCGGCTGCTGGATCTTGGCAACAAGATCATGATCGGCAAGGGCAAGCGGGATGCCGCCGTCAAGGCAGCTGTGGTGCGCAACGGCGCGGTGTATCTGGCTGCGCTGGGCGGTGCCGGTGCGCTGATGGCAAAAAGCGTGCAGACGCTGGAAGTGATCGCATGGCCGGACTTGGGCTGTGAGGCGGTGCGCCGCCTGACCGTGCAGGATATGCCCCTGACCGTTGTGCTGGATGCCCACGGCGGCGACCTGTACGAGGAAGGCCCTGCGGCCTATCTGGCTGCGCTCTAAATTGCACCCTTTGCACAAAACAGGCGCGGCACAAAACCGGCAAAACAGCAGTTCTGTGCAGAAAAATATGGTTAGTTTAACAAAACTTGCTGCGAATTACTTGCATCAACCGCAAAAGTGTGATATCCTTTAACATACGACAGAGGGTACACATCCCCTGTCGGAAAAATCCCCCAGAGGGAATGAGGCAGGAGGCCGGACAAACCATGCAGATCCACCAATCCGCAGAAGATTATCTTGAAACGATCCTGATGCTGAGCCAGCGTATGGGCAAAGTGCGCTCCATTGACGTAGTCAATGAGCTGGGCTTTACCAAAGCCAGCGTGAGCATCGCCATGAAAAAGCTGCGGGAGAACGGCTATATCGCGGTGGACGGCGAAGGCAACCTGACCCTGCTGGAGCCCGGGCTGGAGATTGCTCAGCGCATTTACAGCCGCCACCAGCTGCTGACCCACTTCTTTGTGCAGCTGGGCGTGGACGAGCAGACCGCCGCCGAGGACGCCTGCAAGGCAGAGCACATCCTCAGCGAGCAGACGCTGGAAAAGATCCGCGAAAGCGCCCTGCGCAACGACGCCGCCCATCCGCAGGCAAAGTGATATGATTCCAAGAGACACCGGAACGCCGAAAGACGTTCCGGTGTCTTTTTTTGTATGAAATTTTCGGTTTGTGTTGCATATCTGTTACGGATTTGGTACAATAAATCTGTGCGGAAAAGGAACGTTGGAAGAGCGAAAAAGGGCCGGGACGGCGCAAAGCCGCCCTAGGGTAAAGGAGAGCGTTGCGGCATGGATGCGATTGCCCATACTCAGGTCAGTGTGGTCTGTCTGGTCACGCTGGCGGTCTTGCTGCGGGCGCAGCAGAAAATGCGGGATAAAAGTCTGCCCGGGCGGCTGTTCACGGCGCTGCTGTGGTCTGCCGGGGCGCTGACGATCGTAGATCATGGCAGTGCGCTGGCGCAGCTGGGCGCGTGGCAGGATCTGGGCATCCCCCTGACCTACCGGCTGAACGCCGGGGGCAGCATTTTGTTTTACCTGCTGGCGGCGTGTTGCTGCTTGCTGGTGTTTTTGTATGTGGAGGCAGAGCTGGGGCGTACATGGATGGAGGACGGCCGCAGGCTGGCGCTCAGCGCCGCACCGGTGGCGTTGCTTTTGCTGGCGCTGCTGACAGCGCGGGACGAAAACGGCTTCTGCTATCTGGATGCAGAGGGGCTGCGGGGCAGCACCCTGTTCTGGGGGGCGAAGCTGGTGGGGCTTGCCTATCTGGCGGCGGCCTTTCTCCGCTGCAGCTGGACGCTGAGCAACTGGAAGCAGGAAACACCCAAAGAGGAACTGAAGACCCTGCTGCTGCTCGCGCTTGCGCCGGCGGCAGGCTTTTTGCTGCAAGGCTGGCTGCCCGGGCGCGGGCTGCTGTGCTGCGGCATTACGCTGGGGCTGGTGTGCGTGTATGTGCTGGTGTTGCAGACCAAGTTCACGGTGGACACCCTGACCGGCGTCAGCAACCGCATCGTGGCGCTGCGGTATCTGGAAAGCGAACTGCCCTACTACCGCCGTCACCCCAACCGCTCGCTGCACTTCCTCATGATGGACATGGATCACTTCAAGCACATCAACGATGAATACGGCCACCTGGAGGGGGACGCTGCGCTGGTGCTGCTGGCGGGCATTTTGAAAAAGGTGTGCGCCAACTATAACGGCGTGCTGGCGCGCTACGGCGGCGATGAATTTTGCATCGCCTGCGGCTGCAACAGCGTGGAGGTGCGCACCCTGATCGCCTCCATCCAGCGGGAGCTGGACGCCGCCAACGCCGCCTCCGGCAAGCCCTACCAGATCGAGATCAGCATCGGCTGCGCCCGCCTTGAGCCGGACATCGCCACCGTGCACGACCTGATCGATAAGGCCGATCAGGAAATGTACCACCTCAAGACCCGCAAGCGCGGAATTTCCTAAAATAAAGAAAGCACCTGCAACCCTTCCCGTCTGTGCATTGGCACCCGAAGGCGTTCGCGGGTGCTTTTTCTTTGACCTGTTGAGAGCCAAGAAGCAACCCCGCAGTGCGGATGTTTCCGCAGGAAACAGGCACTGCAAATGCCGTTTTCCTCTACGACCCCTCCTGTGAAAAAGCAATTTCGAAACGCCCGCAGGCGTTTCGAAACTGCAAATCAAAATAATTCTTCCGCTGAAAATGGCTAGAGCGTAGCGGAAGCCATTCAAAATCATCCCGCCCGCGCTTTCTAAACGTTTTTTACCCTTCTGCCCTTGCATCCCGGGGTGGAACGCGGTATTCTTATAGAATAGACCGGAACCGCGACAGCACAGGGGAGGGAGACCACATGGACGCACAGGAGATCCGCGCATTGCTGGGCAAAAGCATCTTTGAGCGGGCACAGAAGTACCGCAAGCGCATCCTGCAAAGCAGCTGCACCACCAACGAGGACGGGGTGCGGCACCTGACAGCGCTGGTGCAGGGCAGCGGGCCGGACTGCTATTATACGCAGGTCTGGCTGCGGGAAAACGGCAGCTTTGTCAGCGCCTCCTGCGACTGCCCCTATAATCAAAACGGCGACGGCACCTACTGTAAGCACATTGGCGCGCTGCTGCTGCAGGACGCGGAAAAAAATCCGCCTGCTCCGGAAAAAAAGCCGGAGAGCATCCCCGGGGTGCAGCGGGGCGTGGCAGGCTTGAGCACCGAACCCCGCAAGGACAGTTACAGCGCCGGGCTGGATATGCTGTTCGGCCGCAAGTGGCGGGGCGAGGAGCCGGAGACCGACTATGAGGCCCAGCTGCTGTTGAAGCGCTACCAGCGGGAGGATGCGCAGCCCCAGCCCCAGAACGCTGCCCAGCGCACCGGCTTTGCTCTGCTGGAACCGGAGCTTACGCCGCACAATGGCCGTATCTGGCTGCGACTGCGGGTCTCGGATGGCATCGGCGGGCGGCAGTATCTGGTAAAAAGCATCCCGCAGTTTCTGGATGCGATCGAGCGGGGCGAAAGCGTCAGCTACGGGAAGTCGCTGGCCTTTGTGCACCGGTGGGACGCTTTTGCCCCGGATGCGCAGCAATTGCTGCGGCTGCTGCGCCGTCAGGTGAGCGCCCGGCAGGCGTTTGAAGCCGAGGGCACGGTGCGCTCCGGCTGGGAGAAAGGCCCGGCGGGTGGTCTGCCGCTGACCGGCGAAGGGCTGGATGCTCTTGTGGAGCTTTACGCCGCCGAGGGCGTTGTGGGCGGCTATACCCTTAAAGAGGGCTTGCCGGTCATCAGCCTGAAGGTGGAACGCCGCAAGGGCGGCGTGCAGCTAAGCTGCACCCCGGCACTCAGCGGGGTGCAGGGGCTGGACTATGCCTATCTGCTGGGCGAAAGTACCCTCTGGCGGATGCAGCGGGAGGAATGCCGCCGGGTGCTGCCGGTACTGGACACCTTTGGCGGGCGCAGTTTGTTCTTTACCAGCGCAGACGCCGCCGCTTTTTGCAGCTATGTGCTGCCGGAACTGGGCAACCGGGTCAACATCGTGGACCCCGACCGGCTGCTGCTGAACCAGATCCCGCTGGAACCGGTGGTGCAGTTTTATCTGGACGCCGATCGGGGGCTTACCGTCACGGCCTACCCGGTCTTTCTGTACGGAGAGGACAGGGTAGCCCCCGGCGAGCCGGTGCCGCCCGACCTTTTGCGGGATGCCCGCACCGAGAACCGGGCAAAGCGCCTGCTGGAGACCTATCTGGAACCCGAGACCGGCAAGCCGGGGCATTACAGCCTTTCCGGGGAGGAGGCGCTTTTCCAGCTGCTGGAAGAGGGCATTCCCGCCCTGCTGGCCATGGGCGAGGTGTACCAGACCGATGCCTTCCGCAACTTACAAGCCGCCCCGCCTAAAATTTCGGTAGGGGTATCGGTGCACGGCAGTGTGCTGGATCTGGAAGTGGACACCGGCGCGTTCCCGGTGGAGGAACTGCGGGAGCTTTTGCAGTCCCTGCACCAGAAAAAACGCTACCACCGCCTGCGGGACGGCAGTCTGCTGCGGCTGGATGACAGTCTGGAAGGGCTGGACGAGCTGAACGACACGCTGGAACTTTCCGGTGCAAAGCTGAAGGACGGCCACGCCGCCCTGCCGCTCTACCGTGCCCCCACGCTGGACTGGGCGCTTTCGGGGCAGAACGGCTTGCGGTTCGACCGGGACGATGCCTTCCGGCGCATCAGCCGCAGCTTCCACGCCGTGCGGGACAGCGAGTATACCCCGCCGCTCTCGCTGCAAAAGACCCTGCGCAAATACCAGCGGGACGGCTACCGCTGGCTGCGCACGCTGGACGGCTACGGCATGGGCGGCATTCTGGCCGACGATATGGGTCTGGGTAAGACTGTGCAGGTGCTCAGCTACCTGCTGGCCATGAAGGAGGGCGGGCAGCAGCTGCCCAGCCTCATCGTCTGCCCGGCGTCGCTGGTGCTGAACTGGCAGGAGGAATGCCAGAAGTTCACCCCGCAGCTGCAAAGTGTTGCCATGGACGGCGATGCCGCCCACCGCGCCGCGCTGGTCGATGGGTGGGCGCAGGCGGACATCGTCATCACCAGCTACGACCTGCTGCGCCGGGACGAAAAACTGTATGCCGGGCAAAGCTTTTACGCCTGCATTCTGGACGAAGCGCAGGCCATCAAAAACCACACCACCCAGAAATACAAGGCGGTGTGCCGGGTGAACAGCCGGGTGCGCTTTGCCCTGACCGGCACCCCGGTGGAGAACCGCTTGGGCGAATTGTGGAGCATCTTCTCCTTTTTGATGCCGGGGTATCTGCCCCCCTACAAGACCTTCTGCGCCCGGTTTGAAAAGCCCATCGTGCAGGACGAGGATGCCAACGCCGTGCGGCGGCTGAACCAATTCACCGGCCCCTTCATCCTGCGGCGCATGAAGTCCGAGGTGCTGCGGGAGCTGCCGCCCAAGACCGAGAACGTGCGCCGCGTTGAGCTGGAGACCGAGCAGCGCAAGCTGTATCTGGCAGCGGTGGTGGACGCCCGGGAAAAGCTGCGGGCGGCAAAGCCGGAGGACAAGATGACCGTGTTTGCCGTGCTGATGCGGCTGCGGGAGATTTGCTGCGACCCGCGTCTTGTGGCAGACAACTGGACCGGCAGCAGCGCCAAGCTGGAAGCCTGTCTGGAACTTGTCACCGAGGCAGTGGCGGGCGGGCACCGCATTCTGCTGTTCAGCCAGTTCACCTCCATGCTGGAACTGCTGGCAAAGCGGCTGGACGAGGCCGGGGTGAGCCACTTCACCCTGCAAGGCTCTACCCCGAAGCCGGTGCGTGCCGAGCAGGTGCGCCGGTTCAATCAGGGCGAGGCGGACGTCTTTCTGATTTCGCTGCGGGCGGGCGGTACGGGTCTGAACCTGACCGCCGCTGATATCGTCATCCACTACGACCCGTGGTGGAACCTTGCCGCGCAAAATCAGGCCACCGACCGCGCCTACCGCATCGGTCAGCGCAACCCGGTACAGGTGTACCGGCTGATCGCGCAGGACACTATTGAGGAAAAGATCGTGGAGCTGCAGCAGGCCAAGCAGTCACTGGCCGACACCGTTACCGGCGGGGCAGACGGCGCGATTTTGTCTATGAACCCCGAACAGCTGCTGCAGCTGCTGGGAGAAGAAGCATAAAGGAGTGTATCCATCATGAAGGTTTGGGATCTGCATTGCGATACCCTGTACGAACTGCGCCGCGCCGAAAAGGCGGGCGCACCCAAAAGCTTTTTGCACAACGATCTGCATATCGACCTTGAAAAATTGCAGCAGGGGGATTATCTGCTGCAATGCTTTGCGGCCTATGTGGATCTGGCCGACCCCGCCCCCGGGGCCGACCCGCTGGTGAGCGTGCTGGAGGAGATCGACATCTTCAAGCGGCTCATGGCGGCTTACTCGGAAAAGATCGCCCCGGTGTACACCGCTGCCGACCTTGAGCGCAACCGCGCCGAGGGCAAGTTCAGCGCCATGCTGACGGTGGAAGAGGGCGGCTGCTGCAAGGGCAGTCTGGGCGTGCTGCGGCGGCTGCAGGAACTGGGCGTGCGCATGATGACCCTGACATGGAACTACCCCAACGAGCTGGCAGCCCCCAACGCAAACCCCGGCGGGCCGCTGGTGGCCAACACCGAGACCGGCCTGACCGAGCGGGGCTTTGCCTTTTTGGAAGAGATGGAAAAGCTGCACATCACCGCAGACGTGAGCCACCTTTCCGATAAGGGCTTCTGGGACATCGCAAACCACAGCACCCGTCCCTTTGCGGCAAGCCATTCTAACTGCCGTGCCCTGTCGCCCCACAACCGCAACCTGACCGATGAGATGATCCGCGCACTGGCAGAAAAGGGCGGCATTGCAGGGCTGAACTACTGCGCTTCCTTTGTGGACGCAGACTCGGCACACCCCAAGCTTTGCCGCAGCACGGTGGAACGGCTGGCAAAGCACGCCGCACACTTCAAGCAGGTGGGCGGTATTGAGGTCATCAGCCTTGGCAGCGATTTTGACGGCATCGGCGGTCAGCACGAGCTGGAAACGGCGGCAGATATGCCGCTGCTGGCCGAGGCACTGCGCCGCGAGGGCTTTACTGAGGACGAGGTAGAGGCCATCTACTGGCGCAATGCATACCGCTTCTTTAAAAACAATCTGTAATAAAACGTCTTAAAATTGCAAAATGTGCCCGGGATACCCCTGCGCTGCGCGGGTATCCCGGGCTGTGTATTGCCCTGCGAGGGGAGGTTTTATATGGTCTAAGGCGCGCGTCCCCTGAAAAAGAACAAACGACTTGGAAAGATAAGAGGAATTATAACAATGGGTATCACGATTTCGCCGTGGATGATGGCGTTTCTCATGCTGATGACCGGCTTTGCAGGCTTTGTGGATTCGGCAGCCGGCGGCGGTGGGCTGATCAGTCTGCCTGCCTATCTGTTCGCCGGGCTGCCGCCCCACTACACCTATGCCACCAACAAGTTCAGCGCCGCCTGCGGCACCACCTTTGCCACGGCAAACTTTTTCAAAAGCGGTGCCATGAACGTGAAGGTGGGCGTTCTTGCAGCCATCGGCAGCTTTGCGGGCAGTGCGCTGGGCGCGCACATCGTGCTGCTGCTCAGCGATGAGATGCTGCGCACCATGATGTTCATCATCCTGCCGGTGGCGGCGGTCATCATTCTGTGGCAGCGCAACCTGCCGGACGAGAACCGGGACGATGGTACGCTGGATCTGAAAAAGATTTTGCTGGCGCTGGCCATCGGCCTTGGCATCGGCCTGTACGACGGCGTCATGGGCCCGGGCACCGGCACCTTTGCCATCATTGCCTTTACCACCCTGATGGGCTTTGATCTGCGCACCGCCAACGGCAACGGCAAGGTACTCAATCTGGCCAGCAACTACGCCAGCCTGTTCACCTATCTGATGAACGGTCTGGTAGTGTTCCACATCGGCATCCCCTGCGCCATCAGCAACATTCTGGGCAACCTGCTTGGCTCCCATTTTGCCCTGAAAAAGGGTGCCCGCTTCATCCGCCCCATGATGCTGGTGGTGCTGGTGCTGCTGCTGGGCAAGCTGATCTCGGACGCGGTGCTGTAAGGGCAAGGCGGGACGATTTGGAATGGTCTCCGCTTTGCTCTGGCCATAATCAGCGGAAAGAATATTTTATTTGTAGTTCCGAAACGCCTGCGGGCGTTTCGGAACTACTTTTTCACGGGTAAAAATAAAGTCGGGCAGCCCGCGGGCTGTCCGACTTGTTTTTGCGAATAGGTTTTATTCCAGCGTCAGCTCTTTATCAAAGAACGCGATGCCGAAGGCGCCGGGGCCGGTGTGGGTGCCAATGACGCAGCCGATCTGGCGCACCAGCGGTGCGTCCAGATGCAGGTTGTCCTGCAGGTAGGTCAGCAGCGGCTGCAGCTCCCGGTGGTTGACGGTGTAGCCCAGCAGCGGGGTGTAGCCCGGGTGGATGCCGCCCATCTCGTCGATCTTCTTGAACAGCGCCACATACACGCCGGGCAGACCGCGTGCCTTACCGGCCAGCGCCACCTTGCCCTCCATGACGGCGAGGATGGGCTTGATGCCCAGCATACCGCCCGCCACAGCTGCGGCGGCGGACAGTCTGCCGCCCTTGCGCAGATACTTCAGATCGTCCACGGCAGCTACCAGATGCAGGTGCTGCTTGGCCTTTTCCAGATCGGCGGCGATCTGGGTGATCGTCTTGCCGGCGTCCCGCAGCTGCACAGCCAGCCGCACCAGCAAGGACTGCCCCAGACAGACGTTCTCGGTGTTCACGAACACCACATTATCCACGTTGGCAAGGTCGGCAGCAAGTCTGGCGCACTGACCGGTGCCGGACAGCGCATCGGACAAAAAGATGCCCAGCACCTCGTCTCCGGCGGCAGCGGCGTCCAGATACAGCCGCTCGAACTGCTCCGGGCTGGGCTGGCTGGTGGTGGGCAGCTTGCGGCAGGCTGCCAGATGGGTATAGTATTCGCTGGGGGTCATGTCGATGCCGTCCCGCAGGACGGTGCCGTCCTCCAGCGTCACGTTCAGGGGGATCACGGTCACGCCCAGCTGCTGCGCCTCGGCGGGCAGGATGTCGCACGCGGAATCGGTGAGGATACGGATCATAATAATACCTCCGGTCTACCGGTAAAATACAGTATACGCAACGTTTTTGCTAAAAAGGTTGGAAATTATTATACCACCATTTAGGGCGATGTGTCAATGATTTGCATAAATTTGCCACGACAGAACGCCCAAACCTTGCGCACCCGGCGGCAGATATGGTACTATAACCGGGAACGAATCACAGCAGGAGGAGACCGACCATGCACAAGCTGAATCCCCGCACCGCCGCGCTGCTTTCGGCCTTTGGCTGGGCGGTAGGGTATCTGCTGGCGGGCAAGGCGCTGGCGGTGCTGCTGCCCGTGCCGCCCGGCGGCGCGGCGCGGTTTTTCCGGGTCTGCCTGCTGGCTCCGCTGGCGGAGGAAGGGGTGTTCCGGGGCGCGGTGCAGCGCCGGGCGCAGCCGCTGGGCAGGGGACAGGCCATTCTTTTGCAGGCGGTGCTGTTTGCCTTGCAGCACGGCAGCGTCGCTGCCATGGTCTATGCGCTGGTGTGCGGGCTGGGTCTGGGGTGGCTGGCAGACCGCACCGGACATCTCTGGCCGGGGATGCTGCTGCACAGTGCAAACAATCTGCTGGTACTGGCGATGGGATGAGAGGATGGGATACATGACCGATTTTGAACTGATGGGTCTTGCGCTGGAAGAAGCCGCCAAAGCCGCCGCCTTGGGCGAGGTGCCGGTGGGTGCGGTGGTGGCGCGGCACGGCGAGGTGGTGGCTACGGCGCACAACACCCGGGAGACCGAGAAAAACGCCTTGCACCACGCGGAGCTGCTGGCCATTGACGCTGCCTGCAAGGCGCTGGGCGGCTGGCGGCTGTGGGAGTGCGAACTGTTCGTCACCTTAGAGCCCTGCCCCATGTGCGCGGGCGGCATCATCAACAGCCGTCTGCGCCGGGTGGTGTACGGTGCTGCCGACACCAAGGCCGGGTGCTGCGGCTCGGTGACCGACCTGTTCGCGCTGCCCTTCAACCACCATCCGGTAGTGGAAAAGGGGCTGCGGGAGGCCGAGGCGCAGCAGCTTTTGCAGGCGTTTTTTGTTTCCCTGCGGGAAAAGCGGGCGGGCAGACCCCGCTGGAAGCCCCCGGTGCCCGAAAACAGGGGAAAATAAGGAAAAATAGTGGGAACTGCGTAAAAAATTGCAGTTCCCACTTTCTTTTTGGGCTGGATTGTGGTATATTATTCAATGGAATCTTGTCGAAACCCATCGCAACTGCAGGCAGGCACGCCAAAGCACCGGACCTTTGCCGGACACATAAACGGAACGCTGCACTGTCTGGGGATGGGCACAGGGTTTTTCCGGCTGGGGCACTGCGCCCGGCCGAGAATACCGAACAGGAGGGATATACTCTTGTACGAGGACGAGTTTGAACTGACCTTTCAAGTGCCGGAGGAAGAGAGCGCACCGGAGCCCCTTGCCGCACCGGCTGCAAAGCCGGCTGCGCCGGTGGAACCGGTGGTGGATGAACCTACCCGCATCATGACGCTGGGAAAAACGGCAGCGCCTGCGGTGGACGAACCCACCCGGGTGATCACGCTGGAAAAGCCCGCAGAGCCGCCTGCGGTGGAGCTGCCCGAAGCGCCTGCGCCGCAGCCTGTAAAAGAGCGGCCTGCCCCTGCCGCACCCGCTGCGGCGCGCCGGGTGCTGATCTCCGGCGGCGACCGGGGCATCGGTGCTGCCGCTGCCCGCGCCTTTGCGGCAGCAGGGTATCAGGTGGCGGTGCTCTACCACCAGAACGCAGCTGCTGCCGCTGCGCTGGAACAGCAGCTGCCCGGGTGCATCGCCATCCAGTGCGATGTAGCCAGCCGCGCCAGCTGTGAGCTGGCGTTCCACGCAGTGGAGCAGGCCATGGGCAGGGTGGATGTGTTGGTGTGCAACGCCGGCATCGCGCAGCAGAAGCTGTTTACCGACATCACCCCGGAGGAGTGGCAGCGGATGCTGGACGTGAACCTGAGCGGCGCGTTCCACCTGTGCCAGCTGGCATTGCCCGGCATGATCCGCCGCAAGCAGGGCCGCATTCTGACCGTGAGCAGTATGTGGGGCCAGACCGGCGGCAGCTGCGAGGTGCACTATTCCGCCGCGAAGGCCGGGCTCATCGGCCTGACCAAGGCACTGGCGAAGGAAGAGGGCCCCAGCGGCATTACGGTGAACTGCGTAGCGCCCGGGGTCATCGAGACTGACATGATGGCGGCTTTTACCGCCGAGGACAAGGCGGCGCTGGCCGAGGAGACCCCTGTGGGTCGGCTTGGCACCCCGGAAGAAGTTGCAAAGCTGCTGGTCTTTTTGGCCGGCGAGGATGCCGGATACATCACCGGACAGGTGTTCGGGGTGAACGGCGGCCTTGTGATCTGATGCACAGGGCAATATTACAGGAAATTCCCCGGAGTGGGAAGGAGAGAAAAAATGGGCATGACTTTGAAGGAACTGTTGACTAAGGGCGAGGGCACCCTCTCTGCACAGGAGGCCAAGGCGCTGGCGGCACAATGCCGCATGGATGTAGACACCCTCTACACCCTGCTGGAGGAGCGCGGCATTAAGGTCCTGGAGGAAGAGAACGAGCCGAGTCTGGACGTGGACAGCATCATTGCTGAGGTGGAGAACGCCGAGAACAACAACGATGACATGGGCCTTGCCGATGAAAACGAAGAGGATGCCGAGGAGAACCCGGCAGACCTGAAGGCTGCCATGGACGAGCTGCTGGACGACCCGGTGAAGAACTACCTCAAGCAGATCGGTCAGATCCCGCTGCTGAGCGCCGAGCAGGAGGTGGAGCTGAGCCGCCGCATCCATGCCGGTGCCGAGGCTGCACACATTTTGCAGGCAGACCGCCAGAAGTACGGCGCACCGGAGTACATCAAGAAGAACAGCGCCCGCTTCTCCTTTGAGGAGGACGAGAACAGCCGCAGCTACACCGAGGATCTGGACGAGGACGGCGAAAAGTCTGCCGAGGATGCCGAGGAAAAGGCAGACGAGGAAAAGGCCATGGAGGCCGTGGAGAACGGCCCCCTGAGCGAGGAACGCCGTCAGGAGCTGCTCAAGACCCGCCGCGACGGCCTGAACGCCCGCCGCAGCCTGAGCGAGGCAAACCTGCGTCTGGTGGTGTCCATCGCCAAGAAGCATGTCGGCCATAATCTGGCCTTCCTTGATCTCATTCAGGAGGGCAACATCGGCCTCATCAAGGCCGCCGAGAAGTTCGACTGCGACCGCGGCTTCCGCTTCTCTACCTACGCTACCTGGTGGATCCGTCAGGCCATCACCCGCGCTATCGCGGATCAGGCCCGCACCATCCGCATCCCGGTGCACATGGTGGAGACCATCAACCGGATGCGTCAGGCCACCAACCAGCTGGTGTACCAGAACGGCCACGAGCCCACCCCGGAGGAGCTGGCAAAGGCCATGGATATGAGCGTGGAGCGCGTGCGCGAGATCCAGCGCATGGCACAGGAGCCCGCCAGCCTGGAAAGCCCCGTGGGTGAGGAAGAGGATTCCTCTCTGGGCGATTTTGTCGCCGATGAGAACGCCGAAGCACCCGGCAAGGCAGCCGACCGCGCCATGGTGGCACAGCAGATCAATCTGGCACTCAAGAGCCTGACCCCCCGCGAGGAAAAGGTCATCCGCCTGCGCTTTGGTCTGGATGATGGCCGTCCCCGCACGCTGGAAGAGGTCGGCCGCGACTTCGGCGTCACTCGTGAGCGTGTGCGCCAGATCGAAGCCAAGGCCATCCGCAAGCTGCACAGCCGCAAGTGCCTGACCCTGCTCAACGGCCTGATCGAGTAATACTAAAAAATAGAGACACCGGAGCGTCTGTGGACGCTCCGGTGTCTCTGCTTTATAAATAAAATTTCAGTACGAGCTCAGCCCAAGGCTTACGTCCAGCGCCTGATCCACCCGCTTCTGGTCGGCGGCGGTGATCTGCCCGGCGCGCTCCCGCAGACGGTGCTTATCCAGCGTGCGGATCTGTTCCAGCAGCACCACGCTGTCCTTGGCAAGGCCGGTGTCTGCCGCCCGGATGTTGATGTGGGTGGGCAGGCGGGTCTTGTCCAGCCGGGATGTAATGGCTGCCGCGATCACAGTGGGGCTGTGCCGGTTGCCGATCTCGTTCTGTACGATCAGCACCGGGCGCACACCGCCCTGCTCCGAGCCCACCACTGGCGAAAGATCGGCGTAGAAAACTTCTCCTCTGTGTACCTCCATGGAATCTCCCTCCTGTTTGTCTGGAGGATGTGCCCCGCTATGTGATGCGTCCGGCGCATCCTGTCTGCTCTCAGTATGCGCAGGCGGGGTGCGGCTTATGCAGTGCGGGGGCGATATTCCATTGTATGCACAAAGGGTGGTCAGCTTTCCTCTTCCAGCGTGCAGAAGGCCAGCGCCATGCCGCCCTCGTGGCTTAAAGAGAGCCGGGCACGCAGCCGGTGCTGCGCCACCCATGCGGCAGTCTGCCCGCTGAAACGGTAAGCCGGGGCACCGTTCTCCTGCCGGACGGCCTCGATCTCACATAGAGAAAAGGGTTCCCGCAGGCCGGTGCCCGCCGCCTTGAGAAAGGCCTCCTTGGCGGCAAAATCTGCGGCGGCGCTGGCAAGGCGGTGGGCATTCAGCGGCGCAGGGGAGGCCTCCAAAAGCCCCAGTGCCGCCTGCTCGGCCGGGCCGTATACCCGGCGCACAAAGGCCGCCGCGTGAGCAGAGGAAAGGCTTTTTTCCAGATGGGAAAGGCTGCACAGGTCGCAGCCGATGCCGTAAAGCATACAAAGGCTCCTTTCGCGGGCAGAATGCCGCCCGGACATCGTTCATCTTGCCGGAACATTGCTGGAAATTTTGTGCAGGATGTGCAAATCCAGCGTAATTATCTTGAAGTTTCGGCGCAATTCGTGTACAATGGGACTAGTTTCAACCGAAGGGGGTGTATTGCGTGGGAGACGCAACCGCGATTTTCTCCATCCACGATAAAAAGGACTATGAGATCCACGAGATCGTACAACAGGTGTATGATGCTTTGAAGGAAAAAGGCTATAACCCGGTCAATCAGCTGGTGGGCTACATTTTGTCCGAAGACCCTACCTACATTACGACCTATAAGAATGCCCGTGCCATGATCCGCAAGGTGGATCGTGACGATCTGCTGCAGGCTATGCTGCGCAGCTACCTCAACGTGTAATACGGTCCTTTTCAGCCCCGCTGTCTTGCAAGACGGCGGGCTTTTTTTGCGCGTGGGACGATTGGGAATGGCCTCCGCGTTGCTCTGGCCATGTTCAGAGGAAAGATTATTTTAAATTTCGGGGTTCAGGAAAGTCTGCGGACTTTCCTGAACCCCATTTTCACGGGTGGGGTCGCAGGGAAAAGCCTCATTTATTATGGATAGGATGGTTTTGGAGACCATTTTAATCGTTTTCCACCAGCGGCAGGGTGAAGATCTGGTTCACCACCACCTCATACTCCCACGGCTCCCGCAGCTTTTTCAGTTGCTTTTCCAGCTTTTCTGCCCCGGCAAAGCAGTGGATGAGGTAGAACCAGTGCCCCTTCATCCGGCTGATGGCGCAGCCTGCGCTGCCAAACAGTTCGGTGTAGCCGTGGTACAGGTCGGTCAGGTAGCCCCGCAGCTCCTCTTTGGTGGCGGGTGCACCGCCCCGTGCTTTGCGGAAGAGTGCAGGGTCTGCGATGAGCCCGCGCCCTACCATGATGCCGGACAGGGCGGGGAACTCCTTTTCCAGCGCGTGGAGCTGGGCGGCGGTGGTCACATCGCCGTTGTAGCACACCGGCATAGTGCACCGGGGCAGCGCAGCGGCAAAGGCGGCGCGGTCGGCCTGCCCACGGTACTGCTGCCGCATCACCCGAGGATGGATGGTCAGCTCCGAGATGGGGTAGCGGCTATAAATTTCCAGAATGGCGGCAAACTCCTCCGGTTTCTCTACCCCCAGCCGGGTCTTGACCGAGACAGGCCCCTCGGCATGGGAGAATACGCCGTCCAGAAAGGCGTCCACCTTGGCAAGGTCCCGCAGCATTCCGGAGCCCTTGCCCTTGGCGGTCACCGTCCCGGCGGGGCAGCCCAGATTCAGGTTCACCTCGGTATAGCCCAGCGCCCGCAGCTGACCGATCATCCATGCAGCCAGCTCGCCGTCCTTCGCCAGCAATTGCGGGATGACCGGCGCACCGGGGTTTGCCTCCGGGGCAAGCTCTGCCATCTTCTTTTTAATGAGCACCCGGTTCTCCGGCGGGGAGATAAACGGCGCATAATAGAGGTCGGCAGCGCCTTGTGCGCCGAACCATTTCTGATGGGTCTGCCGCCAGACCCGGTCTGTGAAGCCCTCCATGGGGGCAGCATAATAAAGCATGGGCGTTTCTCCAAACGTTTTTGTTACCGGTATTGTAGCATAAAATTGCGTGAGGGAAAAGAGGAGGGGACGGGGGATGTTCTCTTTTGACACCAAAAGAGAACCAGAAAAGTGCCAGCGATTTCGACGCGCTGGAGCCACGAAAAAGGGGCTGCTCGCCCCTTTTAACCCCAAAGGGGTGGGCTGCACCGGAAAAAACTGAAGATTCACGCCTGTTCGGCGTGAAGATCTTTTAACCGTTTTTTCCGGCTCCGCCGATTCAAAGCCCCTCAGTCGCTGCGCGACAGCTCCCCCCGGGGAGCGGGCACGCCGGCAGCGCCGCGCTTTCGCAGAAAGCGGCGCTGCACCTGCCGTTTCCCTTTACGACCCCTTCTGTGAAAATAGCGTTTGGAGCGCTCCGCAGAGCTTGTCGGGGCAACGCCCCTCCATCTGCTAACGCAGACCGCTCTGCCGCTTAAAAGCCCCACTGGGGCTTTCATTGCTACGCTACGCTCCGCAAACGCGGTCGCTCCAAACGCGAAATATCAAATAATTCTTCCGCTGAATATGGCTAGAGCGCAGCGGAAGCCATTTCAAATAGTCTTGTCCCCAAACAAAAACTCCCGCCCTGCGGGGTGCAGAGCGGGAGAGGAGAGTTTTTTGGGGATTATTCAGCAAACAGCGGGGTGGACAGGTAGCGGTCGCCGGTATCGGGCAGCAGGACAACGATGTTCTTGCCGGCGTTCTCCGGGCGCTTTGCCAACTGGATAGCAGCCCAGACGGCAGCACCGGAGGAGATGCCCACCAGCACGCCCTCCTTGTGGCCGATCAGACGGCCGGTGGCAAAGGCGTCGTCGTTCTCCACGGCGATGATCTCGTCATAGACGGTGGTGTCCAGCACGTCCGGCACAAAGCCTGCGCCGATGCCCTGGATCTTATGTGCACCGGCAGTGCCCTTGCTCAGCACAGGGGAGGAAGCAGGCTCAACAGCCACCACCTTGACATCGGGATTCTTGCTCTTGAGGTACTTGCCAACGCCGGTCACGGTGCCGCCGGTGCCAACGCCTGCCACAAAGATATCTACCTTACCATCGGTATCCTCCCAGATCTCGGGGCCGGTGGTCTCGATGTGTGCCTGCGGGTTGGCGGGGTTCACGAACTGGCCGGGGATGAAGGAATTGGGGATCTCCTTTGCCAGCTCATCGGCCTTGGCAATGGCACCCTTCATGCCCTTGGCACCCTCGCTCAGCACCAGCTCGGCACCGTAAGCCTTCATCAGCTGGCGGCGCTCCACGCTCATGGTCTCGGGCATCACGATGATGATGCGGTAGCCCTTGGCAGCTGCCACAGCAGCCAGACCGATGCCGGTGTTGCCGGAGGTGGGCTCAATGATGACGGAGCCTTCCTTCAGCAGACCCTTGGTCTCGGCGTCGTCGATCATCTTTTTCGCAATGCGGTCTTTCACAGAACCAGCGGGGTTGAAGTACTCCAGCTTGGCAATAACGTGGGCGGGCAGCTGCTCTTCCTTCTCAATATGGCTGAGCTCCAGCAGCGGGGTGTGACCGATCAACTGATCTGCGGCGGTATAGATCTTGCTCATAATACTTGTCCCTCTTTCTGATATCGTTACGGGGCGTATGGCCCTGTCTTGTGCCGGGGTGCCCGGCTGTGATTCCCTCTAAACCTTTCAACCAACATCGTTTGTGGGTTTGATGGCATTATAGCCCTGTTTTCCCTGCTTGTCAAGGGGTTTTTTGAAAAAAGTAGGATTGAAAAGTGACTTACCCTGTTGTATAATGGGTTATAATAAATTTTGACCGGAAGGAAGTACGGATCATGATCGTTTCGACCAAAGGACGCTATGCGCTGCGGGTGATGATCGACCTCGCGGAGCATCAGTCTGAAAAATATGTTCCCTTAAAGGAAGTTGCCGCCCGGCAGGAGATCTCGGAAAAGTATCTGGAGAACATCCTCAAGGTACTGGTGCAGAACGGCTTTCTGGAGGGGCTGCGCGGCAAGGGCGGCGGCTACCGGCTGACCCGCAGCCCGGATCAGTACACGGTAAGCGAGATTTTGATGCTCACCGAGGGCAGCCTTGCCCCGGTAAGCTGCCTGACCCCCGGGGCTTCTGCCTGCGCCCGGATGGCCAACTGCCGCACCTACGAGATGTGGAAGGGGCTCAACGATCTGATCTCGGACTATTTTGGCAAGATCACACTGGCAGACCTTGCCCTGCCGGATCAGGCCGGCAACGATTATGTGATTTGAGGACATTATCGTGTTTGAGCAATTTCGATGGGATTTTCGTAGCCCGGAGGAACGGGGAGACGCTGGAGAAAACATTATTTATAAAGCCCTGAACAAAGTCCACGGTCGTAAAGCTCTTTTACCGAATTGTTATATCCCGGTAGGCCAAAAAGGAACAACTGAGATTGACATGGTCTTTCTGCACGAGTCCGGACTTTATGTAATCGAATCCAAAAATTACAGTGGCTGGATTTTCGGCAATGAAGAGCAAGAACATTGGACGCAATGTCTGAGGGGAAAATTTCATACAACGCAAAAGTACTCCTTTTATAACCCTCTCCGGCAGAATGAGACGCATATTTGCGCATTGATGGAACTGCTGAAGGATGATACTGTCCCATACTATTCCTATGTAGTATTTGGAAACAATTGTGAACTAAAGAACATTCAGCTCACAAGCGGAATGCATCATGTGACCTATGCCCTATATCTCCGAAGGGATATTGAGTATAATGCTCGGTGTACAGGCACTCAGCTATCAGATGAGAAAATGGATGCACTTTATGCAATACTTGTGAATTTCACAGAAGCAAGCGGCTGGCAAAAAGACGCCCATATAAGAGACGTTCAGGCAAAGCAATATCCAGTCGTTCAAGCGGATGGAACTTGGACTTGTCCGCGATGCGGCGGACAGCTCGTTATGAGGGTAGCTCAACGAGGGAATCACGCAGGGCAAACCTTCTGGGGGTGCTCGAATTACCCACACTGTCATTTTACCTATCAGGAATAATTGATTCTGCGCACCGGCCTTGGCCCGGTGCGTTTTTTTGTACAGTTCTGCGCAAAAGGTGCAGAACTTCTTGGCAAGATTTACGGTTGATGGAGCGGGCAGTCCGCGGTATACTTTTACTTTGTGTGAGACAGAAAATTCCGGGCAAAAAGCCCGTTGTCTGTTCGTTATAAGACCATAAGACCAGAAAGGGGAGTTCTGACACGAAGTATATTTTTCAGTTCGGGCGCATTCTTGCGTTCTGTTTTCTGGGCGAGGTGCTGCACGCGGTGCTGCCGCTGCCGGTGCCTGCCAGTGTGTACGGCTTGGTGCTGCTGCTGGCAGCTTTGACCGCCGGTGTTGTAAAGCTGGAGCAGGTCAAGGAAACCGGCACCTACCTGACCGGTATTTTTCCGCTGCTGTTCGTGCCCGCCGCTGCGGGCATCATGGAGCTGTGGGCAGAGATGGGACAGCTGCTGCTGCCCATCCTGATCGCCATTCTGCCGGTGACGGTGCTGGTAATGGCGGCCGCAGGCCGCACCACGCAGGCGCTGACCGCCCGCAATAAAAAAGAGGAGGCCGACCATGACTGAGCTGCTGAACGACTTTCTGACCGGCTCTGTGGCATGGGGCGTGCTGCTTACGCTGGCAGCCTTTGGGCTGGGTGTGCTCATCAACCGGGTGACCGGCAAGGCCATCTTTAACCCGCTGCTGCTGGGCAGTATTTTTGTCATCATTTTTCTGTCGGTGTGCAATATCCCCTACGGGGACTACAAGACCAGCGCCGCGCCGGTAAGCTATCTGCTGCTGCCCGCCACGGTGGCGCTGGCCATCCCGCTGTATGAAAAGCTGGATCTGCTCAAGGAGAATGCGCCCGCCATCATCGCAGGCATCTCGGTGGGTACGCTGGTCAGTCTGGGCAGCGCCTTTGCACTGGCGCTGGCAATGGATCTGACCCAGGAGCAGTACGCTACTCTGCTGCCGAAGTCCGTGACCACCGCCATCAGCATGGATGTGGCCGCTGAGCTGGGCGGCATTGCCGCCCTGACCGGTGCCATCGTCATCGTGACCGGCATCGTGGGTGCACTGCTGGCCGAGACCGTGTGCAAGCTGTTCCACATCACCGACCCCATCGCCAAGGGCGTGGGCATCGGCACGGCAGCCCATGCCGTGGGCACCAGCAAGGCGCTGCAGATGGGTGATGTGGAAGGTGCCATGAGCGGCCTTTCCATTGCCGTAGCCGGTGTGCTGACCGCCGTGCTCTGCCCGGTGTTCGTGGGCTTTGTCCACTAAAGCCGAGTGCAAATCTAAAGATACAGAAACACCCCCGGCGGCCATTGCGGCTGCCGGGGGTGTTTCTCTGTGGGTGGAAAACAAAAAAGAGGTGAAAAGAAGAATGGTTGGTAGAGATCAGTATTGCGCCTTATTTTTGTCGATACGGCTGAACACGGCGGGGGACATATCACTTTTTGAAAAAGGAGAACAGCCCCTTCTTTTCATACGGTGCGCTGTGGATGGTGCCCACATGGTACCCGGTGGCTTCAATGGCGGCGCGGAGCGCGTTTTCGTCCAGCGGCTCCTTGGAAAGGATCACGGTCTTGCCCTTGGCGTGGGAGGACGAGACTTTATCCACAGGAAATGCATTGCGCACGGTGTCATTGATATGGGCTTCGCACATGGAACACGCCATGCCGCCTACTTCTACGGTCGTCTGGATCATTTTTATACCTTCTTTCAGGAATATCTTATAAAATGATAGTTAGAATTGACTAACTTTTCACTCCGAGAAAAGCCGCTGCCCACATCATACGCCATACAGCCGCAGCTGTCAAGCGCTTTGCTTATTTTTTTCGGTACTCCCGCGGGGTCATGCCAAAATGCGCCTTGAACGCCCGGTTAAAATAGGAAAGATTCTCAAACCCGCACCGGGAGGCGATGGTCAGCACGGTCTCATCGGTGGTTCGCAGCGCCTCGGCGGCGGTGTTCAGCCGATACTCGTTCAGAAAGGCAATAAAGCTCTGCCCGGTCATCTGCCGGAACCAGCGCATAAAATGGCTGGCGCTGAAGGAGCAGACCCCGGCGGCATCGGCTACCCGGAGCGGCTCGGCATAATGGGCGGAGAGCCATTGCAGCACCGCTTTCAGCCGCTGGGTGTCGGCGGTTTCGGCGGGAAGCTGCTGCCTGCCCTGCGCAATGAGCAGGGCAAGAAAGCGCAGCAGCGCCCCTTTTACCAGCAGCTCATAGCCGGGGCGCTTGGCGCGGTTGGCATCCTCCAGCTCCCGCAGGCAGGCGGCGGCTTGCAGATAGCACAAATCGTTCGGGGTCAGACGCACCGGCAGCGAAAGCCGCCCGCTTTGCAGCGGCAGCAGATATTTTTCGGCGCAAAGGTCCTCTGCGCCGCCCAGCAACTCCGGCTCAAAGATGATATTTTCGTATTCCATGCGCTGTCCCTCTGCCTGCCGCAGCGCGTGGAGCGTGCCTGGGGCAAAAATAAAGATATCCCCCCGGTAGGCCGGGTAGGTCACCACGCCCACCTGTACCAGCCCCATGCCCTGCTTGACAAAGACCAGCTCCATGCTCTCGTGCCAGTGCAGTGCCACCTGCTGAAAATCCCCCGGAATGGTGCAGGGATACAAATTGAACGGAAACCGCACTGCACCGTGCTGTTTTGTCTCCTGCAAAGAAGCCTGATTTTGCATCGTCTCACCCCCCTGATGATAGGATTGTACCACAGTTTGCACTATTTAGGCAAGATTTTGAACGTTCTATGTGGTATATCTTGAAGTACAGATGTCAAACCTGTTTTCCGTAAGGTGTATCTGAAAACAAAGAAATAGACTGAATTTTCGACTTTTCAGATGCACCCTAGCAAAGGAGGATGCTTTTATGAGCTTTACCGAAACGTTACAGAGTATCACCGGCAAGCTGTTGGCAGACTGCACCGACCAAGAGCTGTATCTGGCACTGCTGGAACTTGTGCGGCAGAAGAGCGCCGACCGCGTGCAGCCGGTCACCGGGCGCAAGCTGTACTATATCAGCGCCGAATTCCTTATTGGCAAGCTGCTGTCCAACAACCTCATCAATCTGGGGCTGTACGATGAAGCCCGGTCTGCGCTGGCTGCTGCCGGAAAGCGCCTTTCCGACATTGAAGAGGTAGAGCCGGAGCCTTCTCTGGGCAACGGCGGTCTGGGGCGTCTGGCTGCCTGCTTCCTCGACTCTCTGGCAACGCTGAACCTGCCCGGCGACGGCGTAGGTCTGCGGTACCATTTTGGTCTGTTCCATCAGTCCTTTGAGGATGGCGTGCAGAACGAAAAGCCCGACCCGTGGCTCACTGCCCACAGCTGGGCGGAAAAGACCGACACCACCTACCCGGTGGAACTGGCGGGCAAGGAGTACACCGCCCGGCTGTACAAGCTGGCGGTCACCGGCTACGAGGGGCGCACCAACACCCTGAACCTGTTCGATCTGGACACCATCGACGAGAGCATCGTCCATGACGGCATTGCCTTCGACAAGACTGCCATCGACAAGAACCTGACCCTCTTCCTCTACCCGGACGATTCCGACGAGGCAGGCCGCCGTCTGCGGGTGTACCAGCAGTACCTGATGGTCTCTGCCGGTGCACAGCTCATTCTGGCCGAGTGCGCCGCCCGGGGCTGCAACTTCCATGATCTGGCGGACTACGCCGCTATCCAGATCAACGACACCCACCCCAGCATGGTCATCCCGGAGCTGATCCGTCTGCTGGGCGAGCGCGGCATCGAGTTTGAAGAGGCCGTGGAGATCGTCACCAAGACCTGCGCCTACACCAACCACACCATTCTGGCCGAGGCACTGGAAAAGTGGCCCCGCGCCTATCTGGATGCCGTAGTGCCGCAGCTGATGCCCATCATTGAAAAGCTGGATGCGCTGGCACGCACCCGCACCGAGGATGAGAGCCTTGCCATTATCGACAAGGACGACCGGGTGCACATGGCACACATGGATATCCACTTTACCCACTCTACCAACGGCGTGGCAGCGCTGCACACCGAGATTTTGAAAAACTCCGAGCTGCACGGCTTCTACGAGCTGTACCCGGAGAAGTTCAATAACAAGACCAACGGCATCACCTTCCGCCGTTGGCTGCTGGAATGCGACCCGCGCCTGACTGCAACGCTGGAAAAGCACATCGGCTCCGGCTTCCGCAAGGACGCCGCCGAGCTGGAAAAGCTGCTGGCCTTTGTCGATGACGAGACGGTGCTCAGCGAGCTGACCGCCGTGAAAAAGGCCAACAAGGAAGCGCTGGCAGACTGGCTGCTGCACACCCAGAAAGTGAGCGTGAACACCGATGCCGTGTTCGATATCCAGTCCAAGCGCCTGCATGAGTATAAGCGCCAGCAGCTCAACCTGTTGTACCTCATCCACCAGTACTACGAGATCAAGGCAGGACACCTGCCCGCTGTGCCGCTGGTGAGCATCTTCGGCGCAAAAGCCGCTCCCGCCTACACCATTGCAAAAGACATCATCCATGCGCTGCTGACCCTCTCCAAGGTCATTGCCGCAGACCCGGAGGTGTCCAAGTGGCTGCAGGTGGTGTTCGTGGAAAACTACAACGTCACCGCCGCCGAAAAGCTGATCCCGGCCTGCGACCTGTCCGAGCAGATCAGCCTTGCCTCCAAGGAGGCCTCCGGCACCGGCAACATGAAGTTTATGCTGAACGGTGCGCTGACGCTGGGCACCATGGATGGTGCCAACGTGGAGATCAGCCAGCAGGTGGGCGAGGAGAACATCTATATCTTCGGCCAGACCTCCGATCAGGTCATCCACCGCTACGCCGTGGGCGATTACGACCCCGCCCAGTGGGTGGAGGGCGATGCCAACATCCGCCGCGCCATCAGCTTCCTGACCGGGCCGGAGATGCTGGCCGCCGGTCATGCCGAAAACCTGACCCGCCTGCACGACGAGCTGATCCACAAGGACTGGTTCCAGACCCTGCCGGACTTCAATGCCTACGTTGTGCGCAAGGGACAGGCCCTCAGCGATTACGCCTGCGACCCCACGGGCTGGCGGCGTAAGTGCCTTGTGAACATTGCCAAGGCTGGCATGTTCTCCTCTGATCGCACCATTGCCGAGTACGACCGCGATATCTGGCATCTGGGCAAATGATCTTTTTTGAACCTGCGTTTCTCCTTTATTTTCTCATAGGCTGCTGCACAAAGCTGTGCGGCAGCTTTTTTGTTTCCGTGCCAACAAGAAACGCCGCTGCACAGCCGTGCAGCGGCGTTTGATTCAGTTGATGAAAACCGGAACAGAAGCGGGATCAGTCCTCGCTCTCCTCTTCTTCCTCGTCATCCTCATCCGTATCGCGCGGCTTATAGAAGATGCCGCTCAGGAAGATGCTGACGAAATACAGCAGCACCATGGGGAAAGCCACCATGCACTGGGACACGATGTCCGGCGGGGTGACCACAGCAGCGATGAAGAAGATGACCACGATGGCCACGCCGCGCACCTGCTTGAGGATCTGCGGGTTGATGATGCCCATCTTGGAAAGGATGATGGTGATCAGCGGCATCTCGAACACGCAGCCAAAGATGATGAACATGGTCAGGCAGAGGTTGACGTAGCTCTCGATACTGGTGGTGGTCTGGATGTACTCAGCACCCTCGATGCCGGTGCTGAGGAACCGCAGCATGAACGGCATCATGAGCTTATAGGCAAACAGCACGCCCACGCAGAACAGGATCAGACCCAGCAGCATGACCAGTTTGAAAAAGGTGCTCTCGCTCTTTTTCAGACCCGGCTTTGCAAAGGCGTAGATGTTGTAAAAGGCCACAGGCACCGTTACCACCACACCGGCCAGAATGGACACCCGGAAATACTGCATCAGTTTTTCCTGCGGGGCAATGGACACGAACTGGTAATAGTCGCGGCCCATGGCGGTAAGCAGATCGATCAGACGGTCTGCATACGCCAGCGAGACCACCACGCCCACCACAAACACCACCGCGCAGATGATGAGCCGGTTCCGCAGTTCTTTCAGATGGCCGGTCAGCGTCATGCTGCCGTCCTCTGCCATGACTTCGGCTTTCTTTTTGCGCTTTTTGTTTGTAGCCACAATTACTCCTCGTCTTCGTCCTTCTTATCAGCCTTCTTTACAGTCTCCTCGGACTGCTCGGCGTCCTCGTCCTCCATGCCCTTCTTAAAGCCATTGATGGTCTTACCGAACATCTTGCCCAGCTTCGGCAGGTTCTTGGGTCCAAAGATCAGCAGAACGACAACCAGAATGATCAGCAGCTCATTAGTACCAATACGCATAATAAATATCTCCTTTTTCTTGCCGCGCCGCGTGGCGGGCGTATTACAGAATGTATCTGGCAACCGCGGGCGCGGGTGCATCCATAAATAAGTAGGGGCGCTTACACCTTTGCTTCCTCAGCGGGTGCAGCTTCGGCGGCTTCTTCGGCTGCGGCAGGGGCTTCCTGCACAGGCTCAGCCACCGGCTCGGCGGCAGGCTGTGCGGCCTCGGCAGCGGCCTGCTCCGGCTTTTCGGCGGGAGCCTCCACAGTTTCAGCCGGGGCTTCGGCGGGCTGCTCGGGCAGTTCCTCCACAGCATCCTCGGTCAGGTCGGTGACCTCCTCGGTCTCAGCCTGCTTCTTGGCGGCTTCCTCCTTGCTGGTCTTGCCAATGCCGGTAAAGCTCTTGGTCACGTCCCGCATGCTGCTGTCGATATCTTTTTTGATATCAGTCAGGGGGGCAACAGCCTCTTTCAGGGGAGCCTGAATCTCGTTCAGCGGCTCCACCACGTTCTTCTGAATCTCCTCAGAAGCAGCGCCGGTGTATTTCTTCAGCTCGCGGAGCATCTTGCCGATCTTCTTTGCGTAGACAGGCAGCTGGTCCGGGCCGATGAACACAAACGCCACGATGACGATGACGATAAGTTCCCAAAAACCAATTTTCATAAGTAACGTTTCCTTTCCTGTACCAAGGGCATTTCCAAGACCGCCGCACACCACAGCAGTCTGCGCGTTTTTGCCCTTTTTGGCGGGGGTTCGGCGCACTGCGCGCCTTTGTTGCCCTATGTATACCGAAAAGTGGTGTACTGAATGTTAATATATTATTAATATTTTATGAACGAGTGCCTATTCGGCCTGTTTTATTTAACAAAGTGCATTTTCGTCATTCGTTATTACAGTTTGGATAGGATACAACAGCGTCCTCAGGTCTGCACGCCCTCGAACTGGCTATTGTAGAGCTTGGCGTAGAAGCCGCCCTGCGCCAGCAGCTGGTCGTGGTTGCCCTGCTCCACGATGTGGCCGTCCTTCATCACAAGGATGACATCTGCCTCCCGGATAGTGGAAAGGCGGTGTGCCACGATAAAGCTGGTACGCCCCTGCATCATGCGGGCAAAGGCCTTCTGGATGCGCACCTCAGTGCGGGTATCAATGGAGGATGTGGCTTCGTCCAAGATCAACATGGGCGGCAGGCAGAGCATCACGCGGGCGATGCAGAGCAGCTGCTTTTGTCCCTGACTGATATTGCCGCCGTCCTCTGCAATGACAGTGTCGTAGCCATCGGGCAGGCGGCGGATAAAGCTGTGGGCGTGGGCAGCCTTGGCGGCGGCAATCACCTCGTCCATGGTGGCGTCCGGCTTGCCGTAGGCAATGTTCTCCCGCACCGTGCCGGCACGCAGCCAGGTGTCCTGCAGCACCATGCCGTAGCTGCCGCGCAGGGAGGCGCGGGTCACATCCCGGATATCGGTGCCGGACACCTTGATGCTGCCGCTGTTCACATCATAGAAACGCATCAGCAGATTGATGAGGGTGGTCTTGCCGCAGCCGGTGGGGCCTACGATGGCAATGCGCTGGCCGGGCTGCACGTCCAGCGAGAGCCCCTCGATGAGCGGGCGGTCGGGCAGGTAGCGGAAAGAAACATCCTGCAGCTGCACATGGCCGTCCGGCTGCAACGCGGCGGCGTTTTCAGCCTCCGGCACCTGATCCTCGGCGTCCAGCAGTTCAAACACCCGGGCGGCGCAGGCCAGTGCGTTTTGCAGCTCGGTGACCACGCCCGAGATCTCGTTGAAGGGCTTCGTGTACTGGTTGGCGTAGCTTAAAAAGACGCTCAGCTGACCGATGGTGATGCCGCCGCGCACGGCGTACAGCGCACCCACAAGACCCACGCCTGCGTACACGATGTTGTTCACAAAGCGGGTGGCGGGGTTGGTCAGGCTGGAGAAGAAGATGGCCTTCAGGCTCACGTCCTGTAATTGTCCGTTCACTTCGTCAAAGGCGGCAAGGCTTTCGGCTTCGTGGCCAAAGGCCTGCACCACCTTTTGGCCTTCGATCATCTCGTTGACCAGCGCGGTCTGCTTGCCGCGGACGGTGCTCTGGCTCTGGAAGTAGCCGTAGCTGCGCTTTGCCAGAAAGCCCGCCACCACAAGGCTCAGCGGGGTAATGCACACTACCACCAGCGTGATGGGCACATTCTCCCGCAGCATGAACAGCAGGGTGCCCAAAATGGTCAGGATGCCGGAGAACAGCTGGGTAAAGCCCATCAGCAGGCCGTCCGCAAAGGTGTCCACATCCGCCACCATGCGGCTGACGATATCGCCGGAGGGGTGGCTGTCCAGATAGGACAGCGGCAGGGTCTGAATTTTGCGCAGCGCCTCGTTGCGCAGATCACGGCTGACCGAGAAGGTGATGCGGTTGTTGCACACGCTCAAAAGCCACTGCGCAAGGGCGGCTACGGCTGCCACCACCAGAATGCTTACTGCAATGCGCAGCACCCCGGCAAGGTCTACATTGCCCTTGCCCAGCATCTTATCAATGGCGTCGCCGCACAGGATGGGGATATACAGCTGAGCGGCTACGCTGACCGCCGCCACCAGCAGGCTGCACACCACAAAGGCGCTGTACGGACGTATTTTGTGCAGCACCCGGTTCAGGGTGGCCTTGCGCTGCTGCGGGGTCAGCTTGTTTTTTGCTTTTGCACTCATGCTTCTGCCTCCCCTTTTTTGAACTGGCTCTCGTAGATCTCCTCGTACACCGGGCAGCTGCTGCGCAGGGCGCTGTGGGTGCCGATGCCCACCAGATGGCCGTCATCCAGCACCAGAATCTGGTCGGCGTGCTGCAAACTGGCGGCACGCTGGCTGACGATGAACACGGTCAGTGCCCCGGGCAGCGCCGCCAGTGCCTTGCGCAGGGCGGCGTCGGTGGCGTAGTCCAGCGCACTGGCGCTGTCATCCAAAATCAAAATGTCCGGCTTGCCCACCAGCGCACGGGCGATGGTGAGCCGCTGCTTCTGTCCGCCGGAAAGGTTGCGTCCGCCCTGCTCCACCGGCTCGTCCAGCCCAAGGGGCTTTGCACGCACAAAGTCTGCGGCCTGTGCCGTTTCCAGCGCCGCCCACAGGTCGGCGTCGGTGGCATCCTTGTTGCCCCACAGCAGATTGGAGCGGATGGTGCCGCCGAAGAGCTGCGCCTTCTGCATGACCACCGCAACCCTGCCGCGCAAAGCGTCCCGGGGGTAGCTGGCCACAGGACGGCCAAAGATCTCCACGCTGCCCTCGGTGGCATCGTAAAAGCGCGGGATGAGGTTTACAAGGCTGGATTTGCCGCTGCCGGTGCCGCCGATGACGCCGATGGTCTGGCCTTTTTTCGCGGTAAAGCTGATATCGGTCAGGCTGGGTGCGCCTGCCCCGGCGTAGGTCAGACCTACATGGTCAAAGCGCACGGCATCGCCGGTCTTGTCGGCGGGCACTTCGCCCAGAAGCTTTGCCGGGAAGGTCATGCCGGGCTTTGTATCCAGCACCGCCTGCACACGGCCTGCGCAGGCCAGCGCCTTGCTGATCTGTACGATGAGGTTGGCAAGCTTTACCAGCTCCACAAGGATCTGGTTCATGTAGTTTACCAGCGCAATCACATCACCGGAGGCCATGCCGCCCACGTTGATCTCGATGCTGCCCACATACAGCAGCGCCACGATGGCAAGGTTGATGAGCACATAGGTCAGCGGATTCATCAGCGCCGAAAGATGGCCGACGTGCAGCTGCATCCCGGTCAGCAGGGCGTTGGCGTCCTCAAAGCGGTCGATCTCGCTCTGCTCCTTATCAAAGGCGCGCACCACGCGCACGCCGGTCAGGTTCTCGCGGGTCAGGCCCAGCACCCGGTCCAGCCGGGTCTGCACGGTCTTATACAGCGGCCGGGTGACCACCATCACGCCGAACACCACCACGCTGAGCAGCGGGATGGTGACGACAAAGATCATTGCCGCCCGGGCGTTGACCGTAAAGGCCATGACCATGGCGCCCAGCACCACAAAGGGGCTGCGCAGGAACAGGCGCAAAAACAGGTTGAGCCCGCTTTGCACCTGATTGACATCGCTGGTCATGCGGGTAATGAGGGTGCTGGTGCCCAGTGTATCCATCTCTGAAAAGCTCAGGCTCTGGATATGGGCAAACAGGGCGTGCCGCAGCGCGGTGGAGTAGCCCACCGCCGCCTTGGCGGAAAAATACTGCGCGGTCAGGCTGCAGGTAAGGCCGATGAAAGCCAGCAGCAGCAAAAGGCCGCACCGCACCAGAATATAATGCAGGTCATGTGCTGCAATGCCCACATTGACGATATCCGCCATGACCAGTGGCACAAACAGGTCAAAGGTGGCTTCCAGCATCTTAAAGAGCGGTGCAAGCACACTTTCGCGCTCGTAGCCCTTCAGGTAGCCAAGCATCCGGTTCAAAAAAATTCCTCCTTCGGGGTCAAAATACACCTTATTATAACGCGATGTATACTGAAAATCCAGTGCCGCAGCTGTGTTTTGCATTGTACAAGCTGCCAAATCCTGTTATACTAGAGCTGAGATTGATAGGGAAGTATGGTGAACACAATGGCAAGACGAACAGACGGCGGGGTACGCTTCCGCCCGGTGGGCCGCAGCCGCAGCCGCACCGCACCGGTGTACAGCCCGCGCGGCACCGGCTGCCCGGCCATCGAGCAGGCGGTGCAGGGGCTGTACAAGGGGCAGAACGAGGAGAGCTTCTGGACCCTGATGAGCGCTTTGAATTACGCGCTGGAGCTGGAAACCCATGTGCTGGTGCCGCTGCAGACGGCGCTTTCGGCGCAGGGTGCGCCCGCCCCGTGGATGGAGCATCCCATCCCGGCGGAAAAGGCCGACGGCCTTGCCTTGTGGACGCTGCGCAACGATAAGGGACGCTGCTGGCTGCCGCTGTTCACCTCGGTGGCAGCGGCCGGTGCGGACCGCAGCACCGGCAGCCGCCCCATGGCTGACCGCACCTTGGAGCAGGCCATGCAGCTGGCGCTGGACACCCCGGGCATCGACGGTGTGGTGCTGGACCCGTGGAGCAATTCCGCCTCGCTGGACGGTGCGCTGCTCAACGGTCTGCTGCACGCAGGCCACACCCCGGAGGGCCCCGGCGCAGAGGAGGCCGAAGCCGGGAAAGAAGCTGCCCGCGCCGGACACTGGGCGGCAGCGGCAGAGTGCTACCAGAAAGCCGCCGAGCAGGGCAGTTCTGCCGGGCTCTCGCTGCTGGGCGAGTGCCTGTATCAGGGGCGCGGCGTACCCAAAAGCGCTGCGCAGGCGCGCAAGCTGTGGAAGGCCGCAGCCGAAAGCGGAGAGCCCATCGCCCTTTTGAACCTTGGCGATGACTGCGCCGCCCGGGGCGACAACGGCAAGGCACTGCTGTGGTACCGCCGGGCGCGGCAGAACGCGGCAGCGATGCCGGATATCGAGTATACGCCCCGGGTCTGCCTGCGGCTGGCGCAGTACGAGACCCGCTACACCTCCCGCAAAAAGGCGCTGGCGCAGGCGGCAGAGGCAAAGCAGGCGTTTACCATTTTGCAGCGGGAGCACGAGCCGGACGCCGACCGCTGGCTGCAGGAGACCGAGCAGCTGCTCTATGCGCTGACCCACGAGCCGCCCACGGCTCCGGCGGCATACAACATAGAATCTTTACAATTGGACTAAAAAATGGTCACAGCCGTCCTGTAAGATAGACTGGAGAAAAAACAGCCCGCAGACACGGCGGACAAGAAACAGAGGAAACAGTATGAGCAAAGTGATCGGCATTGATCTGGGTACGACCAATTCCTGTGTGGCAGTGGTGGAGGGCGGCAAGCCTGTGGTCATCACCAATGCAGAGGGCGAGCGCACCACCCCCAGCGTGGTGGCCTTTACCAAGGACGGCGAGCGTCTGGTGGGCGGCGCGGCCAAGCGCCAGATCGCCACGAATTCCGGGCGCACGATCTCCAGCATCAAGCGGTACATGGGTTCGGACTACCGGGCGCATATTGACGGCAAGGACCTTGCCCCGCAGGAGATCAGCGCCATGATCCTTGCCAAGATCCGCCGGGACGCCGAGAGCTATCTGGGCGAGTCGGTCACCGAAGCCGTCATCACCGTGCCTGCCTATTTTGACGACAGCCAGCGCAAGGCCACGCAGGATGCAGGCCGCATTGCGGGGCTGAACGTGCTGCGCATCATCAACGAGCCTACCGCCGCCGCGGTGGCCTACGGTCTGGACAACGAAGCCGCGCAGAAGATCCTGGTCTACGACCTTGGCGGCGGCACCTTTGATGTGTCCATCATCGAGATCGAGGACGGCACCTTTACGGTGCTGGCCACCGGCGGCGACACCCATCTGGGCGGCGACGACTTTGACCAGCGCATCGTGGAGTACGCTGTGGCCGAGTTCAAAAAGTCTGACCGCATCGACCTGACCCGCGACCCCGCCGCCATGGGACGGCTGAAGGAGGAAGCGGAAAAGGCCAAGAAGGAGCTTTCCAGTGCGCCCTCTGCCCAGCTGAACCTGCCCTTTATCGCGGTGGGCAAGGACGGGCCGCACCACTTGGATATCGCGTTGTCCCGCCCGCAATTCGAGATGATGACCGGCGATCTGCTGTCCCGCACCGTGACCCCGGTGCAGAACGCTTTGCGGGATGCCGGCATCTCTGCCAGCCAGCTGGGCAAGGTGCTGCTGGTGGGCGGCAGCACCCGGATGCCCGCCGTGGAACGGCAGGTGCGGGAGCTGCTGGGTAAGGAGCCCAGCCACAGCCTGAACCCGGATGAGTGCGTTGCCATGGGTGCAGCGGTGCAGGGTGCACTGCTGCAGGGCGGCGGCAAGCTGGCGGGTGCCACCGGCGCGGCGGCGCAGGGACTGGTGCTGATGGACGTGACCCCGCTGACCTTGTCCATCGAGACGCTGGGCGGGGTCGCCACCCCGCTGATCACCCGCAACAGCATGATCCCCACCCGCAAGAGCCAGATCTTTACTACCGCCCGTCCCATGCAGACCAGCGTGGAGATCAACGTTCTGCAGGGCGAGCGCCATTTTGCGCGGGACAATAAGTCCCTTGGCAAGTTCAAGCTGAACGGCATCCGGGCAAGCTTCTCGTCCAAGCCCCAGATCGAGGTCACCTTTGATATCGACGTGAACGGCGTGGTGAAGGTATCTGCAAAAGACCTTGCCACCGGGCGGGAGCAGAACATTACCATTACCGGCAGCACCAACCTTTCCGAAAACGAGATCCAGCGCGCCATGGCAGACGCCGCCGCTTACGAGGCTGAGGACAGCCGCCGCAAGGAGCGCTTGAACCTGCACAATCAGGCCGAGGTGCTGGCCTACAAGGTGGATGAAGCACTTTCCAAGTGCAAAAAAGAGCTGGACAAGGACGAAAAGGCCCGCGTGAAGGCCGACCTTGCCAACCTGCGCCACTGCCTGCGCAAGGATAAGCCCGAAAAGATGAACGAGACTGAGGAAGCCGCCCTGCGGCAGGCCAAGAGCCAGCTGGAAGCCTCGGCCAACCACCTGATGCTGCTGTACTCTGCCGAGCAGACCCCCGGCGATGGAACGGACAGCACGCTGTAATATTTATAATATAAGGTTTGTGGGCTGCTGCACCCGCCCGGCGCAGCAGCCCTTTTTGCAGAAAGAGAAGGGAACAGTTATGAAGGAACTGCAATATCCGGTGCGCCCCGGGCGCTACCGCCACTTTAAAGGCAACGAGTATCAGGTGCTGGGCGTGGCACGCCACAGCGAGACCGAGGAGGAAATGGTGGTGTACCGCGCCCTGTACGGCGAGGGCGGGCTGTGGGTGCGCCCCGCCGCCATGTGGCTGGAAACCGTGACCCGGGACGGCGTTACCCAGCCCCGCTTTACCTATATCGGGGAGTGATGCGCCCGGCTTGAATCCCGTTATTGACCATAGGATTATTTTGCGGTAAAATGTGAGTATGATACCAAACAACAAAGGAGGTTTTCGTATGAAGGCCAAACGATGGATCTCGCTCCTGCTTGCGGTCAGCATGATGCTTGGTGTACTGGCGATGCCTGCTTTAGCTGCAACGCAGCAGCCGGAAAGCACCGCTGTTGTCAGCGAGGAACTGCCCGATGCCGCAGCGCTGAGCGCGGCAGAGGATGAAAATGATATCGTCAACATCCGCATCCGGGCGAC
The DNA here is from genome assembly GCF_023347355.1 of Faecalibacterium sp. IP-1-18. Classification (NCBI taxonomy): domain Bacteria; kingdom Bacillati; phylum Bacillota; class Clostridia; order Eubacteriales; family Oscillospiraceae; genus Faecalibacterium; species Faecalibacterium sp. IP-1-18. Next base: position 331,704 of record NZ_CP094472.1, read on the forward strand.
CGGCAACCTTGTCTACGGCTCCGATTATAAGCTGGAGGTGGAGACCCGGCCCGAAAACACCCAGTATATCGCTGTGGTGCTGGGCACCAGCGGCGAAGCCTACGGCTATGTGACCCTGATGATCTCGGATAAGCTGCGCACCCTGCTCAAGCTGATCCCCCTGCCCAAAAAGATGTCCCAGACCCCGGACCAGGCCGAGGAATTCAACGTATACAGCTACCTCAAGCAGCTGATCGACGGCAACGATGTCAGCGTGCTGCTGCGGGTGGCGGACGAAGTAGTGTCGGTGATGGACACCGTCAGCTTCTTTGTCCCGGCCAGCTACCTGACCACGGTGAAGAATGTTTCCAACGGCATGAAGCTGGCGCTGAGCCTGATCCGCAAGTATCTGCCCGAGGGTGCGCTGAGCCGCATCTATCTGGACGAGCAGCCCAAGGACAGCGGCAAGTACTTTGCCGGTGCCATTGCGCTGGAAAGCAGCGATATCAACGCCGCCGGGTTTGCCATGTTCAAGATCAAGCCCAAGACCGAAAACGTCAGCCTGAGCTGGGCAGCCGATGCCCCGGCCAGCATGACCGTCTCCCAGCTGCAAAACGCTGATCTGACCGCCAAGGTGATCTCGGACGGACAGGTGGCTGAAAACGGCAAGGTGAGCTACACCTACAAGAAAAAGACCTTCCTGTGGTTCAGCAGCAAAATGAGCGGCGTGCCCACCGAGCCCGGCACCTACACCCAGACCGCCAAGGCGGGGGGCAACTACTCCTGCGGCAGCATCAGCCGCACCATTACGGTGACTGCTGACCCGCAGCCTGCTGCCGCAGAGCAGCCCGCAGCATAAATCAGCGGAAAACTATTTTTGAATAGGACGATCCCGGAAAGTCTGCGGACTTTCCGGGATCGTTTTTTCACGGGAGAGGCTGCTTTTTGTTTTCTATAAAAGGGGCTGCTTTACTCTTGCAAATCGCCGCACAATACGCTATTATAAAAATAAAAGAACCCCTTGCGGTAAAAAAAGGGAACAAGAAGGAGCGGTTTATCTATGGAGGAGAAAAAAAGCGGCATCAAAAAGTTCCTTGAAGAGTTCAAGGCATTTGCCATGCGCGGCAACGTGCTGGACATGGCAGTGGGCGTTGTCATCGGCGGTGCCTTCACCGCCATCGTCACCGCGTTGGTGGAGGACATCATCAACCCGCTGATCGGCCTGTTCTTCAAGGCAGATTTTTCCGATGTGGTCATCGGACTGGGCGGCTCCAGCATCAAGATCGGCGAGTTCGTCAACTCCATCATCAACTTCCTCATCGTTGCCTTTGTGCTGTTCGTTGTGATCAAGTTTGTCAACTCCCTGCACAAAAAGCCCGAAGCGCCCGCCGAGCCGGAGGAGCCCACCACCAAGGTGTGCCCCTACTGCCAGAGTGAGATTTCCATCAAGGCTGTGCGCTGCCCCCACTGCACCTCCAAGCTGGAGGGCTTTCCCGAAATGAAGGCCTGAAGCATTCAGCATTGACATTACAACAAAACCCTCCCTGCCGGGCGCAGTCTTTGCGCTTGCGGCAGGAAGGGTTTTGCACATTTTGAGGCTTGGCTGTGGAAAAGTGAAGCAGGAAGTGAGGTGGGAAAATCAGGCGCTCTTACTGAACCTTGGTCAGCTCAGCCAGCTTGTGGTAGATCTCGGTGTTGTCGTATACACCGCCGAACTTCTCGGCACCGACACCCATGGCGTACACGTTGACCATGGCACCGGTGTGGGCGTAGGTGGTGTGGTCCATACCTGACTTGTGGTTGATGGTGTGGCAGACAGCCATGCTGAAGGGGATGTAGGTGCCGTACAGCTCGTAATCCTGCTGGCTCATCTTGCTCTGGCTGGAGGAACCCACCTGCAGGGTGCGCTCGTAGGCCTTGCGCAGGTTCTCCACCTCATAGTCGGTCAGCAGCAGCTTGCCTGCGCTGGCGGCAGCGGGGTCGGTGGGCAGGGTCAGGCCAAAGACGTTCTTCACATCCTGCATGGCAGTCTCAAAGGGAGTCTTGTTGGCAATGTAGCCCTGCACATAGGTGGAATCAAACTTTGCGTAGGACATCTTCTGGTGTGCCAGATTGGTCAGGAAGGTGTCGTAGTTGGTGGTTTTGTAGCCGATGGCCATGCCGCCGGTCTCATGGTCGGCGGTGACAAGGATCAAAGTCTCATTGGGGTGGGCGTTGTAGAAGTCCACCGCAGCCTGCACCGCGTTGCTCATCTCCAGCACATCGTGGATGGAAGCAGCGGCATCGTTGGCGTGGCAGGCCCAGTCGATCTTGCCGGACTCGGTCATCAGGAAGAAGCCCTTCTTGTTGTTCAGCAGCTCGATGCCCTTCTTGACGTAGTCGGTCAGCTGCCACTCGCCGTTGGCAGCGTCCATGGCGTAGTTCATGGCCTTGCCATCGCCCAGATTCTCGGCAATGATCAGGGTCTTGCCTGCACCGGCGGTCAGAGCCGCTGCACCGGCCTGGGTAGTGACCACGTTGTAACCTGCGTTGGCAGCCACGGTATGGTTGTCGGGGCCGGCGCCGTCGCCGTTCACCTTCTGGAACTCGCCGCCAGCAAAGTACTCAAAGCCGGAGTTTGCCAGCTCCACGCCGATCTGGTAGTAGTTCTTGCGTGTCTTCTGGTGGGCATAGAAGGCAGCAGGGGTGGCGTGGTCGATGTTCACGGTGGAGATGACGCCCACCTTATAGCCCTTCTGGGCGTGCAGCTTTTCGGCGATGGTCTCGTAGGGCACATCGCGGGTCCACGGGCACATATTGATGACGCCGCTCTCGGTCTTGTGGCCGGTGGCGATGGAGGTGGCAGTGGAAGCGGAGTCCGGGCAGAAAGAGGTGCTGTCGTAGGTGGTCACGCTGCCCACCTGCGGAAAGCTGGTAAAGCTCAGGTCAGCCTCGGTCACAGCGCCGTTGTTGTCCACAGTGCCCTTGTAAAAGCGTGCGGACTGGATCTGGGCAGTGCCCATGCCGTCACCGATGAACAGGAAAACGTACTTGGGCTTTTTGAACACGTCCAGCAGACCGTTCTCTTCGTCTGCTGCGGCAGAAGCATCGGCCTCGGCGGCGTGAACGGCTACGGGGGCAGCCGACAGCATGCCCACTGCCGATGCCACGGCACCGGCTTTCAGGAAGCTGCGGCGGGAAATTTTCGCATTCTTCATAACAGATATCCTCTCTTTTTTCAGCCCGGCTTGGGGCGGTTCTACTATTTCTTGTGGGAACACCTGTATTGTAGCGCACCGCCCGCAGCGGCGAAACCAGCCCCGTGTAACACTTAGGTAAACCTTTGGCGCACGGAAGAGCGGCGGTGTAAAATGCGGGCAAAACAGGTAAAATCTGCCTGTAACGCCCGCCGCCGAGGCACTTTTTGCGCCGAACCGCCCCGCAAGGGTTGCAAGCAGGGGGCTTTTCATTGTACAATAGAAAGAGCAAGCTGAGATATACTTCTATATTGAGAGGATCTTTTAAATATGTCTGATATCAAAGTGCTGGCGCTGGATCTGGATGGCACCCTGACCAACGACCAGAAACTCGTCACCCCGCGCACCCGCGCCGCGCTGGACGCCGCCATTGAAAAAGGTGTGACCATCGTGCTGGCGTCCGGCCGGCCCACCGCCGGCATCCAGCCGCTGGCTGAGGAGCTGGGGTTGGACAAAAAGGGCGGCTGTATCCTGTCCTACAACGGCGGCAAGATCGTGGACTGCCGCACCGGCGAAACGCTGGTGGAAAAAACGCTGGACCCCGCCCTTGTGCCCGAGCTGTGCGCCTTTGCCGCCGCGCAGGATATTGCCATCCTGACCTATAACCGCGAGGGCATCGTCTGTGAGCGGGACAAGGACGAGTGGGCCAACAAGGAGTGCTTTACCACCAAGCTGCCCATGATCCATGTGGATGATCTGGCGTCCTATGTGAACTACCCCGTGTGCAAGATGCTCATCACGCTGGATCCCGCCCGCCGGGACGCGGTGTGCGCCGCCGGGCAGCAGCAGTTTGCAGGCCGCGCCGACCTGTACCCCTCCAGCCCCTTCTTTATCGAGGCGGTGCCGCTGGGCGTAGCCAAGGACGGCAGTCTGGCGGAACTTCTGCGCCGCATGGGGTTGACCCGCGAGAACCTGATGGCCTGCGGCGACGGCCTGAACGACCGCTCCATGATCGCCTACGCCGGGGTGGGCGTGGCCATGCAGAACGCCGAGCAGCCGGTAAAGGACTGCGCCGACTATGTGACCACCGCCGACAACAACCACGACGGCGTGGCCGAGGCCGTGGAGAAGTTTATTTTACGAGAGGACTAACAAAGCAATGCCGCGTAACTTGGTTTTATTTGATCTGGAATGGAACATCGGCTACCAGCCGTATACCTTTAACTACCATGGGGTGCAGCAGACCCTGCGGGGCGAGATCGTGGAGATCGGCGCCGTAAAGATCGACGAGGATGCCAATGTGCTGGACACCTTTTCCATCCATCTGCGTCCCCGCATCTTCCGCAAATTGCAGCACCATATCGCCAAGGTGACCGGCCTGACGCAGGCCGATCTGGACAGGGGCGAGCCCATCGTGCAGGGACTGCGCCGCTTTATGCAGTGGTGCGGCCCGGATGCCGAGTTTGCCGAGTGGGGTCTGGATGACGTGCCGGTGCTCAAGCAGAATTTGTTCCTGTGCAATCTGGACGAGTCCAGGCCCACCGTCTGGTATGACCTGCAGCAGGTCTTTCTGCGGGAGCATCCCCGCAAGGAGGGCGAGGGCATGACGCTGGAAAGCGTGGTCACCCGCATGGGCGTCCCCATGGAACGCCCCTTCCACGATGCACTTTCGGACACGCTGTACACCGCCGATGTCTGCCGTCTGCTGGATCTGCGCGCCGGTCTTGCCGCCTACCCCACCGAGGACGAGGCGCTGCGCCAGAGCCTGTGCCAGACCCCCGGTGACTACCGGGACTTTACGGTGTTCCACGGCTATGTGGAGCAGTACGCATGGCGGGCTGACCCCAAGATCAGCCAGATGCCCTGCCCGGAGTGCGGCACCACCCTGCAGCCGGACGAGATTTGGCTGAAAAAGGGCAGCAACAGCTGGTATACCCTGTGTCAGTGCCCCAGCTGCACCGGCAGCAGCAACGCCGCCGGGCAGGGCGTGTTCCAGCGGTACAAGCTGTCCCGCCGGGACGGCCTGCACTGGAGCTTTGCCCGCTGCGCCCAGATGCCGGACGCCGAAAGCCTTGCCCGCTGGGAAAAACTGCGCACCGCCCAGCTGGAGCGGATGCGCGCCAAGGCTGAAAAGCAGGCTGCGGAAAAATAAAGGCAGGAAAATCCCTTTTCATCTCGTAGTATTGGTAGCAGAGCCTGAAGCGTGTCGAAAAATGCACACTCTGTTCATGGCTCTGTCATAGAGAATGGATATACTAAGCATGATGCAGCCTGCCCGGGAACGTCCCGGCACCGCTGCACAGAAAGGGATCGGACACAGGATGCAAACCGCACTGATGGGCTGGGTGCACCAGCTTGGAACACTGGAATACTGGGAGGCGCTGCTGGCGGGCTTTGAGGGGCTTGGCCCCCTTGTGCCCATTTTGCTGGCGATGGTAGAGTCCTTTTTTCCGCCGCTGCCGCTGATCGCCATTGTAGCACTGAACGTAGCCGCACACGGCGGTCTGCTGGGCTTTTTGTACAGCTGGGCAGGCGTGGCGCTGGGCGGCATCATCATGTTTTTATTCTGGCGGCGGCTCATCAAGCGCTTTTTCTGGAAGGTAGCCAGCCGCTCCCCCAAGCTGGAAAAGGCACAGCAGTGGGTGAACCGCTTCGATACCTCGTCCCTGTTCATGCTGTCGCTGCTGCCCTTCACCCCCACCTCCTTCATGCACTTTGCCTTCGGGATGTCGGACTTTGACGAAAAGCGCTACCTGCGCGCTGTCCTTTTGGGCAAGGGTCTGATGGTGGCCATGATGGCTGTCTTTGGGCAGTCGCTGGTCAGCTCTCTGAAAAACCCGGTCTACCTTGTGCTCGCAGTCCTGCTGTGGGGCGGGATGTACTGGGTGAGCAAAAGGTTCTGCCGGAAGCATCATCTGGAATAACACGATACTGTTCGGGACAGCGGAACACCTGCGGGTGCGCCGCTGTCCCTTTTTGCAAAAAATGCCACGGCGGGCAGCCCGCAGACTGCCCGCCATGGCATAGATTACATGATTTTTATTTTGCTTCCGGTTCCTGTACAAGGGGTTCGGACGGCGGTGGGGTGAGGGTGGAATGCGCCACTACAAAGGCCGCAGCCTTTGCCCGGGCAAGGCGCTGGCGCACCTTGCGGGTGTCGTTCGCCGGGAAGGTGCGCTCTCCGTCCAGCTTCTCGTCCCAGTGCGCAAGAGCAGCGTTCACCTCGGCTTCGGTGGGCTGTAAGCCCTCCCGCTCGGCCACCAGCAAAAGCCCCAGCCAGCTGCGCAGCTTGCGCTCTGCCTGCTGGTGCAGCCACTGCCGGAACTGCTCCACCGTCTGCCCGCGCACGGCCAAGAACTGGTCAAAGTTGATACCGTTTGCCTGCAAGCTCAGATTGAACTGCCGCTGCTCGGCAAAGTAGTTGCCCGCTTCCAGCCGCTTTGGCACCGGGCCGGTCACCTCATCGCCCAGCTGCCAGACCAGCTCCTTTTCAGCCCGGTCCTTGGCCTGTGCGCAGCGCTTTGCGTAGAGCTCCCGGGTCACCCGGTCGCGCAGCGCGGCCTTGCCTGCGGCATCGGCGGCGCGTTCTTCATCGCCGTAGTTGCGGTTGATCTCCAGTTCAATGGTCAACCGGCGCAGCGGGTGGGGCTCGATAGGCTGCACAAAGCCGGTGTCCTGTCCCAGCTCCAGCGGTGGCAGGGTGTAGAACTGTGCTCCCGCCCGGAAGCCCTCGGCCTTGTTGACCGCCAGCAGCTCAAAATCTGGGTCGGTCACCGGTACAAGCTTCTGCTCCTGCACCAGCTGCCGGTAAAGAGGGTCAAAGCCCTCCAGAATGGTGCGGTTTACCGCTGCCGTCAGCAGTTCTTCCTCGTCCTGCGGGGCGTCCGGGGCGGCCTGCTCCTTTGCCAGCGCAGCGGTCAGCTCCTCCGCGCTTGCCGTGAATACCAACCGGCAGTCCCCCGGCTCAGCCATGCCGAAATGTTCCAGTTTCATGCGGTGTCCCTCCTTCTCAGCGGTTCATGATGCCGACCATCAGCACCAGCAGCGCCACGCCGATGCCAGCGTACAGCAGCTCAGCACCCAGCACGGACTTGTCGCCCTCTACGAACATCTTCTCCGGGGCATCCGGGTCGTAGTACAGGGTGACCACGCTGCCCTCGGCAAAGGGCTTGCCCTTGGCGGGCTTGGGATATTGCAGCCGGTGGCTGCCGCCTGCGGTGGTAAACTCCAGCACATAGGCAGCGCCGTCCCGGCTCTGCACCGTGCCGCTTACCGTGGCCTGCACGCAGACGCCCTTGGTGCGCAGCTGCTGCCGCGCCCGCACGCTGCGCAGCGCCATGTAAAACATGATCAGCGCGCCCACCAGAAAAATAATCACATTCAGCATTGTTTTCCCTCGTTTTTCCGTAATCGCCGGGCGGTGCCCGGACGTATAGACAGTACCGCATAATTCTAAGTGCCGATACGGCGCGCGAGGTGCGGCAGATGCTAAGCCAAAAGCGCAGATAATACTTTGTGTATTATCGAGCATTTTGGCAACGCAGATGCCGTGCCGCAGCCGCCGGAACGGTGCTTAAGCCGTCAGGCGGGAATTGTGCGGTACTGTCTATCGTTTATTGTACCATAATCTGCCCTAAAAAGCGCCCCACAGCCGCTATCCAGAGTGCACCAACTTTGCCGCAAAAATTTGTCGAATAATTTTGAAATTAAGCCTTGACATTTCCTTTGTATCTGGTATAATAACTATCGTTCCCGGCGCCACGGCGCAGGAACACAACAGAATATGCGGATATGGCGGAATTGGCAGACGCGTTAGATTCAGGTTCTAATCGGGGCAACTCGGTGGAGGTTCAAGTCCTCTTATCCGCACCATGACGAATGTTTTTACAGCATTTAGCTGTCAAAGAACATTCGTCATTTTTTTATTTGCTAAATAGCGACATCACAGGGGGCGTAGTTCACAACTACGCCTTTTCTTGTATTCACCGACACATCCGGTGTCGGCAAAGGAAGTGCGCTTGGAATCTCGATGGTGCCCACGCAGTTGTAGTGAATGCGGAGCCGCTGCTCCCATACACCGTTGACCTTTTCTGCATTGAACACTTCGATTTTTTCAACCAGTTCATTCAGCATCCGGGGTGTCAGCTTTTTTGCTCTGGTGTACTTGCGAACCAGACTGATAAACATATCCGTTGTCATAGTTCGGCTGCTCTGCTTTTCGATTTCGGAGCGGAGCTGTTTGATTTTCTCGGTCAGCTCCTTTTGCTCGTCCTCATATCTCCGGGACATTCTGGAAAAGCGTTCATCAGAGATCTTGCCGGAAACATTGTCCTCATAGATGCGCTCAAAGAGGCCGTCCAGTTCTTCATCACGGGCAAGGAGTGCTTTCAACTCTTTCTCTTTCAGCTTGCGGTCGGCTTCGTCTGCCTGCTGGGAGTGCCCGATAACAGCCTTCAAAAAGTCGTCCTCATAGAGGCTGGCAAACTTGGTCAGCCGCCGAATCTCGCCCAGCACCACTTCTTCCAGAAAGTCTACCCGGATGTAGTGGGTGGATTGGCAGGTGCCACGGTTGCCTTTGTAGTTGGAGCAGTTGAAATACTTGATTTCCGGGTTGCCCTGATTGAAGTGGAAATGCAGATTGCAGCCGCAGTCTGCGCAGACAAGCAAGCCAGAGAACATATTGTGTTCTCCGTTGCTGGTACGGCGTTTGCGCATTTTTCCGCGTTTCTGCTGTACCTGTTCAAACACGGCTCGCTCAATAATTGGCTCGTGAACATTTTGGAACACTACCCAATTTTCCGGGTCGTTATGAATCCGCTTCTTATTCTTGTAGGACTTGGAGTAGGTTTTGAAGTTCAGAACATCACCACAATACTCCTGCTGGTACAGAAGATGGGTAATCGTGGAGCCATTCCACTTGGTAGCGGGGCGCGTCTTGGTCTTTCCGGGACGGCCGATGCCTTTCTGAATCCAGTAGGTCTGCGGCGTCAGGATGCCTTCCTTTTCAAACTGGGTGGCAATCTGTTCTGTGCCAAAGCCCTCCAACGTCATATCAAAAATGCGCCGGACAACTTGTGCAGCTTCTTCATCAATGACCCAATGCTTGGGATTGTTCGGGTCCTTGATATATCCATAGGGAGGAAGTCCCATCGGTTCGCCGGAGTTGCCTTTGATTTTATTACTGATACGGCGTTTCTTGCTGATGTCACGGGCATACCACTCATTGAACAGGTTTCGGATGGGTGCCAGTTCGTTTTCTCCCTCGGCCGTGTCGATGTTGTCCGAAACGGCAACAAGTCGGATGTCATGGTCTGGGAAAAATTCTTCTGTCAGCCGCCCGACCTCGATATAGTTTCGGCCCAGACGGGAAAGGTCTTTGACGAACACAGCAGAGGCTTTTCCTTGTTCAAGCTGCTGCATCATTTCAACGAAACCGGGACGGTTCATGGTCACGCCGGAAATGCCATCATCCAGAAAGTGAACCAGATTGGTATAGCCTTTTTCCTTTGCAACTTTGGTGAGCAGTTTCTTTTGGTTGCCGATGCTGTAACTCTCGCCCTCCAAATTATCATCACGGGAAAGACGCTCATAGAGAAAAGCGGTTGCTTCACGGGATTTCTTGTTACTCGACTGTTTCATACTCGCTCCTTTCTTGGGACAGTCGAATAGCAAATTCACTTGTACACCTATATTATAACACAATCCGCTTTCTCTGTCCGCTGCCTCCCGAAAGGGCATTATAATTTTTTGCTTTCGGATTTCATCAGCCGGAGAAGAACTTCTCCTAAGGTCTGGGAACTTTCTTCTTTGAACACCGGCTCAACGATAAAGGAGCGATTGCCAATACGATAAGTTGAATCCAGAGTAAGTACCTCTGGATTTTTTGTTTTTTCAGGGTTTGTCTTTTTCGCTTGCATCGTAAAATCCCCTTTCTTAAAAATCAAAAAATGAGCCAACGGATGGCTGCTGGCAGCAGCCCACGGGAATCTCACCCCATGCATTCCTCATGCAGCCCTACTCATTGCCTGCGACGCTCTGAACGCTCGGACTTTGACGGTAAGGGAGTATCAGCCTGTCTGTATGTCATGGCCCGCAAGCAGCCGCACTTGCATTGCGGCGTGGTGGTGATCGCTCCACTTTTCAAAGAAAAGCATCGTGGCGCACCCGCCGTCCGGCTCGATACAGACAGCAACGTATCCGTTTGCCCTATGATGCACCGCCATTGTCCTGCGGGCTTTCTTTGTCAAAGAACTAGAAAAGGCATCGTATGGAAAGGGGAACAGCACACGATGCCTACGTTGAATCAGGTCAAGTCAAAATCAAGGATAGCAATTATCAGTTTTGCTTCCAGACGATTGCGCAGTTCTTCATCAACTTGCAGACGAGGATAGCCGTCAGAGCCATAGCTCGTCCGAGTTGACAGTGCAGCAATGTAGCTAGAATAATGCCGGACTACCCGGCTCACTGCTTCGGCGTCTCCTGCAACAGCGGCAGCGATTATCGGGTAAGGAAGCAGCGATGCCCGTGTGTGCGCAGATTTAGTCATCCGCTTCACCTCCCATCAGCTTTTTCAGCAGCCGATAGGCTTTATACCTGCGAGTATTGACCGTTCTTCTGGCCATGCCCATGCACTTTGCTATCTGTTCGTCTGTCATCCATAGAAACCAGTGCATCATAAAAATTTCCCGGTCTTTTGGTGACAGCCGTAGAAGTGCTGTGGCCAATCGGTCGTTCTCGATTAGCACAACAGCATTTCCCACGGGAAAAGCCGTATACTCCCATGAGTAACGATCGTAAACTGCAAGCTGGGCCACATCTGCCTCGGACAGTTCTTCCAAAGATGCAAAACGTTTTTGATGACGGCTGATCTGCCGATAGCCGTTACATGCCTCGCATTTCAACACCTTTTTGCAGTAGCTGTCAAAGGCGTGCTGCTTGTGTTCGTAGTAGCGGTTTGGTTTCAAGTTTTCACCTCCCCTCGTGCTGGGAGGCAGCTCTTTTCTTCCCCTTTCGCTCACTACTCGTTCACTAACGGTCCGGTTTGGCCGGTTTTCTGGATCTATCTGAAAAAATTTTTTGCCGTTCATAGAATTGTTCCTTTCGTTCTGTTCGGGTTTATAGGCCGGAGCAAAACGAGGCGGAGAACGGCATCCGATACCCAATCGTAGGTTGTAAAAATGCGGGGCTTTATCGGATGTGAATTGAAGTATATAAAAAGCGAGCCACAACTCACTTCTATGAGTATGGCTCGCCCCTATGTTATTTGAATATTTTTTTAATTGGTGTTAGGGCTTTTCGAGTGGGCGGTAAGCCCCATTTTATTTTGCGCTCCTTTATTTTGATACTCTTGTCCATATAGCTCTTTGCTTCAAATTGTGAGCTATAACTCACATAATGTGAGTTGTATGGTTATTTATATGAGCGATAGCACACCCTACAATGAGGTAGAGGTGATGTATAGTGAACAATCCTCTTGACTTGTTTGCATGGAAAGTGCGGTCAGAACGTAAGCGGCAGCATTTGACACAGAGAAAATTGGCTGAACGGCTCAATATGAACGCCCGTACAATCATAGATTTGGAAACCTGCCAGAGTAACCCCAAATTTGAAACGGTGGCTCTTGTCGCCAAAGAGTTAAATATCAGCGTGGATGCTGCCATTTTTCCAGACATGGTAAATCAGACGGTTTCAAAAACAGTTGTAGACTTCTTTGCCGGGAAAAGCGAGGCGGAAATTGAAAAATATATTGCGCTTTGCAAACAGGCGGAAGCATTTCAAAAAGACGAATAACGCGGTCGGATATATCAATCTCGGCCGCGTTATTTTTTACCTGTTTGTTTCTATGCGGACGGATTATGATATACGCACAATGGAACCTCCGCATCGCATACGCTGAATTTTGTTAAGCAAGGCTCCATCCAGCCGCATTCTTTCGGATGTTGACAAACTCCTGATAAATGCCGGGCTGCTTCAAAAGTTCTTCGTGCGTGCCCTGCTGTGCAATCTGGCCGTTGTCAATGACCAAAATCTGATCGGCATTCTGGATAGTATTCAGACGGTGGGCGATTACGAGAAGTGTCTTGCCCTTTACCAGTTCCGAGATGGCCTCCTGAATATAGCTTTCGTTATCAGTATCTACGCTTGCGGTAGCTTCATCCAAAATGATGATAGGGGCATCTTTCAAGATGCAGCGTGCAATCGAGATGCGCTGCTTTTCACCGCCGGAGAGTGTAGCACCGCCTTCACCAACTACGGTCTGGAATCCATCAGGCAACGCCATGATGAAATCATAGCAGCGGGCCTTCTTAGCAGCTGCATAGACTTCTTCCTCTGTGGCGTCCGGTTTACCTATGCTGATATTGTTGTAAATGGTATCTTGGAATAAGTACACTCGCTGGAATACCATGCTGATCTGCTCCATCAGCTCTGCCAAAGGCACGTTCCGAATGTCCATACCTCTTATTATTATGCTGCCAGATTTTACATCCCAAAGCCGAGCCAGCAAATTGGCAATAGTAGACTTTCCGCTGCCAGAAGGTCCGACTAAAGCAGTCATAGAATCTTTCTTCATGTCAAAGCTGATATGATGCAGAACTTCTTTGTCCTGATAAGCAAATACAACCTCGTTAAACTGAACTTCTGGCTGTCCCGGCTGTGCCTGTGCAGGAAGATGCTGCTTGCCCGTGTCGGGAAGTTCAGGCTCATTCAGGACTGATTCAATGCGGTCGAGAGCTGCATTCATAACGGTAAGGCGAGATGCTTCCCCATAAAGAGCTTTCAGCGGTCCAAAGAGGTCAAACACAAACAGCAGAACACCAAGCACATAGGCCAGCGGAAGTGCACCGCGCTGTTCCAATACAATCGACAAGCCGAAAATCGCCGCAATACCAATGCCGTAAAGGATATTCAGACTCATTGTCCATGGTGTCATTTTCTGCTCAAAAGCAAGGGAGGTGTTTCTGGAACGCTGGAAATTGTCAGTCAGTTCTTCTGATTTTTCGCCCAGCAGGTTGTAGCTCTTGATGACGCCAATGCCCTCCACAAAGGATAGCACCGCATCGGTCAGCCGTTCGCTCTGCTCCTGCCGCTCTGCGGCTTCCCGCAGGGAAACCTTGTTCATTCCTTTTGACACCAGCCATGCCAGAACCGTGACGGCGGCAGCAATCAAACCAAGCTGTACGTTCAAATAAAACATGAATACCAGCAGAATCAAGGAGGACAGCAGATAGCCCATCATGTTGCCCAGCGTACTCATAGCGACTTCTTCAATGAATACCATATCCGTGCTAAGAACAGAGCTGATTTTGCCAATGTTGCCGGAAGTAAAATAGCCCATCGGAAGTTTCCGCAGATGGCTGCCCAGTTCCATGCGTTTATCCGCAAACATCAAATATCCTGCGGCACTTTGCAGGCTGTCGCTGAGGTAATGAACAAGCATTTGCACCAACACTGCTGTGGCAAGTCCAAGGCCGATATAAAGGCAAGTCTGGCTGGTCAGTGTGTCAGCTGCAAAGCGGCTTAAAACTACAAAGGCAAGAACGATTGGCATTTTTGACAAAATGGATTCCAAAAACGCACAAACGAATGCACCTTGAATCCGGCCTTTATAACGGCCGGATAGTTTCAAAATTCTTGAAAACATCGCAAACATTTAGGCTCCCTCCTTTGCAGTGTGTACTTTCCATTCGGCACTGTCCTGTGCGGCTTTCCACAATTTCTGATATTCAGGGCAGGAGCGAATCAAATCCTGATGCTTACCCGCTGCTACCAATTTTCCGTGGTCGATGACACAAATTTGATCGGCATTCATAATGGCGGGCAGTTTGTGAGCAATCACCACGAGGGTCTTGCCTTTTACAAGTTCTGCAATGGCTGCTTCCATCTTTTCTTCATTTTCGGGGTCAGCATAGGCTGTTGCTTCATCAAGAACTACAATAGGGGCATCCTTTAAGATTGCTCGCGCCAGAGAAATACGCTGACGCTGACCGCCGGAGAGCATTTTTCCGGCATCGCCTGCCATGGAGTGAATGCCCTGCGGAAGTTTTTCAATGAACTCCATGCACTGAGCTTTCTTTGCGGCCTCTATTACTTCTTCATCCGTTGCAGTCAACCGACCGAGCCGGATGTTTTCCAGCAGAGAAGTATTAAACAAATACTGATCCTGCGCCACATAGGAGATACGACTGTTCAATGCTTCAAGGCTCATATCGCAAAGTTTCTGTCCGCCGATGGAAATGCTGCCCTTTTGCGGGTCATAATAGTGAATCAGCAGTTTTGCCAAGGTACTCTTGCCGGAGCCAGATTCACCGACAAGAGCAGTTTTTTGTCCAGCCTTTGCCGTAAAGGAAATATCATGGAGAACTTCATCCTCAATCACCGCAGGCTTTCCATCCGGGCCGGGCTGTGTTGTCTGGTAAGCGAAAGAAACATGGTCGTAAGTAACGGTGTCATCTATTCCATGGAATCTATCATTCGTCTGCTGAAGTTCCGGCGCATCCAACACCTGCTCCAATGCGGAGATTTTATAGTTGAGCTGGGGCATGGTTGGCAGAAAGCCAAGAGATTTCAGCAGCGGCATACCGATACTCAAAGAAAGACACAGCACCAAAATCAAATTGGGCAGAGCCGACCAGCCGCAGAGGACAAACCATGCACCCACAGGCAGGGTCAGGATGATGGTACAAGGAAGCAGGCTGCTGTAAATCGCCATCCACGGCCATGCCGCCCTATACCATGCCAGTGTATAGTTCCGATAATCTGATATATCTTTGCGGAACCGTTCGTAAGAATCTGCGTCTTTATTGAAAACCTTGACGACTTCCATACCGTTGATGTACTCAATAATGGTATTGTTCATCTTTTGCCCGGCCATATAGTAAGGTCCCATTTTCTTCATACCAACGGAATACATCGTCATCATGGCAACTAAGCTAAGCGGAATGGATGCCAAAGATAACAGTGCCAGCTTCCAGTCTACAAAGAACATTGCCACATAAACTGCAATGGGAACCATCAGGTTGGCGATGCCCTCCGGCATAGAGTGTGCCAGCAGAACTTCCAGACTGTCTACATCGTCCACGAACAGCTTTTTCACGGTGCCAGTGCCTTTGTCCTGAATAACACCCAGCGGCAGTTTTTCAAACCGTTTTTGCAGAGCCGTCCGCAGACGGAGCAGCGTGTCATAAGCTGCTTTATGAGAGAGATTCAGGCCCCAGCCATAGAAAAGAGCTTGCAGCACTAGACATACCAAGACCAGTATGACATGCTGGATGATAAAGGAAGCAGTGATTGCCTCCCCCATGACCAGCGGTGCAATTACCTGATATGCCAGCACAAAGGGAAAAACACCCAGCAGAACACTGACCAGCACGATGGCTGTTGCAACATAGAGTCCTTTTTTATGAGGTCCGGCATATTCAAATACTTTTTGGAACATAAGTCCAACCTCCTATCATGTGAAATATTTTTCAGAAAGAGATTTCAAAACCGTTGGCGATAACTGCTGATTTTGAATTGTTCCATCATCATCCAGCTGCACAACCTCTGTGCAGGTACGGACAATAAATTCAAAATCATGAGAAACCACGAACACGATTACCCCGGAATCGGAAAGTTGTTCAATCAGCTTGCTGACACGCACCATAGAATCATAATCCAAGCCGCTGGTGGGCTCGTCGAAGTAGATTACGGGGCTGTCCTTTACGATTGCCACTCCAATGGTAACCCGTTGTTTTTGACCGCCTGAAAGCGATGCTGGGTGTCTTTCCCGATAGTCCGACAGTTCCAATGCGTTCAATACTGCATCTATTTTTTCTTTGCAATCTTCCTGCATTCCAAGGGAAAGTTCTTCTTCCACGCTGCTGGCAAAGAGTTGATAGTCTGTATCCTGCATAACAAGATAGGAAAGTGACCGCCGCTGCCGGGGTGTGAGCTTTTTTCCATCAAGACGAACTTCTCCATGCCGCTGTTTCAACAGGCCAGTCAGAATAGACAGGAGCGTTGTTTTTCCGGCACCATTATGGCCTAAAATGCCTATCACGTCCCCCGAATGAGCTTCAAAGCTGACATTTTGGAATACTTCTGGACCTTTCTTGTAGGCAAAGCCTAAATCGTGGACTTCTAGTAAGTGCGTTGTATTTTGAGAATGCGGCTTTTCCTGATAATGCTCTGCATCACGTTCCGGGTATGCGGTTCGCAGACCATAAGAAATTCGTGTTTCTTCGGGCAAAGAGCAAAACTGTTCCCTTGTAAACTCATGCTCAATTTTTCCATTCTGTATCAGAAAAGCTCTGTCAATCAAATCTCGCAGATAGTAAAAGCGGTGTTCTACTACAAAAATGGTATAGCCGGCACTCTTGAGCTTTTCCATGATTTCAGCAAGCCGTTTGGTGGCGGCATAGTCCAGATTGGCCGATGGTTCATCAAAGATGTAGACCTTTGGGGCAAGCGCATAAACAGAGCCAATCGCAATCTGCTGTTTTTCTCCGCTGGATAACGCAAAAATTCTTCGATTCAGGTATTCGACCAACTCCAATTCTTTGGCTGCTCGTGCAATCCGATCAATGGTTTCCTCACGGGCCAGTCCGAGATTTTCACAGCCGAACGCCAATTCTCGTGTGGTATCGGTCATAAAAAACTGTGAGCGTGGGTCTTGAAAGACAGTTCCTACCTGTCCGGCCAGTTCGGAGGGCTTCATTTCCAAAAGCGAATGTCCATCCATAAGCAGATCGCCTTTAATTTCACCGGGGTAAAAATGTGGAATAAGTCCATTGAGGGAACGAATCAACGTTGTCTTGCCGCAGCCACTTCGCCCGGTCAGAAGAATAAACTCGCCGGTCCGTACAGTCATGTCAATGCCGCGGAGGGTAAAATCTTTGCTTTCTTCATAACGAAAGCTGAAATTCTGGAATGAGATCATCGTCATACCCTCCATAAAATGATTTTGCCGATTTGGGTCTGGTCAATAAAAAGCAGTCCGACCAAAAAGAGGATACCAAGCAGTGATACCACAATTTCCGGCCATGCAAAACGAATCGGGCGCAGTGCATACCGCTTACATTCCAATTCCAGACCACGCGTTGTGCCGGAGGCCGCCAGTTCATCGGTAACTTTCAAGCAGCGCATCAGCAACGGTATCAAAATGTACTCTATGGTTGCTAATGGGTGACATACCCGCTTCCACACTGTATCGCTGATACCGCGAATATCCATTGTGCTTCGGATTTGCCGATATTCAATCCGTAGGGTAGGAATATAACGGAACATGACCACAAGCGGAATCGTAACTGCCTGCGGCAGCCGCATTCTTTGGAGGGCTACCATCAAGTCATCCATATAAGTGGTCCGCAATATCCAGAGCCCCATCATTACAATGGGAATCAGTTTCAGAACGGTCACGCCAAATACGCTCATAATCACGCTCAAAACTGGAACTTGAACATAGCGGAGCAAGGCATTAAGATAAGCCACAACGATATAAGTTATTATCATTTTTGCGGCCCATTTTCCGCCATTACCTAAGGCAATGAACAGCCCATAAACCAGCATGAGCGCAAGGCTGACCACTTCTCCGGCCAGAAAATAACTGACAAAACCGATACAGACTAAGAGAAGAATTTTGCAGCGCGGGTCCAGAAGCGCAGTTCCATGAAGGGGCTGTCGCTCAATAATTTGTTTGATTTGTGTTTCATCCATTCTGATGCCTCCTTATCAACAGCAGAGCGCGGGACTACTTCCAGCCCCGCGCTCTGAAATCAGGCAGCCCGTTTGCCTGCGTTTGTATGATGGATTTTCAGGGGGCTGTTCTTGTTATTTTACAGAAACGAGTCCAGCCTTGATGAAATGCTTTTTCAATGCTTTCTGGCCGATAAATCCGCCAATCAGGCCGCCCACCAGTCCAGCAGCAACAATGACTACCAGCATGGGAACAGAAGTGATATTGAGCATTCCCTGAATGTACTCCGGGGCAATATTGTTTTTCTCCATTGCGCCAACAAACGCACTTTGAAGAAATTTGATGGGGCAGATAGCACTAAAAGCAAAAATAGCACTGAACAGCGCATAGGCCGCCATCATGGACTTCATTGTGATTTCATTTCGGCCCATGATCAGAAAATCGCAGATGACACCGCCAATTACCAAGCCGATGGGAAGGAACCAGAAAGCACCTACCAGCAGGAACAGGATAGCCTGAATTGCGGCACAAATGGTAAACACGCCTTTCTTCGGAACTTTGGCCAGCAGAAGCATCATAACGATGCCATTCGGAATAGCCACAACGGACGGATAAAACACGTTGGTCACTGGGCCAGCCACGCTCATAATAGTGCTGATAATCATGCAGATAATCCACATGAGCGCTGTCAGGATGCCAATGAGAATAAAGTCTTTCGCATTCAACTTTTGTTTCATTTTTATGCCTCCTCGCTTTTATCGGAAAATAAAAAATGCGATGTGGTTATTTGAAACTAACCACATCGCAAATTGTACCAATTTAGATTATCAAATCCAACCCAAAACCTACCCGTTTTGACCCAAAAACAGTCAGAAGCTACTTTTTATGGGTATCAAATCGGCTTTCACGGTAGTTCTTTGGCGCCACACCATATCGCTTTTTGAAAGCGGCGGCAAGATTGCTGGGCTTTCCGTAGCCAACGATTGCTGCAATCTCGCTTACATTTCGGTCCCCCTCCAATAGCAGCTGTGCTGCCTGTGTCAAACGCTGTTCAATTATGTATTGATGAATAGGCATACCATAAAATGATGAAAAACCGCGTGTCAATTTTGTTGTGCTTAAATGCACCAGATGGGAAAGTTCTTCACAGGATGGGGCAAACGCAAGCTGACTGTCTATAATCCGTTTAGCTTCCATAATGGCAGTCCGTTCCGTTCTGGACATGGAAACATTTTTTCCCATTAGAATATCCAATTCAAGGACTTCGCCTAAATAAATAGACAATAGCTCCAGAAGTTTTCCGTCAAGATATAAGTAACCCAATCCTCCACGGTATTGTGTAAATTGGCTTGTTTCCGCCAGAATTTGTTCCATGATGGGGGTCACAGGAACTTTTGAAATGCCATCAAGAAGTTTCTTTTCGTAAGCCGTTGCTTCCTGCCCATCAAAATAATCTGTGAGCAGCTGCGAGAAATAGGCAATCGGAATTTTTATACTCTTAAATGAAAAATTGCTATCCTTTTTATAGCAGGCATATTCGGTTCCTCCATGTCCCGCATAGATACAGGATTCATTTTTTTGAATCGTAATGGAACGCTTTTCATCAATGATGCCCCAAGAGATTCCATCATTCAGGCAGAAGATAATCTGCATATAATCTTTACTGACGGTTCCCTGTACATTCATATCCGACTGGTAACACATTTGCCAATCCGAAAAGATGATGCCGTGCTTGATTTGGGTCTGTGCAATTCGTCCTTTCCCCATATCAGACGGAATATCTATTGAAATTGTTTGGGGCGAATTGGCTATCAGGTCGTTGTATAGCTTACCAAGATAGTGACTTCCGTGCGTCATAGGATGAGGTTCACCTCCCATTTTGGTTAGTCTGTGCTAATTATGATACTTTATTTTTGCATCACAGTCAAGATGTAGCCAAAAGACAGGGTTTGAATTGTAGTATTAGTAGAGGGGACGGTTTAGGGGAGAACTTACAGAGCAAGCATAGGAAGTGTGTACCCACTTCCGTATTTTGCTCTGCAAAACAGCTTGTTGGGAAGTGTCCCAAACCCTCAAAACGGAAAGGAGAGTAAAACGAATGGAAGGCAGAAAACGAACCGTGCAGGTCAAATTTTATGTGACGGGAGAAGAACGGAGGTTGATTCGAGAAAAAATGAAATTGATACCAACCCGGAATATGGCCGCCTATCTGCGAAAGATGGCGATAGATGGTTATGTTGTCCACATCGACACCACCGACATCCGGGCGCAAACCGCCGAACTGCAAAAGATTGGTGTCAACGTCAATCAGATCGCGCGGCGGCTGAACAGCATGGGGCCGCTGTACACACAAGACGTTGCGGACATCAAGGGAGCATTGGCGCAGATATGGCAATTACAAAGATACATCCTATCAAGTCAACGCTGAAAAAGGCACTGGACTACATCGAGAATCCGGCAAAGACGGATGAAAAAATGCTGGTATCCTCCTTTGCCTGCTCCTACGAAACCGCCGACATCGAATTTGAACTGCTGCTATCACAAGCCATGCAGAAAGGCAACAATCTGGCCCACCACTTGATACAATCTTTTGCGCCGGGCGAAACCACGCCGGAGCAGGCCCACGAAATCGGACGGCAGCTTGCAGATGAAGTCCTGCAAGGCAAATACCCGTATGTGCTGACCACGCACATTGACAAGGGACATGTCCATAACCACGTCATCTTTTGCTCTGTGGACATGGTGAATCAGCGAAAGTATGTTTCCAACCGACAGAGCTATGCCTACATTCGGCGCACCAGCGACCGGCTGTGCAAGGAACACGGCCTGTCCGTGGTAATGCCCGGCCAAGACCGTGGCAAGAGCTATGCCGAGTGGGATGCGCACCGAAAGGGCACGAGCTGGAAGGCCAAGCTGAAAGCCGCCATAGATGCAGCCATCCCGCAGGCCAAGGATTTTGACGATTTTCTGCGGCTCCTGCAGGAGCAAAGCTATGAGATCAAGAGGGGCAAGTATGTGTCGTTCCGTGCGCCCGGACAGGAACGGTTCACCCGCTGCAAAACGCTGGGCGAAGCCTACACCGAGGAAGCTATCACCGAGCGCATCAAAGGGCGGTTTGCGGAGCGGAAGCCCAAAGAAAACCGCAAAATTTCGCTGCGGATTGATTTGGAGAACAGCATCAAGGCCCAGCAGTCTGCAGGGTATGAGAAGTGGGCAAAACTCCACAATCTGAAACAGGCTGCCCGGACGCTGAACTTCCTGACCGAGCATGAAATCGAAAGCTACCCGGATTTGGAAAGCCGGGTGGCCGAGATCACCGCCGCCAGCACCGAAGCTGCCGCTGCACTGAAAGCAGCAGAGCGTCGGCTTGCAGAAATGGCCGTGCTGATAAAGGATGTCACCACCTGTAAAGAGCTACGTCCACTGGTGCAGGAGTACCAGCGGGCCGCTGACAAAAAGCAGTTCCGGCGCAAACATGAAGGCACCTTGATTCTCTATGAGGCCGCAGCCAAGACCCTGAAAGAGCAGGGCTTTCAAAAGCTACCCGACCTCTACGCCCTGAAAGCCGAGTATAAGCTATTGGTCGAGCAGAAAGACCAGCTGCAGCAGCGGTACAGCGAAGCCAAACGCCAGATGCAGGAGTATGGTATCATCAAGCAGAATGTGGATGGCATCCTGCGGACAACACCGGGAAAGGAGCAGATGCAGGAACGGTAAATTTGCACAAAATATTGGTTGGATTTTTGAACTACAAACGCTTAGACTGGGTGGCGTTTCCACCCGAAATCATGTAAAATAGAACCAGACAACGAAAGCGAGGAACCCTCTATGGCAGAAGTGAACGATAACAGCTCTATCCAGCTTTTTGAAGATCAGAAAATCCGTACTGCATGGGATGCAGAAAAGGAAGAATGGTATTTTGCCATCGTTGATGTGATTGCTGTTCTGACTGACAGCGCAGACCCACAGAACTATTGGCGCGTTCTAAAAAAGCGTCTTAAAGACGAAGGAAATGAAACCATTACAAATTGTAATGGTTTGAAAATGACCGCTCCTGACGGCAAAAAGCGCAAAACGGATGTCGCTAACACTGAACAGCTCCTGCGCATCATCCAGTCAATCCCATCTCCGAAAGCTGAACCGTTCAAGGCATGGCTGGCAATGGTAGGCAAAGAACGCATCGAGGAAACAATCGACCCGGAGCAGGCCATTGACCGTGCGCTTGATACCTATTTGAAGAAAGGCTACTCCGAAGAATGGATTCACCAGCGGCTTTTGGCAATCCGTATCCGAAACGAACTGACAGACGAATGGAAGAAGCGCGGAGTGCAAAAGGGCAAGGAGTACGCCATCCTGACCGATGAAATCTCCCGCGCATGGTCCGGCATGACCACGGGGCAGTACAAGCGGCTGAAAGGTCTGACAAAAGAAAATCTCCGGGACAACATGACCGATTTGGAACTTGTGCTGACCATGCTGGCCGAAGCCTCCACCACGGATATTTCCAAAACTGCAAAGCCACAGACCTTTGAAGAAAACAAGCAGGTTGCCAAACGTGGCGGCAAGGTGGCCGGCATTGCACGGCAGGCTCTTGAAGCGGAAACAGGCAAGCCCGTTATCACAGAAAAGAATGCGTTTGACTTCCAGCAGCTTGTGACCGACATTGTAGAAGATGCCGCAGAACTGCCAGAGCAGTCTGCCGAAAAGAAAGAAAAATAATAAGATTTGGAGGATTTAATATGAAAATGACTGAACCCTATAATCTGGGACTTTTAGCCCTTATTTCAGCGGCAGGGGAAATTTCTTATGAAGAATTAAAGCAACGATACCTCCCGCCTGAGCAGCCCGGCGTAATTCAAGGCGTAACGGCGAGTTTTGACAACGATATAAAAACATTGGAAAAAGAAAAATACATTTCGGTACACGGGAATATCATTCGCTTTATCAGAAAGTGATTGACAGAAAAACAGCCGGACACAGCAGCCACAAGGCCACCGTGTCCGGCTATTTTCGTTTTGACAATGACACATTACTTTGATTAAAAATAATGCGTCATTGTCAAGCTGACGGTATCATTCACTCGTAAAATCAAACCTCTGTCCGTCAAAGTCAGCATCGGTCATGCGCTCCAACTTTGCAATGGTTCCATTCGCCAGCCGCCGCATTTCTGTGTCCATATCCGGCAGGGCGGCCAGCATCCGTGCCATCGTGCGGCGGCGGTCAGAGGTGTGGTACATACAGATCAAATTTTCTTCTTCCACGCTGAAATTCATGGTCAGACCTCCATTTCGTGCTGTTTGCTGCGGGCCGCTGCCTTTTTGGGGCTGGCGGCCTGTTTTGTTTCGGAAAGCTGCTTGCGGACAGAAGCACGGGGTTTGCGAATGTTCTTACCTCGGTTCTCGTTTTTGTCAACCAGCGCGTAGATGCCAAAGCGGTCTTTCACACTGGACAGGTGCAGGGACTTATACGGCAGCATGGCAATCAGCCAATCCGTGTCCCGGCTGGATGCCAGCTTGGTGAAGTAGGGAGATACCTCCACCATAAAATGATTCTTGTCCGGGCTGTTGGGAGCAGCCATACGTTTCATGTCTGCCGCAATGCGCTGCGCCTCGGCCTCGATCAGCCCAGTGTGCAGTGCCGCAAGATGTTCTTTGAAATCACCGGGCCGTGCCGGTTCTCGACTGCGCTGCTCCTGCCGGATGGCCGCTTGTAGAAGTTCCGGGTCACGGGGCTGCATTTCATACCGCACGAACTCTCCAAAATATTTGTCCGAGCGGCTGTTGAAATGCTCTTTGGGGCCAATTTCCCGCATCCCACTTTCGTAGATCAGGCGATTGGCACCCACAGGCAGAGCGGCATCCCGGATATGCTGGAAATGCTGCTGGTAGTCCAGTTCATACAGATTGCCTTGCACGGTTCCATTGGCCGCACCGGTCAACTCCACCGCATAGGCAAGAATCCTGTCATGGGTCTGTTCACCGCAGAATTTCCATGTATTGTAGGCTTGGGTATCTTTGAGCAACACATCCCGTTCCCGGAAGCAGAATGTTCCAGAGGGCCGGGACAGCCACAACAGCAGCTTATCTTCCGGCTGGTCGCTGCGGGCGGCCTCCCGCAGCATCTTGATGTCATAGGCAAAATCGCTCTGGTAGTATGCGGTGTTCTGGTGCATGATAGCTTCCAGCGCAGCAATCACATCCATATTTTCAAATTTCTGCACGGTTTACACCTCGTATTATAAAAGAGTAGTATTTATAGACCGCTCTCCAGCGGTATGCTACAATGTTTAGGATGCTGTGGATTGGTAATTTTCACCTACCGTAAAGACGGTTTATTGGAGGCTCCAACCACAGCCTCTTTGTTGAAATGTTAATCAGTTAGATACCGCCAGACGGTTTATTTAGAACGAGGTTACAAGAGCAAAGAAGTCTGTGGTCCTGAACAGCATCGAAATAAATATGCCGGAGGTATCAAAATGGTTTGTGTTGGAATTGATGTTGCCAAGGATAAGCATGACTGCTGTATTCTTGATTCAGACGGAATGGTTCGTGCTGACTGCTTTACCATCCCCAACAACATGGATGGATTTAAGCAACTGCTTCAAACGATTCGAAACTGTACCCAAAAGTCAGACAAAATAAAAGTAGGACTTGAGGCTACCGGACATTACAGCTACAACATTCTTGGATTTCTTCTTGACAAGGACCTGGCCGTCTATGTCATGAATCCTTTGCACACCAACCTGTACCGAAAAAGTCTCAGCCTTCGCAAAACTAAAACCGATCGTGTGGATGCAAGAACGATTGCAACTATGCTATTGTCCGATGTAGACCTCAAGTCCTACACGGATACAGCATACCACAACGAAGAGTTAAAGTCACTAACAAGATACCGATTCGATAAGGTTCGTGAAAGAGCCAAGCTGAAGCAGTCAGTGTCCAGACTGGTCACGATTCTGTTTCCAGAACTGGAGAAGCTCGTTACCTCTCTCCATATTGCTTCGGTTTATGCGCTCCTCAGTGAATATCCCGGTGCAAAACAGATTTCAGAAATTCATCTCACCAAGCTGACAAATCTTCTTGCAACAGCGTCCAAGGGACGCTACGAAAAAGAAAAGGCCATCCAGATTCGAGAGGCCGCCAGAACTTCCATTGGTTCTGTCATGTCTGCCAAATCTCTAGAATTGAAGCACACCATTAAACTCATTAAGGAACTCACCTCCGAGATTGATGAAATTGAAGATTCGATTCAGCAAATCATGGATGAATTGCATCCACCGATTCTTTCTATTCCCGGAATGGGTGTTCATTCCGCTGCCATGATTCTTGCTGAAATCGGCGATTTCTCCAACTTTGATTCTCCTGACAAAGTCCTTGCTTACGCTGGCTGCTCTCCGTCTACATACCAGTCAGGCAAACTCACAAACTGCTATGCTCACATGGAAAAACGCGGTTCTCGCTATCTGCGATACGCTCTCTACAACGCAACCAAGTACGTCTGCCACTGGAATCCCGTCTTTGCTGAATACCTTGCCAAGAAACGTTCTGAAGGAAAACACTACAATGTTGCCCTGTCCCATGCCATGAAGAAACTCGTGCGGCTGATCTATGCCTTGCAAAAGTCTGGAAAAGCGTATCTTACGGCTGCTTGATTTTCTCCAGAGCCTGAGCGAAATCCAAGAACAACTTAGCTGGCGCAGCGAACCCTTGACAAACCGAAGCATTCAAATGCTATCCTGTTTTTGCGAGGGTTAGCTGGGCTTGCTTTGCTATTCTCTCCGTCGCCCTCGCTGTCCCAAGACCAGCATTTGAATGCTGTTTGTCATGGGCAGCGAATGGTTGACGGATTTTAGGGGATTTTTTCATTTTGGGGCTTGACTTTTAATAGTTAGTCTCCAATTCCTTTGACTTTTCCCGTGGCTGTGTTTGCTTGCTCTGCTCCTTTTTTGCGGCATCCAGCTGTGCCCGGATGGACGGCTTTTTCGGTTTGGCTGTGCGGGACTTCTTGGCTTTTGGTGCCTTTTCCTCGGCCTTGACTGCGGCGGCAAGGTCCGTCAGAGAAATTTGTTCTCCGGCCTTTGCTTTTGCCTCCAATTCACCCAGAGAGGGCGCATTGTTCAGCACACCATCAATCATATTTTCGTTTTGTTCCGTGGAAAGTTCTGCGGTGCGCAGCGGGTTTCCCCGCAAGAACTCCGGCACCTGCTGAAAGCCTACGCTGTCGCAGTAGTGGGCGGTATCCTGCCCGTTCTGATGCAACACCACCACATCCGAAACGGACAGCGAATGCCCCTTAAAGTCTGCCGGATGGTCCACATTGAACGTGCGGTAGATGTCCTCCAACGTGGTGCCAGCAGTCAGCGGCGCGGTGTACACTTCCGTATAGTTGGACTTGTCCACGGTCCGGCCAGCGGCTTGCAGGCGGTCGTAAGGTTCAAAACGGTAATCACGGGTGGAATCCTCATTACGTAGCTGGTAGATGGAAAAACTGCCCTGCTGCGGTGATTCGAAGCCTGCCGCCGCGTATTCCTCCACGGTCATTCCAGCAGCGGCCGCTTCCTGCTCGATCTCGGCCTGTACCTGTGCCTTATAGTCCTGCAAGCTCTGGTCAAAGTCGGTCAGCTTGGGCGGTTCCGGCAAGTCATACTGGCCTTGATTGAGCAGCGGGCGGCAGTCCTGCACATAGGTCACAACGGCGTTATAGTAGGCAGTCTGTTCCGACGAAGCGTTCTGTTCCTCCTGCAAAGCAGCGGTAGCGGTTTGCTCCATAGCCGAAAGATTGCAATGCTGTTTGAGGTATGGAATAAATTCGGTCAGCACCATTTTGCGCTCCGCCTTGTCCTGCTCCCACGCTTCCGGGCCTTTGTTGTGCAGAACAAAATTTTTCCAGTTCTCGTCTTTAGCGTAGTATTCATGGTAGCTCTGGATGTGCTGAATCAGAGAGCCGTCACCATCACCGAAATCCTGCCGTCCCTCGTAGTTATCCGGCTGGCCATTCAGGGTAAAGTCAATGCGGAAGGCCGTTTTGTCGTACCAGCCGCCCGTGTAGCCGTCCTTTTCCCGGTCCGTGTGCTGGGCGGTGTCCAGTTCTTCAAAGACGCGGTTTGCCACGGACAGCAGCATGATTTCGCCGTCCTGCAGCTTGTCACTTTCGCTCCAAAGAATTGTGACCGTAGGTTCTGCGGCGGGGTCTGGAATTTTAACGGGTGCGGGAATTTCGTTGGCCTTTTCCGCCGCCTCTTGGAACGCCGCCAGCTTGTCGCCCAATAGGACTTCCGACACTGCGGCTGTCTGCCCCAGCAGATTAAGTGCTTCCTGCCCGGCATTTGGCAGGGTCAGACCGGGCGCGTCTAGCTGGCCTCCGTCCAGAGCCTTTTTGTCCGCATCATACAGTGTATAGTCATAGCCGGAATCACAGGTCTGGATGAATAAAATATTGCCGTTGTCCAGCGCAAATGCGGCTTCCTGTGCGGCGGAAAGGTCTGCTTCCCGCTGCTGGCGCAGTTCTGCCAGATGTTCGTCCAGCGCGGAGATCAGCTCATGGGCCGCGCTACGAATAATTTCCAGAGAGGCTTTTAGCTCGGCCAGTTCCCGGCCGGAACTCCACCCGGCCACATAACCAAAGGAATACTCGGACGTGTCCAGCCCGTAGTGCTGGCAGACGGCATAGGCCACGCTTTCGGCCTGCACCTCGCGGGTGCGGCTGTCCGGGCGGTTGGTCTGTTCCGGGTCGTTGGGGTCGATGGCGTGCAGCTTTGCATGGGCAATCTCATGGATGGCTGTCTTGATGGTTTGCAGCTGGCTCATGCCCTCTTGAATGGCAATGCGGTTGTCGAGCAGATGAAAGTAGCCGTGCGCCCCGCCCTCGATGCCCTCAAACCCGATGGGCACCGGGGATGACTGCTCCAATGCCTTGAAAAAATCTTGGTAGTCCTGCACGCTGCCGGACAGTTCATTCACCGCGATAGAGGGCAGAGGTTCGCCCTCGGTCTGGCTGACATCGAACACGGAAACCACCTTAAAGGCCGGAATCTGCACCGTTTTTTCTTCCGTCAGCGGCTTTCCATCCTTATCCAGAATCGGCTTGCCCTGTTCGTCCAGTTTTTCCGTTTTCTGCTTGACCTTGTACGGCGCAGGAGCAAGGATTTTGATGCCTTTTTCGCCTTTCTTTACGGTGCGGTGGAACGTGTCTTTCCACTTGTTGAAACCCGCCACCAGCTGTCCGCCCTGCATGGCGATCAGCAAGGTGTTGTTGAAGCTGTAATTGTGGAATTTCGCCATCGTGGTGAGGTAGGCTTTGTAGCGGTCGCTGTCGAACAACTGCTGAATGCCTGTTTCCAGCCGGTCCGTGATTTCTTTCATCCGTTCTGCGCTGTCCTTGCCGTTCAGGATAATGGGAATAACTTTCTGCTCCATGATGTAAACTCCTTTGTTTTGCTATCCTACGGATAGAGAGAGCCGGTTATGGCAAAATGAATGCTTCACCTTACCATAACCGGCCCTCGTATTTTTGCCTTACTCTTTGCGCTCTACCCGGTAATTGACGTACTTGTCTCCCGTATCTGCCAGAAGCACCGTTGCATCATAGGTTTTGCCTGTCTTTTCGGAATAGAGGCCCTTGACCTTTGCCTTACCGTTTTTGAGCAGAGCAGCGGCAATCTTCGGTGTGAACGCCTTTTTGCGCTGCTCAAAGAAGCGGTCATTCTTCCACATCACGAACTGACAGCTACGATTCCCACAGTAGAAGTTTTTCTTGCCCTCATAGACGTTTTCACTGCACCGGGGACACTTGCCGATAATAACCCGTTCCGACTGGAACAGGTTTTGCTTATCTGCACTGATACAAGAATAGGTCTTGACCAGCTGGCGCACCTGCGCTTCAATTTCGGCCATGAACTCGTCCGCGTCTGCATTGCCCTTGGCAATCTCGGTCAGGCGATTTTCCCATTCGGCGGTCAGGACGGGAGAGGTCAGGCTTTCCGGCAGAACCACCGCCAGATTGATGCCGTCCTTGGTGGGGACAAGCTGTTTGCCCTTGCGCTGCACAAAGCCCATTTGCACCAGCTTTTCCAGAATCGCCGCACGGGTGGCGGGAGTACCCAGTCCCTTGCGCTCTGCTTCCTCTGGCATATCCTCGGCCCCAGCCCGCTCCATTGCTGACAGGAGCGTATCTTCGGTGTAGGCTTTCGGCGGGGATGTGAAGTGTTCCGATACGGTAGAAGTTACGCGGAAACTCTGCCCCTCGGCCAGTTCCGGCAGGGTGTTCAGGGCTTCCGTTTCTTCTTCGCCGTCTGCTTTCATGGTGGAGCGGAACCGTTGGTCGATCTCTTTCCATCCGGGGACAAGCACCGTTTTTCCCTTGGCGGTGAACTCGTTCCCTGCACAGGAGAACACGGCGGTCACTGTTTCGTACTCGTGGGGTGCGGCCACCGCACAGAGCAGTTTGGAGCAGACAAGGTTCATCAGCTTGCACTCACTTTCCGCAAGGCCGGTGAAGCCCTGTTTTACAAATTCGGCCGTGGGAAGGATGGCGTGGTGGTCCGATACCTTTTTGCTGTTCAGAATCCGGCCCACTTCCGGGGTCAAGTCAAGCTCTTGGGCAAAGGGCAGCAGCTCTAGCAGGTCAGACACAAGATGTTGTACTGTCTGGCCCATATCCTCGGTTAGATATTGGCTGTCGGTGCGGGGATAGGTCAGCAGTTTCTTTTCGTAAAGCTGCTGGGCGTAGTCAAGGGTCTGCTTGGCGGTGAAACCGAACAGACGGTTTGCTTCCCGCTGCAAGGTGGTCAGGTCATAGAGCTTGGGCGGCTGTTCTGTCTTTTTCTCCCGTTTGACAGAAGTACAAACGGGAGTTGTGCCTGTGCATTTTTCTTTGAGAGAATTTGCGGTTTCTGCATCCGCAATGCGCCCACTGTCTGCTTTCAAGCTGCCGGACTGGATGCCGACCGTATAATACTTTTCTTTCTGGAAGCGCAGGATTTTTGCGTCCCGGTCCACCAGCATTTTCAGTGTCGGGGTCTGCACCCGGCCTACCGTCAGGGTTTTGTGATACAGCACCGAAAACAGCCGTGTTGCATTGATGCCCACCAGCCAATCCGCCTTTGCACGGCAGAGGGCCGATTGATACAGAGCATCATAATCCGAATCCGGGCGCAGGTTTGCAAAGCCCTCCCGGATGGCTGCATCCTCCATGCTGGAAATCCAGAGCCGCTTCACAGGTTTTGTGCAACCGGCCATTTGGTAGACGAAACGGAAAATCAGTTCTCCCTCCCGGCCTGCGTCGGTCGCAGCGGTCACGCTGTCCACGTCCGGGCGGTTGAGCAGGGCGCGGACGATTTCAAACTGCTGTTTCTTTTCGTCCGGGACAATGAACTGCCACGGCTGGGGCAGGATGGGCAAATCTTCATACCGCCACTTGCAGTATTTTTCATCGTACTGGCCCGCCTCTGCAAAGGACACCAGATGCCCGATGCACCAGCTGACCAGATACCCGCCGCCCTGCCAATAGCCGTTTTGCTTTTCATCGGCCCCGATCACGGCGGCAATGCTGCGGGCCACACTGGGCTTTTCGGCAATCACCAGCTGAACGCTCATGTTTCGTCCTCCTGTCCGTTCTCCGAATGAATCTCGATTTCAGCCGGTTCCTCGTCTGCATCCTCGTCCTCGCCAAAATCGTATTCGTCCAGATCATCGTGCCCGGTGGTATCGGCCTTGGGCTTGCGGAACTTGAAATAATAGAGTGCCGCGCCACCGCCCGCCAGAGCCAGCGCCAGCAGAATCATCAGACTGACCATGTTGGATTTCGGCTTTTCCTGCGGCGTTTCGGTGTCGGTTTTCACAGCTTCCGGGGCTGTGCAGTTGCGCAGGCTCTTTTCACACAAGGAGCAGTTTTCATTGATGTTCCCGGCCTCACATTTCACGGTGCAGGTGCAGAACTCGGTGTCCTGCGGTTCTTCATCCAGCAGGGCCAGCAAGTCGGCATCGTCCACTTGGTTCAGGAAGTGAACGGACGTTTCCTTGTCCTCGTTGGCACGGTCAATGAGAATGTAAAAATAATTCCCGGCTTTGGTGGTCACGGTGATAAGCTGTTTGTCCCCGTAGAAATCATCCACCAGTGTTGCGTTGCCTTTGGGCGTGATGGACACGCCCTCCGGCTCCATGCCGCCCGTAGTGGGTTCTTCTTCAATAATCTCCGGCAGAGGTTCCGGGGCAGGGTCAGTACCGCTTGCGAAAGCGGGCATGGAAAAGGAGCAGAGGCAGAGCAGGATGGCCAGCAGTCCAGCAGCGAAACGGTTCCAGTTATCAGGTTTCATCGGCGGCATCCTCCTGTTTGTGGTACGGTGTGGCGGTGGGTGCAGCATTCAGCGCACCGCTGCGCAGGAAAGCCGCGAACTCGTCCGGCTTCATGTTCATGCTGCGCACCAGCTGAATAATCTGCAGGTTTTCCTGTTCAGTCTTTGCAGCTTCCAGTTCTTTCAACTGCTGCTGGTATTCGCTGATTTTTTCTTTGAGCCGTTCGATGTCACGCTCAATGCGGGAAAGTCTTTTTGCCATACAAAATCCTTTCTGGCGTCACGGTAAACGCCCATAGCTGTAAAAATGTTCCTGCCAATATTTTGAGTTGAGGTTTGTGTAAGAGATAGGGTCGCCGCAGTGCAGCATGATGGAATTGCCTACATAGATACCGCAATGGCTCACGCCGGGGGTATCGTAGGTTCCCTTGAAAAACACAAGGTCGCCCGGTTTGACCTGCGCCGTCGAAACAGGGGTGCAGAGGTTGTAAAGGCCCTGTGCGGTCTGGCGGCCCACGTTCCAGCCGGAGTGATTCAGCACCCACGAAATGTAGCCGCTGCAATCAAAGCTGGTGCTGGGCGAACTGCCGCCCCACACATACGGGTAGCCGATGTACTTGGTTGCTTCCTCCATCATGGCGGCAAACTTATCATCCTTTAACGCTTCCGGGGGAATATCGTAGTAGGTGGGCTGCTTGATGGTGGACGCATTGGGGTATTGCGCTTTGCCAAACAAATCCGGCCGGTTGCCCAGCGTGCGCATATAGAGCGAATAGGCACTGAGCTGTTCTTCGGTCAGTACTTCCACGGGCAGGTGGGATAAATCCTTGTTCTTCAGCTTGACCGTGCAGATGTAGTATTCATACGGTTCTTGGTAGGTGATAACTTGCGGCACGCCATACGGGCCAATAATAACCATCATTTTTGTACGGTAACGTATCTGCATGGTCACGGTCTCGGTCAGGATGTACTGCTTTTCAAAGAGCATTTCAATCTCGCTTTGCACCTCGGCCAATGTAAAAACGCCATCATGGAGCGCGGACAAAATCGAGATTAGCACATAGGGGTCATGCTCGATTTCGTCCAGATAAAAATGGTATTCATCGTAGTTGTGGGTGGCCTCGTAGGTGTCGAGATACCGTTGCAGCTTTTGTTCCAGCTTGGCATAAGCCTTCTCTGCACCCAGCATATCCTTGTCCTTGGAAAAATAAGAGGATGCCGTCACGCCGGTTCCAGCGGTGCCCGCCATCACGGTGCAGGACTGCAAACCCGTTATCAAGAGCAGAGCCAGCAGACCGAACACCGCCACGATCAGAATGGTTTTCCAGTTCCGGGCCGCAAATTCGGCTACCCGTTCGCCGCCCTCGGCCGCCAGCTTCGTTACCCGGAAACCGTTCTCTGCGGTGGCGGTTGCACCCTGCGCGGCGGCTTGTCCGGCCTGCCGTGCAGCTTTGGCATACTGCTGTTTGATACGCCGTTTCTGCCACATCCGGGAAATGGGGTTGCTGGCCGCCTGTGCAATTTGCGGATTGTCCCGCAAGGATTTCTGGTAAAAGTATTCTGCATTGGCAGACATGAGCTGACGCTCTGCCCTTTCCACGGCCTTGTAGGGTTTCATCTTGTGGTGCCGGATGCCGCTGCGGATGGCTTTGGCGGTCTGACGCTCCGCCAGTTCTTCACCCTTGTGGCCACCCTCCACACCCACATTTTCGTGTTCGACTTCATGGATTTTTCCGTGAGCGAACAGCAACGCTTCCGACAGTGGCCGACTGGCCGGGTTTGGTTTCAAGCTGGGCGGGCCTTTGTCCTGCTGTTCAAAGCGCAAGGTAGATTTTGCCTTGCCGCTGGCAGCATCGTAGACTTTTTCCTTGACCGGGACACGCTTTTTGGGCAGAGCAGCGCGGGCCGTATCCAGCTTGTCGGCTTTCGCTTCCGCCTTTTGGATGTACGGCTGCAACGCCGGGTCTGCCCGTTCTTCTTCGGTCAGTTCCAGACGGGCAGCGGAACGGTGCAGACCATCTTCACTTTCGGCGGTGGCCGCTGTTTCTGTTGCCTTTTTCGATTTCTTTTTATTTTTATGCCCGTCCTTGATGTCCTCGGCCCGTTCCAGAATTTTTTCTGCCTTGCCCTCGGCATCCGTGGAGTAGTCCTGTTCCGCTTCCCGACTGGAAATGTTCTCCACAGTACCGTCCGCTTGATTTTCCACCACCAGACCGTCACGGGTCATGGTCTGGGTGACTTTGGCTTTTGCCTGCAATTCTTTCAAAGTTCTTCACCTCCCATCGGACAGCGGCCCGTTTCAATGTCCGCAATGTATTTGAGAATCGGGAACACCTGCGGCGGCGAAACCGCATTGCCCAGCGTTTTCATCCGCTTGCTGCGGTTCGGCACCTCTTCGGTCAAACGCGGGATGTCGGCGGGTTCTTCGGCCCAAAGGGAATGTCCGTCCATTTGCGCGGGAAACCCATCAGCCACTCTACCCAGTCCGGGTTGAGGTAGGGCTTTTCCAGCGTGGTGGGGGTCATCCGGTAGACCACATGGGAAAGCCGCGCCGTCCACGCCTTGCCGTCCTTGTTCATCTTGCGGTAGCTTCCGTTCGCAGAGATTTGGATGTCCAGTCCCTTGCCCACATCCCCGGTGTCGCTGGCAAGGGGCGTGGGAAGCAGCGGAGCCGATGATGAATACTCGTTTCCGCTCGTGCCACGCGCCAACGGCAGCAGCAGGTAATACGAAAACCCGAACATCGTAACCTGCCTGCTCCAAGTCAATGAGCGTTTTGTCGAGCCCCATACGGAGGAAGCCAGCAACATTTTCTCCAAGCACCCAACGGGGCTGCAATTCCCGGATAACCCGCAGCATTTCGGGCCACAGGTAGCGTTCATCGTGGAAGCCGCGCTGCCGCCCTGCGGTGGAGAACGGCTGGCACGGGAAGCCGCCTGAAATGAGGGTGACGGTGCGAAGTCCTGTTTTTTCAAAGAAAGCCTCCTTTGTTACTGTGGTGATGTCCTGAAAACGGGGCACCTCCGACCAGTGGCTTGCCAGAACAGCGGCGGGAAAGGCTGCCCACTCGCATTGACAGACCGAAGTAAAACCCGCCGCTTCTGCGGCAAGGTCAATGCCGCCGATGCCGGAAAACAAGCTAAAATGCGTTAAGCTCATAGCTCCACCACCTCGTTGAGCCGGGTGGTCATGATTTTATAGAGCTGGGTGTTTTTCGGAATGGGATTGGAAAACGGCAGCACCACATTTTCAAAAATCAGCAGTCCTTCGCCCGGTTCGGAATTGTCGATGTACTTCTGCTGGTCTGCGGAGAGGTTCAGCCGTTCCGAAAGGATTTTGCGGTCGCCGGATGCCTGATTCAGCAGCGTGATGAAGTCGCTGTTTTCCAGAATGTTCTCAATCTCCGGGGAAGAAAGAAGGTCCTTCACATTTTGGGTGGCACCTGTGGGCACGCCGCCCCATTTGCGGAAGCGCTTCCAAATCTCGGCACTGTACGCGGCGGTCTGTTCCTCTTTCAGCAAAAGGTGGAACTCGTCTGCAAAATACCATGTGGCCCGGCCTTGACTGCGGTTCTGGGTGACGCGGCCCCATATCTGGTCTTGGATAATGAGCATCCCCAATTTTTTTAACTGTTTTCCTAACTCTTTGATGTCAAAGGCCACAAGCCGGTTGTGGATGTCCACATTCGTTTTGTGGTTAAACACGTTCAGCGAGCCGGACACATACAAGTCCAATGCCTGCGCTACCCGGTCCGCTTCCGGCAAGTGCTGGTCGAGCAGGGCTTGGTGGAGGTCAGACAAAATCGGCATATTCTCCGGGCAGGGATTCGCCAGATAGGGGCGGTAGATGGCTTTCACGGCACGGTCTATCACGGTGCGTTCGATCGCTTCCAGACCTGTTTTGCCGCCCATAACCAGTTCACAGAACGACAGCACAAAATCCGATTTCAAGGCCAGCGGGCTATCATCCTCGGAGTAGTTGAGGTTGATGTCCAGCGGATTTACATAGTCCTTGCTGGTAGGCGAAAGTTTAATGACCTGCCCATGCAGCCGCTTGACCAGCGGATAATACTCGGCCTCTGGGTCTGAAATAAAAATATCGTCAGCAGTCGTTAAAAACACACTGACGATTTCGGACTTGCAGCTCATGGATTTGCCGCTGCCGGGCGTACCCAGCTTTAGGCCGTTGGGACACCGGGCCTGCTTGCGGTCCAGCATGATCATGTTGTGGGATTTTGCGTTGATGCCGTAGTACATAGCGGCTCCGCTCTGGAAAAGCTCCTGCGTTACAAAGGGCACGAACACCGCCACGTTGGAGGTGGTAAGGCTGCGCTGAATCTTTATCTGGTTGATGCCCAGCGGCAGGCTGGACACAAGGCCCTGCTCCTGCTGGTAGTCCAGCCGGACAAGGGAGCAGTTGTACTTCTGCGCCACACCCGCCGCTTGGAACACATCGTTGCCCAGCTTTTGCTTGGTGTCGGCCACGTTCAGCACTAAAAAAGTCAGCATGAACAATCGCTCATTTCTTGTTTGCAGTTTGTTCAGCAGCTTTTTGGCATCCTCGCCGTAGGTGGCAAGGTCGCTGGGGAGGATATCCATGTCGTACCCGGAACGGACAGCCTTTTTCTGTTCCTGAATCTTCATGGCGTCAAGGTCTGTGATCTTCCGCTTGATGGTTTTGATGGCCTCGGTCTGGTCAATGGCCTGCACATGGAGATTGACGAGAATGCCGCTTTCCGTTTTGAGGAAGTCGGCCAGCATTTCGTCCGAAAGTTCCGGCGCAAGGATTTGTAAAAAGCTCACAGCTCCATACTTTCCGCCCAAACCAAAGGTTTTGGCCGTACCGAAACAGAGGGAGGACGGGGCCACAAAATCCTTGGTAGACAGGCCGGAGGGTGCCAGCCAGTCCCAGTCAAAACGGAACGGTTCGCCGTCCGGGTGGAAGATGCCGTGCAGCACCTCCAAACGCTCCTGCCCGTCCATGACGTGTGCCACGCAGCCCATGGTCTTGAAATAGCCCAGCAGGTCAAGGCCAATGCGCGTCAGCCGCGACCGTGCTGTTTTCAGGCTGTCGGCCTCGATGGTGAACGTCAGATATTTGGTTTTGACAATGCCGTTGTTGCCGCTGGCAAGCTGCTTTTGCAGGATGGCGGTGTACTCGGCGCGGATGTCGTCAAAATCATCCCCCTGCGGTGCGATCTCAAAACTTTTTGCGTACTGCACCGGGTCAACTTTGCGATTGAGAAACGAAAGCTGCACATGGATGGAGGCATCCACATAGTTGTACAGGTCGCACAGGTGTTCAAAGATGGCGGTTCTTGTTTCCGGCTGGGCCAGCTGATAACTGATGTCCTCAAAGGCAATGCACTTGGAGAACGTGCGGCGGTCAATGCGGCACACACCGTCCGGGTAGATGGCCTCATACGGGATGGTGGCCTGTGCCGTGCGGGGCTTGCCGTCACCCTTGTACTTGCGGATAACGGCATCAATTTCTTTTTTCTGGGCGCGGGTGAGCTTTTTGGGCTTTTCGGTTTCGCGGGGTATCGTTTTTCTGGACAATGGCCTTTACCTCCTGTTCCATTTGGTGTTGCCGCACAAGGGCGGCGTAAGCATTGTTGGTCTGATAGGGCCTTTCCTTGGGGCGCAGGAAACAGCACTGAATCATTTGCTGAATCACTACTTCAAGGGGCTGGCCGTGCCGCTCGAACAGAGCGAACAGCAGCCCCGGCAGCATGGCAAAAATCATCAGCAGGGCCGCTGCACTGTTGGAAAGATAGTTCCGGGCCAAAAAATAAAGCGGTCCGCCCGTTAAAAGCGCACCGCCGAAGCAGACCAGCTGCCGCTTGGTCAGCCCGAATAAAACTTTGGATTTTACATGGGTCAAATCTTTGGGAACGGTCACGTACGCCATACGTTTTTCCTTTCTCGGCTTTAGTGGGCACCGAACACCGACTTGCTGATGCTGCCGGTCTTGAACAGACAAAAGCAGAGCAGCACGGTGTAGCCCATGCAGCCCCAGATGGCCCCGGCAATGTCTGCCGCGCCCGAAATATTGCGTATCAGCACCGCATAGATGCCCACGACAATCATAATCAGGAAGGCTTGGAACCCCAGTGCCAGCAAAGACTTCAAGTAGTTCTGCCCGGTGCTGCGCCACTCGCTGCTGCCCATGGTGGCAAGCGGGATAGGCCCCAGCGCGGTCACAACGTAAATCTCGATCATGCGGCCATAGGTCACAAGGAAGATGCAGATAGACAGGATGTTCATGGTCAGGCCCACCACAAGGGTCTGAAACCACAGGCTGAGCAGACTGCCGATGGTCATGCTTTCCAGCTGAAATTCCAGTCCGGGTATCAGGCGGTCAAAGTGGATGGATGTTTCACCGATGATCACGCCGGAACTTTGGTTGACAACGCTCTGGGTGGCATCGAACACGCCCATGACGATGTTCCATGTGTTGCTGACAATGAGGATGGCAAAGGCAGACTTGAAAATCCAGCGGAAGAACATGGAGGTGTCGAAGTCGTGCATATTGTTCTTTTCGGTAATCATCTGGATAAGCTCATGGCACATCACAAGGGCAAGGATGGCTGCGGCAATGGGCAGCACCACCGTTTCGGAAAGGTTGCGCAGCATATTGAAGATACCACTGTTCCATGCCTGCGGGGTGGAGCCGACATCCGAAGCGATTTCGCCCACCTTGGCGTTTACGTTGTCGAACAGGCCGGAGAGGTTGCCCGTGATGCCATCTATCAAAATGCCTTTTATCCATTTCTCGATGATCTCACTAATCAAGCAAAGATACCTCCTTTCCCGCGCCCTCCCATGTCAGCGGGAGAGCGCGGTGGGGTCTCAAAGGTGGATGTACGGATAAGTTGAGGTTAGCCCAGCAACCCGGACAGAAGCGGGACAAGGGTCACGCCGATCAGGGCAACGCCACCGCCCGCGACCAGCTGCTTCACGCCCTGGCTCTTGCTGCCGGGGTTATCCTGTCCGTAGCCCTCCAACAGGTTGATGCCGCCCCATACACACAGGGCACCGCCCAGACCGACCACGATGGTCTGCAAAGTATCGACTGCACTGTTGAAAAATTCCATAAGGTCCTCGCTTTCTGCCACTTGTTCTGCGGCACTCAAAAATAAAAATCATTCGGCTGCATCTTCATCCGACAGGTCGATTTCGTACAGGTCAAAACTTTCGTCCTGTGCGACTACCTGCTGCCGCTTCCGGTGCAGGGTGGATAAGAACCTGTCCACATCAAAGGTGTTTTTCTTGTCCGCGTCCGCAAGGTATTTGTAGTGCGGGTGCTTGGTGATGTCGAACTTCTCCGAGAAGAACGGCCTCACACCCCGCAGCTGCAAAATACATCTGCCGCCGTCCATAATTGCGATTTCGTCCTCTGACATCAACGCCTTTCCTAATTTTTGATAGTTCAGTCCGTGGGAGGTTTGAGAACCCCGGTTCTCGCTGGTGTTGAAACTGTCGATGGTCTCTTTCCCCAGCGCATCGGAGATCTCTTTGGCATTTTTGCCCCGCCCACTCAAAAAGAGAATAGAATCGCAGTTGTCCGAAATGATTTCGGCCGCATCTTTGTAGATTGTTTTCAGCTGCGACTGGCTCTGCAAAATGATGGATGCCGAGATTTCCCGGCTGCGGATGGTGGCGATCAGCTTGTCGAAGTTGGGAATCTGCCCGATGTTGGCGAACTCGTCCAGAATCAGCCGTACATGGACAGGCAGCCGACCACCGTATTTATCATCCGCACGGTCACACAGCAGGTTGATAAGCTGGCTTTGGAGCATGGCGAGAATGAAGTTGAACGTGGTGTCCGTGTCGCTCATAATCAGGAACAGCACGGTCTTTTCATCCCCGATGGTGTCCAGCTCCATTTCATCGTCCTCCATCAACTCCCGCACTTCCCGGATGTCAAATGGGGCTAAACGGGCACCACAGCTTATCAGGATGGAGGAACGGGTCTTGCCCGCCGACAGCAAAAACTTTTTGTACTGCCGGACAGCGAAGTGGTCCGGATCTTTCTGTTCCAGCCGTTCAAACATGAGGTCTACCGGGCTTTGAAAGTCCGGGTCATCTTCACGGGCTTCACTGGCGTTTATCATTTCCAGCAGGGTGGTGAAGTTCATTTCCTCTGCCGGTGCCTCGTACCAGATGTAGCCGATGAGCGCGGTGTAGAACAGCCGTTCCGACTTCACCCAAAAATCTTCTGCTGATTTTTCACCCTCGCCCTTGGTGTTGGCAATCAGGGTGTTCACCAGCTTCAGCACATCCTTTTCCGAGTGGATGTAGACAAAGGGGTTGTACTTCATGGACTTGGAAAAGTTTATCGTGTTCAGGATTTTCATCCGGTAGCCTGCCCGCTGGAACATTTGGCCCGTTTCGAGAACCAGAGTACCTTTCGGGTCAGTGACCACAAATGAGGTGGGATAGTCGGAAGTGGGAAAGCATTGCATGAGGTTGGGCTTGACGTAAAACCGGGTCTTGCCGCTGCCGGAGCCGCCGATCACCAGCACATTCTTGTTCCGGGCCGTCTTGGGGTCTTTGGGCCGCCCGGTCATGGTCAGGCGTTCGGTCTGGGTCAGTAGGATGTTGTTTTCAAACTTGGGGTCGATGTACGGGGCAATGTCTTTGGCGGTGCCCCACCGGGCAGAACCGTATTCCTCGCCCTTGCGGTACTTCTTGGCGTTCTTGCCCTTGCTGTACATGATGAGCCGGACAGCCACCGCCCCGGCAACGCCCACGCAGAGGTCAAACGGATGCAGGCTGGGCAGCGGGTTTGCAAAGGCAGCCGAGATGCCGTTCGTCAGGTGCAGCAGCTTGGCCGAAGCATCCACGCCCGCCGCCAGACGGTATGCCTGCCCGCATTTGGCGAACAGGTACACGAACAGCAGATACGGCAGATTCAGCAACAGCAGCTTTTTCAGTTCAGGCTTCATCGTTCCAGCCCCCTTTGCTTGATTTTTTCTTTGGCACGTTTCGGCTGCTGGGCGGCTTTCTGCTTGGCTGCTGCCAGCACCTTGCGGATAGAGGGCCGCTGCTCCTTGGAGAGCGTTTTGGCGGTGAACTCCCGGAACGCCTGTTCCAGATTGTCCGCATCCTTGGCCTTGAAGATCACGATGTAGTGGGGCGGCTGGGTGGTTTTGTCCTTGCGCAGGGTGAAGTCTACGCCGTACTTTTTGGCGCAGGGCTTGAACGCCCCGATGTTCGCCTCCGTGACTTCAATGTTGGTCAGAGCCGCGCCGTGGGCTTTCAGCTGTTTCAGGCTTTGCTTGCCGTGGTGCAGCTTTGGCCCCTTGGCCCGGTGTTGCAAATATTTTTTCAGCGCAGCTTGCAACGCTTGGGCGGTGAGTTTGCCTGTTTTCATGGACAAGGCAATGGTTTTCTGGGTAA
The DNA here is from genome assembly GCF_023347355.1 of Faecalibacterium sp. IP-1-18. Classification (NCBI taxonomy): domain Bacteria; kingdom Bacillati; phylum Bacillota; class Clostridia; order Eubacteriales; family Oscillospiraceae; genus Faecalibacterium; species Faecalibacterium sp. IP-1-18. The sequence continues at coordinate 372,228 of NZ_CP094472.1, forward strand.
CTTCTTCCTGCAATATGAATCCCTCCTTGTTGCAGAAAATTCAGAGCGGCAGCTAGGGTGGAACCACCAGCCGCCGCAGGTAGGTAGTGCGCATAGGGTGACGCTCCTTTCGGTCAGTTGTTGGGCGGGCGGCCCCAATCAGGCTGCGCCATATCGTGCGCCACAAGGGACGCATAGTAGCTGTTGATGGTGCTGGGCGCGTTAAAAAGCATGGCCCGCAGGTATTGCTTGATGTTACGGACTTTGGTGGTGTTATCCCGCAGGCAGTCCATGACGAACTCGATGTGATGGCTGTCCAGCTTCAAAAATTTCGCCTTGACCAACTCTGCCGGGTAATCGTCCCCGGCCACCCGGATGGACTTGCGGGAAGTGCAGACCGTTTCCAGCAGGATGTCCACGATTTCGTCCAGCTGTTCCCGGTCTATCCGGGGATTCTGGATGAGGGTGTCATACTCGATGTTCTCCAAAATCAGGCCCCGGTAGATTTGATAGGCCGTTTCCTTTCGGCTTCCGGTCCGTTCCGGCGGCGGTGCCGCTGCCTCGTCCTCGTCCAAAGGCAAGGGGTTTGGGGAATGGATAGGAATGGAATCGGTATTTAATCTCTCTTTCTTTTGTTTTTCTGTAATTAGTTTATCTTTATTTAATTGCATTGGATTTTCCAACGTAGGGTTTTCCTGCGTGGGATTCTCCAACGTTGGATTTTCCAATGTAGGTGAAACCGATGCAGGAACGGGCTGCGGCAGCTCGAAGATCACATAGTCTGCGCCGCGCAGCCGCCCTTTCTCGTCCCGTTCTCTGGAACGCTGGATGTAGCCCGCCTGTTCCAGTTCCCGGATGGCCTGCCGTATCGCATCGATGCTTTCCCGGTTGATACGGGCCAGCCCTTGCAGGGTGTAATCCCAATCTTCCGGCAGTGAGAGCATTTGGGAGAGTAAGCCTTTGGCTTTCAGGGACAGGTTCCTGTTCCGCAGGTGGTGGTTCGACATGACCGTGTAGCCGCTGTTCTTTTCTACCCGAAAAACTGCCATTTCACGGATGCCTCCTTTCGCTGTAAACAAAAAAAGCAGCGTTCATTTGCTCCCGGTGGTGGGAGAAGTGAACGCTGCGCGTACTTGAGAATTTTTAGGTTGTGTGGTATATAAAGGGCAACTGGGTTTCAAACACGGCTGCCCATCGGGGTGCGATACAAGCAAGTTGCTATCCGATGACCTCAAAAACAAATTGTACTACGATTGTTTTTAGAAAATGCTGTATCACTACTCGCACCAAATAATGAAAATCCGAACCTTTTCTCGATAGGAGAAAGGTTCGGATTTTTGTTTTATTGGCTCATGGATCGTGTCGGAATTTACGGCTCAGGCAAGACTTTCAATGACCTTGGCGCTTTTTTCAATGCCGATAACCCCGCTGTCCAGCGCAATATGATAGTTGGCGGCATGATGATGCGTTTTTCCATTAGACTTCTCCTTTCTGGTTCAGTTCACGGTAGGTTTTGCAGATCAGATAGCCTGCAATCAGGAAGGTGAGGATATCCGACATGGGCATGGAGTACAACACACCGTCCAGCCCGAAGAACCGGGGCAGCAGTAGGGCAAAGCCCACGCCGAACACCACCTCACGCACCATGGACAGGGCGGTGGATTCCGCTGCCTTGCCCATGGCCTGCAAAAAGATGAAGCAGGCTTTGTTGACACAGGCCAGAATGATCATGCACAGGTAGATGCGGAAGGACTTCACGGCAAAATCGGTGTAGTAAACGCTCTCGTTGGCGGAACCAAACAGGGCGATGAGCTGCCGGGGAAGCAGCTCCACCAGCACCAGTGCAACGGCACCCACTGCGGCTTCTGCCAGCAGCAGCTTCGTGAACAGCTCCTTCACACGGGTGGGCTTTTTGGCGCCCATGTTGAAGCCCACCACGGGGATGCAGCCAGCCGCCATGCCCACCACGATGGAAATGACGATCTGGAAGAACTTCATCACGATGCCAACAACTGCCATGGGAATCTGGGCGTACTGCTCCTGCCCGAACACGGCATCCAGTGCGCCGTATTTGCGGATCATGTTGTTGATGGCTGCCATTGCCGCCACAAGGCTGATCTGGGACAGAAAGCTGGTCATGCCAAGGGTCAGGGTACGGCCGCAGATGGAGCCTTTCAGCCGGTAGTCACCCTTTTCAGGGCGAATGATCTTCATGTGCAGCAGATACCACACTGCCAGCGCTGCCGTGACCAGCTGACCGATGACGGTAGCCACCGCTGCGCCCATCATGCCCCAGCGGAAGCCGAAAATGAAGATGGGGTCCAGAATGATGTTCAGCGCCGCACCCGCAAGGGTGGAGATCATGGCAAACCGGGGGTTGCCATCCGCGCGGATGATGGGGTTCATGGCCTGCCCGAACATATAAAAGGGCACGCCCAGCGTGATATAAAAGAAATATTCTTGGGAGTGATGATAGGTCTCGGCGTTCACCGTTCCACCGAACATGGCAAGAATGGTGTCCGCAAAAATCAGATAGAGCGCGGCCAGCACAATGCTGCTGACCAGACACATCACCACCGCATTGCCGACGCTCCGCTTTGCCTTGGGGACTTCGTTCTGCCCAAGGCTGATGCTGACGAAGGCGCAGCAGCCATCACCGATCATGACGGCAATGGCCAGCGCTACCACCGTCAGGGGGAAAACGACCGTATTGGCGGCATTGCCATAAGAGCCGAGATAGCTGGCGTTTGCAATAAAAATCTGGTCCACGATGTTGTACAGCGCACCCACCAGCAGCGAAATAATGCACGGGATCGCATACTTTTGCATCAGTTTGCCGATGCGTTCCGTGCCGAGAAATTGATTGGAACTTTCCATGGGATTCACCTTACCTTTCCATTTTGAGGACAAAAAAAACAACGGGCAGCCCTCATGCAACCGGTTTTACGCATGAGTGCTACTCGTTGTACGAAATCATTATAGCCTGCCTGTCTGGAATTTGCAAAGGCAGTTTTGCACAAGAATTGTACTGGGCATTCTGCGCAGATTGCACGAGGAAAACTTTGTGGAAGATGCCCTTTGAAGCCCGCCAACCTACCGTGGTACAATAAAGTAAAGAGTAAAATTACGCTGGAAAGTCTGTTTTTGCAGCCTTTTCATACAAGGGAAAGAGGAAATACCATGTCACGGTTTCAAGCGGGAGCGCTGGTGGTCTACGGAAATCTGGGAGTGCACGAGGTGGAAGGGGTCGGGCTGCGGCGCTTTTGCGATGAGCCCGCCAGAGAGTATTACACCCTCCGGCCTTATTTTTCGGATTCCCACGATCGCAGCTATATCCCCACGGAAAAGGAAGCGGCGCTGCGCCCGGTGACCCCGGCGCAGCAGGCAGCAGCCGACCTTGCACGCATCAAAACGGAGAAGCTGCCCATCCCGGCGGGGGTACAGACAGCGCTGGCAGAACACTATCAGGCGCTGCTGCACACCAACGATTTTTACCAGTACCTGACCCTGTTCAAGGAGCTGGGGCAAAAGCAGACCCAGCAGCAAAGCCGCGGCCGAAAGATCAACGCTATGGATGCGTACTTTTACCAGATGGTAGAGCGCGTCCTGCGGGAGGAGCTGGCGGTGGCGTTTGGGGAATCGCAGCAGGAAGCCGGCAGGCGGCTGCTCGAGATTTTGCGCTGAAGCTGCATGGTGATTTTTACCAACAAATGCAAAGGCTCTTTTTGTTCGGAGCAACTTTGTAGGAATCAACAAAGAAGGATGGTTTGTTATGTAAAACCTTCGTGAGAGTTTGCCACTTGAAACCCATCAATGCCTTATGATATAATCCCTTCAGCAGAACGCGCTGTGTGTGAACACGTAAGACCAGTTTCTTCACACACAGGCGCTCTCTTTTTTTGTTTCAATAAAGTTAGTTCAAACTAATTTAAGGGAGGGCTTCTCATTCGTAACGGTCGTTCCACTATTTTTCTTGGCATTTTACTGCTGATCCTTTCGGTCGGCTCTCTGTTTGTCGGGGTGCTGGACATCCGGCCTTCTGACCTGCTTACAGGCAGCGTGGAAACATGGGAGATCTTTCTGATCTCCCGCCTGCCGCGTCTGCTTGCCATCCTCTGCACAGGCATTGGCATGAGCGTGGCGGGGCTTATCATGCAGCAGCTCTGCATGAACAAGTTTGTTTCGCCCACCACAGGCGCAACGATCTCTTCTGCGCAGTTTGGCATTCTGCTGGCTTTGCTGTTTGCACCGGGTTCTACCCTGTGGGGACGTGCTGCCTTTTCCTTCGTTTGTGCCGTTCTGGGTACATGGGTCTTTGTCTGGTTCATCCAGAGTATCCAGTTCAAAGATGTTGTCATGGTCCCGCTGGTCGGCATCATGTTCTCCAACATCGTAATGGGCGTCACCAATTATCTTGCCTACAAATATGAAATGACACAGGCTCTTTCCAGCTGGCTGGTCGGTCATTTTTCCACCGTCATTCGTGGGCGGTATGAGCTTGTCTGGCTGACGGTACCGCTGGTGATTCTGGCATTTGTATTTGCCAACCACTTCAATATCGTGGGCATGGGAAAAGACTTTTCTCAGAACCTCGGCGTTCCGTATGATCTGGTGCTGTTTATGGGGCTGACCATTGCTGCCATGATCACGGCATCCGTTGTTGTCGTGGTCGGCTCGATCTCCTACATCGGCCTCATCGTGCCCAATATTGTAGCAATGTTCAAGGGTGACCAAATTCGAGGAACGCTGGTGGATACCGCTCTGTTTGGTGCATTGTTCGTGCTGGTCTGCGATATGATCGGACGGGTTGTGATCTATCCCTACGAGCTGCCCATCGAGCTGATCGTTGGCGTCATCGGCAGTATCCTGTTTGTCGGTCTGCTGCTGTATCGGCTTCGGCATGGGCGCAAGGCAGTCCGACTGGACAAAGCTGCCAAGAAAACCGGAGGTGCAGCATGAAAACGCACAAAAATCATCTGCGCCTGCTGATCCTTCTGCTTCTTGTTCTGCTGGCCTGCGCGGGCTATATGACAGTGGGAGTCTACTTTGAAAACCAAAAATTATTTGCCTACGCCATGCGCATCCGCACGCCCAAGCTGATCGCCATGCTCATCACGGCATTTGCCATTGGAAGTGCCTCCATCGTGTTTCAGTCCATCATCAACAACACCATCGTCACGCCCTGCCTGTTGGGCATGGATCAGCTTTATTCGCTAATCCACACGGCGGTGTTCTTTGTGGCGGGTTCGGGCAGCTTTCTGGCGGTCAATGCCAACGCAGCCTTTGCGGTAGACCTTGCCATTATGGGCGCTGTTGCCACCGTAATTTACAGCTATCTGTTCCAGAAAACGAACCACAATGTTCTGTACGTCCTGCTCATCGGCACGGTGCTGACCTCGTTCTTTTCCAGTGTCCAGACGACTTTGGCCCGTGTGATGGACCCCAACGAGTACGACACGCTGCTGACGGATCTGGTCGCCAGCTTTTCCAATGTCAATTCGGCGATTCTGGTACTGTCCGTTGCGGTTCTGGCGCTGGTCGCCTTTGCCCTCCGGAAAGAGCTTGTGCTGCTGGACGTTCTGACACTGGGCAAAGATCAGGCCATCAATCTGGGTGTGGACTATGACCGCTGTATCCGCCGCCTGCTGCTGGGGGTCACGCTGTACATTGCAACAGCCACCGCTATGGTCGGGCCGCTGGCATTTCTGGGGCTTATCATTGCCAACCTTTCCCGGCAGTTCCTGCGCACCTACCGGCACAGCCAGCTCATCACCGGCTCTGTTTTGTTCGGCATGATCGTTCTGATCGGCGGACAGCTTCTGGTGGAGCGGGTGTTCGTTTACTCGGTTCCGGTCAGCGTGTTCATCACCGTGGGCGGCGGCGTGTATTTCCTGTATTTGCTGCTCACCCAGAGAAAGGCATAACACCATGTTTGTAAAAGAGATCACCAAACGCTACGATGGCAAAGCCGTTGTCGATGGCGTGAGTTTTGAAATTCCGAAAGGTAAAGTCCTTTCCCTCATCGGTCCGAACGGCGCAGGAAAATCCACCGTGATGGGAATGCTGTCCCGGCTGATCGCACGGGACAGCGGTCTTGTGGATTTTGAGGGGACGGAGATCACGCGCTGGAAAAGCCGGGAGCTGAGCAAGCGGCTCGCCATCCTGACCCAAGCGAACAATGTCCAGATGAAGCTGACTGTCCGGGAACTGGTTGCGTTTGGCCGCTTTCCGTACTCCGGCGGACGGCTGACCCAAGAGGACAACGAGATCATTGACCGTGCCATTGCCTACATGGAACTGGGCGATTTTGAGGAGCAGTTCATCGATGAACTGTCCGGCGGTCAGCGGCAGCGTGCCTATATAGCCATGGTCATTGCACAGGACACCGAGTATATCCTGCTGGATGAACCGACCAACAATCTGGATATTTACCACGCAACCAACCTCATGCGCATCGTCCGCCGCCTGTGCGATGAGCTGGGCAAAACGGTGATCCTTGTTCTGCACGAGATCAACTATGCTGCGTTTTATTCCGACTACATCTGCGCCTTTGTGGATGGAAAAATCGCAAAGTTTGGCACCGTGCAGGAAGTGATCACCAAAGAAAACCTGTCCGATATCTACAAGGTAGACTTTGAGATCATGCAGATCGAAGGCAAGCCTTTGTCGATATATTATTGATTTCAGTACTTTTAAAAAGGAGCATTCTTATGAAGAAAATTTCTCGTCGTTCGTTTTTGACCGCTATGGCCGCTGTGAGTGCAGCGGGTGTTCTCGCCGCCTGCGGCGCTTCCTCCTCCACGGCAAACTCTGTGGTGTCCTCTGTGGCAGCATCCAGCGAAGCCGCAGCCTCTTCGGAAGCTGCACCGGAATCTGTGACTATCAAGGCGTTCAACGGTGCAAAGGAACTGGTAGATGTGGAAGTGCCCTTTGACCCGCAGCGCATTGCAATCCTCGAACTTGCTTCTCTGGACATTCTGGATGAACTGGGCGTTGGCGACCGTGTGGTCGGCACGGCATCCACCTCTCTGGATTATCTTCAGAGCTATGTCACCAATGACAGCATTGCGAACCTTGGCAACATCAAGGAGGTTGATATGGAAGCAGTCATGGCCTGTGAGCCGGATATCATCTTTATCGGCGGACGCCTGTCCAAATCCTATGATGCCCTATGCGAGATCGCACCCGTTATTTTCCTTTCGACCGACGCCGAAAAGGGCGTTGTGGAAAGCACCCGTGAAAACGCCATGACCATCGCTTCTATCTTTGGTCTGGAAGACCATGTGGAAGCTTTGATGGCGGATTTTGACAGCCGCATCGACGCCCTGAAAGCCTTTGCAGAGGGCAAGACTGCCATCATCGGCATGACCACCAGCGGCAGCTTCAATGTTCTGGGCAACGATGGCCGATGCTCCATCATCGGCAAGGAGATCGGCTTTGAGAATATCGGTGTGGATGCCAATATCGACACCTCGACCCACGGCAACGAGGCTTCCTTCGAGTTCATTGTGGACAAGAACCCCGACTACATCTTCGCCATGGACCGCGATGCAGCCATTGGCACCGATGGCGCGCAGATGGCACAGGAAATCCTGGAAAACGAGCTGGTCAAGAGCACGGATGCTTACAAGAACGGCCACGTCGTTTATCTGGCACACCCGAATGTCTGGTACACCGCAGAGGGCGGCATTCAGGCACTGAGCGAAATGCTGAGCGATCTGGAAAACGCACTGCTGTGATTTTTTTCGCAAGTTAAGAAAATAGTGCAACACGAAAACAGCATATTTGCGATATGCAATCCAACGATGTTGCAAACGATCAAAAGTTGGATTGCGATGGCTGCTGCGGTTCCGTAAGCTGGATATGAGCCTGAAAGACCAGCGGCAGGCGCTGGTGGATACCTTCATCAATGCGATTTATCTGTACGATGATAAGGTTTTGATAACCTTCAACTATAAAGGAGGAACACAGACCGTGACTTTTGGAGAAGCGGCAGAAGCCGCATCAAAGGGAAATGGTTCGGATTTGGATTGCTTTACTGCACCACAAAAAAGACAGCTTTTGATAGCTGTCTTTTTTGTTTTATACGGCAATTTCGTTTAACAGCACCGGCGGGGCAGAGAACTTGAACGAGATGTGACAAAAGGGGAGTACCGGCAGAGCTGCCGGGTGTCGCGCCCCGCTGCACAGACCCGTTCAAATCTTTCTCTGCACTGGACAATCACCCCCTGTTCGCGGTATACTGAAAGCTGAATACAATGCAAAAAACGAGGTCGCAGCATGGTAGAACAGGCAAACGAACTGATATTGGATATCTTGCCCCTTTCGGCACAGACGGCACGGCTGGTGCGGGTGTACGGCACAGCGCCCTGTGTGGCGCTGCCGGGCACACTGCCCGCCCCGGAAGGCGGCAGTCTTGCTTTGACCGAGCTGGGCGACTACTGCTTTTCCGAAAAGCCCCGCAGCCTGCCTGCACCGGATGCCCTCTGCCGCTGCGCGGTAGGCGCGGACGGCGCGGTGCGGCTGACCCGGGCATTCGGGCTGGCGGTGGGGCAAAAGCCCGCCCGCCGGTACGATTTTGATCTTGACGCCCCGGCAGAGGACGAACCGGAGCTGCATCCGGTGTGCGGCAGCTTTCTGGAGGAAGTCACCCTGCCGGACAGCGTACAGGTCATTGGCAGCTGCGCCTTTTACAACTGCCGCAGCCTGCGTCTGCTCACGGTGGGCAGCAGCAGCCTGACCGTGGGCAGCGATGTGTTTTTGAACTGCTTTGCGCTGGAGACCCTGCGGGTGCAGGCCGCACCGGAGCAGCCCACCGGCCTGTTTGCACTGGTGAACAACATCACCGAGGCGGTGCAGGCGCAGTTTTGGCCCGCCGGTGCCGCCGCACCGCTGGCGGCGCTGTGGTACCCTGCCTACTGGGAGGATATCGAGGAGACCCCCGCCCACATCCTGCTGCACACCTTTTCCGGGCAGGGATACCATTACCGGCAGTGTTTTCTCGACAATAAATTCCTTCCCGCAGAATATGACGCCATCTTCCCGCAGGGGCACGATGCCGATGACGCCGCCGTTATGACCATGCTCTGCTTTGCCCGCCTGCGGTATCCGTGGCAGCTGACCGAAGCTGCTGCCGGGCACTACCGGGCGTTTCTGGCAACCAACACCGACCGGGTGTTCGCCCGCCTTTTGAAGGCGCAAGACACCGACAGCATCCGCGCCCTGCTGGCGCTGGACGTGCTGGATAAAGCCGCCTTTGCGTCTGCCGCCGCCCTTGCCGCCAAGGCGGAGAACGCCGCCGCTGCCGCCCTGTTGGCAGATGCGGAACACAAAAAATATGCCCCCCAGCCCAAAAAGCAGCGGTACGATTTTGATTTTTAATGGGAGTGCCCTTTCAGTCAAGGACACTCCCTCAGGCTGCTCTCGCTGTTCGCAGCCAGCTCCCTCTGGGAGGGAGCCTTTGGCAGTAAGGGTGAGTTTCCGGTTTTGCCAAAGGCCCCATCATAGAGGGGGCTGTCGCCGTAGGCGACTGGGGGAGTTTATAAGGGATGACGATGCGTTGTGAGGTGAAATCATTGCCAAAGGAAAAATTTTTCGACCCCCGCAAGCCTTTCCAGTCCCAGCGGCCAGAGACCCACGAGGAGTGGCAGGCGCGCATGGGCGGCGAGGTGCTGGCGGTGGTGCGCAGCGGGCTGTATCTGGACTTCCGGTTTCTGGATATGGCGCTCAGCGCCCTGTCCCCCGCCCCGGACGAGCGCTGCCGAGTGCTGGCTACGGACGGACAGACCCTGTATTACCAGCCGCAGCGCCTGCTGCAGCTTTATCAGGAGAACCCGAAGTATCTCAACCGGTTGTATCTGCACACCGTCTTCCACTGCGTGTTCCGGCACTTATGGCTGAAAGGCCGCCGGGAGCCGCAGCTGTGGAGCCTTGCGTGCGATATCGCGGTGGAAAACGTCATCGACAGCTTACAGCGCAAAAGCGTGACGCGTCCGCTGACCTATGTGCGGCAGAACGCCTACCGGCAGATCACCGCCGAGGAAAAGGTGGTGGCGGCAGCCCCGGTGTACCGCTGGCTCACCCGGCAGACGCCCGGCGTGCTGCGGCAGCTGGAACGGGAATTTGTCACCGACGACCACCGCCTGTGGCCGAAGGATGCCCCGGAGCAGCCCCAGCAGATGCCCACTCCCCTGCCGCAGAAAACGTGGCAGAAGATCGGTGAGCGGATGCAGACCGAGCTGGACCTGCGGGACAAGGAGGCGGGCGAGGGCACCGATGCACTGAAGCAGCAGGTCAAAGCCGCCAACCGCAGCCGCCGCAGCTACAAGGACTTTCTGCGCCGGTTCTGCGTCCTGCGCGAGGAGGTCAAGCTGGACCCGGACGAGTTTGATTTGAACTTCTACACCTACGGCCTTTCAGTGTACGGCAACCTGCCCCTTATCGAGCCGCTGGAAAGCCGGGAGAGTAAAAAGATCGAGGAGCTGGCATTGGTCATTGATACCAGTTACTCCACCTCCGGCGAGCTGGTGCGCGCCTTTCTGGCCGAGACCTACACCCTGCTGAAAGGGAGGGAAAACTTTTTCCACCGCATGAATCTGCACCTCATTCAGGCCGACAACGCCGTGCGGCAGGATATTTTGATTCGCAACGAGGACGAACTCATCCACGCTATGAACCACTTTGAGCTGCGGGGCGGCGGCGGAACGGACTTCCGTCCGGCCTTTGAATATGTGGACCAGCTCTGCGCCGAAAAGAAGTTTTCCAACCTGCGCGGCCTGCTGTATTTCACCGACGGCATGGGCACCTACCCGGCGCGGCGCCCCGGCTACGATACCGCCTTTCTGTTTTTAGGGGAGCGGTTCGATGATGCCAACGTGCCGCCGTGGGCGATGAAGGTGGTACTGGACGAAGAAGAATTTACCGGTGCGGCAGCCCGCCCCGCCAGCGCCCTTGCGGACGCTCTGGCCGAGGAGGATGACCTGTACCACGAGCTGAACAACTCCTGACAAGAGGGGGAAAATATTATGAATATCAAACGTGCCAAGGAAGAGATCGAACATACCGTAAAAGCCTACCTTGCCAAGGATGTGCTGGGCGAATACGCCATTCCCGCCATCCGGCAGCGTCCCATCCTGCTGATGGGGCCTCCGGGCATTGGCAAAACGCAGGTGATGGAGCAGGTGGCCCGGGAGTGCGGGGTGGCGCTGGTGGCCTACACCATCACCCACCACACCCGGCAAAGCGCTGTGGGTCTGCCCTTTATCCGGCAGCGCCACTACGGCGATAAGGACGTGTCGGTGACCGAGTACACCATGAGCGAGATCATCGCCAGCATCTACGCCAAAATGGAAGCCACCGGCCTTTCCGAGGGCATCCTGTTCATCGACGAGATCAACTGCGTGTCCGAGACGCTTGCCCCCACCATGCTGCAATTTTTGCAGTGCAAGACCTTTGGCAATCAGGCCGTGCCTGCGGGCTGGGTCATCGTGGCAGCAGGCAACCCGCCGGAGTACAACAAGTCCGTCCGGGATTTTGACATCGTCACCCTTGACCGCGTGCGCCGCATGGACATCGAGCCGGATCTGCCGGTGTGGAAGGACTACGCCCGCGCTGCCCATATCCACAGCGCCATCCTGAGCTATCTGGAACTGCATCCCCAGAACTTTTACCAGATCAATGCGGACGTGGACGGCACCCAGTTCGTCACCGCCCGCGGCTGGGAGGATCTTTCCAACCTGCTGGACACCTACGAAACGCTGGGCTTGCAGGCAGACGAGGAGCTGATCCGGGAATACATCCAGCACCCGAAGATCGCCGAGGACTTCTCGGCCTATCTGGACCTGTACTACAAATACCGGGATGACTACGGCGTGGAGGAGATCCTTGCCGGGCAGGCAAAGCCCGCCGTGTTCGCACGTCTGCTGCAGGCCCCCTTTGACGAGCGGCTCAGCCTTGTCAGCCTGCTGCTGGCAGGGCTGGACACCCGCTTTACCGCTTCCCTGCAGGCGGATGCCGTGGCCGATGCCTGTTACGCCTTTTTGCGGGAGACCAAAAAGGCGCTGGCTACCCTGCCGGAGGATATCCCGGACGGCTCCGCAGAGCTGTTCAGCCAGCAGATCAAGGACTACGAGACGGAGACCCAGCAAAAGCGCGATGCCGGGCTGCTGGGCAGGGCAGAGCTGACCAACCGTCTGCAGGTGCAGGCCGCGCTGCACCAGTGGGAGGGCGAGCTGCGCCGCGCTAACGCCGCCGGCACGCAGGAAGCCTTCGACCTGCTGCGCGGACAGTTCCGTGCGCTGGCAGACCAGCGCGAGGCCACCCAAAAGACCGCCGCTGCTGCGCTGGAAGCCGCCTTCGACTTTATGGAGCAGGCGTTTGCAGAAAGTCAGGAGATGGTGGTGTTCGTCACCGAGCTTACGGTGAATCCCGCTTCCCACCAGTTCCTCACCGAGAACGGCTGTGAGCGGTACTTCAAGTACAACAAGGATCTGCTGCTGGATCACCGCAAGGCGGCTTTGCAGCAGGAGCTTGCCGCCGAGCAGCGCCGTCACGGCGGGGTGTAAGGCGCGGAAAACGGATCTATAACTTTGGGACACCGGAGCGTCTGCGGACGCTCCGGTGTCCCTTTTCTCACAAGTGGGGACGCAAAAAAAGGACACCGCACGAAGCGGTGTCCTCTTTTTTTGCTTAGGATACTGTCAGGATCAGTGGCCGCAGCTCTCGCAGTGCTCACAGTCCTCTTCCAGCTTGCCCACGATGGGTTCCGGGTCGATGCCCTGACGGCGGTAGTAGTCGGACAGAGCAGCCTTGACAGCCTGCTCGGCCAGAACAGAGCAGTGCACCTTGACCGGGGGCAGACCTTCCAGAGCCTCCACAACGGCCTTGTTGGTCAGCTTCAGTGCCTCGTCCACGGTCTTGCCCTTGATCAGGTCGGTGGCCATGCTGCTGGTGGCAATGGCTGCGCCGCAGCCAAAGGTGAGGAACTTGACGTCCACGATCACATTGTTCTCAATCTTCAGGTACATGCGCATGATGTCGCCGCACTTGGGATTGCCCACTTCACCCACGCCGTTTGCATCGGGCAGCTCACCTACGTTGTGCGGATTTGCGAAATGCTCCATGACCTTGGCACTATACATACTTGCCATAATTACTGTTCTCCCTTCAGGCTGAACTGGCGGGCCTTGTTCTGACCCTGCAGCCACATACAACTCATAGCGCGGCGGCGGGGAATGACCTCCTCCAGCACGTCACACAGATATTTTGCTTCTTCCATGGTGTTCTGCGGGCCAAAGGTGAACCGCATGGAACCGTGCCCGATCTCCTCCGGCAGGCCGATGCTCAGCAGCACATGGCTGGGGTCCAAGCTGTCGGAGTTGCAGGCAGAGCCGGTAGAGGCGCAGATGCCGTGCATATCCAGATCCAGCAGAATGGTCTCGCCCTCCAGACCCGGGAAGCTGATGTTCACATTGTTGGGCAGACGGGGACTGCGGCCGCCGTTCAGGCGGGCTTCCGGGATGTTTTTGAGGATGCGGTCGATGACGTAATCCCGCAGCTCGCTCTCGTGGGCCATGCGCTCATCCAGATGCGCCGTGGCGATCTCCAGTGCCTTGCCCATGGCAGCAATGCCGGCCACGTTCTCGGTGCCTGCACGGTGGCGGGCCTCCTGACTGCCGCCATCGATCAAGTTCTGGGGCCATACGCCCTTACGGCAGTACAGTGCACCCATGCCCTTGGGGCCATTGAACTTGTGGGCGCTCATGGACAGCATATCCACGCCCAGCTCCTTCACATCCACGGGGATGGCACCCACAGCCTGCACCGCATCGGTGTGCATCCACACGCCATGCTTGTGGGCAATCTCGGCGATCTCCTTGATGGGCTGGATGGTGCCGATCTCGTTGTTGGCCATCATGATGCTGACCAGTGCGGTGTCGGGACGGATGGCAGCCTCCACGTCCTCGGGGCGGATGTAGCCCTCGGAGGTGGGACGGATATAGGTCACCTCAAAGCCCATGCGCTCCAGTGCAGCCATGCTGTGCATGATGGCATGATGCTCAAAAGCGCTGGTGATGAGGTGCTTTTTGTTCTGGCGTGCCTTGGTAAAGGCGGTGCCCTTTACCGCCCAGTTGTCGGCCTCGGAGCCGCAGCTGGTAAAGAAGAGCTCAGCCGGACTTGCATTGATGGCCTTTGCCACCTGCGCACGGCCGGTGTCCACGAATTCCTTTGCCTCATAGCCGATGCTGTAATGGCTGCTGGGGTTGCCGCAGGCACCGCTCAGGGCTTTGACCATCATTTCCAGTGCCTCGGGAGCACAGGGAGTGGTGGCAGCATTATCCAGATAAACCACTTTTTCCATGTTTTCCATAGGAATGATCCTTTCTTATTGAACGCGTCTGCGGGAGCCTTAAATGCCCTGTGCAGATGCGGAATCCTTTCAACGGATAAGTTATACCATATCATTCCCTAGTATGTCAATATGAATACTGGATTTTCGTGATTCAGTCACCTTTTTTGCCCTTTCCGGTCAGCTTACCCAGCGCCACCTTCCACTTGGGGTAGCCCCAGCGCTTATCCTCGGCAAAGTCGTCCGCCAGCTTCCACGGGAAGATGCCGCCGTCAAAGTACAGGTTTCCGGCTTCGTCCACCCGGTCCAGCTTTTTGGGCAGATAGCTTTCGTCGTAATAGCTCTTGCGGCGGTCCGGCAGTACCCAGTGCAGCGTGCCGTCCTCATCCATGCCGGACGCCCACACGCCGAACACAAAGGTGGCAGCCTCGCCATAGCAGTGCTGCTCAAAGCGGATAGCGCCATCGTAGTAGAACTTGATGACCTCCAGCGTGCCGGATTCCTTTTTGCCGTCCCGCCCTAAGGTAGGGCGGTAATCCTGCTGGTAACGGCAGCCGCAGTGACTGCCCGCGAACTCTTTTGCATGGAACGACATGGCATGGTTTCCTTTCTGTTGTGGGTTTGTGCTTCTTATAAAGTATATAACCTTAAAAATGCCCCTCAAAATCGCCCTCGATCTCGTAGGGCCAGCTTAAAATGCCGCCAAGGTCCCGCAGGTGGGTGTAGCCAAGGGCTTCCAGCTTCTGCACAGCGTCGGCGCTGCGGCGCCCGGTGCGGCAGTACACCAGCCACAGGGCGTTTTTGTCCGGCAGCACCTCGGCGGCGCGGTCGATGACCTGCCCCAGCGGCAGCAGCTTTGCCCCGGGGATGTGCCCCACAGCGTATTCGTCCGGCTCGCGCACATCCACGGCGACAGCCTTGCCGGTATCCAGCAGACGGATGGCGTCTGCGGCGGTGATCTTTTCTGTCATACTCTCACTCCTCAAAGATAGGTTCTGTTCCATCCTATGATAACAGACCTTTTTTGTTTGCACAAGAGGTTTCTCCTTTGCAAAATCCGAGTAACGTGCTATACTATAAACTGCAACAAGGAGAGGACTACCATGAAATTTTCCACCAAGAGCCGCTACGCCCTGCGCCTGATGGCGGAGCTGGCGCGCTATGCGCCGGGCACAACCGTCAGCCTGAAGGAGATCAGTGAGCGGCAGAACCTGAGCCTGAAATATCTGGAACAGATCGTCACCCCGCTGGCGCGGGTGGGGCTGGTCAAGAGCGAGCGGGGCAGTCAGGGCGGCTACCGCCTGACAAAAGATCCCGCCGACTACACCGCCGGCGAGATCCTGCGCGCCATCGAGGGCAGCGTAGCGCCCATTCCGTGCCTTGGCAGCGTGACCAACGAATGCCCCATGTCCGAGCAGTGCTTCACCCTGCCGTTCTGGGCGGGGCTGGACGAGGTGATCAACCAGTATATCGACAGCGTTACGCTGGAACAGTTGGCAAGCCAACTGCCTGCGCCGGATTCCGCCGCGCAGGAGAGCTGCTGCAGCTGCGGCGGCGCGAAAAATGAGAATAAGTAAAAATAAGGCTTGACATTCCCCGTTGCATCGGCTATAATAATCAAGCATTCAGCGAATGTATATAGGGGTATAGCTCAGCTGGTAGAGCAGCGGTCTCCAAAACCGCGTGCCGTGAGTTCGAAACTTACTACCCCTGCCATGACGCACAGGTTCTTCGGAACTTGTGCGTTTTGTTTTTTTGCTTCCTCAGTCGCCAGCGGAGTGTAAAGACGCTCCGCTGGGCAAGAGGCGGCTGCCGGGGATGTTCTCTTTTGACACCAAAAGAGAACCAGAAAAGTGCCAGCGATTTCGACGCGCTGGAGCCACGAAAAAGGGGCTGCTCGCCCCTTTTAACCCCAAAGAGGAGGGCTACACCGGAAAAAACTGAAGATTCACGCCTGTTCGGCGTGAAGATCTTTTAACCGTTTTTTCCGGCTCCGCCGATTTGCAGCCCCTCAGTCGCTGCGCGACAGCTCCCCCCGGGGAGCAAGCGCAGCAGCTGCCGTTTCCCGCCACGACCCCTCCCGTGAAAATAGCGTTTGGAGCGCTCCGCAGAGCGCGACAAACGCGAAATTTAAAATATTTTTTCCGCTGAAGATGGCTAGAGCGAAGCGGAAGCCATTTAAAATCGTCTCAGCGCCCCAAACAGCCCACCTTTACCCGCTTTTGCAAAAAATTGCATTTTCCGCAAATTTGTGCTTGACAACAGACCGACTTTCCGATATAATAGAGCACGTTCCCGCGGTAAGATGCCGCACGAACTTGAGCGATCATGGCCCGGTAGCTCAGTTGGTTAGAGCACCAGCCTGTCACGCTGGGGGTCGTCGGTTCGAGCCCGATCCGGGTCGCCATTTGCTGCTATAGCTCAGTTGGTAGAGCGCATCCTTGGTAAGGATGAGGTCTCCAGTTCGAATCTGGATAGCAGCTCCAAAGGCAAGCACCTCGAAGTCTTAGGATTTCGGGGTGTTTTTTTGCGCTTTTTTCAGGGCAGGAGGACTGTTGCATCCTACTGCTTGTGGAAACCGCCCAAAATAGAACGACTTTTTCTCCCGGTACGTCAATTGAAGCTGCCTCCAAATTGTTATATAATTAACATAATAATGAAATATGGCACAGTGCTGCGTGTGCCGTACTATTTTTGGAGGTTTTGTATTATGGCTCGTTTTACTCTGCCCCGTGATCTGTACCATGGCAAGGGCGCTCTGGAAGCGCTGAAATCCTTCACCGGAAAAAAGGCAATGATCTGTGTCGGCGGCGGCTCCATGAAGCGCTTCGGCTTCCTGGACCGTGCTGTGGAGTACCTGAAGGAAGCCGGCATGGAAGTGGAGCTGTTCGAGGGCATCGAACCCGATCCTTCCGTGGAGACCGTCATGCGCGGTGCCGAGGCCATGCTGAAGTTTGAGCCCGACTGGATCATCGCCATGGGCGGCGGCTCTCCCATCGATGCAGCCAAGGCCATGTGGATCAAGTACGAGTACCCCGAGATCACCTTTGAGGAGATGTGCAAGGTGTTCGGCATCCCGCCGCTGCGCCGCAAGGCACACTTCTGTGCTATTTCCTCCACCTCTGGCACTGCCACCGAGGTGACCGCTTTCTCCATCATTACCGACTACCAGAAGGGCATCAAGTACCCCATCGCGGACTTCGAGATCACCCCGGACGTGGCCATCGTTGACCCCGATCTGGCTGAGACCATGCCCAAAAAGCTGGTTGCCCACACCGGTATGGACGCCATGACTCACGCTGTGGAGGCTTATGTTTCCACCGCGCACTGCGACTACACCGACCCGCTGGCCATCTTCGCCATCCGCATGATCCAGGGCGATCTGGTGGACAGCTACAATGGCGATATGTCCAAGCGCGACTCCATGCACAACGCCCAGTGCCTTGCCGGTATGGCTTTCTCCAACGCACTGTTGGGCATCGTGCACTCCATGGCCCACAAGACCGGCGCTGCCTTTGCAGACTACGGCGCACACATCATCCACGGCGCGGCCAACGCCATGTACCTGCCTAAGGTCATCGCCTTCAACGCCAAGGACCCCGAGGCCAAAAAGCGCTACGGCGTCATCGCAGACGAGATGAAGCTGGGCGGCGCAAACGATGACGAAAAGGTCAAGCTGCTCATCGAGTACCTGCGCGGCATGAACGACGCGCTGAACATCCCCCACTGCATCCAGCACTACGGCCCGGACTCCTACCCCACCGAGCAGGGCTTTGTGCCGGAGAATGTGTTCCTGGAGCGGCTGCCCGAGATCGCCAAGAACGCCATCGCCGACGCCTGCACCGGCTCCAACCCCCGCCAGCCCAGTCAGGAGGAGATGGAGAAGCTGCTCAAGTGCTGCTACTACGATACTGAGGTGGATTTCTGATCCGTCCTTTCTTTATTACGCCTCCTTCCCTATGGACAAAAGCCCCGCAGAGCATACCGCCCTGCGGGGCTTTTGCCGGTTTCGCCTGCATTCTCCCGTGAAAAAAGGGGTTCGGAAACGCCTACGGCGTTTCCGAACCCCTTTCATACTACTAAGGCGTTACAGCTTGCTCAGCTGGGGACCCTGTGCGGTGTCCTTGACAGCCCAGCCCAGTTCGGTCAGCTGTGCGCGGATGGCATCAGCGGTGGCCCAGTCCTTGGCCTTCTTGGCAGCAGCACGCTTCTCCACCAGCGCGGTCACCTCGGCGGGCACTTCGTCCTTCTTGCGGTTGTACAGCAGACCCAGCACGCCGGTGATCTCGTCAAAGGCGGCGGCAGCGGTCTCCAGTGCAGCCTTGCTGGAAGCAGCAGACAGGGTGTTGATCTCCTTGACCAGATCAAACACGGCAGCAAGCGCATCCGGGGTGTTCAGGTCGTCGTCCATGGCGGTGCAGAACTTGGTGCGTGCCTCGGCGGCCTTTTCCTTCAGGGTCTCGTCGGTGCCGAAGTCGGTCTTGCTCAGGGCAAAGTCCAGATTCTCGCGGCAGGTGTACAGGCGCTCCAGACTGTTCTTGCAGCTCTCGATGAGGTCTACGGTGTAGTTCAGGGGCATGCGGTAGCCGGCGGTCAGCATGAAGTAGCGGATGGGCTCGTAGCCGTAGAGGTTTGCCACATCCCGCACGGTAAAGAAGTTGTGCAGGCTCTTGGACATCTTCTGATTGTCCACGTTGATGAAACCGTTGTGCATCCAGTAGCGGGCAAACTCGCAGCCGTTGGCGCACTCGCTCTGGGCGATCTCGTTTTCGTGGTGGGGGAAGATCAGATCCTGACCGCCGCAGTGCAGGTCGATGGTCTTGCCCAGATGGGTGCGGCTCATGGCGCTGCACTCAATGTGCCAGCCCGGGCGGCCCATGCCGTAGGGGCTTTCCCATGCGGGCTCACCGGGCTTTGCAGCCTTCCAGACGGCAAAGTCGGCGGGATCCTCCTTCAGATCGTCCTCCATACGGCTGCGCAGCTCGCGGTTGCCGCTCTCCAGATCGTCCAGATTCAGGTGGCTCAGCTTGCCGTAGCCGGGGTCGCTCTTCACCCGGAAGTACACATCGCCGTTCTTGGCAACATAGGCGTGGCCAGAGTCGATCAGATCTTTGACGATATCCAAAATCTGGGGGATATGCTCGGTAGCGCGGGGCTGCACGGTGGGCTTTTCGCAGTTCAGACCGGCGGCATCCTTCAGGTACTCGGCCTCAAAGCGCTGTGCCACCTCCTTCATGGAGGTGCCCTCTTCCTGCCCCTTCTTGATGAGCTTATCGTCGATATCGGTGATGTTGGAAACGTAGATCACCTTGTTGCCCCGGTATTCCAGATAGCGGCGCAGAGTGTCGAACACGATCAGCGGACGTGCGTTGCCGATGTGGATATAGTTGTACACGGTAGGGCCGCAGACGTAGATGCGGTACTCGCCGGGCACCTGCGGCACAAATTCTTCCTTCTGTCGGGTCAGGGTGTTGAAGATCTGCATGGTCAATTCTCCTTTTTGTTCCAAACAGAAGCCGCAAAACAAAACGCCCCCGGAGCGGTGCACAAGGCACAACTCCGAAGGCGGTTTTAAAATCAAAATCGCGGTTCCACTTCTGTTTGTCGCTCAAAGCCGGTAACGGCGGCGTACCGCACGGCGATACTTCCCCACGGGGTTCCCGCCGCGTGCTGTCCGGGCGCACTTTGCGCAGCGGTCTGCAAACAGGCTTCCAGCCAGTGGCCTGTTCTCTCTGCGCAGACGGTGTGCGGCGCTACTCTGCCCGGATAAACGCATTTATCCTTTTACCCCTTTATTATAGCGGTGCGGTGCAGGGAAGTCAAGGAGGGAACAAAGAACGATTCAGAATGCCCGCCGCGTTGCTCTGGGCATCCTCAGCGGAAGAATTATTTTAAATTTCGGGATATCGGAACGCCTGCGGGCGTTCCGATATCCCATTTTTACCCGTGAAAAGGGCCCCCGGAGCGTCCGCAGACGCTCCGGGGGCCAAAATCATAGATATTCTTTCCGCTGAAATTGCGCAGAGCGAAGCGGAGCGCAATCAAAACGGTGGTGCTTTACCCGGGATAGCGGCTCACTTCCAGCAGTTCTTCTGCCCGCTTTACCTGCTCTGCCGTGGGCGGTACTGCGTCCGGCAGGGGATAGGGGATGCCCAGCTTCTGCCACTTGAACAGCCCCAAGGTGTGGTAGGGCAGCACCTCCACCCGCTGCACCGTTTTCAGGCTGCGGATAAAGTCTGCTGTTTTGCGCAGCCCTTCCTCGTCATCGGTCAGCCCGGGCACGAGGACGTGCCGGATCCACAGCGGGATGCCGAGGTCGGAGATGTGCCGCGCCATGGCAAGGATGTTGGCGTTGTCCTTGCCGGTGAGCTGCCGGTGGCGCTCCGGGTCGATCTCCTTGAGGTCAAGGATCACCAGATTGGTGTTAGCCATCAGGCGGTCGAACGCGGCCAGATAGGCCGGGTCGTCCGGGCGGAAGGGCTGCCCGGCGGTGTCCAGCGCCGTGTGCACGCCCTTGGCACGCGCCAGCGTGAAGAACTCGGTCAGAAAGTCCAGCTGCCGCAGCGGCTCGCCGCCGCTGACCGTGATGCCGCCCTTTTTGCCCCAGTAGTTGCGGTAGCGGTATACCCGCTGGAACAGCGCTTCTGCCGTCCACGCCTCGCCGCCCTCTGCCCATGTTTCGGGGTTGTGGCAGTACTTGCACCGCAGGGCACACCCCTGCAAAAACACCACAAAGCGCACGCCGGGGCCGTCCACCGAGCCGAAGGATTCCAGCGAGTGGACGTACCCAAGGGTCTTACAGGACGCCATGGCAGGTGCGTGCCAGCACGTCCAGCTGCTGCTCGCGGGTCAGGTCGATGAACTTGACAGCGTAGCCGGAAACGCGGATGGTGAAGTTGGCGTACTCTTCCTTCTCAGGGTGCTCCATGGCGTCCAGCAGCTTCTCCTTGCCAAAGACATTCACGTTCAGGTGGTGTGCGCCCTGATCGAAGTAGCCATCCAGTACCTGCACCAGATTCTCCACGCGCTCGTCCTCGCTGTGACCCAGTGCCTCGGGGTTGATGGTCTGGGTGTTGGAGATGCCGTCCAGCGCCCAGTGGTAGGGCAGCTTTGCCACGGAGTTCAGCGAGGCCAGCAGACCGTTCTGCTCTGCACCGTAGCTGGGGGTAGCGCCGGGGGCAAACGGGGTGAAGGCGGCGCGGCCATCCGGCAGAGCGCCGGTGTACTTGCCGTACACCACGTTGGAGGTGATGGTCAGGATGGAGGTGGTAGCCTCGGAGTTGCGGTAGGTGTGGCGCTTCTTGATCATCTCAAGGAAGGTCTTGAGCAGCCACACGCCGATCTCGTCGGCGCGGTCGTCATCGTTGCCGTACTTGGGGAAGTCGCCCTCGGTCTCAAAGCCGGTGGCAAGGCCGCTCTCGTCGCGCACCACCTTCACCTTGGCGTACTTGATGGCGCTCAGGGAGTCGATGACGTGGGAGAAGCCTGCAATGCCGGTGGCAAAGGTGCGGCGCACATCGGTGTCGATGAGTGCCATCTCGGCTTCCTCGTAGTAGTACTTGTCGTGCATATACTGGATGAGGTTCAGCACGTTGACATACAGCCCGGCCAGCCAGTCCAGCATCTGCACATACTTGGGCAGCACCTCGTCATAGGTCAGGTACTCGCTGGTGATAGGGGCATAGTTGGGGCCGCACTGCTCGTGGCTCTTCTCATCCACGCCGCCGTTGATGGCGTACAGCAGGCACTTGGCAAGGTTGGCGCGTGCGCCGAAGAACTGCATCTCCTTGCCGGTCTGGGTAGCAGACACGCAGCAGCAGATGGAGTAATCGTCGCCCCAGACGGGCTTCATCACGTCATCGTTCTCGTACTGGACGCTGCTGGTGTTGACGGACACCTTGGCAGCGTACTTCTTAAAGGCCTCGGGCAGGGCAGAGGAGTACAGCACGGTCAGGTTGGGCTCCGGTGCGGGGCCCATGTTCTCCAGCGTGTGCAGGAAGCGGTAGCAGTTCTTGGTGACCATGCTGCGGCCGTCCATGCCGATGCCGCCCACCTCCAGCGTTGCCCACACGGGGTCGCCGGAGAACAGCTGGTTGTAGCTGGGGATGCGGGCAAACTTGACCATGCGGAACTTCATGACCATGTGGTCGATGAGCTCCTGTGCCTGACTTTCGGTCAGGATGCCCTTGTCCAGATCGCGCTGGATATAAATGTCAAGGAAGGTGGAGATGCGGCCCACGCTCATGGCGGCGCCGTTCTGGGTCTTGATGGCGGCCAGATAGCCGAAGTACAGCCACTGGCAGGCCTCCTTGGCGTCCTTGGCAGGCTGGGAGATGTCGTAGCCGTAGGCCTCGGCCATCTTCTTCATGCCCTTCAGGGCGCTGATCTGGCGGGCAATCTCCTCGCGCAGACGGATGACGTCATCGGTCATGGTGCCGTCGCCGCAGTTGGCAAGATCCTCCTGCTTGAACTGGATCAGGGCGTCAATGCCGTACAGGGCAACGCGGCGGTAGTCGCCCACGATGCGGCCGCGGCCGTAGGTGTCCGGCAGACCGGTGATGATGTGGGTGTGGCGTGCCTTCTTCATCTCGGGGGTGTAGGCATCGAACACAGCCTGATTGTGGGTGCGGGTGTAGTCGGTAAAGATCTTGTGCAGCTCGGCAGAGGGCTGGTAGCCGTAGGTGGTGCAGGCCTGCTCTGCCATCTTGATGCCGCCGTAGGGCATAAAGGCGCGCTTGAGGGGCTTGTCGGTCTGTAAGCCAACGATCTGCTCCAGATCCTTCAGGTTTTCGTCAATATAGCCGGGGCCGTAGGAGGTCAGGCTGCTGACCACCTCGGTCTCCATATCCAGCACGCCGCCCTTGGCGCGCTCGGCCTTCTGCAGCTGCTGCAAAGCACCCCAAAGCTTATCGGTAGCCTCGGTGGGGCCTGCCAGAAAGCTTTCGTCGCCGTCATAGGGGGTGTAGTTCTTCTGGATGAAGTCACGCACATTGACCTCTTCCTTCCAGATGCGGCCTTCAAAGCCTTCCCACTGTTCAAACTGGATCATTGGAACCTCCTTGCTCCATTACGCAGTTAGCGTTTTCTAACTAATGAGCCTTTGAAAAACCGCTCTGTCTGGGCGGTTTTCTGGGGGCGAAACGGTCTTGCGCTGCCGACAGCGGCAGCCCTTACTACAAGGTGTAGACAAAAATAAAAATCTGCCCACAAAATCTTGCGTTATTATAATAGCAAGAATCGTTTTAAAAAGCAATAGAAAACAAGTGGGTTTTCTTCCAGCGGAAAGGCTGTTCTTTGGGCAGAATGTAGAAAAACGCCGAAACCCCGGCGGCACGGCAACTTTGCGAAAAAATTTGCAAATTAAGGGTTGACAAGACTAACTGACTGTGGTATCCTGTTCTCGCAGCGGCGGTTAGCTAATTCTAACCACGTTGCACCAGAAAAAGGAGCGTCTGCAAGCGCTCCGCTCCATTCCTCCATTCCTTTCTCTTTTCTACGGGAAGCGGCAGCACGGTTTGCTCTGCTGCTTCCGGCGCGGCACCGGCTGTGTTTGGTACCACAGCCGACGCAAAGAAAACAAAAACGGGACGTGCAGCTTGACCAACTGCACGCCCCGTTTTTTGTTTTTACTGCCCCATCCCCGCCAGCTGTTCATACAGCTGCGCTGCGCCGCCGCCGGGGTATTTTACGCTGACAAAGGCGCTGTTCAGGATGCACACGCCGTCAGAATACACCGTCAGCAGAAACTTCTGGTTCTCGGCATCGTCATAAAAGCTGACGGTGACCGACTGCACCGGGAAGGTATCGTGGGTGTAGGCAGAATAGTTCTGGTTCAGCTTTTTGCGGCAGGAGACGGTGGAAAGCAATTCTGCCGTTTGTTGGAACTCTTCGCTGTCCATGGAGAGGAGGTGATAGTCCATGTCGTTTGTGCTGCCAAAATGCGCCACTTCCTCGGTGCGGAGCGTGCCCTGCGAGCTGGCGCGCACCAGCGCTTTCAGGTCGATGGGACGGTACAGCACCGCAAAAGCTGCCAGTGCAAACAGGATAAAAAATAAAGCGGTGCGGGGAATGTGGAAGCTTTTCATCTGCTCACCCCTCCTTTGGCGGCTCCATTTGCGCCAGATGCCGCTGGGCGATGAAAAAGCCCGCGGCGCTGGCGGCAAATACCACATAATAGCTGGCGATGCGGTAGAGCATCAGCACGCTCATCACCTCGCCCTGCTCCAGAAAGCTGCCGAACACCAGCAGAAAGGCGGTTTCGATCGAGCCCATCCCGGCTACATTGGGCAGGGCATTGGAGACGAAGAGCATCAGGCTGGTGAGCAGCTGCACCTGCCAGAAGCCCAGCGGGGAAAGCCCCATGAACCGGATGCACAGGTAGGGCAGGCAGAACAGCCCGAACAGCTTGAGTGCCTGCAGGGCAAAAATTTTCAGGCAGCGGGGCTTATCTGTCAGCAGGCGGCGGCTCTCGGTGCCCAGCACCTCCAGCTGTTCCAGCCAGTCGGCGCGGCGCTGCTGCCACTTTTCGGTCTTGGGCAAAAAGCCCAGCAGCCAGCGGGCGAGGTTCTGCACCAGCGGCGAGACGCACAGCAGCACCAGCGCCACAATAATTACCGCTACCACAGCGTATGCCATGGGCAGATACCGCATGACACCGGTGGTGTTGGCGGCAAGCCAGCGGTGCTGCAACAGCAGCATCACGGTGGCGTACAGGAGCACCGTGCTCTTGTGGAAAACGTATTCCAGCGTCATCAGCCCTGCGCCGGGGCCAAGCGGCAGCCCGGCCCGGTGCAGGTAGTACAGCTGCACCGGAACAGCACCGGCACCCAGCGTGACCACGTTGCCAAAGGTGCCGCACCAGCCCACATCCAGCCCCTGCCGCAGGGTGAACTGCGGCAGACGGCTGCGCACGATGACCCACGCCACGCACCCCTCCAGCAGGGGGTAGCTGATGCCGACCGCCAGCACCGCCAGCACCTGCCACACCGAAAGCTGCGCCAGCGCCGCAGTGATCTCGGCCCAGTGATCCTTAAAAGTGAACACGATGATGCAGGTAAGTGCCAGCAGCACCAGCAGAGAGATCACGGCCTTTTTGCGGGAGGGCTGCTGCGCGGCGGCTTGGCTCATGGAAACAAAACTCCTTTCACAACCGGAAATTCTGGAACCAGTATAGCACATCTCCCGCCGCCCTTTGTGAACGGAAGCGGAACTTTGTTGGGCAATTTGGGGGATTTGATAAAATGGGGAGACCTCTCCCGTGAAAAAGCAATGCCGGGCAGCGTGCAGCTGTCCGGCAGTGTTTTTTCATGATTCTTCCCCGTCCGTCAGCTCTTTTACCAGCCTTGTCAGGGTGGCGACATAGGATTCGTTGGAGAACTGCTGCTCATACAGGCGGCGGCAGCTGCCGTGCATGGCAGCCAGCGCCTCTGGGTGCTCGATGGCCCAGGCCAGCTTGTCGGCCAGCTGCTGCGGGTCGTCGTCCTTGTAGAGGAAGCCGTCCACGCCCTCGGTCACCAGCCCGGCGGTGCCGGTGTGCTCCGATACGATGGAGGGCTTGCCGAAGATCAGTCCCTCGGTGACGAAGGTGGGCATGGGGTCATCCCGGGAGGCGCACACCACGCAGTTGCACTGCTCCATCAGGGATTTGACCTCCGGGCGCTCCAGCCGCTTGCGGTAGAAAACGGTCTGGGGATAGTCCCGCACCAAGCTGTCCACGGCGTTGTACATCCCCTTGTCGGCGGCTTTGCCCACAAAAAGGAAGGCAGCTTTTTCCCGCACTGCAGAGGGCAGCAGCCGGATGGCGTTGCAGAAGATGTCCGGACCCTTGCGGTGTTCCAGCGAGCCTACCGTCACAAAGAGGGGACGCCCCCCGGCAAAGCTGATGTCATAGCGGGAGAATTGCTCGGCTGCATAGTCCGGCAGACCGTAGATCAGCTGCTCGATGGCAAAATCCGGCCGGACGGAGTGCATGGCGGCGGTGGCGTGGGAGCCTACGGCGCAGAGGTGCACGTTTTTGCCCAGCGCCTTGGGGATGCTGTGGGAGATGAAGGGGTAGCCCGCAAAGGCATCGTGCAGCCACCACAGCACCGGCACAAAGGAGCCGTTCAGGGTGTTCACCACCGGCGCTTCCACCACCGTGTTGGCCAGCACAAAGTCTGCGCTGGTGGCCAGCCCCCACAGGGCGCTGGAAGTAACGCAGTCCGGGCGGGTGACCACAGCGGCCCCGGCGTCCAGAAACAGCGGCAGCGAGCCTTCATCCGAGGGTCCCAGCACCACCACCTCAAAGCCTAAGCTACGCAGCACCGGCACGGCACTTACCAGCACGATGGGCGCACCGGTCATGGTCAGCTCATGGCTCAAAATCAGCGCACGGCGGCCCTTGGCAGAGAATACATCGTCGGCGCACAGCTCCCGGCGGAAGTGCAGCAGCGCCTGCGGGATGCAGCGGCTGTGCTGCGCCATGGCGTGGGCCAGACGCAGCAGTTCGGTAACGCTGTCCTTGCCCCGGGCGGCGGCGCGTACCTTGTCCAGCAATGCGCGGGACACCAGTGCGCAGCTGCTGCCGGGCAGGTGCCGGGTGCTCAGGTACAGGGCGGTGGAGCCGTCAAAGCCAAAGGAGGCGTCGCAGACCGCAAGGTCTGCGCCCTCCCGCAGGGCGGCGGCAAAATAAGTCAGGGCGGTGGGGGTGCACTCCACATCCTCGCTTACCAGCAGCACCCCGGCTACATCGGGGGTCAGCTCGTCCTCAAGCCGGGTCACCAGACGGAACTTGCGGTGCAGCTGGTTTTGCAGCGCCGCTTGCAGCGCCTTGTGACGCCCCGGCGCGTAGACCAGAAGATAGGTGCTCTGGGTATCGGTATAGACCTGCTTGCACAATTGCTTGCGCTGCAGGGTACTGTAACTGGTGTACATGATCCAACTCCTCCGGGCAGAATATCGGGCGGGCTCAGTGACCGCGCACTAGGTTCAGCAGTCTGCGCAGCGGGGCGGTCAGCCGCCAGCTGCTGCTGGCGCGCATCGTTTCCAGCGAAACCTGATATTCGTGCTGGATGCCCTGCAAGGTCAGCAGCTGCTGGTTCAGCCGCATACACTCGGCGCGGCTGGCCTGCAATACTTCCTCTGCCTCCTGCGCGGCAGCGGCGTTCTCAAGCTTCAGGTCGTTCAGCGCCCGCAGCAGAGACTTGCCGGGCTGCTCGTGCAGAAAACGTCCCAGCGGGTAGTAGTGATAGTTCACCGCAAACTTCATGCCGGCACCAAAGCCGGTGGTGCAGTGCAGCGAAAGGTTGGGGTCTACGTCCAAAAACAGCAGGCTGTCCTCCTGCAGCAGAAGGCCGTTGACCGACTGGAAGCTGATGCGCTCGTCCGAGATGGCAAGGTCGGTGATGCAGCAGGCCAGCTCGCCGGGGTCCAGCCGGATGGCGCGTGCGTCCTCCGGCAGGACAAAGGTGACCGAGACCTCGTGGGTCAGTTCGTTGTAGACATCCTCGGTGGCAGTCAGGCATTCCCGGGGCGAAAAGCCGCTGCCGGTGTCGTAGAACAGCTGCGGCAGGGTAAGGGTGATATTCTCAGCCTCGGCGCTGTGCTTGGCAAGCTCGGTCTGGCAAGCCAGCAGCTGCTGCTCCAGCTCCAGACACCGCTGCGCCAGCTGGGAAACACCCTCGTCCGAAAGCTTGAGCTGCTGCTCCAGCTCGGCAATGTGCGCCTGCATGGCAGCAGGGGTCATGGGGGCATCGTGGTTCATAACGGGATCCTCCTCTTCCTTTATCCTATAACAGCTGCACCGCCGCAGCCAAAACATTCAGAAAAATCAGTGCCGCGGGGCGTAATGTACCTGAGGGGTGCGCCGCCGGGCGGGGAACAACTTGATGATCAGATCCCGCCGCCGCTGCAGCAGGGCGCAGATCAGCCAGATGGAGCCCAGCGAAAGGATGTATTGCAGGCTGATGCCCAAAACAGGGCGGTCGGCGTATTTGGCGGCGAACAGATACCACGGAATGGCGATCAGCTCCACCGTATGTACGCAGAAGATGTACAGAGAACGGCGGCCAATGGCCTCGAAAAAGCGCACCAGCGGGTTGCGGCGCTGGCTCCAGCGCAAAAACAGCCGGATAAACAGCAGACCGGCAAGGCCGTCCAGCAGGATGCTGATGGGGCCCAGCGACCACTCGGCCATGGATACACAGTCGGTGCGGCGGGTGGCAAGGGCGGCTGCCGGGATCAGCAGTACGGCTGCCCACAGGATGCAGGACATCCGGCGGGACAAAGGCTGATCCAGCCAATGCTGCCGTTTGGCAAGGTAGCCAAGGTACAGGTACGGCGTGATCACCGCGCCCTGGATCAGGCAGAAGGGCAGCTCCCATACAAGGCTGGCACCCCAGCCCAGCAGGGCGGCACCGCCCACCGCCCAAGGGATGTACCGCTCCGGGAAGATGTTCAGGATAACGTCCAGTAAGATCCAGCCCATCAACAGCGCCAGCAGATACCACATGGGCCCACAGGAAAAGAACTCCTGCCCGAAGTAGGTGGCAGTATGGGGCAGACCCAGCAGAAAGCCGCCCGCCACCTTGATGCTCTCAGTCATGGAGCCGGGCAGATAGTGAAAGGTTTTATAATGAATGATGAAGTGCAGCACCGTGGTGAACACCGCAGTGTAGCAAAAGGGCTTGAGCAGGCTTTTGAGCTGCTGGTGGATGCACTTGCTGATGGAGCGCTTGCGGAAGCCGTAGCCGCTGGCAATAAAAAAGGCCGCCATCAGCGTTTCGCGGTAGATAAAGCCGACAAAGGCCGTCAGCGACAGGCCGCCCTCCAGCTGGAGTGGGTAAAGCTCCGCAGTGTGTCCCAGCACGATGGCCAGCATCCCAGCGCCCTTGAGCATATCAAACATCCCGATGGAGTTGACAGTGCGGGGCTTGGTTGTTTCCATGAAAGATTCCTTCCCTGCGCCGGGCCAATACCCCCTCGAGAAAAAAGCCGGATACGGCGCAAATGATCAGTTTTTATACAGCATTGCCATGATATATGGCTAGTATAATGCTTTTTATAGAGACTGTCAATTTTGTTTTGCAGTCTGCACCATACCGGAACTGGTATTTTGCGCTAAAAATTGTAGCACGAAAACCGGCGGATTGCAACGAAAGGTAGAATTTGGCCGGGGCGTATCCCAAGATATGCAATTGAAAGTTGTCAAAGTGAGAAATTAAATGTTGCAGAAGTATTGCATTGCATTGGAAAATATTGTATACTGAGCACAGTACAGCGCACTGCCGCAGGATGAAATAACAACGCAGGAGGAAAATACAATGATCAAGGTATTGGACAACGTGTATGATCTGGTCACCCTGAATATGGAACAGCGTTTTTCGGAGCGTGTGGCGCTCCGCTTTTATGATAAGGAAACGGACGAGGTGACCGCAGTCCATTATAAGGACTACGCGCGGGACATCCGCCGTGCGGTCAGCTACTTCCAGAGCACCATCCCGGATATCAAGGGCAAAAAGATCTGTCTGCTGAACAAGAACTGCTACGAGTATGCCGTGAACACCTTCGGCATCATTCTGGCGGGCGGCGTGCTGGTACTGCTCAACCAGCATAAGAGCTGGGACGAGCTGTCCTACGAGCTGGGGCTGGTGGACCCCGCTGCCATCCTGACCGACGGCGACGACTACGGCACAAAAGAGCAGCTGCAGGCCGCCTACGGCAGCATTCTGCGCCCCATGGACGGCTTCCGCGCTTATGAGCCGGTGGCAGAGATGCCCCGCTGCATCGGCCACGATGACCTGATGATCCTGATGTTCACCTCCGGCACCACCGGACGCAGCAAGGGCGTGATGCTGAGCGAGCGCAACTTCTTCAGCGTGATGCGCGCCCATGTGCAGATCGGTGAGCGCATGATGGAGTATAAGCACGACCCGGAGCTTGTGGTCAGCCAGTACACGGTGCTGCCCATGTTCCATCTGGGCGCATTCATCTGCCTGTTCTCCTGGGCACACGGGGGCTGGGCGCTGAACATCAGCGGCGATATCCGCAACTTCTATAAGGAGATCCGGCGGATGCCCAGTCAGGTCATGGCGGTGGTGCCGGTGATCATGAACTCCCTGCACAAGGACGTGATGCGCGGCCGCAAGGAGCGCTTGGGCGAGCTGTGGGTGCCCATCTGCTCCTCTGCGATGTTTGACCCGCAGGTGATGCTGGATATGGCCACCAACGGGATGTTCGTGGTGCAGACCTACGGCGCTACCGAGACCTGCGGCGATGGCATCATCAACTACGCGCAGGATGCAAAGCACATCGGCGCTGTGGGACAGGGCAACGATTATCTGGACTACAAGCTCGAGCCGGACGGAGAGCTGTGCATCCGGGGCGACAGCATCATGCTGGGCTACTACAAGGACCCCGAGGCCACCGCTGCGGTCATCGACAAGGACGGCTGGTTCCACACCGGCGACCTTGCCCGGGTGGACGAGGACGGCTACTACTACATTACCGGCCGCAAGAAGAACCTGATCATTCTGGACAGCGGCGAGAACGTCAGCCCCGAAGAGCTGGAGGGCATGTTAGAAAAATGTCCTGCCGTACAGGAATGTATCGTAAAAGAACTGGGCAAAAAGATAGGTGTTGTGGTATACTGTGAAAAGGAGCACCAGCAGACGGTGCGGGACTTTATTGCCCAGATGAACCGCACCGTCCCGCTGTACAAGCGCATTGGCGTGGTGGAATTCAGCGAAACGCCGCTGCCCCGCAACGGCGCAGGCAAGCTGGTGCGCAAGTAAAACGCAACAGAAAGGAAGCATAATACGATGGAACGTGCAGAAATCATTTCTCAGATCACGGCTATTCTGGAGGATGTCGCAGAGGTATCGCCGGAGGATGTGACCGAAAGCAGCGTCCTGATGGACGATCTGGATCTGTCCTCTATGGAGATCCTGACCATTGTGGCAGATCTTGAGGAGACCTTTGGCCTGCGCATCCCGGAAAAGGAGCTGCGCAACTTTGTCACCATGGGTGATCTGGTGGATTATCTGGCAGCAAACGTGGGGTAAAAACCAATGGAAACACAGCAGCGCTCGACGGAATATAACTTTCAGGGAATCATGTACTTTTTCCGTCGGGAAAAGATCCAGTGCCGGTACCAGTTCTCGCTGCGGGATGCGGTGGATATCACCCTTTTGCAGCGGGCACTGACAGCGGCCTTGGCAAGTGCGCCTTATTATACGCAGCGTCTGGTGCAGGAAAAGCGGGAGATGTGGCTGGAGCCCAATACGGAGCCCTGCCTTGTGTACCCCGGCAGCACCATGCGCAATATCCCGGAACAGACGAACGGCTACCTGTTCTGCGTCAGCTGCGAAGGGGATACCGTCTACTTTGACTGGCATCACTTCCTGCTGGACGGCCACGGGGTATCGCCCCTGCTCACCAGCATTCTGGAGCAGTACTGCAACCTGCGTTACGGCACGGCCTTTGCGGTGCCGCAGATCGTGTGCGACCCGCCCTATGATATGGAGGCCATGCTGGCAGAGTACCCGCCTGTGGAGTACGGGAGCGATGTCATCCAGCGGGATGTGGTGCAGACCTACGAGGGTGCGCTGCGCCGCACCCGGGTGTGCCTGAGCAAGCAGAGCCTTGTGGAAAAAGCGCTGGCGAACAACGCAAAGCCGGTAAGCGCTCTGATGGGTCTGCTGTGTATGGCCATGCGGGAGTATCTGGGCAAGGAGAAGATCCAGTATTCCTACTCCTCCGATACCCGCGATGTGGCCGGTGTGCCGAATGCGCTGTACAACTGCGTATGCAGCTTTGGGCATACGGTGCAGCTGCAAGCCCAGACCCGCCTGGCAGATTTTGTATCTGATGTAGATGCAGACATCAAGCGGGACCTGCAGCCGGAGTCCAAGCGTCACCGTATGGCCGACCAGATGGGCTGGGTGTACAAGGTGAACCAGCAAAAGGCACCCCTGCGCATCAAGCAGCGGGTGTTCCAGATGGGCGAGTACATCGGCGGCACTATTTCGGATTTCTGGCTCAGCTATCTGGGCAATCCGCTCATGCCCGCCACTCCGGAACTGGCACAGTACACCACGGATTTTGGCGTCTGGGTGCCGCCGGACGGTGCATCCGTGGGCGTGGAGGCTGCCAGCCTGAACGGTAAGATCATTCTGTGCATCCACAACAAGGCACCCAACCCGGGTCTGGCTGATATCCTCCGCAAGACCTTTGAAAACGAAGGCGTTGCGGTGCTGGAAGCCGAAGATCTGGACTGAGAAATACTTATCATAAAAGAAAAAACTGCTGCACGTTTTGTGCGGCAGTTTTTTTGCTGCTTTTTGTAAGAAAATCCGGTTGCAAAGATGCGAAAAAATGGTTAAATAGAGAAAGGATATTTCCGCAAGGAGAGGAACACCATGGAACAACAGAACACGCGCCTGCGCAATGCGGGCTTTGCGACCTTTTTCTTCAGCGGCATCTGTGCCATCAGCGCAGGTGTGGTGGTCAGTCTGCTGCAGGAGCGCTACGGCTTTGCCTACGGCATGACCGGTACACTGCTCTCCCTGATGAGCGTGGGCAACCTGCTGGCAGGGCTGCTGATGGGCATGCTGCCCAGTGCGCTGGGCATGAAACGCAGTGTGCTGCTGCTGACCATCGGCTATGCGGTGGGCTACGCCGTCATGGGGCTGACCGGCGCAGTGGTGCTGCTGGCAGCGGCCTTTTTTGTGGTGGGCATCGCTAAGGGCAGCGTTATCAACACCTGTACCATTCTGGTCAGCGATCACTCCGCCGACCGCACCCGGGGCATGAACCTGATGCACAGCTGCTACGCCTGCGGCGCACTGCTGTGCCCCTTCCTCATTGCGGCGGCAGCCCGGGTAAGCACCGAGCTGGCGGTCTTTCTGCTGGCAGCCGTGGGCCTTGTGCTCTGGCTGGTGTACGTCTTTACCCCGCTGCGCGGCGGCAAGAGTAAAAGCAGCGCCGAGAAGGAAGCCATCGACTGGAGCTTTCTGCGCTCTGCCCGCTTCTGGCTGCTGACCGGGCTGCTGTTCTTCCAGAACGCCGCCGAGCAGAGCGTCAACGGCTGGATGGTGACCTACTTCAAGGGCAGCGGTATCATTGCGGGCACGCTGGCGGCCTACACCGTCACCGTGATGTGGGGCGCTACGCTGGTGGGGCGTCTGCTCATCGCCTTTGTGTTCCCCTTAAAAAATCCCCGCAAGGCCATGGTGGGCATGAGCGTGCTGTGCACCGTGTTCTATGTGCTGCTGGTCATGGCGCACACGCAGGGCGCAGCCATTGCGCTGCTGTTTGCCTTTGCCATCTCCATGTCCGGGCTGAACCCCACCGCCGTGGCCAGCGCAGGCCGCATGACCAGCGTGACCAGCATGGGCATCATGCTGCCGGTGGCCTCCAGCGGCGCCATCCTGATGCCGTGGGTCATCGGCATCGTGGCCGAGCGTGCGGGGCTTGCCGCCGGTATGGCTTCCAACATCGTGCCCTGCGTGGGTCTGGTGGTCTTTACCCTGCTGGTGGCAAGACTGCCGGAGGAATGATGTGCCGCCTCCCTATAACCCTTTCTGTGAAAATGGGGTTCAGGAAAGTCCGCAGACTTTCCTGAACCCCGAAATTATAAATAATGATTCCGCTGATGATGCGCAAAGCGAAGGCGGAGCGCATTTCAAATCGTTTTGCGTTATCCTTCAATGCCTCTTGCCTTTGCGCTGAACTCGCAGCCGCAGTAGTCCTGCCGGTACAGGCCGTACTGCTCCGAAAGCTGCAGGCTGCGCAGGTAGCCGTTGTGCTTTTTGAAGTCCGAGGGCAGGTGCTTTACCCCGAACTCTGCCTCCAGCTCCTGCCCGATGGCATTGATGCGGGCAGCGTCCTTGTGGGGGCTGATGGACAGGGTGGTGGTGAACCAGTCAAAGCCGTTGTCCCGTGCGTACTGCGCCGCGCGGCGCATCCGCAGCCGGTAGCAGACGGTGCAGCGGCTGCCGCGCTCCGGCTCGTTTTCCAGCCCGGCTACGGCGGTGTAGAACTGCTGCGGGTCGTAAGTGTCCTCCACCACGGTCACCCCCAGCGGGTGGGCGGCTGCTACAAACTTTTGCAGCTCCTCGCCCCGGCGGTAATACTCGGCTGCCGGCCATGTGTTGGGGTTATAGTACAGCACCGTGATCTCAAAATACCGGCACAGCTGTTCCAGCACGGCACTGGAACAGGGGCCGCAGCAGGCGTGGAGCAAAAGCCGCGGGCGGGTATCGCCAAGGCCCGCCAGCACGGCGTCCATCTGCTGGGCATAGTTGCGTTGTGTTGCCATTGGTATCATCCTTTGCTATAATGGTCTTGCCTACATTATAGCATATTTTACGATGAAATACAGGAGGTTCCCCCCATGACAGAAGAAAAGATCGCCCGCATCAATGCGCTGGCCAAAAAGAGCAAGACCACCGGCCTGACCGAGGCCGAAAAAGCCGAGCAGCAGGCACTGCGGCAGGAGTATCTGGCCGACATCAAAGCCAGCCTGCGCAGCCAGCTGGAGCGCACGTCCATTCAGGAACCGGACGGCACCATCCACAAGGTGACCCGCCGCACCGACCTGACCGGGGAGCGCAGCTGAGAACGGGATTTTAAAGGGGGAATCCGCCGCAAAAAGGTGCATTCCCCCTTTTTTTGCGCGGCAGACTGTGCTATACTATAATAGCATTGGTGCATGCCGCAAGGGCAGCAAACCGGTGCGTTTTACCCAAGGTAGCGTATCCCGGGCAAGGTGCACGGAAAAGGCTGTCTTTTGAAAAAAGGATAAAGAGGTCATTTATTATGCTTACTGCAATTACGGGTATCAACTGGGGCGATGAGGGCAAGGGCCGCATGGTCGACCTGATCAGCCAGGAGTACGACATCGTTGCACGGTATCAGGGCGGCAACAACGCAGGCCATACCGTTAAAAACGAGCGCGGCAAGTTCGTGCTAAACCTGCTGCCCTCCGGCATCCTGCGCCCCAACGTCGTGTGCGTTATGGGCAACGGCATGGTCATCGACCCGCATCATCTGGACGGCGAGATCAATAAGCTGCGCGAGCAGGGCATTGAGATCACCCCGGCAAACCTGAAGATTTCCGACCGCGCAACCATCACCATGCCCTACCATGTGGAGCAGGATGGCCTGGAGGAGGCACGCCTGTCCAAGACCGGTGCACAGTTCGGCTCCACCAAGCGCGGCATTGCCTACGCTTACGGCGACAAGTACATGAAAAAGACCCTGCGCATGGGCGATCTGCTGCATCTGGACGACGCCGTGAAGAAGCGTCTGGTCACCATGGTGGATTCCAAGAATCTGGTCATGGAGGGCAGCTACAACGCAGCGCCCATCAGCGTGGACGAGATGTGGGCATGGCTCGAAAAGTATGCCGCCATCTTCAAGGACTATATCTGCGATGTGGGTCAGTATCTGGCCGATGCCGATGCAGCCGGCAAGAAGGTACTGTTTGAGGCACAGCTGGGCGCACTGCGCGATATCGACTTTGGTATCTACCCTTACACCACCTCCTCCAACGTCATCGGTGCTTATGCACCCATCGGTGCCGGTATCCCCGGCCACAAGCTGAACAACTCCATCGGCGTCATGAAGGCCTACTCCTCCTGCGTGGGGGACGGCCCCTTCGCCGCCGAACTGGCTATGACCGAGGAAGAGAAGCACGCTCTGCGTGAGGCTGGCCACGAGTACGGCGCAGCCACCGGCCGTCCCCGCCGCGTGGGCCCCATCGATCTGGTGGCAAGCCGCTACGGCGTGTTCTGCCAGGGCTGCGACGAGGTCGCTCTGACCCTGCTGGATGTGCTGGATTACATGGAAAAGATCCCCATGGTCACCGCTTACAAGCTGACCGACGGCACCACCACCACCCGCTTCCCCATGGGTGAGGCACTGGATACCGCTCAGCCCGTGGTGGAGTACCTGCCCGGCTGGCACTGCGATATCACCGCAGCCCGCAAGTGGGAGGACCTGCCCCAGCAGGCCCGCGATTATGTGGAATACCTAGAAAAGGCTGTGGGCTGCAAGATCACCTATATCTCGGTGGGCGCAGAGCGCGAGGCCTACATCCACCGCGGCTGAGCTGCCGCAAAAAGCAGCCCCCGAGTTTCAGAAAAGGAAGCGTCACAGATGTTTGATATCATTACCGACAGCGCCTGCGACCTGACGCTGGACACCGCCAAGCAGCTTGGCATCGAGGTCGTGCCCTTTTATGTATCGCTGGACGGCGAGCATTACCGCAAGGAAGGGCTGGAGATCCCTGTGCGGGACTTTTATCAGTTCATGGTGGATAACCCGGCGGCCTACCCCAAGACCAGTCTGGCCTCCATCGAGGACTTTGAAAAGACCTTCCGCGCACACGCCGAGGCGGGTCGGGCGGTATTGTGTCTGGTGTTCACCGGCAAGATGAGCGGCTGCGTGGGCAGCGCCCGCAACGCCCGGGATCTGGTGCTGGAGGACTACCCCGATGCCCGCATCGAGGTCATCGACTCTGCCGCCGCCACCGTGACCGAATCCACCATGGTGGAAAATGCCGTGGCCATGCGGGATGCAGGCTGCACCTTGGACGAGACTGTGACTTGGTTGGAAGCAGAAAAATCCACCAACCAGATCTTCTTCACCGTGGGTGATCTGGACTACCTCATCAAGGGTGGGCGCATCGGCAAGGTGACCGGCCGCGCCGCCAATATGCTGGGGCTGAAGCCCATGATCCTGTTCAAGGATGGCGAGATCTTCTCCGGCGGCGTAGCCCGCGGCCGCCAGAAGAGCTTTGAAAAGGCGCTGGAGCAGCTGATGAACTATCTGGATGCCCACGGCGGCACCCCGGACGATTACCGCATCACGGTGGGCTACGGCTACGATGCCGACGAGGGCAAGCGTCTGTGGATGCAGACCCGTGCCGCCCTGCGCGCCAAGTACCCCGGCGCACAGTGTGAGGTAGGGCTTTTGCAGATCGGCTGCACCATTGCGGTGCACACCGGCCCCTATGCACTGGGCATGGGTGTCATGCGCCGCTGGAAAAAGCAGAACTAATAATATATAAAACAGAAGAAGGGACAGCCCGCGGGCTGTCCCTTCTTGGTTTTTATAAAAGAAAAAGCGAAATACAGCCAAGCCCGCAGGCTTGGCTGTATTTCAAATCAAAAATATTTTTTCCGCTGAAAAAACGTTCCGCTTACAGCAGCGGGATGCCGGCCTTGGCGCAGGCCTCGCGGGTGGCCTTGTCCCACACGCTGGCCTGCACCTCACCGATGTGGACGCTGCCCAGCAGCAGCATGCACAGGCGGCTCTGGCCGATGCCGCCGCCGATGGTATAGGGCAGCTCACCAGCCAGCACCGCCTTGTGGAAAGGCAGGGTGCGGCGGTCGTCGCAGCCCGCCATGGTCAGCTGCTTGTCCATGCTTTCCGGGCTGACACGGATGCCCATGCTGCTCAGCTCGTAGCTGCACTGCAGCGGGTCGTTCCAGAACAGCAAATCGCCGTTCAGATCCCAGTCGTCATAGTCCGGGGCGCGGCCATCGTGGGGCTTGCCGCTGCGCAGGGGTGCGCCGATCTTCATCAGGAAGGTGGTGCCGTTCTCCTTGACAAAGGCATTCTCCCGCTCCTTCGGGGTCAGATCGGGGTACTTATCCTCCAGCTCCTGTGAGGTGACAAAGGTTACGTTGGGGGTGTGCAGGGGCAGATCCTGCAGCTGGGGGAACATGGCGTGCAGGTTCATCTCGGTGGCGCACACCGCAGACACGATGCAGCGCACCACGTTTTTCAGGTAGGTCTCGTTGCGGTCCTCCACCGTGATGATCTTTTCCCAGTCCCACTGGTCCACATAGACCGAGTGGAGGTTGTCCAGCTCCTCGTCCCGGCGGATGGCGTTCATGTCGCAGTACAGACCCTTGCCCACGCGGAAATCGTAGTCCTTCAGCGCCTGCCGCTTCCATTTTGCCAGCGACTGCACCACCTGTGCCTCGGTGCCACTGTCCTTGATGTCAAAGGTCACCTTGCGCTCCACGCCGTTCAGGTCGTCGTTCAGGCCGGTGGAAGCCTCCAGAAACAGCGGTGCGGACACGCGGTACAGGTTCAGCGTGGCGCACAGGGTATCAGCGAACAGCCGCTTCACCGTGCCGATGGCGCGCTGGGTGTCGTACAGATTCAGCGCGGGTGTGTAGTTTGCCGGGATGATGATCTTGCTCATAACGTTTACCCCTCATTCTGTGTGGTTTGCGCCCCGCTTTCCCGAGCCGGGGCGTGGCTTTTGCAAAGCCGGAATACTGCACCCATTATGGCACAATTTTTTACGAAAGTAAAGTGATAGCAGAAAAAGCAGTTCCGAAACGCCCATGGGCGTTTCGGAACTGCAAATCAAACTATTTTTCCGTTTACCCGCCCAGATAGGCGTTGCGGACGCGCTCGTTGGTCAGCAGCTCGGCACCGGTGCCGTCCATGACCACGCGGCCGGTCTCCAGCACATAGGCGCGGTCGGCCACCGAAAGCGCCATCTGTGCGTTCTGCTCCACCAGCAGGATGGTCATGCCCTCCTTGTGGATGTCGCGGATGATGTCAAAGATTTCCTGCACCAGCAGCGGCGAAAGACCCATGGAGGGCTCGTCCAGCATCAGCATGGAAGCGTTGCTCATGAGCGCACGCCCCATGGCCAGCATCTGCTGCTCGCCGCCGGACATGGTGCCCGCCAGCTGCTTGCGGCGCTCCTTCAGGCGGGGGAACAGGGTGAACACCTTTTCCTTGTTGGCGGCAATGGTAGAAGCGGGCTGGGTGTAGGCGCCCATATCAAGGTTCTCGTCCACTGTCATGTGCAAAAACACATGGCGTCCCTCCGGTACCTGTGCAAGGCCGCTCTCCACGATCTTGTGGGCGCGCACGCCCTTGATGCTCTTGCCCTTGTACAGCACATCGCCGGTGCGGGGCTTCAGCAGGCCGGAAATGGTTTTCAGGGTGGTGGATTTGCCCGCGCCGTTTGCACCGATCAGGGTGACGATCTCGCCCGCATTGACGGTGAAAGAGATATCCTTTACGGCGTGGATGTTGCCGTAGTAGACGTTGATGCCGTCCACCTTCAGTAATGTATCAGCCATGGCTCAGCCCTCCTTTTTGCCCAGATAGGCCTCGATGACCTGCGGGTTATCGCGGATCTCGTCCGGGGTGCCCTTGGCGATGATGCGGCCGAAGTTCAGCACCGCAATGCCCTCGCAGATGCCCATGACAAGGCTCATGTCGTGCTCGATGAGCAGCACGGCAATGTTGAACTCGTCGCGGATGCGGCGGATGGTCTCGGTCAGCTCGGCCGTCTCGGAGGGGTTCATACCGGCGGCAGGCTCGTCCAGCAGCAGAAGCTTCGGGCCGGTAGCCAGTGCGCGCATGATCTCCAACCGGCGCTGTGCGCCGTAGGGCAGGCTGCCGGCCTGTGCGTTGGCAAGGTCTGCCATGTGGAAGATGTCCAGCAGTTCCAGCGCACGCTCGGTGCACTGCTTTTCCTCTTTCCAGTAGTTCGGCATCCGCAGCAGAGAGGACGCCAGATTATACTTCATGGACTCGTGCAGACCCACCTTGATGTTGTCGATGACGCTCAGCTCCTTGAACAAGCGGATGTTCTGGAAGGTACGCGCCACGCCCATGCGGTTGACCTGATAGGTCTTTTTCCCGGCGGTGGGCATCCCGTCGATCAGGATGGAGCCGCGGGTGGGCTGGTAGACGTTGGTGAGCAGGTTGAACACCGTAGTCTTACCGGCACCGTTGGGGCCGATCAGACCGGCGATCTCGTTGCGGCCGATCATCAGGTTAAAGTTGTCCACAGCGGTCAGACCGCCGAAGTCGATACCCAGCTCACGCACGTCCAGAATGGGCTTTTTGTCCTTGTCGCGGTCGGTCAGAAAACCGCCGGAGGGCACACTGTGCAGTCTGGTCTTGAACTCACTCATGGTCAGCGGCCTCCTTTTTGGTATGTTTGCGGAACAGTTCGCCATTCATGGCCTTTTCCACGATGCGGCTCAGGGAGAAATCGTAGCTGCCCAGCAGTCCGCCCGGGCGGAAGATCATCATCAGCACCAGCACCAGCGAATAGACCACCATGCGGTAGCTCTCAAAGCTGCGGGTAGCCTCGGGCAGGATGGTCAGCACGGTAGCGGACAGAATGGAGCCCAGCATGGAGCCCATGCCGCCCAGCACCACCATGACCAGAATTTCGATGGACTTCATAAAGCCGAAGGTGGAGGGGTTCAGCACGCCGATGTAGCAGGCGTACAGGCCGCCCGCCAAGCCTGCAAAGGCAGCGGAGAAGGCAAAGGCCATCACCTTATAATAGGTGGTCTGGATGCCGCAGCTCTCGGCGGCGATCTCGTTGTCGCGGATGGCCAGCACGGCGCGGCCGTGGCGGCTCTTCATCATGGCGTGGATCAAAAAGCAGGTAATGACCACGCACAGGAACACGTTGGTAAAGTTGGAATACTTGGGGATGTTCTTCAGGCCCTTGGAGCCGTAGAACAGCTTGAAGCCCAGCACATCATCAATGTTGTTCAGGGTGATGCGGATGATCTCGCCAAAGCCCAGCGTCAGGATGGCCAGATAGTCGCCGGTCAGGCGCAGGGCAGGGATGCCGATAAGCACCCC
This sequence comes from Faecalibacterium sp. IP-1-18, assembly GCF_023347355.1. NCBI lineage: Bacteria > Bacillati > Bacillota > Clostridia > Eubacteriales > Oscillospiraceae > Faecalibacterium > Faecalibacterium sp. IP-1-18. The sequence goes on from NZ_CP094472.1 coordinate 413,179, forward strand.
GAACAGCCCGGCGATCACCCATGCCAGCACCAGACCGATGGCAAAGGCCACGCCCTTGGGCAGGCCCGAGGATTTGGTGAACAGGGCGCAGGCGTAGGCACCTACCGCCATAAAACCGGCGTGACCCAGCGGCAGCTGCCCCAGATAACCGGTGGCAACGTTCAGCGAGACGGCCAGAATGATGTTGATGCCCACGGTCAGCAGCACCTTATTCTGGTAGGTGGACAGCATATTGCCGGTCACATAGGAAAGCCCCACGAACAGCAGCCCCACCAGCACCAGATTCATCAGGTAGCGCACGGGCATTTTGAGGGTCTTGCGTTTGGTATTCATCGTTATGCCCCCTTACACCTTTTCCTGCACCTTGCGGCCAAGGAAGCCCGTGGGCTTGACCAGCAGCACGATGATCAGAATTGCAAACGTAACAGCGTCCTTCCATGCGGAAAGGCCGATGGCGGAAACAAAGCACTCGCACAGACCGATGGCAATGCCGCCGACCATGGCACCCGGGATGGAGCCGATGCCGCCCAGCACGGCGGCGACGAAGGCCTTCAGACCCAGCATGGAGCCCATGGTGGGGGTAGCCTGCGGGTAGGAGCAGCAGTACAGCACGCTGCCGATACCCGCCAGCGCCGAGCCCACGGCAAAGGTAAAGGAGATGGTGCTGTTGACGTTGATGCCCATCAGACGGGCAGCATCCATATCCTCCGAAACGGCGCGCATGGCCTTGCCGAGTTTAGTCTTTTGCACCAGAAAGGTGAGCACCAGCATGGACAGCACGGTGACCACCAGCGTGATGATGGAGGTAAGACCCAGCGGCACCTTGCCCAGACGGAAGGTCTGGTTGGTGTAGTAGGCGGGGATCACCTTTGCGCCCGAGCCGAGGATCAGCTCTGCCGTGTACTCCAGAAAGAAGGAGACACCAATGGCGGTGATCAGCAGCGAGATACGGGGTGCGCTGCGCAGGGGGGTGTAGGCGATCTTTTCGATCACCACGCCCAGCAGCGTACAGGTGATGATGGTGGCGCACACAGCGGTGACCGGGCCAAGACCCAGCTGGTTCATGACGAACCAGGACATGTATGCGCCCACCATGATGACATCGCCGTGGGCAAAGTTCAGCAGCAGGATAATGCCGTACACCATGCTGTAGCCCAGTGCGATCAGTGCATAGATGCTGCCAAGGGACAAGCCGTTGATCAGCTGGCTAAAGAACACTGTCATGGTTGGATACTTCCTTTCTTTGCGGCGTTTACACTTTTTGATATAAAAAACGGAGAACGCCTGACCAGAAAAAAGCTGTTCCGGCGTTCTCCAAAAAAATCATGGGGTTTGCTCTGTGCGGGCGGCTCCATCACCGGTGGATGGAACAGCGCGGATCAGAACATTTCCTTCAGCTCGGGCTTGCCGTCCACGTAGGTCAGGATGGCAGTGCTCTTGACGGGGTTGTGATGCTCGTCGAAGGTAAAGGTGCCGGTGATGCCCTCGATGGTGCCGCCGGCAATGGCATCGATGACGGCCTGCTTGTACTCGTCGGAGCCGGCCTCGAGGCCCTGCTCCTCGGCAGCCTTAATGCCGTACACGACGGTCATGGCAGCATCGTAGCCCAGAGGTGCAAAGCCGTTGGGGTAGGCCTCACCGTACTCGGCCTTGTAGGCATCCTCAAACGCGGTGCTGGAGCCCTTAGCGTAGCAGGCGCAGAAGTAGGAGTCCTTCAGCTGGTCAGCGGTGGCGTAGCCCTCCAGACCATCCCAGCCGTCGCCGCCGAGGAAGGGAACGGTCAAGCCGATGCTCTCAGCCTGAGCCAGGATCTGACCCACTTCCTGATAGTAGTTGGGGCAGAACACCATCTCGGGGTTCTTGCCAAGGATGCTGGTCAGCTGGGTCTTGAAGTCCACGTCGCCCTCAGAGTAGCTCTCCTGATCCACGACGGTGCCGCCCTTTGCCTCAAACTCCTTGGCAAAGTTCTCGGCCAGACCCTCGTTGTAGTCCTTGCCCTTCAGGAAGATGACGGCTGCCTTGGTGTAGCCCAGCTTCTCGTAAGCGTAATCTGCCATCTTCACGCCCTGGAAGGGGTCGGTGAAGCAGGCACGGAACACATTCCCGTTCACGGTGTCGGTCTCGGCATCGTAGGTAACAGCCTCGGCAGTAGCGGAAGCGGTGACCATAGGCATATTGTAATCGGCGCTCTCGGCGGCAACAGCCAGCGTGGGAGCGGTGGTTACATCGCCCACCAGAGCGGTGATGCCCTGATCCACCATCTTGGTAAAGCAGGTCACAGCCTGCGTTTCATCGCCCTGCTCGTCCATGGTGATGATCTCCAGCTGCTTGCCGTTGACACCGCCATCGGCATTGACCTGCTTCATGTACAGGCTGGCACCGTTTACAACAGCCTGACCGTAAACGGAAGCGTCACCGGTCAGGGGGCCCATCACACCCACCTTGATAGTGCTGCCGGAAGCAGCAGCGGAACCGGCTGCAGAAGAAGCGGCCGTGCTTGCGGAAGAACCGCCGCAGGCAGTCAGAGCGCTTGCTGCGGCAACAACACCGGCAGCAGCCATGAACTGACGACGAGTGATCATCTTTTTCATAAAAATCTCCTCCTCCGGAGTGTTCTATAAAGTAAATTGATAAAAACGGAAGCAAGGCCCTTCCCCTCTAAAGCGGCCTTGCTTCTGTTCTTGTCTGTTATTATAGCTATCTGGGTTCAAATCCGCAATTCACAAACCGTCCATACTTTTGGGCGCATTTTCTCGGCTTTGTTGATACTTTATACAAAAATTAAAGCGTGATTTTGTGCACTATTTCAAATTGTTCATTTTGTTTATCTGTGACATGAAACAAATTCACAAGTTGCAAAATGGTTACAGGGTCTCCATCTCGGCGTCGGCGGCAAATTCGGCCTCGGCGCGGACTTCGGCGGCCTGTCCCTCGGCCTCGGCAACAGCCAACGGCTCTGCCAGTGCCTTGCGGATGGCGGTGACGTAGAACACCATGGAAAGCGCCGTACCGATGCACCAGCCCACAGGCCATGCCATCCAGATGCCGGTGGAGCCCAGCGCGGTGGCGCTGAGCACGGCGGCAATGCCCACGCGCAAAATCAGGTCGGTGAAGGTGGCAATCATGAACCGCACCATCAGGCCGCAGCCGCGCAGGATGCCGTCTGCCACCAGCTTGACCGATACCACAAAGTAGAAGGGGGAGAGGATGCGCAAAAACAGCATACCGGTGTCAATGGCAGGGCCCTGCGGGTCGTTCATGAACAGCAGCAGCAAAAAGCGGCCAAAGAAGAAGTACAGCACCACCAGCGGCACGCACAGCAGCCACACCAGATTGCGGCCTGCGCCAAAGCCTTCCTTGACGCGGTCCATCTTGCCGGCACCCATGTTCTGGGAGGTGTAGTTGGAGATGCCGTTGCCCAGGGTGGTAAAAGAGGTGATGACCATGTTGTTCAGCTTGACGGCGGCAGAGTAGCCTGCAATGACGCTGGCACCAAAGGTGTTGATAATGCTCTGCAGGATGATGTTGCCCACCGAGACAAAGCTCTGCTGCAGGATGCTGGGCACAGCCACCACGGCCACCTTGCCCAGCATATTCCACGAGAACAGCTGCACATGACCCTCGGTGTGGAAAGCGCGGATGCGGCGGAACACCACCACCATGGCCAGCACGCAGCTGACACCCTGACACAGGAAGGTAGCCCATGCCACACCGGCGATGCCCATCTTGAAACCTGCCACAAACAGGATGTCCACGCCGATGTTGGACAAAGAAGAGACTGCAAGGAAGTAGAAGGGGGTCTTGCTGTCGCCAAGGGCAGAGAAGATGCCGGTGGCAATGTTGTAGAAGAACATGAAGGGCAGGCCCAGAACGTAGATATCCAGATACAGCGCAGAATCTGCAAGGATCTCCTCCGGGGTGTTGATGAGCTCCAGCAGGGCGTCGCAGCCAAACAGACCGATGCCCATCAGCACGGCGCACAGCACGGCAGAGCCGATGAGGGAGGTGTAGACCGAGGTCTTCATCTCGCGGTATTCCTTTGCGCCAAAGTAGCGGGACACGATGACCGAGCAGCCGATGTTGCAGCCGAAGGCAAAGGCGATGAAGATCAGGGTGATCTCGTAGCTGTTGCCCACCGCAGCCAGTGCGTTCTCACCGATGAACTTGCCTGCTACCAGACTATCCGCGATGTTGTACAGCTGCTGGAAAATGATGCTGCCGAACATGGGCAGACAGAATTGCCACAATACCTGTGACGGCTTGCCCACCGTCAGATCCTTATTCATTGCAAAAATCCTCCTCTATAACGACTATAAATGGGAAAACAGCGAAAACGCCGCAACCAGTATAGAACCGAATCACCAAAAAGTAAAGAAAATTTTTGGCATATATGCCATATAAAAAACACATGGTAAGCATAACGTATCCCCGCTGCCGCAAGGGGGCAGACTGTAAACGGGTTTTCCACGGCGGTTTGTGTTCCCGTTAAAAATTTAGGTCTGCAAACATACGCACCGGCTCTTGCGCCGGGGTGCAAAGCGTGGTAGGATATTGACGGTTAGTTATATATAACCGTCTAAATAGAGCAGTTCCCCGTCTGCCCGCCCGGGCAGTACGGGAGAGAAAATGATATTCAGGAGGGTTTCAAGATGAATTATCTGGAAATTGAAGCTGTTGTTGGCCGCGAGATCTTAGACTCCCGCGGAAACCCCACTGTGGAAGCCGAAATCACGCTGGCGGACGGCACTGTGGCGCGCGGCTGTGCCCCTTCCGGCGCATCCACCGGTGAGTTTGAGGCACTGGAGCTGCGGGACGGCGACAAGAGCCGCTATCTGGGCAAGGGTGTGACCAAGGCGGTGGAGAACATCAACACGGTCATTGCGGACGCAGTGGTGGGCATGGATGCCTCCGACATTTACGCCATCGACGCCGCCATGATCAAAGCAGACGGTACCAAGGATAAGTCCAATCTGGGCGCAAACGCCATTCTGGCGGTGTCCATTGCAGCCTGCCGCGCAGCAGCCGCTTCGCTGGAGATGCCGCTGTACCGTTTTCTGGGCGGCGTAAACGGCAACCGCCTGCCTGTGCCCATGATGAACATTCTGAACGGCGGCGCACACGCAACGAATACTGTGGATACACAGGAGTTTATGATCATGCCGGTGGGCGCACCCTCTTTTAAGGAAGCGCTGCGCTGGTGCGCCGAGGTGTTCCATGCGCTGGCTGCCATCCTGAAGTCCAAGGGGCTGGCTACCTCCGTGGGCGATGAGGGCGGCTTTGCGCCCAACCTTTCCAGCGATGAGGAGACCATCGAGACCATTCTGGCTGCCATCGAAAAGGCGGGCTATCTGCCGGGCAAGGACTTTATGCTGGCAATGGACGCCGCCGCCTCCGAGTGGAAGAGCCCCAAGGGCAAGGGCTTCTACAAGCTGCCCAAGGCGGGCACCGAGTTTACCTCCGCCGAGCTGATCGCGCACTGGAAGAGCCTTGTGGAAAAGTACCCCATCATCTCCATCGAGGACGGTCTGGACGAAGAGGACTGGGAGGGCTGGCAGCAGATGACCCGCGAGCTGGGCGGCAAGGTGCAGCTGGTGGGCGACGACCTGTTTGTGACCAACACCGAGCGTCTGGCAAAGGGCATCCAGCTGGGTGCGGGCAACGCTATCCTGATCAAGCTGAACCAGATCGGCTCTGTCTCCGAGACCTTGGAAGCCATCAAGATGGCACACAAGGCCGGCTACAACGCCATCAGCTCCCACCGCTCCGGCGAGACCGAGGACACTACCATTGCGGACCTGGCGGTGGCGCTGAACACCTGCCAGATCAAGACCGGTGCACCCAGCCGCACCGAGCGTGTGGCAAAGTACAACCAGCTGCTGCGCATTGAGGAGCAGCTGGGCGAAAGCGCCGTCTACCCCGGCATGGAAGCGTTTTAAGTAAGACGATTTGGAATGCCCTCCGCGCTGCTATGGGCATTTTCAGCGGAAATAGTATTTTTGATTTGTTGCTCAGAAACGCCTGCGGGCGTTTCTGAGCAACTTTTTCACGGGAAGGGGTCGTAAAGGCAGACGGCAGCTGCATTACTCCCAATATTTACCACCACGGCATTTGCAATCCTGCGGCGGGCTGGTTCGTATATAAAGCAGACCGGCACCCGGCAGCAGTCGGGACGGAATGAAACGAAAGGAGCAAACCTTCCATGTTTCAAGGCCTTGGGCCGCTGCTCAGCCTTTTGGGCGGCGGCAGCTTTGCAAAGCTGCTTCTGTTTTTACTGAAGGGGCTGTTCGGCTGAAACGGACGGTCTGAAAGGAGAATACCATGCTGATCGTATTGGAGCATCTGCTGGGTCGGATCAACCTGCCCGGTATGTGGTGGATCATCGCAGAGCGCTGGCTGTGAGGTGACGCCCCGCAAAGCCGCTGCACTTTTTGTGCGGCGGCTTTTTTGCGTTGCCTTACCTGCCTTTCCATTGGCAAAACTGGCAAAAAATGCTTGCATCTAGGCAGTTTTGATAATAGAATTACACTGTTACAGTATGCCCAAAAGCAGGGTGTACAGGAAGGTAAAGTTTGAAATTGCGGTAACAGGGGGTACTGCGTGCTGCGGCGCGCGGAGAAAAAGGCAGGAAAGGTAAAATGGAAACAGACGAGACAATAAAAAAAGGATTTCTGCGGCTGGAACGCTATGCACAGAATATACCGGGCGGCTTTCACTGCTGCGCAGAGGACCCGGAAAAAGGCTATCCCTTTATTTATATCAGCGACCGCTTTCTGGAGATACTGGGCTGGGGGCGGGCAGAGTTTGCGGCAAGGTTCGATAACCGCTACACCGCGCTGGTGCACCCGGATGATCTGGCGACCGGGCTGCGCTACCGGAACGCGGAAAACAGCGCGACTTACGCCAAGAATGGTGACAACATCTTTCGGCTGTTGGGCAAAAACGGCTACCGCTGGGTCACCAACGCTGCCAATCAGGTGGAATGGTACGGCAAAGGCTATATCGTGGGCACGATCACGGATATCACCCCCTATATGGAACTGCGGGAAAAGCTGGAACAGCAGAACCGTACCCAGCGGGAGGCGCTGGAAACCGCCAACCATAATCTGTTGCGGATGATGCAGCAGATGGAGGAGCAGAAGGCGCAGTTTGCCCAGACCGCTGCCCGGAGCATGGAAAAAGAAAAGCGCTACCGGCATCGGCTGAACCACGACGCCCTGACCGGCACCTACAACCGCCGCTTTTACGAGGAAGTGGTGCGCAATAACCTCGGCCCGGCAGGCATCGCCCTGATGGATATCGACGATTTCAAGATCTGCAACGATACCTACGGCCACCACGCCGGAGATCTGGCGCTGGAAACCGTTGCAAAGGCCATCCGCAGCTGCATCCGGGAAACAGATCTGCTGATCCGCTACGGCGGCGACGAGTTTTTGCTGGTGCTGCCCGGCATCCCGGCGGATTATTTCAAGGTAAAGCTGGAGCAGATCCGCACCGCCGTGCAGCAAACGGTGGTGCCGGGCTACCCCCACTTCCGGCTGTCGCTGAGCATCGGCGGCGCGCTGCAGACCCTTGCCGACCCTATGGAAAACGTGGTGCGCCGGGCAGATTTCGCTGGTGCTGCTGGATATCAATATGCCGGTCATGGACGGCTTTGAGGTGCTGCGCACCATGAACACCAACCACACCATCGAGGACGTGCCGGTGATCATGATCTCCAGTGACGACTCGGAGGAAGCCATCCGCAAGGCCTACGAGCTGGGTGCCAGCGACTATGTCAACCGTCCCTTTGACGCAAAGATCGTCTACCGCCGGGTGTCCAACACCATCAAGCTGTACGCCAAGCAGCGGCGGCTGGTGCAGATGGTGTCTGACCAGATCCGCGCGCGGGAAAAGAACACCGATGTGCTGGTGGGTGTGCTGAGCCAGATCGTGGAGTTCCGTAACGGCGAGTCCGGCTCTCATGTGCGGCACATCCGCATCATCACCGAGACGCTGCTGCACCGGCTGATAGAGCTGACCAGCCGCTACGACCTGACCCCCGAGCAGCAGGATAACATCCCGCTGGCGTCGGCGCTGCACGATATCGGCAAGATCGGCATTGACGAAGCCATCCTGAATAAGCCCGGCAAGCTGACCGCAGAAGAATTTGCGGTGATCAAGACCCACAGTATGCTGGGCGCAGAGATGCTGCAAAAGACTGAAAGCTTTGCAGACCAGCCGCTGTTGCAGACCGCCTACGAGATCGCCCGCTGGCACCACGAGCGCTGGGACGGCAAAGGCTACCCGGACGGGCTGAAGGGCGACGATATCCCCATCAGCGCCCAGCTGGTCTCCATGGCGGATGTGTATGACGCACTGACCAGCGAACGGTGCTATAAAAAGGCTTTCCCGCACGAAACGGCTGTCCAGATGATCACGAACGGCGAGTGCGGAGCCTTCAACCCGCTGCTGCTGCAGTGTCTGCTGGACGTGCAGGGGGAACTGAAACAGGAAATTTTACAATGGTAATGTGAGGACATCTACGCGTGACAAAACAGCGATTCAACCATAAAATACCCCGCCGTACCTTTTTAAAGGTGTGCGCGGCGGCAGCGGCAGCCGGGCTGACCGCTTGCGGCAAAACACAGGCGGCGGCAGCGCTGCCCGAGCTTACGGTGGGCAGCGATAACTACCCGCCTTTTATCTACCTGAACAATGACAGCACGCCCACCGGCATTGATGTGGACATTGCCACCGAGGCCTTTGCCCGCATAGGGTATGCGGTACGGTTTGAAATCATTGACTGGGAGCAGAAAACCAATCTGGTGGAAAGTGGTGCCATCGACTGCATCTGGAGCTGCTTTTCCATGGATGGGCGGGAGCAGCTGTACCGCTGGGTAGGGCCGTATATGGTCAGCCGTCAGGTGGTGGCGGTCAATGCCGATAGCGGCATTGAAACGCTTGCCGACCTTGCGGGCAAGACCATGATGGTGCAAAGCACCACCAAGCCGGAGGAAATCTTCCTCGCCGGCACCGACCCCCGCATCCCGCAGTTTGGTGAACTGCTGAGCGCCGAGGACCGCAGCGTGCAGTACGCCATGTTGAACTGCGGCTATGTGGACGCCATTGCCGCCCACGAGGCCGCCATTTTGCGGTATATGCAGGATTGCAATGCCAATTTCCGCATTCTGGAGGAGCCGCTGCTGGTCACCGGCATCGGCGTGGCCTTTGCGCTGAACGACACCCGCGGGCTGGACGAAAAGCTGACCGAGACCTTTGCCGCCATGCGCGCCGACGGCACGATGAAGCAGATCGTAGGCAAATATCTGCCGGACCCGGAAAAATATCTGGAGGTGGACGCCCTTGAACCGTAACAAGAAAACGTTCACGCCCAATATGCGGGTGGCGGCGCTCTACCTGCTGATGGGCGTGCTGCTTTTGCTGGCAGTGACCCTCTTCTCCGGGCGGGAGTCCATGCGCGCTACCGAGGAATACTTTGACCGCACCATCAACTTTGTAAAGGTGCAGTCCACCAGCTACGAAAAATATAACGATACCATCACCGCAAAGTCGCTGCGCCGGATGGCGGTCTCGGTGCGGCAGCTGGCCGAAAATGATACCTTGGATCTCTACGACCCCGAAAGCCTCCGGGCAGAAACGGAGCCCCTCTGGCTTACCGGCATTGCCGTGCTGGACGAAAATGGAGAATCACTGTGCGAATATACGGATGGTAATATCGGCTATGCGCAGTTTGCGGAATCGCTGCGAGAGCAAGCCGCGCTGAACGTGCTGCAAAACCCGCAAAAGACCTACCTCAAGCGCATTCTGTTACAGGATGGCACGGCGGTGGATGTTGCCACCCGCCGCGCCGCAGCAGGGGACGCCGTGCTGCTGGCGTACCGGGTGACCCCGCCGGAGTTTGTGGAGGGGACAGCCCTGTCCATCCAGAGCGTGCTGGACGGCTACCCGAAGAACATCAGCGGCACCATCTTTATCGTGCAGGACAACAAGGTGATCGCCGCAAACGACCCGAGCCTCATCGGACTGTACACCACGAACAGCCCGCTGGTGCAGGGCATCCGCAAGGCCGGTGCGCCCGACATTCTGACCCACACCCGCGACTGGGCAAATTCCGGCTGCTATTTCGGGATGTACAGCAACGGACAGAATTTTGATCTGTATCTCTATATCGACGAAAAATCGGTGTTCCGCAATTTCAGCAGCGCACTGCTGACGGCACTGATCTTCTATCTGATCTGTGTGGCAGTGCTGCAAACGCTGCGCCGCCGCTCCATGAAGCTAGCGGAGCAGCAAAAAAGGGAGCAGGAGCAGAAGTATCACGCCCAGCTGGAAGAGCAGAACCGCAAGCTGGAGCTTGCCGTCCGGCACGAGGCAGCGGCAAACCGCGCCAAGCGGGAGTTTTTGTTCAACATGAGCCACGACATCCGCACCCCGATGAACGCCATTATCGGCTTCACCTCGCTGGCGGCGACCCATGTTGATAATAAGGAACAGGTGCTGGACTACCTGAAAAAGATCTCCACTTCCAGCCAGCACCTGCTCTCCCTCATCAACGATGTGCTGGACATGAGCCGCATCGAGAGCGGCAAGGTAAAGATCGAGGAAAAGGCAGTGCACCTGCCGGATCTCGTGCACGATATACGCTCCATCATCCAGCCCAACATCAGTTCCAAACGGCTGTCGCTGTTCATCGACACCATGGACGTGGTGGACGAGGACATCATCACCGACCCGCTGCGGTTGAATCAGGTGCTGCTGAACATCCTTTCCAATGCTATCAAGTTCACCCCCACCGGCGGCATGGTGAGCATCCGCATTGCTCAGAAGCCCGGCACGCCCAAGGGCTGCGGCAATTATGAGTTCCGCATCAAGGACAACGGCATCGGCATCAATAAGGAGTTCCAGAAGCACATCTTTGAGGAGTTCACCCGGGAGGAAAGCTCCACCGTCAGCGGCATCCAGGGCACGGGTCTGGGCCTTTCCATCACCAAGAATATCGTAGACCTGATGGGCGGCACCATCGCCCTTGAAAGCGAGCCGGGCAAGGGCAGCGAGTTCATCGTGAACCTCTGCTTCCCCCTCAGCGGGCAGAAGGCAGAGATCAAGCAGCTGCCCCAACTGGAAGGGCTGCGGGCACTGGTGGCGGACGACGACACCAACACCTGTCTGAGCGTCAGCACCATGCTTTCCAAGATCGGCATGCGCCCGGAGTGGACCATCTCCGGCAAGGAGGCGGTTATCCGCACGAAGTACGCCGTGGAGCAGGGCGATGCTTTCAGCGTGTATATTATCGACTGGCTCATCCCGGATATGAACGGCATCGAGATCGTGCGGCAGATCCGCAAGGTCATCGGGGACAGCTGCCCCATCATCATCCTGACCGCCTACGACTGGGCGGATATCGAGGAGGAGGCGCGCGCCGCCGGTGTGACCGCTTTCTGCGAAAAGCCGCTCTTCCTCTCGGAGCTGCGCAAGGTACTGGCAGAGCCCTTCCGGGTACAACCGGAGCAGACGACTGCCCCGCAGCCCAAGGCAGACTTCAGCGGTAAGCACCTGCTGCTGGTGGAGGATAACGCCCTGAACCGGGAGATCGCCATAGAGATCTTAAAGGAAGCGGGCTTCCTTGTGGATACCGCCGGAGACGGCGTTGAAGCAGTGGAAAAGATGGAGCAGTCCGTGCCCGGGCAATATGACCTGATTTTGATGGACATCCAGATGCCCCGGATGGACGGCTACGAAGCCACCCGGCGTATCCGCGCCCTGCCCGACCCCCGCAAGGCGGGCATCCCCATTTTTGCCATGACCGCCAACGCCTTTGAGGAGGACAAGCAGAACGCCCTGAATGCGGGCATGAACGGCCACATCGCAAAGCCGCTGGATATCCCGCACCTGCTGAAGGTGCTGGAAGAAGCGCTGAAATAAGAATCCTCTCAGTTATCGCTGCGCGATGACGGCTCCCCCGAAAGGGGGAGCTTTTTTGTTTCTGCCGGTCAGCATCTTTCCGTTCACGCGGTTTTATCTTCCTGCATAGGATGGTGCACAGCGGAAAAGGGGAGATGACGACATGAGGCAGACAAAGCGGTTTGCGGTGGTGGGCAGCGATGCCCGGCAGGCGGCGGCAGGACGTGCACTGGCGCGGGCGGGGTATACGGTGGGCGGCGTGCAGCAGCTGCCGCAGGCAGACTGCATCCTGCTGCCGCTCCCGCTGGAACAGGCGGATTTGCCGCTGGCGCAGCTGCTGGGCATGGCAAAGCCCGGGGCACTGGCGCTGGGCGGTAAGGTGACGGACAGCGCAAGGACTATCGCCCGGGCGGCGGGGGTGGAACTGGTGGACTACTTTGCCCGCCCGGAGCTGACCGTGTATAACGCCATCCCCACCGCCGAGGGCTGCATCGGCATTCTGCTGGAACGGCGCAGCCGTACCCTGTGGGGCGCGGCGGTGCTGGTGCTGGGCTTTGGCCCGGTGGGGCGGGCGCTTGCGGTGCGTCTGGCGGCACTGGGCGCGCGGGTGACCGTGGCGGCACGCCGCCCGGTGCAGCGGGCCATGGCAGAGGAACTGGGTCTGCGGGCGGTGTCGCTGACAGACCTTGCTGCCGCAGCTGCCGCCTTTGATACGGTGGTGAACACCATCCCCGCGCCGGTGCTGACAACGCAAGTGCTGGCGGCGCTGCCGAAGGGGTCTCTGATCGTGGATCTGGCCTCAAAGCCCGGCGGTACGGACTTTGCCGCCGCCCGGCGGCTGGGGCACACGGCGCTGCACGCGCTGAGCCTGCCGACGGTCTGGGCGCCGGAAACAGCAGGGGAGGCGCTGGCGCGCACGGTGCAGACCATTTTGCAGGAGCGGGAGGAGAAGATATGACCACAGAGAAAAAGGGCTGTCTTGCCTTTGCGGTGTGCGGCAGCTTTTGCACGTTGGAGGACGCCTTGGGCGCGGCGCAGGCACTGACGGCACAGGGCTGGACGCTGCTGCCCGTTATGAGCTTTGCCGCGCAGCAGGATACCCGGTTCGGCACCGGGGAAAGCTGGCGGCAGCGCTTACAGGCCGTTACCGGGCAGCCGGTGCTGGACACCCTGCAGGCGGTGGAGCCGCTGGGCCCCCGGCGGCTGGCGCAGGCGCTGGTGGTCGCCCCCTGCACCGGCGCAACGCTGGCGCGGCTGGCGGCGGGACTTTCGGATACGCCGGTGACCCTTGCCGCCAAAAGCCTGCTGCGGGTGGGCAGCCCAGTGGTGCTGGCAGTGTCTACCAACGACGGCCTTGGCGCCTCCGGCGAAAATATGGCGCGGCTGTGCCAGCGCAAGCACTATTACTTTGTGCCCTACGGGCAGGACGACCCCTTTGCCAAGCCCCAGAGCCTGAAGGCCGACCTTGCCCTGCTGCCCGCCGCCGTGGACGCCGCTTTGCGGGGTGAGCAGCTGCAACCGGTGCTGCTGGGACAAAGGAATGTGTAAATCTCTTTTCAGCGGGGAAAAAATGTGGTATACTTCAAATGATGTCTTGTCGGCATAAAACGGATAAGCGGAGAATACCAGATGAAAAAATTTACCGCAGCACTGTGCACTGTGCTGCTTTTGATAGGCGCTGTGCTGGTGCCCGGCGCAGCAGCAGCCGGCCCGGCGCTGGCCAATACCCGGGCATACTGCATCATGGATGCAGACACCGGCCTTGTGCTGGCGCAGCAGAATATGGACGAGGAGCTGCACCCGGCCTCCATTACCAAAGTAATGACCCTTGGTCTTGCCTGCGAGAAGGCGCAGGGAGACTGGGATGACGTAAAGCTGACCGTGACCCATGAGGATGTCTACTCGCTGGCGGGCACGGATTCCAGCCATATTGCCCTGCGGGAAGGGGAAGAAGTCCCCTTGGTGGATGCACTGTACGCCACCCAGATGGCCAGCGCCAACGACGGTGCCAACCTGCTGGCGGAGTATTTCGGCGGCGGCACCATCGCGGACGGCGTGGCGGCCATGAATGCACAGGTGGAGGAGCTTGGCCTTGCCCACACCCACTTTTCAAACCCCCACGGCATCAGCGACAACGACCACTACACCAGCTGCTACGATATGGCACAGATTTTGCGCTGGGCGCTGCAGCAGCCGGGGTTTGAGGACTTGTTCACCCGCAACGAGATGTACACCATGCAGCCCACCAACATCCAGCCGGTGACCCGCTACTTCTCCCAGCAGGATAAGATCCGCATCGGCTCCAGCCGCTACCATATCGACAGTGTGCTGGGCTCCAAGCTGGGCTATACCAACACCGCCCGGTACAGCTATGTCTGTCTGGCGGAGCAGGACGGGGTGCGGCTGATCTGCGCGACCATGCAAAGCCAGCTGAGCACCGATAAATATAACGATATGCGCACCCTGCTGGACTACGCCTTTTCCACCTATAAAAGCTACACCCAGCTGCCCGGCGGCACGGTCACCGCACAGCTGGCTGTGGCGGGCGGCGGGCAGAGCCTTGGCACCGTTACCGTAGCCGACCCCGGGGTGAAGCTGCTGCTGGCCGAGGGCTTATCCGCGCAGGATGTGACCGTGGACCTGGAGCTGCCGGAGCAGTATCTGCTGGGCGCAGAGCCCGCCGTGTATGCGGTGTACACCCTGAACGGCGGCGCGCAGCAGGAGAGCACCAGCGTGCGGGTAAAGGCGGAGATCACAGGTCTGGCGGAATTGCTGGAGCAGAGCGTCGGCACAAAGCTGGAAGCCGCCAGGGACGTGGAACCGGGCAGCAGCGCATGGGTGCTGGCGGGCATCTCGGTGGGGTGCACCATAGGTGCAGCCGTGGTTACCGTACTGGTGCTGCGGGTACATTCCCGCCTGAAAAAGCGCCGCAAAACGGCAAGGCACCATAAAAAAGCGTAAAAGCCTGTTCAAAACCAGACTTTTCCAGATAAAGAAAAAGCTTTCAGAAAAAAAGAGAGGTACAATATCATGGGTAAGTTTATTTTTACGCAGACCGAGATCCCCGGCGTGGTGGTCATTGAGCCGCAGGTGTTCGGCGACGACCGTGGCTATTTTATGGAGACCTACCAGAAGGACCAGTTCGCAGAGGCCGGTATCGACAAGGAATTTGTGCAGGACAACCAGAGCCGCTCCACCCGGGGCGTGCTGCGCGGGCTGCACTTCCAGAAGAACCACACCCAGGGCAAGCTGGTGCGCGTGACCAAGGGCGAGGTGTACGATGTGGCCGTGGACTGCCGCCCCCACAGCGCCACCTTTGGCAAGTGGGTGGGCGTGACCCTTTCCGAGGACAACAAGAAGATGTTCTATATCCCGGAGGGCTTTGCCCACGGTTTTCTGGTGCTGAGCGATGTGGCAGAGTTCTGCTATAAGTGCACCGATGTCTACGACCCCACCAGCGAGGGCGGCATCCCCTACGATGACCCCACCGTCAACGTGCAGTGGCCGGACTGCGGCTGTGAGCACAAGACCAGCGCAAAGGACAAGCTGCACGAGCCCTTTGCCGCCCAGAAGTTCGAGTATTTTGAAAAGTGGTGATCGCCCGTGGCAAAACTCAAAGCAATGTGGAATGGCTTCTGGCGCTACCGCTATCTGCTGTGGAACCTTGTAAGCCGTGATTTCAAGCTGAAATACCGCCGCAGCGTGCTGGGCGTGGTGTGGAGCGTTTTGAACCCGCTGCTGATGTGCCTTGTGTACTGGGCGGTGTTCAGCAGCCTGATGGATATGCGCGGCAGCGGCATCGACAACTTTGCCGTCTTTCTGATGTGCGGTCAGCTGCTGTTCAACTTCTTCAACGAGGCTACCTCCACCAGCATGAGCAGCGTGCTCAGCGCCGCCCCGCTGCTGAAAAAGGTGTATATCCCCAAGTATATCTTCCCGCTGGAAAAGTGCTGCTTTGCCATGGTGAACTGCATCTTCAGCTTTGTGGCGCTGCTGCTGGTCATGATCTTTACCGGCGCGCCTTTCCACCTGACCATTTTTGAGGCGCTGTACCCGCTGGTGACCTTGTTCTTCTTCAGCCTCGGGGTCAGTATGTTCTTAGCGGCGGCTACCGTGTTCTTCCGGGATATCATGCACATCTGGAGCGTGTTCGTCACCGCGCTGCTGTATTTCTCCGCCATCTTCTACGACCCCACCCAGATGACCTTTTCCATCGGCGGGTTCAATATGCAGCAGATCATCAAACTGAACCCCATGTACTGGTATATCACGGGCTTCCGCCGCACGGTGATGTGGGGCATCCCGCTGGATTGGAATATGTTCCTTGTCTGCGGCATCTGCGCCGTAGTGTCCATGGTAGTGGGGCTGCAGGTGTTCCGCAAAACGCAGGACCACTTTGTGCTGCACATTTAAGGAGGGTGAACAATGGAACCGATCATCAAAGTGGACAATGTTTCCATGTGCTTCAACCTTTCCAAGGAAAAGCATGAGAGCCTGAAGGAGTACTTTCTGGCCATGGTGCAGGGGCG
The DNA here is from genome assembly GCF_023347355.1 of Faecalibacterium sp. IP-1-18. Taxonomy (NCBI): domain Bacteria; kingdom Bacillati; phylum Bacillota; class Clostridia; order Eubacteriales; family Oscillospiraceae; genus Faecalibacterium; species Faecalibacterium sp. IP-1-18. The sequence continues at coordinate 429,609 of NZ_CP094472.1, forward strand.
GCTGCAATACGACGAGTTCTACGCTTTAAAGGACGTCAGTCTGGACATCATGCCCGGCGATTTTTACGGCCTTGTGGGATTGAACGGCTCGGGCAAATCCACCCTGCTCAAGACCATTGCCGGGGTGTACAAGCCCAGCAAGGGCAAGGTGACCGTGAACGGCACCATCGCCCCGCTCATCGAGCTGGGCGCGGGCTTTGATATGGATCTGACCGCCCGCGAGAACATCTACCTCAACGGCACGGTGCTGGGCTTCTCGCCCAAGTATCTGGACGAAAAATTTGACGAGATCGTAGAATTCAGCGAACTGGAAAACTTTCTGGATGTGCCGCTGAAAAACTACTCCTCCGGCATGGTGGCACGCATCGGCTTTGCCATTGCCACCATCACAAAGCCCGATATTCTTATTGCGGACGAGGTGCTGTCGGTGGGCGATTTCCTGTTCCAGCAGAAGTGCGAAAAGCGGATGCAGGAGCTGATGGCGGGCGGCACCACGGTCATTCTGGTGTCCCACTCCATCGAGCAGATCGAGCGGATGTGCACCAAGGTGGCATGGCTGAGCCACGGCCACCTGAAAATGAACGGGGATACCCAGACAGTCTGCGCCGCCTACAAGGCGACCCAGCGCGGCGAGGTCTGATATGAATGTACGGTTGAAACGCGCCAAGGAGCTTGCCGGCTATGCCGTGCAGCTGACAAAGGACGAGGGCTTGCCCACCATGGTCAGGCGCGGCGCGGGCTTTGTGAAGCGCCGCTGCTTTGGCAAACGTGCGCGCTACCTGCCCGCCAAAAAGGTGCTGGAAGCCCAGCGCGCAGAGATGGCAGGCAAAACGGCGGCAGACTGCGGTCTGCCCACCATTTCGGTGCTGACCCCGCTGTATAACACCCCGGAAAAATACCTGCGGGAATTTCTGGATTCCTTTGTGGGGCAGACCGCGCCCAACGGACAGCTCTGCCTTGCCGATGCTTCGGACGCTGCCCACGGGGACGTGGAGCGGATCGTAAAGGAATATCAGCAAAAGAATCAACGAATCGTATATAAAAAGATCGAAAATAAGGGCATCGCGGCCAACACCAACGCCGCCGCGCAGCTGGCAACAGGGGAGTATCTGGCGCTGGCTGACCACGACGACATTCTGGCACCCCATGCCCTGTACACCATGGGCAAGGCCATCCTGCAGCTGCGGCAGCGCGGCGAACCGGACGGATTTCTGTACAGCGACGAGGCACTGTTCACCAAAAGCATCCGCCGCCCCATGGTGGCGCACTTCAAGCCGGACTACGCCCCGGATTACCTGCTGTGCTGCAACTACATCTGCCATCTGGCGGTGTTCCAAAAAGCGCTGTGGGAGCAGCTGGGCGGCGAACGCCCGGAATGCGACGGCAGTCAGGATCATGATCTGTTCCTGCGTCTGCTGGAAAAGACCGGCGGTGCCGCCCATGTGCCGCAGGTGCTCTACTACTGGCGGGTGCACGCGGGGTCTACCTCCGGCGGTGCAGACGCAAAGCCCTATGTGGCGGCAGCGGCCAAAAAGGCGCTGGCAGACCACCTGACCCGCACCGGGCGCACCGGCACGGTGGAGGACGGCCTGTTCCCCAGCACCTACCGGGTGAAGTGGGACATCGTGGGCGAGCCGAAGGTGAGCATCCTCATCCCCAACAAGGACCACACCGAGGATCTGGAAAAGTGCCTGCACAGCATCTGGACAAAGACTGAATGGGAGCACTTTGAGGTGATCGTGGTGGAGAACAACTCCACCGACCCCGCCACCTTTGCCTACTATAAAAAGGCGCAGCAGCGCTACGACGGCCTGCGGGTGGTCACCTACCCGAAAAAGGGCTTCAACTTTTCCGGCATCAACAACTTTGGCCGCAAATACGCCACCGGCGAATATCTGCTGCTGCTGAATAACGACGTGGAGGTGCGCAGCGGCGAATGGCTCACTGAACTTCTGCGCCAATGCGCTCACCCCGGCGGGGCGGCAGTGTGCGGTGCAATGCTCTTTTACCCGGACGAGACCATCCAGCACGCGGGCGTCATTACCGGGCTGGGGGGCTACGCGGGGCACAGCCACAAGTACAAAAAGGCAGGCGGCAGCGGGTATCTGTTCCGCACCGCCACGGTGCAGGACTTTTCCGCTGTGACCGGTGCCTGCCTGCTGGTAAAGACCAGCGTGTGGGACGAGGTAAAGGGGTTGGACGAAGCCTTTGCGGTGGCCTTCAACGATGTGGACTTCTGCCTGCGGGTGCGGGATGCGGGCTACCGCATTGCGTGGACGCCCTACGCCCAGCTGACCCACTACGAGAGCAAGAGCCGCGGCGGGGACGAGAAAGACCCGGTAAAGGCACGGCGCTTTGCCGCCGAGCAGCAGCGTCTGTACGAGGTGCACGGCAAGGAGAACATCCTGCATGACCCCTACTACAACCCCAACCTGACCATGGACCGGGAGGATTTTTCCGAAAGCGATGATCTGCGCGGGCTGAAAGAGGGCCGCATCACGGTGCAGTGGAGGGAATAACAGCATGAACATCAAGGGTCATTTCGAGACCATCACCCGGCACAAGCTGCTGGTGATGAAATACTGCTTTGAATGCGGGTTGTATGAGCAGGGTCTTGCCCACGACCTGAGCAAGTATAGCCCCACCGAGTTCATCCCCGGGTGCATCTATTATCAGGGTGACCACAGCCCCAACGAGGCCGAGCGCGCAGCCAAGGGCTACACCTCGGCGTGGCTGCACCACAAGGGGCGCAACAAGCATCATCTGGAATACTGGATCGATTATAGCACCACCAAGACCGGCCTGACCGGCATGAAGATCCCCCTGCGGTACGTCTGCGAGATGGTGTGCGACCGGGTGGCGGCAAGCCAGATCTATCTGGGCGATAAGTACACTGATGCCTCTGCGTGGGAGTACTACCAGCGCAGCAAGGATCACTACCTGATGCACCCGGAGACCCGGGCACTGCTGGAAAAGCTGCTGTGCATGGTGCGGGACCTCGGGCGGGAGCGCACCTTTGCCTACATGAAATTCCTGCTTGGCTGCGAAAAGGATTACTAAGCCCGAAAGGCTGCTGCACAGACTGTGCGGCAGCCTTTTTTGCGTGCAGAAAAGCCCGCGTGCAGACGCGCCTGTGAAAAAGCAATTCCGGAAAATCGGCAGATTTTCCGGAATTGCGAATAAAAAATAATTTTTCCACTGCAACGACGACGACCGCCGCCAGTGGCGGAAACAGGGAGGAGTTGTTGGGGCAGCGGCCAGCAAGATGCGAGTGCCGCCCAAGGCACGATGCGGATGCTGGGTGCCGCAACCCGGAAGGCGCGGCGCGCATTCAAAATGTTCCTGCTTTTGCACGCTTTGCCGAAACTTTCTGCCAAAGTTTGGCGCATCTGCCCATTGACAGCGCGCCGCAGCAGGGGATAAGATGAAACCGGGGAGCAACGCACTCCCATAAGAAGAAAGCGGGGGACCACAGATGAAGCTTTGGAAACGATGGACGGCAGCGGCTCTTGCAGCTGCAATGGCGCTGCTGCTTTTAGCAGCCTGCGGGCCCTCCGGCCCTTCCGCGCCGGATGCGCCGGATAAGCCGGGCAGCAGCGAGACCGGCAAAGACCCCACCGACGAAAAGACCGAGGCGCAGAAGGTGGCCGCAGTGGTGGAAGCACTGAACACAGTGCGCAAGAACTACGGCAATAACACCCCGCTGGAGCTGAACGAGCAGGCCTGTGCGTTCGCCAAGGAGATGGCACAGGTGCAGCTGGATGGCGTCAATGGCAAGTACGGCGAGAATCCGAGTACCAACACGGATTATAGTGCTGCCTGTGCAAAAGTCCGCAAGAAGAAGGTGGGCGAAAAAGCATCGATCGGTGTTGGTGCACTGCAGGGCGCTTACCCGGATGCGATCCAGTTCGAAACGTGGGCAGGCAAGAAGTGGAAAGACGAGACAGAGAAAGCAAGCGTAGAACGCAACAATGCACTGGTCAAGAAGGAAGCCACTCTTGTGGGCGTGGGCGTTGTGCAGAACACCGACCATGCGACAATGGAAAACTGCCCCTTTATGGTGGTCGTGATGACCTACTGATACGAGCAAACGCCGCTGACGAAAAGTCGGCGGCGTTTTTGTGTGGTCTGCCGGATAACGCAAAAACACCCCGGCCGGGCGGTTTTACCGCTTGGTCGGGGTGCTGTTTTGCAAGAAAAATATTACTGCTCGTTTTCGTAGATCTTGATATAGCGCGGGGCGCTTTTATCCTGCCAGAGCAGCAGAATGGCGGTCAGGGCGACAGCCAGTGTGGTGAGGACGGCGAGCAGAGCTTTGAGAACTTTCATGGTTTGGTGCCTCCTTGTGAAGTTCGGGAGCGGAGCGGGGGACGTTCCGCCTGTCATGTTAGGTATAGTATAGCATATTCCCACAGTAAAGGCAAACGGCAGAAGAGGGAGAACAAAAAGAAAAATACGGCAGTTAGTTAAAACTAATCGGCGAAAACGAATAAGAAAGTTCAGGAAAATTCATCATTTGAGCCGTGATGTCGTTGACTTCCCGCGCCAAAATGATACAATAAGTGTGTTAAGCAGCTGCTGTCCCTGTACCAGTGCGCCTGCATGGGCGTGGGGATGGCAATTCAAGCAGAATGGGGGATTTGAAATCCATGTTGAACAAGCTGAAACGTGCGGCGCTTGGCGCGCATACGCCGCATGACAAGGCAACTGCTGCAAGCAAACCTATCCCGATGCCTCTGCCCGCGCAGGTACGCATCCTTATGAGCCAGCACATTGGCGCACCCGCCAAGGCACTGGTGAAAAAAGGCGATGAAGTGTTCGTCGGCACCAAGATCGGTGAGGCGGGCGGCTTTGTCTCCGCAAACATCCACTCCAGCGTTTCCGGTACGGTAGCTGCAGTGGAACCTTTCCGTCTGTCCAATGGCCGTATGTGCGATTCTGTTGTCATCAAGACCGATGGCAAGCAGACCGTAGACCCGGCTGTCAAGGCACCGGAAGTCACCGATAAGGCCAGCTTCCTTGCCGCCGTGCGCGAGTGCGGTCTGGTCGGTCTGGGCGGCGCAGGCTTCCCCACCGATGTGAAGCTGCAGCCCAAGCAGTCGGTGGATACTTTACTGATCAACGCCTCCGAGTGCGAGGTGTGGCTGACCAGCGACACGCAGGAGATGCTGGAGTGCAGCGATGATATCATCCGCGGCATCAAGGCTGTGCTGCAGTATACCGGCATTCCGAAGTGCATCATTGGTATTGAGAACAACAAGCCCGAGTGCATCGACCTGCTGTGCAAAAAGACCAAGGACGACAGCGCTATTGAGGTCAAGCCCCTGCCCAGTGTCTACGGCACCGGCGCAGAGCTGATCCTCATTGAGAAGTGCCTCGGCCGCGAGGTGCCCCACGGCGGTCTGCCCGCCGATGCAGGCGCTATCGTGATGAACGTGACCAGCGTTTCCACGCTGGGCAAGTATCTGGCTACCGGTATGCCGGTGGTCCAGCGTACCATCACCGTGGACGGCGATGCCTGCGCAAAGCCCCAGAACGTTGTTGTGCCCGTGGGCACCGCCTATCAGGACATTCTGGACTATGTGGGCGTTAAGGGCGAGCTGGGCAAGGTGGTTGCCGGCGGTGCCATGATGGGCCCCGCTGTGGAGAACCTTTCCTACCCCACCACCAAGACCACTTCCGGTCTGATCCTGCTGAGCAAGGCAGCTGCACAGCCCGCACAGGTCAACCCCTGCATCCGCTGCGGCCGCTGCGTGGAGTACTGCCCCATGGGTCTGGAGCCCGTGGAGGTCAATCAGGCCTACGCCGCCCGCGATGTGCAGGAGCTGGGCAAGCTGCACGCTGACTACTGCTTCAACTGCGGCAGCTGCTCCTTCGTCTGCCCGGCAAAGCGCCCTGTTACCCAGATGATGAGTCTGGCCAAGGCCTTCTATCTTGGCGAAATCAAAAAAGGAGGCAATAAGTAATGGATACGAAGCTTATTGTTTCGGCTTCCCCGCACGTCCGCAGTGATGAGACCACCCAGAGCCTGATGGCCAACGTGATCGTTGCACTGTGCCCCTGCGTGGTTGCCTCTGCGATCATTTTCGGCGTGCGTGCCCTGCTGGTCACCGCCGTTTCCGTGGTGGCCTGTGTGGTCTTTGAGTGGCTGTACTGCAAGCTGCTGAAGCGCCCGAACCCCATCAGCGACCTGTCCGCTGTGGTCACTGGCATCATTCTGGCCATGAACGTGCCCGTGGGTATGCCCATCGGTCAGCTGATCATCGGCGATCTGGTGGCTATCATCGTTGTCAAGCAGCTGTTCGGCGGCATTGGCATGAACTTTGCAAACCCCGCTCTGGTGGGCCGTATCGTGCTGTTTATCAGCTTTGCCGGCTCCATGAATAAGTGGGTGTTCCCGGATGCAGCGGTGGACCAGCTGTCCAAGGCTACCCCGCTGGCTGTGGCAGATCCCTCCAAGCTGAGCCTGCTGGATCTGTTCATGGGCATCCACGGCGGTGTGCTGGGCGAGACCTGCGCACTGGCTATCGTGCTGGGCCTGATCTATCTGGTGGCTACCAAGACCATCAGCATCGCTATCCCTGCTTCCTACGTTGGCAGCGTGTTCGTGTTCTACCTGATCGCTACCAAGGATCTGCACAGCGCACTGGTTGCCGTGCTGAGCGGCGGCCTGCTGTTCGGCGCTGTGTTCATGGCTACCGACTACGTTACCAGCCCCTTTACCCTGAAGGGTAAGCTGGTGTATGGCGTGTGCCTTGGCATCGTTACCTTTGCTATCCGTTACTGGGGCAGCTACACCGAGGGCGTGTCCTTCGCACTGCTGTTCATGAACCTGTGGGTCCCGTACATCAATGATCTGACCCGTCAGACCCCGTATGGCTATGTGAAGCCTGCAAAGAAAGCGAAGGAGGGTGCTGGCAAATGAGTAAGACTGCAAATTCCAGCTGGGAAACCACCGGTAAGCCCATTGTTGTGCTGACCGTCATCTCTTTGATCGTCAGCCTGCTGCTGGCTCTGGTGAACGGCATGACCGCTCCCGTTATCAAGGAGAACACCCGCCGCACCACGCTGGCTGCTTATGTCAGCGTGATGCCCTCTGTTTCGGACGCAGCTACGCTGGAGGAAGTGACCGATTACACCACCGCCAATGTTACCGGCGTGGTAAAGGCTCCGGACGGCGGCATTGCCATCAAGGCCGAGGAAAAGGGCTTTGACGGCGGCATTCTGACCGTCATCATGGGCTTTGACGCCAATGGCGCCGAGACCGGCATCTGGGTAGACGCTTCTACCCAGACCAAGGGCATCGGCTCCAATGTGTCCACCGATGACTTCCTGGCACAGTTCAACGGCATGGACGGCACCAAGAACATTGTGATGAATCAGGATTTCGATGCGTACAGTGGCGCAACCATTTCGTCCACCGCTCTGTTTGCTGCCATCAATGATTGTATCAACTGCTTCAACGAGCTGGCATAAAAGGAGGTTGGTAAGAAATGGCACAAGAAAATAAGTCCAAGGTAAGCATCCTTACCAACGGCATCATCAAAGAAAACCCTGTTCTGCGTCTGGTTCTGGGCACCTGCTCCATTCTGGCCGTTACCACGGCAGTTTCCAGCGCACTGGGCATGGGCGCCGCCTTCACCTTCGTGCTGGTGTGCTCCAATATCATGATCTCCCTGCTGCGGAAAGTCATCCCCGGCAAGGTGCATCTGCCCTGCTACATCGTTATCATTGCAGGCTTTGTGACCATCGTGCAGATGTTCATGCAGGCCTACATGGAAAGCCTGTACAACGCTTTGGGCGTGTTCCTGCCCCTGATCGTTGTCAACTGTATCATTCTGGGCCGTGCCGAGATGTTCGCCTGCAAGAACAATGTGGTGGATTCCGCACTGGACGGCGTGGGCATGGGCCTCGGCTACACCCTCACCGCTACTCTGATGGCCTCCATCCGTGAGATCCTGGGCAGCGGCACCTGGCTGGGCTTCCAGATCATTCCGGAAAGCGTTGCCAAGGTGTCCATCATGACGCAGGCTCCCGGTGCATTCTTCTGCTTTGGCCTGTTGATGGCCGGCTGTGTGTGGCTGGAAGGCAAGCTGGACGCCCGCATCGAGCGCAAGAGCTGCTGTGATCTTGACAATCTGAAGAAGGAGGCGGAATAAGATGCTCGTCAAACTCGCTGCGATCTTCTTCAGCATGATCCTTGTCAACAACTATGTGCTGGTGAAGTTCTACGGTATCTGCCCGTTCCTGGGCGTTTCCAAAAAGCTGGATTCCGCTGTTGGTATGTCCGGTGCTGTCATCTTTGTCATGTTCATGGCAACGGCCGTTACCTTCCCCATCCAGATCTTCATTCTGGACAAGGCTGGTCTGAGCTATCTGCAGACCATCGTGTTCATTCTGGTCATCGCTGTGCTGGTGCAGTTCATCGAGATCTTCCTCAAGAAGTATGTCGTTGCACTGTATAACTCGCTGGGCGTTTATCTGCCCCTGATCACCACCAACTGCTGCGTGCTGGCCGTGACCATTCTGGTCGTGGGCGACTACGGCGCCGATGTGGCTGCACACGGCTTCGGCTACGCCTACATCGAGGCTCTGATCTGCGCCATCGGCGCAGGCTGCGGCTTTATGCTGGCCATGGTCATGTTCAGCGGCGTGCGTAAGCGCGTGGAAGCCTGCGATCCCCCGGCACCCTTCAAGGGCCTGCCCATCACCCTGATCGCAGCTGCAATCACCAGCCTGTCCTTCATGGGCTTCGGCGGCATCGTCGAAAACCTGTTCAATGTTACGCTGTAAGGGAGGAACAGGACTATGAATATTGTATCTGCTGTTATCCTGTGCACCATCGTGGGCGCTGTGGGTGCTATCGTTCTGGTGGCCGCCGCAAAGTTCATGGCGGTGGAGGAAGACCCCCGCATTGAGGAAGTTTCTGCCTGTCTGGCCGGCGCAAACTGCGGCGGCTGCGGCTACGCCGGCTGTTCCGACTACGCCAAGGCAGTTGTTCTGGACGGCGTGCCCTGTGACAAGTGCGCACCCGGCGGCCCCAAGGCTGCTGCTGCCATTGCCAAGATCATGGGCGGCGAGGCAAGCGCCGTAGAAAAGAAGGCTGTTGTGCAGTGTCAGGGCAGCTCCGAGCACTGCAAGCCCGCCTACGACTACAAGGGCATCCAGACCTGTGCTGCTGCGGCAGCCCTGTACGGCGGCCCCAAGACCTGCTCCTTCGCCTGCATTGGTCTGGGCGACTGCACCAAGGTGTGTAAGTTCGACGCCATCCACATCGTAGACGGTGTGGCCAAGGTGGACAAGGACAAGTGCACCGGCTGTGGTGCCTGTGCCAACATCTGCCCCAAGCAGGTGATCATGATCGATGCTGCCGGCCCCCGCAAGCCGGTGGTCATGTGCTCCAACAAGGACAAGGGTGCTGTGGCAAACAAGCTGTGCACCACTTCCTGCATTGCCTGCGGCATGTGCGAGCGCACCTGTAAGTTCGACGCCATCCATGTTGTGGACGGCGTGGCACGCGTTGATTACGACAAGTGCAAGGGCTGCGGTATGTGCGCCCAGAAGTGCCCCAAGCACATCATCCTGTTCCCGCTGAAGGATGACCCCAATCCCCCGAAGCCCGTGGTGAAGCCCGCCGCTCCCGCTGCTGCTCCCGCAGCAAAGCCGGAAGCCAAGGCTGAGGCAAAGCCCGAGACCAAGGCAGAGTAAACTGTAAACCAAAGCCCGCCGTGCGCAACGCCCGGCGGGCTTTTTGTATCCGTTTATTCCGTCTTAGTGGGACGAATAGTCACCTCGCCGCAGCGCAGCGCCTCGGTGCGCCCGCCCTCCCGCTGCACCACCAGCCGCCCGGCATCGTCAATGGAAAGCGCCTGTGCGGCGTAGGTCTCGGTGCCGGTGCACACGGTCACCCAATGACCGGGCACAAAGCAGCGGGCGCGGTACTCGTCCAGACAGGCAAAGCCCGGGCACAGCGCCAACAGCTCCCGCCCGATGGCACCTGCCAGCGCCGCCCGGCTTACCGGGGCAGGGCCACCGGGGTACAGGCTGCCCGCTTTGGCAGTCAGCTCCGGGGGAAAGTCCTCGGCGGTGGCGGTCAGGTTCAGCCCGATGCCCACCACCAGCCATTCCAGCTGGCCGCTTTCAAGGTCTGTGCCGGCTTCGGTCAGGATGCCGCACACCTTTTTGCCCCTGTAATACAGGTCGTTCACCCACTTGATGGCAAGTTCCAGCCCGCACAGCGTCTGCACCGCCCGGCACACTGCCACTGCTGCGCCGATGGTGGCGGTCTGGGCGTTGGCGGCAGGCAGCGGCGGGCGCAGCACCACCGAGCAGTACACCCCCTTGCCCGCCGGGCTGGTAAAGCTGCGCCCCAGCCGCCCGCGCCCGGCGGTCTGCCCGCCCGCCAGCACTAGAGTGCCGTGGACAGCGCCTTCCAGCGCCAGCAGCTTTGCGGTGCGGTTGGTGCTTTCCAGCGTGTCGTACAGCTGCACCGGGGCGGGGTAGGGGCCTACCGCCTCGGTGCAGAAGGGGTCGCCGCCCAGCAGGCGGTACCCCCGGCGGGAGGCGGCTTCCAGCGCATAGCCCTGCGCGGTAAGCGCCGCTGCCGCCTTGTGCACGGCAGCGCGGCTGACACCCAGCTGCTGCGCCAGCTGCTGGCCGGAAATATATGCGCCCTCGGCGGCGCTGAGCGCCTGTAAAAGCGCCTGACGGGTGGTAGAAGCCATGGCGAAAATCCTCCCTGTGTGCTATACTGCTATTGTACCATATCTGTGGAAGAAGAAAAAGTTTGAAAATATTTTAGTTTTTTGCAGGAACTGCCGCCACTCTCTCGTATTAAAGACAGAAGGGCGGCGCAGAGCAGCGCATCCTGAACCGGAAAGGAGGCCGTGCAGCGCGTTGACAACACAGGAATTCAGCACGATGGTGCAGAAATATCAGGCGCTCGTGTACACGGTCTGCCACCAGCTGGTGCCGGATGTACAGGAAGCGCAGGATCTGACGCAGGAGACCTTTCTGGCGGCGTGGCGGGCCATCGACCGCTGCCCGCCCGGCTTTGAAAAGCAGTGGCTGGCGCGTATCGCGGCCAACAAAGCCAAGGACTATCTGCGCAGCGCATGGGTGCGCAAGATGAACACCCCCGGCGACGAGGTGCTGGCGCTGGAGGGCGCGCCGCCCGGTATGCAGCCGGAGCAGCAGGTGCTGGAGGCGCTGGGCGAAGAGGAGCTTACCGGAATGATCTTAAATCTGCGCGAGCCCTACTGCACGCCCTGCCGTCTGGTGCTGCTGGAACAGCACACTATGGCCGAAGCTGCAAGACTGTGCGGACGCCCGCCCAAAACGGTGGAAGCGCAGGTCTACCGCGCCAAAAAGATGCTGGCGCAGCAGATCTTGCAAAACGACCGCATACCCTGTGAAAGGAGGAGCGTACATGGAACTGTTTGACGCAAAAGGCTGTCTGAGTGAGGAAGGCTTACAGGCACTGGTCGGCGGGCAATTGGACGAAACGCAGCGGCTGGAAGCCGCCGAGCATCTTGCCTACTGCGACCGCTGCATGGACCGCTACACCGCCCTGCTGACCGATGATGTGCTGGAGCAGCCGCCGCGCTCCGCCCGGGGCGCGGTGATGGGCACCATCTGGATACGGCGGCTGATGCAGAACACATGGGGACGCGCCGCTGTGGCCACCGTAGCCGCCGTGCTGGCGCTGACGCTGTGGCGCGCCGGTACGCTGGAGCAGATCCTGCACACCGGGCAGCAGCTGAACACATGGCTGCCGCAGACCACGCAACAGACCGAACCGGAACTGCTGGGCAAGCCCATAGAGGACAAAAAGCAGCTGACTGAAAAACTATCCGATGCACTGGACGCGCTTTTGCACCACAGTGCAGACACCACTGAGAAATGAGGGAACTGATTATGAAGAAAAACGGGATCCTGACCCTGCTGTTTGCCTGCATCCCCGGTGCGGGGCAGATGTATCAGGGCTATATGAAGCGGGGGCTCTCGCTCATCACCATGTTCTGCCTGTTTATTATCCTAGGCAGCACCACGGGGCTGGACGCACTGGTAGTCGGCTGCATCGTTGTGTATATGTACAGCTTTTTCGATACCTTGAACCTCCGCGCACAGCTGGCGGCAGAAAAAGCCCCGGAGGACGATTATCTGGTGCACTTTAACTGGCACGATGCCCGCATGACCCAGTTCATGGGCGAAAGCCACAAGCTGGTGGGCTGGGGGCTCATCGCGCTGGGCGCGATCGTGTTCTACAACAACATCATCATGCGGGTGCTGGGCGATGTGATGTGGCGCTGGGGACAGGATAACCCGGTTTTCCGCGCCATCTACCTGATGCTGGATGCCCTGCCGCAGATCGTGGTCTGCGTGGCGCTGATCGTGTGCGGTATGTGGCTGGTGCGCGGCCCGAAAAACAAAAAGGGCAAGCAGCCCGCCGAGGAGGAACCCGAGGACTTCCACGCCTACACGGCTGCGCCGCAGGCCGAGGATGCCGAGGATGCCGAGGATGCCGAGGGCACTGCGGACACGGACGCCCATTTTGCCATGCCGGAGCTTTCGGCACTGCTGGGGAAACCGGTGACCGGTGCAGAGCAGGACGAAACCCCTGCGGAGGATGACGATGACCGAGCAGAATAAGACCCCCTTGACGGCACAGCCGGGCAGTGCGCCCGCGCCGGAGCAGAAACCGGCAGAAAAACGACCCGCTGAAAAGCCCCTGCGCCGGGTGGGCAGCCTGACCTTGGGCGCGTGTCTCATTGCGGCGGGCGTGTTCTTCCTGCTGTATTTCTTCGTGCCGGGCTTTGATGTGCAGCTGACCCTGAAAATTGCCCCGGCGGTGGCGCTGGTGCTGCTGGGATGCGAGGTGCTGTTCTTTGCCGCCCGCCCCGGCCGCTGGAAGTACGATTTTGTGTCCGTGCTGGTCTGTCTGGTGCTGATGGCGGGCTGCTTCTGCATGGCGATGCTGCCCCTGCTGTGGGACGAGTTGAGCGGCGAAAATCAGCAGACCATGAACCGTCTGAGCGCACAGGCCATTGACGAACTGTACACCGCCTGTAAGCGGGACGCGCAGGATATTGCCATCCGGGATATCAGCGGCAGGCTGTACCTGAGCGGCCCGCAGGTCGAAACTTTGCAGCAGGCCGCCGCCCTGCCCGCCGGGGATACCTGCCTGACCTTGACCGTGGAGCTGTTCGGCCCCTACGACAGCGCCGCCGCCTTTGCCCGGGACTGCTACACCCTGACCGCACTGGCAAAGCAGTGCACCGTGCCGCCGGAAAAGCTGCACTTTACATGGGATGCCCGCAGCCCGGCAGAAAGCAGCCTGAACACCGGCAGTCTGCTGTATACCGAGGACTATTCGCTGGACCTGAGCGGCGCTGTGCAGCTGGACTGGACAGAGCAGCAGATGGATCAGCAGACCGAGACCGAGTATCTGCTGGACGCAGAGAATATCCCCGACGAGGATTAAAAAATACCGCCGCACAGCTGTGCGGCGGTATTTTTGTAGTATGGCTGAAAGGATAAACGAAAACCGCCCCGAAGTCCTAAGACTTCAGGGCGGTTAAGCTGGAGCTGCTATCCAGATTCGAACTGGAGACCTCATCCTTACCAAGGATGCGCTCTACCAACTGAGCTATAGCAGCACATCACAGCTCGATAAGTATAGCACAGCTTTGCCGGCTTTGCAAGCTTTTTTTGCAAAAAATAAAAAATTAGTGCAAAAAGTCCCCGGAGCATCCGCAGACGCTCCGGGGACTCTGGAAATGCGTTTACTTTGCCAGACTGGTCAGGATGGGCTCGCACTGCTCTACGGTGGAGGAGAGCATCAGGTTGTAGGCGGTGACCATCTCTTGAATGGCGGTACGGTTCTCCTTGGTCAGGGCATAGCTCTGGGTGGTGCCGTCCCGGCCAACGAATACGGCGGTGACGCTCTTGGCGTTCAGCCACTCGCTCAGCAGGCTGACCTCCTCGTCACTCAGCTGGAACAGCTCCATGTCGAACCAGCAGCCCAGATCCTGATCGTAGCCGCCGCCGTATTCCTCGTCACAGGTAAAGGTGTACAGCTCGTCATCAGCAGATACGTTGACCGTTTTGATGTCCAGCTTCTTGCTGCCAACATAGGTCAGGATCATATTAAAGGCAATGCTATCGTCCTGCAAGAACATATAGGGGTACAGCCCGCAGGACTTTTTATCCATGCTGGCCTGCTCCTGCGGAGAGGAAAGATCCCAGCCGCCGGTCTCCTCGTCGTAGGTGACGGTGAACTTGGAAAAGGCGGCCTTGAGTTCGGCATCGCTGGGGGCGGCGTTGGTAGCCTCCACTGCAGCAGGGGCGGCGGGCAGTGCGGGCGCAGCAGCCGAAGCGGCCATGCCGCCGCACAGCATGGCGGCAGCGCACAGACCGGCAACGACGCGCCGGAACAAACGGGAAGATCTCATAAGTCAGCACTCCTTTCCATTTTCGAAGGGGGATCTCTGGCTTCAGTATATCGCAGCACGACAGAAAAAGCAAGAAAACTGACACGAAACGCCCTGCCGCTGTCACGAAACGATTTTCGCTTGTCTTTAGCCCACCTGATGCTCTTCCAGCCAGCGGGTCATCTGCTGGGCAATGCCCTTGACGCTGCCCTCAGCAAAAGGCACCTTCAGCCCGGCGGTCTGCAGCAGCTCGGTGTAGCTGGCAAGACCGGCGCGGCGCACCAGTTTGAGGTAGCGCTCCCATGCGTCCTTGTGGTCGTCAAGGCTCAGCAGGAAGAATTGCAATGCTGCCATGGTGGACAGGCAGTAGTCGATATAGTAGAAGGGGCACTCGTAGATGTGCAGCTGGCGCTGCCAGCCTGCACCGCGCCCGTAGAAGGGCAGGTTGTCAAAATCGATCCACGGGCGGTACTTCTTTTCCAGCTTGAGCCACTCGGCGTTGCGCTGGTCGGGGGTCAGGTCCGGGTTCTGGTACATGATGTGCTGGAACTCGTCCACGGCGCAGCCGTAGGCAAGGAACACAAAGCTGTCCTCGGCGTGGAGCAGG
The DNA here is from genome assembly GCF_023347355.1 of Faecalibacterium sp. IP-1-18. Taxonomy (NCBI): domain Bacteria; kingdom Bacillati; phylum Bacillota; class Clostridia; order Eubacteriales; family Oscillospiraceae; genus Faecalibacterium; species Faecalibacterium sp. IP-1-18. The sequence goes on from NZ_CP094472.1 coordinate 444,648, forward strand.
GCATACTTCTCGGTATCCTTGCCGAACAGCAGGTGGTGCCACGGCGCGGTGAGGAACTCCATGGCCATGGAGTGGATCTCGGCGCTCTCCATGGCGGGGCATTCCAGATCGGCAGGCACGTTGGGGTCGCGCTCGGCCACATAGCCCTCAAAGGCGTGGCCGCACTCGTGGGTCAGCACGTCCACATCGCCGGAGGTGTTGTTCCAGTTGGCAAAGATGAAGGGCGCCTTGTAGCTGGGCAGGCTGGTCATGTAGCCGCCGGACATCTTGCCGGGGCGGCTTTCCACGTCAAACAGCTCATTGTCCTGCATAAAGTCGATGAACTCCGCCGTTTCAGGGCTGAGCTCGTGGTACATGGTGCGGGCGGCATCCATGCGTGCCTGATAGCCCGGGATGGGCTTGGGGTTGCCGTCCTTGAAGATGATGGGCAGGTCGGTAAAGGTGGGGTGGGTGATGCCGGTGCGCTTGGCGCGCATGGCCATCACCTTTTGCAGCTCGGGCACAACGTCCCTTGCCACCTGATCCCGGAAGGCCTGAATTTCGGCCTGTCCGTAGCCGATGCGGTTCATGCGCACATAGGAAAGCTCGCTGTAATCCTTGTAGCCCAGCACCTTGGCCTGCTGATTCAGGTTCTTGACGATCTTGGTGTACAGTGTGTCCAGCTCGTCCCGGTGGGCGTCAAAGTAACCGGCCTCGGCTTCGTAGGCGGCGCGGCGCACGGCGGGGTCCAGATCCTCCTTGTAGGGGCCCAGCTGGGGGATGGTCAGCTGCTTGCCGTCCAGCTCCACCAGCGCACCGCCGTAGATCTGCTGGTACTGGCTGACCAGCGCGTTGAACTCCTGCTGCAGCTCCACGGTGCGGTCGTCCATGCCCAGCACGGCGTTCTTCATACCGGCTACGCAGGTGGTGCCGAAGTGCTCGGTAAGGGCATCCACATAGGGGTTTGCCAGAAATGCCCGGCTGATCTCCACACTGGCGTTGGTCACGGCGGGGCCGTTGGCATCAAAAAAGTCCTGCTCAGCCTTCCAGTAGGCATCGCGGGTGTCACAGGTGTAGTGGATGTTGGCCAGCTGGGAGGCGGTGGTGTAGTCCGCAAAGGCGCGGCTCTGCTCGTAGTACACCTGAATGAGGGCGTCGCCGTCCTGCGCATCGGCGGCCTTGGCGGCCAGCTGCTTGCACCGTGCCAGCAGGGCGTTGATGTCCGGGCGGGTATAGGTCATTTCGCTGAATTTCATGGAAAATTTCCTTTCCGGGGCAGTTTCCCCTTTGGTATCTTGTGTTCATCTTACCACGTTCTGCGCCAAAAGAAAAGAGGGAGACAGGCAAGCAAAAGTCCTACGTTTATACAACACTGCCAAAAATAAAAACGCTCCTTTGGCAAAGATGTCTGTTTGGGTGCTTGCAGTGCAGCAAAAAAAGGATTATAATGGCATCATCAACAGAGTAAGACCCTGCGCGTTAAGTGCCGCATCAACGGGGAGTTGTGCTGCGGACGAAGGTATTGACCGCGGTGCAGGGTCTGCATCCCGCTGCTGCATGGACTTGGGTGCAGGCGAGAGCCGTCTGCGGTTTTTGCCCGGAAGTGAATGTTGTTGGAATTCACGCCCTCCTTTGTGCGGTCTGTCACAGGGGAGGGCGTTTTTGCGTCCTGCCTGCTGTTCCTTTTTAAGGAGGACAACTACAATGAACGACAAAAAAACTTCGGTGCGTACCCTGACCATGCTGGCTTTGCTGGTAGCCATGAGCATCGTGTTCAGCCGGGTGCTGAGCATCTCCACCGGCTTCGTCCGGTTCAATCTGGGCAGTCTGCCGGTGCTGCTGGCGGCGGTGGTGTTCGGCCCCGGCGCAGGCTTTGCGGTGGGTGCAGTGGCCGATATCATCGGCGGTGTGCTGGCGGGCTACGCCATCAACCCGCTCATCACGCTGGGTGCGGGCGCCATCGGCTTAGTGGCGGGTTTTGCGTGGCAGAAGCTGAGCAGCCTCTCCACCAACCTGCGGCTTGCAGCCAGCGTGCTGCTGGGGCATTTTGTGGGCTCCATGGTCATCACCTCGCTGGCGCTGCGCCTGTTTTACGGCTATCCGTGGGCAACGCTGGCGGTGCGCATCCCCAACGCCCTCATCCTGAGCGCCGTGAACGTTGTGCTGCTGCGCATCCTGCTGGAAAACCGCAGCCTGATGAAGCTGGCAAAGAAGTAAGAGACTCGTAAAATGGAACACCGGAGCGTCTGCCGACGCTCCGGTGTTCCGAAATTTTTAATATTATTCCTTGAATCGAGGCAGTATCTATGAACTACGAACAGGCAATGGAATACATCCACGCGGTGCAGTGGGCGGGGCATAAGCCCGGGCTTACCCGTACCCGCACCCTGCTGGCTGCACTGGGCGACCCGCACAAAAAGCTGCAGTTCGTCCATGTGGCGGGCACGAACGGCAAGGGCAGTACGGCGGCGATGCTGGCTTCCTGCCTGCAAGCCGCCGGTTACCGGGTGGGGCTGTATACCTCGCCCTTCATCAACCGCTTCAACGAGCGCATCCAGATCAACGGGCAGCAGATCCCGGACGAAGCGCTGGTGGAGCTGGTGGAGCAGGTAAAGCCCGCCGCCGATGCCATGGAGGATGTGCCCACCGAGTTTGAAATCATCACCGCACTGGGAATGCTCTATTTTGCGCAGCAGCAGTGTGATATCGTGGTGCTGGAGGTGGGGCTTGGCGGCACGCTGGATTCCACCAATGTTATTGAAAAGCCTGCCTGCGCGGTGATCACGGCACTGGGCATGGATCACGTCAAGGAGCTTGGCCCCACGCTGGCGGATATCGCCGCCGCCAAGGCCGGCATCATCAAGCCGGGCTGCCCGGTGGTGAGCTACGGCGGCGCACCGGAGGCAGACGCCGTGCTGCGCCGGGTGGCGGCACAGCAGCACGCTCCCTTTACCGAGGTGGACTTTGCAAAGCTGCAAATCACCGGCGGGGATTTGGACGCAGTTACCTTCAGCTTTGACGGGCTGGACGGGGTGCGGCTGCCGCTCATCGGCAGCTATCAGCCCCGCAACGCCGCGCTGGCCATCACCGCCCTGCGGGTGCTGCGGCAGCAGGGCTGGAACATTCCGGAAAGTGCCATCCGCGCCGGGCTGGAGCAGGTAAGCTGGCCCGGGCGCTTTGAGCTGCTGCGCCACAGCCCGGCCTTTGTGCTGGACGGCAGCCACAACGCCCACGGGATGCGCGCCACAGTGCAGAGCCTGAAAGACCGCTTCCCCGGGCAGAAATTCGTCTTTCTGGTCAGCATCATGGCCGACAAGGACGTGGACGAGATGCTGGCGCTGCTGGCACCGCTGGCCGAGCGGTTCGTGACCGTGACGGCGCACAACCCCCGCGCCATGCCGGCGCAGACGCTGGCGGAGCATATCCGCGCCTACGGCTGCACCGCCGAGGCTGCGGACAGCATTGAGGCCGGTGTAGCGCGTGCGGAAGAACTGGGCGGCGAAGGCCCGGTGTGCGCACTGGGAACGCTGTATTTCTCCGGCGATGTCCGGCAGGCCTTTGCCAAAATAAATAAAGCATAAAGCGATGGGGTTACTGCAAAATGCAGTAGCCCCATCGCTTATATAATACTATTTATACCCGCAGCTGCTTTTTTGCCATTTGCAGCGCACGGCACAGCGGGCGGTAGAGCAGCAGCATCAGCACAAAATTGCCAACGCCGTGCAGTGCATCGTAGCTCAGGCCGCTGAGCCACCAGCTCAGGGCAAAGGCGGGCGTTTTGGCAAATAGATACACCGCCGCGCACAGCCCGCCGAAGCACAGGCCGTACAGCCCGCTGAACACTGCCCAGAAAAAGGCGTTGTCCATGCGGCGCAGCAGCCATGCAAGCAGCGCCAGCAGATACCACACATACAGGTACATCACCCACCACAGGCCAAAGCCGTACAGCACGCCCTGCAGCAGAATGAATACCGTGATGGCGCCGGGGGTCTCCCGGGGCAGTTCCAGTGCAAACAGGATGATGAGCAGGCTCACCGGCTCCAGATTGGGCAGACCGCTCATGGCCTGCTTGCTCACCACCAGCAGCGCGCCCATCAGGCCGCTGAGCACCAGCCGCAGCACCCGGGTGTGCAGCGCCACCGGCTTTTTACCCCTTGGTGTAGGTAAAGGCATAGCTGTCACCGTCGTGGAGTTCAATGTCGGCCACGCCCACGGTGGTCATCTCACCGGCAGCGTCGGTCAGGCACCACCATGCCTGGTCCTTATCATAGTCGGCAGTCTCGCCGTTCACGGTGGTCACAAAGCCGGCTTCGGCTTCTTCCTGACTGATGATCCCGGCCTCGGCCAGTGCGGTGCTCAGCTTTTCGCCGTCGGTTACGTTCAGCAGTACGCTGGAAACGCTGCCGTCCGCAGCGGTAACGGTGAACTCCACCGTGGCCTGTGCCTTACTGGCAGCGGAAGAAGCAGCCTCAGAAGCGGTCACAGAAGAAGCCACAGAGGAGGCTGCGCTGGAAGCGGTAGAGGAAGCGGAAGCGCCGCAGCCTGCCAGCAGGCAGACGGTCAGCACAGCACTGAGGGTCAGAACGGCAAATTTATGCAGAGTGTTCATGGTTCAAAATCTCCTTGTTTCGTGTTTTGCGTGCAGAGCACACGGCAGATATAGTACCATGAAACCGGCTGGAAATCAACATTTTTTCTGCATAGCTTCAAAATATGCGGCAGCGACGCCCACCTGATTGGCCTCGCTGCTGAAGGCGCAGGGCACGATCTGGCAGCGGGGTAAGCCCTCCATGTAAGCTTGTCCCGCCCGGGAGGCGTACAGTCCATCGTAGGCGCTGCGCAAGCTTTCCAGCAGCAGGGGCTGCTTGCTGATGCCGCCGCCGATGGCCACCTTTTCCACATCCAGCAGAACGGTCAGGTTGTAGATCTGCACCGCCACCGCGTGGCAGAACCGCCGCAGCACCTCTAAGGCCTCCGGCTCTCCGGCATTGGCGGCGGCAAAAAAGCTCCGACCGTCCAACGGGGCATCCTCCGGCAGTGCCTTGCGGGCGCGGTACCATTTAAGCAGATTGCTGGTGCTGCACTGGCAGGCCATGTTCTGGTCCGGGGCGTCCCACGCCTCGGCGTTGGTGTTGACAAAGCTGTACTCTCCGGCGGTAAAGTGCACCCCGCGTACCAGCTGCCCGTTGGCAATAATGCCGCCGCCCACGCCGGTGCCGATGATGAACACCGCAGCGTTGCAGCAGTCCTTCAGCGCGCCGTTTGCCAGCTCTGCCATGGCGGCGGCTTTGCCGTCATTTTCCAGTATGACAGGGCAGCCGCACTTTTCCGCCAGCAGCTGCCCCACCGGGGTGGCAGTGTTGTACAGCAGCGCTCCGCCGTTGGAAACATAGCCGGTGCGGTTATCCACAAAGCCCGGCAGCGCCATGGCAATGCCGCTCACCTCGTCCTTATGGGGCGCATACAGCCGGTAGACTGCATCCAGAAACTGCGCCTGCGTATCCTGCGGCGTGGGCACCGCGCCGCTGTTCGTGCGGTGCATCTGCTCATCCATGACCGAGTATTTGATCTCGGTGCCGCCTACATCAAAAACCATGATCTTCATCTTGTAGCCCTCCCGTAAACGGTCGTTTTCTGTCCCTATTATGGCAAATCATCGCGGGAAAGTAAAGCCCCGGCGGTAAAAAAGAAAACTGCAAAAAACGCACCGGCTTGCGGTTGCAATCCACCCCGCCCTGTGATATCCTGAAAAGAGAGTATCTGTTATATAAAGGAAGAAACTGCCATGGATTGCAAACTGCGTGCCAAAAATTGCGGCGGCTGCCCCCTGCTGGGGCTGGACTATGCCGAACAGCTGAAACAGAAGGAAGAAAAAGTGCGTGCTCTGGTGGGCAAATACGGCCCGGTGCACCCCATCCGGGGCATGGAGCAGCCTTACCACTACCGCAATAAGGTGATTTCCACCTTTGCCACCGGCTGGGGTGGAAAACTGACCTCCGGCATCTATGCGGCAAACAGCCACAAGGTGCTGCCGGTGGAAAGCTGCCTGCTGCAGGACGAGGTGCTGGACAAGACCATGCAGGCGGTGCGTGCTGCCGCCAACGCCTGCCGCTACCAGTCCTACGATGAGGACAAGGGCACCGGCCTTCTGCGCCACTGTCTGCTGCGGCGGGGCGTAGCCACCGGGCAGGTGATGGTGGTGCTGGTGACAGCGCAGCCGGTGCTGCCGGGGGCCAAGAACTTTGTCAAGGCGCTGCTGACCGAGGCAGCGCAGCGCGGCGTGACTGTGACCACCGTGGTGCAGAACGTGAACAGCCGCAAGACCAGCGTGGTGCTTGGCGAAGCGGAAAAGGTGCTGTACGGCAAGGGGTTCATTCTGGACACCCTCTGCGGCAAGACCTATGCCATCAGCCCGCGCAGCTTTTATCAGGTGAACCCGGCGCAGACCGCCGTGCTGTACGGCCTTGCGGTGGAGGCCGCGAAGTTGACCGGCAAAGAGGTGGTGTTGGACGCCTACTGCGGCATTGGCACCATCGGCCTGACCGCCGCCGACCATGCAAAGCAGGTGGTGGGCGTGGAACTGAACCGGGACGCCGTGCAGGACGCCATTGGCAACGCAAGGCACAACGGCGTAAAGAACGCCCGCTTCTTTGCCGCCGACGCCACCCGCTGGATCCGCGAAGCGGCCGCAGCAGGGGAGAAGGCAGACGTGATCTTTATGGACCCCCCGCGCGAGGGCTCCACCCCGGAATTTCTTGCCAGCGTGGCCCGCATGGCACCGAAGCGGGTGGTCTATGTCAGCTGCAACCCCGTCACCCTCGCCCGCGACCTTGCCACCCTGACAAAGCTGGGCTATAAGGCCGAGGGCTTTACCCCGGTGGATATGTTCCCGCATACGGAGCACGTCGAGACGGTATGTTTATTGTCCAAACTTAATGCAAAGCAACATATCGAGGTAGACATCCACATGGACGAACTTGATCTCACCGATGCAGAGAAGAAAGCCACCTATTCGGAAATCAAGGAATATGTGCTGGAGCATACCGGACTCAAGGTCAGCAGCTTGTATATCGCTCAGGTGAAGCAGAAATGCGGTATCATCGAGCGAGAAAATTACAACAAACCGAAGTCCGATGATGCAAAACAGCCCCAATGCCCGCCCGATAAGGAAAAAGCAATCAAGGAGGCGCTCAAGCACTTCGGCATGATCTAAGGAGGGCAAAATGAAGCGTTTACTTTCTTGTGAGTTCAATATGGATACTGCCTGTGTGGAGCTGAAATTTGCAAATGGCAGCATGATTGCCATTGATACGATTGCGGTAGAGAATGAGGTTGCCGATAATATATATCAGCGGTCAGAGCTGGACTGGCTGATTTACAACGATCCGGCAGCCTATGCAGATTTAGTTCTCAACGGCGACCCGGAAACATACCTGAAAACTGTTACAGAATATAAACCTTTGGACTGATTACCAGAGATAAAGCAAGCCGCCTGTGCGGGCATATCAAATGCTCATACAGGCGGCTTTTCCTTTTTGTACTGTGACTTTATCAGTTCTCCGAAATGGACCGCTTAAACAATATCCATGTACTTATGAAGTAGCATATCAGCAGTAAGAAAAGAATACCAATGATAATCCCTACTTGTACCATCAAGGCTCCGCAGCCAATATAAGCTGAGATTTCAGCAGAAACACTTTGAAGAAAATAGCCAATCACAATAATTGCTACAACGATTGCCGCTGTGATCGGCATCCCAAACCAAACACCAAGCTGTTTTAGAACCAAAGTATGCAGGTCCTTCTCTTCCACTCCCATTTTTCGCAGAACCGAAAATCTGTAGTTGTTTTTTTCTGCATCCAGGAGCTGCTGAAGAGCCAGCACGGTAAGACACATCACCATCAGAACAATTGCACCATAGATCAAGGACGCTTTTAGGATAAAGTTAAGGGCGATTATACGGTTCACTTCCGTAGTATGGACAGTTGTACTGTATCCTGCCAGATTGTCTTTATCAGGATCTTCTGGATAAGAACGCCCAAGAAGCTGTTCCAGCATTTCTGCCGTTTTGAAGGGAAGCGGATATTGGGTCATCACAAATCGGTTGCGCTGTACCGGAAGCAAGACTTGCGCTATTTCGTCAGGTATGATATACACCACATCTGTATAAAGATTATAGATGGATTCCCCCACAGGCTCCTGAAACACGGCGTTCTCACTGAGTTTCAGGGTGCCTGCGTCAGTTTCCAATAAGGTATGCTCAGCAATGTAGTTTTCAATATCCTTGTCCTCTGCTGCACGATGCCAGTGGGTAGCAAATTCATCCGTTTGTAAGATAATAGGTTCATATCCCAACATTTTCCGAACAGCGTTATAATCCTTCAGTGCGATCGCCAAGGGAGGAAAATTGTACTTTACTCGCTGGCGAAAGTCGCTTTGCTTGGGAAGATATTCCGAAAAAGTCAAATCGTCCTTTATCGCTATTTTGTTTTGTTCTATGAACGCAGTAATTTCTCCATAGTCTGTATCCGGAAGATTTTCCACTTCATAAACATCGTTGTAGCGGCTTGAAATTTGAATATCATAGACAGCCCGACTGTCCAAATAGCCCAGACTCCATCCCGTTAAAACCGGCGCAATGACAAACAAGCAGATAGAAAAAGTCAGGGTCACACAAATGATCGTCATCGTTTTCGTATTGGTAGCCAGCTTAGAGGAAAGCTGTCCAAACAGAAATAAACTCGTATTATGATATTTGCGGGACACTTTAGACTCCTTCCAGTATAGGAGCGCCGCATTCGATAAATACATGACTGCGGAAATGATAAACAAAATATCCGCAACCCCAAACAGCAAATATTGATTCAGAGTTGGAGCGTCAAATCCAAGGAAGTAGGCTTTTTCCAGTTCTGCGATGGAAAAAATCGGGATAGCGGTCAATACAGCACCAGCCAGAAGTCCGCAAAGATATCGGGAAAACCCTATTTTTCTGTGTAAAACAGCACCTGCGATTGCCCAAAGCAGCGTCAGTGCAGGGAAAAGGACATTCCCCCAATACATGAGCTTTACAGGAAGCGGATGTCTGGAATCGAAGTAAAAATGATATTTTACAGTACCTACCTCCAGCATCCACAGCAGCAGAATGCCATAGAAAATACAGATCATCGGCATCCATCTGCTTTTATGAAGCGGTTTTTCATTCTGACGGTTTGCCGTCATAAGCTCAATAATCCTGCTTTTGTTGAGAATTCTGACATTCCCGACTCCAACCAGAATCTGGCAAACAACAAAGAAGCCCACGGTCAACAGCACAGTATCCGGGAAAAACGACCAAGAAAAAGCGTAGGGTTCCCCAAAAGAAGCAAGCAGCATAGCCGTAATGACCTGAGAAACGACCATCCCCAGAAGGATTCCCACCGACACAGAGAATATGAGCAGGAAAAAAGTCTCTCCAAAAAAGAGCAGGCCTATGGTTTTTTGCTCCATTCCCAAGGTTGCCTCAACGGCAAACTCCTTTTGCTTTTTTCTCAGCATGAAACGATTGACATAGTGGATCAGAAACAACAAAAGCAAACTAATCCCGCAAATTGCCAGTTTCATACCTCCAGCCAGCAGGGAAATATTATATTCCGCACCAATGGTCGGATGATAATGGGTGCTGCTGATAGACAAAAACGCATAGAACAGGGTGACACAGAGTGTCATGGTCACAATATAAATCAAATAGTCCTTCACAGACCGCTTTGCATTTTTGAAAATAAGTTTAGCGTACATCGCTCGTGCCCCCTCCCATCATGGTAAGGACATCCAGGATTTTTTCAAAGAAAGTCCTGCGGGAATCACCCCCCTTACGGATTTCCGTAAAGATTGCCCCGTCCCTCATAAAGAGAATACGATTGGCATAGCTTGCCGAGAAAGCATCGTGTGTCACCATCAGAATCGTGGCTCCGAGATCTTCATTGATACTCTGGATCGTCGAGAGCAGCATCTGGGACGAGTGACTGTCTAACGCACCGGTGGGTTCATCCGCCAAAATCAGCTTAGGCTGATTGATAATGGCTCTGGCACAGGCGCACCGCTGCTTCTGGCCGCCGGACACCTGATAGGGGTATTTGTCCAGAATATCCGTGATATTCAGCTTTCCGGCCATTTCCCGCACCCGCCCATCAATCTCGCCTGCTGGAACCTTGTTGATGGTCAGCGCCAGGGCTATGTTTTCCGAAATGGTCAGCGTGTCCAGCAGGTTAAAATCCTGAAATACAAATCCAAGATTCTCCCGACGAAACCGGGCAATCTGTTTTTCGTTGATTTCCGTCACATCGGTTCCGTCCAGATAGATATGTCCTGCACTGACGGTATCAATGGTGGAAATACAGTTGAGCAGGGTAGTCTTGCCGGAGCCAGATGCTCCCATGATTCCTACAAATTCTCCCTCTTGAACGGAAAAGCTGATGTCCTGAATTGCTTTTGTAACATTTCCGCCATTTCCGTAATATTTTTGGATATGATCCAGTTTCAAAATTTCTTTCATTGTTATCACCTCTGATCTCTATTGTAAAATAAGAGTGGCTTCGTTTGTATCAAGTTTTCTTACAAAGTTCTAACAAAAATGTAAGAAGTGCAGAACGCTTTTCAGTTCTGCACTTCATGAATCAGACAGTTAATGTGAAAAGAAAGGGAAATGGCTGTGCCATGTTCCGACGACTCCGCCGTAATGCCAATGCCCAGCTTTTCACAGAGCCGTTTGCACAGATACAGACCAATGCCCGTGGACTGCTGAATCAGACGACCATTCTGACCGGTAAATCCCTTTTCAAAGATACGGGGCAGATCGGACGCAGCAATCCCGATTCCATTGTCCTCCACGACAAGGACAACCTGATCCTGCCGTTTATGAGTAGAAATGCGGAGAACCGGCTGCTTCGTACGATACTTGACCGCATTGACAATCAGTTGATTTAGGATAAAACGCACCCACTTTTCATCTGAATAAACCGTATCCTGCATTTCCTCCACTTCCAGGCGCATACCACTTTGGAGCAGCAGATATTTGTTATCTGCAATCGCCTGATGCACCACTTGGGACAGTGCCATTTCCCGGACAGAATAATCTTTCTCTGTATGCTCACTGCGGGCATAATAAAGAGCCTGTTCCGTAAAGCGGTTGGTCTTTTCCAGTTCCAGCAGAAGTTCTTTTGTCCAGTTCGTCCGATGGTTTTCACATAGGAGTTTCATGGCAGTAATGGGCGTTTTGATTTCGTGAATCCATTGTTCAATGTATTCCTTGTACTCCAGGCGTTCCCGCTCGACCTCCCCAATCTGCTCCAACATGGATTTTCCAGCCATTTTCAAAATCTGATAGTAAACCTGATCCTCGGCCTGTTCCGGCAGTTCCATCACTTCAGAAATAAGGTATCTCTCGGAGAGCTGCTTCGCCATATCCAGAAGTTTTTTCATCTGCCGCTTTCGTTTCCAGTAAGTGAGGACAAGTCCCATCAGCAAAATCAATGCCCATACGATCAGGATCAATACTACTGCGGAAGCCGAATTGCCGCACACCAGCAAAAATACAGTGAGCGCAGCCATGCAAACAAGGTTCGTCAGCAGAAATGGAAGCCTGTTTTTCCAATACCGTTTGCTGTTCATATCGTGTACCCCTGGCGATGCTTTGTCTTGATAAAATCCGTCAGGCCAATGCCCGCCAGTTTTTCCCGGATGCGGTTGATATTGACGCTCAAAGCATTGTCATCCACATATAGCTGATTGTCCCATAGATAATCTACAATATCATTACGGGAACAAATCTTTCCTGCGTGTTTGAAAAGATAATATAATATTTTCAATTCATTCTTTGTCAGTTCTGCTTGGTTACCGTCATATTCAATCGTGCTACTTTCTAAGTGAAGAATCGCTCCTTGCCAATTCAGACGCTCAATTTGTTCTATCGGGTAAGCTCGTTTCATCAAGGATGAAATCTTTGCCAGCAGAATTGCTGTGTTATAAGGCTTGGTGATAAAAGCATCTCCACCCAGCAAAATACTGTTCAATTCATCCATGTCCGTATTGCAGCTTGTTACAAAGATAATCGGTACATTGGAAAAACTGCGGATTTGAGAACAGATTGAGTAGCCGCTTTCTTGTGGCAGCTTTATGTCCAGCAAAATCAAATAGGGATGAGTATTTTTGACCGCTTGCATAACTGATGTAAAGTCAGTAACTGCGGATGCCTCATATCCGTTTCCGTTTAACAGAACTTGTAATTCAGTTTGAATGATTGGGTCATCTTCGATGATGAGTATTTTATATTTTTCCATGATTACATGTCCCTTTCTTTGAATATTTAGTACCACCAAGGCAGTTCCAGCCAGAAGTTATCCAGAGCCAATTTCTCCGTGGACTTTGCTCTGCTCTCTGACAGATGGAAGTGCTTCGCCGTTTCGCTCAGAGGATGGAGGACATCGTCCTCAAAGCCAAAGCGATACCAGAGATAGGCTTTCTCTCGCTCATCAATCATTTCCAGAGCCGTATGGATTTCTTCGTGGGTTTCCTTTGCAATGAAAATCTGCTCTGGGTTCTGTACTCTGGAATCTGCTATAAATTCATGTTGTCCCTTATTCTCGCCCTTTTTGACCTCATCCAGACGAATGATACAGTCCAGATTTTTGGCTTCAAAGGTAGGATTCAGCCTGCGGATGTAGTCCAGCATGGCATTATGAATAGCCGGGGCAGCATAGGTCAAAAACTTGTTCCCGTAGTCGGGTTGAAAGCTGCTTATGCAGCCCAGAAGCCCCAATGAACCCTCCTGCACCAAATCGTTCAGTTCAATGCCGAGGGCAACGTTCAGCTCCCGCTGTGCGCTCCATATCTCGTATGCCGTCTTTCGGATAAACCGCAGATTGTTCTCTACAAGGGCGTTTTCTGCCCATTTGTCACCGCTCTGCGCCGCAATACAGAGCTGCTCGTTAGTTATCTTGTCCATCATCTTCCGGCAGCACCATCGTCTGCATCAGCCCCAGCAAGGCTTTGTTAAAGTTGTCCAGAGCTTCCTGATTGACTCCATCGACACCGGAAATGCTGCCTGTAATAGCATCAACAACTGCTTCCGGCGTGATGGTCGGATTCTGCATATCCTGCCCCTTGGTCAGCTCGGCAAACATCTTTTCGGTGGCTTCCTTGCTGATTGCCTTGGCTGCGACCAAATCGCTGCCTGCTTCTTTCTTGATTTCCTTAACCACCGTCATAAAGGTGTTTTGAATCGTGGTCTGGTCTGCCTGATAAGCGGGAATTTTCATGGCATTAGCGGTTCGGGCTGCCTGTACTGCTTCGGGAGCTTGGTTCTGTCCCAACAGCAGAGAGCCAACGGTAGCAAACATCTGGTTTTGTGCGGCATATCCTCTTGCAAGGGTATCATCCATATACTGTGCAATCATATAAGTAACCATGGCAAAGCGGGGATTTTCCAGCAGACGGTTGACTACATCATTGTTGACCTTTCCGGTATAAAGATTCTTTGCAGCTTCAACAGATAATCCCAGTTCTGAAATATCGTAGTTCTTTTTATCCGGGATTACGGTCGTACCCAAGATAAAGTCCGTGGACACATTGAACACTCTGGCGATGCGGATAACGCTTTCTTCGCTCAGCTTTTCGGTCTTTCCGCTAAGGAAGCGGCTGATGGTGCTTTCATTCACATCAATCCGAAGTGCCAGTTCTCGCTGGGTCATCTTGCGTTCTCTCATTACATCAACGATTCTTTTCCGAACATCGGCGGGTAAATAAGTATCAGCCATTATGCTTCCTCCCCTCTGTCTGTTTTCTGTTTGATATATTTTCCGCTTTTAATGCGGGCATCTGTCGGCTTTTCAGCGTCCTCCGGGATGATCCAGCGGCTTCCTGCCCGCTGTGCGCCCGGTATGCGGTCATTGTTGCAGAGGATACCAACTCTTCGGGGAGAGATACCCCATTTCTCGGCAACTTCAAATGTAGACAGGTATTTCATTTCTGTATCATCCCTCCTGATTCATATTAACTTCAATTATATTCTATTTACGGAACAATATCAACCAACTTTGTGTGAACACTGCCGTCTCGAAACTTGCATTTTTTCAAGTTTTCGGGGCGGCTTTTTGCTTTGCTTGCGGAAGTGCCTGATTTTTCGGTTGAAAGCGTTTTTCTGCGTATATTCAGGCAGATGAAAAAATCATCGAGAAAAATCAAGGAGGTTATGCAAATGAACATTTTTGAAACAGTCAAGGCGGCGGTCACGGTTAGGCAAGCCGCCGAACACTACGGGCTGAAAATCAATCGCTCCGGGATGATTTGCTGCCCTTTCCACGATGACAGACACCCCAGCTTGAAGCTGAACGAGGATTACTTCTATTGCTTCGGCTGCGGTGCCAAGGGAGATGTGATTGACTTTGTGGCAAGGCTGCTTGACCTGTCTGCCTATGAAGCAGCGCAGAGACTGGCTGCGGATTTCGGACTGGACAGGCCGCCGTCCGTGGTGGCACAGGTAAAGAAGTACCGTCCCCGTGTGAATCAGTCGAAACAGGACGAGCTTTTCTGCATGAATGTGCTGTCCGGGTATCTTCATCTTTTGGAGGACTGGAAAGAGCGATATGCTCCCGAAGCACCGGAGGACGAGCCGGATGAGAGGTTCGTGGAAGCTTGCCACAAGCTGGAATATGTGGAGTATCTGAACGATTTGCTCCTTATGAGCGATCAGGAAGAAAGGACTGATACCGTCAAGGAACTTTTGACAGACGGAACGATTGCAAGAATGCAAACACGACTGGACGAGCAGAAAAAGGAGGTGCGCTGCCATGTCAGAGAACAGGAAATTGCTTGAGATGAATGTGCCGATGTGGTTTGACGGCAAGAGTATCAATGAAGCTCTGTTTTGTGAAGATTTTCTGAGAACCCGTCAGATTATCTTTGCAAACGGAGCTTTTTTCACACCTGATGGTCGAGTGACGGACGACCTGCCGCTTCGTGGCGAAATCTTTGAAGAATTGAAATATTGTGCCGTGAACAACATTCCCCGCAAAATCAGCAACATCATTGAGATTATGAAGCTGGCGGCTCATGTGGAGGACTTCCCGCCGGAGCAGGACAGGATTCATCTGGCAAACGGTACGCTCATGCTGGACGGCACTTTTACAGAGGGGAAGCCGGATATTGTGAGAAACAGGCTCCCGGTTTTCTATCGCCCGGATACTCCGAAACCTGTGCTGTGGCTTTCCTTTCTGAATGGTCTGCTTTACCCGGAGGACATCCCTACCTTGCAGGAATTTATCGGCTATTGCCTGATTCCCTCCAATAAAGGACAGAGGATGATGGTCATTAAGGGCAATGGCGGCGAGGGTAAATCCCAAATCGGTGCGGTGCTGGGGCAAATGCTGGGCAGTTCCATGAAGGACGGAAGCATTGGTAAAATCTCTGAGAACCGATTTGCCCGTGCCGATCTGGAGCATATCCTCCTATGCGTGGATGATGATATGCGAATGGAAGCCTTGCGCCAGACCAATTATGTGAAATCCATTGTGACAGCTCAAGGGAAAATGGATTTGGAGCGCAAGGGCAAACAGAGCTATCAGGGCTGGATGTTCGCCCGTCTGCTGGCTTTCTCCAATGGAGATTTACAGGCATTGTATGACCGAAGTGACGGTTTCTACCGCAGACAGCTTGTGCTGACCACAAAGGAAAAGCCTGCCGGAAGAATGGATGACCCTGACCTCGCCCAGAAGATGAAAGCTGAGGTGGAGGGCATTTTCCTCTGGGCGTTTGAGGGATTGCAGCGTCTGGTTGCCAACAATTTCAAATTCACGGAAAGTGAGCGCACCAAAACCAACCGAGAGTCCGTCAAGCGTGACAACAACAATATTTTCGACTTCATGGAGTCTGAGGGCTATATCCGGCTGAAAGCGGATGCTTCCATCAGCTCCAAGGAGCTGTACGAAATTTATCGGATGTGGTGTGAGGAAAATTCTCTGCCGCCCCTGAAATCCCGCAGCTTTAGTGACAGTGTGGTGGCAAATTTAAGTCGCTACAATCTGGAACACACCAACAAAATCACAAACTCTGCCGGGCGCAGGGTGTGGGGATTCATGGGAATTGAAGCCGTAGCCCGTCCGAATATAAATGGGTTTTACGACGTTTCGCCGTGTACGTACGTACCGGAGGAATGGCGGGATTGATTTTTTGGTACGTACGTACACAGCGTACGAGCGTAAATCACTCCTGTATAAAACCTTCGTGACGTACCCAAATGACAGGAAAAAGTCAGTCTTTTTTCTGTCAACGGACGGGGCGGTTTCGCAAAACAGCAGCCGTCCGTGCCGGACATTGGAAAGAGGAGCAGACAACTTTCTGATGTTCGGCAGAGGTCGCCGCAGCGACCGCATTACCCTCGGAGAGCCCCTCGGGAGAGCCCACGGCACTTTGCAGCCAGTATGGATGAAAGTGTCATAGTGGGTTATTACACTTCCGCAGAAGTGCCTTTCCAAAGCTACCTGTCTGCAAATCCCAAAGAAAGGAAGGAAAAATATGGCAAGAAATGACGGAGTTGACCGTACCTGTGCAAGAAATATGGATGTCACAGATAATGACATCGGAGATGCACAGGCACACAATGAGCGTGAAAAAGAAATATACAGTAACGAAGATATTATCCCGGAAAGAAGTTCCCTCAACGTACACTTCAAAGAACCTACCGGGAGCTACGCTGAAATGTTTGAGCAGATGAAAGCTGACAACATCATTTCCACCAGAGGTCTGAAGGCGGATGCCGTCCATTTCAACGAAATGGTCTTTGATGTGAACTCTGCGTACTTCGACAATCACGGCGGTTATGAATACGCCAGACAGTTTTATGAGGAAGCCTATAAATCCGCTGTGGAGATTGTTGGCGGTGAACAGTATATCCTCTCGGCAGTCATGCACGCTGACGAGATTAACCGGGCGATGTCCGAAGCACTTGGCAAGGACGTGTTCCATTATCATCTTCATGTGGTCTATGTCCCTGTGGTGGAGAAACAGATTTTGTGGTCGAAACGCTGCAAGGATGAAGCTCTCAGAGGAACGGTAAAGGAAACCATTATGCAGGTCAGCCGCAGTAAAAAGTGGCTGTCCAAACCTGCTGTGGACAAAGATGGAAAACCAATTCTGCAAGTCAATGGTAAGCCTGTTCTCCGAAAATCCTATTCTGTTTTACAGGATGATTTTTTTCAGCACATGAGAGCTGCCGGATATACCGATGTGGAACGTGGAGAGCGTGACAGCACCGAGGAACATCTGACTGTGACCCAGTTTAAGGTGGCAAAGGAAAAGCAGCGACTGGAAGCTGTGACGGCGGAACTGAACCAGAAAGAAGCACAGCTTGACGATACTACACAGGCTGCGGAGAAGAAAAAGCAGGAGCTTAAATCCCTGCAAGCACAGACTAAGGCGGCAACCGGAATAGCGGTGACGGTTCAGGAGCTGGAGTCGATGGGTAAGAAATCTTTTACCGGGAACATCGTCTTGACACCCGATGAATGCCGTACTCTCAAAAATTATGCTGTCAGCAGCTTTGCTGAAAAAGCGGAGAAATTAAAATACCAGCAGAAATATGAAACAGCCAAGAAAGATGCTGGGGTATGGAAAAAACGATATGAGAAACTTCTGGAACAGGCTCAGCCGTATCTGGATGCTGTCAAGCTCGCACCTGAAAGGGTACGGGCTTTTCTTAATGCCGTTTTGACCAGAGGAAAAGAGAAACAGGACATTCCGCAGGAACGTGGACGAAAAAAAAAGGAGAGCACTATTGACAGATAAATGGAATGGTTTTGCCGATTTACTTGCAAATTTAATAGAAAAATATGCGGCGGTTCTGGATATTGATAATCTTCCAGAGCCGCCGTCTTGTTTGGAGGAAGAAAACACATCTGAAGAACCCAGTGACACTATTGAATTGATGGAAAAGCAATGATATAATAGTCGTGGAATAAGTGTCCAAACTCTATGCGAGAGCTACTGTTCTCAACGCATAGAGCTACATAGAATAAAAGCGCAATACCCCGTTGCACAATTAGAAATGAGTCCTGCAAACAAAAGTCAATAGCCAAAAAGAAAAAAGTCCCGCAAAATTTGCGAGACCGAAAAAGGGCATAACAAAACAGGCTGGAGAAAAGATGTATCGCCAGCCGGGATGGAATTGGCAGTTAGCTTAACTCTGTGCGGAGTTCTGCTGCGCGTCGAAATCCTCAAGGCACTCTTTCACACGAGCATAGTAGATGCGCAGGAACTTGTTCTGCGCGGCTGTCATGTAGACAAAATAAGGCTTGCCCTCCGCGCGTTTCTTATCGAGGAACTGGTACACCGGTTCGTCCTCTGGAGCTTTTCTCAGATATGTACAGACGATTTGGTACAGCGTTTTCCGTAGATGCGGGGAGCCGCGTTTGGTCGTAGGTGTGCTTTGCGCCGCATGCTTGCCAGACTGGTTTACAGCCGGATCGACACCCGCAAATCCCACAATGGAGCTGCGGCGCGGAAAACGGCGCACATCGCCAATCTCGGCCATAAGCTGCGCGGCAGTGATTTCGCCAACGCCGTACATGGCATGCACTGTATCGTACTCTGGCAGTTGCCGCGCAAGGCGTGCCATCTCGGCGCGCAAAGCGGCCAGCGTCATCTTGCCTGCAAGCAACTGCTGGGCAGCAGTCGTAATCAGCAGCTTTGTGTTGTCATTCTTCGGCAGCGTGGTGAAATGGCCACAGCTTCCCGCGTAGATGTCCAACGCCTTCTCTGCGCTGTAATGGTAGCCCTTGCGCTTGCACCACTTCTGATAGCGCTCGGTGAATGCCTTCTCGCTGACGCGGCAGATGCAGTCACAGTGCCAGAAGGTCATGACAAAATCCACCCATTTCTGGTGACCGTCGGCGCGCTCCGGGCTGGAGAACAGTTCGTTCACGCCGGGAAAGGTCTTGTCGGTCAGCGAAATGAGATTGTTTTGCAGCGATACCACCGTTTTCATGTAGAGGTTGTACTGGCGGCTGCACAGCTTCAGTTGTTGTCTTACCGTGTCCATGGGAGTATATTCCCGCAGATCTACCCAATTGTCAAGGCCATACTTGGCGATCTTCATGGCGTCCGCCTTGTCGGTCTTGACCTTGCGGATTGAGCCGCCCCCGCTCTGCTTGATGAACAGCGGATTCAGGACGCAGACATAAATGCCGTATTCGTGCAACGCCGCCGCTACCGGCTCATGGTAGCGACCGGTGGCCTCCATGATGACGCGGGTATCTTCCCCCAGCGCGATGATGGCGTAGGCCATCTGCTCCAGACCGACCTCGGTGTGGAGAAATTCCTGTGGCAGCAATGCCACTTCACCCATTGGCCGCAGGGCAGCCACCATGCTTTTCCCTTTGGAAACATCGATCCCTACTGCGTTCATTTAGTTCCTCCTTGTGATTGGATATGGCTTCCCGCCCTTTCCTCATTGCCTGTTCAATCTCCTGGGTGACACGAGCGCACATGGTGGCTCTACCTGCGCAAATCGAATGCTGCGAACGAGAGAGGCGGCTGACGGACTCATTTACGGGCGTGTTGGCCCAAGGTGAGCTATGTCAGGCCATTTACTCTCCCATTCTAACAGCTTCGGCTTTGAGATGGGAAAAGACGCGGCTGGCTGCCGCGCCTTAAACCGTAATTATTATTGTAGGAGGTGTTCCGGTGAACAATTATGATGATATGAATCAAAAATCCAATATGATTATTTACACAACAGAAGATGGATTGACAAAAATTGAAACCACATTTGATGAGGATACCGTGTGGTTATCCATTGACCAGATGGCAGAGTTGTTCCAGAGAGATAAATCTACTATTTCAAGACATATAAAAAATGTATTTTCCGAAGGCGAGCTGCAGCGAGAGTCAGTTGTTGCAAATTTTGCAACAACTGCGGCAGATGGAAAAACCTATCAGGTTGACTACTATAATCTTGATGTTATCATTTCTGTCGGCTATCGTGTAAAATCCAAGCGTGGCACACAGTTCAGAATCTGGGCAACTAACATTCTCAAAGAATACATGAAAAAAGGTTTTGCTTTGGATGATGAACGATTGAAAAATCTGGGCGGCGGTGGATATTTCAAGGAACTGCTTGAAAGAATCAGAGACATCCGTGCATCGGAAAAGGTGTTTTATCGTCAGGTGCTTGAAATCTATGCCACCAGCATTGACTACGACCCGAAAGCGGAAATCTCTATCCGTTTTTTCAAAAAGGTTCAGAATAAAATTCATTATGCCATTCACGGACAGACTGCGGCAGAAGTGATTTATACAAGAGCGGATGCGGAAAAAGAGTTCATGGGACTTACCACCTTTGCCGGTAATCAGCCGACACTCAAAGAAGCGATTGTTGCGAAAAACTATCTGAATGAGAAAGAGCTTCGTGCTATGGGACAACTTGTATCCGGGTATCTGGATTTTGCGGAACGTCAGGCAGAGCGTGAACAGGCAATGACGATGCAGGACTGGGCAGAGCATCTGGATCGCATTCTTACCATGAGTGGAGAGCAGCTTTTAATTGGAAATGGAAGCATTACTCATAAGCAGGCTGTTGATAAAGCGACTGGAGAATATCGAAAATATAAGACAAGAACGCTCAGCGACGTGGAAAATGATTATTTAAATTCGATAAAGATGTTGGAACAGAAAACTGACGGCAAAAAATAACAGACGATGAAAGCTGAATTATGCCACAGGCTGTGGCACAAATGAGGATGGCGATATGAAAGAAAAAACAAAAGTATATATTTATACGAGAGTATCTACTGCCGTTCAGGTAGACGGTTACTCCTTGGATGCTCAGAAATCAAGAATGAAAGCCTATGCTGAGTTCAACGATTTTGAAATCGTCGGTGAATATGAGGATGCCGGTAAATCGGGAAAGTCCATTGAGGGCAGATTGGAATTTAACCGCATGATGGAGGATATCAAGTCCGGTAAAGATGGCGTGTCCTATGTGCTGGTGTTCAAGTTATCACGTTTTGGCAGAAATGCGGCAGATGTGCTGTCTACCTTACAGGTGATGCAAGATTTCGATGTCAATCTGATTTGTGTGGAGGATGGCATTGATTCTTCCAAAGATGCCGGTAAGCTGATGATTTCCGTGCTTTCTGCGGTTGCCGAGATTGAGCGTGAGAATATCCGTGTTCAGACGATGGAAGGCAGAATCCAGAAAGCTCGTGAGGGTAAATGGAACGGTGGTTTTGCTCCCTACGGATACAAATTGGAAAAAGGTATGCTGTATATCAACGAGGAAGAAGCCGAGGCAATCCGCATTATCTTTGACCAGTATGTGCATACCGATATAGGAGCTAACGGACTTGCGAAATACCTTGCCAATCACGGTATCAACAAAATTCAGCGGCAGAATGGAAAAAATCCTCTGTTTGATGCAGCCCTGATTCGCAGAATTTTGAAAAATCCCGTTTACTGTGGTAAAATTGCTTACGGCAGGAGAAGAACAGAAAAGGTACATGGAACTCGCAATGATTACCGACTTGTGGAGCAGGAAAATTATCTGTTAGTTGACGGTCTGCATGAAGCCATTGTATCAGAAGGACTCTGGCATGAAGCCCAAGTAAAACTTCTTGCTCAGGCGAAGAAGTATGAAAAGGTCAACAACGGTAAAGACAACAAGGTACACCTGCTGACCGGATTACTTAAATGTCCTATTTGCGGAGCCGGAATGTACGGCAACAAAAGCATCAAGCACAAGCCGGACGGCACGAAATATAAGGATTTCTTCTATTATGGCTGCAAACACCGCACTATGACCCGTGGTCATAAGTGTGAATACAAGAAGCAAATCAATGAGGAATTGCTGGACGGTGCTGTTGCAGAGGTTATTATCAAACTGGTCAGCAATCCGAAGTTTGCGGCGATGATGCAGCAAAAAATCAATATGAAGATAGATACATCCGCCATTGAACAGGAGATTGCCAATTATGAAAAACAGCTTCGTCAGAGCTATGCTACGAAGTCCCGTTTGATTGATGAGATTGATACCCTTGACCCAGATGATAAGCACTACATCAAGCGTAAAGCAGACCTTGATGATCGCCTTTATAAAATGTATGATAAGATAGAGGATACGGAGAATCTGTTGATTGAAGCCAGAGCAAAGAAAATGGCAATAGAAGCAGAAAAACTCACTGCTGACAATATCTACAAAGTGCTGATTTATTTTGAAAAGCTGTACGCTGTCATGGACGAGCAGGAGAAGCGACAGATTATGGAATCGCTGATTTCTGAAATCCATATCTATGAGGAACGACAGCCAAACGGTCAGTGGCTCAAATCCATCAAATTCAAGCTTCCGATTATTGAGGAAGATATGGAAATGAGTTTGGACAGTGATACACATGTCGAAGCGATAGTTTCGCTACAAAGAGAAATCTAGTAGAAATCCTCCGTTTTACGTTATTTTCTCGTCACGTTGTGTTCGATGGCGAGGGCGATAAACTCCGCAATAAACGCATTGAAAATCACATCACCGTTTCGGTGGTAATTGATATGGAGTGCGGAAACACAAAGAATTGAATATCTAACAATCGGCATAGCCGCAGACTTTCACAAAAAGCCTGCGGCTTTTTCTTTGCCCAAAAACAGAAAGGAGGCATCCGTGAAATGGCAGTTTTTCGGGTAGAAAAGAACAGCGGCTATACGGTCATGTCGAACCATCACCTGCGGAACCGGGCCTTGTCCCTGAAAGCCAAAGGCTTACTCTCCCAAATGCTCTCCCTGCCGGAAGATTGGGACTACACCCTGCAAGGGCTGGCCCGTATCAACCGGGAAAGCATTGACGCGATACGGCAGGCCATCCGGGAACTGGAACAGGCAGGCTACATCCAGCGTTCCAGAGAACGGGACGAGAAAGGACGGCTGCGCGGTGCAGACTATGTGATCTTCGAGCTGCCGCAGCCTGTTCCTGCATCGGTTTCACCTACATTGGAAAATCCAACGTTGGAGAATCCCACGCAGGAAAACCCTACGTTGGAAAATCCAATGCAATTAAATAAAGATAAACTAATTACAGAAAAACAAAAGAAAGAGGGATTAAATACCGATTCCATTCCTATCCATTCCCCAAACCCCTTGCCTTTGGACGAGGCAGCGGCACCGCCGCCGGAACGGACGGAAAACCGAAAGGAAGCGGCCTATCAAATCTACCGGGACCTGATTTTGGAGAACATCGAGTATGACACCCTCACCCAGAATCCCCGGATAGACCGGGAGCAGCTGGACGAGATCGTGGACATCCTGCTGGAAACGGTCTGCACTTCCCGCAAGTCCATCCGGGTGGCCGGGGACGATTACCCGGCAGAGCTGGTCAAGGCAAAGTTCCTGAAGCTGGACAGCCATCACATCGAGTTCGTCATGGACTGCCTGCGGGACAACACCACCAAAGTCCGCAACATCAAGCAATACCTGCGGGCTATGCTCTTTAACGCACCCAGCACCATCAACAGCTACTATGCGTCCCTTGTGGCGCACGATATGGCGCAGCCCGATTGGGGCCGTCCACCCAACACCTGACCGAAAGGAGCGTCACCCTATGCGCACTACCTACCTGCGGCGACTGGTGGTTCCACCCTAGCTGCCGCTCTGAATTTTCTGCAACAAGGAGGGATTCATCTTGCAGGAAGAAGTCACCCAGAAAACCATTGCCCTGTCCATGAAAACGGGCAAGCTCACCGCCCAAGCGCTGCAAGCTGCACTGAAAAAATACTTGCAGCACCGGGCCAAGGGTCCAAAGCTGCACCACGGCAAGCAAAGCCTGAAACAGCTGAAAGCCCATGGTGCGGCCCTGACCAACATTGAAGTCACGGAGGCGAACATCGGGGCGTTCAAGCCCTGCGCCAAGAAGTACGGCGTGGACTTTACCTTGCGCAAGGACAAGACCACCCAGCCGCCCCACTACATCGTGATCTTCAAGGCCAAGGATGCGGATAATCTGGAACAGGCGTTCCGGGAGTTCACGGCCAAAACGCTCACTAAGGAGCAGCGGCCCTCTATCCGCAAGGTGCTGGCAGTGGCTAAACAGAAAGCGGCCCAGCAGCCGAAACGCGCCAAAGAAAAAATCAAGCAAAGGGGGCTGGAACGATGAAGCCTGAACTGAAAAAGCTGCTGGTGCTGAATCTGCCGTATCTGCTGTTCGTGTACCTGTTCGCCAAATGCGGGCAGGCATACCGTCTGGCGGCGGGCGTGGATGCTTCGGCAAAGCTGCTCCACCTGACAGACGGCATCTCCGCCGCCTTTGCAAACCCGCTACCCAGCCTGCATCTGTTTGACCTCTGTGTTGGCGTTGTTGGTGCGTTGGCCGTCCGGCTCATCGTGTACAGCAAGGGCAAGAACGCCAAGAAGTACCGCAAGGGCGAGGAATACGGTTCTGCCCGGTGGGGCACCGCCAAAGACATTGCCCCGTACATCGACCCCAAGTTTGAAAACAACATCCTACTGACCCAGACCGAACGCCTGACCATGACCGGGCGGCCCAAAGACCCCAAGACGGCCCGGAACAAGAATGTGCTGGTGATCGGCGGCTCCGGCAGTGGCAAGACGCGGTTTTACGTCAAGCCCAACCTCATGCAATGCTTTCCCACTTCCGACTATCCAACTTCATTTGTGGTCACAGACCCGAAAGGCACACTGGTTCTGGAAACAGGCCAAATGTTCCAGCGGGCAGGCTACCGGGTGAAAATCCTGAACACGATAAACTTTTCCAAGTCCATGAAGTACAACCCCTTTGTCTACATCCACTCGGAAAAAGACGTGCTGAAGCTGGTAAATACGCTTATTGCCAACACCAAAGGCGAGGGTGAAAAATCAGCAGAAGATTTTTGGGTGAAGTCGGAACGGCTGTTCTACACGGCTCTGATTGGCTACATCTGGTACGAGGCCCCGGCAGAAGAAATGAACTTCACCACCCTGCTGGAAATGATAAACGCCAGTGAAGCCCGTGAAGATGACCCGGAGTTTCAAAGCCCAGTGGACCTCATGTTTGAGCGGCTGGAACAGAAAGACCCGGACCACTTCGCCGTCCGGCAGTACAAAAAGTTTTTGCTGTCGGCCGGCAAGACCCGTTCCTCCATCCTGATAAGCTGCGGTGCCCGTTTAGCCCCATTTGACATCCGGGAGGTGCGGGAACTGATGGAGGACGATGAAATGGAGCTGGACACCATCGGGGATGAAAAGACCGTGCTGTTTTTGATTATGAGCGACACGGATACCACGTTCAACTTCATTCTCGCCATGCTCCAAAGCCAGCTTATCAACCTGCTGTGTGACCGTGCGGATGATAAATACGGTGGCCGACTGCCTGTCCATGTACGGCTGATTCTGGACGAGTTCGCCAACATTGGGCAGATTCCCAACTTCGACAAGCTGATCGCCACCATCCGCAGCCGGGAAATCTCGGCATCCATCATTTTGCAGAGCCAGTCGCAGCTGAAAGCCATCTACAAAGATGCAGCCGAAATCATTTCAGACAACTGCGATTCTGTTCTCTTTTTGAGTGGGCGGGGCAAGAATGCCAAAGAGATCTCCGATGCGCTGGGGAAAGAAACCATCGACAGCTTCAACACCAGCGAAAACCGGGGTTCTCAAACCTCCCACGGACTGAACTATCAAAAATTAGGAAAGGCGTTGATGTCAGAGGACGAAATCGCAATCATGGACGGCGGCAGATGTATTTTGCAGCTGCGGGGTGTGAGGCCGTTCTTCTCGGAGAAGTTCGACATCACCAAGCACCCGCACTACAAATACCTTGCAGACGCGGACAAGAAAAACACCTTTGATGTGGACAGGTTTTTATCCACTCTGCGCCGGAAGCGGCAGCAGGTGGTCGCACAGGACGAGCCGTTTGACCTGTACGAAATTGACCTGTCGGATGAAGATGCAGCCGCCGAATGAGGCGGCATTTTTTGAAAAAATTTTTGAGTGCCGCAGAACAAGCGGCAGAAAGTGAGGACCTTATGGAATTTTTCAACAGCGCAGTCGATACTTTGCAGACGATCGTGGTCGGTCTGGGCGGTGCCCTGTGTGTCTGGGGCGGCATCAACCTGTTGGAGGGCTACGGACAGGATAACCCCGGCAGCAAGAGCCAGGGCGTGAAGCAACTGGTCGCGGGCGGCGGCGTTGCCCTGATCGGTGTGACCCTTGTCCCGCTGCTGTCCGGGCTGCTGGGCTAACCTCAACTTATCCGAACATCCATCTTTGAGACCCCACCGCGCTCTCCCAGAAAAGTGGGAGGGCGCGGGAAAGGAGGTATCTTTGCTTGATTAGTGAGATCATCGAGAAATGGATAAAAGGCATTTTGATAGATGGCATCACGGGCAACCTCTCCGGCCTGTTCGATAACGTGAACGCCAAGGTGGGCGAAATCGCTTCCGACGTTGGCTCCACTCCGCAGGCATGGAACAGTGGTATCTTCAATATGCTGCGCAACCTTTCCGAAACGGTAGTGCTGCCCATTGCAGCGGCTATCCTTGCCCTTGTGATGTGCCATGAGCTTATCCAGATGATTACCGAAAAGAACAATATGCACGACTTTGACACCTCCATGTTCTTCCGCTGGATTTTCAAGTCTGCTTTTGCCATCCTCATTGTCAGCAACACATGGAATATCGTTATGGGTGTGTTCGATGCCACCCAGAGCGTTGTCAACCAAAGCTCCGGCGTGATCATCGGCGAAACGTCCATCCACTTTGACCGCCTGATACCCGGACTGGAATTTCAGCTGGAAAGCATGACCATTGGCAGTCTGCTCAGCCTGTGGTTCCAGACACTTGTGGTGGGCCTGACCATGAACATCCTGTCCATCTGCATTTTCCTTGTGACCTATGGACGCATGATCGAGATTTATGTTGTGACCGCACTGGGGCCTATCCCGCTTGCCACCATGGGCAGCAGCGAGTGGCGCAGCACCGGGCAGAACTACTTGAAGTCTTTGCTGGCACTGGGTTTCCAAGCGTTCCTGATTATGATTGTCGTGGGCATTTACGCGGTGCTGATACGCAACATTTCGGGCGCGGCGGACATTGCCGGGGCCATCTGGGGCTGCATGGGCTACACCGTGCTACTCTGTTTCTGTCTGTTCAAGACCGGCAGCATCAGCAAGTCCGTATTCGGTGCCCATTGAGAAAGGAGCGTTTGAATGGCGTATGTGACCGTTCCCAAAGATTTGACCCATGTAAAATCCAAAGTCTTATTCGGGCTGACCAAGCGGCAGCTGGTCTGCTTCGGCGGTGCGCTTTTAACGGGCGGACCGCTTTATTTTTTGGCCCGGAACTATCTTTCCAACAGTGTAGCGGCCCTGCTGATGATTTTTGCCATGCTGCCGGGGCTGCTGTTCGCTCTGTTCGAGCGGCACGGCCAGCCCCTTGAAGTAGTGATTCAGCAAATGATTCAGTGCTGCTTTATCCGTCCCAAGGAAAGGCCCTATCAGACCAACAATGCTTACGCCGCCCTTGTGCGGCAATACCAAATGGAACAGGAGGTAAAGGCCATTGTCCAGAAAAACGATACCCCGCGAAACCGAAAAGCCCAAAAAGCTCACCCGCGCCCAGAAAAAAGAAATTGATGCCGTTATCCGCAAGTACAAGGGTGACGGCAAGCCCCGCACGGCGCAGGCCACCATCCCGTATGAGGCCATCTACCCGGACGGTGTGTGCCGCATTGACCGACGCACATTCTCCAAGTGCATTGCCTTTGAGGACATCAGTTATCAGCTGGCCCAGCCGGAAACAAGAACCGCCATCTTTGAACACCTGTGCGACCTCTACAACTATGTGGATGCTTCCATCCATGTGCAGCTTTCGTTTTTGAATCGCAAGGTTGACCCGGTGCAGTACGCAAAAAGTTTTGAGATCGCACCGCAGGGAGATGATTTTGACGACATCCGCGCCGAGTACACCGCCATCCTGCAAAAGCAGCTTGCCAGCGGCAACAACGGCATTGTGAAAACCAAGTACCTGACGTTCACCATTGAGGCCGACAGCCTGAAAACTGCGCGGGCTCGGCTGACCCGCATTGGCCTTGACCTGCTGGGCTATTTCAAGACCATGGGCTGCGTGGCGCACGTTATGGACGGGCAGGAGCGTTTGGAAGTTCTGCACGGCATCTTCCATCCGGACGGCGAACCGTTCCGCTTTGACTGGGACTGGCTGGCACCCTCCGGCCTGTCCACCAAGGACTTTGTGGCTCCATCCTCCCTCTGTTTCGGTACGGCCAAAACCTTTGGTTTGGGCGGCAAGTATGGAGCTGTGAGCTTTTTACAAATCCTTGCGCCGGAACTTTCGGACGAAATGCTGGCCGATTTTCTCAAAACGGAAAGCGGCATTCTCGTCAATCTCCATGTGCAGGCCATCGACCAGACCGAGGCCATCAAAACCATCAAGCGGAAGATCACAGACCTTGACGCCATGAAGATTCAGGAGCAGAAAAAGGCTGTCCGTTCCGGGTACGACATGGACATCCTGCCCAGCGACCTTGCCACTTACGGCGAGGATGCCAAAAAGCTGCTGAACAAATTGCAGACCCGGAACGAACGGCTTTTCATGCTGACTTTTTTAGTGCTGAACGTGGCCGACACCAAGCAAAAGCTGGGCAACGATGTGTTCCAAGCGGCGGGTGTGGCGCAGAAGTACAACTGCTCCCTTGTCCGGCTGGACTACCAGCAGGAGCAGGGCCTTGTGTCCAGCCTTCCGCTGGGCATCAACCAGATAAAGATTCAGCGCAGCCTTACCACCTCCAACGTGGCGGTGTTCGTGCCCTTTGTGACGCAGGAGCTTTTCCAGAGCGGCGCGGCCATGTACTACGGCATCAACGCAAAATCCCACAACATGATCATGCTGGACCGCAAGCAGGCCCGGTGTCCCAACGGCCTAAAGCTGGGTACGCCCGGCAGCGGCAAATCCATGAGCTGCAAGTCTGAAATCGTCAGTGTGTTTTTAACGACTGCTGACGATATTTTTATTTCAGACCCAGAAGCCGAGTATTATCCGCTGGTCAAGCGGCTGCATGGGCAGGTCATCAAACTTTCGCCCACCAGCAAGGACTATGTGAATCCTCTGGACATCAACCTGAACTACTCCGAGGATGATAGTCCGCTTGCCCTGAAATCGGATTTTGTGCTGTCGTTCTGTGAGCTGGTCATGGGCGGTAAAACAGGTCTGGAAGCGATTGAACGCACCGTGATAGACCGTGCCGTGAAAGCCATCTACCGCCCCTATCTGGCGAATCCCTGCCCGGAGAATATGCCGATTTTGTCTGACCTCCACCAAGCCCTGCTCGACCAGCACTTGCCGGAAGCGGACCGGGTAGCGCAGGCATTGGACTTGTATGTGTCCGGCTCGCTGAATGTGTTTAATCACAAAACGAATGTGGACATCCACAACCGGCTTGTGGCCTTTGACATCAAAGAACTGGGCAAACAGTTAAAGAAATTGGGGATGCTCATTATCCAAGACCAGATATGGGGCCGTGTCACCCAGAACCGCAGTCAGGGCCGCGCCACATGGTATTTTGCGGATGAGTTTCATTTGCTCCTGAAAGAAGAACAGACCGCTGCTTATTCCGCAGAAATCTGGAAGCGCTTCCGCAAATGGGGCGGTGTGCCCACGGGCGCCACCCAGAATGTGAAGGACCTTCTTTCTTCCCCGGAGATCGAGAACATTCTGGAAAACAGCGACTTCATCACGCTGCTGAATCAGGCATCCGGCGACCGCAAAATCCTTTCGGAACGGCTGAACCTCTCCGCAGACCAGCAGAAGTACATTGACAATTCCGAACCGGGCGAAGGACTGCTGATTTTTGAAAATGTGGTGCTGCCGTTTTCCAATCCCATTCCGAAAAACACCCAGCTCTATAAGATCATGACCACCCGGCTCAGTGAGGTAGTGGAGCTATGAGCCTAACACATTTCAGCTTGTTTTCCGGCATCGGCGGCATCGACCTTGCCGCAGAAGCAGCGGGTTTCACCTCCGTCTGTCAATGCGAGTGGGCGGCCTTTCCCGCCGCTGTGCTGGCAAGCCACTGGCCGGAGGTGCCCCGTTTTCAGGACATCACCACCGTAACAAAGGAGGCTTTCTTTGAAAAAACAGGACTTCGCACCGTCGCCCTCATTTCAGGTGGCTTCCCGTGCCAGCCGTTCTCCACCGCAGGGCGGCAGCGCGGCTTCCACGATGAACGCTACCTCTGGCCCGAAATGCTGCGGGTCATCCGGGAATTGCGGCCCCGTTGGGTGCTTGGAGAAAATGTTGCTGGCTTCCTCCGTATGGGGCTCGACAAAACGCTCATTGACTTGGAGCAGGCAGGTTACGATGTTCGGGTTTTCGTATTACCTGCTGCTGCCGTTGGCGCGTGGCACGAACGGAAACGGGTATTCATCATCGGCTCCGCTGCTTCCCACACCCCTTGCCAGCGACACCGGGGATGTGGGCAAGGGACTGGACATCCAAATCTCTGCAAATGGCAGCTACCGCAAGATGAACAAGGATGGCAAGGCGTGGACGGCGCGGCTTTCCCATGTGGTCTACCGCATGACCCCCACCACGCTGGAAAAGCCCTACCTCAACCCGGACTGGGTGGAGTGGCTGATGGGTTTCCCGCGCAAATGGACGGGCATTCCCTTTGGGCCAAAGAACCCGCCGACATCCCGCGTTTGACCGAAGAGGTGCCGAACCGCAGCAAGCGGATGAAAACGCTGGGCAATGCAGTTTCGCCGCCGCAGGTATTCCCGATTCTCAAATACATTGCGGACATTGAATCGGGCCGCTGTCCGATGGGAGGTGAAGAGCCTTGAAAGAATTGCAGGCAAAAGCCAAAGTCACCCAGACTATGACCCGTGACGGTCTGGTGGTGGAAAATCAAGCGGACGGCACTGTGGAGAACGTTTCCAGCCGGGAAGCGGAACAGGACTACTCCACGGATGCCGAGGGCAAGGCCGAAAAAATTCTGGAGCGGGCCGAGGACATCAAGGACGGGCATAAAAATAAAAAGAAAGCGAAAAAGGCAGCAGAAACAGCGGCCACCGCCGAAAGTGAAGACGGTCTGCACCGTTCCGCCGCCCGTCTGGAACTGACCGAAGAAGAACGGGCAGACCCGGCGTTGCAGCCGTACATCCAAAAGGCGGAAGCGAAAGCCGACAAGCTGGATGCGGCCCGCGCTGCTCTGCCCAAAAAGCGTGTCCCGGTCAAAGAAAAAGTCTACGATGTCGCCAGCGGCAAGGCGAAATCCACCCTGCACTTTGAACAGCAGGACAAAGGCCCGCCCAGCTTGAAACCAAACCCGGCCAGCCGCCCACTGTCGGAAGCATTGCTGTTTGCTCACGGAAAAATCCATGAAGTCGAACACGAAAATGTGGGTGTGGAGGGCGGCCACAAGGGTGAAGAACTGGTGGAGCATCAGACCGCCAAGGTCATCCGCAGCGGCATCCGGCACCACAAGATGAAACCCTACAAGGCCGTGGAAAGGGCAGAACGGGAATTGCGTTCGGCTAACGCCGAGTATTTCTATCAGAGGTCTTTGCGGGACAATCCGCAAATTGCACAAACGGCCAGCAACCCCATTTCCCGGATGTGGCAGAAACGGCGTATCAAACAGCAGTATGCCAAAGCTGCACGGCAGGCCGGACAAGCCGCCGCGCAGGGTGCAGCCGCCACCGCAGAGAACGGTTTCCGGGTAACAAAGCTGGCGGCCGAGGGCGGCGAACGGGTAGCCGAATTTGCGGCCCGGAACTGGAAAACCATTCTGATCGTGGCGGTGTTCGGTCTGCTGGCTCTGCTCTTGATAACGGGGTTGCAGTCCTGCACCGTGATGGCGGGCACCGCTGGAACCGGCGTGACGGCATCCTCTTACTTTTCCAAGGACAAGGATATGCTGGGTGCGGAAAAAGCCTACGCCAAGCTGGAACAAAAACTGCAACGGTATCTCGACACCTACGAGGCCACCCACAACTACGATGAATACCATTTTTATCTGGACGAAATCGAGCATGACCCCTATGTGCTGATCTCGATTTTGTCCGCGCTCCATGATGGCGTTTTTACATTGGCCGAGGTGCAGGGCGAACTTGAAATGCTCTTTGAAAAGCAATACATCCTGACCGAGACCGTGACCATGCAGATACGTTACCGTACAAAAATGATGGTCATTATTGGCCCGTATGGTGTGCCGCAGGTTATCACCTACCAAGAACCGTATGAATACTACATCTGCACGGTCAAGCTGAAGAACAAGGATTTATCCCACCTGCCCGTGGAAGTGCTGACCGAGGAACAGCTTAGTGCCTATTCGCTCTATATGCGCACGCTGGGCAACCGGCCGGATTTGTTTGGCAAAGCGCAATACCCCAATGCGTCCACCATCAAGCAGCCCTCCTACTACGATATTCCCCCGGAAGCACTAAAGGATGATAGGTTTGCCGCCATGATGGAGGAAGCCACGAAGTACATCGGCTACCCGTATGTGTGGGGCGGCAGTTCGCCCAGCACCAGCTTTGATTGCAGCGGCTACATTTCGTGGGTGCTGAATCACTCCGGCTGGAACGTGGGCCGCCAGACCGCACAGGGTCTTTACAACCTCTGTACTCCTGTTTCGACGGCGCAGGTCAAACCGGGCGACCTTGTGTTTTTCAAGGGGACCTACGATACCCCCGGCGTGAGCCATTGCGGTATCTATGTAGGCAATTCCATCATGCTGCACTGCGGCG
This sequence comes from Faecalibacterium sp. IP-1-18, assembly GCF_023347355.1. NCBI lineage: Bacteria > Bacillati > Bacillota > Clostridia > Eubacteriales > Oscillospiraceae > Faecalibacterium > Faecalibacterium sp. IP-1-18. Next base: position 477,388 of record NZ_CP094472.1, read on the forward strand.
ACCCGATCTCTTACACAAACCTCAACTCAAAATATTGGCAGGAGCATTTTTACAGCTATGGGCGTTTACCGTGACGCCAGAAAGGATTTTGTATGGCAAAAAGACTTTCCCGCATTGAGCGCGACATCGAACGGCTCAAAGAAAAAATCTCTGAATATCAGCAGCAGTTGAAAGAACTGGAAGCTGCAAAGACCGAACAGGAAAATTTGCAGATCATTCAGCTGGTGCGCAGCATGAACATGAAGCCGGACGAGTTCGCGGCCTTCCTGCGCAGCGGTGCGCTGAACGCCGCGCCTACCGTCACCCCGTACCACAAACAGGAGGATGCCGCCAATGAAACCTGATTGGAACTGCCGTTTTGCAGCTGGGCTGCTGGCTATCCTGCTCTGCCTCTGCGCCTTTTCCATGCCCGCTTTCGCAAGCGGTACTGACCCTGCCCCGGAACCTCTGCCGGAGATTATCGAAGAAGAACCCACTACGGGCGGCATGGAGCCGGAGGGTGTGCCCATCACGCCCAAGGGCAATGCAACACTGGTGGATGACTTTTACGGCGACAAGCAGCTTATCACGGTGACCACCAAGGCCGGGAATTATTTTTACATTCTCATTGACCGTGCCAACGAGGACAAAGAAACCTCTGTCCACTTCCTGAACCAAGTGGACGATGCCGACTTGCTGGCCCTGCTGGACGAAGAACCGCAGGACACTGAGTTCTGCATCTGCACCGTGAAATGTGAGGCCGGGAACGTCAATGAAAACTGCCCCTTGTGTGAAAAGAGCCTGCGCAACTGCACGGCCCCGGAAGCTGTGAAAACCGACACCGAAACGCCGCAGGAAAAGCCCAAGTCCAACATGGGTAGTCTGATAATCCTGCTGGTGCTGGCTCTGGCGGGCGGCGGCGCGGCCCTCTATTATTTCAAGTTCCGCAAACCCAAGGCCGACACCACCGGGCACGATGATCTAGACGAATACGATTTTGGCGAGGACGAAGATGCAGACGAGGAACCGGCTGAAATCGAAATTCATTCAGAGGACGGACAGGAGGACGAAACATGAGCTTTCAGCTGGTGATCGCCGAAAAACCCAGTGTAGCCCGCAGCATTGCCGCCGTGATCGGGGCCGATGAAAAGCAAAACGGCTACTGGCAGGGCGGCGGGTATCTTGTCAGCTGGTGCATCGGGCATCTGGTGTCCTTTGCGGAAGCGGGCCAGTACGATGAAAAATACTGTAAGTGGCGGTATGAGGATTTGCCCATTCTGCCCCAGCCGTGGCAGTTCATTGTCCCGGACGAAAAGAAACAGCAGTTTGAAATTGTGCGCTCTCTGCTCAACCGCCCGGATGTGGACAGTGTGACCGCCGCGACCGACGCAGGCCGGGAGGGAGAACTGATTTTCCGTTTCGTCTACCAAATGGCCGGCTGCACAAAACCTGTGAAGCGGCTCTGGATTTCCAGCATGGAGGATGCCGCTATCCGGGAGGGCTTTGCAAACCTGCGCCCGGATTCGGATTATGATGCTCTGTATCAATCGGCCCTCTGCCGTGCAAAGGCGGATTGGCTGGTGGGCATCAATGCAACTCGACTGTTTTCGGTGCTGTATCACAAAACCCTGACGGTAGGCCGGGTGCAGACCCCGACACTGAAAATGTTGGTGGACCGGGACGCAAAAATCCTGCGCTTCCAGAAAGAAAAGTATTACACGGTCGGCATCCAGTCCGGCAGCCTGAAAGCAGACAGTGGGCGCATTGCGGATGTAGAAACCGCAAATTCTCTCAAAGAAAAATGCACAGGCACAACTACCGTTTGTACTTCTGTCAAACGGGAGAAAAAGACAGAACAGCCGCCCAAGCTCTATGACCTGACCACCTTGCAGCGGGAGGCAAACCGCTTGTTCGGCTTCACGGCAAAGCAGACCCTTGATTATGCCCAGCAGCTTTACGAAAAGAAACTGCTGACCTATCCCCGCACCGACAGCCAATATCTGACCGAGGACATGGGCCAGACGGTACAACATCTTGTGTCTGATCTGCTGGGGCTGCTGCCCTTTGCCCAAGGACTTGCGCTGACTGCGGAAGTGGGCCGGGTGCTGAACAGCAAAAAGGTATCGGACCACCACGCCATCATTCCCACTGCTGAATTTGTAAAACAGGGCTTCGCTGGTCTTGCCGAGAGTGAATGCAAGCTGATGAACCTTGTCTGCTCCAAACTGCTCTGCGCGATAGCCGCACCCCACGAGTACGAAACCGTGACTGCGGTATTTTCCTGTGCAGAAAATGAGTTCACCGCCAAGGGAAAGACCGTGCTTGTCCCCGGCTGGAAAGAGATCGACCAACGGTTCCACTCCACCATGAAAGCAGACGGCGAAGAAGAAGCGGAAAGCCTGAACACCCTGCCAGAACTGGCCGAGGGGCAGAGTTTCCGCGTAACTTCTACCGTATCGGAACACTTCACATCCCCGCCGAAAGCCTACACCGAAGATACGCTCCTGTCAGCAATGGAGCGGGCCGGGGCCGAGGATATGCCGGAGGACAAGGTGAATTGCTCCGCAGGAGCAAGAGAGGGTGGCCTGGGCCATGCGGAACGTAAGGGGCTGGGTACTCCGGCCACCCGTGCGGCGATTCTGGAAAAGCTGGTGCAAATGGGCTTTGTGCAGCGCAAGGGCAAACAGCTTGTCCCCACCAAGGACGGCATCAATCTGGCGGTGGTTCTGCCGGAAAGCCTGACCTCTCCCGTCCTGACCGCCGAATGGGAAAACCGCCTGACCAAGATTGCCAAGGGCAACGCAGACGCGGACGAGTTCATGGCCGAAATTGAAGCGCAGGTGCGCCAGCTGGTCAAGACCTATTCTTGTATCAGTGCAGATAAGCAAAACCTGTTCCAGTCGGAACGGGTTATTATCGGCAAGTGTCCCCGGTGCAGTGAAAACGTCTATGAGGGCAAGAAAAACTTCTACTGCGGGAATCGCAGCTGTCAGTTCGTGATGTGGAAGAATGACCGCTTCTTTGAGCAGCGCAAAAAGGCGTTCACGCCGAAGATCGCCGCTGCTCTGCTCAAAAACGGTAAGGCAAAGGTTAAGGGCCTCTATTCCGAAAAGACAGGCAAAACCTATGATGCAACGGTGCTTCTGGCAGATACGGGAGGCAAGTACGTCAATTACCGGGTAGAGCGTAAGGGATAAAGAAAACGAGGGCCGGTTATGGTAAGGTGAAGCATTCATTTTGCCATAACCGACTCTCTCTATCCGTAGGATAGCAAAAAAGGAGTGTGACCAAATGAGCGAACTATTTTCCATCCAGCTGCAAAATCGACAGCAACAAGGCGGAGATGGCGTCTGGCTGGACCTGCCCACCACAACCGAACAGGTACAAGTGGCCCTGCGGCAAATCGGCATTTCGTCCGATAATCCGCAGGGCCTTTTCATTTCTGGCTACTTTGCCGAGGAAGAAAAACGCTTTGCAATTTCTTATAACATGGTGCTGGCATCCAATGTGGACGAACTGAACTTTCTGGCATCACGACTGGAAACCCTCTCTACCGGGGAACGCGCAGAGCTGAACGCCGCCCTGCAAGCCCCGCAGAGTGAGCTTTTCAGCATCGGGAGAATCACCGACTTTCCCGAAAACGTGGACTACTATGTGCATCTGCCGGATGTGCACGGGCCTGCCCAGCTAGGAGATTACTACCTGAATCGCTCCGGCATGGTGAATATGCCGGAAGAATGGAAAGGCGGCATCGACACGGCACAGTTTGGCCGGTATGTGGCTCAGCAGGAACAGGGTGCGTTCACCCAGTACGGCTACCTTGTCAAAAGCGGGGACGAGTGGCAGAAAGTCCACGAGGGCCAGCCTGTGCCGGAGGAATACCGGGTACTGTCCTTTCCTGCGCCGGAAGTTTTGCGAGATTCGGCCAACATCCCGCCGCCTGTTCAGCCTGAAACGGAACCGCAGAAAGTTATTCCCATTATCCTAAACGGCAAGGACAGCGCGGAACGCATGAAAGAAATCACGGACCGGCTGGAAACAGGCATTCAAGAATTATTCGACAGTGACCGCTACAAGGCCTACCTCACCACGATGGCGAAATTCCACAATTACAGCTTCAACAACACCTTGCTGATCGCCATGCAGGGCGGGCAGCTGGTGGCGGGCTTCAACAAGTGGAAAGACACGTTCCACCGCACCGTAAAGAAAGGCGAAAAAGGCATCAAGATTCTGGCTCCTGCGCCGTACAAGGTCAAGCAGAAGATGGAAAAGCTGGACGAACAGGGCAAGCCGATTCTGGACAAGGACGGCAAGCCGCTGACCGAGGAAAAAACGGTACAGATTCCGGCGTTCAAGGTGGTGTCCGTGTTCGATGTCAGCCAGACCGAGGGCGCACCTCTGCCCTCTATCGCGGTGAATGAACTGTCCGGCAGCGTGCAGGACTACCAAGATTTTTTCAAGGCATTGGAGCAGGCATCCCCGGTACCCATCGGGTTTGAGGACATCGAGGGCGGGGCGCATGGTTACTTTCATCTTCTCGACAACCGCATTGCCATCCAAGAGGGCATGAGCCAGTTACAGACCATCAAGACGGCCATCCACGAGATTGCCCATGCCAAGCTCCACGCCATCGACCCCAACGACCCGGAACAGACCAACCGCCCGGACAGCCGCACCCGCGAGGTGCAGGCCGAAAGCGTGGCCTATACTGTCTGCCAGCACTACGGGCTGGACACATCCGAGTATTCCTTTGGTTATGTGGCCGGGTGGAGTTCGGGCCGGGAACTGGCCGAGTTGAAAGCCTCTCTGGAAATTATCCGCAATACGGCCCATGAACTGATCTCCGCACTGGACGAACATCTGGCAGAACTGCGCCAGCAGCGGGAAACAGAACTTTCCACTGCACAGGAGGCTGCATTTGCGCTGGACAACGGCAATACGCTGTTCATCCAGACCTGCGATTCCGGCTATGACTACACCCTGTATGGCCCGGATAATAAGGCTCTGGACGGCGGCCAACTGGACGCACCCGGTCTGACCCTGCCGGATGCCGGAGAGGAAGCTCTTGCTCTGCTGGGGCAGACAGTCAAGGTGTCGGAAGTTTTGTTGGGCGACAAGCTGGCAGCGTTCCAAGAGGCAGCAGAAAAAGCGAATGAAATTCCCGCACCCGTTAAAATTCCAGACCCCGCCGCAGAGCCCACGGTCACAATTCTGTGGAGTGAAAGTGACAAGCTGCAGGACGACGAAACCATGCCACTGTCCGTGGCAAACCGCGTCTTTGAAGAACTGGACACCACCCAGCACACGGAACGGGAAAAGGACGGCTACACAGGTGGCTGGTACGACAAGACCGCATTCCGCATTGATTTTACCCTGAACGGCCAGCCAGACAACTACGAGGGGCGGCAGGATTTTGGTGACGGAGAGGGTTCTTTGGTTCAACACATCCAGAACTACCACGAATACTACGCCAAAGATGAAAACTGGAAGAATTTTGTTCTGCACAACAAAGGCCCGGAAGCGTGGGAACAGGACAAGGCAGAGCGGGAAATGGTACTGACCGAGTTTATCCCGTACCTCAAACAGCATTGCAATCTTTCCGCTATGGAGCAGACGGCTACCGCCGCTTTGCGAGAGGGACAGAACATTTCGCCGGAACAGGCTGCCTATTATAACACTGTTGTGGCCTATGTGCAGGACTGCCGCCCGCTGCTTAACCAAGGCCAGTATAACTTGCCGGAACCGCCCAAGCTGGCTGACTTTGACCAGAGCTTACAGGATTACAAGGCACAGGTGCAGGCAGAGATCGCGCAGGAAGCGGCCGCTGCTGGAATGACAGTAGAGGAATACGCAGCGGCAGGCTTTGAAGCACCGCAGCAGGACAGCTTTTCCATCTACCAGCTGCGCAATGAGGATTCCACCCGCGATTACCGTTTTGAGCCCTACGACCGCCTGCAGGCTGCCGGTTTGACCGTGGACAAGGCCAACTATACGGAAGTATACACCGCGCCGCTGACTGTTGGCACCACGTTGGAGGACATCTACCGCACATTCAATGTGGACTATCCGGCAGATTTCAAGGGACACTCACTGTCTGTTTCGGATGTGGTGGTGCTGCACCAGAATGGGCAGGACACCGCCCACTACTGCGACAGTGTGGGCTTCCAGCGGGTGCCGGAGTTCTTGCGGGAAAATCCGCTGCGCACCGCAGAACTTTCCACCGAACAAAACGAAAACATGATTGACGGTGTTCTGAACAACGCGCCCTCTCTGGGCGAGTTGGAGGCCAAAGCAAAAGCCGGAGAACAAATCTCTCTGACGGACCTTGCCGTCGCAGTCAACGCCGCAGAAAAGGCACCGAAAGCCAAGAAGTCCCACACGGCCAAGCCGAAAAAGCCATCCATCCGGGCACAGCTGGATGCCGCAAAAAAGGAGCAGAGTAAGCAAACGCAGCCACGAGAAAAGACAAAGGAATTGGAGGTATAAGCCGTGCAAAAATTTGAAAATATGGATGTGATCGCTGCGTTGGAAGCCATTATGCACCAGAACACCGCATACTATCAGAGCGATTTTGCGTATGACATCAAAATGCTGCGGGAGGCCGCCCGCAGCGACCAGCCGGAAGATAAGCTGCTGTTGTGGCTGTCCCGGCCCTCTGGAACATTCTGTTTCCGGGAACGAGACGTGCTGCTCAAAGATACCCAAGCCTACAACACATGGAAATTCTGCGGCGAACAGACCCACGACAGGATTCTTGCCTATGCAGTGGAGTTGACCGGTGCGGCCAACGGAACCGTGCAAGGCAATCTGTATGAACTGGACTACCAGCAGCATTTCCAGCATATCCGGGATGCCGCTCTGCCCGTGGGTGCCAATCGCCTGATCTACGAAAGTGGGATGCGGGAAATTGGCCCCAAAGAGCATTTCAACAGCCGCTCGGACAAATATTTTGGAGAGTTCGTGCGGTATGAAATGCAGCCCCGTGACCCGGAACTTCTACAAGCGGCCATCCGGCAGGAGCAGCGCAGTCGGGAATCTGCACAGCCCGGTGACTTCAAAGAACACCTTGCGGCATTGCACACCGGGCTGATCGAGGCCGAGGCCCAGCGTATCGTAGCCGATATGAAGCGTCTGGCTGCTCCCAACAGCCCGGACAAGAATCATTTCATGGTGGAGGTGTCACCCTACTTCACCAAGCTGGCATCCAGCCGGGACACGGATCAGCTGCTTGCCATGCTGCCGTATAAATCTTTACATCTGTCCAGCGTAAAAGACCGTTTTGGCATCTACGCGCTGGTTGGCAAAAACGAAAACCGGGACAAGGGCATCTGCAAGCCCCGCACTTCCGTCCGCAAGCAGCTTTCCGAAACAAAACAGGCCGCCAGCCCAAAAAAGGCAGCGGCCCGCAGCAAGCAACACGAAATGGAGGTCTGACGCATGAATTTCAGCGTAGAAGAAGAAAATTTGATTTGTATGTACCACGCTTCTGACCGCCGCCGGACGATGGCGCGGATGCTGGCCGCCCTGCCGGATATGGATACCGAAATGCGGCGGCTTGCGAATGGCACCATTGCAAAGTTGGAGCACATGACTGATGCGGACTTTGACGGACAGAGGTTCGATTTTGCGGGTGAGTGATACCGCCAGCTCGACAATGACACATTATTTTTAGAGAAAGTAATGTGCCATTGGCAAAACAGAAATAGCCGGACACGGTAGCCTTGTGGCTGCTGTGTCCGGCTTTCTTGCATCATTATCAGATATTTATGTTGCCTTCAAGGTTACTGTGCTCTACCCGAATAGTTGCCTTTATATCTCCACTGATAGGGCTACTTTCAATTACATCCGTAACCTTTTGCTCAAAATCGCCTGTACACCAAGGACTAAGAACAACTGTCAGTTCTCGAAAAATTTCCTCTTTTAGTCTTAAATCAATATACTTCCATTTATTAAATTCAGGAAGTCCAAGGCTGCACAATATCCGACTTTCGCCTTCATTTTCCCATGCGTTATTTTTTTGTTTACCAAGTTTTCCAAGATAACTAACTGGCACATTTTGTGCAACAGTCGAACTTGCTGAAGCTGCTGCAATTTTTGAAAAATCAACACTTACTGTTGACTTATAACTCTTTGAAAATGCTTCGTCACAAGCTGGTAAATACTCAACATCGAAAAATTCCATTCTACGAATACAGTTATCCCAGTCAGAATCCAAATTTATCGGTGTACATCCAAGATGTTGTCCGATGCCATTCCGATTAACTGTTCTTTCATATTCTGTGCCGGAGAAAAACACTTTTTTCTTGTCAGCAATAAAGGCATAATCTGTATAAAAGGCTCCGCTAAAATTATTAGCAAAATTTTTGAATTTCAGTAATATCTTTGTTGCGCGGTCTGAACCGCCATAGCTTATCCAAAATGGAACTTGCTCATGGTCAATATGAGAAAAACAAACTATAAATTTGCTTCCAGCATAATTAGTAATTCCTACGCGTCGTTGCTCCTGCGGGTCATTTAGATTTGCCGAACACAGACTACTGCTCCGTAGTGTCAAATCGCGCATAATGAAGCAAAATGCCTGAAAGTCAGTTGTGTAGTACATTCTTGGGTATGTTTTCACTTCATCAGAAACATGCATCTGAAAACCTGCAATATTTTTCAATGCATCGGATTCTCTTGAGTTTTCAGTTTCTTCGCTTTTGACTGTGCCATCAGTAAAAATATCAGACATATTTCCTCCTTTGATATTTTATTGCGAAATTTCTTCCATGATTTTTTGAATCGCATTGCAGGTATCATCAAAAGAAATATCCTTTGCATAGTCGTATTCCCTGCTATACTTGTTCCATTGCCTGCGGAGTGTATCGCTATCCCGGATTTCCTGCATGATCTCCGGGTATTGCGTTATAATTTTAGCACTGCCACGTTTTTCCGTTGTCCGTTCCAGTGCCCGCCGCAGGGTTGCCTTGTCGCACTCGGCTCCACGCAGAGCATACAGAATATAGATGTCATAGTAATCTCTCGGACGGGTGTTTGCAATGTTGCGGGACAGCACGGTTTCCAGTTTTTCGGCCAGAACTGTTTCAAGATTGTAGGCCAGAACGCTGATCGTGCGGTCATCGAACAGCATTGAAAAGGTGTACTCAATCTCACGGGGCGTTATCATATCACCGGTGGTGACATCCACCGTCAGCGGGACGCTGATCGGCGGGTAGTTGGCTTTCAGCGATACCCGGATTCCGGGGTAATCGTCCGTTTCCCGGATGTCTGCAACGCCCAGAACTTCAAACTGCACATCATCGTCAATCTGGACTGCGCACACATCTTTGAAAATGGAAAGGATGGCTTCATGGGTCAGCGTAAAGCCCTTGATGGTCGTGTCCAAATCCATAGTGGCCCGTGTGTCCAGACCAACGATAGCCGACACCAGAAAGCCTCCTTTGATGATAAAGTTATGCTTATACGGTGAAAGCGAAATGCGTTCCAGCAGTCTTTCCAGCATATAGTTCTGCATTACAAGCTGTGCGGAAATGTGCTTCTCGGCAGCTTTCTTTTTGATATAGGCTTTTAACTGCATCGGATTTTTTGTAATCATAGTAAAATCTCCATGTAGCGCAGAACCTTGGGCTTCACGCGAAGTCGTTCTGCGTACTGCATCAATTTGTGAATGTCTTTGTCTTTGGATGCGGCATAACGCTTCATAGCCGCGCCCACAATTTGTATATCGCTCCCGCTGCCGCGCAGGATGTCACACAACGTCCGTTCCAAATCGTAAACACGAATCGGGTTGCCGGATGGCGATTGGATTTCAATAATACCAAAGTCATAATTTTCTGGAATGGCACGCTTGACGATCAAATCTTCCTGCTTCAAAGACAGTGCGTTGTAACCCTTGGGAAAGGTCATAGTGTACCTTGCCGGAGTGCGGTCAGAATAGCCCAGCAGATAGAGAGCGGTATCATGTGAATAGATGCCGCGACTATACTTCCGCTGCAACAGGTAAAAATCATCTTCCCATGTGCTGCTCTGCACATACAGGCCGCGTCCAAAACGGTACAGTTCCCCGCTCTCGACAAAATCATGCAGATAGCCCCGATGTAAGCCGGCTTTCGTCAACTGTGCGGCCGTAATGATGCCATTGGGGGCAGACTGCACTATTTTTTCTACTTTGCCCATGTTGTTCATGCTATCACCTCACTTGACATTCACACATTATATTATATAGAAATAATGTGTGCTCGTCAACAGTGAATTGACAATCGCACATTATTTCAGTCAAAAGTAATGTGTCGTTGTCAAGCAATGCTCACAGGGTCTTGTCCCTCTCCTGCCTGTGATTTGGGAATAGGACACCGTCCACATTCTGCTTGATGATGCCATACTCCTGCATCTGGCGTTTGACTTCGGCGTACTGCTGTTGCAGTTGCTTTTTCTGCTCGGCCAATAGCTTATACTCGGTTTTCAGCGCGTAAAGGTCGGGTGGCTTTTGGAGGCCCTTCTCTTTCAGGGCCTTGGCCGCCGCTTCATAGAGAATCAGGGTGCTTTCATGCTTGCGCCGGAACTGCTTTTTGTCAGCGGCCCGCTGGTATTCCTGCACCAGTGGACGCAATTCTTTACAAGTGGTGACATCCTTTATCAGCACGGCCATTTCTGCAAGCCGGCGTTCGGCCGCTTTCAGCGCGGCGGCAGCTTCGGTGTTGGCGGCGGTGATCTCGGCCACACGATTTTCCAAATCCGGGTAACTATCAATTTCATGCTCCGTCAGGAAGTTCAGCGTCCGGGCAGCCTGTTTCAGATTGTGGAGTTTTACCCACTTCTCATACCCTGCGGACTGCTGGGCCTTGATGCTGTTTTCCAAATCAATCCGCAGCGAAATTTTACGGGTTTCTTTGGGCTTCCGCTCCGCGAACCGCCCTTTGATGCGCTCGGTGATGGCTTCTTCGGTGTAGGCTTCGCCCAGCGTTTTGCAGCGGGTAAACCGCCCCTGTCCGGGCGCACGGAACGACACATACTTGCCCCTCTTGACCTCATAGCTTTGCTCCTGCAGGAGCCGTAGAAAATCGTCAAAATCCTTGGCCTGCGGGATGGTGGTATCTATGGTAGCTTTCAGCTTCGCCTTCCAGCTCGTGCCTTTTCGGTGCGCGTCCCACTCGGCATAGCTCTTGCCCCGGTCTTGACCGGGCATTACCACGGATAGGTTATGTTCCTTGCACAGCCGGTCACTGGTGCGCCGGATGTAGGAATAGCTCTGTCGGTTGGAAACATACTTTCGTTGGTTCACCATGTCCACGGCGCAAAAGACGATGTGGTTGTGGACGTGCCCCTTGTCAATGTGGGTGGTCAACACATACGGGTATTTGCCTTGCAGTACTTCATCTGCAAGCTGTCGACCAATCTCGTGGGCCTGCTCCGGCGTGGTTTCGCCCGGCGCAAAAGACTGTATCAAGTGGTGGGCCAGATTGTTGCCTTTCTGCATGGCCTGTGACAGCAGCAGTTCAAATTCGATGTCGGCGGTTTCATAGGAGCAGGCAAAGGAGGACACCAGCATTTTTTCGTCCGTCTTGGCCGGATTCTCGATGTAGTCCAATGCCTTTTTCAGCGTTGACTTGATAGGATGTATCTTTGTAACTGCCATATCTGCGCCAATGCTCCCTTGATGTCCGCAACGTCTTGTGTGTACAGCGGCCCCATGCTGTTCAGCCGCCGCGCGATCTGATTGACGTTGACACCAATCTTTTGCAGTTCGGCGGTTTGCGCCCGGATGTCGGTGGTGTCGATGTGGACAACATAACCGTCTATCAGCATCTTCCGGGCGTATGCAGAAAAGTTCCGGGTATGCAGCAGAGCCATCTTCTGCCGGATAAGTTCCCGTTCCTCCGGCGTCACGGGAACACGCAGAACAATTTTTCGGGTTCGGTTCGTCATAGTTTCACCTCGTTTCTTGGGGGTCTGGGGTACTCCCCAGCAAGCATTTCTGCCGGGAGTGGCTACACTCCCTATGCTTGCTACGTTACCTTTCCCCACTACTATGACACCACAACACCCCCGTTCTGCTCGCAAAATGCAAAAAAATAAGAGGACGCTTTTTGCATCCTCTCAATGACCATGCGTGGCAATCAGACACACGCATGTTCTTTTTCCTGTTCATGGATTCGCAGGGCACCGTCAATGGCACCTTCTACGATGGGCAAGTATTCTTCCGGGCAAAGCTGCAGCTTGTGGCTGACCCGCTGACGCTCTGCACTTTCTTCCCGCATAAGTTCCGGGTTGAAGTACCGTTCCACCGGCAGACCACATATTTTTATCAGCTGAATCACCACCGGCAAGCTGGGCAACGTGCCTTCGTTTTCGATGTTCGCAAGATACCGGCTGTCACAATGTATCATGTCGGCCAGCGCACTGCGGGAAAGCTGTTTTGCCTTTCGTGCTGCCTTGACATCCGCTCCGAACGTTTCAAAGCCGGGACAGTCCTCAATTTTTGCCATTCTGCATCACCCATATACATTTTATAGTTCATGGACGACACATGGAATGTTGTAAAAGCTATTCTGATTACACTTTATATTTCATCCTTCTGCGTTGCTATTATTAGTGCAGCCATATATAATGAGGCTGGACCGTTCTTTGCAAGAGAAAAGGCACGTTTCCCGTTTTAATTATCAGAGAAAATCACTCCATCGTGAGGTTTCTGTGACATTTGGGCGCTACACTGAAAATGAAGGAGTGTTATACCATGCGAATTTTAGTAGTCGAGGATGATCGACTTTTGAATAATACTTTATGCTATAACTTGAATACTGCGGGCTATGCGGTTGATTCTGCACTGACAAAATCAGCGGCCAGTAGTTTCTTGACGAAGCAGGACTATGACCTGATTGTGCTGGATGTAAATTTGCCGGACGGGAACGGTTTTGACTTCTGTCGGGAGGTAAAAGAACGCCGCCCCGATACCGCTATTATTTTTCTGACCGCAAATGATATGGAAAGCGATATGCTCAAAGGGTATGAACTGGGCGCAGAGGATTATGTGACAAAGCCTTTCCCTATGAGCGTCTTTCAAAAGAAACTGGCGGTGGTGCTGGGGCGGCTGACAAAACAATATGGTGGTGATACTTATGAGGATGGCACACTGACCATCAATTTTTCAGAGATGAGTGCTGCCCTGTCAGGAAAGCCACTTACATTCACCCCACTGGAATATCGACTTTTGAAAATCCTGATGAAAAATCCACAGATCGTTTTGACGCGGCAAGTCTTGTTGGAAAAACTGTGGGACGCAGACGGAAATTTTGTGGATGAACACGCTCTGACTGCGGCTATCAGCCGGGTACGAAACAAAATCGAAACACCCGACCGTCAGTACATCAAAACGGTATATGGTATGGGCTATATGTGGATCGGAGGGGCGCTGAAATGAATGTGCGAAAGCTTTCCGTCAACAAAGCCTGTATCTTTTTAGCTGTTCTCCTGCTGGCGGCAATGGTGACGGTTTCAGTGGCTTTATATGCGTTGACCCAAGATATAACCGCTGTTTGGTATGTACTATTGTTCGGCATCTTTGTGCTGTTTTGCTCTATTTGTTTTATGGTGCTGGTTCGCCGCAAATTGGCGATGTTCTCCGATGCTTTTTGCAGTTTGATGGATGATATGTTGTCCGGGAATATGCAGCCGAAACAGACTGTGGAAGAAGAAAGTCTTTTCTATAAAATTGAATATCGGTTGAACCGTTTGTATGAAATCATGCAGGAAAACAAGAACAGCATTGCACAAGAGCGGGCTGACTTGCAAGAACTTATTTCCGATATTTCTCATCAGGTCAAGACCCCGATTGCGAACTTGAAAGTGATTAACAGCACCCTGCTTGAAAATGAAATCCCTGTGCAAAAGCAAAAAGAGTTTCTTACAGCACAGGCCACCCAACTTGATAAACTGGATTTTCTCATGCAGGCTATGATTAAAACCTCGCGTCTGGAAACAGGTGTCATTTCTCTGGAAAAGAAAAGCCAGCCGCTTTATGACACGCTTGCCGCCGCATTGGGAGGTATCCTTCTGAACGCCGAGAAAAAACAGATCAATGTTCAAGTGGACTGCCCGGAGAGCTTGATCGTTTCTCATGACAGAAAATGGACAGGTGAAGCGCTGTTCAACATTTTGGATAATGCGGTGAAATATACGCCGGAGGGCGGTCAAATCCGGGTTTCGGTTGAAAGTTGGGAAATGTATGTGAAAATTGACATTACTGATACAGGCATTGGCATCTCAGAACAGCATCAGGGGGCAATTTTCAAGCGGTTCTATCGGGAGGACATCGTACATGATGTAGATGGAATTGGTATTGGTCTATATCTGGCTCGTGAGATCGTAACCTTGCAAGGCGGTTATATCCGGGTAATATCCGAGGTTGGGAGGGGTTCAACTTTTTCCGTCTTTCTGCCTCGACAATAAAATAAGTACGCTAAAAAACAAAATGTCACAGGCCTATGACATTTGAGATTTAATTAAACAGAGGTATTTTGTTTCCCGTGACATTTCTGTGAGGTTTACCTTTTATGATAGAGCCATCAAAAAGGAAGGGTGGTGTTCTATATGAACATATTACAAACGACAGATTTGAAGAAATATTACGGCACCGAACCGAACATTACAAAAGCATTGGATGGCGTGACCCTATCCATTGAGGAAGGTGAATTTGTTGCCATTGTTGGTACTTCCGGCAGCGGTAAGTCTACTTTGCTGAACATGATGGGCGGGTTAGATACGCCAACTTCCGGCAGTATTAAAGTAAAAGGGAAAGAATTATCGAAACTCAAGGATGAACAGCTTACCATCTTCCGCAGACGTAACATCGGGTTTATCTTTCAGAATTACAATCTTGTTCCTGTGCTAAATGTCTATGAAAATATTGTCCTGCCGGTGGAGCTGGATGGTGATACCGTGGACAAGCGGTTTATGGATGAAGTCGTGAAAATGTTGGCTCTCGATGGGAAGCTGAACAGTATGCCTAACAATCTGTCCGGCGGCCAGCAGCAGCGTGTAGCGATTGCCCGCGCCCTTGTTTCCAAACCAGCTATTATACTTGCAGATGAACCGACAGGCAATTTGGATAGCCGGACAAGTAGTGATGTTCTTGGTTTGCTGAAAGTTACAAGTCAGAAGTTCCATCAAACGCTTGTAATGATTACCCATAACAATGAAATTGCCCAGCTTGCCGACCGAATTATCCGTATTGAGGACGGAAAAATCGCATAGTGACAGGGGGTGACATTGATGGATGATATTTTATTTGGGAACAATAATCAGGCAACAATCAATCGTCTTGCCAAAAGAAGCTACCGCGCTAATAAGCAGAGAAATGTTTTCGTTACCATCGCATTATTCTTGACCGCCTTTATGATTACATCTGTGTTTAGTTTGGGGTGCAGTTATTTTGAAACCTATCAAATGCAGCAAATTCGTGCGATGGGCACGACTGCGGATGTGGCAATTACAAGCCTCTCAGAAGAACAATATGAAGAATTGAGCCAATCCGGCTTGGTATCCGTAGTTGGTGTCAGTCAGAGATTGGGCAGCATTGATACATCTGGAATGGACGATGCCCTGCTGAGTATTACTTGGATAGACGAAACAGAATGGCAAGAACACCGTGTACCAACAATTTCGGATATACACGGAGATTATCCGCAAGCAAAAAATGAAATTATGCTCCCTACATGGGCTTTGCGTGCAATGGGGATTGATGATCCACAGATAGGGATGAATATTTCCCTTTCCTATCAGCTCGGAACAGATTATCAATACAGCTCCGATGAATTTGTTTTGTCAGGCTATTACACAGATTATTCGGCTTCGCGTGCAGGCAACCGTGGTGCTGCTTATGTTTCGGAGCTTTTTGCAACACAAACAGGGCTTCCCTTTGATAGTGTGTCTACCGCAATGATTTCTTTTTCTGATGACAGTAATGCCCTGCGATCCTGTGAAAAACTAAAACGGAAGATTTCGTTTACAGAAAGCCAGTCCTTTGAAATTGTACCTATTGCTCAGAGTAATTCCACCACCATTGTTCTTCCACTGGCTGCTATTATCGTCTTTATCATTATCAGCGGCTATTTGCTGATTTATAACATTCTGTATATCTCAATTTCAAGAGATACACAATTCTATGGACAGCTTAAAACGATAGGCACGACAAAAAGACAAATCAAGCGAATCGTGCGTTCTCAAATATTCAGAACGGCGGTGATCGGTATTCCCAGCGGCCTGATTGTCGGTGGTATTGTTTCGCTTGGACTTGTTCCGTTTGCCATGAATATAATGTACTCAGGCGATACAGACCTTGGGGAGATAGTGTCCTTTTCCCCCATTATTTTTGCGGGTGCCGCAATCTTCACATTTTTTACCGCAATCATCGGCAGCATGAAACCAGCGAAAATAGCTGCAAGTATTTCTCCTGTTGCGGCTTTACGCTATACGGAGGCAAATACAAGGAGTTACCGAGATCATAAGAGCCATAGAACAAAATTATCCAGGATGGCACGAGATAATATTTTTAGAAACCCTAAAAGCGCTGTCCTTACTTTTGCGTCCTTATTTTTAGGCTTAATATTGTTTTTGGTTTCTGCTGGTTTACTATCAAGCCTAAGTCCAGACAATTTTGTAAATCAATGGGGAGAAAGTGATTTCGCATTGACTTACAGCATTTTCGAAGAAGGAAACCTGCTCTCTGATGAAATGTTGCAGCAAGTTGCAACAATGCAGGGAATTGAAAATCTGCGCGTCACTTATTCCGCTTCACCGTGGCCCACTATGGATGTCATTTACAGCGAAAATGTATTCGGGAAATATATTGATTCCTTGGATGGCGTATCGGGTCTTGATTTTTCAAATGCGGAAACACGGAAAAACTATACAGATAATTTTTGGAGCGGCGTTTACGGAATAGATTCCAGATATATCGAAGAACTTAATAAAACGCTTGATAAGCCTATTGACTTAACAGCCTTTGAAAAGGGAGAGTTGGTGGTTTTGTCCGCTATGACGGATGCTGAGGGAAACCCATTGATTCAGCCAGGGCAAGCAATCACCGTTGTCGGTGAGTCCGGAGAACTGGCCTTTACAGTGGCAACTGGCTTTCTGGACGCTGATTTTCAAAGTGGTCGAGGAAATGAGAGAGGTACTGCCCCTGATTTGTATATCAGTGAGCAGGCATTAGAGAAGTTGTCTGGAGAAACTAAAATCTTTCGGATTGCTTTTGATACTATTGATAGCAGTTATGATAAAGGGATTATGGAGCAGCTTCAATCCATTACTGCTTCGTCACCGGGCATTACGATTCTGTCACGATATGAAAAGCAGCAAGAAATGGCCGGATATTTGCTGACCTCAAGGATTATAGCCGCAGGGTTGTCCACTGTATTTTTGCTGATAGGAATTATGAATTTCATTAACACAATGGTTGTTAGTGTAAATACTCGGAAACATGAATTTGCCACACTTGAAAGTATAGGAATGACGAAAAAGCAAATTAGAAATGTATTGCTTTGGGAAGGCGGGTATTATTGGAGTATTTCTTTCCTACTGCTTGCCACACTGGGAACAGCGATATATATTCCGATATACTCAGCCTTTAGAAAAATGGTTCCTTATGCAGCTTTTCACTATCCTGTATTTTCTCTGTTGGTTGTCGCAGCTATTGTTTTACTGGTCTGCTTGGCAACTCCCGTCATAACTTTCATGCAAAATGTTAAGCAAAGCGTTGTAGAGAGACTGCGGCAGAATTAAATATTTGCGATGAAAACCGGGAGATTATTCTCCCGGTTTTTCAAATCTCACAGGTTCGTGAGATTTCAGCCCATTATTCTGTCGAAACAGCGTGTGTCGGTGACATTTCTGTGAGGATTGCTTGTTAAGATAAACGCAAAAGGAACAAGCTGCCGCACGACGGCAAAAGAAAAAAGCCGTCGTACAGCAGCCTATCAACACGCCCATTTGAAGCGGCGGCTTTTGAGAAAATCAAGGCCGCCGGTTCTTTTTGCGTATCAGAGCGTTTCATCGTCTGTATGGCGGCCATAGGAGGATGCCGCCATGCGCCTGATATTCTATCGACCGTTCAATCTTGACCTATCAAAAAAAGCCTTGCTCCCGCACAGGGTCAGCAGGGCTTTTACTATGTACTATACAATGTAGCTGCTACGCGTTTAATACTGCCATTATGCCCGGTTGGCCGTTTTCGGTTTGCTGGGCTTTTCTGTTGCCACCTGAAAATCTGCCTGCTTCAAAAAATATTTTTGGAAATTTTCAAAAAAGCGGGCAGAATCGGGTGTTTCAGGTGTCATATTAGCGGAAAGGGAAAAATCCACCCGACATCCCCACGGAAAGGGGGTGAGAAGATGGAAGCTATCCCTCGCAACGATGGCGAACAGTACCGATTCGATGCGTTCTGCAAAGCGGTACTGCGAAATGAGGCCCGGAACTATCACCGAAATAAGAAACGCTTGCTTGACCGTGAAAAGTCATTCAGCGTTCTTTCGTTGGAAGAACTGGGGCAGCTCACGAGTGTAGACCATTATCCGAGCGAAGAATTTATATTTTCGTCCTACGGCTGTGATCTGCACCTCGACAATGAGCTTGTTGCCAATGCGTTTGCCGCCCTGCCAAAGCAAGAACAAAGCATTCTGATTCTGTTTTGCGTTCTGGAACTGGGCGATGGCGAGATTGGCGACCTCATGGGAATGTCCCGGAGTGCTGTACAGCGCCACCGGACAAAAACGCTGAACGAGCTGCGAAAAAAGCTAAAGGCGCACTTGCCGGAGGGAGGTTAGGCGTAAATGAACTCCTATGAACACACGAGCAGAGATTTTTTGCCGCTCTCGGTGATTCGCTCTGCCTGCGCTGGGGACACCGATGCAGTTGAACAGGTTTTGCAGCATTACAGAGGTTACATCAACAAGCTCTGTACAGGCATTCTCTACGATAAGCACGGCCAGCCCCATGTGTGCATAGACGAGTACATGAAACGCCATCTGGAAATCAAACTGATTTCTTCTATTGTAACCAAAGCCGAAACGGTCTGACCCTTTCCACGTTTCGGGACAGCACCTTGAAAAATATGCCCGCAGGATAATGGTGGTGCATCATAGGGCAAACGGATACGTTGCTGTCTGTATCGAGCCGGACGGCGGGTGCGCCATGATGCTTTTCTTTGAAAAGTGGAGCGATCATCACCATGCCGCAATGCAAGCGCGGCTGCTTGTGGGCCATGACATACAGGCAGGCTGATACTCCCTTACCGTCAAAGTCCGAGCGTTCAGAGCGTCGCAGGCAATGAGTAGGGCTGCATGAGGAATGCAGGGGTGAGATTCCCGTGGGTTGCTGCCAGCAGCCGTCCGTTGGCTCATTTTTTATTTTGTGAAAGGGGGATATTTTTGAAAGAACAAAATTTGATACGTTATAGCATTCAGCTTGCTTTTTTGAAGCAGCTGTTAGAAAGAAAGCTCATAACCGATAGAGAGTATTCCCTTATCAAGCAGCGCTTAATGAAAGATTATCGTGTGGTTTCCGAACTATCCTCTTGATTTTGTGTTGCATTGGCGTTATGATTAACGCAATGAAAGGAACACATTCAACAAGGAGGTCAAGCATGAAAGATGTTGAAGTCATTAAAGCGCGAAACACGCTCTCTCCACGAGCGCGCACAAACTTTGAAAAAAGGCTGCGCGTAGCCGCCTATTGTCGTGTCAGCACCGATACCGAAGATCAGCTGAACAGCTACAAGTCGCAGGTCGAATACTATACCGAACTTATAAAAAGTAAGCCGGAATGGTCTTTGGCAGGCATCTATGCTGATGAAGCTATCACAGGTACGCAGGTGAAAAAGCGCGAGGATTTCCAGCGGTTAATCAACGACTGTATGAACGGTGACGTGGACATGGTGATTACCAAATCCATTTCGCGGTTTGCACGAAACACGCTTGACACTCTGAAATATGTTCGGATGCTCAAAGATAAAGGTGTGGCTGTGTTTTTTGAAGAAGAAAACATCAACACCCTTACTATGGACGGTGAACTGCTCCTTGTAATTTTAAGCTCTGTTGCACAGCAAGAAGTCGAAAATATTTCTGCAAATGTCAAAAAGGGCTTGAAGATGAAGATGCAGCGCGGTGAGCTGGTCGGGTTTCAGGGCTGTTTAGGTTATGACTACAATCCAGCGGACAAAACCATCACCATCAACGAAGAAGAAGCGGCTGTTGTCCGTTACATTTTTCAGCGATACACGGAGGGTGCCGGTGGTTCGGTTATTGCCAAAGAACTTGAAAACTTAGGCTATAAAACCAAACGCGGCAGTCCCAAATGGGCAGACAGTACCGTAATCGGCATTATCAAAAACGAAAAATACAAAGGCGACATTTTGTTAGGAAAGACATTTACCGTTGACCCTATTTCAAAACGGCGTCTGTACAACTTCGGCGAGGAAGATCAATTTTATATTCGTGAGCACCACGAGCCCATTATTTCGGAAGAAGTCTTTGAAGCCGCACAGGAAATTTTGCGGCGGCGTGCAAAGCCCCGCAGCCTTAACGTGGACGGCAAACGTGAAAAGTTCAGTCGGAAATACGCTTTTAGCTGCATGATAGAATGTGGTTTCTGTGGTGGCACCCTGACAAGGAGGAGTTGGCATAGCAGTTCACAGTATAATAAAGCTATCTGGCAATGTGTTGTTTCCACCAAAAAAGGAAAAAAGTTCTGCCCGGAGAGCAAGGGCGTTGACGAAAGAACGATTGAGCGGGCTTTTGTAGAATCTTATCGCCTCTTGTGCCAGAATAACAAGGATGTTCTGGACGAGTTTATGAAACGGACAGAAGAAACTCTTTCTGAAAGCAACGCGGGCAAGCGTCTTGCGAAAGCCGAAAGAGATATTCACGCTCTGGAAGTCAAGAAAAACAAGCTGGTTGATATGCGTCTTGAAGATACCATCGACAAGGAGACCTACGACCGAAAGTATTTGGACCTGTCCAGCCAGATTGAGCAGTTGCAGAAAGAGTGTGAAAGCCTGCAAGATGCAGCCGAAACCGAATCTACAATGCGCAAGCGTGTTGCCACGTTTCGGCAGACCCTTGAACAGAATGAGGTTCTGGACACCTTTGACCGACATATTTTTGAAAGTATAGTTGAAAAAGTAATCGTGGGCGGTTATGATAGTAATGGGAACAAAGACCCCTACATGATTGTCTTTGTTTACAAGACCGGGTTCAAAAACAGTGTGGACGGCAAGAATTTCAAGCCGCTTCGCAAGAATAGCAAGGAGAACCACTCCCCTGCTGTTTTGTGTTCCCATGCTTCTAACGAGGCTGAATCCATGTGTTCCGATTCTAGCGACGACACACGTCGAGACGGTATGTGCATTGTCCAAACTGGAGATCCACCGCAAAAAGCCGTCCGGGAAGCGCTGAAGCATTTTTAGCGTGTCCTCTCTGCCGAGGACTTTTATGCAGAGAAAAGAACGTTTTGCAATTTTCCCTGCAAATGGACTGCGAAGGTAAATCCGCAGCTCCCGGTTGAGAAAAGCTTTGTGGAGTGATACAATAATATTGTATGTGCCCTGTCCGGGGCATCAGTTCACAGAACGGAATAACTTGCAATGGATAGATATTTTTTTATTTTAACGACCATTGATCTTTTTGTGCTCGGCTTTATGTGTCTTCTTACAAGGCTGAGCGAATCTTTAAATAAAAAGCAGAAGCGCGGGTTCCTTCTGGCCTTTGCGCTCATTGCGTGCATCTCGGTGCTGGAGGTCATCACCATCGTGGTGGACGGCGCACCGCCGGGCTACCGCTGGCTGAATATTTTGTCCAACTATCTTGGCTTTGGACTGACACCGGCGGTGCCGCTGTGTCTGGTATATGTGCTGGATAAAAAATCCATCATCCGGCGTGTATTCAAGGCGGCGGTATGCTGCGAGGGTGCGTATCTGCTTTTTCTGGCGGCAACGCTGCCCTATGGGCTGGTGTTCTCGGTGAGCAGGGAAAACCTCTACGCCCGGGGCGCGTACTTCTATATTTATGTGGCCATGTACTATGCCGCCATGCTGTACCTTATGGTGGCTACGGTGCGCACGGCGGCGGCCTTTCAGAACCGCAGCCGCACGCTGATCTATCCGTTGACCCTGTTTCTGGGCGCGGAGACCGTGATCCAGCTCGCGCTGCCGGAGCTGCACGTTACATGGCTGTGCGTCACCTTGCTGTCGGTGCTGTACTATATTTATTGCAGCGAAATGTGGAACCAGCTGGACGCGCTGACCGGGCTTTTGAACCAGAACAGCTACCTGAACCGCACCGCCGAGATGCGCCGCAGCGGCGGGGTGCTGGTGGTGTTTGATGTGGATGACTTCAAGCAGATCAACGACCGCTACGGCCATTTGCAGGGAGATGTCTGCCTTGCCGAGATCGCGGACTGCATCAAAAAAGCCTATGCCCGCTGCGGCTACTGCTACCGCATCGGCGGCGATGAATTCTGCGTGCTGCTGAAGGACGAGGAAAGCGAAGCCCGCTGCGCAAAAACGCTGCAAGCTTTGCTGGCAGAGCGGCGCAAGGTGTTTGCCATTTTGCCGACGGTCTCCCTTGGCTCTGCCGCCTTTTCCGGGGAGGACGTGGTTGCAGTGAAGGACCGCGCCGACCGCGCGCTCTACTGCGCCAAAAAGGAACAGAAGGCCCGCGCCGCAGCGGAAAAGCACGGAGACGACAGCGAGCGGACAGTTTGAAATTCTGCCCGCACAACGGATAAACGGAGGAACACCGATGAACACAGATTGGAACAGCCCGCAGGGCGATTTTGATACCGCTGAAAAGCAGGGAGAACTGCTGATGCTGCTCAGCCGGCAGCAAGTCACCGTGCACACATGGGATGACCCGGACTTTGACTATATGGAGGAGCAGGATCTGGCACTGGTGGTGCAAAGCCCCTCCGGCACAGAGGATCTGCTCATTGAACTGTGCGGAGAGTTCTCGGTGTTTTTTGAAAAGTGGCACGGCGAGTACGCCGCCACCGCCGAGGGCTACACGCAGCTGCAGCAGGACATCACCGCCATTCTGGATGGCAAGGCGGGCGCACTGAGCCTGTACACGGAAAACGGCTGGCAGGGCACGGTGCTGTGCACCGAACTGCCCGGCGCAGAGGATGCCGCTGCGGCGCTCAAGCGCTGCTGGCAGGCGGCAAAGCCGGACGCCGCCCTGCCTGCGGGCAGTCGGCTGGAGCTGGTGTGCTGGGATCCGGCACAGAACCGGAAAGTGCAGCTCCCGGAGGAATAATTTTAAGCGGGACGATTTGGAATATCCGCCGCTTGTGCTCTGGATATTTTCAGCGGAAAAATTATTTTAAATAGAGCAATGCCGGAGCGTCTGCGGACGCTCCGGCATTGCATTTTCACGGGAGGGGTCGTAGAGGGGAACGGCAGCTGGAATAAAAAGAGCACGAAAATTTTTATACAATTTGTTGTTTACTCTTGAGATTCGCCATATAGTTTGCAAATGCGGAGGCCGCAGTGCCCAGTGCGATGCCCAGCACCGCGCCGCCAAGGACATCGGTGGGGAAGTGCACATAGAGGTACAGCCGGGTAAAGGCGATAAAGGCTGCCAGCACCAGCGCGGGCGCGCCCAGCTTTCGGTTTTGCAGCCAGAGCGCGTAGGCAGCCGCCACCCCGGAGGCGGTGTGCCCGGAGGGGAAGGAATGCCCATGCGGACGCGCCACCAGCATGGTGATGGAGGTGTTGATATCGCAGGGGCGGGGACGGGCGAACAGCGGCTTGAGGAAGAAGTGCCCTGTCGCCATGTACAGCACCAGCGCCACCGCCATGGCAAAGCCCGCTTTGCGGGTGCGCCGGAAGAGCAGAAGCAGCAGGGTGAACGCGATCCAGATCTCGCCGTGAGCACCGGCGTAATCAAAAAAGATGGAGATCGTGTTCATTACCGGGTTGCGGAACTGGTATAGCCAGTCCAGAAAAACAAACTCAAAGGGCATGGATTCCTCCTTTTGGGTGGTTGGAAAGCAGATTTTCTATACAATATAGCATATAAATATTAAAAAATACAAAATGTGCTGTAAATTTGCCCTCAAGGCAGGGGAAAATCGGTTTCTGGCTGCTCCATCTGTGCCAAGGTGGGGTAGCTGTCGAGCGCACCGTGGTGCTGCACGCTGAAGGCGCAGAAGCGGTTGGAAAAGGCCAGATACTCGGTCAGGCGCTTGCGGGAAAGCTTTGGCAGCTCGGCGGCGGTCACGCCGTCCCGCTGCAGCTGCCACAGAAACGAGCCGATAAAGCCGTCCCCCGCGCCGGTGGTGTCCACCGCTGTTACCTTGGGGCTGCGGGCATGGGCACTGGCGGTGCGGGTATAGGCGCGGGCACCCTTGCTGCCGCAGGTGAACAGCACCAGCTGCACATCTCCGGTAAAGAGCGCGGGCAGCGCGGCTTCAATATCCTCGGTGCCGGTGAGAAAGGGAAGTTCCTCGTCCGAAAGCTTCAGGATATGGGTCAGGGGGAGAAACTGCCACACGGTCTGACGCAGCTGCTCCCGGTCCGGCCAGAGGGGAAAGCGGAGATTGGGGTCAAAGCTGAGGATGGCGCCCGCCTCCCGCGCGGCAGTGATGGCAGCCAAATGGGCGTAGCGCATGGGGCTGTCCACCAGCGAGACGCTGCAAAAATGCAGGGCAAAGGCCTGCGAGAACCAGCCCGGGTCGATCTGCTCCGGGGCGTACAGCAGGTCTGCGGAGGGCTTGCGGCAGAAGCTGAAGGTGCGCTCG
Organism: Faecalibacterium sp. IP-1-18; assembly: GCF_023347355.1. NCBI lineage: Bacteria > Bacillati > Bacillota > Clostridia > Eubacteriales > Oscillospiraceae > Faecalibacterium > Faecalibacterium sp. IP-1-18. Next base: position 502,153 of record NZ_CP094472.1, read on the forward strand.
CCGTTTTCCGCTAAGCTGACGAAGGCCAGCGCGGTGCTGGCTTTACTGGTAAATTCCAGATGGGAAAGTTCCACGCCGCATCCAGCCAGCGCCCGGGCGATCTTGTGACCAAAGGGGTCGTCGCCCAGCTGGCTCAGCAGCGCGCTGCGGCCGCCCAGCCGGGCAACGGCGGCGCAGACATTGGCCGGGGCGCCGCCCACCCGGGGGCTGAAGGCGGGCACTTCGTCAAAGCTGCACCCCACCCGGGAGGGGATCATATCGATCAGCGCTTCGCCGATGGAAAATAAGATCCTGTCGGACATAGGGCTTCTTCCTTTCTGCATACAGGTGTGCCGCAAGGTGCGGCAGTGTTCAGTATACACCCGCAAGGCGCTGTGCGCAACTGCTTCTTTTATACGGTAATGGGCGGGTTTTGCGGTTGACTTGCGGCGGCAGATATGCTACAATTTCCAGACGTATGCAAAAACAGGAAAAAAGGAAAAAGTGTATGGCTCTGACAAAACAGTTCTTTAAATATGTCTCGCAGAATATTTTTGGCCTGCTGGGCACCTCGTGCTATATTCTGGCCGATACCTATTTTATTGCGCAGGCCGCCGGTACAGACGGTGTTACTCTGCTCAATCTCTGCCTGCCCATTTATAACTTTATTTTTGCCATTGGCTCCATGATCGCGCTGGGCTCGGCTACCCGCTACGCCATTGCCAAGGCGCAGAACGATGCCCGGGGGCAGCGGTATTTCTCCAACGCCATCCTGTGCGCCGTGCTGGCGTCCATCCCGTGGATGCTGGCGGGTGTCTTTGCGCCCGGGGCGCTGCTGCGGCTCATGGGCGGCGATGCGGGCATCGTGGCGCTGGGCATCCCCTACGCCCGCATTTTTCTGCTGTTCACCCCGTTTTTTATGTGCAACTACATCGTGTCGGCCTTTGTCCGCAACGATGGCGACCCCTCCCTTGCCATGGTGGCGACCTTGAGCGGCAGCCTGTTCAACGTGGTGTTCGACTATATCTTCATGTTCCCCATGGGTCTGGGCTTGGCCGGTGCGGCGCTGGCAACGGCGGTTTCGCCCATCATCAGCATCGCCATTTGCAGCCGCCATTTTCTTAAAAAGGAAAACACCCTGCAATTCGTGCGGCAGCTGCCCTCGGCAAGGCTGCTGGCGCAGAGCTGTCAGCTGGGCATCTCCGGCTTTGTGGGCGAGCTTTCCTCCGGCGTGACCACCACGGTGTTCAACTTTCTGCTGCTGGGTCTGGCAGGCAACGTGGGCGTAGCAGCCTACGGCGTGGTGGCAAACTTTGCGCTGGTGGCTACCGCCATCTTCAACGGTGTGGCACAGGGCGCACAGCCGCTGGTGAGCCGCTGCTACGGCCAGAACGACCACGCCGGGGCGCGGAAACTGCTGCTGCTGGGCAGCGGCACGGTGCTGGTGCTGGCGGCGGTGCTGTACGCCGCAGTGTTCGGCCTGACCGATACCCTTGTAAGCTGGTTCAACAGCGAAAACTCGGTGCAGATGGCGCAGTACGCCCACACCGGGATGCGGATGTACTTTGTGGGCTACTTCTTTGCAGGCTTTAACATTATGGCGGCGGGCTATCTGAGCGCCGTGAACCGCCCGGTGGAGGCCTCCATCACCTCCATCTGCCGGGGTATGGTGGCCATTGTGGCCTGCTCGCTGGTGCTCAGCGCGGTGTTCGGGATGCCGGGTGTATGGGCAGCCTTCCCAGCCTCGGAACTGCTCACCGCGTTGCTGACCCTGTTTTTGCTGCGCAGAAAAGAGAACGGAAAAGCTTAAATATACATCTCCTGCTCCCGCATGGTCTCCTCGGGCGTAAGCCCGGACTGTGCGGCGCGACCGGTCAGTGCCCGCCATTGTGCAGGGGACTGGCCGGTTTCTTTTTTGAATACCCGGCACAGGTAGTTCGCCCCGGAAAAACCGCACAGGCTGGCCACCACGTCCAGCGTGTACTCCCGGTGCAGCAGCAGCCGCTGTGCGGCTTCGATGCGCACGGTGGTCAGGTACTTGCCCGGCGGTACGCCCACGGAGGCGGTAAAGGTGCGCACCAGATGGCTTTTGGAGACGCCCAGCCGTTCGCTGAGCTCCTCCACGCCGTACAGCCCGGCGTAATTGGCGCGGATGTCCTCAATAGCGGCCTGCACCAGCGGCGGCAGGGCTGGCGCGGCGCTGTCTGCATCTGCCAGTTCGCACAGCAGGGCAAAGGCCAGCTGGCTGCGGGCGCGGCTGTGGGCGGGCTTTTCCTCGGCAAGCCGCCCCATCAGTTCGGCGGCGGCAGGGCAGGTCTCGCCTTTGGCAAGGTAGGGCAGCTCCCGCAGGCCGTTTAAAAACTGCGTGCTGGCCTGCCCGGTCAGCTGGACGCACAGCAGGTGGCAGCTATCCTCCGGGGTCAGGGTGAGCGGGGCGCGGCTTAAGATCAGGTGCCCCGCCGCTGCGGACTGCGGCGGCAGTACCAGCACAGAGCCGGCGGGCGCAGCCGACGCCCCGGGCAGGGAGGCTGTGCATCTGCCGCTGGAAACAAGGCAGACCCACAGCCCCTCGCCGGTCAGGGTGCGGGGCGCGGAAAGCTGCACGTCCAGCAGTGCAGCCGGTGCGGCGATGGTGTTCCAGTCAAACAGCAATATCTGACACCTCTAATCAATAAAATGCTATTTTATATCACAAAATTATCTGTTATTATAGTACCAACGAAACAACACGCCGTCAAGGGCGTGAAACACCAAATATTTACGGAGGATAACGATTATGGCTTCCATTAGCTGCCAGCACATCTACAAGATCTATCCGGGCGCAACTGCCCCGTCTGTTACCGACTTCAACCTGGAGATCCAGGATAAGGAGTTCATCATCTTCGTCGGCCCCTCTGGCTGCGGCAAGTCCACCACCCTGCGTATGATCGCCGGTCTGGAGGAGATCTCCAAGGGCGAGATGTACATCGGCGGCCGTCTGATCAACGACGTTCCCCCGAAGGATCGTGATATCGCCATGGTGTTCCAGAGCTACGCTCTGTACCCCCACATGACCGTTTACAAGAACATCGCTTTCGGTCTGGAACTGCGCAAGACCCCGAAGGACGAGATCGACAAGCGCGTGCACGAGGCTGCTAAGATCCTGGAGATCGAGCACCTGCTGGATCGCAAGCCCAAGGCTCTGTCCGGTGGTCAGCGTCAGCGTGTTGCTCTGGGCCGTGCAATGGTTCGTAACCCGGCAGTCTTCCTGCTGGACGAGCCCCTGTCCAACCTGGATGCTAAGCTGCGTACCTCCATGCGCACCGAGATCATCAAGCTGCACAAGAAGCTGGCTACCACCTTCATCTACGTTACCCACGACCAGACCGAGGCTATGACCATGGGCGACCGTATCGTGGTTATGAAGGACGGCATCATCCAGCAGGTCGATACCCCGCAGAACCTGTACGATATGCCCTGCAATATGTTCGTTGCAGGCTTCATCGGCAGCCCCCAGATGAACTTCCTGGACGGCACCCTGATCAAGAAGGGCGACCTGTACGGTATTGACCTGGGCGGCGACGTGATCCCCCTGCCCAAGGAAAAGACCGCCGACGGCAAGCTGGATTCCTACGTTGGCAAGAAGATCAAGATGGGCATCCGTCCCGAGGATATCGACGACGAGCCCGAGTTTATGGCAAAGCACACCGACTGCCAGCTGGATGCTAAGGTCGATGTTTCCGAAATGATGGGTGCTGAGATCTACCTGTACCTGGAGTACAAGGGCAACAAGATGACCGCTCGTGTTGCTCCCACCTCCAAGGCTCGCAACGGAGACACCGTCCGCGTTGCCTTCGATCCCCATAAGGTGCACCTGTTCGACATCGAGACCGAGCAGACCATCCTGAACTAAGACTTAGCAAAGATCATTTTTGATCCTCCTATCATACGAAAGACCGCCGAAGGAAAACCTTCGGCGGTTTTTCGTTTTGGAAAACCCTCCCGTGAAAATGGGGTTCAGAAACGCCTACAGGCGTTTCTGAACCCCGAAATAAAATAATTTTTACGCTGAATATGCCCAAAGCAACGCGGCGGGCATTCCCAATCATTTTGTCTGTGCGCCCTGCCGCACCAGCTCGATGAATACATTCATCTGCGGGGTCACCCATTTATCGCGGTGGTAGAACAGCTGCCGGTGCATCATGACGGTGCAGTCCGGTACGTTCAGCCGCGCCAGACGCCCTTCGGCCAGCGCGCTGCGCACGATGTACTCCGGCAAAAAGGAAAGCCCCATGCCCTGCTCCACCATCTGGCACAGCAGTGCGGCGCTGCCCAGCTCCAGATAGGGGTGGATGGCAAGGCCGTGCGCCGCCATGCACTGGTCCAGTGCGTCCCGGTAGCTCATGCCCCGCTCGGTGAGCAGAAACTCCTGCCGGGGCAGAATGTCCAGCGGGAGCACGCTTTCCTGCGCCAGCGGATGCTGCAGCGGCGCAATGAAGCACACCGGCTCTGGTACATCTGCCGCCAGCACCAGTGCAGGCTGCAAAAGGGGCTGATCCAGCGTGTAGACAAGGTCTACCTGATTGGTGCTCAGCAATTGCAGCATCTCGTCCGAGCTGGCGGTGTGCAGCACCAGCTCCACCTGCGGGCAGCGGGCATGATAGCGCTGCAACAGCCCCGGTAAAAAGGTGCTGCACACGGAATCCGCCAGCGCGATGCGCAGACTGCCCCGCACCTGCTGGGCGGGCTGCAAGGCGGCCTGTGCCTGCTGGGCAGTTTCCAGCAGGGTGCGGGCGTAGCCTAAAAAGGTCTGCCCGGCATCGGTCAGGCGCACCGTTTTACCCACACGGTCAAACAGCGGGGTGCCCAGTTCGGCTTCCAACTGTGCGATTTGGGAGGACACCGCCGACTGCGAGTAGCCCAGCTGCCGCGCGGTGCGGGAAAAGCTGTGCAGCTCAGCGATGTGCAAAAAGGTATTGACAGTCCGCAGTTCCATGAACGGCTCCTTTTATAACAGGGTGATATCCTGCACGGTGAGCTGAGCACCGTCCACGCTAAAATGCACCTCCAGCCCGGCAAACTCCATGCCGTACACCCGCTGCGGGTCGTGCTGGTAGGAGGGGCGGGGGTCGCTGGCCAGCACGCCCTGCAAAGCGGCGCGGTCGGCCTCCGGTACGGTTTGCCACAGCGTCTCCGGGCAGGAGACTTCCAGATGGTGGGTGCGGGTCTGCCCGGTAAAGCCCTCGGCGGCGTCCGGGTGGCAGTCCGCATAGGGGATGTAGGGCTTGATATCGTAGATGGGGGTGCCGTCCATCAGGTCGGCACCGCGCACGATGAGCACCGGCCCCACGTCCGGGCGCTGCTCAATGGCCTCCAGCTTTACGCTGGAAAGCCCCAGAGGGTTCGGTCGGAAGGGGGAGCGGGTGGCAAACACGCCCACCCGGGTGTTGCCGCCAAGGCGCGGCGGGCGCACGGTGGGAGACCAGCTTTCCCGCACCGCGCCGGAAAACTGCCACACCAGCCAGATATGACTGAAATCCTCCAGTCCGCGCAGGGCGTCGGGGTTGCGGTATTCCGGGGTGAAAACGATCTCGCCCCGCAGCTCTTCTACCAGCCCGCTCTGGCGCGGAATGCCGAACTTGGTGGGAAAGGCGGTATGGATATGGGCAATGACCTTCAGGGTCATGGCTTCGGGTGCCTGCTGCATGATGAACTCCTTGCTCAATAGATCTTTTCAATGGGGCAGTCGGCGGGGATGCCGTACCGGCTGCGGAAGGCCTGCAATTCCTGCGGGCTGCGGATCAGCTGTACCTCGGTAAAATGGCCAGTGTGCAGATCCTGAAACCCGGCCACCTGCTCCCCGGTGCAGATGCTGCACCGCAGCACCGGCTTCTGGGCGGCGGGGTCGTAGGAGGGGGACATTTTCTTTTTGCCGAACACAGGCTGCTCCTTTCTCTCCTTATCTTATAGGCCGCGGCAAAGCCCCACGGCCTTGCCCTCGATGTGCAGCTCCGAAAGCTGCTCTCCAGCGTAGAACATGGGCGGGCAGACGGCGGCGTTATCGGCCAGCAGCATCACGGCATCGCCCTGCCGGTGGAAGTGCTTGAGGGTGGCTTCCTCGCCCACCCGCACGGCAGCGATCTCGCCCTGCTCCACCTCGGGCTGGCAACGGATGCATACGATGTCTCCGTTGCATATCGTGGGAGACATACTGTCGCCGTGGCAGGTCAGGGCGAAATCCGCGTGCCACGCGGCGGGCACTCCGATATAGCACTCGATGTTCTGCTCGGCGGTGATGGGCGTGCCGCAGGCGATGGAGCCGATCAGCGGCACCTGCACCATGGTGGGCAGCGGCTCAAAGCCCGGGGGACAGGCGCAGGGCGCGTCCAGCCCCAGCAGAGCGGCGGGAGTGGTCTCCAGCGCCTGTGCCAGCTCCTCCACTTTGGACTGGGGCAGATCGTTGATGCCTTTTTCCAGCTTGGTGATGGAGGAACGGGAGCGGTAGCCCATGCGCCGGGCAAGCTCCTCCTGCGAAAGACCCAGCTGCTCCCGGCGCAGACGGACACGGGTGGACAGATCAGACATGACGGTTCTCCTGAAAACTATGTGTTGTGGTATGAAATGCGGTTTTCTATTCTGAGTATAGCAGAAAATTTCCTGAAAATCAACAATTACAGCGCGTTTTGGAAATAATAGGTTGACAGATAATCAACAACGGAGTATAATACAACCAATGATTGTTTCAAATGCAGCGAACTACAAAAAAGGAGAGAAGCCATGGCAAACACGAATCTGATCTACACCTACATTCAGGACAGCGGCTACAAGCTGCAATATGTGGCCAGTGTGCTGCACATCAGCAGCAACACCCTGCGGCACAAGCTGCTGGGCGAGACCCAGTTCAAGCTGGACGAGGCCGAGCGGCTTTCCACCATGCTGGGCCTGACGATGGCCGAGCGGGACGCCTGCTTTTTCGATGCCGAGAACCGGTTCTCGCGCAGTGCAACGCTGGAGCTGCCCAAAAGGGGGAAGCGCCAGTGACACCGGAGCAGCGCGATGTGACCCGGAACGCCCTGCGCAAGTATGGCGAGCGGCACTGGGCGCGCACGCCGGAAAACCGCCGCTGGCAAAGCGCCATTGATGAGGGCCTCGACTACTATCAGGCGCACGACCCCATGCGGGCAGACCTGCTGCGAATGCGCTTTTTTGAGCAGCGCCCGGAGGACGAGATCTTGGAGCAGCTGCACATCGGCCGCACCACCTACCAGAAGGCGTTGCAGGACCTTTTGAGCACCATCGCTGTCTACGCCGCCCAGCGCGGCGCGTTCTGAGCAAACAGCCGTGAAAAGTGCCCCAGAAACGCTCGCGGTCGTTTCTGTGGCACAACCATAAAACAGGGCTGCTGCACCGTGTTTCGTGCAGCAGCCCTGTTTTGGTTATTTCTTCCTGGTGTCCGGGTCCTCGCAATGGCTGTGGCAGGAGGCGCAATTGCCGTTGCAGCCCTCGCCCTTCCAGCCGCCCTGTCTGGAGATCCAGACCACAGCCAGCGCAAACAGCACAGCCAATATTACCAGCGTGATGATCCCGCGAAGTGTCATATTCATCCCTCGATTTCTTTTGTACGGCTTTCTGCCCCAAGTATACACGATTTACAGGCAAAGAGCAACAGCCTGCCGCACATTTTTTGTGCAGGGTGCAGCCGATGCGGCTGCCCGGCGGTAATGTTGCACGCCCGGCGGTCGGCGCACCATTTTTGCAGCCGGAGAAAGCGTTTCGAGAAAAGTAAAATAATTTTAAATTAGGGCTTGCATTTCTGCAAAGGCCGTGCTATAATAATCACGTTCCAGTTCGGAACGAACAACACAAGCAAATATGGAGGATTAGCTCAGCTGGTTAGAGCACCTGCATCACACGCAGGGGGTCTGGGGTTCGAGTCCCTAATTCTCCACCATACAGTTCGTACTCGAACCCGATTTTTTACGAAAAAGGGTTCGGGTATGTTTTTTGTTTATCGGAGGTTCTGCGGAAGGACTACTCGGAACGGTAAACGAGCAAAGGCAGGGTATCACTATGATAGTGGTATCCTGCCTTTTGCTTTGCGGAATCAAGTTCGCTTTGTGCGAACTTGGTTGTCACCCTATATGACGCATTGGGGCAATCGCTGTGTACGTGCGTACCGGGAGAGCGTGTACACCTCTGGCAAGGTGTAACACACTAGACTTTGTTCCAAAGTCTGTGTGCCAAGGGGCATAGCCCCTTTGGAATCCCTGCGGAGCGTGTACGCACGTACGCAGGAAAATGGCAAAATTTCACTATATCGGGGGTGTTCTTTCATTGGAGAGTATGGTATACTCGGCTTAGCCCAGTAAATTGGAAGTTGTGAACTTAGAATTAGAGGTGTTGAAAATGAAAATAATAATTATATTTATTGATTTACTGATGGCAACTGTTCTCTTTTTTGTTGGAAGATTTTTTATCAAATCAAGGAATACAGAAAGAAGTGTGCTGTTTTTATCAGGAGATTATACTGGATTAAACACAGAGAAAATATGCAGAGTTACTGGAAAACGGATTAAGACATGGGCAATGCTCTTTTGTCTTGGCGGTATAATTGATTTTATCAAGCCGGGCGCAGGAATAATAATAGTTTCCGTTATTTTTATTATCTTACTTGTATTTCATTTGGTTGATATGACTATAAATCGAGACAAGTACCGGGTATAAATTCCAGTTTGTCGTACTCGTTCCTAGCAGGGTTTGGGGCAGGCACGCCCCAACAAGAGCACTTCGGAAACTCACATGAGTTGAAGAAGTGAAGTCCCGGATGGACAAGAAATTTTCAAGAATTGAAAATTTGTGGCTACGGGACGATTCTTGCTCTCAGCTTTTTCGCTGCGTTTCGCAATTTTCACATTTCAATCTGCTCGCAGATTGTTGACAAGCTGCGCTTGACCCGATACTATAAAGGCAAGTCGAATACACGCCAAGGAGGTGCAACCATGACCGCCGTGATCTACGCCCGCTATTCATCCGACAGCCAGCGTGAAGCGTCCATTGAGGGACAGCTGCGCGACTGCAAGGACTACGCCGAGAAGAACGGCATCACCGTGGTCGGCACTTACATTGACCGTGCCTACTCTGCCAAAACGGATGACCGCCCAGACTTTCAGCGGATGATCAAGGACAGCGGAAGGAAAATCTTCGACGTAGTTCTGGTCTGGAAGCTGGACCGCTTTGCCCGGAATCGGTTCGATGCCGTGAACTACAAGTACCAGCTGGAAAAGAACGGTGTCCATCTGGTGTCTGCCATGGAACCCATCTCGCAGGGGCCTGAAGGCATTATGGTGGAGAGTATGCTGATTGGCATGGCGGAATACTATTCCGCCGAACTCGCCCTGAAAGTGGCGCGCGGTGAGCGCGAAAACGCCCTCCAGTGCAAGTACAACGGCGGTGTGGTGCCGCTGGGCTTCACCATCGGCAAGGAGGACAGGCTGTACCATATCGACCCGGAAACGGCTCCCATCGTGCAAGAGATCTTCACCCGGTACGCCGACGGCGAACCGGCTGAGAAGATTGCAGCATCCCTGAATGAGCGCGGCCTGCGTACCCGCACCGGGAAGCCGTTCGTAAAGAACAGCTTCTTCCAGATCTTCCGCAACCGCCGCTACATCGGCGAATACCGCTACAAGGACATTGTGACGCCGGGCGGCATTCCGGCTATTGTTGACCAGGATTTGTTCGACCGGGTGCAGCAGCGTTTCGAGCAGAACAGGATCGCCCACGGTCGGCCTGCAAAAGAGGATGTGAGCTATCTGCTGACCACTAAGCTGTTCTGTGGCAAGTGCGGCACCCTGATGGGTGGCGAAAGCGGCACCAGCCACATGGGAAACACCTACTATTACTACAAGTGCGGCAACGCCAAGCGCCACGGCAAGGCGCACTGTGACCTGAAGGCTATCCGCAAGGAGCCGCTGGAACGGTTCGTGGTGGACACCGCCATTAAGGTGATCTTCAGCGATGAAATTATCGAACGGCTGATAGATTTGGTCATGGAAGCCCAGCAGCAGGAGAACACCCGGCTGCCTGTCCTGAAAGAGCAGCTCCGGGACACGGAGAAGCGGCTGGCAAACCTTCTGGAAGCCATTGAACAGGGCATCCTGACCCCGACCACCAAGCAGCGGTTGGACGAGCTGGAAGCCCGGAAAGAATCCCTGAACACCAGCATTCTGGAAGAAGAGCTGAAAAAGCCCGTCCTGACCCGTGAGTGGATTCGGTTCTGGCTTGAAAAATTCCGCAAGGGTGACGTGGGCAGCACGGAACACCAGCGGCAGATCATTGATACCTTTGTCAACTCGGTCTACGTCTTTGATGACCGGGTCGTACTCAATTTCAACTTCACGGATGATGCCAAAACGGTCACCCGTGAGGAAGTGTTGGGTTCGAGTGCTGTGGACAATGCTCCACCAAACGTAAAGCCGTTTACCTGAAAGGGTAAGCGGCTTTTTCTTGTATCTACGTGCTTTTTGACGCCTAAAAGTGAAACGAATTCACTTTTGCATATTGATAATGAAACGTGTAGGAGGCCCCCTTTTCAGTCGTTTGTAGCAAGTTTGTAGCAGATCTGTAGCAAAATTCGGGGAGGAACGGCAAAATGACCCCGGAAACCCGATTTTTGTGGTTTTTGGATATAAAATTTTATCCTTGAATTTTGTGCAGAATGACGACGGTGCTTTTCATTCGGATTCTGATGCCGTACAATAAAGGAAAAGATCATGGATGAAAGGAGAAATCGCTGTGCGCTACACCATCCGGCATTTTGATTTGCCGCTGTTTACCTTTGAAGCAAACATGGACAGTGCAGATACTGGCCTCCATATTATAAAAGTCTACAAAGAAAACCGTTCTTTTCTACCTTTGAATCTGACTGTATCAGAAGATGGTGTAGAACGCTGGCTGCGGCATCGCACAATTCCGAAGAACCGAGCGTATGTAGATGCTCTGCTCTCTAAGGTGGGGCTTTCTTTGAATCGACCGCTTGGAATTATTGCAGCCAATAAAGGTCTTTCACTCAATGATTGCTTTTGGGTGGATGCAGAGGGTTCCGGGGATACTTTTGAAAAAGTAAATCTTTACGATAACCGATTCAGTCAGGTGCTGGCAGTAATCGCCTTTACAGGATATTGCAGCAGCATACGAACTTCGCTTGCATCCTGCCCGGAGTTCTCGACCAACGGGATGCTGCCCAAATGCTGGCGCAGACAAAACGGAAAAATCTATCTTTATAAAGGTGGCACGTCAGGGTTCAGCAATCTGGGGTTTGAACCGTACTCGGAACTGTATGCTTATCAAGTTGCGCAGGTGATGGGCGTGAATGCGATTCGCTACACCCTGACAAAAGATCTGAAAAAGACGCTCTGTTCCAAGTGTGAGCTGTTCACCAGCAAAGAGTATTCTTATATTCCCATCGGACAGCTTGTGTCCAAAGGTGGAATAAAAGCAATTTTTGCGTATTATCAGACGTTAGGTCAGAACTTTGTGGATGCGCTGGAAGATATGCTGGTCTTTGATGCAATCATCTGCAATACAGACCGCCACTATGGAAACTTTGGCGTGTTGGTGGATAATAAGACCAACACGATTGCGGCACCCGCACCGCTGTTTGACCACGGAAACTCGCTGTTCAGTCTGGGCGGAACGGATCTTTGGGACAACCAGAAAGCATTTGATGAATATGCCCGCACACTGCTTCCGCTTGCATACGATGATTTCTTTGCAGCTGCAAAGAGTGCAATAAAACCTCGTCACCGTGCAATGCTCCATATGCTGCTGGATTTCCATTTTGACCGCAGAGCGACACGTTATAATCTGCCGCCAAATCGCTTGAAGATGATCGAAAAAGAGGTACAGCGCAGAGCAAGAGTACTTTTAGGGTAAAAAAGAAAACCGTCAAACGTGAGAGATTTCTCTCATGCGTTGACGGCTTTTCTTGTCAGTGGAGGGGATGGCTCTTCTTGAAAGTGGCGAAAATTTTATTGAAAGATTCCAAAGAGAGACAACGAGTTAGATGTGGAAACGGCTACTTTTGAATTTTCTCGATGAGACACTCGTGTTTTTTGGTGGCTTTATCATAGTTGATGCCCACTAGCAGAATGTTCCCTTGATAATCTTTCAAGGCGTTTCCATAGTGTTTCTCCTTGATTTGAGCAAGTGCACCAGATGCACTCTTGTTCCATTTCAGTTCGATTACTACTGCAGGTTTGTCTAGATGCATCCTGTGAGGAATCATACACACATCGGCAAAGCCTTTACCTGCAGGCAACTCCCGCACTATCGTGTAATACTCTCGTGCAAAATAGAAAGCCAGATTGATGATACAACTCAACGAATTTTCATCGTTATATTGAAGAACTGACACTTCTTCATGTGCTTTGTCAACTCCGGCGGCTACAGCATCCGCATCCATCGCCCATAGTGCTTCCAGCAGCCTGCGAGACGCTTCTATGGAATCCATTACACCGTGCCAGTTCATCGTGCTGAGGGCATTGACATATTCCTGCGAGACTTCCTTGTTGGGAATAGTCACGGCTTCATCTATGCTATTGTAGGTCAGATAACCCAAATGCACCAGCAGGGTCAGAACATCGTCTTTGCTGGCAAAGGTGGTCATGTCATTGCTGAAAGTGCCCGTGTTGATTTTTATGGCTTCGCCTGCCAGCATTCGGACAACCGCATCCTGCAAGCCATCCATATCCATCTGGATATAAATTTTCAAGGCTTCATAGGTTTCGGTTTGATTCCAATAGGTGCCGAATTTGTGCCGCAGCATCGCATCCACAACAGATTTAGGGCTGTACATGGAATAATGCTCATCTCCGGACCGCCGATGCGCAATCAGGTCATAGCCATCATACCATGCTTTGGCCTCCTCAAAGCTCATCTGATACTTTTCGCAAAGAGCAGACACTTCTGATTCGGTAAAGCCAAAATACTCTGCCAGTTCACCGGGATCGGTCATGGAATACTCAGTAAACATATTTAGTGCAGAGTGGGAGCCGTACTTTTTAATGGGTAAGATGCCTGTCATGTAGGCCAATGCAACGTAATCCTTGTCTTTGAGCCAAGCTCGCAGAAAGTCAAGATATTTCTTCTGCGCATCCTGATTTTGCTGGTATTCCCGAAACAGGCAATCCCATTCGTCAATCAAAATCACGAAAGAACGATTTGTTTTTGCATAAATGTCTTTCATGACCTGAATGAGGTTGTTTTTATCCCGAAAACGGACATTTTGAAAATGGTCCGTTAAATCAAATACAAGATATTTTTGCAGCATTGTTAGCATTTCATCCATGCTATGCGTCATGCTGAGAAATTCCTGCATGTTGACTTTAATTACGTCATATTGGTTGAGGTGCTGCTGATAAGATGACACATAGTGGATTTTCAAGGAACTGAACAACGATGCGGAATTCTCACCACGGTCATAGTAAGCGGCTAGCATATCGGCAGCCATCGACTTGCCGAAACGGCGAGGACGACTGACACAGATGAACTTCTGTCTGGTGTTCAAAACGGCATTGGTCTTTTCGATCAATCCGGTCTTATCTACATAGATTTCGGAGTTTAGGCTTTCCTGAAAGCCCTTGCTGCCCGGATTCAGATAGCTTCCCATATGATGCCTCCTATCCTGAAAATATCATTGTATTCATTATACTCTAATCCATCAGGAAGCACAAGAACGGGTTGATCAAAGCGAAAAGAAAACATCTTGTGTTGTGCATAGCGTAATTCTCATATAAAGCTCTTGCGTGTATACTCCTGCGGGAGTATAATTAGAGCGAGGAGGTGGTTCTGTGGAAAAAACAATTTATCACGGTTCGGATCATATTATTGAAAAGCCAAAGTTCAGCTATGGCAAGCCCTACAATGACTATGGCATCGGCTTTTACTGCACTCAGAACCCCAACATGGCCAAAGAGTGGGGCGTTGGCATCGACCACAATGGCTACGCTAACCGGTATAAAATCGAATGCGACGGTTTGACCATTCTGGATTTGAACGCTCCCGGTTACACGATGCTGCAGTGGCTGACGATTCTTTTGGAGAACCGCGAATTCGATACTTCTGCCCCGCTGGCCGCAGAAGCCAAAGAATACCTGATGAACACTTTTCACCTCGACTATAAGTCTGCTGATATCATCATTGGCTACAGGGCAGATGACAGCTATTTTTCCTTTGCATCCGATTTTATCAACGGTGCAATCTCTTACCGCCAGTTGTGCAATGCCATGCGCTTGGGCAAGCTGGGGCAGCAGTTCGTGCTGAAAAGCAAAGCGGCCTTTGAACAGCTGGAATTTCTCGGCTATGAGACCGCAGACTCTAAAGAATGGTATAAGAAAAAGGCCTTCCGTGACCAGACAGCCCGCCGCCAATATTTTGACGTGGAGCGCAACCGCCGTCAGAGGGGAGACCTTTATATTACCACGATTCTCGACGAGGAGATGAAGCCCAATGATCCACGCTTACGATAAAAGCTATCTTTCTGCTGCACAGAAAAATCTTGCCCGGATGTTGGATTATCTTGTCAACGATCTGCATTATCCGTTGGAGATGGCATGGCAGTGGTTTGTGACCAGTGAACTGTCTGCCCGGTTCGAGCAGGGGGATTGTTCTGTGTTGGTGGGCTTGTCCGGTGTAGAACTTGCCCGTGCTGTATTGGAGCAGGCGGGCGAAGTCGTGCCTATGCAGAAACCCTCGTATGCCTACGACCGCAGCCCGGAATACTGGACAGGCTGGGCTCTTGCCTATTACCAGTGGCTGACCAGTTTGCGCTTTGCGGAGATTGAACAGGCAGTGCCTATCACGAAAGTGCGGCTGCTGTATACGCCCTACCACGAGATGGATGTACGGCAGTTTGCAGACAAGATGAACGAGTTGTACCGTGCGGCAAAGCCGGAAACAAACCTGAAAGCCATGCGCACATTGGCCGGATTGAGCCAATCGGAACTGGCAGGACAGGCTGATGTGCCTGTGCGTACCATCCAGCAGTACGAACAGCGACAGAAGGACATCAACAAAGCACAAGCAGAAACGCTGCTTCGCCTTGCGCGTGCGCTGAATTGCAACGTGGAGGATCTGATGGAGAAAGTTCCACCGCTGAATTTTAAATAAGAATGAAGCGATGAGACCTGACACAGATTGTGCAAACAAAAAAAGAAAGCTACCATCCATGAGAGAAAAATTCTCACAGATCGGCAGCTTTTCTCTTTGAAGTTGTTATGCCTTCGTTGTGGTCAGAACTTCATCATTGACCAGCTGATTGGCCTTATCAAAGGCTTCGATCATCTGGGTCGCTTTCGGATGGAGATAGACTTCATCCAGCGTTTTGGATTTGGGCGTGTGCCCGACAGCACGTTTCAGGATATCTTTGTTGACACCCGCACGGTCACAAAGGCTGGCGTATGTATGCCGGGTGGTGTAGGGCGTATAAGTGGCGAGCTTCCCGGCAAACTCCGGTTTACGTTTGCCGTTTTCGTCGTAAGGATTTGGCTGGATGCCGATTTCCTCCAAGAACGGATAGAATTTGCGATTACGCCAGTTCTTTTCGTTCCAGAATCCACCTTTTCCGTTGGGAAAGAGTGGGCCGTTTTCCACAGAGGTGGCATACGCATGTTCAAAAATCGGGATTCCGAAGTCAAGAATGGGAATGATACGGTTGCGTCCGGCCTCAGTCTTGCAGCCGCCAATCAGATAAGCACCGGATTCCGTGCGGTGAAAATCTTCGTGTTTGAAGTGCAGCAGCTCATAGATACGCACTCCACAGGCCAGAAGAGCAATTACCATCTGTCCGGTGGGAGTGTTCTTTTGGTTCAGGATCAGCGTCACCTGTTCGTCCGTGAAGATTTCGCGTTCCGGCGATTTACGCCCCTCAACTTTCAGGACAGATGCAAGGTTGGCATCCACGACACGCCAGCCAATGGCTGTGCGATACAGCTTGCTGATAAGAGTACGCTCTTTTTCCAACATGCTCTGAGACAGGCCATCATCGGCCATTTTATCAAGGATGTTTTGGAAGTCCTGTGCATAAAGGGCTGCAATTTTGTAATACCAAAGTGGTTTTAGGTATTTCCATGCCAGATCATACAGTTCACGGGCCTTATCAGAACGGCCTTTGTACTCACGAGATTCCAGAAAGATCTCGTGAATTTTTGCTAAGGTGGAATCTTGATATGGTGTAGCAGGGCGTTTCATCATTTCAGCACGAACCGCTTCGGCTTCTTCACGGGTGACATAAGTGCCGACAGTTTTTACAACTGTAATACCTGTGTGAGGGTCAGGGATTGGCATACGGAGCAGCCACGGCTTACGGCGTATCCCGGACATTCTAGAGATGCTTCCATTACCAGACGATGCTTTCAGCCGGGGCGATTCTCGCTTGGCTGGAACAGTAGGCGGTGCTCCTACACCGGGGGATGGTGCTGTGCCAACAGGATGACCGCAGGCAGAGCAGAATTTGGCGGTATCGGAGATTTGATGACCGCAATTTTCACAGAACATAGATTTGAACCTCCAATTGATCTAAATTTGCTTCAAAAAATGCCCTCGGCATCTAGGATACCGAGGGCGGACTGTTGGATTAGCTTCGACTACGGGAAAGCTGATATGCTCGACTTTGTTCGGCAGTCACACCGTTCTTTATCAGATTGGCTACGTTTGGATAGTATACTAAAATATGGCTACCATTGGGCACGTGTGGAATGAATCCTTCGGCGACAAACCTCCGCAGGCAGGAATAGCTGAGTTCCAGCCCTTCGCTTCGAGCGCGGCGGACGGCTGCGGTCAGACTGATAAAATCGCTGTTGTTGTTTTTCATAGGTGTTTCCTCCTGAAAATATTTGTAGTTTGAAGCGTTCAACGCTTCATAGTAATTATACTTGTTTGAATTGACGTAAAATTTTTATGGTTTGATATTTGGAGTGAAGACGAAGCGTTTGTCGTCTTTTCGTACAAGGGAGCTAAAATCTGCGTGGCTAAAATCAAATTCCACACAGGAACTATCAATGGGTTGCGTTTGTGGCCATGCAGGACTATAATAATCATAACAAGAACGAGGCCGGTTCGATGAAGCGATGGATGCGATAATTTGCTCAGATGTGGGCAAGTCTTGCTTTGGTGGCTCGGAGACCTCTTTACTGGGCGATATTGAGGCAGAGGAAAGCTCACAAGATGAACTTGGCAAGGGAGGATAGACATCCTCTGTGACTGGCTCAAACTCATTGTTTTGAGTGGAATCTTCATCATTGCAATCGTCGCAACCGTCAAGTTCATCCAGTGGTGGAAGAAAATCGATCTGTGCTGGTGGGAGAATTGGCTCGGTGTCAGAAGGCATCGGAATCGTCGGTGAATCACTGGCAGGAACGACATCCTCTGGTGGCTTACTATGGACGACCAGCGGCTTGGTGGTCGGTGTGTCAGAATCGCCTACATAAACCGGGCCGGAGACTAGGAACTCGCCAACCTGAAGACTCTTTAGCATGGAAGTCAACTTGGTTCCACCTGACGAACTAATGAAACGGGCACACATACGAATCTCATCATCAGCAGGTTGGAAATACATAGCATACTTGCACTGCTGAAGCAAAATCCGTTGCCCAGCCTTAAAATTACAGATGCTCTGGGCAACCAGCAAGCAGTACAAACCATATTTGCGACCCTCGTTGAGAATTTTTCCCAGTGCACTTGTTTGGTGCAATGGGAAGTTACTCAATTCATCCAAGTACAGGAAAGTGGGTGGGAAATCCTCGCGAGTGGCTTCTCGTAACAGTGCTGCAAAAACCACCTCTTCAACGATGTGTTGCGTGGATGGCGGAAACGAATCTAATTCCAGCAAGGTGATGCCGGAGAAAATCTCGAAATCGCCATTCTCGAAAAACTTCTGTCCCCATAAAGGAGTCAAGGCTTTTTCCAAACCGGGTGCAGCGAGTGACCGGGAATTCTGGATTTCTAGGTGTAATCGTTCCAATGCCTCATTCGGGGCAGGTGAATCACGGAGAACCTTTTCTAGTAGGGATAGCAGTAACGGCTTTTGCCCATCTGATAGCCTGATGACGGATGCAACCGTATCAACGAAAGATGCAGAGGCATCTGCGGGATTTGCTGATGTTCCAAACAAATGCAGCTTGAGTGGCTTTTGAGACACGTCCTGACGATGCACATAAGGCTCTAAGTCTGCTGGCAGAGACACAGCGTGACGATGATCTATGACTACGATTCGAACACCTGACTCTAATAAATTCCTTATAATGATATCGGAAGAAAGGGTGGTCTTACCGGTTCCGCTTTTTCCACAGATAAAAATGGAAGCGTTCCCCTCCTTGAGTTTTTCGATGATTGTAACAGCCTTTTGGTAAGTAGAGCCTATTTTTAACCTCATGGTTCCGTCCCTCCTGTTTTAATCAGAATCTTCATATTCGGTCAAGCAACTGCGTTTCAAGGTCAGAAGTCGAGCATCTACATAGGTTCCGTTGTCAATACGAATCTTTTTGGCAGTGCTGAACTCAGAGAGCAAATGCTCACTTTGCAAATTCGAAATAATGGCAGATGCACTATAGCCCTGTGCATATTCGCAAATCAGATATTTTAGTAAGGAACCTTTCAACAGAAAGTCACCTCCTTTTTGTACGATATCCCGGTCAGGATCATAGCTAGAATCGACCTCTCCATAGCGGAGAAGACGAATGTCCCCGGCTTCTTGTGCGGAATAGAGTACCCTGCGTAAAATCTCTTTGGCGTTGCAATCCAGAGAGCTGTCCCACTCGGATAAACAATTATTTATGTATGCCTGACAGACCTCGTGTGCTGTTTGTGCTAAATCCGGTTGTTTAAGGAGCTTTAATGCCCAGCAAAGAACGGCAGAAGAAATGCTCAGAAGCCCAATCTCGTGCCGGAAAGCGCACTCTTCATCCAAGGAATCTAAGGCAGCAGTATAAGTCCGCTCAACGATACGTTCAAACGCATCTGGGTTGTGCTCAACAAGGGCACACAGCTTGCTAAAGATTTCGGACAGCGGCAGTGCGGCTGTATGATCTTCCTCACGAGGCAAGAATAGACAGTACTTCCGCTGCAAGTCGGTAATGC
Source organism: Faecalibacterium sp. IP-1-18 (assembly GCF_023347355.1). NCBI lineage: Bacteria > Bacillati > Bacillota > Clostridia > Eubacteriales > Oscillospiraceae > Faecalibacterium > Faecalibacterium sp. IP-1-18. The sequence goes on from NZ_CP094472.1 coordinate 521,245, forward strand.
CGTTCGTAGATACGATAAGGCACAGTGGAAACCAGGGTTCTGTCATAGTCCTTGTAAGCAGAGTGGCAAAATTTGTCGTTGAACGGTAGTTACCAACGGTAGCGGCAATTCCTGGATTGTCACCGTAGACTGATAGTAAGACATCCGGGCCGTGCTGATCGAGCATTTGATTGAAGTGCTTTGGTATGTCGTCAACCGTCATTCTTGTTGAAGTAGAAACATCATTGTCTAAAAGAGCAAAGAAACGATGAACGCCCTCAAATTTATCAGAAATTCTAGTTTTGATGATCCCTAAAATCCTGACCAAAGCCAAGGGCAACTTCTCTAAGTCAGTGGTGTTCAACAACGAGGTAGCCAAGGTGTCCTTCATTTGCGGCGTATAGAGCCAGCGACCATCCTCTAGTTGATACCATCCAACAGGAGGCAGCAAGTATGGGTGTTCAGTGTCCAAAATTGCACTGATGAAAGCCGCCAACAAATCAGCCCACCGTTTACTGTCCTCGGTATAATGGATCTGGCCACCCGCAGCCATGAACTTCTTCAGCAACGTCTTCGGACTAAAATCGCCTTTCTCCAGCCAGAATGCTCCGGACGGTTTGTTGGGAATACGGAACGATACATAAATCCATTCGGTTGTTTTGTCGCGCTCTATCTTCCTTACAACAATAGCCTTGAAATCATAGCAAGATGTGAATGACCGCCGGATTGGTCGAGAGTCGTTCGGGGCCCGCTTCTTAATGATCCAAGGGCGTTTGTAAATATCTACATCGAATCCAAAATTATCGAAGTGATTAAACTCGGCCAGGAACGCTTTTAGTTCAGCTTTTTGGGCAGGATCACTCTGTTGCCGAACTAGTCGATTGTGTACTTCTTGTCGGTAGGCCGCATCTCTGGCATCTATATCTATTTGATGCGTTTCCATATCAATGAACTCCTGACCACTGCTGTTGATAAAGGTACAGGCAGGTACAGAAGTAAAATCTCTGGGTGGATCGTGAACTCGATTTGAGACTATGAATTTGCTACTCATGGTAAAAACCTCCTTTTGCAAATATGTTTTTTGTGGGCAGTCTGACCGTTCCATTGGCGTATGCTACCCACTATGAAATTCTCAATGTGCGATGCAGTGGGCGGTTACCCGTGAGAGGTGTCCGTCACTGTGATGCGAAGTATACCAAAAAACCAAAATTCGCAGAACAAAAAAGATGTCACAAAATTACGTTTTTGTGACATCTTAAAATGTGACGATATGACGGAGAAAATCAAATGATTGGACTGGAACGTTTTTCACTGTACCAAAATGAGGATGAACTTAAAGCGGACTTAGAGCAGACAAATTTAGTAAATTGCCTAAGTTGGAATTTTTTGATACAGAGGGACAGAAAGGGCGAGGATGGAAAGCTCACAGACAAGTTTATGAATGAGATGCTTTTCTATGCCGTAAAAGAAGAAGAGCCGTGGGAAGGATTAAATTGCTTCATATACGATTATAGACCTGTTTTTTATAGCAATGCGCTTGCATGTGCATTGTTGACGCTCAAATACTTATCAGCAGAAGAAGTACCTTTTAAGGAATTGATGTGTGACAAGCAAAAAGGTGAGACCACAAAAAACAATCACGGAATAGATGCAGACGTACAGAGATTGAAAGAAAAACTCGATAGTTTTTTGAAGTATGAAAATGAAATCCTCATGAGTGAGGGCAAGGAAAATGGATATATCCAAACGATGTATCCGTGCAGATATATTCCATCAATAAATCAAGAAAGCGTAAAAGATTTTTTAGCACCAGTGATTAGAAAAATAGCAAAAGATATGATAGAAGATGAGGGTGGAGAAGAAGACGAATACATCGAGATCAACCGAACGATGGCATTAATAAAAAATCAATTAAATGTATATCAGATAAATAGAAAAAAGAATAAAAAGAACGAAAAACATGAAGTGGATTCCGAGTATGACATAATAGATGATGAAAATGAAAGCACTGACCAAAGACAACGAAAAACTCGGTTGAAAAAGTTGTATAAGAGTTTTTTCAATGAATTGCTTGAAATCGAGAAAAGTGATTATGCTGAAGCAAGCTGGAGCGAACGTGTCATGAATCAGTTTGTTAAGGAAATGATTTATCATTGTAGAGAAGTCATAGAATTGGAAAACTATTTGTCAATAATTAAATTTATTCCGAAAGGGACGAGCAAAGAAAGAAAACGATTGATAGAGGAAGAAATCAATATGAGACTATTTGATTTCACAGAAAAACGCTGTGTTCCGATTGTGTTTTATTCAGATAAGCTGATTATTAGACCGGGAACATTGAGCAACAAAAACTATATTTGTTTTTTGAAAAAGGTGACAATGATTCTTTATATGTATGCGGGGATGGATGCAAAGAGCGCATACAAAAGACTTAGCGATTATGTAAATCAAAAACCGTATTTGATAAATAAAGATGATGGCGAAAGGATGAATCTTTTTGAATTTAAACCCATTGAATATATAGGAGATCAAGAAGAAAGAAAATCGTTCTTGATTTCTACAATGAGCCATATTATGAGAGCGTTTTATGATAGAGAGCCTTATGAGCCAACGGGCGAACCACAGAGTTTTTGGGCAAGTGTCATAGATTCAACTGTGCTAAGCACACAGTAGGACGGATTGGTCAATCATCTGATTTCGACACTTTCAGAAAAAACTGAACCTAAAAAGAGCTAAAACTCCAGACAAAAGCAGAATTTCAAAGCGGATTTTTTCAAAACTGTCGAAAATGGCATAGAAGGAAAGCGCATAAGACATAGTCTAAGGGCAATCACGCAAGTGGTTGCCCTTTCTCTGTATCTGGTGTGATTTGACATTCGGCAACAGTATAGTAACCCATCAAAGGAGGATTGGCCGTTATGTTTGATTATTACGACACCCTGATAACCCCGGAAGAAGTTGCTGATATGCTGAACTGCGGTATGAACACCACCTATAAACTTTTGAAGACAGGAAAAATCAAGGCGATGCGAATTGGAAGAGTATGGAAAATTCCAAAGAGAGCAGTACAAGAATATATTGTGCAGGAAGCTCATATGAAAGCTGCTGGATGGTAATACGAAAAATGCCCACATGGATAATGACTCCATGTGGGTTTTCTGTTGCTTGAAAATAATGCTTGATAATGAGGTGTACATAAAAATAATCTTGGTGTTAATGCTGGATAATGTGTGGAGAGGAAAGAAGGTGAAATTTAATCTTTATTAACAGCACTAACATTAAGATAAATAGCTGAATGACAGTAGGCTATTTCGGGTCGAGCGAATGATGTGGGACACACACACATTTTGCCACACCTGTTGGGAGCGGAGCTCCCTTTGTTTTATAAGATAAGATAATATAAATACAAGATATTATTATTAAAAATAATATAATTATTATTAACATTAGATAATAGTATATATTGTTTGAAAATGGCTGAAAGCTGCACCGATGTTATGATTCTTAATAGGTATTCTTGTGTGAAAATTATCTTATCTATCTGAAAATTGTATCAATAGAAAGGAGCACTTGAAAGTGGAAAAAAGGCATAGAGTAACCGTATATCTTTCAGAAGAAGAATATGAATTATTAGTAGAACGTGAAAACGAAAGCGGAAAGCCGAGATCAAAAATTCTAAAAGAGAGCTTGTACAGAGAGCAGAATATAATGGATGCTAAGTTCTCTGACAGCATTTTTAAGATAGCATGTTGGATTGATCAAAAAGAATACGATAAAATCAGAGAAGAGGTAAAAAAATATGCCGATTATCAAATTCGTGAACGAAAGTGAGAAGATTGAATATTCTACGGAGCAAGACGTTTGCAGTCTTCTTTGTTATGCGTTTGATCCTCAAAAGACAATAATGAACGACAATCAATTTGTTGGGTGTAAACCTTTCGGTTTTCCATTTTGGTATATGAGAAATCCTTTGGCAGTACATCAATTTATGGAATTCAATCATAAGAGACAATTCAAGCATTGGAAAGATTTAGCAAAACATAGAGTGATCTCATTTTCTAAAGAAGAGAATTCTTTAGTAGCGACATTAAAGATAATTGCTGAACGGATAGTGTCTTTTTATGCTAACAATGGTTATATTGCTGCGTATGCAATTCATTTCGGCACAGAAAACCCACATATCCATGTTATCGTAGATACTATTTCCTATCAGAATCTAAATAAGTTCCACATGAGCCGTAGGTATGAGTGGAATCAAATCCATGAAATACTGAATGATTATAGTGTGCAGTATATCACAAGGTCTGTATCGAAAAGAGTGCGCTGCGAAAACCGGGAATATTCGGTTGCTGTATATCTTCCGAAAAAACCGAGAGAGCGGATGGAAGTCTTAGGTATCGAATATGACGAATGTCCAGATTATTAAACGATGAACCAAAGGAGGTCTATAACAATGGACAAGTTTGATGAAAAAATCATCGGATATGAATCTACTAAAAACATCCTACGCCAGATACTGGATACACTGAAAAGGCCAGAACTTTATAAAAGTAAAGGAGCTTCTATCCCCAGAGGGCTTCTGATGGAATCCGACCCCGGCCTTGGTAAAAGTTTGCTGGCAACCGTCTTTATAAAAGAATCAGGCCGCAAGTCTCTTGTCTTTCGGAAAACCAGTCAGGAAAACAGTTTTCTGGATGAATTGAGGGCTGCTTTCTTGGCTGCAAAGGAAGCCGCACCTAGTATACTGCTCTTGGAGGATTTGAACCTCTATGTAGAATCCAACTCTCCCTATGCGCCAGAATGGGCTTGCTTACAAGCCTGTATTGACGATGCAAAGAGCACAGACCTTTTTGTGATTGCCACAACGAATGACACAAAGTATATGCCGCCATCGCTGTTGAGGCCCGGCAGATTCGACTACACGCTTTATCTTGACCCTCGTATTATAAAAGAGTAGTATTTATAGACCGCTCTCCAGCGGTATGCTACAATGTTTAGGATGCTGTGGATTGGTAATTTTCACCTACCGTAAAGACGGTTTATTGGAGGCTCCAACCACAGCCTCTTTGTTGAAATGTTAATCAGTTAGATACCGCCAGACGGTTTATTTAGAACGAGGTTACAAGAGCAAAGAAGTCTGTGGTCCTGAACAGCATCGAAATAAATATGCCGGAGGTATCAAAATGGTTTGTGTTGGAATTGATGTTGCCAAGGATAAGCATGACTGCTGTATTCTTGATTCAGACGGAATGGTTCGTGCTGACTGCTTTACCATCCCCAACAACATGGATGGATTTAAGCAACTGCTTCAAACGATTCGAAACTGTACCCAAAAGTCAGACAAAATAAAAGTAGGACTTGAGGCTACCGGACATTACAGCTACAACATTCTTGGATTTCTTCTTGACAAGGACCTGGCCGTCTATGTCATGAATCCTTTGCACACCAACCTGTACCGAAAAAGTCTCAGCCTTCGCAAAACTAAAACCGATCGTGTGGATGCAAGAACGATTGCAACTATGCTATTGTCCGATGTAGACCTCAAGTCCTACACGGATACAGCATACCACAACGAAGAGTTAAAGTCACTAACAAGATACCGATTCGATAAGGTTCGTGAAAGAGCCAAGCTGAAGCAGTCAGTGTCCAGACTGGTCACGATTCTGTTTCCAGAACTGGAGAAGCTCGTTACCTCTCTCCATATTGCTTCGGTTTATGCGCTCCTCAGTGAATATCCCGGTGCAAAACAGATTTCAGAAATTCATCTCACCAAGCTGACAAATCTTCTTGCAACAGCGTCCAAGGGACGCTACGAAAAAGAAAAGGCCATCCAGATTCGAGAGGCCGCCAGAACTTCCATTGGTTCTGTCATGTCTGCCAAATCTCTAGAATTGAAGCACACCATTAAACTCATTAAGGAACTCACCTCCGAGATTGATGAAATTGAAGATTCGATTCAGCAAATCATGGATGAATTGCATCCACCGATTCTTTCTATTCCCGGAATGGGTGTTCATTCCGCTGCCATGATTCTTGCTGAAATCGGCGATTTCTCCAACTTTGATTCTCCTGACAAAGTCCTTGCTTACGCTGGCTGCTCTCCGTCTACATACCAGTCAGGCAAACTCACAAACTGCTATGCTCACATGGAAAAACGCGGTTCTCGCTATCTGCGATACGCTCTCTACAACGCAACCAAGTACGTCTGCCACTGGAATCCCGTCTTTGCTGAATACCTTGCCAAGAAACGTTCTGAAGGAAAACACTACAATGTTGCCCTGTCCCATGCCATGAAGAAACTCGTGCGGCTGATCTATGCCTTGCAAAAGTCTGGAAAAGCGTATCTTACGGCTGCTTGATTTTCTCCAGAGCCTGAGCGAAATCCAAGAACAACTTAGCTGGCGCAGCGAACCCTTGACAAACCGAAGCATTCAAATGCTATCCTGTTTTTGCGAGGGTTAGCTGGGCTTGCTTTGCTATTCTCTCCGTCGCCCTCGCTGTCCCAAGACCAGCATTTGAATGCTGTTTGTCATGGGCAGCGAATGGTTGACGGATTTTAGGGGATTTTTTCATTTTGGGGCTTGACTTTTAATAGTTAGTCTCTTATATGGGCGCTACGGACGTGAAAGCCATCGAGGAGCTGCGCGCACTGCCCAATACGAAGATCAAGGTCAGCTACGACACCAAGCGTACCCGGCTCCACGCAAAAACCTATGTGTTTTACCGGGACACCGGTTTTACTACGGCGTATGTAGGCTCCTCCAACCTGTCCAATGCGGCAATTTCCAGCGGTCTGGAATGGAACGTCAAGGTGACCCGAAAGGACCTGCCGGAGACCATCGAAAAGATCGCAGCCACCTTTGAAAGCTACTGGAACTCCAGCGAGTTTGAATATTACGATGAAGGGCAGCGGGAACGGCTGACCCGCGCCCTGAAGGCTGAAAAATACAGCGAGACCGACCACAGCGGGATCTATACCCTGGATATTTTGCCCTATTCCTACCAGCAGGAAATTCTGGACCGACTGGATGCCGAGCGCACCGTTCGGGGTTACAACCGCAACTTGGTAGTCGCCGCCACCGGCACCGGCAAAACTGTGATCTCTGCACTGGATTACAAGCGCTTCTGCAGGCAGTATCCGGGGCAGCCCTGCCGTCTACTGTTTGTGGCACACCGAGAGGAAATCCTGAAGCAGAGCCTGTACACCTTCCGGGCGGTACTGAAGGATGCCAATTTCGGCGAACTGTATGTGGGCAGTCACAGAGCCGACAGCATTGATCATCTGTTTGTTTCCATCCAGACCTTCAATTCTCAGGAGCTTGCCGCCAAAACGGCAGCAGATTTTTACGATTACATCGTTGTGGACGAGTTCCATCATGCAGCTGCACCCACTTATCAGAAGCTGTTGGAATATTACCAGCCGAAGATCCTGCTTGGACTGACCGCTACCCCGGAACGTATGGACGGCAAAAGCGTTCTGGACTATTTCGGCGGGCGCATTGCCGCCGAGATCCGTCTGCCGGAAGCGATCGACCGGAAACTGCTCTGTCCCTTCCAATATTTCGGCGTCACCGACACCGCAGATCTGAGCAGCCTGAAATGGCGTACCGGCGGCTACGATAAAAACGAGTTGTCCAACCTGTACACCCTCAGCGGCATGGTGGCGGAGCGCCGCGCTGACCTTGTGGTGAACTCCATCCTGAAATATGTCACCGATATCGACGAGGTAAAGGGTCTGGGCTTCTGCGTTTCCATCGCTCATGCCCAATTCATGGCGCGCTACTTTAATACCCACGGCATTCCATCTATGGCACTGACCGGCGACTCTCCTGACGAGGAGCGCAACGCCGCCAAGCAGCGGCTGGTTTCCGGGGAGCTCCGTTTTCTCTTTGTGGTGGACATTTACAACGAGGGCGTGGATATCCCCGAGGTGAACACGGTGCTGTTCCTGCGTCCTACCGAGTCGCTGACCGTGTTTTTGCAGCAGTTGGGGCGCGGCTTACGTCTGGCAGAAAACAAGGATTGCCTGACCGTTCTGGATTTCATCGGACAGGCCAACAAAAAGTACAATTTTGAGGAGAAATTCGCAGCACTGCTTTCCAACACCACCCGCAGCGTCAGCCGGGAGCTCAAAGAGGGCTTTGTCTCTGCACCTAAAGGCTGCTATATTCAGTTGGAGAAATATGCCGCAAAATATGTGCTGGACAATATCAGCGCCTCCTATGACCGCACCTCCGGGCTTGTGGCGCGGGCGGCTACCTTTACCGAGGATACCGGTCTGCCCCTGACACTGGGGAACTTCCTCGACTACTACCATCTTGACCCGCGTGCGATTTACAGCAAAAAGATCTGCTTCAGCAGGCTGTGCGTCCGTGCAGGGGCGGCATCCGATTTTGCAGAACCTTTGGAAGAAACTATGACCAAAGCCTTTGCACGCTTTGCGGTCATCGATTCCCGCAGGTGGATTCGTTTTTTGCTGGGGCTTCTGCCAAAATTGGACAACACCGACTTTGCGGCTCTATCACCAGTAGAGAAGCGGATGCTGCAAATGTTCTATGTGACTCTCTGGGGTAAGGCCGCAGAAAGCTGGGAGGATGAAGAAGTTCTCGATAACCTGTATGCTCTCTCAGACAGTCCCGTTTTGCTGGGGGAGCTGCAGGCACTTTTGCAGTATCAATATGACCGCATTGATTTTATCGACGAACCTGTGGATGTAGGCTTTGATTGTCCGCTGGACCTGCACTGCACCTATACCCGCGACCAGCTGCTAGTGGCACTGGACTTTTTGAAGCCTGCCACTGTCCGCGAGGGCGTGAAGTGGCTGCCGGAAAAGCAGCTGGACGTATTCTTTGTGACCCTGAACAAAGCGGACAAAGATTACTCTCCCAGCACCATGTACAAGGATTATTCCATTAACGAAAGCCTGTTCCACTGGCAGAGCCAGAGCACCACCGCCGAAAACTCTGCCACCGGGCAGCGCTACATCCATCACCGGGAAAAAGGAAGCCGCGTGCTGTTATTCGTGCGTGAGTTCAAGGCAGATGCCCGTTTTGGCGGGGCAGGAGCGTATACCTATCTGGGCACGGTGAACTATGTGAAGCACGAGGGCTCCCGCCCCATGAACATCACATGGAAGCTGGACCGCCCGATCCCTGCAAAGTTCCTCAAAAAGACCAACAAATTGATCGTGGGGTAACATACTATGGACGATATGCTGGCTCGCACCATAATTGAAACTCTTGCAAAAGGTATTAATCCTTTAACCGGTTGGATTCTGTCTGAAAATGATAGTTGTGCTCAGGAAGAAATTCAAGAAGCATTAAAAATCGTATTGGAACATTGCTCCATTGAATCTACCGCTGAATATCTGAAGTCTCTTCCTCGAAACAAAAAGGCAGAGCGTTATTCTCGCGCTGGAACAGCATGGTCGCAAAAAGAAGAACGTGAATTATTGCGGCTCCACCAGCAGGGGAACAGCGTCAAACGAATTTCTTTGATTCTAAAACGTTCTACAGGAGCAATCGAATCCAAATTGAGAAAACTGGGTTGTCCGCTCTATTATGAAAAATAATTCAGGAGATTTTCATGAAAATGATTCGCGTTGTTGCAGCCGTGATCTGCGACGATATTCAGACGAAACATAAAATTTATGCCACTGCCCGCGGCTACGGCGAGTACAAGGGCGGATGGGAGTTCCCGGGCGGCAAAATCGAGCCGGGTGAAACCCCGCAGCAGGCACTGAAACGAGAGATCCGGGAAGAGCTGGATACCGAGATCGCGGTAGGCAACCTCATCGACACCATTGAATACGATTATCCGACCTTTCATCTTTCCATGGACTGTTTCTGGTGTGAGGTAGTCTCCGGCAAACTGGTGCTGAAAGAAGCCGAGGCTGCACGCTGGCTGACTAAAAAGGAGCTTGATTCTGTTCCGTGGCTTCCGGCAGACCAACTTCTTTTAGCGCAAATTCGTCCTGCATTATAATTTTTTATGATAAATCCCTTTCTTTAGCTTTCTCAAATTTCCATTTTTCACCCAGATATAATAATCATGATCCAAAGCCTCTGAGTCGAAAGACTCAGGGGCTATTTTTATGTCTGGAGGTGAGCATCTTGTTATTCCGCACCATCACTATCATTATTACTATCGTATTTTAACGCGCAGCTGCGCAGAAAGGAGAAAGCATTATGAACTTTTGGTCCGAAATCGTCAAAGAGGTTGGCACCGTCCTGGTGGAAGTCCTCGTCCGCATCGCTGAAGAAATGGAAAACAACAATTGATCACAGTACACTGAAAAGGAGATTTTACTATGCCCGCAAATGTTGAAACGATGTTCTCTGTCCGTGAGACCCCTTGGCACGGCCTTGGCCGTATCATCATGGATGCCCCTGCAAGCCGTGAAGCCTTGGAACTGGCCGGTCTGGATTGGCAGGTGGAAAGCCGTAATATCTATTCCGGCACGGGTTCTATGATCCCCGGCTATCGCGCAAATGTCCGCAGCACTGATGATGCTGTTCTGGGTGTAGTATCCGACCGCTACCGCATTGTGCAGAACGAAGAAGCATTTCAGTTCACGGATGACCTGTTGGGCGAGGGCGTTACTTACGAAACTGCCGGTTCTTTGCAGGGCGGCAAGAAGGTCTGGATGCTGGCAAGGCTTCCGAGGAAATATCTTATCGCTGGAGATCAGGTAGTACCATATCTTGTGATCTTCAACAGTCATGACGGAAGTTCTGGTGTGAAAGTGACCATGACTCCGATCCGTGTAGTCTGCCAGAACACGCTGAACCTCGCGCTGAATACTGCAAAGCGCAGCTGGACTGCACGCCACACCGAAAATGTTCTGCTCCGCGTGCAGGATGCCCGTGAGACCCTGCAGCTGGCCAGCAACTATATGATTGAACTCGGCAACCGTGGCGAAGAGCTGGCTCGCATCGATTTATCCGATCACAAGGTGCAGGAGTTCATCAATGATTTTTTCCCGATTTCTGAGGACCTGTCCGATTGCCAGCGGAAGAATAACCTGCGCTTGCAGGAAGATCTGAAGACTCGCTACTACAACGCACCGGATCTGGAATGGGTCGGCAAGAACGGTTGGCGCTTTATCAACGCAGTCTCTGATTTTGCCACCCACGCAGACCCTCTCCGCAAGACCAAAAACTACAACGAAAACCTGTTCCTGCGCACCGCAGAGGGTAACCCCATGATCGACAAGGCTTACAAGATGGTGCTGGCAGCAGCATAAAGGAGCAAGCCATGAATGATGTAAACAACCGCATTTTCAGGGAATTCACGGAATTTTTTGACAACGTTGAGAAGAGTGCTTCTGAAATCAGCGTTACCACGGCTTATGAGATCACGATGAAAAGTACCATCAGCACCGCCATTATTGTTTTGGAATCCGAGGGTAGACTGGAGGAGCGCTACTGGAACCATCTCAGGGTGCAAAATAATATTCTGGATTTTCTTTATGACCTGTGGGTTGGCTCTTGCCATTCGTTAGCTGCCGACTTTTCCACCATCATGAAAGACTTGGTGGAATATGACTTCATTCTTGCCGAATCTATTATGAAAGAAAGGATGCAAAGCGCATGAAAAGATTGATTTCAACTTTGAACCTGTCCAAAGAGGATTGGCTCCGCTACCGCAAGTGCGGTATTACCGGCACCGATGCAGGTGCCATTCTGGGTGTAAATCCCTATCGTTCTGCTTTTCAGGTTTACTGCGACAAAAACAGCGAAACTATTGAGAACATCGATAATGAGGCTATGCGCCAGGGACGCGATCTGGAAGATTATGTCGCGCAACGCTTCACCGAAGCAACCGGTCTGAAGGTACGCCGTGCAAATGCCATTTACCAGAGCGAGAAACATCCGCTGCTTCTGGCAGATTTTGACCGCCTGATCGTTGGGCAAAAAGCTGGATTAGAGTGCAAAACGGTTTCGCCGTTTTCTGCGGACAAGTGGGCTGATGGAAAAATCCCTGCACATTACATGGCTCAGGTCAATCACTATCTGGCTGTCAGCGGTTTTGACTGCTGGTACATTGCTGCTCTGATTTTCGGGAAAGAACTGGTGATTCACAAGATCACAACCGACAAAGAAGTTCTGAACAACCTCATTGCAAAGGAAGAGCACTTCTGGAAATACAACGTAATGCCCGAAATTCCACCTGTACCTACCGGAAGCGAGGGGGATACACAGCAGATCAATCAGCTATACTCTGCAGATGATCGAAACAAAACTGCCGATCTAAATCCCATCCGTAATCTGTTGGACAAGCGGCAGGAGCTTTCTAATCAAATCGAGCAGATGGAACAGGAGAAAACGGCTATCGAGCAACAGGTCAAGCTGCAAATGCAGGATGCCGCTTATGGCACAGCACCGGGTTATAAGGTATCGTGGGTATCCTCCGAAAGCAAGCGTGTGGATTCCCAGCGTTTGAAGAAAGAACAGCCCGATATTTTCAATCGGTACAGCAAGAATGTGAGCAGCCGCAGGTTTACCATTATCCATGCAGCATGATTTTTGTATGTCTGCTGGCATACAAAATTGCCTGTTTTTCCAATTTTGTTTAGTACGGCAATACAAAATTGCCCGTTTCTCTAACTTTGTTTAGTACAGCAGTCAAAACCACCGGCTGAGCCGGTGGCTTGAGTAAGCCCTAGAAGGGCATAATACTAGCAAAGCCCCTTAAGGGGCCACGAATGGGTCTGCCAACTGCATTCCTGTCTCGTGGCAGGCCCCTCAAGGGGCCCTTTTATTTACGCCTTAGTTTCCTTGCTACCCGTAAACGGGTCCACGAACTCCTTAAGGCTCAACTGATCGGCAATCTGGTCCTGTTGCAGTTGATTTTTAATGTACTCTTGGATTTTCTTTTTGTTCTTTCCTACCGTATCCACGAAGTATCCCCTGGCCCAGAAATGCCGATTGCCATACTTGTACTTCAGATTTGCATGTCTGTCGAAAATCATGAGACTGCTCTTTCCCTTGAGATATCCCATGACATAGGAAATGCTGTACTTCGGCGAAAAACTTATCAGCATATGGATATGGTCAGGGCAGGCCTCCGCTTCAATGATTTCAATACCTTTTTGTTCGCACAACTGGCGCAGTATCTGCCCTATATCCTTTTTGATCTGACCGTAAATTACCATTCTCCGATATTTCGGTGCAAACACTACATGGTATTGACATCTCCACGTGGTATGGCTTAAACTATCTACGTCTTTGTTATCTTTCATTTCAAAGATAAACCTCCCTGTTCCTAGAATGTGGTTGGCAAACCCACACTCTATTCTACGGGGAGGTTTCTCTTTGTCTAGGGCTAAAGCCGTTTTTATTCCACCAGCAAAGCTGGTGGTTGTCGCTCGCTCAAGCTACCCAATACAAAACCCGGCGCAGCAATTCATTTGTTGCGCCGGGTTTTTATCAGAAAGGATGCTATCATGGAAAATCCATTCGTAAAATTATTTGCTATTGACTTCAAAGATCATCTGGAAGTCAAAAAGTCCGGCAATACCGAGCTGAAGTATGTGAGCTGGGCGTATGCTTGGGCAGAGGTGAAGAAGCTGTATCCCGCTGCCAGCTATGAGGTCAAGAAATTCAACGGTCTGCCCTATGTTTATGACCCCATAACCGGCTTCATGGTGTATACCTCGGTCACGATTGAGGGCGTTTCGCATGAAATGTGGCTGCCTGTACTGGATGGCGCAAACAAAGCCATGAAAGCTGTGCCTTACACCTACTCCACCCCGAAATGGGACTACAATCCGCAGACCCGCCGCCGTGAAAAGGTCGGCATGGAAGAGCGCACCGTAGAAGCAGCCTCTATGTTCGATGTGAATAAGGCTATCATGCGGTGCTTGGTGAAGAACCTTGCTATGTTCGGTCTTGGTCTCTATGTCTATGCTGGAGAAGATTTACCGGAAGATGCCGCACCGCAGCCTGAAGCAGAGCCTCAAAAGCAGCCGAAACCGAGATCCGCTAGCCCGAAGCAGGAACAGCCGCCTGTGCCCTGCATCTGCGCCCGGTGCAACCAGCCCATCAAGAGGGTCAAGCTGAAGGATGGCTCCATCATGCAGGCCGCAGAGTTTGCCGCTACCCATGAGGGAATGTGCGCCGACTGCTACAAAGCCACCAGATTGAACGTAGCATAATAAAACTGCTCTATTTCGATGTCACTTGATTCTTGTATGATTCTATATTTCATGGTACACTTACAGTAGTGAGTTCTGAAAGCTCTCCTCTGTGAGCGGAAAGGAGCATTGCATGAAAGATTTGCAGTTTCCTGTCGGAATCTCGAATTTTGAGAAGATTCGAGAAGGCGGGTATTATTATATCGACAAGACCAATCTGATTTCTGAACTTCTTAGCGGAGGTATCGCTGAAGTAACATTGATTACTCGCCCTCGTCGCTTCGGAAAATCCCTTGGTATGAGCACTCTCGCAAATTTTCTGGATATCCGCAAAGACAGCAAGCAACTGTTTGAGGGATTGGCAATCTCCAAAAATACAGAGCTTTGCAAAAAATGGATGAACCAGTGTCCTGTGGTATTTTTCTCTTTCAAGGACACGGACGGTCTGACCTTTGAAAGTGCCTATGGAATGCTGTGCATGAAGCTGGCATTTGCATTTCAGGATTATCAGTTTCTTTTGGATGACGATGCTATTTCCGACGATGACAAAGGCATCTTTAAGCGGATTCTGGGACGCACTGCATCCATGGATGAAACCAAAAACTGCTTTTTGCTGTTGACCCGGATGCTGGAAATCCATTTCAAAAAGTCGGCGGTCGTCATTCTGGATGAGTATGATGTTCCCATTGCAAAAGCCAGCAGCAACGGATATTATTCGCAGATGCTGGACGTGATGCGGGCTATGATGAGCACCACGCTCAAAGACAATATCTCCCTCGACTTTGCTGTTGTTACCGGCTGTCTGAAAATTGCTAAAGAAAGCATTTTTACCGGGACGAACAATTTTGTTTCGGACACGATTCTTTCTCCCCGGTTGAGCGAATCCTTTGGTTTCACACAGACAGATGTAGATCAAATGCTGAAAGATGCTGGTCTTGAATCGCAGTCTGCTGAAATCAAGGCATGGTACGACGGTTATCATTTTGGCGATGCAGACATTTATTGTCCGTGGGACGTAATCAGTTATCTGCGGGATTTCCAGTATGGTGTAGCACAGAAGCCGAAAAGCTATTGGAAAAACACCAGTGATAACGCCATCATCCGTTCTTTCATCGACTATGCAGGCGACAATATCACCACAAAGCTTGAAACTCTGATGGCTGGCGGCTCTATTGTTCAGCATATTGAAGAAAACCTGACCTACGATTATCTGCACTCCTCGGAGGAAAATCTTTGGAGTGTGCTGTATCTGACAGGCTATCTGACCAAAGTGCGTGATAAAGATTTGCCGGATTCGCTGCCGGATGGCTGCTCTGCGTTGATGATTCCCAATGCAGAGATTCGGGAAATTTTTGAAACCACTGTAAGCAAATGGTTTGACGACAGTGCAAAGGCATGGAACCGCAGCCCTTTGTTTGATGCAGTCTGGAGCGGAAACAGCGAAGCTCTGACAAAAGAAATGACCAAGCTGCTACGCATGACCATCAGCTACCACGACTACCGGGAGGATTTTTACCACGCTTTCCTTGCGGGCATCTTTACTGGTGCTGGCTATGTGGTGGAATCCAACAAAGAGCATGGCGAGGGTCGCAGCGATGTCATTGTAAAGGATATCCGCAATGGCCGTGTGGCGATTTTTGAAGCCAAGTATGCCAAAACTCTGGATGCTCTGCCGGATGCCTGTGATGCTGCCATTCAGCAGATCAATGACCGGATGTATGCAACGGACTTCCGGGATGACTATGATGACATCCTCTGTTATGGCATCGCATTCTTCAAAAAGCGTTGTATGGTACGCAAAAAATAAACACTATACTGGAGGCCCACACAATATGTGCGATGTGCTTGATAAAGTGGAAAACCGTGGCATTGCAAAGGGAAAAGCCGAAGGGGAAGATACGCTGGCTTTGCTGATGAAGAAGCTGTTCGATCAGAACCGTATTGAAGATGCAAAGCGGGCTTCTGAAGATAAGGAGTACCGTGCTCGGCTGATGAAAGAGTTTGGCATCAGCTGAGCAAAAAATTATATGTACAACTGGGAGAGTGTCTTCGGATGCTCTCCCTTTACTTTTGCAGGACAGTCCGCGTGGATTGTCCTATTTTTATTTGGAGGCACACAGTGAAAGACGAAAAAATCAAAGTCCTTGCGCTCCTGCCAATGGAGCTGCCAAAGGAGATTGAGCTGGACAACACCCTTGAAGCCATGCAGAAATTTGTAGGCGGGCTGATCGAATGCATCACATTGAGTGATACCGGTTCAGAGGTCACACTGGTCTGCAATGATGAAGGCAAGCTGCTTGGCCTGCCGCTCAATCGTCCGCTGTGGGATGGAGCCGATGTTCTTGCTGGGCCGGGATTTCTGGCCGGATGTGACAACGAAGGGAATCTGACTTCCCTGCCGCAGAGTACAATGGATTTCTACAAAGAGAAATTCAGAGCTTTTATCATTGAAATCTAAGGAGGACAGATTATGACCTTTAATGCAATGACCGAACACTACGAAGAGATCACGGTTTGCGGAAAGCCTGCGCTGTTCACCAGCATCCGCATCAAGAGAGATACCATTCCGGATGGTCTGTACGCCTACGATGTTCGGCATGATGACGAGTGCCGGGGCATCCCTTGTGAGATTGCGCCCTTTGTGATGGTCAACCACTGGGGCACCATTATTCTTGCGGAACCGCTGGAACTGCCGGATGATGGGCGGCGATATATTGACGAGGACACCGACTGGAACTACGCTCCTTTGGATGGCGAGGACACCGCCAATCACAAACCGTGCACTACCATTTCTGATTTTATGACTGCCTATGCCCACTAAAACTGTATTAAAAATACCGTATATTCTGTTTTGTATTAAAACCAGCCATTTTCAGGCCATTTCAAGGTGCAAAACACAGTCTTAAAAATGTCGCTCGTTATCTTTGAGCCAGAAAGGAGACGCATGAACATCTATGGCTATTGCCGTATCTCTACGGCAAAGCAGAGCATTGACCGTCAGATCCGCAACATCAAGGCCGAATACCCAACTGCCCATATCGTGCAGGAAGCCTATACCGGCACATCCATTTTTCGCCCAGAGTGGCTGAAGCTCTACCGGATTCTGAAATCTGGGGATACGGTGGTGTTCGATTCTGTGTCCCGGATGTCCAGAAATGCAGAAGAAGGTTTTACTCTGTACGAAGACCTTTACCACAGGGGCATCCGGCTGGTGTTTTTGAAAGAGCACCACATCGACACCGAAACCTACAAAAAGGCTTTGTCCGGCAGCATTGCCATGACAGGGACAAATGTGGACTTCATCTTGAAGGGCATCAACGAATATCTGATGGCGTTGGCCAAGGAGCAGATCAAGCTGGCCTTTGAGCAGTCCGAAAAAGAAGTTGCCGATCTGCACCAGCGCACCCGTGAGGGCCTTTTGACCGCCCGGCTGAACGGCAAGCAGGTTGGCCGCAAAAAGGGTGTTGGCTTTGAAACGAAGAAAGCCAGAGAAGCCAAGCAGATCATCCGCACCCACTGCAAGACCTTTGGCGGCACACTTGACGATGCCGAGTGCATGAAGCTCACCGGTCTTGCCCGGAACACCTATTATAAATATAAGCGTCAGATTCGTGCCGAACTGATAGCAGAGCAGGATTTGCCGAAAGGAGCAAGCATCTTTTATGAACCGCCAAAATCATTCTGAGCCAGAAAACAGGTTCACCCCGGAGGAACAGCAGGAGTTTTTGGAACTTCTGGCCCAGCTTACCTCGGAGCAGCGTGAAGCACTGAAAGAAGTGCTCAAATCCTTTACTTAACAAAAATGTGCAGGGCGGCGTTGCTGCTACCCTGCACATTTTATTTTTTTACTTCTACTCGAAGAACCGTTAATCAATTAAATCCAAGAACGCTGCGAAATTCTCTGCCATCAGTTCATCTTTTATTTTGCGTGTCCCATGACAACAGGTATATATCTTTTTATCGTATACATATATTGGATCTCCATTGCAAGTCGCAAAAACGAATCGCTCTTTGCCCATAGAATAATCGGATTGAATTGTTTCCAACTCATCTGCCGGAACGAATCTCACCGCATTACCATCCATGGTCACTTCAACATCCACAGGGTTCGCTTGTTGATAAAATTCTTTCAAAACCTCTGGGCAAGTGGAAAGCAGCTTTGTTTTTTCAAAAACGTTCCGCTTATCTTGCTTAATGGCACTTCTGACAAAGTCATCTATCAACATAAGGACCTCCTAAGCAAATATCGGTTTGCATTTTTCAATCATATAAACACGAAGTTTTTCCGAATAATTCCGCTGATGAACAGTATCAGCTATCGTGTAGGTTACGAAGATGATTCCAACTCCGACAGACACAATGATTCCACTTGGGCCGCCAAAAATACCTTGTGCAGTAATGGATACCACTAGTAGTGAAAGCGAGAACAACGCCTGCTTGCCAACTTGGATAGCCGCTGTTTTCAACGATTCACCCTTGCAAACCAGCTTTACAAACTGTACGGTTGAAAAGACACCTATTGTTATAGCTCCAACAGCACCCATATTACACATTTTAGCTATATTTTCCGTAATTTCAAGTCCTACATTGGAGAAAACTCCCGTCAATGCTTGAGATGCTAGTTGTCCTACGGTTCTTCCTATCCCGTATCCAATGGTGGATTGAATACCCGATGAAAGTCCAGACTTACCGCCATTGATTAAAGCATACTTAATGGAATCAGGGGTAACACCCGTTTGCGCCAACGAAACTGCAAAGCCAATAGTAAAACCAACACCAATACCTATTGCAGCAGCTATCCCAATGCCCTTTATTTCATTTCTAAAGACTCTCTTGCTATTTGTTTTCTTAAGCATTTTGTCTTTGTCAATTTTAGGTGCATCGCTTGAATTGTGAAAGTCACCGTTATGCCCTTTTTCAAGATGTTCTTTTCTCGATTTATAAAATTTTATATTGTCGGGATCTCCCTGATCTTCGGGATGATCTGCTACATTCTTTTGGTGATGGCCTTCAGCACCTCTAACTTTTCCGGTTTCTTTTATTTCCTGACATTGAGCATCATCCCAATCAGATGAACCTCGACCACCCATTTCGACATCGGCTTTTTCATAATCCCACGCAAGCTTAACTGCATCATTTCTTGCACCTGTATATTCTGAATCTTTTGCTAATCCTTCTGCTACTTTATTTGCGATTCTTTCTCTTTCGGCATGGAAAGCATCTAAAAAAGCATTCAGTTGATTATTGAACTGCGTTGTAACCGTAGCAGTGGTGTATGCAGTAGATGAGATAGCTGTTGCTGTTATTCCGCCTGTATAAGAAGAATCCACGCTGAACTTTGGTCTGAATTCTGTGGTTTGATAGAATGTCAAACTTTTATTGTTCCTTAGTGCTGTCAGCATAAGTTTCACCTCAGCTTTCGTTCACACTCAATCGAATACCTTGTTAGCTCTAGTTTTCCGTTATCATCTAGCTTGCTAAAGATATAGGAATAGACATGATTATAGAAAATCAGGGTTTCATTAAATAACCGTCCTGCATCATATGCAAACAGCGTCGTGGAAACAAGGCCAAAAAGCTGGCTCTTATCTTTATACCGCGATTCATTATTCTTGAAACTTGTAAAAGCAGAGTTGTATGCATTAACAGCCTTTTTGTTGTAGTCGATATTATCTTTGTACTCCAACTGGCGCATCTTGGCACTGATGGTATCAGTGCAGCTCTTGTTCAACTGGTCATAATGTGTTTTCTGCTCTGACGTTAAGTTATCATGGTCAATTTCAGCATCCACAGCACTAATTTCCTGCAAGAGCTTGTCAAACTCTGCATGGGTCTTGGCATTTTCCAACTTCTGCTTTATGGTATAGAGCTTTTTGATTTGCGTGGTGTTGGTGGCCTCGATTGCTCTTTTCTGTTTTTCGTATTCTTCCTGTTCGAGCTGTGCAATGTCCGTAACTACTGCACCAAGTCGATTATGGTACACATGAATGTCGTTGATGATGTCATCCGTAAGATCTGCATTTTCTTCATAAAAAGAGAGAACAAGATTTGCTTGGTCTGCAAAACTCTTACGTTCATCGGTACGAGGCAATTTTTCAGCCAGCATCAGCAGGAAATCCAAATAGGCATTTACGCACTCCGAGTCTCCCGGAGCTTTATTCACCATGTTGCGTCCAATCAGCAATGCTTCCTGAATTTTACCGGCATCCTTGTATTCATTGAACATCGGATTCATAGCAATTTCCTTTCATTCCAAATCCCAGTTGTAGAGGTCACAAAAC
The DNA here is from genome assembly GCF_023347355.1 of Faecalibacterium sp. IP-1-18. Lineage (NCBI taxonomy): Bacteria > Bacillati > Bacillota > Clostridia > Eubacteriales > Oscillospiraceae > Faecalibacterium > Faecalibacterium sp. IP-1-18. The sequence goes on from NZ_CP094472.1 coordinate 541,642, forward strand.
CATTTCCTTACAATGGGATATGCTCGAAAAAATTCTGAATACCTTTCGCCGCAGTAAGCGAAGTTTCAATTTGCTCAATATCGTAACTATCGACAGTTGTCTGCAACCGTTCCACATAAGCAGTCCACGCCTGATCGAGCTGCTCGGCTGCTTGGTCAAATGCAGTTTCCGTCTGCGCCCAATATTCATTGATGGCTTTTCTGTACTGGTCAGTAACACCTTTTTCTTCATAAGCATTCACCAGCTTTTTAGCGACACTCTTTTCCCAACCGCCGCCAAAAAGTTTCATAATGCCCAGTCCGGCACTAATCAGCGCACCTGCCACAATACCAATCGGGCCAAGGAAATTGGCAAACAACGCAATCTGACCACCTATGCCAAAGAGGAAAGCCCAGCTTCCAAAAGCAAATGCTGCATCAGCAGCTAGAAAAGCTCCCAGTCCTCCGATAATTCCGATTTTAGCAAGTGAAGATGCAAACGCATAACCAGCATCAAAGTCTGCATTAAGATTTGCTTCTTGAAACGAAGCCTGAACACCCTCCTGATAATCGCTCACATATTCTTTGACTTTCACAGACAACTGTTCCGATCTCTCTTTCAGCAAATCGGAACATTTACTTTGCATTTCATCCTGCAACTGGCTTGCAAATTGCTGAATGTCCTCTTTTTTATTTTTGATACCCTTGGATTTGATTCTTCGTGTAATCTCATCAACGGTCAGCACCGATGTGCAATACTTTGTGCATTCATTCAGAGATTCCCCGCTGAGAGAATGAATCAAATCTTTGATTTCACGCTTTTTGTTATCGTTCTCAGCAGTTCGTTCCAAATCAGAATCCTGAATATCTTTCAAAAGCTCAACGTATTTCTGCCGATCTTCGACAAGTGCCTCGTACTTTTGGATTTCAGCTTCCAAATTCGGCTCTTTTCTGGCAACATACGCCCGAACCGATTCTTTGCATTCCGTATCAACGATTTCGGGAATTGTCTCCAGAACAGCTTCTAGGTTATTTCTAAATTTTTCGCAGAGCGCAGGAATATCAGTTGTATAAGTAAAGAAGCGGCTCTGAATTACAGCGGGAGAATAGTCATAGCCAGATTCTTCTGCACGGCTTTTCCAATAGCTGTCCGACAGCGTAGACATATATCGCTCACAGCCACTCTTCAAAATATTGGCAAGAGAAATTTCATTGCCATTATCAACAGAATCTGCATGAGAAGCTACAACAAACAGGTTTGCCAACGGTTTAAGACCATTTTCGCCTTTTTTCTCTAAAACAGGGAGCGTACGGACATTGTTCTTCAGATATTCAATATCTTCAATTCTCAAAAAACCACTTGCCAGCGATAAGTAAATCAAAACATCTGCGTGTGCCGCAGTCTTTGCCGTAATAACATCATCACTTGCAGTTTCCGTTCCATAGCCCGGCAAGTCGATAATATCACAGTTCAAAAGAATCGGAGCATCAACGAAAACAACTGCGGAACCAGCCTCCGTCTTTAATCCACCGCCTTGGCGAGTAGAATAGGTTTCCAGAAGGCTTAAATCTCCTCCGGCAACCTTCCACTTTTCGCAGTATTTTTCATCATAAAGTCGTTTAGAATTCCAAAACTTCTCGTTGCCGCATTCTCTTTTGAAAATCCATGCTTCATCATGGATGAACGCAGGACGATCTTTAATGTGCTTTACATAAACTGCCGTTGAAGTAGTCGGTGTCCATTTCGCTGGCATTTTTTCAGCACCAATCAGTGAATTGATGAGAGTGCTTTTCCCGGTGTCCGAGCGGCCCACGATAGCCACAGTAGGTTTAACGAACTTCGACATGATGCCGATTTCAAGGTCGTCTATGTAATTTTTTTGCATATCATCGGGAATATCCATCTGTTCCAGCGCAGAATTAAGATAGCCTGACAAACTCTTTTTGGTAAAGTTCGTTTTCTCCCAAGTATCTTTTGCACTGATAGGTTTGACCCGCGGCTTTTCATAAGAAAGGATCGTATTGAAGTCCAACCCAGACTTGGTTGCTATTTTGACAATCAAGTCCATATCAGGTTTCCCGGTCTTATCGAGTTCCTGAACTTCCTGAATACTGATTCCGTAGAGATTTGCAAATTCCTCCTGCGTAAGTTTGAGCTTATCACTCCGTAATGATTTGAAATCCATATCGAGGCTCCTTTACGTTATTTTTCTCGTTCAATTACAAGCTTTCCCGGCGTGTAAAATTGAATTTTATACCAAGACAGTTCTTCGCCTATCGGGTTCATAAAGTGATTCACAACTGGCCCAAAACCCGTTACAAGCATCTTTCCAAGTGGATTTGCTTTCAAATCCAATCCATATTTTTTCTTTACCGTATCCGCGTACGATGTTACAATCGTGATTTCCGGTGCCTTTTCTTTCAGAGCATTGCGCAGTTCAGTCTCATTTGCAACCATCTTCATAAAACAACCTCCTTAGTATTGGCCGTTCATACGTTCGATTTCCTGCTTCATCTCCTGCACCAGCGTTTCCGGTGCAGTCACCTTAACTTTACTGCCCTGACTGAGCAGCCACATTTTCACGCCTGTGCCAAAGACTTCGGCTTCAATGGAGCACACACCCTCTTTTTCATCTATGACTTTTGCCATGGGGAACTTGTCCAGCACAGCTTCCACCGATGGACCATAGTAGTTGAAGCTGATCTTCTGCGGCTCACCGCCGAACATGAACTGAGTGCGGTTCTTATACTCGCCCTCTTTGAAGCGGTCTTTGTAGGGAACAGAGAACTTTTCACCGGTTTCCTTGATGGAATGCATCCTATCAAGCCGATAAATGGTTGGATAAGGATCGTTCTTTTTATGGAAAGCCTCTCTGGTGGAGTGGTCTGTGATAACAGCCATGAGATAGAAATAATACTCTGAGAACATCAATCCCACCGGCTCAACCATCCGTTTTACGATTTGACGGTCTTTCAGCTTCTGATACTCAATTTCCAGTACCGACTGATTTCGGATGGCCTGTGCCACCATCCACAGATTGTCCGGGTCAACGGTTGCATGAGCCGGGTCGTGATAGTGGAACAGTTCATTGCTGATAAACCACTCAATGTCGCTTTTTTCTTTCTGAGACACACAAAGGTTCAGGATGATTTGCAACTGCTTCTCGACCTGCTCTTTGGTAAAAGCTCGGCTTTCCAGCAGAATCTTGCATAGGGCCAACACTTCACCTTTGGAAAGCTGCTCGATCTCCTGTGTGACCAGACGGTAGCCATTTTCTTTCTTGTCGTACTCGATTTTTCGTACGATTCCTTCTTTGGCACACTGTTCCGAAAGAAAATCCCGGATGCTGTCGATGTCTCTCTGGATAGAACGGACGTTCACATGGTACTGCTCTGCGGCCTGTTGCTTATTGATGAGCTTACCAGAAAGAAAATCCTGATAAAGTTCCAAAACACGGGTCGTTTTTAAGGTGTCTGCTGTCATTGGTTTGCCCTCCTCTTCGGTTCAGCCCCATTATAGCAACCGTGGTGGACAGGCATTGTCTATCTTCTTCTTTGTCTATCAAAAAGTTTTTGGTTCTAAAATCTGTGCGAGATTTCTAAAAAGGGTTTGATTGCTACGATATATACTATTGAAAGTATACGACTAATGCAATTAACGGTCAAGCCTTGGAACAATAAAATCGTAAGTAATCACTACGATTTGTACAAGGAGGTCAACCATGGAACGAGAGAAGCCCACATTTGATATTCTGGGCCGCATAGAGAAAGAACGTGCTGCCCGCAACTGGTCTGAGTATGCCCTTGCAGAAAACTCTGGCCTGACCCAATCCACCATCTCAACATGGCGGAGAAGAAATCTCCAACCCAATGTTGCTTCCATCGAGAAGATCTGTTCGGGCTTCGGCATCACGCTTTCCCAGTTCTTTCAGGAGGAGGACTCTGTTTATCTGACGAAGGAGCAAAAGAAGCTTCTTGATCTCTGGGCTAAGCTCTCTCCTGTTCAAAGAGAGGCAGTTACTAAAATGCTGTGTGCTTTCCTGTATATAGAGGAAGAACCCTGAGTTTCAACTGCATATTGCCAGATAAAAGCGGCCAAGCCTCAAAAAGCTTGACCGCTTTATCCTTTTGAATAATAGGGTTTAGATACAGGATTCCCGGATTTTTGCCAGATCACTGTTCAGCAGCGTTTCATGTTCCAGAAGCTCTTTCTGGACAGCAAGTAGGAAATCTCTGTTATCATAGAGGATTTTGTAGGCTCTGCGGTATAACTCTTCCATCTTAGCTGCTTTTATAGCTTCGCTACTGAAAAGTCTTGTCTCCGACATTCTATTATCCTCTCCGCAATCTTTCCCATTGGAGACTAACTATTAAAAGTCAAGCCCCAAAATGAAAAAATCCCCTAAAATCCGTCAACCATTCGCTGCCCATGACAAACAGCATTCAAATGCTGGTCTTGGGACAGCGAGGGCGACGGAGAGAATAGCAAAGCAAGCCCAGCTAACCCTCGCAAAAACAGGATAGCATTTGAATGCTTCGGTTTGTCAAGGGTTCGCTGCGCCAGCTAAGTTGTTCTTGGATTTCGCTCAGGCTCTGGAGAAAATCAAGCAGCCGTAAGATACGCTTTTCCAGACTTTTGCAAGGCATAGATCAGCCGCACGAGTTTCTTCATGGCATGGGACAGGGCAACATTGTAGTGTTTTCCTTCAGAACGTTTCTTGGCAAGGTATTCAGCAAAGACGGGATTCCAGTGGCAGACGTACTTGGTTGCGTTGTAGAGAGCGTATCGCAGATAGCGAGAACCGCGTTTTTCCATGTGAGCATAGCAGTTTGTGAGTTTGCCTGACTGGTATGTAGACGGAGAGCAGCCAGCGTAAGCAAGGACTTTGTCAGGAGAATCAAAGTTGGAGAAATCGCCGATTTCAGCAAGAATCATGGCAGCGGAATGAACACCCATTCCGGGAATAGAAAGAATCGGTGGATGCAATTCATCCATGATTTGCTGAATCGAATCTTCAATTTCATCAATCTCGGAGGTGAGTTCCTTAATGAGTTTAATGGTGTGCTTCAATTCTAGAGATTTGGCAGACATGACAGAACCAATGGAAGTTCTGGCGGCCTCTCGAATCTGGATGGCCTTTTCTTTTTCGTAGCGTCCCTTGGACGCTGTTGCAAGAAGATTTGTCAGCTTGGTGAGATGAATTTCTGAAATCTGTTTTGCACCGGGATATTCACTGAGGAGCGCATAAACCGAAGCAATATGGAGAGAGGTAACGAGCTTCTCCAGTTCTGGAAACAGAATCGTGACCAGTCTGGACACTGACTGCTTCAGCTTGGCTCTTTCACGAACCTTATCGAATCGGTATCTTGTTAGTGACTTTAACTCTTCGTTGTGGTATGCTGTATCCGTGTAGGACTTGAGGTCTACATCGGACAATAGCATAGTTGCAATCGTTCTTGCATCCACACGATCGGTTTTAGTTTTGCGAAGGCTGAGACTTTTTCGGTACAGGTTGGTGTGCAAAGGATTCATGACATAGACGGCCAGGTCCTTGTCAAGAAGAAATCCAAGAATGTTGTAGCTGTAATGTCCGGTAGCCTCAAGTCCTACTTTTATTTTGTCTGACTTTTGGGTACAGTTTCGAATCGTTTGAAGCAGTTGCTTAAATCCATCCATGTTGTTGGGGATGGTAAAGCAGTCAGCACGAACCATTCCGTCTGAATCAAGAATACAGCAGTCATGCTTATCCTTGGCAACATCAATTCCAACACAAACCATTTTGATACCTCCGGCATATTTATTTCGATGCTGTTCAGGACCACAGACTTCTTTGCTCTTGTAACCTCGTTCTAAATAAACCGTCTGGCGGTATCTAACTGATTAACATTTCAACAAAGAGGCTGTGGTTGGAGCCTCCAATAAACCGTCTTTACGGTAGGTGAAAATTACCAATCCACAGCATCCTAAACATTGTAGCATACCGCTGGAGAGCGGTCTATAAATACTACTCTTTTATAATACGAGGTGGTGATGATGCGCAACTCACCGCCGCTTTGCGCAAACTGCCGCAGCTCGTCCATGATGAGGCGTAAGCCGCTCCACTTGATAAAGGAGACCAGCATATCAATGCGGTCGGCGGAAACGATCTCCTTTTTCAGCTCCGTGTACATCTGCGGCTCATGGATAGCGCCGGTAAACAGGGAACTTTGCGCAATAGAGGTCTCCGGGCGGTCAAGGTCTTTTGCGCTTTTTCCTGTAGCAATGCGCGGGTCATTCTGCTGCAAAAGCGCAAGAAGCTGCTCTGCCCGCTGGTCAACACCGAGCGCGGCAAAGTCAGCTTCCTGTGTGGTGTTCTGGATGGTGGTCACGATCTGATTTGCCAGCTGGATCTGCGCCTCGATGCCGCCGCCGTTATCCTGTACGTTCTCAAGACCCTTCTGCACCACATCGGTCAAATACTGCGCCAGCACTTTGGCAGCCTCCGCCGTGTCGATAGGCGCAGTGGACTTGCGGGCTTCCGGGATCTCTGCGAGCTCGCGGTTCAGTGCGTTATTGATGACCTGTTCGTACAGACCGGGGTAGAGCATAGGTGCACTTCCTTACCGTTTTCTTTTATTATAGCGCCCGTTAGAAGAATATTCAATGATCGAGGATAAACCGCATCTGATTGAAAAAGAAGCTCTTGATCTCAGAAAATATACTGTAGCTGCATTGCTTTTATGAAAAATAATAGAGGTCGTGATAATTTGTATGATGCTACAATAAAAAGAGACTGATGCAGTGCAACAGTCTCTCGATAGCAATGAGGCTTATATAACGGGTGTTTTTTTATAAAAATCCGTAGCAGCGCCTCCCATTCCAAGAGTGGTTTTGATGCCAACTCCGCCATGGGATGCAAAAGAGAGCAACGCGTTCCAAAGTTCCAGAAGCGGTGGTGCAAGGCGCGCCTCGATGGTCACATTGCCTTGAAAGGCTGGAATGCGCGTTTCTTTCAACAGATAACGTGTGGTATGGAGATTATAATCCACTATATGAAGCCCCTGCTGTAAAGCTTGCAGTGCATCAGGATCGATAAGGGCATATTCTGGAAAGGCAGCGTTCCAATGCGCAATCAGACTTTGCAAAAGCAGAGCTTCCTGCGGGAAAATAGTATAGCGGCCGGACTGCTTGAAGGCGCAAGGCGACAGAAAAGCAATTTTGGCACGGGTTTCGCTGCGGGAGCGCCCAGAACGGATCAGTTCTTCAGCGGAGACTGCCGGAAAGGTGCGGACCTCTGAAACCGGGAGTGTCAATTCATGCAGAGGGATTTCCTTTGCAGATTCCAAAACGGGAGAAACTACCTGTCGAGCAGCGTCATTCAGCAGGTTGACCGTCCAGATCAAAGACTGCTTTTCCGGTGAAAAGCATAGAAAATGCGCAATGGGATGTTCCCCTTGCAGATGCATCTGCTCTCCAAATTCAGAAGAGATCTGTGACATCAGCCAGCCATACAGACGATAGGACCACGACTGGGGGATCCGCACATCAGTGGGCGGAGATAAAACCAGTTGAATCTGCTGGATCATAAGATACTCACCCCGCAATATCCATAGGGATAAAGCCGACCACGAAAGCGAGCATATTTCATGGTGTGCGGGGAAATGCCATTTTCGGCATCACGCTCATGCTTGTGGTTGCGGAACATTTGTTTCATTTGTTCTGCCGTCCAGCGCAGCCCCTCTTCTTCACCCAGATAGGGATATGCCAGCGACTTGGCAAAAAAGCCGGAGCCGCCGCCAAGGATCAGGTGTGGCTGCTGCGGCAGGTTGACTGCACCGCTCGGCGGAGTGAAGCGCCTGCTATACGTCTGCGCGTAATAAGTATCAAACTGCTGAATGGCCTTCAGAAGGGACTCTTTGGTGATGCGCCCCTTCAGCACCGACTGATCCAGCGTCAGCTTGAAGCGTACCTTAGTGCCGGACGCTACGCATTCCCGACACATGGGGATGCCGCGATTACTGCCCTTCGCAAAGGAACCGTTCACAAGTGCATCAAATTTTCCGACAAGGACCATCTGTGCATCCGGGATGGGGGCACTGTCGGAAACCTGAATGCCACGGAAAATGCTGTTGACAGCGTCCGGAGCGATGCTTCCATCTTTCAGAGTGCGCAGATGCAGCTGGTTGACATATTTCTCTTCCGGAAAGGTGGCCCGGCGGTTTGGTGCAAGGCTGTGTCCGGTACTGCGGTCAGCCAATACCGCACTCAGCAGCCATGCGGTACGCAGCGCACCCTTGATGCTGCTGCCGGGAATGTAGGCATGGCCCTGCGCATCACGCTGAAAAGCATGGATCTCTTTCAGCGAGTGCTCCGCATCCAGAGCATCACCTACCTCGATCTGATAGCGCGTCAGCGTTTTCAGTTCTGCATCGGAAATGCCGCAGTCTTTGCTCAGAAATGCCCAGAGATTGGACTGCTCGCTAAGCATAAACTGTCCGTACTTGTCCACCAGATCGTGCTCGACTAGAAAGCTGAAAAATTTTTGCTCGTCCAGAAAGGAGACTTTGCCATTGCGGGTGTTGTACATGTACTCTTTTTTGGTATAGCTGCTGCCATTGCCAACAAACAGAGGTGCCCATACATTCAGAGTAAGGTCAAAGATCTGCAGATGATCCTGCTGAATCATAATGTCACCCCCATAAAGATCGGTTTGGAATAGCGGTATACCGGATGCACATCCGACAAACCAACATCATACAAAGCACCCTGATAACGATTTTGCAGGACAGAACCTGCCGAAAGGGCATACTGCGTTTTTTTCTTCAGTGGAGTTTCCACACGATCGGATGCCATAAAGCCGCTGCGGCGTACCAGCTGGAAGGAGGCACCCTCTAATGCATTATCCAGTTCATCTGTCTGCGGCAGGCTGGTACTCAGCAGCAGATAAGGAGCATGCTCGGCAGAAAGAGCGTGATACATCCACTCCGTCTGCTCGTCAAAAGGTTCATTCAGATAAATCTTGTCTACAACATGGAACTTTCCATAACCAGAGCTGACTTTGCCGCCGATGCCGGTAGCGCCCAGCCAATCCAGCAAATACTCCAGATCTTCATCCTGACCATCTTCGGTAAATCCGCAGATGAAATACAGGCCGTAGTCCGGCGCAAAACGGAACAGTCCAACCTGATACGGCATGGTATCCCCCTGCATGGGAACGGCTGCCTTGGTCTGCTCATAGTGGGTGCCAAAACTTTCCGGTTGCTCGTCAGGGGTAAAATGACCTTCATGCAGGCTTCTGGCGTAGCGGTCAAATGCCAACACAGGGATCCAGGCTAGCTTTTTTACCTTTTTACGCAGGGTGGTTTCCACTTCCTCAGTGGATTCCGATGCGGCAATGGGCTTTGGCAGGTAAAACGTTTCGCCATACCAGGGCATTGTATCGCTGAGCAGGAATTTTCCCTGCCGGACCTGCGCACAAAGCTGTTCTAGGGCTTCTTCTCCATGCTGGACGAGGGTCTCATGGCAGAGGGCAGAAAACAGGGTATCTGCCCGCAGGGTTTCTTCGGAGGTATAAAGTGACAATGCAGAGTCGGCTCCTCCGAAATGAACAGCTGTGTCAAACTGAAGCTTAAACAGAAAATAGTTCATAACTATCCACCTCATCAAAGAGGGATTTCAGGTGGCTGAGATCCACCTGCGCGCCATAGCCTTCCAGCGCAAAGTTTTTCAGGCTGACACGGCCGCTGCCGCGGGAACCATGGCCGCCCAGATAATCCATCTGCAGCAGTTTCATGCCTTTGGCCAGAAGAGAAAGATCCTCCTCGACCTGTGCCGGGTCGGTCACATCGTAAACGATGCTGACACCGAACTTTGCGCCGGCGATCACACGCTCAATCTGGCGGGGATTGGCCACGGAGTTTGCACGGGAAATTGCGTTCTCGGTCTTGACCTCGGTCACACCCACATTGGAAAGCTCTTTGGCATTGGACAAAAAGGCATCCGCAAACTGCAGGCGGGAACGACGCACCGGTTCCGAGGAACCGAACAGGCGGAGGATTTGCTCGGGGTCTTTGTCGCAACTTCCGGCTTTTGCCATTGCTTCGATATCCTGATATGTGCTGCGAGCCAGCAGGGTACGCAGCTTGCCTTTCAGACTGCTGCCGGGTACGATGGGATAACCGGTATAGGGGTCGCGCACCACCGGGCTGTCCACAGCACCAATGGCAGAAAAGGCAGAGGAACCGCCGATGTGCATACCAGTGCGCACTTCCAGATCGCACCGGATCAGAATTTTTCCATACATATAATTACCCTTCCTTGCTGCTAAAGTAGCAGTGAAAAGCCACCAGCGCTTCCATGTAATGAGCAAAACGGATCAGATCCGCACGGTCATCGGAAATGCCTTTGAGGTATTCCAGCAGGTTTGTCTGCCTTACAAAGGTCTTTACAGTATCATCACGATTGTCACGTCCACACTCGTAAGCCACCCGCACACGCATCAGGTTGAGCTTGACCACACTTTCGGGTCGCAGCTTCTCCTCGGTGCGGATGTTTTCCTCGTTATAGATATCTGTCACAAGGCTCAACAGGTTGCGGATCTTGCTGGTGGTCACTTTTTTGGGCTGGCTCATCAGGCTGCGCATAATACGCTCGGCTTCGTCTACATAATCTTCCGGCACCTTTTTCGGCGTGATCTCCGGCGGCAGCTCATTCTGCTGTCCATAGCTGCTACGGCTGTTATAGCTGCCGGAACCGCTGCGGTTTCCGCTGTAGCTGTTGTTATATCCGCTCCGGTTGTTGTTATAGCCACCGCCGCCATAGCTGTGGCCATTATCATTCCATCCTGCCATCTGTGTCGCCACCCTTTCTGTTCTGATAGACATAAATATAAATTGCGGTGATGAGCTGGTGACGCTGTACGGCATCCAATGCCCAATCCATCATGCTGTGAGAGAATTGCTCGTAAAGTTTATAGTCCGGTGCATTCTTTTTTGGGGAAAGCCGCGCCAGCAGGTAAGCATACCGCGCAAGGTTGATGCGGTCGTTCTCCGCTTCCCGCAGCAGTGCCAGCAGGTTGTAGAGCAGGGCGTTTCCGTGCTCAGCGTTATCCTTGCCAAAGAAGCTTTGCAGGCAGCCGACCTTTTCGGTCAGGACCTTTGTGCGGAACGTATCCCACGCATAAATATGCCCCTGCTCCGGCTGCACCAGCAGATTGCCCTTTGCATCCCGGACCGCTTTGCGTTCCGGCGTAAACAGTGCCACTGCATTTTTGCCGGACAGATGCTTGGCGGCTTCTTCCAGTGCGGCGGTTTCCTCGGCGGAAAGCCGGATGGGGTAATGGTCATCAAAGATGCCGATGCCTGCGCTGAGGGTCAGTGCACCGCAGGAAAATGCACGGAAATTGTTCTGGATGCGCTGCGCTGCTTCCAGCACATCGTTCCATGCGCCCACAAGGAACACATCATCGCCGCCGGCGTAGACGATACTTACATGCAAGCCCTCTAGAATGCCATTGATGTAGCACTTGAAAAACAGCGACATCTGCCGGGAGAATGCCGAGGTGCGGGACAGGGTAACATAGTGCATCCGTTTGACCGGGTCTTTCTCGGTTTCCTGCTCGAAACCGGAGATGAAGGCGTGCCCGAGGTTGTCCACATCCATACGGCAGACCGCAATGCGGCGCACGCCCTCGGACTGCTCTGCCAGCTCATCCATGCTATTTTTGTCTTTGGGGGTGTAATCGCCCACATACAGGTTGGTGCTGTAAGTAAGGCCGGTGGACGGTACATTTTTGGTATATACACGCGCGACCGGCTCGCCGGAAGCCAGCCGTTTGCGGGCAGAGAACTGATCCGTCAGGGACAGATATTCGCTGCCGCCGTCCAGTGCAGGCAGCGTACAGTCATCGGCAGCCGAGGGCTGACGGCTTACCACCAGAACGCGCTTGTTCTGGATCTTAATGGAAAGATCTACAAACAGTTTGCACCAAGGGCAGAGATCATCCTTCAGGTTGGCACTGGTGCCGCACACCTTGCATTCCCGGCCATCCGGGTAAGCGGCGGTACTGTTCAGCTGCCGCAGATCCTCTGCGGTATAGCGGTGGAACTTGTGCTGCTCCAGCAGACGGTTCACCCGGCGGAACAGCTCTTTGTAGGGGCTTTTTTCAGCCGGGGTATTGGTCAGGTCGTTGCCGGAGCAGGGTGTCCATGCGTTGGCCAGAAACAGCTGGGTGCCGAACTGCAGCTGCAGCCAGCGGTTGAACTGCCGGTTCCACCGGGTCAGGGTATCGGCCACAGCGGCAGTGTTGGGCAGCAGCACATAGCAGTGTCCGCCGCCGCTGTAGATCAGGTTGGCGCGGGACACGCCGCACCCGGCCAGAAGCTCGTCCAGATAGTGCTCCATGAGCAGCTCCAGAAAGAACGACCGGCTGCGCAGGGAGCGCAGGGCGTTTTCGGTATGGACGGTATAAAGAAACTTCTGGATGCGGGAAAAATCAGCGGTATAGAGCAGAAAAGCGTCCTTCTGGCAAAAATCCTTCTCCTGCTCAAAAAGTGCCTTGCGCAGGTCGGTGATGTTGTTTGCCTGCACATATTCGCTGATACACGCCGCAATGGCTGCGGTGGTCTTGGCGTGGTCAAACAGAGAAACATCCGGGCTTTCGCCGGTAAAGGTGCTGGACGGAAAACAGCTGAACTGCGTTTCCAGCAGACCCAGCAGCGAGTTGATCCACTCCGGCTGCGGCTGCAGATCCGGCAGGCACTCGCTCAGCTTGCGCACGGCATCTGCATAAACGGAAGCGGAAAGCGGCGGCTGCTGCCGTGGCAGCTTCAGGCTGCCGTCCTGCGGCTGCGCAGGCATCGTCCAGCCGGGGTGCGTACCGTTCAGGTGGGTGAACACCGCGTCCAGCGGAAGATCCCGCCGGAAGGAACTGCTTTCGCCTTCGACCTCCCGGCGGTCTGCGGCGGCAGAAAGATCATCTGCCAGATAAACGATATAGGCCGGGGAATCGGCTGGCAGCGCCTTTGCTGCACCGCGCAGCGCGGCGGCGTGGTGGTAGCGCACACAGTCCAGCGCCGGTGCCCAGCCTGCACCGGGCAAAACGCCGTGCAAAAACTGGTAGCCCTGTTCACTGTGGCTGCCGCGCTGCCCACCGGCACGGTACACCGCTTTGCCGGTGTCGTGCAGCAGCCCGCCATAGGTGGACTGCAGGGTGAGAACGTTCAAAATACCATCTCCTTTACGAGTTGTGGAAGAATTGCACAATAAACGGAAAACGTATTTGTTGTTTTTGTAAGAGATGCTTGGAATTGGCTTTATTATAACACATTTTGTCGCTATGCAAAAGCCGCAGCAGAGAAAATATCACAGCAGCTGCAATCGTTCCGTTCATAGAGGAACAGCCCACGGAAAACAAGAAGTTAAGGTTTGCAAAAGAAAAACTCCGCATCTTTTTTTGATGCGGAGTTTTTTGTCCCCTTGCGGGGAGGGTACCTACTACGTGCCGCAGTTTGCAAATCTGGGCGAGTTTTCGCCCCCTTACGGGGATGGTACTGAGAACGACTGGAACGACAAAGAAGCACGGCTGTTTTCGCCCCCTTGCGGGGATGGTACCGTCAACATTAACCAGATTGTGCAGACATCAGGGTTTTCGCCCCCTTACGGGGATGGTACTGTCTTCCAGAATATACAAGCGCTCTCCGGTTCAGTTTCCGTCCCCTTGCGGGGATAAGTTGAAATTCACCGCAAGACAGTTGTCGTAAAACATCGAGATGTTTCCGTCCCCTCTCGGGGATAAGTTGTAATCATCATGCGCAAGTATTTTATCACCCGCAAGTCATTTCCGTCCCCTTACGGGGCAGCCCCATTATACCACGGCAGTAGAACAATTGAAATCCCTTTTCAGGGCGAGCCATAGCGGCGGAAGCCTGCAAAGGTGAAGATGCTGCGCTTCAGGGTACTGCCGTCCGGGTAGGTGGTCTCCTGGCTCTTACGGCGGGAGCAGGCGGCCAGCGTGGGGATGCCTGCGGCTTCCAGACGCTGGACTACCCGGTACACAAAGGTGCACTCGCCCTGACAGAGCACGGCGTCCGGGTTAAGGTGCAGGATGTGGTCGGCATATACCGCGGCAAGGGAGTCCAGCACGGCCTCGTTGGTGGCGGGGTCGATGGCAGGGAAGGCAAGGTCTATCACCTTGCCGTAGACCTGTGCCGCAGCCTTTTGCTCGGCACTCCACAGGGCAGAAGGATGATTGGTAAAGTTGATGAGCATAGGGCATTCCTCCTTGACATTGCAAAGAGAAAAAGCCCATGGAATGCGGATAGTTAAGCAAGAAACTTAAAATTACTTTTCTTGCTTTGGTTTGCCCCCTTACGGGGATTGTACATTTTCCTGCATCCTGTTTTTCTTCTGGTTTTTGTTTTCGCCCCCTTACGGGGATTATACCAAGAGCCGTGAGAACCTGTCCAAAGAGGTTGTGTTTTCGCCCCCTTACGGGGATGGTATCCATTGAATGTAAGGGATTCTCTTTTGGAGAAGTTTTTTCGCCCCCTTGCGGGGATGGTATCTACAATGAAAGAGTACGCAATCTTTATTGCCTGTTTTTCGCCCCCTTACGGGGATAGTACTGAGTTGGTACAACATGAAAGCGTGCGAAGTGTAGTTTTTGCCCCCTTATGGGGATTGTACCGAAGCGTGGCACGACAGCTACAAGGCTATTTTGTTATCGCCCCCTTACGGGGATGGTACCATGCTGTCCATCATCGACAAGGCCTATCCTGTGTTTTCGTCCCCTTACGGGGATTGCATCCGAATGACAACGCCTAAATATCCAGTTATGGAGCTTTCGCCCCCTTACGGGGATTGTACGTCGAAAGAGCAAATTATTATTACTCCAGAGGTGTTTTCGCCCCCTTACGGGGATTGTACTGCAATCGAAAACGCAATCCCGATGGAGTGGGTTTTTTCGCCCCCTTGCGGGGATAGTACCCTAAATATATCACAAAACACTGCAAAACTGAAGGGCCGGATGGCTAGAAAACATTCACTTTATTACAATGATGTACTTTTGCGCTGAAAAGAACGGCGATAAATTCATTCAGCCTGCCTTGTGCGCGGGGCGGTTTCATGGTATGATGCAGATAATGGATCTTATAAAAAGGAGTGTTGCCCTGTGCTAAAGACTTATATCACCACCGTGCCTTTGCAGGGAAAGCTGGACCCCATGCTGTACCAGCGGGAGCGGGCAGGTGCGCCCACGGCCACCTGCTTTCCCATCGTGCAGGTAATGCGGGATACCCTTGAACCCGGGGACACGGTGCAGCTGCTGGCCATCCGGCAGGAAAATGCCGATACCGCCCGCAATTATCAGCGCCTGCTGGAAGAGCTGGCGCAGCTGGGCATTGCAGAAAATCAGGTGCGTCAGCTCCACCTGCCCG
Source organism: Faecalibacterium sp. IP-1-18 (assembly GCF_023347355.1). Lineage (NCBI taxonomy): Bacteria > Bacillati > Bacillota > Clostridia > Eubacteriales > Oscillospiraceae > Faecalibacterium > Faecalibacterium sp. IP-1-18. The sequence goes on from NZ_CP094472.1 coordinate 557,034, forward strand.
AGGATCAGCGCCCGGAAACGCTGATCGGCCTGTGCCGGGATCTGGTGGATGCCCTGCCGCAGGTCACCCGGGTGTATGCCTGTATCACCTACGGCTCCAAGAGCATCCCGGTGGTCACGCTGACGGCATTGACCTGCGCCGAAGCTACCCATACGGAGCTGGAAGTAGGCGGCGTGTATTATGGTGAGGTCAAGCGGGAAAACGGACAGGTGCTCAGCGCGCGGCTTTACGATATGGCAGCGCTGTATCAGCTTGCCGGGCTGGTAGGCACCATGCGTGACAGCAAGACCGCCGAACAAGTGTTCCATCAGCTGATCTGGATGAACGAGCATCGGGAGGACTAAGCAGCGATGAATGATGTGAAAACATGGGCGGACATTGACGCTTCGCCGCTGCTGCAGCTGCCGCCGGAACAGCGCAAAAAGCTGCACGATGCCAATGATGAACGGTTCCGCGCTTTCTGGGCGGAATGCTTTCTGACCACACAGGCTCCCGGAAGGGGAGAGGAGGCATGGAATAGCGCGGATTTCTGCAAGGCGTTTCTGGATGCGTTTGATCTTTGGGAACCGAAACCCGGGCAGACCTTCAGTATGTATCTGCGCACCGCTGTCCGTCATGCACAGTCACACGACCAGCAGCAGGAAGAAATGGCTGTGATGGGTTTCGGACGCGAAACGAACCGCAAGATCAAAAAAGCGCTGGAGTACATGGAAAAGAACGGAATTACAGAGAGTATGCTCTGTCGTGACCCGGAAAAAGAACAGGTGATCGCCGATATTGTCGGGGTGGGTGTAAAGACCCTGCGGGAAGCACTGCGCAATAAGCAGTCGGTACTCAGTCTGGACGACACTGGCGGAGAGGATTCGGCGCTGGGCGACCGGGTTGCTTCCCAAGAAAAAAGCGTGGAAGAGCAGGTGGAGCAGAGCAGTGAAATGCTGGCATGGCTGCACCGCGGCATAGGGCTGATGAACCTGCAGCAGAAGGAAAAATACGGCAAGACAGCTGGCCCGTTGTGGAGCAGCGTGCTGATGGGCTTTCTGCGCAACAATGACGCGCTGGACCCGGCAGAGGATGCGCCCGCGCGGCTGGCAAACTGCGATGACCTGCGTCCGCTGGAACAGGACAACTGTCTGTGGGATATCCTGCTGCTGCACCGGTATGTGGAATTTACGGTTCAGCCGCCCTATGCACCCAAGGCGCTGGAATGCGCTGCCGTCCATGCGCTGCTGGAGCCGGGGCGCAACCCGGCGCAGGATAAAACCGTGGCAGAGTTTCTCGGCGTAAGCAAAGCGGCTGTATCGCAGCGGCGCAAAACATGGCAGCAGAGGCTGATGCAGATGCAGGCAGAACAGGAGGAGGTATAAGATGGAACGCAGTGTATTGCTTTTATATATGAGCCCCTTCGGCAAAAATCCGAACATTCATACCCAGACCAATGAAGCGGCAGTTTTGAAGCTGAAAAAGCACAAGGAAGGGCCGGATTGTATTCTGGCACTGTGCAGTGAGCTGGTGCGCACCAGCCCTACCGTGCATCTGCCGGACGGGAAAACCTGCACCACCGTGGAGTATTTCCGTGATGTATTCCTGCCTTCGGCGGGTATTCCAGCAGAGCGGCTTGTGGTGATCCCGGTGCCGGACAGCATGGACGACAAGGCGCAGTTCCGGGCAATCTCTCTGCTACTAGGAAAAATTGAAGCGGAAGATACCCTCTCCATTGATCTTTCCGGCGGCATGCGGGACACGGCGATGCTTCTGGTAACGGCAGCGCGCTGTATGCGCGACCTGCGCAGTGTGGAGACCCGCAGGGTGATCTACTCCGAACTGCTTTCGGATGGTACTTCCCGCATCCATGACAGCAGTCAGCTGTACAGCCTGTTCGACCTCATCACGGCGATGGACGAGTTCTTTTCCACAGGTACTGCACAGAAGCTGAAAGGCTACCTGTGGAGCGAGGGCGAAAGCGACCCGGCTCTGCACACCCTGCTGGCCCGCATCAACCAGTTCTCGGATGATCTGGCGCTGTGCCGGGTGCAGGCGCTGAATGAAGACCTGAGCCAGATCGCACAGGCACTGCAGGCACCGCCCAAGGAGAGCAAAAATCTGACCAGCCTGTTCTTCCACCTGCTGAATGACCGCTTCCGCACGGAATTTGAAGGTCTGCTGGCTTCCCCAAAAAACAATCTTCCTGCGCTGGTAAGCTGGTGTGCAGAACACAGGATGTATCAGCAGGCACTGACCCTGCTGTGCGAGCAGATGCCGGCCTATGTCTGCCGTCATCTTTTTGTGCAGCCCACAGAAACCGGCTGGGCATATCTGGCGGCACAGAATCAGAATAAGGGCAAGGCATGGGTGTACCCGCTGTTCCACTTCCATTTCTGCCGCCTGACTTTGATGCAAAAGGAGTATCCCTATACAACGGATCTGCGCCTGACCCACAGCAAGGACGATGCAGATGGCAATATGCTGTTTGGCGTGGCAAATTCGAAAGAAATGCACGCCTATATGGATACCGTTCTCGCTTCCGGTCAGCTGGTGATCGACCCGGAGGTCCGGTGGCAGATCGAGGACGCGGCACTGTTCTACCAGCGTGTGATGCAGTACCGCAACCAGATCAACCATGCCAGTGATACGGCTTTTGGTCTGCAAAGCGACCGTATTCTTCCGCTGGACACGGCCCATATTGAGCAGACCCTGCAGGATGTGGCAGATTATCTGCAGGAGATCCGCCCCATGAAGCCGGATGTTCCGGAAGGCGTCAAGGCGCTGCCTGTTACAAAGACGATTCCGGCTGGCACAGCTTCCAACCTGTAAAATAGAATTGTAAGAAAAAGCAAAGCACCTCCGCTACTGGCAAACGCCAGTGGCAGAGGTGCTTTTTTGTCCCCTTGCGGGGATAAGTTGTAATCTGAGAATGGGGATATTGTCATGAGAACAATGTCGCTTTCGTCCCCTTGCGGGGATAAATTGCAATGTTGCCGTTTGAGCGTTTGCCCCGTGTGTGGTAAGTTTCCGTCCCCTTACGGGGATAAATTGCAATCGGTTACCAGGAGGCTTGGGCGGATTACCGCATGTTTCCGTCCCCTTGCGGGGATAAATGCAATGCATGGAACAGATTATCACCTTAAAGGTAGATCTGTTTTCGCCCCCTTGCGGGGATATATTGCAACCGGTGCGATGCGGCGAAAGCCATTGACACGTTCCGATTTCCGTCTCCTTACGGAGGATAGTTTTACTATACCACACATTGAGCCAAAAGAAAAGAACTATACACCGGAGAAGCACGGATGGAGCAGAAAAGATAAGGCATAAAGATCACCTCGATTCGGCAGAAGGAGCGTCAAAGCCCTGAATGGGCAGGCCGAGGAAGTATTCCTCGATGCGGTCCCAGAGCTGCTCGCTGGAAAAGCCGCTGGTAAACAGCCAGCTCATCAGCCGCACAGCATCGGTGTGGCGCTGGGCAATGCGCTCCAGCAAGTGGTTGCGGTAAAAGCCGCGGTCAGCCAGTTCCATGGTCTGGGTCTGGTTGATATAGAGGTACAGGCGGCTGTTGGAGCCGCCCAGCAGGGCAAAGTGGAGCAGGTCCAGCTCCTCCAGCACGCCCAGAGCCGGGGTCAGACGCTCACTGCTCTGGGCAGAATCGTTCACCGGCAGATAGCGGCAGGTCTCGCCGCTGTGCAGAACAGCAAAGCTCTGCTCCAGCCAGTGGAAAAACTCGCTGATGAACGGGTCCACCACACTGTACTCTGTGCCTTCCTGCGTAGTGCCGCGGCGCAGCACACGGGTGCGCTGTAGGCGGGGCGAATGCTGCTGCCAGGACTGCACAGCCGCCAGCACTACGCGCACTGCACTGGTGGCACGGGTGCTGCTCAGACCCGTGGCCTGCGCCAGCCGGGCAGCGGCATCCCGGTCGTAGAGATACTGGCCGCTGCGGGCAGCCTCGAAGAAGATCTCCTTCAGGGCGCGCAGCAGTACGGAAAAACGGGCATCCGCATTGGCGTGCCACTCCAGCGTCAGCTGCATGGCGGGGGTCAGGTGCAGCTGGGCATTCAGCGGCAGCTTGTCGCTGTGGGTGTACAGCAGATACTTGAACTGCGGGAAGGAAAAATCGTTCTGCCAGCGGCTGCTCCACAGGCGGGCAAGGTCTACGTCGTAGACCCCGGCAGCCTCATCCTGCAGGGTGGCAGCACCGGTACAGATGCAGTTGACTGCGGCGGCATCGGCGCTGCTGAGCAGAAAATACCCGTGGGTGAACAGAGGAGAGGGCCGCATGATGAAGGGCGCATAGCCGCGTGCTTCGCTGTCCTTCTGGATCAGCAGCATGGCGGTCTTGACCTTGGCCAGTGGGTCCTGCTGGTGCTCGCCGTTAGGGCTGGCAAAGATGTAGGCAAAGCTCTCGGCGTCCACCAGAAGTTCGTTGCGGTGCTTGGTGGCGGTGGCCGGCTGGCTGGCGCGGTGCTGGCGGTACAGCTGCAGCACCTTGCGCATCACCTGCACCAGCTGCCAGGGCTGAATGCTGGAAAGGCCGTGCAGGCGGTTGATGTGCTTGAAGTCGTTGGCCATGTGCTCGTACACGGCACGGCCCTGAATCTCCGGGTCACGGGCGGCGCGACCGATCTCCTGCGTGTAATCACACAGGTTACCGGTGGGGGCAAAGTGCAGCACAAGGGCAATGTCCGGGATGTCGATGCCCATGCCAAAGGCCTTGGTGGCCAGCATGATCCGGCGCTTGCCGCTGCGGAAATCCTCCAGATCCTCCGCTTTGGCTTCGCCGGAAAGCTGCGCGTGGTAGCGGGTCACAGTATTGCCAAGCCGCTGCGCAAGGCAATGGGTGTAGAAGCGCTCCAGCAGACTGACGGTGGGAAAGTAGATCAGGGTCTTCTGCCCCTGCTCCAGTGCGGTGGTGATCTGCCCGGTCAGAGCCTGGAACTTGTCCAGCTCGTACTCCCGGCGGCCGGTCACGCGGGGAACCTCCCGGATGCACAGCTCGATGTTGCGGCGGCGCACGCAGCCCAGATAAACGATGGGGTCCGGCGACATGTGCAGGCTGCGCAGGGTCTCGCGGTACATGTCCTCCTCGCCGCCATAGGTGGCCGTGGCCGTAAAGGTGGCGGTGACAAAGGCATGCTGGTGCGGACCGTTCAGCTGCTGTTTGCGCAGCTTGTTCACGTAGTCACCCAGAAACCAGTAGTCCGGGCGGAACTGCTTGCCCCAAGTGGTCACAATATGGGCCTCGTCCACGATCAGCAGGCCGATGGCACGGTCACCGATTAGGTCGGAGATATCGCTGCGGCTCAGCAGGGATTCCGGCGAAAGATACAGGATGTCGCAGCGGCCTTCCTGCACCTCCTGCGCAATGGTCTTCTTGACCATGGGCGGGATGTCGGAGTTGATGGTGCGGGCTTTGGCGTAGCGGTGCTTCTCCATGCCCTGTACCTGATCGTTCATCAGGCCAATCAGCGGCGAGATCACCAGCGTGACCATCCCGTACTTCTCGGCCAGATCAATGGCCGGGATCTGGAACATCACGCTTTTGCCCGCACCGGTAGATGCGGTAACGAACAGGTCGCGGTAAGTCTGCCCTGCACGGCAAAGCTCTGCCTGCTGGATGAGGTCATCGATGATGTCCTCCTGGGTGATGGTGCGTAGCTTCTTCTCGCCGCGATGCAGAGCGTCCAGGTCGTAGACATCCAGCGGGAGAAAATCTGGGTAACCCCAGTGCTGCTGCAGAAGGGTGCGCGCCTCCGGGCAGACGGGGCGCTCTGGCTGCATCGTCTGCGCATGCGCTCTGGAAAGCTGACCGGGAAAAGCGCCAGCCAGCGCCGCAAGGCTGGCGGCAAGACCAGCTTCATCGCCGATGAAGCTGTCGGCTGAAACGCAGAGCGTTTTGCCGCGACGCAGCTGCTGCACGAGGCAGAAATAATCGGCTTCTCCGGTAAGCGCAAAGGCAGAGCTGATGGCGGAAGTTTCGGGAACCGTATGCGGTGCTGCACCAAACGATACGCGCTCGACCTGCGGGTACTGACGCAGCAGAGCGTCCAAAGGAATGCAGCAGGCAATGCCTTCCTCCGTATGCAGCAGGTTGGAGTAGACACGCAGGCAGGGTTCAATGCCGGGCAGCGGAGTATCCTGCGGCGTTTCCGGGTCAAAGTGGCTCAGAAGGCCGGACTGCATCTCCGGCGTAAGCGTCACAGACACGGGCAGCAGCGTGCGGTAGCAGGTGTTCTGCACCAGAATGATGTGCGGGAACTCCTGCGCAAGGGTATCGGCGTGCAGGGCAAACTCCTCTGCGGTGATCACACAGGGGTTCTGCTGCAGCAGACTGCTCAGGTAGCGGGACAGGCGCTGCTGCAGCAAAGCATCCAGAGAAGGACGCGCAAGACCGGCATCCTCCGAAGAAAACCCCCACAAGACAAACAACGTATCCTCAGCAGCATGGGTGGAAAGATAAGAACGAAGCAATGTATTCATGGCAAAATCCTCCATCAGGTCAAAAAATCAGGCAGCAAAAAGGGCGAATGAGGAGCGGCGCTTCAGCATCTCCCGCAGATGGCGCTCGGCACGCACCTGAATTTGGCGGACACGTTCCCGCGTGACGCCCAGCTGCGCACCGATCTCGTCCAGCGTGCGGCAGCGGTCATCCGGGATACCGTAGCGCAGCCGGAGCACAGTGGACTCGCGTTCGGGAAGCTGAGAAAGAAGCAACCGGACTTCCTGAACGGTCTCGTTCTCGCTCACAGTGTCCACAGGATCGGGGCTGACGTCATCCGCCAGAAGTTCCGCAAGCTCGGTGTCGTGGCTCTCGCCGACCATAAGATTCAGGCTGGTAACGTTGAGGTAAACGAGCATGTCGCTCAGGTAGCGGCGCGCCTGCTCCACCGTGCAGGGGTGACCGCTGCTGGCTTCAGCCTCGGCAATGGCATGCCAGAGATCCGGACCATCTAGCTGCATGCAGGTGCTGCAGACGACACGCACCCGGCAGAGCGTGTCAAAATAGTGTACCGGGATGCGTACCGTAAGGCCGGTGCTGATGGCTTCGCGCAGGATGGACTGGCGAATCCAGTAGGCGGCGTAGGTCAGGAAGCTGCAGCCCTGCAGCGCATCGAACCGCTGGACCGCAGTAAACAGTCCCAGAATGCCGTTCTGGAAGTTGTCCTCCTCGGTCAGGCAGCTATGGGCGAGCAGTTGCGGAACTCTGCGGGCCATCAGGTGGACAAAACCGGCGGTCTTGCGCACGAGGATATCCTTGGCGCTCTCGTCACCCTGCTGTGCCAATACGCAGAGCTGCTCGTTGGTCATAGACCAAAGCTGCTTGGAGGTAAAGTCGCTGCGGCAGAAAGAAGTGGCCTTTCTGCTGCTGGGTATAGCGGCGCTGGTATCCACTAGGATGCCGAGCCCCGCCAGCTCGGCCAGCAGATACTCCTGTTCCTGCTGAGAACAGGAACCAAACAGCGCATCAAAGCCTTGCGCAGACAGGTGATTGCCGTTCGTCAGCATCGGGCGTACACGATTCAAAACTGCATTATAATCCATGGTAAAACCCCGCTTTCACTTCCAACTGTAAGTGTCTTCGCTTAGTAGAAGCCCATGGATGCAGTAGAGTTAAGTCTTTTGAGAAAAAATTTATGGTTATTTTTTGGAAACGTCAGTCAAATAAAAAATCAATGAGTTCTCTTATAAAGGTATAGAATTAAGCAGCAAGGACAGAAAACCTTGCCAAAGAAACAAACTATACAGAGCTTTTTGCGTATGATATAATAAAATTATAAATCTTAATTGGGAATATCGTTTTAGGAGGCCACCATGGAGCCAATGAAAGCAACCAGTGTCAACAGCCGTGCGGAGGAGCTGTTTGTGCAGCTTTTCTGTGAGGCTTTTGGCCCGGAAAAGACCGAAAATTTGCAGGTCCAGTACCCCTGCGTGGACATCTATGGTAGGCATCGCTATATCGACTTTGCGCTGGAATCGCCTGAATCCAAAATTGCAATCGAGATTGATGGTGAGACCTACCACAACCCCAGCAAGGTGTCCGAAAACAAATACGCTGATGACCTCCTGAAACAGAACAGCCTGATCTATGACAACTGGAAAGTATATCGCTGGATCTACAGCCAGCTGGAAAAGCAACCGGAAAAGGTAAAGGACGAGCTGATTACTTTCTTGGGCAGCAGTCCCATGTTCAAGGCATTTGAAGCAGACCTGCCGGTTCAGATGGGGCAGACCATTGAACTTCGGGACTACCAGCAGGAAGCCACCGAGAACCTGCAGAAGATGCGTGAGGACGGCAAGACCATTGCGCTGCTGTACCATGCAACCGGCGTAGGCAAAACCATCACGGCAGCAACGGATGCCAAGGCAGTGGGCGGACGCACGCTGTTTCTGGTCAACGCCCTGAAGCTGGCATCTCAGGCAAAAGAGACTTTCGCCAAGGTCTGGCCGGAAGCGACCTTGGGAGAGTACACCGGAAGCCAGAAGGATATGACCCAAACGGTCATTTTTGCAACGGTACAGAGCATTTCCAAAGATCTGGAAAAGTTCTCGCCTACGGATTTTGACTACCTGATCGTGGATGAATGCCACCATGCTGCGGCCAATACCTACCAGAAGATCTTCACCTACTTCCATCCGAAGTTTATTTTGGGGCTGACCGCTACCCCGGAACGCAGCGATGGTGAAGATATGCTGGAGCTGTTCCAGAATGTCGCCCACAAAATGGATCTGAAAACTGCTGTGGAGCGTGGCATACTGGTGCCGATTCGTTGCATCCGGGTCAAGACCAACATCGACCTGACCGATGTGCGGATCAACGGCATCAAATACAATTCGCAGGATCTGGAAAGCAAGCTGTTCATCCCGGAACGCAATCAGTTGATCGTTGACACCTATTTAAAGTACGTCAACGGCAAAAAGACAGTAATTTTCTGTGCCAGCGTAGACCATGCAGCCGAAATTGCAAAGTTGCTGCGAGATAGCGGCGTGAAGGCAGAAGCAGTTTCCGGGCGGGATCGTATGGAGGTTCGGGAAAAGATTCTGAAGGACTATGAAACCGGCTCGACCAATGTTCTTTGCGCCTGCGACCTTCTGAACGAAGGCTGGGACAGCCCGCATACCACGGTGCTGTTCATGGCGCGCCCGACCATGTCCAAAACGATTTATTTGCAGCAGCTTGGTCGTGGCACACGCCGCTGCCCGGGCAAAGAGGATCTGCTGGTGGTTGACTTTGTGGACAACGCCAATATGTTCAATATGCCCTACAGCCTGCACCGGGTGCTGGACATTGCAAAATATCAGCCTATGGCGTATGTGCTGGCACCGGAGAACAAGCGCAAGCTGGATCAGGATATGCTGTTTCAGGGCGAAAAGCCGGAAGCGTGGCTGGATGTGCCAATCGATGTGTCCGACTATGAGATCATCGACCTTTTCAACTGGCAGAACAGCGTCAAGGATATGATCTCGCAGATCGAGTTCGTCCGGATGGTGGATGTGCAGTCCGAGACGGTGGAGCGCTACATTAAGGACGGAAAAGTCAAACCGGACCTTTCGATTCCCTTTGGTGATAAGCGGATGTTCCACTATTTCCGGGAGGAAAGCATCCGCAACATTGCGAAACAGTATGGCTGGGATCTCATTACGCCGCAGAATATGGCGGACAAGTTCATGAAGTTTATTGAAACGATGGACATGAGCTATTCCTACAAGCCGGTGCTGCTCAAAGCAATCTATGAGTACATGGACACCAGCGGCAGAGCTGCCCTGCCGGATGTGGTGGACTACTTCATCGACTTCTACGAGGACCGCAAGGCGCACGGGATGATCGCAGAGAAATCCACCAGCATTTATCAGAAGGGCGGTTATACCCGGAAGGATGTGGAGAAGAACATCCTCTCCAACCCCTTCAAGCGCTTTGAGGATATGCGATTCCTGATGCGCTGCAAGGACGTGGAGACTATCGAGGTGAACCCGATCATCTTCCGCAAGCTTACACGGGAAGATTGGCTGCATATTGTGGATGTCTGCGATAAGAGCCTTGAAAAATACTATTTGCGGCTCAAAAAATGATATGAACTTCGATAATTGACTGCGGGTGACGTGCATGATGAAAATAGTGAGAAATATGATCCGGTGTAAAAAGTGCAGGGACGTTATTGAAAGCTGCACTGTATATGATTTCAAATTTTGTTCTTGCGGATCGTGTGCAGTCGATGGCGGGCATGAGTATCTCCGTAGGTGTGGAAACCCGGAAGACTGGGAAGAATTATCTGAAACGCAAAGTGTAGATGATTGAAAATTAAGCTGAACACAATCTTTGAAGCAGCAGCTCAGCGGCAAGCAAAAAAAGCTCTTGGCCTTTAATATAGGGGCCAAGAGCTTTTTTACATCTTGTCTTGGAACATAAAAGAAGGTACAATGGTAGAAAAGAGAACGTGCATCAGTCAAATAAGGTGGTGGAGGCGATGGGCGTACATTATGCACACGGAAAGATGTGTAGCACATGTGAGTACAGTTGGTGAGTGTAAAATTTATTTTGAAGATTTCATGCCCTACGGTCTGGTACTGAAAGAAGCGAATGACTTTGATGCTCGTGTGATCAGCTTCTATTCTAGGGGCATTCAAGAGTATTGCCAGCAACGGTGCAAAGAGTGATTAGATATTGGAGGAATTTGAAAATGTGGTTGGATAATGCTTCAGAAGTAGATATCTTGTTTTATGAACCATATGCAAACGTCATTGCAGACATTTCTCAGAATCCAAATTACAAACCATTAACCATCGGAGTATTTGGAGTCTGGGGTGCTGGAAAATCAACCCTTCTTAAATTGATAAAACAGAAAATTGATGAGAAAGCACAGAAAAAGGAAAAAACATTATGTATTAATATTAATGCTTGGATGTTTGAGGGATATGAAGATGCAAAAGTGGCTTTGATGGAGGCACTTTTGCGTGAAATTAAAGAACACAAAGACATTCCCTCTAAAGTAAAAGACGGCATATCAAAATTATTGAAAAAGCTTGACTTATTTAAACTTGCGACAAAGGCCGTATCGGTAGGGGCACCTCTGATTGCATCGGCTGCAACGGGAAATCCAGTGCCTTTTATGATCAGCATTTCTACGAATGCTGAAGCAATTGGCGAGAGTGTTAAGAATACAGCTAATGCTGTTCAGTCGATTCGGGATGATTATATTAAAACTGACGAAGTAAATGATGAAAATAGTGTTGTTAATAATGTCAGAAAATTCAGAGAAGAATTCCAAAAGGCTCTTGAAGATGATGCAATTGAAAATATTATTGTCTTAATCGATGACTTGGACAGGTGCCAGCCAGATCGAATTATAGAGACATTAGAGGCAATTAAACTTTTCTTGTCAGTAGAAAAAATGACTTTTATTATTGCAGCAGATGAAAATGTTATTCAGTATGCCATAAGAAAAAAGTATCCACCAATTGAAAATTACACAGTGAATTTGGATAAAGAATATATCGAAAAAATTATTCAATTGCCAATTTATATACCAGAACTGTCATCAAAAGATATAGAAAATTATTTGATGTTCTTGGTTGTACAAGAGTACTGCCCAAAGGAGCAGTTTAAAGCTTTTTTAGAAAAGATAAAAAAAGAAAAGCTTCTCATATCAGATGATGCTATCGATGTGCAGAAAATAAAGGAAAAAGCGATGGAGTTTATTGGAGATGAGAATAAAAGAAAATTTGAAGAAACAGTAGATGTTATTGCCGGAATAAAAGCCATTGTTGCAGGAAATTTAAAAGGTAATCCTAGACAAACAAAACGATTTTTAAATACCTATATAACAAAAAAGAAATTGGCAGAATTGTATTTTGGAACTGATGAAGGCGCTCTTGACACACGAGTATTGGCCAAACTCCTTGTTCTTCAAAAGCTGGATAATGACTTGTTTATACAGTTAAATGAGTGGAACAAAAGATTTACAACGGAAAATGAAGAATTTAAAGCAATGCTTGAGTGCATAGAATCGCCTGATAATGAAAATGAGAAATTTAAAGCATGGAATGTTCCTTCGATAATTAAATGGGTTGAATCTGAGCCAAAACATTTGGAGAAAATACGTTTGGATCGGTATTTCTACTTGACAAGGGAATCTCTAAAAAAGGCAGATGTTGATATTTCAACGCTTTCGGCAGCTGCAAAGGATGTCCTGGAACATATTGGAAGAGCAGCGCGCGGATTGATGCCTCAGATTGTAGAGAAGATAGCGGCTTTGAACGCGGTTGATCAGTCAAAGGTTTTCGAGGTCGTCACTCCTAAAATCAAGAAGGGTGAAATTGAGTTTTATATTATAAGAAGCTTGTTTGTGAATTTTGAGGCGTATAGAGATAAAATCTGTAATGCATTGGAAGGATATTCGAAAAAGATAACGCTTGGAAGTGTACCGGCGATTAGAGAAATGAGAGCAGCAGATTTAAAAAAGGTAGATGATCTTCTTGCTACTTGGGAAAAATCGGGGATACTTGAAAAAAAGATTATAGAAGAAATAAAAAAAGAAGGAAAATAAAAAATGGGAACTTCTAAAGGATATATTCCGCCGACTAAACCAGAATGGAGTAATGCCAAAAGGGCTATATCATCTTTTTTACGAAATCGGGATGCAGATTCAAGAGTAAACGCTATTCAGAAATTTGGTGAGGCAATGAGTTCTGGAGCTGCAGTTGGCACTACATCATTTGCCAACGCTGCTGGTAATATTTTGGGGTTTGCCTATGATATTAGACAGCAGGGCTTAGAACAAGGTTTGATCGATTTTGGTCGATCAGATTTAATTGGAAAATCTTCGAATGAAATATTGCATGAACTACTTTATCAATTTACAAATAATTCCTCTTCGCTAGAAGATTCATTAGCGGCAGATTCACTATCTCAGGCTCTTGATAATTTGCAAATAGATTCCGTAGATCAATTGGGAAATGTGGATTTGGACAGTTTGTTAAGAGAAATGGTTACCTCATTTGTGCAGATCAGTTTCGATGTGAATTTTGAAGAGAAAATAGGAAAAGGTCGTACAAGTAACGAAAAATTTGAGATATTAGATGAAATGCATTCATACATAGCTGATGCACTACATGATTCATTGTCTGATAAGGAAATAAAGCAAATTAATCTTAAGGACATCGGTGCAGCAAATGTTGTTAAAGAGGCATTGAACGAAGCATATGATGTATGCGCGCGTTTTTATGGGGGGACAGCCTAATGAAATTTTGGATAAAAAAAGAAAACGATGCGGACCCGGACATTGAATGGAATGACGCTTATATTCTTACATTAAACAGGGACTCAAAAAGCACTATCTATTCTGGATTGCCCAATATATGGTATCATTTGGGTCAGCAAAGAATGAATTCGATTTACGAAGACTTATTTGTAATAGGACTTAGTGTGTTTGCCTTAGATAAAAGGATTTCGAGAAGTCTATTTTTGGATTCATGGACACGAAAAATAGAGGTTTCTATTCCAGTTTTAGAGCGGGACAAATGGGATAATTGTAAAATCCAATGGAGCAAGATTCTTTCTTTTTTGACAGGAGATGAGTGGAAGGTTTCTTTTCGGCAGGCGACTACGGAATACGGTTCGCATAAGAACAAAAATAGAAAATATATAGATTTATCTGGATGCGATTGTGTTAGCTTGTTCTCTGGAGGTCTGGACTCATATTGCGGTGCGATAAAACTATTGCAAGAAGGACACTCTCCAGTATTGGTTGGGCATAATGAATATCCAAAGCTTCGTTATATTCAAGAACAATTCTGTGAAAATTTCAACGAATGCTTTCCTTCCCAAAAATCAGTTTTTCTTGGCTTTACCGCTGGAGCAAGAGCGCCATTTAAGACGGATGAGCAGTTGTGCAGAGTGGAAAATACTTCTAGAGGACGTTCTTTACTGTTTTTATGTGCGGCGGTTTCTATTGCTGGCATCATGGGAAAACAAGTTCCGGTGTATATACCTGAGAATGGATTCATTGGCTTAAATGTGGCTCTTACAAATGGCCGAAAAGGATCCTGTAGTACTAGGACAACGCACCCTTATTTTTTAAATTCACTAAATGAGCTGATTGCAAGTGTTGGAATTCAAAACCATATTTCTAATTTCTTTGCTTTTAACACCAAACGAGAAATTGTGAATATGGTTTCCGAAACAGATGCATTTAAAAGGTGCTATAAAAATACTATTTCATGCTCGCATCCATGTGTAGCTAGATACAATCGTGTGGGTTCTAGAGAATATCCTGTAAACTGTGGATTTTGTTACCCTTGTATTATTCGGAAGAGCTCTTTACAAGATGTTGAGTCGAAAGAAAATGAGGTCAGAAAGGCATCGGAATTCATTGAAGCAGAAGCGGATAAAAACAAATCTGCAGATCTATTTGCGGTTTTAAGTAGTATTCATAGATACAAAAATTTTTCGGATAAAGAGATTGAACGATTGATTCGTTGTACGGGAAAACTTGATTTTGAAGAAGTTCAAGCATTTAAACGAGTCTATAAACAAGGTATGAATGATTTGATTGAATATTTTTCAGATGATTCGAAAATAGAAGCATATATGTAATGATGAACTTAATAGATACACATTTCCATTTGGATCATTATAAAAACTATCTGGAGATGGCCAGAAATATTACAGAACTAAAACAGTATACAATCTGTGTAACAAATTCACCTGGTGTTTTTTGGACGTGCAAAAATCAAATTACAGAGACAAAATATTTAAAGTTTGCTATAGGCTTTCATCCGCAGGAGTCGACATTAGATGAAAATGATATAAAAGATTTTATGAGACTTATAATGTTGACTAATTATATTGGCGAAGTAGGATTAGATTATTCGGCGAAATCGTATATGGACAAACAACTTCAATTAAGATTTTTTGAACAGATTGTGGAGCTTTGCGCTTCGGAAAATAAGTTGATGACGATACATATCAGGGGAGCAGAAGAAGATGCTATTCGTATTTTGGCAAAATACAATCCCCAAAAAGCAATTGTGCATTGGTATACGGGAAATCGCGACCATATGTTGAAATTAGTGGATTTAGGTTGCTATTTTTCGATAAACACAAACATGGTAAATAGTTGTAATGCGGAAAAATATCACTTGTTGCCTTTAGAACGGCTTTTAATAGAATCTGATGGCCCGTACACGAGAGTTAATAAGAAAAAGTATGTTCCTTCTCTTCTGCGGGATGCTTATGATGAAATATCAGTCTTCTATAAGAACTTTGATATGATCAGTAATATTTATGAAAACTTCAAAAGAATACTATCGGTTTAGATTAATAAAGATAGAATATATTCTAATATATTGCTATATAGAAGTTACAGCAGGAATGGTATGATACAAGAAAAATAGATGTGTGAAACTGGAAGAAAGTAATGAATGAGGTAATAGTCTATCATATCATGCACACGGAAAGATGTGTGGCACAGGTGAGCACGGCTGGTGAGTGCAAAATTTATTTTGAAGATTTTATGCCCTACGGTCTAGTGCTGAAAGAATCGAATGACTTTGACGCTCGAATCAATAATGTGATCAGCTTCTATTCTTGGCGTGCATCCAGACTGATACCGTACGACCGTACTTATGCAAAGGAAATCTTGAATAGCATTGGTGTATCCCAGAGCAATACGGATAGGGAACGTGCCTGGATTACGCTTTCTTACCATTGCTTATCTTTGTTGGATGTGTTCTGGGTAAAAGCAGAAAATGAGACAGTTCGGTTCGAGGAGATCAACCTTTACACGCATTCTCTGGGCAATGACTTTGTGGATATTGCACTGTGTGGACATCAGAAGACTGTAACAAATGCCCATTTTCTGGCTGATGATTTGTCCACGGGTGGATGCTACCCCAAGGCGTGGGTGCACAAAGAGGATGGCTTTTACCTTTATAAAGGCGGTGGAAGAAACGCTGTTGAGCGCGAAGTGCTGGCAAGTAAAATTTGCCGATGCTTTGACTGCCATCAGGTTCTGTATGGGCAGGGGATGTTTGAGAACGAGCCAGTTTCCATCAGCAAAATTATGACTTCACAGCGGTATAGCCTTGTGACGTATGCAGCCTATGATGTCTACTGCACAAACCGTGATTGGAATACGCTGGATAAAATTCTGGAACTGGATGCTCACGGATACTATATGATGAACATTCTGGATTATCTGGTGGGCAACACTGACCGCCATTGGGAAAACTGGGGCCTGTTGGTGGACAATGAGACGAATCAACCTATCCGTCTGCATGACCTGATGGACTTTAATCGAGCGTTCCAGCAGTATAACCACGCTGGAAGGTGCAAACTGCCTGACTGTTGGAAAGCGGCATTTGAGCCAGAGAGAAGCGGCTATGGAGGCAGTACAAGCGATTGGCCTAAACCAGATTTGCGATGTAGAGAGTTCTGTATTTGTTGGATATGAGCAATATGGCGAAATGTTCAGCAGCAGATTGGAAGAAATGACCTCTGAATTTGTGCGAGATTGCGGTGAATGAAAACTGCCGTTTGTAGCAGATCTGTAGCAAATCACTTCGATTTAACGAATCATCGTTCTAAAAAACGAAAAGTCATCATGCATCACACGCAGGGGGTCTGGGGTTCGGGTGCCTTTTTGCTCCCGGGATGTTTGCCTTTGCGCAACAGTCCGGGAAACAGGCAAAGACAGGAAAACCGCGCAGATCACGTTCAATAAACAAAGAAATGGCTGCTGCACCGGGAAGAAACCCTGTGTAGCAGCCATTTTTATTATGGTATAAGATCAGTCCTTCTTCTCGGCGGTGCGGGCAAAGAAGTTGGCGAGGACGGCGCCGGAAATGTTATGCCACACCGAGAACACAGCGCCGGGGATGGTTGCCAGCGGATACTGTGCAAAGTGGGCAGCGGCCAGAGAGGTGGCCAGACCGGAGTTCTGCATACCGACCTCGATGGAGATCGCGCGGCACTTGGTGGAATCCAGCTTCAGCAGCTTGCCCACACCGAAGCCGGTGAGGTAGCCCAGCAGGTTGTGCAGGATGACTACGGCAAGGATCAGCAGGCCGCTGGTCATGATCTTGGCGGAGTTTGCAGAAACAACGGCGCAGATGATGAGCACGATGGCGGTGGTGGAGACCAGCGGCAGCACGCGGATGGCGTTCTGAGTGAAGGCGTGGAAGAAGTGGTTGACCACAAAGCCCAGTGCGATGGGCACCAGCACTACTTTGACGATGGACAGGAACATATTTACAGGATTCACATCCACGCGCTGGCCGGCATACAGCAGGGTGAGCAGGGGAGTCAGGATGGGTGCCAGCACGGTGGAAACGGCAGTCATACCAACGGACAGTGCAACGTCGCCCTTGGACAGATAGGTCATCACGTTAGAGGAGGTGCCGCCGGGGCAGGTACCCACAAGGATGACGCCGATAGCCAGCTCGGTGGGCAGGTGGAACAGCTGCGTCAGCGCCCATGCAAGGAAGGGCATCAGGGTGAACTGCGCAATGCAACCGATGATCACGTCTTTCGGGCGGCTGAACACCACCTTGAAGTCCTCCGGCTTCAGGGTAAGACCCATGCCGAACATGACGATGCCCAGCAGGGTGTTGACCCATGCGGTCTTTACCACGCTGAAGGTGCCGGGGAACAGCAGAGACAGTGCCGCCACCACAATGACGATGGCGGCCATGTACTTGCCCACAAAGTCGCTTACTTTTTCCAATGTTTTCATGATAATACTCCTTTTTCCTGAACACTTATTTTTGCGGATGTAAAGGCAATGAAACATCCGGGAAATGGCTTTCCCGCAAACAAAAACGCCTTTGCCCCTTACGGTTCGTAAGAGACAAAGGCGTATAAACTCCTCTGCGGTACCACTCTTATTGCCGGTGCAAAGCCCGGCCCCTCAGTGCGCATCCAACAATGCGCGGCCCGTGATAACGGGGGCCTGCCGTTCCCGCTTACTGGGGCGTAAACACCGCCCATTCAGCCGGAAAGCTCGGAGAGGATCTTCCCACGGACGCCCTGCACTGCCTTGCACCAGCCGGCAGCTCTCTGCGGCATTCTTTCCGGGTACTCTTTCTCGTCATAGCCGAATATTTCACTGCCACGGAGTATACTCCCCCGGGGGGCTGAAGTCAAGGGATATGACCAGTCTGTTTTTTCATCTGGTTCATATCATGAATGAAAGCAGCTCATGTGATGACTGTCTCGGCCAGCTTCGCCGGGCGTGGATCCTTTATAAAAAAGGTGAAGTGACCGCTGGCCACTTCACCTTTTTGTGTCTCGTGTATTTTTGCTGTTACAGGATGCGCACCCGGATGACGGCGGGGATGCTGCTCAGCTTCTCGCTCAGGCGGGCATCCACGGCACCGGTGGCGTCCAGCATGGTGTAGGCCATGTTCTTTTTGCTCTTGTTCACCATGTTTTCGATGTTCAGACCCGCTTCGGTGGTCAGGGCAGTGATCTGGCTGATCATGCCCGGTTCGTTCTTATGGATGATGCAGATGCGCTTGCCGCCGGCGCGGGGCTGGTGCACCTCCGGCAGGTTGACCGAGTGGGTAATGTTGCCGTTGCGCAGGTAATCGCTCAGCTCCTGTGCTGCCATGATGGCGCAGTTGTCCTCGGCTTCCGGGGTGGAAGCGCCAAGGTGCGGGGTGCACACGATGCCGGGACGACCCAGAATGGCTTCGGAGGGAAAGTCGGTCATGTAGCCGGACACCTTGCCGTTGTCCATGGCTTCCAGCAGGGCGGCGGTGTTCACCAGCTCGCCGCGGGCGTAGTTCAGGATCTTGACGCCGTCCTTGCACAGGGCGAGGGTCTGGGCGTTGATGGTGTCCTTGGTGGTGGGCAGGTAAGGCACATGGATGGTGATGTAGTCGCACAGGGGCAGCATATCGTTCAGGTTTACGCAGTGGTGCACCTGACTGCTCAGGTTCCATGCTGCTTCAATGGAGATGTAGGGGTCGTAGCCGTAGACCTCCATGCCCAGCTCGATGGCGCAGTTTGCCACCCGGGAGCCGATGGCACCCAGACCGATGACGCCAAGGGTCTTGCCCTTGATCTCGTTGCCCACGAACTGCTTTTTGCCCTTTTCTACGCTCTTGGACATGGCCGGGTCACCGGCCAGACCCTGACACCACTGGGCGGCGGCGGCCACGTTGCGGCTGCCCGCGATGAGCATGCCGATGACCAGCTCTGCCACGGCGTTGGCGTTGGCACCCGGGGTGTTGAACACCACGATGCCCTGCTCGCTGCAGCGATCCAGCGGGATATTGTTCACGCCCGCACCGGCGCGGGCGATAGCCAGCAGATTGTCGTTGAAGGTGGTGTTCAAAAGGTCGGCGCTGCGCACCAGAATACCGTCCGGGGCGTCGGCATCCACCGTGACATCGAACTGGTTCTTGGGCAGCTTTGCCAGCCCCACCGGGCTGATGGCGTTGAGCGTTTTGATGGTGTACATATCTGAAACCCCTCTTTATGCATTCTCTTTGCGGAACTTCTCCATGAAGTCCACCAGCTTGTCCACGCCCTCGGCAGGCATGGCGTTATAGATGGAAGCGCGCATACCGCCTACCAGACGGTGACCCTTCAGGTTCACAAAGCCCGCCTCGGCGGCTTCGGCGCAGAACTTTTTGTCCATGTCCGGGTTGGGGCTGGTGAAGGTGACGTTCATGGTGCTGCGGTAGCGGTGCTCCACAGGGTTCGTGAAGAACTCCTGCCCGTCCAGATAATCGTACAGCACCTTGGCCTTGGCTTCGTTGATCTTTTGCATATTGGCCAGACCGCCGATGTCGTTTTCCAGATACTTGAGCACCAGACCGGTCATGTAGATGCACCAGCACGGCGGGGTGTTGTACATGCTGTCCTTCGCCAGCAGGGTGGTGTAGTTCATCATGGTGGGCACGTTATCTGCGGCGTGACCCAGCAGGTCATCCCGGATGATGGCAATGGCCATACCGGCGGGGGCTACGTTCTTCTGCACGCCAAAGTAGATGCAGCCGTACTTGCTGACGTCCACGGGCTTGGAAAGGATCATGGAGCTCATATCTGCCACCAGCGGCACGCCCTCCACCTGCGGCAGCTCCACATACTGGGTGCCGAAGATGGTGTTGTTCTGGCAGATGTGGATGTAGCTGGCGTCCTTGTCGTAGTCGATAGCGTTTACATCCGGGATATAAGTGAAGTTTTTGTCCTTGCTGGACGCCACGATCTTGGCTTCACCAAACTTGGCGGCCTCCTTGGCAGCCAGACCCGAGAAGTTGCCGGACACGATGTAGTCTGCCTTGCCGGTGGTCATAAAGTTCAGCGGCACCATGGCGAACTGCTGGGTAGCACCGCCCTGAAAGAAGCCCACCTTGTAGTTGTCGGGAATGTTCATCACCCGGCGCAGGGAAGCCTCGGTGTCCTTGATGATGGCATCGAACCACTTGCTGCGGTGGCTCATCTCCATGACGCTCTGACCGCTGTCGCCGTATTCCAGCAGCTCGGCCTGTGCCTGCCGCAGCACCTTTTCGGGCAGCATGCTGGGGCCTGCGCTGAAGTTATATACTCGTGCCATAATGAACCTCTCCTTTTCCTGTGATACACCTATTACGCAGCACCGCCGTTTTTGCGGTGCGTCTGTTACTTTCCGTAGCCGTAGTATACCGGTTTTCCCATGCTGAAAACAAGAGCATCTTTGCACAAAGATATGGCCCCTGCACCCCGCCTGAGGGCACAAAGCATACAAATGTACGCCGTGCGGAGACAAAATATAAGACAAATGTAAAAGATATGTGCTATCCCTTGGTTTCATGCGGATTTTCCACTCTTGCGCCTTTGGCAGAAATGCGGTATACTGGAAATACTAAGACAAATGTAAAAGAAAAACGAAGCCCAAACTGTGAAAGTGCGTTTGGAGCGGCCCGCAGGCCGCGACAAACGCGAAATAAAATAGTCATTCCGCTGAAAATGGTCAGAGCGAAGCGGAGACCATTCTAAATCGCCCCACCGCAAAAAACGGTGACTAAGGGGAATTGAATCATTCAAGGAGGTACAACAGATGTACGGCTTACCAGATACCCTGCGGCCGCTTTCGGCGGCGGAAGAACAGGTGATGTTTGCGGTGTGGGCGTGCCCGGGCGCGGCGGCGCGGCGGGACATCAGCCAGAAGCTCAAGGCCACCGGCTGGGCAGCAGCCACGGTGCTGAATTTTCTCTACCGGTTGGAGGAAAAAGGCTGGGTCAGGTCGGCAAAACAGGGCAACTGCAACGTGTATGTGCCGCTGGTCACCCGGCGGGCTTACGGCGTGTACTGTATGCGGCAGCGGCTGGATACCCTGTTTGACGGCGACCTTGCCGCCGCCGTCCATGCGCTGGTAAGCGAGAGCGGCTGCTCCCAGAGCGCCTTGGAGCATGCCATCCAGGTGCTGGAAGAGAAGCATCAGGAGACCGAGGAGTACGATTTGTACGACCCCTACGGCTGAATTGTTTCATATTTTTTTACAAAATGTTGGTTGACAACGAAATATCCGTTCTGTAATATAAAAGCTATTAAAAAATGAGAAACTGATATGGACGAACAGGAAAGGAGCAGCCAGACACATGGATCATTTGCAGAATGTATTAAGCTACTTCGACCAGCAGCAGCCCCTTTGCGCAGAGCACGACCGCATCCCCAAGGACCTCTATCGGGAGTTCGGGGTCAAGGCCGGTTTGCGCGACGAGACCGGCAAGGGCGTGCTGGCAGGTCTGACCAACATCTCGGACATCCGGGCGTTCCAGTATGTGGACGGGGTCAAGCACCCGGCAGACGGTCAGCTGCTGTACCGCGGCTATGACGTAAAAGACCTCATCAACGGCAGCCGCGGCAGCCGCTTTGCCTTTGAGGAGGCGGGATATCTGCTGCTGTTTGGTCAGCTGCCCACCCCGGAGCAGCTGGAGCAGTTCTGTGCGGTGCTGGGCGAGTGCCGCACCATGCCCACCAACTTTACCCGCGATGTCATTATGAAGGCACCCAGCCACGATATCATGAACAGCATGGCGCGCAGCGTGCTGACGCTGGCTTCCTACGACCCCAAGGCGGCAGATTTGGACACCGCCAACGTGCTGCGCCAGAGCATCCAGCTGGCGGGCATCTTCCCCATGCTGGCGGTATACAGCTACCACGCCTATAATCACTACGAAAAAGACGCCAGTATGTATATCCACCGCCCGGACCCCAGCCTTTCCACCGCAGAGAATTTTTTGCGGATGCTGCGCCCAGATATGCAGTACACCCCGCTGGAAGCCCGCGTACTGGACGTGGCACTGCTGCTGCACGCCGAGCACGGCGGCGGCAACAACTCCACCTTTACCACCCGCGTGGTCACCTCCTCCGGCACCGACACCTACTCGGCCATGGCGGCGGCGCTGTGCTCCCTCAAGGGCCCGCGCCACGGCGGTGCAAACCTGATGGTCATGCACATGATGCAGAACATCCGGGACAACCTCCACGACATCGAGGACGACGAGGAGCTGGAAGCCTACCTGAAAAAGCTGCTCCATGGCGAGGCCTTTGACCGCAAGGGTCTGATCTATGGTATGGGGCACGCCGTCTACTCCCTGAGCGACCCGCGCGAGGTGGTGTTCAAGGGCTATGTGGAGCAGCTGGCCCACGAAAAGGGACGGGATAAGGATCTTTCCCTCTATACCCGTATCGAGCGCATGGCACCCCAGCTTATCGCGCAGGAGCGCAAGATCTTTAAGGGCGTCAGCCCCAATGTGGACTTTTACAGCGGCTTTGTGTACGAAATGCTGGGCATCCCCATGGAGCTGTACACCCCGCTGTTTGCCGTGGCGCGCGTCATGGGCTGGAGCGCCCACCGCATCGAGGAGCTGCTCAGCGCCAACAAGATCATCCGCCCGGCCTACAAGAGCCTTGGCGGCACCCACGATTATATCCCGCGCAGCCAGCGGGCATAAAGGGAGGGCATCAGCATGGAAGAGTTGCAGCAGCATCAGGGGGAATGGTTCTTCCTCCACGAGCTTAACGTGGATAAGGTGTTCAGCACCATCCAGCGGGCAGATTATCTCATCCTGTATTATATCAAGGTAGAGCAGGAGGCACATCCCGGCGAAAAGATCTATCTTGCCGACCTTGCCGCCGCCATGGGGCTGCGGGTGACCGAGCTTTCCAAGGGCATCGAGAAGCTGCAGGACAGCGGTTTTGTGACGTGGAAAACCGACCGCGAGGCCGGGCGCACCTATGTGGAGCTTTCCAGCAAGGCGGTGGAGTTGATGGCGGAGGAGCAGGCGCTTTTGCAGCGCTGCTACCGCCGGATGCGTGCCGAGCTTGGGGACGCCGAGCTGCGCCGCGCCGCTGCCATCATGCAGCGCGCCACCGCTATCCTGAAGGAAGAGCGGGAGAAGGAGTTCCCGGCAGCGCAGTAACGATTATGAAAGAAAGATACCGGACAGCTTTGTAGGCTGCCCGGTATCTTTCTTTTTATAAAAATATTTTTATTTGATGCAGCTTGCGCAGGGGGTATAGCCTGCGGCAATGGCTTCATCGTAGCTGGAAAAGAGGACTTGGTTCTTTTCCGCAGGCAGGTTGGGACAGGTGGGCAGGTGGAACTTTTTGCTGTTCACGTTGCCAATGTACGCCTGCTGCGCGGTGCTGGAGGACGACGGGTCGGTGGGGTTCAGCTGGCTGTCCGGCACAAAGCGCTCGGTGCCCACGGTGAAGTTCTGGCCGTCGCTGCCAATGGTGATGGTGCCCTGCAGGTCGGTGCGGTAGACGTCCACCTTTGCGTCCCGCAGGATGCTCAGGGTCTCCTCGTGGGGGTGGCCGTACTTGTTGCCTGCGCCGCAGGAGATGACGCCCATTTCCGGCAGAACAGCGTTCAGAAACAGGTATCCGGTGCTGGTGCTGGAGCCGTGGTGCCCTACTTGCAACACATCGGCTTTCAGGTTGGCACCGCTGTTCACAAGGTCGGTCTCGGCGGTATTTTCCATGTCGCCGGTCAGCAGGAAACTGGTGTTGCCGTAGTCGATGCGCAGCACCAGCGAGGTGTTGTTGGTCTCGCTGTACCCGGTCACCGGGCCTAGCAGGGTAACAGTGGCGCTGCCCAGCGGCCAGACCGTGCCCACGGAAGGCACTTCCAGCTGTAAGCCCTGCTGCTGGGTGTATTTGACAAAATCATTGAAGCATTTGGTGCTGCTCTCGGTCACCGGGCTGTAAGCGTGCCCCGCCGGGAACTTTGCCATTACGGCGGCAAGCCCGCCCACATGGTCCTCGTGAGCATGGGAGCAGAACACATATTGCAGCTGCTCCACCCCCTGCTTTTGCAGGTAGGAGACCACCAGACTGCCGTCGTCCACGTTGCCGCCATCGTAGAGCATGAACTGTCCGTCACACTCCACCAGTACGCTCAGCGCCTGCCCTACATCAATAAAGTGCATTTCAAAGGGCTGGCTTGACCCGGTGGAGGGCTTGACGGTGTGTCCGCCGCTGTCGGGCAGGCTGTCACAGGCGGTAAGCCCCAGCACCAGCACAGCGGCCAGCGCCAGCGCAGCCAGCCGCAGGAACAGGCGGCGGGGGAACAGAGTTACTTTTTCTTCTTTCCGGTTTTCCACGTTGCGTTCTCTTTCTGTTGATTATTCTTGGGTTTATGGCCGGGCGCAGAGTTGGGCGCAAAGCGCGCGCCCGGGCTGGGCTGACGGCCTGCCGGGGCGGTAGTGCGGGCATTTTTGCCGGTACCGCGTCCCTTCTGGTTGGGATGTACGGTATAAGTGCCGTCGTTGTGGATGGTCACCTCGGCGCTCTCTGCCCGGCGGGCGGTGCGCTGCACGGCGCGGCGGCCGACGGCGGGCACCAGCAGGGGGATCAGGTCCTCCCGGTGGGTCAGCTGCAAGGCTTTGACCACCTTTTCCGCGTTGCGGGGCTCGTAGTATTGCAGCAGCGCACGCTGCAATGCCTTGCCCTCGGGGGTCTTTTCCACAAATACCGGCTTGAGGGTGTAGGGGTCAAGGCCGGTATAGAACATACAGGTGCTCACGGTGCCGGGGGTGGGGTAGAAGTCCTGCACCTGCTCCGGGCGCATGTGGTTCTTATAAAGGTACTCGGCCAGATAGACCGCGTCCTTCAGGGTGCTGCCCGGGTGGCTGGACATGAGGTAGGGCACCAGATACTGCTTTTTGCCCGCCTTCTTGCTCAGCTCGTAGAATTTATCCTTGAACTTGTTGAAGGTCTCGATGGGCGGCTTGCCCATGTAGGCAAGGGTGTTGGGGGCGCAGTGCTCCGGGGCGACCTTCAACTGGCCGGACACATGGTACTCCACCAGCTCTTTAAAGAAGGTATCGTCCGGGTCCGCCATCAGGTAGTCGAACCGGATGCCGCTGCGGATGAACACCTTTTTCACGCCCGGCAGCTCCCGCACCCGGCGCAGAATTTTAAGGTAGTCGCTGTGATCCACGATCATGTGGGAGCAGGTGGTGGGGGCAAGGCAGTGCTTGCCGCCGGTGCACATGCCGCGCAGCATCTGCTCGCGGCAGGAGGGAAAGCGGAAGTTTGCGGTAGGACCGCCCACATCGTGGATATAGCCCTTAAAATCCGGCTCGTGGGTCATGCGTTCGGCTTCCTCCACGATGCTGTCGGCGCTGCGGCTGGTGACCCGCCGCCCCTGATGCAGCTGGATGGCGCAGAAGTTGCAGCCGCCGAAGCAGCCGCGGTTCTGGATGATGGAGAACTGCACCTCGCGGATGGCGGGCACGCCGCCCATGCTCTCGTAGATGGGGTGGTAGCGGCGGGTGTAGGGCAGGGCGTACACCTTGTCCAGCTCTCCGCGCACCAGCGGCTTTGCGGGGATGTTCTGCACCAGATACTTTTCGCTCTGCTTTTGCACGATGATCTGGCCGCTGACCACGTCCTGATTGTCCATCTGGATGCGGCAGGCCTTGGCGTAGGCGGTCTTATCGCTGGCCACCTTTTTAAAACCGGCGCACTCCACATACCGCTGGGGCAGGTGGTCGAAATCGGTCAGGTAGCAGGTGCCGTTCACGTCCGTGATGGTCTCCACCGGCTCCCCGGCGGCCAGACGGCGGGCAATCTCCACGGTCTGGTGCTCGCCCATGCCAAAGCTGATGAGATCCGCGCCGGAGTCCTCGGCGATGCTGGGCAGCACGGTGTCCAGCCAGTAATCGTAGTGGGCAAACCGGCGCAGGCTGGCTTCCAGACCGCCTAAGATCACCGGCAGGTCGGGGTAAGCCTGCTTGGCAAGCTTGGTGTACACGGTGGCGCTGCGGTCCGGGCGGGCACCGGCCTTGCCGCCGGGGGAGTATTCGTCCTCGGCGCGGGGAATTTTTGCCACGGAATAGTGGCTGACCATGCTGTCCACGTTGCCGCCGCCGATGAAAAAGCCGTACTTGGGCTTGCCGAACCGCTTGAAGTCCTCGCAGTCGGTATAGCGGGGCTGTGCCAGCACGCCCACCTTGTAGCCCTCGGCCTCCAGCAGGCGGCTGATGATGGCGGTGCCAAAGCTGGGGTGGTCCACATAGGCGTCACCGCCCACCACCACAAAGTCCAGCTGCTCCCAGCCCCGGGCTTCCATGTCTGCCCGGCTGATGGGAAGAAATTCGGTGTAGATCTGGGGAGTAGAATGTTCCATAATGCTCCTTTATTATTCCTCCGGTTGGTTCATCTGCATTTCCAGCCACTGCTGGCGGCTGATGAGCACGGCGCGGGGCTTTGCACCCTCGTAGGGGCCAATGATGCTCTTTTGCTCCATCTCGTCCATGATGCGGGCGGCGCGGGCGTAGCCCAGCTTGCAGCGGCGCTGCAACAGGCTGGTGGAGGCCTGACCGGCGTCGATGACCACGTCCACGGCCTGCTTGAACATGGGGTCGGAGCCTGCGTCCTCCTCGGCGTCGGCACCGCCGCCGCCCTTTTTGCCGTCCTGAATGGCGTGCTTTTCCATGGCCTCGATCATGGCCTCGTCGTACTGCACGGTGGCGCTGGATTTGATGAAGTCCAGCACACGGCTGATCTCCTCATCCCGCACAAAAGTGCCCTGAATGCGGGTGGGCTTGGGTGCGCCCACGGGCATAAAGAGCATATCGCCCTGACCCAGCAGCTTTTCTGCGCCGGCACCGTCCAGAATGGTGCGGCTGTCCACCTGACTGGACACCGCAAAGGCGATGCGGCTGGGGATGTTGGCCTTGATCAGGCCGGTGATCACGTCCACGCTGGGGCGCTGGGTGGCAACGATCAGGTGCATACCGGCGGCACGGGCTTTCTGGGCGATGCGGCAGATGGAATCCTCTACGTCCTTGCCCACCACCATCATCAAATCGGCCAACTCGTCGATGATAATGGCGATGTAGGGCATCTTTTCCAGCTCCGGCTGCTCGGCAGCCAGCTTGTTGAAGGACTTGATATCGCGCACATTGTTCTCCGCAAACAGGCGGTAGCGGCGCTCCATCTCCTGCACCGCGCTGCCCAGTGCACCGGCGGCCTTGCGGGGCTCGGTGACAACGGGCATCAGCAGGTGGGGGATGCCGTTATACTCGGCCAGCTCCACCACCTTGGGGTCGATGAGCAGCAGCTTCACGTCCTCCGGGCTGGAGCGGAACAGCAGGCTCATGATGATGCTGTTCACGCACACGGATTTACCGCTGCCGGTGCTGCCCGCGATGAGCAGGTGGGGCATCTTGCACAGGTCGGTCACCTGCGCTACACCGGCAATGTCCTTGCCAAGGGCGATGCCCAGCGGCGAGGTCATGCGCAGAAAGCTCTGGCTCTCAAAGATGCTGCGGATGGAAACGGCGGTCTTTTTGTGGTTGGGCACCTCGATGCCCACGGCGGGCTTGCCGGGGATGGGGGCTTCCATACGCACGTCCGCCACCGCAAGGTTCAGGGCGATATCGTCTGCCAGCGAGGTGATGCGGCTGATCTTCACACCCGCCATGGGCTGCAGTTCGTATCGGGTAACAGAGGGCCCGCGGGAGATATCCAGCACCCGGGTGCGCACGCCGAAGCTTTCCAGCGTGTCCACCAGCTTTTGGGCGTTGGCCTTCAGCTCCTCCTGTGCGCCGGGGTCGCTCTCCTCCTGCGTTTTTTCAAACAGCTCGATGGGCGGGTACTGGTATTCGTAGCGGTCCACCGGCTCGGTCTCCTCGGCGGGTGCGGTGGCGGCTGCCTGCTCGGAGACAGCGGGCTTTTCCATGGCCGCTGCCACCAGCGAGTTGATGTCTTTTTCCTCCACCGGCTCGGCGGTGATGCTGATCCAGCCGTCCTCGTCCGGCGCAGAGCGGAACGCCACGGCGTTCTCGGCGCTCACCCGGGGCACGGCGGGCTGGATAGGCGCAGCCTCCGGCTGCGTGGGCATCTGCGGCTGCACCACCGGCGCTGCCGGCTGGACGATGGGCGTATCAAAAGCGGGGGCAGGCTCTTCCGGCTGGGGGGCATCTTTGGCAAAGAAATCTGCCGCAGAGGCGACTACCGGGTCTGCCACGATGGGCGGCGGCGTGGGCTTGGATGCAGGGCGCAGCGGGTCCTGCCCGAAGGTGCCGCCCGGCCCGACGATCAGCGGCTCAATGGGCTCGCTGCCGCCCTCGGAGAGGGCGGTGTGGTCGGGGCCAAGGTCTACATCAAAGGCGGCGCGGGGATGGGCAACGCTGACCCGCACCGGGGTGATGGGCGGCGCGGCAGGCTCCGGCTGGGCAGGGGCGGCGGGCGCAGCTTCGGTGTCCGCAGCGTCTGCCTCCATCTCCTGCGTTACCTTGTGTCCCCAGCGCAGCACACCGGACATCCAGTCCGGCACCCCTAGATGCAGCCCGGCAGGCTCGTCCTCCTCGTCCAGCGGCTCGTCCTCGATTTCGTCGTATTCCTCGTCGATCTCCCGCTCTGCCTGCCGGATGGCGGCGCGCTCGGCGCGGCGGGCAGAGCGCTGCTCTGCAAAGGCAGCGCCGCGGGCGTGGATACCGCCGGTGACGGCACACAGCCAGACCCAGACCTCGGCGGGGGTGATATCAAAAATGTACAGGCTGCCGCACAGCAAGAGCACGACCATGATGAGATTTGCTGCCGGACGTCCGCACAGCAAAAGCAGCACGCCGCCCAACACAAAGCCCATTGCGCCGCCGGAGAGCCATGCATTGACGCCGTTGGCGTAGCAGGCGGAAAGCATTTGCAGCGCCGACAGCCCCTGCGGCTGGATATCGGAAAACACGATGACCGTGCCGCAGACAAAGATAAGCCCCAGCACCAGCTTGAGGATGCGGGACAGCAGCTCCTCGCCCCGGGTGTACAAAACGGCCAGACAGCACACGGCTGCACCCAGCACAAAGCTGCCGCAGCCGAACAGCCCGAACAGCACATCATGGAGCACCCGCCATACGGAATCGCCCCGCACAAAGGCCAGCACCATCAGCAGCAGGCCGCCGAACAGGGTGCCAAGCCCTGCCGGAAGCCGCTGCTCTGCCTTTTTACGGCGGGCAGCAGTACGCCGTTTCGTTGATTTTCGTTTTTTCGTTGCCATTCTACTCTGTTCCCCAACTTCCCATAGACACAATAATTGATTCTATTATTGTACCACGCAAGGGCAAAAATGGCAAACCATAATGTTGTTTTTCTTGAGGAAAATGGAACGAACCCAGCCCCTCTCGTGAAAAGGCGTTTGGAGCGCTCCGCAAAGCGCGACAAACGCGAAATAAAAAATAATTTTTCCGCTGTTCCTGCGCAAAGCGAACGCGGAGCGCAGTTCAAATCGTCCGGCGGGGAGACGCAAGGCCTTACCCCCGTTCGATCTCCCCGTACAGCCACGCCAGCGCGTCCGAAAGACCGCCCAGCTCGTCGATGAGCTTTTCCTTTACGGCACGGCGTCCGTCCAGCACCGTGCCCATGTCCATGACCAGTTCCCCGGTGTGGAGCATCAGCTGGGTGTAGCGCTTTTCCGGCATGCCGCTGTGGGCGGCCACAAAGCCGGTGATGCGCTGCTGCATCTGCTCAAAGCAGTGCATGGTCTGCGGGACGCCTAAGATCAGCCCGGAGTGCCGCACCGGGTGCACCGTCATGGTGGCGGTGGGGACGATGAAGCTGTGCCGCGCGCTGACCGCCAGCGGGATGCCGATGGAGTGCCCGCCGCCCAGCACCAGCGTGGCGCTGGGCTTGGAGATGCTGGCGATCAGTTCTGCCAGCGCAAGGCCGGCCTCCACATCGCCGCCCACCGTGTTCAGCAGCACCAGCAGCCCCTCGATGCGGGGGTCCTCCTGCACCGCCACCAGCTGGGGGATGACGTGCTCGTACTTGGTGGTCTTTTGCCCCTGCGGCGCTTCGGTGTGCCCTTCGATCTGGCCGATGACGGTCAGGCAGTGGATGACATGACCGCCCCGGCTCAGGGTGACCGTGCCCAGATCCTCAATATCCTCTTTTTCCATCCGGTGCTGCTCTGCGGGGGTGTCTTTTGCCGTATCCATGCGCGTTCTCCTTCCGTAGCAGGGTCTTTGTGGGGTCAGTATCCCCCGGCTGCCGGGGAAGTATGCAGGAGAGCGAATACAAAAAACTTTGTGAATTTTTTGCTTTTTTACAAATAGGTATTTGACATTCGCCTTTCATGCTGTATACTTTAAATAATATAACAGGATAAAACGGAACATCTCTCTGCGCGCAAAGAAGCCCCTTGCATGGCGGCAGAAGCTGCAGCGCGTTGGGCAGAAAGGAGAATTTTGCTATGAACACCCCCCAGAAAGCATCGATCCCTGTGATCAAGCGTCTCCCCAAATATTACCGGTATCTGCGCTCCTTGCAGGCCGATGGCATTACCAGCATCTCCTCCCGGGAGCTGGCCTCTCAGATGGGCACCACCGCCTCGCAGGTGCGGCAGGACTTTAACTGCATCGGTGACGTGAACGGACGGCAGGGCATCGGCTACTCGGTGGAGAACCTGCTTTCCATTCTGGAAAGTCTGCTGTTCGGCAACGGCGACCGTCTGCCCACCATTCTGATCGGCTGCGGCCGCCTGGGCAAGGCTGTGAGCCGCTTTATCACCACCGACACCAACGGCTACAAGCTGATCGCGGCCTTTGACGTGGCCGAGAACGAGGTAGGCAAGGAGATCAGCGGTATCCGCATCCGGCACATTGACGAGCTGGAGGCCTTTTGCGAGGAAAACAAGCCCAAGGTGGCGGTGCTCTGTGTACCCCGTGATGGTGCACAGCAGGTCAGCGGACGGCTGGTGGATCTGGGCATCGAGGGCTTCTGGAACTTCTCCCACTATGACCTGTCGGTGTCGTACCCCAATGTGGTGGTGGAAAACGTCCATCTGGGCGACAGCCTGATGAGCTTGGGCTACCGTCTGCGCAATCAGGAGTGACGGCATGGCAAAATTGTATTTCCGCTACGGTGCCATGAACAGCGGCAAGAGCACGGCGCTGATGCAGGTGGCACACAACTACGAAGAGCAGGGCATGAAGGTGCTCATTTTGAAGCCGCAGGTGGATACTAAGGGCGGCGGAGAACTGGTGAGCCGTCTGGGCGTGCGCCGCAAGGCAGACCTGCTGATCCCGCCGGAGCTGGACGTGTTCGAAGCTGTGCAGGCGGCAAACGCTGCTTCCGGGCCGCTGGCCTGTGTGCTGTGCGACGAGAGCCAGTTCTTTACCCCGGAGCAGGCCGAGCAGCTGTTCATGATCACGGTAGATCTGAACATCCCGGTGATCTGCTACGGTCTGCGGGCAGATTTTTCCCTCAAGGGCTTCCCGGGTTCTACCCGTCTGCTGGAGCTGGCGCACACCATCGAGGAGATGAAGACCATCTGCACCTGCGGGCGCAAGGCCATCTGCAACTGCCGCAAGGTGAACGGACGGTTCGTCTTTGAGGGCGAGCAGGTAGCCATCGACCTTGAAAACGATGTGCAGTATGTCAGCATGTGCCCCCAGTGCTACTTCAAGGCACGGCGGGCGTTTTACGCTGCAAGGAAAAACTGAGATACTTTTATGTTGTATACAAGCCGCTGTACCGCGCCGGGTGCAGCGGCTTTTTTGCGTGATTTGCGGAAGGGGTTCCCCGCCAGAGTCTCCAACAGGCTGTATACAGACTGATATATCAATTTGTTGCATTTTGCGAGAGGAACTGATATATCAACCGGGCGGAATTCGCACGTTTTTTGCACTATTGATATATCAGTTCGGACCGGGCAGTTACTCGACGGAGGGGAGAGGGAATGGGAGAAGAAGAGAGCGACGGGGGACGGCAGAGCACAAAAAATTACAGGCGGAACGGTAAATGTAACAGGAATTATTGAGATTTTTCCTGTTCTGCCCTTGTTGCATCCCAGATTTTTATGCAAGTCATTGAAGTATACAAGTTGCACAGTTTTTCAGCGCAAGTTTATTCATTTCGGCAAGGACGTCGAATTGCACGCGAAAACAAGGGCAATATTTGTACGTTTTTATCCCGTATCACTGTAATTTGCATCTTTCTTTTTTCAGTGGCTTTTGTTATCATAATTGTATACAAGGGGGCATGTGCAGGCCCCCTACATGAAGATGTTTTCTATTAGGAGGAGAACAAAAATGAGCAAGGCAATTTCTCGTCGTAACTTCCTGATGGCTACCGGCGCTGTCGGTGCTGCAGGTCTGCTGGCTGCCTGCGGCAGCAAGCCCGCTGCTTCTTCCACCGCTTCTTCCGCTGCTTCTCAGGCCCCCGCTGCTTCCGCAGACGAGAGCCTGGCCCTGTCTGACGGCCCCGTCAACCTGAGCATCAGCTGGTGGGGCGGCGACAGCCGTCACGCTGCTTACCAGAGCGCTCTGGAGGCTTTCCAGGCTGAGCACTCCAACATCACCGTGGAGCCCACCTTCGCCGCATGGTCCGGCTGGGAAGAGAAGATGGCTGCTGCCTTCATCGCAGGCAACGCTCAGGATGTCTGCCAGGTGAACTGGAACTGGCTGTACAACTACTCTGCCGACGGCAGCAAGTTCGTGGATCTGAACACCACCTCCAAGTTCATCGACCTGACCCAGTGGGATTCCGCTGCTATGGACGCTTGCTATGTGGCCAACAGCCAGCAGTGCGTGCCCGTCTCCATGACCGGCCGTATCTTCTACTGGAACATGACCACCTTTAATAAGGCTGGCATCACCGAGGTCCCCAAGTCTCTGGACGATCTGATGGCTGCCGGTAAGGCTTTCCAGGAGAAGCTGGGCGACGATTACTACCCCATGCACCTGGGCGCATACGACCGTATGATCCTGATGGTGTTCTACCTCGAGTCCAAGTACGGCAAGGACTGGGCAGATCCCGTTACCTCCACCCTGAACTACACCGAGGACGAGATCGCTGAGGGTCTGGCCTTCATCAAGAGCCTGGTGGACAACCACGTCATGATGAACCTGAAGACCTACTACTCTGCAAACTCCGATACCGCTACCCACCAGTCCAACGAGTGGATCACCGGTAAGATCGCAGGCATCTTCGAGTGGGATTCCGCTGCAAGCAAGTACTCTTCCGCTCTGGACGACAGCAACAAGGACGGCTTCACCGTCGGCGAGGAGATCAAGTTCGGCGATAACAACGGCGGCTTCTCCAAGGTGTCCATGGGTCTGGCTATCACCAAGACCTGCAAGAACGTTGCCGAGGCTGCTACCCTGATCAACTTCCTGCTGAACGAGGAAAAGGGCGCTTCCATCATGGGTTCTGAGTGCGGCATCCCCGCTTCCAAGGCTGGCCTGAAGTTCGCTCAGGACGCCGGCGCTGTCAAGGACCTGGTTGCTGAGGCAAACGCCAAGGTCATGGCTTTCACCACCAACAAGCTGGATCCCCTGTTCGAGAACAACGACCTGAAGGCTTCCGGCACCGGCATCTATCAGGAAGTGTTCGATAACATCGACTACGGCGATCAGACCCCTGAAGAGGCTGTCGAGACTCTGCTGGACGGCATGGAGTCTGTCGGCTACACCATCGGCTAAGCTTACCTCTCTCTGACAGCGGTCAGAACCGGATATTCAGTATCTGAAATAAATAAGGGCATCTGCCGCCCGTACGACAGGTGCCCTTGTTTTATCGGAGAATGGTTATCAAACCTTGAAAGAATTGTTACCGGTCTGTGACCTGCTGCACTGTCTGCTTCAAATCCTGTAAAAGGAGGATTTCGGATGAAAAAAAGTAATGCGCCCGCCGGCGCACGAACTCCGTTCCAGAAATGGGTCGATAAGTATCAGGGTCTGTTTTATCTGATTCCCTGGATCATCGGCTTTCTCGTCTTTAAGGCGTTTCCCTTCGGTCAGTCGCTGTATTACAGCTTCACCGATATGAACTTCTTCAAGGACGGCACCAGTTTTGTTGGTCTGGCCAACTACATTACCGCATTCCACACCAGAAAGATCACCAAGGCGCTGATCATCACCTTCAAGTACGCCTTTATCACCGTGCCCCTGAAGCTGATCTTCGCGCTGTTCATTGCCTATATCCTGAACTTCAAGATCGCCTGCGTCAACCTGTTCCGCACTGTGTACTACATCCCCTCCATTCTGGGCGGCTCTGTGGCTATCGCCGTGCTGTGGAAGGCTGTGTTCAGCGTGGACGGTCTGCTGAACACCGTGGTGCGCGCTGTCACCTTTGGTGCGGTGCAGGGCCCCGAGTGGCTGTCTGACCCCAACTACGCGCTGTGGATCATCTGCTTTTTGCGTATATGGCAGTTCGGTTCCGCCATGGTGCTGTTCCTTGCTGCACTGAAGGGCGTGCCCGCAGACCTGTACGAGGCTGCTACCATCGACGGCGCCGGCAAGTGGCGTCAGTTCTTCTCCATCACCGTTCCGATGATCACCCCCATCATCTTCTACAACCTGGTCACTCAGATCTGCCAGGCTTTCCAGGAGTTCAACGGCCCCTACATCATCACCAACGGTGGTCCCCGTGGTTCCACTACCCTGATCTCCCTGCTGGTTTACAACTACGCATTCAAGTCCTACGACATGGGCATGGCTTCTGCTCTGGCATGGATCATGTTCATCATCGTCTGCATCCTGACGATCATTGCGTTCACCAGCCAGAAGAAGTGGGTCTACTACTCGGATGAAAGGTAAGGTGACCAATATGGGAATGAAAGCATCGAATAAGATCGCGACCTTCTTTAAGTACTTCGTGCTGATCCTAGTTGGTATCATCATGATCTATCCTCTGCTGTGGATGATCAGCGCTACCTTCAAGGATAACAGCGAGATCTTTGCAGGCATCAGCCTGTGGATCAAAAAGCCTACGCTAGATGGCTACCGCAACGCCCTGAACAACTTCGGCGGCTCCATCAACATCCTGCAGGCCATGCTCAACACTTACAGCTATGTCATCCCCAAGGTGATCTGCACTGTGGTGTCTGCCTGTATTGCCGCTTACGGCTTTGGCCGTTTCGACTTCCCCGGCCGCAAGCTGCTGTTCAACATCATGCTGGCCACCCTGTTCCTGCCGCAGGTCGTGCTGAACGTGCCCCAGTACCTGCTGTACAACAAGTTCGGCTGGGTGGACAGCCCCTTCTATCTGGCCATCTGGGTGCACTGCGCATTTGCTACCGAGACCTACTTCGTGTATCAGCTGGTGCAGTTCATGCGCAACGTCCCGCGTGATCTGGACGAGGCTGCCGCCATTGACGGCTGCTCCTCTTTCCAGACTCTGTACAAGGTCATCGTGCCCATGCTGGGACCCGCTCTGGTGTCCTGCGCACTGTTCCAGTTCATGTGGAGCTGCAACGACTTTATGGGCCCGCTGCTTTACGTCAGCACCCCCGGCAAATACCCCATGTCCCTGTTCGTCAAGCTGTCTATGGACGGTGATACCGGCTTTGCATGGAACAAGATCCTTGCGCTGTCCCTCATCTCCATCCTGCCGCAGCTGATCGTATTCTTCTGTGCACAGGATCAGTTCGTTGAAGGTATCTCCGCAGGTGCCGTCAAGGGCTAATGCGCCATAAGAACATCTGACCAAGACCAACACCCCCTGTGCTGCTCCCAACGGATGGCACAGGGGGTGTTTTGGTTGATACATCATTTCGTCTGCTTCTTGCGGTACTGCAAAGGACTGATATCCATCACCTCGCGGAACACGCGGCGGAAGTGGGCTGCGCTGGCAAAACCGGTCTGCTCGGCAATAGCGCTGATGGACAGCTCGGTGGTCTCCAGCAGCTTCTGCGCAGCCTCGATGCGGCGGTTGTTCAGATAGTCCACGATGGACTGCCCGGTCACCCGCCGGAACAGGCGGCTGAGATAGTAGGGGGAGAGGTAGAACCGCGCCGCCACCTCGGTAAGGGAGAACTTTTGCCGGTAGTTGGCGGCAAGGTAGGCACACACCTGCTCAATGGTCTCGTTGCGGGGGCGCGCTGCGGCGCTGCTCTCGGCAAGGCACTCCTGCTCGACATAGTGCAGGATGAGCAGCAGGTACAGCCCGCCGGGGTAGTCCTGCTCCGGCATGGCAGCGCGCATCATCTCCAGCAGGGTGCGCAGGCGGCGAACCCACGGCACCGGGCCGTACAGCACCGTTACCTCGCCGGGCAAAAACAGCCGGGCAAAATCCCGCTGGGTGGCGCTGCGCAGCTCGTGCAGGGCGCTGAGCGGGAACCGACAGCCCACCAGTTCCGGTACGGCTGCACCGGCGGCAGAGAGCACTGCGTCCCCCGCGCCCAGCAGCAGCGCGCTGCCGGGGTTTACCAGCAGGCTGTTTTCCCCCATTTGCAGGGTGCAGCTGCCCTCGCTTACCAGCAGAAAGGTGCACGTCTCCTCGTCTGCCGTCAGCTCCAGCTTGCTGCCGTTCAGCCGCACGGTGTCCGCTTTTACCTTTGCATGGATCTTTTCCCGTTCCGCTTTCATCTTGCGCATCCTTTCCGGAAACAGCCCTCCCGGTAGCCGGGAGAGCGCTTTTCCTCATGATACCACGTCTGCCCCGTGGGGGCAAGACAAACTCACAGGAGGTTATTTCGCATGAATCTGACCCTGATCCGTTCCATGACCCGCAGCGCCGTTTTTGAGCTGGAAAACGAGCTGTGCTACCGTCCGGCACACCCCTTTACCGTTGCCCTGAACGGCAAGACGGTATACGAAGCCTGCAACACCAACGTGTTCTCCCTGTTCTCCCTGCTGCCCGGCACCGCCTATACGGTGGAGGTGCAGGCCGAGGGCGAGACCCTGAAGCTGGATTTCACCACCGAGGCTGAGACCTTCTTTGTGGATGCTGCCCGCTATGGTCTGGTGGCCGATGGCGAGACTGACAACACCGTGCGGCTGCAGGCAGCATTGTCCACCTGCCCCAAGGGCGGCACAGTGTATGTGCCCGCCGGTCGTTACCGCACCGCCAGCCTGTTCATGAAGAGCAACACCACCCTGTATCTGGAAAAGGGCGCGGTGCTGCTGGGCGACAACGACCGCACCCATTACCCCATCCTGCCCGGCGTGCTGCCCAGCGAGAACGAAGTGGACGAGTACTACCTGACCGGCTGGGAGGGCAACCCGCTGGACAGCTTTGCGGGCCTGTTGAACATCACGCAGGTGCATGACGTGGTGGTGACCGGCGAGGGCACGCTGGACTGCGATGCCGAAAACGGCGACTGGTGGGTGAACCCCAAGGTCAAGCGCATCGCATGGCGTCCCCGGGCCGTGGCTGCGGTGGACAGCGAGAACGTCTGCCTGCACGGTATCACGGTGCAGAACAGCTATTCGTGGACCATCCATCCCATCTTTGTCAAGCACCTCGACCTGCTCAACTTCAACATCAACAACCCCTACAACGCCCCCAACACGGACGGCATCGACCCCGAGAGCTGCGAGTATATCCGCATCATCGGAATGAACATCCATGTGGGCGATGACTGCATCGCTATGAAGGCCAGCAAGGTCTTTCTGGGCATGAAGCTGAAGCGCAGCTGTGAGCACACCGTTATCCGCAACTGCCTGCTGGACAAGGGCCACGGCGGCATCGTCATCGGCAGCGAGATGAGCGGCGGCGTGAAGGACATGGTAGTGACCCAGTGCCTGATGGACCACACCGACCGCGGTCTGCGCGTCAAGACCCGCCGGGGCCGCGGCAACACTGCCGTCATTGACGGGCTGGTGTTCCGCAACGTGGAGATGCGGGGCGTCAAGGCACCCTTTGTCATCAATATGTTCTACTTCTGCGACCCGGACGGCCACGGCCCCTATGTACAGTGCCGCGAGCCGATGCCGGTGGACGAGTACACCCCCAAGCTGGGCAGCCTGACCATGGAGAACATCGTGGCCACCGATGCCCAGTTTGCAGGCTGCTATTTCGATGGCCTGCCGGAGCAGCCCATCGAACGGGTGACCATGCGGGATGTGAGCATCACCTTTGACCCCAACGCCAAGGAGGGACAGGCTGCCATGGCCGACAACCGTCCGCTGGTGAAAAAGCTGGCCATCTATGCCGAGAACGTCAAGGAGATCGACCTGCACAACGTGAAGATCGAGGGCTACGAGGGCGAGCGGCTGCACTTTGCCAACGTAGGACATTTTGAGGAGGACTGACCCATGACCCATGAAGAGATCCTGTCCATGCTGGGAGACTATGTGGACTACCTGATCGCCAATTCCAGCGCCGAGGCACCGATGTGGAACATCGAGAAGGTGCGCAGCGGCAAGCCCAACAAGTGGAACTACATCGATGGCTGCATGATCACCGCCTGCCTGAGCCTGTACAAGACCACTGGTGACGAGAAGTATCTGGAGTTTTCCAAGGAGTTCATCGACTACTTTGTACAGCCGGACGGCTCCATCAAGACCTACGACCCCAAGGAGTATAATCTGGACAACGTGAATCAGGGCAAGAACCTGTTCATTCTGTATGATATCTACGGGGACGAGAAGTACCGCAAGGCCATCGACACCATCCGCAGCCAGCTGCTCACCCAGCCCCGCACCAAGGAGGGCAACTTCTGGCACAAGGACATCTATCCGTGGCAGGTGTGGCTGGACGGTACCTATATGGCGCAGCCCTTCTACATGGAGTACGAGACCCGCTTCAACAAGATGCAGGGCTGCATCGACAGCTACAAGCAGTTCATGAACATCAAAAAGCACATGCGGGACGAAAAGACCGGCCTGTACTACCACGGCTACGATGAGAGCCGCCAGATGTACTGGGCAGACCCCGAGACCGGTTGCAGCCCCAACTTCTGGCTGCGCGCCATGGGCTGGTTCCTTGTGGCAATGGTGGATGTGCTGGAGCGCATGGACGAGCAGCTGTACAACGAGTACCGCGGCATCATGGCCATGCTCAAGCAGGCTGTGGAGGATATGCACAAGTTCCAGGACGAGCAGACCGGGATGTTCTGGCAGGTCATCGACCACCCGGAGGCCGAGGGCAACTATCTGGAGACCAGTGGCACCGCCCTGTTTGCCTATGCCGTGCTCAAGGGCGTGCGTCTGGGATATCTGCCCAAACGCATGGCTGCATGGGCGGAGAAAGCCTTCTACGGCACCTGCGACCGGTATCTGTCCAAGAACCCGGACGGCAGCTTGCAGCTGGACGGCATCTGCCTTGTGGCGGGTCTGGGCGGCAAGGATCACCGTGACGGCTCTCTGGCCTACTACTTCAGCGAGCCGGTGGTCTGCAATGACGCCAAGGGCGTAGGCCCGCTGGTGCTGGCCTATACCGAAATGATCGCACGCAAGTAACCAAAAACGGGATACAGCAGGGCTGAGCAGCTGCAAAAAAGTGGCTGCTCAGCCTTTTTGCGTGTCTTTTTTGTCCCCTTGCATAAACCGCCCACCGCTGTCCCACACTAAGCCCAGAAAAAGTTCCCGTACACAAAACGAACAGATGGGAGTAACAAGCATGGAGCAGATCAAAAAATTTCTGCACGGCAAGGGCTTTGCTCTGCTGCTGACCGCAAGCCTGCTGGCTGCGGCTGCGGCAGGGGTGTGGGCGGTGCGCGCCCTGCGGGCAGAACTGCAAAAAAGTCTGGATGGACTAAACGCCCCCGGCACCACCCAACAGACCACCCCGGAAACAGAACCGGACTGGGACGCACAGGAGGATACCACATGGCAGCAGCCCGTGACCGACGTTGCAAACAGCAAGGCAGATGTGCCGCAGCAGATGCCCTCTGGGGCGTCCTCTGGTGCGCAGTCTGGTTCTGGTTCGCTGCGCGAACCCTCGGCACTGCAAGGCGCATCCTCGCCTGCCAGCAGTTCGGCGCAGCCTGCCGCCGCGCCCTCTATGCCGGGGCGCGTGCTCAACGCCTTCAGCGGCGATGAACTGGTGTATAACAAAACCCTTGGGGACTGGCGCACCCACAACGGCGTGGACTATGCCTGCACGCAGGGGGCAGCGGTGGCAGCACCCGTGGCGGGCAAGGTGGTGTCTGCCGGGGCAGAGGGCAACTGGGGCACCGTGGTGGTGCTGGAAGATGCCGCTGGCCGCCTTTGGCGGCTGTGCGGTGTGGCTGACCCTGCTGTAAAAGCCGGGGATACCGTGACCGCCGGGCAGAAGCTTGGCACGGTGGGCACTGTCGGCTGCGAATGCGCCGAGGAAAGCCACATCCATGTGGAGGTAAAGCAGGGCGAAAGCTACCTCGACCCGGCAAAGCTGCCGGAGTAAGCAAACCATAAAAGGGGCTGCAACAGCGGCTCCTTTTTTGCTGTGTCAGACGGTACGGCGCGTTTGCAGCAGCCAGAGAACCAGCGCCGAAAGCACCCCGGCTGCAAGCAGTACATCTGCGGGGTGTGCGGCCCAGTGCTGGAAGGCAATGCCATAGGCTGCCTGCCCGATGGGCTGGGTCAGGCAGGCCAGCACGGTGCAACAGGCGGTAGTTTTGCCCAGCTGTGCCTGCGGCACCAGCACTTGCAGCTGCGCAAAGAACCATACATTGAACAGCGCTGCCACGGCCATAAACACGGCCCCCAGCACCAGAATGCTGCCGAACTGCAGCACTGACACCCGGAGGGCAAGACCCAGCGCGGCGCACACGCCGCTGAGCGCCAGCAAAAGAGGTGTGCCGCTGCGGATGGGATAACGGACAAAGATGGTTCCGGCCAGCACGCCGCCCAGAATGCCGCCTGCGCTCAGCACCGCCTGTACAAGACCAAGGGAGGCATCACTTTTCTGCAGGGTCTGTACCACCAGCACCGGAACACCTACGGTGAGGGCGGGGACTTCCAGCAGGTTTACAGCCGCCATGGCGGCAGCTAACCGCAGCACCGCAGCCTGCCCGGTGAGGAACTGCGCACTTTCCCGCAGGTCGGCCCACAGAGAACGGACGGAGAGCTTTGTGTCATATGGGACATCCTGTGGGATGCGCAGACAGAGCTCCATCCCGGCAGAAAGTGCAAAGCAGCAGCCGCAGAGCACCAGCAGACCCCGGATGCCGAGGTGCTCCAGCAGAACAGCACCCAGCAAGGGACCGAGAAGCTCGTCCACGGTATCCACCAGTTGGATGACTGCGTTGCCGCGCAGCAGCTGGGTGCCGTTCAGTAGCAGAGGCAGGCAGGCGCGTACCACGGGCTGGTAAAGCCCCTGAATGGCGTACAGACTGCCCAGCACTGTCAGGACCAGCGGAAGCAGGGGCAGATGCGGCAGTCCGGCAGCGGCTGCAGCCGCAATACCGGCGGTCACCAGATCCAGCAGTGCCATCAGGCGGGCTTTACGGCAGCGGTCTGCCAGCGCGCCGCCGGTCAGCATTCCAGCAAGGGCGGGCAGCATGGCCAGAGCGGTGATGCCGCCGTACAGCGCGGCAGAACCAGTCTGCCGCAGCAGATACAGCGGCAGCGCAAACCGCAGGGCGGCATTGCCGAACAGGGAGACGATCTGTCCAAGGACGATAAGGATAAAAGTGTTCATGGAAACCTCCTGCTTTTTTATTTACAGACTGCTGGTCTGTATTTGCGTACAAAAAAGGGCGGAGCATTCCGCCCGGGAAATTCAGTCTTTGACCGGTGTGCACAGCTGCACCAGCTGCTCGGCCTGTGCATCCGTCAAAAGATCCAGCCCAAGTGCATGGGTCATTTGCTGAAACACGACGTTCCGCGCCCGCTGCTCGGTCGGTGTGGTGGGGCGCGTCTGGGGAGAAAGCCAGATGTCTGCCAGCACAAACAGCGCTTCGGCCAGCGCATTGGCATCGGAGGTGTGGATGGAGCCGTCCGCCATGCCCTGCCGGATCATGGGCGCAATGCACTCCGGGGCCAGATGCGCTTCAATGTTGGTCAGCTCCATGGCAAGGAACTGCGGGTTGCTGCACAGGTGCGGCAAAGTCTGCGCGATCTGCTGCTGCCGCTGCCCGGCAAAGGAAACTGCAAACACCGCCTGCAGCTTCTGCAGCCCGGTCAGGGCCGGGTCGTCCCGGATATGGCGCAGCGGCTCCCACATCTGGTCGCCCAAACGGTCACCGACGCGCTGCGCGATCTCCTCCTTGGAGCGGAAGTGATGGTACACCGCCCCTTTGGAAAGCTTTGTGGCATCAATGATGTCCTGCAGGGTGGTATTCTGGTAGCCCTTCTGGAGGAAGAGCAGGGCGGCGGCGTCCAGGATCTTTTCAACGGTCTGTTCCGGGTATTTGTTGCGCGGCATGGCGGATGCTCCTTTTTTACAAACTAACGGTCTGTAAAAAGAATACAGCAGCCCGGCTGCTTTGTCAAGAGGGTGTGGAACCGAAAATCCATTCATTTCCTGCGGCGCTGCATTGCTTTTGTGCGGGGTTTCTGGTATGATACAATAGAATCAACAGGCGATTTTGGGAGGATGACAGATGGCAAGGGTTTTGATCGTGGGAGCCGGGGCAGCCGGACTGATGGCGGCGGGCGCCGCCGTGCGGCAGGGACATCAGGTGACGGTGCTGGAGCATACCGAGAAGCCCGGGCAGAAGATCCTTGTCACCGGCAAGGGGCGCTGCAATGTGACCAACGACTGCCCGGCAGAGGAATTTTTGCGCCATGTGCGCACGAACCCGCGCTTTTTGTACTCCTCGCTGGGAGCGTTCCCCCCGGCAAAGACCATGGAGCTGTTCGAAGGCCTTGGCGTGGAGCTGAAGGTGGAGCGCGGCCGCCGGGTGTTCCCGGTATCGGATAAGGCCGAGGAAATCCGGCAGGCGCTGCTGCGTTATGCGCAGGACGCCGACATCGTCTACGACGGCGCAAAAAAGCTGCTGCTGGAGGACATCGTGCCGGAGGCAGAGCCCGCCCCGGCGGCAGCGGAAAACCCGCGTCACCCCAAAAAGAAAAAGGCGGGCCCGGCGCTGCGCTGCGTGGGCGTGCGGGGCACCTCCGGCAGGGAGTACCGGGCGGATGCGGTGCTGGTGGCCACCGGCGGCGTAAGCTACCCCACCACCGGCTCTACCGGCGATGGCTACAAGCTGG
Organism: Faecalibacterium sp. IP-1-18; assembly: GCF_023347355.1. NCBI lineage: Bacteria > Bacillati > Bacillota > Clostridia > Eubacteriales > Oscillospiraceae > Faecalibacterium > Faecalibacterium sp. IP-1-18. The sequence continues at coordinate 600,318 of NZ_CP094472.1, forward strand.
CGCAGCAGGCGGGACACACCCTTGTGGAGCCGGTGCCCAGTCTGGTCAGCCTTGTCAGCCGCGACCCGGACTGCAAAAAGATGATGGGTCTGGCGCTAAAAAACGTCACCCTGACCCTGCTGGAGGACGGCAAGGCCATCTTTGACGAGCAGGGCGAGATGCTGTTTACCCACTTTGGCATCAGCGGGCCGCTGACCCTGAGCGCGTCCAGCCATCTGGGGGACATGAAAAAGCACAGGTACATCGCGGAGATCGACCTGAAGCCCGCCCTGAGCGAGGAGCAGCTGTACGACCGCATCACCCGGGACTTTGCGCTGCTGGCAAACCACGCGGCGCAGGGTGCGCTGGTCAAGCTGCTGCCCTCCAGTATGCAGCCGGTCATGGTGGCGCGCTGGGGCATTGACCCCGCCACCAAGGCAAACCAGATCACCCGGGAGCAGAAGCGGGAGCTGGTGCGGCTGGTCAAGCACTGGCAGGTGTCCATTGACGCCCGGGGCGACCTTGCCCACGCAGTCATCACCAGCGGCGGCGTATCGGTGCGGGAGGTAGACCCCAAGACCATGCAGAGCAAAAAGGCGCTGGGACTGTACTTTGCGGGCGAGGTGCTGGACGTGGACGCCTACACCGGCGGCTACAATCTGCAGATCGCTTTCTGCACCGCACAAAGCTTTGCGAATAACCTGTAAAAACAGCGCAGCCAATTTCCTGTGTACTATATATAAATAAGGAGAACATATCATGGTATCTGTTGCAATTGATGGGCCTGCGGGTGCAGGCAAATCCACTCTGGCACGCCGTCTGGCGGCAGAGCTGGGCTATATCTATGTGGACACCGGTGCAATGTACCGCGCCATCGGCCTGTACGCCCTGCGCGCGGGCAAGGACCCCAAGGACAACGCAGCGGTGGATGCTCTGCTGCCCCAGATCGAGCTGCGGCTGGCCTCCATTGCGGGCGAGCAGCACATTTACTTAAAGGACGAGGATGTGAGTGCCGCCATCCGCACCGAAGCCGCGGGCATGGCGGCCTCTGCCGTGGGCGCAAACCCCGCGGTGCGGGCATTTCTGCTGGACTTGCAGCGCAGCATGGCAAAAAAGCAGGATGTGCTGATGGACGGCCGGGATATCGGCACGGTGGTGCTGCCGGACGCTACGGTGAAGATCTTCCTGACCGCCAGCCCGGAGGCACGCGCCACCCGCCGCTGGAAGGAGTATCAGGCCAAGGGCATCGACACCCCCTACGAGGAAGTGCTGGCAGATGTGAAGCAGCGGGACTATCAGGACACCCACCGCGCCGCCGCTCCGCTGAAGCAGGCAGAGGACGCCGTGCTGCTGGATACCTCGGCGCTGGATTTTGAGCAGAGCCTTGACGCTATGAAGCAGATCATTGCCAAAAAGATCGGCGGATAAAACAAACAGGACAGGAATAAAAAATGGTACTATATTATATTCTGGTGCCCCTTGCATGGCTTGTGTGGCACATCGGTTTCCGCATCCGGGTGGAGGGGCGTGAAAACCTGAAAAAGGTGCAGACGAAGGGCTATATCCTTGCGCCCACCCATGTGTCTGCCATCGACCCGGTGTTCATCGTTGTCACCCGGTGGGGCAGGCGGATGGTGGTGTTCGCCAAAAAGGAGTTGTTCGAGATCAACGCCTTCCTGACGTGGTTCTTCCGCTGCTGCGGCGGCGTGTGCGTCCGCGGCACCAAGGACGAGATGGCGGTCATTTCCCAGACGGTGGAAGCCTGCAAACAGGGCAAAACGCTGCTCATCTTCCCGGAGGGCACCCGCGAAAAGGAGGGCAAGCTTCTACCCCCCAAGAGCGGCCTGTTCGTCATTGCCGCCGAGGCGGGGGTGGACGTTGTGCCCTGCCGCATCCTGTACGACACCCCGGACGGAAGGATGCACCTGTTCTGCAAGGTGCGGGTGATCTACGGCGAGCCGATGCCCGCAGTGCAGTTTGCCATGGAGGGCCGCCGGGACACCAAAAAGCTCCGTGCCAACAAGCAGGCACTGCTGGAAGCATGGGAAAAGATGGGGGCGTAAGAGATGGAGATCCATTTGGCGAAAACGGCGGGGTTCTGCTTTGGTGTGAACCGTGCCGTGGAACTGACCTACGGCCTGCTGGCCGAGGGGCATAAGGTGGCAACACTGGGCCCGCTGATCCACAACCCGCAGGCGGTGGAGGATATGCGGCGCAAGGGTGCACAGGTAGTGGACACTGTGCAGGATGTGCCCGCCGGGTGCGAGGTAGTCATCCGCAGCCACGGCGTGCCCCGCAGCGTTTACGATGAACTGGCCGCGCGCGGCATCCCGTACCATGACGCCACCTGCCCCTTTGTGCAGAAGATCCAGCGCATTGCCGCCGAGGCCGAAAAAGAGGGTGCGGTGCTGCTGGTGGCGGGGGATAAGACCCACCCGGAGGTGCAGGGCATTGTGGGACACACCCGGGGCGAGGTGTTCGTTTTTGCCGATTTAGCCGAGTTAGAGGCGTGGAACGGCCCTTCTGACCCCCAAAAACCCCTTTTTGCAGTTGCACAGACCACATTTCAGGTTACAAAATGGAAAGAAAGTTCGGAGTTTCTCAAAAAAGCCTATACAAACGCCCGAATTTTTGATACAATATGTAATGCGACGTGGGCGAGGCAACAGGAAGCGGAAGACCTCAGCCAAAAATGCGACATTGTTGTTGTCATTGGCGGTCATCATTCTTCCAATACCCAAAAGCTGGTACAGGTCGCCGCAAAACACACGCGTGCCGTAACGGTCGAAACAGCGAGCGAACTTCGGCCGGAATGGTTTGCAGATGTTAAAGTGGCGGGCGTGACAGCCGGGGCTTCAACGCCATCGTCTATTATTGAGGAGGTACTTAACAGTATGAGCGCAGAAATCAATGACAACATGAGCTTTGAGGAGATGCTGAACGCATCCGAAGAAAAGCGAGTTCATGCAGGCAGTATTGTGAAAGGAATCGTGACCAGCATCTCTGCCAACGAGATCCAGGTGGATATCGGTGCGAAGCAGACCGGCTTTGTCAAGCTGAGCGAGCTGACCGATGATTCCTCCGCCAAGGTCGAAGACCTGGTGAAGGTTGGCGATGAGCTGGACCTCATCGTCGAGAAGGTTATGGATCAGGATGGCGTCATCCAGCTCTCCCGCAAGAAGCTCGCATCTCGCAAGGGCATGGAAGAGATCGCCAAGGCAGCAGAATCCGGTGAAGTCGTCGAGGGCGATGTTACCGAGTTCAATAAGGGCGGCGTTGTCGTCAACGTCAAGGGCGTCAAGGTGTTCGTTCCCCGTTCTCAGGCCACTATGCGCCGCGACGAGGACTACACTGCTCTGGTCGGCCAGCACGTTCAGCTGGTCGTCACCGAGTGCTCCGGCCGCAAGATCGTGGGCAGCATCAACAAGGTGACCGCTGAGCAGAACAAGGCAAAGCGCGAGGAGTTCTGGGCAAACGTTGAGGTGGGCAAGACCTACACCGGCGTTGTCAAGAGCCTGACCTCTTATGGTGCATTCGTTGACATCGGTGGTGTTGACGGCCTGTGCCACATCAGCGAGCTGAGCTGGAACCGCATCAAGCACCCCTCCGAGGTCGTCTCCGTTGGCGACACCATCGAAGTGTATGTCAAGGACATCGACACCGAGAACCACAAGGTTTCTCTGGGCTACAAGAAGTCCGAGGACAACCCCTGGGAGCAGCTGAAGAACAACTACCCCATCGGCAGCACCTTCCATGCTCCGGTCGTTTCTCTGACCAAGTTTGGTGCATTCGTCCGCATCCTGCCGGGTGTTGACGGTCTGGTCCACATCAGCGAGATCAGCAATGACCGCGTTGAGAAGGTCTCCGACGCACTGAAGGTCGGCGATATGGTCGATGTGAAGCTGCTGGATGTTGACTTCGATAAGAAGCGCATCAGCCTGTCCATGAAGGCTCTGCTGAACAACGACGCTGAGTAATCAGCCCTTCGTGCAAAAGCATAGCTTCTGACACAATGCGATCTGCAGCCCCGTTGCCGGGAAAACGGCGGCGGGGCTGTTTTTGTTAACAAAGCCATGATAAAATTCTTCAAAAAGCACTGGGAAGTGCTTAGTTACCTGATCTTTGGCGTGCTGACCACCCTGCTGAATATTGTGCTGTACGCGCTGTTCAGCCGACTGTTCGGCTATACCGCAGCCAACAGCTGGGGCAATGTGCTGGATAACGCTTTGTGCATCCTGTTTGCCTACTGTACCAACCGGGCGTTCGTGTTCCGCAGCAAGACCACCGGCAAAGCCATGGCAAAAGAGTTTGGCACCTTTGTCACCTGCCGTCTGGGCACCATGGTGCTGGATGCCGCTATCATGATCGTGGGCGGCAACCTGCTGGCTGCGCAGGGCGCGGCGCTGATGGACGGTCTGATCGGACATTTTATCCCGTCCGGGGTAAGCTATACCGGCGCGGCGGCTTCGGCAGCAGCATCGGCAGCAGGTGTTGTCATCATTGGCGGTGCAGACGGCCCTACGGCGATTTTTGTCAGCTATAACGCGCAGGAGCTGTGGGGTCTGTGCGTCAAGGTATTCTCCAACGTGGTGGTCGTGGTGCTGAACTATGTGTTCAGCAAGCTGATCATCTTTAAAAATCGTAAGTGAGATATTTTCTCCGCCGCAGGCGGAGAAAATATCCAATATAATTTAGGAGGTACGGTATTATGAAACGTGGTCTGAAAGGGTTCGCATTCCTGGTTTCCGGTCTGGTGCTGGGCATCATTGGTGCAACGGCATCGGTGACTGCGATCGCACTGAGCGCTGTGGGCATGGCAAAGGTGCGCCGTGCCAGCAAGTAAAATAACGGAGGAACGAACATGAACCGCGAAGAGATCCTGTCCCATGTCGATCATACCCTGCTGAAGCCGGAGGCCACTTGGCCCCAGATCCAGCAGCTGTGTGACGAAGCCATTGCAAACCACACCGCATCCGTCTGCATCAACACCTGCTACGTCAAGCAGGCTGTGGAGTATATGGCAGGCCGCATCCCCGTGTGCTGCGTGGTGGGCTTCCCTCTGGGTGCCATGGATACCGCCAGCAAGGCCTTTGAAGCCAAGACTGCCATCGCCAACGGCGCAGCCGAGGTGGACATGGTCATCAACATCGGCCGCCTGAAGAACAAGGAGTACGATGCTGTCCGTGAGGACATCCGTGCCGTGAAGCAGGCTGTGGGCGATAAGATTCTGAAGGTCATCATTGAGACCTGTCTGCTGACCGAGGAAGAAAAGGAAAAGATGTGCGACATCGTCTGCGAGGCCGGTGCCGACTACATCAAGACCAGCACCGGCTTTTCCACCGCAGGTGCAAACTTCCATGATGTGGAGCTGATGGTCAAGGGCGTGCGTGGCCGCTGCAAGGTCAAGGCTGCCGGCGGCATTTCCACCGTGGAGGATATGGAAACCTTCCTTGCACTGGGCGCTGACCGTCTGGGCACCTCCCGCGCTGTCAAGATCCTGAACGGCGAGCAGGCAAAGGGCTATTAAGTTTTCTGCAAAAAATGTATTTCGGCAAAGCTCTGGGCTTGGCTGAACTGCAAAGGATGATCTCTCAAGGGCTGCTGCACAAATTGCTGTGCAGCGGCCTTTTTGGTGCCCAAGCCTTGCAAGCAGGGTGTAGCAGGGTGTATAATATAAATAGGTATTGTATAAAATAGGGGCTGCTCGCTTTATGGGGTAAGGCGGGCAGAGGAGGAAATGCAATGAATATACCCGAGATCCTTGTGGCCAATGGCACAGGGGCGGTGCTGGTAAGCTTTCTGCTTTTATTGCGGGTGCGCGGCGAGAGTAAAAACAGCGTGGGAACAGCGCTGTTTTGCCGGATTCTGGTGGTGACGCTGCTGGCACAGGCCACAGAGACGATCAGCTTTCTGCTGGACGGCGTGCCCGGCGCTGCAAGCCGGTTCTGGCTGTACCTGACCAACACCGTCTGCACCGGCGCTACCGTGTGCGTGGGCTATGCGTGGTGCTTGTATGTGGACTTCCGGGTCTACCGCAGCATTGGACGCCTGCGCAGAAGGCACCTGTTGCTGGGCGCGCCGCTGCTGGCGCTTTTGGTGCTGCTGGTGGCAAACCTTTTTGGCACGGGGTGGATCTTTTCCATTTCGGCGGACAACGCTTACCATCGGGGCCCACTGAACATTTTGCTGTATCTGCTGCTGTTCGGCTATTATGCCGAGAGCGTGTGGCAGGTGCATAAGGCCAAGCGCGATGGCATTACGGTGGAGTTCTTCCCGGTGTACTACTTTGTGGTCACCTGTGCGGTGGGCACGCTGCTGCAGGGCGCATTCTACGGCATGGCCTTTGGCTGGCTATCAGTAGCCATCGCTTTTGTGTTAGTGGACAGCCAGACCCGCAGCCTGCGCGGCTATACCGATGAGTTGTCCGGCCTGTTTGGGCGCAAGTACATGAACTACTGTCTGGACCGCATCCACGCCACGCAGGAGAAGGACGTTTACGGCATTATGATGGACGTGAACTGCTTCAAGGAGATCAACGACACCTACGGTCACGCCGAGGGTGACCGCGCCATTCAGGAGATCGGGCACATCCTGTCCGGGGCGCTGGTGGCAAACTCGGTAGCCATCCGCATGAGCGGCGATGAGTTCATGGTGCTGATCCGTCACGGTTCGAAGGAGCTGCTGGACGAGATCTGCACCGCCATCGAGCAGCGGGTGCAGCACTATAACGCCACCGCTCCGGCGGGCAGCTTTCAGCTGTCCTTCTCCACCGGTGTGGCAAAGTACGAGGGCGGCAGCGTGGAGAAGTTTCTGGTGGAGCTGGATCAGCGGATGTACGCAGAAAAGCGCGCTTTCCACGCCGCCCGGGACGGCCATGCCGCACCGGAGCAGGGAAATGCTCCATCAATTTAAAAGGAATGTCTAAAATAAGTGCGACTTATCTTGACAATCTGACGCTGCAATGATAGAATATGTGGCGTACCAATTGAATACCGACTTATCAAGAGCGGCTGAGGGGACAGGCCCTGTGAAGCCCGACAACCTGCGCGAGAGCGTAAGGTGCCAAATCCTGCGGGAAACCGGAAGATAAGAGTGCAACGCTCAGAGCTTTCGGCTCTGGGCGCTTTTATTTTTCAGAACAAACTTGATGGAATGGTAAATACACGCAACTGCAACATTTAGGAGGCAAAAAATGGCTAGACACCTGTTTACTTCGGAGTCCGTCACCGAGGGACATCCCGACAAGATCTGCGACCAGATCTCGGATGCAATTCTGGACGAGATCTTGACCCACGACCCCAACGCCCGCGTGGCCTGCGAGACCTGCGCATCCACCGGCCTTGTGCACATTATGGGCGAGATCACCACCAGCTGCTATGTGGACTTCCAGAAGGTCGTCCGCGAGGTGGTGGCAGATATCGGCTACACCCGCGCAAAGTTCGGCTTTGACGCCGACACCTGCGCCGTCATCTCCAACATTGACGGCCAGAGCCCCGATATTGCACTGGGCACCAACGATCAGGTGGGCGGTGCAGGCGATCAGGGCATGATGTTCGGTTATGCCTGTGACGAGACCCCCGAGCTGATGCCCATGCCCATCAGCCTTGCCCACAAGCTGGCAAAGCGCCTGACTGAAGTGCGCAAGAGTGGCGAGATGGATTACCTGCGCCCGGACGGCAAGAGTCAGGTGACCGTGGAGTACGACGAGAACAACAAGCCCGTGCGCGTGGACGCCGTGGTCATCTCCAGCCAGCACAGCGAGAGCGTGAGCATGGAGCAGCTGCGGGCAGACGTGATGGAAAAGGTCATCAAGGCCACCATCCCCGCTGAGCTGCTGGACGAGAACACCAAGTACTACATCAACCCCACCGGCCGCTTTGTTGTGGGCGGCCCGCAGGGCGATACCGGCCTGACCGGCCGTAAGATCATCGTGGACACCTACGGCGGCTATGCACGCCACGGCGGCGGTGCTTTCTCCGGCAAGGACCCCAGCAAGGTGGACCGCAGCGCAGCCTACGCTACCCGCTGGGTGGCCAAGAACATCGTGGCTGCGGGTCTGGCAAAGCAGTGCGAGGTACAGGTGGCCTACGCCATCGGCGTGGCAAAGCCTGTGTCCATCATGGTGGATACCTTCGGCACCGGCACCGTGGCAGACGAGAAGATCGAGCAGGCTGTGGAGAAGGTGTTTGACCTGACCCCCGCCGCCATCATCCGTGACCTCGACCTGCGCAAGCCCATCTACCGCCGGCTGGCCGCCTATGGCCACATGGGCCGCGAGGATCTGGGCGTGAAGTGGGAGAACACCGACCGCGTGGATGCCCTGAAGGCTGCCGTGGCTGCCCTGTAAAAAGCGTTTTACCCTGATAGAAGGTAAGTGAAGAGAGACCGCTGCACCCGACCGTGCAGCGGCTCTTTTGCGTCACAGGGAAAAGAAAATGGTACGGTAAAAAGTATTACTTTTCATCAAAAATCAGATAAACTTTGCGAAACGGTAAAGATTTGGTCGCGTTTTTGTAAGAAACTCACATTCTCTTGAAGGAAAAAGAAAAACAGCTGTGCAAGGCGCAGAAAATCGATACATGAAACAAATTGATATGGAACAATCGACAAAATGTGATAAAATAAAACTAGATATGCGCACTTGTGTGCATGGTACGGATGGTAAACAGCAATAAGGAGTTATGTGACTATGTCTATTGAAATTTCCCCTAAGTCCTTCTTTGAGCAGCCCAGTGTGGCGGATATGCGGCTGATCGCCTGCCCCGGTGCCGAGGAGCTGACCGGCCTGATCGACAAGCACCTTGTCCGTTGGGCAAAGGCTGCCGGAATTGAAAAAGACACCTTCATTATTTCCTGCGACTGCCCCCGCTTCCAGAGCGGCGACGCCAAGGGTCTGGTCAAGGAGTCTGTCCGCGGCGATGATATCTTTATCGTGGTGGACCCGGGCAATTACAGCGTCACCTACAAGCTGTTCAACTACGAGAACCACATGTCCCCGGACGACCACTTTGCAAACCTGAAGCGTCTGATCCAGGCCGTGGCCGGTAAGGCACACCGCGTTTCCGTCATCATGCCCAGCCTGTACGGCGGCCGTCAGCACCGCCGCGTGGTGCGCGAGAGTTTGGACTGCGCTGTGGCCCTGCAGGAGCTGCAGACCATGGGCGTGCGCAACATCATCACCTTTGACGCACACGACCCCCGCGTGCAGAACGCAGTGCCCCTGATGAGCTTTGATAACGCCATGCCCACCTATCAGGTGCTCAAGAGCCTGCTGAAGAAGGACCCCACCCTGTCCTTCGATAAGGAAAAGTTCACCGTGGTCAGCCCGGACGAGGGCGCGATGAACCGCAACATGTACTTCTCCAGCGTGCTGGGCTGCAACCTGGGTATGTTCTACAAGCGCCGCGATTACACCCGCGTGGTGAACGGCCGCAACCCCATCGTTGCCCATGAGTATCTGGGCGAGAGCGTGGAGGGCAAGACCGTCTTTATCGCAGACGATATCATTGCTTCCGGCGAGAGCATGCTGGAGGTTGCCAGCAACCTGAAGGAGCGCGGCGCTGCCAACATCATTGCCAACGCCACCTTCCCCCTGTTCACCAGCGGTCTGGAGAAGTTCGACAAGGCTGTGGCAAACGGCACCCTGACCTACGTTGTGGGCACCAACCTGACCTACCGTATGCCCGAGCTGCTGACCCGCGACTGGTATGTGGACGTGGATGTTTCCAAGTACGCTGCCTACTTTGTGGTGGCGCTGAACCACGATATGTCCGTTTCCAGCATCATCGACCCCCTGAAGAAAATCGAGAGCCTGCTGGCAAACCGCAAGTAAGAAGCTGTTCCAAAGCCCCTGCACCCTGTGTGCGGGGGCTTTTTGAATTTTCATAGAGAAAAGGAAGTGTATCATTAGAAACAGCAGTGGTATAGGGGACTTTCGCTGATCAGCACTTTTTACAAAAAATGATATACTAATATATTAATTGAAACAAAAAAACACTAAATACTATTTACAAATTGTGATATAAATGGTATTCTTTGTACAATGTTGAAGCAGGAAGGCACCTGCCGTGAGAAAAAATCGGAGAAAAAGCAAGAGAGTCCGGCCTTCAAAGCCGGGCATAACAAAGTGCGCAGGCACTTACAAAAAGGAGAAAACACTATGAAACGCCGCGATTTTATGAAGCTTTCCGCCGCTACCGCGCTGGGTGCTACCGTAGCCGCTATGGCACCCTCGGCTCTGGCTGCGACAGAGCTGGACCAGACCAACGGAGATCTGCACACTACCGTAGATCGCAAGACCGCAGCTATGGGTCTGGGCGATGGCAAGACCTTTGCTTATGACCCGGAAAACCCGTACCTGAACGTGAATGTGGGTCTGTTTCATGATGCGCAGGTAATGGTGGGCGGTCAGAATGTTGGTGCTGCTACCTATTACCTGCCCGACGGCATGGATCCCTGGGCGCCGGCAGTTATCGTGCTGACCCCGGACAACACCACCGCAAGGGCGTTCTCCGGCTCGGTCACAGGTCGTATGTGGCGCACGGTGGCGTGCAAAAATAAGATCGCCGTTGTATTTTTCGGTCCTGAAAACGGCGGCAGCTGGAACCTTTCCCTGAGCTCTGCCGGTCGTGATGACGCAGCAGCGCTGGATGCATTGTATCAGCTCATGCGCAAAAAGGGCGTTAAGCTGTCCGGCGCATTCTCCATGGACAAGTCCCACACTGCACTGGTGGGCTACAAGGAGGGCGGCGCAGCCGCTCTGCTGTTCGGCGCTCGCTGGGCAAGCGATTTCAGCTCCATCTGCGCCGTGGATGCCGTTGAGGTCCCGGCAGCTTCTCTGGAGGCAGTGGGCGGCGAGTATGTGCTGCCCTTCCCCGGCGACTCCACCCGTGGCGTGCAGGAGGAAGCCATTGCGGCAAAGACAGTGGATACTCCCGTTTGGTTCGTCCGCTCCAAGGCGGATACTGCCAATAAGGCAGCGCTGGATTTCTACCTGAACGCCAATCAGGCCGTGTCAAAGGGGAACGGCGTGTATGTCAGCAGCCGTACAGGCTCTGCCGCCGAGGTGTGGGTCACCGAAAAAGCACAGTGTCCGGCAGCCATCTGGGAAAAGTTCTCCGGTCAGTTCAAGCGCTTTATGGCACTGCAGCTGCCGGGTCGCGTAGCAAAGGCAGAGGACTTTACCCGTCGGGGCTTTGATATCCATGAGGAGTGGGTCAACGGCGAGCTGCGCCGCTGGATGGTCTATGTGCCGTCCACCTATACCGGCAGCAAAAAGGTGCCGCTGGTGCTGGTGATGCACGGCTACACCGCCTCCATGTACGCCATTGCCGAAGAGTCCCGCTGGTACGATGTGGCGGAGCAGAACGGCTTTATCGTGGTGTTTGCGCAGGGCCTGGTACGTCCCGCAGACCTGATGGGCAACATTCCCACCGCCATGTGGCTGGCAGGTCCCTTTGCCGCACTGGCTGGTAAGGATACCGACCCCAGCGTGGATTTGGAGTTCATCAACAGTCTGCTGGACCGCATGGAGCGGGATTACAGCATCGACACCACCCGCGTGTATGCTACCGGTCACTCCAACGGCAGCCTGATGACTTGGGCTACCGCCTGCCGCTACGCAAGCCGCTTTGCCGCCATTGCACCCGTCGGCTATATGTTTGCCCCACTGCCGGAGCTTGACCCCGCTGTTCTGCTGCCGACATGGGCTTTCCTGGGCGAGTACGACTCGGCAGGTGTGGCAGAGCTGGTGGAGGATAACGGGACGGTGAAGGCGCTGCAGGGCTGGAACGCCCACAACGCCACCAACGAGGCAGCTGTTGCAGAAAGCACCTCCTACGATGGCGCTTTTGTGACCAAGAGCTTTATGGGGGGCAACGCTCCGCTGGTGCAGTACACCGTGGTCAAGGATACCCCTCACGTTTACCTGCAGGAGGAGAGCGTTGCCATCTGGAATGAGTTCTTCTCCCGTTACAGCCGCGGTGCGGACGGCACCCTGTACTATCAGGGCAATGCCGTGACCGCCGGTAAGCATCAGCCCAGCGCAGACTGGTACGCTGCAAAATAAGCTGATAATGCCCGCCGCGCGGCGGTACAGAAGCTTTATATCTCGGGACACCGGAACGTCTGCGGACGCTCCGGTGTCCCTTTTTATGTTTTGCGGCGGCTTGTGTTAAGTTTTTGAAAATTCGTGCCGGGGGCTTTGCAAATCCCGGTGGGTTTATGCTATATTTAAGTTGAAATACTTTGCATTCTGACAGAAAGGAAAAACGCCATGGAGCATTTTGTGGAGTTTGAAGATGTCTGTAAATATTACCAGACCGGCAGTGTGAAGATCGCTGCCGCCGACCACCTGAATTTCTATGTGGACAAGGGCGAGTTCTGCATCATCGTGGGGCCCTCCGGTGCGGGCAAGACCACCCTGCTGAATATTCTGGGCGGCATGGACAACTGCGACGAGGGCAACGTCTGGCTGGACGGCCGCAACGTGAGCCGCTTTTCCGCCCGGGAGCTGACCACCTACCGCCGGTATGACGTGGGCTTTGTGTTCCAGTTCTACAACTTGGTGCAGAACCTGACCGCGCTGGAAAACGTGGAGCTTGCCAGCGAGATCTGCCGCGACCCGCTGGACCCCGCCGAGACCTTGCGCAGCGTGGGGCTGGGCGAGCGGCTGAACAACTTCCCGGCGCAGCTTTCCGGCGGCGAGCAGCAGCGGGTGTCCATTGCCCGCGCACTGGCCAAAAACCCCAAGCTGCTGCTCTGCGACGAGCCCACCGGTGCGCTGGATTACCGCACCGGCAAACAGGTGCTGGGCCTTTTGCAGGATACCTGCCGCAAGACCGGACGCACCGTCATTGTTATTACCCACAACACGGCACTGACCGGTATGGCCGACCGCATCATTCAGGTGCGCAGCGGCCGCATCGTGTCCAATCAGGTCAACGAGCACCCGGTGCCGGTGGAACAGATCGAGTGGTGAGTACTGTGCAGAAAAGTTACCGCAAAAATATCCTGCGCGAGATGAAAAGCAGCATCAGCCGGGTGGTGTCCCTGTTTGGCATCGTGGCGCTGGGGGTGATGATGCTCACCGGCCTGATGTGCATTGCCCCCGATATGCGCACCGCTGCCCAGAAGTATTATGTGCAGCAGAATGTGTTCGACCTGCGGGTGCTGTCCACCCTTGGCCTTAGTCAGAGCGATATCGACGCCATTGCCGCTGTGGACGGGGTGGACGCCGTGCAGGCGGTGAAGTATCAGGACGTGGAAGGCCACTGGACAGGGGACGACCAGACCACGGTGGCGCGGCTGTATCAGCTGCCTGCCGACCCGCAGGCCGATACGCCGGAGAACATGAACCGTCCGGTGCTGCTGTCCGGCCGGATGCCGGAAGCTGCCGGGGAGTGCGTGGTGCATGTGATGGGCCACGGCAGCCCGGTGGAGCTGGGCACCCAGTTGACCCTGCCGGAAGAGACCGAAGGGGTCAGCGGGCAGGTGTTCACGGTGGTGGGCACGGTGCAGGACCCGCTGCATTTTTCCTCCGATTCCGAGAGCAGCACCGTGGGCGATGGCCAGCTGGACTGCATCTTGTTTGTGCCGGAGGGCACTTTGACCGCAGATTATTATACGGTGTGCTATATCAAGACAGAAAACGCCGGATTGTATGATAATTATTCCGATGAATATCAGGCGGCAGTGGATGCCGTAGCGGAAAAGCTCAAGGCCATCCAGAGCGTGCAGTGCACCGCCCGGCGGGAAGAGCTGATGGACACCGCCAACGACAAGCTGACCGAAGCGCGCACGGAGTACGACAGCCAGAAGGCCGAAGCCGAACGTCAGTTTGCCGAGGCGGAGGCAAAGCTTGCGGACGCACAGGCACAGCTGGATGCCGCCAAGGCGCAGCTGGAAGCCGGGGAAAAGGAGCTTGCCGCCCAGAAGACTGCCCTGCCGGACACCATGCAGAGTGGTGCCGACAAGCTGGTGAGCAGCGAGGAGCAGGTGCTGGAATTTGAGGAACAGTTACAGCAAATCGAGCTGCTGGTCAACCTGAAAAAGGTGGCAGACCCCCTGCTGAGCTACGCGGAAACCGCCCTGCGCAACGCCGAAAAGGCGCTGGACGAAGCCGAGCCGGAGGACGAGGATTACATTGAACTGCGAGATGCGCTGGCCAAGGCGCAGGCCGCTTACGACAATATCTATAACCAGCTGCAGGGCTATCAGCAGCAGCTGGACGCGGGCAAGCGGCAGATGTACAAGCAGGGGCTGATCTCCTCGCCGAACCTCTCCAACGACCAGCTGGTGACCGAGGCCAAGGCTGCGCTGCGCAAGATGAAATTGCAGCTTTTGCAGGGGCAGTTGCAGCTGACCACCGGCACAGCCAGCGCCTACACCCAGTTCGATGCCGCACAAAAGCAGCTGGAAGAGGGCTGGGCAGAATATCACGACGGACAGGCCCAGCTGGAAGAATCCCGCACCGAGTACGAGAGCCGGAAAGCCGAGGCAGAGCAGAAGCTGGCGGACGGCCTTGCCCAGCTGAACGATGCCGAGGAGCAGGTGAGCCAGATCAAAAAGGGCGAGTGGTATGTGCTGGACCGCACCTCCACCATGAGCTGCGTCACCTTTGCCCAGTACGCCGACCGCATGGACGCCATTGCCCGGGTGTTCCCGGTGTTCTTCTTCCTTGTGGCGGCGCTGGTGGCTACCACCACCATGACCCGCATGGTGGACGAGAACCGCCTGCAGATGGGCACCTTAAAGGCGCTGGGCTACTCCAATTTCAGCATCGCGGGCAAGTACCTGTTCTACGCGATGCTGGCCACCATTCTGGGCAGCATCGTCGGCATGGTGGTGGGCTTTGTGGTGTTCCCTATCATTATCTGGAACGCCTATCAGCTGGTGTTCAGCCTGTCCACCTTCACCCTGCACTTCTACCCGAGCATGGCAGCTGCCAGTGTGGGCATCAGCGCCGCCGTCATCGGCTTTGCCACATGGTACGCCTGCCGTTCCAGTCTGGCCGAAAAGACCGCAGCTTTGCTGCTGCCCCGGGCTCCCGTGGCGGGCAAGCGCATCCTGATGGAGCGCATCACCCCGCTGTGGTCCCGGATGTCCTTCTCCCAAAAGACCACCGCCCGCAACCTGTTCCGGTATAAAAAGCGGTTCTTCATGACCGTGCTGGGCGTGGCGGGCTGTACCGCGCTGCTGCTTATCGGCTTCGGCATACAGGATTCCCTGCTGCCCATCGTCACAAAGCAGTCTACGGAGCTGACCCACAACGATATGTCCATCACCCTCAGCGACCCCAAAGCCCTGACCATGGAGCAGGGGCTGGCAGAGGAGCTGGACAGCAACAGCGCTGTGCAGAACTGGGGCGCGGTGTA
This sequence comes from Faecalibacterium sp. IP-1-18, assembly GCF_023347355.1. Classification (NCBI taxonomy): domain Bacteria; kingdom Bacillati; phylum Bacillota; class Clostridia; order Eubacteriales; family Oscillospiraceae; genus Faecalibacterium; species Faecalibacterium sp. IP-1-18. Next base: position 615,671 of record NZ_CP094472.1, read on the forward strand.
TACCAAATCCACCACCATCTACAATGCCGAAGGCGAGAGTGCAAGCGTGAGCATCGTGGCTGCGGCAAAGGACAGCGACCTGACCCGCTATGTTACCTTCCGCACCCGCAAGGGGCACAAGGCCATCAGCTTTGACAGCGGCAGCGCCATCCTGACCGAAAAGACCGCCGAGAACTTGGGCCTGCACACCGGCGATACCTTCTGGGTGGAGAACACCGAGGGTGCCCGGGTGGAGCTGACCCTGACCGGCATCACGGAAAACTATATGTTCACCCGGCTGTACCTCCCCCGCGCACAGCTGGAAAGCCTGCTGGGCACGGAGGATATCCCGTGGAACACGGTCTATGGCCAGACCACCTGCACCGATGCTGCCGGGTACAACGCCCTGCGCACCGACCTGCTGGACTGCAACTACGTCAGCAGCATCAGCTTTACCGAGGACACCACCGAGCTGTTCGATAACCTCATCGTCAGTCTGGGCTATGTGGTGGTGCTGATCATCATCTGCGCGGCGGCGCTGGCGGCAGTGGTGCTGTATAACCTCATCAGCGTCAACCTTGGGGAGCGCAAAAAGGAGCTGGCGACCATCAAGGTGCTGGGCTTCTACGATCAGGAGGTGTACCGCTACATCTTCCGCGAGATCGAGCTGCTGGCGCTTATCGGCTCCGGCGTGGGTCTGGCACTGGGGGTGCCGCTGCACAAGTTCATTGTGTTGACCGTGGAGATGGATCAGCTCATGTTCATCCGCACCATTGCGCCCCGCAGCTACCTGCTGGCGGTGGCGCTGACCATGGTGTTTACCGTGGTGGTCTGCTTTGTCATGCGGCGGCACGTCCGGCGCATCAGCATGGTGGAAAGCATGAAGGCTCCGGAGTAAAATTACAAAGCAAAACCATAAAAAGCACCCCCTGCGGCCTGTACGGGCAGACCGCAGGGGGTGCTTGGCTTTTCAGATGCGCAGGGAATTAGAGGCACACATACTTGAGGATGAACAGCACGGTGAGCACATACATCAGCGGGCTGATCTTCTTCTCCTTGGCCTTGCCGGTGATCACATTGATGATGGTCCAGGAGATGATGCCGATGGCAATACCCTCGGAGATGCTGTAAGCGGTGGGCATAGCCAGAATGGTCAGGAAGGCGGGGATGCCCTCGCTGGGATCATTGAAGTCGATCTTGATGGCAGAACCCATCATGTAGAAGCCCACGATGATCAGAGCCGGAGCGGTAGCAAAGCTGGGAATGGTGAGGAACAGCGGGCTGAAGATGGTAGCCAGCAGGAACAGCACGCCGGTGGTCATAGCGGTCAGACCGGTGCGGCCGCCTTCGGTAACGCCGGAGGCACTCTCCACGAAGGTGGTGGTGGTGGAAGTACCCAGCACAGCGCCCACGCAGGTGCCGATGGAGTCTGCCATCAGTGCGCCCTTGATGTTGGGCAGACGGCCGTCCTCGTCCAGCATATCAGCCTTGGAGGCCACGCCGATCAGGGTGCCCAGCGTGTCGAACAGGTCCACGAAGAGGAAGGAGAACATCACGGCGAAGAAGTTCAGCAGGCCGACACCGGAGAAATCGGTCTTGAACACCTGACCAAAGGTCTCGCCCAATGCGGAGAAGTCAAAGCTGACAAAGGCGGTGGGGATCACGGAGTACATGCCGGCTTCCACATCGGGAACGTAGATACCGGTCAGCTCGCACACGATGCCCAGCAGCCAGGTGATCAGGATGCCGTACAGGATGCCGCCCTTGACCCTTTTGACCAGCAGGATGGCGGTGATGACCACACCCAGCAGAGCAAGGATGGCGCCCACGCCCACGCTGTGGAAGGTTGCGCCCTTGAAGTGCTGGTAGGTGACCAGCGTGGAATCGCTGTTGACGATCAGCTTGGCATTCTGCAGGCCGACGAAGGCCACGAACAGGCCGATGCCCACGCTGACGGCGCTCTTCAGGGTCATGGGAATGGCGTTGAAGATGCCCTCGCGCACATTGGTCAGGGACAGTGCAATGAAGATGACGCCCTCAACAAAGACGGCCATCAGAGCCAGCTGCCAGCTGTAACCCATGGTCAGCACGACCGTGTAGGCAAAGTAGGCGTTCAGGCCCATGCCGGGAGCCAGGGCAAAGGGGTAGTTGGCCAGCACAGCCATCAGTGCGGTGGCAATAAAGGATGCCAGCGCGGTGGCAATCAGCACAGCCTTGGAATCCATGCCCGCTGCGGACAGGATGTTGGGGTTGACGGCAAGGATGTAAGCCATGGTCATGAAGGTGGTGATACCGGCCATGATCTCGGTCTTTACATCGGTGTGGTTTTCTTTCAGGTGAAAGAACTTTTCTAACATGAGAAACCTCCTGCTTCCAATAAAACACTCCGCCGGTTGCGGACGGCGGAGAAAGAACAGCTCCCATTCTATCAGTTGAAAACGTTTTTGTCCACACCAGAAACACACAAATTTCGCAATTTGTTCAAATTTTCTTAAATAAGTATGACTTATCTCGCAAAAAATCTAGCATATTTTAGTAATTTGGACGGAATGCAGGCGATATGTGCAGAAAAAATGTGTGAGGGAAAAAAGTAGTTCCGAAACACCCTGCGGGTGTTTCGGAACTACAAATAAAATATTTTTTACAAATTACCGGCGCTTACAGCGTCTCTACCCGGTCGAACAGATCCTTTGCGGCTTCCACGGCGTCCTTGCTACCAAAGGCCACCCGTACGCCGCCGGACAACACATCAGACAGGGCGGCGGCCTGTGCTTTGAGCAGGGCAGCGTCCACGCTGCACAGCGCCTTGCGGTCGGCGGCGAGCATCTCGTCCGTGATGCCGCAGAAGTACCGGTGATCCAGCTCCCGGGCGGCGGCACGCGCCTTGCGGGGCGTGTCCAGCTTGGCGGCGGTGCCCACGATGAATTCGTCCAGATCCCGGGCGGTGTAGTCCCGGGCGGCAAGGGCGGCAGGGGCATTTGCAAAGATCTCGTAGCTTTCCCGCAGGTGGGGGTCCCGGTAGGTGTACAAAAACTCGATGCCGTCGGCGCAGAGCATTCCTGTGCCGTAGGCACCGCCCACCTCCCGGATGGTGTGCCACAGGTATTCGTAGCTCATCACCCGTGCCAGCACCCGGCGGCGGCTGTCCCGGGGCATGGGCCAAGCCAGCACATCGTAGTTCACGCCGCCGTCAATGATAAAGGCTTCGTTCACCGGGGGTGTCAGGGGCTGGGTGTAGGGCTGCGCCGGGGTGCGCCGGGCGGCGGCAAAGCGGCTTTCCGGCAGCAGGGTGCGCAGCTTTTCCAGTGCAGCTTCGGTGCCGTGCAGGCTGACGGTCAGGGCGGCGTTTTGCAGCACCCGGCAGCGCACAGCATCCAGTTTTGCGCCCAGTGCGGACCAGTCGGCCTTTTCCAGCAGATTGCACAGGAAGTGGTAGTAGCTCACGCCGGTGCAGGCTTCGTCCGCAGCGCCTTCTACATAATAATGGGCGCGGGCGCGGGTGGAGGCAAACTCATTGCCCTGCTGGATAAACAGCTGCTCCATGCGCAATTTCAGCTGGCTGACCACCCGGGCATAGGCTGCTTCGGCGGCAGCGCCGGTAAGGACGGTATCGTACAGCCACTCGCCGCCGATCTCCACCGCCTTTTCCAGGCTGCGCTCCAGCAGGCTCAGGCAGAGGGTCAGTTTCGCGTGGCAGGGGCTGCCCTCCTGCCGCCCGGTCCAGAGGTCCAGCTGGGCGCGGCTGTCGCCCAGCCATGTGCTGCGCAGGGTGTTCAGCTGCTGGGCGGTGTGGGCGGGGGTGTCCAGCTCGTCCAGCACATCGGTGAGCAGGTTCAGGTATTGCAGCTCTTCCGGGGTGACAGTGCCAAGGTCATAGTAGAAATTCAGGTACAGGCTGCCGGCAGAGGGGTGGCGCAGCAGGGTGGCACCGGCCAACTGCTCGGCGCTGCCCTGCGGGGTGGCATCGCCCGCGCCAAGGTCGGCGGCGGTGAGGGGATGCTCCAGCACCAGCTTGCCATCGGTGCGCACCGGGGCGGCGGCGTCTGCGGCCTTAGGTGCGCTGGGGATTTGCACCACCTGCACCGGGGCGGGGGCAAACAGCTCCCGCAGCAGGGTGTCGAACCATCCCTCTTCCAGCTTGCTGCGCAGGGCGGCAAAGAGCTTGTCCGTGTGCAGCAGCAGGGCGGCATCGCCGGTGTGCAGCCAGCCGGTGGCGGCGTTGATGGCGTCCAGTACGCCGTCCGGCAGGCTGCCCGGGCGCTCCAGCGAGGCAAACTCGGCCTCGTTCAAAGCGGCCAGCAGCAGGTCGTGAGGAATGCCGGTCTTTAGCAGCTCGTCCACGGCCTTGCGCACAGCGGGGGCAAACTTGCGGGCAGAATCCACCGTAGCGCCGCGCAGCAGCAGCTCCAAGGTGGGCTGCAGGGTGCTGTCGTCAAAGCCGATGTCGATATCTGCGCCCAGCTGCTCGGCCAGCAGCGCGGCCTTGAGGGGGGAGCTGTTGGTGCTCAGCAGTGCACCCAGCAAAATCTCCACACCCAGCTGCCGCTCACGGTCGGCAAATGCGCCGGTGTACCATGCCAGTGCGCACTGCACCTCGTCCGGCTTGGGTTGGTCGGTGTAGTAGGGCAGCTCCACGAATGCGCCGGGCTGCTCGTCCTGCATGGTCAGGCGGGGACGGGCAGCGGCCTTGGGCATCTTGGACAGGTAGTCCTTATCCAGCCGTGCCAGCTTATCGGCCATGTCCATCTTGCCGTACAGGGTGATGCAGCAGTTGTCGGCGCTGTAATGGCGGCGGTACACCCGCTGGTATTTCTCGTAGGTCAGGGCGGGAATGGACGCCGGGTCACCGCCGGACACAAAGCCGTAAGCGGTATCCGGGAACATCGCCCGTTGCAGGGCGTTTTGCAGCTGAGCATCCGGGGAGGCCAGCGCACCCTGCATTTCATTGTAGACCACACCGCTGACCGTGCCGTCTGCATCCCGGTGCCAGCCCTCCTGCTCGAACACCGCAGAGTCCACCATAGCCAGTGGGCAGAACACCGCGTTCAGGTAAACGTCCATCAGGTTGCAGAAATCGGTCTCGTTGGGGGTGGCAAAGGGGTAGACCGTCTTGTCCGGGAAGGTCATCGCATTGAGGAAGGAAGCCATGCTGCTTTTGAGCAGCTGCACGAAGGGGGAGCTGACGGGGTATTTTTCGCTGCCCGCCAGCACGGAGTGCTCCAGAATGTGGAACACGCCGGTGTCATCGGAGGGGAAGGTGCCGAAGCCGATGCCAAAGGCCTTGTTGACGTCCTCGTTCTCCACCAGCAGCACGGCTGCGCCGCTGACGTCATGGGTGAGCAGGGTCAAAGTACCGTGCTGCTCGGGGCAGTCCTCGGTGCGCAGGACGGTATAACCGGGATAGTGTGCCATTTTTATTCTCCTTTACGGGATGTTTTTCACAGAGGATGCGCCTGCGGCTCAGCCGCCGAACAGGCCGAAAAAGCTGGTGTGGGTCACGCCCAGCACAAGGAAAAGGGCAATCAGGGCGAACAGCACGCCGATGATGATGTCCATCTGGTGCACCGTGAGCGGAAATTTATCGTAAAGCTTTTCCTTGGGGTTTACAAAGTCCTTGCGGCCGTTGTCCAGCAGGCGCTTTTTGCCCTGCTCAAAATCGGCCTTCTGCGCCTGCAATTCAGCCTGCTGGCGGGCAAGTTCTGCCTCGCGGGCGGCCAGTGCGGCCTCGCGGCGTTCAAGCTCGGTCTGGGTATCCGGGGTGGGCTGTGCCATGGAAAGTCCCTCCTGTAAGCATAAGATGTTTTCCTTATGATACCACAAAAATGTGGACAAAAAAAGCACCCGCAGTACAAAGACTGCGGGTGCAAAGGGGGATGATGAGGAGATTACTTCTTAGCCAGATACTTGCGGATATCAATGGCGACAGCCACGATAATGACAAGGCCCTGAACGATGTAGGTGTAGGAGGAGTTGACGTTCATGAACTGCAGAGCGACCTTCATCAGCTCAAAGACCAGAACGCCGACCAGAACGCCGGGCACGGTGCCGACGCCGCCGGTGGTGGAAACACCGCCGATGGTGCAGGCTGCGATGGCGTCCAGCTCATAGCCCTGTGCGGTATTGACGGATGCGCCGCCGGACTTTGCAGCCAGCAGGCAGCCGGCCAGACCGAACATGCAGGAGGCCAGGATGTAAATGCGGATCTTGGTGGCGTAGACGTTGACACCGGCCACCTCGGCAGCAGCCTCGTTGCCGCCGATGGCGTACATATACTTGCCGTGACGGGTCTTATTATACAGGAACCAGAAGCAGAAGGCCACGATCAGGGCGAACCAGATCAGCACGGGAATGGCAAGGAAGGTATCCTTTGCCAGTGCGGTGAAGTTGGAGTTCAGAGAGCCGATGGGGGTACCGCCGGTGTACACAAGGCAGATACCGTAGACCACCTGCTGCATACCCAAGGTAGCAATGAAGGGCTGCACCTTCAGGTAGCTGACCACCAGACCGTTGCACAGACCCACGATGGCGCAGATGGCAATGACCAGAATGAACACCACGGGGGTGGACAGGGTGGGCATATTGGGATAGAACTTGCCGGAAGCGCCTTCGGTCTGCGCAAAAATGCAGGCAAGGCAGGCGGCAAAACCAGCCAGACGGCCAGCGGACAGGTCGTTACCGGTGGTGATCAGGCAGCCGGAAATGCCCAGCGCAATGATGTAGCGGATGGACACGTTCTTGAACAGGTTGATCATGTTGGTGCCGGAGAAGAAGTTGGGGTGAATGATGCCAACGATCAGGGTGACGGCCAGCATCATCATGATAATGGCGTTGTTGCTGAGCCACTTGCCCACAGCCTTGCCATTCAATTTTTTGGTAGCTTCCACGATAGACAGCCTCCTTAATTACTGATTTGCCGCAGCTGCGTCAGGTGCGGTCTCGAACTGGGTAGCCAGCGCCATGATGTTCTCCTGGGTGGCATCCTTACCGTTGATAAAGCCGGTGATGCGGCCATCGCACATGACCATGACACGGTTGGACATACCAATGATCTCGCTCATTTCAGAGGAGATCATGATAATGCTCTTGCCCTGCTTGGCCAGATCAGCGATGATGCAGTAAATTTCATACTTTGCACCGACGTCGATGCCGCGGGTAGGCTCGTCCAGAATGAGCACATCGGGGTTGTTGGCAAGCCAGCGGGCGATCAGCACCTTCTGCTGGTTGCCGCCGGAAAGGCTCTTGATCTGGGTCTTGGGGCTGGGTACCTTGATGGCCATCTTTTCCTTGTTGGTAGCCACCAGATCGAGGATCTTTTTGTTGTCCAGCATGATGGGGCCTTTGCGCAGGGCATCCAGGGAAGCGATGGAGATGTTATCGGCAACGCTCAGCACGCCCAGAATGCCGGTAGCACGGCGATCCTCAGTCAGCAGAGCAACGCTCTTGCGGATGGCATCGCGGGGCTGCTTGATGTTGACCTCTTCGCCCTTGATCCACACCTTACCGGAGGTATGGGCACGCAGGCCGAAGATGCCTTCCATCAGCTCGGTGCGCTGCGCGCCCACCAGACCGGCAACGCCCAGAATTTCGCCCTTTTTCAGCTCAAAGCTGCAATGGCGGAAGGAGCGGGGATGGATGGAGGTGAAGTCCTCCACCTTCATCATGACCTCGTCCGAGGGCACGTTCTCCAGCGGGGGGAACAGGTTGGAAAGCTCACGGCCGACCATCTTTGCAATGATCTCTTCCTTGGTCATGCTGGCAACGTCCCACTTGCCGATGTACTGGCCATCGCGCATGATGGTAACTTCGTCTGCGATGACCTTGATCTCGTCCATCTTGTGGCTGATGTAGACCAGAGCAACGCCCTGCTCCTTCAGCTCCCGCATGATGCGGAACAGGCTCTCGACCTCGTTTGCGGTCAGAGAGGAGGTGGGCTCGTCCAGGATCAGCACCTTGCAGTTGGCGGAAACAGCTTTAGCAATTTCCACCATCTGCATCTGGGCGATGCTCAAAGAGCCCAGCTTTGCATGGGGGTCGATGTCCAGCTTCAGCTTCTTCAGCAGTTCATCGGTATCTTTGTACATTTTGGCATGGTCCACAACGGTGATGATGCCGTATTTCTTGGTGGGGTAGCGCCCCAGCCAGATATTCTCAGCCACGGTACGGGCCGGAATGGGCTGCAGCTCCTGATGCACCATGGCGATGCCGCGGTCCAGTGCATCCAGCGGGGTGGGGATGGTTACCTTCTGCCCCTCGTATTCGATCTCGCCCTCGTCCATCTTGTAAATGCCGAACATACATTTCATCAGAGTGGACTTACCGGCGCCGTTTTCGCCCATCAGAGCCATGACTTTGCCGGGACGGAGTTCCAGCTGTGCATGATCCAGGGCTTTGACACCGGGGAAGGTCTTGACCACGCCTTTCATTACCAGACGGTATTCTGACATTCCGCAAAAGCCTCCTTTATGGTTGTTTACAGGCGGGCAGGTTTTTTCTAAAATAAGGCGCGTGCGCGGAGAAGATTTCTCGCACGCACGCGCTTTTTAGCTTTCGTTCAAGCCGTTAAGGCCTGCTGCGCACCTTGCATTGGTTCCGGGAAACTTTAGTCTTCCTTCAGGTACTGAGAAGCGTTGTCCTTGGTGACCTTGACGTAGTCGACCCAGTAGTACTTCTCAACATCCTTGCCGTCAACGAACAGCTTGGTAGCCTCGGCAGCCTTGGTAGCCTGACCCACGTCGTCGTTCAGAACGGTACCGGTCATGTTGCCATCGACAACGTTCTGCACAGCCTCTACCAGAGCATCGACACCGACCAGGTAGACGTCCTTGCCAACGGTGCGGCCAGCCTGCTGGATGGACTGCAGAGCGCCCAGTGCCATTGCGTCGTTGTTGCAGAAGACGACTTCGATCTTGTCGCCGTACTGAGACAGAGCGTTTGCAACGTCCTGCTGAGCGGTGGTCTGATCCCAGTTGTCCAGGTACTCGTACAAGCACTCAACTTCCTTGCCGGCATCGGTCAGAGCCTTGATGGAGTACTCGGTGCGGTACTGAGCATCGATGTTCTCGGGGTCGCCCTTGCACATGATGTAGGTGACCTTGCCGTCGCCGTTGATATCGCCCTGAGTCTCGGTATCCAGGATCAGCTCGCCCTGATAAGTACCGGACTGACGTGCGTCAGCACCGACGTAGCAGCACTTGCCCTTGTAGGAATCCAGAACGCTCTCCTCGGGCTCACGGTTGATGAACACGATGGGAGTGCCGGAGGGAGAAACGGTGTCAACGATGGTCTGAGCGGAAGTGGTCTGGACGGGGTTGATGACCAGCACGTCCACGCCCTGCTGCAGGAAGGTGTTGATCTGCTCGGTCTGGGTGTTCTGGTCGTTCTTGCCGTCCATGATGGTGACGGAGTAGCCCATGTCCTTCAGGTAGCCTTCCAGATCAGCGCGGTACAGGGTCATGAAGTTATCAGCAAACTGATAGATGCAGACGCCGATGTTGGCAGAGCCGTTGGTAGCAGCGGCAGAAGCAGCGGTGGAAGAAGCAACGCTGGAAGCAGCGGTGCTGGTGGAGGAAGAACCGCCGCAAGCGGTCATAGCAGCGGTAGCGCCCACAACAGCGGAAGCCTTCAGGAAGTCGCGACGAGAAATCATTTTCATAATAGTAATCTCCTTCATTTGTGCATCACAGCATATTCACAGACGCATTTGTCGCACGCGTCCGCAATCCCTGACAGTATTATACCCTTGTGCGGGGGTGTTCCGCAAGAGAATAAGTTCACAATATTGGTGCAAATGTTTTGTTATGTTTCTACAAAAGCGGACCAAAGGTTACAAAATCTTTTCGCGAATTATCACAATTTTTCATGCCGATGCAACCAACATACAAATATGATGCAGGTATGTAAAAAAATATGCTTGAACATGACTGAATGTTGCATGACTGCTAAAAAACCGCGAAAAGGGGCGATACATTTCTTGAAAGATATTTTCAGGGATACTACGCAGCGGAAAGAAAATGCCTTTTATACAGCCTTGCCTAGCGAGAAAAACAACACAGGTCGAGAAAAGCTCTGCTCCCCGGGTGGGGGTGGTGCTGCGACCTTGGGGTACGGCGCCGCTGTACCTTTATAGTGATAGGGCGTGCGGGACGCAGCGAACGTTTTTGTGGGAAGCACCCGAAATACAAGCGGACGTTTTTTGCGTGCCGCACCAGCTGGGAAAATAAATCTGACGCAGCTGCGTTGTGCCTTGAAAATATAAAATATACTATTTGGATAATACTTGCATGAAAATACCCGATGACCCCGCAAAAGTGCACACTGTCGGGTGCGGCGGGCGGGTGATATCCTGTGTACAGAGCCCGGGATACCGGACGAAAGGAGGAAGAACATCATGGGGCAGACAAAGCCCGCCGCCGGGCTGAAGAGCCTGAACCGCGCCGCCGACACCCTGAGCACCCTGTTGGCGCAGGAGGTAAAGGAGCTGAACGAGCGTCAGAAGGCCGCCCGGCGGGAAAACACCCCCGACCCCGGGATGATGAAGGGGCTGAAGGAAGCCACCGCTGTGCTCAAGGATCTGGCGGGCGTGGTAAAGACCCTGAACGATCAGGGCACAGAACTGGAAGGGACAGAGTGCGGCGTGGTGCTGCTGCCGCCGGTGGAACAGGAGGAAAAGGCATGAGCAGGACTGAGCGTGCAGTCATCGTGTGGAAGCCGCAGCCCCGGCAGCTGGAATTTATGCGCAGACCGGAACCGGAAGCGCTGTACGGCGGCGCGGCGGGCGGCGGCAAGAGCGATGCACTGCTGATCGAAGCGCTGCGGCAGGTGCACATCCCGCATTACCGGGCGTTGATCCTGCGCAAGACCTACCCGCAGCTTTCCGACCTTGTGGATAAGAGCCAAATGTATTACCGCCGGGCTTTCCCGGAGGCGCAGTACAACGCCACCTCCCATGTATGGGTCTTTCCCAGCGGGGCAAAGATCTGGTTCGGCTCTATGCAGTACACCAAGGACCGCACCAACTATCAGGGCAAAGCCTACGATTTTATCGGCTTTGACGAGCTGACCCACTTTGAGTGGGACGAGTACAGCTACATGATGAGCCGCAACCGTCCCACCGGGCCGGGCACCCGGGTGTATATGCGTGCCACCACCAACCCCGGCGGCATCGGCCACGGCTGGGTGAAGGCGCGGTTCATCACCCCCGCCCCGCCCGGCACGCCCATTGTGGAAACGGTCACGGTGCGCCTGCCGGACGGCACCGACCAGCAGATGGAGCGGGCGCGGGTGTTCATCCCGTCCAGCGTGTTTGATAACCCTGCCCTGCTGGCCAACGACCCCGGGTATCTGGCAAGCCTTGCCAGCCTGCCGGAAGCGGAAAAGCAGGCGCTGCTCTACGGCAGCTGGGACAGCTTTTCCGGGCAGGTGTTCACCGAATGGCGCAACGACCCGGCGCATTATCAGGATCAGCGCTGGACTCATGTCATCGCGCCCTTTGCCATCCCCAAGCACTGGCCCATCTGGCGCGGGTACGACTTCGGTTTTTCCAAGCCCTTTTCGGTGGGGTGGTATGCAGTGGACGAGGAAGGGCGGCTGTACCGCATCAAGGAGCTGTACGGCTGCACCGGACGCCCCAACGAGGGTCTGCGCATCGACCCGGTGGAGCAGGCAAAGCGCATCCGGGAAGCCGAGCAGAACGACCCGCTGCTGCGGGGCAGGGTGATCCACGGGGTGGCAGACCCCGCCATCTTTGACGAAAGCCGGGGCGAGAGCATTGCAGCCATGATGGAGCGCAGCCCGCATTTTTTGCGCTGGCAGCCCGGGGACCACACCCGGCTGGCGGGCAAGATGCAGTTCCACTACCGGCTGCGGTTCGCGCCGGACGGGCGGCCGATGCTGCAGGTGTTCAGCAGCTGCAAGCACTTCATCCGCACCCTGCCGAACCTTGTGTACGACGAGAGCAATGTGGAGGATATCGACACCCGGCAGGAGGATCACATCTACGATGAGTGCCGCTATGTGCTGATGGAGCATCCCATCAGCCCGCCTGAGACTTCTGCCGCGCCGCCAAGGCCGGACGACCCGCTGGAACTGCACCGGCAGGCGCGGTTCTACCGCATCTGAAAAAACAGGACAGAAAGGAAAGAACTATGGAAGATACAAGAGCAGAGAGCCTGCCCATCGGCGCGGCAGAGGCGGCGGCTGCGCTGCAGACGCTGCAGCGCTACAAGGCGGGCAAGGCGGCGCTGGACAAGCGCCTGATCGATAACGAGCTGTGGTTCCGCATGGGACACTGGAAAAACTACCGCGACCCGCTGATGCCCGGCAAGGCGCAGCCCTCCAGCGGATGGCTGTTCAACAGCATCGCCAACAAGCACGCCGATGCCATGGACAACTACCCCGAGCCCATGGTGCTGCCCCGGGCGGCAGACGATCAGGCCACGGCGCAGGCGCTTTCCAGCGTGCTGCCGGTGGTGCTGGAGCAGGCAGATTACGAGCAGGTGTACAGCGATGTCTGGTGGCGCAAACTCAAGCAGGGCACTGGCGTTACCGGCATCTTCTGGGACCCGGCGGCGCGCGGCGGGCTGGGTGACATTGCGGTGCGTAGCGTCAACCTGCTCATGCTCTACTGGGAGCCGGGCGTGCAGGATATTCAGGACTCGCCGGACTTGTTCCACCTCAGTTTGGAGGACACCGCCCGGCTGACTGCGCAGTATCCGCAGCTGGCAGGGCACGCCGCCGGTGTGGTGGACGTGCCCCGGTACATCCACGAGGACGGCCAGACCACCGCCAACAAGAGCGTGGTGGTGGACTGGTACTATAAGCGCCCAGACGAGAACGGCAAATTGCGGCTGCATTACTGCAAGCTGTGCAACGGCGTGGTGCTGTATGCCAGCCAGAACGACCCGGCGCTGGCGGCGCGCGGATTATACGACCACGGCAAGTACCCCTTTGTGTTCGACCCGCTGTTCGTGGAAGAGGATTCTCCCGCCGGGTTCGGCTACATCGACGTGATGAAGGACTGCCAGAATGCCATTGATAAGATGAACCACGCCATGGACGAGAACGTGCTGCTGGCCTCCCGCCAGCGGTATGTGCTCAGCGATACCGCCGGAGTGAACGAGGAAGAGCTGGCCGACCTGAGCCGGGACATCGTGCACGTTGTGGGCCGCCTGAACGAGGACAGCTTCCGTCCGCTGCAAACGGCGGGCCTGCAGGGCAACAGCCTGAGCTATCGCAACAGCCGCATTGAGGAGCTGAAGGAGATCAGCGGCAACCGCGACCTGACGCAGGGCGGCACCACTGGCGGCGTGACCGCCGCCAGCGCCATCGCCGCCTTGCAGGAAGCGGGCAGCAAGCTGAGCCGGGATATGCTCAAGAGCGCCTACCGCGCCTTTGCAAGGCAGTGCTACCTCATCATTGAGCTGATGCGGCAGTTCTACGACGAGCAGCGGGTGTTCCGCATCACCGGGCAGCGCGGCGAGAGCGAGTTCGTGCCCTTCTCGGCGCAGGGGCTGCGCGCAAAGCCCATGCCCGCCGTGGGCGGGGTGGAGCTGGGCAGCCGGGAGCCTGTCTTTGACATCGTGGTCAGCGCCGCCAAAAAGAGCACCTTCAGCCGCCTGTCTCAGAACGAGACCGCCAAGGAGTGCTACAAGCTGGGCTTCTTTGACCCCGCCAACGCGGACGCTGCCCTTGCGGCGCTGGAAATGATGGACTTTGAAGGGGTGGAAAAGGTGCGCGCCCGGGTGCGGCAGAACGGCACGCTGGCGCAGCAGCTGGTGCAGCTGCAGGGGCAGATGGCAAGACTGTCTGCCGCTCTTGCGCAGCAGCCCGGCGGCACCCAAGCGGCGCAGGACACTGCCGGTCTGACGGCACAGCTGCCGGTGGCGGCGGCTGCCCGCGCCATGAACTGGAACGGAAAGGAGGTGAAGTGAGATGATCAAGGTATGTTACAGCGAACTGGACGGCCCCAAGGGGCTGAGCCTGCGGCTGGAAGCCGCCGGTCACGCGGGCTATGCGCCCGCCGGGCAGGACATCGTATGCGCTGGCGCAAGCACCCTGATGCAGGCACTGGTGTACCTGCTGGCAGGGGAGGAAAACGCCCGCAGCGATGCATGGGACGAGCCGGAAGGCCCGCGCCTTGCTGTGGCAGCGCAGGCACCGGTAGCGCCGTGGGTGCAGGGCGCGTTTGAGCTGGCCAAGGCGGGCTTTACCCTGCTGGCAGAGCGCTACCCGGACAACCTGCGCTTTGCGGATGTGAGCCGCAGCGGACAGCAGAGCATGATGGACCTGCAGCTGTTTGCGGAAGGTGAAGCCGCCCCCGCGTTGAGCCCGGAGCAGACCCGGCAGGCAGTGGCTGCGGGCACCCTGAAGCCGGAAGCTACCGCCGCGCAGCCGGAAGCACCGCAGCAGACCCCGGCAGAGCCGGAGCCGCAGCCGGAAAAGCCCGCACAGCCGGAGCGTCCGGCACTGCCTTCCCTGCCGCTGCCGGTGCAGAACACGGTGCGCGGCCTGCACGCCCGCTGGGCGGCAGAGGAAGCCGCCATGCGCCGCAGCCAGCCGAGCTTTGACCTGAAAGCAGAGCTGAAGAACCCGGAGATGCGCCGTCTGATGCAGCTGCCCGGGATGCGGGTGCAGGACGCCTACCGCCTTGCCCACTACGAGGATGCCATGCGTACCACGGCACAGACCGTGGAGCAGGGCGTGGTGGAGCGGGTGCAGCAGCGCGCCGCGCGTCCGCTGGAAAACGGCCTGCGCCCCGGTGCTGCGGCTTCGGTACGGCCGGACGTAGCCGCTATGACCCGCGCCCAGCGGGAAGCCTTGGAGCGCCGTGTGCTGCACGGTGCACAAATTGAACTTTAACCTGACAGGAGAAAGGAAAAAAGCATGATGAATTTTAACATCCAGCTGTTTGCGGACGCGCAGACCAACACCACCGGCACCATGTCGGTGGAGATGAAAACCTTTTACGAGAAGCGCCTGATCGATCAGGCAGAGCCGCGCCTTGTGCATGACCAGTTTGCGGATTACTACCCCGTGCCCCAGAACGGCGGCAAGACCATCGAGTTCCGCAAGTACGACAGCCTGCCCAAGGCCAGCACCCCGCTGACCGAGGGCGTTACCCCCAACGGTCAGGCCCTGAACGTGACCAGCATCACCAGCGACCTGCACCAGTACGGCGGCTGGACTCCGCTGACCGATGTGCTGCAGATGACCGCCATCGACAACAACGTGGTGCAGGCCACCCGCGTGCTGGCAAGTCAGGCCGGCCGCACCATGGACAGTATCACCCGCGATGTGCTGGCGGGCGGCACCAATGTCATTTACGCCCCGAAGCTGGGCGCAGACGGTGCCGAGACCGCCGTTACCAGCCGCAAGGCGCTGGACAAGAGCTGCACTCTGACCCCGAAGCTGTTCTTTCAGGCAGCGGCGCAGCTGGGCGCAATGAACGCCGACCCCATCGGTGACAGCTACGTTGCCATCATCCACCCCTATGCGGCCTACGATCTCAAGACCTGCAAGGAGTTCATGGAGGTGCACAAGTACGCCGACCCCGACACCATGTTCCGCGGCGAGATCGGCAAGCTGGGCAACATCCGCTTTATCGAGACCAGCGAGGCCAAGATCTGGAAGGACGACACCTGCCCGGCGGGTCTTGCGGTGTTCGGCACGCTGGTGCTGGGTGCCCACGCCTACGGCGTGACCGAGCTGGAGGGCGGCGGCCTTGAGCACATCGTCAAGCAGCTGGGCTACGGTGACGACCCGCTGAACCAGCGCGCCTCTGTGGGCTGGAAGGGTATGCGCGCCGCCGAGCGTCTGGTGGAACAGTACATGGTGCGCATCGAGAGCGTGTCCAGCTACTCTGCCACCGCTGCCGCCAACTAAGGAGGTGCCTATGGCTGAAAAGAATGTGCGCATCCGGCTGTTCAAGGACAACAGCCGCTACAAGGGCGATCTGTTCGTCAGTGTCAACGGCGTGAACTACAAGATCCGCCGTGGCGTGGAAGTGGAGGTGCCGCCCGCTGTGGCCGAGGTACTGGAGCACAGCCAGCGTCAGGACGAGCTGACCGCTGCCCGCATTGCCGCCGCGGAGAACGCGGCGCAGTAAAATCTGCAATATCAACGCTGCCCGGCTGGGAGAAATGCCCCCGGCCGGGCTTTTTATAAAAAGGATGTGATGAGATGACCATAGGAGAGGCTTTGGAGCGTGCCGAGCAGCTGCGCCCAAACTGCCGCATTGAGACCGAGACCCGGCTGCAATGGCTGCGGGAGGCGGACGCCCTGCTGCGCACAAAGCTGTTTGACCGCGCCGCCGCCGGGGCGTTTGACGCCGTGGGCGCAGACCGTCCGTGGGAGCAGCCGGTACAGGATGACCAGACGCTGCTGGCACCGCCGCCCTTTGATGCCCTGTACCCGCACCTGCTGTGTGCGCAGATGGATGCCGCCTTGGGCGAGACCGACCGCTACGCCGGGGAGCAGGCACAGTACAACGCCCTGTACGCAGAACTGGCGGTCTGGCTGCGGCAGAACTACCCGCCCCGCAGCCGGGCGCAGTGGCGCTGGTAAGGAGGTGAGGCGATGGTACTGGCAGACAGAATACGGCTTGCCAACACCCGGCAGCTGCTGCGGGCCTTTGGCGGCCTGAACGAGACCTACGGCTGCTCGGAAGCAGAGTACAGCGCCGGAGTGAACTTTTCCACCCGGGATTTTCCCGCACTGAGCACCCGCACGCCCCGCCGCAAGCTGCGGGCGCTGACCGGCCTGAACGGGATGTACCACCTGAACGGTCTGCTGACCGTCTGCGGGCGGGATATCACCTATACCCCGGACGATGCCGCCGCCCCGGCGGTGACGAAGCCGGACGCCGTGACCGATGGCCGCAAGGCGCTGGTGGGCATCGGTACAAAGATCCTGATCTTTCCGGACAAGGTGGCCTTTGATACGGCAGACGGCAGTGTGACTGCACTGGGAGCACTGTGGACGGCGGCGGGCAAAAGCGTGACCTTTGCCCCCTGCGATGCCGCAGGCAAGACTTATCAGGTGGAAGCCTTTGGCCGGGAGGAGCCCGCCGAACCGGCAGACGGACAGCTGTTTTTAAAGGTAGAGGATGCCGACCATCCGTGGCGGTACGACAGCACGCTGGAGATGTACAGCAAAAACTCCGGCAGCTGGGCGGCCATCCCGCTGGAATACTGCCGCATCACGGCGGCAGGGCTGGGCAAGCTGTTCCGGCAGTGGGACACCGTGACCGTGCAGGGCGCAGCCGCCGAAGCGGCAGGGCAGAGCCCGGAGCTGAATGGAGACCAAATCGTGTATGACGTGGGCGAGGACTGGCTGCTGGTGCGCTGCACCCCGCAGGGCGAGTATTTCTACGGTACACTGGTGCAGAACGCCGCCGCCGCCCAGTGGCAGAGCATGGACGGCAAACAGCACCGCAGCGTGGAAGCCGCCCAGACGGTATCCATGGAGCGCCGGGTGCCGGAGCTGGATTTTGTGACCGAGTGTGACAACCGGGTGTGGGGCTGCAACAGCAGGGAGAACGTTATCTACGGCTGCAAGCTGGGCGACCCCACCAACTGGTTCAGCTACCGGGGCATCGCCGCAGACAGCTACGCCGTCACCGTGGGCAGCGACGGAGCCTTTACCGGGGCAGCCTCCTGCATGGGCTATGCACTGTTTTTTAAGGAGAACACCCTGCACAAGCTGTACGGCTCCAAGCCTTCGGATTTTCAGCTTTCCAGCCTGCGCTGCCGGGGCGTAGCCAAAAACGCCGCCCGCAGCCTGTGCGTGCTGAACGAGACGTTGTATTATCTCTCGCCGGACGGTGTTATGGCGTGGGACGGCAGTCTGCCCACCAAGGTGTCCGGCGCGCTGGACGCCGCAAAGCTTTCCAACGTGCAAAGCGCCGTGGGCGGCGCGCTGGATGGCCGGTACTACCTGCACATCTCCCGGGAGGATGCCCGGCTGCTGGTCTATGATACCGAGAAGGGGCTGTGGAGCGAGGAGGACGTCTGCTCCTGCGATATGACCAGCACCGGCGGGCAGCTTTATCTGTGGGACGGACAGGCGCTGTGGGCGGCAGACCCCACCCGCGAGCCGGACTGGCAAACCACCGACGGCGTGGAAACGGACATCCCCTTTGAGCTGGTCACCGGCGATGTGGGGCTGGACAGCACCGAGCAGCGGTATCTCTCCCGACTGACCTTGCGGCTGGACGCCGAGTGCACCAGCACAGTAGAAGTGGCGGTGAGCTATGACGGCGGCGCGTGGGAGACGGTGGCTTCCCTTGCCGCCCAAGGCAGCCGTCGCAGCTGTGACCTGCCCTTTGTACCCCGGCGGTGCGGGTCGCTGCGGCTGCGGCTGCGCGGCAAAGGGCAGATCACCCTGCGCGGACTTGTGCGCACCATCGCCCCGGCAAAGGGAAAATTATGGGAGGAGGATGCCTCATGGCAAGCATGAACGGCTTGAGCAAGCTGGGCCTGCCCAAGTTCAGCGATAACATGGACCCGGAGGATGCCCGGGCACTGCGCAGCTATCTGTACCAGATGCAGGAGCAGCTGCAGTATGTACTGACCAATCTGGATACGGAAAATATGTCCGACACCCTGCGCAGCAAGCTGCAGGGATTATAAGAACGAAAGGAGAATTATATGGCATCCAAAAAGAAGGAGGAACTGCTGCAGCCGGAGGTGCAAACGCAGGCACAGCCCGCTGCGCAGTCCACTTACAGCGCCGAGGGGCTGAACAGCCGCGCCGATGTGGAAAAGGCCATGGCAAACGCCAGCTACCGCCCCGGTCAGCAGGTGACCGATGCGGCCGACGCCCTGAAGCAGTGGCAGCAGAACCGCCCTGCAGACTATCAGAGCAGCTATCAGGATAAGATCAACAGCCTGCTGGGGCAGCTGCTGGAGCGGGAGAATTTTCAGTACAGCTACACCCGCGACCCGCTTTACCGCCAGTACGAACAGCTGTATACCCAGAACGCCCACAACGCCAGCGCGGACGCGGCGGCGCAGGCCGCTGCTCTGACCGGCGGTTACGGCTCCAGCTATGCCACCAGTGCGGCGCAGCAGGCCTATCAGCAGCAGATCGGAGGGCTGGCCAGCGCCATCCCCACCCTGTACAATCTGGCGCTGGATACCTACCAGAGCGGCGGCGAAGAACTGGTGAACCGGCTGGACCAGCTGAACGGACAGGAGCAGAATGCTCAGACCCTGTACGACCGTCAGCTGCAGGACTACTACACCCAATTGCAGCAGAAAGGCGAGGCGTACAACGACGCCTATGCCAAGGACTACGGTCAGTATCAGGAGCACCTGAACCGGCTGGACACCCTGCACGGCTACTACACCGCGCAGGAGCAGGCGGAAATCAGCCAGCGCCAGCAGACCTTCAATAACATCATGACGGTGCTGGGCGTCATCGGGGACGTGGTGCAGCTGGCCATTACCGGCACCACCGGTCTGGGCACGTTGGCGGGCAGCCTGATGAACACCGGGTACAACATCTACGCCGGCAACCGCGCCTACGAGGCCGAGCGCGCCGACACCCAGTGGAGCCAGCAGATGCAGGAGAAGCAGCGGCAGGACGCACTGACCCAGCAGCAGTACGATAACACCGCCAGCGAGCGCGCCTATCAGGACGCGCTGAAGCAGCAGGCCTTCAACAACAATGTGACCACCCAGAAGCTGAACATTGCCAAGGGTGAGTGGGCACTGAAGCAGGCTAACGCCCAGCAGAAGGCAGCACAGGCCGCCAGCAAGGCAGCGGCTGCGGGCACAAGGTCCGGCAGCGGAAAGGCCACCGGCAGCAGCGGTTCTGCTTCCGGCGGCAGCCGCTCTGCTTCCGGTGGCAGCCGCAGTGCCGTCAGCGCCGGGGTGCCCTACACGGCAGCGCTGCTGCGCAGTCAGGGCAAGAGCAATGTGGCCATCACCTCCGCCCTGCGGCAGGAGGGCTATACCCCCGCCCAGATCGCAAAGATTATACAGGAGATGAATAAGTAAGAGAAAAGGCACCCCGGCAAAGCAGCTGCTTTGCCGGGGTGCCGTACTTTTGTATTATCCTGCCAAAAGAAAAAGTCCGCTGTTTTGAACAGCGGACTTTTTGGTGGGGTGCCCAGTGGGACTCGAACCCACGGTCTCCAGATCCACAATCTGGCGCGTTAACCGACTACGCTATGGGCACCACATAGATGCGCCCGAAGGGACTCGAACCCCCGGCCCACTGCTTAGAAGGCAGTTGCTCTATCCACCTGAGCTACGGGCGCACGTTGTTATCCCAATGGGTTCCATTATGGCGGCAGTTCTGTGTCGGCACAGGCTGCGAGAGAAATAATACCATACCCATCGCATTCTGTCAAGGAAAATCTGAAAAAAGTTTCAACTTTTTTGCGCTGCGGGCAAAAATGACCGTTCCAGCGTGTAGGAATGGCCTTACAGCAGCCACATTCCGGCACAGCCCAGCGCAAAGCCCAGTGCAAAGCCGCACACCACGTCCCGCACATGATGCACCCCGGTGAGCACCCGCAGACAGCAGATGAGCAGGGCGATGCCCACCATCACGCAGCCTGCAGCGGGGTAGAAATACAGCCACACCGCCGCCAGCACGGCGGCGCTCAGCGCGTGGCGGGAGGGCATGGAGTGTCCACGGCTCTCCTTTGCTACCAGCGGGGTAAAGCCGGGCTGCTCGTAGGGGCGGGGGAAGTGCAGCCGACTGCGCAGCAGCGTGCCGCCCCAGAACACCAGCCCCGGTACAAAGACGGAGCGGGCGATGAGCACCATAAAGTCCAGCGCGGCCTGCTTCTGGGTGAGGAACAGCCGCGAGAGCCGGATGTTCAGCAGGCACAGCAGCACCGGATAGCACACAAAGGGCACCAGCGGCAGCCACCGGTCCAGAAAAACGACCAGCCGCTTTACGGCCGGATGGGCGCTGAACCAGTGATAGATGGGCTTATACTGTTCTGCGGTCAAAGCAGCTCTCCTCCTGTCGGGACGGACATCAGAAACAGGTGTCCAGATAGTTTTCCACATCAAAGGGCTCCGGAGTGGAATCCTTGCGCAGATACAGCGGGTGGTGCGGGTGTCCCTTTTTGCTGCGCTTGCCAAAGGTGACCCACGGGATCTCCCGCTCCCGCGTCAGAGCTACCATCTCCCGCATCAGACCGGGCAGGTAGTCACGCTTTTCGATCAGGGTGCCCCATGCCGCCCACATGGTGGGCTCGGTCTGGGCCAGAACGGCCTGCAGCCAACGCAGGTTTTCATCGCACAGGGCGCGGTCGGGGGTCTTGTCCATATCGTTGGGGTCGGTGGCGCGCTGGGGGTAGACGTTGAACATGATCCAGCTGTCAAAGCCGTTGGCGGCGGCCAGCCGCTCCACACTTTTTAAGGTGGGGTCCAGCGCACCGGGCTGGGCGGTACTGGGATTGATGCCGATGCACACCAGCGGGTGCTTGCCCACCCGCCCCAGAACGTAACGGTAGCTTTGGTAGGTGTGGGGCTCGTAATACCAGATGCCGCCGGCGTATTCGCCCGCCTCGAGCACGGGCAGAGAAATGGTCTGCATGATCGTAAACTCCTGTCGGTTTTGAATATCATTCTTATCGTACCTGAAACCACCGGGAAAATCAACCGTTTTAGCCCTAAAATACTGCCTTATTTCTGTTTTTGTGGTATACTGGAGGTGTTCCGGTGCGGCAGGGGGACTGCGGCACCGCGCTTCGCTTACAGAAAAAAGGAGTTCTTATGCTGGAAGATTATAAAAGTGCACTGCGCGCAGGGCAGCGCGCCTATCGTGCCCGCATAGCCCGCGGCCAGTCGCCCTATCTGGCTGTTCTGGACGATGTGCTCAAGGGCGTGGATATCGTGGCGCAGGAGCCGCTGGGTCTGGTGGAGATCCCGTCGGACAGCCTTGTGGGCACCAAGACCAGCGGACGGCACACCGCTTTTTCGTATGACTTTATGCCCTTGCTGGAGCCGGATACCGAGTTTGCTGCCAAGTGGTCGAACCTGTGCGACGCGCACTTGGAAGAGGGCATCCATACCCCCATCATCGCCTTTGAGTACATGAACCGGTTCTATGTGCAGGAGGGCAACAAGCGGGTCTCGGTGCTCAAGTATTACGGCGCCGTCAAGATCCCGGGCACGGTCACCCGGCTCATCCCCGCCCGCACCGAGGATCTGGAAAATAAGATCTACTACGAGTTTCTGGATTTCTATAAGTTGTCCAAAGTGAACTATGTGCATTTCTCCAAGCTGGGCGGCTACAGCAAGCTGCAGACGCTGGTGTGCAAGGCCAGCGGCGAGGCATGGTCGGAGGATGACCGGCTGAACTTTGCCGCCTTCTACACCATGTTCCACCAGCAGTTCGAAGCCTTGGGCGGCAGATCCCTGGGGCTGACCACCGGTGATGCGCTGCTGGTGTACCTGTCGGTGTACCGCTACTCCGACACCTACGACGCCACCCCGGCGCAGGTGCGGCAGAACCTGGAAAAGCTGTGGAACGAGGTGAAGGTGCTCACCGAGCCCCATGGCGTGGAGCTTTCGCTGGAACCGCCCAAGAGCCCCGCAGAGCCGCTGCTGTCCAAGCTGAATATCTTCAGCCCCAGCAAGCAGCCCAGCGAGCTGCGGGTGGTGTTCCTCCACGAGTACAACGCCAAGATCAGCGCATGGGTGCGTGCGCATGACGAGGGGCGCGATGCGCTGGCCAAGGTCTTCCCGGACAAGGTGTATATCAGCTGCTACGAGGATGTGAACCCGGAGGTGGACGCGGAGCAGATATTGGAGGAGGTAGCCCACAACAATGCGGACGTGGTGTTCGCCACCAGCGTGCGGATGTACAACGCCTGCCTGAAGGTGGCGGCGCAGCACCCCAAGACCCGCATCCTGAATTGCTCGCTGAACGCGCCGCACCCGCTGGTGCGCACCTACTATCCCCGCACCTATGAAGTGACCTATCTGCTGGGCATGCTGGCCGGTATCATGACCAAGACCGGGCACATCGGCTATGTGGCGGCAAACCCCGTGTACGGCGTGCCCGCTGCGATCAACGCCTTTGCGCAGGGGCTGAAGAGCGTGCGCCCGGCAGGCCGTATCTGGCTGCGCTGGGCCTGCCAGCCCGATGCCGCCCATCCGCTGGATTTTGCTGACTGCCCGGAGATCGACATGGTTTACGCCCGGGACAGTCGGGAGCCTGCCGACACCAACCGGGACTACGGCCTGTGCCGCAAACTGCCGGACGGCAGCTTACAGCCGCTGGGTCTGCCGATCTGGCGGTGGGATACCTTTTATGTGCAGATCGTGCGCTCCATTTTTGACGGCAGCTGGGACAATGCAGCCACCACCCGCGCAGTGAACTACTGGTGGGGTCTGCGCAGCGGCGCAGAGGATCTGGAGTATCAGGAAGCGCTGCCCAGCGGTACGCGGCAGCTGCTGGATCTGCTGGAAACGCTGCAGGGCTCGGATAATGTGCACATCTTCCCGGAAAAGCTGTATGATAACGAGGACAACCTGCACTCCCCGGAGAATAGAGTTTACAGCCCCAAAGAGCTGATGGAAATGGATTGGCTGGATGCCTGTGTACACGGCAAGCTGCCCCATTACGATGAATTGGACGTCAAGACTCGTACCGTGCTGGCGATCAACGGACTGGACAACGTAAAGGGTCTGGAGAAATGAGCCGGCCTGACCGGAAACAGAATGGAGCATACGAACGTGAAGATTCTTGCCATTTCAGATGTCCCGTCCAAGGCGCTGTGGGACTATGACACCCGCGCCCGGCTGGAAGGCATCGACCTGATCCTCTCCTGCGGGGATCTGCCCAAAAAGTATCTGGAATATCTCACAAACTTTACCGCTGCGCCCATCCTGTATGTGCACGGCAACCACGACGGCAGTTACCAGACTCAGGGGGAACCCGGCGGCTGCATCTGCGTGGACGATCAGGTGTACACATGGAAGGGTCTGCGCATCATGGGGCTGGGGGGCTGTCAGCGCTATAATAAAGAGGATACCTATCAGTACACCGAGAAGGCCATGCGCCGCCGTGTGCACAAGCTGGAGCATCAGGCGCACAAAAGGGGCGGCATCGACCTGCTGCTGACCCACGCCCCGGCCAAGGGACTGAACGACGGGGACGACTGTGCCCACAGGGGCTTTGAGTGCTTCAACGAGATTTTGGACGAGTACCAGCCTAAATGGTTCATCCACGGGCACGTACACCTGAATTACGATGCAAAGCTGCCCCGGGTATGCACCCGCGGCAACACCACCGTCATCAATGCCACCGAGCGCTATGTGTTCGAGATCCCGGACCCGACACCGACCGAGGAGCGTAAGACCCTTTGGCGGATGCTGGGGTTCTGAGCCGCTGCCTATGCAAAAAAGACACCGCACAGCTGTGCGGTGTCTTTTTTTGTTGATGGAGCCTTATGCGGGAATGGCGGGCGCGGCAGCAGTGCGGTGCTGTCTGCGGCCCTGTAAAAGTTACAGTTCCAGCTTGCCGGAGAACTTATTGATGACGTAGTAGGCTGCGCCTTCCTCGGGCTTGACGTACACCTTGCAGGACTGTACGCCGACCTTGTGGGTGGTGCGGTAGTCTGCCTTGGCGCGGTCAATGATGTCGGTGATGTTGTACTGCTCACCGCCCATCTCTACATACAGCTCGGGGGCCAGCGGCGGGCGGCCGCGGCGGGCGGGAGCCTTGGTGGATTTGCGGGTCTTGCCCTCGGCAGCCGGAGCATCGGCTGCGGGAGTAGAAACTTTCTTTTCAGGCATGATGCATAACCTTCCTTCTGTATTTGATCTGGTGCAGCGGGGCTGCACCGGCGGGCTCCAATGATCTATCGTAAGGCAGAAGCAGTGCAAAAAGCACAGACCCGGCTGCCCCATACGAACCGGTACGAAACTATTTGCGTAAAGAAGTTGAACCTATAATTATATAATATGTTTTTGAAATTCATTTGTAAAGCCTTTTTTGCAAAAAACATTGTAAAATCGGTAAGAAACGGCGGAATAAATGGCCGAAGCAGTCTTCCGGTGCTTTTTTCCGGGCAGAGTACGACTTTTCGGCAAAACAGGCAGCCATTCTCGGGAAAGCCGGGCCACAAATGCGGCGGGCAAAAACGCCCTTTCGCAGAGGAGGAATAAGGCGGAACGGAACTGTCGGCACACGCAGGGGACACAGCAGATAAAAAGCAGAAGCTGCCGCACCGTATTTTTGTGCGGCAGCTTCTGCTTTTCGGTTTTGATATGTACCCCCAATACTGGACACCCAGTATTGGGGGTACATATCATTTTTGCTTATTTCTCAGTCTGTACTCAGAGCAGCATTTCCGGTGCTTTCAATTTGTTTAGCAATCATGCTTTCCAGTTCCTGCGTGATCGTTGCACAGTTTGCAACACGGTAATTCCAGAAATAAGAAACACCTTCGCACTCTTCCACGGACAAATCGCTGTTGACCAAAAGCAAGCTTTCTGGTGTCACATTCAGCTTTTCGCACAGAGAAGCATATTTTCCATAATCAATGCTTCGACTGGATGATTTGGCTTCTACCCAGAAAAATTTTCCATTGATGGAGAATACGACATCCAATTCGTGCGTGCTCCCTACGGATGCCGTTTCTGAAAGAACCACATTGGAGCAAACCGAAACTTCTGCGCCCTGCTCCTCCTGATAGCGGTTCAGGATCTGCTGAACCTGATGCTCTACAAAAAGCTCCAGCCACTTTCCGCTCAAAAAATGCCGGACGGTTTCATTTTGCGCAAGTTCATAGACGATATTCTGCGGATAAATCACAATGGCTGCAAAAAGCCCCATTTTGTCCCACGTCTGCGCAATCTCTGAAAGTGTGGCAAACGATTTTTTGGACGCACCCTTTGGGATACGGAACGAAAAAGAGCCGTCGCTCTGCATATGTGTTCGGATAAACTGCAAGAAATCCACCACCACCGGGTCGCAAAGAGCCTCGCCTGTTTTCCATGCCATCCGCTGAACAGCAATCGGTGGGAGTTTTTCCGGTACGACCTGCTGAACGATTTTATACCCACAGCGTTCCAGATGCTCTAATGCGGTCAAAGGCTTCTGGATTTTTGCTTTGACTTCGGGCTTTTCTGCGCCGGATGTATTCTCGGCCAGATAGTTGAATTTCCATCCGTATTCCCAAGCAGGCGAACGGGTCAGTACTCCGACCGCATGAAATCCGCTGTCATGCTCCTCCATCGGAAAAGTGATCTTGTTCTTATGAATATTGATTTGGAGCGTTTTGTTTTTTAGTGCTTTCTGATAAGCGTCAAGAAAAAATTCCTTTCCCTTATACGCCAGCTCACTGGAATTATTTGTAGCAAGACCAGCACTTTTTGCCAAAGAGAGGAGCAGACAGGTCGCTTTGGGCTGCTCAAGGATCTGTTCCATCTGCGCACCGTCCGGAATATTTGCATTATCGGACTGCGACGATTCGTCTGCAGGAATCTCCTTTGCCGGTGCAGAAACCTCGGGTGTCTTTTTTGAAGCGGTCTCAGACTTTCCAGACTTGGGCAAAGGCTTTGGCTCCGTGTAAACTTCCGCAATGAATGATTCATAGGAATCGATGCACGGAAGTTTTCCAGCCGCTGCAAGTCCTACATAGATTGCAGCCGCCCGCGAGGAATCGCCATAATACTTTTTAGAATCCGCTGCGGCAGCAATATCAGAAAAGGCATTATATCTGCTCAGCTGCGCAGCCTTTTCCGGGAGCTGCTTCAACGCACGGCAGTAGAGCCACTCAAAAAATGAATCCGGGTACGGCTCTATCGGATACTCATTTCCTTCCAGAGAGTAGCGCAGCAACTTTCCATTGGTTCGCAGTCGAGTGTCCTTATGGACTTTGGATGGCGCACAGGTCAGAAGGTCAGCGAATGGCCCACCATGTTCAAATACCTTGGCGGCTTCAAAAACCGTGCTGATGGGCACATCCTGCGCAACAGAATCCAGACGCAGCAGAAGCCGCAGAGAAGAGACAGCCTCACCCTCCGGCTGAACGGATGCAGAGCTGACTTCCAGAATTGAAACATCCGGGTCTGTTGTATGGACGGCATCATGGACGGCACGGATATTCTGCCGCTTGCTACCTTTTATCCACGTGAATGTCACCGGCTGTTCTTTGCAATAGGGGTAGCCGGATATGGGAAAACAAATGGTTCGTGTAGCCATGAGCACCTCCAACTTTTTAGGACGAACAGGTTTATGTAAATCAAGTATAGCACAATCCCGGATGTGCTGCATAGCACTATTTTCTGCTTCCGGGAATCTATCTGTGCAAAAAGTGCCGATACCACAGGCATCGGCACTCAGATTAAAAAAGCATTTTGCAAAAATGCGCAGCCTGCATCGCACGATGCAGAACGATAGGGGATTGGGCACAGCCCAACAAGCGTTTTGAATTTGGATTTTGAAAAATCCGATTCAAAAATCGCAAGTTGGTACCAAGTTGCACTGCTTGCGACGTAGATGTTTCCGTCAACTGCTGCGTCAGAAATTTTCAGATCACTTCAGCTTTGCGAGGATATCGTCTGCGCTCACGCCGCTTGCCAGCAGCTTTTTCAGAACATCCTCTGCTTCGGCTTTCTTTGCGGATTCCGCTGCTTTGGTTTCAGCCTTGATCTTTTTAGCTTCAATTCTGGCGATTTCCTTGTCGATCGATTTCAGCTCTGCCTTCTTGGTTTTCAGGTCGGCTTTCAGCGTATCGATATTCGCAGTGATGGATGCGATTTCAGCGGCAGCGGCTTCCTTTGCAGACTGCTTTTCAGCAATCTGTGCAGCAAAGTCAACGGTTGCTTTTACGGTCTTGGTCTTGTTCTTGCTTCCTTTGGGACGGGGCATAGTAGACACCTCCAATGTTTTTTGATGGTTTCAGTATAACACGCGTTTTTTGTGTTCGCAAGAGGTGCATTTTGTAGAATAAAAATATATCTATGAGTGAAGCAATAAATCGATTTTGGAATATGCACCGGCGTGGGTTGCCAACTTGTTGGGATGTATCTCCCGCTGGTCGTAGAACTGTTCAAAGTGTTTGGCAACGGCATCGTTTACAGTCGTGATGAAGTTCACCTCACTATGATGTTACAGAAATCCGTGCAGCTATGCATACGCATCTGCGTATGATGCAAAAGTATTTTATGATACAGAGAATGTACAGCCGCGTAATGGCAAAGAATATATTTAATAAAAAAAGTATCCTCCACAGTGATAATGGAGGAACGACGTAGAAATCGTGCACTATTACGTTATATTTAGCACATCCCCGCCCCTCATGGACACCTGATGGGAGAAAATTCGGTTCATCTCCCGGCGCTTTCGGGTCAGGTCAGAGTGCACATAGCGCTGCAAGGTGATGTTGGCGTTAGCGTGTCCTAACAATTCGCTGAGGGTCTTTACATCGCACCCCGCCTGCAGACAGGTCGTTGCAAAGGTATGGCGCAGCGCGTGCGGACGTACCTGCCGGACAGCTGCCTGTTTCAGATATGATTTGATGCTTTTTCGGTAGCAGCGGGGCTCGGTGGGCTTGGACTCGTTGCCGGACAGAAACCATGCAGCATTGCTGACACATCCGCGCAGCTTTTTCAGCATAATGAGCAGCTGTTCCGGGATTGGAATTTCCCGGCGGGAGGTGCTGGTTTTAGGCGTTTGGATGACAACCTTTGTATGCCCATTTTCACAGGAAATTCGGCAGACCGTCCGGTTGATTTTCAGCGTTCCGAGTTTCAGGTCGAAATCGCCCCACTGTAAGCCGCAGATCTCGCCAATACGCAGCCCCAATTCCACCCCTAATAATAAGCCAATTTTGCGGGGCGTTGGGTCCTCCTGTACATACTGATAAAGCCGCTGCTGCTCTGCCGGGGAGAGAGGCACAGAAATTTTGTCGATGGCTTTTGGCAGCGCTACTTCTAGCTCCATCGGACGGATCAGGCGCAAGTGCGCGGCATATTTGCAGATACGGCGCAGCATCGAGAGGCATTCCCGGGCAGAGGAGTTCCCCAGCGGCTTGTGTGCGGCATCTACCGGCGCAATGATCTGCTGCATAGCCTGTTCCAGAAAGCTTTCCTCAAGGGATGCGACTGGCACTTTACTCAAAACCGGAAGAAGATATTTGTGCAGCGTGTACGAGTAATGCGCATAGGTGGATTCTTTTACTGCATTCCGCTGGGAGTGCAGCCATACCTCAGCCAGTGCTTCAAAGGCCAGGTCGGTTCTCTTTAGATTGTAGAAGCCTGCCTCTGCTTTCTTTTGAATCAGCACACGTTTGACCTCAGCATAGACCGTGCCATAGACGTAGCCCCACTGGATTTTTCCCTCCGGTGTACGCGCTTTGATGTAGCGGCCTTCCCACCGGCCATCCTTGCGTTTGTGAATGTTTTCTCCCCGTCGTGCCATTTCTGTTTCCTCCTGCGTCTTGGACACCCTTCTGACCACTTATTCTGTCCACCTTCGTTTTTTGCTGGATTTTTCATGCAGAACTGGGCAATGTGCAACAAACTTTTAGCTTCTGCGAGTTTTTTTCTAAGGTCAGGTGGGATGCATTTGTAAGGATTTCTATTGATTCCCAGATATAACCATGATAAAATAAGAGAAGAATTCAAACAACGATGTCGAAAGATTTGTATCCTCCATTATCACTGTGGAGGATACCCTTTTATGCGGGAAGGGGTGAACAAGGTGGCATTATGTCTGTTTGAGCACAATGAAAAAGCATATCATGCGGCAGTCCGGATGATGGAGCAGTATGGCAAGGCTGCCATTGTTCATCCCACCGGCACCGGAAAGAGCTACATTGCGTTCAAGCTGATCGAGGACAACCCGGAGAAGGTCGTAATCTGGCTTTCTCCCAGTGAATATATCTTTAAGACCCAGCTGGAGAGCCTGAAAAGGAACGACCCGGATTTTCCGCTGGCAAACGTTCACTTTTATACCTATGCCAAACTGATGTGCTGCACGCAGGCGCAGCTGGACGAAATAGCAGCGCAGAAGCCTGCCTATATTATACTCGATGAATTCCACCGTGCCGGTGCTGAATGTTGGGGCGAAAGCACGGTGGCTTTATTAAAGTTATGCCCGGATGCAAAGCTTCTGGGGCTGACGGCAACAAACATCCGATATCTGGATAATAACCGCGATATGGCCGAAGAGCTTTTCGATAGCCGTGTTGCGAGTGATATGTCCCTTGGCGAAGCAGTCGTCAGGGGCATTTTGCCTGCCCCGAAATATGTGACCACGGTCTACCAGTACCAGAAAACGCTTGCAAAGTATCAGGCGCGGGTGGATAACCTACGAGCACCTGGCATTCAGGATGTGAATCAGAAATATCTGGACGCGTTGCGCCGCGCACTGGAGCAGGCAGACGGCTTGGACAGGGTCTTTGCCCATCATATTACAAACAAATCTGGAAAATACATCGTGTTCTGCGCCAACAAAGAGCACATGGACGAGATGGTATCCCACGTGCCGGAGTGGTTCGCAGGGGTCAATCCAGATGTTGTGGTGTACGAAGCCTACTCCGATGATCCGAATACTGATAAGGCGTTTGCAGACTTCAAGACGGACATCAGTGACAGGCTCAAGTTGCTGTTCTGCATTGATATGCTCAATGAGGGCGTTCATGTGGAGGGTATTTCGGGAGTCATTCTATTCCGACCAACGATTTCGCCCATCATCTACAAGCAGCAGATCGGACGCGCCCTGACCGCTGGGGATAATACGACACCACTTATCCTAGATGTTGTCAACAACTTTGAAGGTCTGACCAGTATTTCCGGCCTGCAAAGCGAGATGCAGGAAGCAGTCCATCGTCTGTATGCCAACGGCGAGGGCGATAAGATCGTGACCGAACGGTTCGAGGTCATCGAGCAGGTGCATGACTGTCGGGTGCTGTTCGAGCAGCTGCAGGCAAGCCTTTCTTCTAGCTGGGAGCACTATTTCTCCGAAGCAAGCATCTACTATGCGGAGCACGGCAATTTGGACGTCCCGAAACTGTATACGACGCCCGGTGGTCTGAGCCTTGGGGTGTGGCTGGTCACCCAGCGCCGTGTGCGCGAGGGACAGATCCAAGGCAATCTGACCGAGCAGCAGATCGCGCGGCTAGACAGCATCGGCATGGTCTGGGGCAACCGGAAGGAAATTGCGTGGCAGCATGGATTTGAGGTTGCCAAGAAATACCACGATACCTACGGGAACCTGATGGTGCCCGGAAAATATGTAGACCCGGACGGCTACCCACTGGGACAGTGGATCATCAAGACCCGGCAGCAGAAGCTCAATGGCCGTTTGAAGGAAGAACGCATCGCACAGCTTGATGAGATCAGCATGGTGTGGAACATTTTCGATGCCAAGTGGGAAAAGGCTTATGCGCTGGCTGCCGCCTACTATGAGGAAAACGGCAACCTGAATATTCCGCGCTCCTATGTGACAGCGGCTGGTGAACGACTGGGACAGTGGGTCGCAAGCCAGCAATGGGCATACCCGAAAGGAAAACTGACGGGCGAACAGGTCGAGCGGCTGAACCGTATCGGAATGTACTGGGGCAACCGCAATGACCGCCAGTGGAACGAAGGGTATCAGGAAGCGAAGCGCTACTTTGATGCCCACGGCGACCTGAATATCCCGGCAGAATATGTGTCGCCGAACGGATACAACCTTGGCAATTGGGTCAAACGGCAGCGGTATACCCGCCATAATCCTGAAAAAAGCTGCGCTGTCCTGACAGAGGAACGGATTGCAAAGCTGGATGAGATCGGGATGAGCTGGGAAACCAGAAATCCGAAATCTCAAAAATCATGTCTCAATTTAAAAGAAAATGTAGAACCTGCAAAAGCAGGATGATAGTGTGAGGAAAACATGGAAGAATTGAATTACCACGTTGATTTTGGACAGTTCTATGTCCATCTGACTCGGAAACAGAAGAAATACCTTGCGGTGAGATCTGTAATTGACCGCATTCTGGCGGCGCTGGCGCTGATTGTACTTTCCCCTTTGTTTTTGGTGGTGAGCGTTGCACAGAAGATCAGCGCACCGGACGAACCAATTTTCTTTTTACAAAAGCGGGTAGGCAGAGGCGCACATTGCTTTAATATCATCAAGTTCCGGACGATGAAGAGTTCTGCGCCGAAGAATGTGGCAACTGGTGATCTGGAAAGTCCAGAGACGTACATTTCCCGACTGGGACGTTTTCTACGAGACACCAGCATTGATGAGTTGCCGCAACTGGCAAACGTGGTTCGTGGTGAAATGAGCCTGATTGGTCCTCGTCCACTGGTATATACGGAACGTGAGATTCGTTTTCTGCGCCGCTGGTACGGGGTGTATCAGGTAACGCCGGGCATTACTGGTTGGGCACAGATCAATGGTCGGGATACGGTGGAGGTATACGATAAGGTTTACTACGACCGCGAGTATGTCCAGAATGTTAGCTTGAAATTTGACCTGAAAGTCATTTGGAAAAGCATTCAGGTCGTGCTGGGCCGCAAGGGCGTTGTAGACGGAAAAATCGACCCGGAGTTCCGGAAGGAAAGCATTGTGCTTCTACGGGAGAGCAGGCTGGTGTCGGTAAATGATACAAATTGTGAAACGGAAAAACTACAAATGGTGTGAGTGAAAGATGCGAATTATTTTAGCTGCAAACGATACTACTTTTATCTATAATCTGCGCCGGGAAATTTTGAAAGGCTTGATTGCAGAAGGACACGAGGTGTCTGTAATGTGTCAGGTACTCCAGTTTAAGGATGAGCTCGAGCAGATGGGGTGCGGTGTTATCGATATCGAGACCGCTCGACAAGGAAAGAACCCATTTAAGGATATTGTCCTCTTCCGAAAATACCATCAGACGTTAAAAAGGCACAAACCGGATGTGATGCTGGGAAACAATATCAAACCGAATGTTTATGCAGGGCTGGCCTGTCAGATGTTAAAAATCAAGTACATCCCCAACATTACCGGCCTCGGTACTCCGGTGGAAAATCCCGGCCCTTTGCAGGCACTGACGACCCGGCTTTACAAGATGGGCGTGGCCGGTGCAAGCTGCATTTTTTTCCAGAACAGCGAAAACCAGCGCTTCTTTGAAGCACACAAGATGATGCCGAAGCATGCGAAGATCCGGTTGTTGCCGGGGTCCGGTGTAGATTTGGAGAGCCATCCAGCGTTCCCATATCCGGAAGGTGAGACAGTACACTTCCAGTTTACATCCCGAATTTTGAAGGAAAAGGGAATCGACCTGTATCTCGCTGCTGCCAAACGTATCCATGCGGAGTACCCCAACACGGTGTTCCATATCTGTGGAGGCTGTGACGACCCTGCCTACGAAGAGATCCTGAAGCAGGCACAGGAAGCTGGAGATGTGGTCTATCATGGCCAGCAGAAGGATATGATCCCGTTCCTGAAACAGGCAAGCTGCATCGTACATCCGTCCTACTATCCGGAGGGAATGAGCAACGTGCTTCTGGAGGGGGCGGCCAGCGCCCGGCCTATCATCGCCACAGACCGTGCAGGCTGTCGGGAAACGGTGGAAGATGGAGTGACCGGATTCCTGATTCCCATTCAGGATGAGGAAGCTCTAGTCCATGCGCTGGAACGGTTTATGCAGATGACGCCAGAGCAGCGGAAAGCCATGGGGCTGGCCGGTCGTGCAAAAATGGAACGGGAATTCGACCGGAAAATCGTGGTGAAGGCGTATTTAGAAGAGATTCAGGCGTTGGAGGGGAAAGATGAATAAAATACATTAAGGCGCTGTTTTGTGTTCCGTTTGGGGGAATCAAGTATGCTATTCTGAAGATTGAGAATGGTGGACGGTTTCATGCAGCCTTTCCGGAAATTATGTCGCCGATGACCGAAGTCACCGTAGATGGAAAATCCGAGTTGCGCATTGCGAAAAAGTTGAAAATGCATAATGGTGCAAAGATCCGAGTTCGCAAAGGTGGAAAATTGGAAATTGGAAAGAATTTTGGAATGAGCAATGGGTGCGTTGTTACTGCCTACGATCATATTAAAATCGGCGACAATGTGATGTTGGGTCCCAATGTTCTGATCTACGATCAGGACCATGATTACCGTGCAGAAGGCGGTGTGGCTGCAATGAGGTTCAAGACCGCGCCAGTTGTCATCGGCAATAATGTCTGGATTGGTGCCAATACGCTGATCCTCCGTGGAACAACAATCGGGGATAATTCTGTCATCGGGGGGGACAGTCATCAAAGGAGAGTACCCGCCTGACAGCGTAATTATTCAGAAAAGATTAACAGAAGTGAGAGAATGTAATGAAGAAAATTCTATATATCGGCGGATTTGAACTTCCAGATAAGAATGCAGCCGCACACCGTGTTTTGGCCATTGCAAAAGGATTGCGAGACAGCGGTAATGAAGTGGTTTTCATGGGAGTTTCGAAAGATAACAGAGAGACTGACGTATTAAAGACCAAGTCAGAAGTGCAGGGGTTTATCACATATTCAGTGCCGTATCCCCAGGGAAATTCGGACTGGGTGAAATATTTAACAGATCCCAAGCCGGCTGAAAAGCTGATGAAAGTGTGTGGACCATTTGACGGTGTTATTTGCTATAATTATCAGGCTGTTGCATTTGATCGGCTTAGAAAATTTTGCAGGGCAAATAAAATAAAGATTTATTCGGATTGTACAGAGTGGTACAATACAAATGGTGCGTCTTTGCCCTTTAAAATACTCAAAGGATTTGATACATGGTACAGAATGACTGTGGTTCAAAAAAAACTTGATGGAATTATAGCAATCAGTAATTATTTGAAGAATTACTACAAATCATGTAAAAATGTTGTCGTTATTCCCCCGTTGGTTGATTTCTGCGAAGAAAAGTGGTCGGTGGAGGCAGAGAACCTTGGAGAGGGTGTTAATTTCATTTATTCTGGTCAGCCGGGGAAAAAAGACAAAATTGGTGAAATTGTTACCGCGTTTTCCAAAGTTGCAGAAAATGGCAACTGCAAATTATTTGTGGTGGGAATTAATAAAGAGCAGTTTTTGAAAAGCAATCCTCAATTCACGGCAGCGGATGTGCCAGAATCGGTAGCCTTTTTAGGCAGAGTGCCTCATGAGCAGAGTATTGCATATCTGAAGGGCGCCGATTGCTCTTTGATCATTCGTGATTCAACAAGAACAAACAATGCGGGGTTCCCGACGAAGTTTGCGGAAGCGGTTACTGTGGGTGTAGATGTTATAGCAACGGATATAAGTGATCTCAAGATATATTCTAAAAAATCTAATAATGTTATGATTGTTGAAGAAACACTTGAAGAAACGATGGCAAAATTTGCGTCCGTAATGCCTAGAGAAAAAAAGGAGAGAAAACTGTGCGATTTATTTGATTACCGAAAGTGGACGAAAAACATAGAAGCGCTTATTGGGTAAAATAAGAAGAAGTGAAGCTAAAAAATTGCCTTGATGTTTAAAGAGAATGGAGAAAATGACATACAAAATATAAAGGCTGTATGATAAAGAAAGTACACTTTGTACTGCTTAATGGAGAAAGATACATTATGGAAAAGTGTCCTAGAGTGTTGATCGTGAACGCTCAAAGTATGTATAAGAAGAATGCGACTGGAATAACGCTGCAAAGCATATGGAGCGGATGGGATGCAGATTGCCTTTTTGAAGTGTATTCGGATCCGGTGGTAATGGATCAATGTAATCAAAGGATTAAGAGCTATTGTATTCCTCCTAGCCATATAATTCAATTTTCAAGAGGGAAAGTAGCTCAATCAATCAACAGCAATATAAAAGCCGCGAGCACACAGCAGAGTAGCAACAATAAGATCAAGTCCTATCTTCGTCAATTCGCAGTTTGCACACTTGATAGCATCTCGGTAAAGTTGGATAAATCTACGATTGATGCTATCAGGGATTTTCACCCGCAGGTGATTTATACGTTGGGAGCCAGCGTTTCAATAATGCGTTTGGTGAATCAGCTGTCTATGCAGCTGAATATTCCAGTTATAATGCACTTCATGGACAATTGGGCAGAACACATTCAATGGGAAGATAACCCGCTGTTATCACTGTACAAATCCAGCTTAAAAAAGAAAATGCTGGCGTGTATAAAGCGGTGCAAGCTAGTGGTAACGATTAGTTCTAGTATGGCTGAGGCCTACCATGAGAAATTCCAGAAAGAAACGCTGGTTCTGATGAACACGGTTGATTTATCAAAATTCAAGGGTCCGGCCTCAAAGCCCACTGGAATCACCCATTTTGTCTATGCAGGTGGATTACACCTAGACCGATGGAAAGCGTTAAAAGAAATTGCTGAGGCAATTAAGGAAACCGACGGGAAGGGTATACTGGATATTTTTACCTCAAAAGACAGTATAGAGTTATATCATTCCAATTTTAAGATGCTTCCTGTTGCTTTCCATGAAGCGGTGCCCCATGAACATATTAACGAAGTATATCAAAAAGCAGATGTCCTTGTGCATACAGAAGTTCAAAGTGAAAAAATGAAGGGCTTTTTCAAATATTCGATTTCCACCAAAATCCCGGAATATCTGGCAACGGAAAAACCAATTTTGTTTTATGGACCACAGGATATGAAGCTGTTCGAGTACCTCTTACAAAATCGAGTAGCTCTAATGGCGAGTGCGAAAGAGGAACTACAGTGTTGTGTAAATCGTTTGGTGTCGGATGAAGACTTTACAGAAATGTGTAAGAACGCACGGTGTCTGGCTGAGAAAAATCATTGCGCAAGTGAAAATCAGATAAAACTGTACAATGCAATTGAAACGGTTCTATTAAATTCATGATAAAAATGAGAGGTTAAGATGGAACAATTTAATATTCCAGTCGTGCTATTCTGCTTCAAGCGAACTGACACGACTAAACGAGTGCTAGAAGCTATTCGTAAAGTACAGCCGAGGAAAATGTACATACTTGCGGATCAGGGAAGGACTGCACAAGAAAAAGAAATGGCAGCAGCTTGCCGTAACATGGTTGAATCTGAAATCGATTGGCCGTGTGAGGTAATTAAAAATTACGCAGCAGAAAACAGGGGCGTTTATAAAAACATTGGCTTGGGAGCCAAATGGGTATTTGAACGTGAGGCAGAAGCTATATTTTTAGAGGACGATTGTTTGCCGGATATTACTTTCTTTTCATACTGCAAGCAATTGCTTGAGCACTATCGTGAAAATGAGAAAGTTTTATGGATTTGCGGCACAAACTACCTCGGCGAGTATCATAATGCAAATCAAGATGACTACATGTTTACCTCACATCTATTGCCTTGTGGATGGGCCTCTTGGTCAAAGAAGTTTCTGAAGTACTATGACGCAGAATTCAATTTGTACACTCCCGAGTATCTCAAGATTGCTCAAAAAACATATGATGTTCCAGCACTGTTTAGGCAGCAAAAACGAAGCATAGAGTCGGAAATAAATGCGTTCAAAAGACGCGGAGTGCCGACATCCTGGGACTTCCAGATGATTCTCTCTTTGCGAGCAAATGGCATGTACGGTATAAGTCCTTCAGGGAATCTGATTCGAAACATTGGAGCCGACGAAAACTCCACTCACGGTGGAACATCCTTGAATAAAGTGATGACAAAACGTTTTTGTGAGGTGCCGCTGCATTCGGTTCCGGTGCAATTAAAATATGTGGATGAGATATGTGTAGACCCGGAGTATGAGAGAAAAATATCGAAGATAATTCTCTATCCACTGAATATGCGAATTGAATTTTTTGCCAAAAGGAATATCGGAGCTTTGATACGAAAAGCTTTCCGTATCGACCCTGATATCCGAATCAGTAATTGGATTGGAGCTAAATTTCATGCCTAAAAAAATCCTTCGGCCAAAACTGGATGAGATTGTGTCCAATATGTGGTGCCTGTACGGAATTTTTATGGTGGTGTATTGTAGCGGACACTACCACATGGTAACGAGTTCCAGTGTGGCATTGTATATGATGCTCCCATTTGCATGTGTATCATTATTGATGTATGTGCACCAGAATGGATTGAAATTGCCTAAGCACAGTGGTTTATTTTTGCTATTCTGTATATTTACGGCAGCAGTTTCGATGCTGGCGAATTTTCCTTCGGAAACCATTTATTCTCTTGTCTCTGTCATCGTGTTATTTTTTACAGCATTTGCGATTTCGGAACAGATTGAATGGAATAGGTTTCAAAAAATATACGGAGATGTAATGCTGGTTATAAGCGTAATATCTCTAGTGCTTTATCTTGCAGTCAATGTTGCCAAAATACAAATACCATTTTCTCATGAATGCTTTATTGGAACCGAGTCGTATACAGGCAATTATATATTTGCGTATCGGACGATTTACAGCATAAGAAATCAGGGACTTTTTTGGGAGCCAGGTCTTTTTGCAGCCTATCTAATTCTGGCATTAGTTCTTCACATCCTGTACGAAAGTAAGATTTCTATCGTGAGGGTTATTGTGATCACGTTCACTATTTTTACGACACAGTCTTCTGCAGGAATTATACTTCTGATAATAGTTGTACTGTTGCTGATTTTGAGGAATTCAGGAGAAATGGGAAAGATAAAACAGGGCATGATTGTGTGTCTTGGAACAGGAATCTGCTTTTTGGGATTAAGTCAGAATGAATACTTAAGTGCAAAATGGTTGGGAGGAATACAAGGTGCAATAGATAAGATTTCAGGTCAGAGTGTAAATGTTGTGAGTAGACAGAATAGCCCGCTCATAAATTTGAAAATTTTTTCTAACTATCCTATCTTTGGTGCAGGTTACCAAAATGCAACGAATATTTACGTTAATTTGAGAAATAGCTTGGGGACGGTAGATTCACAAACATCAACAACGACCTATCATCTTGCAGCGATTGGAATTGCGGGAATAGTATTTTCAATTGTTGTCTTGATTGGTATTTTACATTTAAAAAAATTTAACCTTGCTTCCCGCATTCTGTTACTGGTTTTATTTTTTTCGCTGATCAATGTCGAACCATACAGTGGATTACTTATTTACTACATTCTATTGTTCTACTTGGTCAAGCAATTCGATATCCCTACGATGTCTCTAAATGAGGGGTGATGGCTTCAAAGTATATAGAATTACTCGATGAATATGAATTTACCCAAAATGATAAAAAGATACTAAAACAATATTTTAGGAGGAAATAAAAATGTCTGATTTTAACAATGCAACCCTTATGATCACTGGTGGTACTGGTTCTTTTGGTTCTACCGTTCTGAAGCACTTCCTGGACTCTGACTTGAAGGAAATCCGTATCTTCTCTCGTGACGAAAAAAAGCAGGATGACATGCGCCATGAGCTTCAGGCCAAGCATCCGGAGAATGCCAAGAAGGTCAAGTTTTACATCGGTGACGTCCGCAATCCGCAGTCCATCCGTGACGCTATGCCCGGCGTTGACTACATCTTCCACGCTGCCGCTTTAAAGCAGGTTCCTTCCTGCGAGTTCTTCCCCATGCAGGCTGTCCAGACCAACATCATAGGCACGGACAACGTCCTGCACGCCGCCATTGATGCCGGTGTAAAGCGTGTCGTCTGCCTGTCCACCGACAAGGCAGCCTACCCCATTAACGCTATGGGCATCTCCAAGGCCATGATGGAGCATGTCATTTATGCCAATGCCCGTGTAGCTGCTGAGCGTGGTGGCACTACCATCTGCTGCACCCGTTACGGCAACGTGATGTGCAGCCGTGGTTCCGTCATTCCGCTGTTCATTGACCAGATCAAGGCTGGCAATCCCATCACCATTACCGACCCCAATATGACCCGCTTCCTAATGAACCTGGACGAGGCGGTAGATCTGGTCTTGTTCGCTTTCCAACATGCAAATCCTGGTGATTTGTTCATCCAGAAGTCTGATGCTTCCACCATCGGCGATTTGGCAAAGGCCGTCCAGCAGCTGTTCGGCGATACCGGTACGAACATCATCGGCACTCGTCACGGCGAGAAGCTGTTCGAGACTCTGATGACCCGTGAGGAGCGTCTGCGCAGCCAGGATATGGGCCATTATTTCCGTGTTGCTGCGGATAACCGTGACCTGAACTACGATAAGTTTGTCGTCAACGGCGAGGTACATACTATGGCAGACGAGTCCTACACCAGCCATAACACTACCCGTCTGGATGTGGAAGGCACTGTTAAGAAGATCCTGACCACCGAATATGTCCAGAACGCACTGAAGGGCATCCCGAATGTCTAAAGAAAAGTTGCTGCTGGTTGGTGCCGGCGGCTTTGGGCGCATAGTGGTGGAGCAGGCGATGCTCCAATATGACTGTGCCTTTGTGGATGATGGGCAACCTGTGGGCACTGACATCTGTGGCATTCCGGTGGTTGGCAGTCTTGCTGATTTGCCGGAGCTGCGGAAGGAGTACGGCTTGCTGGTGGTGGGTATCGGCAACAATCGGTTCCGGGCACAGGTGTATGAGAAGGCGAAAGTCCTTGGCTTTGCTTTTCCCAATATCGTTGCGCCCAGCGCCTACATTAGTCCGTACGCAAAGTTGGGCTGTGGCTGCGTGGTGCTACAAAATGCCTGTGTCCAGAATGGTGCATCTGTTGGTAACGGCGTTCTGTTAAATGCCGGAACAGAAGTCCACTGTGATGCAGCGGTAGGGGACTACGCCCTGATTTACACCAACAGCGTCATTCGCACTGGTGCGACTGTGGGCAACTTTACCCGCATCGGCAGCAACTGCACCATCTGCAATAACGCAACTGTGCCGGATGGCGCAGATATTCCGGACTGCACCGCAGTACATTAAAGAGGTGATAGGATGAACATTCTAGTCACAGGTGCCAAGGGCATGGTGGGAACCGCCCTGTGCAACAACCTGAAAAACATCCGAGATGGGAAAAATAAGACCCGCCCGGCGCTGAATATTGAAGAAATCTACGAGTATGACCTGAATTCCACCCCAGAAGAGCTGGACGGGTACTGCCGGAAAGCAGACTTTGTATTCAATCTGGCTGGTGTGAATCGCCCGGAAAACCCGGAAGACTTCATGAAGGGCAATTTCGGCTTTGCATCCGACCTGCTGAATTGCCTGAAAAAGCACAACAATAAGGCAACCATCATGTTGTCCTCTTCCATTCAGGCCACGCTGGCAGGTCGGTTTGGCAACAGCGAGTACGGCCGCAGCAAAAAGGCTGGCGAGGAACTGTTCTTCCAGTATGCTCAGGAGACGGGGGCAAAGGTTGCAGTCTACCGCTTCGTCAACCTGATGGGTCACAGCCGCCCCAAGTACAATAGTGCCGTCAGCACCTTCTGCTGGGCGGTCGCCAATGACGAGCCCTTCACTGTCAACGACCGCAGTACCGAGTTGGAACTGCTGTACATCGACGATTTGGTAGAGGGAATGTTTGACCTGCTGGAAGGCAAGGAGCAGCACTGTGAATTTGACGGTGTGGAGACTGTTCTGAAAGCAGACGGTCGCTACTGCTGCGTTCCCGTGACCCACAAGGTTACGCTGGGGGAAATTGTGGATCTGCTGCAGGAGTTCAAGACACAGCCGACTACGCTCATGATGCCCAAGATGCCAGATGGCTCCTTTGCTAAGAAACTGTACTCCCTGTACCTGACCTATCTTCCCACGGACAAGTTTAAGTACGCCCTTAAGATGAACGTGGACAACCGTGGTTCCTTTACCGAGCTGGTACACACCGCCGATTGCGGGCAGGTGAGCATCAACATCAGCCGTCCCGGAATCACCAAGGGGCAGCACTGGCACAACTCCAAGTGGGAGCTGTTCATTGTGGTCGCCGGTCACGGCTTGATTCAGGAACGGAATATCAACACCGGGGAAACGGTGGAGTTTGAGGTTTCCGGGGATAAGATCGAGGCTGTCCACATGATTCCCGGCTGGACTCACAATATCATCAATCTGTCTGAAACAGAGAATCTGGTGACAGTGATGACCTGCAACGAAATCTTCAACCCGAACCACCCGGACACCTTCTTCGAGCCGGTGTGAGAGAAGCTGCTGGTTGACGTTAGGAGATTTTTATGGAACACAATTTTACATGGAAAAATGATGGGCGCACCAAGGTCATGATTGGTTGCGGTACCCGTCCGGAGATTATCCGACTGGCTGCGGTTATCAAGCGTTGCCGGGAATACTTTGACTGCTGCGTGGTCTACTACAATCAGAACTGGGACAGAAACCTTTCCACCGTGTTTTGGGAGGATTTCGAACTGAAGAACACCTTCGGGGAATATGGCCCGGACATTCTTGTGCCTGTGGTTGGCGAGAATCTGGGTGTGACCTGCGGTAACATTCTGGGACGTAGCTATGAGCTGCTCAGCGAATTGCAGCCGGAGGGCTATCTGGTGCTGGGCGATACCAACTCCTGCCTGTCTGCCATCTCTGCGAAGCGACTGCACATTCCTCTGTTTCACATGGAGGCCGGCAACCGCTGCAAGGATGAGTGCCTGCCTGAGGAGACTAATCGCCGCATCGTGGATGTGATTTCTGACGTGAATATGTGCTATTCCGAGTTTGCCCGGAAGTATCTGGCGGACACCGGACTGCCCAAGGAACGCACCTACCAGACCGGCTCTCCCATGGCGGAAGTCCTGCACATGAATCTGGAGAAGATCCAGAAAAGCGACGTGCTGGAGCGTCTGGGACTGGAGAAGGACAAGTACATTCTGCTGTCTGCTCACCGTGAGGAGAACATCGACTCTGAAAAGAACTTCCTGAGCCTGTTCACCGCTATCAACGCACTGGCAGAAAAGTACGATATGCCCATTCTCTACTCCTGCCATCCTCGCAGCAAGCACCGTCTGGAAAAGAGCGGCTTCCAGCTGGACCCTCGTGTCCGGGTCAACGAGCCGCTGGGCTTTAACGACTATAACAAGCTGCAAATGAACGCTCTGGCAATCGTCTCCGACTCCGGCACTCTGCCAGAGGAGAGCAGCTTCTATCTGTCCATCGGTCACCCCATCGCCGCCGTGTGCATCCGCACCAGTACGGAACGCCCTGAGGCGCTGGAAGCCGGTGATTTCATCCTAGCTGGCATCACTACCCGGGAACTGCTCAACGCCACCGATATGGCGATTGAAATGAAGAAGAAGGGCGTCCTGGGCAAGCCCTGCCCCGATTATGTGGACGAGACCGTGTCCATGAAGGTGGTTCGCATCATTCAGGGTTATGTAAATGTCGTTAATAAGATGGTGTGGAGAAAAGGGTAAGGGTGATAAAAATGGGTAAAACAGTATTCATTACCGGTGCATCCGGTTTTATCGGCTCCAACCTTGCCAAACGTATCCTGACCACTGAGCCGGATACCAAGGTCATTGGTCTGGACAACATGAACGATTATTATGACGTCCGCATCAAGGAGGCTCGTCTGGCGGAGCTTCAGAAGTTCGAGAACTACACCTTTATCAAGGGTAACCTTGCGGATAAGGCACTTATCAACAGCATTTTTGAGCAGTACCATCCGGATATTGTGGTTAATCTGGGTGCTCAGGCTGGTGTTCGCTACTCCATCACAAACCCGGATGCCTACATCGAGAGCAACATGATTGGCTTCTACAACATTCTGGAGGCCTGCCGTCATTATCCGGTGGAGCATTTGGTGTATGCATCTTCCAGCTCTGTCTACGGCAGCAACAAGAAGGTGCCCTACTCCACCGATGACAAGGTGGACAATCCGGTTTCTCTGTATGCGGCTACCAAGAAGTCCAACGAGCTGATGGCACATGCTTACTCCAAACTCTACAATATCCCCTCTACTGGTCTGCGGTTCTTCACGGTCTATGGCCCTGCTGGTCGTCCGGATATGGCATATTTTGGCTTTACCAATAAGCTGGTGAACGGCGAAACTATCAAAATCTTCAACTACGGCAACTGCAAGCGGGACTTTACTTATGTGGATGACATCG
This sequence comes from Faecalibacterium sp. IP-1-18, assembly GCF_023347355.1. Classification (NCBI taxonomy): domain Bacteria; kingdom Bacillati; phylum Bacillota; class Clostridia; order Eubacteriales; family Oscillospiraceae; genus Faecalibacterium; species Faecalibacterium sp. IP-1-18. The sequence goes on from NZ_CP094472.1 coordinate 659,513, forward strand.
TGGAAGGCGTTGTCCGTGTGATGGCGAAAGCTCCTGAAAAGAAGAATGGCGAGGATGGTTTGCCCATTCCGCCCTATGCAGTCTACAATATCGGCAACTCCAACCCGGAGAACCTGCTGGACTTTGTGCAGATCCTGTCGGAGGAGCTGGTGCGTGCCGGTGTACTCCCTGCGGACTATGACTTTGAGGCTCACAAGGAACTGGTTCCCATGCAGCCCGGTGACGTGCCTGTGACCTTTGCTGACACTGAGCCGTTGGAGCGTGACTTCGGTTTTAAGCCCCATACCCCACTGCGTGAAGGCCTGCGGAAGTTTGCTGAGTGGTATAAAGAGTTTTATATGGAATAAGAAGAGAGGGGAAGACTATGAAAATCGCAGTTGCTGGTACCGGCTATGTCGGTTTGTCCATTGCTACGCTGCTATCGCAGCATCATGAGGTCATGGCAGTGGATATTATCCCGGAAAAAGTTGACCTTATCAATCACAAGAAGTCTCCGATTCGGGACGAGTACATTGAAAAGTATCTCGCCGAAAAAGATCTGAATCTGACTGCCACACTTGATGCTGAAGCCGCCTACAAAGATGCGGATTTTGTTGTCATTGCAGCACCTACCAACTATGACAGCAAGAAAAACTTCTTTGATACTTCTGCAGTAGAAGCTGTCATCAAGCTGGTGATCCAGTATAATCCTGATGCCATCATGGTCATCAAGTCCACGATTCCGGTCGGATTCACGGCTTCTGTGCGTGAAAAGTACCACTGCGACAACATAATTTTCAGCCCGGAGTTCCTACGGGAGTCTAAAGCTCTGTACGACAATTTGTACCCGAGCCGTATCATTGTTGGCACTGACGTGGACAATGCCCGTCTGGTGAAAGCCGCCAACACATTTGCGGGTTTGCTGCAGGAGGGTGCTATTAAGGAGAACATCGACACGCTGATCATGGGCTTCACGGAGGCAGAAGCTGTTAAGTTGTTTGCCAACACCTATCTGGCCCTGCGTGTCAGCTATTTCAACGAGTTGGATACCTATGCAGAGATGAAGGGGCTGAACACCCAGCAGATTATCGAGGGCGTCTGTTTGGATCCTCGCATTGGCAGCCACTACAACAACCCTAGCTTTGGTTATGGCGGTTACTGCCTGCCCAAGGACACCAAGCAGTTGTTGGCCAACTATGCTGATGTTCCGGAGAATCTGATTGAGGCCATTGTGGAATCCAACCGTACTCGTAAAGACTACATTGCCGACCGTGTGCTGGAAATTGCGGGCGCATACGAAGCAAACGAGGCTTATGATCCCAGTAAGGAACACAATGTGGTGGTTGGTGTATATCGCCTGACCATGAAGTCGAACTCCGATAACTTCCGTCAGTCTTCCATTCAGGGCGTTATGAAGCGCATCAAGGCAAAGGGCGCAACGGTCATCATCTATGAGCCGACGCTGGAGAATGGTTCTACCTTCTTTGGCAGTGAAGTCGTGAATGATCTGGCGGAATTCAAGAAGCGCAGTCAAGCCATTATTGCCAACCGCTACGATAGCTGTTTGGACGATGTTCAGGAGAAAGTATACACGCGCGATCTGTTTCGCAGAGACTAGTTTAGCGCTGAGGCATCTTAGTCGGCATGTACTATTAAATTTGCAGAAAAATGGTTTTTGCAGACAAAGCGAAAGTTGATTTCCTCATTTCCACATATATTTTCCTACTATAAAACCAGCATTTCAAGGTTGTACTTGTTTGACGAATTAAGATGGCATGAAGGAAGGAATAATCCAAAATCTCCGAAATGACCTGAAGGAGTACATTTTATATGGTGGATATTAAACGAAAACTTCAAAAGATGTCAGAGAGTGCGAAGTCGGCGATTGTCTATACACTGTCTACAGTCTTTTCAAGAGGATTGGCGATTATAACAGTTCCAATCTTCACCAGACTGATGACAACAGATCAAATTGGCGAAGTTAACCTGTACAATTCATGGTATTCCCTGATAAGTGTTGTTACAACGCTCTCGTTGACATCGGGTGGCTATTCAGTGGCAATGAAGGAGTATCCGGATAAGAGAGACCAGTACCAATCTTCTGTGCTGTCACTGACATCTTTGATTGCTCTTATTATTGCCATCATATATTTTATTACTCCTGATATTTGGAGTAGATTGTTGGGACTGCCAAATGGATTGATGGTTTTGATGTTGATTGGATTCCTAGTGGCCCCGGCTCGTGATTTTTGGCTGGCACGTCAAAGATACGAATATAAATATAAGTTATCAGGATGCGTAACGATAGGATCTGCGATATTGGCATCAGTATTGTCAGTTGTTGCAGTGCTTGGCGCAAATAGCGTTGGACATGAGAATATTGCAGAGGTACGACTTTACGCAAACTATCTCGTTGTATATGGTGTGGCTGCAGTAATTTGGGTGTGCCTGTTTTGGAAGGGAAAGACACTGTACAATAAAGAATATTGGAAGTTGTCTTTATCTCTAAGCATTCCGCTTATTGGATATTCAATAGCCGCACAAATTCTAAGTGTATCTGACCGAATGATGATTAGTCAGATGGTAAATAATAGTGCAGTTGGAATTTATAGTACCTTGTATACAGTGAGTTCGCTGTCCTTGATGCTTTGGCAGGCAATTCACGCTTCTTTTGTTCCGTATCTATTTCAGAATATAGAGAGCAATGTAAAAGGTATAAAGAGGATATCGTCTCAAATTATGCTTTTGTATGCAGTGATGGCAGTGATGATGACCTATATGGCACCGGAAATTGTTAGAATACTCGCAACAGAAGAATATTATGAGGCTATCTATATTATGCCGCCGATTGCTGCGGGAGTCTTCTTCACGGCATTTGCCAATATTTATTCGGATATAGCTGTGTACTACAAGAAAACACAGTATGTGATGTATCCGGCAGTGATTGCAGCTGTGGCAAATCTTGTGTTAAACTACATCTTTATCAATGCTTATGGATATATGGCTGCGGCATATACAACGCTGTTCTCTTATATTCTGATGGCACTCTTCCAAGGAATTTGGGCTAGAAAATTGTGCAAAGAGAATGGTATTGCGGAATCTTCTGTTTTTGAAGATAGAAAACTAATATTACTCGCATGTGTAACAACGGTTCTGTGTTTGCTTGGTATAGCTTTGTATAATTTCTATATTATCCGGTATTTGATTATTGTACTTATGGCAGTGCTGAGTATAGTTTTTTATAAGAAATACAAAACAGCCAAGAAAAACTGATGTAAAATAGGCCATGTGTCCTCAAGCACATGGCTGTGCTGCTCAAGTGTGCCACCTCTCCATGGTGAGCAGCAGGCAACGGATAATTATCCGGCTAAAGCATATATACGTAAATTCACTCTTTGGATGAGGAAAAAACTATAATGGGAAAGTATTTTGGAACCGATGGCTTCCGTGGAGAAGCTGGTATTGACCTGACCGCCGACCATGCCTACAAGGTTGGCCGCTTCCTTGGCTGGTATTATAACGCACTGCGCGAGCGCAACGGCAACAACGAGCCTGCACGAATCGTCATTGGTAAAGACACTCGTCGCAGCTCCTATATGTTCGAGTATAGCTTGGTTGCTGGTCTGACTGCTTCCGGCGCAGACGCCTATCTGCTGCACGTCACTACTACGCCCAGTGTGGCCTACATCGCCCGCGTGGACGACTTCGACTGTGGCATCATGATTTCTGCCAGCCATAATCCCTACTACGATAACGGCATCAAACTGATCGACTGCTATGGCGAGAAAATGCCCGAGGAAATCCTGTTGCTGGTAGAGGACTACATCGACGGAAAGCTCCATGTGTTCGACAAGGACTGGCCGGAGCTGCCCTTTGCTCACCGTGAGCACATTGGCTGCACTGTGGACTATGTTTCTGGTCGTAACCGCTACATGGGCTATCTGATCAGCCTCGGTATCTACTCCTTTAAGGGTGTCAAGGTCGGTCTGGACTGTGCCAACGGCTCCAGCTGGAACATTGCCAAGTCTGTGTTTGATGCTCTGGGAGCAGATACCTACGTCATCAATGCACAGCCCAACGGCACCAACATCAACAACAATGCGGGCTCCACCCACATTGAGGGTCTGCAGAAGTTCGTGGTGGAGAACGGTCTGGACGTTGGTTTCGCTTATGACGGTGATGCGGACCGTTGCCTGTGTGTGGATGAAAAGGGTAATGTGATCACTGGCGACCATATCCTGTACATCTACGGCTGCTACATGAAGGAGCGCGGCAAGCTGCTGACCAATACAGTCGTTACCACGGTCATGTCCAACTTTGGCCTGTATAAGGCTTTTGATGAGCAGGGCATCGGCTACGCAAAAACCGCTGTGGGCGACAAGTACGTCTATGAGTATATGGCTAAGAACGGCTGCCGTATCGGCGGTGAGCAGAGTGGTCATATTATTTTCAGCAAGTATGCCAGTACCGGTGACGGCATCCTGACCAGCCTGAAGATGATGGAGGTTATGCTGGCCAAAAAGCTGCCCATGAGCAAGCTGGCTGAGCCGCTGAAGATCTACCCGCAGGTGCTGGAGAACGTTCGTGTGACTGACAAGAAGGCCGCACAGGATGACGAAGCAGTGCAGGCAGCAGTCAAGGCCGTAGCCGAGGCACTAGGCGACACTGGCCGTATCCTTGTCCGTGAGTCCGGCACTGAACCGGTCGTGCGTGTGATGGTGGAAGCACCTGACCACGACACCTGCCAGAAGTATGTAGATGAAGTTGTGGAGACCATCAAGAGCCGGGGTTACGGAGTTTGTGAGAACTGCTGAGCCAGATCCACTACGCCACATCTGCAAACCTGTCGCCCTCGGAGCTTGTGCTTCTGGTACTACTGGGTACGATTGCGTGGCACAACCGCAAAGATAAGCAATGGCTCCCAGTTGTGTACTGTGTCTTTCTGATCCTCTATATCACGCTGCTACGCCGTGCGCCGGGATATAACGAGAGCATTCGACTCAGGCTTAAGCTATGGCCGAATGCGGGTGTATGGGCAGGCAACTTGCTCAATTTGATTCTCTATGTGCCGTATGGGGTAACAAGCTGGCAGTGGAAGCGGGAAGGCAAGAAGATCGTCGTTGCCGGGTTTGCCTTATCTGTGTTCTGCGAAGTGCTCCAGTACTTGACTGGGCGTGGAATGGCAGATGTCAACGACGTGTTGTTCAACACGTTGGGGGCGGCTGTGGGAGTATGGTTGGCCAGGAGAATAGCTTAGTAGTCACTGTCGTCGTTATCCTCCTCATCTTCATCGTCCTCTGGTTCTATGCCATTCCATCCGATGAATTCTTCTGTGGAGGACGGACGGGATAGTCCATTTCGCCCTCGTCCTCGTCGATGATAGAATTGTTGATGTCGGATTTGTAGAAATCTGTGTTCATTTTAAGTCACCTCTATGGATAAGCATAAAGGCGAAATTGGAACATTATGATGTATATATGCTTGATATCGTAAGTTGACCTTGAAAACAATGGACTGAAAGTATAATATTGAGCTGTGAGGACCTGTGTCTCACAGCTTTGCCGCTCGAAACTTTGCACACCTCTACGCGGTGAGCGGCAGGCAACACAAATGATTGTGGCTAAGAATGCAAAGTTTTTAGCAATTCAAAATATTTAGGCAGGTGAATTCGACTATGGCAGAATACAGAATGACCTATTTGGATGCAAAAAAATTTATTGATGATTGTGCCGATAAATCTAGCACGCCTGAACTTATTAAATCACATTCACCGGAAATACTTGCGGCTTTAACGGCGAAAACAAGTGTGGATTGCGGGATGAATGAGAAATCTCTAGATGAAACAGTAACACTGTGGAAAAACCAAATAGGAAATCCCAGCGAATTATTACTTGGAACAAAGTATTTTTCAATTAAGAGTAGTATGATAGAACTGGTTGAAGGAATGGCTGGATCGGGAATACTGGACTTAATTATTTCGAATTGCGTAGCAGGTGTCCCGTTTAGTTTTCAGGGGATTACGGTGGGGGCAATTGCTAATTTGGTAATCACCTTAGAACATATTTTCAAGGCAGCCAGTGATTTGGAAGATCATGATTTTTGTGTCTACATGCAAGCAACAACACACTTTAGAGAATATAGAGAATTTACGCATGATGATTTGGTTCATTGGTTCCCTGATGAACCGGACAACATCTGTAATATGCACAATTCAACATGGGATTGCGAGTACTACATAAATGATGATAAGTGTGATATGCTGAAAAACGGCCACCTTGATTGTGCTTTGGCATCTTTGAAAGGAAAAGGAATCCTGTCTTTAAAACGAAAAAATGGTAAGGATTACTATTCATTTGTGTGGTAAATATGGTGTAAATATGAATGACGAAAAAGAAAAGTACACAGCAGATGATTATAGGGAAACTTCGTTTTTAGTTATTGACGATGAAGATTCCTCGAAGGTGATTCACGATTTTTGTGATGCTGTATTCGCCCAACAGTTGCCAAGTGAAAATGATAAGAATGAAGATGTTAAAGAGCAACATGATGCGGAAGAGCTCATTCTTTCTGGAAAAGAATTTCTGGCACATTTTATAATTGATTTACCAAAACCAATTACAATTGTCCAGGAAGTCTACCATATAGATCGGAGCTTTAGAGATACATACTATATGTATTTCTCAAATCAACATTTTCAAGTTGAACGGTATTCGCGACGCTTATCATTCTTTTTTGGATCATACGGCAGAAAGAAATTCTTGGGTAATAGTAGTAAAATACAGACAGAACTGGAGAATAATTTCATTGGATGTTGTGTCATAAATCCTCTGGTAGCAGGCGGTTTGGGAAGAACACTGATAAATCCAAAGTATGTCCTTCCAAAGAAAGAACTGCCGGTGTATATGAGACTGTCTGATTTCTGTGTTCATATTTATGGAAGAACATTGAAGGTAAGAGCATTTCCGTACAGAATGCAAGATCAGGAAACTATGCGTTGTGCGGAAGTGACTCTTATGAATATATTGGAATATTATTCGAATGGCTACAACGACTATAAGAGTGCTCTTCCCAGCGAAATTATTGAAAAAGAAAGAGAGTGTGCTTATGAGCGTGTGCTTCCGTCAAGAGGAATTACATACACGGTCTTGACAAAGGTTCTTTCTGAATTTGGATTTTCTCCAAGGCTATATCATATTTCTGCTATTGATGACTTTGAGTACTCATCGATACGGCGAGAAAACGAATTGAGAAGATGGTTGCACTATTACATTGAATCTGGCATTCCTGTGGCAATAGGACTTGGTTCAGTGGAGGGAAATGAATCGGGCCATTCTATGGTTTGTATTGGACATGGAAAAGCAAAAGATACATTGAAGAATCAGGCGTACAGAAACAGATGGATCTCGTGGGAAAATCGAAATCAAGCCCATCCTATTATCAATTCAGCGGATTTTTATGAGGATTACGTTGTGGTAGACGATAACCAGCCAGTTTATCAGGTTAGAAGCTTTGACAATCTTTCCCTCTATCCCAATATGAGAGTTGAGAATTTAGCTGTTCCACTGTATAAACGTATGTTTTTAGATGCACCGGATGCGACATCAACTATTAGATCACTGTTAAACGATGAGAGATTAGGTCTGAATGTGTGGGCAAAGGATTGTCTTCATGAAGGTGAAAGTGTTGTAGTCAGAATGTTTATGGCTTCTTCACGCAGTTATAAAGCTTTTAGGGCGAAAACACTGTCAGGTGTGCTTGTAAAAGAACTTTATACACTTATCCCTATGCCACGATTTATTTGGGTCTGTGAATTATATAGGATTGGCGATTATGACAACTTAATGGCTTTTGGGGAAATCGTTATAGATGCAACATCTGCGCCTAATCGTAGTCATCAAAGCCTTATTTTAATGCATTATCCAAAATTGATTGCATATCGCGAACCGGACCAGAATGAAGCTGGATTTAGTAAAATGGCAGAATTGCAAAGTGATCAATTGATTCCAGGATATAGACGAAATCTGGACGAGATCACTTTGGAATGATGCGTATTTATGTCGAAGCGAACTATAATGGCGTTTGAAATGATAATTTGCACTCCTACGAAAAAAAAGATTGACGTGACCCGGAGAATGTGCTATAATAGTACAGCGTTTATTTGAAGCGTCGGAGATTTTTGATCGTTAGAACGACGAGGTGATTTCATGAAGACTAGTAGTATGATTGAGCGAGAAATGAGACGCAGCGGCGGGCGGGTTAAGATTATCTCGGTTCCTGCTAGTATGCGACCGACTAAGGCATCATTGAAAAAACTTGACAGAGAAATTTCGGCGCAGGTGCGTGCAAATGAAGCGATGAGTACGAGAAGCATTTTGTACTCGTCTCAGTCTTCTTTGAAGTGACAGGTGCGGGGATTGGAGTGCTAGTAGCATAAATGATGGTGATATGGCATTTTGCTGTTGCGCTATCAGCACCTCGATCGTTTTTTTGGTGCTGATTAGTGGCATGAATGCAGACGAGATTCTCGCCAAGTTGAAGTTAGCATAGTAGCCGTGTGAACTCCAGAAGTTCACACGGTCATTTTTAGAGGTATCTATATAGTTAGTGATGGAAATAAAAGGAAGAGATATCCTGTGGCTAAGACGCGCAAGCCCGGCGGAGGGCGGAAGCCATCAAAACCAGAGTACAGTGCAGCCAAGAACTTAGCACAGCAGATGAAAGCAGCTACTGAACTTTATACGGACAAAATGAGTCTGCAAGCCATCGCGGACGCACTGTCCCTCAACCCCATCAAGGTGAGAAAGTTGCTCATCACTGCCGGAGTCTACGAGTCGGATACGGCAAAACTCGTTCAGCAGACGTTCCGTTCTTTTAGAAGCACACAAAACTACTCCACTGCCGTCACCTCCACAATGTCTGCCTTGCAGTTATCCCATTCCTCTGTGACCTCTTATCTGCCGTATGAGAAGGGCGTGTACTTCCCGGAGGAAGCTGAAGCGGCGAATATCAGTGCCGGGGCAGAGCGGCAGCGACACTACCGAGCTGTGGTTGCGCTGAGGAAGGATCCCTGCGAAGAAAACCTCTGGAAGTGTGTGGTGGCTTTTCGGGGATACAAGTTCAAGACGATATCCGGCTTGCCCTTTACATATACGCTGAAAAAGGGCAGGGGAGATGAGTTCACCAAGGAGCTGTGGATCGACCGCAGAGAGGACAGCAAGAGCCTTGCTTGGAGTTCTGTGCTGCTGGCGTATCACAATATCGGTAAAATCGGAGAGGTAGTGGACAGACCCAAGGCGCTGGGAGATATCCGGGGTGTGTCGTATATCTATGGGCTGTTCTACCGCTTTGGTCTGATCGACGTGCCGGACAAGGCTAAGGAGAAGATGGCGAAGCAATAAGAAAACGAGACATATTTTGTTTTAAGATGGAATGTGATATAATAAAACTGGCGGTTTACCGTACTACATGAAAAGGGCAGGTGAATGTGCTAATGTACATCATTTGTCAAGATTCAATCCTTTCATCAGCTATCGAGGCGATTACTGAGGCAGTAAGTCTATTGGAGCTGAAGCAAGAAAAGAACAGAATCAATAAGCGGATTCAGTCATTGCTTCATATTGCTGATGATCTGGCACCGGATTCTGTGGAGTATCAGTGCGTTTATGAAAGAATTCTCGAATTGGAAAGGATGCGAGAACTGATCAGACGCATTAGAAAGGCTAAGTGTGCACAGATTTATGCGCAATTGCATATGCTATGGGTTAATAGAGCCAAAAAGGCCGGTCGCGCGACTGCGGGTTTGACTACTGATCCAATGAGCATCGCTATGCCCATTCCTCCCACGTTTGAGGCTACCTTGAGTAGTTTCGGATGTGGGAGGGATTTGGATGCCCTCGCATGCTGAAAAAAATCAAACAGAGATCGAAAACTACTATCATATTATAGACCCGGAAGGAAGGCTGTCTAAGTACGAGAAGGCTGAAGAAGAACGCAAGGTGTTAGCGAATATGCCTGCTTGCTTCCCGGAAGCACTACGATATGTGATGACACGCTTCGGATTTACGCAAGAGGCTCTGGCCTTTGAATCAAAGGTGTCGGAGTCAACGATCGGTCGCTACAGAAATGGAAAGGTTGAAAGTTTTTCTGAGAAAAACGTGGTTGCACTATGCGTTGCTATGCACCTTCCTCCATGGCTTTCGTTTGCGCTCATAGCAAAAGCGGGTTTTAGCTTGGCTGCAACCAGAGAACAGCTAGCACATTTGATGATTCTTAACTGTATGTATATGAGGTCAATTGATGAGGTGAACGAGTACTTAAGGGAAAGAGGAAATGCTTCACTGTCCCGAGAGACGGCACAGGATTGTCGAGCTTCTTGAGATTCTGAACCTAAAATGATGAGCCGTGTGTTCAACTCCCTGCCGGAGAAGGATACACGGCTCATTTGCACTGTTTGAGGACAAGGACAAGAAGAGCCAGATGCGAATCTGCACACTTGGCTTATCGGGAGACCGTGTGAGCCAGTTTAAAACTGAATTGCTGCCTGTTTGGTGCTGCTCAGAACGCGTAGTAAGCCGGGGTGGACTTCAAAAAATCTGAAATTATTTCGGATTTTAGGAGTCTATTCCGGCTTTTTTGCGTTTATAGGATCGGAATTGGCAGATTACACAATTTTCCGACTTATTTCTCGTCGCTTCGATGAAAAGTGGCTGCTCCTATTTACAAATAGAGTTTTGGCTGCTATATTATAGATATAATAATAGCCTGAAAAGCTCTATTGAAAAGATAATAATTTGTAACGTGGAGGTGTATTACCAGACAAAGATAGTCATGTTGTTCAGTTAAAAAAATCCTTCTGAATGACGTCTCAGCAAGAGACATTACATAGGTTTTTAGTAGAGTGCCGCGATTGTTGGAGGCAGTCAGCGCACAATTATTGAGGAGTTATAACTAAACGGTCCTTAATTCAATACTAAAACACTACTGTAAGGTTGAAGTGCGTCTACTTGCTGATAAGACTATAAAATGTCTGGCTAATACACATCCGGTCAATGAGTACGGAAACGGAAATACATAAGACCGGAGTAAATTTAGAAACAAGTAATGCGTAAGCAACTTGAAATCTGAATTTGCTCCGGTCTTTTTTTGTTTGCATTTGCAGTATGGAAGGGGGTGAACCGAGGTGGCATCCGATGTACATAAGAATACGGATACCAAGGTGGAAACCGTCAGTGCCAACTCGGTTTGCCGTCAGTTGCCGCAGAAAACTGCCGAACAGGGATTGGCAGCTGCAGTTGCGTTTGCGGAGGAGGTTCAATGGTCGTTGGCAATACGCAGAACGATTTCGGGGGTAGGGTTTGGAGAGGCCTTGAAGCTGCTGATGAACGACCGGGATATGTCTGTGGAACAGATGGAGTCAGAGTCTGGGCTCTCTGTATCTACGGTAAAGCGGCTTCGTGCAGGACAGGATGCAAGTGTGGAGCAGATCGTTGCCATTTCGGTGGCACTGCACCTTCCGCCACCTGTAAGCGGTGATTTGTTGAGGATGTGCGGAATCACGCTGGATTTCAACAATCAAAAGAATACTGTCTATCAGATGATTCTGACGGAGTATTACAAAGAGGGCATCGAACAAGTCAATGTCTGCCTTGCAGCATGTGGATGTGCGCCACTCAAAACTGCTTGTTAATGCGGACACAACAGAATATACCTATGAGGCGATTGGACCATAAAACGGTCTGGTCGCCTCTTTTTTTTGAAATTTTTTCTGAGGTAAGGGCTCAAGAAGTGAGCCCTAAACGGTAATAAAACGGCGCAGTAAGGCTGCATAAGAGCATCTGACATGACGGTATTTTTTTATAAAAGTACGAAATAACGATGCTTTGTGCGCTGCTTTTTAGAGCTCATCTGATGAACTGGTGATTTGAGGTGTTCTCGGTTATCATGTAGTCAGTTCAAGGGACAAGCCCCAAGAACAAAAATATCGTAAGGCCCGATTCTAGAGAGGGTTAAGGATACCATAACGGAGTTTTACCATCCGGCAGACGCTGTCTGCTGCGATAGAACGACCGGTCTATGGGTGTACCTCCCATCTCTGGAATCGGGCCTTTTTGCGTTTTGCAGGCTGGTTCAGTGCACGGCGTGAACCCCTATCCAGTCTCCGTCATCGGTATCCTTCCCCTCCCTGAGTCCGGGGGAAAGGACACGAAAATGACTGACGTGATGAACTGCGTAGACAAGCTGCGGGAGAAGAAGATCTCCGGCTACAAGCAGCGCATGGCTGTGAACCCCTGCGGTGATTATCGTTAGCCTTCCAAATTTTCGACTTTTAACGCTTTATCGAAAATTTGGAGGTTACACATGAGTTTCAATAATGGTAATGAACGTCGCAAGCTGAATGCAAAGTGGGAGCAACTCCGTGTGCAGTACCGCGAAGCCGGAATGAGCGAAGAGGCAATTCAGGAGATGTATGAGTTTGATCTGGGCGTCCTGAACAGTGAACGCGCCTATGATGCCAATACGGTGGCAGTCTGTGCTGGCGAAGATGACGTTGACGCAAGGAAAGCAGCGGATCTTAAGCAATATGAGGCTGCAATCACGGTAACGGATACCTACCACGAAACCAAGAGCCGTTTTGGATGGATCGGCGAGATCGAGAATGAGCGGCTGCTGGCTGGTCTCGAAAATTTATCGGAAGATGATCTCAAACTTTTGACACTCTATGTTTATGAGAGTTACACAGAGAGCGAAATTTCTAAAGCTTTTAATGTTTCACAGCCTTCAATTCATAAGAGAATCATGAAAATTGCTATATTTTTGAAGAAGTTTTGATTTTTGGCTATAATTTGCCCCTTCTCGATGGCTCGTAAGTGAAGGGACAATTTCCCAAGCGGCACTCACCGCAAGGCAAAGCGTCCGACCTCGCGCACCTTGAAAACTGAATAGTTCCGTCATCTGGTACTCCGATAATGATACTTCCGTAATTCGCGGCCCGGTCACAAAGCAGACGGGGTGGCTGAAATGCCAATGAAGCGGTAAAAGTCCGCTGCCAGATGTTTATGCCCCACTCGCAGGGGGCCGAGGGCGAATATGCGAGACCTTTAATCATATTGATCCGGGAACTGCCGGGTACGTTTTTGCGCATCTGGCAGTTCCCGTTTTTTACGTATCCCAATTTATTCTTTATCCGAATATCCACTTTGATACATATAGGAGGACACTTTTATGGATGAGTTGAACCCCACGGTGCGCGAGCAGGAGATCTACGAGGAGATGGAGCTGACCCCTGAGATGGTCAAGTCCATCCGTACCCTCTGCAGCACCTGTCTGCGGCACTTTGTGGACGCAAAAGTTTTCAAGATCGCGCTTGTACCCAGCGCAGACCGGAGCATGGACACTTGCACAGTCTGCCAGACCCGGCGCGGTCATGACTACGTTGTGATGAACCGCTGAACAAACACACCGCACACTGCCAAGGAGGTGCAGCGGGCGGTGTACATATTACAAAGGAGGGCAGCTTTTGATTCAAAACTGGAAATTCCAGCGTGGAGACATTTTCTTCACCCGTTTCGACAACGCCACTGGTTCAGAGCAAAGCGGGAATCGTCCGGCGGTCATTCTTCAGAATGACGTGGGTAACTACCACTCGCCGACCCTGATCGTTGCAATCATGACAAGCAAGGCGGAAAAGAAAGTAAACCAGCCGACCCACTGCCTGTTGGAAAACGCAGGGTTGAATATGCCGTCCGTTGTGCAGGCAGAGCAGATCTTCACCATCGACAAAAGCCGGGCGCTGAAGTATCTGGGGCATCTGACCCCGGAGGAGATGCGCCGGGTGGACGATGCAGTTCGGATCAGCCTTGCGCTGAACCCCATGGGCAGCATCCAGCAGATGGAGCCTATCCGGCGCTCTACGTCGCTTTACGCGCCGCCTGAGGTGGTGGATGGCAAACCGCCTGTCTACCCCTATACGCCCATCCGGTCGTCCTTTGAGAACGCCGGAAGCATCGAGGAAATGATGCTGTACACCGAGTTGCAATCCGCGGTTCATGCCATGATCCAGCGGCTGGAATACAGCTTCACCTTCAATCCCAGCCTGCTCACCATCCCGAAGCGTAAGCAGCAGGTGGCTGAGATCTTAGAGGAAGCCGAAAAGTACATTTGGAGAATCAAGGAGGAAATGCGATGCGCCTGAACGACAACAATTCTTTCATCGGTATCAACCCGCCGTACCAGCTTTCGGTCATCCACAGCAGCAAGCTGATCTATCCCCGCGAACTCTACCAGCTGGGCGAAGAAATCTACTGCGAAGCCCTGCGGCACATCGTGGAAGCGTGGGAGGGCAGACCGGATTCCTTGCAGCAGGTCGGTGACCTGTCTGTGCCGGAATACCTGACCCGCTGGCTGCGGGAAAGCGTGATGAACCTTTCCCCGGATACTTACGGTCGATACGCCTACGATATGGGCAGGGTCATCATCCCGTACTTTGAACGAAAGCGGCTGTCTTTAAAAGCGCTCACTCCGCGCGATCTGGAAACGTTTTTCCGCTATGAGCGTCAGCAGGAGGAAGCGACCGTACAGCAGCTTCTGGATTGGCACAGGGAGCTGACCGATGCCCTTCAGTATGCCGTTGACAGTAACTGGCTGAAAGCGAACCCCGTCAAGACGGTTGACCCCTGCCTTGATAACTCCCCGGTACTTTTCAACGATTTTCTCATGGACTGGTTGAAAATGATGAAGTCCCGCGTGGCGATCACGACCTATGCAAACTACGAGATCGTGATCACACGCCGCAGATAAAAAAGAAAACTCCCCCAGACAAGCTGGGGGAGTTTTTTATGCCGGTGGTGGGGGTCGAACCCACACGTGTTATTAGCACAAGGGATTTTGAGTCCCCCTCGTCTGCCATTCCGACACACCGGCGCATCGGTTTGAACGTCTTTTATTATACCGGATTCCCTGGGCAAAATCAAGAGAAAGTTTGCGTCTTTTTTCAGATCGTCCCGCATGGCGTAAAATACATGACTCCGGTTCTTGCCCGGCGGCGCGGGCTGTGCTACACTAAGGTCAGATCAAAACGTAAATGATACCCACAAGGAGGGAACCGGACTTTGAAACATCTGCATTCTTTTGCCCGCCGCGCGGCGGCTTTTCTGCTGGCGGCGGTGCTGTGCGTCTGCATCCCGGCGGCAGCGGCTTCGGCTGCCACCACCATCGGCGGGGCCGATACCACCCTGATCCCTGCAGAGGACGAAAACTGTCTCAGCTGGCTGTTTGGCTCCAAGGATAAGATCACCATGCCCTACCTGAACATCAAGGGGCAGGGGCTCAAGCGCAATGTTACGCTGGATCTTGAGGACTGTCTGGTGGGCATCACCTATACCGAGCTTGGCTCCATTGGCAGCTATGTCAGCGCCAGCGCCGCGCAGCAGGCGTGGAAGGCGCAGGCGGTGGCCATCCACTCTTATCTGGAATACCACAAGCAGTACGGCTCGTCCACCAATGCGCTGATCTATACCCCGGTCGATCAGATCCCGGCCTCTGCCCGCAATGCCATCCGCAAGGCGGTGCAGGCGGTCAAGGATGAGGTGCTGGTGTACAACGGCAGCGTGTGCGATGCAGTATGGTCGGCCAGTGCGGGCTACAACACCCAGACCGGTGTGTACGGTACCTGCGCCAGTCTGGACGCGTGGGGCACGGATGTGCCCTACCTCCAAAGCGTGGAAAGCCCCTACGAGGAGCAGTACCACAAGCTGCTGCGCCGGGTGATCGGCAAGGACTACACCTATATAGAATACAACGACAGCCGCACCGGCGAGCCCTACCAGAGCGCCGACACCACCCACAAGGATCTGGGCGGCTTTGTGCAGTACAACACGCTGGTGTCCAACGGACGCAGCTACCGGTATATCAACCAGTTCGTTTCCTCCCGCTACTGCTTCGATTTCGGCACCGATGCCAGCGGCACCCCCTGCATGACCTACTACGGCTATGGTCATGGCGTGGGTATGAGCCAGTGCGGCGCAGTGGGCTACGCCGCCGAGGAGGGTATGAATTACAAGCAGATCCTGCAGCACTACTACACCGGGGCGAAGATCCGTACCAGTACTACCCGCAGCGGCGGACTGTTCGGCTGGCTGGCGGGATTGTTCCGCTGAACGTGTTTCACTGAAATTTTGGAAAAACCTTCTCAAACGCCGCAAGATTTGGTATACTATATCCGTTTGTGAAAAATGAACGGGAAACATAACTGCGTAGAAAAGCGCACGGATTGGAGTATCAGCATGGAGTTGGATCAGGAAAAGCAGAATCAGGAGGCCGCCGAGCGCAGCCGTGCACTGGCACAGCGCATCGTGCGGGAGCTGGCTCCCCGCAGCGTACAGGTGCTGGAGGACAGCGGGCTGCTGGAAAAAGCTTTTTGTAAAATGAATACTGCGGTGGTGCAAAGCGCCCCGGAGCTGCTGGTGGTGGCAGACCCCCAGTGGGTCACCCTGCCCGCCGTACAGGCGGAAAAAGTGCTGCTGGTGTGCGCAGAGTACGCCGGCATGGCAGACTGCGCAAAGCAGCTTGCCGCGCAGGGCTTCTGCCGGGAGCTTGCGTGGAAGGACCGCGGCAAGGAGCAGCTGACCGCGCTGTTCTGCCGCATGGACGCCCCGGAGCTGCCGGAACTTGAAGATGGCTACGAGCAGCAGCTGGATGTTCTGCGGGAGCGTACCCTGCTGGCCGAGCGCACCGCAGCCGAGCAGACTGCCCAGCTGGAGCGGCTGCGCAGCGACCTTTCCCTGAGCCGCAGCCACGAGCAGGAGCTGGAAAAGACCCTGAACAGCGTGGTCAACTCCACCTTCTGGAAGGCCAGCTGGCCGCTGCGGTATCTGGTAAGCAAGTGCCGCCAGCTGTGGCGCACCTTCCCGCTGTTCGTCTTTTTTGCCACCCTGCGTCGGGTGGGCTTTGCGGGCGTAATGGCACAGGCCAAGGCCAAAAAGGAGTACAAAAAGCTGTTTCCGGGCAAGGCGATGCCCGCCGACCGCTTTGCGGACGTGGAGCTGCTGGTAAAACAGGCCGCAGACCAGCCCGCTGCACCCCTGATTAGCATCGTAGTGCCGCTGTACAACACCCCCCACGATTTTCTGGTGGAGCTGCTGGACTCGGTACAGAACCAGACCTACCGCAACTGGGAGCTGTGCATGGTGGATGCCGGACAGGACGCGGACGTGGGTGCCCTCGTGCAGGAGCGTGCCCGCACCGACAGCCGTATCCGCTACCGGAAACTGGACAGCAACGAGGGCATTGCGGGCAACACCAATCAGGGCTTTGCCCTTGCCACCGGTGACTATATCGCCCTGCTGGACCATGACGACATTTTGCACCCCTGCGCACTGTGGTATGTGGCGGAAGCCATCGCCAAGCAGGGCGCGGACTTTGTGTACACCGATGAAGTGACCTTTGAAGGGGACATCGACCATCTGACGGTCTACCACTTCAAGCCGGATTATATGCTGGATAACCTGCGCTCCAACAACTATATCTGCCACCTGAGCGTGTTCAGCGCGGCGCTGCTGGCAAAGGTGGGCGGCGATGAGCGGGCAGAGTTCAACGGCAGTCAGGATTACGACCTCTACCTGCGCCTGACCGAGCAGGCGGAAAAGATCGTGCATATCCCGCACCTGCTGTACTACTGGCGTTCCAGCCCCGCCAGCGTGGCCAGCAACATCTCTGCCAAGACCTACTGTCTGGAAGCAGCCATGAAGGCGCTGCGCGCCCACTACGACCGCATGGGCGTGCCGGTGGACGCGGTGACCATGGTGCCCAACACCCCGGGCTTCTACAAGACCGATTACACCATCACAAAGCCCGGGCGGGTCAGCGTGCTGATCCCCAGCTGCGACCATTCGGGCGATTTACGGGTGTGCGTGGAGTCCATCTACCGCAAGACCACCTACCCGGATTTTGAAGTGATCATCATCGAGAACAACAGCAAGGAGCCTGCCACCTTCCGCTGCTACGAGCAGCTGCAAAAGGAGCACCCGGACACCCTGCATGTGCTCACATGGCAGGGTACCGGCTTCAATTACAGCGCCCTGAACAACTTTGGCGCACGCGCCGCTACCGGCGAGTATCTGCTGCTGCTCAACAACGATACCGAGGTCATCTCGCCCCGCTGGATGGAGGAGATGGTCATGTATGCCCAGCAGGACCGTGTGGGCTGCGTGGGCGCAAAGCTGCTCTACCCGGACAATACCATCCAGCACGCAGGCATCGGCTTCGGTTTCCTGACGCTGGCGGCGCATATGCACAAGAACTTCCCCGTGGGGCACCCCGGCTATATGGGACGGCTGGTCTACGCACAGGATGTGTACGCCGTGACCGCCGCCTGCCTGATGGTGCGCAAGGACGTATACGAGCAGGTGAACGGGCTGGACGAGAGCTTTGCCGTGGCCTTCAACGACGTGGATTTCTGCGTCCGTGTGCGGGAGGCAGGCTACACCAACGTGTTCACCCCCTTTGCCCAGCTGTACCACTACGAGAGCAAGAGCCGCGGGCTGGACGAGAGCCCTGCCAAGCGCAAGCGCTTTGCCTCTGAGGTGGAGCGGTTCCAGAAGCGGTGGGCAAAGCAGCTGGCTGTGGGCGACCCCTGCATGAACCCCAACTTTGACCTGATGAAGGAGGACTTCAGCTTTGACATCAAGCCGCTGGAGTGAGCCTTCCGCCAACGATAAAACGAAAGGGGGAACGCAGATGGAGCTTTCGGCCTGTATCGTGGTGTATAACGGCGCCGGGGAGGCTATCAAGGCCGCCCAGACCGTGCTGGACTGCACCCGCCGCTACCCGCTCACCTTATATCTGGTGGATAACGCCAGCCCGGACGGCAGCGGCCGGCAGCTGACCGCCGCTGCCAAGGACGGCACCCTGCGCACCGCCCCCGGGCAGACGGTGCAGGTGCTCTGCCGACTGGAGAACGGCGGCTTCGGCACCGGGCACAACACGGTGCTCTCGCTGCTGCACAGCCGGGTGCACTTTATCCTGAACCCGGACATCCAGCTGACCGCAGACACCCTGAGCGACCTTGCGGACTGGATGGCGGCGCACCCCGGCGTGGTGATGACCCGCCCGGGGCTGACCTTTCCGGACGGCAAGCCCCAGCAGCTGCCGCTGCGCCGGTGCAACGTGCGCGCCATGGTCTACCGTCAGCTGCCCTGTCTGCGCTTCTGGGCAAAGTACAACGACCGCTACCTGATGGCAGACAAAGACCTGACAAAGCCCACCGAGATCGAGTTCTGCACCGGCAGCTTTTCGGCGGTGGACACTGCCGCCTTCAAGGCCGTGGGCGGCTTTGACGAGGGCTACTTCATGTATGTGGAGGACGCTGACCTGACCCAGAAGATGCGCACCCGGGGCAAGGCGTATCTGGTGCCCCAGTATACCGCCATCCACGCATGGCACCGTGCGGCGCACCGCAGCCTGAAGCCCTTTCTGTGGCAGCTGCGCAGCCTGCTGCGCTACTTTTCCAAGTGGGGCTTTGCGTGGTGAGCGGGGAAGAAAAAATAGTGTTTTTGATTCACAGAAAGCGGTGTGCCGTCGGCACACCGCTTTCTGTCGTTTCCGCCTCTTGCATTTTGCGTGCTTTCATAGTAAAATAAAGTGTACTGCCATCGTCTTTTGCAAAAATGCGGCCATGGCAGACCCAAAATCGTTTACAGCGGACGCAGCTCCGCTTTGAATTAAGCTGCACATCTTTTTATAAGAAAAAAGGAGTGCACAAGTATGAAAGGCATTATTCTCGCCGGCGGTGCCGGCACACGGCTCTATCCCTTGACCATGGTCACCAGCAAGCAGCTGCTGCCGGTCTACGACAAGCCCATGATCTACTATCCGCTGTCCACCCTTATGCTGGCGGGCATTCAGGATATCCTGATCATCTCTACCCCTACCGATACGCCCCGCTTTGAGGCGCTGCTGGGCGATGGCAGCCAGTACGGCATCCATCTGCAGTATAAGGTGCAGCCCTCCCCGGATGGTCTGGCACAGGCCTTTATTCTGGGCGAAGAGTTCATTGGCGACGACTGTTGCGCCATGATCTTAGGCGATAACATTTTCTACGGCAACGGCTTCTCCAAGCTGCTCAAGAGCGCCGTGGCCAACGCAGAGAACAAGGGCCGCTGCACCGTGTTCGGCTACTATGTGCAGGACCCCGAGCGCTTTGGCATCGTGGAGTTCGACAAGGACGGCAAGGTGCTCAGCGTGGAGGAAAAGCCCCAGCATCCCAAGTCCAACTACGCCATCACCGGCCTGTACTTCTACAACAAGGAAGTGGTGCAGATGGCAAAGCAGGTAAAGCCCTCTGCCCGCGGCGAGCTGGAAATCACCACCCTGAACGATATGTATCTGAAGCAGGACGAGCTGGATGTGCAGCTGCTGGGCCGTGGCTTTGCATGGCTGGACACCGGCACGATGGAGAGCCTTGTGGAGGCTGCCGACTTTGTGCACATGATCGAGAAGCGTCAGGGCATCAAGATCAGCGCACCGGAGGAGATCGCTTTCAAGTACGGCTGGATCGACCGCGACACCTTGCTGGAAAGCGCCGAGCGCTACGGCAAGAGCCCCTACGGCCAGCATCTGAAGAACGTGGCCGACGGCAAGCTGCGCTACTAAGCATAAGGAAAGGCACATTGGTATGAAAATCATTGTCACAGGCTGCAAGGGGCAGCTGGGCACAGAGCTGCTCAAGCAGCTGCAGGAGGGCCGCAGCGAGCTGGGCCCCATCCCCGAAAAGCTGCTCAACGCTACGGTGATCCCGGTGGATCTGCCGGAGCTGGATATCTCCAACTACAGGATGGTGGACGAGTTCGTGCGGCGCAACCGCCCGAATATCATCATCAACTGCGCCGCCTACACCAACGTGGACGGGTGCGAGGTGCACCACGACGATGCCTTTAAGGCAAACGCCCTCGGCCCCCGCAATCTGGCGCAGGCTGCCGAAAAGACCGGCGCACGGCTGGTGCACGTTTCCACAGACTATGTGTTCTCCGGCCGGGAGAACGGCGGCATCCCGCAGGATGAAGCCACCCTGCCCGGGCCCATCAGCGCCTACGGCTCCACCAAGCTCATGGGCGAAAAGTATGTGGAGCGGTTCTGCCACCGCCACTTCATCGTGCGCACCGCGTGGCTGTACAGCTACTACGGCAAAAACTTTGTCAAGACCATCGTGAATGCGGGCAAAAAGTTCGGCAAGCTGGAAGTGGTCAACGACCAGTGCGGCAACCCCACCAACGCTGCCGACCTTGCCCACGAGATCTTGCAGCTGTGCGTGACCCACGAGTACGGCCTGTACCACTGCACCGGCGAGGGCATCTGCTCCTGGTACGATTTTGCTGCCGAGATCATCCGCCTTTCCGGTGTGGACGCTACCGTTGCCCCCTGCACCAGCGAGGAGTACAAGGCAAAGCACCCGGACAGCGCCGACCGCCCCAAGTGGAGCGCACTGGACAACCGGATGCTGCGCTGCACCGTGGGCAACGATGTCCGCGACTGGAAGGACGCGCTGGCCTGCTTCTTCGCCCACTGGGACGGCGAAAACGGCATGAAGGGCTGAGAAAAAACTGAAAATCCCCCCTGCGGAAGAACTGAGGATGTATCATGTTTGATGCGATTTTTGGCAGATCTGTCAAGATATTAAAGATCCTTGCAAAGGTGCAGTGTGTGCTGGCCTTTGTGCTTGCATCCATGCTGTGCGGCGCGGTCCATGAAATGCTGAAGCCCATCAACCAGTTTTCAGCCATCGTGCTGGGGCTGGTGGTCGCCGTGGTGTTCTGGGTGCTGCAAATGTTCCTTGCATGGGCGCTGTACGCCTTTGCGGAGCTGGTGGAGTACACCAAAGCCACCCACAAGGAGCTCAGCAACATGAGTGCAGGTCTGGCACGGTACACCCAAGCCACCTACGAGGAGCTTCACAGCATGAACAAAGGGCTGGAAGCATACACCAAGGCCATGGGCAAGACCATGAACAGCATGAACAAGAACCTCTACCTTGTGGCAAAGCACTGCTGCGCCGAGGAGGAACGCGCCCGCGCCGCAGCCCGCCCGCAGTCCGGGAACAACAACAAATAAATAAAGAGGGATACTGACCTATGAAAACCTATCTGATCACCGGCTGTGCCGGTTTTATCGGTTCCAACTTTGTGCACTATATGCTCAAGAAATACCCGGAGATCCTGCTGGTCAATCTGGATAAGCTGACCTACGCGGGCAATCTGGAAAACCTGAAGGACGTGGAGGGCGACCCCCGCCATGTGTTCGTGCAGGGCGACATCTGCGACAAGGAGCTGGTGGAGAGCCTGTTTGCAAAGTACGATTTCGACTACGTCATCAACTTTGCCGCCGAGAGCCATGTGGACCGCTCCATCAAGAACCCCGAGATCTTTGTGCAGAGCAACGTGATGGGCACCGTCAACCTGCTGCAGCGCGCCAAGGAGGCATGGTACGACGCCGATGCCAAGACTTGGAAAGAGGGCAAGAAGTACCTGCAGGTGTCCACCGATGAGGTGTACGGCGCTCTGGGCGCGGACGGCTTCTTTATGGAGACCACGCCGCTGTGCCCCCACAGCCCCTACTCCTCCTCCAAGGCCAGCGCCGATATGTTCGTCATGGCCTTCCACGACACCTACGGCATGCCGGTGAACATCACCCGCTGCTCCAACAACTACGGCCCCTACCAGTTCCCGGAGAAGCTGATCCCCCTGATGATCAACAACGTCAAGCACCACAAGCAGCTGCCCGTCTACGGCGACGGTATGCAGATCCGCGACTGGCTGTATGTGGAGGATCACTGCAAGGCCATTGATATGGTGGCAAACGGCGGCAAGGTCGGCGAGGTGTACAACGTGGGCGGCCACAACGAGCGCCCCAACATCTTCATCGTCAAGACCATCATCAACCAGCTGCACGACCGTCTGCAGGACGAGGGCATCAGCGAGGAGCTGATCAAGCACGTCGCCGACCGTCTGGGTCACGACCGCCGCTACGGCATCGACCCCACCAAGATCAAGAACGATCTGGGCTGGTACCCCGAAACTCCCTTCGAGAAGGGCATCGTGCTGACCATTGACTGGTACCTGAACCATCAGGAGTGGATGGACCACGTCACCAGCGGCGACTACCAGAACTACTATCAGGATATGTACAAGAATAAGTAACAGCCTGTAAATTTAAACTCCCTCTGCATCTCACGGTGCAGGGGGAGTTTTTTGCTGTCATTCCCGTTACGACCCCTCCCGTGAAAATGGAATAGCGGAGCGTCCGCAGACGCTCCGCTATTCCGAAATTATAAATATTCTTTCCGCTATTTATGCGCAGAGCAACGCGGCGCGCATTCTAAATCGTCCCGCCTTGGGTGGTCTCCACCACAAAATCCGCGCTTTCGGCTATGCCGTACTGCGCAAAATAGCCCTCCTCCAGCGGCACCCACCGGGCGGCAAAATCCGCGTAACGCGCGCCCTCCCGTGCCTGTAAGCGCCGGGTCTGCTCGGCCTTGGTGCAGGTCACGAACACCCGCAGCGTCTCGTAGGGGCGCAGCAGCGGGTGGTGGCTGTAACTGCCCTCTAAAATCACCAGCGGCTGCGCGGGCAGCTGTACCGGGGGCAGATAAGCCCCCTGCCGGCAGCTGTACGCCCGGTAGGCTACGGGCTGCCCCGCGTAGGCAGGGCGCAGGGCTTCGTCCCGCAGACGGGTAAGGTCCATGTTGGCGCAGGGGGTGTGTGCCCAGTCCGGGCTGCGCCGGGCGGGCGGCAGGTAGAAATCATCCGTGCGCAGCAGGGTGCAGCCGGGAAACTGCGCCGCCAGCCCGTTGGCAAGGGTGGTCTTGCCGCTGCCGCAGCGGCCGTCCAGCGCCAGCACCAGCGGGCGGGTGGGCTTTTGCGCCAGCGCGGCGCTCAGCAGCGCAGACAGGGTGGACGCGGTGATGGGTGTGGGCATGGGTTTGGCCTCCTTGGCAGGGGTGCGCCCAAAGGGGCAGACCCGATAATACCCCGATTATATCATAACCGCCGCCGGAAGGGTAGCGCGGGCGTGGTTTGCCATAAATAACTTTTTTGCCGGAAAGGCTTGACACGCCCCGCTGCGTTGTGGTACACTACTGGCGTTAGAAGCAACTAACCATGTGAGACCCCACCGGCAGCGCCCGCAGACCGGGTGTGCTGCTTCTTTTTTGGGATGACGGTTAGCTGCGTCTTACTTATAACCGCCCGGCATCCGGGGCACACTGACCCTGACACCGCCGCCAAAGGAGAACCGCCATGGAGCGTGATTTTGAGACCGTAATGATCGAACAATGTGCCCCGGTACTGGCGGGGCTGAAGCCTGCGGGGTTGTTCCGCTACGAAACGCGAAACCGTGCCGACCTTGCCCGGCGGGTGGCGGGCTGGAACGCCCAGCTGAACCCCAAGGGCCTGCAGGTGCGGGTGCTGCGGGGGTGCATCGCTACCCGGCAGTATCTGGTGTACGTCTACCGCGCCGCCAAGCTGCAAACGGTGCTGGCAGATGCCGCTGTGCGCGGCTTTTTAGCCCGGGAGGGCTACCGTCTGCCGGAAGATGCTGCGGACTGCAACGCGCTGCTGGACCAGCTCAGCCTGCGTCTGTGCTGCGCGGCGGAGGCGGCGGATTTCCCCCACGAGATCGGGGTATTTCTGGGCTATCCGCTGGAGGATGTGGTGGGCTTTATCCGGCACCGGGGCAAGTGCTTTACCTGCTGCGGGTGCTGGAAGTCCTACGGCGACCCCGCCGCCGCCCAGCAGCACTTTGACCAGCTGGCCAAGTGCACGGCGGTGTACCTGCGGCTGTTCCACAGCGGCACGCCCATTTTAAAGCTGGCAGTGGCCGCCTGAAAAATTGATATTCTCTTTTCAAATACTCTCTTTTATCCTTGGCAACTCTCCTATGCTTCCGACACAGGAGAGAGCGATCCTCCTTTTTACACATGACCGCCCGGTGCAGTTTTGACCCCTGCGCCGGGCGGTCGTGTTTCTCCGTCACCCTGCCCTATAAAATGGCAAAGCGACCCTCTGAAAATGTAAACATTGGCTAACTTTAACTCAAGAAATAGAGTTAGTCATTGATGATTTTGATAAAAATGTGGGCCGGTTCTGGCATAAAATTTGTTTGTTCATATAAACTAACTATGAGATATGAAAAAACTATTGACAAGCTTGGTTAGCAGCGGTAAACTATCTATGCTGATAGTTACGGCTGACTAACCACCGCAGCATCACATCATTTTTATGGAAGGGGAGCACAGCGATGATGCCTTTGACGATGACAAAAGCAGGCGAGACCGTCACCATCCGCAGGATCAGCGGCAAGGACGAGGTGCGGCTGCATCTGGCCGAGCTGGGGTTCGTGGTTGGCAGCGAGGTGACCGTGGTCAACGAGATCGCGGGCAACCTGATCGTGCAGGTCAAGCAGAGCCGTCTGGCACTGGATAAGACCATGGCAAGCCGCATCATGGTGGACTGAGGCAGCGCCTTCCCGGTGCTGCATGAGATACTGCAAGGGAGGAACGAGTACGATGAAAACACTGAAAGACGTAAAGGTGGGCGAGACCGCCACCGTGGCACGGCTGCACGGCGAAGGCCCGGTGAAGCGCCGCATCATGGATATGGGCATCACCAAGGGGGTGCAGATCTATGTGCGCAAGGTGGCGCCGCTGGGCGACCCCATGGAGCTGACCGTGCGCAACTACGAGCTGAGCGTGCGCAAGGCCGACGCTGAGATGATCGAAGTGGTCTGATACGACCAAAAGGGAGGAAAGGTATCCGCAATGAGCATTAAAATTGCACTGGCCGGCAACCCGAACTGCGGCAAAACGACCCTGTTCAACAACCTGACCGGCTCCAACCAGTACGTGGGCAACTGGCCCGGCGTGACCGTGGAAAAAAAGGAAGGCAAGCTGAAGGGCGACAAGGACGTTGTCATTCAGGATCTGCCCGGCATCTACTCGCTGTCCCCCTACACGCTGGAAGAGGTGGTCTCCCGTACTTACCTTGTGAAGGAGAAGCCCGACGCCATCCTGAACATCATCGACGGCACCAACATCGAGCGCAACCTCTACCTGACCACCCAGCTCATCGAGCTGGGCATCCCGGTGGTGATGGCTGTGAACATGATCGATCTGGTGCGCAAGAACGGCGACACCATCGACCTGAAGAAGCTGAGCGCAGAGCTGGGCTGTCAGGCAGTGGAGATCAGCGCGCTGAAGGGCGAGGGCACCGAGGCTGCCGCTAAGGCTGCGGTGGCAGCTGCCAAGGCCGGCAAGACCGGCGAGCTGCCCCATGTGTTCACCGGCAGTGTGGAGCACGCCATTGCCCACATCGAGGAGAGCATTCAGGGCAAGGTGGATGACCGCTTCCTGCGCTGGTACGCCGTCAAGCTGTTCGAGCGCGACGACAAGGTGCAGGATGAGCTGAAGCTGGACAAGGCCCTGATGGATCACATCGACGAGCACATTCAGGACTGCGAAAAAGAGATGGACGATGACGCCGAGAGCATCATCACCAACCAGCGCTATGCCTACATCAACACCGTGGTGGGCAAGGCTGTCAAGAAGAAGGCCCGCGTGGAGCACCTGACCGTTTCCGATAAGATCGACCGGATCGTTACCAACCGTGTGCTGGCACTGCCCATCTTTGCAGTGGTGATGTACCTGATGTACTCCCTGTCCATGGGCACCTCCATTGCGGACGGCGGCTGGGCCATCGGTACCTTTGCCACCGACTGGACCAATGATGTGCTGTTCGGTGAGATCGTTCCCAATGCGCTGGGCGGCTTTTTGGAGAGCATCGGCGTGGCGGGCTGGCTGTACGGCCTGATCATGGACGGCATCGTGGCCGGTGTGGGCGCGGTGCTGGGCTTTGTGCCCCAGATGCTGGTGCTGTTCTTCCTGCTGTCCATTCTGGAGGACGTGGGCTATATGTCCCGCGTGGCCTTTATCATGGACCGTATCTTCCGCAAGTTCGGCCTTTCCGGCAAGAGCTTCATCCCGGTGCTGGTGGGCACCGGCTGCGGCGTGCCGGGCATTATGGCAAGCCGTACCATCGAGAACGAGCGTGACCGCCGCATGACCATCATGACCACCTGCTTCATCCCCTGCGGCGCAAAGATGCCCATCATCGGCCTGATCGCCGGTGCAATGTTCGGCGGCTCTTCGCTGGTGGCAGTGTCTGCCTACTTCATCGGCATGGCAGCCATCATCTGCTCCGGCATCATGCTGAAAAAGACCAAGCTCTTCGCAGGTGATCCCGCACCCTTCGTGATGGAGCTGCCCGCCTACCATGTGCCCGCATGGGGCAACGTGCTGCGGGCAACTTGGGAGCGCGGCTGGTCCTTCATCAAGCGCGCAGGCTCTGTGATTTTGCTCGCTACCGTCATCCTGTGGTTTATGCAGGGCTTCGGCTTCGAGAACGGTGCCTTCGGTATGGTCGAGGATCAGGACAACTCCGTGCTGGCTGCTATCGCTACCAAGGTCGCATGGATCTTTGCACCTCTGGGCTTCGGCAACTGGCGTGCAACCGTCGCTTCCGTCTCCGGCCTGATTGCAAAGGAGAATGTGGTGGGTACCTTCGGTGTGCTGTACCACTTCGGCGGCGAGCTGTCTGAGAACGGCGACGAGATCTGGGCTGCTGTTGCGCAGGACTACACCGCTCTGTCCGCTTACGCCTTCATGATCTTCAACCTGCTGTGCGCTCCCTGCTTTGCTGCGATGGGCGCCATCAAGCGCGAGATGAATAACGGCAAGTGGACGGCCATCGCCATTGGTTACATGTGTGCTCTGGCTTACTGCTCTGCGCTGGTGGTGTATCAGCTGGGCGGCCTTATCACCGGCGAGGTGCACTTCGGCCTGTTCACCGTGGTGGCTGTTGTGGTGCTGGCAGCGTTCATCTACCTGATGGTGCGCCCCAACAAGTACGCCGACAACAACGAAGTAAAGCTGGATACTTCCCGTATCTGATAGAAACGAAAGGGTGTATGCTGTATGATGGAATTTATTGCTACAAACTTTAATCTGCCCACCATCATCGTGGCAGCGCTGGTGTTCGGCGCGCTGGGCTGGGTCGTATGGCACACCCACAAGCACGGCGGCGGCTGCAGCTGCGGCGGCGATTGCAGCCACTGCAAGGGCTGCCACTGAGCACTGAACGGAACACTGAACCGCAAAGGAGCGCGGGCTGAAACTCTCGGCTCGCGCTCCTTTTTTAAGTGAAATAAAGTTAGCTTATGATAACACCGGGCAGGCCCCGGCGCGTAAAAAGGAGAGTGACCGGTATGCAGCTGACCGCAGCGCATCTGCGCTATCTGCTGGCCATCTACGAGGTAAGCCGCACCCATCTGGACATCAGCTCCCGCAGCATTGCGGAAAAGCTGGGGGTGACAAAGCCCTCGGTGGTGCGCATTTTGAACCTGCTCATGGAGCAGGGCATGATCGTAAAGGAGTACTACGGTAAAATCTACCTGACCGACCGCGGCATCTGGGTGGCAAAGCGGGTGCAGCAGGAGCTGGACGCCATTCTGGCGCACTTCCCGCCGGTGAGCGGGGAGCTGACGGACGAGGAGCAGTGGAACGCCGCCCTTGCCATGACGAGCGCCCTGCCCCAGCGCCTTTTTACCGCCGACTATGAGCGGATGGTGGAAGAGGAGGAGGCGGGCTGCGCCGCAGGCGGGACGATTTAAAATGCATCGCGCTCCGCGGGGAAAGTTCCTGCTTGCCGCAAACAAGCAAAGACGCTCCGCTGGGCCAGAGGCAGGGAGGGGTGTTCCGACTCCCCCCTCCCTACCTCTGGACTCCACCCACCCCGCAACGGGCCAAGGGCTGCTCGCCCTTGACAATCCTAAAGAAGAAGTCGAAGCACAAAAAAGCTAGCGCTGCGCCAGTCGGCGCTATCGCTTTAACGCTTTTTTCGCTTCTCCATCCATAGCCCCTCAGTCGCTGCGCGACAGCTCCCCCGAGGGGGAGCAAGCGCCCGCCCGCAGCGCCATGCTTTCGTAGAAAGCGGCGCTGCAAATGCAGTTTCCCGTTACGACCCCTCCCGTGAAAATAGCGTTTGGAGCGGCCCGCAGGCCGCGACAAACGCGAAATTATAAATAATTTTTCCTCTGATGATGCGCAGAGCAACGCGGAGCGCATTTTAAATCGTCCCGCCCCCGGCAAGGGCGACTGTTCAAAAGTCTCCTATGATACACAGGGGGTTTTGAACAACTAAAAAATAATGCGCAGAAAGGCGCAGCTTTCGGCGGCTTTTGAGCCTTGCAAGAAAACAAACAACGGATATACGCTATATCTCTAGTTGTTCAAAAAGCAGAGGGGGTTTTGAACAACTAGAAACGCTAACCGTACAAAAACGGTGGTTTTTGCCCTAGTTGTTCATCTTGAACAACTAGGAATAAGCATAGATACGTTAAAAAGTTCTAGCTGTTCAAAAGTCCATAGTAGTAATAGAGTTTTATAAAGGGGTTTTGAACATTCAGAAGCCCTGCGGTGCATCAAGCCAGCTGTATTTGCTGGTTCTGGTTTGTGATATCCGCAACCACAGAGGCTTCTTCCAGTTCTGGCTGATACCAATAGTTTTTGCGGTTGGGCTGATTTCCAATGTAGAGTGTTTTCAACCCCAGTGCTACGCGGGCGCGGCGTATGGTGCTTACCGAGATATCCCGCTCGGCGCACAGGCGGTACACCTCGCCCGCCTCTACCCAGCCCACAAAGGACAGCTGCTTTTCCAGCGCCTCGATGGCGTTGGCAAGGGCGGCAGAGGGGCGGCCATTGCCGGTGGCGGGAGTGCCCGCCTCCCGGATGATGGCGTCGGCGGTAAGGGTGCAGGGGCCGTCGTAGGCCACCGTGCCCTGCGGACAGATGCGGTAGCGCTGGCTTTCGCCGGGCTGGCCAAGGCTGTTTTTGGCGTGGGCCACCACCCGCACCTCCGGGTGCTCCGGGTCCCGCCCGGCAATGAGGATGCTGCGGGCGGCGTTGCGGAAATCGCTGGAGCCAAGCAGACGGTCCAGCGCGCTGCACACCCCGGGGCCGGGCTTGCTCATGTGGCTGATGAGCAGCACCGCCATGTCCAGCTCCTTGGCAAGGGCACCCAGATGGTCCAGCAGCGGGCGCACCTGCTCGGCGCGGTTCATCTGCACCCCCTGCCCCAGATAGCTCTGGATGGGGTCGAACACCAGCAGCGCCGGGCGGTACACCCGGCACAGGGCGGCAAGCTCCTCGTCGCCCATGCTGTAACTGGCACCGTCCTGAAAATACAGTCGGTCAAGGTCTGCCCCCATGGCCTCGGCGCGGGGACGCAGCACCTTGTTGGGGTCGTTCTCGGCGGTAAGGTAGAGCACGGTGGCGGGGGGCTGCGGCGGGTCCTCCGGCGCAAAGGCAGCGCCCCGGGTAAGCCGGGCGCACACGTCCAGCGCAAGGCTGGTCTTGCCCGCAGCGGACACGCCGCCCAGAATGCTTACCATGCCCCGGGGCAGGTAGGGCTGCACCAGATAGGCGGCGCGCTCCGGCGCAAAGGCGCTGGCGGGACGGATGCGGAACCGCCCGCGCCCGGCCTTTTGTTTGGCTTCGGCCTCGGCGCGCTGCTCCTCGGCAAGGCCTGCCTGCACATACTGCTGGCGGGCGTTTGCCACAAAGCCCTCGATATCCTGCCCCATGCGCGCCCCGCAGTCGGTGAACCAGCTCTCCACCCGGCCGGTGTCCCGCAGCTGACGGCTGTACAGCTGCCCCCGCAGCAGCCGCAGGGCTTCCTCGCGGCGGTCTTTGTCCAGCGTATACACCAGCGTGGCGGTGTAATCGCTGAGCAATTGGGCGTCCGGCGCGTGCTCCAGATGCTGGCACAGCTCCGTCCACACCTCGTGCTGGACGGCCTGCGCCTGATCGTAGGCGGTACGGTACTTGTTTGCGTCCATGTAAAAAACCTCCTTTGGACATAAAGTATCTACCCTTATCCTAAGGCGATGGACGCGGAAAAACCAGTGTGTACTTTTTGAGGGCCAGAGGGTATTATTGCACGCTGGATATACACGCTGTAAATGCAAGCGCAGCCGCTGCAAAACAAAAACAAACGCAGCAGCGCATAACCGCGCCCGCCGCGCGGGAAAACTCTGCCAAAAACTGGCGAAGTATTTCCCCCCGCGTAATCCACCGAAAACGTGCGATTTTTGGGGGAGACAGCAAATGCCGGACAGCTTGCAGGCTGCCCGGCATTGTGCGTTGTGGTTATTTTTTGATCGCCCGCAGGATGCGGTTGGCGATGTACTTATGCCCGCTCACGGTGGGGTGGGCGTCGGTGGCGGTCATGGCAAAGGGGATGGGCACATAGGTCACATTCTCGTTCTGGGCGGCAAGGCTCTTGCTAAGGGCATTCAGCCGCCGGAACAGCTGTGTCCACTCCGGCAGCAGGGGCACAGGGTTCGTGTAGCCCAAAAGGATGATCTGCGCGTCCGGGTTCAGCGCCCGCAACTCCGCTACGACCTGCGGCATATGCACGGCGGCTTCCTGATACGCCTGCTCGCAGATGGCGTCCGTACCGCCGCCCAGCAGCAGCTGGGTGGTGGCCTGTTTTTCTTCCCTTGTCAGCCGCAGGCGGGAAAGGTCGCTGTTCAGCCGCTGCAGGTTCTCAAAGCTGGGCTCGCGCAGCACGCCGCTGACCATGGTGGCTACCAGCTGCTCGCTCTTCCAGTTGGTGGCGTTGCCCAGCGCCACAAGGGCGGGCACCAGCGCATCGTTGGAGCCGATCTGCACGCTGATGACGTCCGCGCGCTTGAGGTAGTCCAGCATCTGGGGGTAGACGTAGTAGGTGCCCGCCTGCTGGTTCATCTGGGGCATTGCGCCGGTGTGCAGCATATCCGCAAGGTCGCCGGTGGTCAGCCCGGGCAGGCCAAGGTTGATGGCGTGCTGGCGGTCCAGCCCAAGACCTTTACCCACCAGCGAAACATAGCACTGCTCCGGGTAGCCCTCAAAGTTTGGGGCCGCATCTATGCCGATGGCGGCTGCAGTGTACTTGAAATCCGGCAGACCCACGCCGGAAACGATGCTGTCGCCCAGCGCCACATAGGTGCGCTGAGGATCGGCGGCAGGGGTGTCCGCAGTGGGGGCTTCCGCGTCCGGGGCAGCTGCCTCGGCGGTCTGCTCCTGCGCGGCGGGGGCGGTCTGTTCCGGCGGCAGGGCGTCGGGCTGCTGGGCAAAGGCAGGCACAGCCAGCAGCACCAGCGCAGCGGCGCTGCACAGCCATGCGGTAAAACGGGGATGTTTCATGGAGGATTCCTTCTTTCTCAAGGGCAGGGGGGTTACCCCACCTCTTCTTCCAGCTTACGGTAGTCGGCCTTACCGGCGGGGGTCAGGGGCATTTCGGGAATGATCTTATAGGCCGAGGCGGCGGGCTGCACATACTCCGGCAGCTCCTCGCGGCACAGCTGGCGCAGCTCCCGCAGGATCTGGCGCTTTTTGCCGGTGGCGGCAGGCTCCAGCACCACAAAAACGAAGGGCAGCCGTCCCTGGGTGTGGTCGGTATCGGCGTAGCCCACCACGCAGCACTGGTGCACGGCGGGGTGGCGGCTGATGACGTTTTCGATCATGGAGGGGAACACCTTGAAGCCGTCGTGCCGGATGATGATGCGCTTGATGCGGGCGTCCAGATACACAAAGCCGTCCTCGTCCATGGAGCCGATATCGCCGGTGTGCGCCCACAGCTGGCCGTCCGCGTGGCGGCGCAGCAGGTAGGCGGTCTCCTCGGGCTTGTTGTAGTAGCCCTTCATGGCGGTGGGGGTGCAGATGCAGATCTCGCCGCGCTGACCGATGGGCAGCTCGGTCTCGGTGCCCGGCTCGAAGATGGAGACCACCGTGTTGACCATGGGGATGCCCACGCTGCCGGGCTTTGTCACGTTACCGGCGGCGATGGTAGCCGCCGAGGATACCTCGGTCATGCCGTAGCCCTTTGCCAGCGGGTACTCCACCCCGTGGGCTTTGAGGAACCGGTTCACCGTCTGCTCCGCGCCCAGCGAGAGGGAATCGCCTCCGGCGGCGTAGTTGCGGATGAAGGAGAGGTCTTTGTTTTTCAGCAGCGGGTCGGCGGCAAGCTGCTGGTAGTGGGTGGGCACGCCGAACATGTGTTCGGGCTTGTACTTCCACACCAGTGCGCCCAGCTTATCCGGGTCCAGATTGGGGATGATGATGATATGCAGCCCCATGACCAGCGGCATGTGGATGCCGCAGCTGTAACCGTAGGCGATGAAGGGGGGCATGACGTTCAGCAGCTTCTGCCCGCGGTGGAACAGACGGCTCTGGGCGGCAAACTCCTGCGCAAGGGCGTTGAAGCAGTAGTCGGTCAGCATAACGCCCTTGGGCGAGCCGGTGGTGCCGCCGGTGTGCACCACCACGCAGGTGTGCTGGGGGTCGTAGGGAGCGGCGGCGGGGCTGTGCCCTTTGCCTGCGGCGATAAAAGCCTTCCAGCGCAGCACGTTGGAAGCGTAGCGGTTTTTATCCGGCTCTGTCAGCTTGTAGCCCACGGCTTTGGCCAGCGGCAGACTGTCGGCGGGGCTGAGCACCACCACCCGCTCCACGCTGGTGCGCTTTGCGGCCTGATGGCAGCGGGGGTACACCACGTTCAGGCAGATGAGCAGGCGGGACTCCACCTCCTCGATGTACTCCCGGATGCCCTCGACGCTGTACCGGGGGTCTACCAGATTCAGGGTAGCGCCCAGCAGGTCGGCGGCGTAGAAGGTGTAGACCACCTCCGGGGTCATCACGCTGACCACCGTGATGATATCGCCCTTTTTCACCCCCAGCGCCTGCAGGGCGGCGGCGGTCTTTTTTATCTGCACGATCAGGTCGGCGTAGCTGAACTTGCGGCCGTAGTATTCCAGCGCGGTATCGCCCAGATGCCGCTCGTTGTTGCGGCAGATCAGCGCAAAGGCCGAGCACTCCGGCACGGATTGGTGGATGTACTTTTCGTCATAATATTTCAGCCATGGCTTTGCCTTGGAGGCGTAGACCGGCTCCTTGTCATCTTCCATCATAGGATCAGACCTTTCTTTATCATCATTCGGAGACCGGCTCTCCGAGAGCAGGTGCAGTTACATTGGCAGGGGCAGCGCTCTGCCCGGCGGGGATGGTCTCCGGCAGGGCTGCAGCAGTCTCCACGGTCGGGGTGGTGGCTTCGGCAGCGGTCTCCGCAGCGTTTTCCGCTGCCTTGGCGGCTTCCTCGGCGGCCTTGGCGGCGCGCTCGGCCTTCAGCTGCTCGGCGCGCTGACGCGCCTCCTCCTGCCGTTTCAGGGTGCGCGCCTTGATGCGGCACACCGAGCACAGACCCTCGGCGCTGTCCGGGGCAATGGGCTTGCCGCACTGCTTGCACAGGGTCTTGGTGCACTTGTACAGCACCACGGGGCCAAGGGTGGTCAGCTGGTACAGCTTCATGCCGTCAAAGCCCTTGTTGGAGCATACGTTCATGCACACGCCGCACTCGCTGCACTTCCACGGGGTAAGCACCATGCGGGTCTGGCCGTTGGGCATCTCCTCAAACTTCAGGGCGTTGGCGCGGCAGGCTTTCTCGCACCGGCCGCAGCCAAAGCAGTTGTCGGTGAACTTGGGCATGTAGTAGCCGTACTGCAGGGGCGTTTCCATGGCGGCTTTCAGCTGCTTTGTGCGCTGGTGCAGCAGCAGGCGGAAGTCCACCCCGCTGTCCTCTTCGCTGCGCAGACCGGGCAGCATCTGCAGCAGCTTTTTGGTGCCGCTCTTGGAGCCGTGGCTCACCTGCTCCAGCATCTCGCGGCGGGTCAGCTCCTGCACATGGTAGGGGTACTCCTTTTCCTCGTATGCCAGCGAGAACCGCGCTTCAAACATCGGCTGACCGAAAAAGTCCACAAGGCGGGTCAGCTCCTTGCGCAGCTGCTCGGCGCACAGGTCGTTCTCGCACTGCCCGCAGGGGGTCAGGTCCAGCACGATCTTTTTGTTCAGCGCCAGATACGCCAGCGCCTCCCACGAGAGGGCACAGATGCAGCTGCGCACCACGGTGTTCTTGCGGCTGGACTTCTCACAGCCGATCCAGATGGTATCGTTGTCGGTGTCCGCCGCGGCGGTATCCCGCTGCACCTGCTCCGGCGAAGGCGCAATGCAGCCGCTGCGGCAGGCGGAAACGCACAGTCCGCAGTCGGTGCAGGGGTCCCAGTCCTTGACGAGGTTCGGGCGGGTAAAGATCTCCTCGCCGTAGGGGCAGATGTCCTTGCAGGTGGTGCAGGGCTTGCGGTGGGGGTGCAAATTCCAGCACTGGCGGCGGTTGATCTCGGGATGGCTGGTCTTCATCAGGGCATCCATTGCAGTTCTGGTAAAAAAGCCCATGGTCTTACTCCTTTTCCACAACAGAGGTAAGGGCGGCGTGGTCGAGCAGGAAACGCTGCACCTTCTGGTTGGTCACGGCGGCGGCGATGGCGTCCCGGCTGAGCACCTTGCGGATCTCTTCTTCCGGGGTGTCGTGCAGCTTGGAAAGGCGGGCGATCTCGGCGTCCACCTCCTGCTGGGTCACGGTGATCTTTTCGGCTTCGGCGATGGCGCGCACTGCCAGCATTGCCCGCAGCTGGCGCTCGGCTTCCCTGCGGTAGCCCTCCCGCACCTGCTCCGGGGTCAGCCCGGCGCTCTTGCAGTAGAGCTCCATGGTCATCCGGCTCTTGCGCAGCCGCTGGCGCAGCTGGGTCATCTGGTATTCGGCGTTCTGCGCCAGCAGCTCTGCGGGCAGCTCCACGGTCAGGTTCGCACCTGCCATATCCAGCAGCGCCGCCCCGGCAATGCGGTCGGCGTTGGCCTCGTGGGAAAGGCGCTTTTTCTCCCGCAGGCTCTCCCGCAGGGCTTCCAGATCCTCATAGCCCAGCGATT
This sequence comes from Faecalibacterium sp. IP-1-18, assembly GCF_023347355.1. Lineage (NCBI taxonomy): Bacteria > Bacillati > Bacillota > Clostridia > Eubacteriales > Oscillospiraceae > Faecalibacterium > Faecalibacterium sp. IP-1-18. Next base: position 695,385 of record NZ_CP094472.1, read on the forward strand.
TTGCAAGGGCATCGTCCACCGGGGGCACCTGCTTGCGCTCCACTGTGTGCAGGCAGATCTCAAACTGCGCGGTCCTGCCGGAAAGCTCCGGCACCCGGAAGTCGGCGGGGTAGGTGAAGTCGAACCGGAAAGTCTCGCCCGCGCAGTGGCCGTACACGGCTTCTTCTGCGGCGGGCATCAGCTGCCCGGTGCCCAGCACTACGGTCACGGCTTCCATCCGGCTGTCCGGGATGGGTGCACCCTCCAGAAAGCCCTCGAAATCCAGCGTGACCCGCATCCCGCGGGCGGCGGGCGCGTCAGTGGGCACAAAGGGCGCGTGGACCCGCGCCAGGTTGCCGATATCCGCCTCTACGGCCTTATCCGATACCGGGCGCACCCGGCGGGTGAAGGCAAGCCCCTTGTACTGCCCCAAAGTGGCAGCGGGCATGGTGTTTGCAGTTTGTTCCATAGTCGAACACTCCTTTTTACAAAAGCGGCGTTACAGCCCGCGGGCGGCCAGCCAGCTTTCTGCGATCTGGGAGAACATCTCCGGGTACTGGGCATCTTCTTCTTTAAAGGCGCTCAGGTAATACTCCACCTCGGCGCGGGTGGGAGCCACGGTACGCCGCCAGATGGTAAAGGTGGTGCCGTTGCCCATATCAAAGGTGGCCTCCAGCGCAAAGTACTCGTCCCGCACCGCAAGGAACCTCTCGTTCAGCTTGTGGGACATCTCGCCGTTGCCCACAAAGGTCTGGGGGAAGGGGTCGGCGGTGAGGACATATTTGGCCTCGAAGAACTGCATGGGGAAGTTGTGGGTGCCCGGCACCGAGAAGCCGAAGGCCAGCTTATCGTTGATGGGGGTTGCGGGCAGCTGGCAGTTCTTGAAGTGATCCGGGCAGTACAGCATATCGTGGGGGATCATGTAGCTGATCTCGCCCTCGGTGCAGTGGGTGTCGATCCAGTTGGCAATGGCCTTGATCTGCGGCAGATCCTTGCGGTCATAGATCAGCTTGTCCAGCCGGACGAACTCCTCGGTGACTGCCAGCGGGAAGTGATCCACCAGAAAGCCCGGCAGGGCAACGGTGGTCAGGGGAGAGCAGCGCACCGAGGTGGCAAACACGAGGGTGAACACCCAGAACACGACCTTTGCCGTCCGGAAGCGGCTGATGCCCTCGGCCAGCGCCGCTGCGCCCAGCAAAAACAGGAGAAACCACCCCGGGAGGAACAGCAGCATCTGGTGGGAGCCGGTGTTCTGGATGCGGGTGAACAGCAGCATGCTCAGCAGGATCTCCAGCCCGGCAAGGCAGGGCTGCGCAGGCATTTTGCGCTTTTTCAGGCAGAACCACAGCCCCATGCCCACGAGCACAAGGTTCATCAGACCCATGCGCCAGAACTGCAGGCTGATCTCGGCTGCAAAGCCGCCGCCGTTATAGTAGGAATAGCGCTCGGCGTAGCTGTAAGCGAGGATGCGGCTGACCATCGGCCACAGCAGGATGAGCATGGCCACCATGCTCATCAGGCCGAACAGCACGAGATTGCGCACCTGCAAAAGCGCCTGCTTTTTCTGCCCGGCGCGGGCAGTGCGCGCGCTGCTTACCAGCACCAGCACCGCGTAGGCAAAGTAGTAGCCCACCACAAAATATAAGTACCACCGGCGGGAAAGGATGATGGCTGCCGTGGCGGCAAACAAAAGGCAAAAGCGCACCGGCTCCAGCTTTTCAAACCGGAAGTCCAGCGTGAGCAGCAGAATGCTGAAGCCGAAGATGAGGCCGAACCAGTCCGGCTGGCTGAGCATGGCGCTCATGCGCAGCCACGGGTAGGTGACCATCCAAGTCATGCCGATGAGGAAGTACCAGAAGCGGTTTTTCACCCGCAGCATCTGCCCCACCTTGATGGTAAGCCCTGCCAGCAGCACCAGCAGCATGGGCAGGATGCTGAACACCTGACAGAAGGCAAAGCTGTCGCCGGTGCGGTCGCTCAGGCAGAAGGGAAACTCCAGGAACAGGGTGATGAAGTTGGTGTAGTCCTCGGCAAAGGAGCCGAAGATGAACTGGAAGCCCGCCGCCGGGCCTTGCAGAAAGGCAGCTTCGGCCCAGTACTGCTTGTTGATATAGTTGACGTAATCCCAGATATACACAAAGCTGCGGCGGCCAAGCGCCCAGAAAAAGTAGACCAGCGCCGCCGCCCACAGGCCGACGAGCACCGCCTTGTGGAAGAGGTCAAATTTGATTCCCGCCACCCGCAGCACCAGCAGCACACAGGCAAACAGGGCAAGGTTGCACCACAGGCTCACCAGCGGAAAAAAGAATTTGCTGCCGGGCGCAGCCAGCGCAAAAACGGCCAGCAGCACCGCTGCTGCCGCCAGCACCAGCACGATTTTCGCCGCAGCGGAAACGCGGGGCTTCGTAATGGGTTCGGACATGGAATAGGACCCTCCTTGCAAAATTTCACACCTTACAGTATAACAACTCCCCCGGGCACTGTCCAGCACCCCGGCGGTGAAAAATGCAGAATGTCCCGCCGCTTTCAAAGCAGACGGGACATTTTTGCGTAAATATTACTTATCGGAAACTTCCGCGGCGGCCTTAGCAGCCTTTGCCGCCTTGCGCTTTTGCGCCAGCGCCCTGTTGGCGCTCAGGCGGGCGGCGTCCGGGTTGGGGGCTTCCGGGGACAGCCGCAGCAGATAGCTGCCCATGGCGGGCAGGTCCAGCGTCAGGGTGTAGTCCCTGCCGAATACACCGCCGTCGGTGGTGTGGAAGCTCTGCTTGCGGTGCGCCTTGTGCACGCCGCCCCAAGTGCCGGCCTCGGTGTCCAGCACCAGCTCTGCGCTGCAGGGGAACTTGAGGTACAGGGGGAACTTTTTGTGGGCGTGGTCCTGCGTGTTCATCACGCAGAGCAGGTTCTGCCCGCGCCCTTTGCGCAGCCATGCGTACACGCCCTCGGCGCAGCTTTCGTTTGCCACCCACTCAAAGCAGTCCGGGTTGTACTCGCCGTCATACAAAGCAGGCTCGGAGGCATAGATGCGGCTCAGAGCGGCAAAGTACTTCTGGAACGCATCGTGGAAGGGGTATTCCAGCAGATTCCAGTCCAGCTCCCGCTTTTCGTCCCACTCCCGGAAGTGTGCCAGCTCGTTGCCCATAAAGTTCAGCTTTTTGCCGGGATGGGTGTACATATAAAAATACAGGGTGCGCAGCTGGGCGCATTTTTCCGCGTAGCTGCCCCACAGCTTATCAATGATGGTCTTTTTGCCGTGCACTACCTCATCGTGGCTCAGCGCCAGCAGGTACAGCTCGTTGTAGAAGTAGTGCATACTGAACAGCAGCTTGCCGTAGCAGCCCGGGCGCTCGCCGAAGGGGGTGGCAAAGTAGTCCAGCGTGTCGTGCATCCAGCCCATGTCCCACTTGTAGTCAAAGCCCACGCCCTCGTAGCGGGTGGGGGCGGTCACCTTGAGGAAGTTGGTGGAGTCCTCCGCCATGTAGATGCCGGTGGGCCAGCGCTCGTTCAGGCCGTGGTTCAGGCTGCGCAAAAAGTTCACCGCGCCCTGATTTACGCCGCGGTTGGGGTCGCCCTGCCAGTACAGGGCCCGGGAGATGGCGTCCATGCGGATGCCGTCGCAGTGGTACACGTCCATCCACAGCCCGGCGGCGCTGCTCAAAAAGCTGCACACCTCCCGGCGGTAGTAGTTGAAGTTGCAGGTGCCCCACTCGCTCTGTCCCACGTCGCTGTCGTACTCGTACAGGTAGGTGCCGTCAAACTTTGCCAGTGCGTCGGCGTTGGCGGCAAAGTGCACCGGCACAAAGTCCATGATGACGCCGATGCCCATGCGGTGGCAGGCGTTGACAAAGCCCGCAAACTGGGCGGGGGTGCCGTAGCGGCTGGTCACCGAGAAGTAGCCGGTGGTCTGGTAGCCCCAGCTGCCGTCAAAGGGGTGCTCGGCCAGCGGCAGCAGCTCCACATGGGTAAAGTGGTGCTCCAGCAGCCACGGGATCAGCTCCCGCGCCAGCTCCTCGTAGTTATACCACCCGTCCGAGCCGTCCGGCCGGGTTGCGCCGGGCTTATGCTTCCAGCTGCCGGCGTGCAGCTCGTAGATGTTCAGCGGGCGGTTGCGGCATTTGTCCCGCCGCTCCATCCACGCGGTGTCGTCAAAGGTGAAATCCAGCTTTGTCAGTTTGCTGGCGGTGCCGGGGCGCAGCTCGGTGGCAAAGGCGTAGGGGTCGCTGCGCATCACGGTGCTGCCGTCCGCGCCATGCACGCGGTATTTGTACAGATCTCCTTCCGCAAGGCCGGGGATAAAGGCGCTCCACACGCCGGTATCGGCTTTTTCCATGGGCACGCCGCGCTCCCAGCCGTCAAAGCCGCCGCACACCTCCACGGCGGTGGCACCGGGTGCCCACACGGCAAAACGCCAGCCCTCGGCGCCGTTTGGGTCGGTGCAGGGGTGCGCACCCAGAATGCGGTAGGCATCGAAGCAGTCGCCACTGAAAAACGTGCGGGGGATCACAGGGTAATTCATGCAAAGATCTCCTTACTTCTCTATGTTGACCGGCGGTGTGCGCCGGTTGATACAAGGCTGTTTGGGCAAACTATCCAAGAAAAACGCCTTTTTACTGGCACAGTGGCCGATAATCTTAGCGAATCTTGACAAAAATCGGCAAAAATACACATATTTGCCAGAGGGTGTGGTATACTGTTGCTACCGCCTTGCGGGCGGTGCAACTTTTTAGAGCAATAGAATGGGAGCGAATGATCATGGCTTGGTATGACGAAGCAGTATTTTATCACATTTATCCGCTGGGGCTGTGCGGCTGTGCACACGAAAACGACGGCCAACCCACCCCGGGCGCTTTTGCAAAGCTGGAAGCATGGGCAGCCCACGCGGCAAAGCTGGGCTGTACGGCCATCTACATCGGCCCGCTGTTCGAGAGCGGCTCCCACGGCTACGATACCATCGACTACCGTCTGGTGGACCGCCGCCTTGGCACCAACGAGGAGTTCAAGGCTTTTGTGGCGGCCTGCCACGCCCGCGGGCAGCGGGTCATCGTGGACGGCGTGTTCAACCATGTGGGCCGCGATTTCTTCGCGTTCCAGGACCTGAAAGCAAACCGCGAGAACGCCCGCTATAAGGACTGGTTCTGCGATGTGAACTTCTGGGGCAACAACGAGTATAACGACGGCTTTTCCTACGGCAACTGGGGCGGCTACAACCTGCTGGTCAAGCTGAACCAGCGCAACCCGGAGGTGCAGCAGTACCATTATGATACCGTCCGCTTCTGGGTGGAGCAGTTCGACATCGACGGCATCCGTCTGGACGCAGCCGATGTGCTGGATTTCGACTTCATGCGCGGGCTGCGCCGTCTGGCAAACGAGGTAAAGCCGGAGTTCTGGCTGATGGGCGAGGTCATCCACGGCGATTACAGCCGCTGGGCAAACCCGGAAATGCTGCACTCGGTCACCAACTACGAGCTGCACAAGGGCCTGTGGAGCGGCCACAACGACCACAACTATTTTGAAATTGCCCACACCATGCGCCGGCTGCAGGGGCTGTGCCACGACACCCGGCTGTATCTCTTCTCGGATAACCACGACGTGGAGCGCCTGCCCAACAAGCTGCGCAACCGGGAGCACATCCGGCATATCGCCATTCTGGTGTACAGCCTGTGGGGCATTCCGTCCATCTACTACGGCTCGGAGTTCGGCATCGAGGGCAAAAAGGAGTGGGGCAGCGACTGGCCGCTGCGCCCCTGTCTGGAGCTCAGTGACTACGCTGATGCAGAACGTACAAATCCTGTTACCAGTGTATACAAAGCGCTGGGGAAATGCAAGGCTGAATTGCCGGAAATGACCTACGGCGAGGTAAAAGAATTGCAGCTCACCACCCAGTGCTACGCCTTTGCCCGGGTGCTGGACGGCAAGGCGGTGGTAGCGGTGCTGAACAACGGCGATACCCCCGCACAGCTGGAGTTCCAGCTGCCGGTGGAAACCGCCAAGGTCACCGACCTGCTGGCGGACACCGTGGGTGCGCAGGAGGTGCTGGTCTCCACCGAGTGGGACCGCATGAAGGTGCAGCTGCCCTCCAATTACGCCACCCTGCTGCGGGTAGAATAAAGCAACGCCTGCGGCGTGACCGGCGCAAAAGCCTTTACCCTTTGGAGATAGGTTTCCCCCTTCCGGGGGAAGCCTTTGTTCAGAAAGCTGAGATTGGAATAACCTTGCACATTTTGCCGCGTTTTGCTACAATAAGGAGAGAAAAGTCGTTTTACGGAAAGGAAGCCTGACCCCCTATGAATGCAGCACAGCGCAGAGAACGCATCCTGACCCGGCTGAACAGCGCCGGTGCCCCTTTAAGTGCCAGCACGCTGGCGGCAGAGCTGGGGGTGTCGCGGCAGATCGTGGTAGGGGATGTGGCGCTGCTGCGCGCCGGTGGGGCGCAGATCGATGCCACCCCCCGGGGCTACCAGCTGCACCCGGCGGAGAAGGGCTATACCGGCATTCTGGCCTGTGTGCACCGCACACAGGAGGAGATGCGCCGGGAGCTGTACACCGTGGTGGATCAGGGCGGCACGGTGGTGGATGTGGCGGTGGAAAACAGCCTGTACGGCGAGATCCGCGCCACCTTGAACCTGTGCAACCGGTACGACGTGGATAACTTTATCCGTCAGGCTGCGGATGCACCCGAGAGCCTTTTGAGCCGCATGACCGGCGGCGTGCACCTGCACACCCTGCGCTGCCCGGACAAGGACACCTTTGCCCGCATCCGCACGGCTTTGGAGCAGCAGGGGCTTTTGTACCGCAAGGAGTAACGCCGCTCCGCTTATACCCAGTATAAAAAGGGCTGCGGGGCTTGTCTATCCGCAAAACCGGAAAAATGTTGGAAAATCAACAAAAATGCAAAAGAGGTGGGTTTTCTGGATATCCGCATTGAAAAGACCGAGCGCGCCATCAAGCAGGCCTTTATGGAGCTGCGCCGCGAAAAGCCGGTGGAAAAGATCCGTGTCAAGGAGCTGTGCGACCGTGCCTGCATCAATAAATCCACATTCTACGCCCATTATCAGGATATCTATGCGCTGGCCAACGCCATGGAGGACGAGATGGTGCACGCGGTGGTGGAAAGCTTGCCCCGCCTGACCGCCAGCGATGTGAGCGAGCGCACCGAGTGGCTTGCGCGGGAGATGTTCCGCGCCTTCACCGCGCATCAGGCCGAGATCAGCGTGCTCTTCTCCGGCTCCCGGCAGGGGCTGTTCATCAACCGGGTGGAACAGGCCATGTGCCAGTGCATCGCCCAGACCGACCCCACCTTTGAGACGGACGTAGTGCGCAAGGTGGTGCTTTCCTTCTGCGTGCAGGGGTGCTACTACACCTTTACCACCTACTGCGGCCAGATGGACGAAAAGCGCCTTGTGACCCTGCTGGCCTCCATCGCCCGCGCCGCGCAGCGGATACGCATGTAACGGGACTGGCTTTGCATGCGCTCCGCGCTGCTCTGCGCATAAACAGCGGAAAAATTAGTTTTATTATCGGGATAGCGGAGCGTCTGCGGACGCTCCGCTATCCCATTTTTATAGGGGACGCGTGCTTTTGGCAGAACTGCCAAAAAATAAGACGAAAATTCGTCATCTGCACTTTTTTACCAGATTTTTTAAGAAAGAGTTTACACTATGCCGGAAACGGTGGTATTATATAAAATAGTATGGTATGGGGTAAAATGCGCCTGCGTACTCCGGGAGGGTATGGGATGAAGAACAAGATCTCGCGCCGCAGCTTTCTGGCGGCGGCTGCGGTCTCGGCGGCGGCACCGAGGCCGAGATCAACGGCGCAGTCACCTTTTTAAAGTGGTTCACCGAACCGCAGAATAATATCGCTTTCGCGGTGGAGTCGGGCTATCTGCCGGTGACCACCGCCGCCAACGACATGGACGCCATCCGCGCAAGCGGGCTGGAACTGACCGACGACTATTTTGAGGCGTGGTATCAGGCCACCCTTGCACAGCTGCAGCAGTACGAGGGCTGACCGCCCGGAAAAAGACGGAAAGGAGGCAGGGCGATGTTTGACGCATGGAAACAGCGCCAGCGGCAGCGCTTGGAAAACAGACCGGAAAGAACCGTGTTCTACAATATTTTTGCCACCATGATGCTGGTGCTGGCGGTGGAGCTGCTGATGGCGGTCGCCAGCATCCTTGCCATCAACGTGACCGAGCAGCTGGACGAAAACGCCAAGGATCTGCTTACCATGCGGGTGCGCAACCGCGCCAGCTATGTGCAGGAGATCCTGCGGAACGCGGAGGATCTGGAGCAGCTGAGCGAGCAGATCACCGCCACCACCCAGCAGCTGCTGAAAAGCGGCGATATCTCGCTGGACACGCTGGATAACGGCAGCGAACAGAGCGATGCCCTGCTGGTAGCGCTTGCCCCGCAGCTTCTGGACACCCTGCGCACAAAGCAGGTGACCGGCATTTTTCTCATCCTGAACACCCACGATCTGGACACCTGCGAGGTGGGCAAAAAAATGCCCGGCATCTACCTGCGGGATATGGACCCGGACGCCCGCCCTTCGGAGCGCAACAGCGACCTTTTGCTGGAACGCGCCAGCGCCACAGTGGTAAAAGAGCTGGCCATCGGCACGGATAAGGGCTGGCAGCCCGCTTTCCCCTATCAGGGAGATACCAAGGGCGGCATCCTGCGCACGGTCTTTCAGACTGCGTATAAGAGCGATGCCGGCCTTTCGGCGGAAAGCTATGGCCGCTGGACCACCAACTCCTACTGTCTGGCAGGGGACGACCGGCACGCCATTGCCTACTCCATGCCGCTGATCCTGCCGGACGGCACGGTATACGGCGTGGTGGGCGTGGAACTGCTCACGGAGTATCTGCAAACAAAACTGCCCTTCACCGAGCTGGACGAGGACAAGGCAGGCACCTATTTTATCGTGACCACTACCGATGATGCGCTGACGGACGGCGTGCTCTCCCTGCGCAAGACCGTGACATCCGGCGAGGATCTGGTAACGGCAGATGCACCGCTGGGCGTTTTGAACTGCCGCAGCAACGGCAACGGCGGCAACTGGGTGGAGCTGAACGATAAGCGCTATTATATGGTGCTGGAGCCGCTGCAGGTGTATAACCGCAACGCCCCCTTTGCCGCCGAAAAGTGGTTTCTGGCCGGTACCATGGAACAGTCGGTGCTGCTGGCTTTTTCCAGCCGGGTGCGCGAGGTGCTGCTGACCACCATAGCGATCACGCTGGTGCTGAGCGTTTTGGGCAGCCTGCTGGTCTCGGCACGGCTGGCCAGACCCATCAACCGTTTGTACCGCGAGGTGATAGACGCGCAGGAGAAAAAGACCTTCCCCCGCCTGTCCCGCACCGCCATCCGGGAGGTGGACCGCTTTGCCGAGACCATTACCGAGCTGAACAAGGAGCTGGTGACCAACTCCACCAAGTTTTTGCGCATCATGGATATGGCCAGTGTGGAGATCGGCGGCTACGAGCTGCGCACCGACACCGGCAGCGTGTTTGTGACCGATAATTTCTTCTCCCTGCTGGGCAAGCCCGAGATGCAGGGCGAGCCGCTGAGCGTGCGCCGCTTTGAGGAGGTGCTCAAGGGCATCCGGGAAAAGAATCCCTGTGACCACACTGCCGAGGGGGACGAGCTGCTGACCATTCAGCAGCCGGACGGGGTGCGGTACATCATGCTGCGCAGCACCATCGAGGGGCACGCCAAGATCGGCCTTGCCGAGGACGTGACCGCCGCCGTGCTGGAACGGAAGCGCATCGAGCACGAGCGCGATCACGATATCCTGACCGGGCTGTACAACCGGCAGGCCTTCAACCGGGTGTGCACCGAGCTGTTCGCCGCGCCGGAGCGCATGGGCGTGGCGGCGCTGATGATGATGGACTTGGATAACCTCAAGCACATCAACGATACCTACGGCCACGACTGGGGCGACCAGTACATCCGCCGCACCGGTCAGTGCCTGCGGGACAATACCCCCGCCGGGACGGTCTGCGCACGCCTTTCCGGCGATGAGTTCCTTGTGCTGTTCCACGGCTACCGCAGCCGGGACGCAGTGCGGGAAAAGATCGACTGCCTGACCAATGCCATGCGGCAGAGCGTGGCGCTGCTGCCCAGCGGCAACGCTTTGCACATCAGCCTTTCCGGCGGCATTGCGTGGTACCCGGACGACGGGCAGGACTGGGAGACCTTAAAAAAATACGCCGACTTTGCCATGTATCAGGTCAAGCATTCGGAGAAGGGCCGGGTGGAGGAGTTCGACATCGGGGTGTACAACCGCGAAGCCTACGCCGAGCGCACCCGCAGGGAGTTCCGGCAGCTGCTCAGCAATGCGCAGGTGTTCTACTGCTTCCAGCCCATCTTCTCGGCACGCAGCGGCAGGGTAGTCGCCTACGAGGCGCTGATGCGCTCCGACCTGCCCACCCTGCGCTCCCCGGCCACCATCATGAAGCTGGCGCGGGAGCAGGGGGCACTGTACGAGATCGAGCGCCTCACCTTTACCAAGGCGCTGGAGACCTTCGACAGCCTGTGCCGGGCGGGCAGTGTGTCCGGGGATGCCATGCTCTTTGTCAACTCCATCGCCAACACCTGCCTGTCGCATGAGGACGGCAAATATATAAACAGCCATTGGCACGAGCTGTGCCACCGCATGGTCGTCGAGATCACCGAAGAGGAAGAAATCGACTACGAAGCACTGGAGAGAAAGCGCAATGCACCGGGCTTTTCCGGGATGTTTGCACTGGACGATTACGGCAGCGGCTATTCCAACGAGAATACGCTATTGCAGCTTGCACCCCGGTTCGTCAAGGTGGATATTACCATCATCCGTGGCATCGACACCTCGCCGGACAAGCAGCAGATCCTGCGCAATGTGGTGGCTTACGCCCACCCCCGCAGCATGAAGATCGTTGCCGAGGGCGTGGAGACCGCCGCCGAGCTGCGCACGGTCATCGAGCTGGGCGCAGACCTTTTGCAGGGCTATTTTCTGGCACGCCCGGCCATTGTGCCGGGAGCGATCGCGCCGGAGGCAGTGGCGATCATCCAAGAGTTACAGCGCCGGGCAAAAGATTAAAAAAACAAGCCCTCCCGGGCGCTGCGGCGCTGGGAGGGTTTTTGCAACGGAGGTAGAAAAATATGGTACAGGTGGATCTCATCACCGGCTTTTTGGGCGCAGGCAAGACCACCTTTCTGCGCCGCTATGTGCGGTATCTGGTACAGCAGGGACATAAGGTGTGCATTCTGGAAAACGACTTTGGCGCGGTGAACGTGGACGCCATGCTGGTGCAGGAGGTGCTGGGCCCCGGCTGCGATGTGGAGACCATCAGCGGCGGCTGCGACTGCGACACCCACCAGCGCCGGATGCGCACCAAACTCATCGCCATGGCCATGCGCGGCTTTGACCGGGTGGTGGTGGAACCCAGCGGCATCTTTGATGTGGACGAGTTTTTCGATATCCTGCGGGACGACCCGCTGGACCGGTGGTATCAGCTGGGCAGCGTCATTGCCATTGTGGACGCCCTTCTGCCGGAAACGCTTTCGCCGCAGGCAGAGTACCTGCTGGCCTCCGAGACCATGAACGCGGGCTGCGTGCTGCTGAGCCGCGCCCAGCTGGCAGCGCCCGCCCAGTGCGCTGCCGCCGCTGCCCATTTGGAGCGTGCACTGGAGGCCGCAAAATCTTCCCGCCGCTTTGGCTTTGCGCCAGGGGAGATCCTTGCCAAGGACTGGGACGCCCTGACCGATGCCGACCTTGCCGCCCTTGCCGCCTGCGGCTACCGGCAGGCCAGCTGCGAAAAGCTGCATTTTGACCAGCACGCGGCCTTTACCTCCCTTTGCTTTCTGGAGCTTCACCTCACCCCGGAGCAGCTGCAAGCCGCCGCACAACGGCTGTTTGCAGCGCCCGAGTGCGGGCAGGTGCTGCGGGTCAAGGGCTTTGCGCCCGCCCCGGCAGGCGGCTGGCTGGAGCTGAACGCCACCGCCGCCGGCTGCACCCTTGCCCCCATCCCGCAGGGGCAGGAGGTAGTCATCGTCATCGGTGAGGGGCTGGATAAAGCCGCCATTGAAGCAAACCTGAAGGGGTGAAAGGCAGTTTTCCCCCATAACAAAACACATTGTGGAAAAACAGGAGGGAGCATCATGCAGGAAGTACGCGCAGCCGTTATTGGCACCGGGGTCATGGGGCGCAAGTATGCCCAGATGATCGCAGAGGGAAAGGCGGGCGCATTGCGCCTGACCGCCGTGGTCTGCCGCAGCGCCGGGGCGCAGCAGTGGGCAAAGGATGCCCTGCCGGATACGGTGCGGGTGTGCCCCAGCGCCGAGGCGCTGTACGATTATGCAGAAGAGTTTGACGCCGTTCTGGTGGTCACCCCGCACAAGACCCACCCGGCGCTGGTGATGCAGGCCTTTGCCCACGGTAAGCACGTCTTGTGCGACAAGCCCAGCGCAAACGCGCTGGCACCGGCACTGGAAATGAACCGCGCCGCCGAAAAAAGCGGCCTTGTTTTCGCCATGATGTTCCATCAGCGCCGCTACAAAAAGTATATGCGGCTTAAAAAATTACTGGATGATGGGGTATTGGGCGAGATCAAGCGGGTGCAGCTGGAAAACAGCCGCTACTTCCGCACATGGATGTACCACCGCTCCGGCAGCTGGCGTTCCAGCTGGGCAGGGGAGGGCGGCGGTGCGCTGCTCAATCAGGGCCAGCACATTCTGGATATCTGGCAGTGGCTGTTCGGGATGCCGACCAGTATTTATGCTGTGATCCCCTACGGGAAGTATAACGACTTTATGGTGGACGACGAAGCCACCCTGCTGATGGAGTACCCGCAGCAGCGCACGGCAACCTTTATCCTTTCCACCGGCGAGGGCAGCTACACCGAGCGGTTGGAGATCGTGGGCACCAAGGGCACCGCCCTGCTGGAAGAGGACACCCTCACCCTGCACACCTACACGCCGGACACCGAGACCTACCGCCGTACCGCCGACTGCACCGAGCGCCAGCAGCTTACCGAGACCACCGTTACCGAGCAGTTCGCCCCGCAGGCCGAGCCTTACCCGGAGATGCTGGCAAACTTTGCGGATGCCATTTTGCACGGCACGCCCCTGACCGCTCCCGGCGTGGAGGGCGTGCGGGCGCTGGAACTGACCGATGCGGCTTACCTGTCCGCATGGCTGGGGGAGAAGATCACCCTGCCGCTGGACGCAGACCGGTTTGAACAGGAGCTGCAAAAGCATATTCAGGAGGAACAGAAAAATGGCTAAGCTGCGGTTTGTAGTAGTAGGCTCCGGCTGGCGGTCGCTGTTTTACTGGCGCATCGCGCAGGCGCTGCCGGAGCGGTTCGAGCTGTGCGCCATGCTTTGCCGCACCGAGGAAAAGGCCGAAAAAATGCACCGGGAGTACGGCGTGCCGGTAAGCACCTCGGCGGAGCAGTGCATTGCCCTGCACCCGGACCTTGTGGTGGTGGCAGTGAATAAAGCGTCCATCGCCGCCGTCAGCACCGAATGGCTTGCCCGGGGCTTTGCCGTGCTGTGCGAGACCCCGGCGGCGCTGGAGGAGGACGCATTGCGCGCCCTCTGGCAGCTGCACCGGCAGGGCGCAAAGCTGCAGGTTGCAGAACAGTACTGGCTGTACCCCACGCTGGCAAAACGGCTGGCGGCAGTGCGCAGCGGCGCACTGGGCACGCCGCAGTTTGCCCGGCTGTCGGTGGCGCACGGCTACCACGCGGTCAGCTTGGCGCGGCAGTTCCTGAACGCTGGGCAGCAGCCGGTGCGGGTGACCGGACGCAGCTGGACGGAAAGAATCATCGAAACGGATTCCCGCTGGGGTGCGGTGCATAACGGCGCTCTGGTGGAAAAGACGTTGCAGCAGCACACGCTGGAATTTGCAGGCGGCGGCACGGCGTTTCTGGATTTTAACGGTGTGCAGTACCACTCCTATCTGCGCAGCACCCACACCAGTGTGCAGGGAGAGCGGGGCGAAGTGTTCGACGACACCCTGCGCTGTCTGGATGCCGCCGGGGAGCCGGTGTGCCGTCAACTGACCCCGCTGCCCGACCCGCTGGCAGCAACCGCCGCGCAGGCAGGGCTGAACGAGGACGAAACCGCCATCGCCTGTTTTCTGGACAGGATGCAGGGCTATCTTGCCGGCGGGGCAGAGGTGTACCCGCTGGCAGACGCCTTGCAGGACGCCTACCTTGCCCTGCTGATGGAGCGTTCCCTTGCCGTCCCCGGTCAGTCGGTGGAAAGCACCCCGCAGCCGTGGAACACAGAAGAACGATAAAAGAGGCTCAGGAGCACCTGTCGGCGCTTCTGAGCCTCTTGATTTATAATGATTGGATCACATCAGGTCGATCAGTGCTTCCACCTCGTCCATGCGGGTGGCCCAGCTGGTGGCGATGCGCACCACGGTGTGGGTGTCGTCGAACTTTTCCCAGAAGCCGAACTTTGCCTTGCCTTCCAGCGCAGCCAGCTGGGTGTTTTCCAGCACAAGGAAGATCTGGTTGGTGGGGGAGTCCATAAAGAAGCGATAGCCCTTTTCCGCAAAGCCCTTCTTCAGGCGGTTGGCGGTGGCAATAGCGTTTTTGCTGATGGAGAAATACAGGCCATCGGTGAACAGCACGTCAAACTGGATGCCCAGCAGCCGCCCCTTTGCCAGCAGTGCGCCCTGCTGCTTGACCATGGTCATAAAGTGCGCCGGTGCGCCGTGGGGGAACACCACAGCCTCGCCGCACAGCGCACCCACCTTGGTGCCGCCGATGTAGAACACATCGGTCAGCCGGGCAAGATCGGCCAGCGTCACGTCCGTGCCCTCGGCAGCCAGACCATAGCCCAGCCGTGCACCATCGAGGAACAGCGGCATCTTGTACTCCTGACACACAGCGTGCAGGGCTTCCAGCTCCGCCTTGGTGTACAGGGTGCCGTACTCGGTGGGGTGGGAGATGTATACCATGCCGGGGAACACCATGTGGTCGTGGTTGTCGTCGGCGTAGAAGGTGGCCACCAGTGCCCGCAGCTCGGCGGCGTCCAGCTTGCCGTTGTGCTGGGGCAGGGTGATGACCTTGTGGCCGGTATACTCGATGGCACCTGCCTCGTGCCCGGCTACATGGCCGGTGGCAGCAGCCACCACGCCCTGCCACCGCTGCAGCATGGACGCGATGACGATGGCGTTGCTCTGGGTGCCGCCGGAGATGAACTGCACATCGGCCTCCGGGCAGGCGCAGGCGGCGCGGATCTTCTCCCGGGCGCTGGCGCAGTAGGGGTCGGTGCCGTAGCCGGAGACCTTTTCAAAGTTGGTCTCGGTCAGCTTTTGCAGAATGGCGGGATGTGCACCCTCGCAGTAGTCGTTTTCAAAATACAGCATGGCAAAACGCTCCTCTATATAATTGTAAGAAAACAGTACCTCTATTCTACATCGCCGTGTAAACCCTGTCAAACCCAAAACCGTGCACGGCACACGCAAGGCACCGCAATGCGTCTGCAAATGCCGCAAAAACGCCTGCACAGCGCAGCCGCGCTGTCTGCAAAAAATGCGAAAGTATGATCCTTTCCAAAAAGATGAAAAGTTTTTCAAAAAAGTGCTTGACAATTCTGCTGCATCTGGTATAATAACTATCGTTCCCGGCGCCACGGCGCAGGAACACAACAGAATATGCGGATATGGCGGAATTGGCAGACGCGTTAGATTCAGGTTCTAATCGGGGCAACTCGGTGGAGGTTCAAGTCCTCTTATCCGCACCATGACGAATGTTCTTACAGCATTTAGCTGTCAAAGAACATTCGTCATTTTTTTATTTGCTAAATAGCGACATCACAGGGGGCGTAGTTCACAACTACGCCTTTTCTTGTATTCACCGATACATCGGGTGTCGGTAAAGGAAGTGCGCTTGGAATCTCGATGGTGCCCACGCAGTTGTAGTGAATGCGGAGCCGCTGCTCCCACACGCCGTTGACCTTTTCTGCATCGAACACTTCGATTTTTTCCACCAGTTCATTCAGCATCCGGGGTGTCAGCTTTTTTGCTCTGGTGTACTTGCGAACCAGACTGATGAACATATCCGTTGTCATAGTGCGGCTGCTCTGCTTTTCGATTTCGGAGCGGAGCTGTTTGATTTTCTCGGTCAGCTCCTTTTGCTCGTCCTCATATCTCCGGGACATTCTGGAAAAGCGTTCATCAGAGATCTTGCCGGAAACATTGTCCTCATAGATGCGCTCAAAGAGGCCGTCCAGTTCTTCATCACGGGCAAGGAGTGCTTTCAACTCTTTCTCTTTCAGCTTGCGGTCGGCTTCGTCTGCCTGCTGGGAGTGCCCGATAACAGCCTTCAAAAAGTCGTCCTCATAGAGGCTGGCAAACTTGGTCAGCCGCCGAATCTCGCCCAGCACCACTTCTTCCAGAAAGTCTACCCTGATGTAGTGGGTGGATTGGCAGGTGCCACGGTTGCCCTTGTAGTTGGAGCAGTTGAAATACTTGATTTCCGGGTTGCCCTGATTGAAGTGGAAATGCAGATTGCAGCCGCAGTCTGCGCAGACAAGCAAGCCAGAGAACATATTGTGTTCTCCGTTGCTGGTACGGCGTTTGCGCATTTTTCCGCGTTTCTGCTGTACCTGTTCAAACACGGCTCGCTCAATAATTGGCTCGTGAACATTTTGGAACACTACCCAATTTTCCGGGTCGTTACGAATCCGCTTCTTGTTCTTGTAGGACTTGGAGTAGGTTTTGAAGTTCAGAACATCACCACAATACTCCTGCTGGTACAGAAGATGGGTAATCGTGGAGCCATTCCACTTGGTGGCGGGGCGCATCTTGGTCTTTCCGGGACGGCCGATGCCTTTCTGAATCCAGTAGGCCTGCGGCGTCAGGATGCCTTCCTTTTCAAACTGGGTGGCAATCTGTTCCGTGCCAAAGCCCTCCAACGTCATATCAAAAATGCGCCGGACAACTTGTGCAGCTTCTTCATCAATGACCCAATGCTTGGGATTGTTCGGGTCCTTGATATACCCATAGGGAGGAAGTCCCATCGGTTCGCCGGAGTTGCCTTTGATTTTATTACTGATACGGCGTTTCTTGCTGATGTCGCGGGCATACCACTCATTGAACAGGTTTCGGATGGGTGCCAGTTCGTTTTCTCCCTCGGCCGTGTCGATGTTGTCCGAAACGGCAACAAGTCGGATGTCATGGTCCGGGAAAAATTCTTCTGTCAGCCGTCCGACCTCAATATAGTTTCGGCCCAAACGGGAAAGGTCTTTGACGAACACAGCGGAGGCTTTCCCTTGTTCGAGCTGCTGCATCATTTCAACGAAACCGGGACGGTTCATGGTCACGCCGGAAATGCCATCATCCAGAAAGTGAACCAGATTGGTATAGCCTTTTTCCTTTGCAACTTTGGTGAGCAGTTTCTTTTGGTTGCCGATGCTGTAACTCTCGCCCTCCAAATTATCATCACGGGAAAGACGCTCATAGAGAAAAGCGGTTGCTTCACGGGATTTCTTGTTACTCGACTGTTTCATACTCGCTCCTTTCTTGGGACAGTCGAATAGCAAATTCACTTGTACACCTATATTATAACACGATCCGCTTTCTCTGTCCGCTACCTCCCGAAAGGTCATTATAATTTTTCGCTTTCGGATTTCATCAGCCGGAGAAGAACTTCTCCTAAGGTCTGGGAACTTTCTTCTTTGAACACCGGCTCAACGATAAAGGAGCGATTGCCAATACGATAAGTCGAATCCAGAGTAAGCATCTCTGGATTTTTTGCTTTTTCAGGGTTTGTCTTTTTCGCTTGCATCGTAAAAATCCCCTTTCTTAAAAATCAAAAAATGAGCCAACGGATGGCTGCTGGCAGCAGCCCACGGGAATCTCACCCCTGCATTCCTCATGCAGCCCTACTCATTGCCTGCGACGCTCTGAACGCTCGGACTTTGACGGTAAGGGAGTATCAGCCTGTCTGTATGTCATGGCCCGCAAGCAGCCGCACTTGCATTGCGGCGTGGTGGTGATCGCTCCACTTTTCAGAGAAAAGCATCGTGGCGCACCCGCCGTCCGGCTCGATACAGACAGCAACGTATCCGTTTGCCCTATGATGCACCGCCATTGTCCTGCGGGCATATTTTTCAAGGTGCTGTCCCGAAACGTGGAAAGGGTCAGCCCGTTTCGGCTTTGGTTACAATAGAAGAAATCAGTTTGATTTCCAGATGGCGTTTCATGTACTCGTCTATGCACACATGAGGCTGACCGTGCTTGTCATAGAGAATGCCTGTACAGAGCTTGTTGATATAACCTCTGTAATGTCGCAAAACCTGTTCAACTGCATCGGTGTCCCCAGCGCAGGCAGAGCGAATCACCGAGAGCGGTAAAAACTCTCTGCTCGTGTGTTCATAGGAGTTCATTTACGCCTAACCTCCCTCCGGCAAGTGCGCCTTTAGCTTTTTTTGCAGCTCGTTCAGCGTTTTTGTCCGGTGGCGCTGTACAGCACTTCGGGACATTCCCATGAGGTCGCCAATCTCACCATCGCCCAGTTCCAGAACGCAAAACAGAATCAGAATGCTTTGTTCTTGCTTCGGCAGGGCGGCAAACGCATTGGCAACAAGTTCATTGTCGATGTGCAGATCACAGCCGTAGGACGAAAATACAAATTCTTCACTTGGATAATGGTCCACACTCGTGAGCTGCCCCAGTTCTTCCAACGAAAGAACGCTGAATGACTTTTCACGGTCGAGCAGGCGTTTCTTATTTCGGTGATAGTTCCGGGCCTCATTTCGCAGCACCGCTTTGCAGAACGCATCGAATCGGTACTGTTCGCCATCGTTGCGAGGGATAGCTTCCATCTTCTCACCCCCTTTCCGTGGGGATGTCGGGTGGATTTTTCCCTTTCCGCTAATATGACACCTGAAACACCCGATTCTGCCCGCTTTTTTGAAAATTTCCAAAAATATTTTTGAAACAGGCAGCTTTTCAGGCGGCAATAGAAAAGCCCAGCAGACCGAAAACGGCCAACCGGGCATAATGGCAGCACGAAACGCGCAGTACCTACATCGTATAGTACATAGTAAAAGCCCTGCTGACCCTGTGCGGGAGCAAGGCTTTTTTTGACAGTTCAAAGCTAGGCGTTCGATAGAATATCAGGCGCATGGCGGCATCCTCCTAGTGGCCGCCATACGGACGATGAAACGCTTTGATAAGCAAAAAGAACCGGCGACCTTGATTTTCTCAAAAGCCGCCGGTCAAAAATGGACGCACGGATATGCCTGCTACACGACGACTTTTTTTCTTTTGCCGTCGTGCGGCAGGTTGTTCTATATGTGTATTTTACAGGTTCAATCTTACTTTGAAGTGAAATCCATCTTACTCATTTGTAAGGGTAAAGAAGCTGGCCTGCTACAAATGTGGCAGACCAGCCATTATGATGATTATTGTTGGGATTTAATGGTGTCTACGATTGCCATATCATGTAAACGTTTTGCGGGGCTTCGTACCGCAAGAAAAGAAGTAAATAACACAATACCAACTATCAATGCAAGCGGAAAGATAGGAATACTCCATGCTGTACCCCAGAAATTCGTTATGAGACTTGCAAAAACAACCCAGTGCATAGGAAGTCCAATGATACAGCCCAAAATTATACCGCTTACTGCGTATGTCATTGCTTCTGCAACAATCATTTTTATGAGTTGCTGATTACTCATGCCGATTGCCCGCATTGTCCCATATTGTTTCGTTTTTGCGATAACGCCCATGTTAATTGTATTCATAATGTGAAAAATGGTTATCGCAACAATGATCGAGAGAAAACCATATACAAGTACAGCGAAAGCAGAATACAGGTTTCTTTGTTGTTGAACTTGTGAAAGCTGCTCTGTAAATACCACCCCACCATCGGTAAAAATATTTTCAATATCTTTCACATCTTCAATAGAAGCTCCATTTTGAAACTGGACGTCAATAATTGTATATCCTGTTTGCCCTGTTAATGCAACAAAGGTCTTTTCAGAGCAGAAAATGGTTTCCGTTCCCTCCTCGCGTGCCAACGGACTGTCAGACAGAATACCGGCTACCGTCACCGCTTGTTCCTTGCCGTTGATGGATAAAGTTATCACATCTCCAACTCGAACATCCGTATTTTCAGTATTCACAACCAAAACCTGATTTTCTTCTTGTTCTACAACACTTATTGAACCTGCTGTCAAATAATCGGCAGACCACTTAAATTGATTTGCCTCATACGAAATAACATTTGCTTTGTGGTTACTTCCGTCAATGTTTACAGGTACATCATAGGCAAACATACGCCCATACGCCCGCTTAACATTTTCATTCTGCTTGATATTTTCTAACAAAACGCTGTCAATGGAACAAGTATTTGTTTCGCTAACGATTGATAGTTCTGGTGTCCATTCAGATGGCATAAAAGCATTTTGCATAAAATTTACAAGCGTGCTGAATGTAAGAAATAATACAATGCAAATTGCAAATGCACCTGTCATTAGGATATAGTTCTTCTTATTTGATTTGGCATGATGGACGCCCATAGCGGTTTCAATCTTAAAAAAGCTCGTATTTGCAGCCTTACGAAACATAGTTGTTTGTTGTGCATTGCCTGAAACAGCCTCTAACGGGGAAGATTTTGCTGCCTTTTTTGCAGGAGTACGGGCCGCTAATAGCACTGTCAGAAGTCCTAACAATACGCTTACTGCAATACTGATCCAACTAATTCCCCATGTTGGCATATACGCAAACCATTGCGGGCTGATTTTACGCATAGCAGCAGATGTTACCCAAACCACAACAATAGATAATGCTACACCTGCTGGAATGGCTGTCTTGCACCAGTATAATCCCTCAAGCCGAACAAAATTCATAATTTGTTTTTTAGTAGCCCCCAAACACCGAAGCATACCAAAAAACTCTGTACGTTGTGTGACATTACTGTTCAAGGTACTTGAAATCATTAAAATACACGTCAGCATAACAATGATTGAAAGGATAAGCGCGATTGAATAAATCTGGTTTACACCTGTTTTTCCTGCTAACTGCCCCTCAATATTCAGCAGGTTCATATTTGCTTCAATTTGCCCGTCGGATAAGGAATATTGCGATTTTATCTTTTCGATTGTACTTGACATATCGCAATGCTGTGAAAGCTGAATAATATATTTTTCAGAAGCAGGGCTATTAGAAGCAGATATAAAAGTGGTAAATCCCTCTTGTGCTAATATTACACTTTGTTCGCTTCCGACGATCAGTCTTGCTTTTTCAGGATTATCAAAAAAACCAACAATAGAAAAACTCACAGTGCTTCCGTCAGGACAGGTCAAATCAATTACGCTTCCTAAGTCAAGATCATTGCTTTCTTTCAATACAGAAGACACCGCAATTTCATTGGCTGCATTGGGATATTTCCCCTCTGCTAATGAAGCCAAATAAATTTCACCAAAAACATCTTCGTCCAACCCGCTAATTGCGATAGGTTGTCCGCTGATAGAATATCCTGCGTCGGCGGAAATTGTACTATGCCAGCCAGAAACTTCTACTTCGGGCCGAGCCGCAATAAGATCAGAGGTTTTGGTATCAATGGAAGTAATCTGATAATGCCAGTCTCCATTTTCTTGCATCACTTTTTGGGTAATGCCCTGCAAGTACATATCTGCAAGCCCAAACATAACAGCCACCAAAAAGACGGCAAGAATGATACAGATGCGGGACATCTTGCTTTGCTTCCGATGTACTTTTTCATATTGAGGAACCAGATCAAGATAGCTTTTCACCGTAACGCCACCCCCAAATCTTTCAGAACCCCATCTGACATACGGAAAACACGATCAGCCGCCCCAGCTTGATTTTCATTATGGGTAATCATTAAAATCGTCTGCTGGTATTTCTGCGACATGGATTGCAGGAGAGCAATCACCTCCTGACTGTTTTTGCTGTCAAGGTTTCCTGTCGGTTCATCGGCCATAATCAGAGCCGGGTGGGTAACCAGTGCCCGGCCAATCGCGACTCGTTGCTGCTGACCACCTGAAAGCTGGCTGGGCAAGTGATTTCTGCGCTCGGTCAGCCCCAGCACTTGCAGCAGTTCGTTTACAAATTTCTGATCTGGCTTCTTATAGTCCAACAGAAGCGGGAAAGTGATGTTCTGCTCTACATTCAGTTCAGGAATAAGGTTGAAGGACTGAAAGATAAAGCCAATATGCTGCCGACGAAATACAGTCAGTTTCTTTTCAGGCATAGAAAAAATATCTTTTCCATCAATCAAAACTTTTCCCGCCGTGGGGGTATCCAAAGCCCCCACAACATTCAGCAGCGTACTTTTGCCGGAGCCGGACTCACCGACAATCGCAACAAATTCTCCTTTGTGAACAGAAAATGTCACATCGCGCAGAGCTTGAACGGCAGCTTCCCCTTTGCCATAGGTTTTGCATAAGTTTTGTACTTCAAGAATGTTCATATTTCATGCCTCCTTATGCAGCCTAGCATAGCTTCCTTGGCTTACTTCCGTATGACCGCTGCCTTACTCCTTTGTAAGATTGAAAAAATTGAGTGTGAAAGTGGTTCCTGCGCCGAGCGTGCTGTTTACAGAAATGGTTCCTCCGTGCGCCTCAACAATGGACTTTGCCAACGGCAGCCCCAATCCTACTCCATGGACATCCGATGAAAAGCGGCTGCGGTAAAACCGTTTGAAAATATTATAGAGGTCCTCTTGATGAATGCCGATTCCATCATCCGAGATAACAATTTGCGTCATGAGCGGCGATCGTGCCCACTGCACGGAAATGTGACCACCCGGCCGTGTATGTTCCAGCGCATTTTTAATGATATTTCCGAAGGCTTCCGACATCCATAGCGCATCACAAGCAAGTGTGACATCGCTTCCGCCGGATAGAACGATTTCTTTATGGTCTTGTTCGGCCCATGTTTCAAAGCGTTCCATCACATCCTGCATAAGAACGGAAAGGTTTTCCTCGTTTTTCTCCATCTGGATAATGCCGGCATCCAGCCGTGCCAGTTTCAGCAGAGTATAGATAACATCTTCCATCCGCTTGATTTCCCGTTGCGATTTTTCGGAAAAACTCTGCACAGTTTCAGAATCTTCTTTATGGCTGATAATGATTTCGTGGTACATTTTTAATGCGGCCAGCGGTGTTTTGATTTGATGGGACACATCCGAAATGATGGATTGTAAGAACTCTTTCGTCTGTTTTTGACTTTCTGCATGAGCCGAGAGAATAGCCGCCATTTCATTTACGCTGTGGAACAAACTGTACCAATCACCAGCCTGTGCGCACTCAATTCGGGACATTGTATTTCCGTCCAAAAATTCTCGGATTTTGCCCTCGGCTTCACGGATTGCTTTATGCTGGCGGTTCAGATAAAGAAATAGCGCAAAATAAATTGTACCAAACGAGAACAG
The DNA here is from genome assembly GCF_023347355.1 of Faecalibacterium sp. IP-1-18. Lineage (NCBI taxonomy): Bacteria > Bacillati > Bacillota > Clostridia > Eubacteriales > Oscillospiraceae > Faecalibacterium > Faecalibacterium sp. IP-1-18. The sequence goes on from NZ_CP094472.1 coordinate 718,765, forward strand.
CAACAGCAAAAACAGACACCACATGGTTTGATTGCGATAGTTCTGAACCATGGGCAAAAGCTGCATCGAAGTTGCGCTGCTGTACCCAATGGAAGCTAAAGCATTTTTTCCACGCGCAATATCACTTTCGTTGGGCTGTGCTGTGAATGCCGAAATCAGCAATTTTTCCGTATGATTCAGCTGATAGCCGGAAACGCCATAGTCATGGAGCAACAATTCCTGCTGAAAGCCTTTTGCTAAGAAAAAAGAAATTCCGGTCGCCAATAAAAATGAAATTACACAGATTGTGGTAATGGCCAGCAGCAGAATCTTTGTTTCTTTTCCGAACTTTCCCATATTTTCCTCACACAACGACCCACTTATAACCAATTCCGCGTTCCGTCAATAGGAACTTGGGCTGATTGGGGGTGTCCTCAATTTTGTTCCGCAGCCTGCGGATATAGACGGACAAGGTGTTATCATCCACAAAGTTTCCATTCCCGTCCCACATTCTATCAAGAATAAGTTCACGGGACAAAAGGTGGTTTGGATTTTGCAGGAACAGGCACAGTAATTTATACTCGACCAATGGCAGGTCAAGCGATTTTCCATTTTTCCAGACGCGCCGTTCTGCTGTGTCAATGCGTATTCCGTTTGCTTCCAAAACAGCGGCCGCCTTGGAGAATTGCAGAGAACGGCGGAGGATGGCTTTGATTCGAGAAAGCAATTCGTTTAACTTAAACGGCTTTGTGATATAGTCATCCGCGCCTATATCAAGCCCTCTTACAATGCTGATTTCCTGATCGGATGCCGTCAGAAATATAATAGGAATGGTTGAAATGGCACGCACTTCCTTGCAGACATCAAACCCGGTTCCATCTGGAAGTGTAACATCCAGCAATAATAAATCGTAAGTGTCTTGCTTGAATCGTGCCAAAGCCTCACTTGCCGTTCGGGCATTATCCACAAAATACCCGCTGTTTTCCAGCGTGTACTTCAAACCATCAATCAGGCTTAAATCATCTTCAACGTAAAGTATCTTCTGCATTTTTCAATTCCTTTCCCTGTTTCGTCCGGCCATCCACCGGCTTATCAGCATTTTTTGGCACCAGCCAAACGCTGGCCATTTTTACCGCACCGGGAATGCGTCCAGCTGAACACAGGTAGTTGACTTGCCGAGGTGTTACGTTCCACTTTTCGGCGGTCTCTTTCAAAGTCATGTAATCCATAGCACACCTCCAAGTTCTATTATATTTCGCTTGCTCGAAGAATACAATGCACAAAGTATGAACAATAAAGTTTAGCATATATGCAGTTTGCATCATTTCGCCAATCGTCCATGAACTATAAAATGTATATGGGTGATGCAGAATGGCGAAAATCGAGGACTGTCCCGGCTTTGAAACGTTCGGAGCGGATGTCAAAGCAGCACGAAAGGCAAAACAGCTTTCCCGCAGTGCGCTGGCTGACATGATACATTGTGACAGCCGGTATCTTGCGAACATCGAAAACGAAGGCACGCTGCCCAGCCTGCCGGTGGTGATTCAGCTGATAAAAATATGTGGTCTGCCCGTGGAGCGGTACTTCAACCCGGAACTCATGCGGGAAGAAAGTGCGGAACGTCAGCGGGTCAGCCACAAGCTGCAGCTTTGCCCGGAAGAATACTTGCCCATCGTAGAAGGTGCCATTGACGGTGCCTTACGAATCCATGAACAGGAAAAAGAGCCCGTGTGTGTCTGATTGTCATGCACGGTCATTGAGAGGATGCAAAAGCATCCTCTTATTTTTTTGCATTTTGCGGGCAAAACGGGGGTGTTGCGGTGTCATAGTAGTGGGGAAAGGTAACGTAGCAAGCATAGGGAGTGTAGCCACTCCCGGCAAAAATGCTTGCTGGGGAGTACCCCAGACCCCCAAGAAACGAGGTGAAACTATGACGAATCGAACCCGAAAAATTGTTCTGCGTGTTCCCGTGACGCCGGAGGAACAGGAACTTATCCGGCAGAAGATGGCTCTGCTGAACACACGGAATTTTTCTGCCTACGCCCGGAAGATGCTGATAGATGGTTATGTTGTCCACATCGACACCACCGACATCCGGGCGCAGACCGCCGAATTGCAGAAGATTGGTGTCAACGTCAATCAGATCGCACGGCGGCTGAACAGCATGGGGCCGCTGTACACACAAGATGTTGCGGACATCAAAGGAGCGCTGGCACAGATATGGCAGTTACAAAGATACATCCTATCAAGTCAACGCTGAAAAAGGCACTGGACTACATCGAGAATCCAGCCAAGACGGATGAAAAAATGCTGGTGTCCTCCTTTGCCTGCTCCTATGAAATCGCCGACATCGAATTTGAACTGCTGCTATCACAAGCCATGCAGAAAGGCAACAATCTGGCCCACCACCTGATACAGTCTTTTGCGCCGGGCGAAACCACGCCGGAGCAGGCCCACGAGATTGGCCGGCAGCTTGCAGATGAAGTCCTGCAAGGCAAATACCCGTATGTGCTGACCACGCACATTGACAAGGGGCACGTCCATAACCACGTCATCTTTTGTGCCGTGGACATGGTGAACCAACGAAAGTATGTTTCCAACCGACAGAGTTATGCCTACATCCGGCGCACCAGCGACCGGCTGTGCAAGGAACACGGCCTGTCCGTGGTAATGCCCGGCCAAGACAGGGGCAAAAGCTATGCCGAGTGGGACGCGCACCGAAAAGGCACGAGCTGGAAGGCGAAGCTGAAAGCTGTCATAGATACCACCATCCCGCAGGCCAAGGATTTTGACGATTTTCTGCGGCTCCTGCAGGAGCAGGGCTACGAGGTCAAGAGGGGCAAGTATGTGTCGTTCCGTGCGCCCGGACAGGAACGGTTCACCCGCTGCAAAACGCTGGGCGAAGCCTACACCGAGGAAGCTATCACCGAGCGCATCAAAGGGCGGTTTGCGGAGCGGAAGCCCAAAGAAAAACGCAAAATTTCGCTGCGGATTGATTTGGAGAATAGCATCAAGGCCCAGCAGTACGCAGGGTACGAGAAGTGGGCAAAGCTCCACAACTTGAAACAGGCTGCCCGGACGCTGAACTTCCTGACAGAGCATGAAATCGACAGCTACCCGGATTTGGAAAGCCGGGTGGCCGAGATCACCGCCGCCAGCACCGAAGCTGCCGCCGCGCTGAAAGCGGCCGAACGCCGGCTTGCAGAAATAGCCATGCTGATAAAGGATGTTACTACCTGTAAGGAGCTGCGCCCGTTGGTGCAGGAGTATCAGCGGGCCGCTGACAAAAAGCAGTTCCGACGTAAGCATGAAGGCACTCTGATTCTCTATGAAGCAGCGGCCAAGGCCCTGAAAGAGCAGGGTTTTCAAAAGCTGCCCGATCTCTACGCCCTGAAAGTCGAGTATAAGCTATTGGTCGAGCAGAAAGACCAGATGCAGCGGCAGTACAATGATGCCAAACGCCAGATGCAGGAATATGACATTATCAAGCAAAATGTGGACGGCATCCTGCGGACAACGCCGGGAAAGGAGCAGATGCAGGAGCGGTAAATTTGCACAAAATATTGGTCGGATTTTTGAACCCCAAATGCTTAGACCGGGTGGCGTTTCCACCCGAAATCATGTAAAATAGACTTAGACAACGAAAGCGAGGGACCCTCTATGGCAGAAGTGAACGATAACAGCTCTATCCAGCTTTTTGAAGATCAGAAAATTCGTACTGCATGGGATGCAGAAAAGGAAGAATGGTATTTTGCCATCGTTGATGTGATTGCTGTTCTGACTGACAGCGCAGACCCACAGAACTATTGGCGCGTTCTAAAAAAGCGTCTTAAAGACGAAGGAAATGAAACCATTACAAATTGTAATGGTTTGAAAATGACCGCTCCTGACGGCAAAAAGCGCAAAACGGATGTCGCTAACACTGAACAGCTCCTGCGCATCATCCAGTCAATCCCATCTCCGAAAGCTGAGCCGTTCAAGGCATGGCTGGCAATGGTGGGCAAGGAACGCATCGAGGAAACCATCGACCCGGAACAGGCCATCGACCGCGCACTTGATACCTATTTGAAAAAAGGCTACTCCGAAGAATGGATTCACCAGCGGCTTTTGGCAATCCGCATCCGCAACGAACTGACGGATGAATGGAAGAAGCGCGGAGTACAAAAGGGCAAGGAGTATGCTATCCTGACCGATGAAATCTCCCGCGCATGGTCTGGCATGACCACAGGGCAGTACAAGCGGCTGAAAGGTCTGACGAAAGAAAATCTCCGGGACAATATGACTGATTTGGAACTTGTGCTGACCATGCTGGCGGAAGCCTCCACCACGGATATTTCCAAAACTGCAAAGCCACAGACCTTTGAAGAAAACAAGCAGGTTGCCAAACGCGGCGGCAAGGTGGCCGGCATTGCGCGGCAGGCTCTTGAAGCGGAAACCGGCAAGCCTGTTATCACAGAAAAGAATGCGTTTGACTTCCAGCAGCTTGTGACCGACATTGTAGAAGATGCCGCCGAACTGCCGGAAAATCCCACCGAGAAAAAAGATAAAGACTGATACATGAAAAATAGCCGGACACAGCAGCCACAAGGCCACCGTGTCCGGCTATTTCTGTGTTGACAATGGCACATTACTTTCACTGAAAATAATGTGCCATTGTCGAGCTGGCGGTATTATTCACCCGTAAAATCGAATCTCTGTCCGTCAAAGTCAGCATCGGTCATTTGTTCCAATTTTGCAATTGTGCTGTTTGCCAGTTGCCGCATTTCTGTGTCCATATCCGGCAGGACAGCCATCATCCGTGCCATCGTGCGGCGGCGGTCGGAAGTATGGTACATACAGATCAAATTTTCTTCTTCTACACTGAAATTCATGTGTCAGACCTCCAATTCCTTTGTCTTTTCCCGTGGCTGCGTTTGCTTGCTCTGCTCCTTTTTTGCGGCATCCAGCTGTGTTCGGATGGACGGCTTTTTCGGTTTTGCGGCGCGGGACTTCTTGGTTTTCGGTGCCTTTTCCTCGGCCTTGACTGCGGCGGCAAGGTCCGTCAGAGAAATTTGTTCTTCGGCTTTTGCTTTTGCCTCCAATTCGCCCAGAGATGGTGCATTGTTCAACACACAATCAATCATATTTTCGTTTTGTTCCGTGGAAAGTTCTGCGGTGCGCAGCGGATTTTCCCGTAAGAACTCCGGCACCTGCTGGAAGCCCACACTGTCGCAGTAGTGGGCGGTGTCCTGCCCGTTCTGGTGCAGCACCACTACATCCGAAACGGACAGTGAATGTCCCTTGAAGTCTGCCGGATGGTCCACATTGAACGTGCGGTAGATGTCCTCCAAGGTGGTACCAGCAGCCAGCGGCGCGGTGTACACTTCCGTATAGTTGGACTTGTCCACGGTCCGGCCAGCGGCTTGCAGGCGGTCGTAGGGCTCAAAACGGTAATCGCGGGTGGAATCTTCATTGCGCAGCTGGTAGATGGAAAAGCTGTCCTGCTGTGGTGCCTCAAAACCTGCCGCTGCGTATTCCTCTACGGTCATTCCGGCAGTCGCCGCTTCCTGCGCGATCTCGGCCTGCACCTGCGCCTTGTAGTTCTGCAAGCTCTGGTCGAAGTCGGCCAGCTTGGGCGGTTCCGGCAAGTCATACTGGCCTTGGTTGAGCAGCGGGCGGCAGTCCTGTACATAGGAAATAATAGCGTTGTAATAGGCAGTCTGTTCCGGCGAAGCGTTCTGCCCCTCCTGCAAAGCGGTGGTGGCCGTCTGCTCCATGGCCGAAAGATTGCAATGTTGTTTGAGGTACGGGATAAACTCGGTCAGCACCATTTCGCGCTCTGCCTTGTCCTGCTCCCACGCTTCCGGGCCTTTGTTGTGCAGAACAAAATTCTTCCAGTTTTCATCTTTAGCGTAGTATTCGTGGTAACTCTGAATGTGCTGAATCAGGGAGCCATCCCCGTCACCAAAATCCTGCCATCCCTCGTAGTTGTCGGGCTGGCCGTTCAGGGTAAAATCAATACGGAATGCGGTCTTGTCGTACCAGCCGCCCGTGTAGCCGTCCTTTTCCCGGTCCGTGTGCTGGGCGGTGTCCAGTTCTTCAAAGACGCGATTCGCCACGGGCAGCGGCATGGTTTCGCCGTCCTGCAGCTTGTCGCTTTCGCTCCACAGAATTGTGACCGTAGGTTCTGCGGCGGGGTCTGGAATTTTAACGGGTGCGGGAATTTCGTTGGCCTTTTCCGCCGCCTCTTGGAACGCCGCCAGCTTGTCGCCCAACAGGACTTCCGACACTGCAGCTGTCTGCCCCAGCAGATTAAGTGCTTCCTGCCCGGCATCCGGCAGGGTTAGACCGGGTGCGTCCAGCTGCCCGCCATCCAGAGCCTTGTTGTCCGGGCCATACAGGGTGTAGTCATAGCCGGAATCGCAGGTCTGGATGAACAGGGTACTGCCGTTGTCCAGTGCAAATGCGGCTTCCTGTACAGCGGAAAGGTCTGCTTCCCGCTGCTGGCGCAGTTCTGCCAGATGTTCGTCCAATGCGGAGATCAGCTCATGGGCCGCACTTCGGATAATTTCCAGAGAGGCTTTCAGTTCGGCCAGTTCCCGGCCCGAACTCCACCCGGCCACATAGCCAAAGGAATACTCGGACGTGTCCAGCCCGTAGTGCTGGCAGACGGCATAGGCCACGCTTTCGGCCTGCACCTCGCGGGTGCGGCTGTCCGGGTGGTTGCTCTGTTCCGGGGTGTTCGGGTCGATGGTGTGCAGCTTTGCATGGGCGATCTCATGGATGGCTGTCTTGATGGTCTGTAACTGGCTCATGCCCTCTTGGATGGCAATGCGGTTGTCGAGCAGATGAAAGTAGCCGTGCGCCCCGCCCTCGATGTCCTCAAACCCGATGGGCACCGGGGATGACTGCTCCAATGCCTTGAAAAAATCTTGGTAGTCCTGCACGCTGCCGGACAGTTCATCCACTGCGATAGATGGCAGCGGTTCGCCCTCGGTCTGGCTGACATCGAACACGGACACCACCTTAAAGGCCGGAATCTGCACCGTCTTTTCTTCCGTCAGCGGCTTGCCGTCCTTATCCAGAATCGGCTTGCCCTGTTCGTCCAGCTTTTCCATCTTCTGCTTGACCTTGTAGGGCGCGGGAGCAAGAATCTTGATGCCCTTTTCGCCCTTTTTCACGGTGCGGTGGAATGTATCTTTCCACTTGTTGAAACCCGCCACCAGCTGCCCGCCCTGCATGGCGATCAGCAAAGTGTTGTTGAAGCTGTAATTGTGGAACTTCGCCATCGTAGTAAGGTAGGCTTTGTAGCGGTCACTGTCGAACAGCTCTTGAATCCCTGTTTCCAGCCGGTCCGTAATTTCTTTCATCCGTTCCGCGCTGTCTTTGCCGTTCAGGATGATGGGGATAACTTTCTGCGGTTCCGTTTCAGGCTGAACAGGCGGCGGGATGTTGGCCGCATCCCGCAGAACTTCCGGCGCGGGAAAGGACAGCACCCGGTATTCCTCCGGCACGGGCTGGCCCTCGTGGACTTTCTGCCACTCGTCCCCGCTTTTGACAAGGTAGCCGTACTGGGTGAACGCACCCTGTTCCTGCTGAGCCACATACCGGCCAAACTGTGCCGTGTCGATGCCGCCTTTCCATTCTTCCGGCATATCCACCATGCCGGAGCGATTCAGGTAGTAATCTCCTAGCTGGGCAGGCCCGTGCACATCCGGCAGATACACATAGTAGTCCACGTTTTCGGGAAAGTCGGTGATTCTCCCGATGCTGAAAAGCTCACTCTGCGGGGCTTGCAAGGCGGCGTTCAGTTCTGCGCGTTCCCCGGTAGAGAGTGTTTCCAGTCGTGATGCCAGAAAGTTCAGTTCGTCCACATTGGATGCCAGCACCATGTTATAAGGAATTGCAAAACGCTTTTCTTCCTCGGCAAAATAGCCGGAAATGAAAAGGCCCTGCGGATTATCGGACGAAATGCCGATTTGCCGCAGGGCCGCTTGTACCTGTTCGGTTGTAGTGGGCAGGTCCAGCCAGACGCCATCCCTGCTTTGCTGCTGCCGATTTTGCAGCTGGATGGAAAATAATTCGCTCATTTGGTCACACTCCTTTTTTGCTATCCTACGGATAGAGAGAACCGGTTATGGCAAAATGAATGCTTCACCTTACCATAACCGGCCCTCGTATTTTTGCCTTACTCTTTGCGCTCTACCCGGTAATTGACGTACTTGCCTCCCGTATCTGCCAGAAGCACCGTTGCATCATAGGTTTTGCCTGTTTTCTCGGAGTAGAGGCCCTTTACCTTTGCCTTACCGTTTTTGAGCAAAGCGGCGGCGATCTTCGGGGTGAACGCCTTTTTCCGCTGCTCAAAGAAGCGGTCATTCTTCCACATTACGAACTGACAGCCACGATTTCCGCAGTAGAAGTTTTTCTTGCCCTCGTAGACGTTTTCACCACACCGGGGACACTTGCCGATGATAACCCGTTCCGGCTGGAACAGGTTTTGCTTGTCCGCACTGATGCAGGAATAGGTCTCGACCAACTGGCGCACCTGCGCCTCAATTTCGGCCATGAAATCGTCCGGGTCTGCATTGCCCTTGGCAATCTCGGTCAGGCGATTTTCCCATTCAGCGGTCAGGACGGGAGAGGTCAGGCTTTCCGGCAGAACCACCGCCAGATTGATGCCGTCCTTGGTGGGGATAAGCTGTTTGCCCTTGCGCTGCACAAAGCCCATTTGCACCAGCTTTTCCAGAATCGCGGCACGGGTGGCGGGTGTGCCCAGCCCCTTGCGTTCCGCTTGGCCCAGGCCACCCTCTCTTGCTCCTGCGGAGCAATTCACCTTGTCCTCCGGCATATCTTCGGCCCCGGCCCGCTCCATTGCCGACAGGAGCGTATCTTCAGTGTAGGCTTTCGGCGGGGACGTGAAGTGTTCCGAAACGTTAGCCATCACGGAAAAACTCTGTCCCTCGGCCAGTTCCGGCAGGGTGTTCAGCACTTCTTCCTCGGTATCTGCTTTCAGGTTGGAGCGGAACCGCTGGTCGATTTCTTTCCAACCGGGAACAAGCACCGTCTTTCCCTTGGCGGTGAACTCGTTCCCGGCGCAGGAGAACACAGCAGTCACAGTTTCGTACTCATGGGGCGCAGCCACGGCGCAGAGCAGCTTGGAGCAGACAAGGTTCATCAGCTTGCATTCACTCTCAGCAAGACCAGTGAAACCCTGCTTTACAAATTCGGACGTGGGGATGATGGCGTGGTGGTCCGATACCTTTTTGCTGTTCAGAATCCGGCCCACTTCCGGGGTCAAGCCAAGCCCTTGGGCAAAGGGCAGCAGCCCCAGCAGGTCAGACACAAGATGTTGTGCTGTCTGGCCCATATCCTCGGTCAGATATTGGCTGTCGGTGCGGGGATAGGTCAGCAGTTTCTTTTCGTAAAGTTGCTGGGCATAATCAAGGGTCTGCTTTGCCGTGAAACCGAACAGGCGGTTTGCCTCCCGCTGCAAGGTGGTCAGGTCATAGAGCTTGGGCGGCTGTTCTGTCTTTTTCTCCCGTTTGACAGAAGTACAGACGGCAACTGCACTCGTGCATTTTTCTTTGAGAGAATTTGCGGTTTCTGCATCCGCAATGCACCCACTGTCTGCTTTCAGGCTGCCGGAATGGATGCCGACCGTGTAATACTTTTCTTTCTGGAAGCGCAGGATTTTTGCGTCCCGGTCCACCAACATTTTCAGTGTCGGGGTCTGCACCCGGCCTACCGTCAGGGTTTTGTGATACAGCACCGAAAACAGTCGCGTTGCATTGATGCCCACCAGCCAATCTGCTTTTGCACGGCAGAGGGCCGATTGGTACAGCGCATCGTAATCCGAATCCGGGCGCAGGTTTGCAAAGCCCTCCCGGATGGCGGCATCCTCCATGCTGGAAACCCAGAGCCGCTTCACAGGTTTCGTGCAGCCGGCCATTTGGTAGACAAAGCGGAAGATAAGTTCTCCCTCCCGGCCTGCGTCGGTTGCGGCGGTCACACTGTCCACATCCGGGCGGTTGAGCAGAGAGCGCACAATTTCAAACTGCTGTTTCTTTTCGTCCGGCACGATGAACTGCCACGGCTGGGGCAGGATGGGCAAATCTTCATACTTCCACTTGCAGTATTTTTCATCGTACTGGCCCGCCTCGGCAAAGGACACCAGATGCCCGATGCACCAGCTGACCAAATAACCACCGCCCTGCCAATAGCCGGTTTGCTTTTCAGTGGCCCCGATCACGGCGGCAATGCTGCGGGCCACACTGGGTTTTTCGGCGATCACCAGCTGAAAGCTCATGTTTCGTCCTCCTGTCCGTCCTCCGAATGAATCTCGATTTCAGCCGGTTCCTCGTCTGCATCCTCGTCCTCGCCAAAATCGTATTCGTCCAGATCATCGTGCCCGGTGGTATCGGCCTTGGGCTTGCGGAACTTGAAATAATAGAGGGCCGCGCCGCCGCCCGCCAGAGCCAGCACCAGCAGGATCATCAGACTGCCCATGTTGGACTTGGGCTTTTCCTGCGGCGTTTCGGTGTCGGTTTTCACCGCTTCCGGGGCCGTGCAGTTGCGCAGGCTCTTTTCACACAAGGGGCAGTTTTCGTTGACGTTTCCGGCCTCACATTTCACCGTGCAGGTGCAGACCTCGGCGGTCTGCGGTTCTTCATCCAGCAGAGCCAGCAAGTCGGCATCGTCCACTTGGTTCAGAAAGTGGACAGAAGTTTCCTTGTCCTCGTTGGCGCGGTCAATCAGGATGTAAAAATAATTCCCGGCCTTGGTGGTCACGGTGATAAGCTGCTTGTCGCCGTAAAAATCATCCACCAGTGTTGCGTTGCCTTTGGGCGTGATGGACACGCCCTCCGGCTCCATGCCGCCCGTGGTGGGTTCTTCTTCGATAATCTCCGGCAGAGGTTCCGGGGCAGGGTCAGAGCCGCTTGCAAAAGCGGGCATGGAAAAGGAGCAGAGGCAGAGCAGGATAGCCAGCAGCCCGGCTGCAAAACGGCGGTTCCAATCAGGTTTCATCAGCGGCATCCTCCTGTTTGTGGTACGGGGTGACGGTGGGGGCAGCGTTCAGCGCACCGCTGCGCAGGAAGGCCGCAAACTCGTCCGGCTTCATGTTCATGCTGCGCACCAACTGAATAATCTGCAAATTTTCCTGTTCGGTCTTTGCAGCTTCCAGTTCTTTCAACTGCTGCTGGTATTCAGAGATTTTTTCTTTGAGCCGTTCAATATCGCGCTCAATGCGGGAAAGTCTTTTTGCCATACAAAATCCTTTCTGGCGTCACGGTAAACGCCCATAGCTGTAAAAATGTTCCTTCCAATATTTTGAGTTGAGGTTTGTGTAAGAGATCGGGTCGCCGCAGTGCAGCATGATGGAATTGCCTACATAGATACCGCAATGGCTCACGCCGGGGGTATCGTAGGTTCCCTTGAAAAACACAAGGTCGCCCGGTTTGACCTGCGCCGTCGAAACAGGAGTACAGAGGTTGTAAAGGCCCTGTGCGGTCTGACGGCCCACGTTCCAGCCGGAGTGATTCAGAACCCACGAAATGTAGCCGCTGCAATCAAAGCTGGTACTGGGTGAACTGCCGCCCCACACATACGGGTAGCCGATGTACTTCGTGGCTTCCTCCATCATGGCGGCAAACTTATCATCTTTGAGGGATTCCGGTGGAATATCGTAGTAGGTAGGCTGCTTGATGGTGGACGCATTGGGGTACTGTGCCTGCCCGAACAAATCCGGCCGGTTGCCCAGCGTGCGCATATAGAGCGAATAAGCACTGAGTTGTTCTTCGGTCAGCACTTCCACGGGCAGATGAGATAAATCCTTGTTCTTCAGCTTGACCGTGCAGATGTAGTATTCATACGGTTCTTGGTAGGTGATAACTTGCGGCACACCATACGGGCCAATAATGACCATCATTTTTGTACGGTAACGTATCTGCATGGTCACGGTCTCGGTCAGGATGTACTGCTTTTCAAAGAGCATTTCGATCTCGCTTTGCACCTCGGCCAGCGTGAACACGCCGTCCTGCAGCGCAGACAAAATCGAGATCAGCACATAGGGGTCATGCTCGATTTCATCCAGATAAAAATGATACTCGTCATAGTTGTGGGTGGCCTCGTAGGTGTCGAGATACCGTTGCAGCTTTTGTTCCAGCTTGGCATAAGCCTTCTCTGCACCCAGCATATCCTTGTCCTTGGAAAAATAAGAAGATGCCGTCACGCCGGTTCCAGCGGTGCCCGCCATCACGGTGCAGGACTGCAAACCCGTTATCAAGAGCAGAGCCAGCAGACCGAACACCGCCACGATCAGAATGGTTTTCCAGTTCCGGGCCGCAAATTCGGCTACCCGTTCGCCGCCCTCGGCCGCCAGCTTCGTTACCCGGAAACCGTTCTCTGCGGTGGCGGCTGCACCCTGCGCGGCGGCTTGTCCGGCCTGCCGTGCAGCTTTGGCATACTGCTGTTTGATACGCCGTTTCTGCCACATCCGGGAAATGGGGTTGCTGGCGGACTGCGCGATCTGCGGATTGTCCCGCAAAGATTTCTGGTAAAAGTATTCTGCATTGGCAGACATGAGCTGACGCTCTGCCCTTTCCACGGCCTTGTAGGGTTTCATCTTGTGGTGCCGGATGCCGCTGCGGATGGCTTTGGCGGTCTGATGCTCCACCAGTTCTTCACCCTTGTGGCCACCCTCCACACCCACATTTTCGTGTTCGACTTCATGGATTTTTCCGTGAGCGAACAGCAATGCTTCCGATAGCGGGCGGCTGGCCGGGTTTGGTTTCAGGCTAGGTGGGCCTTTGTCCTGCTGCTCAAAACGCAGGGTGGATTTTGCCTTGCCGCTGACAGCATCGTAGACTTTTCCCTTGACCGGGACGCGCTTTTTCGGCAGAGCAGCGCGGGCCGCATCCAGCTTGTCGGCTTTCGCTTCCGCTTTTTGAATAAACGGCTGCAACGCCGGGTCTGCCCGTTCTTCCTCGGTCAATTCCAAACGGGCAGCGGAACGGTGCAGACCATCTTCACTTTCGGCGGTGGCTGCGGTTTCTGCCGCCTTTTTCGCTTTCTTTTTATTTTCATGCCCGTCCTTGATGTCCTCGGCCCGCTCCAGAATTTTTTCGGCCTTGCCCTCGGAATCCGTAGAATAATCCTGTTCCGCCTCCCGGCTGGAAACGTTCTCCACAGTGCCGTCCGCCTGATTTTCTACCACCAGACCGTCACGGGTCATGGTCTGGGTGACTTTGGCTTTCGCCTGCAATTCTTTCAAGGTTCTTCACCTCCCATCGGGCAGCAGCTTGTTTCAATGTCCGCAATGTATTTGAGAATCGGGAACACCTGCGGCGGCGAAACTGCATTGCCCAGCGTTTTCATCCGCTTGCTGCGGTTCGGCACATCCTCGGTCAGGCGCGGGATGTCGGCGGGTTCTTCTGCCCAAAGGGAATGTCCGTCCATTTGCGCGGGAAACCCATCAGCCACTCTACCCAGTCCGGGTTGAGGTAGGGCCTTTCCAGCGTGGTGGGGGTCATGCGGTAGACCACATGGGAAAGCCGCGCCGTCCATGCTTTGCCATCCTTGTTCATCTTGCGATAGCTGCCGTTCGCAGAGATTTGGATGTCCAACCCCTTGCCCACATCCCCGGTGTCGCTGGCAAGGGGTGTGGGAAGCAGCGGAGCCGATGATGAATACCCGTTTCCGTTCGTGCCACGCGCCAACGGCAGCAGCAGGTAATACGAAAACCCGAACATCGTAACCTGCCTGCTCCAAGTCAATGAGCGTTTTGTCGAGCCCCATACGGAGGAAGCCAGCAACATTTTCTCCAAGCACCCAACGGGGCTGCAATTCCCGGATAACCCGCAGCATTTCGGGCCAGAGGTAGCGTTCATCGTGGAAGCCGCGCTGCCTCCCTGCGGTGGAGAACGGCTGGCACGGGAAGCCGCCTGAAATGAGGGTGACGGTGTGAAGTCCTGTTTTTTCAAAGAAAGCCTCCTTTGTCACGGTGGTGATGTCCTGAAAGCGGGGCACCTCCGGCCAGTGGCTTGCCAGCACAGCGGCGGGAAAGGCCGCCCACTCGCATTGGCAGACCGAAGTAAAACCCGCTGCTTCTGCGGCAAGGTCGATGCCGCCGATGCCGGAAAACAAGCTGAAATGCGTTAGGCTCATAGCTCCACCACCTCGCTGAGCCGGGTGGTCATAATTTTGTAAAGCTGGGTGTTATTCGGGATAGGGTTTGAGAACGGCAGCACCACATTTTCAAAAATCAGCAGTCCTTCGCCCGGTTCGGAATTGTCGATGTACTTCTGCTGGTCTGCGGAGAGGTTCAGCCGTTCCGAAAGGATTTTGCGGTCGCCGGATGCCTGATTCAGCAGCGTGATGAAGTCGCTGTTTTCCAGAATGTTCTCAATCTCCGGGGAAGAAAGAAGGTCCTTCACATTCTGGGTGGCGCCCGTGGGCACACCGCCCCATTTGCGGAAGCGTTTCCAAATCTCGGCACTGTATGCGGCGGTCTGTTCCTCTTTCAGCAAGAGGTGGAACTCGTCTGCAAAATACCATGTAGCCCGGCCTTGGCTGCGGTTCTGGGTGACGCGGCCCCATATCTGGTCTTGGATAATGAGCATCCCCAGTTTTTTTAACTGTTTTCCTAACTCTTTGATGTCAAAGGCCACAAGTCGGTTGTGGATGTCCACATTCGTTTTGTGATTAAACACATTCAGCGAGCCGGACACATACAGGTCTAATGCCTGCGCTACCCGGTCCGCTTCCGGCAAGTGCTGGTCGAGCAGGGCTTGGTGGAGGTCAGACAAAATCGGCATATTCTCCGGGCAGGGATTCGCCAGATAGGGGCGGTAGATGGCTTTCACGGCACGGTCTATCACGGTGCGTTCAATCGCTTCCAGACCTGTTTTGCCGCCCATGACCAGCTCACAGAACGACAGCACAAAATCCGATTTCAGGGCAAGCGGACTATCATCCTCGGAGTAGTTGAGGTTGATGTCCAGAGGATTCACATAGTCCTTGCTGGTGGGCGAAAGTTTGATGACCTGCCCATGCAGCCGCTTGACCAGCGGATAATACTCGGCTTCTGGGTCTGAAATAAAAATATCGTCAGCAGTCGTTAAAAACACACTGACGATTTCAGACTTGCAGCTCATGGATTTGCCGCTGCCGGGCGTACCCAGCTTTAGGCCGTTGGGACACCGGGCCTGCTTGCGGTCCAGCATGATCATGTTGTGGGATTTTGCGTTGATGCCGTAGTACATGGCCGCGCCGCTCTGGAAAAGCTCCTGCGTCACAAAGGGCACGAACACCGCCACGTTGGAGGTGGTAAGGCTGCGCTGAATCTTTATCTGGTTGATGCCCAGCGGCAGGCTGGACACAAGGCCCTGTTCCTGCTGGTAGTCCAGCCGGACAAGCGAGCAGTTATACTTCTGTGCCACACCTGCGGCTTGGAACACATCGTTGCCCAGCTTTTGCTTGGTGTCGGCCACATTCAGCACAAGAAAGGTCAGCATGAAAAGCCGTTCGTTCCGGGTCTGCAATTTGTTCAGCAGCTTTTTGGCGTCCTCGCCGTAAGTGGCAAGGTCGCTGGGCAGGATGTCCATGTCGTACCCGGAACGGACAGCCTTTTTCTGCTCCTGAATCTTCATGGCGTCAAGGTCTGTGATCTTCCGCTTGATGGTTTTGATGGCCTCGGTCTGGTCGATGGCCTGCACATGGAGATTGACGAGAATGCCGCTTTCCGTTTTGAGAAAATCGGCCAGCATTTCATCCGAAAGTTCCGGCGCAAGGATTTGTAAAAAGCTCACAGCTCCATATTTGCCGCCCAGTCCAAAAGTCTTGGCCGTGCCGAAGCAGAGGGAGGACGGGGCCACAAAATCCTTAGTGGACAGGCCGGAGGGCGCCAGCCAGTCCCAGTCAAAACGGAACGGTTCCCCGTCCGGGTGGAAGATGCCGTGCAGCACCTCCAAACGCGCCTGTCCGTCCATGACGTGCGCCACGCAGCCCATGGTCTTGAAATAGCCCAGCAGGTCAAGACCAATGCGGGTCAGCCGCGCCCGTGCGGTTTTTAGATTGTCTGCCTCGATGGTGAAGGTCAGGTACTTGGTTTTGACAATGCCGTTGTTTCCGCTGGCAAGCTGCTTTTGCAGGATGGCGGTGTACTCGGCGCGGATGTCGTCAAAATCATCCCCCTGCGGTGCGATCTCAAAACTTTTTGCGTACTGCACCGGGTCAACCTTGCGATTGAGAAACGAAAGCTGCACATGGATGGAGGCATCCACATAGTTGTACAGGTCGCACAGGTGTTCAAAGATGGCGGTCCTCGTTTCCGGCTGGGCCAGCTGATAGCTGATGTCCTCAAAGGCAATGCACTTGGAGAACGTGCGTCGGTCAATGCGGCACACACCGTCCGGGTAGATGGCCTCATACGGGATGGTGGCCTGTGCCGTGCGGGGCTTGCCGTCACCCTTGTACTTGCGGAGAACGGCATCAATTTCTTTTTTCTGGGCGCGGGTGAGCTTTTTGGGCTTTTCGGTTTCGCGGGGTATCGTTTTTCTGGACAATGGCCTTTACCTCCTGTTCCATTTGGTATTGCCGCACAAGGGCGGCGTAAGCATTGTTGGTCTGATAGGGCCTTTCCTTGGGACGGATAAAGCAGCACTGAATCATTTGCTGAATCACCACTTCAAGGGGCTGGCCGTGCCGCTCGAACAGAGCGAACAGCAGCCCCGGCAGCATGGCAAAAATCATCAGCAGGGCCGCTGCACTGTTGGAAAGATAGTTCCGGGCCAAAAAATAAAGCGGTCCGCCCGTTAAAAGCGCACCGCCGAAGCAGATCAGCTGCCGCTTGGTCAGCCCGAATAAGACTTTGGATTTTACATGGGTCAAATCTTTGGGAACGGTCACATACGCCATTCAAACGCTCCTTTCTCAATGGGCGCCAAACACGGATTTGCTGATGCTGCCAGTCTTGAACAGACAGAAACAGAGTAGCACGGTGTAGCCCATGCAGCCCCAGATAGCCCCGGCAATGTCCGCCGCGCCCGAAATGTTGCGTATCAGCACCGCGTAAATGCCCACGACAATCATAATCAGGAACGCTTGGAAGCCTAACGCCAAAAGCGATTTCAAATAGTTCTGCCCGGTACTGCGCCACTCGCTGCTGCCCATGGTCGCCAGCGGGATAGGCCCCAGTGCGGTCACAACGTAAATCTCGATCATGCGGCCGTAGGTCACAAGGAAGATGCAGATGGACAGGATGTTCATGGTCAGGCCCACCACAAGGGTCTGGAACCACAGGCTGAGCAGACTGCCGATGGTCATGCTTTCTAGCTGAAATTCCAGTCCGGGTATCAGGCGGTCAAAGTGGATGGATGTTTCGCCAATGATAACGCCGGAACTTTGGTTGACAACGCTCTGGGTGGCATCGAACACACCCATAACGATATTCCATGTGTTGCTGACTATGAGGATGGCAAAGGCAGACTTGAAAATCCAGCGGAAGAACATGGAAGTATCGAAGTCGTGCATATTGTTCTTTTCGGTAATCATCTGGATAAGCTCATGGCACATCACAAGGGCAAGGATGGCCGCTGCAATGGGCAGTACTACCGTTTCGGAAAGACTGCGCAGCATATTGAAAATGCCGCTGTTCCACGCCTGCGGGGTAGAGCCGACATCCGAAGCGATTTCGCCCACCTTGGCGTTCACGTTATCGAACAGGCCAGAGAGGTTGCCCGTGATGCCATCGATCAAAATGCCTTTTATCCATTTCTCGATGATCTCACTAATCAAGCAAAGATACCTCCTTTCCCGCGCCCTCCCACTTTTCTGGGAGAGCGCGGTGGGGTCTCAAAGATGGATGTTCGGATAAGTTGAGGTTAGCCCAGCAGCCCGGACAGCAGCGGGACAAGGGTCACGCCGATCAGGGCAACGCCGCCGCCCGCGACCAGCTGCTTCACGCCCTGGCTCTTGCTGCCGGGGTTATCCTGTCCATAACCCTCCAACAGGTTGATGCCGCCCCAGACACACAGGGCACCGCCCAGACCGACCACGATCGTCTGCAAAGTATCGACTGCGCTGTTGAAAAATTCCATAAGATCCTCACTTTCTGCCGCTTGTTCTGCGGCACTCAAAAATTTTTTCAAAAAATGCCGCCTCATTCGGCGGCTGCATCTTCATCCGACAGGTCGATTTCGTACAGGTCAAAACTTTCGTCCTGTGCGACTACCTGCTGCCGCTTCCGGCGCAGGGTAGATAAAAACCTGTCCACATCAAAGGCATTCTTTTTGTCCGCATCTGCAAGGTACTTGTAGTGCGGGTGCTTGGTGATGTCGAACTTCTCCGAGAAGAATGGTCTCACTCCCCGCAGCTGCAAGATGCACCTGCCGCCGTCCATGATTGCGATTTCGTCCTCTGACATCAACGCCTTTCCTAATTTTTGATAGTTCAGTCCGTGGGAGGTTTGAGAACCCCGGTTTTCGCTGGTGTTGAAACTGTCGATAGTCTCTTTCCCCAGCGCATCGGAGATCTCTTTGGCATTCTTGCCCCGCCCACTCAAAAAGAGAACAGAATCGCAGTTGTCCGAAATGATTTCGGCCGCATCCTTGTAGATGGCTTTTAGCTGCGACTGGCTCTGCAAAATGATGGATGCCGAGATTTCCCGGCTGCGGATGGTGGCAATCAGCTTGTCGAAGTTGGGTATCTGTCCGATGTTGGCGAACTCGTCCAGAATCAGCCGCACATGGACAGGCAGCCGGCCACCGTATTTATCATCCGCACGGTCACACAGCAGGTTGATAAGCTGGCTTTGGAGCATGGCGAGAATGAAGTTGAACGTGGTGTCCGTGTCGCTCATAATCAGGAACAGCACGGTCTTTTCATCCCCGATGGTGTCCAGCTCCATTTCATCGTCCTCCATCAGCTCCCGCACCTCCCGGATGTCAAATGGGGCTAAACGGGCACCGCAGCTTATCAGGATGGAGGAACGGGTCTTGCCCGCCGACAGCAGAAACTTTTTGTACTGCCGGACAGCGAAGTGGTCCGGGTCTTTCTGTTCCAGCCGTTCAAACATGAGGTCCACTGGGCTTTGAAACTCCGGGTCGTCCTCGCGGGCTTCACTGGCATTTATCATTTCCAGCAGGGTGGTGAAGTTCATTTCTTCTGCCGGGGCCTCGTACCAGATGTAGCCGATAAGCGCGGTGTAGAACAGCCGTTCCGACTTCACCCAAAAATCTTCTGCTGATTTCTCACCCTCGCCCTTGGTGTTGGCGATAAGGGTATTCACCAGTTTCAGCACGTCCTTTTCCGAGTGGATATAGACAAAGGGGTTGTACTTCATGGACTTGGAAAAGTTTATCGTGTTCAGGATTTTCACCCGGTAGCCCGCCCGCTGGAACATTTGGCCTGTTTCGAGAACCAGTGTGCCTTTTGGGTCTGTGACCACGAATGAGGTGGGATAGTCGGAAGTGGGGAAACATTGCATGAGGTTGGGCTTCACATAGAAGCGGGTCTTGCCGCTGCCGGAGCCGCCGATCACCAGCACATTTTTGTTCCGGGCCGTCTTGGGGTCTTTTGGCCGCCCGGTCATGGTCAGGCGTTCGGTCTGGGTCAGCAGGATGTTGTTTTCAAACTTGGGGTCGATATAGGGCGCAATGTCCTTGGCGGTGCCCCACCGGGCAGAGCCGTATTCTTCGCCCTTGCGGTACTTCTTGGCATTCTTGCCTTTGCTGTACACAATGAGCCGGACAGCCACCGCTCCAACAACGCCCACGCACAAATCAAACGGATGCAGGCTGGGCAGCGGGTTTGCAAAGGCGGCGGAGATGCCGCTCGTTAGGTGCAGCAGCTTGGCCGAAGCATCCGCGCCCGCCGCCAGACGGTACGTCTGCCCGCATTTGGCAAACAGGTACACGAACAGCAGATATGGCAGATTCAGCACCAGCAGTTTTTTTAGTTCAGGCTTCATCGTTCCAGCCCCCTTTGCTTGATTTTTTCTTTGGCGCGTTTCGGCTGCTGGGCCGATTTTTGCTTAGCCACTGCCAGCACTTTGCGGATGGAGGGTCGCTGCTCCTTGGAGAGC
Organism: Faecalibacterium sp. IP-1-18; assembly: GCF_023347355.1. Classification (NCBI taxonomy): domain Bacteria; kingdom Bacillati; phylum Bacillota; class Clostridia; order Eubacteriales; family Oscillospiraceae; genus Faecalibacterium; species Faecalibacterium sp. IP-1-18. The sequence goes on from NZ_CP094472.1 coordinate 738,803, forward strand.
GTTTTGGCGGTGAACTCCCGGAACGCCTGTTCCAGATTGTCCGCATCCTTGGCCTTGAAGATCACGATGTAGTGGGGCGGCTGGGTGGTCTTGTCCTTGCGCAGGGTGAAGTCCACACCGTACTTCTTGGCGCAGGGCTTGAACGCCCCGATATTCGCCTCCGTGACTTCAATGTTGGTCAGGGCTGCGCCGTGGGCTTTCAGCTGTTTCAGGCTTTGCTTGCCGTGGTGCAGCTTTGGCCCCTTGGCCCGGTGCTGCAAGTATTTTTTTAGGGCAGCTTGCAACGCTTGGGCGGTGAGTTTGCCTGTTTTCATGGACAGGGCAATGGTTTTCTGGGTGACTTCTTCCTGCAATATGAATCCCTCCTTGTTGCAGAAAATTCAGAGCGGCAGCTAGGGTGGAACCACCAGCCGCCGCAGGTAAAGTGTTCTCATGGATGGGTACTCCTTTCGGTCAGGTGTTGGGCGGGCGGCCCCAATCGGGCTGCGCCATATCGTGCGCCACAAGGGACGCATAGTAGCTGTTGATGGTGCTGGGGGCGTTGAACAGCATGGCCCGCAGGTATTGCTTGATGTTGCGGACTTTGGTGGTGTTGTCCCGCAGGCAGTCCATGACGAACTCGATGTGATGGCTGTCCAGCTTCAAGAATTTCGCCTTGACCAACTCTGCCGGGTAATCGTCCCCGGCCACCCGGATGGACTTGCGGGAAGTGCAGACCGTTTCCAGCAGGATGTCCACGATTTCGTCCAGCTGTTCCCGGTCTATCCGGGGATTCTGGGTGAGGGTGTCATACTCGATGTTCTCCAAAATCAGGTCCCGGTAGATTTGATAGGCCGTTTCCTTTCGGCTTCCTGCCCGTTCCGGCGGCGGTGCCGCTGCCTCGCCCTCGTCCAAAGGCAAGGGGTTTGGGGAATGGATAGGAATGGAATCGGTATTTAATCCCTCTTTCTTTTGTTTTTCTGTAATTAGTTTATCTTTATTTAATTGCATTGGATTTTCCAACGTAGGGTTTTCCTGCGTGGGATTCTCCAACGTTGGATTTTCCAATTTAGGTGAAACCGATGCAGGAACGGGCTGCGGCAGCTCGAAAATCACATAGTCTGCACCGCGCAGCCGCCCTTTCTCGTCCCGTTCTCTGGAACGCTGGATGTAGCCCGCCTGTTCCAGTTCCCGGATGGCCTGCCGTATCGCGTCGATGCTTTCCCGGTTGATACGGGCCAGCCCTTGCAGGGTGTAGTCCCAATCTTCCGGCAGGGAGAGCATTTGGGAGAGTAAGCCTTTGGCTTTCAGGGACAAGGCCCGGTTCCGCAGGTGGTGGTTTGACATGACTGTGTAGCCGCTGTTCTTTTCTACCCGAAAAACTGCCATTTCACGGATGCCTCCTTTCGTTGTAAACAAAAAAAGCAGCGTTCATTTGCTCCCGGTGATGGGAGAAGTGAACGCTGCGCGTACTTGATAATTTTTAGGTTGTGTGGTATATAAAAGGCAACTGTTTTTTCAATACAGCCGCCCATCGGGGTGCGATACAAGCAAGTTGCTATCCGATGACCTCAAAAACAAATTGTACTACGATGGTTTTCAAAAAATGCTGTATCACTACTCGCACCAAACAATGAAAATCCGAACCTTTTCTCGATAGGAGAAGGGTTCGGATTTTTTGTATTCTTTGGAAAACAGAACGAATCCCTTGCTTCCATCGAAAAACGTCCTAGACCTTATCATAAAAAAGCACGACAGACCACTGTAAGAGTGCCGTAAGGCGGAAAGGACACAAATATGAAGTACGATGAAAGAGCCTGCAAGTTCAACATGGACACCGGCTGCGTGGAACTGCTGCTCCGGGATGGGAGAATGATCTCCATCAACTGCACTGGGGTCGAGGATGAATTGGACGTGACCATGGCGCAGAGGACGGAACTGGATTATCTCATCTACAACGACCCGCTGGCGTATGCAGACCTGATTCTAAACGGCGAGCCGGAAGAATATTTGAAAAATACGGCTGGGAACCATGGGTTAGAAGATTAAGAGAAATGCCGTTCCAAAAGCAACTGGAACGGCATTTCTTATCTTTCGATATTCGGCATCTTCTGTCCCCGAAGCTCCTGCCGGATGGCACGGAACTGATCAGGTACATCCGCATCGGTCATTGCACCGGGGACATCCACTGTCCCAGCGGCTTTGGCGGCTTCATAGAACCAGCATTTATACTCCACGGTCTCCAGCGTGTGCTGTAACTGCTGGATCTGCTGGGTGAGTACCTCGCGCTGATGCCGGAACATTTCCAGCCGGGTGTCAATGGTGTCGTCTCCCTGCATGGAAAGCTCAATATACTGCCGGATATCCTTGATGGACATTCCGGCTTTTTTCATGCAGCGGATGACCTGCAGCCACTCGAAGTCGTTTTCCCGGAACATCCGAATGCCGCCGGAGGAACGCTCCACAAAGGGAAGTAACCCTTCTTTGTCGTAGTAGCGCAGGGTGGAGGCAGGTACGCCCAGCTTTTGTGCCATTTCACCTACGGTATAGATCATCTGAAACCTCCGTTTTTTCAAAAAGCTCTTGACTTAAAGTGCGCTTTAAGTTGTATGATAAAATCAAACTTTATCAACATCATAATGCGGATGCACTCCGCTGTCAAGGAGGTTCCTATGAGCAAGAAGGTATTGATTTTGTCTGGCAGTCCCCGGAAGGGCGGCAACTCTGATATTCTATGCGACGAATTTCTGCGTGGAGCGCAGGATGCCGGGCACAAAGCAGAAAAGATCCGGGTCGCTGAGAAAAAGGTGGCTCCCTGTTCCGGCTGCTACTACTGCAGCACCCACGGCGGAGCCTGCGTCCACAAGGATGATATGGCAGACATCCTGCAAAAGATGATCGATGCCGATGTCATTGTGCTGGCAAGCCCGGTATACTTCTACTCCATCAGTGCCCAGTTGAAGGCAGTGATCGACCGTACCGTGGCACGGTGGCTTGAGGTCAAAGACAAGGAATTCTACTACATCACCACCATGGCAGACGAGGAAAAAGCCTCTGCGGACACTACGCTGACCTGCTTCCGGGGCTATGCAGACTGTGTGGAAGGTGCCGTGGAAAAAGGCGTCCTTGTAGCAAGTGGTGTCTATGAGCCGGGTGCGGTGCGAAACACCTCTGCAATGGCACAGGCTTACGAGATGGGGAGGAACGTATAATGGCAGTAAAACAGACCGCAGGGCGGGATGCTCTGGGCGAATTTGCACCAAAATTTGCAGAACTTAACGATGAGGTACTATTCGGGCAGGTGTGGAGCCGAGAGGATAAACTCTCCCTCCGGGACCGCAGCCTTGTGACGGTGGTAGCACTGATGGCGCAGGGACTGACGGACTCCTCGTTTCGGTATCACCTGACGGCAGCAAAAAACAATGGTATTACCCGGACTGAAATTGCAGAGATCCTGACCCATGCGGCATTTTATGCTGGCTGGCCCAAGGCGTGGGCGGCTTTCCGCATGGCAAAGGAAGTCTGGGCAGAGGACGCTGCAGAGGATGCCAAGGCAAAGCACCAGAGTGAAATGGTGTTCCCCATCGGTGCACCCAACGACGGTTTTGCACAGTATTTCAGCGGAAAAAGCTATCTGGCACCCTTGTCCACCGTACAGGTTGGCATTTACAACGTCACCTTTGAGCCGGGCTGCCGGAACAACTGGCACATCCACCATGCTGCAAAGGGCGGTGGACAGATCCTTGTCTGCGTGGCAGGCCGGGGCTACTATCAGGAATGGGGCAAAGCTCCGCTGGAGCTGCATCCGGGCGATGTGGTGAACATTCCCCCGGAGGTCAAACACTGGCACGGTGCTGCACCCGATTGCTGGTTCTCTCATCTGGCAGTGGAAGTGCCCGGTGAGGGCACCTCTAACGAGTGGTGCGAGCCGGTGCCGGAAGAAACCTATAAGGAGTTGCGGTGATGCGTTTTGACGTACACCCAACCATGATGAAACAAAAACAGGGTGCGCCCCGAATGGACGCACCCTGAAAATCTACAGACAAGAGCGATATGTACAACAGGGCTTTCCCCGTCGGGAAGGCCCTGTTTCTCTTTGCTGGTGGTGTGATGAGACTGTTCCGCCTGCCATAGGCAAGCTCGCGTTTGCGCAGCAACAAAAGCCTCAGTGAAATATCATTCAAAGGTTTCCAGTGCTTCCACCAGTGCAAGGATGGTCAGCGACTGGCCGTATGCCATGGGAGCAATCAGAATGTTTTTGTAGTGGTCGCGGTCGTAGCCCATACCCGTACCGCCGGATACTTTCAGCACCGTACCATCGGTGTCGATGTTCTTGAGGATTGCACGGATAGCTTTCTTGGCACAGGGCAGGTAGGAATCATCCAGAATCCCCATGCGGATGCCTTTCAGGATGCCAGCGGTGATAGCAGCAGAGCCGGAAGTTTCTTCGTAGCTGGTGGAGTCATCCAGAACCGTATGCCAAAGGCCGTCCTCACCCTGAAGGTCACGCAGTGCGCGCACCTGTGCTTTGTAGGTATCCAGAATGAACGTCTTGACGCCCTGATTCAGCGTACCCTTAAACATATCCAGATAGTCCAGAATACCCAGCGTGAACCAGCTGTTGCCGCGGCACCAGAACACGCCGCCAAAGTTGTCCATCCGATTGAACGACCAGCCGTGGAAGAACAGACCGGTGTGGGTATCGTACAGATACTTGATGTGCATCAGCACCTGCTTAATGGATTCGTCGATCCACTCCTGCTTGCCGTACTTCTGGCCCATCCGATTGAGGAACAAGACGGTCATGAACAGGGTGTCGATCCACATCTCGCTCTCGTTTAGGCGAACGCCCTGACGGTCGCCGTTGGCACTGGTGACGTGCTGAAAGCCACCCTCACGGGTACGCGGGATGCACTCCATCAGCCACTTTGCCCAATCCAGACAAAGGGCTTCAAACTCAGGGTCGTGGTAAATCTCGTTCAATTCACACAGAGTCAGCAGCGGAGTAGTCGTGTTGATATTGCGGGAAGGCAGACCCTGCGCAATGTTCTCCTTGAACCAATCATGCAGGAAGGTGCAGTATTCCTCCGAATCCTGCATCTTGGCGATTTTGAGCAGTCCGTACAGGCCGATGCCCTGCGGCCAGTCCCACTCCTTGATGCCGAAGTCACGGCTAAAAAATCCGATGGCCTCGCCGCCTTCTTTCAAAGTGTCCTCGTTTTCGGGGGCACCAAGGTGCATCAGCTTCTGGATAACAAGATCCAGCTTTTTCTGAATCAGTTCTTTTTTGATTTCGTTTGCCATAAAAAACACCTCATGTATTTGTATTGTTTTTCTCAGCGGTTGAAGTAAGCGATTTTCGATATTGTGCAGGCGTAACGTGTTGATATTTCTTGAACACACGTCCCAGATAGGTGATGCTCTCAAACCCGGTACGGCTTGCGATTTCGGAAACGGAAAGTGTTGTTGTTTCTAACAGGCTCTGCGCTTTTTTTACCCGCAGGATGTTGATGTATTCGTTGATGCCGAAGCCAGTCACTTCATGGAAGGAACGGCTGAGATAATACTTGCTGATATAAAACTGCTCGGCAAGGCTGTCCAGCGAGAGCCTTTCCTGAAAGTGATCGGAAATGTAGTCTGAGATTTGGTAGACTGCATCGAACTTTCCGCCGCTGGCCTTACCCTCCTGCACATCATTCAGGCAGGCGACCTGCTGATTGCTGCGCCGGAAGTAGATGAAGCCTAGAATCAACTCCGAAAGAATAGCGGTCTGGCTCATAGGCTCTGCCTTGTCCAGTTCCTCCATGATTTGCAGAAACAATCGGCGGGTATTCGCTGTCTGCTTCGGGGTCAGTTCGTAAATTCCGTAGTGCTTGTGGAAGAACGCACCGATCTTCAGTTCCGGGAACATCTTATCGACCTTTTCCACAATGTCCCGGTCTACATAGAGGATCACTCGCTCGTATTCGGTTTCCGGGTCTCCCACGATGGAATGGGACATATGAATCTGGCCGCTGTCCACGAGAATCAGGTTCCCGGCCTGTGCTTCATAGGCGCGGTTCTCAAAGAACATCTGCCGCCGCCCACGGAGCAGGAGATAAATTTCGTACTCCTGATGGAAGTGGTTGTACCGCATATCAAAGTTTGCCGGACGAACCATGTGTTCCACCATAATGCCGTTTCGTTTGCGGTAATATTGGGTCGCATCACCCTGAACCATGCTGTGCAGCCATGTTGTTTTCATGAAATGCTCCTTTTCTCCTGAACAGGCGGTGTTCTTGCCTTGATTATGTCATATCTGTTCAGGTTTGACAAGCATTTGCACCGTGGGGCTTACATCAGGCCCAGCGTAGTAGGCAGCCACTCGCTCAGAGCAGGGATGTATGTGACCGGCATCAGTGAGATGAAAATTGCCACAAAGAACGGAACCAGACTTTTCATCACATTCTCCAGACGCTGCTTTGCCAACGAGCATCCCACGAACAGGACGTTGCCAACGGGAGGAGTGATGGTGCCGCCGATCTCGGAATCGCCCGCCTGACCGTGCGCCAGCCGGAGCTGGATCTTGTCACTGCCAATGCTGCCGTTTACCTTGAAAAAGGGGGAAACTCCGATTCCCAGCAGCACGACGACAATGACGGTCAACAAGATTTTTGATGTCTTTTTTATTGTCATTCCTCCTAAATGATTTGCTCGTTCGGTGCGACTTCCTGATTATAATTATACAGCCTTTGGGGCCAGCTTTCTCGCAAAGAATTGCGAATGAAGCCCAAAATTCAAACGATATTGCGCTTGTGTTGTATACATTCTTGCGCTTTTCTCTATTGTTTTGCTGAAATGGACAATATTTCTTGCCATTCTTCTACATACAAATAATTTTTTAGATCAATTCGTCCGTTTTTTCTGCGCAATATTGTTTGAGCGCAAACAGAAAAGAGCCACCCGTAGTTTGTTACGGATGGCTCTTGATATGTTTCTTTTATAAAAGGCTGCCGCTCAGTTCAGCCGGAACACCTGCTCCAGCTTGGGCTGTGCGCCGGTCACGGGGTCCATTTCCAGTTCCAGAATGTCCTTCATGTACGCGTTCCAACGGTCTACCACCGGGCTTTCTGCCTGCACCTTCTCGGCATAGGCAACGCCCTTTTCGCACTCGTAATAGCCGAACAGTTCATCGTTGCAGTAAAAGATGCTGTAATTGCAGATGCCGGCGTCTTTCAGAACTTTAACCATCTCCGGCCAGATCTCCGCGTGACGTTTCTGGTATTCAGCCTTGCAGCCGGGCTTGATGCGGCCTTTCCATGCCATGTGCTCCATGTTCTGCTCCTTAGTTGAGAAACTTCTCGTTCAAAGTCACGCCAAAGTCGCGGGCAATGGCGCGCAGGTCGTCGTCGGTGATGGTCTGCCGGATGATGCCGCCGCCCATGGAGAGCACCTTGACGTAAATTTCGGCGCTCTTTTCGATGGTGTGGGCCAGACCGAAGGTAATGTCAAAGTCCGGGCCGGAAGCAAACAGACCGTGCTGTGCCCAGATGGCAGCCTGATAAGTCTTCATCAGCTCACTGGTGGCCATGGCAATGTCTGTCCCGCCGGGCACCATCCACGGGCAGACACCCACGCCCTCCGGGAACACCACCGGGCACTCGGTGGCGCTCTGCCACAGCGCACGGGTGAAATCCCGGTCGGTCAGGGGCAGGATGTAGGTCAGGGCGATCACGTTGGTGGCGTGGCAGTGGTAGATGACACGGTTTGCGCCGCCCGTGGCGGCCTTGCGGACGCTGTGATTCATAAAGTGGCTGGGAAACTCACTGGTGGGCTTTGCGCCATCTTCCAGACCCCAGACGATGCGCCAGCTGTCGCCCTTGTCGTTGATCTCCACGATGCCGATGCTGTGGACAGGGTCCGGCTCTACGTTGCGGAAGAACTTGCCGGAGCCGGTGGTAATGAAATACTCGCCCGCCAGATTATCCGCCTGCACCCCCATGTTCACCCATTCGCGGGGCTGCGGGTCAAAGAAGGGGCGGCACTGCGCCACTTCTTCTTCCTTCATGCGGTAGGTCAGGTTGCCGCCGTTGCGCTCGTGCCAGTCCTGCAACCAGCCATCGTTGCACATCCGCATAAAGCCTTTTACAATCTCAATATCCAGAATACCCATCTTCAAAAACCTCTCTCATTCAAATGCGCTTGCTCAGCACGTTCTGCTCGTACTTTTTGACTTCCTCAAACCATGCACCGTCCACCGGCACACCGTTCCGGCGGCAGTATTCGTCCCAGACCTCGCCAAAGGGCAGGGTCTTCAGCTCCTCCTGCCGCACCATCAGCTCGGTGAACTGGTTGGTGTCCTGCAGCTCCTTCAGCACCGTATGCGGGGTGCACAGGGCAGACAGCAGCGCCTTTTCCACGTTGCGGAAGCCCACCGTCCATGCGGAGATGCGGTTGATGGAAGCATCAAAGTAATCCAGTGCAATGTTCACCCGGCCGTCCAAGCCGCCGCAGCGCACGATCTCCTTGCAGATCTCCTTCGTTTCATCGTCAAACAGCACCACATGGTCGGAGTCCCAGCGGATTGGGCGGGTGATGTGGAGGGCGATCTCCGGGAAGAAGGCCAGCAGGGCGGGGATCTTGTCGCTGACCACCTCGGTGGGATGGTAGTGTCCGTTATCCATCAGAGGAATGCACTTTTCCCGGTTGAAGGCGGCGTAGCTCAGGGCAAACTCGGCGCTGCCCACGGTGTACGCCTCCACACCGATGCCGAACACCTTGCTCTCGATGCAGGGCTTCACCAGCTTGAAGTCGTAAGGCTCGCTTAAAATCTCGTCGATGCTGGCCTTATAGCGGTCGCGGGGACCTTTGCGATCCGCCGGTACGTCCTTGAAGCCGTCGCCCGTCCAGATGTTCATGGTGCAGGGCTGCCCCAGCTCCTCGGCCAGATACTGGCTGATGCGGATGCAGGCCTTGCCGTGTTCTACCCAGAATTTCCGGGTCTCCTCGTTAGGGCTGGCAAGGGTCAGCGGGTCGCACTTGGGGTGGGAGAAGAAGGTGGGGTTAAAGTCTGCCCCCAGCCCTCTTGCCTTGCAGAAATCCACCCATTTTTTGAAGTGCTTGGGCTCCAGTTTGTCCCGGTCTACCCACGGGCTTTCCTCGTCAAAAATGGCGTAGGAGGCATGGAGGTTGATCTTTTTGGTGCCGGGGCAGAGGGACAGCACCTTGTCCATATCAGCCATCAGTTCCTCCGGGGTGCGGGCACGACCGGGGTAGTTGCCGGTGGTCTGGATGCCGCCGGTCAGGGGCTTGGTGGGGTCGGTATCAAAGCCACGGACGTCATCTCCCTGCCAGCAGTGCAGAGAAATGGGCACGGTCTTTAACCGGGCAATGGCAGCTTCGGTGTCCACGCCAATGGCGGCGTAGCGGGCTTTTGCTTCTGCGTAACTCATAGGGTTCCTCCTTCTTAAATCTGCATCTGAATTTTCAAATTGCCGATGGCCGTTGCCTCGATGGGCAGAGCCACGACCTGTTTTCCGGTATAATGGGCAGTCAACTCGTTCAGGGTGGCGTTCTTTGCGCCGCCGCCTGCGATGTAGAGTTTATCCCAGTGCTGGCCGGTGAGGGCTTCCAGCTCCCGGAATGCTTCCCCGTAGCAGTACGCCAGCGAATGATAGACACTGTTGATAAGGTCGGCATCCGTGGCAGGGGCTTCGCCGGTCTCGGCAAGGGCGGCTCTGATCTCCGCGCGCATGTCCTGCGGGGCAGAGAACCGGGCTGCGTTCACATCAAAAATGCGGGTGTAGGTGCTGGTCTTGGCCAGCTCCACCATCTCGGCAAAGGAGATGCCCAGCTGTTTTTGCACACACTGGATGATCCACAGACCCATGATGTTTTTCAGGTAGCGGATGTAGCCCACGCCGCCCTCGTTGGTAAAGTTTGCGCGGCAGCTTTCCGGGTTGGTGATGGGCTTTGCCAGCTTGACCCCCAGCAGGCTCCATGTACCGGAGGACAAAAACGGCGCATCCCCCTGTTCCATGGGGATGCCCTCCACCGCGCTGGCGGTGTCGTGGGTGGCGCACAGCACTACCTTGGTCTGCCCGCCCACCTCGGCGGCAATGTCCGCCTTCAACGGGCCCAGCACCGTACCGGGTGCGGTGAGCTTAGGGAACATTGCCTCCGGCAAGCCCAAAGCTTTGAAAATCTCCGGGTCGTACTCCCCGGTCTGGGCGTTCACAAGGCCGGTGGAGGTGGCGTTGGTGTACTCCCGCGCCTTTACGCCGCACAGCTTCCACAGCAGATATTCCGGGATCATCAAAAAGTCCTCGGCCTGCGCCAGCCGCCCGGCCTTTTTATCGGCATAAAGCTGATAAATGCTGTTGAAGGGCTGGAACTGGATGCCGGTGCGTGCATAGAGCTGCGCAAAGGGCAGGATGCTGTGGACTTCGGGAAGCACTGCCTGCGTCCGGCTGTCGCGGTAGGCGTAGACAGGGGAGAGGGGCTTGCCGTCTTTCAGCAGCACATAGTCCACCGCCCATGTGTCGATGGAAAGGCTCTCGATATTCGGATATTTTGCAAAGGCTTCCCGGATGCCCTGCTTCACGTTAGCAAACAGGCTGTCGATGTCCCATTCCAGATGGCTGTCCACCCGTTGGACGCTGTTGGGGAACCGATACACTTCTTCGGTGCGGAGAACACCGTTCTCCATCCATCCGACAATGTGCCGCCCGCTGGACGCACCAATGTCGATGGCAAGATAATTTTTGTGCATAATGCGCCTCCTGTGTGGCTTTGACTGCTACCAGTATAGCGGTATAATGCGGGCAATTCCATCCGCAAAGGTGACGCATTCTTTGTGAAAAGTCTACTCTTGCGCTGCAAAGAGCGGTGCGCTATACTGAATGTGGAAAGAGAGGAAACGGAAAATGCTGACCTACAACATGGATGTGACCCCGGAGAGTGTATGGAAACGCACTACCCCCAGCGAAGCAGAGCTGGCACAGCCCTACTACTGCACCGAGGCGGGAGTGTTCTATGCCCAGCAGCATTTTTCCACCGCCCGCACCGATAAAGAAAGCTACCTTCTGTTTTATACCCTCCGGGGTGCAGGGCTCATCGAGCAGGGGGAAAGCCATGTGGTGCTCAGCACCGGACAAGCATTGCTGCTCAACTGCCGCACCCCGCAGAGCTACTGCACCGCCCCGGGGCAAAGCTGCTGGCATCATTATTGGGTTCATCTGGATGGTACAGGGGCCGCTGCTATGGAGCCGCTATTGTTTCCAGTCAAAAAATTGACTCCGGTGCAGATTACCGGGGTCAAGATACAGGAATTTTTTGAAACAGTTTTGGCGCAGATGGAGCGTAGCACTGTGGACAGCATGATGCAGATCGGCCTTGCTCTGCACGGAATGCTTGCTCTGTGTGCCCGGAGCATTCTTGCACAGGCCGAAGCCACCAGCGCGCGGCAGGTCATTTTGCAGGCTGCGGAAACCCTCGACAACCAGCGTGAAGAATCCATCGAAGGCCAAATCCGGGAATGTACGGCCTATGCGGAAAAGAATGGCATCACCATCGTCAAGCACTATATTGACCGTGCCATCTCTGCCAAGACGGACAACCGCCCGGAGTTTCAGCAGATGATCAAGGACAGTGACAAGAAGCTGTTCGACATTGTGCTGGTCTGGAAACTGGACCGCTTTGCCCGAAACCGCTACGACAGTGCCCGGTACAAGACCCAGCTGAAGAAGAATGGTGTCAAGCTTATGTCTGCCACCGAGGTCATCTCCGAGGGGCCGGAAGGCATCATTCTGGAATCGGTGCTGGAAGGTTATGCCGAGTATTATTCCGCTGACCTGTCTGAAAAGGTCATTCGTGGCATGACCGAAAACGCACTGAAGGGAAAGTTCACTGGCGGTGCCATTCCCTTTGGCTACATCATCAACGCAGACCACCGCTTTGAAATCGACCCGTTGACTGCTCCCTTTGTGGCAGAAACCTTCCAGCGGTACAACGATGGCCAGACCATGCGGGAAATTCGGGATTGGCTGAACGAAAAGGGCGTCAAGAACCAGCGTGGCGGGCTGATGACCTTCAACACCATTCAGCATATGCTGAACAATCGCCGCTACATCGGGGAGCTGAAATATCGTAATGTTTTGATTCCCGATGCGATTCTCTCCATTGTGTCCGCAGAGCTTTTCAACGATGTACAGGAAAAGATGTTGAAAAACAAGAAAGCCCCTGCCCGTAGAAAGGCAGAGGATGACTCCCTGCTCACCACCAAGCTGTTCTGCGGCTACTGTGGGGCGTTGATGTTTGGAGAGAGCGGCACGAGCCGGACGGGCGAAGTCCATCGCTATTATAAATGTGCTACTGCCAAAAAGCACAAGGGCTGCAAGAAAAAGACTGTCCGTAAACAGTGGCTGGAAGATCTTGTGGTCAACCAGACCATGCAGCTTGTGAAGGACGATGCCGCCATGGAGTCTATCATTGCCAAGGTGATGGAACTGCAAAACAAGGAAAACACCAACATTCCTCTTTATGAAAAGCAGCTCCGGGATGCGGAATCGGGTATCCAGAATATGCTCAATGCGATTCAGGCCGGTATCCTGACCAGTTCCACCAAGGAGCGGTTGGAGCAGCTCGAAGAAACCAAGCGTGAGCTTGAAGCCCGCATTGCCGAAGAGAAGCTGGCAAAGCCCAAGGTCACGGAGGAGTTCATTCGGTTCTGGCTGCTGCGGTTCCGCAAGCTGGACATGAGCCTGAAAGACCAGCGGCAGGCACTGGTGGATACCTTCATCAATGCGATTTATCTGTATGATGATAAGGCTTTGATAACCTTCAACTATAAAGAAGGAACACAGACCGTCACCTTTGGAGAAGCGGCAAAAGTTGCATCCGAGGGAAATGGTTCGGATTTGGATTGCATTCCTGCACCACAAAAAAGACAGCTATCAAAAGCTGTCTTTTTTGTTTTACATGACTATTTCCCTTTGGCTGCAACGGCGGATAACAGGACTTGAACAGCACTGCAACGCCGCAGGCGGGGCAACGTGTAGGAATGTCTACCAAGAGGACTGCCACTGAAATAGAAAATCCGAACCTTTTCTCGATAGGAGAAGGGTTCGGATTTTTTGGTTTATTGGTTCTTGGATCGTGCCGGAATTTACGGCTCAGGCAAGGCTTTCAATTTTTCGAGCCATAAAGGCTCCGAAAAAGATTCCGGGGCTTGTATATTTTTCAGAGAGCTATTTTGCAACAGTCCGGAACGGATTTACTTTCCAAGTACAACGGAAAGTCCGATCTCCTTTTCCGTCTCGCTCAGGTCAAGAGCGCCGCCATCGGCGACGGTCACGTGCAGCTCATAGAGCGTACCGGCGGTAAGTTCCGTTACAGCCTTGCCGTCCTCGTCGGTGATCGACCACAGTGCAGGATCGACCTTTGCCAGCTTGCCGTCCACGCCATAGGCGTAGAGGGTCAGACCGGAGGTGCTGCCGGACAGGTTATTCATGCGGAAAGCTACCGTGGTGTTGGGATGTACGTTGCGGACGGTCACAGTGTTGCGCCAGCTTGCAACGGTGCCTTCGCCGCCGTCCTGCGCAAACCGCTCCTGCGAAAGGACGTTTCTTGCCGCCTGATCAAGATCGACCTTGCGGTAGGGCATTTCGGGCAGATAAACGAAACGGTCCTGCAGACGAAGCAGTTCCAGATAGCCCGTCGGGCAGTAGAGCGCGTTGCCGCTGTTGCCGGCATACATACCAATGGCCATGTTGTTGTAGCCGTATTTGTTGGAAACATCCATCGTGAAAACAGTCTCACCAGTTTCAAAATCCAGAATGATGTACTGCCACATCCCGGTGGTCACATCCTGCACATAGCCGTAGATATAGCCCGTTGCGGTGGAAAGCTTCATGATGGAGGTGTCGCTCAGGTCGTTCCGGCACCAGACGCTCTTCATCTCGTAGCCGTTTGCGGTCTTTACGGTGTCCACGCGCTCGATGCCGGGGGCGATCATGATGTTGCCCTTCATGAGCCAGTTCTGGTCGTAAATATTGGCGTAGCTCTGGATGGAGGAGTCGTTGTTGGGATCAGCCAGACCTGCATTGCCCGCACCGAACCAGTTGCAGACGATGGTGCTGACGGTGCCCTCGCCGTCGTCATAGACGATGGCAGAGTTCTCAACGGCTACCTGATAGCCCTCGGGCAGGTCATCCAGCACCGGGGTGCTTGCCACGACCTCGCCAGTCTTCATATCGAGTGCAAGAAGGTTTACAGTGTCCTGATTATCCGTGAACAGCACAAGGTTCGGTGTCAGCGTGGGCGAGCAACCGCCGCCCCACGCAAGACCGCCGCCGGTGGTCTTATCGCCTTCGCCGCTCACCTTTGCACCCGCGCTCTCATAGGGCGTGCACCATACAACGTCTACGCCTTCTTCTGCGCGCAGAAGATAGCAGTTCTGGTTGGTCAGGACCACCGCACCGTCCTTGGAGGCGGCGATGCCGTTTTCAGCGCCCTCGCCGGGGGTCAGTTCGTGGACAAAAACAGCCTTTGAAAGGTCTGTCTGCTCGCCGTTCAGGATCGCATCAATGGCCGAGCGGGCAATATAGCCGATGACGCCCTGCTGCTGGCGCTGCGGATAAATGCGGAAGCCTCCCGTTGCAAACCAGAGGTTTCCGTCATAGTCAAAGACCACGGACAGAAGATTCTGCGTCAGTTCTTTTCCAAGCGCGGCCTCGGCAGCAGCTTTGATATCAATGTCCAGCACCTTTTCAAATTCGGGCAGAACATTGCCGTTTTCATCCGTTGCGCGGAGCATCAGCACATGGTTGTTGCTCGTGGGGCAGACGATGCGGTTGGATTCGTCAAGGAAGGTATAGGAGCTCTGGATAACGTAACCGCCGCCGTCATGCTTCTTTGGCGAGAAATAGCCGAGCGTTTTTGTCTCTTCGGCGTTCAGGTCTCGGATGGCGATGCCGCCCAGCAGCGGCACAACGGCATGACCGTAGCTGTCAAAATAGATGGCGGGCGAAGCGTTCGCGTTCGTCGTCTCATAGGAAACGTTGATCTCCGGATAGATGGCAAGCGGCAGGATCTCATCCGTCGAGTCGGTGTTGTAGCCATCGTGATGAATGTTTGCATCGCTCTTGGCCATGTAAGGGTTTTCCTCTACTTGCTTGGGGTTCAGAGCCTTTACCGGCAGCGCCGCAGAGGTCGTCTCCGCAGCAGAGGGCTGCACCACGGCGGACGGGGCAGCGGGCTGCGAAGCGGCAGCACTGTCTGCCGGCGTCTGTGTTCCGCCGCAGGCAGCCATGGAAAGGCACAATGCCGCGGTCAGCGACAGGCTTAACGCAGAATGGACGATGTTTCTCTTTTTCATAAACAGTTCTCCTTGTTGTGTTCGTTGCGGTCAGACCAGTGCTGCTCCGCCTGATTTTTTTCCATCCAGCCAGATGCGGAATCCCTGCCGCAAGGCGGCTTCGGTCACCGGCTCCAGCAGAAAATAGTCTGCACGCAACCGGAAGGCATGGAGCGAAAAATCCAGATCGCTGCACCAGATAATGCGTGTCTGTGGACAAAGCGCGCGCAGATGCTCTACTGCATTCAATCCGTCGACCCCCGGCAGGGCGATCACGGCATTTGTCAGCGGTTCGTTGCGTGCAGCCTCAAAAAAGCTTTCCTGATCGTGGTAACAGTCCATTTTCGGGAACAAGCAATGTTCGGCGCAGAACCGCGAGATCTGCTCTGCCAGAAAAGCTTCCTGCGCCCTGCTGCTTGTCAGCACGGCAATTCGGTACACAGCGTGCCTCCTTTCTCTTGCGCCGTCGTTGGCGTTCTCTGCTTTCAGTATACGGACAGGCATGGTCTTTTCAAGCCATTTAGCACGAAAGCCCCTTTTCCGTCACGAAATCCCATTTTCGGCTGCGACATAACCGGGCAACTGTGCTATAATCAGGATGAAAGAGTTTATAAAGGAGGTTGGAAGCTGTAAAACGGCTTCCTGATACAGCATGAGGATCGCAATCGTCGATGACCTTGATACTGAGCGCACACTGCTGAAGGAGCGCTTGGTGCGGCAGCTGAGTCAGCGCGGCGCAGATGCAGAGCTTTTAGAGTTTGACAGCGGGGAAGCCTTTCTGGCGGCAGAAAAAGAGCAGCGCTTTACCGCTGCATTTCTGGATATTTACATGGATGGTTTAAGCGGCATGGATGCGGCAAGGGAACTTCGGAAAACCGATGCAGACTGCCTTCTGGTTTTTACCACCACCTCGACAGACCACGCACTCGAGGGCTTTCAGGTGCGGGCATTTCATTATCTGGTCAAGCCCTTTTCTGAAGCCGAGCTGTCCGGTCTGCTGGATGAAATGCTCGCAAAACTCCCCCGCCCGGAGCCGGTTTTGACGGTGAAGGTGGATGGCAGCGACATCCATTTGCGCTATCGTGATATCATATCCGCCGAGCACTTCGCCCACATGATCAACATCCGCACCACTGCCGGCAAAACGCTTGCTACGCGCCAGAGCTTCAAAGCGTTCACCGAGCCGCTCAAAAAAGATCCGCGCTTTTTTGTCTGCGGACGCGGCGCGATCATCAATATGGAGAATGCTGCCGATTTTCAGGCTGCCGCCTTCTGTATGACGGACGGCAGCCGCGTCTATGTCAGTCAGGAGCTTTTGAAAGCCGCCCGACAGGCGTTTATGGAATTTCTGCTGCAAAGGGGGCGTGCGGATTGAAGGACGTTCTGCGCCCGGTTCTGGAACTTACGGTCGTGTTTCCCGGTTTGCTGCTTGCGTATTTTCCGGTAGGTTCCTATCTGAAGCTGCCGCCCGCAAAGCTTGCAGCAGGGGCGGTGCCGCTGCTGCTCGGGCTTTGCCTTGGCGGCGGGCTGCTTTGCTATCATTTTGGCATTTCAACGGCGTTCCCCTTGCTGCTCATAACGATTGTGACAATTTTCCTGTATCTCAAAACGCTGCGGCTCTCTCTCTGGAAATCCGGAACCATCGCGCTTGCGGTCTGCGCGGTATTTGCGTGCCTGAACAGCCTGTCCCGGGCCGTCGGCACGGCAATCGTGATCCGGATGCAGCTGCCGCCGGACAAGCCGTGGTTCTGCTTTGGCACCTGCATCTTTTATAATGCGGTCTGCTGGCTGATCACTGCCGCAGCCTATTATCCCGCCACCCACGCAGTACGCGCGATGGTGGAGGATGACAATTTTGCGCAGACGTGGTATGTGTTCTGGGTACTGCCGCTGGTGTTCATCCTGCTGAACCTTTTTATAACCCCGCGCTACCAGATAACGCTCCGGACAGGGCGGGTCTTGCAGGTCTACATCGTTATGAGCATCGCGCTTTTGTTTCTGCTGTTCATGTTCAATGCGATCTTTCTGCTGATGGCAACCAGCCTTAACCGGAATGCGAGATTGCAGCAGGAAAACCAGTTGCTTTCCATGCAGCAGCAGCGCTATGAAAGCCTGAAAACCGCCATTGATGAAGCCCGGCAGGCGCGGCACGATATGCGCCACCAGCTGAATCAGATCTCCGCACTGGCCGAGGCAGGAGATCTGGACGGCCTGAAAGCCTACCTTGCAAAAACGGTCTCCCGGATCCCGGATCTGGATATGAATTTCTGCGAAAACCGTGCAGCGGACAGTGTTGTCGGCCATTATTGCGCCCTTGCAAAACGCGAGGGCATTCCCTTTTGTGCCCGGCTTAACTTACCACAGGTGCTTCCTGTGGACGAGATGGATCTGTGTCTGGTGCTGTCTAATCTTCTGGAAAATGCATTTGAAGCCAGCCTTCGCACTGCACCCGCCCGGCGGAAGATCGAGATCACCGCGTATGTCCATGCCGAGCGGCTTCTTCTGGTCGAAGTGGAAAACGCATTTGACGGCGCAGTTCACGAAAAAAGCGGGGTGTTCCGCTCTTCCAAGCGAAGGGAAAACGGGATCGGCATCCAGTCTGTCCGCCATATTGCAGAAAAGACCGGCGGGGCAAGCACGTTTACCTATCAGAACGGCATTTTCTCAGCCAAAGTTATGCTCTGCGGATAAGGAGCCTTTTGCTTTGGCGGAGATTTTTACAAAAAATTCACGCGGGCAGGGTTGCCGCTGCATACCGGATGTGCTATGATGAAGTGCAAAATTTGAAGCGGAGCGATGGATTTTGATTTGTCAAGCTCGCGGAATCAGGAGGAACTACCCATGCAGAAGAATTATGTACAGGAAATTCTGAGCATCATTCACAGCGGTCTGCCCAAGGCGGAACTGGCTGAAAAACTGTCTGATTACCATGAAAAAGATCTGGCGGATGCGTTGGAGGTGCTGACCCCCGCCGAACGCCAGTCGCTCTATTCCATTCTGGGTGTGGATACCGTTGCCGAGATCTTTACCTATCTGGACGATGCCGAGCCGTACCTGAAGGAGCTGCCCAGCCACGAGGCCGCCAAGGTCATTTCCAACATGGACTCGGACGATGCGGTGGACGCACTGGAGGATCTTGACGATACCGATAAAAACGAGATCGTCAACAAGCTGGACAAGGACTCGGTGGAAGATGTGAAGATGCTGCTCTCCTATGACGAGGACGAGATCGGCAGCAGGATGACCACCAACTACATCTCCATCAAAAACGATATGACCATCCGGCAGGCGATGAGCGAGCTGGTAAAACAGGCCGGAGAAAACGACAACATCTCCACCCTGTATGTGGTGGATGAAAACGAGCACTTCTACGGCGCCATCGACCTGAAAGACCTCATCATTGCCCGGGCAGAGGAAAGCTTGGAAAGCCTGATCGTCCGCTCCTATCCCTATGTCACCGACCGGGAGCAGATCAGCGATTGTATCGACCGCATCGTGGACTATGCGGAGCGCAGTCTGCCCGTGCTGAACGATGCCGGTAAGCTGGTGGGCATCATCACCTCGTCCGATGTGGTCGAGCTGGTCGATGATGAGATGGGCGATGATTACGCAAAGCTGGGCGGTCTGACCGGCGAGGAGGATCTGAACGAAAACGTATTTGAAAGCGTGAAAAAGCGTCT
The DNA here is from genome assembly GCF_023347355.1 of Faecalibacterium sp. IP-1-18. NCBI lineage: Bacteria > Bacillati > Bacillota > Clostridia > Eubacteriales > Oscillospiraceae > Faecalibacterium > Faecalibacterium sp. IP-1-18. The sequence continues at coordinate 757,796 of NZ_CP094472.1, forward strand.
CCCGTGGCTGATCGCGCTGCTGTTCCTCGGGATGCTGGTCTCCTCGGTCGTCGGCGCGTTTGAATCGGTGGTAGCGGTGCTGCCGGTGGTCATCTGCTTCCAGTCCATGGTGCTGGATATGGCCGGTAACGTCGGTACCCAGTCGCTGGCGGTGACCATCCGTGTGCTGGTGGACGAAAACCTGACCCTTTCCAAAAAATTGCAGCTGCTCTGGAAAGAGACCCGCGTGGGGCTTTTGAACGGTGCCATTCTGGCCGTGATGGCCTTGGGCTTTCTGGGCTGCTACATCCACTTTTTCAAGGGCTATGTCTGGACCTCGGCCTTTTTGCTGTCCGGCTGCGTCGGGCTGTCGCTGATCGTGTCCATGGTCATTTCCAGTCTGGTGGGCACGCTGATCCCGATGCTGTTCCACAAGATCCATATCGACCCGGCCGTTGCTTCCGGCCCGCTGATCACCACGATCAACGATCTGGTGGCGGTCGTGGTCTACTATGGCCTTGCCATGGTCGTGCTGATCGATCTGTTCCACCTTGCATAACGGGTGCATCAAAAAGGGCGATCCCTCCGGGGAACGCCCTTTTTTGCTGCGCAAACTTTTGCTAACAATGTTAATATGTCCTAACATCGTCGGAAAATATTGAAAACGCCCGAAAGCGTGCTAAAATATAAAGATAAAGAGCCCGCCCCGCTCCGGGCGCGGGTACACAGATGGGAAATACAGAAACGAGGGGTAAATATGTTTGATACAAAAAAGCTTGCACTGTTTTTGGGCGGTGTGGTGTTCGGCTCTGCCGGTTTCAAGGTGCTGTCCAGCAAGGATGCCAAAAAGGTCTACACTCAGACCACCGCTGCGGTGCTGCGGATGAAGGACTGCACCATGCAGACCGTGAATAAGGTGCAGGAGGAAGCAGGGGACATCCTTGCCGATGCAAAGGCCATCAACGAGAGCCGCGCCGCCGAGGCTGCACAGGAGGTCATCGAGGATACGGCTGAAGAAGAGCAGCCCGCAGAGCAGACTGCACAGTGATACAACGCAGCGGAGCCGCCCTTGGGCGGCTCTTTTTTACGCAGAGGGGCAAGAAAAGCAATGAAATGTACGATCTTACATGAAGGTAAGGGACGGATGCGGGTGCACGTCTGCGCCGTGCGCATGACCCTGCACCGGGCAGATGTGCTGGAAGCCTACCTGAACGGGCAGGACATGATCCAGAAAGCCACCGTCTACGAGCGCACCGGAGATGTGGTGCTGACCTACCGGGGCAGCCGGAAGGACGCCGCCGCCCTGCTGGCGGCCTACCGCTTTGACAACGAAGAATTAGAGGTGCTGGTCACCTCCCACGACAGTCGGAAGATCAATCAGGAATATCAGGAAAAGATGGTCGGCCTTGTGGCAGGCCGGATGTTCCGCAAGGTGTTCCTGCCCGCGCCCATCGCGGCGGCGTATACGGTGTGGCGCTCCATCGCCTTTGTCTGGAAGGGGATCCGCTGCCTGCTGCACCGCAAGCTGGAAGTAGAGGTGCTGGATGCGCTCAGCATCACCGCCTCCCTCCTGCGGGGGGATTACAGCACCGCAGGTTCGGTGATGTTCCTGCTGACGGTGGGCAGCCTGCTGGAAGAGTGGACGCGGAAAAAGAGTTTGGACGACCTTGCCCGCAGCATGGCGCTGAACGTGGATAAGGTCTGGGTGCGCACCCCGCAGGGCGAGGTGCTGGTGCCGTTGACCCGCGTCCACGCCGGGGATGAGGTAGTGGTGCGCTCCGGCAATATGATCCCGTTGGACGGCACGGTGCTGGAGGGCGAGGCCATGGTGAACCAGGCCGCCCTGACCGGCGAGTCCATGCCGGTGCGCAAGACCACCGGTGCCACTGTCTACGCCGGAACGGTGGTGGAAGAGGGCGAGTGCGTTCTTGTGGCCAAGGCAGAGGGCGGTGCCAACCGCTACGATAAGATCGTGGCCATGATCGAGGAATCGGAAAAGCTCAAGTCCGGTACCGAGAACCGGGCTTTGCAGCTGGCTGACCGTCTGGTGCCGTGGTGCCTTGCCGGTACGGTGGCTACCTACGCCTTTACCCGCAACGTCACCCGCGCCATCTCCATTTTGATGGTGGATTTCTCCTGTGCGCTGAAGCTTTCCATGCCGCTGGCGGTGCTCTCTGCCATGAGGGAGTGTGGGGAATACCACATCACCGTAAAGGGCGGCAAGTATCTGGAAGCGCTGGCAAAGGCGGACACCATCGTGTTCGATAAGACCGGCACCCTCACCCACGCCACCCCGCAGGTGGTGCAGGTGGTGCCCTTCTCCGGCTGCGGGGAGCAGGAGGTATTGCAGCTTGCTGCCTGTCTGGAAGAGCATTTCCCCCATTCCATGGCAAACGCTGTCGTCCGCGCCGCCAGGGAGCGGGGCATCTCCCACGAAGAGATGCACTCCGAGGTGGAGTATATCGTGGCGCACGGCATTGCCAGCCGGGTGGGCGGCACGCGGGTGGTCATTGGCAGCGCCCACTTCATTTTTGAGGACGAGGGCTGCACCATCCCGGCAGGGGAACAGGCAAAGTTCGATGCGCTGGACCCCCAGTATTCCCACCTGTATCTGGCAGCTTCCGGGGTGCTGGCGGGGGTCATCTGCATCGCAGACCCCCTGCGCCCGGAGGCGGCACAGGTGCTGCATAAGCTTCGGAGACTGGGCATCACCCAGACCGTCATGATGACCGGCGACAGTGACCGCACCGCCCGCGCCATTGCGGCGCAGGTGGGGGTGGACCGCTGCTTTGCAGAGGTGCTGCCGGAGGATAAAGCTGCCTTTGTCCGTGACGCCAAAGCCGAAGGACATACGGTGGTGATGATCGGCGACGGCATCAACGATTCGCCCGCTTTGTCGGCGGCAGATATCGGTATCGCTATCCATTCCGGTGCCGCCATCGCCCGGGAGATCGCCGATGTGACCATCCGCGCAGACAGTCTGGAAGAGCTGGTGACCCTGAAAGCCATTGCCAACGCCCTGCAAAAGCGGGTGGGCAGCAATTACCGCTTTGTCCTCAGCTTCAACTCTGCGCTCATCCTTCTGGGCGCACTGGGCATCCTGCCCCCGGCTACCAGCGCAATGCTGCATAACCTTTCCACCCTTGGCATCAGCCTGCGCAGCATGACAGACCTGCTGGAGCAGAAGCCTTTACCGTGAAAATGGAACGCCGGAGCGTCCGCAGACGCTCCGGCGTTTCGAAATGATAGATTTCCCAGCCAAAAGGGAGGCGCTGCACGATATTGTGCGGCGGCCTCCCTTTTTTGTTTCAGATAAACCGGCAGAAGCCCAGCCAGCAGCCCAGCAGGAAGAAGAGCAGCGCCTTGCCCAGCACCGGCAGCCACGGGCGCTTGCAAAGAGCCAAATCCCACCGGTGGATGTTCTGCTTGGGGCAGGTGCCCACGCAGGCTTCACAGGCGATGCACTCCCCGCTGCGCAGGCTGCTTTCCTCCAGCTTCAGGCACACCGGGCACTGCTGCTTGCAGGCATTGCAGCCCGGGACGCAGCCCTCGCTCTGCCGGTGCAGCCGTGCAAAGGGCAGCACCGGCAGCAGGGCGAACACCGTACCCATGGGGCAGAGGAACTGACAAAAGAACCGGGGCTGCACCGCCATACCCAGCAAAATGAGCACAAGCAGCGCGATGCCTACGCCGAAGCCCTCCGGCGGCAGACGCAGAGCCGTCAGGCGGGAAAACACCTCCCACGGGCTTGCGCCGGTCAGCAGCTTTTCCTGCCGGGTCACATACAGCGCCACCAGCCCTGCCAGCAGCAGATATTTGAACTTCTGTCCCCAAAGTACCGCCCGCTCCGGCAGACGGAGCGGCTTTTTGCGGTGGAACAGCTTTTTCTGGACAAGCCCGGACAGTGCCCAGACGGCATCGCCCAAGCTGCCAAAGGCGCAGGCGTACCCGCAGAAAAACCTGTCGAACAGCAACGTGAAGCCGCACAGCCCCAGCAGGGAAAGCGTGAAGCTGTCCGCCGAGAGCACCTCGCCCGCACCGATGTGCAGAAAGAGCTGCTTTACCCCGGAAAACCCGGCCACGAATGCGCCCGGCATGGACACAAAGAAGAACAGCTGCACCCCGGTGCGCAGCCATGCACGGCGCTTTTTGTCCCGCTGACGCTGCTGCGCCGCCGTTAAAGGTTTTGTCTGTGTTTTTTCCATCATCCTGCCGCCTTTCCCAGTGCGTCCTCTACTGCACCGATAAGACCTTCTGCCGTAAGGGTAGCGCCGGAAACGGTATCCACCTCGGCAGATTGCACTGCCAGCATCTCGTCCAGCAAAGGCAGCGCCTGTTTATAGTAGGGCTTGTCCTCACCGGAAGCGTCCAGCACCGCAATATCGGTCATTTTTCCGCTTTGGATGGTTACCGACACCCGGATGACATCGCCAAAACCAAAGGCGCTGCCCTCATAGGTGCCGTCCCGGTAGCCGCTCTGGCTCTGCTCTGCCTGCGCTGCGCTCTGCGCCTGCAAAACGGAAGCGTTGTAGGCTTCCACTTCGGCAATCTCCTGCTTGCGCTGGCTTACCGCCGCAGCCCGGACCAGCGCCACCTGCTGGTATTGCCACAGTACCCCCAAAATCAGCAGCAGATTCACCGCCCGGAGGAGAAAATTCTTGTATTTCATTCCGCTGCTCCTTCCGTTTCAGGTTCGGTTTCGGTCTCTTCGGGCGGCAGCGCCGCCTCGGATGCCGGCAGCACCTCCGCAGAAGATGCCGGTTCCGGTTCAGAATCGTCCGGTGTTTCTGCCGGGAAAAGCTGCTGCCACACTTCCTTGAACCACGCGGAAACAGCGCTCTTTTCCTCCGGCTGCACCACCTCCACGGTGGGCGCGGTGACCGGTGTTTCCTCGGGTTCTGCCGCTTCGGACGGCGCGGCTTCTTCCACCACCTCTTCCGAGGCTGCCTGCTCCGGGTCGGCTTCCTCTGCCGGGGCGATAGCGGCCTTTGCCAATGCCAGCTTGACGGCGTTCAGGATGCCGGTGGAGGAGTAGGTCGCACCGGAAACGGCATCCACGTTGGGACTTTGTCCTTCCAGAATGGCGGGGATGACCCGCTTTGCCCGGGAGAGATATTCCTCCTCGTCCTCGGCGCTCAGAACCGTGATATCGGTGATCTTATCCTCTGCCACCGTGACCTGCACTGTAATTTTGCCCTCAAAGCCTATGGCTTCGGCAGTGTAGATGCCGTCAAGGTAGGTGGAGGGTGCTGTAAATTCCTCCACCACCAGCGGTGCGGCAGGCTTCGGCTGCGGCGGCAGGGGATTATTCACCACCTCGCCGGTCAGGGCGTTCTGCACCGCGCCCAGAATGCCCCGGCTGGTGTAGGTGGCTTCGGAAACAGCATCCACCTCCCAGCTCTGGGCATCCACTACGGTGGTCAAAAGCCGCTTGGCGCGCCGCAGAAACTGCTTTGTCTCGTGGGAAGCGTCCAGGACCTCCACCTCCGTGATGCTGCCGTTTTCCATGGTCACCTGCACCCGGACGGCACCGCCGTAGCCCCGGGAAGAGCCGACGTATACGCCGTTGGCATAGGGCAGCTTGGGCAGGGCTTCTTCCTCCGCTTCAACGGAAGCGGCTTCCACCGACTGCTCCACCACGGCTGTCAGTTTTTCCGGCACGGCAGCCAGCACTGGTACGGTGCGGGGCAGGGCAAAAAGCACCGCTGCCGCTGCCGCCACTGCCGGGAGCAGCTGCACCAGTGGCAGCAGTGTGTTGCATCGTTTTTTGTTCATTCCAACTCCTCCTGACACGGAAAAGCAAGGCCGCCTGCATAAAGCGACCTTGCTTTTTTAGTGTTCTGTTTTTTGCCGGATCAGGCAGCTTTCAGGTTCTGCACAGCATCGGTCAGGTGGGTCACCTGCTCCAGTGCAGCGGCCTTATACAGGGTCTCGCGGCTCAAAAGCTCCACGCTCTCGGCCAGCTCGGTCTCCAGATTGGCATAGCTGTCGGCGGTGTAAGCGGCCTTTGCCTTGCTCTGTGCTTCGGCGACCACAGCCTGCAGGGCGGCGCGGTCGGCATCGCTTGCCAGCTCGTGCTTAGCAAGGTTCTCGGCAGTGGTCTGGAACTTGACCACCGTGTCAGCGTAGCCCAGTGCACGGATGGTGATGGTCCAGTAGCCGGTGCCGTCAGTGCCCTCCGGCAGCTGGCAGCGGGCGGAATCGCTCAGACCCAGCTGGATGCCCATGGACTTGTGCATCCAGTTGTCGGCTGCAAACTTGGTGCCATAGGAGGCCTTGGCGTGGGTGTAGGTACTGTCGTTGCCGTAGTAGGTCCACACCACAGACTGCATCCGGGAGCCCAGCTCGCCGTAGTTGCCGTTCAGGTCCACACGGATAAACTCGCCAAAGCTGCCCACGTCGCTGCCGCTGCGCAGATTCACGGTAAGGCCCTCGGCAGCCTTCTGGGCGGCTTCTGCCACGCCGGAGCCGGAGCCGGTGTGTGCGGCGGAGAAGGTGTAGCCGTCGCCGCTCTTGGCTGCGTACTTCAGGCCGTTGGTGTTTTTGTCCACCGCAGCCGTCAGGGTGTAGGCGGTCAGGTTCTTTTCAGAGTAGCCGCCCATCAGCTGGCCGCCGTTTTCCACCACGGTGTACTTGGAGCAGAAATCTGCAAGGTCGCTGGTGGCTACGCGCACAGGCACATACTTGGTGCCCAGCACCTCGTAGTGGTCCATCTGCACGGTGGAGCCGTCGGCCTTGGTAATGGTGCCGCGGTTCCAGCCCACGGTGGTGCCATCGGCCAGATAGATGGTCTTGCCATCGTCCGACCAGTGAGAAACGGTGTAGCTGCTGCCGTCCTTGGCGTAGATCACGGCAGTGCTCTGGAAGCTGCCGCGGTGCAGACCATGGTTGACGGTAGCGCGGGAAACGGCGTCAAATGCGCCCAGATCGTGCTCTTCGTGGCTGTCCAGCTGTGCAGAGGAGGCAGTGCTCCCGGCAGCATAGACCTTCTCGTTTGCCCAGTACTCGTCCCAGGTCAGGGCAGCGTAGAGGTAGGTATATTTTTTGCCCAGCAGAAAATCGAAAAAGCCGTTTTCCTCCTCGGCGGGGGCTGCTGCAAAGGCAGTGGCGGTCAGCAGGCTGAACGCCATAGCCGCCGACAGCAGCAGGGAAAGAAATTTTTTGGTTCTCATGAAAAAATGCTCCTTTCATCACACTGGCAGGGAATAGGAATCATGTAGTTAGCATTACCTAACATTGCGCGCAAAGAAAAACCTGCGGGGCAAAGCCCCTCAGATGGTTAGGGTAAGCTAATTGACGGAAATTAAGATAACACGCATACAAAGGGATGTCAAGAAAAAGCAGGGATGTTTATTCAAACAAACTTTTTGGGGCGGGACAGGGAAAAGCAGTTGCGGCACGTCATCTTGTAGAGCAGTGCTTTTGCGGCTTGTACTCTGCCCCCCTGCGGGCGGCTGTGGGCAAAAGAAAAAGCGACAACCCGTGCAGGTGGGTCATCGCTTTTCTCGTCCCTTGCGGGACAGGCAGGGTAAATGATAAGAAGGTAAATGAAGAAAATAGCAAGGTTAAAAACAAAAGCGTGTGCGGAGCCGAATTTGCCGCTCCAAAGTGAAGATGTATCCAAGTTTCACTTTTGTTGGATACAACATACCACTTTGGAACAGAAATTGCAAGAGGTTTTTTAAAATTTCTCCCCAAAAATACGCGGGAAATCGCATTTTTGTAGAAACGCACAAATTTTATGGAAAGTTCCCGGCAAACTGACGAACAAGCATAAAACAGAATGGCAGTCGGAAAACCGCACAGGGACACCTTTATAAAACCGGCAGGCAATGGAATCAACTTTTGCAGCCTGTCCGGAGCAAAAGCCTTCACCCTTTGGGGGAAGCCTTTATTCGGAAAGCGGTTTTTCGCGGGATGTAGCCTGCACCGCTTTACAAGCAGCCGGTGGTGTGTTAAGATGGACACATCTGCTGCAACCGGAAGAATGCACGCGCCGGGCAGCGGCGGCGTACCGGGAAAAGCGCCCGGCGCCGGGAGGGGAGAAACGGATGACAAAGCTACTGCATGGCAATGAAAAAAGCAGACTGACCGGTGGGCGGGAGCCGCTGTTCAGCCAGAAGGAACTGCTGGTACTGGCCATTCCGCTGCTGGTGGAGCAGCTGCTGGAAGTGACGGTGGGTATGGCCGACACCATGATGGTGTCCCGCTGCGGCGAGGCGGCCATCTCCGGCGTCAGTCTGGTGGATATGATCAATAACCTTATCATCGTGCTGTTTGCGGCGCTGGCTACCGGCGGCGCGGTGGTGGTAAGCCAGTATCTGGGCGCAAAAGAGCGCGGGAATGCCGACAAAAGCGCCGGTCAGCTGCTGCTGCTCAGCGGCTTGTCCGGTGTGGTGATCGGCGTGGTATGCTTTGTGCTGGCCCGCCCTATGATCCGGCTGTTCTACGGCTCTATTGATACCGACGTGCTGGACGCGGGCGTGAAGTATTTGCAGATCATCGCCCTCAGCTACCCGTTTCTGGCGCTGTACAACGGCGGTGCGGCACTGTTCCGCAGCATCGGCAACTCCAAGATCTCCATGCAGATCAGCTTTCTGATGAACATCATCAACATCGTGGGCAACGCGGTGTGCATCTTCGGCTTCAAAATGGGCGTGGACGGCGTAGCATGGCCCAGCGTGGTGTCCCGCGTGGTGGCTGCGGCGCTGATCCTGCGCAAGTGCTACCGGGAGGATGCGGTGCTTACCGTGCCCAAGACCCTGCGGCTGGACGGCGGCATGGCAAAGCGCATTCTGGGTATCGGTATCCCCTCGGCCTTTGAAAACAGCCTGTTCGAGGCCGGGCGCATTCTGGTGGTGAGCATGATCTCCACCTTCGGCACGGTGCAGATCGCAGCCAACGCGGTGGCCAACAATCTGGACGGCATGGGCGTCATCCCGGGCAAGGCCATCAGTCTTGCCATGATCACGGTGGTGGGGCGCTGCATCGGTGCCGGCGACCACGAACAGACCGTTTACTACACCCGCAAACTGCTGCTGTGGGCTTACATTACCATGGGGCTTTCCAACGGGGCGATCCTGCTGTTCCTCCGGCAGTTGGTGGGCATCTACGCCCTTTCCGGCGAGACGATGGAGCTGGCCATCACGCTGGTCACCATCCATGCGGGCTGCGCCATCATCTTCTGGCCGCTGTCCTTCGTACTGCCCAACGCCCTGCGCGCGGCCAACGACGTGAAATTTACCATGGTGGTGTCCATCCTCAGCATGGCCTGCTGGCGGCTGGGCTTCAGCTATCTGCTGTGCGTCCGCATGGGCTGGGGCGCTGTGGGCGTGTGGGTGGCTATGGTCATCGACTGGACCTGCCGCGTGACCTGCTTTGTGCTGCGCTTCCGCAGCGGCGCATGGAAAACAAAATATCAGGCATAACAATAAGGAGAAAAGCATGAAACTGATCAGCTGGAACGTGAACGGCCTGCGCGCCTGCCTGACCCACGGCTTTGCCGAGAGCTTTGCCGCGCTGGACGCGGACATCTTCTCGGTGCAGGAGACCAAGATGCAGCCGGGACAGGCAGATTTTGCGCCGGAGGGCTACACCGAATATACCTACTCTGCCGAGAAAAAGGGCTATTCCGGCACGGCCTGTTGGTGCAAAACCGCGCCGCTGGCGGTGACCACCGGCATCGGGCTGGAACAGCACGACCACGAGGGGCGGGTGCTGACGCTGGAATACCCCGGCTTTTATCTGGTAAACTGCTACACCCCCAACAGTCAGGACGGGCTGAAGCGGCTGGACTACCGCATGGAGTGGGAGGACGCCTTCCGGGCGTACCTGCTGGCACTGGACGCAAAAAAGCCGGTGATCCTGTGCGGCGATTTGAACGTGGCGCACACTGAGATGGATATCAAAAACGCCAAGACCAACCGCATGAGCGCAGGCTTTACCGATCAGGAGCGCGCCAAAATGACCGAGCTGCTGGCGGCGGGTTTTGCGGACAGCTTCCGGGTGGTGCACCCGGACGAGGTGAAGTACAGCTGGTGGAGCTACCGCTTCCACGCGCGGGAAAAGAACGCGGGCTGGCGCATCGACTATTTTATCGTTTCCCGGCGCATTGCAGACCGCATCCGCGCCGCCGAGATCCACAACGAGATCTTCGGCTCCGACCATTGCCCGGTGGAGCTGCAGATCGACCTGTAATATAAGGAGAAGCCAATGCTGAAAAATTATCTTCTGATCTTCCTTATCTCCATGGTGCCCATCATTGAGCTGCGCGGGGCCATCCCCATCGGGCTGGGCATGGGGCTGCCGGTGCTGCCCACCTACCTTTTGTGCGTACTGGGCAACATGATCCCGGTGCCCTTCATCTACCTGTTCGCCCGCAAGTTCCTCATCTGGGGCTACCACAAGCCCCTCATCGGCCCCATCTGCCGCTTTTGCATCAACAAGGGCGAAAAGGGCGGCCGCGCACTGGAGGCCAAGGCCGGCAAGGGCATGACCGTGGCACTGCTGCTGTTCGTGGGCATCCCGCTGCCGGGCACCGGCGCGTGGACGGGCACGCTGGCAGCCTCCATTCTGGATATGAAGTTCAAGGACGTGTTGATCGCCTGTATGGGCGGTGTGCTGCTGGCGGGCATCATCATGGGCTTGGCAAGCGCCGGGCTGCTGGGTGCGCTCAGCGGGCTGTTTGCGGCAGGCTGACAAAACGCGGACGCTTTTGTCGTGAAAAATGCCGGTAGCTTTTCCGCCCGGAGTGTGTTAAACTGGGTAACAGTTGTGAAAACCGGGATCTGCTCCCGGTCAGAAAGGACGTTATAGAACATGGATCAGGCACTGAATCAGAAAATTGACGCATACATTGCGGAAAACAAGGAGCAGCTGCTGCAGGACATTGCAGCGCTGGTCGCCATCGACAGCGTAGAGGGCACCCCGGAGGAGGGCGCACCCTTCGGCGCAGGCCCTCGGGCCGCGCTGGACAAGACGCTGGAACTGGCAGCAGGCATGGGCTTTGCCACCCGCAACTGCGAAAACTACATCGGCTATGCCGAGCTGGCCGGTGCGGACCCGGAAAAATATCTGGCCACCATCTGCCATGTGGACGTTGTGCCCGTGGGCAACGGCTGGACGGCAGACCCCTTTAAGATGCGCATTCAGGACGGCTGGCTGCTGGGCCGCGGCGTCTCGGACGATAAGGGCCCGATGATCGTTACTCTGTACGCGCTGAAGTTCCTCAAGGAGCAGGGCTACCAGCTGCGCTACCCCATCCGTGCCATTGTGGGCGACAACGAGGAGACCCACATGAACGATGTGAAGTACTATCTGGAAAACTACCCCGCTCCGGTGTTCTGCTTTACCCCGGATGCCGAGTTCCCGGTGTGCAACGGCGAAAAGGGCCACTTCGGCGGCAAGATCGTCAGCCCGGTGTGCAACGGTGTCATTGCAGAGTTTGAGGGCGGTGTTGCCAACAACGCGGTGCCGGATCGCGCCAGCGCACTGGTCAAGACCGATATCCGCAAGCTGAAGAACGCCCCCAACATCACGCTGGAACCGGAAGGGGACGGCGTGCGGGTGCGCGGCTGGGGCAAGTCCGGCCACGCCGCTATGCCGGAGGGCACGGTGAACGCCATCGGTCTGGTGGTGGATTATCTGCTGGATAACGGCCTGTGCAACGATGCCGAGCGCGCTTATCTGGAAGCACTGCGCAAACTGCACAGCTCCACCGCAGGCACCGGCCTTGGCATCGACTGCGCCGACGGCCCCTTCGGCCCGCTGACCATCATCGGCGGCCGCATCTATATGGAGGACGGCAAGCTGGTGCAGACCATCGACAGCCGCTTCCCCACCTGCACCAACAGTGAAAAGCTGACCGCACAAATCACCGCTGCGCTGGGCGAGGGCGCAAAGCTGGAGGATGTGGATGCTGCCGAGCCGTTCTACATCGAGGCCGACAGCCCCGCCATCCGCGCCTGCATCGACACCTACAACGAGGTGACCGGCGAGAATGCCACCCCCTTCACCATGGGCGGCGGCACCTATGCCCGCCACTTCCCCTATGCCGTCAGCTTCGGCCCGGAGCATGAGGATGTGAAGCTGCCGGAGTTCGGCGGCCCGATGCACGGTGCCAACGAGGCTGCCCCCATCGACAAGCTGCTGGAGGCTGTCAAGATCTACATTCTGGCGCTGCTGCGGCTGGAAGAGATCGACTTCTGAGGTACAGCATGAACGTGCTTGTCATTGACGGGCAGGGCGGGGGACTGGGCCGCCAGCTGGTGGCTGCCCTCAGCTCCCAGTGCCCGGACGTCCGGCTTGTGGCCGTGGGCACCAACAGTGTCGCCGCGCAGGCCATGCACAAGGCCGGGGCGCAGCGCGCCGCCACCGGTGAGAATGCCGTGGTGGTGAACTGCCGCAGCGCGGATATCATCGTGGGGCCCATCGGCATCGTCATTGCAGATGCGCTGCTGGGAGAGATCACCCCTGCCATGGCCACGGCAGTGTGCCAGAGCAGCGCCACCCGGGTGCTGATCCCGGTGAACCACTGTGAAAACTATATCGTCGGCGTGCCCGACCAGCCCATCGGCAGCCTTGTAGCTGCCGCCGTGCAGAAGGTGAAAGCCCTCTGCGCCGGGAAAGGCTGCTGAAATTTTTTACAAACAAACAGGCGGCTGTACAAAATGCTGTACAGCCGCCTGTTTAGTTTATTCAGCGCATATTACTGGTGCGGTGCTCCATCAGATAGGTAGCCTGCAGGTCTGCGATGTGCAGTTTGACCGCCAGCGGGTACTTGTCGTAAGCTTCTGAGATGGCAAAACAGCCGCCCCGGGCCGCATCGTCAAAGCCGCCCATGTGCCAGCGGATGGCAACCGCTTCCTCCACCTTCAGCTTCATGAACCGCTCGATGAGAAACACGCTCTTTTCGCCGTGGCCGTAGGGGAACAGATCCTCTACACTGTAAAAGGGCGCTTTTTCCCACTGTCCGGTGGCTTCGTTCTTTACGTTGCGGGTGCCCAGCTTGTAGTAGTTGGCCTTGCACAAATCGTGCAGCAGGGCACAGATGGCGTAGCTCTCCTCGCTTTCGCCCTCGGTGAAAAAGCTGTCGTGCAGCGCATGGTAGACGTTCAGGCTGTGCATACACAGCCCGCCTTCACAGGCTCCGTGGAAGCGGGTGGACGCCGGTGCGGTGAAAAAATCCGTCTTTTTGTCCAGCCAGTCCAGCAGCTTTTCGCTGCCCGGGCGGGTGACGTGCTGCTGCCAGATGTCCAGAAACTCTGCGCGGTCGCCCCCGCTCACAGCTCCATGTCCTCCAGAATGCCCTTGAGGATGGCCAACTCGTCATGGCTCAGGGAAATGCCCTTGCCCATGCGGGTGCCATCCGGGGACCAGTCGCGGATGTCGTACTTGGGCTCGCCGTCGTTCCAGCTGATAAGGTTCAGCTGACGCTCCCAGCCGCGGGGACGCTGGCTCAGCACGGCTACACGCTGGACAACTTCGTATTTGATCTCTGCCATATTGCAAAACCTGCCTTTATGTTTGTATGCTACCATAATAAGGGAAGTGCGGCGAGATTTCAACAGGTAAACTGAAATATTTTAAAAAATTTTTGTTACGCTCAGCCGTAAGGGGCGTCCTCGCGCCATTCCACCAGCTCTAAAACGGCGGCCGTATCCTCGTCCGGGGCGGGGTGGCGGCTGTGCAGCTTTTGCTTTGTGCTGAATAGCCCGGGCGCGTAGTGTGCCATCACGCTGGTCTGCACGTCCCCGGCCAGAAAGGCGGCGGCATTCTTCTGGCGGCAGGCCATGGGGGTGCCGTCAGTCATGGGGACACCGGGCTTTTCGGGCTGCGGCAGCTCCGGCGGGGGCAGCTGGGTGCCGGGCGTGTCCGGCGCAGCCGGGGGCTGCAGTGGCATACTGCCCAGCGGCGGGGCATTGCGGGTGCTGCTTGCCTGCGGGGCGGCAGCGGTGCCGGGCTGGTTTTCCAGTTCGTGGCGGATGAAGGGTTCCAGAGAATTCATCAAAATTCACCTCCGCCCCTAGTGTGCCCCGCCAGAAGCGTTTTACACCCGCAGCTCTACGGTGGAGCCGCCGGTGCGGGCCTTGTGCACCACCACCTGCCGGTCGATGCGGTCCTTGAGCGCCCCCACATGGGAGATGATGCCCACCAGACGGTCGCCCTCGGTCAGGCCGGAGAGCACCCGGATGGCCAGTTCCAGCGATTCCTCGTCCAGCGAGCCGAATCCCTCGTCTAAGAACAAGGTGTCCAGCCGGATGCCCCCGGCGCTGCTCTGTACCTCGTCCGAAAGGCCAAGCGCCAGCGCCAGCGAAGCCTTGAAGCTCTCGCCGCCGGAAAGGGTCTTTACACTGCGGCGGGTGCCGTTGTAGTGGTCGATGACGCCAAGGTCCAGCCCGGACTGGCTGCGCTGGTTCTCTGCACCGATGCGCTCCAGCTCGTATTGCCCGGCGGTCATCTGCATCAGCCGGGTGTTGGCATAGCGCAGAATGCGGTCCAGATAGTTCATCTGGATGTAGGCTTCGAGGCGGATCTTCTGCTTGCTGGTCAAAGTGCCGCCCGCCGTGGCAGCCAGTGCGCTGACCCACTGCCACCGGCTTTCCAGCGTCTGCCGCGCCTCGGCGGCAGCGCGGTACTGCGCCGCTGTTTTGCGGTTGGGCAGCAGTTGTGCCGAAAGCTGCTTTTCCCGGCTGCGTAGGGTCTCCCGCGCGGCGGTCAGTTCGGTCTGCTGTGCGGTAAGCTCCTCGGCGCTGCGGGCGGGCAGTTCCTTTTGAGCGGCGGTCTGCTGTGCGGTCAGCGCCTCCACAGCGGCCTCGGCGGCGGCAACGGTCTGTTCAGCCTGTTTCAGCTTGCGCTGTGCCGTGTCCATACCGGTGCGCAGGGTGCTGCGGTCAGCCTCCAGCTTGTCCAGTGCCGCCTGTGCGTCCGCGCGCCGGGGGTAGGGCAGGGCGGCGCGCCGCTCTGCGATTTGCCCCTCCAGCGCGTCAGCACTTGCATTCTGTGCGGCAGCACTGCGGTCGGCCTCGGAAGCGGACTGCTCCAGCGCTGGACGCTGGCGGGTCTTGCCCTGCCGGTCGGCTTCCAGCTGTGCCTTGCGGCGGCAGTCGGCCTCGGCCTGTTGGCACTGGGCTTTGCAGTCTGTCTGTGCCGCCTGCAAAGCGGTATTCTCTTCGGCCAGAACGTTGGTCATCAGGGCAAAGGTAAGGGGTACTGTGCCCTCCGGCGTGGTAAAGCGCTCCGGCAGCAGGGTCTCGGCGTCCCGCCGGAGGGAAGTTTTCGCCTCGTTGGCGGTGGCCAGTGCGCTCTGGGCGGCAGCGCTGGCGTTCTGTGCCTGCCGGTCAGCTTCCGCAGCGGCCTGCCGTGCGGCTTCCACCTGTGCCTGCGTGGGCGCAGTATGGGGCAGCAGGGCGCGGGCGGGGTGATGGGTACTGCCGCACACCGGGCAGGGTGCGCCCTCGACAAGGCTCTCGGCCAGCAGCCCGGCCTGTGCGTCCAAGAATGCCCGTTCCAGCGCGTCCCGCCGGGCGCGGGCTTCGTCCTGTGCGGCGGCAGCGGCGCGGTAATTTTCCTGCGCCTTGTGTGCGGCCTTGGCCTGTCGCTGGCAGTCCGCAAGGCGCTGTTCCAGCTTTGCCAGCGCTTCGCCGCGCTGTGTCAACTGGGCACTGCGATTTTGCAGCGCCAACAGCCGGGTGTCCGCGTTTGCCAGCGCGGCAAGTTCGGTCTCAGCGGCGGCAAGGGCGGCGTTCAGGCTGTCCAGCTGGGTGCGGCGCTTTTGCGCCTGCGCCGCCGCCAGCCGGGCGGCGTCCCGCGCTTCGGTCTGCTGACGGCAGAGCGCGTCCAGCGTGTCATAGGCCGCAAGGGCGCTCTGCGCCTGCGTCACCTGCGCAGTCAGGGCATCCAGCTGTGCAGCATCTCCGGCGTGGCGGTCGGCCTCGGCGCGGGCGGCGTCCAATGCGGGTCTTGCGGCGACAAGCTCTGCCTGACGGGCAGCCAGCTGCTGCGCCAGCCGCTGCGCCTGTGCGGCGGCACCCAGCTGCTGCTGTACCGTGTCCAGCTGGGCTTCGGTGGCTTGCAGGGCGGTGCCGGCTTCTTCCAGCGCTGCCGCCTGCCGGGCAGTCAGGGTGTCCAGCAAGGAAAGCGCCGTTTCCGGTACAGTCTGGGCGCACAGGGTGCGCAGCGCCTCGGCGTCCGGGTCCTCCGGGCTGAATTGCAACCCGCCCAGCAGACTGTCCAGTTTGGCATTCTGAGCGGTACGCTGCTGGTTCAGCGCGGATGCTTCGGCCTGTAAGCGCTCTTGCAGTTGGGCATAGCGCTGGGTGCGGAACAGCTTGCGGAAGATACGGCTGCGCTCCTCGGTGGAGGCGTTGAGCAGCTTTGTGAACTGGCCCTGCGCGATGAGCACGATCTGAGAAAACTGGTTGTAGTCCAGCCCGATGATCTCCTGCACGGCGGCGGTCACGTCCTTGGCTTTGGTCACCGGCGGGCGGTCGTCCGGGTAGGTCAGGGTGGCATCCGCCTTTTCGGTGGTCATGCCCTCGCCCCGGGCCTTGGGGCGCTGATACTCCGGGTTGCGGCGCACCGTGTAGCGCACGCCGTGCACCTCAAATTCCAGCTCCACAAAGGTGGGGGTCTTGTCGTCTGCGTACTTGCAGCGCAGCATGGAGCCCTCCCGGATGCCGCTGCTGGAATGATCGTACAGCGCATAGGTGATGGCGTCAAAAATGGTAGTCTTGCCCGCGCCGGTGTCGCCGGTAATGAGGTACAGCCCGCCTTTGCCCAGTTTTTCAAGGTCGAGGGTGGTCTCGGCGGCATAGGGGCCAAAGGCCGAAAGGGTCAGTCGCAGCGGTCTCATACAGTATCGCCCTCCTTCCAGATCTCCTCGATCAGTTCCTGGCAGAATGCCGTCTGCTCGGCGGTCAGGGGCTGATTATTTTGCAGCTGGTAAAAGGCAGCCAGATGTTCCAGCGGGGAGATGCTCTCGGTGCGCTCCGGGGCGCTGATCTCCTGCTGCTGGCGGGTGCGCTGGTTGTCGTAGTCCAGCTGCATCAGGTTGGGGTAGATGACCCGCAGCCGCGCCAGCGCATCCGGCACATCCTGCTCGTCGGTCAGGGTGATGTACAGATAGTCGTCCACGGCGGTGCCCTCGTAGCAGCGGCGGTCGGTCAGTTCCGTGTAGCTGCCCCGCAGCCCGCGCAACTCGTGCCGGGGGGTCAGGGGCGCGGTGGTGATGTGCACCTCGCCCTTTGCACCCAGCTCCACAAAGGTAGCGCTTTTGCACTGCCCCGCCTCCGAGAAGGAGTACTTCAGCGGTGTGCCGCAGTAGCGCAAGGTCTCCCGCCCCACCTTCTGCGGGCTGTGCAGATGCCCCAGCGCCACATAGTCAAAGGCATCGAACAGGGCGGCGTCCACGCTGTCCACCCCGCCTACCGAGGGCTCCTCGCTCTCGCAGGCGGCAGCACCCGCCACGAACTGGTGCGCCACCAGCACGCTGCGGTGGCCGGGGTCCGGGGTGCAATGCCGCAGCACGCAGGCAAGGGCGTCGTTGTAGCTCTCAATAGGCTCGTCCGGCCAGACGTGCCGCACCATGGCGGGCTTTAAAAAGGGCAGTAAGTACACATCCACCGTGCCGTGGGCATCCTGCAAAGGGATGGGCTGCGGCGCGCCGGTGAACACCGGGCTGACGTAGACCCGGCTGTCGGCCAGCAGGGCAGCGCCAAAGGCCACCCGGTCGGCAGAATCGTGGTTGCCGCTGATGGCGAACACCGGCAGCTTCCGCGTCGCCAGTTGGGTAAGGAACCAGTCCAGCAGCCGCACCGCTTCGGCAGGGGGAACGGGCTTGTCGTAAAGGTCGCCTGCCAGCAGCACGCCGTCCACAGGGGTCTCATCCAGCAGGGTCAGAATTTCTTCCAGAATATACCGCTGGTCCTCCAGCATGGAAAACTCGCACACCCGCTTGCCCAGATGCAGGTCGGACAAATGCAGAAAACGCAAACAGGAACACCGCCTTTCAAAAAACGCTTTGCCCTATTATAACGCAGCCGCCGCCGCAGGCGCAACCAAGGAGAACAGAAAAAAGGACAACTGCTGTTTGCCGTTGCGACCCCTTCTGTGAAAATGGGACACCGGAGCGTCTGCGGACGCTCCGGTGTCCCGAAATTTAAAATGATTCTTCCGCTTACGGCCTGCGTATATCAGAACATCTTCTCCCAAGTGGCGTAGCCCACGCTGCCGTCTGCCGTCAGGCTGTTGCGCCGCTGGAACCGCTGCACGGCGGCAGCGGTGGCCGCACCGTACTTACCGTCATCTTTCAGCCGCTCGCCCAGAGAATTGAGCTTCTGCTGTACCAGACGCACCGTGCCGCCGGAAGAGCCGGTGTGCAGCACGATGCCGGGGTAGGGCACTTTCAGCCCGTGCTTTGCGGTGTAGCGGGTGTAGAGCACATTCCATGTGTTCTGTCCCACCTTGCCGTCCATGTTCATCTTGTTTTTCAGCTGGAACTCCTGTACGGCACGCTGGGTGCTTGCGCCGAACTTGCCGTCTGCCTTCAGCGCATCGTACCATGTGCACGCATCGCGCACGCCGTTGAGCCACGTCTGCACAAGTGCCACGTCCGGCCCGGAGGAGCCGCGCTGGAGCAGGGAATAATAACCGGGAATCGCCATAGAGGGATCCCTCCTTTCCCTCCATGCTATGCTCCGGCGGGGCACGGCGTCACCCCGCCAGCAGCACTGTCTGCCGCTGGGCAGTCAGCCGGTGCGCCCAGTCCACCAGCCGGAACCGCAGGATGTACTGCCCGCAGACAAGGTCGTTTTCGGCAGGCAGAGCGTAGCCGCCCTGCGCAAAGCTGCACAGCCCCGGGTATAGCACACACCACCAGTTGTGCCCGCCGCCGCTGCCAATATCGATGCGCACGGCATCGTACCGCCCGGCGGGCAGCTGACCAGTGGGGTAGCGCCGGGCGGGAAAGTACATATTCACGAGATACACCCGCACCGGGGCACGGATGCCCTGTGCGGTCAGCGCCCGCTGCGCCGCCAGCTGAAACTGCAAAAGCCGCCCTGCCGCCCATGCCCGCGCCTCCGGTGCGCTGTGCGCCGGGCATTGCTGCATCACGGCCAGCACTGCGTCCCGCACCCGGAGCTTGGCGCTCTGGTCAGCCACGGCATCACTGGCCGCTCGGATGTGCAGCCGCAGGGTGTCGGCGCACAGCGCTGCCCCGGCATCCAGCTGGGTGCGCCCCCAGCACAGTCCCTGCAAAGCGCCGCACAGCGCAAAGCCCACCAGCAAGTTGGCGCATAGCAGCCGCATCTGCCGGACGGAAAGCGGCTTTAAAAACCAGCGAAGCATAAAAAACAGACCCCTCTTCTGGAAATGATAACCAGAGGATGGGTCTGTTGCAGCGGGATTATACAAAAAAATAAACCCTCTCAGTCATTGCTGCGCAATGACTGAGAGGGTTCGTATCAGTTCTTCAAAGACTGCATGGGTGCGGGCAGGCGGCCGCCGCGGTTGATGAACACCGAGGGGTCGTGGCTGTTCACCGGCATGATGGGGCCATAGCCCAGCAGACCGCCGAAGTCCAGCACCTCACCGGCCTTGCGGCCGATGGCGGGGATCACACGCACGGCGGTGGTCTTGCTGTTCACCATGCCAATGGCGGCTTCGTCCGCGATCAGGGCGCTGATGACGGCAGGGGTGGTGTCGCCGGGGATGATGACCATATCGATGCCCACAGAGCAGACGGCGGTCATGGCCTCCAGCTTTTCAATGGTCAGACAGCCGATCTCGGCAGCGTGAATCATACCGGCATCCTCGCTGACCGGGATAAAGGCACCGGACAGGCCGCCAACGTGGTTGGAGGCCATCACGCCGCCCTTCTTCACGGCATCGTTCAGCAGGGCAAGGCAGGCGGTGGTGCCGCAGCAGCCGCAGGTTTCCAGACCCATCTCTTCCAGAATATTGGCCACGCTGTCGCCGATGGCAGGGGTGGGAGCCAGAGAAAGGTCGATGATACCGGCAGGCACGCCCAGTGCCTTGGAGGCAAGGTTTGCCACCAGCTGGCCCACGCGGGTGATCTTGAAGGCGGTGCGCTTTACCAGCTCTGCCACCTCGTCGATGGGGGCGTCCTTGGGCAGACGTGCCAGCGCGGCGCGCACAGCGCCCGGGCCGGAAACGCCCACATGGATCTCGCAGTCCGGCTCGCCGGGGCCGTGGAAGGCACCGGCCATGAAGGGGTTATCCTCCGGGGCATTGCAGAACACCACCAGCTTGGCGGCGCCGATGCACTGACGGTCGGCGGTCAGCTCGCTGGCCTTCTTCACGGCCTCGCCCATCAGCTTGATGGCGTCCATGTTCAGACCGGCCTTGGTGGCACCGATGTTCACCGAGCTGCACACGATGTCGGTCTCGGCCAGTGCGCGGGGGATGGACTCGATCAGACGGCGGTCACCGGCAGAAAAGCCCTTGTGCACCAGTGCGCTGTAACCGCCCACAAAGTTGACGCCCACCTTTTTACCGGCGGCGTCCAGCGTCTTTGCAAAGTCCACGGGGTCTGCCTCCGGGCAGGCACCCAGCAGCATGGCGATGGGGGTAACGCTGATGCGCTTGTTGATGATGGGAATACCGTACTCGGCGCTGATATGCTCCACGGTGGAGACAAGGTTCGCAGCCTTGGTGGTGATCTTGTTATAGATATTCTCGCAGGCTTTTTTGGGGTCCGGGTCGATGCAGTCCAGCAGGCTGATGCCCATGGTCACGGTGCGCACGTCCAGATTATCCTGCGTGAACATCTCGATGGTCTCCAGGATATCCCCGGTGTTAAACATACTCATAGCGGTTGCGGGCTCCTTTCTGGCTCAGATGGTGTGCATGGCGTCAAAAACTTCCTGACGGGTCACGTTGATCTGCATCCCCATCTCGGCAGCAAGCGCATCGGTGCGCTTGTGCAGCTGGTCGTGGTCAACATTGCAGTTGCTCAGGTCCACCAGCATGATCATGGCAAACATCCCCTGCAGGATGCTCTGGGTCACATCCTCAATGTTGATGTTCAGTTCGGTGCACAGACCGGCCACCTTTGCGACAACGCCCACGGTATCGTGTCCAATGACGGTAATGAAAGCTTTCATGGTTTCCACCCTCGTTTTCCTTATAGTGATTGGTGCCGCCAAAGACCCGGCACACGCTTACCCTTTCAGTATAGCAGATTTAGCAAAATTTGAACACACTTTTTGTAAAAAAGAGCAGAATACGGGGGCAAAAGACATTCTATATAAAAATCAAGTGCAATCTGCTGGGGCTTGTGCTATACTTATACATAATTTCCCGCGGATTTCCGTGTAGAGGGTTGATAAGGAGTATATGACAATGGAACAGCTTTTGAAGATTCTGGAAAACAACGCCCGGCTGCCCGTGGAGGACATTGCCACCATGCTGAACAAATCCCCCGCCGAGGTGGCGGCGATGATGGATCTTGCCCGGGCGCAGGGCATCATCAAGGGCTACAAGACCCTTGTGGACTGGGAAAAGGCCAAGGTGAACCGCGTGGAGGCGGTCATCGAGCTGAACGTCAGCCCCAAAAAGAGCCGCGGCTTTGACGAGATCGCCGCCACCATCGCCGCCTTTGACGAGGTGGAGAGCGTGCTGCTGATGAGCGGCGGGTACGACCTGCAGCTGGTGATCAAGGGACAGACCTTCCAGGAGATCGCCCTGTTTGTGGCAAAGCGGCTTTCGCCGCTGGACGATGTGCTGTCCACCGCCACCCATTTTGTGCTGCGCACCTACAAAAAAGAGGGGCGGCTGTATCAGGATGAAGAAATTGATGAAAGAGAGTGCACGGTGCTGTGATGGATTATGATAAACTGATCGCGCCTGCCGCCAAGGCCATGCGCCCCTCCGGCATCCGCAAATTTTTCGATCTGGCCGCCGAAATGCCCGAGTGCATCAGCCTTGGCGTAGGCGAGCCGGACTTCAAGACCCCGTGGGCTGTGCGCGAAGCCGGCATTGAAAGCCTTGAGCATGGCCGCACCCGCTATACCTCCAACGCCGGCTTAAAGGAGCTGCGCGCCGAGATCAGCCGGTATCTGGAGCGGCGCATGAACCTGCGCTACGACCCCATGCGGCAGATTTTAGTGACCGTGGGCGGCAGCGAGGCCATTGATATGTGCATCCGCACGCTGGTCAAGCCCGGGGACGAGGTGATCATCCCGGAGCCCTGCTTTGTGTGCTACGAGCCCATTACCACCCTGTCCGGCGGCGTGCCGGTGCACGTTGCCTGCCGTCAGGAGGACGAGTTCCGTCTGCGCGCCGATGCGCTGAAGGCAGCCATTACCCCCAAGACCAAGCTGGTCATCATGCCCTTCCCTAACAACCCCACCGGTGCAGTGATGGAGCGGGAGGATCTGGAAGCAGTGGCTGAGGTGCTGCGCGGCACCGATATCATGGTGCTGTCTGATGAAATTTACGCAGAGCTGAACTACGGCCTGCGGCCGCACGTTTCCATTGCCACCCTGCCCGGTATGGCAGAGCGCACCATCGTGGTGAACGGCTTTTCCAAAAGCTATGCCATGACCGGCTGGCGGCTGGGCTACGCCTGCGGCCCGGAGGCAGTCATTAAAATTATGACCAAGATCCACCAGAGCGCCATCATGAGCGCCCCCACCACCAGCCAGTACGCCGCCATCACCGCCCTGAAAGAGTGTGACGGCGAGATCGACCGGATGCGGGACGAGTACAATATGCGCCGCCGTCTGGTGGTGCGCAGCTTCAACGATATGGGTCTGACCTGCTTTGAGCCCCGGGGCGCGTTCTACGCCTTCCCCTGCATCAAGAGCACCGGCATGAGCAGTCAGGAGTTCTGCACAAAGCTTTTGGAGCAAAAGCACGTTGCCATCATCCCCGGCGATGCCTTTGGTGCTTCCGGCGAGGGGTACTGCCGCGTTTCCTACGCTTACAGCGTGGAGCACCTGACCGAGGCGCTGAAGCGCATCCGGGAATTTTTGGTGGAAAACAACATCTACCACGGCAACTGAGGAGGAACACGGATGGAACGGCGAGAGCGGAAAAACGCAGTGACCGTGCTGGCCCCGGCCAAGCTCAATCTGGCACTGGATGTAGTGGGCTTGCTGCCCAATGGCTACCATGCGCTGGACATGACCATGCAGACCATCACCCTGTACGAGCGGGTGATGCTGCGCCGCAGCGCCGGGCTCAGTCTGCGTCTGCCGGGCAGCCTTGTGCAGCCCAACGATAAAAATACTGCCATCAAGGCGGCGCTGGCGTTCTTCCACTACACCGGCCTGCTGGCGGGGGTGGATATCACCATCTACAAAAACACCCCGGTGCGGGCGGGTATGGCGGGCGGCAGTGCAGACGCTGCCGCCGTGCTGGTGGGTCTGAATGCCCTGTACGGTGCAAAGCTTTCCATGAGCGAATTGTGCGCGCTGGGCGCAGGCATCGGTGCGGACGTGCCCTTTGCCCTGATGGGCGGCACCTGCCGGGTGCAGGGCGTGGGCGACCTGCTCAAGGCGCTGCCCCCTGTGCCGGACTGCTGGTTCACGGTGGTGATGCCGGACTACGGCGTGTCCACCCCGGAGGCCTTTGCCGCCTATGATACCGTGGGCAGCAGCATCCACCCGGACTGTGAGGCGCAGGAAAAGGCCATCCGCGCCGGAGACTTGGACGCCGTATGTGCTGCCGCCGGGAATGCGCTGGAAGAGTGCAGCGGCGCAAAGGACAACGAGGCGATCAAAGCCCTGCTCCGGGCGCACGGCGCTGTTACCGCGCTGATGACCGGCAGCGGCGCAGCAGTGTTCGGCGTGTTCCGGGACGAAGCTGCCGCCAGAACCGCCGCAGCGGCAGCAAAGCGGCAGTGGCCGCAGGTCTACGTTGCCAAGCCCGACCGCGGCGGTGCACGGGTGATCCGATAAAAAAGTATAAACCTCCTTCCCGCAGGGCATACTGGCCCCAAAGGAAGGAGGTCTTTTTTGTGCAGACCTTTTACAAAATCTGCCTGCTGCTGCTCATTGTGGGCGGTGTGAACTGGGGGCTCGTGGGGCTTTTTCAGTTCGACCTTGTGGGTTGGCTGCTGGGCGGCAGCACCTCGGTGTGGTCCCGCATCGTGTTTGCGCTGGTGGGCTTGGCTGCCCTTGGCTGCATTCCGGAACTGTTCAACGAAGAACCGGAGGAAGAATAACAAAACGGCTGCTGCACTTTGCGTGCAGCAGCCGTTTTCAGGTTATAGTTTTTCCAGCGAAAATATAAAATATTTTCTGTGTGGTTTACTGGTCGTTATCCACATCGTCCCAGCCAATGAGGTCGGGCAGGGTCAGTGTCTCGTCCGAGCAGTGGTGGCTTGCGCGGCGCTGGTCGGCAGCCTTGGTGTGCACTACCTCGCGGGCAAGCTCCCGGATGGCAATGCAGTCCTCCGGCAGGTCGGTCTGGCTGCGGCCGGAGTGGGTGAACAGGATTTTGCCCTCGTGGCCCACGATCAAGGTCATGGGCAAAATCTGCGGGGCATTGCGGTCGTAGTGATAACCGGCATCCCGGGCACTTTTGTAGATGCGCTGGGCAGAAAAGCTCCAGCTCAAAAGCCCGCGTGCCTGCTCCACCCCCAGATAGCTGTACAGCACACCCGGCGCATCGCAGATGATGGGGAAGGGAAACTCCTTCCCCTGTGTAGCCTCGGCCACCGCGCGGGGCGCTGAGCGCACCACGCACGCCAGCCGCACACCCCGCAGCCGCGGCAGGGTCTTTAAGTAGCGGGTCAGGTATTCCCGGGTGACCGGGTGGTCGAACCCGGGCAGAAAGATCATGCACAGGGGTTCGGTGCCCGCACACAGGGCGTAAAAATCGTTGCCCGGGGTGGTGGGGGTGTCGAAGGTGAACCGGGGAATGGAGGTACCAACCAGATGCTCAGAGCTCATGCCGCAATTGCACATCCTTTCAAATGGTGATAAAAAAATCCACAGCCGTGCCCTGTGTTTGCAGGGGCACAAGCGGTGGATTGGATTACTATAAAGATCCCGCCCGGTCGTCTGCGGTCAATCAAACCTACCCTTACGGACAGGTGGGTGCCCTGTCTCCGGAATCACGCTTCCTCATCGAACCTCCATGGTCGACCCATGGCGGGGAGGTCTGCAATCCACCGGAGAACTCCGGGCTCCCGTTGAATGATTAGTAGGATCATACAAACCGCAACAAATCGAGCCGGGCAGGAAGTCTTGCACGGGTCAATCCGTCAAAGGACTTACTCGATATCGTAGTCCTCGCTCAGACGCTGCTCGAACAGCTTGCTGACTTCCATCAGCACCTCGTCATCCTCCACAACGTCCAGATATTCGCCTTCGTCGTCCTCCCCGACACTCAGGATCACCAGCTGGGCGTCCTCGTTCAGGTCCTCTTCGTTCTCGGCGTATTCCACAACAGCCAGATAATGCACGCCCTTGTGGTCCAGCGCATCGATCACCTCAAAAGTGACCTCGTTGCCGTCCTCGTCCTCAAGGGTCATCAGGTCGGGCTGATATTCTTCCTCAGTATTGGGGTTCTTGATCTCGTCAGACATAATACGCTCCTGTATTGCTTTAAGCCAAAAAGCAGTTGATGCAGCGGGCTGCGTCCCGCTTGGTCTGCTTATAGTGTAGCGTGTTTTGCGCAGTTCGTCAAGATGCTTTTTCGCACAGAAATCATTGGATAAATTTTCACGCAATTTCCTCTCGCACTGCCGCGCAGAATATGGTATACTACTGGTTAAAGCTTTTGCGCTGCGCTGTGCGGCGTTGTAGTACAATATATGGAACAGGGAGCGGGAGTATGTTGAAAAAATTCGGGGCAGTCTGTCTTGCGGCGGTGCTGCTGCTTACGGGCTGCACGCTGCGGCCGCAGGAAAACGGCAGCAAGGTCCAGAGCATCAGCCGCCCGGCGGTGGAATCCGCTGAGCTGCAGTTCACCCACCCGGCAGCAGGGGACACCGTTGCGGTGTTCGATACCTCTGCGGGTGTTTTCCGTGCGGTGCTCTTCCCGGAAAAGGCCCCGCAGGCCTGCGATAACTTCATCGGCCTTGTACAGCAGGGTTACTACAACGGCCTTACCGTGAGCCGGGTGGAGAACCAGTTCGTGGTGGAAGCCGGGCAGGGCGCAGACGGCAAGGGCTCTACCATCTGGAAGGGCAGCCGCTACCCGGTGGAAGCATCGGACAGCCTGCACCACTACGCCGGGGCGCTGTGCATGGGCGTGGACGCCTCCGGCGCGTGTGCCAGTGTGTTCTATGTGGTGGAATCGCTGCCGGGAGAACAGTCGGTAACGCAGGAACTGGCAGACCAGATGAACGCCGCCGGTTACCGCGCCGAGGTGGTATCCGCGTACCAGACGGCGGGCGGCGCACCCTATCTGGACTACACCGACACGGTATTCGGGCAGGTGTACGAGGGCATGGACATCGTGGATACCATCGCCCAGACCGCTGTGGACGAAAACCAGAAGCCCACCACCGATATCACCATCAACAGCGTGAGCATCGAGACCTATCAGGGATAAATAGTAAAAGATGCCTGTGCGTGAGCACAGGCATCTTTTTTTACATCTCCCCGGGGTGCTCCTTGCGCCATGCAAGGTAGTCCTCTAAAATCACCGTGGCACTGACCGAATCCAGAATCTCCTTGCGGCGGCTGCCGTAGGTGCCGCTTTCGTCCAGAAGGTCAGCGGCGGCGCAGGTGGTCTGACGCTCGTCCCACATCCGCACCGGCAGGCCGCTCCAAAGCTCCACGGTCTTTGCCAGCTTGCGGCTCTTGGCGGCGCGCTCACCCTCGGTGCCGTCCATATTCAGCGGCAGACCGATCAGGATCATCTCGGCTTCGATCTCCTTGGCTACCTCGCAGACCCGGGCGGCAACCTTGTTGCGCGCCTTTAAGGTGATCTGGGGCGTAATGGCGGTGGTAAGAAATTCGGTGCGGTCGCAGGTGGCAAGGCCGGTGCGGCTGTCCCCGTAGTCAACGGCTAAAATCTTCATACAAAGTCCCTTTCCGGTGTGCAGAATGTTTTTTCCAGTGTACCACAGCGGCGGCGGGATTGCAAAGAAAAGCGGTGGTTTTATCTCCGCTTTCGTGTTACAATAAAGGCAAAAATCAATGAGCGGGAGGAGACCGAAATGCTGAAACTGGTTCTGGGCACTTCCGGCAGCGGCAAGACCACCCTGCTGTATGCCCGCATCCGTGCCCGTGCCGAGGCGGGGAAGCGCAGCATCCTGCTGGTGCCGGAGCAGTTTACCTCCAGCACCGAAGCACGCATCTACCGGGAGCTGGGGGATGCCCTTTCCGGCATGGTGGAAAGCTATTCCTTTACCAGTCTGGCCGAGCATATCCTTGCGATAGAGGGCGGCGCGGCGGTGCAGACCCTGACCGATGCCGGGCGGGCGGTGCTGGTGCGCCGTGCGCTGGAGGAATTGCAGGATAACGTGCACTACTACTACCGCCACCGGCGCAGCGCAGCCTTTTGCCAGATGGCGGCAGAGACCATCGACGAGCTGAAAAGCGCCGGGCTTTCTGGGCAGCAGTTGCAGGAGCTTGCCCGGGACTGCGGCACCGAGAGCGCGAAGCTGGGCGAGCTGGCGCTCATCTTTCAGGGCTACGAAAGCCTGCTGGCGGGCACCAGCATGGATCCTGCCGACCGTCTGGAGTTGGCGGCTGACCGTCTGGAAGCTGCGCTTGCCCGGGACGAGCTGCCGGACTTTCTGCGCGAGCGCGAGGTGTTCATTGATGAGTTCGACACCTTCAACGCGCCCAAAAAGCGGCTGATGGGCGCCATGCTGGCTGCACTGCCCGCCGTGACGGTGGCACTGTGCGAGGACGGCGCACCCATGCAGCCCGGGGACCTGGAACTGTTCTCCGGTGCAAAGCAGGTGGCGGCGCAGCTGCGCCAGCTGGCGCGCAAAAACGGCGCACAGGTGGCCGCCCCGGAGCTGCTGCGGCGGGACCTGCGCCATAAGGATGCCCCGGGCCTTGCCGCGTTGACCGAGCTGCTGGAGACAGGCAGCTGCACCCCGCCGGAAAGCGCCCCGGAGCTGCGGCTGTTTGCCGCCGCCAGCCGGGAGGAGGAGGCCCGCTGTGCCGCAGCCGCCATCCGCCGCCTGATGCGGCAGGGTGTGCGCTGCGGAAAAATTGCGGTGGTCTGCCGCGATATCAGTCTGTACCGGGCTGCGGTGCGGTACGAGTTCCGCATGGCAGAGATCCCTCTGTACTGCGACGAACCCACCACCCCGGAGTTCAGCGCCCCCGCCACGGCGGTGCGGGCACTGCTGGCATTGCTGCGGGGTGCGGACATGACCGAGCAGCTGACCGTGCTGGCCAAGACCGGCCTGTGCGACCTGACCGAGCCGGAGGTCTGCGCGCTGGAAAACTACGCCTACACATGGTCGCCTAATGCAGCGGCGTGGCGGGCAGAATTTACCAAAAGTCCCCGGGGCTTCGGTGACGCCGAACTGACCGAGGAAGATACGCTGAACATGACCCGCGCCGAGAACGCCCGCAAAAAGCTGGTGACGGCGGTGGATACCCTGCGCAGCAAGGTGCGCAGCGCCAACGCGGAGCAGATCAGCCGGGCGCTGTATTTCTGCCTGAAGGAGCTGGGCGCAGAGGAGCAGCAAGCCGCGCAGGTGGAGGATATCCGCACTGCCCGGGGCATTCCGGCGGCAGAGGAAGCCGCCCGCGAGTGGAATGTGGTGATGCAGCTGCTGGACGAGATGGCGCGGCTGCTGGGCAGTCAGGGCATCACCGTGCCGGAGTACGAGGATCTTTTCGGTCTGCTGCTGCGCTCCTCTGACCTTGGGCACATCCCGCAGACCTTGGACGCGGTGGTGCTGGCAAGCGCCGGTAAAATGCGTTTGGATGCGCCGGACTATGTATTCGTGCTGGGGCTGGCAGAGGGCGAATTTCCCTGTACCCCCGCAGAAAGCGGCCTGCTGACCCACGCCGACCGCGACCTGCTGATGGCAAAACAGATCGACCTGCCGGACTGCTTTGAAAACCGTGTGGTGCGGGAACAGGTCTGTTTTTATAAAGCCCTTACCGCCCCGGCAAAGGGGCTGTGGATGAGCTGGCCGAAAGGGCAGGGGCAGACCCTGTGCGCCGCGCTGGAGCCCATCGTGGAAGCATTGCAGCCTGCCGCGCCGCAGCTGGAACTGATCGACCTTGCCGCCACCCCCGCAGACGGCTTAGACGTGCTGGGCGGCGGCTGGCCGCTGACCGAACTGGAACGCGCCAGCCTGACCGAGGCGCTGCGCGCCCCCGGCGAGGGGGTACAGGCGCCCCGGGGGCTTGCCCTGTTGCAGCGCATGGAGCAGGACCCGCCCCGACAGGTGCAGGATCTGCCCACGCTGGAAATGCTGCTGGGCAGGCGGCTGCACATCTCGCCCAGCCAGCTGGAAAAATATTATACCTGCCGCTACGGCTACTTTTTGCAGTATGTGCTGGGGCTCAAGCCCCGCCGCCGTGCGGAGCTTTCGGCAGACCAGAGCGGTACGCTGATGCACTGGGTGCTGCAGATGGCGCTGGACCCCCACCCCGGGGCAGACAACCCCTGTGCCGGGCTGCGCCCCTTTTTAGAACTGGATGATGCCGCCATGGCCGACCTTGCCGCCGCACTGGTGGACGAGTACGCGCGGCGCTATCTGCCGGAGGATACCGCACGCTTTGCCTACCTGCTCTCCCGGCTGAAAAAGAGCATGACCAGCCTGCTGTGCTATCTGCGGGACGAGCAGAACCAGTCCCAATTTAAGCCCGTGGCCTGTGAACTGAAGATCGGCCGGGGCGAGGATGCCGTGCCCGGGCAGGTGTACCGACTGTCAGATGGGCGCACGGTGCAGCTGGTGGGCACGGTGGACCGCGCAGACGAGTGGATCGAGGACGACGGCACCCGCTGGGTGCGGGTGGTGGACTACAAGACCGGCAGCAAAAAGCTGGACTTGAAAGAGGTCTACTGCGGTCTGGACTGCCAGATGCTGCTGTATCTGTTCAGCCTGACCCGGGATGCCGGCGGGCGCTTTACCGGCGCACAGCCGGCGGGCGTATTGTATCTGCTGGCCGACCCCGCCCCCCAGACCCTGCCCCGCGGACAGGCTGCCCGGGCGGTGGAGTACCAGCTGGACGGCCTTGTGCGGGACGAGCAGAAGATCTTTGACGCCATGGACGCAGACGAAACCGGCAAGTACCTGCCCTTTGGCTACCGCAACGGCGCACCCAGCCCCTACCAGAAGGACAAGCGGGCGGACAGCGCCAAGCTCAGCCGCATCCAGCTGCATCTGGACGATCTTGTTACCCAGATGGGCGAGCAGCTCTACGGCGGGCAGATCGATGCCGAGCCGCTGGTGGTGAGCAGCAGCAAAAGCCCCTGCACATGGTGCGATTACAGCTTTATCTGCTGCCACGAGACCGGGGTGCACGAGCGTGCGCTGGAAGCTCCTGCAAAGCCCTTTGAACCTGAGGAAGAACCTGAAGAAGAGGAGGAACAGCCGTGAGCGGACCCAAATGGACCCCGGCGCAGCAGGCCGCCATTGCCGACCGGGGCGGTGCGCTGCTGGTAAGCGCAGCCGCAGGCAGCGGCAAGACCGCCGTGCTGACCGAGCGGGCGGTGCAGCTGATCACCGACCCGGAGCAGCCGGTCAACGCCGACCGGCTGCTCATCGTCACCTTTACCAATGCGGCGGCGGCAGAGCTGCGTGCCCGCATCGGGCAGGCGCTGCTGCACCGCAGCCAGCTGCAGCCCGGCAATGCCATGCTGCGCCGTCAGCGGATGCTGCTGCAGCGTGCGCCCATCTGCACCATTGACGCTTTTTGTCTGAACCTGCTGCACAAGCACTTTCAGGCGCTGGATATCCCGCCGGATTTTGCCCCGGCAGACCCCGGCACCGTGCAGCTGCTGCGGGGGGCGGCACTGGCCGAAACGCTGGAAAACGCCTACCGCGACCCGGATTTCTGCGCCTTTGCAGACCTGTACGGCAAGGGACGCACGGATAAACCGGCGGGCGATGCCATTTTGCAGATCTACGATTTTTTGCGGGCGCTGCCGGATTACGACTGCAAGCTGGATGAATTTCTTGCGCCATACGAGCAGGAAAACGGCTTTGCCGATACCTGCTGGCACGACCTGCTTCTGGCCGAAGCTGCCCGCTGCGCCAAGGCTGCGCGGGAACTGCTGACGGCAGCGCTGGCCGACTGCCATGCGGATTTTGACCAAGAGCTGGCAGCTGCTGAGGAAAAAAAGACCCCATCCGCCCGGGCAAAGGCACAGCTTGCGGTGGCAGAAAAATACGAGGAGGCCGGTACAAGGCTGGAAAAAGCCGCCGCCTTCTTTGCGCAGGCGGAGCAGCTGGCCACTGCCGGACAGTGGGACCCGCTGTACGACCTGCTCACCCCCTATGTGCTGGGCATGGAGGAAGCGCCGGGGCTGAAAGGCATGAAAAAGCGTCTGGGCGGCGACCACAAGGCGGAGATCAAGACCCGCTCGGACGAAGCTGCCGCCTTGTTTGAGCAGATGACCCAGCTCATCTGCTGCTCCGAGGCCGAAGCCGAGACCGACCGGCAGATCACCCTGCCCCGGCTGCGGGCGCTGTTTGCCGCCGTGCGGGACTTCGATGCCCGGTTCACGGCCAGAAAACGGGAGCGCAAGCTGCTGGAATTCAGCGATTTTGAACACCTTGCCCTGCGGCTGCTGCGCACCCCGGAGGGCACGCCTACCCCCTTGTGCGAGAACATCCGGCAGGACTACGCCGCGGTGATGGTGGACGAATATCAGGATACGAACGCCCTGCAGGACGCCCTTTACCGCTGCCTTGCCGCCCCGGCGGGGGATAACCTCTTCCTAGTGGGCGACCTGAAGCAGAGCATCTACCGCTTCCGGCAGGCAGAGCCGGGCATCTTCCGGCAAAAGCTGGACAGCTGGCCGCTGCTGCCGGGCGCAAAAGCCCGTCCCCGCCCGCCGGAGGGCACCCCGGGCACGGACGCACTGCTGGCGCTGGATGCAAACTTCCGCTCCGCACCGCAGGTAGTGGCGGGCATCAACTATCTCTTTGAGCAGCTCATGACCCCGGAGCTGGGCGATACCGCCTACGGAGACGGGCAGCGTCTGGTCTGCGGCGCGCCCGGGGAATATCAGGGCAGCGTGGAAGTGCAGTTTTTGCCGGACGATGAGACGGAAACCGATGCAGGTTGGATCGCGGAACGCATCGCGCAGCTGGTTTCTGCCGGGGAGCCGGTGCGGGAGGGCAGCACCACCCGCCCGGTGCGGTACGAGGACTGCTGCATTTTGCTGGCGGCACGCACCGAGTTCCCGGCCTATGTGGAGGCACTGACCGCCCGGGGCATCCCGGTATACGCCGACGCCCGGGAGAACCTGATGCTTGCGCCCCACATCCGCCCCCTCATCGCCCTGCTCAAGGTCATCGATGACCCCTCGCAGGACATCTATCTGGCCGCCGCCATGCTGGGCCCTATGTTCGGCTTTACCGAGGATGACCTTGTGCGGCTGCGCGCCCGCAGCCGTCAGGTACAGGCCGAGCCGGACAAAAAGCCCGCCCGCATCAGCCTGTACGGCACACTGCTGCTGGCGCTGGAGGACCCGGCCGACGACCCCTTTACCGAGAAGGTGAAGGATTTCTACGCTCACCTCACCGCCCTGCGGCAGATGGCGCGCAGTGCCTCGGCAGAGCAGCTGCTGGAAGAAATTTTTGCCTCCACCGGTTATCTGGCGGCGCTGGGCGTGCTGGAAAACGGTGCCCGCCGCCGGGAGGATGCCCGCCGGTTTGCCTCCTTCTGCGCCACCTCCGGTGCAGGCGGCATCTCGGCGCTGGTGCGCGCTATTGATGCCGCCGCGCAGGCCGGCAGCACCGGACAGGACACTGTGCCCAGCGGGGTGCACCCCGGGTGCGTGTCTATCATGACCATCCACCGCTCCAAGGGCTTGCAGTTCCCGGTGGTGTTCGTGGGGGATACGGCGCGCAAGTTCAACGCTTCGGATATCCGTCAGCCGGTGCTGGTGCACCGCAGCTACGGCGCGGGGCTGCGGCTGCGGCCGGAAAACGGCGAGGGCGCTTACAAGACCGCCGCCTACACCGCGCTGGCCGCTGTCCACGCCAGGGAGCTGCGCAGCGAGCAGATGCGCCTTCTGTATGTGGCGCTCACCCGTGCGCAGGATAAGCTCATCCTCACCGTGCCCCTGAGCAGCGGCAAAACTGCAAAGCCCTTTGCCAAGGCGGCGGCTTTTCTGGCTGCTGGGGCGGGGGCTACGCTGCACCAGCAGGCCAACAGCTTTGCCGACTGGCTGCGGGCGGCGCTGCTGGTGCACCCGGACGGCGGGGTGCTGCGGCAGCTTTCCGGCAACCGGGAACTACTGTTTGTGCAGACCGAAAGCG
This sequence comes from Faecalibacterium sp. IP-1-18, assembly GCF_023347355.1. Taxonomy (NCBI): domain Bacteria; kingdom Bacillati; phylum Bacillota; class Clostridia; order Eubacteriales; family Oscillospiraceae; genus Faecalibacterium; species Faecalibacterium sp. IP-1-18. The sequence goes on from NZ_CP094472.1 coordinate 791,169, forward strand.
TGATGGCCATCAGGGTGTGCGACGATGCCGTGCAACTGGCCGAGGAACCGGATGCAGATACGGAGAATGAAGTGCCGGAGACCGACTTGGCACTGGTGGAGAAGCTGCGGCAGGGCTTTGCGTGGCAGTACCCGGCGGCAGCGCTTGCGCAGGTGCCCGCCAAGGTCAGCGTGACCAGCATTGTGCACAAGGCCGAACAGACCACGCTGGAGCGCCCGGGCTTCCTTTCCAAGGACGGCTTGACCGCCGCCGAGATGGGCACCGCACTGCACGCCTTTCTGGAGCATGCGGACTTTGCCCAGCTGGCTGCGGCCAAGGCTGCGGGCACGCTGGACGAAGCCATCCCGGCAGAGCGGGATCGTCAGGTGGCATTGCAGCTGACCGCCCCGGAGATCGCGGAAAAGCTGGACGCGGTGTGCATCCGCCGCTTTGTGGAAAGCGAAGCCTTTGCAAAGATCTGCGCCGCCGAGCAGGTGCTGCGGGAGCTGCCCTTTATCACCGCACTGCCCGCTGGTGCGGTGCTGGCGGCGCAAGGACACGAGGCACTGCCCGCTGCCGCAGACGCGCAGGTGCTGGTGCAGGGTATCGCCGACCTTGTGCTTGTGTACCCGGATCATCTGGAACTGCTGGACTACAAGACCGACCGCCGCAAGGCCGAGAGCGACTTTCTGCGCGCCTACCGCGCCCAGTTGAACCTTTACGCCATTGCCATCGAAAAGCGCTTTGCACCGAAAAAGGTGACCTATAAGGGCATCTACTCCTTTGCACTGGGCAAACTGATCGAAGCGTAAAAGGGAAAAGTCATATTTTTTCCAAAGAACGCATAAAAAGTGCTTGACAGGGCAGATAAAGCGTGGTAGAATAGCCGGGTAAAGAAAGCAGCTACGGCCTGTGCCGCGCTCGCCTTGCGGGAGAATGTCCCCGGGCTATACCCGAAACAGCAGCTTATTCCTTTGCGAATGCTGCGGCTTTGTGTGAAATTTCGCGCGGCTGTCCAGAATATGGGCGGCCGCGTTTTCTATGCCAAATATTGCAACACTATGGATTTTGTTTGGAGGTGCATTCATTATCGCTACCGCTGGAAAGTCGAAGGAACTGGAGATCAACGGCCAGATCCGTGATCGTGAGGTTCGCCTGATCGGTGCTGACGGCGAGCAGAAGGGCGTTGTGTCCATTCAGGTGGCCATGCGCGCTGCAGAAGAAGCCGGGCTCGATCTGGTAAAGATCGCACCGCAGGCTGTGCCGCCTGTGTGCAAGGTGCTGGACTACGGCAAATACCGTTTTGAACAGCAGAAGAAGGAGAAGGAAGCCAAGAAGAACCAGAAGGTGGTCGAGGTCAAGGAGACCCGCCTTTCGCTCAATATTGACACCAACGACTTCAACACCAAGCTCAACCAGACTGCCAAGTTCCTGGCAGCCGGACACAAGGTAAAGGTTTCGATCCGTTTCCGCGGCCGCGAAATGGCGCACAGTGCTCTGGGCGCAGACGTGCTGAAGCGGTTTGCCGAGGCTCTGCCTCAGGCATCCACCGATAAGCCGCCCGTGCTCGAGGGCCGCACGATGTCCATTCTGCTGATCCCGAAACCCAATAAAGACTAATTTTAGGAGGAAACTAAAATGGCTAAGATGAAACTGAAGACGCACTCCGGCGCTAAGAAGCGCTTTAAGCTGACCAAGAACGGCAAGATCAAGCGCGGTCATGCATTCCGCAGCCACATCCTGACCAAGAAGACCACCAAGCTGACCCGTGGCTACCGTCAGCCCAGCTACGTTGATAAGACCAACGCAGCTACCATCAAGAGCATGCTGCCCTACGCCTAAGAGCGAGCCGCAGGTACACAAAACTTTCTACGAGATACTAAAGGAGATATAAAAAATGGCACGTATCAAAGGCGCAACCATGACCCACAAACGTCGTAAGAAGATGCTGAAGCTGGCCAAGGGCTTCTACGGCTGCAAGAGCAAGCACTTTAAGATGGCCAAGCAGCAGGTCATGAAGAGCGGCAACTACGCTCTGGCTGGCCGCCGCATGAAGAAGCGTCAGTTCCGCAACCTGTGGATCTGCCGTATCAACAACGCAGTTCGTCCTCTGGGCATGAACTACTCCACCTTCATGGATGGCCTGAAGAAGGCAGGCATCGAGCTGAACCGCAAGATGCTGTCCGAGATGGCTATCAACGATCCCAAGAGCTTTGCCGCTCTGGTCGAGACCGTGAAGAACGCCTGATAAAGACCTTGCATCGTGACGCCCGCGCGTATACGCGGGCGTCCGTTTTGTATCCGGGCATTTTTTGCGGCCAGGGAAACAAGGCAACGGGGCAGCGCCCTGCCGCAGAAATCTGCGGCAGACGCTGCCCTTTTTCTATTGTATCCAAAGCAAAAGCTACACACCTGTTCGGGAGGGACTCATGGACGAAAAGATCACCAGCCGGGAAAACGCAAAGATAAAATACGCCTGCCGCCTTGCTTCCGGTGCAGCATTCCGCCGCACCGAGGGGCGTTTTCTGGCCGAGGGGCGCAAGCTGTGCCCGGAACTTGCCCGGGGCGCAGAGCTGGAGACCCTGTTTTATACCGAAAATGCGCTGGAAAAGTGCCCGGAGCTTGCCGCTTTGCCGGGCGAGCACTATCTGGTAGAGGATCATGTGGCGGACAAGCTGGCAGACGTGGGCACCCATCAGGGGGTGTTCGGGGTGTTCCGCACCCCGGTGCACACTCTGGAGGAGGTGCGCCCCGGCGGGCGGTATCTGGCACTGGAGCGGGTGCAGGACCCCGGCAACGTGGGTACTTTGCTGCGCAGTGCGGCCGCCTTTGGCTTTGACGGTGTCATCCTGAGCGAGGGCTGCGCCAGCGTCTACGCCCCCAAGACCCTGCGCGCCTCCATGGGCGCGGCGGTGCGCATCCCGGTCATCGAGACCGGTGCCATGCCGCAGGCCATCACTCTGCTGCGGGAAAAAGGTATCACCTGCCTTGCGGCGGCGCTGTACCAGTCCCAGCCCCTCAGCGCGGCAAAGGCCGGGTATCCCGGCGGCGTCTGCGTGGTCATCGGCAGCGAGGGTCAGGGTCTGACCGATGAGACCATCGCCGCCTGCAACAGCACGGTGCGCATCCCCATGACCGACCGGGTGGAAAGCCTGAACGCCGGTATCGCGGGCAGCATCCTGCTGTGGCATTTCCGGGAGGAGAGCCTGTGACCGGGCAGACCAGCCTGTTCCCGCCGGAGCCTGCACCTGACCCGCTGCTGTGCTGGCTGTGGCTGTCGCAGGTGCTGGGGCCTGCCAGTCTCCACGCCGGAAAGGTGCTGGACGCCTTTGGCGGCGCACAGGAGGCGTGGGAAGCGCGGGAGACCGAGGAATTCCGGCAGGCAGCAGGGGATACAGCCTTTAAGCGTGCAGCGCAGCTGGATGCAGAAAGCTTCCACACGCTGGTGATGCAGTGCGATGCCCTGCGGGTGCGCATCCTGCCCTTTGACGACCCGGACTACCCGCTGGCGTTTTCCCGCATCCCGGATATGCCGCTGGTGCTCTACTGCACCGGCGACCCCCGCTGGCTCAACGAGCCCGGGACGGTGGGTATCGTGGGTAGCCGCAAGCCCACGGAATACGGCCTGAACGCGGCGGCGGACATCGGCGGGGAACTGGCAAAAAACGGGGCTGTCATCGTCAGCGGTCTGGCCGATGGGCTGGACAGCGCCGGACACCGGGCGGCGGTGAAGAACGACTGCCCCACCATTGCAGTGATGGGCGTACCCATCGACCGCACCTACCCGGCAGCCAATGCCGCCCTGCGCCAGCAGATCGAGCGCAAGGGCTGCGTCATCAGCGAGTACCCGCCTTACAGTGAATATGTTGGCCCTAACTGCTTTTTGCAGCGCAACCGGCTCATTGCGGCGCTTTCCTCGGCCGTACTGGTGGTGGAAGCGCGGGAAAAAAGCGGCACCATGTCCACCGTTGCCCACGCCGAGCGCTACGGCAAGCCGGTGTACGCCGTGCCGGGGAGTATCTACTCCCCCAACTCCGCAGGTACGAACGGTTTGCTGCGGGACGGACGCGCCCGGGCAGTGGCGGGCGCAGCCGACCTGCTGGCGGCGCTGGGGCTGCATACCCGGCAGGCATCACCGGCGGCTGCAAAGCAACCTGCACCCCTGAGCGATACCGAGCGCCGGGTGCTGGCGTGCATCGGACCAAAGCCCGTGGGCATCGAGGAACTGTGCGTGAGCACCGGCCTGCCTATGTCCGCACTGCTGGGTACCCTGATGAAGCTGGAACTCACCGGCCGGGTGTACAAGCAGCCGGGGCAGCGGTATGTGCTGCGGTAAAATTGTGGAATATTTCCGCTGGTAAAGCACACAACAGCTGTGGTACAATAATATGAGCGAATGACCGTGCATCCCTTTGGGGGCACGTTGCAGATAGAGGAGAAAAGAAGAAATGGCGAAACTGGTTATCGTGGAGTCGCCTGCAAAGGCGAAAACCATCGGCAAATATCTGGGCGATGACTACGAGGTCACTGCCAGCATGGGCCATATCCGCGATCTGCCCGCATCTCAGCTGGGCATTGATGTGGAGCATGGCTATACCCCGCAATACATCAGCATCAAGGGCAAGGAAAAGCTCATCAAGGAGTTGAAGAGCAAGGCCAAACACGCCGACGGCGTGCTGCTGGCGACCGACCCGGACCGCGAGGGCGAGGCCATCAGCTGGCATCTGGCCAATATTCTGGGGCTGGACCCCCACGAGCCCAACCGTGTCACCTTTGACGAGATCACCAAAAAGGGTGTGAAGGAGGGCATGGCCCACCCCCGTGCCATTGATGAGGATCTGTTCAACGCCCAGCAGGCGCGCCGCGTGCTGGACCGTCTGGTGGGCTACAAGCTCAGTCCGTTCCTGTGGCGTAAGGTGCGCCGCGGCCTGTCCGCAGGCCGTGTGCAGAGCGTGGCGGTGCGGCTGATCGATGACCGGGAAAAGGAGATCGAAAACTTTAAGCCCGATGAATACTGGAACGTGGACGCCACCCTGGGTGCCGGGCACAAAAGCTTTGTGGCACGCCTTGCCACGGACGCCAACGGCAAAAAGCTGCTGCCCAAAAGCGAGGCCGAGGCACGTGCCATTGAAAAGGGTTTGGAGGGCGCAAGCTATGTGGTGAGCGAGCTCAAGCGCGGCAAGCGCGCAAAGCAGCCCACCCCGGCCTTTATTACCAGTACCCTGCAGCAGGAGGCCTCCCGCCGGTTGGGCTTTACAGCCACCCGCACCATGCGCGCCGCCCAGACCCTGTACGAAGGCGTGGACATTGCCGGACACGGCATGATGGGTCTTATCACCTATATGCGTACCGACAGTCTGCGCATTTCGGACGAGGCTGTGGCTGCCGCCAAGGAGTATATCGCCGGTGCTTACGGCGAGGCGTATATCTGCCCCTATAAGCGCACATGGAAGACCAAGAGTGCCACGGCAGCACAGGACGCCCACGAAGCCATCCGTCCCTCTGTGCCCTCCCTGACCCCGGACGAGGTGGACAAGAGCATCAGCGGCGACACCGCAAAGCTGTACCGCATGATCTGGAGCCGCTTTATGGCAAGCCAGATGGCAGACTGCCAGCAGGATACCGTGTCGGTCACCGTCAGCGCGGCGGATTACCACTTCAAAGCCAGCGGCTACACCGTGACCTTTGACGGCTTTACCGCCCTGTACGAGGAAGCCACCGACGAAAAGGAAAAGAAGGAAACCAACCTCCCCCCGCTGGAGCAGGGACAGGTGCTCAAGCTGCGGGAGCTGAAGAGCGAGCAGAAGTTCACCCAGCCGCCCGCCCGCTATACCGAAGCTACCCTCATCAAGGCGCTGGAGGAAAACGGCATCGGCCGTCCCTCCACCTATGCGCCCATCATCACCACCATCATCGACCGCGGCTATGTGGAGCGCGACCAGAAAAAGCTCAAGCCCACCCTGCTGGGTCGTGCTGTGGACGGGCTGATGCTGGAACAGTTCCCCCACATCGTGGACGTGGATTTCTCCGCGCAGATGGAGAAGAATCTGGATAAGGTGGAAAGCGGCAAGGCCGACTGGCGCAAGACCGTGGATGACTTCTATCAGGGCTTTGAGGCCAGTCTGGAGCAGGCCGAAAAGAACATGGAGGGCAAAAAGGTCAAGGTGCCGGACGAGCCTTCCAGCGAGGTGTGCGACCTGTGCGGCCGTCCCATGGTCATCAAGGTGGGCAAGTACGGCAAGTTTTTGGCTTGCAGTGGCTTCCCGGAGTGCCGGGGCACCAAGCGCCTTGTCAAGGATACCGGCGGCATCTGCCCCAAGTGCGGCAAGGGGCGTCTGCTGGAGCGCAAGAGCTCCAAGGGACGCATCTACTACGGCTGCGAGCGCTACCCGGACTGCGATTTTATGACTTGGGATATGCCGGTTGCCACCAAGTGCGAAAAGTGCGGCAGCACCCTGTTCCGCAAGGGCGGCAAGCTGTACTGCGCCAAGGAGGGCTGCGGCTTTGAGATGCCGGTGCCCAAAAAGGACTGAACAGCCCGAAACGGACTGACAGATAGAAGCCTTCCCCCGGACGGGGGAAAACTTTTTCAGAGAATACGCTACACCCTCCCTCTTTGGCAAAAGCTCCCCCCTCGGGGGAGCTGGCATTGCCGCAGGCAATGACTGAGAGGGTTGGATTAAAGGAAAGACTAAATGAACGAATATAAAGTAACCATTCTGGGCGCGGGTCTGGCGGGCTGCGAAGCGGCTCTCTGGCTGGCGGGCAAGGGCGTGCAGATAGAACTGTACGAGCAGAAGCCCGTCCACTTTTCCCCCGCCCACAAAAGCGAGGGCTTTGCAGAGCTGATCTGCTCCAACAGCCTGAAGGCTGAGCGGCTGGACTCCGCCTCCGGTCTGCTGAAGGAAGAGATGCGCCGCATGGGCAGTCGGCTGTTGACCGCCGCCGAGGAGACCCGCGTGGCCGCCGGCGGCGCGCTGGCGGTAGACCGCGATGCTTTCAGCGCCGCTGTCACCCGCATGGTGGAGCAGTGTGAGAATATCACCGTCCACCGGGAGCAGGTGGAAACCATCGACGAGAGCGCTCCCATTCTGGTGGCCACCGGCCCGCTGACCGATGGCGCACTGGCCGACGAGATCGGACGCCTGACCGGGGACGAGCGGCTGCACTTCTACGATGCCGTTGCGCCCATCGTCACCGCCGAAAGTCTGGACTACGGCAAGGTGTTTGCCGCTTCCCGCTATGACCGTGGCGAGGCCGACTACCTGAACTGCCCCTTCAACAAGGCAGAGTACGAGGCTTTCCATGCGGCACTTGCCAGTGCCGAGCGTGCCCCCCTGCACGACTTTGACACCGGTGCCGAGCAGAGCACAAAGCCCGACCCGGACGCTCACGGCAAAAAGGCCGATACCGTCACCGTGTACGAGGGCTGTATGCCCATTGAGATCATGGCTGCCCGGGGCGCCGACACCATGCGGTTTGGCCCGCTGCGCCCGGTGGGTCTGGTAGACCCCAACACCGGCCACCGCCCTTGGGCAAATGTGCAGCTGCGCGCAGAAAATAAAGAGCGCACCCTGTATAACATCGTGGGTTTCCAGACAAATCTCAAATGGGGTGAGCAGAAGCGGGTGTTCAGCATGATCCCCGGGCTGGAAAATGCGGAGTTCGTGCGCTACGGCGTGATGCACCGCAACACCTTTCTGGATGCGCCCCGGGTGCTCAGCGCCCAGCTGTGCCTGAAAACACATCCCAACGTGTTTTTTGCCGGGCAGATCACCGGTTTTGAGGGTTATATGGAAAGCGCCGCCTGCGGTCTGCTGGCAGCACGCAATCTCTACGCCCGCTTGGAGGGCAGACAGCTGCCCCCGCCGCCCGCCGATACCATGTGCGGTGCGCTGGTGCAGTACCTGACCACCGAGAACAAGAACTTCCAGCCCATGGGCGCAAACATGGGCATTCTGCCGCCGCTGCCCGCCGAGACCCGTCCCCGGGACAAGCGGCTGCGTTACATGGCACAGGCCGAGCGTGCTGTTGCCAGCTTCCAGCACTGGCTGGAGGAAACTGCTCTGTAAGGCAAACCACCTGAAAGGAGAAAACAGGTATGAAGATCATTGTGGACATGATGGGCGGCGACAACGCCCCGCTGGCTGTTCTGGAAGGCGCTGCACAGGCCGTCAAGGAGTACGGCGTGCAGCTGATCGGTGTGGGCAACGAGGCGCTGGTGCGCAAGACCGCCGCCGAGCACAACATTCCGCTGGACGGCATTGAGCTGGTGAACTGCACCGAGACCATTGAGATGTGCGACGAGCCCGCCCGCGCCGTCCGTCAGAAGAAGGATTCCTCCATCGTGGTGGGTCTGAATATGCTTAAAGAGGGCAAAGGCGATGCCTTTGTCTCTGCCGGCAGCACCGGTGCGCTGCACGTTGGCGCAAGCCTCATCGTGCGCACCCTGCGGGGCGTCAAGCGCCCGGCACTGGCTACCATGGTGCCCGCAAAGCAGCAGGCTTATCTGCTGCTGGACTGCGGTGCCAACGTGGAGTGCCGCCCGGAGATGCTGGCCGCTTTTGCGGTTATGGGCAGCTGCTATGTGAACAAAGTAGAAGGCCGCAAAAACCCCAGCGTAGCACTGACCAACAACGGTGCCGAGGAGAGCAAGGGCACCCCCGTGCTGCGGGACGCCCACCAGCTGCTCAAGACTACCCCGGGCATCCGCTTTGTGGGCAATATCGAGCCGCGTGATGTGCCCAACGGCGCGGTGGACGTGGTGGTCTGTGATGGCTTTACCGGCAACGTCATCCTCAAGCTGACCGAGGGCGTGGCAAAGATGCTGCTGGGTATGCTCAAGCAGATGTTCCTTGCAAACCTTGGCGGCAAGCTGGCATATCTGCTGCTCAAGGGCGGTGTTACCGACCTGAAGCATCAGATGGACAGTGAGGAGTACGGCGGTGCACCCTTCCTTGGCGCAAAGCAGCCGGTCATCAAGGCACACGGCTCCTCCAAGGCAAAGGGCATCAAAAACGCCATCCGGCAGGCAAAAATCTGCGTGGAGAACGATTTGTGCGGCACCATGCAGTCCGCACTGGACGAACTGGCCGCAGCGCAGAAAACTGAGGAATAAAAGGGAGTAAAAACGACCATGAGCCATCAGTTGGAAACTATCATCGGTTACAAATTCAAAAACCCGGAGCTGCTGGAGATCGCACTTACCCACACCAGCTACGCCAACGAGAGCCGCACCCCGGTCAAGCACAACGAGCGGCTGGAGTTTCTGGGCGACAGCGTTTTGCAGATCGTATCCGCAGACTACCTGTTCCACGCCTACGCCGACCGCCCGGAGGGCGACCTGACCCGCATCCGCGCCAGCCTTGTCAGCGAGAGTGCACTGTTCCAGTTTGCGCAGGAGATCGACCTTGGCGAGTATCTGCGCCTTGGCCGCGGCGAGGAGCGCTGCGGCGGCCGCACCCGTCCCAGTGTGGTGTCGGACGCCTTCGAGGCCGTTATTGCCGCCTTGTATCTGGACGGCGGCATGGAGGTGGCGCGCAAGTTCATCCTGCCCTTCATCACCGAGGGCAAGCACGCTGAGGCGGACTACAAGACCCGTTTGCAGGAGATCGTGCAGCAGAACCCGGAAGAGCGCCTGAGTTATGTGGTGGAAAGCGAGTCCGGCCCGGATCACGACAAGCATTTCGTGGTGGCGGTGCGCTTTAACTCCGACCGCGTGGCGCGGGGCGAGGGACGCAGCAAAAAAGCCGCCGAGCAGTGCGCCGCCAAGGAAGCGCTCAAGCTGCTGGGCGTGATAAAGGAAAAGTAAATGGTATTCAAGGAACTGGAGATCCAGGGCTTTAAAAGTTTTCCCGATAAGGTAAAGATCAGCTTTGATACCGGCGTCACCGGCGTGGTGGGCCCCAACGGCTCCGGCAAGTCCAACCTTTCGGACGCGGTGCGCTGGGTGCTGGGCGAGACCAGTTCCCGCCAGCTGCGTGCCGCCGGCAAAATGGAGGACGTCATCTTTGGCGGCACCCGCAAGCGCAGCCCTATGGGCTTTGCGCAGGTGCGGCTGACGCTGGACAACACCGCCCACACGCTGGATGTGGACGCGGACGAGGTGACCATCGGACGCAAATACTACCGCTCCGGCGACAGCGAGTACACCATCAACGGGCAGGTATGCCGTCTGCGGGACGTGTACGAGCTGCTGCTGGATACCGGCATCGGCAGGGACGGATATTCGGTCATCGGGCAGGGACGCATTGCGGAGATCGTGGCAGCCAAAAGCAGCGAGCGCCGCGAGATCTTTGAGGAAGCCTGCGGCATTGCCAAGTACCGCTACCGCAAGACCGAAGCCGAGCGTCGTCTGGCCGCAGCGGGCGAGAACCTGGAGCGCCTGCGGGATATCCTTGGCGAGCTGGAAAGCCGGGTGGGCCCGCTGGAAAAAGAAAGCGCCAAGGCGCAGAAGTTTCTGGAACTGAGCGCCCAGCGCAAAACGCTGGAAGTGACCCTGTGGACCGATGGGGTGCACCGTGCCCGGGAGGCTGTGCGCCAGCAGGTGCGGGACTACGAGACCGCCCAGACCGACTACGAGCGTTTTGACCGGGAAACCAAAGCCGCCGAGCAGGAGGCTGAGGAGATCCGTATGCAGGCACAGCAGCTGACGGTTGCTGTCGAGCGCCTGAATGGGGATATCCGCAGCATCACCCAGCAGATCAGCGGCTCCGAAAGCCGCATCGCCGTGCTGGAAAACGATATTCTGCGCAACGATGAGAGCGCGGCTTCTTTGCAGCAGGAAATCGCCGCCGGGCAGCAGGACACCGCCGAAGCGGATGCCGCCTTGCAGCGCCACCGTGCCGTGGCAAAGACCATGGAAGCTGCGGGCGAAAAGCTTGCGGCAGAGATCGAGGCGCTGAACACGGAGCTTGCCCGGCTGGCAGATGCCAGCACCGCCAGCGGCGCCCGCAAGGACAGCCTGCGGGCAGAACTTGCCGACCACACCGCAAAGCGTACTGAGGCACAGGTGGCACAGGCTGCTGCCGAAGCCGCCGGAGACACCGCCCGGCAGCGTCTGCCCGCGCTGGAGCAAAGCGCCCGGGATGCTGCTGCACAGCTGGAAGAGACTAAGCAGGATCTGGCCGATACCGTAAAATACCGCCGGACGCTGGAGGAAAACGAAAAGCAGCTGGGCAACATCCGCTCCGGTCTGGAGCTCAAGCTGCGCAGCCGCAAGGCCGCGCTGGACGAAGCCGATGCCGCCGAGCAGCGGCTGGGCAGGGAACTGGATGCCGCCCGGCAGCGCCTTTCGGTGCTGCGGGAACTGGAAAAGAACATGGATGGCTACCAGAACTCGGTGCGCGCGGTCATGCGCGCCGCCGGAGCCCGCCGTCTGCGGGGCGTTCTGGGGCCGGTATCCACCATCCTGAAAGTGGAGCCCGGGTGCGAGGTTGCCATCGAGACCGCGCTGGGCGGTGCGCTGCAGAACATCGTGGTGGAAAACGAAGCCGCCGCGAAAGCCGCTATCGCCCTGCTGCGCAATGACCATGCAGGCCGCGCCACCTTTTTACCGCTGGATACCGTGCAGCCCGGCGTGTTTCGGGGACGGCTGTCCGGCACGGCACGGCTGGCCTCTGCGCTGGTGCAGGCCGACCCCCGGTACGAGAATATCGTCTCGAACCTGCTGGGGCGCATTATCGTGGTGGAGGATATCAACGAAGCCTCCCGCGTGGCGCGGGACAACGGCTACCACAACAAGGTGGTCACCATGGACGGACAGGTGATCAATGCAGGCGGCAGCTTTACCGGCGGCAGCGTGCAGCGCAGCGCCGGTCTGTTTACCCGCAAGCAGGAAATGGAAGAGCTGCGCCTGAAGGCGGCCAAGCTGCAAAAAGACTGCCTTGCCGCACAGGAAAAGACTGACCAGTGTAAAGAGCAGGCAGACGCTTTGCAGGCAGAGCTGACCGCCACCGCCAGCGAGCAGATCACTGCCGCCAACGACCGGGTGCGTGCAGAGGCGGAGCAGAAGCGGCTGGAAGCCGCCGCTGCCCAGCTGGAAACTGCCGTGCAGAACGCACAGCAGCAGATGGACGCCTTGCAGGCTGCTTTGAACGACAGCCGCGCCAAGGCCGATGCCGCTGCCTTGCAGCAGGCAGAGTTGACGGCGCAAATCGAGCAGCTGACTGCCGAGCTGAGCCGCATCGCAGAGGGCAGCGACAGCTTCCTGACCCAGCAGAACCAGCTGGCACAGGCGCTCAGCGCCAAGCGGCTGGAACAGGTGACCCGCCGCAAGGATGCAGAACTGGCTTACAGCCAGATCGCTGCGCTGGAGCAGCGTGCCAAGGACGCCGCTGCCCGCCGCACTGCACTGGAAGAAAGCCTTGCCGCCCTTGCGGCCCGCAGCGAAACCTGCCGCACCGAGATCGAAGCCATCCGCAAGGCCAAAACAGACAGCCAGACCACCATCACCCAAAAGGAGCAGGCCATCCGCGAAGCCACCGAAAAGCGGCTTGCCTGCCAGCAGAAGGAAACGGAAGCGCTGGCAAAGGCCCGCACCGCCTCCGACAGCCGCGAGGAGATGGGCCGGGAGATGGCACGCCTTGCCGAGCGCAAGGCCGCTGCCGAGACCGAGTACGACCAGACCGTGGCAAAGCTGTGGGACGAGTACCAGCTCTCGGTCAGTCAGGCGGAGCAGCTGTGCGTGGAGTTTGACAGCCTGCCCGCTCTGCGGGCACAGGTGGCCGACCTGCGCAGCAAGATTCGCGCCCTTGGCAGCGTGAACGTAAGCGCCATCGAGGAGTACAAGGAAGTCAAAGCCCGCTACGATGAACTGTCCCGTCAGGTGACCGACGTGGAGGAGAGCCGCAACGAGCTGAGCCGCATGATCGCAAAGCTTTCCGCCCAGATGCGGGAAATCTTCACCGACAGCTTCCGCGCCATCAACGAAAACTTCAGCCGTGTGTTCACCGAGCTGTTCGGCGGCGGCGAAGCCAGCCTTGTGCTGGAGGACGAAAGCGATGTGCTGGCCTGTGGCATCGGCATCCGGGTAGCGCCGCCGGGCAAGGTCATCAAAAATCTGGAAGCCCTTTCCGGCGGCGAGCAGGCGCTGGTGGCTATCAGCATCTACTTTGCCATTCTGGCGGTGAACCCCGCGCCCTTCTGCATTCTGGACGAGATCGAAGCCGCCTTGGACGATGCCAACGTGGTGCGCTTTGCCCAGTATCTGCGCCGCATCAGCGACAAGATCCAGTTCATCGTCATCACCCACCGCCGCGGTACTATGGAAGCCGCCAATGTGCTGTATGGCGTGACCATGCAGGAGGACGGCGTGTCCAAGCTGCTCAAGCTGGATCTGGAACAGGTTGACGCAACGCTGGTTTCCTGATATAAAATAAACAGAAAATAGATAGGAGGACCACTATGGCGTTCTTCGGATTTGGAAAAAAAGAAAAAGATAAAATGAAAACGGGTCTGGAAAAGACCCGCACCGGCTTCTGGGGCAGCATCATGAATACCCTGACCGGCAGCGTCATCGACGATGAGATGTACGATGATCTGGAAGAAAAGCTGATCCTTGCCGACGTAGGCGGCGAGGTAGCGGTGCATCTGGTGGACAAGCTCCGCGACCGTGTGCGCGACAAGGGGCTGAAAAACGGCGAACAGGCCGCAGATGCCCTGCGCGACATCATTGCCGAGGAGATGACCCCGGAAGCTGAGATGGCGCTGGACGGCAAGCCCGCCGTCATTCTGGTCATCGGCGTCAACGGCGTGGGCAAGACTACCAGCATTGCCAAGCTGGCCGATTACTACACCCGGCAGGGCAAGCGGGTCATGCTGGCTGCCGGCGACACCTTCCGCGCCGCTGCCAGCGAGCAGCTGGAGATCTGGGCAAGCCGCGCCGGTGTGCCCATCGTCAGCGCGGGCGAGGGCGCAGACCCCGCCGCCGTCATCTTTGATACGGTCAAGTCTGCTACCGCACGCGGCTATGATATGGTCATTGCGGACACCGCAGGCCGTCTGCACAACAAATCAAACCTGATGGCAGAGCTTTCCAAGATCAGCCGCAGCGTCAAAAAGGCAAGCCCGGAAGCCAGCCTTGAGACTCTGCTGGTGCTGGATGCCATCACCGGGCAGAACGCCATCAGTCAGGCCAAGGAGTTCTGCAAGGCTGCAGATGCCACCGGCATCATCCTGACCAAGCTGGACGGCACCGCCAAGGGCGGCTGCGTTGTGGCGGTCAAGCAGCGTCTGGGCCTGCCGGTGCGCTTTATCGGCGTGGGCGAGGGCATCGATGACCTGCTGCCCTTTACCCCGGAGGGCTTTGTGGAAGAGCTGCTCCCTCGGGAATGGAAGCACTAAGGGGGCGCGGAAAATGAAAATTTGTGCAGCCACCGGCAACGCCGGAAAGCTTCGCGAGCTGCGCCGCATTCTGGAAGCGCAGGGGCACGAGGTGGTCAGCCAGAAGGAGCTGGGCATCACCATCGAGCCGGAGGAGACCGGCACCACCTTTGCCGAGAATGCTCTCATCAAGGCCGAGACTATCTGCAAGGCCAGCGGTCTGCCCACCATCGCCGATGACTCCGGCCTGTGTGTGGATGCGCTGGACGGCGCACCCGGCGTGTACAGCGCCCGCTACTGTGGCCACCACGGCGACGACGAAGCCAACAACGATAAGCTTTTGGCTGCCATGCAGGCGGTGCCTGCCGGGCAGCGGGGGGCAAAGTTCGTCTCGGCGGTATGTTTCATCCTGCCGGACGGCCGGCACCTGACCTGCATGGGCGAGTGCCCGGGCAGCATTGCCTTTACGCGGCTGTGCGGCGACTACGGCTTTGGCTACGACCCGCTGTTCATCCCCGCAGACTGCGGTGTGGGCAAAACGGACAAGCGTCCCAACACCGAGAACCGCAGCTACGCCCAGCTGACCCCGGACGAAAAGGACGCCATCAGCCACCGCGGCAACGCGCTGGCAGCGCTGGAAAAGCAGCTGCCCAGCTTTCTGAGTGCAGTCACGGAAGAAGGCGTTATCGCACAGGTGTCTGGAAAAGTAGAGATCAAGCTGAAATGATCGTAAGTCCGAAGATGGCTCGCCCTCTCCGTCTCACCTTGTTCGGCACCTCTCCCAAAGGGAGAGGCCTTGGCAAAACCACAAACTTTATCTCCTCGCCAGAGGCTCTCCCTTTGGGAGAGCTGGCGCGAAAGCGCCTGAGAGGGCGAGGTCGCTGACAGATACGCCCCATCCCGTGAAAAAGTAAAATTGAAAAATCCGAAATATCAACCTCAAAATAAAGGAGAAAAACTATGCTGACTAGCAAACAGCGCGCTATTCTGCGCGGCAAGGCAAATACCATGGACCCCGTTTACATCGTGGGTAAGGGCGAGATCGACGAGACCCTGATCCAGGGCGTCAAGGACTGTCTGGACGCCCGGGAACTCATTAAGCTCAAAGTGCTGGAAAACAGCATGTACAACGCCCGCGAGGCCGCTGCCAAGCTGGCCGAGGCCACCGGCGCAGACTGCGTGCAGGTCATCGGCTCCAAGTTCGTGCTGTATCTGCAAAAGAAAAAGGACAGCGCCTACGCTGCCCTGCTGAAGTAAGATGAAGATCCTTCTCTATGGCGGCAGCTTTGACCCGCCCCATAACGGCCACCTGAATAACCTGCGTGCAGCGGCAGACCGTGTGCGCCCGGATAAGATCGTGGTGATGCCGGCAGGCACTTCCCCCTTTAAGGAGGGGACAAATGCTTCCGGTGCGCTGCGGCTGGAAATGTGCCGGTGCTTTGCGGCGCTGGCGCAGGAGCCCGGAATGCCGCCGCTGGAAGTAAGCGGCTGGGAGGTGGCGCAGGCCGCAGCGGGCAGCCGCAATTATACCGTGCTCACGCTGGAAATGCTGGCGCGGGAAAACCCCGGCGCTATACTGTATCTTGCTATTGGCAGCGATATGCTGCTCAGCTTTGAGGGCTGGCACCGCTGGCAGGATATCCTGCGCATTGCGCGGGTGGTGGTCACCAGCCGGGATATCGGCGATGCCCCGGCGCTGCACGCAAAGGCAAAGCAGCTGGACCCGTCGGGCGGACGCATCCTGTTTGCCCCGGTGCAGGCGCTGCCTATGGCCAGCAGCCAGCTGCGGGCCCGGCTTGCCGCCGGAGAGGAATGCGAAGCCGAACTGCCGGAAGCGGTGCGCACCGTCATCCGGCGGGAAGGACTATACCGGAACACAGAAGGAAGTAGCAGATAAATGGATCTGAAACAGGCAAAGGAACTTGTGCGCGGCCGCTTGAGCGATAAGCGCTACGAGCATACCATCAACGTGAAAAAAATGGCCGTCAAACTGGCCAAGCACTACGGCACCGACCCGGAACAGGCCGCACTGGCTGCGCTTTTGCACGATGCCGCCAAGGAACTGCCCAAGGACGAGATGCGCGCTATCATGCAGGCATACCCGCAGTATGCGCAGGGCGGCGAAGCACGCCCCACGCCGGTGTGGCACGGCATCTGTGCCGCCATTCTGGCGCGTACGGAGTGGGGTGTCACAGACGAAGCCGTGCTCAGCGCCATCGCCTGCCATACCGCAGGCAAGGCGGGCATGACCCAGCTGGACAAGATCTTGTATCTGGCCGATATGACCAGTGCCGAACGGGACTGGCCCGGGGTAGAAAAGCTGCGCAAGCTGGAAATGAAGGATTTGGACGCGGCCATGCTGGCGGCGCTCAAGCAGACCAACGGCTTTGTGCTGTCCGAGGGCAAGCCCCTAGACCCCGAGAGCAAGGCCGCCTACGAGGATATCTTAGCGCACAGCGGGCAGAATGAAGGGTGAAAAGCCGGGCACCGATTAAAAATGGTTTCGGCCATCCCCGGATAAAACAATTGCAGATTTTGCCGTACCATGCTATACTGAAGGATATGACAGGTCTGCAGGTAAAAAACTCTGCAGAGCAGTGAAAAGCTGGAGGATATAAAAGCATGAGCCAGACGCCACGCCATATCAATACAGACCGCTCGCTCAGCCGCCCGGATCAGGCGGCGCGTGCCCCGCAGGCTGCCCCGGAGCAGAACACCCGCAGCACTGCCGGGGCGCAGCACGCCGCGCCGCCCCGCTATGCAGCACAGCCCGATCTGGGCGGGGACGATGCACCGCGCCGCCGCAAAAAAAAGAAAAAGACCCCGTTGTGGCTGCCCTTTGCCATCGTGATGGGCGTGATCGCCGTGATCTCCGGTGTGGTGGTGTACGGTGTGAGCCTTGTGAACAAGGTGGAGGACAGCATCCGCCCGGCAGAAAGCGCCCCCTCCATCGTGGAGGAGATCCAGACCGCCGAGGAATATAAGGGCGATGTGGTCAACATTCTGGTCTGCGGCATCGACTTTGAAGAGGGACGCTCTTACAGCGACACCAGCTCCAACGACGGCATGACGGATATGATCCTGTACTGCCAGTTTGATATCAAGGGCGGTGCGCTGCGGATGCTGCAGATCCCCCGCAACACGCTGGTGACCACCCAGAACCGCAAGCTTACCCTTTCCAACGGCAAGACCTATGCCGTTTCCAACTACCAGATCAACTCGGTGGCGCTTTCCAACGGCGGCAGCATTGCCGCGCTGGCAGATGTCATCTACGACCAGTACCACCTGCCCATCGACTACTATGTCACCATCGATATGCAGGCGCTGGTGGAAATGGTGGATAACTTCGGCGGCATCGAGGTGTATATCCCCCGGGATATGTCCTACGGCGGCAGTAAGCTGCTGAAAGGCTACCGCAATCTGGACGGTGCTTCGGCGGAGTTCTTTGTGCGCTGCCGCCACGGTGACGGCTACGCAAACTCTGATATCGACCGCTTGAATATGCAGCGCTACTTCTACGCAGGTCTGTTCAAGCGCGCCCGCGCTATGGGCATTACCGATATCCTGAACCAGCTGCCGCTGATATTCAAGGACTATATCCACACGGATATGGATATCACCACCATCGCAAAGCTGCTGGCGTCCTTCCTCAAGATCGACAGCTCCAATATCATTCTGGCGCAGACGCCGGTGTTCATGGGCGTGCCCAACGTGGGCAAGACCGACTCCTTTGCCGGCTACTCCTGCGTGGTGCCGGATGCCGGTTCCATCGCAAACCTGCTCAACCAGTATTTCTGCACCTACACCGGCCCGGTGGAGGTAAGCGAGCTGCACATGGTCACCGACCAGTGGCCCCACGGCAGCGCATCCACCGATGCCAACGTGCAGTATATGGGACGCATCGATAAGGAATCCGATGACGCCATCCTCAGCGGCGATACCGACCTTTCCGGCGCTGTGACCACCGATGGTCAGGCAGCGGGCACCGGACAGTAACAACAAAAACAATGCCCTGCACACCGGGTGCGGGGATGTTCCGACAGAAGGGAGAAACACATGGATAATTTCAACGACAGCAAGGCGCTTGCCATTGAGATCGCCAAGATTTTGGACAAGAAGAAGGCACAGGATGTGCGGGTGCTCAAGGTGGAAAGCCTGACCGTCCTGACCGATTATTTCGTCATCGCCTCCGGTACCTCCACCACGCAGGTGGCGTCTCTGGCAGACGAGGTGGAGTACGAGCTTTCGCAGAAGGGTCTGGAGCCCTACAGCACCGAGGGTCACGACACCAAGAACTGGGTGCTGCTGGATTACTCCAACGTCATCGTGCACGTCTTTGTGCCCAACAGCCGTGCCTACTATGATCTGGAACACCTGTGGGCAGACGGCGAGCCGGTGGACATCTCGGAGTACCTGACCCCGGATAGCAGCATTGAATAATTAAGGCAAAAAGGTTTGCTTCTGGCAGAACCCGCTCCGTTATTGCGG
The DNA here is from genome assembly GCF_023347355.1 of Faecalibacterium sp. IP-1-18. Taxonomy (NCBI): domain Bacteria; kingdom Bacillati; phylum Bacillota; class Clostridia; order Eubacteriales; family Oscillospiraceae; genus Faecalibacterium; species Faecalibacterium sp. IP-1-18. Next base: position 809,958 of record NZ_CP094472.1, read on the forward strand.
CGCAATAGGGAAAGTTGGCAGAAAAGCTCCCCCCTCGGGGGAGCTGGCAGGGCGAATGCCCTGACTGAGAGGGTTTATACCGGAAGTACCTTGAAAGCATACGCCCCCAAGCAACGGTATTTTGGTTAAAGTCTGGAGCTGATTACAAACATGAAGTATGATTACAAGGCTGTTGAAGCCAAGTGGCAGAAGGTGTGGGAGGACGAAAAGACCTTCCATGTCGAGATCGACCACAAAAAACCCAAGTTCTATGCCCTTGTGGAGTTCCCGTATCCTTCGGGTGCGGGCCTGCACGTCGGCCATCCCCGCAGCTACACCGCGCTGGACGTGGTAAGCCGTAAGCGCCGTAAAAACGGCTACAATGTGCTGTACCCCATGGGCTGGGATGCCTTCGGTCTGCCCACCGAGAACTTCGCCATGAAGAACCACATCCACCCCGCCATCGTCACCAAGAGCAATGTGGACCATTTCCGCAGCCAGCTCAAGGCGCTGGGCTTCTCTTTTGACTGGGATCGCGAGATCAACACCACCGACCCCGAGTACTACAAGTGGACCCAGTGGATCTTCCTGCAGCTGTACAAGCACGGTCTGGCTTACAAGAAGGAAATGAACGTCAACTGGTGCACCGGCTGCAAGTGCGTGCTGGCCAACGAGGAAGTTGTCAACGGCGTGTGCGAGCGCTGCGGCAGCGAGGTGGTGCACCGCGTCAAGAGCCAGTGGATGCTCAAGATCACCGCTTATGCCGATAAGCTGATCGACGGTCTGGACGGTTTGGATTACATCGAGCGCGTGTCCACCCAGCAGAAGAACTGGATCGGCCGCAGCCACGGCGCAGAAGTGAACTTCGGCACCACCGCCGGGGACACCCTGACCGTGTACACCACCCGCTGCGATACCCTGTTCGGCGCTACCTACATGGTCATCTCCCCGGAGCACGCTCTGCTCAAGGCATGGCTGGAAAAGGGCATTATCAAGAACGCCGATGCCGTCAAGGCTTATCAGGCCGAAGCTGCCCGCAAGAGCGACTTTGAGCGCAGCGAGCTGAACAAGGAAAAGACCGGCGTGCAGCTGGACGGTGTGATGGGCATCAACCCGGTCAACGAGACCGAAATCCCCATCTTCATCTCCGACTACGTTCTGTCCACCTACGGCACCGGTGCCATCATGGCTGTGCCCGCCCACGATACCCGCGACTGGGAATTCGCCAAGAAGTTCGGCCTGCCCATCATCGAGGTGGTCAAGGGCAGTACCCCGTCCAATCTGGACGAGGCTGCCTTTACCGATGTGGCTACCGGTACGCTGGTCAACTCCGGCTTCCTGAACGGCCTGTCCGTGGTCGATGCCAAAAAGAAGATGATCACCTGGCTGGAGGAGAACGGCAAGGGCCGCGATAAGGTCAACTATAAGCTGCGCGACTGGGTGTTCAGCCGTCAGCGTTACTGGGGCGAGCCCATCCCCATGGTGCACTGCGACAAGTGCGGCTGGCAGCCCCTGCCCGAGAGCAGCCTGCCGCTGACTCTGCCGGACATCACCGACTTTGAGCCGGGCCCGGACGGCGAGTCCCCGCTGGCACGCCATAAGGACTGGGTCAAGACCACCTGCCCCTGCTGCGGCGGCCCCGCTACCCGCGAGACCGACACCATGCCCCAGTGGGCCGGTTCCTCCTGGTACTTCCTGCGCTATATGGACCCCCACTGCAAGGATGCTCTGGCCTCCAAGGAAGCGCTGGAATACTGGTCTCCGGTGGACTGGTACAACGGCGGCATGGAGCACACCACCCTGCATCTGCTGTACAGCCGCTTCTGGCATAAGTTCCTGTACGATATCGGCGTGGTGCCCACGGCAGAGCCCTACCAGAAGCGTACCGCCCACGGCATGATCCTTGGCCTGAACCCCCACAGCTTCGTCAACCTGCCCGCTGAGGAGCAGGAGAAGCTGCTCAAGGAGTACGGCAGCCAGAAGGCCGCCGAGAAGGCACTGGAAGAGAAGTACGGCGAGATGGCGCGCCATCCCATCGTGAAGATGTCCAAGAGCCTTGGCAACGTCATCAACCCCGACGAGGTGGTGGACCAGTACGGTGCCGACACCATGCGTCTGTACGAGATGTTCATGGGCGACTTTGAGCAGGCTGCACCGTGGCAGACCTCTGCCATTGCGGGCTGCAACCGCTTCCTTGACCGCGTGTGGGCACTGAGCGACAAGCTGGTGGAGGGCGAGGGCTACCGCCCCGCCATGGAGACCCTGATGCACCAGACCATCAAGAAGGTCAGCGCAGATATCGAGGGTCTGAAGATGAACACCGCCATTGCCCAGCTGATGACGCTGGTCAACGCTCTGTACGACAATGGCGGCGCCACCAAGGCCGAGTTTGAGACGCTGGTGCAGCTGCTGAACCCCTTCGCTCCCCACATGACCGAGGAGCTGTGGGAGAAGCTGGGTCACAGCCACGATGAGCAGCTGGCCTACTATCCGTGGCCTGCCTACGAGGAAGCCAAGTGCGTGGAAGCTGCTGTGGAGATCGCCGTGCAGGTGAACGGCAAGGTGAAGGCACGCCTGAAGGTGCCCGCAGACATCACCGCCGAGGACGCCATTGCCACCGCCAAGGCAGACCCCGCTGTGGCTGCCGCGCTGGAAGGCAAGCAGCTGGTCAAGGAAATCTACGTCAAGGGCCGTCTGGTCAATCTGGCTGCCAAGGGCTGAGAACTGCTGCTCCGCTGAATAAGCGCGAACATATCATCACCCGCAGAGGCGGATTTAGCGCAGGAAACACCCGGGAGCGTCTGTTCAAAAATCTTTCAAAAGTTTTGAGCAAAAACTTTCAAAAAAAGGTTGACGAACCGGATAAAATGCGCTATACTGTCTACTGTTAGTTACCATGTAACAACGAAATTCCTGCCTCACGGTCCAAGGGAGGGAATAAGATGTCGGAAATTCGTGTTAAAGAGGGCGAGTCGCTGGAAAGCGCACTGCGTCGCTTCAAGCGCAGCACTGCTCGCAGCGGTGTGCTCGCAGAGGTTCGTAAGCGCGAGGCTTACGAGAAGCCGTCTGTTAAGCGCAAGAAGAAGTCCGAAGCAGCCCGCAAGCGCAAGTTCAAGTAATTGATTGCTTGGAATCGCACGTTGCTTTAGATTTTAAACGCGTTGCTAACGCCGATGTAGGGGAGCCTGTTATACAGGTTCCCCTATTTTCATTTTAAAGCTGCTTTGCGCAGGGCAGACTGAGAGGGTCTATTTATGCTCATTACCCCCGAATATGTTTTTAAGGACGTTACCCATATCACGCCGGAATGGCTTGCCGCCAAGGGCATCACGGCTCTGGTGCTGGATATCGACAACACCCTGACCGCAGACCGCAGTCAGGAGCTGCCGGAGGAGGTGGCCGCGTGGCTTGCCGCCATGCGCAAGGCCGAGGTAAAGCTGACCATCGTCTCCAACGGTGCGGAAAAGCGGGTGCGCCCCTTTGCGGAAAAGCTGGGCCTTGCCTACCTGTACCGCGCCGCCAAGCCCCTGCCTTTTGCGCTGATGGTAGCACAGCACCGCATGGGCGTGAAGCACCGCCAGATGGCCATGGTGGGCGACCAGCTCTACGCCGACCGCATGGTGGCGGCGCTGTACGGCATTCCCGGGCTGATGGTCATCCCCCGCGGGCCGGACTTGGGCGCACAGGTCATCCTGAAACGCAAGTGGGAAAAAAAGCACTGGCAAAAGTACTACGACCGGGGAGGTAAGACCCTATGAGTGAAGCTTGGAACATCCGGTTCGGCACCGCAGGCACCAGCGACAGCTTTGCCGCCCAAGGCTACAAAAGCAGTCTGGATGTGCCGGAGTACACCGCCAAAATGGGACTGAATGCCTTTGAGTACCAGTGCGGGCGCGGGGTGCGTCTGGGGCTGGACAAGGCCGCCCGCATGGCTGCCCTTGCCGCCCAGCGGGATATCCTGTTCAGCGTCCATGCACCTTATTATATCAGTATGTCCAGTTTGGAGGAGGACAAGCGGCTGAACAGCATCCAGTACCTGCTGCACAGCGCGGCGGTGTGCCGGGCGCTGGGCGGCAGACGCATCATCTTCCACTCCGGCAGCTGCGGCAAACAGAGCCGGGAAGCTGCGCTGGAAAAGGCGCTGGATACCATGCGCCGCGCCGTGGCTGCGCTGGACGAGGCTGGCTTTGAGGATATGACCCTGTGCCCGGAGACCATGGGCAAGGTAGGGCAGCTGGGCACGCTGGACGAGGTGCTGGCGCTGTGCGGCGTGGACAGCCGCATCACCCCCTGCATCGACTTCGGCCACCTGAACGCCCGCACGCTGGGCGGTATTCAGACCAAGGCGGACTATGCCGCCATTCTGGACCGCATGGCTGAGGTGCTGGGCGATGACCGTGCCCGGCAGTTCCATGTGCACTTTTCCCGCATCGAGTACTCGGCGGGCGGCGAAAAGCGCCATTGGACCTTTGCCGATACTCAGTTCGGCCCGGAGCCCCAGCCCCTGATGGAGCTGCTGGCAGAGCGTCAGCTGACGCCGGTGGTCATCTGTGAGAGCGCGGGCACACAGGCCGAGGACGCGCAGACGATGCAGCAAATGTACCGCGCAGCGCGGAATGCGTAAAAGATTTTGTGTTTTTATCGTCTTTTTTGCCCAAACCCCTTGCCAAACAGGGACAGATTGGGTAAAATAAATAGAGATATGCGTTAAGCATCTGAGATTAAATTTATGGAGGAATTCCTATGATTTCTGCAGGCGAGTTTCGCAATGGCGTGACCTTTGAGCAGGACGGCCAGGTTCTTCAGGTCGTTGAGTTCCAGCACGTCAAGCCCGGCAAGGGCGCTGCCTTTGTCCGCACCAAGACCAAGAACGTCATCACCGGTTCTGTGGTCGAGACCAGCTACAACCCCACCGCTAAGTTCCCGCAGGCTTTCATCGAGCGTAAGGATGTGACTTACAGCTACGAGGACGGCGATCTGTACCACTTCATGGACAACGAGACCTACGATGACATCCCCGTCAACGCAGCCGACGTGCCCGATAACTTCAAGTTCTGCAAGGAGAACGAGCTGTGCAAGCTGCTGAGCTACAAGGGCAAGGTGTTCAGCGTCGAGATCCCCAACTTCATCGAGCTGGAAGTCACCCAGACCGAGCCGGGTGTCAAGGGCAACACTGCTACCAACACCCTGAAGCCCGCTACCGTTGAGACTGGCGCCGAGATCCGTGTGCCCCTGTTCATCAACGAGGGCGATCACATCCGCATCGATACCCGCACCGGCGAGTATATGGAGCGCGTCTGATCATTTGTCGCATACCGGGCAGCGGGCAACCGTTTGCCCGGTTTTTGTATTACAAACAAGGAGGGCATTTCAGATGGAACTGAACAAGAAAGCAGCCTACCTGCAGGGCTTAGTGGACGGTCTGGGCGTGGATGAGAGCACCAAAGAGGGTAAGATCATCAAGGCCATGGCCGCTCTGCTGGGCGAGATGGCCGATGCCATTGCCGCCATGGATGAGGATCTGACCCACGCCTACGACCAGATCAACGATCTGAGCGAGGAGCTGGAGGATCTGGAAGCCGACCTGTACGAGGACGAGGATGCCGAGGACGAGGACGACAACGCAGCCGACGAGGATGAGGATGCGGGAGATGACGACATCGCCAGCGAGCCCTTCTACGAGGTAGCCTGCCCCGCCTGCGGCGAGACTGTCTACGTCAGCGAGGATGATCTGGATGCAGGCGAAGCCAACTGCGCCCACTGCGGTGTGACCTTTGAGGTCGCACTGGAAGGCGAGGAGAACGAAGCCAAGGACGCCCCTGTGCAGTACGAGGTGACCTGCCCCGCCTGCGGCAGCACCGCCGTATTTGAAGAGGACGAGCTGCTGGACGGCGCACCCAAGTGCCCCAACTGCGGCGAGCCGCTGGACTTTGAGGTGACCGAGGAGTAAAAGCTTCTCTCTTTTTCTTGTGAAAATGGGATGCAGGAAATAGCACTTTTTGCTGCTGATGCTGTTTTCCTTTACGACCCCGCTCGTGAAAAGGCAATTTTGGAAAATCCGCAGATTTTCCAAAATTGCAACTACAAAATAAAATTCCTTATAAAAAACGCAATGCCGGGCAGTCCGCAGACTGTCCGGCATTGTTCATTTTAATTTGATTCAGCGGGTCTCGTTGGCCTTCTGCAGCCAGATGCCGCCAATATCCAGCGCGTTGTACAAGCCGTGCTTGGTGGTCTGGCGCGCTACACGCTCCTGCGGTGCCTTGGTGGTATCGGTAGAAAGCAGCATCAGGTGTACCTTGTCGGCTACCTGCTGCTCGCCCACCGGGGTGGTGGTCAGGATCTGCAGATACAGCACATAGGGGTCGGTCATGCTGCCGTAATACAGCTCGTTGTCCTTGCGGACGAGGGGCTTGCCTTTATAAGTCAGTTTCGGTGTATATGCCATCGTGAAAGCCTCCCTGTCGTTTGATTCGTCTTAGTATAACACATTCTGCCTATGGGATGCAAGCGTTTGCGGCAGTGCTCTGTCAGTTTTGCACCAAAACAGCCCCGTACCGTGCAAAACCGGCAGCACATTTTTGGCAAATGGGGTTTGCTGTTGGGTGCAGTTATGCTATACTATAAATAGAACAGCCCGCATTCCGGGCCGGAAGTGAGGGAACGACAATGGCAGATTATCAGGAATACCGGCGGCGCATCCTGCACCGGCGCTGGCGCAGGGTATTTATCATCGTCGCCCTTCTGGCGCTGGTGGCGCTGCTGAGCGCCATCGGCATTCTGTGGAAGGTGCTGCACCGGGAGCGCGTGGATACCGCCCTGAGCCAGAACACCATTCTGCGGCAGGTGACTACGGATAATACATGGAACACGGTCAACTACCCGCTGGCGCGGCAGCTCCGGGTGCAGACGCTGGAGGACAGCACCGAGACCGCGCTGGATTTCCGTATGGCGGCGCTGCCGGCCAGCGCTCCGGTGGAAAAAAGCTGGTTTGCGCAGGTCAGTTTTGTGGGCGACAGCCTGACGCAGGGCTTGCAGATCTACGATACCGGCCTGCCCGGGGCGCAGTTCTGCGCTTATAAGGGGGTAGGCCCCAACGCCTTTGTCAACGGCACCAGCTGTAAGCGGGCGGACGGCGTGACAGAGATCCCGTTGGACGCTTTGACCGCCCAGCAGCCCAAGGCCGTCTATGTGCTGCTGGGCAGCAATGTGCTGGGACGGGATACCGATTACACCAGCTTTCTGACCTACTACCGCCTGATGCTGGACATGATCAGTCAGGCGCTGCCGGATGCAAAAATTTATGTGCAGTCCATCACGCCGGTAAGGCCGGAGGTGAGCGCACAGGAAAACCACGCAGGGCTGAACCGCGACCGCCTGTGCCGCATCAACAACGAGCTGGCCGCCATTGCGCTGGAAAAGGACTGCTATTTCCTCAACCTGTGGGAGGTGCTGGCAGACGAAAACGGCGACCTGATCGAAAGCTACGCCCAGCCGGACGGCTACCACATCAAGCCGGAGGGCTACGCCGCATGGGTGGACTACCTTTGCAGCCACACCATGGAGTGAAAAAACAAAAGGCTGCTGCACGGAATCTGTGCAGCAGCCTTTCTTGCTATGTGGGACGATTTGGAATGCCCTCCGCGTTGCTTTGGGCATCTTCAGCGGAAAAAATATTTTATATTTCGCGTTTGTCGCGCCCTGCGGGGCGCGACAAACGCATTTTCACAGAAGGGGCTGTTTCCGGTGGCGGCTTTTCCTGTGAAAAAAGTGGTTCAGAAACGTCCGCAGACGTTTCTGAACCACAATCATAAAAATTAAAATTCCTTGAATAATGGTCAGAGCGAAGCGGAGACCATTAAAATCGTTTTGCTGTCTAAAAGACTGGGAGTGTCAGCTCAGAACAGGCCGGTGATTTTGCCATCGGCGTCCACGTCGATGTTCACGGCGGCGGGCTTTTTGGGCAGGCCGGGCATGGTCATGATGTTGCCGCAGATGACGACCACGAAGCCTGCACCGGCGGCCAGACGCACCTCGCGCACCTCCATGGTAAAGCCGGTGGGTGCACCGGTCAGCTTGGCGTTGTCGCTGAAACTGTACTGGGTCTTGGCAATGCAGACGGGCAGGTCGCCGTAGCCCATCTCGGTCAGCTCGGCCAGCGTCTTGCTGGCGGCGGCGCTGTAGTTTACGCCATCGGCGCGGTAGATCTTGGTGGCAATGGCGTTGATCTTGTCCTTCAGGGGCATCTCCAGCGGGTAGGTGTACTGGATGGGACGATCCTCCAGAATCTCCAGTACCTTTTCAGCCAGTGCCTTGCCGCCCTCGCCGCCCTTGGCGAACACCTCGCTCAGCACGCAGGGCACGCCCTGCTCGGCGCAGACCTGCTCCACATAAGCCTGCTCCTCGGCGGTGTCGGTGGGGAAGGCATTGATAGCCACCACCACCGGCAGACCGAAGCCGTTCTTCAGGTTGTCGATGTGACGGATCAGGTTGGAAGCACCGGCCTTGACAGCTTCGAGGTTGGGCTGGTTCAGGTCTGCCTTGGCTACGCCGCCGTGGCTCTTGAGGGCGCGCACGGTAGCCACCAGCACACAGGCAGAGGGGGCAATACCGGCATAGCGGCACTTGATATCCAGGAACTTCTCCGCGCCCAGATCGGCACCGAAACCGGCTTCGGTGATGGTGTAGTCTGCCAGCGAAAGGCTGAGCTTGGTGGCCAGCACGCTGTTGCAGCCGTGGGCAATGTTGGCAAAGGGGCCGCCGTGGATGATGGCGGGGTTATTTTCCAGCGTCTGCACAAGGTTCGGATCCAGTGCGTCCTTCAGCAGGGCGGTCATGGCACCGGCTGCGCCGATCTCACCGGCAGTCACCGGCTTGCCGTCGTAGGTATAGGCGCATACGATGCGGGACAGCCGCTCTTTCAGGTCGGAGATGCTGGTGGCAAGGCAGAAGATGGCCATGACCTCGCTGGCGACCGTGATATCAAAGCCGTCCTCACGGGGGGTGCCGTTCACCTTGCCGCCCAGACCGTCCACGATAAACCGCAGCTGCCGGTCGTTCATGTCCATGCAGCGCTTCCATGTGATGCGGCGGGGGTCGATGTTCAGCGGGTTGCCCTGCTGGATGCTGTTGTCGATCATGGCAGCCAGCAGGTTGTTGGCGGTGCCAATGGCGTGCAGGTCGCCGGTAAAGTGCAGGTTGATATCCTCCATGGGCACCACCTGTGCGTAACCGCCGCCGGCAGCGCCGCCCTTCACGCCGAACACGGGGCCAAGGCTGGGCTCGCGCAGGCAGAGCATGGTCTTTTTGCCCAGCGCGTTCATGGCGTCAGCCAGACCCACGCTGGTGGTGGTCTTGCCTTCACCGGCGGGGGTGGGGCTGATGGCGGTGACAAGGATCAGCTTGCCCTGCTTTTTGGCGTTGTGGATCAGCCGGTGGTCGATCTTGGCCTTGTAGCGGCCATAGGGGATCACACTTTCGTCCTCCAGACCCAGCTGAGCTGCGATCTGGGTAATAGGCTTCATTTTGGCTTCCTGCGCGATCTCGATATCGGTCTTCATACAGACATCCTCCTTGATAGCAAAAAAGGACAGCTTTGCGCAGCAATTGCGCAAGGCTGCCCAGACGGTCGGCATTGACATCCCATGCACCCCTGCACTGTGGTGCTCCACAAGGTTCCGTCAGCAGGGATGCGGTCTATGCTGTAAAGATAGCACACCACCGGGGTGTTTGTCAAGGAGGTACAGTTACAAAAATCACCCATAAATGCATAAAATTTTTTGCGTTATCCAAGGGTTTGTGCTATACTTATTCTGGGTTATTATGAAAACAACGACAGAAAGCAGGAAATCGTTTATGCTGCAAAACCCTCAGTTACATTATCTGGACAACGCGGCCACCACCATCGTAGCGCCGGAGGTGGCGGACGTCATAAACAAGGCCATGCGGGAGCACTGGGCAAACCCTTCCAGCCTGTACGGCCCGGGCGCGCGCAGTGAAGAGGCTTTGAACGCCGCCCGCGCCGCCGTAGCGCGCACGCTGGGCTGCAAAAGCCGGGAGCTGTACTTTACCTCCTGCGGCAGCGAGAGCAACAATCTGGCGCTGCTGGGTGCGGTGCAGACCCGCACCTTCGGCAAGGGCATCGTGGTGTCCGGCTTCGAGCACCCCAGTGTGCAGCGGCCGCTGGAGCGGCTGGCAAAGCAGGGCTATGATGTTACCGTGGTAGCCCCCCGGGCAGACGGCACGCTGGACATTGCCGCCATGCTGGAGCGGGTGGACAAAAACACCATCCTTGTAGCCTGCATGATGGTGAACAACGAGATCGGCACCCGCAACGATGTGGAGCGCCTTGCCGCCGAGGTGAAGCGCCGCAACAGCCGCACCATCGTCCATGTGGACGCGGTGCAGGCGTGGATGCGTGTGCCCATCAAGTTGGACAACATCGATACGCTCTCGGTGAGCGGCCACAAGATCCATGCCCCTAAGGGCATTGGTGCGCTCTACCTTTCCGACCGGCTGGTGCAGGCCTTCCAGCCGCCCTATCTGGGCGGCGAGCAGGAGCGGCAGATGCGCCCCGGCACCGAAAACCTGCCCTATGCTATGGGTCTGGCCGCAGCGGCCACCCGTCTGGCAAAGACTATGAAGAGCCGGGACACCGCCATGCGTGCGCTGAACCGGCAGCTGCGGGAGGGGCTGAAAGCCTTCCCGGAGGTGGTCATCAACAGCCCGGAGAACGCTGTGCCCGAGGTGCTGAACTTCAGCGAGATGTGCATCAAGAGCGAGACGATGCTGGCTTTTCTGGCCGAGGAGCAGATCTACGTTTCCTCGGCCAGTGCCTGCGGGCGCGGTCAGCCCAGCCACACGCTGGCAGCCATGGGGCGCGACCCGCTTGCCATCGACACTGCCATCCGGGTGTCCTTCTGTGCCGATAACACCCCGGAGGATGTGGATGCTTTCCTCAACCGCTTCGAGGACGGCATGAAGCACTTGCAGAAGATCAGAAAGTAAAAACAGAAGCCGCAGAACGGCTGACAGTTTCTCTGAGGACCGTCCGCTGGGGTGGGACCCTGTTGCCCGCAGGGCAATAGGGCGGGCGATGGAATGGCCCGATTCGTGTCCGAAGAGAAAGCTGTCAGCCGTTCTATGGGAAGATGCAGTTTGCCTGCGCGACCCTAATGCGTGAAAGGGTGAATGGAAAATGACCGCAGTCATTTTCCATTCATAGAGTAAAACAATTTTTCCGCTGAATATGGCCAGAGCGAAAGCGGAGGCCATTATAAATCCCACATCAGGAGATGCAACATTTATGAAGGAAATTATTATGGGCTATCAGGGCGAAATGTCCCTGAAAGGCCTCAATCGCAACCAGTTCGAAGCAGCCATGATGAAGATTCTGCGCTACCGTCTTAAGACGGTGGGCAAGTTCAAGGTGTACTGCACCCAGTCCACTTTTTATATGGAACCTGAGGAAGAGGACGTGGATATGGATCTTGCCTTTGAGCGGGTCAGCAAGGTGTTCGGCCTTGCCGCGCTCAGCCGCGCCGTGGTGTGCGAAAAGGATTTCGATACCATCTGCCAGACCGCCGAGGACTATCTGGGCAGCGCGCTGCACGGCATCCGTACCTTCAAGGTGGAAGCCCGCCGCGCCGACAAGACCTACCCCATGACCAGCCCGGAGCTGATGCGGGAGCTGGGCGCTTATCTGCTGGGCAAGCACAACTACCTGAAGGTGGATGTGCATAACCCGCAGTTCAAGGTCATTGTGGAGATTCGAGATTACGGTGCGTATATTCACGGCCCAAAAATACCGGGTGAGGGCGGTCTGCCCGTGGGCACCAGCGGCCGTGCCCTGAATATGCTCTCTGGCGGCATCGACAGCCCGGTGGCAGCTTATCGCATGGCAAAGCGCGGTCTGGCACTGGATCACATCCATTTCGCGTCCCCTCCGTATACTTCTGAGCGTGCAAAACTAAAAGTAAAGGCTCTGGCACAGCTCATCACCGTGTATACCGGCAGCGCCAACCTGTTTGTAGTGCCCTACACAAAACCCCAGGAATACATTCGGGATAATGCTCCGGATGTGCTGTTCACGGTGCTGATGCGCCGCAGCATGATGCGCATTGCAAACGTGATTGCCAAAAAGCAGGGCTGTGAAGCGCTGGTCACCGGCGAAAGTCTGGCACAGGTGGCAAGCCAGACCGTCAAGGCGCTGCAGTGCACCGATGCTGCACAGGACCTGCCCATCCTGCGCCCGCTCATCGGTATGGACAAGACCGAGATCATTGAGACCTCCCGCCATATCAATACCTTTGAGACCAGCATTCTGCCCTATGAGGACTGCTGCACCATCTTCACCCCGCCGCACCCGAAGATCCGCCCCGAGCTGGAGGAGATCCTTGCCGCCGAAGCTGCCATGCCCGGCCTTGCCGCGTTGGAAGCCGAAGCCGCAGAGCAGACCGAGCGCATCCGGGTGCGCATCACCGATCAGGTAGAATTCGAGGGTTGATTTGTCCATGACAGCAGAGATCATCAGTGTGGGTACCGAGCTGCTGCTCGGCAACATTCTTAACACCAATGCCCAGTACCTTAGCCGGGAGCTGGCCGCGCTGGGCATCACCGTCCGGCGGCAGAGCACCATCGGCGATAACCAGGACCGTCTGGCGGATTTTGTCAACGAGGCAAAGCAGCGGTGCGACCTGCTGGTGTTCACCGGCGGGCTGGGCCCCACGGCAGACGACCTGACCAAGGAGACGGTGGCCGCCTGCTTTGGCGATACCCTTACCTTTGACCCGGAGGAGTGGCAGAAGATCGTGGACTTCTTTACCCGCACCGGGCGCGAGACCACCCCCAACAACCGCAAGCAGGCCATGGTGCCGGTGCACGGGCATAAGGTGGTCAACCACCACGGCACCGCGCCGGGCGCATGGTTCGAGCAGGACGGCCGCTGTGCCGTGCTGATGCCCGGCGTGCCCCATGAGATGAAGGCCATGTGGGAGGAAAGCGTACGCCCACTGCTGCTGGCGCGGCAGAGCTGCGCCCTGCACAGCCTGACGCTGCGGGTGCTGGGCGGCGAGAGCAATCTGGAGTACCGGGTGCGTGCGCTGCTGGAAAACCCGAACCCCACCGCCGCCATCTACTGCAAGACCGGCGAATGCGAGATCCGCATCACCGCCCGGGCGCAGAATGACGCCGAGGCACAGACCATGTGCCGCGCCTACGCCAAAAAGTTCTATGATCTGCTGGGCGATGCGGTGTATGATGAGGATGTCGCCGGGTTGGAAGAGACGGTGGTGCATACGCTGCGGGCCAACGGCCTGACCATTGCCACCGCCGAAAGCTGCACCGGCGGCATGATCGCGCAGCGCCTGACCAGTGTGTCCGGCGCAAGCGAGGTGTTCGGCTACGGCTTTGTGACCTACTGGGAGCAGGCCAAGGCGAAGCTTGTCGGGGTGGACCCGGCGGTCATTGCGCAATATAATGTGGTGTCGGCTCCCGTGGCGGCGCAGATGGCGCTGGGCGCGGCAAAGGCCGCCGGTGCGGATATCGCGGTCAGCGTTACCGGTCTGGCAGGCCCCGGCGGCGGCGATGCCGTCCGGCCTGTGGGCACGGTGTATCTGGGCGCTGCCCGGGGAGACAGGGTGTATGTGAAAAAGCTGTTCGTCTCCCGTCCGGACCGTGCGCTCATCCGCGCCCGCGCCGCACAGACTGCGCTGGAAATGGCGCTGCGGCTGGCACAGGGCAAGACCCCTGCCGGTACGCAGGTGCTGGCCGAAAGCGCACAGCATGACCCCGCCGCCCTGACCGCCTTGGACGAGACCCTGCGGGAAGAGTAAGGGCGGCCCCTGCGGCCGCAGGGGGGATGCGTCATGACAAAAGAAGAAAAGTGCCCGGCGGGCTGCGTGCTGCGGCTGTTCGGTGCGCCGGAGCAGACCGTGCAAAAGGTTGTGGAAGCCCTGCCGGACGCTTGGCAGGGCACGGTGCACTGCCGCAGCCGGGGTGCGGAAACGCTGGTGGCGCTGCAAAGCAGCACCCCGCAGCAACTGCACCGGGCAGTACAACTGCTGCGGACAAGCCTTGCCCCGGCGCTGTACGGGGAAGGGGAGCAGACTCTTGCCGCTGCCGCAGTGCAGGCGCTGGAACAGCACCGCAAGCTGCTGGTGTGCAGTGATACCGCCGCCGGGGCGCTGCTGGAGACCCGGCTGGAAAACCTTCCCGGCGCGGAAAAGGTATTCGATTTTGGCGCTATGAGCTACGCCAATACCGCGCTCACCGCCCGGCTCAGCCGCAAGCTGCGCAAGGCACCGCAGGCAGAGCCTGCCCGCATACTGGCGCGGGTGCAGGTCATGCAGAAGCTGACCGGTGCCGCGCTGACGGTGGGCTGTGTGGAACTGCCCCAAAGCCGTCTGCTGCTGGTGGGCGGTAAAAAGGGCTGCTGGCTGCGGTGCCTTGCGTCGGACGAGAACCCCGGGCTATGGCTGCTGGATATGCTGCGCCGTGCCGCCTGTGGTCTGCCGCAGGCTGGGGGCACAAACTGGCAGCCCTATGGCAGAGCCGTGCCGGATGCAGCCCTGACCCCTGCCTCCCTCACGGCGGAACAGTCTGCATCGCCGCGCCCGAAGCGCCGCAGGCTGGGCAAGGCACTGGTGGTGCTTTTGCTGCTGGCACTGGCAGCACTGGCTGCGGGCTGGTATTATACCGGCGGCGACCTTGCCGCCCTGCCCCAAAAGCTGCAAAGCCTTGGCGCAGAAAGCCTGCCCCACGCCGGGGCAAAGCTGGTGTGAGCGCTGCGTTGGCGCTTTCACTTTCAATAGAGAAAAAACCAAGCCCGGAGGGTTCGTAAACCTTCCGGGCTTGGTTTTTGCACTGGCGTCCCCGATGTGATTCGAACACACGGCCTTCCGCTTAGGAGTAGGGGCTGAAGCCATAAATCCTAGGCAAAAGTAGGTAAAACAAGTAACGTTTTATCAATTGATTTTTTGTTGCGCTGTCAATCTGAGTAAAGAACACAAACCCCGAAATAAAACGAGTAAAAGGCTTTTCATTAGCAGAAAATTAGCAGAGCTAATGAAAAGTGGAAGGTTCATTGTAAAATGCCCACCTTTCATTAGCTGGGAAGTGTACGTTTCCCTACGGATATTTGCTTGTTTAGCATTCGTGAACCAGACCATACAGCCGTAGCTGGTGTGATGGACAAATGTTTTCAATAGAAAAAGACCAGAGCTTTCTGCGAGAAAACTCTGGTCTATGTAACAGTGCGAATGGAAATGCGCATTGTCTTGTAAAAGGAAGGGGCTTATGGTATTCTTACGGGAGTAAAGGCACTGGATGCAAGGAACTTTGCGTGATTTTAGGAGTGTGCGATGGAAAAGAAATTTAATATTGTAGTCGGTGAAGATGGAACTGTAAAACTCCCAGATGCGGTTCTGGAAAAACTTGAAGTCAAACCCGGAGAGGAAGTTCGCTTCGAGGTAGATGACAATTTCTATGCAGTCAGGCTTCTATCGCGGATAGAAGCTGAACGCTTGGATTACTTGAATTGGATGCATAATAAACATTGCCCCTCTATTGAGGAAATGATTGCAGAGTCGAGAAAACAAGCCACTCAGAACATTGTGATCTCCCGTATCCTTGATGGGATGCCGGCAGAAAAAATCGCAGAAGGCTATGAAGTTTCACTCGATTATGTAAAACAGCTTACACATCAGCTGAAGATGGACATAGAGGAAGCTAAGGCGAAAAAACACAAAGAAACGGGATCATCCTAAATGAACTGCCCCCCATTCGTTAGACAGTATGGTATACTGTTTAGGAAATGGGGTGTTTTTGTATGCCAAAGGGACAACGAAAGTACAACGGAACGCAGAAGGTAGAAATCATTAAACGAATCCACAGAGAAAACCTGAGCTTTAAGGGAGCGTCCAGAGAATATGGCATTTCGGACCGTACACTCAGGGACTGGGAGCGCATTTATTGGGAGGAAGGAGAAGAAGCACTTCTGTTAGAGCGTCGAGGACGAGCCTGTGCCGCCAGTGGGACGCAGAAAGGTCGGAAGCCAAAGCTGGATAAGCAAGTAGAAGAAGATCTTATTGCAGAAAATCAGCGACTTCGGATGGAAATCGACTACTTAAAAAAATTGAATGCCTTGGTGCTGGAAGAGGAACGCCAAAACAGAAAGCACAAGTAGTTCAGGAACTAAGGCAGAAATACCCTCTGAAAGCACTGCTGCAACTTGCCGGACTTCCTCGCAGCACGTTCTACTACTATCTGCACCAGTCTCAGAATCCTGCCAAATACCAGATGGTAAAGGAACAGATTGTTATAATCTTCAACGAGAACAAAAAACGATACGGATACCGCAGAATCACAAAAGAACTGCATAACAACGATATTTGTGTGAACCACAAGACGGTTCGGAAACTCATGAAGCAGCTTGGTTTAGTCTGTCAGGTTCGTGCAAAAAGGAAGTACAGTTCTTACAAAGGCGAAGTTGGAGAAGTAGCTCCAAACCTGCTGGAACGGCATTTCAAGACAAACCAGCCGAATCGGAAATGGGTCACAGATGTTACCGAGTTCAAAGTGAACGACCAGAAACTCTACCTGTCTCCAATTCTTGATTTGTTCAATGGCGAAGTTGTCAGCTACAATCTGAGCCGCCATCCGAACTTTAAGCAAATCACGGATATGCTGGAAGGTGCTTTTCAAACGCTGCCGGACAAGGTTGACAATCTGATTCTGCATTCGGATCAGGGCTGGCAATACCAGATGAAGTCCTACCAGAATCTACTGAAAGCAAAAGGAATTACGCAAAGTATGTCTCGGAAAGCCACTTGTCTGGACAATGCTGTTGCCGAGAACTTCTTCGGACTGCTCAAGACGGAGCTGTTCTATCTGGAAAAATTTGATTCCATTGACCAGCTCGAAAAGGCTATTGTCGATTACATCGACTATTATAACAATCGCCGAATCAAATTAAAACTAAACGGTCTGAGCCCTGTACAGTACAGGATTCAGACCGTTGGAGCTGCTTAATTCAATTTTTGTCTAACTTTTGGGGTTCATTTCAAAAACAGATAGCGGCAGTTTTCCATATACGGAAAACTGCCGCTGTTTATGTATAGAGGCTTATAGGTTCTTTGCAAGATTTTTAATGAGTGTAGCCATAGAGGGGTCAGCCAGCAGTTTAGCAAGAGCTGCTGCCGCATCTGTATCGACGGGACTGGCTTTGGGAGTGGATTGCTCTGCGCGAGGGAGGACTTCAGGCTCTGCACCATGATGCTGATAGAAGAAATCGTCGAATCGTTGTGCGTTCAAACGCCGATCATCATCCAGAATGTGTGCGTACTGCTCGGTGACCATCGAAGCCTGTGCATGACCGGAATCGCCCTGCACGGCTTTGATATCGCCGCCGTTCAGCTTGAGCTTGTATGTAATGCTGGAGTGTCGGAAGCTGTGGAAAACCACTTTGGGGAGATCGTTTTCCTCAATCAGCTGCTTCAATGCACCGTTAATGGTGGATTGTTCGGTCGGCATTCCCAGCGGGCCGGCAACCACGAGATTATAGTCTGCATACTCTGCACCCAGTGCGTCCTTTGTCATGTCCTGCTCGGCTTTATAGTGGACAAGCATTTCAGCAACTGTTTTGGGGAGAAAAATGGTTCGGATACTGCTGTCTGTTTTAGGGCTTTTCAGAACCTGGACCGTGGTGCAGCGGGAACTCAGCGAGGGAAAACGAGTGATGACATTTTTATTTTCCAAGGCGTTCAGCGAAGCAATATCTACACGCTGCAATTCCTTATTTATGTAAATGGAGGCTCGCCCGGCTTCAATGCTTTCGGGGGAGATATCCACACAATCCCATGTCAGACCGAGCAATTCCCCTAAGCGCAGGGAACAAGAGAAGGAGAGGTTGATGCAAAGCCGGAGCCGTGGATCATCACAGACTTCTAAGGCATGGAACAGGGTCTCGGCAGTCCAGATATCACGCTTCTTTGCAGTGTATTTGGGCAAGGTGGCATAAATACAGGGATTCTTTTCCATAAGTTCCCACTTTACAGCCTGCTCAAAGGCACTTCTCAAAATTTTGTGAACCGAACGAACCGTGCCGGGAGAAACGTATTGATGCTGACGCTTTCCACACATAGGGTCAACTGCTTCGTATTTGAGCAGCCGCTGATAATATCCCTCAATTACGCGGGTGGTGAGATCTTGCAGCTTCATTGAGCCGATAAGCGGTATTATGTAGTTTGAGATCAGAGCATTGTTTGATTGGTAGGTTGAGAGTGCCCATTTGGTTTTTCCGTACAGGGCAACGTATTCTGTAAGCAGGTCTTTTAGAGTTCGGCACTGGGGTGCCACAAAGGTACCAACGGATTCTTTGTATTCGACCTCTTTCTTACGGTTTTTGGCATCTGCAAGGTCGGTAAAGGTTTCCCATTTCTGCTTTTGCGTTCCATCAGCGTGTTTGTAGGTATAGACAACGCAGTAGCTGTTATTGCGTTTGACGATGCTGGCCATTATACATCCTCCTCTACTTTACGTTTGGACTTCAGAACTTCATCGAAAGCATCTTTTTGGATGCGTTTTACCCTTCCCAACTTCATCGTTGGAATTCCTTCTTTGAGAACCCACGAGTCAAGTGTTGGGCGGCTGATCCCGTAGAAAGCCTGAATTTCCTGAAAACTGTAGTATTTCCCATTCTTGGGACATTGCAGTTTTAGCGGCGGCTCCTCATGCGTTTCTTTTTTCGGTTTTTGAAGTTGGTATGTAGATTGGCTTTTAAGCCATGCCTTAAAACTTTTTTTGGTAATGCGCGGCCTGTCGGCCATGCGCTCAATGACGAAACAATCTCGGTATTTTTTGCAATCAAGAATCCCATAAACATTCTTGCGTGGGATACCGAGTAGTTTTGCCATTTCCGGGATGGAGATGGTTTGCGCTTCAATCTCCCGGTCACGCTCCCGGTCAGCTGCTGTGCGGTAGCGGCTTTGTGACCGGTACCACCGCTCAAATTCCTCTTTGGGAATCCTCATACAGAAGTCTGTCGTTTCTGTTTTCAACTTGCCCTGTCGGATGAGTGTATAGATCGTTTCGGGTTTCACCTTCAATATCTCGGCGGCATCAGGAACGGAATAGGATCGTTTGCAAAGTTCCTCGCCCGGTGGCGGGCCATTGACCTTATGATATTTGACCTGATTGGTATACCATTTCTCAAAGCTGGAAATAACGATACGCCTTTTTTCGTTTATCAGAATGACTTCAAAGAGATTCTTATGAAGCAGCCAATAGCTGTCTGTTTTGCCAAGGCCGAGAAGCTGCCGCATCTCACGAACCGACATGGTGGTTTTGGTAGTGGCAGGTTCAGCTTTTCCGTATAAGGGAGCCGAAGTATTCCGCATATCATCCATGAAAGACACCTCTCTATCTATGTAAAAGTTTAGCCGGGATTTCTCATCCCGGCTAAAGAATAGCAGATTTCGCTTGAAATGTTGAGGATGTAAAACAGCAGGATTGCGTTCAACAGTGCCATCATTGAGCCATGCTTCAAAGCTGGCTTTGGAAATACGGTAAGCGCCGCTTACCTTGAACCAGCGGAATTCGTTCTGCTTCAGTAGACGGTAGACAGTGGGACGGCTCAGGAGCAGCATTTCCATCAGGTCTTCTACGGTATAGCAGCGGCTGTCCTTTGCTGTGGAAACAGGGGAGGAAACTGAGTTGGGCGAAGGGTCTTCATGGATAATCATTGGATAATACCTCGTTAAATATACTTAAAGTTAAAACTTGAGCGGCAATGCAGCCCGGCGGCTGCCACCATTATAAATAGTATAGACCTGCTGAAGGTACTTCGTCTTGCCGGGAAGGCTTACGCCTGCGGTTCGTGCAAGGCGAAAAATCGTGAATGCATCGACCTGCCGCAGTTTGGCAATCAGACGGCCTTTGTTGTATTCGGAGTGATACAGTTCTACAAAGCGGCAAATGCCGAGCAGGTTTGCGGAACTCATGGAATCGGGTTCTCCGTTCCACGCATTCAGCAAAGCATCAAGGGATTCGATATACAGTTCCGGACCCAGCCGGATGAATTCATGATAGGCGGTTGCAATGCAGCTGATCCGCTGCTTGCCTCGGCCTTCTTCAAAAGAAAGATGAACGCCAGCCAATTCGGTGGCCTGCTGGAATGCAACGGCAGCAGGCTCCCCTGCAAAAATCAGGGCACGGAGCTTCTGTCCTGCACTCAGCCGTTCCGAAATGCCTGTCTGCTGTGCAAACAGGAGGGCTTCTTCTCGTTCTGTCATACCAAAATAAACCTTGCAGCGAATCTGCAAATCTTCGCCGCCGTTCAGAAATTTCCGTGCAGCGATGGTGTTCTGTCCGTCCATCACATAGTAGTGACCATCCCGGAAGCTGATCTTCGGCTCATTGGCAACCCGCTCGTCAAATTCTTTTGCGATGCGGGCAACACGAGCGGGGTGAAGAGCACGCTGATAAGTGTCGCGCGGCACGATCAGTTCGCTGCTGTTCAGGCACATCTCATGGTAAGGTTTTACAACTGCGTTCATCATAAAGGAACCTCCTTCTTCTTTTGCAGAAAATCAATTCCTGATTGGATAATCAAACCGATTTTCTTCTTTTCGTTATCAGATAAGCGGAAACTGGAATACCGTTCATAACAGATATTCCAGCGGAACATAAGCGATTGAAGCGCATCATCCAGTTCTGCGACCATGAACTCAACAGAAGATTCTGTCGGGGTGGAGAGCATCCTTTCCGATATCTGCTCAATGCTATGTAAATCGCCTTTTGTGTGCTTGGCGAGAGCAGGGGGCTGACTGTTCAGCACACGAAGATTTTGAAACTGCTGGGAGAGCAGCTCTTTTGCAGCGGCGAGAACATCCTCCTGCGGAGGAGCCGTAAGGTATTTTCGGAATGACTTGTATCCAATGAACCCAAAGCTGTATTGCAGACACACTGACACTTGCCGCATTTCATATTTGGACAGGTGCCCAAGGTAGCTTAACACTCTGGATTTATCTGCGGGGCGCGGGCTTTCGCAAATCGCCATAGATGGCGCACTCAAAAAACGATTGTGCAGAATAAAATGCGTTGGCATATTTCGCTTTTTGATTTGTGTTGTCAGCGGAACGACCAGAAGAACATTGGAATAAAAATTACCGTCATCGTTCTGGACAACAATGGCAGGTCGGACGCCACCTTGCTCGGAACCGCTGTAAGGATTCAGATCCATCATGTAGACATCCCCGCGCTTGTACATCCAGTTTGCGGGCATAGGCGGATACTCTTTCTCTTTTTTGCCTCGTGTTGCCAATTTAGATTTCTCCTCTCTATCCGTATATGTAACAGTGGGCTGCTCGCACAGCCCACCCTACTATCTCAAACAGCATAAATGCTGTGATTTATAGTTATAGACTTTTCCGTACTTGTCCCCGACACCCCCGGAAAACGAAAACTCAGTTTTCGTGTGGGAAATCTTTCAGCCGTCCGGCAGCGTACCGAATCCATAGGGTTCTCACCTCTCCGTGGTTCTCACCGAGCTGCCCGAAGGCAGAAGTATCATTATTCTGTGATGGCTCTTAGCTATGGAGAAGCTGTCATCCATTTACCGTCAACCTACCGCTCATTCCCTCAGTGGGAGATCATCGCATTTGTTACGGACGTGGCTCATCATCACAGGAACGTGACTGAAGAATGCGTGTTCAATTTTCAAGGGGCGGGATAGCTTGAGGGCTGCTTTGAACGCTTGCCGAAGCTATGGCTGTATTGTAACCGATGCGGAACGAAATGAACAGGAACTCAGAGTTCACAATTTTTGAGGAAAATAGGAAGTATCGTTCCTGTTTCTCGATGAGCCGTCAAAAATATATTTCCTGACTTTATGTAAGAAATGAAGTATTATACTCGTAAGAAACTAACTTACGAGTATATAAATTCGATAAATACACTTTGGGGAGGGAACAAAATGAGCCGATTTTACTGCCGCGATGAGGAACTTCGGAAGTTAAATAAACGATATGAGAATACCGTAATGAAAAAATCGGTTTGGACGAACTGGAACTGATTCGGGAGTATGCAGCAGTCTTTGGGAAAGGAACAAACTACCACTACTACATTTTCTCGAAAGGCGGATTTACGGACGGACTACTTCAGGCACAGGAACGCGGAGAAGTACAGCTGCTTACCCTTGCCGATATTTTTGAATAACACAAGAAACGCTCTTGCCGGTGTAAAACTGGCAGGAGCGTTTCTTGTTGAAGTGATTATAAAAGACCTTTGATTTTTTCAAGATGATCTATAGCGGCTTGCAGTTCATTTTGAAACTGATCCCTAGAAGGATCTCGACCCAAAAGAAGATAATCCATACTGACATGGAAGTATTCTGCAATATCGATCAGGATTTTTACAGAGCCATTGGAGCTTCCCCTTTCAAGATCGCCGAGGTGTCGATGGGAAACACCAAGTTTTTCAGCAAGTTTTTCCTGCGATAACTTCGCATTTGTACGCAAAGTAAAAATACGGTTACCAATAGCATTCGGATCAAAGCTCATGTGTGACCTCCAAATTTTCGATAAAGCGTGAGAAGTCGAAAACTCGGAGTTGCTACGGATATCTAGCCGCTTGGGGCATCCACGAAAAAGGGACAAACATAAAGCCTGCTCCTTTTTACGGGAGCAGGCTTCCTGAAGGCTAAAAAAATAGCCGGACAACAACCAACTGAGGGATCTTCAAAGAAAATCTCTCAATCAGCTGTTGCCCGGCTATTTGGAGCACGTTTCATACATTGCCTTGCGGCAATGGCCCGTTGCTCGGAGCGAACAGTCCATATTCAGGGTGCAATGCACCCGTATTTGTTAAAATGACTGGAAAATCACCGGCATCTAAATGCCAGATCAAGTCTCAGGGTTTCTTTGCATCTATTGCACTTAACTTGTAGTATACCTGAACACCCCTCGATTTTTTGGTATAACTTATTTCCACAAACAGGGCAAAATCTCCAGCCTATGCTAAATTCTGCCTGCTGTGTAGTAGTCGGTGCTTTACCGGCAAAGGGACGGTTCTTTAACTGAATCATATTCATTCTCCAAATCGCATGATGTCCAATGGATGGCAGTGGATGGGTTTTCCTTTTATAACCTGCATCTGCTGCAGTCTGATCCTGATTGCAGACCAAGAAACCCCAATCCGTCGAGCCATCTCCAGAATTTTTTCATAGTTAGGGTCAGACACTGATTTGTACAGAATCCCATTTGGCAGAGTCAACGATACACGTTCTATTTCGGCATTGATCAGAAATGTTGGCATCAGCAGCTCTGCTGCAAGGGTATCCGCCTGCCATTCTTCCCACGAGGCATTTCCGTTTCTCTCCCGATAGGCAATGTGCCCACGGCACTTGACTGCTTTTCCGTAGTCGTTCGGAAACAGATCAGCCAAAATCTGATGTGCTGCTTCATGCGCTATTGTGAAATTCCGGCATCCAGTGCATCTGTCTGCCGCAAGAGCAGAATCGATTACGATATCCCTTGGCATAAATACTTCAACAAGCTTTGTTCCATCCTCAAGGGTTGCTGTGAAGCTACATCTCTGGAAAACCGTTAATCCAAGGATGTGACCATCGCTACACAGCGGCAACATCTTCAGGTTCAGTCCAAGAACAGAATTTGCAAACTGCTCTGGGTTAATAGGAGCGGGGTCATTTTTGCTTATTCCGAAGAGTGCATAGTACATTTCAATATATTTGCCTGCTATGTACGAAAGTTCTGCACGCGATAAGTATCTTGCCATTATGAAGCCCTACCTTCTGATGTGGCACAGTAGGCTTCCACGAACCACTTGCCCTTTTCAAGCCAAAGATTCCGCTTCTGCCCGCAAATCAGGCAGGTGAAGCAATGTCCTTTCACGCCAAAACGTGATGTACCGTGCTTGACTGCCAAGACACGATCAATTCCATAAGTGCGAGTCTTGTCATAGTTTATGGCAAGAGGACGGATCTTGCCGTCAGGAGTAAAACGAACATCCACTTCGACGTATCTTTTCTCACGGCGAAGGTTGTAATCACCACACATCAGAATTCCTCCTTTTTGCAGATTTATCAGAATGCAGCGTGCATTACTTGCGAGTCATACTGCGTGCCACGAACTGTTTTTCGTTTAACAGAGGAACGGACACTGTATGCTTTTTCCACTCATCCATAGAGCAGGTTACTGCTTTGCACAGACGGCATTTTGTCTAGCCATCGGTTGCATCAAGATCTACATCATAGTTCATGGTTCCGCACATCGGGCATCTTACGTTTTCTTTTCTCATAATATCACCTCTTAAAAACACCGAACAAATACGATTTCGGTCCAGAATCAACACCAAAAAGCTGTTATTCGTGGATTTGATTCGATTATATACCTACTTTATGGAGATGTCAATTACGCATTTGTCGCTATTTTAGAGATTTCTTATTGATTTCCTGTATTTTCTATACTATAATAGAGCTACCGGATCACAAAGGAGTGTTCTTGTTATGAAAAAGAAAACCACGCTCACCAAAATACACATAGCCCCATCCACAGTGCGCTATGATGCAGTCGCTGCGAGGGATAGCAATGAGGTTGGTCAGATTCTCGCAGGCACACGAAAAAGGAATGGCTATTCACTTGTAGCTTTCTCTGAACTTCTCCGTCACTATGGCGTCGATGTCAGTGATAAAGGAATCAGCAAATGGGAAAAAGGCTATACCACTCCTAGCATCTATCAACTAGTTGCAATCTGCTACGCATTGAACATCAAGGAGGGTCCTTCCTACTTTACAAAGAACTTTCAGAAACCCGCCCTTCTAAATGACATCGGGCAAAAAAAAGTCGCTGAGTACGAAATGGACTTGATTGCATCCCGGCGCTACCAGCTAGACGCAGAAGAGCCCGCGGAAATCGACTACATAATGATGCCTGTATCAGAGTTGCCAGTATCGGCAGGTCTAGGAGCTTTTCTTGAGGGTGAAATGTTCCAGCAGATACAAGTGCCTGCCAGTAGCGTTCCGGCTGGTGCCGAGTTCGGGATATACGTTAGCGGTGATAGTATGGAGCCACGTTATCATAACGGACAAATCGTATGGGTGAAGCGCTGCGAAGAACTTAAATGCGGGGATATCGGGATATTCGTATATGATGACTGTGGATATCTGAAAAAATACGATGAACATACCCCAGACAAATCCCAAGCAGAGTTCCTTACCGACAGCTATGGCGTGGTGCATAACCAACCGGTTTTGGTTTCTCTTAACACCAAATATTCGCCGATCCTTATATCTCCAGAGCAAAGATTCGAGGTTGTTGGAAAAGTTTTGAACTAAAAAGATGGGAGGAGTTTTCGTGGATACGATCAAGCGTGTTCAGGATTTGATGCAAGCGCGTGATATGAATCTGTGTGTGTTGGCAAAGAAATGCGGAATATCGTACTCCACGATTCAAACCACCGCCCGTCGGGGAGGGCAGTTAAGCGTAGAGACGATTGAAAGAATTTGTCAGGGTTTAGGAATTACATTAAAAGACTTCTTCGATTCCTCCTACCTGTAAATATAGGGGCAGCAAAAAAGCCGTTCGCCACGCTGGAAAATCTGCGTGGTGAACGGCTTTAATACTGCTTCTATTTATCCTTTGGTAATCTCCAGATAAACACTAATCTCCATGATTGTTACCATTGAAGGAATACATTTGCGACGATCTTCGGGCATACCGAATAAGATTTGCATTGGCAGTAGAAAACGGCTCATGTTACCTATTGCAATTCTGACTATTTGGAAATATACTTGTAAGGATCAAATTATTTCACTTTATGGGAGGAAATTATTATGGCAAGACCCAAGGGAAGCAAGAATAAGGCTCGTACTGTAAAGGCCAGCGTTGATTATGCAGCCGTCGTTGCAGAAAAGACCGCTGAAAAGGAAAAAATCGAATCTGAGGTTGCTACGCTGACTGCAAATCTCGATGATCTGAAAACGCAGCTGAAAGCCAAGAAAGCAGAATTGAAAGCCGCCACCAAGGAACTTGCCAAAGCCGAAAACAAAAAAGCTGCCGCCGAAGCAAAAGCAGCAGAAGAAGCAAAGAAGGGCGAAGCAGAAGATGTGCTGAAGAAGCTGCTTGCCAGCGGTATGACGACTGAAGAAATCCTTGCAAAGCTCCAGTAATGCAATATGATGAACTGGACAAGCTGCTGAAGTAAAGGAAGGGGCTGTTGCACACGGATAAAAGCCGGTGCAACAGCCTCTTTTTCATTCATGCTGCAATTTTTTCAGCGTTTCAAACGTATCTAAATTAAAGTGGCATATCATATTCCTTTTCACACATACTTGCCATTTTCAGACAGGAGGTTGCTTTTATGAAAATATCTGCCGACTATCGTATGCTCGCTCTCGATGCTCTGCGCGGAAAATGGAAAACTGCTGTTCTGACAGGTATTGCCGCCAGTGCGCTCGGTGCTACCATTGTGAGCAGTTCCAACAGTGTCGTTTCCAATTCCAATCAGGCAAAGGACATTCATTTTAACCTGTTCGCCCAGCCAAACGGCGGTCGGCTGCTTGCTGTTTTGCTTGTCGGCATTGGTCTGTGGGCAATCCTCCAACTGATCGTGGGCGGTGCAGTTCAACTGGGATATGCTCATTTTAATCTGAACCTTGTAGATGGAAATGATGCTGCCATCTCGGACTTGTTCTCTCAGAAAGACCGTCTGTGGGATGGCTTCTGCATGAAATTCCTGCAGGGTCTGTACATCGCCCTCTGGTCGCTGCTGTTGGTGATTCCGGGAATCGTGAAAACATACAGCTATGCGATGACACCTTACATCATGTCCGAACATCCTTCGCTGACCGCAAATGAAGCGATCACAGAATCCCGGCGGATCATGAATGGCAACAAATGGCGGCTGTTCTGTCTGGATTTCAGCTTCATTGGCTGGGAGTTGCTCTGTTCGTTGCCACTGTATGCCGGGGGTTTTCTGGTTCTCAAATATTTCACCGGTTCAGAGGCTATGGCGATTTCTCTTGTTCTTCTGCTGACAATTCCATTGAGCATTGGCTTCTTTTTTGTACGCCCCTATGAGGAAGCTGCATGGGCCACTTTCTACCGCGATATTACCGCAGCACCTACCGAACCGGATGAAGCATACTGACTTTTATACTATTTCGCAGATGTGACCGGATTTTCGAGGTGGTCTGCGTATGGATAAGAAACCTGACCGTTCCGAAATAATTACAATGAGCCTCTTGTATGCTTTAACGCTGGTGCTTACGGTATTAAAAGTGACGAGAACGTTTTCACTGCCTTGGTTGTGGGTACTGGGTCCACTTTGGCTTGGCACACGTCGGTACTGTGATTAGGGCTGCTTGCGCTGGGAGATCTCTCCCAGCGTTTTCTCTATGAAAGAAAGTTGCTGGAGAAAAAAATTCTCCAGCAACTTTGTCTTGGGTAGCTTGAGCGAGCGACAACCACCAGCTTTGCTGGTGGAATAAAAACGGCTTTAGCCCTAGACAAAGAGAAACCTCCCCGTAGAATAGAGTGTGGGTTTGCCAACCACATTCTAGGAACAGGGAGGTTTATCTTTGAAATGAAAGATAACAAAGACGTAGATAGTTTAAGCCATACCACGTGGAGATGTCAATACCATGTAGTGTTTGCACCGAAATATCGGAGAATGGTAATTTACGGTCAGATCAAAAAGGATATAGGGCAGATACTGCGCCAGTTGTGCGAACAAAAAGGTATTGAAATCATTGAAGCGGAGGCCTGCCCTGACCATATCCATATGCTGATAAGTTTTTCGCCGAAGTACAGCATTTCCTATGTCATGGGATATCTCAAGGGAAAGAGCAGTCTCATGATTTTCGACAGACATGCAAATCTGAAGTACAAGTATGGCAATCGGCATTTCTGGGCCAGGGGATACTTCGTGGATACGGTAGGAAAGAACAAAAAGAAAATCCAAGAGTACATTAAAAATCAACTGCAACAGGACCAGATTGCCGATCAGTTGAGCCTTAAGGAGTTCGTGGACCCGTTTACGGGTAGCAAGGAAACTAAGGCGTAAATAAAAGGGCCCCTTGAGGGGCCTGCCACGAGACAGGAATGCAGTTGGCAGACCCATTCGTGGCCCCTTAAGGGGCTTTGCTAGTATTATGCCCTTCTAGGGCTTACTCAAGCCACCGGCTCAGCCGGTGGTTTTGACTTGATGAATAAAGGAAATTTTTTGTTTAACTATTCTCACTATTATTTGATTTAGTGATTTTTTTCTTCTTTGGAGAAACCAGTTTGTGACCGGAATAAATGGACATACCCATACAAAGCAATGAAGAATAGGCAAAGTATTTATGCGCAGTCATAGATTTTTTGATTCCAGAATAAATGCATCCAAACATACAGAAAAGTGCGCCTAAGGACCAGTATTTATGTGATTTCATGATTTGATACCTCCTTTGATTTAACTGATTCAATTATAACGTTTTTTTACGAAAATGCAAGCATTACCGGGAACGCTTTCATGTGGATGCTGTGACTGCCGCTACGGTCATGATCGGTGGGCATTACGAACAAGGCTCACATGTAGCATTCGACTCCGAATATCAGCCGGCACACATATGAGGACGGAAAATGTAGCAGCTTTTGAAAAAAATTGCTTTTTTCTGCTCAAAGTGCTACAATCGGAATATACCGAATACAAAGGGAGGAAAGCTCCCATGCCAAGACCGCCACGGTGCCGTCAAATTTGTGGCGTACCACAGGTCGATACATTCTGTCCCAACGGGTGCGAGAATACCGAGCCGATCCTGCTGACGCTAGACGAATACGAGGTCATTCGGCTGGTTGACTTGGAGCAGCAAACCCACGAGCAGTGTGCCGCTCAAATGGACATTTCCCGCTCTACCGTGCAGGAGATTTACGAAAGCGCACGGAGCAAGATCGCAGCGTGTCTTGTTCACGGGAAACCGCTGCACATCACCGGGGGAAACTACCGCATCTGCGGAGGACAGGAGGCATCTCACTGCAGCCGTTGCTGCCGGATGCAGTGAGCCAACATGGAAAAATCAGGCAAAACTTGCAAAGGAGATTCTATTATGAAAATTGCAGTTGCCTATGAAAACGGTCAAATCTTTCAGCACTTCGGTCACACCGAGCAGTTCAAGCTTTATGAAGCTGTGGACGGCAAAATCACTCATGCGAAAGTCGTTGACACCAACGGCAGTGGTCACGGCGCACTGGCAGGCTTCCTAATGCAGCACGGTGTGGACACTTTGGTTTGCGGAGGCATCGGCGGCGGTGCGCAGGCAGCACTCGCCGAAGCGGGCATCAAGCTCTACGGCGGTGTCAGCGGGGACGCTGACGCGGCGGTGAGCGCATTGCTCAACGGAAGTTTGGGCTACGATCCCAATGTTCACTGTGACCACCATGACCATGAGCACGGCGAGGCTGGTCACTCCTGCGGTGACCACGGCTGCGGCAAGCATAGCTGCCATTGATATGGAACGCACACTGACACAACTTCCGTTCTGGTCATCCTTGACCGAACGCGAAATGGACACACTACGCCGAAGTGCCTTTGTTCGTCATTATAAAAAGGGTGCGTTCGTTCACAGTAGCGACAATGAATGTCTCGGAATGCTGTTTATTCTTTCCGGCGAGATCCGCACCTATCTTCTCTCTGATGAGGGGCGGGAGGTAACGCTGTTCCGCCTGTATCCGGGCGAACTATGCGTGCTTTCCGCCTCCTGCGTGATCAGTCAGATCACCTTTGATACGCAAATGACTGCCGGAAGGGATACGGACGTTCTGATTATCCCTGCAAATGTCATTGCTGCACTCAAGGAGAAAAATCTCCATGTCCGCTGTTTTCTCTATGAACTGACAACGAAACGGTTTTCTGATGTGATGTGGGCGATGCAGCAGATCATGTTCAAGGGGCTGGATCAGCGGCTGGCAGAATTTCTCTTTGCCGAAGCGGAACGTACCGGCTCCGACACGATACGTATGACCCATGAGCAGATCGCCCAGCACATCAGCTCGGCACGGGAGGCAGTGGCACGGATGCTCAAAAGCTTCTCGGAGGACGGACTGGTGGAGCTGAAGCGTGGTGCAATCACGCTGCGGGATAAGAACAGACTAAATCGTCTAAAATAAAAAGGAATGTGACTTCGTCACGGAATAAAATCATAGATTTGCTACAATAAAAGCAGAAAAGCAGGAAGGAGTATCCACCATGAAAGAGACGAAATACGCAGGAACTCAAACCGAAAAAAACCTGATGGCTGCCTTTGCCGGCGAGTCCGAGGCACGCAACAAGTACACCTATTTTGCATCCAAGGCCAAGAAGGAAGGCTTTGAGCAGATCGCGGCACTGTTCCTCAAAACCGCTGATAATGAGAAGGAACACGCCAAGCTGTGGTTCAAAGAACTGAACGGCATTGGCGACACCGCAGAAAACCTTCTCTCCGCCGCTGAGGGTGAGAACTACGAGTGGACGGATATGTACGATGGCTTTGCCAAAACTGCCGATGAGGAAGGTTTCCATGAGCTGGCTCAGCGTTTCCGCCTGGTCGCCGCCATTGAAAAGCATCACGAGGAGCGCTACCGTGCCCTGCTGCACAATGTGGAGATGGCGGAGGTCTTCGCCAAGAGCGAGGTCAAGGTGTGGGAGTGCCGCAACTGCGGTCACATCGTCGTGGGCGAGAAGGCTCCGGAGGTTTGCCCCACCTGCAACCATCCCCAGAGCTATTTTGAAATTCACGCAGAAAACTATTAAAGAAAGAAAAGGAGAATTATCATGGAGCAGAAGTTTTACATTTGCAAGCATTGCGGTAACATCATTGCCAAAGTTAAGGACGCAGGCGTCCCTGTTGTCTGCTGCGGCGAGCCGATGAGCGAGATCGTTCCCGGCACCACCGATGCCGCCGTGGAAAAGCACGTCCCTGTCTGGACGGTGGAAAACGGCATCGTCCATGTCAAGGTCGGCTCTGTGGAGCACCCCATGCTGCCGGAGCACTACATTGAATGGGTATCTCTCCAGACCAAGCAGGGCAATCAGCGTAAGGAACTGCATCCCGGCGAAAAGCCGGAGGTCTGCTTCGCTCTCTGCGAGGGCGATGAGGTCGAGGCGGTCTACGCCTACTGCAACCTCCACAGTCTGTGGAAAGCGTAATTCACCTTCTTAAAGGGGCTGTTGCACAAGGAAGAAAGCCAGTGCAGCAGCCCTTTTTATATATCTCTCGGCGTAAAAATGTGGAAAACAAGCGTCAAACGAGTAAAATGTTGAAAACTCAGTCAGCAAAAATAGACCCTTCCGACTTTTAGAAGTCTTTGGAAGAGTCTGCTTTTTCGATTTTCAGAAAATCAGAATTTCAGGTAGGCTTTTGGCTGGATGAGATGCTGTTTCTGTAAGCTGCTGTTGCACTTGGAAACGAAATGTGCAATGTTCTGAGAAAGCCCCAGAAAGAGCAGTTCTGCCAGAACCTTAATATTCCCACCGGTCAGGAAGCGTTTGAAGCTGCGGTTGTGCTTGAGCTGTCCGAAAGCTCCTTCCACCTGGATGGAACGGTTGCACCGAAGCAGTTTTCCCTCTTCGGTGGTAATATTCCGGTAAGACTGCTGGCGCATTTTCTGGAATTCCCAGCAGACGGAAATCTCTTTTCTTCTGTTCTCCTCTTTTGCCTTGCAGCAGACAGAACGGTAAGGACAATCCGAGCAGTCTTCACAACGGTAAACAGAGATTTCTCGCTCTGTACCATCTTTGGCGTGAGAAGTATATTTTGAAACATAGTCCAGATGTCTGCCATTCTTGCAGATAAAGCAGTCATCCGGTTTGTAGTAGCCCATGTTTTCCATTCTGCCGATCTGAGCCTTAAAGGAATGCTTCTGACCAGATTCGTAATTGTTAGGCTTAATGAAAGCGGTCTGCCCATTTTCTTCGAGCCAGCGGTAGTGGCAAGACTTTCATAACCGGAATCCGCAACGACCTTCTCGTACTTCTGTCCGTGTTTCCTTTGCATATATGTAGGCGCATACCAGCACTTTGAATAACACACGCGGCTCGATCTGCGATTTTCGGATTCCCGAATAAGCGAAATACAATTTTGTATAGTCCAGTTCCTCAAGCTGGTCGCTTGCCTGACAGAGCGCATGATGTTTGTCGATTTGAATTTCTGTCTGCATTCGAAATTTTAACTGTTGACTTTTCTCCTCAATTTCGATATGCTGTTCTTGCTTTATCCGTTTCATTTTTGCACTGTTAACGTTAAAGCAAAAGACCAGAGCTGTAAAGCCTTTTGGCTAAATAACTCTGGTCTTTTTGTTGGGGCTTGTGCAACAGCCCCCCATTTGCTGAACCCAGGGGAGGTTCATGATGGACCTCCCAGAAGGACTCACTCTATCGGAGATTTAACACAGAGAAAGAAACAAGCGTCACTTCCAGAATTGCTCTAAAACCCTCTATGATATGCAAACTATAAAAGAGCGTATTGGTTATCCGAAGTATAAGTATAACTCTTATTGGATATTCTCAGCATATCGTAATCCTTTGGATTTGCGATGGCATCGTAGCAAAACTCAGCACCCATCATTAGTTGGCGCTGACATTCGCCAATCTCAGGAACCACATCAGCATAGATGCTATTATTTACATAGCACATAGAACATGATATGGGATTTAACTCTACAATGTCTATATACGAATTACCGTTGCTGTCAATAAATTCGCCTAAATCTAATGCGTAGTTAGCTGGGAAAACGCCCAATCTTCTAATGTGATCTACCATATGTATGGCAATATTTTTGTGTGATTTTGGCACGGTGTGTTTGAGTGAATGGAGCGCCCTGAATGAGTTGACAACCTGATTATTCAAAATAATGTGCCTGATTTCGCGTGTGCCTAACTGCGTGATTAACGCTCGCTTTAGATACATTCATGTACTCAGCAACCTCTACTGAACGAACTGAACCATGTTGCGCTTCAAGAATAAATATGGCTTTTAGATAGTCTTCTCCTGAAGAATGAAGTCTTTCTTTTGTAACCGCCTCAGCCACACTGCTGGACATTATTTCACATGAACAGATGCAATGTCTACGTAGCTGGCATCTGTGTAGAAGTCATAGCCAGTTATCTTATCAGTATTCCACAGAGCCAGATCGTGAGTGCCGGTTACAGGCACCAGAAGATTCTGATCTGCAATACCATTCAGAATCATTCCATAGATTTCCTGCACACGCTGAGAATCAGAAGTGGAGTCCAATTCTGCGAAAATTTCAGGATTCTCAAAGAAAGCAGAGAACTGGCAGAGGATCGGATCACCCATAGCGCCAGGAGCCATATTGCTCATATCTGTTGCAGGGTCAAAGGAACCGCCAGCAGTATTGTAGAAGGTCAGATCATATTCGCCAGCCATCAAGGCTCCATACCAGGTGTTCATGTCTACTGCATCAATAGTAACATCGAAGCCGAGTTCTTTAAGAGAAGCTGCAATAGAAAGAACTGCATTGTCAACACTTGCAAGGCTCTGAGAATAGTTGAAATGAATGGCGAGAGAAGTTCCGTCCTTCTCCAGGATACCGTCATCATTGGTATCCTCATAGCCGGCTTCCTTCATGAGCTGCTTTGCCTTTTCCATGTCGGTAGGATAGGTCTTAACCTCCACACCGCAGTTGGGCTTTTCATTCGTAAAGAGGGTTTCGGCAGCAGTCTCCAGGCCATCGAAAACAGAGGTTTCCAACTCCTGCTGATTAACAGCGTAGGATATTGCTTCCCTTACAAGAGGATCATTAAAGGGAGCCTTATTCAGGTTCATACCCAGATAACGAGTTTGGTTGGTGCTGTCATCCATGGCATGACCGAAAGCGGCATCCTGGGAAATTTCCGTGTAGCCTTCTGCGCTAAGTCTGCTGGAGCCGAGAATCGCATCGATTTCGCCGTTGCGCAGAGCAAGAATTTTTGCAGCATTATCAGGAATCACTTTGACCTTGAACTCGTCCACTTCAGGAGCTTCGCCCCAGTAGTAGGGATTGCGGATAAAGGTATAGGTATCTTCCTCGACCCGGTCAAACATATAGGGACCAGTACCCATAGTTGCACTCACGCAATTCTCGTAAGCCTTTTCTACGCCGCCTTCAAAGGCTGCGGGATTCACAATACCAAAAGGCAGCGCCATGGTCAGATTGTCAAGAGCAGCGTAATAAGGGGTCTTCAAAGTCATTACAAAGGTTTTTTCATCCGGGGTTTCCAGCTTGTCAAACAAAGTAGTGAGCTTACCGAAGGCACCATTCTGGGGCCCCAGATTGGTTACTACTGCTTCAAGGGTCATCTTTACTGCCTCGGAAGTCAGAGGAGTACCGTCAGAAAATTTGACACCATCACGCAGATGGAAGGTGTAAGTCTTGCCGTCATCACTGATTTCCCAGGTTTCAGCCAACTCGCCCTGAATCTTCCCGTTATCATCGTAGCTTACCAGAGTGTTGTAAAAATTACGACTCCAGAATCCGGCACCGTAAGTGCTGGATACCATAGGCGTGATGACAGGATAGAAGCCTACAGAAAAGTCCCAATTCTCGGTGACAGTGATTGAGACCGGCTCTGCATCGGTCTGAGAGGTGGATTCCTCCGGTTTCTCGTCAGGGTTCGCGCCGCAAGCTGCCATAGCAAGGCACATCACAAGTGCGAGTCCGAAAGCTAAAAGTTTTTTCAGTTTCATGTACAAAATCTCCTTTATTTATTGTTATATCATGCTTTTCAGCAGGGTATACGTATTTATTGAATGGTTTAACCCAAATATGGAGCAATAGAATGCAGCAGAAGCTTGGTATACGGATGTGTAAAGCAGTCTGTCGAACCGTGAAATGTACGGTCTTCGATAATCTTACCGCAGCGCATCACCATTACACGGTCTGCAAGATATAGCGCAACGTCCAGGTCATGGGTAATGAAAAAGCAAGTCATTTTTCGCTCCTGATGGAGTCGCTTCAGCAAATCAAGAATATGTTTACGAACCAGGACATCCAGCCCACTGACTGCTTCATCAAAAATCAACACATCCGGTTGAGCCGCTAACGCTCTTGCAATACATACACGTTTTTGTTGTCCACCGGATAGCTCATGAGCTTTTCGCAGCTTGATCTCTTCGGGAAGCTCCATCATGGTAAGAAGATCATTGATTTCCCGTTCTTCTTCCTTTTTGCTGAGTTTTCTGAAATTGCGAATTGGCTCTGCAATGATTTGATATACCGTAAAGCGAGGGTCCATTGCTCCCTTGCCATCCTGAAGAATCAGCTGTATTTTAGATTGCAGTACCTGCTTTTGCTTGCCCCGGCAGAGGGAAATGTTTTTTCCTTCAAACAGTACCTCTCCAGAAGATGGAACCAGAAGACCGCACATGAGCTGAGCCAAAGTGCTTTTACCAGATCCGCTTTCTCCTACCAAAGCGCAAAATGAACCATTCTGAATAGTAAAATCTACATGATCAACGGCCAGAAGCTCGTTGCTTGTGCCTTGTTCGTGAAATTCTTTTGATAGGTTGTTGACTTTAATCATGATTCCGCCCCTTTCGTGAAAGCATAGGAAAGGGAGTAAGCTTCAATCAGCGACCTTGTATAAGGTTCTGTGGTAT
Organism: Faecalibacterium sp. IP-1-18; assembly: GCF_023347355.1. Classification (NCBI taxonomy): domain Bacteria; kingdom Bacillati; phylum Bacillota; class Clostridia; order Eubacteriales; family Oscillospiraceae; genus Faecalibacterium; species Faecalibacterium sp. IP-1-18. Next base: position 845,566 of record NZ_CP094472.1, read on the forward strand.
GATCGAAGACAGATTGAACTTCACCGGATTCTATAATTTTTCCTTCCTTCATCACCAATATGTTTCCACCTAATTGAAGAGCTGTTGCGAAATCATGAGTTACCATAAGAATCCCAACACCGTTTGCTTTCATCTGCGAAAATAAATCTATGATTCCATTTCTGTGAATCACATCCAAAGCAGTTGTTGGCTCATCGGCAAGCACGAATTTTGCATCAAGCATCATAGCCATTGCGATAATGACACGCTGAAGCATTCCTCCGGAAAGCATATGGGGGTATGCTCTGTATACCCTGTCAGGATCATCTAAGCCTACATCATGCAGAAGCCGCAGAATATAGTTGTAACGTTGCTGGCGGGATTTGTCGGAATGAAGCCGTAGCGTTTCATCCATCTGTCTGCCAATACGCATAGAAGGGTCCAATGCAGTCATTGGATTTTGCGGGATATAGACAATCTGGTTTCCGTATATTCCTCGTCTCTGCTTTTCTGACGAATTCAAAAGATCAGTCTCGCCGAAGAAAACGGAACCCGACACCTTAAATTTTTTAGGGTCCAATAAGTTTAGCACCGCACTACAGGTCATTGTTTTGCCGCTGCCTGACTGGCCTAACAAGATCAAAGACTCTCCTTCTTTGATTGCAAAGGATATTTCAGAAACCAAGTTATCCGTGCCTGGCCGAAGATTAATGCTTAAATGATCAATTATAAGTGATGGCATCATAGGCTGTCCTCCTCCGGCGTCAGAATATCACGGAGTGCTTCTCCAAATAAATTGAAGCCTGCTGCCGTTACGAAGATGCACAAGCCTGGATAGATTAGCAATTCCGGATGAGAGTAAAGCGCTGTCCTGGCATCATTTAACATGGCACCCCATTCCGGTGTGCCGGAGGGAAGGCCAAGTCCGAGGAAAGCAAAGCTGGAAACCATAATGATGGAAGAAGCGACACCAGTGGAAACATACACAAGAAACTGTGGCAGAATGTTAGGAATCAGATGTCTGAAGACCAGCTTTCCTGTATTGCACCCAGAAATCCGGGCTGCCAAGATATAATCTTTACCCATTTCTTGAACGGAATAAGATCTGACAACACGAACAAACCAAGCCCAGGTCGCTATCACAACAGAAACGGCAATGTTTTGGAGTCCGTTCCCCAGAACGCCTATAACAGCAATAGCAATGATAAGAGAAGGAAAAGCAATAAACACATCACAGAGTATAGTAATGAAATGGTCTGCTTTTTTTCCAGCACAGGCGCTAAAAGTACCGACAATCAGACCAATCACAGACAAAATCAGCAGCACAGGTAAACTGATTCCGATGGAATATCTGGCTCCATACAGCAGCCTTGATAAGGTACACCTGCCCAATTGATCTGTTCCAAGAGGGTATTCTGCGTCAGGCTGAGCATACTTTTGCGATAAATTCACCAATTCAGGGTCGTGAGGCGAAAAAGCAGGTGCTGCAATCGCAATCACAATCACAATAGCAATCAGGCACAGACCGATAATTGCCTGCGGCCTTTTGAGTAGCTTATGTATCATTTTCTTCCCTCACCATCCATGGACAAAGCAGACGGTTGATTATGTCTGCCATGAAATTTGCGACGACAAAAATTGCTGCAATGACGACTATACAGGTAGAAACTGCAATCGTATCTGCTGCAATCACACTGTCCACCAGATAAGTTCCGATTCCCTTGATTGAAAAAACACTTTCGATTACCGCCCCTCCGGCAATTAGAAAGCCGAATTGCTGAAAGAAAATTGTAACAACAGGCGGTAAGGCATTTCGCAGAATGTGGCATACCAGGATTCTGTTGGCAGATAGTCCACGGGCTTTTGCAAACCGAACATAATCAGAAGATAATTCAGCCAGAAGAGAGGAACGCATAATTCGGATGAGTGAACACGAACTGGGGACCGCCAGGGCAAATGAAGGTAGTAAAAAGCCCCTCCAACCTGGACTTGGTAAGACACTGAACCATTTCAGATGAATCGCAAAGAACAGTAGAAGAAGGAATCCCAGCCAGAAAGTTGGCATACAAATACCGCAGATAGTAATGCCTCTGGTAACCTGATCGAAAAGGCGGTTCCGCTTTCTGGCACAGAGCAAACTAATCGGAACGGTGAGTACGATAATCCATAGAATGGCCATCCCTACAAGAGATGTGGTCGTAGCCAGATACTTGTGCAGATCCTTTACAATCGGTTGATGAGTGGTCAAAGAAGTCCCAAGTTCTCCTGTAAACATTCCGGAAAGCCACTGAATATATCGCACAGGGAGAGGTTGATCCAATCCCATTTCCACCCGAATCATCTCAATCTGTTCCGGCGTAGGATTGGATACGCCTCGGTGTGCAATAATTTCTGCAGGATCTTTTCCGGACCAAGCAATCAACAAAAAACTTAGAATGCTGACGCCTACCAGCACAATGAGGAAGTTAATGATCCTTTTTCCAATATATTTCTTCAAATAATGCACCTCCTCACATCAGAAATCAGTTAGACATAGTTAATCAAATGCCTTTATGTTACCCTACAGTGCGGTCTGCATCTGAAGGGTAACCTGCTTAGTAGTTAAATTTCTCTGCCAGATTGGACTTTTCAATCATCTTTCTATATGTGGGCGACTGTTTCAGCAGATGAGCATGTTTTCCGCAGGCTTCTACCGTACCTGCTTTCATAACGACGATCTTATCTGCATTTTCAATAGACTTCAGTCTGTGTGAAATAACAATCACGGTCTTGCCTTGAATCAAATGATTTAATCCAGTCTGTATCTGGACTTCTGTTTCCACATCTAACGATGCAGCAATCTCATCCAGAATGATAATTGGAGCATCCTTCAGGATTGCTCTGGCAATGGACAGCCGCTGACGTTCTCCGCCGGAGAGTTTGGCTCCATTTTCCCCGATTATTGTCTGGTAGGTGTCTGGCAGACGGCTGACAAACTCATTGCAACCAGCCAGTTTTGCAGCTCGTATTACTTCTTCGTCAGAAGCATCCAGCCGCCCAAGGCGAATATTTTCCATAATAGAAGTATTAAATAGAATGACTTCCTGAAAAACAATGGAAACATACTTGAACAAGCTATCAGTGTGAATTTCTCGTATGTCGGTTCCTCCGATCTGAACGGTACCGGAATCTGCATCATATAGTCTGCTGATGAGCTTAAGCATTGTTGTTTTTCCGCAGCCGCTGGGACCGACCAATGCGGTTACCTGTCCTTGCTCCGCCGTAAAGGATGCATGGCGAATCACCTGGGTGTCTTTCTGGTAGGAAAAACAAACATCCTTTATTTCTACATTGAAATCTGAAAGGACTGCCTTTTCTCCACCCTGAAGTTCATGATTCTTGATTTCACCAATCCGGGCAATTCTTGCGTCCAAATAAAAGATTTCCGTCAGATAGAGCAAAACACCACCCATGGCCCCGCTGAGTTTCGCCGCCATAATAATATAGCCCAGAAGAATCAGGATACTTACCTGACCGGAGGCGAGCATTGAAAGGCCAACAGTCGCCGTGATTCCAATAGGAAGAATAGATAAAGTCTGGCCGATTGTAACAGGAATCGTCTGGGTGATCTGAGCTTTCCATTGAAGATTTTCTGACTCATCCAACTGCTGGTCCATTTGAGCTTCTACTTTTTCTTTCAACCCATAGCTTTTAATTTCCTGATTCAGTTCGATTGCATTCTGAAAGCTTTCGGAAATATCTCTCAACTTATCATAATGTTTATTTACATCTCTGACCTGCAGTTTCTTTGTCAAGAAAAGAACCGAAGCAGAAGTAAGAACGGGAAGCAATACACAGAGACCTAATTTCCAATTCATGATCAGAAGGGCTACGCTGATAACCAAAAAGTAAATTGCAAACCCTATGGAATTAGCCACTGCGTTCGCAAAAGCATGCTCAATCGAAGCCACATCTGCCATGATTGTTTGAGCAAGGTCAGACAAATTGTGCTTTGAAAAATAGGATAGGGGCAGTTTGGAAAGCTGTTCCGCCAGATCAATTCTTAAATTTGCAGATTCCTGGTAGGTTTCATCATAGGTCGTTTTATAGTTATAGTTAATAACTAAGTACATCACCAGGGTCGCTGCCAGCATAAACAGGAGATATACCACCGGTTTCCCGGCATTTCCATTCAACAGCCTGTCTGCAAACAGAAAAACACAGATCATCGGCGGTACAAAAGAAACATAATAGAGAAAGAATGACCAGATTGATTTTGCAAGGCCCTTCACACCCGAATCACTCAGCTGGAAGGCTCTTTTTAGATATGTCTTTATCATGCCAACCTCCACTGATTTGCCTTGCAGTATACATCCTGAAAATCCTTATAACGTCCATTGCAGGCCATCAGTTCATTGTGGGTTCCCTGTTCCACAACTTTTCCATTCTGGACAAACAGGATCTGGTCTACATTCTGAATAGAGGACAGCCTGTGTGCAATCATGATAACTGTTTTGCCCCTCATCAGTTTTTGGAAAGCCTGCTGCAACTCGTATTCATTTTCCGGATCTGCAGCTGCAGAAGCCTCATCCATAATGACGATATTCGCATTCTTTAGAATAGCCCTTGCAATGGCGATCCTTTGCACCTCACCACCGGAAAGGTATACGCCCTTTGCCCCTATGACGGTCATCTCCCGCTGGGGGAATTTGTCAAGGATGGATGTGCAGTTCGCTGCGTCAAGTGCATCCATAATCTGCTGCCGTGTTGCCTGAGGATTTCCGATTCGGACATTTTCGTAAATTGAGGTCTTTAGTAATTGACTGCGCTGGAAAACAAATGCGATGTTCTGAATGAGAGCTTTTTCAGAATAACTCTGAATGTTCTTTCCACCAATCAGAATTTCGCCGCCATCGACAGGATAAAAACCTGAAATCAGCTTTGCAATGGTAGATTTTCCTCCCCCGGAAGACCCGATGAGCGCATAAGTTTTATTCTGATGAAGTGTCAGGCTGAAATCCTTCAGCACGAAGTTGTCATCATACTTAAAGTCAACATGACGAAATTCAACATTGAAATCTTGGAAGGTCTCTTCGTTTCCATGTGGAAGCTTTGCCTGATCCATAGAAGTAGTCAGCTCATCAAGCTGATTCAGCGTATTTTGTGCGCCAAAGTTATCCTGCCCCGTAAACATGATCGATGTGAAAGAAGTAAATACAGCTCCGGAGAACACAGCAAAGAAAACAATCTTTGCCAGGATTAGCATAGCAGGTTCTCCATAGCTGATGAATACAACTGCGGCTGGTACAGCAAAAGCATAAAACACGTTGAACAGAACCTGGAATCCAACGTAGGGATTCTTACAGCTGAGGCTATACTGATAGACGTACTGTTTGTACTCTTTGATCGAGTTAATCAGAGTTTTGTAATACTGTACAGTTACACCGAAGATTTTTATGATCTGCATTCCTCTGACATATTCTACTGTTGCCGCACTCATCTTTTGAAGCGCCGCTGAATAGCCAGACAGAAATTCAGTACCACCGGACATTTTACGATACTGAAGAACACCAATCACAGTTGTAAGAATCAGGAGAATACCAAGGCGATAGTCTATTGCAAACATCAGCACAAACATTAACACCGGCGTCATAACAGCAGTGACGTTGTCCGGAATCAAATGGGCCACTGTTTTGTGTGTTTCTGCTGCGTTATCATCAATAATTTTTCGAATTTCTCCAGAGCTGTTATGGTCAAAAAAGGAAGAAGAGGCATCCAATAATTTATGAAGCCCATTTTTCCTTAAGTTTGTTTCAAGCCGGAAGCCTAAGTAGTGGGAACACGTTGCCGATGCAATGTTGAGAATGCCTCGTAAAATCATAAGTATGACTACAATAATTGCGTCATACATAGCCTTCTCATATACGGGAATAACCAGAATAGACACAATGGACCGCCACAGAAACCAATATGCTCCCATATATGAGCAGACGGCAGCGGCAGATAGTGCCATGGAGAAATATGCCAAAATTCTTTTATCTGGGACATAATGAAATAGTTTTTTATATAAACTGCGCATTGACTTCAAATATACACCTCTTTTTGCTTAAAAACGGTTTGACATACATCAGCTCTTTCATTATAATTAGATGTAGCTAACTGTAAAGGACAAAACAGATATAAAGTCTAAACAAGGTATTAATAAATCTAAACGAGGTATCCTTGGGAGGAGCCAATGATAGAAGTTGAACGAGATGATTTCTTTGTTGAATCGATAAAGAATCCAATAGAGTACGGAACATATTATAAGATCAACCCAAAATATGGAACCGGATTTCAATGGACGAGTGAGGTTCACCACGATTTCATCATTACAGTGACAGATATAAGATTTAACCAGGAAACTATGGTCGGAGAACATATTGGGTCTGGTTATGTACTTGCTCTCTATATTAGTGGCGCAGGAGATGAATTCTATCCGTATCAAAATATTTCTCCGAATACATTGCGCTGCTATGAACCATCTGAAAAGTATAAAGCTATTTATCATCCTCAGATTCCATTAAGATGTATTACCGTGCAGTTTGACCAGGAATTTATTGATCAGTATCTCCAGGAAATTTCCGGTGATCTTGAAGTAAACTTTTCTGATTTTTTCAAAGAAAAAGGGAAATTCTATTTACCAAATGTTAATCATGCTATGCAAAGCCTATATGAGTATCTGCTTTCCATGAAAGCGTCCAGAATTACAGTAGAAGTAAAAATATATGAAATCATCTCTTATCTTGCTTCATATTTGAAAGAAAACAGACTAAATGAAGAGAATGGCCAACCCATTAACAAAACAGATTTGCAGGCATTAGATGAACTAACGCATTATATGGACGAACATTACAGTTTTAATATTACGTTGCAGACGCTTTCCACCATTGCATGTATGAGTGAAAGCAAAATGAAAAAGCTATTTAAGTCAGTTTATAATATGTCCATTACTGAATACATTCAGAGGAAAAGGATCTCTGTAGCCGAGCATATGCTTATTCAGACCGACCTCACCATTGCGGAAATTTCAAGAATTGTTGGATACTCCAACCCCAGTAGATTGATTGAAATATTCAAAAGGTATTATGGATTTACTCCCTCAAAATACAGAAAATAAAAGTGTTATACTAATTTGGATAAACCTAACCCCCTAAAAATCAACCAAATCAATCGTTATGGGGCTGTTGCACAAGGAAGAAAGCCAGTGCAGCAGCCCCTTTTTATCAATGTAACCTCGTCACAGAAAAAGACTTTGTCCTGCGGTATGATAAAGCCACAATCAATAAACAAGAAAGAGGTGGCGAACATGAAAATCAAGCTCAATCCCGATCAGGAGATTGTCAATATGAAAAGGAACATGGCTTTTCGCTGAATGGAAAGCGAAGCTGACCCGGGTTGGGGCGGTCTGTATGAAAGCGATATTTTTTTTGAAATAATCTTGACAAAATTTATCGAGATTGATATGATGGTATTAACAAGCAAGCGAAAAGAGGATGTGGAGCATGATCATCACCAAAGAGACGGACTACGCGCTGCGCATTTTGCGGGTGCTGCTGGACGGGGAGAAGCATTCGGTGGCCGAGATGTCGGAAACGGAATTGATCCCCAATCAGTTTGCCTACCAGATTCTGCGCAAGCTCTCCGCCGGCAATTTGGTGCGGGTGAGCCGCGGCGCTCTCGGCGGCTGCGAGCTGTCCTGCGATCTGGACGCGACCTCCCTCTACGATCTCATGGGGGTCGTGGGGGAGCGGGGCATCCTGTGCGCCTGCATGGAGCCGGGATATGAATGCCGCTGGCAGGACAAGCATGGGCGGTGCACCATCCACTGTCAGCTGGCGGCCTTGCAGCAAAAGCAGGACGAGGCGTTCCGTGCCGTGAGCCTGCGCAGGCTGCTGACCGGCGGATCCGATCCCCAAGATACAAGCAAGCTGTAAAATTTTAAAAGGAGGTACCCGTATGCTGTTTCAAACCACGTCGGCGCACGAAGAGCTGCGCGCGAAGATCCGGAGTTTTGCGGAGGAGGAGATCAAGCCCCTCGCATTTTTAATGGATCAGAACAACGAGTTTCCCGATGAGGCTGTCAAGAAGCTGGGCAAGCTGGGCTGGATGGGCATTCCCTACCCCAAGGAGTACGGCGGTGCCGGTCTTGATGCTCTGAGCTACGCCATCGCGGTGGAGGAGCTGGCCCGTGTGGACGGCGGCACGGGCGTAATCCTCTCCGCCCATGTCTCCCTCGGCTCATGGCCCATTTTCGCCTATGGCACCGAGGAGCAGAAGAAGAAATATCTGGTTCCGCTGGCCAAGGGCGAGAAGATCGGCGCCTTCGGCCTTACGGAGACCAACGCCGGATCCGACGCCGGCGGCACGGAGACCACGGCGCTGGATAAGGGGGATTACTACCTCCTCAACGGCGGCAAGATCTTCATTACCAACGCCCCTAAGGCGGACACCTATGTGGTTTTCGCCGTCACTACGCCGGACATCGGCACCCGGGGCATCTCCGCTTTCATCGTGGAGAAGGGCTGGAAGGGCTTTGAGTTCGGCGACCACTATGACAAGATGGGTATTCGCTCCTCTTCCACGGCGGAGCTGATCTTCAACAACGTGAAGGTTCCCAAGGAAAACCTATTGGGCAAGGAGGGCGAGGGCTTCAAGATTGCCATGTCCACGCTGGACGGCGGACGCATCGGCATCGCCGCGCAGGCGCTGGGCATCGCCCAGGGCGCGTTTGAGCACGCGTTGAGCTATTCCAAGGAGCGCGTCCAGTTCGGCAAGCCCATCGCGGCCCAGCAGAGCATCGCCTTCAAGCTGGCGGATATGGCAACCAAGCTGCGCTGCGCCCGGTTCCTCATCTACTCCGCGGCGGAGCTGAAGGAGCAGCACGCGCCTTACGGCATGGAGTCCGCCATGGCGAAGATGTACGCCTCGGACATCGCGCTGGAGGTCACCAACGATGCCTTGCAGATCCACGGCGGCAGCGGCTACCTCAAGGGCATGGAGGTGGAACGGGCCTACCGCGACGCCAAGATCACCACCCTCTACGAGGGCACGAACGAGATCCAGCGGGTGGTCATCGCCTCTCATCTGTTGGGCAGGCTGGGCAAGAGCTCCGGCGGCGAGAGCCGTTCGGCGGCCAAGAAACCCGCACCCATCACCGGCATTCGCAAAAAGACCATCTTCCGGGAGGGGGATGCTGCCCAGCAGGTGGCCGACCTTGTGGCGGCGCTGAAGAAGGATGGTCACGACTTCTCCGTGGGCATCCCTATGGATACGCCCATCCCGCAGGCGGAGCGGGTAGTCTCCGCGGGCAAGGGCATCGGGGAGAAAAAGAACATGAAACTGGTAGAGTCGCTGGCCAAGGCCGTCGGCGCGGCCATCGGTTCTTCCCGCCCTGTGGCGGAGACTCTCAAATATCTGCCGCTGAACCGCTATGTGGGTATGTCCGGTCAGAAGTTCACCGGCAATCTGTACATCGCCTGCGGCATCTCCGGCGCATCCCAGCACCTTAAGGGCATCAAGGACGCCTCCACCATCGTGGCCATCAATAAGAACGGTAACGCGCCTATCTTCAAGAACTGCGACTACGGCATCGTGGGCGATGTGGAGGAGATCCTGCCCCTGCTCACTGCCGCGCTGGATAGCGGCGAAAAGCTGCCCGCGCCGCCCATGGTAAAGATGAAGCGGCCCACGCCGCCGAAGCCCGCCCCCATCGGCGACCGCTACGTCTGCAGCGGCTGCGGCTACGAGTATGTGCCGGAGTTGGGCGACGAGGACGGCGAGATCGCGCCCGGTACGCTCTTTGAGCAGCTTCCCGCCGAGTGGGTGTGTCCCGAGTGCGCGGAGACGAAGGATCAATTTGTAAAGGCTTGAGGCCGTGAAGGAGGCAAGATAAGATGTATTGCGTGCGTAAAGTAACGAACGACCTCTACTGGGTGGGCGCCAACGACCATCGCCTGGCCCTGTTTGAAAACTGCTTTCCCATTCCCCGGGGCGTAAGCTACAACGCCTACTGCCTGCTGGATGAAAAGACGGTGCTCTTTGACACGGTGGACTGGTCTGCCTGCCGCCAGCTTTTGGAAAATCTGGCGTATGTGCTGGATGGCCGCGAGCTGGACTACCTGCTGGTCAACCATCTGGAGCCGGATCACGCCGCCTGCATCGAGGAGATCCTGCTGCGCCATCCCAAGGTGAAACTGATCTCCAACGAGAAGGCATTCATGCTCATGCGGCAGTTCGGCTTCCATGTGGACGGACATGAGTGCATCGAGGTGAAGGAGGGCGATACCTTCTCCTTCGGCAAGCACACCGTCACCTTTGTGGGCGCGCCTATGGTTCACTGGCCGGAGGCCATGGTGACCCTTGACGTCACCGACGGCGTCCTCTTTTCCGCCGACGCCTTCGGCACCTTCGGCGCGCTGGACGGCAAGCTGTTCGCCGACGAGGTGGACTTCGAGCGGGACTGGCTGGACGACGCCCGCCGTTACCTCACCAACATCGTGGGCAAGTACGGCCCCCACATCCAGCTCCTGCTGAAAAAGGCCGGCGGCGTTTTGGATCAGATCAAGTACATCTGCCCGCTCCACGGCCCCGTGTGGCGCAAGGATCTGGGCTGGTTCATTGAAAAGTACGACACATGGAGCCGCTATGCCCCTGAGACCCAGGGCGTGCTCATCGTCTACGCCTCTATGTACGGCAACACGGAGAACGCGGCGCAGGCGCTGGCGACGTCGCTCTGCGATAAGGGCATGAGCAAGGTGGCGATGTACGATGTGTCCTCCACTCATGTCTCCCAGCTGATCTCCGAGGCGTTTAAGTACAGTCACATTGTCCTGGCCTCTGTGACCTACAACCTCGGCATCTACCCTGCCATGCATGACTTCCTCATGGATATGAAGGCACTGAATCTGCAAAACCGCACCTTTGCCATCATTGAAAACGGCTCATGGGCGGTGAAGTCCGGTGACCTCATGCAGAAATTCGTCAACAATGAGCTTAAGAACATGACGGTGCTCAACGAGCGGCTCAGCCTCGCCTCGTCCATGGGCACGGACAAGCGCACTGAGCTGGAAGCACTGGCGGACGCCATTCTGGAATCTATGAAGTAACTGGCAGGAAAGCCAAAACCAAGACAACAGACAACAAACAGCCCCACCACGTCGGCTGCAGAAAAACCGGCTTTCAAAAACAGAGCGGGCAAGCGTGATAGTGCGCTTGCCCGCTCTTTGCTCAAAAGGACATGAGAAGTGACCGGAGAAGATGAGAGGATCGAAATGGAGATCAGAAAACGAAACGGGGAGTCTGTTCCCTTTCAACAGGAGAAAATTTTCAACGCCATGAAAAAGGCGTTTGACGGACAGGGCAAGGAGATCGGGAGCAGAGAGATGGATGAGATCCTCGCCACCGTTCTCAACAATCTCTCCGTCACAGTGCCGCTCACCGTGGAACGTGTGCAGGACGAGGTGGAGCGAACGCTCATGGAGCGCGGACACTATGAGGTGGCCAAGGCGTACATCCTCTACCGCGAAAAGCGGTCTGCGCTGCGCCGTGTCCGGCATACCATCGCGCGGACGGTGGGGGATGACTCGCTTGACGAGGTGCTGCGCCGCATCCAGATGGATTTTACCGAGGAAGTCTACTCCCTCGCGGCGCTTCAAATGAAGTTTGAGAGTTTCTGTCGTCTGGGTATGACGGAGGATGAGCGGGCTGAGGCACTGACCAAGGCGGCGGTAGAGCTGACTACGGCAGAGGCACCCAAGTGGGAGTTCATCGCGGCGCGGCTTCTGAACCACTCCTTTCGCTGTCGCAACGCACAGGAATGGGAGGGGCGCGGCGTCGGCGACCTCTATGGCAAGCTTCGCTATCTGACGGATAAGGGACTCTACGGTGACTATATCCTTGCCCACTATACCCACGAGGAAATTGCCATGGCGGAGGACTTTCTCTGCCCGGAACGGGACGAGCTGTTCACCTACTCCGGCCTTGACCTGCTGCTCAAACGCTATGTGATCCAGTCACGCAGCCGCGTGCCGCTGGAAACACCGCAGGAGATGTTTTTGGGTATCGCGCTGCATCTTGCTATGAACGAAGGCTCTGATCGCATGGGGTGGGTAAAACGCTTTTACGATATGCTCAGCCGTATGGAGGTCACGATGGCGACACCTACCATGTCCAACGCACGAAAGCCCTACCATCAGCTTTCAAGCTGCTTTGTGGACACTGTGCCGGACAGTCTGGACGGCATCTACCGCTCGCTGGACAACTTCGCAAAGGTCTCTAAATTCGGCGGTGGAATGGGGATGTACTTCGGTAAGGTGCGCGCTGCAGGCAGCACCATCCGCGGCTTTCAAGGGGCGGCGGGCGGTGTTATCCGCTGGATTCGGCTGGTCAATGACACCGCCGTGGCGGTGGATCAGTTGGGGATGCGGCAGGGCGCTGTGGCGGTTTACTTAGACGCATGGCACCGGGATCTGCCGGAATTCCTTCAACTGCGCACCAACAACGGCGACGACCGCATGAAGGCACATGATGTGTTTCCCGCCGTGTGCTATCCGGATCTCTTCTGGCGACTGGCGGAGGAGAACATAGACGCGCCGTGGCATCTCATGTGCCCGCATGAGATCCTCACGGTCAAGGGCTATGCACTGGAGGATTACTGGGGTACAGAATGGGAGAAGCGGTATCTGGACTGCGTCAATGACCCGCGCATCGAAAAGCGCAGCGTCACCGTCAAGGACATCGTGCGGCTGGTGCTTCGCTCGGCAGTGGAGACCGGCACACCCTTCGCTTTCAATCGCGACAGTGTAAATCATATGAACCCAAACGGCCACACGGGAATGATCTATTGCTCCAATCTCTGTACGGAGATCGCGCAGAACATGGCACCCATCGAGCACATCAGCACTGAGGTGCACACGGAGAACGGCGACACAATTGTGGTGACGGCCACACGCCCAGGTGAGTTTGTGGTCTGCAACCTGGCGAGTCTGTCTCTCGGTAATCTGCCGGTGGAGGACGAGGCCTATATGGAACGCACGGTGGAAACGGCCATCCGCGCACTGGATAATGTGATCGACCTCAACTTCTACCCGTTGGAATACGCGCGGCTTACCAATCAGAAGTACCGCAGCATCGGCTTGGGCGTCAGCGGCTACCACCACATGCTGGCAAAGCGCGGCATCCACTGGGAGAGCGATGAGCACCTTGCCTTCACCGACGCAGTGTTCGAGCTCATCAACTACGCCGCCGTCAAGGCGGACACAGCACTGGCACGGGAAAAGGGTCGTTACGCGCTCTTTGAGGGCAGCGACTGGCAGACGGGCGCGTATTTTGAAAAGCGGGGTTATACCTCCGAAAAGTGGCGGGCACTTGCGAAAACGGTGGCGGTGCAGGGAATGCGCAACGCCTATCTGCTGGCGGTCGCACCGACCTCCAGCACATCTATCCTCTCCGGCACGTCGGCGGGCATAGATCCAATTATGAAGAAATTCTTCTTAGAGGAAAAAAAGGGCAGCATGCTGCCCCGCGTTGCTCCGGAGCTTTCTATGGACACATGGTGGTACTATAAGGCAGCGCATCTAATCGACCAAAGCTGGTCGGTACGCGCCGCGGGCCTTCGCCAGAGACATATTGACCAGGCGCAGAGCATGAATCTCTATATCACCAACGACTATTCCATGCGTCAGGTGCTCAGACTGTATTTGGAGGCGTGGAGGGCCGGCGTCAAGACCATTTACTATGTCCGCAGCAAGGCCCTTGAGGTCGAGACCTGCGAAAGCTGCTCGTCATAAGGAGGATAGCATGACGGAACTGAAGAAAAAGCCCCTCTTTAACCCGGAGGGCGACCCTGATGTGCGCCTGCGGCGCATGATCGGCGGCAATACCACTAACCTCAACGACTTCAACAATATGAAGTACGCTTGGGTCAGCGACTGGTACCGGCAGGCCATGAACAACTTTTGGATTCCTGAGGAGATCAATCTCTCGCAGGATGTGAAGGACTATCCCCGCCTGCTGTCAGCCGAGCGCAACGCCTACGATAAAATTCTGAGTTTTCTTGTCTTTTTGGATTCCATTCAGACAGCGAACCTGCCTAATATCGGCGCCTACATTACCGCCAACGAGGTCAATCTCTGCCTGTCCATTCAGGCGTTTCAGGAGTGTGTCCACTCACAGAGCTACAGCTATATGCTCGACACCATCTGTTCCCCCGTGGAGCGCAATGACATCCTCTACCAATGGAAAACGGACGAGCATCTGCTGCGCCGCAACACCTTCATTGGGGACTGCTACAACGCGTTTCAGGAGCGGAAGGACGCTCCCACGCTGCTGCGCGTGATGATGGCAAACTATATTTTGGAGGGCATCTATTTTTACAGCGGCTTTATGTTCTTCTACAATCTCTCCCGAAACGGGAAGATGCCCGGCTCGGCGCAGGAGATTCGCTACATAAACCGCGATGAGAACACGCACTTGTGGCTGTTCCGCAATATCATCACGGAGCTGCAAAAGGAGCAGCCGGAGTTGTTCACCGCCGAGAGCGTACAAGCGCTGCGCGAGATGATGCGTGAGGGCGTGGAGCAGGAGATCGCATGGGGGCATTATGTAATCGGCGACGACATCCCAGGGCTGAACCGGCAGATGATCAGCGATTACATCCGCTATCTCGGCAACCTCCGCTGGACGAGCCTTGGCTATCCCGCATTGTATCCAGGCTTTGAGAGCGAACCGGAGAGCATGGAATGGGTCAGCCAGTACGCCGACGCCAACATGGTCAAGACCGATTTCTTTGAGGCACGCAGTACCGCCTACGCCAAGAGCACCGCACTGATAGACGATTTATAAGAAAACCAAAGACATCAGAATAGGAGATACTACTATGAATTACAGCGCTATGATTCAAAATCGCAGATCCGTTCGCGCATTCCGCGAAAAGGAAGTTCCGAGCGAGGCTATCGGCCAGCTCCGATCCTACTATGAAAAGACCTGCCCCCGTCTTGTCCCGGAGATTGCAACGGAGTTGATCGTCTTGGACAAGGATGCACAGCCGGCGCTGGAGAGCTCAGCGGGCTATAATCAATTTCTCATCGGAGCACCGCACTACCTGCTCCTTATGTCTGCCCCGCATTCCTATGCGGCCATCAACGCCGGCTACATGATGGAAGATCTCGTCCTCAAGTTGACTGAGTTGGACATTGACACCTGCTGGATGACCTTCACCGACAGCGACAAAATCAAAAAGGCACTGTCTCTCGCCACCCCGTTAGAGGTGGCGGCAATCGTTGCCTTTGGCTACGGGGAAAAGACCGCAAAAAAGCTGCGGCTGAATATCCTAAGTATGTCTCAGATCGATGTGCGGGCCGAGCAGCAGTACTACGCGCCCAAAAAGGGCGTGCACGATTTGGTTCACATGGGGAGCTGGAGCAACAAGTCTGGGCTTGACGAGATGATGGACTTCTACGACGATATGCTCTGGCAGTCCATCTACGCCGCTTCGCTCTCCCCCAGCTATCTCAACCGTCAGCCCTATGGCTTCCTTGTGCAGGACCACAGCATCTATTTGGTGCAGCAGGAGGATGCCTACACCGATAATTTGGATGCCGCATTGGATCTCGGTATTGTCATGCTCCACTTCTCCGCCGTCGCCTCCCAGTGGGCGGGGCAGGTACGCTGGGAACTTTCACCTGCTGCGCCCGACGGCCTGCCGGAAGGACTTCGCTCCGCTGCGGTGTACCACATGTAACGACTCTGGGGGGAAGCAAGGCAACGGTGAAATGCGCGACCGTCGATCCGCGGTTGAGCGTATGTTTCATTAGAAAGGAAGAACCTATCAGTCAGAGTCTGAGTAAGGAAAATAGGAGGTATTTTTTATATGGCTACCGTCATCTCAGGATGAGGTCACAATGTGGTGTGGGGCGAGACCGGAGTCTTGAGAATACCCAAACAAAGGAAAGGAGCTGACAGATATGGCAGCTATGAATATGAATCAGGAGCAGTTTAAGCAGTTGATCCGGGAGGAAAAGCCTGTTTTGGTGGATTTCTGGGCGCCCTGGTGCAGCTATTGCCGGAGGATCGGCCCTGCGTATGAGAAGATTGGAGAGGAATACGCGGACAGCCTTGCCGTCGGCAAAATCAACATTGACGAGGAGCCGCGGCTGGCGAGGGCCGAGGGGATCGAGGACATCCCAACTCTGGTGCTGTACCGGAACGGAAAGGCCGTGGATTCCATCATCGCGCCCGGCTCAAAGGCAGAAATCGACCGTTTCATTCAGGAAGCCTTGGCGAAATAACGGAGGGTTCAGATATGAACAACAATCATGTTTATGATATGCTCGTGGTGGGCGGCGGACCGGGCGGCTACACCGCCGCCCTGTACGCGGCACGGGCGGGGCTGGACACCATCGTGCTGGAAAAACTGTCCGCCGGTGGGCAGATGGCCCTGACCGAGCAGATCGACAACTATCCCGGCTTTGAGGACGGGATCGACGGCTTCTCTCTGGCGGAGAAGATGCAAAAGCAGGCGGAGCGCTTCGGGGCACGCAGCGAATACGTAGAAGTCCTCCGCATGGATCTGACGGCGGTTCCCAAGCTCGTGGAGACCAGCGAGGGGATTTTCCTGGGGAAAACCGTGGTGCTGGCCACCGGTGCGAACCCCAGAAAGCTGGGCGTGGCCAGAGAGTCGGAACTGGTGGGCCGAGGCGTGGCCTACTGCGCCGCCTGCGACGGGATGTTTTACAAGGGCAAAACGGTGGTCGTGGTGGGCGGCGGCAATTCCGCCGCGGCAGATGCCCTCCTTCTCAGCCGCGTGGCGAAAAAAGTGATCCTCGTCCACCGCAGAGACACCCTGCGGGCCACCAAAATCTATCACGAGCCGCTGACACAGGCCGAAAACGTGGAATTCCGTTGGAACAGCGTCGTTTCCGCACTGCTTTCCGGGGACAGGCTGACCGGCGTCCGCCTGCGGGACACCGTCACCGGTGAGGAAAGCGTGGTGGACTGCGACGGCGTATTTGTCAGCGTGGGCCGACAGCCCGCCACGGCGCTGGCGGTGGGTCAACTGGAGCTGGACGGCGGCGGCTATATCGTGGCCGGAGAGACCACGGAAACCAGTATTCCCGGCGTTTACGCCGTGGGCGACGTGCGGACGAAGCCCCTCCGTCAGGTGGTCACCGCCGTGGCGGACGGCGCGGTGGCAGTTCACATGGCGGAGAAGTATATCGCGGAAAACCGATAAGGAAGGTAGATTGAAAAAGCCATGTTTAAGGTCAGGCCGGATACGACCGCAGTGGGGATGCCGACATATCTGCAAGGCAAACTGCCAGAGTGATGGCAGATAAGAAACCCATGTAAGATCGGGAGATATGTTGTCTCTCCATATCCAGTCCACGCAACAGTAAGCAACTGAACACAAAACACAGCCACAGATGTACTCTGCGGCTGTGTTTTTTTGCGTAGTATAGCTGCTTCTTCCATCTGCAAAACCCCGACGCTCCGTGGCTGACGGGGTTATCCGCACTTGCCAATACGCCCAAAGAGGGCTCCTTAACGCGCAGAAGGAAAGGGACGGTCAGTCTCCGGCGTTTTGAGAAGGAAATGGCTTTTGTGAAAGTCGAGCAGGCCCTCATCCCGCATTTTTCCAAGCTCCACAGACAGCCCGCTGCGATCCACACCGAGGTAATCCGCAAGCTGCTGCCTTGAAAACGGAATGTCGAACTCATAGACGCTGCGCCGCTGTGCCTCGGCGGAAAAATAGGACATCAGCTTTGCACGCGTCGTGCGCTGGGCCATGTGGGTGAGCTTTTCGTTGAGCCGCAGGTTCTTCTCTGCCAGTTCGTCCAGCAGGTTGCGGATGATCCGGCTGTGGTGGGAGCAGGCGGAGGGGCACACGCTCAAAACGCGCCTTATGTGCAGAAACATCACCGTCACCGCGCTCTCCGCCTCTACGCTCACGTTCAGCACCGCTCCCGGCGCGCAGGCGAATACCTCCGCGAAGGTCTGCCCCGGCCCGGTCTTGGAGAGGATGTTGCGGTTTCCCCAGATATCCTCCTGCACGATGAGGGTGCTGCCCGCCAGCACGAGACCCACCTCCTCCACCGGCTCCCCGGCGCGGAGCAGGCGTGAGCCTTTGGGGAAGGTGTCGATCCTCGCCCCAAGGTAGGAGAGCATGACGGCAAGCTCATCGTCGGAAATGCCGGAGAAAAGCGCCGCCGTATGAAGTACCGGAAAAAATTCTTTCATAAAAAGTTCTCTTTCGTTGAAAATTCAACTGACTTGTTGCTCTTAGTATAGTACAATGAACGCACAAAGGCAACAGGAGGATCGAACATGAAACGACGGATCATTGAAATCGATCAGGATAAACGCCCCGTATTTTGACGGCGCACGGCTCCTGATTGCCGCCGACTGCACCGCCTACGCCTACGCCGCTTTCCACGAGCGGTTCATCAAGGGACACACCACCCTGGTGGGCTGTCCTAAGCTGGACGGCGTGGGTAAGGATTCCTTCGAAGAGGCGTGAGCTTTCTGCAAGAGAGGCAAAGACTATGAGTTATGAAAACTGGAAGGACAAAATCGGCACATTTGAAGTGATGGACGTGCGGGGCAAAAAGATGGACTTCTTCCCCGCATTGAAGGCGAAGGCTGCCGCGCTGAAAAACGGCGAAGAACTGCATATCATCCAGACCTTCGAGCCTGTCCCCCTGTACCCGGTGCTGGCTCTTATGGGCTTTGAGCATCACACGGAGAAGGTAAGCGGCAGCGAATATCACATCTGGTTTTATCGAGTGAAGAAAGGAGAATAACCGCATGAGCTACGAAAACTGGAAGAATAAGGCGCAGGGGTTTCAGACCGTGGATGTGCGCCATATACAGGGCAGCTTCTTTGAAGGGCTGAAGAAAAGAGCCGAGGCGTTGGAGGTGGGCGAAGGATTACACATCATCCAGACCTTTGAGCCGCATCCACTGTACGCTGTCATGGAGGGCTTGGGCTACGAGCACCACACCGAGCGGCGGAGTGAGGCGGAGTTCCATGTCTGGTTCTGCCGTGTGGAGAAGAAGGAAGGCGACAGCTCCGCTCCCTTCAAGCCGCTGGCTCTTTTGAACTATCCCATGATCGATGAAAAGCTGGGGCAGATCGCCGTGGATTTTTGGGAGACCACATGGCAGAGCGAGAAGCGCGTACTGCCCTACGAAACGCGGCTGCTGCTGTCCCTGACCAACGCTGTCGGTGCGGGCCGGATGAGGCAGGCGGCGCGGGAGCTGGTAAAGGCATATATCCACGGTGTGGAGAGCGCCGCGTTGGACGACGTGTTCGAACTGCTGGCATGGAATCAGGGCATCGGCTTTTTCAGCAGCGAGATCGGCCCCTCGGCGCTGTTTCAGGCGTACAAGCTCATTAAAAACGGTGAGAAGCAGGGCAAGTCCCGGGAGGATATCTGCAGCGCGCTGCGCGAGAAATTCGGGGAGAAGAACCCAGAGATGCAGGTCTTGAACAGATGATAAGGAGTTGTTTTGTATTATGACCATTCAAACGGTAACAGATGCCATCCGCTATGTAGGGGTGGATGATAACACATTGGCACTCTTTGAAAACCAGTACCCCGTCCAGCCTATGGGAGTGAGCTACAACTCCTATGTCATTCTGGACGAGAAAATCGCCGTGATGGACAGCGTGGACGCACGGGCGGCGGAGGAATGGCTTTCCAATGTAGCGCAGGTGTTGGAGGGGCGCAACCCCGACTATCTTGTGGTCACACATATGGAGCCGGATCATTCCGGCAGCCTCATGCAGCTGGCACAAAAGTACCCGGAGATGAAGATCGTGGGAAACGCGAAAACATTTACCCTGCTCAAGCAGTTCTTCGGCACAGGTGCATTGTCGGAAGACCGTATGCTGGAGGTTGGTGAAAGAGATACGCTTTCCTTGGGTTTGCACCGGCTGCGCTTTCTGCTGGCGCCGATGGTACACTGGCCGGAGGTGATGGCAGCGTATGAAGAGGAGGAAAAGATCCTGTTCTCGGCGGATGCCTTCGGCCGCTTCGGTTCACTGGAACGGACTGCCCGTGCCCCCTGGGCGCCGCAGGCCCGGCGGTATTATTACAACATCGTCGGAAAGTATGGCGCACAGGTGCAGGCGCTGCTGAAAAAAATCTCCGCGCTGGAGATCAAAACGATCTGCCCGCTCCATGGCCCCATGCTCACAGAAGACTTGGGGAAGTATCTGCGGCTCTATGATCTCTGGTCACAATGGAAACCGGAAGAACCGGAGGGCATCCTGATCGTCCACGCGTCCATCCATGGAAATACCGCATACGCATCGGAGGCCCTCAAGAGCAAGCTGGAGGGAAAAGGTGCGCAAGTCACCATGTGCGATCTGACGGCAACAGACCTTTCCTATGCCGTGACCAGCGCATTCTACTGTGGGAAACTGGTGTTGGCCTGCGCCACCTATGACGGAGGACTGTTTCCGCCCATGAAGGAGTTTTTGGATCATTTACAGACAAAGGGATTCCGAAACCGCCGGATCGGCCTTATTGAAAACGGCTCTTGGGCCCCTGCTGCCGCTCGGCTGATGCGCACCAAATTGGAGGAGATGAAGGATATCTACCTTTACGAAACGGTAGTGTCTCTGCGTGGTGCATTGAACCAAACCAGCGAAGCGCAGATGGACGCTCTGGTGGCGGAGCTCTGCGCGGAGTAGGCGGCGAGTCTGGCTTCGTCCGGCCGCCCGATGCCTCAAAAGCAAAACATCGTCGCTGATTTATTTAGACAACAATATGGCGTTGAGTGATGCCGAAGCTTTGAAAATGGATCGAAGCGCAGCCGTAGAGAATATCTGCGGCTGCGCTTTTTGCATTTTGACCATGGTGCAAACGGATGGCTTTGACCGTTACCCTCGGTTTCTAAAGAGACACGAAGTGTGCTACATGGAAGCGTATCATAGATCTGCTCCATATGAAGAGATCCGGGAGTACGTCAAGGAGCACACCGGTCTGAACGTGAGCAACCTCTATATTGCACAGGTCAAGCGCAAGTGCGGCATCAAGGAGCGGCAGAACTACAACAAGCCTAAGGCTGAGAACCCCAAGCAGCTTAAGTGCCCGCCGGAGAAGGAAAAAGCCATCCGGGAGGCACTGAAGTATTTTAAGATGATTTGAAATAAAAAAATAGACGGATGTCTGTCAACTGGCAGACATCGTCCATTTTTATGATAATCTGTTATGATCGCAGTTCCTCAAGCAATGCCGTGCATCCTTCCAGTATATCCTGCCATGTGGCTTCAAAATCTCCTGTGAACCATGGGTCTGCCACTTCACGGGGATGATCCGTATGCGCCATCAGCAGCGAGACTTTATGCTGTGGGTCTCCGCCGACAAGCCGCAGGATGTCGCACAGATTACTTTCGTCCATGCCAATCAGATGATCATACCGTGCATAATCCAGCCGGGTCATCTGCCGGGCGGTCTTGCCGTTGCAGTCGATGCCATGTTCTGCCAGCTTCTGCCGTGCAGGAGGATAGACCGGATTTCCGATTTCCCATGCACTGGTGGCGGCTGATGCGATTTCAAATTGCTCGGATAGTCCTGCCTTGGACGTAAGGTCTTTCATCACATACTCCGCCATCGGGCTTCGGCAGATATTTCCGAGACAAATAAATAAGATCCTGGTCATGCCGGGTCGTTCTCCTTTTGGCTTACAAAAGCATAGCCGCCGTGGGTAGTGCGGATAAAGTTTCCGCAGTCGGCCAGTTTCTTTCGCAGATTGGAAACGGTATTTGCCACGACCTTTAAGGTGTCGTCACAGTTTTGTCCCCACACAGCACGGAAAAGCTCTTCTTTTGAGAAGATTTGTCCTTCGTGGGAGGCAAGCATCAGCAGCAAATCGAACTCCAGTCGTGTAAGGGAGACTTTTCTGCCGTTGCACGACACTTCGTGGGTCATTCCGTCCAGTGTAAGCCCCGGAAGAACCAACTTCTCCCATGAATCAATGGATATTTGCTCTGCCTCGATGTGCTCTCGTTCCAGAAGCATCCGGATCTTCTGCTCCAATTCCGGGTCAGGCTGTCGGGTCTTTATAACGATCATGGCAAACTCCTGCGTGTATTTTACTCTGCGGCGGTATCCATTTCCCGGAGCAGGTTTACCATCTCGATGGCACTGACTGCACAGTCATAGCCTTTATTACCTGCTTTGGTGCCTGCCCGCTCGATGGCCTGTTCGATGTTTTCGGTGGTCAGAACACCAAAGAGGACGGGAACCCCGCTTTCCAGCGAGACCGTGGCAATGCCTTTGGAAACCTCATTGCACACATAGTCGTAATGGCTGGTAGAACCGCGAATCACGGCACCAAGGCAGATCACAGCATCATACTTTCCGCTTTTTGCCATTTTAGAGGCAACCAGTGGGATCTCAAAAGCACCCGGAACCCATGCAACATGAATATCAGCGTCCTGCACATCGTGCCGGAGCAGACCATCCATTGCTCCGCTCAGAAGTTTGGACGTGATAAATTCGTTGAAGCGGGCAGCTACGATACCGACCTTGATATTCTGAGAAACCAGCTTGCCTTCAAATGTTTTCATTTTTAAATACCTCTTTCGTTGTTAATATTCCAGAAGATGTCCCATTCGTGCCTGCTTCGTTTTCAGGTAAAACAGGTCATACGGGGTCGCAGTCATCTGAATGGGTACGCGCTCGGAGATCTCCAGCCCAAACTCGGAGAGCTGATATACTTTGTCCGGGTTATTGGTAAGCAGGCGCAGGCTTTTTACGCCAAGTTCCCGGAGGATCTGCGCGCCGAGATAATACTCCCGTTCATCTCCATGGAACCCCAGAGCGAGATTGGCTTCCAGCGTATCCATGCCCTGCTCCTGAAGTTCATAGGCACGCAGCTTGTTGATCAGACCGATGCCCCGGCCTTCCTGCCGCATATAGAGCAGGATACCCCGGCCTTCTTTTTCGATCTGCGTCATGGCAGCGGCCAGCTGCTGGCCGCAGTCACAACGCAAAGAGCCAAATGTATCTCCTGTCAGGCATTCCGAGTGGACGCGGCACAGAATATCCTTTCCATCGCCAATGTCACCTTTTACCAGTGCAATGTGATGCTCTCCGTTCAGGCGGCTCACAAAACCATAAGCTCTGAAGGTGCCATATTTGGTGGGCAGATTCACCGCCGTCACCTGATCGACCAGTTTATCGTGACACTTGCGGTACTCCTGTAAATCACGGATGGTGATGAATTTGATCTGGAAACGCTCTGCCAACTTTGCCAGTTCAGCGGTGCGCATCATCGTGCCATCCTCCCGCATGATCTCGCAGCACAGGCCGCATTCTTTCAGCCCTGCCAGACGGCACAGGTCAACGGTTGCTTCCGTGTGACCGTTGCGCTCCAGTACACCGTTCTTTTTTGCCAGAAGGGGGAACATATGGCCCGGTCTGCGGAAATCTTCTGCTTTTGCGTGATCGTCCACACAAGCCATCGCCGTAATGGAACGCTCTGCGGCAGAAATGCCCGTAGAAGTAGAAACGTGGTCGATGGACACCGTAAATGCCGTTTCATGGTTGTCGGTGTTATGCTGCACCATCTGCGGAAATTGCAGCTTCTGGACGAAAGCCTCGGACATCGGCATACAGATCAGACCTTTGCCGTGGGTCGCCATAAAGTTGACGTTTTCGGTGGTGGCAAATTCGGCAGCACAGATGAAGTCCCCCTCGTTTTCACGGTCGGGGTCATCCGTTACCAGAATGATTTTTCCTTGCTTCAGGTCTTGCAAAGCTTCGGGAATGGTATTGAAGTTCATCGTAAACTCTCCTTAAAAGCCGCAGCGCAGCAGCATTTCTTTTGTGAGCGTGTTTTGCTTTGGTGTTTCTGATGGAAGCAGCCTCTCGATATATTTTCCAACAACATCGGTTTCCAGATTGACAAAATCCCCTTTGTGCCGTTGGTTCAGGTTCGTCTGACGGACGGTGTGCGGTATCGTGGACACGGAAAAGCCCGTAGGTTCCACCGCAGCCACGGTCAGGCTGATACCGTCTATTGTGATAGAGCCTTTTTCAACGACATAGCGAAGGATCGCAGAATCTGCATGAATGGTGTACCAGATAGCCGTATCGTCTTTTCGGATATTAGCAATGCGTCCGACGCCATCCACATGGCCTGCTACGATGTGTCCGCCAAAACGTCCGTTGGCCGGCATGGCACGTTCCAGATTGACAGCACTTCCAACGGTGAGCTGTGCAAGTGCAGAGCGGTTCAAGGTCTCGTGCATGACATCCGCAGCAAAGCTATCCGGGAAGAGCTGCCTGACGGTCAGACAGATGCCGTTGACGGCGATGCTGTCGCCGATCCTGGTTCCTTCCAGAACCGTTTTTGCACGAACAGTCAGTACGGCGGAATGCTGTCCCCGATTGATGGATTTTATTGTTCCGACTTCTTCCACGATTCCGGTAAACACGGGTACTCCACCTCACTTTCGATCAGGAAATCTTTGCCAAGCTGTTCCAATCGGCTGTTCTTCAGGCGGAATGCAGCATCCGGAAGCGGGACACCTGCACCCTCAATGGGTGCTTTGGCATCCCTTCCTCCGAACAGCTTCAGGGCAATGTAAGCCTGTACCTGCTGCACGATGCCGCTTTCCAGTGCAGACCAGTTCAAGGTTCCGCCGCCTTCCAGCAGAATGCTGTCGATCTGCTCCTGCCCCAGCTGTTCCATCAGTTGCAGAAGATTCACATGACCGCAATGCGCTTCCAGACAAAGGACCCGGCACCCGGCCTGTTGATATGCCGCCTGCTTCTCCGGGTCGCCGCAGCAGGTCGCAAGAATGGTCGGGACCTGTTTGGCGGTCATGACCACCTGTGATTGCAGCGGTGTCCGCAAATGTGTATCACAGATGATCCGGACGGGATCACGGCCACCCTCTATCCGGCAGGTCAGCAGCGGGTCATCTGCCAGGATGGTTCCGACTCCCACCATAATGCCGCGGAATCGGTGTCGCTGCCGTTGAACATGATTCCGGGCAATTTCCCCGGTGATCCATTTGGAAGCGCCTGTGTATGTGGCGATTTTTCCGTCCATCGTCATGGCGTATTTCATGGAAACGAAGGGGCGTTTTGTGGTGATATAGTGAAAGAACACCTTGTTCAGCGCATCGCATTCCTCTTGCAGAACATTTTCGGTCACATCTATGCCGTGTGCGCGCAGGATTGCAATTCCTTTTCCAGCCACCAGCGGATTCGGGTCAGCAGAACCCACGACCACCCGGTGAATGCCCGCGTCCAGAATCGCATCCACGCAGGGCGGCTGCTTTCCGTAATGGCAGCACGGCTCCAATGTCACATACAGGGTCGCTCCCTGTGGATCTTCGGTGCAGGATGCCAGCGCATTGCGCTCCGCATGAGCCTGACCGTATCTCTGGTGCCAGCCCTGTCCGATGATCCTGCCCTCTTTTACGACCACGGCACCCACCATCGGGTTGGGAGACGTCCATCCGCAACCCTTTTTTGCAAGCTGCAAAGCCAGACGCATATACTCTTTGTCGTTCATCGTGTCGCCTCCAAAAGAAAAAGCCCTGAACAAAAACGTTCAGGGCAAGCCGAAAAGACACAAGGGACCCTTGTGCAAAAAAGAAAGCTCCAGAATGCAAACGCATCCCAGAGCAGCCTCCACAAGCGCAGAACCGTGCGGGCTCTGCGCTTGGTATCTTCTTTCATCCAGACTGTACTGTCGGCTTCGGAGTTTCACCGAATCATGCCTTACGGCTCGTGGGCTGTACCACCGGTAGGGAATCGCACCCTGCCCTGAAGATTTCTGATTCAATTACAGCGGCATTATAGCACGGCTCCTTTCGGATTGCAAGGGCATTCTGCAAACCGGGACGAAACCGGGATGAAGCGAATCGCTACAACAATAAAATCACATCGTCCGTAGGACAATGTGAACGGAGAATCCAAAGGGGCGCGGGTCGCCAGTGGCGACCTCAAAATGCGTTGCATTTTGAAGCGCTTGACCGAGCCGACAGGCGAGAGCAGCGCCCTTTGGCACACGACTTTGCTTGCAAAGTCTATTCCGAACAAGACGGTACGAATGGGAGGTGCTGGAAATGGCAGCAGAAAAGACCAAGGTCTACACATGAAGGTAGATACCACTGCCATTGAGCAGGAGATCGCCGCCTATGAGAAGCAGCTACGGCAGCACTACTCCACAAAATCCCGGCTTATGGAGGAGATCGACAGCCTTGACCCGGACGACCGCCTTTATAAGATGTACGATAAAATCGAAGAGGTGGAAAATGGACTGATGGATGCCCGGGCAAAGAAGCAGGCCATTGAAGCCGACAAAATCACAGGCGACAACATCTATAAGATCCTGATTTGCTTTGACAAGTTTTATGCCACCATGACCGAGGCGGAACGCCGCAGACTGGTGGAAATTTTGATCGACGAGGTGCAGATCTGCCCGGAACGCCAGCCTAATGGACAGTGGCTGAAGTCCGTCTGGTTCAAGCTGCCCATCATCGACCATGACCTTGAATTGAGTTTGGACAATCAGGATCGTGTCGAAGTCGCAGACGCTCTGATACCCCAGCGCCAGCAGCTTTTGTGCAGCATCCTTGCTGCGGCGGCCGCTGCGGCAGTAGATCAGCAGCGTCGCCTCCTTATCGGGCAGCGTCTCGGGCATTTCGCTCCCGATGCTCTCGTTGGGCACAAGGACGGCGTTTTCAATATGCCCGCCATCGTATTCCTCCCGGGTGCGGACATCCACCACCACGATCTCCTGCGAGATCATCATCTCATAGGCTTCCTCGGCGCTGATCTTATGATACGCCGCCTTGCCGGGAGCGTCCTCCTCTGTCGGCACCGGCTTGTCCTTGGTTCCCCCGCAGCTCACCAGAAGCAGTGCAAGCACGGCGGCAAGTGCCGCGAAAAGCAATATCTGACGCATAATCAACCTCCAATGCAACTGTGTTTACTGCTGATACAGTTTATATTGAAATATAACAGATACAGTTAAAACTGTTAAGGTACTTCGAGGCAGCTTTTGGAGCACAAGCCCTTTGTGGTTGTTGACAGAGAAAAAAATATAGGTATAATAAAAGCAAAATAATAAGACTCATTCTTGCATTTAGAGGGTTGGCGGTATTCCAAAATACGCAGAGGAGATATTGGCCGCCGTAACGGAGCTGCAGCAGCATCCCAAGGCGGAGCAGGTGTTCCTGGAGATGAAAAGGGAGCATCCCAGCGTCGCTCTGGGTACGGTATATCTGTCCCCCTGCCGGGAGCAGGAAAAAGACAATCTTATGGAGGAGAAGTATTATGAATGCTAACGTATCTAAGCTGCTCAACGAGCAGATCAATAAGGAGTTCTACTCCGCCTATCTGTATCTGGACTTTGCCAACTACTACGCCGCCGTCGGACTGGACGGCTTTGAGAACTGGTACCGGGTACAGGCGCAGGAGGAACGGGATCACGCCATGCTGTTTTATCAGTATTTGCAGAATAACGGCGAGGGCGTCACCTTTGAGGCTATCGCAAAGCCGGAGTGGGAGCGAGTCGATCACATGACCCCGCTGAAAAAGGCACTGGAGCACGAGAAGCTGGTCACCGCCAGCATCGATGCCATCTACGCCGCCGCACACGAGGTCAGGGACTTCCGCACCATGCAGACGCTGGACTGGTTCATCAAGGAACAGGGCGAGGAGGAGAAGAACGCCGCCGACCTCATTACCAAGATGGAGCTGTTCGGCGGTGACAGCAAGGGGCTGTATATGCTAAACAGCGAGCTGAAGGCACGGGTCTACACCGCGCCCTCGCTGGTGCTGTAAGCCCCGCGCGTCTGCGGGCTTTCGCATCAGGCAAAAGGCAGACTGCATACAGGTGGCCTGCCTTTTCTTCCACCAGACGGTTAGATTTTGCTAACTGCGTATAATAAATAAGCAGCGCCCGCCGGGAGATCTCCCGGCGGGCGCTGCTGTGTTCAGAGGAACGTTATTTTTCTTGTCTTACTTTGCGGCATCCACCAGCACACCAACGTAGCCGGCAGTATCCACCAGCGTGGCACCGGAAACGGCGTCCACAGCCTTT
The DNA here is from genome assembly GCF_023347355.1 of Faecalibacterium sp. IP-1-18. NCBI lineage: Bacteria > Bacillati > Bacillota > Clostridia > Eubacteriales > Oscillospiraceae > Faecalibacterium > Faecalibacterium sp. IP-1-18. The sequence goes on from NZ_CP094472.1 coordinate 873,640, forward strand.
TCATCTTTGCTCAGAGCCTCGGCGTCGGCAATGCTCATGCCGTTCACGTGGTTCTGGATGGCGTCGTAGTTGGCATCCAACGAAACGGTGGAACCAGCCTTTTCGGCCATCATCTTGCTGTAGTAATCGGCGTTGACCCGCTTGGACATCAGCACCTTGCCCTCGGCGTAGCCTGCGCCGAAGTCAGAATCGGAGTTGGGCACACCGACGACCCCGGCGTCCGAACCGGCAAACTGGAACTCGTCAATGTAGCTCAGCACGATGGTGTCCCCGGCAGTGGCGACAGCGCCGGAGGTGAAGCACTTGGTGCCGTGTGCGGCCCCATAGACCACATTCAGCTTCAGGTCCTCGGAGCTGCCGTTGAACTCCACGGCCTGCGTGGTCTGGGCGTTTTTGGCGGCATCCACGATGGCAGAGAGATAACCGGCGGTATCCACCAGCGTTGCGCCGGAGACGGCGTCCACAGCCTCGGCACCCTTGGCGGCTACATCCTCCAGCTCGGAGATGGTCTTGCCGACGGCAAAGTTCTGGATGGCGTCGAAGTTTGCATCCAGAGCGACCGTGGAGCCGCCCTTTTCAGCCATCATCTTGCTGTAATAATCGGCGTTGGTCCGCTTGGACATCAGCACCTTGCCCTCGGCGTAGCCTGCGGCAAAGTCGGAGTCGGAGTTGGGCACGGCGGTCACGCCTGCATCGGTGCTGGTGAACTGAAAATCGTCGAGGTAGGCGGCGAGGATGACGTCATCCTTCACCACAGCCACCGCTTCGGTGAAGCACTTGGTGCCGTGGGCGGCAGCATAAGCCTGACCGATCTGGATGCCGCCTTCCACCGGGACGATGGCGGCGGGCTCAGCGGGGGCTGCGGCAGCAGAGTCGGCGGGGGCTTCTTCGGCCAGCTCCACACCCAGTGCGGCGGCAACGGCCTTCCGGACGGCCTTGGTGGTCACCGTGGCACCGGCAACGCCGTCGATGGCGGGGCCGTTGGCGGCCACGACCTGCTTGGACAGCTCTTCCAGTGCAGCGCCGCCGATGCTCTCGGTCTCCTGTGCGCCTTCCAGCTTGCAGTCGGTAACGGTGCCGTTGGCATCCACGGTCAGAGTGGCGGTGACAGCACCGCCAAAGCCTTCGGCAGAGCCGGTCTTAGTTACACCAGCGGCGGTGGAGCTGCTGCCGCCGCCGCAGGCGGCCAGAGAGACGCCAACAACGAGGCTCATGGCCACGGCAGCGATCAGTTTGCGGATGATCTCCTGTTTCATGGGTCTTTCCTCCAGAGAAAAATCGGTTTATGTTCGGTCCACAGAAAAGGTCATATCTTTTCAAGAATGTTTACAAAAGATAACATATTTTGCGAGGTGCTGTCAAGAGATTTTAGCACATACTTCGTGAAGAATGATAAATTGGTGTCAATTTGTGACGCTGACGGTATACGAAGCGAACGGACGGTCTACGCTGTTAGTAATTCCTGAATGGAAACCAAGCAAGCAGTTTTGCCACTTTCGGCCCCAGTTAGTACTTCAATATTACTATGTTTTGGAAATCGGCACAACCATATAACCGTCTTTGATAAAACTAGTTTTGTTTCATCGATGACATTGTACCGGCAAGCAGTGCAGACGTATATACATCTGCTTATTTTGCGTTGCAAAACGCTTGTTGGGGAATGCCCCAAGCCCCTTTGATCTGCATTTTCCAATGCAGGCTGCGCATCCCTACGGGACGCTTTTTTACCCGGTGATATGCTCCGGGTCGTTGAGGACTTGCATGAGGTGAGAAGCAGCTTCTGCAAGAAAATCGTACTTCATCTGTTCGGGAACAGACGTATCCAGAAGCGAAACACCCCACGCTTGCATACGGTCCGCAAGTTCTTTCTGTGCCTGCAATGCCGCTACCTTACGCACATCCGGGGTGGTTTCTGTATCCAGAACGTAGGCTGTGGAGTATTTTCCGTTGCGATCTTCCGTCAACTGCACCATGGAATAGTGCTCATTCCAAAAGCGGCAGAAGCGAACCCTGCCGCCGATATTCTCCATGTCATGGCACAGTTCTTCTTCGCTACTCCATTGTGGAGTCTCGGACAAAATGCAATTCAGTTCCGAAAGAGCCAGCCGCTCTTCAGCCGATAGCTCTCCATGCAGGCATTCACGTTTTAGATTATTCTGCCAATACGGGCTCAACTTTCCATTCCGGGCATCTTCCATTGCTTCTTCGATATTGGGTAGGATTGTCATGTCATTCACCTCAAATACTTGCCATTGGCGTTAGATACACGCTTCTAGTGTTGATTATAAACTATTTGAGGGCAAAAAGAAAGAGCGTCAGCACGTTTGCTGCGCTCCCTGACATAGGTGTTATTTTGTAATATAGGGAATGTTGTCGGTGTATGCATTCAGAATGTCAATGGCAGCTTTCTTCTGCCCCGGTGTGAGCTGGCTCAGCTTTCTGCTCAGTTCGTCATCTGCCACATGGGATGCGGATGGAACGGAATCCCGGATTAGCACATCAGCAGATACGTCCAACACCTCTACGATTCGGATAAAGGTTTCCAGTTTGGGGATTTTTACTCCGCGCTCTAAATCTCCAACATAATTTGCTGACAAATCGACCCGTTCTGCAAACTGTTCAATCGTCCAGCCTTTTTCCTTGCGCTGCTCTCGTATTCGTTGACCCAAAAGCGTATTCATAGCGACCTCACATTCTAATTGTGTTTGTTGCACACCAATAGCATACCTGTCGCAATTTTTGTTATACACAATCCATTTGCGTTTATTCAACGCTATTCGGATAATTTCAAGGTGGAAAATTTTTGTGCGTATCTTTGGTCAAAAAAGCAATGGTCTTTGGGGACGGTACATGGTACAATAGCAAATGTTGTGCCCCTTGGCACATGAACGAAGGTAAAAGGAGCTGCTGAACGTGGATACGATCTATCTGCTGCCCGGTGAGGAACGCTGCGTTGATTTTCGAGATGCTAATGGAGTCCCGAAGGTACACTACACTTACTGTTCCATCCGTGGCAAACTTTTCAACTGCACCTGCTGCACAAAGGACGAAGCCCAGCGGCTGTGTGAAGATTGGCTTATAAAACAGGACCGCTGCTATATAAACTAAAAAAGCCGCCGAGGACATCTCCCCAAAATGGGAAGAGTCCTCGGCGGTATTCGTTTATCGGGTCTGCGCTTTTTCGATGGTGTCCTTTTCTCCCGCAAAAAATCGTTCCACGTTTTTCTGTGCCCGAACCAGTTCTTGCATCTCGTTCCGTGCCTTGCGGTAGTCCGGGTAAGCGGCTTTCTTCTTGGTCAGTAGCTCTGCAAACTCCGCATCCAACTCCTTGACCTTCGGCAGCTTCTGCAGCCCGGCTTCGTCAAAGGCAGCTTTCGCCGCCTTGTGCAGAGTGATTTCCTCCCGATGGGCTTCCAAAAACTTTTTACTGTACCCCGACTTGCGGTAGGCATCATGGACCGGGCGAGTCTTGGCATAGTTGATGATGTGGGTTTTCAGCACGGCAATCTCTGTCAGCCTTGCTTCTGCTGCCTTGATGGAATCGCCCATGGCATGATAGCGTTCCGTTGCCGCCGCTGTACGTTCTCGCAGTTCCTCGGCACTGCCAATTTTCTGCTCCTGTAAAAACAGCAGCGTCTTGGACATCTCCTTCAGGTTGAATTTGGTTGCCCACTTTTTGTAGCCAACACTTTTGCCCTCTGCCATTTTCTCCTGAATGTCCACCAGCAACTGGAAGGGCTGCTCTTTGGCCTGCTTTTTCTGGTACGGCTGGTGCTTCGCCTTTCCCTCCAGCACCGCCTTGATTTCGTCCTCGCCATAGCCGGTGCCCAGAGTTCGGAACCGAATAAAGCGTTTCTGTCCCTTGCCCTTCACCGCCGTGTACTTGCCACGCTTCACCTCGTAGCCCTGCTGCTCTAGCTTTTGCAGAAACGTTTCATAATCTCCCGGTTTTTCTGCAAGGATTGTGTCGATGATTCCGCATAGGCGGTCCCTGTTGCTTTCCTTGGGAGGATAGAGAACACGCTTCTGCCGTTCCCGATAGGGCTTCTTCTCAATGACGGACAACTGGTGTTCCAAGCAAATCAGGTCGCTCAACCGCTGCACTGCCAACGCCGAAAAGAAAAAATCCCGGAACTTTCTGGTGCCATCCAGTGCCGTGGAGTTAAAGATCACATGGTTGTGGATGTGCTGCCGGTCCGTATGGGTGGCAACAACAAACGCATACTTGCCCTTGGTAAAACGCATGGCAAGTTCGTAGCCCACCTTGTTAGCTTCCTCTGCAGTGATTTCCCCCGGACGAAAGGACTGCCGTATCTGATAAGCGATCACATCGCTTTTCTGCCTGCGTCCGTTTACGAGATCATACTGCCGCTTGGTAAGCATAAATTCTTCATCTGCTGTCAGGGCGCTGCAAGCATAGCTGCTGACAAACTGTCCCTGCTCGGTCTTGTCCGGGTTTTCAATATAGTCCGTGCGATTTTTCAGGCAGGCCGCAACGGTCATGCCCTTGTTTTTGTGCAACGCAATCAACCGTGTTGCTGCCAGCATCATCACCCCCTATTGCAAAGAAAAAATGCCGCCCGGAGGCGGCATTGAGATCATTTGGATATTTTTTCATAATCGGCAGCACCCGCCAGATACATTGCCTTGTATCTGGCGCATTCCAACTCATTGCAGATTTCATCTAAGGCGAGATATTGATTCCACGCTTCTTTGCTGATAACGCTCTGCAAGGCTTCCTCAGCTGCTCTTTTGGCTTTTTTCAGTCGCAGATACTCTTCATCCTCACCCAGCATCTCAGAAAAAATCGTGCTGTTGTGTTCAAAATAGCAATCCTCTATCCTCTGTTTGCTCATAGCATCCCTCACAGTTCTGCAAGCCACTCACTGAAACGCCCGATGCCCTCGGTGATGGCAGTTGCACCGAAAAAGAGGATGAAGCAGATGAACTCGGCCACCAGCAGGATAAAGAACTGATTCCAAGTCTGACGGTAAGCAGTGTAGATGCCGCAGCCGAAGATGTAGAGCATCAGCGGAGCAACTACATAGCTGGACAGGGTTAGCAGCCACCTTGCCATCAGAGCTAGAAACGCCACAAAGAGAGAAATCGGGAAAAGAACAATTTTCTTCAGCATAGACATCATATCAAGCACTTCCTTTCTGTTCGCCCTTATTATAAAGGTATCGACTACTACGTTGCAAGGATGTCAAGCATTATATGTACACCCGCAGTCCTCCAACTGCGGGAATTTTTATAGCTCTGCCAGCTTGGAAAGAATTTGCTTGCCAATGTCAATCAGTTCATCCAGACGCTGCCGCAGGTCCTCCATGTCGGCAGCGTAGACCCGACCATTTTCGTTAGCGGTTTTGGCATATTGGTTCAGGTTGTTGCTGCACATCTGCAAAAGATATGCCATGCGCCGCAGTTGCGGCAAGTCAAGGTTCAGGCAGTAGCCGTCCAGTGCCATTTTTCGGATATAGGCACTTAGGCTTCGGATGCCCATGCTGAGCATCTTTTCATAGATACGGTTCTTTTCTGTTTTGCTCAAGCGCAGGATGATGGTTTCATCCCGCTTTTCTTTCATCGGGCATCACCATCCTTATCATAATAGCTGCGGAACGGTTTGACAGGCTCCGACTGATTGGTCTTTTCCCCCAGTGCAGCCAGCACAGACGGACGAGTTGCAGGTGTTTCGGTTTCCTCGGTTTCTTCGGGAGCATCCTGCGAGGAACTGCGGTCACGGTCGATGTTCAGCAAGGCGTTCAATTCAGCAAGGCGGGCAGACTTTTCGGCCAGTTCTTCCTCCTGTGCAAAGGGCTTTGCCACTTCGACCTCTGCGGCCTGCTTCTGCTGTTCAAGGTATTGCAGAGCATTTTCGGCATCTGCAATACGGTCCGTAAAGTTGTCGATGGCATTGTCCAGACGAGTGATATTGCCGCGCGCATCATCGCCCAGCGATACCGGATAGCTCAACTCTGCCCGGAGAACGGCTTGATGCTCATTCTTGAAGCTGTCGAACCGGATGTTCAGTTCAAAGCCACGGTAGGTGCCCAGCAGCATCATATCGGCATTGGGCATCTCCTGCCGAGCCAGCAGCAGCCGTTCGCCCACAGCCTTTTTGTCATCGTACACCATGCCCTTGATGGTCATTCCGCAGAAGTTTTCTTTGTCCTGCGGGTGTGCTGCTGCAATCTGTGAATCCTGCTGCAAAGCAGCAATGCGGGTTTTCTGTTTCTGGATCTCCTCCGGGAAAGTTTTGAGCAGCTTATCCTCCAGACGATATTTCTGATTCTGGAAGTCTCCGCGCAGCACCTTCAATTTTGCTACCTGCACGTCCAAGTCCATCTTTTCCCGGATGCGAGGGTCGCCTGCACACAGAGCCTTGATTTCTGCGTAAGACAGAGCCTGTTCATCAATATCATCGCAGGAGCGCATGGGAGATTTGCTCGTCATAATCTGAGAAATGAACTTCTGCTTATTCTCTAAGGTCTGGTACAAGTAGGCGTCAAATGTCGATTCAGTGACGTAATTATAGACGTACACTTGTTTGTTTTGATTGCCTTGACGGATGATTCTGCCATTGCGCTGAGTCATATCCGACGGACGCCAGCCTACATCCAGATGATGCACCGCCACAAGCAGCGTCTGGACGTTGGTGCCAGCTCCCATCTTTGCAGTGCTGCCCAGCAACACACGCACCTGTCCGCTGCGTACCTTGGAGAAAAGTTCTGCTTTCTTGTTCTCCGTATCTGCGTTGTGGATGAACTCGATTTCCTGTTCGGGCACACCGGCGTTGAGCAGCTTGGTGCGAATATCATCATAGACGTTGAACGAACCGTCCCCCTTGGGAGTAGACATATCGCAGAAAATCAACTGGGTCAGCTTCTGCTCCTTGGTGTCGTTCCAGATGCGCAGGACGTTGTTGACGCAGGCATTTAACTTGCTGTTGGGGTCATCGGGCAGAGCGGAATTCATCAACCGCTGGTCAAGACCGATTTTGCGGCCATCCGACGTGATTTTCAACATATTATCCACAGAGGGGTCAACAGAACCGCTGTGGACTTCGGCTGCACGTTCGCTCAACGCCTGCACCATATCCTGTTGGATTTCCGAAGGTTTGACCACCACCGTCTCAAATTTTGCATCAGGCACCGGGAGATGAAGCTGGTCGCTGGTCTTGATATCTGCTGCTTCTTTGAACATCGCCATCAGTTCAGGCAAGTTGAAGAACTTCGCAAAACGAGTGCGTGCACGGTATCCGGTGCCTTCGGGGGCAAGTTCGATGGCAGTAGTAGTTTCACCAAAAGTAGAAGCCCACGCATCAAAATGGGTCAGCCCTTTCTGCTGTAAGGTGTTGTACTGAAGATAACGCATCAGGGTATACATCTCGGTCATGCTGTTGCTCAGGGGCGTACCTGTTGCAAAAATCACGCCACGGCCTCCGGTGATTTCATCCAGATAGCGGCACTTGCCGAACATATCGCTGGATTTTTGCGCCTCGCTCGTACTCAAACCTGCGACATTACGCATTTTCGTGTACAAGTAGAGGTTCTTAAACGCTTGGCTCTCATCCACAAACAACCTGTCTACGCCCAATTGTTCAAACGTAACCACATCATCTTTACGGTCTGCGCCTTGCAGCTTTTCCAGTTTCTGTTTCAGAGACTTGCGCAACTTTTCCAGCTGCTTTACTGTGAAATGCTCGCCAACCTGTGCTTTCGCTTCTTCGATGGCCTCCTCAATTTCATCCATCTGTTCCTGAATCAGACGCTCCTGTCGTTCTGCGGACAAGGGTATCTTTTCAAACTGGCTGTGTCCGATGATAACTGCATCATAATCACCGGTCGCAATTCTCGCACAGAATTTTTTTCGATTACCGGGTTCAAAATCTTTCTTGCTGGTAACCAGCAGCTTCGCATGGGGGTACAGACGTAAAAACTCGCTGGCCCATTGTTCCGTCAAATGGTTTGGCACGACAAAAAGACTTTTCTGACACAAGCCAAGACGTTTCAGTTCCATAGCGGAAGCCGCCATCTCAAAACTCTTGCCAGCACCGACTTCGTGCGCCAAAAGGGTGTTGTACCCATACAGCACATGGGCAACCGCATTGCGCTGATGCTCTCGCAAATTGATCTCCGGGTTCATGCCCACAAAATGAATGTGACTACCGTCATACTCACGGGGGCGGGTGCTGTTAAAAAGCTCGTTGTACTTTTTTACCAGTAGGGCGCGTCGCTGTGGATCTTTCCAGACCCAGCCAGCAAATGCGTCCTTGATGGCCTGCTGTTTCTGCTGGGCGAGGGTGGTTTCGTTTTGATTCAGCACACGCTTTTCTTTCCCATTCTCCTCGATGATATCATAAACGCGGCTGTCACGCAAATTCAAGGTATCCTCCAAAATCTTGTAAGCATTGGCCCTGCGGGTACCGTAGGTTTCGGTGGCCATAATGTCACCAAAGCCAGTAGCAGATTTATTGCTGATTCGCCATTCGGAAGTGTAAGGGGAGTAGCGAACGGTGATGGCATTGTTGTAGCGGATACGATAGGGCGGCTGAAAAGTTTCCATCATGAACTGCTGCACAATAGAGAGGTCAAGCCAAGTGGCACCCAAACGCACATCAATTTCAGAAGCTTCCAAATCTTTGGGCTGCGCCTTAGTCAGTGCGTCCACATTGCCCTTGAACTCCGAGCGGCTTTCTGCAGCAAGTTGTGCCATCCGTAGTTTATCGCGCACATTACCCGAAAGGTATTCGTCCGCTGTTTGCCAGCCGGCTTCCGGGTCGTCAGCATCCGCAGCAGGGTCTTTGAAAATCACGCCGGACAATTCGGTGGTGATGCGCTCATAGTTACCGGGAGTGCCCAGCAGTTCTGCCATATAAGGCAGGTCTACTTTGCCATGCTCCCCGATGGACACTGCCAGTGCTTCGCTGGGGGTATCCACGCTGGTGACAATACGTTCTGGGCGAATCGTCCGCTTGGTGAACATATCTGCCTTAGATTTGAGATTTTTATTCTCGTCCAGATTCTCCAGCGAGCAGAGCAGATAATAGGAGCTGTCATCATCGAACAGGCGGGCATTTTTCTTGTCGTTGATCAGACCGTATTTTGCAGTAAACGCATCGTAGGCATAATTCAGCTTTGCCTGCGATGCCTTGATATCCTCGTCCGGGAAGTCATTCAACTGCTGGTCGATCAACTCGTTGACGATCTGCCGCAGTTCCACCATGCCAGCCACACGGCCTTTGGCGTTGTCGGACAGTTCAATCTGTGTCATGATGGAGTTCTCGCGGTAGTAGATTTCACCATCCACCACAGTATAGCTGAAATTCTTCACGGTAGGGTCTGCGGGCAGAGTTTTGCGCTGCACTTCCGCATCGGCAACGTCCGGAGCGGCAATCTCCACCGCAGTGTACTGGCCCTCGATGTGCTGCACCGCTTCGGTAAGCTGGTCTGCAAGGTTTGCATCTTCGATTGGTGCAACGGTCAGGTCATGGCCGTACTGGGTGCTTTCTAGTTCCAAATTTCCCAGCACCATTTCCGGATGGTCTACAAAATACTGATTGATATTGAAGCCATCTTCGGTCTGCCCCAGCTGCACCCATGCAGGTTCGATGTCTGCAGGGCGGTCACGCTTCTGCAAAAAGAGGATATCCGAAACAACCTCGGTGCTTGCATTTGCCTTAAAAGCGTTGTTGGGTAAGCGGATGGCTCCCAGCAAATCAGCACGTTCCGCCATGTACTTGCGGGCACTGCTGTCTTTGCTGTCCATCGTGAAACGGCTGGTCACGAAAGCAATCACGCCGCCCGGTCGGATCTGGTCGATAGTCTTGGCGAAAAAGTAGTTGTGGATAGAAAAACCCAGTTTGTTGTACGCCTTGTCGTTGACTTTGTACTGACCGAAAGGGACATTACCTACGGCAAGGTCGTAAAAATCTCGGCGGTCGGTGGTTTCAAAGCCAGCAACCGTAATGTCGGCCTGTGGATATAGTTTTTGGGCGATGCGTCCGGTGATGGAATCCAGTTCCACACCATACAGACGGCTGTCAGCCATGCCAGAGGGCAGCATACCGAAAAAGTTGCCAATACCCAAGGAAGGCTCCAAGATATTTCCAGACTGGAAGCCCATCTTTTCCACAGCATCATAGATGGCGCGAATTACCACCGGAGAGGTATAGTGGGCATTCAGAGTGGAAGCGCGGGCGGCGGCATACTCCTCTTCGGTGAGCAACCCTTTCAGTTGGGTGTACTCGGCAGACCAGTTTTCCTTGTTGGGGTCAAAGACATCTGCAAGACCGCCCCAGCCTACATACTGCGAAAGCACCTGCTGCTCCTCGGCGGTGGCACCGCGATGCTCCTGCTCCAAAGTGCGCAAGGTCTGGATGGCTTCAATATTGCGGGCGAATTTCTGCTTGGGGCCTCCGACACCCAAATTATCATCCGTGATGTGAAAATTTCCTGCGGCTTCCGGCATCGGTTCAGCGTTCAGGGCTTCGTCTGCGGCAGCAGCATCCGGAAAGGTCTGCCACTCGCCATTGACCTCCACAGAGATAGGCAACTTGTCCAGTTCCTCATCAGGTGTAGGTTCATCCCGCCGCAGACCGTCCTCGAATTGCTGCTTGTTGAGTACCTCGTTATCCCACGACTGCCCATGCGCGCTGGTGTCGATGCGCACATCGGTTTCGCCAACATAGCCGATTTTGCCTTCGATGGTTCGGGTGGGAAGGTCAACAACAACTTCGTCACCGACCTTGTAATCAACAGCCTTTTCAGGAGAAACGTCAATAATTTCATCCTGCTGCTGTTCATACAGTTCCCGGATATTGGGCAACCGTTCAACCCGGAAGATGGGCTGTCCGCTGTTGGTCAAGTCCATGTCCTGCAAGCTGACGGATTTGAACATGAAGTTGACGTGATCCACACGGAAATCCCGGCCATCTAGCTTGATGATGATGCCGATCGGCAGATAATCTTCCTCTCGCAGATATTTTGTCTGATGGTGGGTACCATCTCCGCCCTGTCCGGCTAGATAGATGCTGTTGCCCTCGGCCCACAGCTTCTGCGATTTTGCTACCCACTCTCTGCGCAAAAAGCCGGTCACTTTGACTTTTCCCAGCGCATTTTCCTGTGACAGCAAATTAGAACGAAAAACTTCCTTTACAGTGATTGCATCTTTGTCATAGAACAGAAAGTATCCGCCCAGTTCAAAGCCAATCAGGGTATTGGGGTACTGCTCTTTCAGAGCATTGTATTCGGCAGCGGCATCACCATCCAGCATTGGGAGCTGTCGTTCCGCTTCCTGCACGGCGGCACGATGCTCTTTTTCCTTATCGGTCAGGTAGCGGTCAGACTGAATCATCAGGTCGATGTATTTCTCGACCTGTGTCCAGCTTAACGTAACCTTTTGATGATCCGGGTAGTGGTCAAATTCAAGTCCTTTTCCATCATGATTTACAAAACCGCTGCTGCCATCCAGAAAATCCTGCGAATGCCCACCGATGCCGTACTCCTTTGCCAGTGCTTTGGCACGGAGTTTGCGGTCAGGCTGGGTCTGGTACAGCGCCATAATGCGCTGCTTACCGCCTGCAAACCCTGAACCGTGCTTACGCAATTCGTTTTCGATTTCAGCCTGCGACAAAACAAAAGCGGAGGGCAATTTTTCGCTCTCCGCTTGGTCGATTTTTCCAATTTGTTCAGCTTCGGTAGGGATGTGGGCATCGAAGAAACTTAGCTGTAGATCAGCTCCGTCAGCACCAGTTCCTCGGCTTGCGCTTTCAGGCTGTTCATGTGCTGCACCCACGCCATCTGCCGGCTCTCCTTGTCCGGGGCCGGGTTCTGTTTCAGAAGCTGCTCCATGGTCTGCTGCATCTGGCTCTCTGCCGTCTGCTCCACCTCCATCAGGTGCGGGTACAGGCTCCCGTTCAGGAGCATCGTGTGGTACAGCACCGGGCGATGGTTCATCAGGTACGTCCGGCGCAGCCTGCCGTACTTGCCCAGCGGCTTCCGGGGCTGGTTCATGGTCAGGTTCGGGAGTTGGTAGTCCCCGACGGTCGAGTAGGTCACGTTCCTGCTGTTCGTATTCATATTGGCTCCTTTCTATATTGCGGCGGCGAATGGTGGTTTTTACGGTGCGCTCAATGTTCCGCAGCACCTCCCGGCTCATGTCGCTGACGGCTGCGCCGAGGGCGTAGACACTGTCCGGGGTGGAAAAATTGTAGATTGCCTGAAAATCGTCCTTGTCGAACCACTCTGTCGGTTCAAACCCGCAGCGTTCCAGCAGCGTGTAGGTGACGCTGATTGCAGCAGCGCTTTTGAACTGCATCTCCACCCCGGCTTCATCATAATCCATCAGGAGCGATCCGTCAACGATGGCACGAATGTCTCCGCCGTTGTTGTCCCAGTAATCCGCCACCAGTTTCCCGGCAACATCGGCAAGCTGCTGGCTGACACGCTCCCCGCTGATGCCGTAGGTGGCGGCGAGCATTTCTGAAACCGGCTGCACCAAATCGGGACCGAGCTGCCACACCTCCGGGTCACGGGAATTGCGGCGCACCCCGGTGTCCGACACATCGAAAACGTAGTGCAGGCGCGGGAATCCGCTGGATTCGTCCAGCAAGGCGATGCCCTTAGAGCCACGCCTGACATAGCGGTTCATCCGGTTGCGCCAAATGTCAAATTCGGCGCAGGCGGTGGCATCGGGCCGCTGAGCGTAGATCATAAGCTGGTCGGCAAAGGGGTACTTGTACAGCCGGGATGCGGTGGTCAGGTAATCCGTCCAGCTTTCCCAGTACCGGGTCAAGCCGTTTGCCGTGCGCTGGGCAAGGGCAAGGTATTCTTCGGTTTTGCTTGGCATTTTGGCCTCCTTCTTCAGATTTTAGGGTATAAAAATAGCGGGCAACCGTTTTTGGGTTGCCCGCCAAGGGTATATAATAATTGGGTTATCGTCGACTTTGAAGTTTTGATGATGAATGTCTATTTTTCATCGCTTTCGGGCGGACGAACATAACGTAACATTTTTCTTTCACAGGCACCAAATTCCAAATAGTTGTTTTTTGCCTCGTTTAGAGTTATTCCATGATTCAAGTCACTGGGGTCGCTATCAGAAGTAATAAACGGGTCATTCTCCCAAAAGCAAACTGGGCAAATGTACCCACAATCTTCCTTTGGTGGAACATTATAAGTAAAACATTCGCAGCATGGACATTGATACTTTTTCAAATAGATGCACCCCCGCAAGCACCGACTTGTCAATTTGTATATGGCTCTGTGTCTTTTCCGTCGTATACAATTACTTTAATGTTGGTGGCTGCATCAACATCCGCATGAATACCTACGGTATATTCTTTGTCCGTAACATTCGCAAAAGAGTAGCAGCCTCCCGCAGAAATATTGCCAGATACGATTTCCTGTTCGCCTTCGCAGAGCAAATGCACCACAATTTCAAAATCATTCCTATTCTGAATCGTCAGTGTGCCCGTTTTGGATGAAACCTTTACATTAGAATAAGTGATTACATATTGGGCAGATGTTGATTTTTCTGTACAAGACACAGAGCAATCCCATTGGATTGCAGCCTTCGCCTTTCTGTAGGATTCCGAAGATCTATACGCCGAAATTATAATGATTGCGGCTACGGCAAAGACGCTCACGATAATGAACACTATTGGTGCTTTTTTCTTCATAGTCTTTATCTCCAAAATTTCCAATTCATTGAGTTGAGCATATTACATACGCGAACACTCCAAACCTACAGCTCAGTTTCCACCGCAAGCTGCTCCTGCTTCTCTTTTTCATCAGCGATTTGGACATCAACATCTTCGCGCATCTTTTTCAGAAGTGCGAGGACACGCTTGATCTGGCCCTTGGTGTTCTCTACACGGCTCTGTGCCTGATTGATGTGATCCAGAACTGCCCAGTCTGCAAAGAGGCCGTCAAAGAAGAAATCTGCAAATTTCAGAAAGCTGTCCACCGTAACCTGAAGGTCTGCGGTGATCTCAACATCAGCAAGCTCAGTTTTGAACCGCCGCAGTTCCACTTGAAGCTGTTCGATTTGTTTCTGCGCATCGTCCAGTTCCTCATACTTGGCAAGATCGGCCATCAAACCGCCGCCCATTACGTCCCATGTACTCCAGCCCTCGGCATTGTGGAGGGTTTCGAGAACTTCGTTGACCGTATGCAAGGCAGTCTTTCCTGCGTTGATGGCTTCCAGCAGCTCCCGCTTTTGAACTTTCAGTGCGGCAATGCGGCTTTCGCTTTCCGCAATCTGCTGTGCGGCAGGGTGGGCAGAGACTTTGATGCTTTTGATTTTTTCGGAAAGAGCAGCTTGATACTGACTTTCGCAATCGGACAGCCGTGCCAGTCTATTTTGAATCTGCTTCAAGTCGGCATCAACGGAAGAAAGATCATGGAGAGCCGCATCGTACTTGACGCGGGCTGCATAGGCTTCCTGCCGTTCTTTGTCCAGCTTTTCATCCATTTTTCCAATCACTTGATAGAAAAATGCGGCAAGGCTGTGTCCCTCCAGACGGTCCACATCAGCCTGCTCTGCCAGCTTGGATTTTTCCAGCTTTTTCAGGCAATCAGCAAGCGTATCTCTCTGGGCGGTCAGTTCTTTCTGTTTTGCTTCGCAGCTTTTCTTTTCAGCGACCTGCTGCCAAAGCTCTTTCAACGTAGAATCACTCATATGGAATGTCCTTTCCCGGCATTACGTTTCTTCGTTCAGAAGCTGGTTCAAAAAATGCTGCCGATTATTTACAAATGTTTTGGTGATAACGTAGCTGTCCGTATCTTCATACTGACAAGGATGAATCGTGCCATTGTCGAAGCTAAAAATTTCAGCATCAGGCATTCCGAGGAGAATGGGTGAATGTGATACGATAATGAATTGCGCCCCTTCTTGGGCACACCGATGAATGTTGATCAGTAACGTGAGCTGCCGCTGCGGGGATAAAGCGGCTTCCGGCTCGTCAAAAATATAGACTCCATCTGCACCCATGTAGTCCTGCGCAATAGCGAGGAAACTTTCACCGTGTGATTTTTGGTGATAGCCTTTGGAGGGATGATCGTCATCGGAATAGTCGATTTCCTTGGTGGCTACATTGTAGAAGCTCTCTGCCCGGAGAAAATACCCGAACTTTGGTCTGCGATACCCCTTGGAAATCGTCATAGCCTCACATAGTTCCGAATGGGAGTTGTATGTGGAAAATGAATAGTTCTTCGTTCCACCCTCTGCGTTGAAGCCGTAAGCAACAGCGATTGCTTCCAGAAGCGTAGATTTTCCACTTCCATTTTCGCCAACAAAGAACGTAATGGGCTTATGGAATGTAAAAGTGTCGATTCCACTGATGGCAGGAATCTGACGAACATAATTGTATGGGCGAACTCTGTTCCAGTCGATGGTCAGCCCTTGGATAAACAAATCGTTCATACAGCACTCCATACTATATAATGTAAGAAACACTTAGCTCCGCTCAAACCCAAGATAGCGGGTGCCCTGAAAACTCAGCTTTCCGATGTCGCCCTGAATGAGCAGACCATAATCGCTTCCGTCCACTTCAAATTCCATCCGGTCGCCGCTCTCCACCTGAAAAGTCACATAGTATGATGTAAATGTGCTAGTGTCGTATCCGTGCGCACCGGACATATCGCCGGCATTGGCACTGCTGGAATGCGAAACATCGGTGCGCTTTGCTACCACTGTTGCCGGAACGGTAAGCCGCGGCGAGTGGTTGTTTTTGTTCCATGTGCGGAGATTTGAAATTAGAGCAAAGAAAAACATTCCAATAAAAAGCAGGAACAGGATTGGGAAAATGAAGCTGAATATAGCGTCAAACCATCCAAAAAACATTTTACTCCTCCAAAATTTCTTCCAGCAGGTCCTTTACATCGTCCAGAAAAGATTCTTCCCCGAGGGTGTTCACCTTGAAGAACACCGCTTGACTGCCTCCTGCGGTGATGGCAGACAGCCGAATCGGACTGTCCGCATTCTGAAACATAGTCAGTGTCAGACTCAGGCGGTTGCCGCCCATCATGCTGTACCGTTCAAACACACGGACACTGCACCGGGCATCGCCCTCTTTGAAATCACTGCCTGCCTCTAAATCTGCCGACCAACTGCTGTCCGGGATTTCATTTTCCAGCTTCCGAAGCAGCTTGTCAAAGTTTTTGTTTCGGATGGTCTTTTCAAAGATTGCCATAATGGTTCCTCCGTTCTGACAATTAAAATTCAGTCCCTTATTTTTGATACGAGCAGAGCCACAGGAAAATTGCGGAGAAATCGCTTGAAGAGAGGAATTTTGTCTAATTTGATTATAGCATATCTTTTGGAAGAACAAAATACTTTATGTACGCCGCCCGTAGGCGGCAATAATCAGTCCGGGGGAAATTCCAATTCGGCAAACTCTGCATCGGTCAGCAGTTTCAACTTTTCGATAACACCCTCCGATAGTTCCCGCAGGGCGGTTTCATCGGGCATCAGGTAGCACTGCATGAGCCGCAGTTCGTGGATAAGCCCCAGCCGGGTGCCGGTGTTGTAAAGCATCATCAGCATGAGTTCTTCATGGTCAAAGTTCATGTTCAGCCTTCGCTTTCCGGCATCCAGTCGGGTTGCACTCCGGGGCATCGCACTTTTCCTTGAGATTCATCAGCACCGAAGGGCGTTCCGGCTGCTTATCCAGAAACCCCTGTAAATTTTTGAAGCCGATGCTGTCCACATAATGCACAGACACCTCGCCATTGCGTTTAAGTGCGATCACATCGCTGACCGACAGGCTGTGTCCCTCAAAATCCTGCGGACGGGAGATGTTGAACATCTGAAACAGTTCTTCCAAAACCTCGTTGCTCGGCACATCCTGCCACATGGCGGGCAGATCAGCATAGTAGGTGACCTCATAATGCTCCGGGTCTGGCGTTCTGCCCCGACGATGCAGTTCCCGCATGGAAGCAAATCTTTCATCGAGGATTTTTTCGTCATGCCGCAGCTGCATCACCATATAAACATCGCACCCTGCGTTCAGAAACTTCTGCGGGATGTCCGTCATGGGTTCACCGTCAAAATTCTGGTTCCATTTTTGCTGCATCGTCCACCTCACAGTTCTGGCGCAGAACGTGCAGACGATTTTGGCGCAGACGTATCACTTGCCAGTTCTGCCAGCTTTTCCAGTGTGGAAGGGCGGTGGTCTGTACGCAGTTCCTCGGCTTCCGCAACTTTATCCATGACGGCATCGTAGTCCTGCAACAGCCGCCGCCCCTTTTCCATGTGGTGTGCTTCCAGAATCTGCTCACGGGCTTCCTGAATGGTCAGTTCCGGGGCATCCAACTGCCCGCCGTCCATCACAGAATAATCGCTGTGGTAGAGGGTGTAGTCCCATCCATCCTCACAAGACTGGATGGCAAGGTAGCCTTTGCCGCCCAGTTCCCACGCCGCCTGCTCGTCCTGTGTCTGAATCTCCGGGTAGAAGTCGGCATGGTTTCGTTCCATGACCTCGGCAAACTGGCAGATGTGGAACACATTGCCCAGACCGCCCATGTCAAAGTGGTAATCATCCAGATGTTCCAGCCGTGCCGTGAAGCTGCGCCCATCCGGGTAATCCACCTGAATCACGCCGCCATCTGGAATGCGATAGAGGTCATCATAGTGGCTGTTGATGAGACGAATATCCTTCGGCAGCGTTTCCGGCTCCCAGATGCGCCGTCTGCCGATGCCCGCCTGCGGGATGTTTTCGAGGATCTTTACGCTTTCCTGTTGGATGGCCTTGCGGTCATCGTCCGAAAGTTCAAACAGATACCAGTTCCGGGCAGCAGGAATGGCGTTCCTGCCATCGGGCGGCAGGTTCTTTTCCGAGATCTGCCCGCTTTCCAGCGGCTCAACAGTTACCTTGTTATAAGTGGCAAAGCCGACCCCTGCACCGTTTTCCCGGAGATGCAGATAGCGTTCATCGTTGATAAGGTAGACCGCTTCTTTTATCTGCTCCATCAGCACCCACCTTCAAATTCCAGAGAAAACTTGCTGCGGCCATCGGCTTCACAGGACAGCAGCACGGTGGCATTGTAGGTCTTGCACTTGGCACTCTTGCAGTCCTTCAGCCGGACACGCCCATCCCGCAGCAGCTTGTCCGCCACATGGGAATCCAGTCGCTTACCCAGACGCTTGAAGAACGCATTGTCCTTCCACAGCACGAAACGGCACTCCCTGTTCTCACAGAACCAGCCCTTTTCACGCTCCACAACATTTGCACCGCAGTTCGGACAGACACCAATGATTTTGTTTTTCATAAGCGCATTTACTCCTTTTTTCATTTCCGTATTCTTTACCAGTTCGGTAATCATCGTATTGATCTCAGTCATAAATTCACTCGGCTCCATTTCGCCACGTTCGATTTGTAGCAATTTCGCTTCCCAGTCAGCCGTCATATCCGCAGACTGAATCTCTTCGGGCATTACGGTAATGAGGGCTTTTCCCTTATCCGTGGGCAGCAGCACCTTGGTTTTCTTGGTGCCCTTGCGTTCCAGAAAGCCCTTCTGCACCAGCTTTTCGATGGTGGCGGCTCTCGTTGCCGGGGTGCCGATGCCCTGACGTTCTACGCCCTCCGGCATACTGTCTGCACTGGCGGTTTCCATCGCATGAAGTAGAAGGTCCTCGGTGAAATGCTTTGGCGGGGACGTTTGACCTTCCTTCAGTTCGGCATCAGCAACGCTGCACTGACTCTGCTCTTGCGCATCGGGCAGAACAACTGCTTCCTTTTGCTTGCCCAGAAGTTCCCCCAGCATTTTTCGTTCCATGGCTTTCCATCCGTCGGACAGCACCACCTTGCCTTTTGCGAAAAACTCCTCTTCAGCGCAGATGGTGGTGAGCGTAGTTTCTGCATAGCGGTGCGGTTCGCCTACGGCGCAGAGCAGCCGTGCGGAAATCAGCCGCAGGACATTCCGCTCTCCGGCAGGGAGGGCGGCAAGATCTGCGTTTGCCATGCTTTTCGTAGGCAGCAGCGCATGGTGGTCGGTGACTTTGCCGCCATTGATGACCTGCTGCACATGGATGGGAAGCGACTCCTCCACGGCAAACACCTTACCCGTGTCCGTCACCAGCCCCGGCAAGGATGCCGCCATATCTTCCGTCAAAAAGCGGCTGTCCGTGCGGGGGTAGGTGATGAGCCGTTTTTCGTAAAGACTTTGGGCATAATCCAAGGTCTGCTGCGCCGTAAATCCCAACAGACGGTTTGCATCCCGCTGCAATGCGGTAAGGTCATAGAGTTGCGGTGGGCTTTCGGACTTTTCCTTGCGTTCCATCTTTTGCACCGTGGCACGCCCCTCCTTTCGGCATTTGGAAAGCAGCAGTTCGGCATCCGCTTTCTGGGCAAACCGCTTGCTGGATGCGGTGCCGCCGTCCGCAAGGGTCAGTGCAACCGTGTAGAATTTCTCCGGCACAAAGGCGGCAATGGCGGCTTCCCGCACCACTGTCATGGCAAGCACCGGGGTCATAACACGCCCCACCGCCAGCGGTTGACCGTACAGGCACGAAAAAAGCCGGGAAGCGTTGATGCCGACCATCCAGTCGGCACGTTCCCGGCAGAGTGCTGCGTTGTACAGCGCATCGTATTCAGTTGACGGTTTGAGGTGGGCAAAGCCCTCCCGGATGGCAGATTCCTCCATGCTGGACAGCCACAGACGGGAAAAGGGCTTTTTGCACCCAGCCTGCTGGTACACCAAGCGGAAGATCAGTTCTCCCTCGCGCCCTGCGTCTGTAGGATAGTTCTCGGAGGTGACTTTTCTGACTTTGTTACTCGATGGCATCCAATGGGCCGATAAAGCGGTAGAAAATCTGGATTTTCTGGACGTATTCGCCATCGACCTTTTCCGCTCTGGATACCAGAATCTTGTCAATCAGCTGATGCAGAATCTTATAGTTCAGTTCGGTGATACCAGCGTACTTGCTGACTTCATCAATAAAATCCTGAATCTTGTCCAGCTGATCGTGTTCAGCACGGCCTTCCCGCTCGTACTGCTCAATCTTCTCGGTCAGTTCAGCCTGTTCTTTGTCGTAGCGATCTGCAAGCATTTGAAAACGTTTCTCCGGGAGAAGTCCCTTTGATACGTCCTCATAAAGTTTTGCATACAGGTCTTCGATTTCTGCGATTCGTGCTTTACACTGCTTCAAATCCCGTTTGTGCTGCGCCCGGTCAGAGGACACCCGGAGGTGCATCTGATTTGCAATCTTCTTCACAAGGGCTTCCCGATTGCTCACAGCGGCCTTTGCGTGTGCCTGAATGTCCGCAAAGACAGCTTCATGCAGAACACGGGCTTCCAAATTATGCGAGTCACAGGCTTTCGCACCATATTTCCGATAAGTGCTGCAACAATAAAAGGTCTGATCCAGAACACTGTTACGTTTGCGCCTGTGCTCGACCTTGACTAACATCGTTCTGCCGCAGTCTGCACAGCGGACGATGCCTTTGAAGATATTGTCGTAGTCGGTCTTTATCGCACATAAAACTACTGGAACGGCTGTAAAGGATTCGCTGCACGTTCTCCCAACGGTCTTGTGGGATGATTGCTTCATGTGTATTCGGAACGATAGCGCGTTCTTCAAACGGAATATAACGCCGCTTTTTGGATTTCATGGACACGGTGGGCTTGGCTTCGTAGATGATGTGTCCGGCGTAGACTGGGCTGTGCAGAACCTGACTGATATAGGCACTGTCCCAATCATACATCTTTTCATCATCAATAAAGCGGCCAAACATCTCTTTCTTGTAGTAACACGGCTTCAAGACTTTTTCATCGTGGAGCCGCTTGGCGATGCGGTGAAGCCCCAGCCCTTCCTCTGCCATTGAATAGATATACTCAACAACGGGGGCGGTGCTCGGGTCGATCACAAGGTGATTGTGGTCGGCAGGGTCTTTCTGGTAGCCAAACGGTGCGCCGCTGGAGATATACTTTCCACTTTTCTTGCGTGTCCGAAGGGCACTCTTGATCTTTCGGGAAGTGTCTTTGGCGTACATTTCATTGATGATGTTTCGGAACGGGGCAATATCCATCTGAGATTGCTCGTTGGAATCATAACCATCGTTGATTGCAATATAGCGGACACCGTGTTCAGGAAAGAAGATTTCCATATACGTTCCGGTTTCGATGTGGTTGCGTCCAAGTCGGGACTGGTCTTTGGTAATGACTGTTGCCACCTTTCCTTCCCGGATATCATCCAGAAGTTCCTGAAAGGCAGGGCGGTCAGAGTTCGTACCGCTGTAACCATCATCAACATAGTACTGGCAATTCCCGAAACCGTTGCGTGTGGCATACTCCATAAGCATTGACTTTTGAGATGGAATTTGTCAAGGGGCTTTTCTGCAAAACACAATGTTTCTGAAAATAGCGTTCAAAATATATGCAGAGCCGTTAGTCCGCAAAGGATGCGAATTATCGGCTCAATGGTTTTCTTTTATTTGTAATCATTACTTTTCCAATTCCAGATATTCTTGTCCCATGAAGAAGATTTTCAATTCGTTTTGATCTACTTCTATCTCAAATTCTACACTACTATTTCCCTGTGTAACACAGATTATATCCGAGTAAGAAAAACTATAATATGCGTCACCGCAGGATAGACCCGAATCGGGCATATCTTTACTCACAGCAAGTTCCCCGTTTTCTTGAAAGGTAAATATCTCCTCAGCATTTGCATCCTTCCATGTGCCAATAATATCTTTTTCGTTCTGAATGCGATTTACTTTACCAACACATACAATGGCAAGTATAACTGCACCAACAGTCAAAGCAATGCCTGCAACTCTCTTTACCAGTTTCTTTTTACGCAATTTCTATTACCTCTGTTTCAGTTGCTTTGTTAGATTGAATGATTACATATTGCTCAATTTCAGTTCCTCTACAATTTCCACCTTTGATACGCTTCTAACAGCAAACAGCATAGCGATACATACCATAGCGCCGACAGCCATAACTGCAAGAGCATAAATACCGCCGTTCATATAAAAAGCAAATGGTGTCATACCCGACGATATGAAGTAGTAGATAGCACAATGAATCAAAAAGCTCACAGGCAACGCAAGAACCAATGCTTTTACGCCGTACAAAACAGCTTCGAGCAATAGCGTACATTTTAATCCTTTGGCAGTCATACCAACAGAACGCAGAACAGCAAATTCGCTTCTTCTCAAATGAATCGTATTCGAGATAGTGTTACAAACATTCAAGCTGATAATAACCGTCATCAGGATCGAGAACAGGCAGATTACCAGTTTTGCAATCGTATATACCTGTCTGGAATTATTCGTTGCGGCTGCAATGTCCACAGTTTGCGGAAATCCTCTGTCAGCCAGACATTCCATTGCTTCTTTATGCTGTGCTGTCTGTATTCTCATTTCCACATAGGCGTTATCATCTATCAGCAAGTTAAAATAACTTAAAGGCACGATGAGGACAGCTCGATCTCTCACAAACATGGATTGGATATTTGCATTTTCTTCTGAAACGATTTCTTCCACGATAATCGGCAAGGCATCCTCGGATGCCCCCAGCGGAATGATTTCTGTTCCCGGTTCAATAAGAAACGGTGAGCCTGCAATTACCCGATTTTGTGCCGAATTATAGTATCCCATAGTCTGATTGAGCAAAATTCCATGATTGAAATTTGTCACATCCAGACTGAATCCATTTTCATCGCAAAAAGAGACAAAATGTTCTTCGTCCAATCCTACGACATATACCTCTGCTTTCGTACCATTGATAAAATATCCTTGCATATCAGGATTGATTTGTTCCTGCGAAAATTCAGCGGTCATATATCGCTGAAAAGAATAGGAAACATCCGCAGTGATATTTTCATCCGATAATGCCCCGATTGCGACAGGAATATCTTTGTATTGAATCATCGAAATCACATCAGTATAACAGGAACCGTCCTCCTTCATATCCAAGGATGTCTGATAAAGCATAAAATCAGAGAAACTATATAAGGAAAGGGCAATTACCACCGACAAGAAAATAGAGCCGGTAATCGCTCGGAAGCGTTTTGGATTACGCTTAATATTTTTTGCTGCTAACGAACCATAAATGCCAAAAACCAAAGAAACGATTTTTCCGTCACGGAATTTCTTTCTTGATACCGCATTGTTAGACTGGCGGATCGCTTCAATAACTGTAATTTTAGCTGCTTGCTTCACAGGCTTTCTACTTCCGAAGTACAAAGAAGCAATGCCGGATAATCCGCTGACGAGCAGGATCAATCCGTTTACCTTCAAGGACAGTTCTACGATGCCAAAAGTGAATGTTTCTCCAAAAGCTGCCCTGACCACACTTAATAACAGAGCAGATAGCAGGATACCAACAACCAATCCAAAGGGTATGCTCACCACTCCCAAAAGGAAGGCTTCTAAATATACGCTAAGGCGTTTTTGCCCTTTTGTGGCTCCAATACTGGATAGCATTCCCATCTGCTTAATTCGTTCCTGTAAGGAAATGGAGAGGGCGTTGCTGATCATTGAAGCAGATGCAGCCATCAAAAGACAAACGACCATGACCACCAAAGCAATCAGTTTTGCAGCTCCTTTACCCCCGGTAATTCCATGATAGACTAACAATTCCGAATGAAACTTTGCTACATGACTGTCTACTGCCGCAGCCACTTCTTCGGCTTCTGTATAGATCGAATTGGATAAATTCTTTGCCTTGACATACGCAGCAAAATCGGATGCCGTTTTGTCAACACCTGCAAAGGCATTATAGTTTGCTGCGATTTTTGAGTCATTCACATCTGACAGAATACCAACAACTACATACGCTTTCTCTTTTGTTGGAACGAAGCTTTCTTCTTCGCCCCTATAATTTGTCAGCCCGGAAAGCTGGGCATTATATTCATCCCAAATTCTTGAACCAAGAGTTAAAGAAATCGTATCTCCAATCTCTGTATTCATGTTGTTTTTCTTCAAAAAAGATTCTGAAATAACAATCTCATTTTCATCTTGCGGGAAACGCCCTGCAAGCAAATACTGATTTAACGAAAATCTTTGGGTAAAGTTCTCGTCAATCTCGCCAACGGAGAGCATTGTACTGTTGGATTTCTCCCCGTAAAAACTGTTTCCGGCAAAGCGGAGAAGCGAAACTTCGCCTACATTGTTTTGACTATATAGCTCTTGAACCTGCTCCCAAGTCAAATCCTCCATGTAGTAGTCATAATCGCCACCATACACTTTTTCTTTCTCTTTCAAAAAATCAACCAACGACCATCCCCCACAGAGAATAGCGGTTATCATACTGATTGACAAAAGAATGGTTAAAAGTGTGAGTAGGGTACGCTTTTTATTCGACAACAGATTCCTGAGTGTAAGCATGAAAATCATATTCATCAGCGTATCACCTCATCCCTCACAAGTCTGCCATCCTGAATTTCCAGAATACGGTCTGCCTGCATTGCGATTTCACGGTCATGGGTAATCAGGATCATTGTCTGGCGATAGACTTCATTGGATTCACGCAGAAGTTTCATAATATCCCTTGTGTTCTCCGTGTCCAGATTTCCCGTTGGCTCATCCGCAAGGATAATCGCAGGTGCGTTAATCAACGCTCGTCCGATTGCCACTCTTTGTTGTTGACCGCCGGATAACTGACTTGGCAGGTGCTTTCTACGCTTTACCAGTTTGAGTGTGGATAGCAGTTCTTTCAAACGCTCCTGATTGATTTTACGCCCATCCAATCGAATCGGCAGCGTGATATTTTCCTCGACAGTCAAAACCGGGATCAGATTATAAAACTGATAGACAAGCCCAACCTGCCTTCTTCTGAATACAGCCAATTCATCTTCATTTTGCTCATAAACATCCTGTCCATCCACAAATACTTTTCCCGAAGTCGGTCTGTCAACACCACCTAAAATGTGCAACAGGGTAGACTTGCCAGACCCAGATGCTCCAATGATTGCAACAAACTCTCCTTTATCGACGGAAAAAGAAACATCTGACAAAGCATGGACAGGAGCATTGTCCATTTCATAGGTTTTGCAGATATTCTCTACTCTTAATATCTCCATAAAAAGTTCCTCCATATATTTTTGCAATTCAGTATAGCAAAGCCAAGTGACTGCTTCATTACTTTTTCATTACAAAAATGTCACTTAAAAAGGGGCTGCATTAAGCAGTCCCCCGATAAAAGCAGATTTCAAATTTTGCACCGCCTGACTCCCGATTTTTCGCTTGGATGACACCACCCTGATTGACAATGATCGTCTTTGCCAGAGCCAACCCCAAACCGGCATTACCGATTGTAGAGCCACTTCCTTGATAAAATCGGTCAAATAAATGGGGGATGTCTTTTTCCTGAAAACCTGTTCCGCTATCCTCTATAATGATCTGTGTCAAAAGAGGTCTTTCTATTGCCTTGATTTCGATAGTGCTGCCCTCTGGTGAATGTTCGATACAGTTTTTGATTACATTCCCCAAGGCTTCAGCAGTCCAATCAGTATCAAGAGATAGTTTTAATTCTGCCGGAATCACTTGCGTGATTGTCTGCATTTTTAATTCTGCCGCAATCTCCAGAGGACGAATTGCTTTTTCTACCACATCTTTTAAGTATACCGCCTGTGGCTTTAGAGTAATCGTTCCTGCATCCAGCTTGGATATTTTCAGAAGTGTGGCTATCAGCCACTCCATTCTTGATAAGAGCATAGTCTGTTCGCGGATCAGCTCATACCTTTCTTCGTCAGTCAGTTCCTCATTACACAGAGAAGCATTTAAGATATTCAGCGATGTCAAAGGTGTTTTTAATTGATGTGAAATATCGGCTAAAGCATTTGCCAAATTACCTTTCTCCATTTTCAGAGCTTCTGCCTGTTCAATAAGCCGTCTTGTCATCTTGGATATTTCATCATGTAAAACAGATAACTCACCTTCTTGAAACTGCCCAAAAGAAATTTTTTCATCTCCATGTAACAGCCTATCAATATGCAAACTAAAATCAGCAATTTTCTTGTATCTCTGATATGTGAAAAAGAGGGAAACTGCACTGGATGAAATGATAGCCGACAGAACAATCCACACAGCTTTGCTATCAACGATAATGCCAATGCCGCCCCAAAATAGAATAAGAATACTGCTGACAACAATTTGCCTTTTAACTTCTTTATTTCTGATAAAGTCCATATCAACCCACCTTATAGCCAAGCCCACGAACGGTAATTATGATTTCCGGCTCCTGCGGATTGGTTTCAATTTTGTCACGTAGCCTTTTCATATAGACAGTCAATGTATTATCATTGATAAACTCCCCAGTAGTGTCCCATAAAAGCTCCAACAATCTTCTGCGAGAAAGGACAATACCTTTGTTACGCAAAAAGACTAACAGCAACTTATATTCCATAGCAGACAACAAAATCTCTTTCCCATTCTTTGATACGGTTGCTTGATTTGTGTCCACAACTAAGTCGAGGTAACTGATAATGTTTTGTGTGTTCTTAGTTCTCCTTAATACGCTGTTGATCCTTGAAAGCAGTTCTCTTGGTCTGAACGGTTTGCTGATATAATCGTCAGCCCCCATATCTAACCCAGCCACAACACTATATTCATCATCAGAAGCCGTTAAGAAAATAACTGGCATAGTTCCTCTTTCTTTAATTGCAGAACAAACAGAAAAACCATTTCCGTTTGATAATTGAATGTCCACCAAGGCTATATCGTATTGGTCGCTATCCAATTTTTCTATTGCTTCTTTTTGACCGGGAGCATTTTCGATTTTGAACCCTTCATTTCCTAAATAGTCTGATAATGAGGATACGATACTTTGGTCATCCTCCACTAATAACAATTTACTCATCGTGTGTTCTCCTTGTTGTCAGCTATAAATTCATTTTTATTTTGTTTATATCTTCCATCAGCCGGCTTTTGGGCATCTTGGGGAATTAGCCATGCACGAGGTAGCCGAACAATTCCATCAATGCGATTCTCCTCACACAGCTTTTGAACACGACGCACCGATATTCCCCAAAGTTTAGCCGCATCCTGTACTGTCATGTATTCAAACATAGTTTACCTCCGCATCAAATAGTTATATATATTATATACGCACAAACGAACAATATCAATGGGCTGTTTGTAAACACTTAAACACTAACTGTGTACGAATTAACTCGGCGCTAACAATTTCCGTCATCCTGTTTCGGATATTATTTATTTTTCCACCCAACCCATTCTGTCCGGGCAGCTACCTTTAATTTTTTGTTACGCCTCCTCTGCTGCGAGCAACTCTACCAAAACCGAAGGACCATATTTTCAGACTGCCGAGCGACCTCGACTGGTGCCAAACGATTTTGCTGAGGCGATAGAAAATAGAATTGCAATGTACTATAATAAAGGTGTGAAATTTTCCCTCGCTTCTGTAAGATTGTCCGCCAGATCCATAGTACATAGGTGAGGAGGTGGATACCTTGTTAGAGGATGTGAAGATCATTGAACTGTTCTTTGCTCGTACTGAGCAGGCAATAGCTGAACTTGCTGCAAAATACGGTTCAACTTGCAAAAGAATTGCAAACAACATTTTGAAATGCGAACCCGACGCAGAAGAATGTGTAAATGATACATACCTTGCTGCGTGGAATGCAATTCCTCCAGAAAGACCTGACCCACTCAGAACCTATATTTTTCGTATTACCCGCAATATCGCTACCGCAAAATACCACGCAAATACTGCACTAAAGCGAAACAGTTACTATGATGTTGCACTTGATGAGTTGGAAGAGTGCCTAACTTCTGCATCTACTATTGAACAGGAAGTGGATGCAAAGGAGCTGTCACAGGAAATTGATCGTTTCCTTGACAGCTTGGATCAGGAAAGCAGGGTTATGTTTGTAGCAAGGTATTGGTACTCAGATAGCATTACAGAAATTGCAAAGAGGCTTCGTACAACAAATAACAATGTGTCTGTTCGCCTTTCCCGAATCAGAAGCAAACTTAAAAATCATTTACAGAAAGCGGGGTATGATTTATGACACGAAAGAACATCTCTGACGCCGTTGGTGGCATTGGTAGCCGTCATATCGAAGAAACGGCGAGTTATCAGGCAAAGAAACAAAAAAGCATTTGGCTGAAATTTGGGGCAATTGCTGCGTGTCTCTGTCTAATCGTGGTGGGAGTGTTTAGTATGGGATTATTCGGCAAAAGTACAGAAACAGCTACATTAGGTGATGGAACTACCATATCTTTCACTAAAGCAGATACGGTAGCCTCTGCTCTGAGTTTGAACTTGCAAGCACGAGCATTGACCAAAGATGAGGTTCAGACTATTTTCGGTGATCTTCCGATTTCCGGAGATGCCCTCTTTACCTTGGACGATGTAGCATTTGTTGGCTTTGATGGTCATTACAGCGATATGAAATTTGTTGTTTCGCTGTCTGGGAACAATCTTATGGATACTACCGTAATTGGCAAGGGAAATGTATCTATGGTTGGAGATACGCCAGTTAAAGCTGGCTACTTCGTTACAAATGCAAACAGCGAAGGAATTAAGACTGTGATCTATTACGCCTATATCACATTTGATAACTATTCCATCTATATCGAAAATGCAGGCGGAGAAAGTGAAAGAGAGGCTGTTCGAGCGGAACTGATGGCAGCACTTGATAAGTTGTTGGAAAACTCTTTTGATTTTAAGTGATAGAATTCGATTAAATATTGCAAGCACCGGTATGGAAAACCCATACCGGTGCTTATTTTACGCTTGACGTATAGGGATTATCTCCATCCCCCTATGTCACAGACTTCACCTGAAGTTTCAACCTCCAGCACTTTTAACGTTCCATATCTCTGTTTTTCATCTTACGCTCAAGCCGCTCCGATCGCCGCCTTTGCCGCAGTTCTCGATCCATTGTCTTTTCCTGTGCATATTCGTCAAGATAGCCAGACACATCCCGTAGGCCACTCTCCATCAACCACCAACTGAACTTGTCGCCATAAGCCGCTTCAATGCGTTGGGCTGCTGCTTTCTCTCTGTCAGGTCGAAGTGCCTTCCGCTCCAGATAAAGCTGCAAGGAATCAAAGCCGGAAGCTTGCTCTTTCAGCTCGGCATACTCAGACAATGCAGCCTCCAGCTCTCCGGCATACTTATTCTCCTGCGCCTCAAGCCGTTTGAGATTATCTTCATAGCGGTCAATCTGGCGCTGGAAGATATCGCTTGTGGCGTCCTCTGGGTATTCCAGAGAATGAAGCAGCATAGCCTTTTCGCTTTTTAGCTCCTCTAACTTTTCCGTCAACTCGGCTATTTTGGAGGCAAGCTCACGGTGCCTGACAAAGTGGATCGCAGGAAGGGATTTCTTTTCAGCCAGTAGGGACTTCCGTTCTTTGGTTGTTTCCTTTATCTGCTGCACAAGGGAGCGGTACTGTGCCAGATTTGGCTTCAGAATATTCAAGGCACCGGTCATCTGTTTCTTGCTGCTGCGGATATGCCCTAACTGATAGCAGAAGATCAGCATATTTTCCCGCAGCTTTTCCAACGCTTCTGCAATAGCGGGCAGCGTGTTCTTCACCGCCTCCGTAATTTTCTTGAACTGCGCCTTCAGTTCCCGCAGGAGCCTGTTGTCCGCCTTGATCTGACGGTTGAGTTCGCACCTGTCGGACACGATACCTTTCTGTTCCAAAGCACGGGCAATCACGCCCTCGTGGATGGTGGGCTGCTCGTCAATGCCTCGCTCGACAAAGCTGCGGTGGTCGATGCGCTCCTCATGACCGTATCGCTCCAAATATTTGTTTGTCACATCTGCCCATGCTTTGCGCCAGATAAGGAGCTGTTCCTCGCTGTTCCAGCGTTCAGAAATGGGATTCTGTCTCCCGTATTTGGTGCTTTTGGGATACTTGCTGGCACGCTCATATCCATGTTCCTCAGCTGCGGATGGTGTCATATACACTTTCTTCCTGCCTACCTTGTACTGGTACTGTTTCTCCCATCCGTCAGCCTGTGCAGCCTTAAACTCGGCAGCGGTAAAGCCCCGTTCCTCACCGTCACGGCTGCAGAGATATTCCTTCTCCGTTTTGTATTGCCATTTGCCGCTTTCATCAAGCGGGCGCACCGTCAAGAGAATGTGGGCATGTGGATTATGACCCGGTGGATCAGGATCGTGGATTGCCAGATCGGCGCACATCCCGTCTGCGACAAATTGGTTTTGTACGAAGTCCGTCAACAGCGTCTGCCATTGCTCTAGGGACAACTCTATGGGCAGGGCTACCACAAACTCACGGGCTAAGCGGCTGTCCTTGGTTTTCTCGTTTTCCTCCACGGCGTTCCAGAGAACCTCTCGGTCTTGCCATGCGGGTGGGGCCATGTCCGGCAGGAATACCTCCTGCCACACAAGCCCCTGCTTTCGGGTGTAATCGTGCTGTACTCCGTCATAGTCATTGAGGATGTGGGAGCAGCTGAGATAAGCGGAGGCTGCACAGGCGGAGCGTCCGGCTCCCCGGCTGACCACCTTTGCCTCCAAGTGGTAAATTGCCATTTGCGTTCACCTCGATTCGTATTTTGTGAGGGGGTGGTAAAACGCCACCCCTTGGTTTCTGTTTCTCTTTGCAAAGAGAAAATGGGCTGCATTGCTGCCCATATCTGCGATAAAGCTGCCGGTGGCAGGTTTTCGCAGGCAGGAGGCGGGCAGAGTATCTGCCGGATTGGTGCGACAAGCAGCAATCTCTGCATCAGCAGAAGCGCCGACTGCACAGGGAATGCTGACTTGCGGCATTTCCTGCCCTCTCTGGAGAAGTGTCCGATGGACAGTTCGTGAAGAGCGCACGAGCCCGACCAACGGAAGGGATACCACCGCCTGCTTCGCAGGTGGTGAGTAAGTGCGCCCTTCGGGATAAAAAAGGAAGGGACGCCCCGGTTGCCCGGAACGCCCCTCGCAGATTAGTGTAGCTTCTCATATAACAAGTCCTCTAATTTTTCAAGCTCCATTTGCTGAGCCTCTGGAAATACTTTCTCCAAAACAGCGCCCTCCTGAATCAAGCGTCTGGTACGGGCCTTTCGCTCTTTCGCCCGATCCCGCATTTGTGCCTCCTCCAATCGGTGCTTGGCCTGCAATTCTTCCTTGGTCATGATCTTTTTATTTGCCATATCTGGCTCCTTTCTGCCGCTGGGCGGCTTCGTGATAGTAAAAAGCAGGGAACTGGTATCACACAGATACCAACTCCCTGCAGAACTGATGGTAAATTGTTTTCCTCATTCTGAGAATTGCCAATTTGGTAGCAAAGACGGATTGTATTGCCACCAACATAGTAGTAAAATCAAGAAAAGTAATTTCAAAAGCCGTCTGCAAAATCCAGCGCAGCTGAAATGTCCTCCTCGGTTTCCTCCGAAACAAGAGCAGCGGCAGGCTGTGCGCTCTGCATAAGCTGTAGGATACCGCCAAGGCTTACCGGCGTACAGCTCTGCAAGCTGCGTGAGATGGTATCCTCGATCCGGCTGAGGAAAGCGTCCTCCTTCTCCCGTGTTTCCAGATAGGGATCATCGGCAAGCTGCTTGCTACGGTCAAAGTAAGCGTTGACCGCCGAAACGACTGCCTTGCTGACTGAACGATATTCTCGCCTGTCAAGGCTCTGCAAATGCTCCCACGCCCTGCGGTCTGCTTCGTTCTCCAGATTCAGCCGAAGTGTTGTTGTGTAGATTTGCTTCATACAAGATCGCCTTTCTTTTGCATTTTCTGTGCAGACAGCAGCTCATAGCCCTTGGCTGTGGCGCAGATGTCATCATTGATCATCACCCGGCTGGCATCATATTCTCCGAAATTCTTCACCATGCAGCTTCCACCGCCGACAACATAGAGCCTCATCAGTTCCGGGTCATACTCATGCTCACGCAGTCTGCGGAAGATGCCTGCGGTGTAATCCCTCGCTGTGTTCTGGATAGCAGTTAGGTAGCGTTCGCTGATGTCTGCCGTCCCAAAGCGAATCACACGCTCCAGAATCGTATCATCTACCGATGCGCCAAACTGCCGCATGAGATTTTCCCGGACAGCAATCATGCACTGGTTTGTCCCGTACTTCTCCGTGAAGCACTTCTGAGATAGCGGACGGCGCTCGTTGATATACATGACATTCATCGTTCCGTTGCCAATGTCGCAAAGCATATTGATGCCCTTGAATCCCCGCAGTCTGTCCGCCACAGCGGAGAAGCCCTGCGGGAAGATGTCCGCTCCGGCAAACTCCACATGATAGCTGACACCACGGAAAATGAAATCCGCCATTTCATTCTGCAACAGGTACGCCTTGAAGCTATCCTTCTGTTCGCTGACCCAAGTAAGAGGGAGCCCCGCCGCCAAATGCACACGGGCAGAGGTCTGCTTGCGGATATTCAGCTCTCTTGCAATGGCAGCAAGGGTCAGAATATAGTAGTCACCGTCTGTCATTTTGTCAGAGATAAACTCCTTGTGACCTTCGCCCACGGTGTAATAGCTGCCGTTGTAGACAAGCAGATTGCTTTTGAAGGTCGGCTCCTTGTCAGAGATGATCACGCCCGTAGGAAAGCAGCAATGTGCAGTCTTGATATTCCCATAGCCGTGGTCGATGCCGATGATTATAGGGTTATTGTTCATATAGTTCATAGTTTGTCCTTTCTGCCGCTGTGCGGCCTTGAAAATAGATTGTTTGTGTACGGCTCTGTACGGTAAACGCCAGTGCTGTACGCCGCTGTACACCGATTGGTCTTTGGATTTTGCGTTTGCTTTGTCAAATCGCTGTTTATACCGCAAGAAAATGCGGTAATCGCAGCACATTGCACATAAAGAACGCTGATTTTGCGGTAAAATAGCTTTTTGAAAACGGAGTTGAGAACTGCCGTACATCGTGTACGGCATGTACGGCAGTTTTGAAGTCCAGTTCTCATATTTAATAAGGAAGCAAGTTCATCGCCTCCACTCCGATAAATCCACGCACCCGCTTTCCGGCTGCGTACACATTGTTGGTAGCCTCCACATTATAAAGCCGTTCATTCTGGGCCAGCTCTGAGCTGATACGATTTGCTGACATAGGCTTTTGTGCGTTGTCCTCGCACCAGCGGAGATAGGCTTCATAGATAGCCTTGGAGCTGGCTTCGCTGTCGGCCTTAAAGCGGATATAGCCCTCGGATTGCAAAAACTCGATCACATTGTTGCTGCTGCGCTTTACTGTCTCCATATTTTCTTTGGCTCTATCGCTGATGGTGAACTGATACTCGTTCCCAATCAACCGCCGCAGACCCTCCAGACACCACAAAAAGATGCCCTCACGCTCCTGTGTCAGCTTATCCACCAGAAATGGATCATCGGCTCGTCCTGCTGGCCTGTCCTTGGTGGTCAACACGATCTGCCTGCGGAAGAAGCCGTCTGACTTGTCGTGCAAAGCGGTTAAAGCGCCGTTGCCGAAGCAAAGAAAGCGGACATAAAGCTGGCTCTGATAGCTTTGAACACCCTTGCGTTCCATATCCATCTTGCACTCTGAGGTCACGATGGATTTGATATAGTTGGTCTTGGGCAGGGCACTCATATCCATATCGTCATCCACCATCAGCAGCTTGTTTTCCAGGTCTGCACGGCTGAAACGGTTGTTCTCTACCTTCTGGATGCTGGTGGTATTCATGTTATCTCCCAGCATGGAGCGCATTACAAGTCCGATTCGACTCTTTCCTTCGCCGCCCTTACCAATCATCAGGAGCATTTTCTGCCCCTTTGTGGTAGGCAATAGGCAGTAGCCCATATACTCCTGCAAGGTGGGAATGTCCTCCGGGACAAGCAGCTCGGATAAAAATTGCAGCCAGCGCACAGGCGGCGGTGCATCGGGGAGATAGGCCACACTCAGACGGTTGTTGCAATAGCTTTTGTCCTCGGTGAAACGCCCATCCAGAAAGAGTGTCCCGTTTGCCACATGGATACGGTCAGTCTCGATGGGCAGGGGCGGCGAATAGGCTTGCAGCTTGATACTGGCCAGCAGATTTGCCACCACCTTGGAAAGCCCGGAGGTCAGACAGCCGGAGATCTCCTCCAGAATGAGATTGCCGATTTGCGCCTCGTCCTCAATCAGTCCATCCACTGTGAACAGCCTTCCTCTGACACATTTCATGGGATGCTTTTTTAAGAACTGCTGACAAAACAGCACTTCGTTGATGCGTTTTCCATCATACCAATCGGGAATGCTTTCTTCAGGCGGCATAACCATTGGGGTATTCAATTCGTCCATAGGTTTCCTCCTTTCGCAGTTGTTCCAGACGCTCCTTTAGTGCTATGATTTCACCATCCGTCATCCAGTCCTGTACAATTTCCCGACGCTCATAGCTGTCACCAAAGGTGAGAATGTTCAGTTCATATTCAATCTGACTGAGCTTGTGGCAGGCTTCCACGAATAAATCATGGACTGGCTCATCCGGCGTTTGCGGCGCATAGTATGCTTTCCATTCCTCCAAGCAACGGTAATAGTCCGATAAAACAGAAAAGCACAGACGCTCGTTTTCTTTGAGCTTCTGTGCTTCTGTTCGGATACGCTTTGCATTGAGTGCCGCTGCGCTGGGCGGCTTGTCCGGGTCAAGATGAAAGTCTATCACCAGCTTCATGGCTGCGTCGTAGGGCTTGAGATCAAACAACCTTGCAGTGAAGTCAATGACATCTCCATGCTCTCCGCAGGTAAAGCAATAATAATGGTCGTTTGCCACATACAAGCTGGGGTGTCTGTCATTGTGAAAGGGGCAGAGCGCCTTGCCGTGCCGGTTGACCTCAAGGCCATACGCCTGTGCCGCTTCCCGCAGGCTGACGTTGTTTTTTACGGTTTCGAATAAATTCATGTGTCCTCCTTTGCGTAGAAAAAGCGGCTTGCCCTGATATAAGGCAAACCGCTTCCTCAAAATTTATTGTTTTATTGGAAATATTAAGCCGGAGAGGTAACTGTCTCCGCTGCCAGTTTTTCCTTCCTGTTCGCTGCATTGCGAACCCGCTGGCCTTTGATATGCCCCTCATATCGGCACTCATCACTGCAATACTTGACATTGCTTCTTGTGGTGGAAAAGGTCTTACCGCAGTTTTCACAAGTGCAGTCACGCCGCCTGTTTTCTGCCGCTTCCTGCCGGTAGAACTTCGCCCGGCAATTCGGTCCGCAGAACATAGCAGCCGAGCTTTTGGATTCAAATCCCTGACCGCAGCACTTACAGGTTAGCTGAAAAGGCTGCCCAACGGTGTGCTTCCCGGCCTTAATCAACTGATAGCGCTCCCGGCTTTTGATGCGATGCTGGCGTAGCTGCTCCTGCCGCTTGATTTCCTCTGCTGTCAGCTCCGGGGCAGGAAGTTCAAACTTTCCGATGAATTTCAGGAAGATTTCTACCTCCTGCGTTCTGTCCCCGTCGATGCGCTCCGGGGCATGAACGATGATTTTATCAATAAATTCATTGATCATCGGTGTAGTCAGCTCGGAGAAATCGGTGTACTTTTCTGCCAAAGCAAGGAACTGCTCTACACGGGCAGTATCTTCCTCATAGCTCGTCAGGCTTTCCTCCGTTTCTGCAATCTGTGCGGAAAGGTTTTTCTGTTCGACTTCGTACTCAGCAAGCAGGCTGTCAAAGCGTTCCTCAGAAATTCGGCCTACGGCAAAGGATTCATAGAGCTTTTTAATGATCGTATCCAGCTCACTGTGGCGCTTACGGTCTTTGTTCAGCTTTCGTTTGGCATCTTTGGCCGCCTCCACCTGCCTGACCTGTGAAGCGGCTCGTATCTTCTCGGTGAATTTTTCCCGATCTGCTATGGCAAGCTGGCTGACAGTGCGGATTGTCTCTAAAATAAGGATACGCAGCGACTTAGTGGTAATATAGTGCCCGCAGCAGTCCTTTCCATGCTTCTGATGTGCCAGTGTATAAGAGGAGCAGTCAAAGAAATCCGACGGATACGGAGTGCCTTCTGTACCGCCTCTGGAACGATGATTATACATCTTTGCGCCGCAGTCCGCACAGTATAAAAGCCCGGTCAGGGGATTGGCTTCGCCTATGGTATCAATACGCCGTGGCGTTTTCCGCAGTTGCTGAGCAAGCTCCCATGTTTCCGGCTCGATAATGGCCTCATGGGTGTTCTCGAAGATCAGCCAGTCCTCCTTGGGATTAGGAATAGAGGTCTTGTCCTTATATGACAGCTTGTGGGAACGGAAATTGACCGTATGCCCCATATACTCAGGCTTAGACAATATCTGCCCCACAATATAGCCGCTCCAGTTATAAGGATATGCGAACTCGGTCTTACTTTTCCAAACGCCAATGCCTTTCCTTGCAAAATAGACCGCCGGAGCTTCTACCTTATCTTCAAAAAGGATTCTGGCAATGTCATAGGGGCCTTTTCCCTCGATGGTCAGACGGAAGATGCGCCGCACAACGGCGGCGGCCTCCTCGTCAATCAACCAATGGTGCTTGTCGTTCGGGTCTTTCTTATAGCCGTAGATGGCACTGTTGGTGGTAGGCTTGCCTGATTCCCCCTTCACACGGATAGCGGTTTTCTGCTTGCGGCTCAGATCACGCAAGTACCACTCGTTCATGATGTTGAGGAACGGAGCAAATTCATTGCTGTTCTGGTCGTTGCTGTCCACGCTGTTGGCGATGGCAATAAAATGAATGCCATGCTGACGGAACATAACCTCCGTGTAAAAGCCGGTCTGCAAGTAGTCACGTCCGATTCGGGACATATCCTTTACGATCACACGAGCCACCTTGCCAGCTTCAATGTCTGCCACCAGCTTTTTCCATGCCGGTCTTTCAAATGTGCCGCCTGAGAATCCGTCGTCCGTGTAATGGGCAAAGTTTGTGTACCCCTGCTGTGCGCAATAGCCCTCCAAGTATTTCTTTTGATTCACAATGGAGTTGCTATCCCCAATCTGGTCATCGTCACGGGAAAGTCGTTCGTATAAGGCGGTGATCTTGTCCTCAGTCTGAATGATGCTCATGATGCGCTCCTTTCAGACTGACGGCTCATTTGTGGTACACCAATTATATCACAAGTTCCGTCGTTTGTAACTACTTCGTTGCGTATCATTCGTAAAATTTTATCCTCCATTGTCTCTTTCCCACTTTCACTGAAAGCGACTCTCACCTTGTAGGTGGTGCCGCCAATACGTCTTATCATATACTGTGCCTGTTTGTTTTTATCCATAGCGTTCCTCCTTGAAAAATTCATGTTCGTTTGATATACTAATGGTGGTTCCGACTGATGTAAGTCGGTGGCATCTTGTGTCATGTTTCATAAAGCTACCGCAACTTGCGTCCTCCTTTCTCTTGATACGGGTTGAAAAAGTAACCTAAATAACCGCTTATCAGATTACCCTCTCACTAATAGGAGAAATCCGGGGTGTAAATCGGAACTGTTTTTGAAAGAAATTCAAAAAATTTTCGGAGGTGAGGTCATGACAGATGAAAATAGAACATTTCTCCTGTTCCCGGATGACGGTGATGACCTAACCGAATGGGATGAAGCCTCCGATCTGACGATACAAAACGAGCAGTTAGAGGAAATCCTCTCCGAAGAACGAGCCTTAGAGCTGGAAAGAGAGCTGGAGCAGGACGAAAACCCAAGGGACTACACCGTAGAACTGGAGGACGAAGAGGAAGAAGCTGCTCCTGTCAGCGAAAAACGCTTAAAGCGCCAGATACGGGCAGAGGCGTTGGCACGGCTGGAGGATGCTGCAAGAACAGAGGACGACTTTCGATACGTTGTCAGCGAATGGGACAGGTTGGATCGGAATCGGGAACGACGGGAGCGTGACCATGAAAATCTCCGGGGAGATGTTCCGTTAGAATACATGGCAGTTCCCAATCCGAAGATGATTCCGCTGTATTTGAATCTGCCACGATACCGCCAGCTTGCCAGCGGCAATTTTCTGGATATCATTTTTTCTTGCCCCTATGAACTGCATGAGTTGGTTGCAAGCTCATTTATTTCTGAGCTGATACGCAGCCTTACCATTGATCAGAAGGAAGTGCTGTATTACCTGTCCATCCGGCAGTACAGCACCATACAGGTGGGTATGATACGGGGACAGACAGACCGAAACATTAGAAAGCTCCGAAAGAATATCCACAAGAAGCTGCAAAGAGCGGTTTATGATTACCTTTTGGAAAAACAGAACGACTGTGGAAGCCTAACGCTGCGGGAACGGCAGTTCTTAGAGGAATATGGGCTTTTGCTGAAAGCCTATGGCAAGGACGCCGTTATCCTCCGGGAGAACAAATCAAAGCCGAGGAAAAAGAAAGCTGCCCTTGGCAGCAGCAAGGACAGCGAATGATCTGATTGAATTTGATAAGCAGATGACCGAAAGGAAGGATTTGCGTTATGAATACATTTTTTGAGCAATCCCGTTCCCATTGGGTGCGGTATGAACGCTATGAAATCAAAACAGGCAAGGACGGGAAGAAATACATCACCCCGGCAAAGGATGCCAGGCCGGATGTCTATAACCCACTCAAGGAAGCCCCGGACATTGTGCTGGATGCTCTGAATGTGGGGATGCTGATGATGAACGGCAAGAAAAGCTCTGAGCCAGAGGTAGAAAAGGCAATCTTGGAATTTATTACCCACTATGGGCTGCTGGGCCTGATGACGGCCCTGCCCACCACGCCGTCCTTTATGGATTATGAGGCGGTATATCTGCCAAAGAACCATTTTATCAAGGAAGAAACGATGGAGACGGAGAAGTATCTGTCCCTGTTTTACCCCTTTGATAAGCTGGATGTGGTCAAGAACGGTGTGGAATCCAGTTGGAATGTGTCCAGCGACCGGGCAATGATTGCACTGACCATGACCTTTATGGACGAGCCGATGGCAAAGACCATGAGCTTCCAGCGGGCGTATGCAGAGCCTTACGATTGGGTGGCACAGCAACTCAAGGATTGGGCATTTAATATGCTGACCTCTTTCTTCTATTATAATGACTATGATTCCATGGAGGAAGAAAGCCGGAATATGCTGCGTAAGTCTATGGCTGCATTTGGCGGCATTGCACCCACCTATCATATAGAGCTGTTGGATAGGCCAACGATCTATTGGGATTTCCATTCCCTGCTGTTGGGGATTCAGATGATGTTCAGCTTCATGCTGGTGGACAGCACAAAGCCGTTGCGGATGTGCAAGCAGTGTCAGAAAGTGTTCCTGAGTAACCGGGCTAACTCCGCTTTTTGCAGTGCAAGGTGTAAAAATCAGTATAATGTTTATAAGAGCCGGGGAAAGAATAAATCAGAGGATGGTGATAATAATGCCTGAAAATCAGAACATAGAATGGAAAGCTAAGTGGAAGGATGACTATCTGGAATGGATTTGCGGCTTCGCCAATGCACAGGGCGGCAAGATTTATATTGGCTGTGACGATGATGGAAAAGTTATCGGCCTGCCCAATATCCGCAAGCTGCTGGAGGATGTTCCAAACAAAATCCGAAATGCCATGAGCATCGTGGTGGATGTCAATCAGCTGGAGCGTGACGGGAAAGAATATCTGGAAATCGTTGTTCCACCATATCCCGTTGCCATAAACTGCAAAGGTGTCTATTATTATAGAAGCGGCAGCACCATGCAGACCCTTTCTGGCCCAGAACTGGAGAGCTTCATTCTACGCAAACGTGGTGCTTCGTGGGATAATATGCCCTTGCCGGGATTTACGTTGGATGATATTGATGATGAGTTGGTCAAGAGATTCAAGACCCTTGCCGCCAAGAAGGGCCGGATCGACCAAAGCGTTTTAGACGAGGACAAAGCGGATTTAATGGAAAAGCTGCGTCTGACCAATGCCGGGTATTATACCAACGCAGCGATGCTGCTGTTCTGCAAAGACCCTGACCGCTGGCAGCTGGGCGCATACACAAAAATCGGCTTTTTCGAGAATGATGCCGATCTCCGTTATCAGGATGAAATTCACGGCTCCTTGTTGGAACAGATTGACAAGATCATTGAAGTCATCCATCTGAAATATATGAAAGCGAAAATCACTTACGAAGGGATGCAGCGCATTGAGCGTTATTTTGTTCCCGACGCTGCCCTGCGTGAAGCCCTTCTTAACGCTCTATGCCACAAGCAATATGAAAGCGGCGTTCCGATTCAGATCAGCGTGTATGAGGATAAGCTGTATATCGCTAACTGTGGTAGGCTTCCAGACAACTGGACGGCAGACAGCCTGATGTCCAAACACGCATCCCGCCCTTACAACACGGCGATTGCGAATGTGTATTATTTGGCCGGCTTCATCGAGAGCTGGGGACGTGGTATTGAGAAAATCTGTCAGGCTTGCAAGGAAGATGGAAGCCCGCTTCCTGCGTACACCGTGCATCCCGGCGATATTATGATTCAGTTTACAGCGTCAGAGGATCGGGTTATTCGATCTGCCACCTACAAGGTGACAGAAAAGGTAACAGAAAAGGTAACAGAAAAGGTAACAGAAACCTTGGATGAAAAATCCATGCAAATTCTGGCCCTGATTTCCGAAGATCCTGCATACACATCTACCACCATAGCAGATAAGCTATCTATCAGCAGAAAAACAGTTTCTCAGCGTCTGAAGGAGCTGAAGGAAAAAGGAATCATCGAGCGCATCGGGTCTGACCGAAAAGGCTACTGGAATATAAAGAGCTAAGTGATACAGAATTAGCCCCACACCAGCGTTCATTCATGCTGATGCGGGGCTAACATGTGTTTAGCAATATACAAGCTCCGTCAGAACAATTTCCTCTGCACGGTTATGAATGTTGTTCATGCGCCGTACCCATTCCATTTGATCGGTAGCTTTAAGTGCCTCGGTCACACCTTCCAGTCGTGCCATAGCTTCGCACATGATCTCCATACGCTGATTGCAGGATTTGTCTATCTCTGCAAGATGTTCATGCAGGGTGCAGCTTGTTAGGTAGTGTGCATAAAGGACGGGACGATGCTCTTTCAAGTAGCGGCGGCGCATACGGCCATACTTACCGATCTGATATTCCTCGGTCTCCGGCAGCGCAAGGTCGGGGATATAGTAATCGCCAACCTTCGTATATGTGCCGCCCATTTCTTCAAAAATAGACTTCATTTTCATGCTCCCTTCGTGCTAAAATGTCAGCAGTTATGCGGATTTTTTTCCTTTCCCACAACTGCCAGACCAATTCACCACAAATGAGCCGCCAGTCATGTAATAGTATTAGGCGGTAGAAACCACCCTCTACATATTACAT
Source organism: Faecalibacterium sp. IP-1-18 (assembly GCF_023347355.1). NCBI lineage: Bacteria > Bacillati > Bacillota > Clostridia > Eubacteriales > Oscillospiraceae > Faecalibacterium > Faecalibacterium sp. IP-1-18. Next base: position 914,793 of record NZ_CP094472.1, read on the forward strand.
CTTGAGTGCGGATGCTCAGGCTTTCGCTGTTTGAACCGTCATCTTTTGACAGTCGGCAGTATAAAGCAGTTACTTTTTTGTCCTTTTCCATGTGTACCTCCATAATGGAAAAGAGACCTCATCAATCACATTGTAGCGGATGCTGCGTGACGATGCAAGCCCTTTTCCGCAGTAAAACGTCCAATTAGCCAGCGGCGAGATACGATTCGGCAGTTTTACGAATTTCTTCTTCCACAAGCCGCTGAAAAAGCGTATTCATCGGCACATTGCCGATATAATGGCGTTCCACGATCAGGCGCACGGACTTCGGACTTCTCGGCGCACGTTTGCGTGTGGTGGGCTTCTTCTCAGATTTTTCTTTGTTCAAGGGCAGACCTCCTCATTCATGTGGTGCAAATACGGAAAGGAATGGATGGATTCTATTCGTTTTTCTCTTTTTGTTTTATTACGTTGGTTAGGTGAAAGTTTTCTTCGATACAGTCTTAAAGGCTGCTATACTGCATAGGAAAAATATCTTTTGCAGATGCCATTAAGAATCTGCATCACAGAATCGTGATTTTGGCGGTTCTTGAATCGTGAAAAACGCAGAACTATTCAACATTTGGAATTTTCACAAAGATGTGATTGGGCGAAGAAAACCGCGTTCGTCTGCGCTCAATCAATCCCGCAGCGTCCAATTCCTTAAGCGCACTGGAAACACTGACAGTGCTGCGCCCTAGCTGCTCAGCCAAAGAGCAAATCGTAAAAATGACAAACACGAATCCACGTTCATCTATCCAGAGATTTTTCTGCGAGAGTGTGGCACGGTCGAGTAGCAACACATAAGTCATTTTTGCAGTCTGACTCAGGTCAAGTTCCAAAAGGAAGCATGGGTATGGGAGAAACGGCGGCAGCGGAGTTTGCGTGGTAAGATATTCTGAAATGTTGATCACCTCCAGCTGAAGCAGAAATCAGGAACAAAGAGTATGTAACGAGAATTGGAGGGTTCCAATTCTCCAGTCGCAGAAAAGCACGAAACAAGTGCTCAACTGCGTTAATAAGTTAAGGTCTCCCATATTGGTCCTCGACTTCCCTAGGAGTGGGGAATCGTCCGGCGGCGGGCTTGCACCGCACCATTGGCATTTCAGCCACCCCGTCTTCGTTATGACTGGGCTGCGAGTTACAGAAGTACCTTTTGTGAAGTACCGGACGATTGAACTATTCACTTGTCAAGGAACATATGGAAGATTTCTGGACTTTGACGGACGAAAAACATCCTTCTACTTGGTAGCCGATGAAAAAGGCCATTTCGTAGCATTGCAAGCAATTTTGTAAACAAAACGTCATAATAGTCCGAGAATGGTCTTGAAAAAGATGCCCTACACTTGGTAGGCATCGAGAACGCCTGTTTCGTAGCATTGGTGAGAAACTTGTAATTGAATTGTAATTCTTGAGACCAAATCTCCGCTTTTGAAAAAATCCTCTCAATAGGTAGGCAACGAAAACAGCCCAAAGACAACCATCTTTTTGAGAATTAACAAAAAGGTCACAAATGACCGGCTTTCAAAGAGGCGCTTCTACTATTAACAGAAAAAGTGGCCTAAAATGGGGGGTGTTGGAGAAAATTTCTGCCTTAAAAGTACGCCTCTACTCACTAGCCAGCGAGAATAGCCAAAAGCCAGCAAAAAACAAATGAATTATGTACTTCTGCCACTGATTGCAACGGCATATCGGTGACAGAAAGATCGTTTAGAGCGATTCTTCGCGGTTTGGGGTGGTAGAAATCGTTTTGTAGTTGGACTTTTTCTGCTGAAGCTGCTCCAGCTGTTTCAGCACCGATTCCTTCTCCGGGGGCTTGCCGCCCGGTGTGGAAAGCTGCTGCTTATTCAGCACCATGTCGATATACTTGCGGATATTTTTCAGGGCAGAGACATCCGGCTGCAAGGTTTCCAGTTTGGTACGCAGTTCTGCGCTGCCGGATTGCAGCGCAGAAAATTCGGCATCCAATGCCGAAAAATCTACCGCTGTGCTGCCGTTCAGTTTCATCAGAGTGCGGACAGCTTTATTAAAGGTGTCCAGCTCCTCTTTGTGCTGGGCGGCATAAGCGTCCTTGGTCAACTTGAAGTTCTTCTTGATAAAGGTGTCGTGGATGGGCTTCAGCTTGGCATGGGCGGCGGCAGCATCCTTGATCTGGGCGATTGCCCGCATACGGTTTTCGTTCTGCTTCAACTGCCTACGGAGAGGGGCGGCGGTCTGGTTCAGGTTAGAAATTGCGGTATCCAGATCCTCGATGGTGTTCAGAGAATGGGCTTTCAGATAGTCCACCGCCCGTTTGACTTCCTCAAAGTCTCGGACAGTGCATTTCAGTTTTGCCTTGCCAGACCAATCGCTGCGCTGCTCGTTGCGGAGGTTGAAGTAATCCACCAGCAGGTCGGACAGCATTGGCTCCTTGGCTTGTTCCAGTGCATCCAAAAGAATCTGCTTCTTTTCATTCAGGTCTGCGATCCAGCGTTGCAGCCCACGAATCGCACTGCGGATGGACTGCATCAGGCTATTGGCGGCGCGAATATCCCGGTTCAGGTTGCCGAGAAAAGTTTCCACTCCACGCTTTTCCATCTGGTGTGCGGCGGGACCGAGATGCACGGTCGGTATCTGCTGGATGCCCTGTCGCTCAAAGGAGCGCAGGTCAACACGTTCCGGGCGGCCAGCCGCTTCCAAATAGCGGTTGGTAATGGTCTCCCAGCCATGCCGCCAGACCTCGGCATACTTCTGGTCGTTCCAGTCCACCGTGTTTTCCTTGTGGCACTTCCAGTTGCCGGAAGCGAGCCGGATGCGCTCACCGTTCTCGTCAAGGTCGTACACCTTTCTGGCTTTCGGGAGCCACTTGCCGTGTTCATCTATTGCCCGGAGCGTCAGCAGAATGTGAGCGTGTGGGTTTCCATCTCCCTTGTCGTGGATGGCAAAGTCGGCAATCATCCCTTTGGAAACAAACTGCTCCTGACAAAACTCTTTTATCATGGACAAATACTGCTCCTTCGGCACCTCCACCGGGAACGCCAGCACGATGCGCCGGGCAAGCTGGGAGTTCCACTGGTTCTCCACAGCTTCTACGGCGTTCCAGAGGGTCGCCCGGTCTGCATATCCGGGCGGCGCATAGGATGGCAGCATGATCTCAGCGTGGACAAGCTCTTTCTTCTTGTTGTAGAATTTTGTTCTCTGGTCGTACTCGCTGAACAGCCGTTCGCCGCTTTGGTAAGCGGCCCCGGCAACAGCGGACTGCCCTTGGCTGCGCTTGACGATGGTAATTTTGAAATGCGGACACGGAATAGGCATCACCCCCAAACAAAAAGACCGCCCAGCAAGATTGCTCTTGGTGAACGGTCTGGAATTGTATTCGGTTTTGCTCGCCGCCTTAGAACGGAGTGCCATGCGCTTCGATCTCAGGCGGGAGCCGCAAAAGGATAGCTGCAAAGCAGCGCAAGGAAAATGCAGTTTTCCTTGGGATGGAATCGGGCTGGCGCACAAACGCCAGCTTCGATTTCATCGAGCCGTCTGCAAGACCGCAATTTCACCGGAACGGTGTATAATTGCGCCCTATTTCATAGGGGGTTCGGAACGTTCTGCTTTTCGTGAACGTCATGCACCATCTTTGCAAGAGCCAGTACGACTTCCGGTTGGCGGAATGAGATCTTCAGCAGCTCTATCACCTGATCGTTGGTGAGTTCTTCCGGCGCGATCAGAAAACTTTCCAGCATCCCGGCACGGGTACACAGTCGATGCACACGGGCTTTGCGGGTCAGCTCCGGTATCTGATGCTCCAGAATTTTCTCGCGGTACTTGTAGTAGCGCAGCTTCTGCTCTGCTTTGGCTTTTTCGCTGCGGAGATAGGCAAGGTCGGTTTTCGGTTGGGTCATGGCATCACGCTCCTTTACTGATAAAAAGCCAAACAATCGGTATTGATTTATACGGATTGTTTGGCTGAGAAACATATTTAATTTTCGCAGTTCAGGCGGACTTGGACGGTAAACACACCGTCTTTCTTTTTCGTATAGAAGTCACCATGATTCTCCTGAACGATACGATTTATGTTCTTTAGTCCGTAACCGTGATACTCTCCGATGCGGATGCTGCGGACGGTATCGCTGTATGGATTCTCAAGCCGATAAAAGAGACTGCGATACTGCTTGCGCAGTTGTAGATGAATGATTCTCTGTTCCGCTGGCAAGTCGCAACAGGCTTCAATGGCGTTGTCAAATGTGTTTCCTATAATGATGCTCAAAGACAACGATGAGATCGTCAGGACTTCAGGAATCGTCACATCCAGTTTGACTTTGATGTAGTTCCTTTCCGCAATTCGTAAGTAATAATTCAAAAGAGCATCAACAACAGGATTTCCGACCGCAGAAATATTTGTGGAACGCTCGAAAACATCCGTGGCAGCCTGTGCGATCTTATGAAGTTCTTCGGTATCGCCGTGCTCTGCAACTGCCTGCATCGCCAGAATATATTTCTTCACATCATGCCGCAGGGAACAGACTTCTTCCTGGCGTTCTTTGAGCTGCTGGTAGTATTCCATTTGAAGGTTGTACTGCTGCTCGTTGAACTTGACTTTGAATTTTTCCAGTTCATTTTCCCGGAGAGCTTCCACATAGAACACGATCAGGATGTTTATAAGGAGAAGCACAGCCATAAGACCGACCATATAATCTGGGAAATACTCATCCGCAGCATGATACTGTGCTACATAACAGACAGCAATACTTGAGATTTGGATTACAATGATTGGCAACAGCCATAGGATGCGCAGAGCATTTCCTTTTCGACTGAAAAAATGTGAGATCAAGACTACGAGTGGAATTTGAATCAGGTTTGAAAAAACGACATAAGTCAACCGTGCTTCCCCAGCTTGCATCAGAATGTCGGTATCCGGGATGCGCAATCCGATCAGAAGCATTGCAAACACTTCCACCAAAGCAGCCAGTGTAAAGAAAGCTCCGCTTGCGAAAACCGCTTGCCATGGCCGCACTTCGTAGAACAGCAGTGCGAGGAGAAATCCGCCAACTAAAAGATAGATCGTGCGCTGCGTCACCCAGTCCGGGAATAAGCTCAGTGTACACTGGCCAACGATCATAAGCACAACATACACATAGAACCATTTTGAAACGAGCTCCTTTTTAGGAAACAGCCGACCGATAAAAAGCAGTAACAGGGCGATGTTGGCAAAGCTCCCTGCAAACTCAACGAAATAATAAAGTATCATCTTCCCAAATAAGCGTTGAAGTTCTGGTTGAACTCCTGACGCTTCCTCCTGCTGATCGGCAGCTGATGTCCACTGGAGAGAAAAACAGCGGTTCCAGTAGCGTAAACAATGTGTTCCATATTGACGAGATAACTTTTGTGTGGCGACACGAAGCATCGTTTGGGAAGCTGCTCCAAGGCTTCAGGAATGCTCATTCGCAATGTAAGGTTTTGCTCCTTGCAGTGGATCAGAACTTTATGCCCGTGGCTTTCCAGAAAGTAAATATCTGATGTTTCCAAGGACATGGTGATACCATCGTATTCAATCGTGAAATGTTTGGAGTTCAGTTCCTGAAGGACGGCATCCATTGCTGCAGCGAACAGCGTCTGATCCAAGGGCTTAACAAGATAACGGAATGCAATACCATATCCCTGCACAGCGTACTCGTGCCGCTTCGTGACAAATACCACCAGGGGATGCTTCTCCATTTGAATCAGAGATTGTGCCAACTGAAAACCGTTGGATGGCATCTCAATGTCGAGCAGCAACAAATCAAAGGACTTCTTCTGCATCTGCAATTCGCTCAGAAGTTCATCCCCATCCATGTAAGTTTCAATGTCCAAGCAGCCCTGCGCATCGTACCGCTGGACGCTTTGAACAATGCCATCAAGGTCTGACTTCTCATCATCGCAAACTGCAACGTGGTACTTCAGCATTTCGACAACCTCCACAAAATAATGTTCTGATACTATTATAGACTGTGCAAAGGCTCCTTACAAGTAGCCTGACTTACCACTTTTGTCACCAGAACGACCAGTTTTGCCAAACCTCTTGATTTTGTTGAAATTTATGATACAGTGAAGCAAAAATCAGAAGATAAGGTGGCGCAACTGCAATGTGGGAACGCACGCTGTCTCAGAAATTAGTCCGTCTTTTCTGCGAACAAAAAGTGGTAGACGAATCAAAAGCGGATGCGTATGTCTATGGGTACGAGTTGCTCATATCGTCTGTTGTAAGTGTTTTGCTTGTCATCCTCGTCTCTGCCGTGTGTGGTGATGTTCGATACTCACTTTCATTTTTGATTGGGTTTATCCCGCAGAGAATCTACATTGGTGGATATCATGCAACGTCGCACACCAGATGCTATCTGGCATTTACCGGACTGGCACTTATCTGCATTTTGCTGAGTAAAGTAATTGCAGCCAATCACCTTTTTCGTATCCTGACAACAGCAGCTCTTATGGGCATCGCTATCTTTTTCTCTCCGATAGAAGCAACGAATAAGCCTTTAGGCAAAAAGAAGCGGTTAAGCTATAAGATGGTCGCATCTGTTCTTTCGTCAATAGATTTCCTGTTTGCCATTTTCAATGTGCTTCCGGACACCCGCAGTATAACGGTATACTACATTTCAAAATGGGTTTTAGTGATTTTTGCAATCATTCCGTTTTTTCAGAAACAAGCGAAGATATCCTAAGGTACGAGGGCGTTCATGTGTTTTCAGAAGATGAATGCTCTAAAAAATATCAAACGGAGGTAACAGAAATGAAAAAGATTATGTTGCTCTTGAGCAAGGTCACTTGCATTATGGCAATGGCTCTCGCAGTCTTGAGCGTGAACAGCACCTGTGGCTTTACGGCATATCAGCCGGATGTCCCGGAATCGCTTGAGCATGACTGAAATTCATATGAAAGGTAAGATAGCGATACTCTTACGGGATATATTTCTTGATAATTTTCTAAAAGGAACTGTTCGATTATGTTGGAGCTGCTTTCATTCATTATGTTGATTGTTCGTCAGCTTTTCTATATTCTAGGCGTCCTTGCATTTGGAAAATATCTCTTGAAAAAGTGAGAGCATCGATAATCAATGTACTTCGGAGGTGTTTCCGATGCACAGATGAGAGTCCGTTGTTCTATAGGAATGCATGAAAGGAAAAAACAAAATGAAAACAAAAACATATTTGCGTTATATTTCCTGCGTGTTAGCGGTGCTGCTTTGTGTTGCTTCCATTATGCCCATTGCCTTTGCAGATTCAACAAATCATGGCAATAGCGAATCTCTTTTGACAGGATCAAATTATTCTGTTTCGTACTCGATGAATGGAAAAGATGTTGTTGAACAGCTTACAATTCGTGATGGAGGTATCACACGAATTACGCGTACGGTGCATCCTAATGATGTGATGGACATTGTTGTTGTAGGTGCATCTGGTGAATCAACAACATCAACTGCAAGAAGTGACTATAGCTTGTTCTATGAAATTTATCAAGATCAGCAAAATTACAAAAACGGACAGCTGGCACAAATTCCTGCACTCACTGGAAGCGAGGTGACAGGGTCGCAGTTCAAGCACCGCTATGTTGGCACAAGTGCAACCGATACGGTTTATGCTAGTGATTTGCGTAAATGCAAAAAAGCATCTGATGTAGCCAGTATTTTAGCAACTGCATGGGGAAGCACACCAGCAGCAGTTATTTCTTCTACAGCATCGTTTATTTTCGATCAGATGCTTCAGAGTATGTCCTCGGACTGCTATAAAGTGACAATATCTTCTATTACGTATGAAGTCCTATTTTCCTATGACAATAGCTACTATACACATTGCTATCATCAAACTGTCAAGGAATATAAGTCAAATGGCTCTTTGATTCGGTCTAAAACGGATTATTATCAGGCCATTGGTGGCTGATAGTGACTTCAAAGAACAGGGAGAACATGTAATGGGATTCTTTAAGCAAAAAGGGCCACTCCAAAGAGATTTCTGCGAAGTATTGCTATATGTTGTGGCTTTATGGGCATTGAAGCCAGCAAGCCTTCAGGATATCCTGACGGTGAATCAATGCGATGGAATGTGGTTCTTTTCCGCAGCATTTTTTGCCATTGTTTTTGTAGGAATCGTTTCAGATTATCTTCTGATTACAAATCATTTCGTTGCATGGAAAGCAATACACGGCAATGTCAATCAAACAACATTTCAGGAACTTCAGAAATTTGCGCTGTGCGAAAATCAAAAAGTTGCTATTGAGCCAAAGTTGGCAAGTTGTATTTTAGTGGTTTTGGCAGGTTGTTTAACAGCGGCATTCGTATGGTTCACATTTATTTGCCGATGAGCATACACCTGAGTTGAAAATTTGCGGCTTTATAGTGTGATGAGGTGGCTGTTAGTGATATTGCTTTTGATCACGATGATGCCAATATACTAAAATTTTGTAAGAGGTGATTCCAGTGCAGAATTAAGCGAAAAAGAATCCAAATTGTAGCTGGGTGACTTGTAACAGTCAATAAAATATAAGGAGCAAATCGACATGAAAAAGATGACCCGAAATGAATTCCTTAAAATGGCTGGAACGAGTGCTGCGTTGGTTGTTTTCAACACAGTTTTGATGCCTGCTGCTGTTGCAGTTGAACCAGGCGTTGTAGCACTTTCTTCCAAAAAATCTAGTATCGAAATTGATAAAGGAACAACTGTAAACTCTGCAACATTCAAACTTGTCCCAATTTCTCGCGAAACCTTCTGGGGCGATGCTGGTTCATGTACACTTGATTATCTGTCTGAAGGGTATATCCAATGGACGATTACCGTTCCGGGTGCAGTAATTGTTTCCTTTGAAGGTAACCTGCATTTCAATAAACTTGGTACACCCTTTGGAACCTTTGATCATGCCATTTCTGCATACGGCACAATCGGTACGGAAGATGTAAAATATGGACTCTCTAAAGGAAAATGGGAGGTTGAGTTTACTGGAATTGCTACTGCGGCTAACGGCGATATGTATAGTGTCGTTGATGGCGCAACATTAGCTTTCAGTGTCACCAAATGATTCTGCCATATAATCTACGTATTTGATTTTTACAAAATAGCTTATCACATAGAACAAGCCCCACCTGCAGTAGATTCTTCGATTTGGAATATCTATTGTAGGTGGGGCTTTTAGATAAATTTATTTATTCAAGTTTGCCTTTATGTCTTTAAGGAGTTTTTATAGAGAGATAGCTTAAAAAACGATGATATCACAATTGCTGGATTTCTTGTTCGGCCAACCAAGCGAGTTTATTCCAGTTGTTTACACGACACCGTTTGCCGATAAATTCCAATATTTTTTTGTGAGTTTCTTTTGGCAGAGTATCGCCATTATGACATGCAAGAAATGTAAAAGGTTTAGGGATGTCTTCTTTTTTATCGGCCAATAATAAAATATATCCGATATACTTTCCCTGTTCAGATATCACATAAAATTCAGGTAGACAGTTTTCTTTACTGCTCTGAACAATTTCTTTAAAAATGTCTAATGGTATTTTTTGGGGAACAGCAGAGGCATAGACGTATTGAATGGCATTATCTTCATTTTTCAACCATGTAATCTCCATACTTATCTTCTTTTCCTTTTTGCAAACACAGTTAAAGCATTAAATATATTGTTATTATACCACATTTGTTGTGTGTTGGACTATGATTTGAAATTATTTGGCATTTTAACCAGTTTATCAAATGACTTATTGTGCGAGTAAGAGAATTTTAATCATAATCATTCGCTTGACCAATTTGTAACACAAAATACGTTACAATGATTTTCGGCGGTAGCCATGAAAAAACGATGACACTCAATCCTCCGTGTCAACCCCACTGTAAAGTAGCGGGTTGAGGATGTTCTGAGGCAGTTGGGCATCCTGTTGGCGACGGCAGAGCCATCCGTGAACCGGGCTTCCACTCGGTTGGTGTCTATGTTGTAGCGGAAGGAAAGCAGTTTTTGAGAGTGATTATGGTCGAAATTCTGATTTCGTTTCATTTGAATAGCTCCTTTAATGATTTTGAAATTTGATTTTTGACGAGATGAGGTCTCTTTTTTCTTTCTCTTGAGTCACCTAACCGCACTACCCTGCATCCGTAGCGCAGATCACGCTCTCCACATCCGGGCGGTGCATCAGTTTTTGCAGGATATCAAACTGCTTTTTGGTGGACGCAGACACCAAATACTGCCACTTTTGCGGCAGGATGGGCAAGTCTGCAATGCTCCACTTGACGTACTTGGCATCGTAGATGTTGGGCGGTGCCAGTTCCACCAAGTGCCCCACGCACCAGCTTACCAGATAGCCGTTACCCTCAAGGTAGCCGTCCTGACGGCTGGTGGCACCGAGGACTTTGGCGTAGGACATGGCAACCGACGGTTTTTCTGCCACAATCAATTTTACGATAAGAATCCCTCCAATCTGTTTTGGATTGCAATATGTAAGGCGGCAAACGCCGCCAATAGAATTATTCTTCTGCGTTATCCTCCTCGCCGGTCTCCTCCGGCTCATCCTCCACAGGGATTTCAAAGTCGCCCTTGTCCTCAGTGTAGTTTGCATCGGGGTCAAGGGCTTCTTTTTCTGCCTGCTTTTTCTGCTTCATAAAGGTGTAAATGCCACCGCCAGCAACCAAACCGACCAGTGCCAGTACGCCTAAGAACGTAGCAGCATACTTCGTAACTTTGTTGCCACCAGTCTGTTCAGAACCGGATGCCGCCGCTTCTTCCGCAGCCTTTTTCGCATCCTCCTCGGCCTGTTTGCGCTCCTGTTCTGCCTGCGCCGCCGCTTCTTTTTCAGCGGTGTAGGCATCGGCATCTTCATCTTCCATCAGGGAAAGAAGGTCGGCTTCGTCCACAAGATTCATGAAATGAACGGTGTTTTCCCCCTTGTCGTTGCGGTCGATGACCAGATAGAATGTGTTGCCAGACTTCGACACCAGCGTGATGAACTGCTGGCCAGAGCCATCCGAATAACTGGTGTGGTAATCGTCCACCATCGTCAGATTGCCCTCCGGGGTCAGAGCACCGGTTTCCTCATCGGTCACGGTGACCACATCTTCTTCATCGGTGGTAGAAGTCAGGACGGGCTGTTCCACTTCCTCCACAGGCTCACCGCCATAGGCAAAAGCAGGGGCCGCCATGCCAGCGCACAGTGCCACCGACAGCACCAGCGCACAAACCTTATTCATCATCTTCATTGGAATCGTCCTCCTTATTAAAGGTAGCACCGACCGCGGACAGCGCAGCCGGGGTCGGGGTGGAAGTTGCAGACTGGCGCAGCAGGGCGGCAAGCTGTTCCGGCGTGACCTTGGCGGTGCGCACCATCTCGTTGACCTCGGCAGCTTCTGCTTCCTGAATCCGCCGCTCAAGGCTTTCAATGCGAGTGTTGATCTTAATGCGACGCTCCCTTTCCTTTTCCAGAGAAGCGCGTAGTTTATCGAGTTTTTCGCTCATTTCTTCCTCGTATTATAAAAGAGTAGTATTTATAGACCGCTCTCCAGCGGTATGCTACAATGTTTAGGATGCTGTGGATTGGTAATTTTCACCTACCGTAAAGACGGTTTATTGGAGGCTCCAACCACAGCCTCTTTGTTGAAATGTTAATCAGTTAGATACCGCCAGACGGTTTATTTAGAACGAGGTTACAAGAGCAAAGAAGTCTGTGGTCCTGAACAGCATCGAAATAAATATGCCGGAGGTATCAAAATGGTTTGTGTTGGAATTGATGTTGCCAAGGATAAGCATGACTGCTGTATTCTTGATTCAGACGGAATGGTTCGTGCTGACTGCTTTACCATCCCCAACAACATGGATGGATTTAAGCAACTGCTTCAAACGATTCGAAACTGTACCCAAAAGTCAGACAAAATAAAAGTAGGACTTGAGGCTACCGGACATTACAGCTACAACATTCTTGGATTTCTTCTTGACAAGGACCTGGCCGTCTATGTCATGAATCCTTTGCACACCAACCTGTACCGAAAAAGTCTCAGCCTTCGCAAAACTAAAACCGATCGTGTGGATGCAAGAACGATTGCAACTATGCTATTGTCCGATGTAGACCTCAAGTCCTACACGGATACAGCATACCACAACGAAGAGTTAAAGTCACTAACAAGATACCGATTCGATAAGGTTCGTGAAAGAGCCAAGCTGAAGCAGTCAGTGTCCAGACTGGTCACGATTCTGTTTCCAGAACTGGAGAAGCTCGTTACCTCTCTCCATATTGCTTCGGTTTATGCGCTCCTCAGTGAATATCCCGGTGCAAAACAGATTTCAGAAATTCATCTCACCAAGCTGACAAATCTTCTTGCAACAGCGTCCAAGGGACGCTACGAAAAAGAAAAGGCCATCCAGATTCGAGAGGCCGCCAGAACTTCCATTGGTTCTGTCATGTCTGCCAAATCTCTAGAATTGAAGCACACCATTAAACTCATTAAGGAACTCACCTCCGAGATTGATGAAATTGAAGATTCGATTCAGCAAATCATGGATGAATTGCATCCACCGATTCTTTCTATTCCCGGAATGGGTGTTCATTCCGCTGCCATGATTCTTGCTGAAATCGGCGATTTCTCCAACTTTGATTCTCCTGACAAAGTCCTTGCTTACGCTGGCTGCTCTCCGTCTACATACCAGTCAGGCAAACTCACAAACTGCTATGCTCACATGGAAAAACGCGGTTCTCGCTATCTGCGATACGCTCTCTACAACGCAACCAAGTACGTCTGCCACTGGAATCCCGTCTTTGCTGAATACCTTGCCAAGAAACGTTCTGAAGGAAAACACTACAATGTTGCCCTGTCCCATGCCATGAAGAAACTCGTGCGGCTGATCTATGCCTTGCAAAAGTCTGGAAAAGCGTATCTTACGGCTGCTTGATTTTCTCCAGAGCCTGAGCGAAATCCAAGAACAACTTAGCTGGCGCAGCGAACCCTTGACAAACCGAAGCATTCAAATGCTATCCTGTTTTTGCGAGGGTTAGCTGGGCTTGCTTTGCTATTCTCTCCGTCGCCCTCGCTGTCCCAAGACCAGCATTTGAATGCTGTTTGTCATGGGCAGCGAATGGTTGACGGATTTTAGGGGATTTTTTCATTTTGGGGCTTGACTTTTAATAGTTAGTCTCCAATCATTTTGAAAGCCGTCCAAAACCGGACAGGTATTTCTGCCAGTAGGACGAGTGAATATCAGCATACTTTATGGGGTCTCCGGCAGACACCATCTTGCCGTTTCCAAGGTAGATGCCCACATGACTTTTCCCGGGCGTATCATACGTTCCTTCAAAGAAAACAAGGTCGCCGGGCTTTGCTTCGGCTTCGGAAATGTGCTGGCTCTTGTTCCACAGACCGTTGGCGGTGGTGCGCCCCACATTGTAGCCGTTCTGGTTGTAGACCCAGCAAACGTAGCCGGAGCAATCAAACCCGGTTTCCGGGGTGGAGCCGCCCCACACATAGGGTGTGCCCACATACTTTTGGGCTTCCTTGTAGATGGCGGCAAACTCGCTGTCCGTCAGGGCTTCTGCCGGAACCTGATAGTCGATGCCGGGTGTGCCGGAGCCATCGGAACCACCGGGCGGCAGACCACCGTTGAACAGGTAAGGCCGACCCCCCAGCGTGTCCTGAAAGATTTCGTAGCGTTTCCACTGGTCGTTATTCAGTTCCTCCCGGATAACGACTTCCAGCCCTTTGTTCACCAATTTGGTGTGGAAGATTCGATACTCGTAGGGCACCTGCGTGGGGACTGGGATTCCTGCGGGAGTCATGACCCACACAGTCATATACCGGGTCTGCACCTCTACCCATGTGGTCAGCTTGTACTGCTTTTTGAAAGTCTCCTTCAACTTGCCCTGCACCTCTGACCGGGTGTAATCGTCATAGAGAGTCGTGAGAAAAGAGGTCAACTGCCATGGGTCATGCTCGATGGGGTCAAGGTGATACTGGTACTCGTTGTAGCCGGGGTGGTCGGTGGGGGTACGCTTGATCTTTTTATCCAGTTCCTTTTCCAGCTTCTTGTAGTCGGTTTCGGCGCCCCGGATGTCCCGGTCCTCGGCGGAGTAGATGGTCTGCCCGGATACCTGCGTGGTGCCGGAGAACAGAATGGAACAGGACGAAAACGCTGACATGACCAGCAGCAGGAGCAAAAGAAAAACGCCCACGATCAAAAGAACGTGCGCGTTGCTCTTTGCAAAATTGGCAATGCCGTTGACTGCGGTGCTGACCACCGATCTTCCTTTGTCGATGACCTGCTCCATGCCGGACTTTGCGGCATTGGTGCCATTGGATGCCGCTTTGCCGCCTGCGGTCTGTGCCGCTGTGCCCGAATGGGCGGCGGCATAGTAACTCTGCCGGATGTCCTGTTTCTGCCGCCATCGGGAGAGCCAGTTGGAGCCGCCCTCGCCGGTGCAGGATGCGCCCGCATCTTGTGCCGCAGTCGGCTTCTGCGGGGAAGATTTTGCGGTTTTGGCACCCTTCTTGCCCTGCATCTTGGCTTTCTTTTTCAGCTTCCGGGCATAGATGCTCTTGGAAATATCCCGGACATTTCCTGCTGTCTTTTCACCCTCGCTTAAAGCCTGTGTGCCAACATTATCGTCCTCGTACTGGTCAACCTCCCGATGTGCCGCAGACCGGGCGGCAGCGGCGGCATACATAGCACGTTTCTGCTGCTTTGTCATGCGGGATGCTTCATCCGGGGTGATCTCAGCTTTGCCAAAACGCAGATGCTGGGATTTCTCCGCAGCTTTGTCTGCATCCTGTTTCAGTTTCTGCTTTTTGGGCACCGACTGCTCCACTTTAGACTTTTTCGGAGGGGAGCGTGTAGCTGTGCGCTCCTTTTCCTCCTCGAATCTCAGCTTCGGCTGTTTCTCACTCATGCTTTTGCGCCTCCGCAACTTCGGAAAGGCGGGTCGTAAGGATGCGGTAGAGTTCAAGGTCTTTCGGGAAGTGGTCAACAAAGGGTAGGATCACGTTGCCGAAGAACAGCAGCCCTTCGCCCTCACCGGAGTGAGTGACGTAGGAAAGCTGATGGGGCGAGATGTTGAGCTGCTTTGCGAGAATCTGCCGGTCTCCGTTGGCCTGATTGAGCATATACACAAAGTCCGAGTTTTCAAAAATATTCGATACTTCGGGACTTGCCAGCAGATCTTTGACATTCTGCGTTAGGGCTGTTGGAATGCCGCCCCACTTACGGAAACGCTTCCAAATCTCCACGGAATAAGCAGCAGTCTGCTCTTCCTTCAAGAGCAAATGGAACTCGTCTGCATAGTACCGGGTGGATTTTCCGGCACTGCGGTTGGCGGTCACACGCCCCCACACGGCATCCTGCACGATGAGCATACCGAGTTTTTTCAGCTGCTTGCCAAGCTGCTTGATATCAAAACAGACAATGCGATTATTGATATCCACATTGGTGTGGTGGTTAAAAATATTCAAAGAACCCTTAACGTAGATTTCCAGCGCAGCCGCCACATGGCGCGCTTCCGGTTCGTCTTGCGTCAGCAGGGCGTTGTACAGATCTTCCAACAGCGGCATATTTTCTGGGGTGGGATTCTCGAAATACTTGCGATAGATCACATGGACGCAGCGGTCAATGACCGTCTTTTCCACCGGCTGCAAACCCTCTTTGCCGCCCACCACCAGTTCGCACAGGGACAGCACAAAGTCGGCTTTCAAAGCCAGAGGGTTATCCTCTTCCGAGTAGTTGCTGTTGATGTCCATCGGGTTGATATATTGGGTGCTGGCAGGGCTGATGTGGATGACCTGCCCATGCAGACGCTCCACCAGCGGAGCATATTCTGCCTCCGGGTCGCAGATGATAATATCATCGTCTGTCACGAGGAATGCGTTGCAGATCTCACGCTTTGCGCTGAAGGATTTACCGGAACCGGGAGTGCCCAAAATCAGACCGTTGGGGTTCTTCAGCTTTTTGCGGTCAACCATAATCAGGTTGTTGGACAGGGCGTTCAAGCCATAATACAGGCTTTCCTTGCCATTGTCGAACAACTCCTGTGTGGTAAACGGCACAAAGATTGCCGTGCTGCTGGTGGTCAGACCGCGCTGGATCTCGATTTGGCAGTCTGCCAGCGGCAGCGAGGACATAAGCCCCTGCTCCTGCTGAAAATCGAGGCGGCATAATTCGCAGTTATGCTTCTGCGCAATGCTGACCGCCTGAAACACGTTGGTTTCCAGTTCCTGCTCGGTTTTTCCGGTGTTCAACACGAGGAACGTCACCAAAAACATTCTCTCATTCTGGCTCTGCAGCTCCTTCAAAAGTGCCTTGGCATCCCTGCCGTAAGTCGCCAAATCAGACGGCAGCACGTCCATGTCGTATCCGGCGCGGACAGCTTTTTTCTGCTCCTCGATCTTGCTGCGGTCGAGTTCGGTGATGGTGTGCTTGATGGTTTTGATGGCCTTGTTCTGGTCAACGGACTGGATGTGCATGGTAACGATTTGGCTGGAATCCATGTCCAGAAAATCCTTCAGCAACTGGTCGCTCAAGTCAGAAGCCGTGATATTCAGAAAGCTGACCGCTCCGAAGATGCCGCCCATCTGAAAGGTGCGGCTGTTCTTAAACGCCAGCGCAGTGGGGGCAATGGCATCCTTTACGGACAGACCACTGGGCACAAGGTCTTTCCAGTTGAAGTGGAACTTGTTGGCTCCATCCATGTTCAACATCCCGTGCATCAGCCGCAGACGTTCCGTACCGTCCAGCGGCTTTGCCAGAACGCCAAGCCGGTGGAAATTGTTCATCAGGTCGTTCTGGATGTGCTCCAGCCGAGGTTTGACCTGCGCCATGCTGTCGCCCTCGATGCCGTAGGTCAGAAACTTCGTTTTGGTCAGACCGTTGTTGCCCTTGGAAAGCTGCTGCCGCAACATCTGGCTGTACTCGGCTCGCACATCATCAAAGCCATCCTGCTGGTACGGGATGCGGATGGACTTCTCGAAGTCTGCCGAATCGGTGGCGGTATTCACGAAAGACAGTTCAAAGTGGATAGAGCTGTCGAAAAAGTTGAGAAAAGAGCACCATTCCTCAAAGATGGCGGTCTTGTCCTCCTGCTGCGCCAACTGATAGTTGATATCCTGATACTGGATGGTGCGGGTGTAGTAGCCGGGACGGACACGGCAGGTACCGTCCTCAAACATCCGCTGGAACGGAATGCTCTCCTGTGCCGTGCGGGGCACCGTGGACTTGGGCGGCTTCCTGCCGTCCTTATTCTTTTTCAGAAACGGAATCATGGGCGTCATCTCCCTTCACAAGCAGTGCATAGTAATTGCGGGTCTGGTACGGACGCACCTTCGGGCGAACAAAGCGCGCCTGAAAGTAGTACCGCAGGATCTTTTCAGCCGGCTGACCGTTCTTCTGATACATGGCCAGAAAGAACATGGGCAGCATGACCGCCATCATGCCGAGGGTAGCACCGGAATTGCCAGCGGTGTCCCGCAGAACAAAAAACAGCGGCACCCCTACGACTGCCGCTGCACCAAAACAGATAAGCTGCCGGGCGGTCAGGTTGAAGGCTACTTTGGACTTCACCTTGCTGAAATCGCGCGGCACGGAAATATAAGCTGCCAAAATTCCACCTCCTTAGTGTGCGCCCAGAATGCTTCGGGCGACGGAACCAGTCTTGAACAGCGTAAAGCATAGCAGCACCGTGTACCCCACGATGCTCCAGATCGAGTTGATGGCATCCCCGGATATGGCAACATTCTGAAGCAGAACGGCATAGATCGCCACGCAGATCAGAATCAGGAAGCCCTGAAATCCCAGCGCAAACAGAGAACGGAGATAGTTCTGTCCAACATGGGATTGCTCGTGGTTGCCCCATGTTGCCATGGGCACTGGAGCCAGACTGACCATCATGTAGATTTCAATCATTCTTCCGTAGACGATGACGAAAATCACGATGGACAGGATGCGCATGGTGATACCGATGAAGAAGGACTGCAAGAACAGTCCGAACAAGGGTCCTACGTCCATCTGCATCATGCTGGATTGCAACATGGAAAGCCCGATGTCGTTCACCCGTGTGTTGCCGCTGATGATGCCGCTGGAATTTGCCACCACCTGCTGCGTCACATCGAACACCGCCATGATGATGTCGAAAGTGTTGGAGATCATCCAGACCGAAATGGCAGTTTTGAAGATCCATTTCATCAGCAGCGCAGGTTCAAATTGTGCCATGTTGTTATGCTGGGTGATCATCTCAATCAATTCATAACAGGCAATGAAGGTCAAAATCACGCCTGCAATGGGCAGCACCACATTTCGAGAGAGGGCTTCAATCATGGCAAAAACTCTCGGTTCAAAACTGGATGGTTTGGTGCCGACCTGTTGTGCGATGTTGCCCACTTGGGTATTCACATCATCAAACAAGCCGGAAAGATTGGACATGATCGCCGCTGTCAGCAGCGACTTGATCCAATCTGAGATCGCTTTGAGAACTGTTTCCACTCAGCGCCACCACCTATCAAGAAAAATGGTTGATAAGGGTCTTGAGCAGGTTGAGCAGAAAAATAAGGTGAGTCAGAATCTGCATAATAGCACCGTCCTTTCAGTATAAAGGTGAATATTCGATTTGCAATGCGTTTCCTCTTGTGATAAGAATCCGTTTGCCACGGAGGGGCTGGAAACACTTGCAAGTAAATATGTACGGGGCGGCAGACGCCGCCCGGAAAAGATTAGCCGAACAGACCGCTCAGCAGGGGGATCAGGGTGATGCCAATCAGGGCAACACCGCCGCCAGCCATGAGCTGTTTCATACCCAAATAGGTGTAGGAAACCGGCTCGATGGCGGGCGGCGGCGTGTCAAGAAATATCTATGGAGTTTTTTTAGAACCGCCCCGGCGGGGCAGGTCAGGCTGTGACCTGCTCCACTTCCGGGAGGGGTTTGAGATTAAAATGAATTTCGATAGAAATGTGTCTTGTTTTATCGCTGTCTATGCTCTCATGGACAACGATTTCTTTAATCAGGCGATTAAGGGTAGCTGCGTCCAGTTCCGTGATGTCGGCGTATTCCTGAATGGCTTCTACCCACTGGCGGGCGTCATACGCAAGCCGGATTTCATCGGCCAGCTTCTTCCGGCCTTCCTCAACCCTCGCCTTCAACTCGGCCTGTTCCTTCTGCGTCTTTTCCATCAGCAGATTGAAGTTTGCTTCGCTGATACGTCCGGCAACCATATCCTCATACAGCCGCAGAACCATCTTTTCCAGAACGTCAATCCGTTCCTCGTCTTTGGCAAGGGAGCGTTCCAACGCTTCCCGCTGGCCTTTCTGCTCGGCTTCGCAGGTGTCGGACAGCTTCCCGGCAACGGCTTCCCCGTCCATCAGGGCGGCTCTGGCACACTCCCGGATTTTGTTCAGTACAAGCCGGTACAGGGTGTCGTACTCAACCCGGTGCTGGGAACAGTGCTGTTTCCCGTAGGCATTGTAGGTCTTACAGGAATAAATCTGCTTCGGGTGCTTCTCGTTGGTGTAGCGGATAGTCAGCGACTTCCCGCACTCGCCGCATTTGATAAGCCCCGCAAACAGGCTGATTTCCCCGGTCTGGCGGGGGCGCTGCCGGGATTTCAGCTTGCGCTGCACGATGTCAAAGGTCTTGCGGTCAACAAGCGGCTCATGCTGGTTCTCCACGACAATCCATTCCTCCGGCTTCTTCTCCCCGATGGTGCCGATTTTGAAGCGGTATTCCTTCTTCTGGGAAGCGATAGCGCCGGTATAGACGGGATTCATCAGGATGTCCTTAATCACGGTAAAGTCCCAGATATACCGCCCATTTACCGGGTCTTTCTTTTCCCACTTGGTTGACACGTTCCGCAGCCCCCGTACCCGGTTCCAGTAGGTCGGGCAGGGGATTTTTTCTTCTTCCAGCCTGCGCCGGATGTAGTTGGGGCCGTGTCCTTCCAGCGCCCACGCAAACAGACGCCGGACAATGGGTGCCGTTTCCTCGTCAATCAGCAGGTGGTTTTTGTCCTCCGGGTCTTTCTGGTAGCCGAAGGGGGCAAGGCAGCCGGTAAACTGGCCTTTCTGCGCTTTCAGCAGATAAGAGGAATGAACCTTCTTGGAAATGTCCTTGCTGTACATCTCGTTGAGGATGTTCTTGAACGGCGCAATGTCGTTGTTGTCCCGCATGGTGTCGATACCGTCATTCATGGCGATATAGCGCACGCCGTGGCGGGGGAAGAAATCTTCAATCAGGAAGCCGGTCTGCAAATAATTCCTGCCTAACCTCGATAAATCTTTCGTTATCACAAGGTTGGCCTGCCTGCGCTCGATGGCTTTCAACATCCGTTTCAGGTCGGGGCGCTCCATGTTCAGCCCCGTGTAGCCATCGTCCTGATAGACTGCAACAACCTCCCATCCCTGCTTCTCGCAGTAGTTTTCCAGCATATCCCGCTGGTTTGCAATGCTGGCGCTCTCCCCGTCAAGGTCATCGTCCTTGGAAAGCCTGCAATAAATAGCCGCCCGGAAGCTGCCCGCCAGTATTGCGTCCATGCCTGTATATTCCATTCCGTTCATCATAACCGTTTACCCGCACAATCCAGACGGAACACGGTCATGCTGAACCTTGTCTTTATTATACTCTAAATCTTGCTTTTTCGCAAGATATTCTTTATCATTTCTCTGGCTGTATTTCTGTGCAATCAGGCTCACGAAAACGTCCGTAGCGTCCAGTTCGCCGTCAAATACCGTTGTGACATGGATTTCAGTTTTGTTTTTTGCCATAGGCAGTTACCTCCATAAATGAAATAAGCCAGACAGGAGAGGGTCGGCAACGAAGTCCGGCAACGGGCTTCAAAAAACCTCGAAAACAATCTCTGTCTGGCGGGTTATTGTTTATTTACTTTTTCTTTTATTTTTCTGTTGCTTTGGTTGTCAGAGGGGAGAAAAGCCCGCAGTTACGGGCTTTTTCCCGGCAACCGGCTCGGCAACGGGATAGCAACGGGGTCGGCAACCGGCTGTGATTTTCCCGGATATTTCAGAAGGGAAGTTCCATCTGCTCCGTGACTTCCACAAATCCGTCCGGCGTTTTTTCACGTCCGTTGTCAGCGCCCGTTGCCGGGGCTTCCTGTTCCCAGCCCTTCTGCCTGCCGTATCCTTCAAATATCCGGGGATTGGAGAAATACTTCCATCCCGTGATACAGTGGTTCATGATGTCATTGACCTCCCGGATTTCCCATTGCTTCGGCTCGTCAAAGGGGTGGTTCAGGGCTTCTTTGAAAAGCTGCTTGGAGCATACGGCGCTGCCAGTGTAGCGGTCAAGGTATGCCTGTATCATCCCGGCCTTGGTGTCCTCCGGCATGAAATCCCGCTGGTGTTCTTTGAGGTACTGTATCATTTCGGGCGTAAAAGACAGCTTAAAATCGCCACTTTTGTAGGTTGTCATGGCTTCCGCCCATACCTGTTCAATATAGGCTCTGGAAGCGGCTTCATCGTCCAAAATGTGTATCTCGGCCTGTCCGGGGTAGACCATGACCGGCAGGAAGCGCCGGTTCCCGGAACGGTCAAGGGGCAGGAAGTCCAGCGCATTGGAAGTCCCGCCGAACACGCATTGCCGCAGCCTGTCCTCCGGGTGGGTTTCGTAGGGGATTTTATAGACCTCCTTCTGGCGGCTTAAAAATGACTTGATTTCCTCTATGCTCTTGGCGTTTGCGGTGGCAATCATCTCCGACATTTCAATTATCCAGTGGCCTTGTAGCTTGCGGTACACGTTATCATCGTCCAACTTCCGCAAATCATCGGAAAACCACTCGTCTTTTACGGCCAGCAGCCGGAAGAAGGTGGATTTCCCGGCTCCCTGACCGCCAACCAGACAGAGCATGACCTCAAACTTACAGCCGGGGCAGAAAGCCCGGTGGATGGCTCCCAGCAGGAACAGCCGCAGGGAATGGTAAGTGAAGTTGTCTGTGTCGGCTCCCAGAAAGTGACGCAGGCAGTAGCGGATACGCTCTTTCCCGTCCCAGACAAGGCCGTTCAGGTAGTCCCGGATGGGATGGTAGCTGTTGGCGTCTGCGGCCAGATCAGCGGCGTCTGCTATCTTTTTCTCGCTTGTCAGGCCGTAGGTATCTTCCAGATACAGCCGGATATATTTCATGTCCGTGTCGGTCATGGCCTTGCTGCCGGTTCTGCGTTTCCTGCCGATGGGCTTTAGAAGGTCAATACGCTCGGTCAGGAGATTTTTTGCAACCGCCCCGGAAAGAATGGGGTCATACTGGAACACGGTCAGGCAGTTGTGGATACTGTTCCGCACGCCGCCTTTCTCGGTGCCCTCCAGCATGGCCTTGACTTCCTCAACGCTCCGGGGCGGGGGTGCGGCTTCGATGGTGTCCGTCACGGCCTGCCGCAGTTCGGGCGGCAAGGTCTGCCATTCTCCGCTCAAGGTTCCTCACTTCCTTTCCGTAGCTGGTAATCAGGGCAGCCCGTTCCCCTATGTCGGAGAACAGCAGCACATCCAGCAGATATTCCACATGGGATTGTTTCTGCAAGGCTTCCACGAAAAGCGGGTGCCATTCTTCCTCCGGCGTCTTGGGGGCATAGTCCCGCTTCCAGCGGCGCAGCAGATTGTGATAGTCGGACAGTACCCGGAAGCAATATCGCTCCATGCGCTTAAATTGCTGTTCCGGGCTTTCCTTCCGGGGATTTCGCTTCGGGCGGCTCCTGCTTGGTGGCTCCTTATCCTCATAGGGGATGGAGAAGTCCTGCGCCAGCATGAGGGCGGCTTCCCTGGGGCTGACGTTTTCCAGACGGGAAACAAAGTCAATCACATCCCCGTCTGCCTGACAGCCGAAGCAATGGAAGCGCCGGTCAACCTTCATGCTGGGGTTTTTATCGTCATGGAAGGGGCAGACGCACATCCCGTTTCTCCCTACCAGGATACCGTAATGCTCGGCAGCCTGCCGGGTGGTAACAGACTGTTTCACGGCTTCAAATACATTCAATAGGCAAATCCTCCTGAAAATAGAAAAAGCGCCTGTCATTCTCACGGGGAAAATGGCAAGCGCCTGATTGGTTAAAGTTCCATATCCTGTTTTTGCTGGCGGCGGGGCTGCTGGTGTTTCTCTGCCTGTTCCTCCCGGATACGCTGCTCCCGGCCTTTGACCGCCTGCTGGATGGACGGTTTCTTTCCCGGCTCTGCGGTCTGGCGGTACTGCTCGGATGGTAAAACCTGATTGAGCCAGTGGCGCACATCCCGCAAAATCTTTACATCCTCCTGTACGGCAGTCAGCGCTTCCGTCTTGGAAGCGATATTCTCTGAAAGCTGTGCCTGTTCCCCGGCCAGCTTCTTTGTGCTGTACTTCGCCCCATCAAGGTGAACCTTGAAATACCGCAGGGCAGCGTTGTAGGCGTCCAGTTCCTCCTTATGGTCGGCGGCAAATTTCTCCTTGGGTTTCTTCCAGCGGATAGCGGCATATTTCGCATGAACCGGCTTGTTTGCTTCAAAGTTCCCGATATGGAAAAGCAGCCGGTCAATCTCTTTCACACGTTTCTCCATCGGCCTGATTTCCTCACGGATGGAAACGGCCTGTGCGCTGGCTTCATCCAGATAGGCGTCAAGGCTCTCTACGGTGGAAATCTCTTTCTGCCGCAGGAAGTCAAGGGCTTCCATAACCTTGTTGAAATCGCCAACGGTTCCTTTTAACTTCCCCTTGGAAGTCCAGCCGGTACGTTCCTCGCTCCGTTTATCCAGATACCGGGAAAGCAGTTCGGGGATGGTCGGCTCCTTTGCCTGTTCCAGCGCTTCCAGCAGCGCCGCCTTTTTCTCTTTCAGGCCGGACAGCCAGCCCTTTAAGCTGCGTACCATCTGCCGGATAGACTGCATGAGGGAATTGGCGGCTTTGATGTCCCGGTTCAGGTTGCCGATGTTGGTCTGTATGCCTTTTTTCTCCAACTGGCTGACCGCTGGCCCCATGTGGACAGTGGGGATTTTATCAATCCCCTGTCGCACATAGGAGCGAAGGTCAAGGCGCTCCGGGCTGCCGATGGCTTCCAGATAGCGGTTCGCTGTGTCAGCCCAGCCCTGCCGCCATATCTCAGCGTACTTCTGGTCGTTCCAGTCCACGGTATCCTCCTTGTGGCTTTTCCATCTGCCGGACGCAAGCCGGATACGCTCGCCGTTCTCGTCAAGGTCGTAGACCTTCCGGCTCTTGGGAAGCCACTTGCCCTGTTCGTCCATCGCCCGCATGGTAAGAAGGATGTGGGCGTGGGGATTTCCGTCCCCCTTGTCATGGATGGCAAAATCGGCAATCATGCCCTTGGAAACGAAAAACTCCCGGCAGTAGTCCCGGATAAGGTCGGCGTACTGTGACCGGGGAAGTTCCCTCGGTATGGCAAGCACGAACCTCCGGGCAAGCTGGGAGTTCCATTGTTTTTCGATGGCTTCGGCGGCGTTCCACAAGGTATTCCGGTCTGCGTACTCCGGCGGGGCATGGGGCGGCAGCATGATTTCGGTGTGGACGATTTCGCTTTTATGGGAATAGTATTTCTGTTTCTGGTCGTATTCGGAAAACAGCCGTTCCCCGCTCTGGTAGGCGGCAGACGCAACGGCTGACTGGCGCTTGCTGCGCTGGATGATTTTCACATCAAAGTGCGGGCATGGCAAGTCGTGTCCTCCTTTCTCCCGGCGTCCGGGCAAAAAAAGAGCAGGGAACCTGTTTCAAGATTTCCTGCTCGGTGGTGCCGCCGGTGGGCGGCTGGTATTCAGTTTTGAAAGTTCGGGTCAGGTTGGCCCGATGATGGGATATTTTACAACTCAAAATTCCTATCTCAAATCAAAAAGAACGCTTTCATAGTCCTTTACGAAATACTTTATATTTGTGCGTCCTTTCTGAATAATTGTGTGGCCTTCTGCTTCCAGTTTTTCCTTTTGTGCTTCTATACCGCCGGGATATTTTGCGTTCAATTCCCCGTTTGCCTTTAAGGTTCGCCAATACGGGGTTTCATCTTCGGAACGCTGGTAACTCGCCCATGCTGCAATAGATACAAAAATTCCTGCTGTAATAGGCTCTGTGAAATCCGCTCCATTCAGTTCAGCAAAATATTCACGGATTTTTCCGACAGTAATTACTTTGCCATAAGGAATTAGTTTCATTACCTTGTCATAATCGATTGGCGGGGCAAAATACATTCTGCTTCCGCCATATTTCTCAATGCTTTTCTGGTCGGTAATGGTCTGAAATTTAGGCATATCCTTGCTATCGTGTAGCATGGCATTAAAATCTTTTTTATCTTCATTCGCCATTTCTCAACACCTCCTGCCTTAATTATAGTGGAGTAGACTACTCCATGCAATGAGACGGTTTGAAAATAATCTTGAAAAATGTAATTGTGATTGGATTTGAATAAACTTGCTGAACGGGAACAGCTTGCAGCGCAAGGTGTTTCCGGGCGGCAAGTCCACAAAGGGGTAGCTGGCGGCAGCCAGCGCAGGGGAAGTGTAGCTTCCCCTGTGATGATTGGCTGGAGCCGGAACGCTGCGGGCAATCATCCGCTTTCCGCAGGAAGCCCCGGCAGGGCGCAACACACTACCTTCAGGTGGTGTATAGTTGCGCCCTCTTTCAGAGGGGCAGTCCACGGGCTGCGGCTCTGAAAGCAATCATGGCCGTTTCCGGCCTGCGTCCTCTCCCTGAAAATTACCGTTACCGGCAAATACTTTTTCCATAAGCTGACGGGTGCTGTCCTGACGGAACAGCAGCTTCAAGAACAAACTGACCTGTTCATCCGTGATGGTTTCCGGATGGGGAAGGTAGCTTTCCAGCATGGCGGCTCTGGTGCAAAGCCGGTGCGTCCGTTCCTTCCGTGTCAACGTCTTTATCTGGTGTTCCAATATCTTTTCTTCATGCTGCGCCCTCCGCAGCTTCTTTTCCGTTTTCTCTATTTCCTGATTGAGTGCTTCCAGCTTTTCATTCATAGGCGGCTGTCCTCCTTTTTCGGAATGAGTACATATATCTTGTTGGGTTCCCCGAAGCCCTGACGCACTCGCAGTATCAGTCCGGCGTCCTCCAATTCATTCAGGGAACGCTTCACAGTCATGGTGCTGCGGGCAAGTGCCGCCGCCAGTTCCACGATGGGGAAATGGATAAATAAAATCCCGTTGGCGTCCTCTATGCCGGACAGGAAAACAATATCCAACATCCGGGCGTACATGACCTTTGCGGTGCTGCTGATCGGGAGCCGCAGCATGGCTCTCGGCAGCGGCATACAGGGCGGCAGGGCGGTGTCTGCGGTCATAAATTCAACTTCCATTCAATCGGTGTCCTCCTTTACTTTTCGTTTTGAGCGTTTGGAAAGATAATGGGGGCAGTCTACAATGACCGCCCGGAAACTTTGCTTACAAGTGCGCTGGCATTTCCGGCAAAGGTCGTTGTACGTTACCCGCCCCCGTTCATTGAGGAAGAAGGACAGTTCCTGCTTCCTCTTTTTCGGCATTCTCGGCATGGTGCCTCCTTAAACAAAAATCCGCCCATTTCAGCCGTAACAGCCGCAATAGACGGATAGCAGATTTTAGTGTCGTGTTTCGGGGCGATTTTCAAGGGAAAAGCGGCCATAGAGCCGCCCGAAAATCTCCCGTAGTATTACGGATAGGGTAGACTATGCCCTATCAGATTGTTGTGTTTTGGTATCAATTCGGTGTTCATTTTCGCCGGTTCTCCCTGATGTCGTTCCTGCCCCTGGCTCTCACAACGGCGTTTCGCTCCCTTTGGTACGCTCGTTGCGGTCAGGGTTCCTCCATTTCCCTGCCGCAAGTCGTTGCGCTACATCGCCGGGGAGCATATCCCATACAGGCCGGTCATTCGATTGGAATAATCCATCGATGAACTAAGCCCATTATGGCACATTTTTGAGCCTTCTCCCGTATATCCACAAAGTAGGAAAACCGCCCCAAAATCGAAAATTTCCACGATTGCGGAACGGGTATGGTATAATGGGATTGACGGCGGCAGCCAGCCGCAGGAAGGAGCGATGTATCTATGAAAACCCGCATTTCCGTACAGGAACGCCTGAAAGATTTACGGGTGGAACAGGGCTTAAATCTGGAAGAACTGGCGCAGAAAACCGGCATTTCAAAATCAGCCCTCGGCAGCTATGAAAACGACAACGATGAATACAAGGAAATCAATCACGGCAACCTGTTGAAGCTGGCAGACTTCTATCAGGTGTCCGTTGACTATCTGCTCGGCCTGACCAACAATCGGAAATATGAAAACACGCCGATAGAAGAATTACATTTGAGTGATGAAGTTGTGGAACTGCTGAAAAGTGAACGCTTCAATAACCGGCTGCTGTGTGAGATTATCTCCCATGAAAAATTCCGGGAATTGCTGGCAGACGCAGAAATCTATGTGGACGGGATAGCAACCATGCACTTCCATGACACAAACAGCTCACTGGCTGCTTTACGGGCTATGATACTGGAAGAACATCCCGAAGCTACGGCAGACCGGGCAATCAAAGTATTGGAAGCCTGTCAGGTAGAGGAAGAAGATTTCTTCTGCCATGTAACGCACAAAACATGGGATGTCATTCTTCACGACATACGCAAGGCGCACGAAAATGACAATGAAAGTTCGCCGGATACCACTCCCGCCGATGAACTGATACGGGAAGTACAAAAGGCCATGCAATCGCCGGGGGACAGGGTTCAGCAATTCACGGAGATATTCTGCAAGGCGTTTCAGCTTAAATATAAGCGGCTCTCACAAGAGGAACGAAGCCTTTTGAAGAAGCTGTTCAAGAAATCCCCGCTGATAAAACAGTCCGGTATGAACTTCCGGCGCAGGCCGTGGAAATGAAAACTGCCGTTGTGGGAATGGTTGTTCCTGCAACGGCAGCTTTGATTATATATGAATTTGGAAATCCTGAAACTTAAACAATCCATTTCCCTGTTTGAGTTTTCCGGCTCTCTCTAATTGTGCAAATCCGGCTTCAATATCGGCTATCAAAGAAACGGGAATATCCAACTGATGGTGTCCGGGCAGAACTTTTTTTATATTGTATTTCCGTATTCGCCTTATAGATTGATAGAATAGCTTCGGGTCGGTAGTTGGGTAAAATGCGTCCAGGCTTCCCTTGTATATCAAATCCCCGGAATACAAATAGTTTCGTTCTGGTTCGTAAAAGCAACAATGTCCGGGAGAATGTCCCGGCGTGTGAACAACTTGAATTTCCCGCCCGCCTAAATTTAGAAAATCGCCATCGTGTAAAATTCTTTGTGGGATACCTTGAAAAATCTGATAAGCGTTAATATCAAAATCTCTTGGAAAATCACAAGGAAGCCTTGTCAAATTATTCTTCACAACTTGCAATGGTATCGGAAACCTGACCGATAGCCAGTCCTTTTCCGCTTCATGTACGGCGATATTATCAAAATACTTATGCCCGCCAATGTGATCCCAATGAACATGAGTTGTAACTGTCATAACAGGCAGCTTTGTCAGAGAGTCCACAATTTTTCTGATGTTGGAAACGCCTAAACCTGTATCAATGAGAATAGCATATTTTTCCCCACATAATAGATAACAATGTGTTTCTTCCCAGTGCTTGTATTCGCTAATAGAGAATGTATCACGGTCTATTTGCTCAATGGTAAACCAATTATCCATTCCGCATAATTACCTCCAGCAACTGAATTTCCAGTTAAAACCACTTTGCATTTTCATCTCTGAAATGTGGTATATTGCCATCTTTATAAGGGTCATACCGATTTTCGTTACAACCAAATTCTTTTAAGAGAGCAATCTTGCCATCTGGCGTCCATTCTATCAGTGACATTCCATCAAACGCTTCTACGTTACCGGCGTCCATCTTATTTTTGAAATACCATTCAACAATGGTTTGATTGCCTTTATGGAAAAATTGCTTGATGTCCCATTGCAAGACAGTTCCACGGGTATTCCATTCCTCAAACCAAAGTTTTATTTTCTTGGAGCCGTGGTACTCTGGCCCCCAACTTTCAATATATACGGCATTATCAGAAAATACATTAAATATACCCAAATCTTTTTTTGCAAGCCACATATCAAACCAAAGTCTGATAATTTTTTCTCTATTGTCCATTTCGCAGCGCCTTCCTTGTCAATTTAATTTTTCAGCGTCTTTGTCCTGCTCTAATTCAATTACATCCAAAATGCCACAATTCAGGGCTTCGCAGATACGAACCAGCGTTTCCATGCTGATGTTTTTGCCTTTACCCATGTTGGCAATCATATTTGTGGTAAGACCGGCGGCAATCCGCAAGTCCTCTTTCCTCATATTGCGCTCAACCAGCGTGTGCCAGAGGGGTTTATAGCTTATGTGCATTTATCCTCCTGCCTTTCTCCCGGTTCCGGGGTTTCTGTTCCCATTATATCAAAGTTCTTGCTATTCCACAAATATTTCTTGACATAACCGCCGGTTCCGTCTGGATTGTGCTTTTCCTTTCTTTTCTTGATTACATCTACTTAGCCATAAGCTGCTTCATACCCTGACTTTTTGCTTATGTGTGATAAAGAAGTAATAGAAGTGTAAAAAATTTTGCCTTTCCTATCCGATACTTGCCTTTGATATCGGATAGGGCGGGCGGTCATTCGGGCAAGTCCACTTTGCCGACGAAAGAATAGTAAATCTCAATATCCTGTCTGCGTGTGCCGTTTTCATCGTAGCTGCACTCATGCACAACGATTTTCTCTACAAACTCACGCAAGAGGGTGTGGGTCAGTTCTTCAAAGTTCATGTGCTTGCGGACAATGTTCATAAACTTTTCTGCGTTTACGGTAGCTTCCTGTGCTTTGGAAAGCTCCGCCTGTATTCTGGCAACACGCTCTTTCAATTCCTGCTGTTCGGCTTCATAGTCTGCCGAAAGCTCCGTGAAACGCTCGTCAGAAATGCGACCGCTTACGCTGTCCTCATACAGCCGCTTGAAAATAGCGGAAAGTTCACCGATACGCTTTTCGGCAGCTTCCAGTTCCTTTTTCTTGGCGGCGTTCCGGCGTTTGCCGCCGTCCTCGTTCTGCTCGATCAGCAGCTTCATAAAACGGGCTTCATGCTTTGCCGCATAGCTCGTCACTTTCCGTAGATTGGAGAGAACGCCCGCAGTCAAAAGGTCGGTGCGGATAAAATGTGCGGTGCAGTCATGGGTGCGCTTCTTGTAGTTCCCGCAGATATAGCAGTCCTGTTTCCGCTTATCGGTCTGGTAACGCTGCTGATACATGACGCTGCCGCAGTCCGCGCAAAAGAGCATACCAGAGAACAAGCCCACTTCATCATAGCGGTTCGGACGCTTGCGCTGTTTGCGTAATTCCTGCACACGCTCCCATGTCTGGGTGTCGATGATAGGCTCATGGTGGTTCTCGAAAACTGCCTGTTTCTCAATGGGATTTTCTATGCTGTGCTTGGTCTTGTAGGACGGTTTCTCCGTCTTGAAGTTCACCAAACAGCCCATGTACTCCCGGTTTTCAAGGATATGCACCACGGTATTTGTCGCCCATTTGCACTCATAGCCGGGGTGATAGCGGCGTGTGCTGCCCGTCCTGCGGTATTCCAGCGTTCCCGGCGTTGGGATTTCCTGCTCGGTCAGCATACGGGCTATCTTGGTCGGACCGTTCCCGGCAAGGCACAGACGGTATATCTGCTTGACCACGGGTGCGGCTTCCTCGTCAATGATGAAGTTTTCGTCCTCGTCCATGAGGTAGCCGTACACGGGTTTGCTCGTAACAGGCTTGCCGCTCATGCCTTTTGACCGTTTTACAGCTTTGATTTTCTTACTCGTATCTCTCACCAGCCATTCGTTGAAAATGTTCCGCAGAGGGGCAAAATCATTATCGCCCTGTGCGCTGTCCACTCCATCGTTAATTGCGATAAAGCGGACGCCTTTTTGTGGGAAAATCATCTCGGTATACATTCCCACCTGCAGGTAGTTTCGCCCTAACCGTGACATATCCTTTACGATAACGGTAGCCACTTTCCCGGCTTCAATGTCCGCAAGCATGGATTGAAAGCCCGGTCTTTGGAAGTTCGCACCAGAATAGCCATCGTCCGTGTACCAGCGCAGATTGGAAAAGCCGTTCTGCTTTGCGTAGGTTTCAAGGATACGCTTCTGGTTGGAAATGGAATTACTTTCGCCTTGCAGCTCGTCCTCATGGGATAGTCTTGGATAAAGGGCAGTGATTTTCTGGGTGGTCTGTCTTAACATAAAATCCTCCGTTTCCGACAGCCAGCCCCACTATTCCGTATTTCGATTATACCACATGGGGCGGCTGTCTGTATAGCGGCTTCTGCTTCTTTACCGCCCGGTAAAATGACGATTTTTCTGTGCGGCTTGTAGCGTTAGGGCGAAAGCTGGGCTTTGTGTCCTGCGGCGGCTTCCGCCTCCAGCACTTTCATCATCTTATCGGCTGCGGTGTCGGTGGTATCTTTTTTGAAAAATCCGGAAACGACAAGGACGGTGTTGCCCATGCGGATCTCTGTCACGCAGTCCGGGCGGCGTTCCGGGGTGGTGTTCTGCTTGTTCTCTGCCATAGGCAACTCCTTTCATTTCATCAATTCTTTTAGTCTGTTCAGCTTGGCTTGCGCCGTTTCACGGCGGAAGTTCTCTCCCGTAAAGAGGATAGGGGCGCACATTTCCAAAAGGCGGTCATAAATCCGGGCATGGGCGGTGTCCAGCGGATTTTGCAGGCTGTCCAATGTCAGATTGGTGGTAACGATTAAGGGCTTGCGGCTGCGGTAGCGGCTGTCAATCACATTGTAGACCTGTTCTAAACCGTACTCTGTGCCGCGCTCCATTCCAAAATCATCAATGATAAGCAGAGGAAAACGGCAAAGACGCTCGATATACTCGTTGCGCCCCTCAAAGCTGGCGGTCAGGTCATTCAAAATCGCAGAGAAGTTCGTCATGCGGACAGCGACTTCCTGCTCCATGAGGGCATTAGCGATACACCCGGCAAAATAGCTTTTTCCTGTGCCGACCTTGCCCCATAGCAGATAGCCGATATTTTCCTCGCGCATGGTTTCCCAATGCTCCACATAGAAGTGTGCAATCTCCATTTGCGGGCATTTCCCGTTGTCGTTGGCGAAAGTCCATTCCTGCATGGTAGGATTGGTAAATCCCCGGCGCTTCAAGTCCTCCACGGTGTCAAGGTGCTTTCTGCGCTGTTCGGCGGCTTCACGCTCCAAACGCTGGGCTTTCTGGCAGTCACATTCTGCCGGGTGGCGGTCACGCCCAAACAGGGCGGCTTGCTTTTCCGGGAAGTAGGCTTCTTTCGGAGTGTGACACTTGCCGCAGTAAAGCAGTCCGTCCTCGCCCGTGTAGTCCTCCGGCTGTGGGGTAACAGCCGCCATATTCAAAACTCGTTCTGTAAACAGATTACTCATAAGCTCTCGCCCTCCTTGCAGGTGTATTCGGGTATGCCCTGTTTCGGGGCAGCCTTTGCGGTATCGTCTGCCGCCCATCTGCGGATAGTGGCGGCGTGGTTTTTATATTTCTTGCCCGTGGACGCGATATAGCCGGAAAGCCGCTCAATGTAGTACGCCCATTTTTCGGGCAGCTCCGCTTGCAGTTCGGAAAGCTCCGTATCAGTCAGAAATACATTCTCATATCTGCCATAGCTGCGGGCGAGGGCTTGTCCCTTTAACTCTCCCTCTTTTTCTAACTCTATATCTATCTCTTTCTTTATCTCTATCTCTGGTGGACGAATGTCGGACAAATGTCCGCCATTTGTCCGCGGCGGCAAAAGTGCCTTATTTTCAAGCCTTGCGGCGCGTTTCCGTTCCGCTTCGGTAGAGGATTGACCAATCATCAGCTCAATGTCGGTCATATAAAGCAGCCCGCAGTCAAGCTGCTCCACAAGCCCTAACTGCTGGAAGATGGCTAATGCCCGTTCCACCGTCCCGATTTGGTGACGGGTCAGCGTGGCTATCATCTGGGCGGTATAGGGGATATGCTCGTCAAGCTGCAATCTGCCGCCATTTTTCAGCGATTTTAAGTACAGCTTCAAGAGGATATTGGAATACAAAATCCCGTCTTTCATGTCCTCCAACAGCACAATGGAATCGCTGTCGAAGAAGTTTTCTTTCAGTTTGAGGTAGTAATATTTGCGGTTATCTGCCATTGGCGGTGTCCTCCCTGTGTTTCCATCTCTTAGAGAAATACCGGGGGCAGAGGACGATAATCGCCCGGAAGCTCTGCTTGCAGCCGTGTGTGCAGCCCCGGCAAAGGTCATTGTAGGTAATACGGTTTCGGTGGTTGAGGAAAAAGCTCCATTCCAACCGCCGCTTTTTGCTCATGCGTGGCATTTCTCGCTCCTTTCTGCCGTTTCCGCTGGTATAAGCGGATAGGTCGGTAAAAATGTAGTTTCTCGGTGTCATTTTCGGGGATTTCCTGCGCTGTGCGCCCCGTTTCAAAGGTGGGCAGTATTGCGGATAGGGTGCAGGGCATATCCCCGTTTTGGTATCGTTTCGGGGCGGTTTTTAACGCTCATGTTTGTGCTTTTTCTCTCTGTCTTTCTCGCCTTGCAGGATTTGAGAAAGATTGCTTTTCACGGTATGCAGCTCCTTGACACGGGCTTTTTTCTCCCGGTATTCGTTGTAATGGGCGTTCTTTTCGGCGGTAAGCTGCTCGATTTCCGCTTGCAGGGCTTTATGGCTTGGCAGCTTGGAAACGCCATGCGCCCGAAAATAACGGGTGGCTGCGTCCGCTATGATAAAATCGCTTTCGTGCCGTTCCCGGTAGGCGCTGCGGGCTTTTTCCGTTTTCTGCGCTTTCAGACCGTCACGGGCAGGCTTGGTCTTGGCATAGGCAAGCACCTGTGTCTGAAGCTCCTTTTTCTCCCGGATAGCAGCGTCCAGGGCTTTCAGCTTGGCGGTGCTGTCCTGTAAATCCGCATTGGTGGATACAAGGGCTGCGTTCAGCTCCTCCGGCGAATAGCCGTACTGCCCGTAGGCGGCAACGGTAGCCGCCATTTGTTTCAGATTGTGGACTGCCGCCCAGCGGTCATAGCCCACGCCTTTTCCCTCCGCTCGTTTTGCCGCCCGGTCAACCATGCGCTGAATACCGTCCTTTTCCGGGGTGGTTTGGACAGCTTTTTTACCCTGCAAACGCTCCCTTATGTTGCGGGGGTATTCGGGTACGGTTGCGGTCTGCTCGGCGGCTCTGTGGGCGTTCTGTTCCAAAAGGGCAAGAACGGCAGCGCGGTCAAAATCATCTCCCAGCTTGCGGGCGGTAATGGGCTTTGTCCTGTCCGGCGTGAGGTAGGATAGCCGCCCTCGGCTCTCCTTGACAGTCACGCCCTGTTGCAAGAGAACGGCGGCGAACTCGCCATAGCTTGCGGCAGAGGACAGCGCGGTGCGTATGGTCTGCCGCAATTTTTCCTTGTCTGTTTCAAACTTCGTGGGCTTGGCTGGCTGCTCCTCGGCTGGCAAGGCAGCAGCTTCCTTGTCCAGCTTTGCCTGCCCTTTCCGCTGCGCCCAATACTCACGCTCGGTAATGCGGTTTTTGCTGCCATGCAAAAGGTCGATTTGATAGAGATTTTCCCGGTGGCACAGCTCCATGACTTCGGCTTTGAAGTATTCCATCGCCGCGTCTGTGCAGCGGTGTTTGCACCCGGTGCGGGTGTCTGCCAGTCTGTCCATGTAAGGCAGGAACGGAACTTCCTCTATCCGCAGAGAATTGATAACGATATGCACATGGATATTGCCGCTGTGGTTGTGTCCGTCCGGGTGGGTGCAGACAATGGCTTGGTGTCCGGGAAACTGCTTCCGGCAAAATTCCTCGCCCAACGCCTGCGCCCGGTCTACGGTCAAACCGTTGTCCACCGCGTCCCGTGGGTCAAAGCTGATAATGTAGTGGTGGCTTTTTACATCTTCCCGCTTCTGGTTCTTCCCATAGCGGAGATTGGAGCGCATACAGGCAACGGCAAAATCCTCGTCGCCGCAGTTCAGCGTGGCTATTCGATAGTCCTCCCTGAGCATGAGCCGCCCGTTTTCATCAAGGGTGGGCTTCATGGTAAACTCGTCATGTTCAAAGGTGAGGTACTGCTCGGCTGCGCCATAATCCGCATTTTTAGAGCTGATATGTTTGAATGTTGCCAACAGCGTCACCTACCTTTCGCAGGACTTCAAACTTCAAGGCAGCAAGGTCAGAAATGGCGGCGCGGACTTCAACGGACAGGGCGTTGTATGGTGTGCCGTACTCGTTGAGGGCGCGGGCAATCTGATTGAGGTTGCCACCGATTTTTCCGTATTCGGCGGTCAGCCTGCCAACGGCGGACAACAGTTCATCATTGACCGGGGAAACGGTAACAATGGGGCGAATGGTCGCCCGTGTAATGGCTTGCCGGATAAATTCGGCTTGGCTCATGTCATAGTGTTTCAGCCGCTCGGTAAAGTCGGCGTATTCTTCCTCGGTCATGCGGGTTTTGACCACATGGCAGCGGTGGGGTGTGTTGTATTTTTTCTTCAAGCGTTGACCTCCTTTCTCGCCCGACAGGGCGCATGAGCAGGGTTTGGGGAAGGCACTCCCCAACAAGATTTACCAAAGGGGCAAAACCGCAGATATGCGGATTTTGGCACCGTGGTAGAATCTTGCTCTAAAAAACTACCGCTTTCCTCGGCGGCTCTGGTTTGCGGATATACTGGCTTGCTCCACCAATATAGCGATTGCGGCGGCGTGTTCTGCCCGCTGTTCACCACTACAACGGTGAAAAGGGGGCGTTTTGGCAAACGCAGCAAAAATTTTTTTATTTTCCCTGTCTGCTCCCTACAACAATCCGGCGGTGTGGTTTGCCAAAGATTTTTGAAAATGGGCGCAAAAAAAGCAGTAAACCTTTTCAAGATTTACTGCTTATCTGCCGCTGTGATGGGCGGCGGTATTAAATTGTCAGCCGTTTTTCAAATGGAATTTATCTGCAATCGCTTTCTTTCTGCTTTCCAATTCCTTTTCTGTAATCTTCCATAATCCTAACGCAATGATCTGCTATCTTTTGCATTCCGAGTTTTTCAAAAAAGGCAATTTGTATTTTCATCATTTCTTCACAAACAGTCAACTTCTGCTCATCCATATTGCTAATAGCAAGCCATGGGAACGCTTTATATTTCTTAGTGTCCCCAATGAGAAAATTGTACCCTATCAACTCATTTTCACGGAAAACGAAATAGAATTGTGGGCCTGAACCTGGAACTGACTTTTCCATAATTTGCTGCATTGTTTTCACGCCGCCGTATGCCGGAAAAAAACCTATTCGCTCAAGAGCATTTAATATGTCAATCCTTTTATCTGTGGGTATGTCTCTATAATTGATAATCTGTTCCATTTGCTCTACCCTCATTGAAGTTTAATTTGTTAGGCTCTAATTATACAACTTTTCTGTTTAGCGGTCAAAGTGGAACTTCAACAGGCTTTCTATCAGTTGCCTGACGATATGCTCCTGCATATCCATGTTAATCTGTCCGTCCATTTTCGCACAAGAGCGGATATATCCCGCATAATGGGATAGGACGGCGGCAACAGCTTCCGGGTCGCCCTCGCTTGCCTTAACGATTGTCTCATAGGGAAGTAGCTGGCTCATAGGACAAACCCTCCAACTCTGCCCGTAGCCGCCGTAAAATCATCTGAATACGCCGCCCGGTTGTGTTGCCAGCCCGTCCATATCTCCGTCCAATCTCCCTATGCGTCAATCGTTGGAAGTAGTACAAGAAAATGATTTCCTGTTCCATCTGTGATAGTGCGGACAGGGCTGCGGCAAGCTCTGGGCTTTCCAAAAGCACCATCTGACCACAGACGAAAAGCGGATAGCTGGTCATGCCGGATTGCTCCGCAAAGTATTTATCTGTGGTACTGAATGGATAGTGTTTTTCTTCTATCAGATATTCAAGCGAGATTTCCCGCTTGCGGCGGCTCCGTATGCTCCGGGCTGCGTCTATGGCAGCGTGGCGAATAACAGTCTTGCAAAAGGCATCGTGTGTATGCCGGATATGTTCTTGATACTTTTCGTGTTCGGTCATGGAAAATCCCCCTTTCTGAATAATGGCAGAGGGCGGCAGCATCTTGTGCTGTCGCCCTCTTGATTACCGAACAGCAAAGACGGGCGGGGCTGTCAACAGCGGCGCATTTCCGCCGTTCATCTTGACCGTTGACAGGCTCGGCTGGGTTTGCTATCTGCTCACGGCAATTCACTCTCATTGATAGGAATTGCTTCAAGTTCCGTATTCAAATTGTTCCAATAAGAGCCGATATCCGCACTTGTGAAATACTTAAAACCGCCTGCTGCTGACTTCAATTCGCCGTTTTTAACTCCATAGCAGGCGTAAATCAAATCGTAGCTTGTTCCATCTGAGAGGTTAAATCTAAAGCTGGTCACAGCTGCTCCGGCAGTTTCCTCAGTTGTTTTGTCTTTTAAGGATAAGCCCTTGAACTTATCATACAGGGTCTTTATATCATTTTCAGCAACAACTACTTTCTTTTCTGCTGATGCAGGCACTTCGTCATAGTGGTACATTTCAACGCTTTCGACATCTTCAACCTCAAATGGGAAGTCGATTTTGACAGGCTCATAAGCAATGTTTATAGGTAACAGAAAGAGAGCTGCAAAAATTGCAATGATACAAAGAGCGATGGAAACGAGAACAGCAATCGTTATCTTTTTTTTGCCTCTCTGCTTTTCTTTTGCCTCATGGCGCATAATAACGCTTTCGCTTTCTTCGTGAAGAACATCTTCGTTCGTGTGAGAAAGCAATTTCTGATAAATTGCGTTACAGTCAGCACAGGCGTTCAAATGCTCTTTTACCATCTCTGCGCTTGCTTCGCTGCAAGCACCGTCAACATACAGCGGAAGAATATCTCGAACAATATCGCATTGTTTACTCATGCTTTTCATCCATCCTTTCTTGAATTTTTAGCTTTGCACGATGATAAGTAACTCTCGCCCATGATTCTGTTTTTCCAAAAATTGCAGCGATTTGTGAAAAAGATAGTTCCCCGAATACGCGAAGCTGAAAGACTTCTTTGTATGGTTCTTCCAAACGGTGAAGAACGAGGTGTATGCGGAACGCCATGTCAGAATCTGCAACTGAGTTCTCAACATTTTCATTTGATGGCAAGTCATTGATTTCACTCACATCAGCTACTCGCTGACGGCTTCGCATTTCATCATGGTAAAGATTTTTTGCTATGGAGCAGAGCCATGTCAATTCATCTGACTTACCTTTGAATTGTGATGTTGTAGAAACAGCCTTATAGAATGTGTTCTGCGTGATTTCCTCTGCTATCTCACGATTTTTGGCAAGAGAAATAGTATACGAGTATACCTGTAAATAGTAGGCTTTATAGAGCTTTTCATAGTCCATACTTGTCATCACCTCCTCGTATTATAAAAGAGTAGTATTTATAGACCGCTCTCCAGCGGTATGCTACACTGTATGGGATGCTGTGGATTGGTGAACACCTCCTACCGCAAAGACGGTTTGACGAAGGCTCCAACCACAGCTTCTTTGTTGAAATGTTAATCAGTTAGATACCGCCAGACGGTTTATTTAGAACGAGGTTACAAGAGCAAAGAAGTCTGTGGTCCTAAGCAGCATTGAATAATATAACGGAGGTATAAAATGGTCTGTGTCGGAATTGATGTTGCCAAAGATAAGCATGACTGTTGCATTCTCGATTCGGAAGGAACGACCCTTGTCGATTGCTTTACCATTCCCAACAACATGGATGGTTTCAAAAGTCTGCTACAAACAATCCAAGACTGTTCTCAAAAATCAGACAAAATAAAAGTAGGGCTTGAGGCTACCGGACATTATAGCTACAACATCCTTGGGTTTCTTCTTGACAATGATCTGCCCGTCTATGTCATGAATCCCTTGCATACCAACCTGTATCGAAAGAGCCTCAGTCTTCGCAAAACTAAAACCGATCGTGTGGATGCAAAAACGATTGCAACTATGCTGTTGTCCGATGTAGACCTCAAGTCCTACACAGATACAGCATATCACAACGAAGAACTAAAGTCACTCACGAGATACCGATTTGATAAAGTTCAGGAACGCGCTAAACTAAAGCAGTCGGTGTCCAGATTGGTTACAATCCTGTTTCCGGAATTGGAACAGCTTGTTTCGTCTATCCACGGCACTTCAATCTACGCACTTCTCAGTGAGTATCCCGGTGCAAAGCAGATTTCAGAAGCTCATCTGACCAGATTAGCTAATATTCTCGTGAAAACATCCAGAGGCCATTACCGAAAAGATAAAGCTACTCATATCCGAGATGCAGCCAGAACATCCATTGGTTCTGTTATGCCTGCTAAGTCTTTGGAATTAAAGCACACCATTAAGCTCATTCAAGAACTTACCTCCGAAATCAATGAAATTGAAGATGCCATTCGGAAAATCATGGATGAATTGAAACCGCCGATCCTTTCGATTCCCGGAATGGGATTTCATTCTGCTGCGATGATTCTTGCAGAGGTAGGGGATTTTTCGAATTTTAACTCTCCTGACAAAGTTTTGGCTTATGCTGGATGTTCTCCCTCCACATACCAGTCAGGAAAACTCACAAACTGCTATGCACACATGGAAAAGCGTGGCTCTCGTTATCTTCGATACGCTCTTTACACTGCAACCAAATACGTCTGTTACTGGAATCCCGTTTTTACTGAATACCTTACCAAAAAGCAAGCTGAAGGCAAGCACTACAATGTTGCCCTATCTCATGCCACAAAGAAACTCGTACGACTGATTTACGCTTTGCAGAAGTCCGGTAAAGCATATCTTGCCGTCACTTGATTTTCTCCAGAGCCTGAGTTAAACCTAAGAACAACTTAGCTGGCGCAGCGAACCCTTGACAAACCGAAGCATTCAAATGCTATTCTGTTTTTGCGAGGGTTGGCTGGGCTTGCTTTGCTGTTCTCTCCGTCACCCTCGCTACTCCAAGGCCAGCATTTGAATGATGTTTGTCATGGGCAGCGGATGGTTGGCGGATTTTTTCATTTTAGGGCTTGACTTTTAATAGTTAGTCTTCAGCTTCATAGGTTAGACGGAGAAATCGGAATTTCGTTACAAAGAAGTTTGAAATTTTTATACCTTTACGATACTCTTGCTTTCTGCGGACTATTGGTAGACGCGCATTAACGGCAAGCAAAGAGATTGCTGTGTCAGCTTGATATGTTCAAATGCTAATTAAGTATAGCACACAGCTATGAATTTTTCTATTGCGTTCCCCTGACTTCGGAATAGTGGCAGGGCTGGCTGTCTTTGTTTTGCTTTGTGCTTCTCTACCGTACATGAGCATTTGCGGAGGGGTTATCGCCGCCGTAACCCTCCATCAGGTTGACGGCACCCCACACGCCCAGACCGGCACCCAATGCTACAACCAGAGTCTTCAGAACATCCACTGCGCTGTTAAAGAATTCCATAGAAAAATCTCCTTTGTTTTGAAAAAGTGACCCTGCACACACCTGAAATCCGTTTGCAAAAAGCCGAAAACCACGGCGAAGGCTGATTTTCCGGTGTACCTGTTGGGTCAATGGGTAAAAAATAACCGCTCGTCTTATCAGGCGGGCGGGAGTGAATCGGCATCTACCATGATGAAGGTATCATCCGGGTGGATTTTTTCTTTTCGGTTCAAGAACTTCTCGATATCGAGGGCGTTCTTGGGGTCATAATCGGAGGTGTACTTGTAGTTCGGGTGCTGGGTCAGGTCGTACTTGTCGCTCAAAAATGGGCGCACGCCCCGCAGTTGCAGGATGCACTTGCCGCCATCCAGCACTGCCAGCTCATCCCGGCTCATAAGTTCGTGACCGAGTTTTTGGTAGTTGGTGCCATAGCTTGGGCTATTGCCACGGGTATCGGAATTGTTGTAGCTGTCGATGGTTTCTTTGCCGAGTGCTTCGGCAAGATCTTTCAGAGTGGTCGGCTCGCTGCCGCCGAGAAAAATCTGCGAATCCATGTTGCCCACGATGGTATCCGCATTATCTTTGTAGATGGCTTTCAGCTGGCTGCGGGTCTGCAAAACCAGACACGCCGAGATCTCACGGCTGCGGATGGTGGCTACCAGCTTTTCCAGCTGCGGAATCTGCCCGATGTTGGCACACTCGTCGATCAGGCACCGCACATGGACTGGCAGTTTGCCGCCGTATTGGTCATCTGCCTTATCACAGAGCAGATTGAAAAGCTGGGTGTAGATCATGGAGATCAGGAAGTTAAAGGTACTGTCCGTATCGCTCATGATGAGAAACAGCGCCGTTTTCCGGTCACCCAGCTTGTCCAGTTCCAGCTCATCGTACATGGTGGCATCCCGGACTTCCTGAATATCGAAGGGTGCGAGCCGGGCACCGCAGGAAATAAGAATCGACTTGGCCGTTTTGCCGGCAGCTAGCTTATAAAGTTTGTACTGCCGCACTGCAAAGGATTTTGGTTTTTTCTTACCCAGATCCTCAAACAACAGGTCTACCGGATTCTGATAAGTTTCATCGTCCTCAGATACCTGCATAGTATTCAACATTTCCAACAGTGTTGCGAAGTTTTGCTCCTCAACCGGGGCTTCATAGTGAAGGTAAGCAATCAGCGAAACGAGCAAAAGCCGTTCCGCTTTGTCCCAGAATGGGTCGCCGCCCTGACCCTCACCCTTGGTGTTGGTCATCAGCGCGGTGACAAGTTTCAAAATATCCTTTTCGCTGTGGATATAGGCCATAGGGTTATAGCGCATACTCTTGGAAAAGTTGATCGTGTTGAAGAATTTTAGCTTGTAGCCGTGCTTTAACAGGGCTTCTCCACATTCCACGCCGATACTACCTTTCGGATCTGTAACCACGAATGATACCGGAAAATTCTTGGAATCACATTGCAGCAGATTCGGCTTGATAAAGAACCTTGTCTTACCGCTGCCGGAACCGCCCACCACCAGCACGTTTTTGTTCCGTGCATTCTTGGGGTCCGGTGGGCGGTTGGACATCATCAGGCGTTCTGTTTTGGTGAGGATGATATTGTCCTCGAACTTTGGAGCCATAAACGGCTCAATATCTTTGGGTCCGCCCCACCGGGCAGAGCCGTACTCCATACCGTGACGGTACTTCTTGGCGTTTTTGCTTTTTAGATAGACCGTCAGCCGCATTCCAGCGCCACAGCACAGACCAATGAACAAGTCAAATGGGTGCAGGCTGGGCAGCGGATTGGCAAACGCTGCCGGGATAGTTCCCATCAGCGATACGATTTTATCGCCCAGTTCCTTGCCCACGGCCAGCCGCCATGCTTCACCAAAGTTGGTCGCTACAAGACCCATCAGGATATAGGGCAGATAGAGCGCCAGCAGCTTGGAAAGTTTCTTTTTGCTCATAGCCCGCGCTCCTCCTGCTTGTGCCGCACCTTGTCCGGCAGGCTCGCAACGGACTGCGCCAGATCGTGCAGCTTTGCCAGCACGGATGGACGCTTGGTTTTATCCAGCACCGATGCCGAATATTCCTTGAACGCTGCGCTCAAGGCATCCGTGTCCTGTGCCTTGAAGTAG
Organism: Faecalibacterium sp. IP-1-18; assembly: GCF_023347355.1. Classification (NCBI taxonomy): domain Bacteria; kingdom Bacillati; phylum Bacillota; class Clostridia; order Eubacteriales; family Oscillospiraceae; genus Faecalibacterium; species Faecalibacterium sp. IP-1-18. The sequence goes on from NZ_CP094472.1 coordinate 957,253, forward strand.
ACCAGATACCGGGGCGGCGTGCAGGACAGGTCTTTCTGGATGGAGTAGTCGATGTGATACCGCTTGGCATAACGGTCAAAGTCCTTAATGCCAGTTTTCTGAATCTCCACATTGGTCACGCCACGGTTCTGCCGTACCAACCGCTTCATGGACTGCTTGCCCTGCGAAGCGTGCTTGTCGTACTGCCGCAACAGAAACTGCATTCCGCGCAGCAGGGTGCGGGCGGACAGTTTTGTGGTCGAGATGGCAAGGTTGACCGTCTTATGCTCGATTTCTTCCTGCATCGTTACCACCTCCTGTGCAGAAAATCGTCTTAGCGGTCATGTTCCACCGGGGGCTTGTTTACGGCCTTTTCTGCGTCATTCTGAACCGATTCATCCGGCACCGGAATGACCATCAGGCGACGCCCCAGAGGGAGAAAAGCTTCGGGTTGATGGAATTCTTCTTCATACTTCTGAGTCAGCTCCGGGGAGAGCGACACAAAATCCTCCTCGCCTAAACCAACCACCAAAAAGGTTCCGGCAACGACGTCATACATCAGCCCGTCCTCGTCCCACAGGGCACGGTTCAGCGGCAGACCCATGAGCTTGCCGTCATCGTTGTAGACGATGGCAACCGGATCTTCAAAAGGATAGCTTGCGCCGATGGAGCCGCCCACCGCCTGCTGCATGGCTTTCAGGTCGTTATCAATCTCGACCTGCTGCGGATACTGTCCCGGTGCAATTTTCAGCACCGACAGAGTATTCTCGTTCTGTTCCATTATCTTCCTCCTCGAATTTGATAGTGATTTCCTGCCCAGCACGGGCGGCGTTCAACAGAGCTGCCACAAAGAAGCCGAAAAAAGCGCCGGCTTCAAACAGCATAAACTCAAAGACAACTCGCATCAGTCAACCTCCGACAGTTTCACACCGATACACCGTTTTCCGTCTTTGTCGTAGAAAAACAGGTGTGCCAGAAGCCAGTCGTCCAAATCCAGCTTCTCATAAACGCTCGGCAGAATAAGGAAGTGATCATTATCTTTCCGACAGAGAAAGGCAGTATCCTCTAGGATGCGTTTACCATCCACAATACGAATCTGCTCCGGCTGATAGCGGATCTGGAAATCCGTAAAAGGAATATTGCAGACCTCGTAGGTGCCTCCATAATACGGAAGCTTTTTCTGCATTTCCGCATCGTAAGGCACATAATGAATGCCCTCTGCGGCACTGATGGTCACAACTTCCGGGCCGTGTTCAAAACCGTATATGCTGGCTTTGATAAGTTCATCAATAACTTCACCATCGGACAGCCCCGGATACATACTCTGAAAAAATTCCGCTCTCGTTGACATAGCGGCACCTCAGTCGATGCAGATGCAGGGCAGCTTCTGGTCGTCAGCCATCAGGGTGATGCTGTGGCTTTCCAGATACTTCTGGAACAGGTAGACCTCATCAATGGTCAGAGAGATGACCCTGCCGTCCATGTTGGTGCGGACAAGAATCACCGGGCCGGTCAGGTAGTGCTTGCCGCCCATCTTCAGCACCTGCGCCGGGTTGTAGCAGAGCAGCAGCGAGGTGTCAGGGAGGTTCAGGCAGGCATCGTCCTCCTCAAAGCAGGGCAGGATGCCGGGAGCCTCGTCCAGCGTGATGACGGTCAGCTCCATATCCGGGGCAATGGCTGCAAGGTAGACCTCGCCGCCCCGGTTTGCCGCCAGTGCAGCGCAGATACGCACATCAATGGTGATCTCTTCGGAGCGGATGGTACGGGTAACGTTGTTTTTCATAGGCTGTTCTCCTTTTGTTTGCAAAAGAAAAAGACCCCATCGGGTCTTTCGTTACGGTATAAGTCAGCGCTCATTCTGCCGCTGCTGTTTGCGCTGCCACTGTTCCAGCAGCTTGATGATGGTGTCCTCCATCTGTTTCGGGGTGTAGCTGCGGGGGAAATACTTCCGCAGGGTGTCATTTTTGATGACTACCTTGTCTAGCTCGTCCTTTTTCTCTTCGCCCATGACTGCAAAGGCAACGTCATACGAGAAGTGCCCTTCCTGCGCCAGCTTTTTGAGCCGCTGCGCTTGAGAAAGGGACGGCGCATTCTGGGTGTCATTCATCGCTTCTAAAAAATCCCGCTGTTGGCTTTCGTCCAGATAGGACAACTCCACAGCGGGATTAAAAGCGATTTTCTTTTCGTCCACCATGTCCAGCAATTCGGGAACAAGGTTGGTCAGACGGATAAACCTTTGAACATTTCGGGCACTTTCGCTGGAGTTTTCCGCAAGCAATTCGTCTGCCCGGAACTTCGTGCCAACTTGGCACGAAGTTAAATCTGACCTAGCACCTTGATTTTTTAGAGCTTCCAGCTTCATTTTGTAGGCGAAAGCCCGTTCGCTGGGCAAGATGTTCTCACGTTGGAGATTGCTGTCCACCATGAGCAAAACAGCGGCGTCATCATCCATCTGACGGACAATGACAGGCAGCGCATCCAGCCCGGCAAGCTGTGCAGCGTGCTGGCGGCGGTGCCCGGAGATGATCTCATAGCCACCTTCCGGGCGTGGACGGGCAATCAGCGGAGAAAGCACGCCGTACTGTTCCACACTTTCCACCGTGCGCTGCATGGACTCATCATCCAAAACCTTAAAGGGATGGTTTTTGAAAGGGAACAATTCCCCAATGGGAATTTGCTGCACCTGTTCTCGCTGCTGTTCCTGCCGGGATTCCTCTGTGGAGAAAATGTCATCTGCCCCTTTCAGCGACACGTTTAAGCTGCCTTTCGGCATTCGCCATCACCTCCCTTGTCAGAGATTTATAGGCTTCTGCCACCTTGCCTTTGGGGTCGTGCTGGAAAATGCTCTTACCCACAGCACTGATCTCCGCAGCGCGGACAGACCGGGGAATGGTCTGGTCAAACACTTTGATCTTGCTGCCGTAAGCACTCCGAATCAAATTGTCGATCTGCTGTCCATAGTTGGTGCGGCTGTCCGTCATAGTCAGCAGGATGCCCTCGATTTTCAGACGAGGGTTAATTTGCCGCCGCACTTTCTGGACGGTCTGCAAAAGCTGTTCCAAGCCTTTCGCAGACAGGTACTGCGCCTGCACCGGAATCAGGGTGGTGTCCGCCGCTGCCAGCGCATTCACGGTCAGCATCCCAAGGGAAGGAGTGCAATCCAGCAGAATAAAATCGTACTCGTGCTTTGCGCCTTCCAGCACCTGTTTCAGCATCTTTTCCCGGTTCATGCAGTTGACAAGGGAAACTTCCAGCCCTGCCAGTTCGATGTTTGCCGGAATCAGGTCAACGCCCTCCGCATGGTGCAGAACGCCTTCACCGGGCAGAATGCTCTGGTCGTTTATGGCTTTCTGCATCAGGGTAGAAAGGGTGGTGGGCAGTTCATCGGGCTGTTGCCAGCCCATGCTGATGGTCAAGCTGCCCTGTGGGTCAGCATCTACCAGCAGAACTTTTTTGCCTTCGGCTGCAAGTCCAACGCCCAAATTTTCACAGGTGGTGGTCTTGCCGGTGCCGCCTTTCTGGTTGACGATGGCAATCATGGTTGCTTTCTTTGAAATTTTCATCACCCCCGCATCGCTAAGTCGTGGTTGGTTTGGTTCTGGTAGGAAAGCTGCATCGTGGTGGGTGCATTATACAGAGAAGCAAGCAGGTATTGTTTCATGTTTCGGATTGGGCTGCTGTTCTCTGCAAGGCACTTCAGCACAAAGTGGATATGGTCAGCGTTCAGCTTCATAAACCGGCTGCGTACCACCTCGGCGGGCTTATCGTCCCCGGCAATGCGCAGCGTCTTGCGGTTGGTAGCGCAGGTGTCCACCAACAAATCTACGATCTGATAGATGGTGTCCTCATCGTCCGGGCAGAGCCGGAGCAGAAGGTCTACCTCCAAAGACTGCGAAAAATATTCTTCCAGTTGGGCGCGTTTGCTCATCCAGTCGTTTTCATCGGAATAGATAGGATCAGTATCGCTTACCTCTGTATTATTTCTCTCAGTCTTATTACATCGTAGTTTGGCCGGGTCTTGAAGCGTATTCTGGACGGTTCCAGAATCGTCATTATCACGATTCATGTAGAGCGTTTTTGACGATTCTGACGAAAAATTCTTCACATAGATGAGGTCGGGCTTGCCCAGCCCCCTCCGTTTGCGTTCAATCAGGCCGTACTCTTCCAGTTCTCGCAGCAGCTTGGTGGCCTTTTTATCGGCACAGCCCAGTGAATCCTGCACCTCCTGCACAGTATAGATGATGAACACCCGCCCAGCTTTGTCCAACCAACCATTCCGGGCTGACAGGCTCATGCGGTCCAGCAGGATACCGTACAGCGTTTTGGCATCTGTGGAAAGCGGTTGGAAGCGGCTATCCTGAAACAACAGCTTGGGAATCCGGTAGAAGGAGAACAGCTCGCTGGACTGCCCATAGAAGTAATCAAGGTCTGCGGTTCTTGTCGGCTTTTTTTCGGGCATAGAGAATATCCCATTTTTCAGGTGTGGAACGGAATACATTGACCTGCTTCTTATAAGGGCAGTGGGCATACAGGCAGGTGCGGAACTTGAAATCAGGTCGATAGTACGGGCACAGCTTGCAACTGTCCGGGGCACGGTCGGAACCTTCGCCAGCGGCGATCACATGGTGCATGGAGTGCTGAACATGGCGCAGAGCTTCGTTTCGCTTGTGGCTCACTTGGCATCACCTCGTTTCTCCAGCGGTGCCATCAGGTCTTTGTAGCAGGGAATCAGCACACAGGGCTTTGCCCGCTTGTAGGGGCACCCTTCGCACTTGCTGGGGCCTTTGGGCGGCTCGATCAGATAGTAGCAGTTCTCTTTGCCGAGAACGCAGCCCTTCTTTCGGTTCTTCCAGAAGAAGCAGTGCCGGCAATCTGCCGGGCGGGAAGCATGGTAGCGGATACCGTCCATCGTGATGGTCAGAACTTTTTTCATCGGTAAACCCTCCTTTGGTGGATTCGGGAAGTTCAGCCCGAAAACAAAAAAGCGCGTTCCTCTTTCTGTTCCGAGAGAACAGCGAGTGAACGCGCTATGTATGGAAAAAAGTGTTTTACACGGTTTCTGGTAGGAATGTGGAAAATAGATTTACACAAATTATCGTGTATTTACATGGATTTACAGAAAAGCGGCTGCCAATTTTAGCAGAGAGCCGGGAAACAGAGTCTAAAAGGTGCTTTATGGGGCTTCATTAGCTGGAAACCTGATTTTATTAGCTGGAACCGAAAATTCTGCTAATGGCATTAGCTGGCTAATTTTGGTGATAGGTTCAAAATGAAAAATGCGAAGATCGTCTTTCACATGGAAAAATGACCTTCGCATTTTCTTAAAGGGATACCCCAGACAGGATTCGAACCTGCGGTCTCCTCCTTAGGAGGGAGGCGCTTTATCCAGCTAAGCTACTGAGGCATATTATGTATTATCGTTGATTTTTTGAAATTCAACGTGCTTGGAAACGAATATGCAGAACGATTTTCACACCGAAGTGACCGACTGCGTTGCAGCCGGAACGGTGTTAAACTTGTTGCATCAAAATTTGTTGAGAAAACCGTGATTCTCGGTTTTGCTTTTGAATAGAGCAATCACTTCTGCACCTAAGGTATCAGGTTGACCGAATTCTTAGGAGGCGGACGCTCTATCCAGCTGAGCTACGGAGACACAGTTCTGCATCCTTGGGGCAGAAAACCCCAAAAATACAGTACCATATTATAATACCGCAACCGGGCTGTAAAATCAAGTTGAACCTGCGGGCAAAATGGTGTATGCTATAAAGGAATGCAAAGCGGCTGCGTGCTGCGCAGGGAGGATGCTATGGAAAAGATAAAAAATATCCGCAAAAAGCTGCGGCACCAGAGGTCGGTCCGGCGGAGAAAGCTGGGACTGAGCACCCCGACCCAGATCATCTGCGTCAGCTTTATTGCTGTCATCGCGCTGGGCACGCTCCTGCTCACCCTGCCCATTGCCAGCAGGCACGGGCGGCTGGATGTGCTCAACGCCATGTTCACAGCCACCAGCGCCACCTGCGTCACCGGTCTGGTGGTGCGGGATACGTGGACGCAGTTCACATGGTTCGGGCAGGCAGTGGTGCTGCTGCTCATTCAGGTGGGCGGCCTTGGTCTTGTTACCCTTACCAGCTTTTTTGCGCTGGCCATGCGCCGGCGCATGGGCTTCCGGGATCTGCGGTTGCTGGGCGAAAGCGTTTCGGCGGACGGCTACGATCAGGCCAAAAGCGTGCTGAAGATCGTGGTGGGGCTGGCAGCGATGTTTGAAGGCATCGGCATTCTGCTGCTACTGTTCGCCTTTGTGCCGCAGTTCGGGCTGGAGGGCGTCTGGATCAGCGTGTTCACCGCCATTTCGGCCTTCTGCAATGCGGGCTTTGACCTCTTCGGACGGTTCGGGGCGTACTCCTCGCTGGTGCCCTATGTCAACAACTACTATGTGCAGGCGGTGGTCATGTTCATGATCATCTCCGGCGGTCTGGGTTTTATGGTCTGGGTGGAGCTGTGCCAGTGGTACCAGAAACGCCGCCTGTCCCTGCACGCCAAGGTGGTACTGTCCTTCTCGGTGATCCTGTGGCTGGGCGGCGCGCTGGGGCTGGGACTGATGGAGTGGAACAACCCCGCCACACTGGGCGGACTGTCGGTGCCCGGCAAGATGATGGCTTCACTGTTCCAGTCGGTATCCACCCGTACCGCCGGCATGAACACCGTGGATCTGGCCTCCTGCGGCACCCTGAGCAAGCTGCTCATGAGCGTGCTGCAATTCATCGGCGCAGCGCCTGGCTCTACCGGCGGCGGCGTGAAGGTGACCACCTTCGCTGTCATCATCCTGACCATCCGCAGCGTGGCGCAGGGACGCGATGACTGTGTGATCGCTGACCATCATATCGAGTCCAAGACCGTCTACCGCGCCCTGACCATTATCGTGCTGGGCGCTGTGGCGGTCATCGGCTCGGCCATTGTGGTGTACTACAACACCTCGGACGCCGTGTCCGTGGTGGATGCCATCTTCGAGTCCTGCTCGGCCTTTGGTACGGTGGGCCTTTCCGTAGGCGTAACCAGCCAGCTGAACAACGGGGCAAAGATCCTGTATATGCTGGTCATGTTCATGGGCCGTGTAGGCCCGGTGGCCTTTGCCATGAGCCTGACCGCCAAACCGGACGACAATAAGCGCAAGATCATGCCGGTGGGGCATATCAACGTAGGTTAAATGAAAACAGGCGGCTGCACAAAGCACTGTGCAGCCGCCGCTTTTATGTTGAACGATAGGGACAGACCGTTTTCACGCTGAAAGTTTTTTCGCAGAAAAAGCAGATCACTCTGCGTACAGGGAAATGATATTCAGCACGATCTCGGTGCAGCGGTCCATCCGCTCCACGGTGGTGCACTCGCACACGCCGTGGAAGTTGAAGCCGCCGGTGCCCAGATTGGGGCAGGGCAGACCCATCCAGCTCAGGGTAGCGCCATCGGTGCCGCCGCGCACGGGCACCTCCACCGGCTCCAGACCGGCCATGCGCACAGCCTTGCGGGCGGTCTCGATGAGGTGGAAGTGGGGCTTGATCTTTTCCAGCATATTGCGGTAGCTGTCCTTGATCTCTACTTCTACGGTGCCTGCGCCGTACTTGCCGTTCAGGTAATCGGCAATGTCCTGCATATTGTCCTTTTTGAACTGCAGCTTGGCGGCATCGTGGTCGCGCAGGATGTAGCCCAGCTTTGCGGTGGTAACGTCGCCGTACATCTGGCACAGGTGGTAGAAGCCCTGACGCCCCTCGGTGGTCTCGGGACGTGCCATCACAGGCAGGGCGCCGTGGAACTCCATGGCAACGTTGGAAGCGTTGATCATGGTGTCCTTGGCAGAGCCGGGGTGCACCGAGAAGCCGTGGATGGTCACAGTGGCAGCAGCAGCGTTGAAGTTCTCGTACTCGATGTCGCCGGCATCGCCGCCGTCCACCGTGTAGGCAAAGTCTGCGCCAAAGCCGGGGATATCGAACAGGTCGGCACCCTCGCCGATCTCCTCGTCCGGGGTAAAGCCGATGCACAGCTTGCCGTGGGGGCGGCCCTCGCGGATGACGGTCTCCACAGCGGTCATGATCTCAGCCACACCGGCTTTGTCGTCTGCACCCAGCAGGGTGGTGCCGTCGGTGGTGATGAGGGTCTCGCCCTTCATGGAGGCAAGGAAGGGGAAGGCGGAGACCTTCATCACCTTGCCGGTGGCGGGCAGCACCACGTCGCCGCCGTCATAGTTCTCGTGCAGGATGGGGTTCACGTTCTCGCCGCTGGCATCCGGGGCGGTGTCCATGTGGGCGATCAGACCCAGCGCGGGCTTTTCCTCGCAGCCGGGGGTGGCAGGCAGGGAACCGTAGACGTAGCAGTGCTCGTCCACACGGGCATCCTCTACGCCCAGAGCCTTCAGCTCCTCCACCAGCTTGTGAGCCAGATCAAACTCCCGCGCAGCGGAAGGATGGGTACCGGACTCCGGGTCCGAGGTGGTGTAGACCTTGACGTAATCAAGCAGTCGTTCATAGGCGCGCATAACAAAGCACACTCCTTTAACAATATTGAAGGACCGCAGCTTTGCGATCCAGCTCTTATCATACCCTGTTTTTCCTGTTTTGACAACCTTTTTTGCGCACTTGGGACAGAAAGCGCAGCTTCAACGGCAAAATTTACCGTAAAAAGCCGCTCGCCAACCCTTTTGCGCTGCCCATAACATAAAAAGAGACACCGGAAAGTCAGCAGACTTTCCGGTGTCTCGCTTTTCTCAGTGTTTCCTCTTGCGGGCAGGGGTCAGCCCAGACAGACGCCCATGCGGCGTGCCACGCTCAGCAGCTCGCAGTTTTCGGGCACATTGCGGGTCTTACCGGCAATGTCTGCCAGACGGTTCTCGGTCACCCGGCGGTTCACCATGGCCACGGTCACGCCGTAGCGCTCCACCTCTACCAGCTGTGCGGCATAGCTGCCGAACTGGGTGGCCAGCACACGGTCGTAGGCGCTGGGGCTGCCGCCGCGCTGCATATGACCCGGGATGCACACGCGGGTCTCCATGCCGGTCTTTTTCTGCACGGCCTGTGCAATGCGGTTGGTGGCGGTGGTGCCAAGGCCGGCCTCGGCACGCTTGGCCATCCAGTCCTTGCGCTTCATGCGAGCTTCCTCGGTGTTGATGGCACCCTCGGCCACGGCAAGGATAGAGAAGTTGGACCCCTTCTTGGCGCGGCGCTCCACGGCCTCGCACACGCGGTCGATATCGTAGGGCAGCTCCGGCAGCAGAATGATGTCCGCACCACCGGCAATGCCGGAGTACAGGGTAAGCCAGCCCGCCTTGTTGCCCATGATCTCAATGCACATCACGCGGCTGTGGCTGCCGGCGGTGGTGTGGATGCGGTCGATGACGTCCGTGGCAATGTCCACAGCGGTGTGGAAGCCGAAAGTCACATCGGTGCCGTAGATATCGTTGTCAATGGTCTTGGGCAGGCCGATGATGTTCAGCCCCTCCTGCGAGAGCAGGTTGGCGGTCTTGTGGGTGCCGTTGCCGCCCAGACACAGCAGGCAGTCCAGCTTTGCCGCCTTGTAGGTCTTTTTCATGGCGGCGACCTTATCAATGTTGTCGTCCTCCACCACACGCATCAGCTTGAAGGGGGTGCGCTTGGTGCCCAGAATGGTGCCGCCTAAGGTCAGGATGCCGCGGAAGTCGTCCTCGTTCATTTCACGGTAGTCGCCGTTGATCAGGCCGCTGTAACCGTTGGCGATGCCCACGATCTCCACGTTATCTCCCATGCGGGCGTACAGTGCTTTTGCAACGCCGCGGATGGTGGCGTTCAGGCCCGGACAATCGCCGCCGGAGGTCAGGATACCAACACGTTTTTTCATTCAAATACCCTCTTTCGTTATCATTCAGGCAAAGCCGAACGGTCCGGCAAAGGGTGCCGGGCTGACCGGGGTCCTACCTTTTTATAGTATTAGAGTATTCCGAAAGGGAAGTGCTGTCAAGAGAAAAACCAAAAATTTACAAGCCTGTGTGCATCGGAAAGCCGCTGCGAAAACTTTTGCAGAAAAACTGAAAAAATGGTTGACAAGCAGCCCGTCGGCGTGTATAATATCCCTTGTCAGCAACGCACGGCGCGGCTGACACAACCGAATATTGGGGATTTGCATAGTGGTAGTGCGGTAGACTCTGACTCTACTTGTGGGAGTTCGATTCTCTCATCCCCAACCAGTTACCGCAGCCGAATAAGCTGCGGTATTTTCGGGGCATAGCGCAGTTGGTAGCGCGCCTCGTTCGGGACGAGGAGGCCGTGGGTTCAAATCCCGCTGCTCCGACCAAAAAGACCAGTACACATTTGTGTATTGGTCTTTTTTTGCTTTTGCGAGAACAGGCTGTAAAAAAGTGGCTCGGAAACACCGACAGGCGTTTCTGAGCCACTGATATTATATCGTTTCCAGCAGTGCGGGCAGCTGGGCAAGGTCGTCGATGACGTAGGGACTGGCCTTTTCCAGCCGGGCGCGGGACTGGTGCCCGCCGGTGTACAGCACACAAGTTGCACCGATGGCCGCAGCCACCGCGGCATCGTGGTCGGTGTCGCCGACCATCACACAGGCCGCCGGGTCGATGCCGGTGCGGCGCAGATAATCGGTGCCAAGCTGTACCTTGCTTACGCCGTAAATGTCCGCAAGGCCGAGCAACTCGGTAAAAAAGCCTTGCAGACCCCGGGCGGATACCTGCTCGATCAGGTAATCACGGCGGGAGGCGGAAAGCACAGCCTGCTGCCAGCCCATGCGGGCCAGCGTTTGCAGGGTGTCAACGGCGTGTGCCGTTACAGCGCAGCCGGGCACACCGGCGTTGTAATGCTCCATAAAGCGGGCGGCAAGTTCCGGGTAGGGGTGCCGCGCAAAATCGAATCCGGCACAGCGGTAGTAGTCCTCGATGGGAAAGCCGAACAGCTCCCGATAGGCTGCCAGATCGTACCGCTGGGGGTAGCCGTGGGTCTCCAGCATCCAGTTCAGGCATTCGTGGGTAAAATCCACATCGTCCATCAGGGTACCGTTCCAGTCCCAGAAGATCATACCGTTTGGCTGCATGGAAACCTCCTTGCGTTATTCCGTCACAAACACCTTGCGCAGCGCGGCGTTGCTCTCGATCAGCTTTATCAGCACAACGCCCAGCACCGTGCAGCTGATCAGCTCGCCGATGCCAACCGAGATGCCGTTGGTGATGCAGGCCAGCCAGATGGGGGCGCTGGACGTGGGGTCCGGGAACATCACGGCGATCTCAATACCGATGATCACGGCGTTGAACAGCACCGGGGGCAGGCTGGCGGCAATGGCCAGACCCTTGAAGCGCACATTGCGCAGCTTGTAGGTGACCAGACAGGCCAGCAGGGTGGCCAGCGTGCCAAAGATCACATCCACGATGGTGGAGCCCAGCAGGTTTGCCAGGAAGCAGCCCAGCACCACGCCTACGATGTACTCGGCACCGAACACGGGCAGCAGGCACAGAGCCTCGGCCACACGCACCTGCACAGCACCATAGGAAAGTGGCTGCAGTGCCAGACACAGCACCACATAGATGGCTGCCACTACACCGCAGTGCACCAGCTTACGGACGGAAGAATTCTGATTCATGATAATACTCCAGCGGTTTGATTTTGACCGCACAGGAACCGCCAGCTCCTGTGGGTTTTGCCCGGCGCCGCTCGAGTGGCACCGGGGAGCCTAAAATCCTAAGTTGCTCTTTGAGGATACTGTACAAAAAAGCACAGCAGTAGGGAGTATATCACAAAATCGGACGGAATGCAACGGGAATCGGACGATTGAAAATGCCTGCCGCGCTGCTCTGAGCAGATTCAGCAGAAAGAAAGCTTTTATTATAGAGCCGAAGCTGCTGCCTGCGAAAATGGAAAAAGCTGAGCACCTGACTTTCTCGGATGCTCAGCCTTGCTGTACTTGTTTTTGCGGAGTTGCTTTTACTGTTTCTTGCGTTTTGCGGGCTTTTTCTTCCGCACGCTGTAACCAAAGGTGCCCAGCTTTTTGCCAAGGGCCAGATACTCGCCGTGGCTGTACACGATGAGGTTTGCCTTATCTAGACACAGCTTGCCTTTTTCGTCCAGCAGGCTCTCGTCCACATCGCAGGCCACCACCTCGGCCAAAAACAGGTCGTGGCTGCCCAGCGGGATGCGCTGGGTGATGCGGCACTCCAAGTTGACCGGGCTTTCTTCCAGCACGGGGCAGTCGGTCAGCACGCTGCCGGGGGCGGCGTGCAGGCCGCAGGCAGCAAACTTGTCCACCTCGCGGCCGCTCTTCACGCCGCACCAGTCGATGGCACGCACCAGCTTTTCGGTGGGCAGATTGATGGCGAACTGCCCGCTCTCGCACAGCAGCTGATGGCTGTACCGCTCCGGGCGCACGCTGATGGATACCATGCTGGGCTGGGTGCAGATAGTGCCTGTCCAGCCGATGGTGATAAGGTTGGGCTTATCCAGCCCGCCGCAGGATACCAGTACCGGCGGCTCCGGGTTCAAAAGGGTGCTGCCCTTCCAACTTTGCTTGCTCATCCGTGATATTTCCTTTCGTAGGGAGCCCATGTGCGCTCCGAGATGATATAGCGCGGGCGGGCCTTTGTTTCCATATAGATCTTGCCGATATACTCACCGATCACGCCCAGACACACCAGCTGCACACCGCTCATAAAGCAGACGATGCAGACGGTGGAGGCCCAGCCTGCCACGCTGCTGCCCATGGCAGCGCACACGATGGCCCAGATGACCCCGATAAAGCTGACAAGGCTCACCACGATGCCCGCTCCGGTGATGATGCGGATAGGCTTGTTGGAAAGGCTGGTAATGCCGTCAAAGGCCAGCGCCAGCATCTTGCTCAGGGGGTAGTGGCTCTCGCCGGCCAGGCGCTCGTGGCGCTCGTAGGTGACCACATCGTGGGCAAAGCCCACCAGCGGCACCATGCCCCGCAAAAAGATGTTGACCTCCTTGTAATCCGCAAAGCTTTCCAGCACGCGGGTGCTGATCAGGCGGTAGTCTGCGTGATTGAACACGATATCCGCGCCCAAGGCGTTCATCACATGATAAAAGCCCTCGGCGGTGAACCGCTTGAAGAAGGTGTCGGTGTCCCGGCGGCTGCGCACACCGTACACCACCTCGGCACCGTCCAGATACTTTTTCACCATCTCATCCATGGCGTTGATATCGTCCTGACCGTCGCAGTCGATGGAGATGGTGATGTCGCAGCTGTCGCTGTGCAGCGCCTCCATCAGCCCCGCCAGCACGGCGTTCTGGTGGCCGCGGTTGCGGCTCTGGGAAATGCCGATATAGTGCTCGTCCTGTGCGGCAAAGCCTTGGATCAGTTCCCACGTTTTGTCGCGGGAGCCATCGTTGACAAAGAGCACCCGGCTTTTATCGCTGACCAGCCCCTGTGCGGTCAGACTGTGGATCTTTTCCAGAAACATGGGTGCTGTAATGGGCAGCACCTGCTCCTCGTTGTAGCAGGGGATCACGATCCAGAGTACGGGCTTGGACATTGTTTTATCGCTCCTTATTGATAAAAGTAGTCAGAGGGTCACTGCACCATCTGCTGCAAGGCATCCGGCTCCAGCAGCTTGAAGCTGCTGCGGTAGGTGTCGATGAGCCCTTCCTTCTGCATGGTGCTCAACTCCCGGGAAAGGGCGCTGCGGTCGCAATTGAGGTAATCCGCCAGCTGGATGCGGGAGAAGGGGATGCTGAAGGTCAGGCTGTGGGCGCGGGCGGCCTCGCTGAGCAGATAGGCTGCCACCTTGGCGCGCAGGCTTTTCATCACCAGCAGGTCGATGCGGCGGGAGAGGGAAAAATATTTATCGCTGATGGTGCGCACAAGGTTCTGCACCACCCGCTGGTGGGCGGGGCTGCCGTCCGAGAGCAGCAGCCGCTCGTAGGGCAGCAGCAGCACCTCACAGGGGGCGGCAGCCAGCACGGTGACCGGGCTGGACAGGCTGGAGCCTCCCAGCACGTCCCCGAACACCCCGCCCGGCTCTACCTGGGCGATGGGGATGCGCACCCCGCCCGGTGCCGGGCGGTAGGCCTCCAGCTCGCCGGACAGCACGATGCCCACCCGGCGGCTGGGCTCCCCCGCCAGCACAAGGGCTTCGCCCTTGCCGTAGCTGCGCACACTGCCCCCCAGCCTGGACAGCAGCGTGCTGAGCTCCGCAGCGGAAAGACCTGCGAACAGCGTGGTGTTTTGTAACAGCGGCAGATAATTATTCATCGCAACTCCGCAGAGAAAACAACGTTCTCTGCAGCCTCCTGCAATTGCGTTGCACACGCAACGGTATTTTTACCCCTATTATAGTAAACTGGAACGCGCAAAGCAAATGATTTTGCAAAATTTTTCAAAAAAGACCGGTTTCCGCTTCCCGTACCGGGGTGTGCCGGGTGTGAAAAGGAGTATATCATGAAAAAGATCCTGTCCTTACTGCTGGCGTTCAGCCTTGCACTGAGCCTTGCAGCCTGCGGCGGCAGCGCAAGCTCTGCCGTTTCCAGCACGGCGGTGTCCGAAGCTGCTTCCTCTGCGGCTGCTTCTGAGGAAGAAACTGCTGCGCCGCTGTCTGCTACAGAGCCGCTGCGCATCGCCGGGCTGAAGGGCCCCACCACCATGGGTCTTGTCAACCTGCTCTCAATGGAGCAGGCCGGCACTGCCGCCATGGACTACGATTTGCAGCTTTACGGCGCTGCGGATGAGATCGTGCCGCTGCTCATCAAGGGCGAGCTGGACATGGCCGCTATCCCGGCCAATCTGGCAGCGACCCTGTACCAGAAAACCAACGGCGGCATTCAGGCCGTGGCAGTGAACACCTTGGGCGTTCTGTATGTGGTGGAGCAGGGCGACACCGTCCACAGCATGGCAGACCTCAAGGGCCGCACCATCCTGTCCACCGGCAAGGGCACTACCCCGGAGTATGTGCTGCGCTATCTGCTTACCTCCAACGGCCTTGACCCGGACAAGGATGTGGACATCCAGTATTACAGCGAAGCCACCGAGGTGACCGCCCAGATGGCCAGCACGCAGGACGCCATTGCCGTGCTGCCCCAGCCCTATGTGACCGCCGCCGGGCTGAAGGACGACACCCTGCGGATAGCCCTTGACCTGACCGCCGAGTGGGACAAGGTGGCAGACACCCAGCTGATCACCGGTGTGACCGTGGTGCGCAAGGCCTACGCAGAGGAGCACCCGGATGTGGTAGCCGCCTTTCTGGCAGACTATGCCCAAAGCGTGAACGCCGCCAACACCGATCTGGACGGCACCGCCGCTCTGTGCGAGGAGCAGGGCGTGGTGGCAAAAGCCGCCATCGCCAAAAAGGCACTGCCCAACTGCAACATCGTCTGCCTGACCGGCGAGGAACTGAAGGCGGACGTCTCCGGTTACCTGCAGGTGCTCTACGATGCCGACCCCGCCGCCGTGGGCGGTACGCTGCCCGGCGAGGACTTCTACTGGACAGCCCAGTAACAGCCTGAAAAAAGCATTCCATCTCCCGCCGCTCTGCCGTGGTACGCAGCGCGGCGGTTTTTGTTTTGGAACGATGTACCCCTTCCGTCTTGCCGCTTCGCGTCAAACCACCTTCCCCAAGGGGACGGCTTTTGGCGGTAGCGGGAAAGTTTCCGGCATAGCGCAAAGGCGTCCCCTTGGGGGAGCTGGCGAACGTAGTGAGCCTGAGGGGGTACAATAAGGATTTCAGCTCGTCCCGGTTGCAATTCCGCTGCAAAAGTTCTACAATAGAAGCACATTATAGAATATGGAGGGAAAACCTATGGCTTGCACTACCATTCTGGTCGGCAAGGCAGCATCGTACGATGGCTCTACCATGATCGCCCGCAACGATGACTCCGGCTCCGGCCATTTCACCGCTAAAAAATTTACCGTGATCCACCCGGAGGATCTGCCCAAGACCTACCGCAGCGTCCTCTCCCATGTGGAGATCCCCCTGCCGGAGGGCGCACTGCGGTTTACCGCCATGCCCAACGCCGTGGAGGGTAAGGGTATCTGGGCGGCTTCCGGTGTCAACGCCGCTAACGTGGGCATGACCGCCACCGAGACCATCACCTCCAATCCCCGCGTGCTGGGCGCAGACCCGCTGGTGGAGTATCAGCCCGCCAAGGGTGAAAAGCCCGAGGTGCCCGGCGGCATCGGCGAGGAAGATATCGTCTATCTGGTGCTGCCCTACATCCACTCTGCCCGCGAGGGCGTGCTGCGTCTGGGCAGCCTGCTGGAGCAGTACGGTACTTACGAGATGAACGGCATCGCTTTTCAGGACGTAAACGAGATCTGGTGGCTGGAGACCATCGGCGGTCACCACTGGATCGCCCGCCGCGTGCCGGACGATGTGTATGTGGTCATGCCCAACCAGCTGGGCATCGACACCTTTGATCTGGAAGATGCCTTCGGCGCACAGGAAAACTACCTCTGCTCCGCCGACCTGCGGGAGTTTATTGCCAAGAACCACCTCGACCTCTCGCTGGACGGCGCACTGAACCCCCGGGACGCCTTTGGCAGCCACGATGACGCCGACCACGTTTACAACACCCCCCGCGCATGGTATATGCTGCGCTACCTCAACCCCCGCACATGGGTGTGGGAGGGTGCCGATGCTGACTACACCCCCATGTCCGATGACCTGCCGTGGTGCATGGTGCCGGAGCGCAAGGTGACCCCGGAGGACATCAAGTATATGCTGTCCAGCCACTATCAGGGCACCCCCTACGACCCCTACCTGAGCTACGGCGACAAGTCCGCAAAGGGCGCGTACCGTTCTATCGGCATCAACCGCAACGACTTTATGGCGCTGCTGCAGATGCGCCCCGACCAGCCGGAGGAGTCCCGCGCAGTGGAGTGGGTGGCCTATGCATCCAACGCTTTCAACACCATGGTGCCCTTCTACGCCAACGTGGAGCGCACCCCGGAGTATCTGGCAAACACCACCGGCACTGTGTCCACCGATAACTTCTACTGGACCAGCCGCCTGATTGCCGCCATGGCAGATGCTTCCTATAACAAGTCCCTGTTCCACCTCGAGCGCTACGAGGAAGCCGTGCTCTCTGCCGGCCGCGCACTGGTAAACCAGTACGATGCAAAGCTTGCCGCCGAGCCGGACGCTGCCCGCCGCGCCGCCCTGCGGGAGGAAGCCAACACCGCCATTGCCGCCATGCTGCAGGAGAAGGCCGCCGACACGCTGGACAAGGTCCTGTTTGAGCTGAGCAGCCAGATGAAGAACGCCTACTCCCGTTCGGACGCCTGATTGAAACCAGCCTGAGCACCAAAACCGGTCACGACCGGTCAAATAAACGCAGAAAAGACCACCGCATACCCAAGTGCGGTGGTCTTTTTTTGGCGTAAAGACACTCTTGTATCCTAGATGTTAGCAACCGTGCACAAAAATCGAGGACATTTTTTGTGAGCGAAAACGACTAAAAATGATTGATTTTGACTGATTTTTTGCTATAATAAAGCTACAGACAACCAAAACACGCCAAGACCGTGCAAAACCGGTCAGACGTGGGAAGGAAAGAAGGGGAAAGACACCATGCTGGCAGAGGAACGTTTTGCACTGATCTTAGAACAGCTGAACGAAAAGCGCACCGTGACGGTGCAGCAGCTGTGCGAAGCGCTGCACACCAGCGAATCCACCATCCGGCGCGATCTGACCGAGCTGGATCGGCAGGGCAGGCTGACCAAGGTGCACGGAGGGGCTACCCTGCCGGACAGCCGCTTTCTGGCAGACGAGCCTACCATGGAGGCTAAGGAGACGCTGGCGGTAGCCGAAAAGCGCAGCATTGCCGCAGCCGCCGCAGCGCTCATTGCTGCCGAGGATTTTGTATTCATTGATGCAGGCACCACCACGCTGGAGCTGGTGCGGGCGCTGACGGGTGCGGCGCTCAAGGCCACCTATGTGACCAACGGCGTGGCGCACGCCCGGCTGCTGGCGCAGAAGGGTTGTCGGGTGTATCTTCCCGGCGGGCTGCTGCGCCCCCAGACCGAAGCCATCGTGGGCGCTCCGGCGGTCAGCAGCATCCAGCAGTATAACTTCACCAAAGCGTTCATGGGTGCCAACGGCGTGGCGCTGGAAGCGGGCTTTACCACCCCGGACCCCGAGGAAGCCGCCGTAAAGGCTGCAGCCGTCCGCCGCGCCCGGGAAAGCTGGTTCCTTGTGGATGACGCCAAATTTGCTAAAATTTACCCGGCGGTCATCACGGACCTGCACGGCGGTGCCATCCTGACCAACCGCTGCCCGAACCCGAAGTATAAACAGTATACCTTTGTAAAGGAGGCAGAAGCATGATTTACACCGTTACCTTTAACCCGGCCATCGACTACGTTGTGCGTCTGGACGCACCGCTGGAGGTGGGCGCAGTGAACCGCGCCCAAGGCGAGGATTGCGTGCTGGGCGGCAAGGGCATCAACGTGTCCGGCGTGCTGGCGCAGCTGGGCTGCGAGAGCGTGGCACTGGGCTTTGTGGCCGGGGAGACTGGCGCATGGCTGGAGCGCGGTCTGGCGGCACAGGGGCTCAAGACCGACTTTGTGCATCTGGAAAACGGCATGACCCGCATCAACGTCAAGATCAAGGCCGGGCAGGAGACCGAGCTGAACGGCGCAGGCCCTGCCATCCCGGAAAGTGCGTTGCAGCAGCTGGAAGCCCAGCTGGACAAGCTGACCGAGGGGGATATCCTTATTCTGGCAGGCAGCATCCCGGCAAGCCTGCCGCAGAGCGTCTACGAGCGGCTGCTGGCGCGGCTGCAGGGCAGGGGCGTGCGCGCCGTGGTAGATGCCACCCGCGACCTTCTGGTAAACGTGCTGCCCTACCACCCCTTCCTCATCAAGCCCAACAACCATGAGCTGGGCGAGATCGTGGGCAAGGTACTGACAACTGACGCAGAGATCGTGGCAGCTGCCCGCACTTTGCAGGAAAAGGGCGCGCGCAACGTGCTGGTAAGCATGGCCGGGGACGGTGCGCTGCTGCTGGACGAGCAGGGACAGGTGCACCGCATCGGCTGCCCCAAGGGCAAGGTGGTCAACAGCGTGGGCGCAGGCGACAGCATGGTGGCCGGTTTTGTGGCCGGGTATCTGCAAAGCCGCAGCTACGCGCAGGCGCTGCGTCTGGGCACGGCCTGCGGCAGCGCAACGGCTTTCAGCCTTGGGCTTGCCACAAAGGAAAAGATCGACGAGCTGCTGGCGCAGCTTTGATAGGATAAAAGGAACAAAGGAGGAACGTTTATGCGCATTACCGAGTTATTTACCGCACAGTCCATTGCGCTGGACGAAGCGCTGCAGACGCAGGAGGAGATCCTGAGCCGTCTGGTGGAGCTGCAGGCTACCCATGGCAACATCACCGACAAAGAGGCTTACAAAAAGGCACTCTACGCCCGCGAGGCCGAGGGCTCTACCTATGTGGATAACGGCATCACTGTGCCCCACGCCAAGACCAATGTGGTTACCCGCCCCAGTCTGGCCGCCCTGCGGCTGAGCACCCCGGTGCAGTACAACGCCGAAGATGACGGCACCACCGACCTGCTGTTTGCCATTGCCGCACCGGAAAACGGCAGCCTGCATGTGGATATGCTGGCCCGCATGATGCAGATGCTGATGAACGAGGACTTTGTGGAAAAGCTGAAAGCCGCCAAGACCCCCAAGGAGTTCTTGGAGTGCATCGACGCACAGGAGGAAGCACAGTTCGGTGCAGAGAGTTTTACCCAGCAGGCCATCCCGCAGGACGGCTACCGCATTCTGGCTGTGACCGCCTGTGTCAACGGCATTGCCCATACCTACATGGCGGCAGAAGCACTGACCAAGGCCGGAGACAAGCTGGGCCTGCCCACCAAGGTGGAGACCAATGGTTCGGACGGCGCAAAGAATATCCTGACCCGCGCCGAGATCGCCGCCTGTGACGGTATTATCGTAGCAGCGGAGAAAAAGGTGGATACTGCCCGCTTCGACGGCAAACCGGTGCTGTTCACCCGCGTGGACGACGGCATCCATAAGCCGGAGGAGCTCATCAAGAAGATTGCCCACGGCGAGGTGCCTGTGTTCCACGCCGAGGGCGGCGCAGCAGCCGAGGACGACACCGCCGGTAAGGACAGCTTTGGCCGCAGCCTGTACAAGAACCTGATGAACGGCGTTTCCCATATGCTGCCCTTCGTGGTAGGCGGCGGCATCATGATCGCGCTGGCCTTCCTGCTGGATGATTACAGCATCAACCCCGCAAACTTCGGCATGAACACCCCCGTTGCCGCCTTCTTCAAGACGGTGGGCGGCGCAGCCTTCGGCTATATGCTGCCCATTCTGGCAGGCTTCATCGCCATGTCCATCGCCGACCGCCCGGGCTTGGCCGTAGGCTTTGCCGGCGGCGTGCTGGCTATGAACGGCACCAACTTCACCGACCTTGCCGCAGGCAGCACCACCGGCATCTCCGGCGGCTTCCTTGCAGCGCTGCTGGCCGGTTTTGCAGCGGGCTACATCGTGCAGTTCCTTAAAAAGATCACCGAAAAGCTGCCCGCCAGCCTGAACGGTATCCGCCCCATGCTCATCTACCCGCTGGGCGGCATTCTTATCGTAGGTGCGATGATGTGCGCCGTGAACCCGGTCATGGGCATGATCAACACCGCCATGACCGACTGGCTGAACGCACTGGGCGGCAGCTCCAAGGTGCTGCTGGGCGCCATCGTGGCCGGTATGATGAGCGTGGATATGGGCGGCCCAGTCAACAAGGCAGCCTACGTCTTTGGCACCGCAGCTCTTGCCTCCGGTAACTACGAGGTGATGGCCGCCGTCATGGTGGGCGGCATGGTGCCTCCCATTGCCATTGCCCTGTCCACCACCTTCTGCCCCCGCAAGTGGACGTTGGACGAGCGCCGCAACGGCATTGTGAACTACGTCATGGGCCTGTGCTTCGTGTCTGAGGGCGCTATCCCCTACGCAGCAGCCGACCCGCTGCGCGTCCTGCCCAGCTGCGTTGTCGGCTCTGCAGTCGCCGGTGCGCTTTCCATGACCTTCGGCTGCGCACTGCGCGCACCCCACGGCGGCATCTTCGTATTCCCGGTGGTGGATCACGCTGCGCTGTACTGCGTGGCGCTGGCTGTGGGCAGTGTGCTGGGTGCAGTGATCCTGAGCCTTATCAAAAAGACCCAGCCCGCCGAGGCAAAGTAACAAGTCATTTTCTTCTCCATACGGATAGTTCTTCATAAACGCAAAGGGGACTGCCGCACACCGCGGCAGTCCCCTTTGCGTTTTGCGCAGGCACCATTTTCACAAAAAACGGGACAATATACCGCCCAAAACGGCCTATCCTGCCGGAATTGCGTTCAGCGCTTTGTTTTGCATTGCACCCCACCCCGGGCTGTGGTATACTTATATTCGTGATTTTAAAGCCCGGGTATGGTGTGCCGGGCCACCAGAGAGGAAACGAACGATGAAAATAGGATTTGACAACGACAAATATCTTGCGATGCAGTCCGAGCATATCCGCGAGCGCATCAAGAAGTTTGACAATAAGCTGTATCTGGAATTCGGCGGCAAGCTGTTCGACGATTACCACGCCTCCCGCGTGCTGCCCGGCTTTCAGCCGGACTCCAAGCTGCAAATGCTTTTGCAGCTCAAGGAGCAGGCCGAGATCGTCATCGTCATCAGCGCCGAGGACATCATCAGCAGCAAGGTGCGCGGCGACTACGGCATCACCTACGATCTGGACGTGCTGCGTCTCATCGACGCTTTTCAGGAGATGGGGCTGTATGTGGGCAGTGTGTGCGTGACCAAGTACACCGCCGCCGCCGAGGTGGAAGCCTTTGAAAAGCGGCTGAACAGTCTGGGCATCCGCACCTTCCGCCACTACAAGATCCCCGGCTACCCCAACGATGTGGCCCGCATTGTCAGCGACGAGGGCTACGGCCGCAACGAGTACATTGAGACCGAGCGCCCGCTGGTGGTCATCACTGCGCCCGGCCCCGGCAGCGGAAAGATGGCCGTCTGCCTGTCCCAGCTGTATCATGAATATAAGCGGGGCGTCAAGGCCGGTTACGCCAAGTTCGAGACCTTCCCCATCTGGAACATTCCCCTGAAGCACCCGGTCAATCTGGCCTACGAGGCTGCTACCGCCGACCTGAACGATGTGAACATGATCGACCCCTTCCATCTGGAAGCCTACGGCGTGACCACCGTGAACTACAACCGCGACATCGAGATCTTCCCGGTGGTGAACGCGATGTTCGAGCTGATCGCAGGCCAGAGCCCCTATAAGTCCCCCACGGACATGGGCGTGAACATGGCCGGCAACTGCATCGTGGACGACGCAGTCTGCTGCGAGGCCTCCCGCAAGGAGATCGTGCGCCGGTACTACAAGTGCCTGTGCGAGCAGAAGATCACCGGCACCGCCAAGGAGAGCGAGCGCTACAAGCTGGAGCTGCTGATGAATCAGGCTGGGCTGACCATGGGTGCACGCGAGGTGGAAAAGCAGGCACACGCCCGCAGCGAGGCCACCGGCGGCGCACCGGCTGCTGCCATTGAGCTGAGCGACGGCACTGTCATCACCGGCAAGACCGGCCCGCTGCTGGGCGCTACCGCAAGCGCCCTGATCAACGCGCTCAAGTATCTGGCGGGCATCCCGCAGGAGACGGATCTGGTCAGCGCCGCTGCCATCGAGCCCATCCAGACCCTCAAGACCAACTATCTGGGTGGCAAGAACCCCCGTCTGCATACCGACGAGATCCTGATCGCCCTGTCCAGCTCTGCCGCTTCCAGCGAGCTTGCCGCAGCAGCCATGCACCAGCTGCCCAACCTCAAGGGCTGCGATGTGCACTCCACCGTTCTGCTTTCCAGCGTGGACAGCAGCACCCTGAACCGTCTGGGAATGTACCTGACCTGCGACCCCGTCTACGAGGAAGAGGATCGCAAGTACCATAAGCTGTAAAAATAAAAAGAAACTGGTAAACACCCCGGTCAGCGCCGTCAGGCGCTGACCGGGGTGTTATTGCTTGCCAGTTGTACGCAGTTGTGGTACACTTGTTCTGCTTAATTTTTATAGCAGATAGGAAAAGAGGAACAACAACATGGAACAACAACACAAGCGCAGCGCATTCTCCGGTAAGATCGGGTTCGTGCTGTCTGCCGCAGGCGCTTCGGTGGGTCTGGGCAACATCTGGCGCTTCCCGTATCTGGCAGCCAAATACGGCGGCGGCATTTTTCTGCTGGTATACATTCTGCTGGCAGTCACCTTTGGCTATACCATGATCGTGGCCGAGACCGCGCTGGGCCGTATGACCCACAAAAGCCCGGTCAGCGCCTACGCCCACTTCGGTAAGGGCAAGGGAATCCGGTTCGGTGGTTGGATCAACGCCATCATCCCCATTTTGATCGTGCCGTATTATTCGGTCATCGGCGGCTGGGTCATCCACTATCTGGCCGAGTATCTGTGCGGCCGCGGCAGCAATCTGGCAGTGGACGGCTACTTCTCCGCCTTTATCACCAACGGCTTGCAGGCCGAACTGGCCTTTTTGCTGTTCAGCCTGTTCACGCTGGGCATTATCTTTGCCGGTGTGCGCAACGGCGTAGAGCGCGTCTCCAAGGTGATGATGCCGGTGCTGGTGGTGCTGTCGCTGGTCATTGCGGGCTACTCTGTCACCCGTCCCGGTGCACTGGCGGGTGTGAAGTATTTTCTGGTGCCCAACCCCAAAAACTTCTCCTGGATGACCGTGGTCACCGCCATGGGGCAGATGTTCTACTCTCTGTCCATCGCCATGGGCATTCTGGTCACCTTCGGCTCCTATATGAAGAAGGATGTCTCTATCGAGGAGTCCACCGAGAACGTGGAGGTGTTTGATACCGCCATTGCCATCATGGCTGGCCTGATGATCATCCCGGCGGTGTTCGCCTTCTCCGGCGGCGACCCGGACACCCTGCAGGCCGGTCCTGCGCTGATGTTCATCACCATCCCCAAGGTGTTTGCCAGCATGGGTCTGGGCACCGCGGTGGGTGTGCTGTTCTTTGTGCTGGTGCTGTTTGCAGCGATTACCAGCTCCATCGCCCTGACCGAGAGCGCTGTCTCCACCTTTGAGGACGAGCTGGGCTGGGACCGCACCCGCTCCACTGTGCTCATCGGCGCCATCATGGTGGCGCTGGGCAGCCTGTCGGCGCTGGGCTACGGCCCGCTGGCCGGGGTGACCGTGTTTGGGATGCAGTTTTTGGACTTCTTCGACTTTTTGACCAACTCGGTCATGATGCCTATTGCCGCCATTGCCACCTGCCTGCTGGTGTCCCGCGTCATCGGCGTGGAGCAGATCGCGCAGGAGGTGGAGCAGGACGGTCAGCGCTTCCGCCGCAAGCCGGTGTTCAATTTTATGATCCGCTGGCTGTGCCCCATTTTTGCAGCCATCATTCTGGCAAGCTCGGTGGCAAACGCCTTTGGCTGGATCGCCATGTAAATGAAAGAAAACAGATTTTCCGGCAGCAGAACGCAGGCTTTTTAACAGGACAAGGGGGCCCTTATGAAAATGGAAACCTTGAAGCAGCAGATCCTGACAGCAAAGGGTGACGTGCGGGCAGAGCTGGTGCTGAAAAATGCCCGGGTCATCAACGTGTTCACAAACGAGATTGAGCAGGCCGATGTAGCCATCCGTCAGGGGGTCATCCTTGGCGTGGGACACTATACCGGCGAGACCGAGCTGGACTTGCAGGGCAAGTATGTCTGCCCGGGGCTTGTGGATGGGCACATCCACATTGAAAGCTCCATGCTCTGCGGCCCGGCCTTTGAACAGGCGGTGCTGCCCCACGGCACCACGGCGGTGGTCACCGACCCGCACGAGATCTCCAATGTAGCCGGTACGGCAGGGCTGGACTTTATGCTGGAGACTACAAAAGATCTGGCGCTTTCGGTCTACTTCATGCTGCCCTCCTGCGTGCCTGCCACCGGGCTGGACGAGTCCGGCGCGGTGCTGGAAGCGGAGCAGCTGCGCCCCTACTATCAGCAGCCCCGGGTACTGGGGCTGGCTGAACTGATGAACTCCTACGGCACAGTGCGCGCGGACGAAAAGATCCTGCAAAAGATCTGTGACTGCACCGCTGCGGGTAAACGCATCGACGGGCACGCCCCCTTCCTCAGCGGGGAGGAGCTGAACGCCTATATCGCCGCCGGGGTGCAGTCCGACCATGAGTGCTCGGACATCCATGAAGCCATGGAAAAGCTGCGGCGCGGGCAATACATCATGGTGCGGGAGGGTACCGCAGCCCAGAACATGGAAAGCCTGCTGCCCCTGTTCCGGGAGCCCTATTGCAGCCGCTGTATGCTGGTGACCGACGATAAGCACCCCGGAGACCTGTTGCAGGGCGGGCATATCGACTATATCATCCGCAAGGCCATTGCCGCCGGGGTAGACCCGGTGGTGGCAGTGCGGATGGGCACCCTTGTCCCGTGTCAGTACTTCGGTCTTGCGCACAGCGGCGCGGTAGCCCCGGGCTATACCGCCGATTTGATCGTGCTGTCGGATCTGGAACAGTTCACGGTGGAGCAGGTGTATAAAAAGGGCAAACTGGTGGCGCAGCAGGGCAGAATGCTGCACCCCGCCGCCCTTACTGTGGACAAGGCACGCTTTGCGCGGGTGTTCGATTCCTTCAACATGGATGAGATCACCCCGGAGCAATTGCAGCTGAAGCAGACCGGCACCCGGCAGCGAGTGATCTGTCTGACCCCGCACGCCCTGCTGACCACTGAAAAAATCGTTCCGTTCTGCCAGCATCCGGGCACAGCGCCCGGCGTGGACGTGGCGCAGAAAATCGTCAAGCTGGCGGTGTTCGAGCGGCATCACCGTTCCGGCCATGTGGGCTTGGGCTTTTTGGGCAACTACGGCCTGCAATGCGGCGCGGTGGCTTCCAGCATTGCCCACGACTCCCACAACCTCATCGTGGCGGGCACCAACGATGCCGACATGGTGCTGGCGGGCAACACGGTGCGCAAAAATAAGGGCGGCCTTGCCTTTGCACTGAACGGACAGGTGGTAGGGGAGCTGCCGCTGCCGGTGGCAGGGCTTATGAGCACCGAGAGCGCCGAATCCGTGGAGGAAAAGCTGCAGGCGCTCAAGGCGGCACTGAAAGCCCACGGCATCTCGGAGGACATCGACGCTTTTATGACCCTTGCTTTTGTAAGCCTGCCGGTCATCCCGAAGCTGCGGCTGAACACCTACGGTATCGTGGATGTGGATGCCCAGCGGATCGTCCCGGCGGTGTTCTGAGAACACGGTCTGAGAGGAACGGCCTTTAAACCTGACGTTTTGATCGCAATGCCGGACAGTCTGCAGGCTGTCCGGCATTGCGTTTTACGGCAAGAGGACTCTTGACTTTTTGCCACAGAACCGGTATGTTGATACTGTCCGTCTGACACACAGCATTGCATTTATAATACAAGGAAGCTTTATGAAAAAACGCAGTACACCCTCTTTGCAGATCACCGACCGCTTTGGCGCGCAGACGGCCTTTGCCAGCCTGCGTCTGCCGGACGGCACCGAAGCCACCGTACCGGCAGAGCACGCCGCCGCCATTTATGTCAACGAGCAGCCCGCCTTCCGGGTGGTATGCACCCCGGCGCTGCTGCCGCAGCTGGCCTTGGGGCGGCTGCTCACCGAAGGATGGATCGCGTCTGCGGACGAGGTGGAGCAGATCGCCGTCTGTGCCGAGGGCGCAAAGGTGCAGGTATATCTGCGCCACCCGCTGCCCACTCGCCGTGCCGCCGCGCAGGAGGTTGCCAGCTGCTGCACCGATAATATCGCGCTGGGCAGTCCGGTGGAGCTGTTGCCCCTGCGTTCTGTGCCGGGGCTGGATTTGCAGCCGGAATGGGTGGAGCGCCTGACCGCCGCCATGCACGCCGGACTGCCGCTGTACCGCGCCACCCGGGCGGTGCACAGCTGCTTTGTGCTGCACAAAGGGGAAATTGTTTTTGCCTGTGAGGATCTGGGGCGGC
Source organism: Faecalibacterium sp. IP-1-18 (assembly GCF_023347355.1). Lineage (NCBI taxonomy): Bacteria > Bacillati > Bacillota > Clostridia > Eubacteriales > Oscillospiraceae > Faecalibacterium > Faecalibacterium sp. IP-1-18. Next base: position 984,191 of record NZ_CP094472.1, read on the forward strand.
ACAACGCGCTGGATAAGGCGGTGGGCTGCGCGGTGCTGGCAGGGCTGCCGCTGGCAGAATGCGTGCTGTACACCAGCGGCCGGGTGCCGCTGGATATGGTGCGCAAGGCCATCCGCGCCGGGGTGCCGGTGCTGGTAAGCAAAAGTATGCCCACCGTGCAATCCGCAGAACTTGCTGCGGAATACGGCCTGCAGCTGGTGTGCGGACGCAAAATCCCTAAAGTTTAAGCAAATATTACAAAAACAATAGTTACAAAACGGAAAAGCCTGTCTGTTTCTGTTGACATACTCCGCGCACGCATGTTAATATATTATCGAAGAGACCGCTCCGCTGTTGCAGCAGCCAGAGCGGCCTCAATTGTTGTCCGGGGTTACCCGGCAAAATAAAAAACAGGCAGGTGATAACATGAAGCAGGCAACCAACCCGTTTGCGCCCGTACCGCTGTGGCGCAAGCGGCTGCCGGGCTATGCAGCCATGGGCGTTGCGACCATCGCCTTGGCGGTCGGTCTGACCACCTTGCAAAGCGCACGCACCACAGTTGCCGGTACCCTGCTGCCGGTGTCGGAGGCGGATGCAGCCGCCTACGGCATCAGCGCAGTGTACCAGCTCGACGATGGCAGCTACCGCGTGGAGGGCTCTCAGAAGGGCTTCCAGAGCGATGTGCAGGCTGCCGTGACCATTGACGCCGAGGGCAATGTTTCCGCAGTAGAGATCCTCTCTCAGGATGAAACGGAAAGCCTTGGCGGCCAGTGCGTTAACCCGGAGTTCACGTCCCAGTATCAAGGCGCAGCTCCCTTCACGCTGGCAGGCAAAAGCTACACCGTAACGGACCCCGTTACCGGTGCCGCCTATGCCGCTGCCGGTGCGGCGGAGGAGCAGCCCGCTGCTGCCGGGGATTTTGACCCCGCACAGTGGCGCACCTTCGATACCTCTCCCGAGGCCGAGGCTACCCGCAAGATGTATGCTGCGGGGCTTACCTTCTCGGCGTTGAAGGGCGAGGCACTGGGCGATGAGCTGGCTCCGCCGCTGGATTCCAGCGCAGAGGCCGTGGCACGGCGCAAGCTGTACGCAGCCATGCTCAGCAAGAGCGCACTGGACGGCGAGCCGATGGCGATCCCCTTTGCGGATCTCTCGGCAGAGGAGCAGTCCAAGGCGCGTCTGGAGCAGGCCAGCCTGACCACCACCGGCAATGCGTCCGGTGCCGTCAGCGCAGACCTGACCGAGGTGGACGCCCTTTCCGGCGCGACCATCACCTCTTCGGCTGTGACGACCATCGTCAACAACTCGTATTTCTATGTGACCGGGGTACTCTGCGCAGAGTGACCTCAACGGAGGAATGGAACCTATGGCAAAAACTGATTTCCTGACGGCTGACATGACTCGCCGTCAATTCATGAAGATCTCGGGCAAGAGCCTTGCAGGGCTCACCCTGTCCGCTTCCATGCTGTCCCTGTTCGGCTGCTCTCAGCAGCAGGTGGATTCCGGCGCAGTGGCCACTTGGGCACTGCCGCAGGGCCTGCTGGTGGTCAACGCAGACCTGTGCACCGGCTGCCAGCGCTGCGAGATCAACTGCACCCTGACCAACGATGGCGTGTGCTCCTCTTACATCAGCCGCGTCAAGATCCAGCGCCGTCTGAATCTGGACGGCGCAGGCAACGGTCTGCTGTCCGGCACGGATAACTGCTTTGTCTACTTCCCGGATACCTGCCGCCAGTGCGAGGACCCCGCCTGCGGCAACGCCTGCCCGCAGAAGGCCATCACCACCGACGACCGCGGCATCCGCGTAGTGGATACCGACAAGTGCATCGGCTGCGGTGCCTGCCATGATGCCTGCCCGTGGCATATGCCCACCGTCAACCCCGAGACCGGCAAGTCCTCCAAGTGCATCGCCTGCGGTGCCTGCGTGGCAGGCTGCCCGTCCGGCGCTCTGTCCATCGTGGATTGGGATGCCGTTACCAGCGCAGCACAGGCTGCATACTTGGATCTGTAAGGAGGAACTACAATGGCTGAAAGTTATGGCTGGGCAGGCAAGATCCTGCGCGTCAACCTGACCACCGGCGAGATCACCACGCAGGATGACGAAAAGTACCATAAGTATATCGGCGGTATGGGCATGGCCTACCGCATTATGTATGAGGAAGCTCCCATGGAGCTGGACCCCTATGACGAGAAGGCTCTGGTCATCTTTGGTGTCGGCCCCCTGACCGGCGCAGGCGTGCCCTGCTCCGGCCGTATGAACGTGACCTTCCGCTCTACCTGGTCCAAGGGTCACTCCATTATCGATGCACACATGGGCGGCCACATCGGCTCCATGCTGAAGTATGCCGGTTACGATGGCATCGTGATCAGCGGCATCTCCGAAAAGCCCGTCTACCTGCGCATCGAGGACGGCAATGTCTCTCTGGAGGACGCAAGCGAGATTTGGGGCAAGGGCACCTTTGCTGCCAATAAGTGGATGGTAGAGCAGAACGGCCGCGAGTTCGAGACTGCTTCCATCGGCCCTGCCGGTGAGAATCTGGTGGACTACTCCACCCTGAACACCAGCTTCGGCAACTCCGGCGGCGCCGGTCTGGGCGCTGCCATGGGCAACAAGAAGCTGAAGGGTCTGGCCATCCGCGGCACCGGTAGTGTCAAGGTCGCTGACCCCAAGAAGGTGCTGGAGCTCTCCAACTACATGATGGGCAACCTGATCGGCGGCAACAACAACCACAACGTGCCCGCACAGCCCCAGAGCTGGGCAGAGTACAGCGCCACCTCCGGCAAGAACCGCTGGTCCGGCGCGCCCGGCCGTATGTGGAAAAAGGCTCCCGGCGGCCCCGTGGATACCGGCGAGCAGCCCTACAACGATATCAACAAGGTGGCTCTGCGCTGCTTCAAGGGCTACTTCGATTTTGGCGCTCCCGCTGCCGAGTACACCGTGAAGAACGGCGGCTGCTCCTCCTGCCCCATCCGCTGCTACACCGAGTATGACGTAGATCCGCTGGCAGATTACGATCTGCCCACCCACAACTCCAACACCTGTATGCCCGTGCTGTACGGCACCCGCGTCTACCCGGATGGCGTGCACGACTTCAAGTACGAGGGCGATGGCACCATGGTCATCAATCTGGCATGGTCTCATGCTGTGGACGACATGGGTCTGTGGGACAACTACGGCAACCTGAACCGCGACCTGCTGTGGATCCTGCGGATGCCCCGCGAGGAAGCCACCAAGTACATCAGCGAGGCCGAGTACGACTCTCTGCCCTGGGAGTGGGAGAAGGCCGGCGATCCCCGCTGGGAGGTCGAGCTGATCCGCCGCATGGCTTACGGCGAGGGCGATCTGTCCGTTATCGCCAAGGGCACGCTGGCCATGATGGAAAAGTTCGGCCTGCCCAAGAGCTGGCTGGACCGCGACGATGGCGCTACCAACTCCAACCTGATCTACAACGGCTTCCCCAACCACCACGGCCCTGCTGAGGCATGGCAGGTTGGTATGCTGTACAACCTCGTCTATAACCGCGACTGCATGATCCACGAGATCGTCTGCGAGACCGGTTCCGGCGCTCCCTATGAGGTGACCAAGAAGGTCATGGAGGACTTCTTCGGCGAGGGCTGCTACGACAAGGCCAAGGCCTACACTCCCATCAACGAGAACAAGGCAAAGCTGGCTGCCTACTGCGTCAACGACAAGAACTTCCACGACTCCGCTACCCTGTGCAACTGGATGTGGCCCATGACCCAGTCTCCCTCCAAGGAGCGCGACTACCACGGCGATCTGGATCTGCAGGCAGACTTTATGACTGCTGTTACCGGCGAGACCTATACCCAGGCCGGTCTGCAGGAGGACGGCGCGCGCATCACCCAGATGCTGCGCGCGATGACCGCCATCAGCTTCCAGCAGAACTGCGGCAGCGCAAACCTGCGTCAGGAGCACGATGCCATCTGCGATTGGGTGTTCGATAAGGACCCCGACTTCAAGGCATTTGAGGAAGGCACCACCAAGCTGGATCGTGCCGACATGGAGAAGGCTAAGGATCTGTTCTACGACATCTTCGGCTGGGACCGCACCACCGGTGTGCCCACCCGCGAGACGCTGGAGAAGTATGATCTGGCTGACATGGCTGACGATCTGGAAAAGCGCGGCATCTACGCCCAGAACACCGCAGCAGCTGAATAAATCCAACAGATAAATCCCATAGAAAGAGGAAAGACCGTCATGTTGTTTGGCAGACGTAAACCCGGCTACACCACCACGGTGGATGGCAGCGTAGACCCGGAACAGGCCGTTCTGGAGCTGCAAAAGGCAGAACTGGCCGCCAAGAAAAAGCCCAAGGCAGAGGTGTTCGACATCGACGCCGCAAGCGAGACTGCCCGCCGCCTGAAGGAGACCGGCAGCACCTTTGACGGCAGCGCCGCCAAGACTGGCGAGGACGTGATCGCCGCAGTGGAGCGGGAGACCGCCGAGCTTGCCGCAAAGCAGGCCGCCGAGGCCGCACCCGAAGCCGCCGGGGCTGCGCAGCCCGATGCTGCAAAACCGGAGCTGCTGGATTTTCTGGCAAGTGAGCCGGAGGCGGAAAACGATCCCTTTGCGGATCAGCCCACCAAGACCGCCCCGGAGCTGCCGGAGCTGACCCCTGCACAGGAGCTGGCTGGTTACATCCGTGCCCGCTCTGCGGCTGCGCTGATTACCCCCCACGCTTTGCTGCTGGAGGAAGTGGAAAACGCCGACGAGCTGCTGGCGCAGATGCCCGCAGACCCCCAGTGCACCGATATCGTCACCCGCGCGGGTGCAAAGGACACCTACTACTATTCCAACGCCAACATGAGCGATAACTACGCCATGATCGCGCAGCTCATCGAAGACAAGGATCTGTGTGTGATGTTCGCCGAGATGGTGCGGTTCAACGCCCGCATCTACCCCAGCGCCACTCCGCTCAAGTACTTCCAGCGCTCCCCCTACGGCCTTGCGCCGGAGGTCATCGAGCAGACTTGGAAGGCCATGCAGGAGAACCCGGAGTATGCCGATATCGAGGAGCTGACCAACAACCAGAACGAGCGGTTCCTCTTTTCCACCAAGCACCTCACCCGCCGCTACGCCAAGGCCATCAGCGACGTGGACGATTTCTGCGATTAAACCATAAACTACAATTGAATCAGGGTATAAGAGCTTCTTTGAGCAAAGGTGTCTAAACCACACAGGCACTGACACCGCGCCGCAATGCTAAGGGCTGCATAAGCCGGCATTCAAGGGTGGCGGGGGAAACCCCACCGCCTTCCCGCAGAAGAAACGCTGCAATTTGAAAAAAAGAACTCCTCCCATCTTCACAGGTGCTTTTTGGCTGTGTGCTGCCGCTGCAAGGGCGGCGCATAGCCAAAGGCTGCCACCGGCGTAGCAGACTGCAAACTGCCGCAGCCGGTTTTGTGGGGATATTCTGCGGAGGCGTTTTGATTTTCCGGTCAAGACGTCTCCGCTTCTTTTTCACCTGCCTTTTTTGAAAAAAGAATACCCCTGCTCCCCCGCCTGAGCCATAGCAGGCCGGGAGAGCGGGTCTATGGAGGAAGTTATCATGAATCAGCCTTTCTGCTCCCCCGTTCAGGCGCTGCGCAGCGTGCTGGACGCGGCAGCGCTTCTGCCTTCTCCGTCCCCGGAGACTATCCCGCTGGAAGCCGCCTGCGGGCGCATTGCCGCCGGTGACCTCTGTGCCAAGATGGATCAGCCCCCCTTTGACCGCAGCCCGCTGGACGGCTACGCCCTGCACAGCGCGGATACCGCCGGTGCAAGCCGGGAGACCCCGGTCACCCTGCCGGTGGTGATGAAGCTTTACGCGGGCGATGCCCCGGCTGCGGCGCTGCCCGCAGGGTGCGCTGCCCGCATTATGACCGGCGCACCCCTGCCGGAGGGTGCGGACTGCGTCCTGATGCAGGAACTGACCGACAGCGGCGAAGAGACCGTGCAGCTTTATGCCGCCGTAAAGCCCCTGCAAAACGTGGTGTTCCGGGGCGAGGATGTGGCCGCAGGCGCGGTCATCGCGCCCGCCGGGACGGTGCTCTCCCCCGCCCATCTGGGTGTGCTGGCCGGGCAGGGCTACGCCGAGGTAACCGTCTGCCGCCCGCTGAACGTGGGCATCCTTTCCACCGGCAGCGAACTGCTGGAACCCGGCGCACCGTGGGCACCCGGTAAAATTTACGATGCCAATGGCATCCAGAATGCCGCCCGACTGCGTCAGCTGGGCTTTACCGTGGAGCGGCAGCAGTGCTCCGATAGCCCGGAGGTCATCACCGGCAAAATGCAGGAGCTGCTGACTTGCTGCGATGCTGTCATCACCAGCGGCGGCGTCTCGGTGGGGCAGAAGGACTATCTGCCCCTTGTACTGGAAAAGCTGGGTGCACAGCTGCTGGTGGAGGGCGTAGCCCAGAAACCCGGCAGCCCCATGCTGGCGGCTACACTTAACGGTAAGCTGGTGTTCTGCCTGTCCGGCAACCCTTTTGCCGCCGCTGCCACGCTGGAGCAGTACGCCATCCCTGCGCTGCTGCGCGCCGCCGGACGCCGGGAGGAGAGCTGCATCCCCGCCCGCACCGTCTGCACCCTGACGAACGGCTTTTCCAAACCCAGCAAGGGCAACCGCTACCTGCGGGCGACTGCCTGCGGCGGCAAGGTAACGCTGCCCGGCGCGGGCAGCACCGAGGTGCACTCCTCCGGTGCGCTGTCCGCCATGATGGGCTGCAACTGTCTGGTGGAGATCCCCGCCGGAAGCGGGCCGGTAGAACCCGGTATGGAAGTGGAGGTGCTTTGCTTTGTACAGTGAACAAAAACAGGCGCTGGCCGAAACACAGGCGCTCAAGCGCCCGGCGGTGCTGGCGGTCAGCGGGGTGCACAACAGCGGTAAGACCACCCTGCTGGAAAAGCTGCTGCCCGTGCTGCGCAGCCGTGGACTGAAGGTAGGTGTCATCAAGCACGACGGCCACGATTTTACTCCGGACGTGCCCGGCACCGACAGCTACCGCCTGCGGGAAGCCGGTGCCGAGGGCGTGGCGGTCTACTCCGGCACGCGCTACCTGCTGACCGAGGAATTTCGCCTGACCGAGCAGGATCTGCTTGCCCTGTTCGAGCGTCACGGCTACGACCTTGTGCTGCTGGAAGGGTTCAAGTCCAGCGGCTGGCCGAAGATCGAGGTGGTGCGCAGCGCCATTTCGGATGCGCCCGTCTCCTTCCAGCCGCTGGCGGTGGTGGGGGATATCCCCGGCGCAGATTTTGACCTGAACGATATTCCGGCACTGGCAGACTGGATCGAAGCCCAGATGCCCGCGCTGTAAGGAGAATGCCATCATGAAACTGATCCGTACTGTTGACGCCGCAGGGCAGGTGCTCTGCCATGATATCACCCAGATCATCCCGGGCGAGTACAAGGATGCCCGCTTCCGCAAGGGGCACGTCATCCAGCCCGAGGACATCCCCGTGCTGCTTTCCATCGGCAAGGAGAACCTCTACGTCTGGGAAAAGCACCCCGGCATCCTCCACGAGGACGAAGCAGCCGCCCTGCTGTACAAGGCCGCTGCGGGCAAAAATATCCACGGCACTGCGCCGAAAGAGGGCAAGATCGAGCTGATTGCGGACTGCGACGGCCTGTTGAAAATCAACCGCAGGGCGCTAATGGCTGTGAACAGCACCCCGCAGATGATGATCGCCACCATCCACGGCGACCTGCCGGTGAAAAAGGGCCAGAAGCTGGCCGGTACCCGCATCATCCCGCTGGTCATCGAGCAGGAGAAGATGGACGCCATGCAGGCCGCTGCCGGGGCAGAGCCTATCCTGAACGTGCTGCCCATGCAGGCCAAGAAGGTGGGCATCATCACCACCGGCAGCGAGGTGTTCAAGGGACGCATCGAGGATAAATTTACCCCCATCCTGCAAAGCAAGCTGGCTGTCTACGGCTGTGAGATGGTTTTCCACAAGGTCTGCGATGACGACCCCGCCGGGATCACCGCCGCCATTCTGGAAGCCAAGGCCGCAGGGTGTGAGCTGATCTTTACCACCGGCGGCATGAGCGTGGACCCCGACGACCGCACCCCGCTTGCCATCAAAAGCACCGGGGCGGATATCATCACCTACGGTGCACCGGTGCTGCCGGGCGCGATGTTCCTTGTCAGCTATCTGGACGGTGTGCCGGTGTGCGGTCTGCCCGGATGCGTGATGTACGCCAAGCGCACCATTTTTGACCTGCTGCTGCCTCGCCTGCTGGCAGATGACCCCATCACCGCCGAGGATATCGCCCGTCTGGGCGAGGGCGGCCTGTGCCTGAACTGCGAAGTGTGCCACTGGCCGAACTGCGGCTTTGGGCACTGCTAAGGGCAGCTTGCTCGCCCTCTCCGTCACGGCTTACGCCGTGCCACCTCTCCCAAAGGGAGAGGCCTTGGCAAAGAGATGAAGTTTGCGTGGACTGCCAAGGGCTCCCACTTTGGGGGAGCTGGCGAATGAAATGAGCCTGAGAGGGCGAGGACGTTTGCAAATTTGATTCATTTTAAAATAAGAAAGATACGATCTTTATGAATGATAATAATCTGACACATTTTGATGCCGCCGGCAACGCCGTGATGGTGGACGTGAGCGCAAAGCCCGTCACCACCCGGGAAGCCATTGCCCACGGCATTATTACCATGAACGCCGAAGCCTTTGCCGCAGTGCAGAGCGGCACTGTGAAAAAGGGTGATGTGCTGGGCGTGGCGCGCATTGCGGGCATTATGGCCACCAAGCGCACCAGCGAGCTGATCCCCCTGTGCCATCCGCTGCCGCTGACAAAGGTAGGCATCGAGTTCCGTCTGCTGCCCGAGCGGCAGGCCGTGGAAGCCCTTTGCACCGTAAAAACCAGCGGCGTGACCGGCGTGGAGATGGAAGCGCTGACCGGCGTTTCCACCGCGCTGCTGACCATCTACGATATGTGCAAGGCCGTGGATAAGGGCATGGAGCTGGGCGAGATCCATCTGGTGGAAAAGACCGGCGGCAAGAGCGGCCACTATATCCGGGCGGAGGGCGGCTATGTTTGATCGTTATCAGCGCGAGATCCATTATCTGCGCCTGTCGGTGACCGACCTGTGCAACCTGCGCTGCCGCTACTGTATGCCGGACGGCGTGGAAAAGCTGGAGCGGGAAGCCGTGCTGACCTACGAGGAATTTCTGCGCTTGGCCGCGCTGTTTGCCCGGTGCGGCATCGACACCGTGCGGGTGACCGGCGGCGAGCCGCTGGTGCGCAAGAACGTGGCGCAGCTGGTTGCAGGGCTTAAAGAGACTCCGGGCATCCGCCGGGTCACCCTGACCACCAACGCAGTGCTGCTGGCAGAGCAGCTGCCCGCCCTGCTGGACGCCGGGCTGGACAGTGTGAACATCAGTCTGGACACTCTGCGCCCGGAGGTGTTCCGGCAGATCACCGCCCGGGACGATTTTGCCGCCGTGCAGGCGGGCTTGCAGGCGGCGCTGGAAAGCGGCCTGCCCGTCAAGCTGAACTGCGTGCCGCAGGCGGGCGTCAACGAGGGCGAGCTGGAACAGCTCGCTGCTCTGGCAAAGGACAACGCCATGCAGGTGCGGTTCATTGAGATGATGCCCATCGGCTACGGCGCTGCCATGCCCTGCATCTCCGGCCCGGAACTGCGGGCGCGGTTTGCCCGGCGCTGGCCGGAGCTTGCGCCCCTTTCCCCGGCGCAGGAGCACGCCTTGGGTGACGGCCCGGCGGTGTACTACACCGTGCCGGGCTGGCAGGGCAGCATCGGCTTTATTGCAGCGGTGCACGGCAAATTCTGCGCTTCCTGCAACCGGGTGCGGCTGACCAGTCAGGGCTTTTTGCGCCCCTGCCTTGCCAGCGAGACCGGGTGCGACCTGCGCGCCCTGCTGCGCAGCGGCGCGGACGATGCGCAGCTGCTGGCCGCCATCCGGGAGACCATCTGGGCAAAGCCCCGGGAACACCATTTTAACGACAGTTCCATGCCCGCTACCCGCGGGATGTATCGCATTGGAGGATAAATAACTATGGGTAAGCTTCTGGCAATCTGCACCAGCCCCAAGCGGGGCACCGTAAAAACCGAGGTGCCCAGCGCCGTTTTGACCCCGGAATGGGGCATCGTGGAGGACGCCCACGGCGGCAGCTGGCACCGTCAGGTCAGTATGCTCAGCGCCGAAAAGATCGAGGCGTTCCGCAAGAAGATCTGGGTGGACTACGGTGCCTTCGGCGAAAATCTGGTCATTGAGGGTTTCGATTTCCGCAATCTGCCGGTGACCAGCCGGTTTGCTATCGGGGATGTGGTGCTGGAAATGACCCAGATCGGCAAAGAATGCCACAACGACTGCGTCATCAAGCAGCAGACCGGCGAGTGCATCATGCCCCACGAGGGCGTGTTCGCCCGGGTACTGACCGGCGGCGAGATCCATGTGGGGGACGAGGTGACCCTGCTGCCCGCACTGGAAAACCCGCCCCTGCGCGCTGCCGTCATCACCCTTTCCGATAAAGGCAGCCGTGGTGAGCGGGAGGATAAAAGCGGCCCGCTGATTGTAGAGATGCTCACCGCCGCTGGCTATGTGGTGGAGGAGACCATGATCCTGCCGGACGAAGCCAAGGCGCTGAAAACGCAGCTCATCCGCATGGCAGACGGCCGTCAGGTGAACCTTGTGCTCACCACCGGCGGCACCGGCTTCTCCCCCCGGGACATCACCCCGGAAGCCACCTGCGCCGTTGCCGACCGCAACGCCCCCGGCATTGCCGAAGCTATGCGCTATCACAGCCTGAGCATCACCCCGCGCGGGATGCTGAGCCGCGGCGTCAGCGTGCTGCGCGGCAAGACCCTGATCGTCAACCTGCCGGGCAGCCCCAAGGCAGTGCAGGAGAACTTGGAGTACATTCTACCCAGCTTGGAGCACGGGGTACGCATCGCCGCGGGTCTGGACGGCGAGTGCGCCCGTAAGTAAGGTTTCCTGCCCTGTTTTCCTTTACGGGGCGTAGAAATATACTATTTTTTCACTTAAAGTAAGGAGAAACAGAGATGAACGACCATCGCATTTCCCGCCGGAGCTTTCTGGCCGCTGCCGGTATGGCTGGTGCAACCGCTGCCCTCACCGCCTGCGGCGGTGCTGCTTCCAGCGCAGCATCGTCCGTGGCTTCCTCTGCCGCCGCTTCCTCGGAAGCAGCACAGAGCGTGGAGTTGATCGTGTTTGCCGCCGCCTCCCTCACCGAGACACTGAATGCGATCGGTGAGAGCTACACGGCAGAGCACCCGGAGGTGACCTTCCGTTTCAACTTCGACTCTTCCGGCACCCTCAAGACCCAGATCCAGGAGGGCGCGGATTGCGATCTGTTCATCTCTGCCGGTCAGAAGCAGATGAACCAGCTGGACATCACCGCTTCTGCCGATGTGAACAAGGACGGGCTGGACTTTGTGGATGCCGACAGCCGCGTGAACCTGCTGGAAAACAAGGTGGTGCTCTGCGTGCCGGAGGGTAGCGACAAGGGCATTGACAGCTTTGACGCACTGGCCGAGCACCTGAAGGCGCAGGATATCCTGTTCTGCATGGGCAACAGCGATGTGCCCGTGGGGCAGTACACCCAGAAGATCCTTGCCTACTACCAGCTGGACGAAGCTGCACTGGCCGCTGCGGGCGTGATCACCTACGGTTCCAACGTCAAGGAGGTGACCACGCAGGTCACCGAAGGCAGCGTGGACGCCGGTGTCGTCTACTGCACTGATGCGTACAGCGCCGGTCTGACCCCCGTGGACGAGGCCACCAGGGAGATGTGCGGTCAGGTCATCTACCCCGCCGCCGTGCTGAAGGCCGCCCCCAACGCCGAGGCTGCCAAGGAGTTTTTGGCTTACTTACAGACCGACAAGGCCATGACCGTGTTCGAGGGCGTGGGCTTCAGCGCCGTATAAAGGAGCAGACATGGACTGGTATCCGTTGTGGAACAGCCTGCGCATTGCTTTGATCAGCTGCGCGGCGGTGTTCTTTCTTGGCATTTTTGCGGCCTATTATATTGCCCGTCTGCCCCGGGTGGTCAAGGGTGTGCTGGATGTGCTGCTCACCCTGCCCATGGTGCTGCCGCCCACGGTGGTGGGCTACTTTCTGCTGCTGCTCTTCGGCGCAAAGCGGCCGCTGGGCATCTTTTTCATGCAGCATTTCGGGGTAAAGCTGGTCATGAACTGGTACAGCGCCATCTTTGCCTCCATCGTGGTGGCATTTCCGCTGATGTACCGCACCGCGCGCGGCGCATTTGAAAGCTTTGACGAAACGCTGGCGTGGTCGGCGCAGACGCTGGGACAGTCCGATACATGGATCTTCTGGCGGGTGCGGATGCCCGCCTGCCGTCAGGGCATTCTGGCGGGCACGGTGCTGGCCTTTGCCCGGGCACTGGGCGAATACGGCGCTACCAGCATGATCGCGGGCTACACCCCCGGCAAGACTGCCACCATCGCCACCACAGTCTACCAGCTGTGGCGCACCAACGATGAACTGGGTGCTATGCGGTGGGTGCTGGTGGATATCGTCATCTCGGCGGTGGTGCTGCTGGCTGTGAACCTGCTGGAGAAAAAACAGAAAGCGGGTGCCCGGAAATGAGCCTTGAAGTCAACATTGAAAAAAAGCTGGACGGCTTTACCCTCCGTGCTGCCTTTACCGCCGGCAACACCTCCACCGCTTTGCTGGGCGCTTCCGGCTGCGGTAAAAGCATGACATTGCGGTGCATCGCGGGCATCGTAAAGCCGGACCGCGGACGCATCGTGCTGGACGGGCGGGTGCTGTTTGACAGTGCGCAGCACATCGACCTGCCGCCGCAGCAGCGGGGCGTGGGACTGCTGTTCCAGAACTATGCGTTGTTCCCCAATATGACCGTAGAACAGAATATCCTTTGCGGCCTGAAGACGGAAAAAGACCCCGCTGCCCGCCGCGTTGCCTGCGCCGAGATGCTGCGCGCCATGCGGCTGGAGACGCTTGCCAAGCGCTATCCCGCCCAGCTTTCCGGCGGGCAGCAGCAGCGCGCCGCGCTGGCACGCATTCTGGTGGGCAAGCCCCGCATCCTGATGCTGGACGAGCCCTTCAGTGCACTGGACAGCTACCTGCGGGAGGAGGTAGAGGGCGAGGTAGGCAGCCTGCTGGCAAATTTTGTGGGCACCGCCCTGCTGGTGACCCACAACCGGGACGAGGCCTACCGCCTTTGCAAAGAAATGATCGTGCTGAACGAGGGGCAGGTGCTGCGTGCCGGTACCACCAAGGCCGTTTTTGCCGACCCGCAGAGCATCGCTGCCGCGCGGCTGACCGGCTGCAAGAACATTCTGCCCTGCACCCCGCTGGACAGTCACACCGTCCGTCTGGACGGCTGGGACACCACCTTGCGGCTGGTGCTGCCCGTCCCGGCGGGCTGCACCGCCGTGGGCATCCGCGCCCACGACTTTACGCCCTGCGCTGCGGATGCGCCCAACGCCATCCCGGTAAAGGCGGTCTCCACCAGTGAAAACCCCTTTGACTGGAACCTCATCTGCACCTCGCCGGAGGGTGCGGCGCAGCTGTGGTGGAAGGTAGGCAAAACCAGCCTTTCTGCCGCCGCCCCGGAGCCGCCCCAGTATCTGTGTGCCGCCCCGGAGAGCATCATGCCGCTGAAAGGTTGAGAAAACGAATGGCCTGCACTGCGTTCCGGCCATATTCAGCGGAAAGAATCATTTGAAAATAGGGGATTTCCCCACACGCAAAGCAGCCGCTGCACGGTAAGATGCAGCGGCTGCTTTGCTTATTTGTGTAAAAAGGAGAGTACTTATGCCATATCACGGCAGGTCACAATGTCTGCCCCGGTGCCGCAGACGTCGGTCAGCACCACATCGCCCACATGGATGGGGGCGTGCAGCACCACGCTGTCCAGCGCTGCGACTACCTCGGCCATCTGTCCCTTGGGCACAGGCTTGGAGGTCTTGACCGGGCAGCGGGAGTGCAGGCAGCCCTCGGCGCGCACGGTGCTGGTGATGATGCGGGTGGGGTGGGTCAGCTCTTCCTTGCCGTAGGCGATGCCGTTGGGGCAGCCGTTACCGGTCACTTTATAGTCGTTGGCTTCATCCACCTGCAGATGGCAGCCCTGCGGGCAGCAGGTGCAAATTACTTCTTTCATCTCGCTTATGCCTCCTCGATCTCAATGGTCACTTCGTCCATGGGGGCTCTGTCCAGCAGCACTTTGGGCAGGGCAATGTGCTCCATCTCGCCGGGGGCAAGGCGGTCACGCTTGAAGTGTGCGATCACCGTATCACCGCTCTTGACAAGGATGGTGCTCTTGCCGCAGATGCGGCGGACGCGGAAGGACACGTTGGTGCTCTTTTCCACGCCTTCCAGACGGATGCGCTGCGGCAGGGTGTAGCCGAGGTCTGCGCCGGGCTTCACGGTCAACACACGCCCCGTGGCCACAGGGCCGTTCTGGATATAGTTGGCAGCGGCTGCGCCGGCCAGCTCGCTCTCGCCGGAAACAAAGTCCACCAGATCATGCACCTGCACCACGTTGCCGCAGGCAAACACGCCGGGGATGCTGGTCTCCATGTTTTCGTACACGATGGCGCCCTTGGTGCGGGGGTCCATCTCGATGCCGGCCTGCTTGGTCAACTCGTTTTCGGGGATCAGACCCACGCTCAGCAGAATGGTGTCCACATCAAACTCCATCTCGGTGCCGGGGATGGGCTTGCGGTCGGGGCCGATCTCAGCCACGATGGCCTTTTCCACGCGGTCCTTGCCCTGAATATCCACGATGGTGTGGGAGAGGTACAGGGGGATGTCAAAGTCGTTCAGGCACTGCACGATATTGCGGGTCAGGCCGCCGGAGTAGGGCATCACTTCTACGCAGGCCAGCACCTTTGCACCCTCAAGGGTCATGCGGCGTGCCATGATCAGGCCGATGTCGCCGCTGCCGAGGATCAGCACCCGCTTGCCCACCAGATAGCCTTCCATGTTCACATAGCGCTGTGCGGCACCGGCGGTGTACACACCGGCAGGGCGGGTGCCCGGGGTACCAATGGCACCGCGGGTGCGCTCGCGGCAGCCCATGCCCAGCACGATGCTCTTGGCCTCGATGATCTGGTAGCCGTGTTCCTTGGAGACGCAGTGCACCTTTTTGTCCGGGGTCACTTCCAGCACCATGGTGTCCAGCTGCACTTTTACGCCGGTGTCCTTGAGCATCTCAATAAAGCGTCCGGCATACTCCGGGCCGGTGAGCTGCTCGCCAAAGCGGTGCAGACCAAAGCCGTTGTGGATGCACTGGTTCAGAATGCCGCCCAGTTCCTTGTCGCGCTCCAGAATAAGGATGTCGCGCAGACCGCTTTCCCATGCCTTGCAGGCAGCAGCAAGGCCCGCAGGGCCGCCGCCAATAATGACCAGATCAACCATTGCTCTTTCCTCCTACCTTCGTTTCGCTGAGCAGAACGTTCGAGCCGTTCTTGTCCTGCAGGATGTCCAAGGGGTCTATGCCCAGCTCGCGGCTGATCAGCTCCAGCACGCGGGGGCCGCAGAAGCCGCCCTGACAGCGCCCCATGCCTGCACCGGCGCGGCGCTTGACGCCGTCGATGGTGGTGGCGGGCACCTCGCTGTGGAGGGCTGCCAGGATCTCGCCCTCGGTGATGGTCTCGCAACGGCAGATCACGCGGCCGTAAGCGGGCTGCTCCTTGACAAGCGCTGCTTTTTCCTCTGCGGAAAGTTCCTTGAAGCGGATGTGGCGGCGGCCGTCCTTGTAGTCAGCCTTTTCAGTGCCCAGAACACCGCGCTCTTTCAGGATGGCAACAGCTTCCTCCGCAACCGCCGGGGCAGCGGACAGGCCGGGGCTCTTCATGCCGGCCAAGTCGATCCAGCCGGGTGCTTCCGGCTCTTCACCAATGATAAAGTCGTCCACGTCCAGATTGGCGCGCACGCCCGCAAAGCTGCGGATGGACTCGCCGAAGTTGATGCTGGGCACGCTGCGTTGGGCAGTGGTCTTGACAAATTCCAGACCGCTGCTGGTGCAGGAGGTGTCGTTGCCCTCCACCGGCTCTGCGTTGGGGCCGACGAGCAGGTTGCCGTGCACGGTGGGTGCCACCAGAACGCCCTTGCCCAGCGCGTTGGGACACTGGAAGATGACGTGACTCACGCGGGTGCCCTCGCTCTTGTCCAGCAGATAGTACTCGCCCCGGGTGGGGATGATGTGGAAGTTGGCGGGCTCCACCATGGAGTGTACCTTGTCTGCCCAGATACCGGCAGCGTTGATGACACAGCGGGCTTCCACGGTGCCGCCGGGCACGGTCAGACGGTAGCCGCCCTCGATGGCTTCGGCATTGGTTACTTTGCAGCTGCGGCGCAGCTCCACGCCGTTGCGTACTGCCACCTCGGTCATGGCCAGTGCATACTCCCACGGGTTCACGATGGCGGCGCTGGGTGCCCACAGTGCACCGCAGACCTTCTCGGAGAGGTTGGGCTCCATGGCAAGGGTCTCTTCCCGGGAAAGAATCTTCATGTTGGGCACGCCGTTTGCGGTGCCGTTCTCGAACAGATGCTGCAAATGGGGCAGTTCCTTCTCGTCCAGTGCCAGCACCAGCGAGCCGCACTGCTTATAGGAGACATCCAGCTTTGCGCAGATCTCCTTGGCCAGTGCCACGCCGCGCACGTTCAGCCGTGCCATGCGGGTGCCGGGGGCGGGGTCGTAGCCTGCGTGGAGAATGGCACTGTTGGCCTTAGTGGTGCAGTCTGCCACATCGTTCTCGGCCTCAAGAATGACCACCTTGTTGTCGTAGCGAGACAGTGCGTAGGCGGTATCGGCACCGATGACGCCACAGCCGATGATTGCTACATCATACATTGTTTTTTTCCTCCTGTCCGTTCTGCCTTGGCCCGTCGGGAGCTGGGCAGCTGTTGATGGTACAAAAAAAGAGCGAACCGAAACAAAGGCAACTGCCCTTGTCCGTTTCGCTCATATCTCTTGAAACAAACAGCACTTGTTTGCTCTTATGATACCCTGTCCCTGCACAAAAAGCAAGGTGTTTTGCACTTTTTGTGAAACCCTTACAAAAAACACCGGTTGCTTTTGCGCAGAATGCGGGTCACATATTCCATACCGCCTGATTGGTGGTGGAAATGGCAGTGATTCCGGCTTCCAGCGCGGCCATCACGTCCTCTTTATCAGCAATAAGGCCGCCGGCGAGCACCGGCACTTTGGCGGTAGCGCACACCCGGCGCAGGATCTTGGGCATGGTGCCGGGCAGCAGGTCCAGACAGTCCGGCAGATTTGGCGGAATCTTATCCAAACTTTCCAGTGCGATGGAATCCAGCAGGAATACCCGCAGAATGGCGGCCAGCCCAAGCTCCTTGGCACGGCGGATGAAGGACTGCCGGGTGGAGATGATGCCGTCGGCCTCGGTGGTATTGCGGATAAAGTCCACAGCCACCTCTTTGCCCGCCAGCCCGGCAATAAGGTCTACATGCACCGCGGCAAAGCGCCCGGCTTCGTGGATGCGGCGCACAATGGAGGCAATATTGCAGATATCTCCGTATAATACGAATACCACCCGGATGTTCTCGTTGGTCAGCGCATTGCAAAGCCCGGCATCGTCCTTGACGGCCGCAATGACTGGTGTTTCCTGAATGGCATCCATCAGCTCCTGTTTCATGCTTCTCCTCCTGCCCGGCGTTCTGTGGGGCAATTTTACTGGTGCTCTGCCAGCCAGCGCAGCGCCATATAGGTGTAGGCTGCCGTGCCGCGGTACAGGATGCTGTCATCAAAGCGCACCTTGGGGTGGTGCTGGCCGTAGGTGTAGCCCTCTTTAGCGTTGCCGGCAGCTAAGAACATACTCACGGTGGGTACCTCGTGGCTGACAAAGGCGAAGTCCTCGCTGCCGCCGCCGGGCTTGCCGCCGGTGAGCGGGGTCATATCCATAGCACCCTTGCCCAGCAGTTCGGTCATATAGGTCAGGGCATTGCCCGCCAGCGGGGTGTCCACCACCATGCAGGGGCAGTAATCGCTGAACTCCACCTCGGCGGTGCAGCGGTAGGCGGTGGCCACGCCCTGCGCAATTTCGGTCATGCGCTGATGGATCAGGGCACTGACCTTCTGCTCCGGGTCCACGGTGCGGATGGTGCCCCACATATCGGCAGTATCCGGGATGACGTTGGAAGCCTTGCCTGCCTCGAACCGGCCGGTGGTGAACACGCCAAAGCCTGCGGGGTCCAGCTCGCGGCTGTTGATCTCCTGCAGGGCAATGTGGATGTGCGCCGCTGCGGTGATGGGGTCGATGCAGGCGTTGGGCATGGAGCCGTGGCCGCCTTTGCCGTGCACAACGATGTGGTACTGCTCGCAGCTGGCCATGGTGATGCCGCCGCCCGGCACCAGCACCATACCGGCGGGCAGGGGCATCCCGGCCAGCACATGGAACATGACCGCTGCGTCCACCTTGGGGTTCTCCAGCAGGCCGCTGTTGATCATATCCAGCGAGCCCTGAAAAATCTCCTCTGCGGGCTGAAACTCCAGCTTTACCGTGCCCTCGATCTCGTCCTCGTGCTCCTTGAGCAGCTTGGCTGCACCCAGCACCATGGCGGTGTGCATATCGTGGCCGCAGCCGTGCATCTTGCCGGGCAGCTCAGAGGAAAACTCCTCGCCGGATTCCTCCTGCAAGGGCAGCGCGTCCATGTCGCCCCGCAGCAGGATCACCTTACCGGGACGTTTGCCCCCGGCAAGCGCCACCACGCCGCACTTGCCGCAGTCCTGCGGGGTGTAGCCCATCTCGGTCAGCGCTTTTTTGACCAGTGCCTTGGTCTGGGGCAGGTCAAAGCCCACCTCCGGGTGACGGTGCAGTGTGCGCCGCCATTCCTGCAGCTGCGGTTCCAGCGCCTTGGCGGCTTCCAACAGTTTTTCCGGTGCGATCATTGTAAAATCAACTCCCTCTGAATTTATGCGGAAAGCCCTCTCGGCCACAGCAGAACCATGACGGGAGGGCTTGTCCTTACGGTTATTCTTCCCCGCCGTTATTGCCAGTCGGGTGGTACTGGGCACAGGTGCACTTTTTGAACTTCAGGCCGCTGCCGCAGGGGCAGGGGTCGTTGCGGCCAATTTTGACCACACGCACCGGCTGACCCTTGGGGCTGCCCTTGACGCCGGGTGCACCGTTGCCGGGCACAAAACCCTCGCCGGTGGGCTTTGCCACCTGCTCCCGCTTGGGGGCGGAACCGGCGGCGCGCAGCTCGATGGTAAGCAGCATCTTGACGCTGGACTCCCGGATGGAATCCACCATCTGGTCGAACATATCAAAGCCTTCGATGCGGTATTCCACCACCGGGTCCTTCTGACCGTAGCCGCGCAGCGCGATGCCCTGCCGCAGCTGGTCCATGTTGTCGATGTGGTCCATCCACTGGCGGTCTACGCACTTGAGCAGGCAGATGCGCTCCAGCTCGCGCATGACGGGTGCACCGTAGCGCACCTCCTTGGCCTGCAGGATCTGCATCCCGCGGTCGTACAGCATATCGGCAATGCCCTGCTGGGAAAGGTTATCAAAGTCCGCCACAGTGTAGTGGAAGTCGGCATCGGTGGTCAGCCAGCCCTGATAGTGGCGGCGCAGGGCGCCAAAATCCCACTCGTCCTTCACATCGCCGGAAAGGAACTGGGCGCAGCTGGAATCGATGTTCTCTCGCAGCATCTTGTGCATCTCGGTGCTGATGTCCTCGCCGTCCAGCACCTTGCGGCGCTGCCCGTAGATGATCTCGCGCTGCTGGTTCATCACATCGTCGTACTTCAGCACGTTCTTGCGGATCTCAAAGTTGCGGCCTTCCAGCTTTTTCTGGGCGCTTTCCAGCGTATTGGTGATCATGCGGTTCTCGATGGGAGTATCCTCGTCGATCTTCAGGGTGTTCATCAGGCCGGACACCCGGTCGCCGCCGAACAGACGCATCAGGTCGTCCTCAAGGCTCAGGTAGAAGCGGGAAGCGCCCGGGTCGCCCTGACGGCCGGCACGGCCGCGCAGCTGGTTGTCGATACGGCGGCTCTCGTGGCGCTCGGTGCCAATGATGAACAGGCCGCCTGCGGCGCGCACCTCGTCGGCCTCTGCGTCAATGGCGGGCTTGTACTGGGCGTACAGCTGGTCAAAGCGCTGACGTGCGGCCAGAATGTTGGCATCGGTGGTCTCACCGTGGCCGTTGGCTTCGGTCAGCAGCAGCTCCACGGCTGCCGGGTCGGCATCCTGCGGGGTGTCGGGGTTGAGCAGGTTCTCGCAGAAGTGCTCCTTGCGCATCTGAGCCTTTGCCATGAACTCGGCGTTGCCGCCCAGCATGATATCGGTACCACGGCCTGCCATGTTGGTGGCGATGGTGATGGCACCCTTTTTACCGGCCTGCGCTACGATCTCGGCTTCGCGCTCGTGGTTCTTGGCGTTCAGCACGTTGAAATCCCGGGTATGGCGCTGTAACATTTTGGCGAGGATCTCGCTCTTTTCCACGCTGACAGTACCCACCAGCACAGGCTGACCGTTCTTGTGGCACTCCATTACCTGCTCGATGACGGCGCGGTACTTGCCCTCCACGGTCTTGTAGATGGCGTCCGGGTAGTCCTTGCGCTGCACCGGGCGGTTGGTGGGCACGCTGACGATGTTCAGGCCGTAGATCTCGGTGAACTCGGTGGCTTCGGTGCGGGCAGTACCGGTCATACCAGACAGCTTTTTGTACATACGGAAGTAGTTCTGGAAGGTGATGGTGGCCAGCGTCTTGCTCTCGGCGGCGATCTTCACGCCCTCCTTGGCCTCGATGGCCTGATGCAGACCCTCGTTGTACCGGCGGCCGATCATCAGACGGCCGGTGAACTCGTCCACGATGATGACCTGACCATCCTTGACCACATAGTCGATATCCCGCTGCATCACGCCGTAGGCTTTGATGGCCTGATCGATGTGGTGGGCAAGGGTCATGTTCTCGGCGGCGGCAAGGTTCTCCACCTTAAAATAGGCTTCAGCCTTTTTGATACCGGCGGCGGTCAGGGTACAGGTCTTGTGCTTTTCGTCCACAACGTAATCGCCATCGGCCTGCTCGTCGGTGGAGACCTTATCTTCCAGCTCCACCACCACGCTCTTGTGCAGGGTGCGTACAAAGCGGTCCACCTGGGTATACAGGCTGGAGGAGTCCTCGCCGCGGCCGGAGATGATCAGGGGGGTGCGGGCTTCATCGATCAGGATGGAGTCCACCTCGTCCACGATGGCGTAGGCGTGGCCGCGCTGCACCATGTTGGCCTTGTAGGTCACCATGTTGTCGCGCAGGTAGTCAAAGCCGAACTCATTGTTGGTGCCGTAGGTGATATCGGCATTGTAGGCGGCCCGGCGGGCATCGCCGTCCATGCCCTGTACGATCAGGCCAACGGTCAGCCCCAGCCAGCGGTAGAGCTTGCCCATCCACTCGCTGTCGCGCTTGGCCAGATAGTCGTTGACGGTAACAATGTGCACCCCTTCGCCGGTCAGGGCGTTCAGGTAGGCGGGCAGGGTAGCCACAAGGGTCTTGCCCTCACCGGTCTGCATCTCGGCAATATCGCCGCGGTGCAGGGCAATGCCGCCGGTCACCTGCACCGGGAAGTGCTTCATGCCCAGCACACGCCATGCAGCCTCGCGGCAGACGGCAAAGGCATCCGGCAGGATGTCGTCCAGCGTTTTGCCCTCGGACAGCTGCTGCTTGAACACGGCAGTCTGCGTCTGCAAGTCAGCATCGGACATGGCCTGATACTTGGGCTCCAGTGCCAGCACCTGTTTGGTGATGGGGTTCACCTTTTTCAGCTCCCGGTCAGAGAAGCTGCCAAAAAGTTTTTCAACAAGGGACATAGATCACACCTCATAAATCTTAAAAATCGGGCCGTGATGCGCCCGGAATCGCGCATAACAATACAAGTATATGATACACCAAAGCGGCAGACACGTCAAATCTGCAAGGCTATTTTAGCCCGTTTTTACATGAACTTTCTGTAAAAAGATGCTGCAAGCCGTTCACAGCCCCCGATCTCCCGGCAGCACACTTTATTTTCGCCCTATCGCTTTGGGGAGAATCGTGGTAGAATAGGACTATCATTGATAGGGAGGGCTGTACTTATGCTCAAACGGCTGCGCACTGCGCACCCCATTCTTTATTGTATCCTGTCTGAGGTGCTGTTCCTTGGCAGCATGGTCTTGTTCAGCCTGCTGGCTACCATCGGGCTGGCAGCGGCAGGCGCGGATTTTGACACCATGGACGGCTATCTGCTGGGTTCTGTGCAGGAGGCTGTGGGGTTGGTGGTGGCGCTTTTGCTGCTGGCCCGCACCGGCAGGCTGGACCTGTTGCACCGGCGCGGCTGCGGCTTTCTGAACGGAATGCTGGTGGGCATGTACCCGCTGTTCTTCATCGGGTATACGACCGTTGGGACGCTGGCCTTTGACCGCCCGGACACGCCGCTGCTGCCGCTGCCCCGCATCCTGACCTTTATGCTGAACATGATCCTTGTGGGCGTGGCTGAGGAGCTGGTGTTCCGTGGCATCATTGCCCAGACCCTGCTGGAGCGCTACGGCACCGCCCGCGCCGGGGTGTGGAAAGCCTGTCTTGTGTCCGGCGTGCTGTTCGGCGCGGCGCACCTGAGCAACCTGCTCGGCTCGGTACCCTTTGGCGTGCTGATGCAGTGTGTGTTTGCAGCCTCGCTGGGCGTGATGCTGGCCGCCATCTACTTCCGCACCGGCAATCTGTGGGTGACGGTGTTCCTGCACAGCGCCATGGACATTGCCGCCATGCTTATCGGCGGGCTGTACGGCACCACCAGCGTGGCCGAGAGCGTGAGTGGCTACGATGCCTCGCGGCTGCTTTCGGTGGCGGTGTACCTGATCCCCACCCTGTTTCTGCTGCGCAAAAAGAAGCTGCCGGAGGTGCAGCTGTACTGGGGCGGCATTGTAAAAAATTAAGGCTTGCGGACAAAAATCTTCTTGCAATCTGCCGGGCAATCTGGTATACTGTATCTGTTACCGTGGTACGGGGCTGGGAGTATGCCCGCTTTTGGGAGAACCGTTTCCCGCCGCTGTGCCATAGGCAGATAAATTACTTGAAAGAGGTACTGTATTATGAATAAGCAGGAAGTTATGGCCAAAGTCGCTCTGACCGAGAAGGACACTGGCTCCCCCGAGGTTCAGGTCGCTCTGCTGACCGCTCACATCAACGAGCTGAACGAGCACCTGAAGAAGAACCCTAACGATCACCACAGCCGCCGCGGTCTGCTGAAGATGGTTGGCCGTCGCCGCAATCTGCTGGCTTATCTCCAGAAGAAGGACATCGAGCGTTACCGTGCTCTGATCGCAACTCTGGGTCTGCGTAAGTAATTTTAACGGAGGGCAGGTACCGCAAAGGTACCTGCCCTTTGCTTTATGTATAACTCCATGTATCCCATGCGCACAAAATAGCGGTGGCAGCGTATTGCAGCAGTAAATCGAACGCCCGTGCCTGCGGGCAGGGACGCTGGATTTATTGCTATAATGCGCACGCCACGGCTTTTTGGATAGAACGATCCGAAAAACAAGGAGGCAGAAACAATGGCAATCGAATTTGGTTCCCGCAAAGAGACCTTTGACAACTTCAAGGTCTACGAAACCATGCTGGCCGGCCGCCCGTTCAAGGTTGAAATGGGCAAGATGTGTGGCCTGTCCAATGCCAGCGCACTGATCCGCTACGGCGAGACCTGCGTGATGTGCAACGTGGTCATGAGCCCCAAGCCCCGCGAGGGTGTGGATTTCTTCCCGCTGAACGTGGAGTACGAGGAAAAGCTCTACGCCGCAGGCCGCATTCCCGGCAGCTTTATGCGCCGTGAGGGCCGCCCCGGTGAGCGCGCTATCCTGACCAGCCGCGTGGTGGACCGCCCCATGCGCCCGCTGTTCCCCAAGGAGATGCGCAACGACGTGTGCATCACCATGACCGTCATGAGCCTTGACCCGGACTGCAGCCCCGAGATCGCCGGTATGATCGGCGCTTCTCTGGTGACCGCCGTGTCCGACATCCCCTGGAACGGCCCCATCGGCGGCGTGCAGGTGGGTCTGGTGAACGGCGAGATCGTGCTGAACCCCACGCAGGAGCAGCGCAAGGTGAGCGACCTTGCCCTGACCGTTGCCGCCACTATGGATAAGATCGTGATGATCGAGGCCGGCGCCAACGAGGTGGACGAGGACACCATGCTGACCGCCATCAAGACCGCACACGTTGAGATCAAGAAGATCATCGAGTTCATCAACAAGATCGTGGCCGAGCGCGGCAAGCCGAAGATCGACTTCCAGGTGGTGGGTCTGGACATGGATGTGTTCCACGCCATCCAGAACAAGTACCTGGACGATTTCAAGGCCGCTATGGACACCGACGACAAGAACGTGCGTGACGCAGCCCTGCTGCCCATCATGGACAAGATCGCCGAGGAATACCCCGACCTGTCTGCCGCCGATCTGGATCTGGTAAGCTACAAGATGCAGAAGTTCGTGGTGCGCCGCTGGCTGCTGGATGAAGGCAAGCGCGTGGACGGCCGCGGCATCAACGAGATCCGCCCGCTGGCCGCAGAGGTGGGCATTCTGCCCCGCGTGCACGGCTCCGGCATGTTCACCCGCGGCCAGACGCAGGTGCTTACCACCTGCACGCTGGGCGGCACCAAGGACAACCAGTTGATGGATGATCTGACCGACGAGCAGACCAAGCGCTATATCCACCACTATAACTTCCCGCCGTACTCCGTGGGCGAGGCACGCGCACCGCGCAGCCCCGGCCGCCGCGAGATCGGCCACGGCGCATTGGCTGAGCGTGCTCTGGTGCCGGTGCTGCCCTCCTTGGAGGAGTTCCCCTACACCATCCGCTGCGTGTCCGAGGTGCTCAGCTCTAACGGCTCCACCTCTCAGGCTTCCATCTGCGGCTCTACGCTGGCGCTGATGGACGCTGGCGTGCCCATCAAGGCTCCGGTTGCCGGTATCTCCTGCGGCCTGATCACCGAGGGCGAGCGCTGGATGACCATGCTGGACATTCAGGGCGTGGAGGACTTCCACGGCGATATGGACTTTAAGGTTGGCGGCACCCGCAAGGGCATCACCGCCATCCAGATGGATATCAAGATCGACGGCCTGACCTACGACATCATTGCTGAGGCCTTCGAGAAGTGCCGCAAGGGCCGCCTGTATATTCTGGACGAGATCATCAAGCCCGTGATCGCCGAGCCCCGTCAGGAGCTGAGCCGCTGGGCACCCAAGATGTTCAGCATGATGATCCCCACCGACAAGATCAAGGACGTGATCGGTAAGGGCGGTAAGGTCATTCAGGACATCTGCGCCACCTGCAACTGCAAGATCGATGTGCAGGAGGACGGCCATGTGTTCGTCTCCGCCGTGGATCAGGAGGACGCAAAGCGCGCCATCTTTACCATCAAGACCATTGTGGAGGACCCCGAGATCGGTGCCATCTACAAGGGCAAGGTGACCCGTCTGATGAACTTTGGTGCCTTTGTGGAGATCGCCCCGGGCAAGGAAGGCCTTGTGCATATCTCCAAGCTGGACACCAAGCGCGTGGAGCGGGTAGAGGACGTGGTTGCCGTGGGCGATGCCATCGTGGTCAAGGTGACCGACATCGACCAGCAGGGCCGCATCAACCTGAGCCGCCGCGACGCCATTCTGGCACTGGAAGCCAAAAAGGCCGCCCAGCAGCAGTAAAAACCTAATACAGATTGCATAAAACAAGAGCCGCTGTACAAAAAGTACAGCGGCTCTTTTGCGTGTACCCCCTCAGGCTCACTGCGTTCGCCAGCTCCACCCAAAAAGCTCCCCCTTCGGGGGAGCTGGCATCGAGCAAAGCGAGATGCCTGAGAGGGTTCGTGCCCAAATCCCACCCGTGAAAAGGCAATTCTGGAAAATCCGCAGATTTTCCAGAATTGCAAATTTAAAAATATATTTTCCGCTGATTATGCGCAGAGCAACGCGGAGCGCATTCAAAATCGTGCTGCGCCCGGCAGGGGAAGGGCACAAAAAATGCTCCCCCTTGCGGGGGAGCAAATTCGGTACACAACGCCACGCTGTGCCGAAAAGAAAGGAGCGCAAAGTCAGTTTTCCTTTTTGCCCTGACGGTTCAGCACCCAGCCTGCGGCAAACAGCAGCACGCCGCTGCAGGCCAGCACCGGCACGGGCCAGTTCAACTGGCCGGTCTGGGGCAGAACAGGCTTATCGGGGGTGGAAGGGGAGACCGGGTTATCCGGATTTTCGGGGCTTACGGGGTTGTCCGGGGTGCCGGGACTTACCGGGTTATCCGGTGTGCCGGGGCTCACCGGCGTATCCGGGTTATCCGGCTGCTCCGGGAGATCGGGGGTGTCCGGTGTGTCGGGCGTATCGGGCACATCCGGGGTGTCGGGGGTGTCCGGCGTTTCCGGGATGGTAGCGCCTACCTTGGGGGTGGCGTCCACATCGTAGATCCAGTTGTCGCCATCGGGCATGGGGATGGACACAAGGAAGGGTTTGATGGCCTCGTAGCCGTGGGAGGCCTCGGTCTGCACGACCAAGTACAGACCCTGCGGCAGCTTGGTAATGTTGGCATAGCCCTCTTCGTTCACGTCCTGCTGGGCGGCAATGGCGGGCACAGCGGGCAGATACTTTACCAGCTGGTCAGCCAGCGTGCTGTCGGAAAGATCGCCCAGCACGACACCGCAGCCCGTAAAATCGCCGGTATAGTCAAAGTACAGGTTGCCGTTGGTGCGCTTGACGGAGGCCACCTGATACAGGGTAAGCTCGCCGCCGCGCAGGGGCACATCGTTGTGGGTGTCGTACAGACGGACGTGGAGCGAGCCCAGACGCCCCAGTACAATGTTGGCACTGGTGGTGGCAAACGCCGGCAGGGCGCAGCATACCACAAGGCACATAGCCAGCAGCACAGCCGCCAGACGATGACGCAGATCAATGCTTTTCATGTTCTTCACCTCTCGTTTTCTTGGGTTTGCGTGTGGAAATCAGCATACCGATCAGCAAGATCAGCAGCATGGGCAGCGCCATAATGGGCGCAACAATAATGGGTTCAATTTTAAGCGCTTCGGCGGTAACGCGGAGGTGCTTGTACTGATCCGGGGTCTCTACGCGGCGACCGCGCACCAGCAGGCGGTGGGTGTTGATGCCGTAGGGGGTGCAGGTCATCAGGGTGACGTAGTCCTTGCCTTCGGCGATCTTCAGCTCATCGGTCTCGGTGGGCAGCACGATGGAAATTTTGTCCACCTCGTAGGTGAGCACCCGGTCCAGCACGGTGATGGTAAAGGTATCACCCACTTCCAGCTGGTCGAGGTTGGTAAACAGCTTTGCGCTGGGCAGGCCGCGGTGCGCCGAGATGACCGCGTGGGTGCTCTCGCCGCCCACCGGCAGGCTGGTGCCCTCCAAGTGGCCTGCGGCGATCTGCAATACGCCGTCGCTGGTGCCGTGGTAGATGGGCAGCTCCACGCCGATTTTGGAAATGGTGATGTAACCCATAATGCCGGTGCCGGTAATATCCAGCGTGTCGTTGTAGCCGGTAAGCTGATCCGGGCGGTAAAGGGCGTTTTCGTTGGCGGCCACCTGTGCGTTAAAGGCATCGGCGGCGTCAAAGTAGGCGCTGTAGTCGGCATCGGTCAGATTGTCCACATCCTCGGCATAGGTGGCCACAGCACGGGACTGATGCAATTGGTTGACGTAATCGCTGAGGGTGGGGTATAACATCACGGATAGACCCACGAAAAAGACGAGGATCAGGATGATGGTGCTTTTGTTCTTTTTCATGGGCTACTCCCTAATGTTATAAGGATAGGAGCGGGGGCCTTGCAGCCCCTTTGCTCCGGGTTCTTGGGGGAAATGGAGCTTACTTGTTCTCCATGCGCTTCTTGGTGACCAGCAGAACGATGGCCGCAACCATCAGGCCGCCGCCGACCACATAGAACAGGGTAGTGCCGATGCCGCCGGTGGAGGGCAGGGTAATGCCGCCGGCTTTTTTGTTGATGATTTTATTATTCAGGTTGGATTCACCGGACAGATTAACATTGTGTTCGTCGTGCGTTGCAGAAATGACGATTTTAGTTTTGTCACAGGCACTGTAACCGGTGGGAGGGGTGGTCTCCTTCAGGTAGTAAGTACCGGCGTCCAGACCCTTAACGTTAAACTGGCCCTTGTCGTCAGAGAACATTTCTTCGCCATCTTCAGTTCCAAAGTAGCGAGAGTAAGTGCCGTCAGCATTCTTTTTGAGCTTGATCTCATCTTCATCATTGCAAGCTTCACCGCTGTACAGACGGAAGCCAGCGCCCTCCAGCTTGTTGTTCTCGTTATCATCATCGTGATACTTGGTGTTGTTCAGCTGGTAGGTGTACACACGGACTTCGCTTTCGGGAGTGAAGCCCCAGTATGCGCTGTTTCTGGGGTTATTAGAGTACTGGAGCTGTACTTTGTTTTTGTTATCGGTAGAGCCACTTGTAGTATTGACAGCGGCTTTGTCGTTCAGGTGTGCAGTATAGGTGACCGTAATAGTAGCGCCGTCATTCAAATTGAACCTTGGATCTTCAACACAGGTTTTGACATCAGGAATGCCTACCACAAAATAGTTATGACTTTCAAGATCGGTAGTATCAATGGTATACTTCGAAGAATCGCCGGTGATATCATAGGGAATGCCCTTGGATTCAATGACTACACTATCGAGTCTGTCATAAGTAATGCCCTTGGACAAGGTATCATTGAACAAAACAGCGTACTCGTCATAGTAATCGTAAGCACGGCCATTGTCTCTGCTTGCGGGCAAGGTAGCAATCAGCTTGAACTGGAACTCTTCGTTGATCGCATGGTCAGCGCTGGAACCAAAACCTGCTTCGTTGGTGCCATCCTGATCGTCATAAACTTCCTTCTCAACATAGGGCTTTACAACCTTATGATTAACTAAAACGACATAGGGTGCTTGGGGAACATTCAGCAGGAAGAAGGAATTGTAGGCATGATAGAAATCGCGAAGGTTAAAGTAGGTAGTATCAACGATCAGATAATAACCTGACTCTGGAATGTTGATGCCACCGGTGTGATCTGTAATGACGGGTTTCGGGTTTGCATTGGCATCCGGGTAGAGATAGTGGCATACAACGCGCGCAAAAGCGATGCTGTAATCATCGGAATTATGCCATTTGCTGATAACCGCAAGAACGTCCTGAGCAGTGAAATTAGTTTTAAACTCACCGCCGATGGTAGGATCTGCCGTCAACTGCGCCAGAAACTCGTCAGGCTTAGTGATGCTGCTGCCCCACCCAACGTTGGAAAGCGTCTCATTGTCCTTACTAATAACACCCTTGAAGATCTGGAAAGCGCTGTAACCGTGGAGTTGGTTGAGGTCCTCCTCAGTCTCCCAAGTGTTGTATGCAAACGCCGGGATCGCCATGGCGCACACCATGGCAACTGCCAGCAGCGCAGCCATGAGTTTTTTCATTGCTTTTTTCATGAAAAAAGCCCCTTTCTTTTCTGCCCCTTGCCGCCCCCCTGCGTTTTGCACAGGGGGTAGGGGTGTAGTTTTGTTTGGTCTATCGCGTAAACTTTGCGCTGGGCGGGCGGGGGCTCAGCCCCGGCACGCCAGCAGAAAAGTGCAGTTTAGTCATCTGCTCTCCCTTCGCGTCTGCGCTTGCGGTGGATAAAACTATATGCCAGCGCGGTCAGCATCATTGTGCCGCCCACGGCTGTATACGGGAGTGTACCGGTGCCGCCGGTAGAGGGGAGAACGTAGTCAGAGTTGTCATTGGGGGTGTTTTCGCAGTAGTAGTAGAAGCTGCCAAACATCTGCCCTTCAGCCAACTTGTACTCGCTAAAGGTATCTGTACTCTTAAAGTCGGGAACGCCAGAGGCCGTGTAGCTGTGACTATTGTCAGAAATTACAAAATAATGGTAATTATTCGGTGTCCGATAACCATCAGGCGCTTGTGTTTCCTTCAAGCGATAGAAGGTGTTAACGTCCAGACTGCCAAGCGTTACGTTGCCGCTGGTGCTGGTCGCGCAGTTGCCGACATTATCCCAAGAGGTTCCGTTATACTTTTCCAGACTGAACTCTGCACCGGGCAGAACCTTGTCTGGCGTGCCGGAATACTTGACGATGGTCAAGCGGTTGGAGTTGAAGTCGATACCGGCAGAAGCTCCCGAACTGGAAGTAAATTTGGTGTTCGAATCCTCATAGCTCCACTTGCCATTCAGTTTTGCAGTGTTCTCAAAGGTGAAGGTAATGCCTTTAACCAGACCTTCCGTATTAACTCGGTAATGGAAAACCAGCACAAGCGGGGTGCTATCGGGTACCATTGTCCATGCCTTAAGCTGGTGGCTGCTATTGCTGCTGTACTTGGAATAGTAGGTGGACGTGTCAACGTTATTTCCGGCGGCATCGTCATCAAACTTTCCGGCTACACAGGTAAGGTCTGCACGCCATGTGGTTGCTTCCAGCGTACCATCTGCCTGCAGCTTGGCATCAAAAACAGAGATGCCTTCCAGCGTTACACGCTTGGTACCAGACCCATCAGCCCACAAATCAGAGGGCACGGTCATGACGTCTTGCAGATCCATGTCGGTGCCATTGTTCAGCGTTGCACCGTAGGGGTTCAGCTTGACCTGATAGGTCAAAAGACCGGTGGTTTCGTCAAAAGTACCGCTCTTGCCAACAACTCTGCGCGTAACTGTTTCGGTAAAGGAGGTATCGCCGATCTTTTCGCCTTTGCGCTCGAACGTTGCATGGTTCGTAAACTTTGCGGTATTGTTCTCGTCCCAGATGTCATGACAGGTAGTATCCAGCGTGGTGTCGTAGGTGATAAAGATATGGCTTTGGATTTTTTTCTTAACATTGTCTGTATAGCTGAATGCCTCCGGCGTCATGGTAATGACCATCTTGGTAGAGCCGTCTGCCAACTTGTTTACAGCAACTGTATAAGAGGTAGTGGACGGGGAAGCGCCATTGCAGTTGATTTTAACGCTGTTTTCGTCCAGAACCAGACCCTTGGGTATGGTATCGGTAATGACCCATTCATCGTCATCGATCCATTCGAGAATTCCTTTTTCGTTGATCTCAATCGTCCAAGGCAGCTTTGCGCCGGGCTGCAGGGTAGTGCTGCCGTTGCCGTTCTGAACATTATTCCAATTAAACTCACCGGCATACTTGTAGAAGTATTGAATCATGTCGGAGGTTTTGTTGACCTTCTGCTCAGCAGATACAGTGCTGCCGTCGTTGATGTAGCAGATGTTTTCTACAGCTGCACTGCTGCCGGGCAGGGAATCGATCTTGACTTTTGTTGCGTAGGTGATGGTCAGCGGGCCGGTCACACCGGAGCCTTTGAAGTTGATCGTAAACAGACCCAGATCTTTGCCATAGTCATCTTTTTTGCCGGAATCAGTCCATTCTGTGATCTTCACACTCTCGGTGACGTCGTGGCCGTCTTTGTCTGTTACCTTGATAGAGCTAAGATCAATCTCCTGTGCCTTGTAGTTCTTTTTGGCATTATTATCCCAGAACGTACCGCTATAATCGTAGTAAATATAGCTGTCGACGTTTTCCGCGTTGATGGTGCTCTTCCACTGCAGGGTGGCCTCTGTACCATTATTAGTCGGCTCACCAACTGCCTCTTTGGTAAGAACATCTGAGTCGATGTGGACAGTGCCTTCAGAGCTGCTGTCCAGCCCACCGCCCTCCAGATTGCCGGTGTTTTTGACATCCAGACCGGTCAGAGGGATAGCTTTTGTGACCCTTGTCTGGTAGGTGATCTCATACTTGTTGAAGCCTAGCTCAAGGTTGTAGGTGAGTTTGTGGTCTGTACTGTTGTAGACATCTGTTGGTTTGGTCTTGGTCTCATTGCCGTCTGCATCGGTCTTTTTGACCTTGAAAGAATTGGCAACAAATTCCTGATTTGTGTCGATCGTATCGGTAAATTTAGCGTTAGCAGGCAGATAACGCATGACGTCACCGTTGTTGATCTTGACAGTCCATGTGATGATCTCGCCGTCTTTGCTGAGCTTGCCCGATTTTTCAATATCCTTTGTTTTGATAGAGGTGGAAGTACCTTCTACATCATCACCAAATTTGATAAAGTTTTTTAAATCGTCCCCGTTGTAACTTGTGCTGCCAAAATTATCAGCCTTGACGCGGTAAGTGATGGTATAGGTGCCCTTTTGCAGGGTCTGACCACTAGTGCCCAAGGTGATCATTTTGCCCGTACTACCTGTGGTATCTGCCCAAGAAATGTCGGGCGCAGAACCATCCGGGCCAGTAACTTGGAGGAAGGTGTCAACATAGTCGAAGGTGACCCCGGACGGATTTGTGAGTGTATCGGTCAGCGTCAGGGGGGCTGCTCTGTCCTCCTTCAGGGTAAGTTTTACAGTGTAATCAACGTAAGCATTCTTGCCGTCGTACTTAAGCCCGGCAGATTGTTTATCCAGACTGAATTTCTTTTCCTCGCCGGGCGTGGTGCTTTCTTCGCGCTTAATATAAATGGTGACCTTTGCTTTTTCGTTGACCTTAAACTCATTGCTCCCGCCGGTCGTGACCTTGGTTTGGTCCCACCGGAAATCAAAGTTGACTGTACTTCTGACCTTGGTGGTATTCGACACCTGATCCTGATGAATAAAATCACGGTCATAGGTGAACAGGACGTACCACTTACCGTTTTCCTTTACAAACTGGTAGGTGCCACAAACGCTGCCCTTTGGACCGGTATAGTTCGGATCGATCAAGTCGCCAGTTTCCGAAGCAACGCTCTGCAAGTCAAAAGCCTCCGGCAAAGCTACTTTAACCTTGTAGTCATGGCTTGCAATGTCCTGAGCCGGAATATCCTTCAGTTCAAGGTAGCCGTGCATTTGGTCAGTGACAACGCTGGTGGCAACATCAACGTATTGGCTGCCCTGCTGCTTCTGAATCTTGAAATCAGTAACATAATTAGTACCGTCCAAGGCAGAGCCAACGGTCGTGGTGCTTACGGTCGTGGGCTCACCCGCCAGCGTAAGCATATCGGGGGCTTTCAGTGCGCCGTCAACGGCAGAGGAGAGCATCTCGTCTGCGTACTGGGCGGCGGCAACATCCACCACGGCCAGAACCTCGGCGTTGGAAAGGGTGACCTCAGCCACCTTGCCGTCCACGTCGCCGGAGATGACGGTCAGGGTGTTCTCGTCCGCCTCGCTCACGATGCCCACGGTCTCCACGGGCTGAGCGTCAGTCACGGTGGTGGTCTGCGGCTCGGCAGCGGGGGATGCCACGCTGGGGATAAGGGTGTCCGCGCCGGATGCAGAGGTGCCGGTGCTGTCCACCGGCTTTGCGGCGGGCTGCTCCGGGTTGGCGGTGTCGGGGAGATCGGGGGTGATCATGCTGTCGGCAGCGGGGGCGTCCTCGGCGGCGGGGGCGGTATCCAGCGCAGAAGCGCCGGAAGTTTCAAGCTCTGCGCCGTTCTCACCCTCAGCGTCCATGCTGAACAGGTCGTCCAGATCGTCCGCTGCACCATCGGCGCTGCTGTCCACAGCCACGGTGCGGGTGACGTACTTATTATAAATAACGATGTCGCCCACATTGGCGGCGCTGCCGTCCTCGCCGTCCAGCAGCCAATCCATGTCGCTCATGGAGCTGCGCAGGGCAAGCACGCTGGCCTCCTGCGGGATGGCGCTCTGGGGGATACCGG
The DNA here is from genome assembly GCF_023347355.1 of Faecalibacterium sp. IP-1-18. Taxonomy (NCBI): domain Bacteria; kingdom Bacillati; phylum Bacillota; class Clostridia; order Eubacteriales; family Oscillospiraceae; genus Faecalibacterium; species Faecalibacterium sp. IP-1-18. The sequence continues at coordinate 1,017,808 of NZ_CP094472.1, forward strand.
CGTACTTCAGGCAGTAGGAGAGGAACATCACGTCCCACTCGCCGTAGGGGTTGCCGTAAGACTGGCCGTAGCGGGAGTAGTAGTGCAGGGTCACGCCGTCTGCGGGGTCGATCTCGAAGTTTTTCTCGCTCTGCTCGTAGCCCAGCTGGGTCTTTGCCACGCTGAGCAGGTCCTCGTCCCAGTTGCCGGTCATCACGGCCTCGGCGTTGGCGGCCTGCCACTCTTCGGGGGTCTCAACGTCGGCGGAGGTGTCGCTCAGGCAGGCTACGGTGTGGTGATGCTCCGGCAGGGGGCAGGTAAGCACTTCCTCGTAGCAGGCGTCAGTGTGGTGGTGGTAGATGGGCTCCACGGTGTCCACCGTCGGCTCCAGTGCCACAGGCTCGGCCACAGCCATAGCCGCCAGCTCGGCGCTCTGGGTGGGCTCCACCACTTGCTCCACAAGCTCGCCCTCTTCCAGTCCACAGGTCAGCTCGTACTCGGTGGTATAGCAGTTTTCATCGTGGGTATGCTCAAATTTCTCGCAGATCAGGGTGCCGTCCTCGGGGTCGAAGCAGTCGTCACCGTGGACGTGCTCTTCCTCCATGCAGGTCAGGGTCTGCACCTCGGTGTAGCAGTCCTCGGTGTGCTCGTGGGGCACAAACTCGATCTGCGGCTCCAGTGCCAGCGGCGCGGGCTCAGCCTCAACGGTGGGCTGGCTGGTGGCAGCAGCGGCGGCCACCTCGTCCGCATTTTCAAGCTCGCCTTCCTCGTAACCGCAGGTGAGCACCTTGGTGTAGCAATCCGCGGTGTGGGTGTGCTCCTCCTCGCCGCACTGGTACTGCGCGGTCATCGAGATGCCCACGCCATGCAGCTGCCAGTTGACGAACAGGGTGGTGATCATGGCAAGTGCCAGCACAAATGCGGTGTAGCGCCGCAGGGTGTGCCGGTTCTCGCGGAACCGCTCCATGTACGTTTTAAGAATGTCGTTCATAACGAAATACCTCCTCCCGGGGTCAATGGATCAACGAGAAGCTGGACAAGGGCCATATCCGCAGGAAAACCCTGCCCACGATCTGGCTTTTTTCAACGCAACCTATCACGCTGCTGCGGCTGTCGATGGAGGTGGCACGGTGGTCGCCCAGCACGAAGTAACGGTTTTCCGGCACCTGATAGGGGAACCGGATGTCGCATTCGCCCACGGTCAGCGCGTCCACATAGGGTTCGTCCAGCGCCACGCCGTTTACCGAGACTACGCCGTTCACGTCCATATCGATCACATCACCGGGCTGCCCGATGATGCGCTTGAGCAGCAGCTTGTTCTGCCAGTAAAACCCGCACAGCTCGCCGTTTTCAATGTGGTTGGATTTTACCAGCAGGATAATGTCTTTATCATTTAATGTAGGGTACATGCTGTCGCCGGAGACCTGAAGCACCGGCAGAAACAGCGTAGCCAGCAGCACGGCTGCTGCGGCCACCACCACCAGAATATAGATCGTACTGCGCAGCACCCGCTGGTAGCGGCTCTGGTACGCAAGACGCTCACGTTCTGCGGCCACTTCCTCGGTGGAAGGGATGGAAGCGAACCGGATATCGCGTTTTTTCATGTTTCCTCCGAAGGCAGGCCGTCTGTGCTGCGGTACTGGTCCAGCAGCTCGTTGGCCTTGTGGTCAAATGCCTGCCAGCGCTGCTGCACCTCCTGCTCGGCGCGCTCTACCATGGCCTTGCAGTCGGCCTCGGTCTGGGTGCGTTTTTGCGCGGCGGCGGCGGTCATGGCGTCGCATTCCTGCTGCGCCTGCGCTTTCAGGCTGTCGGCGTCTGCCTGTGCCTGCTCCAGAATGCGCTTGGCCTCGCTGCGCGCCTGCGAAAGGGTATTGGCGGCGGTGGCGTTGGTGTCCGCAAGACTGGCCTGCACCGAGTGCAGATAGTCATCGGCGGCGGCCTGCGCGGCGGCGAACACGTTGTTCAGCTCCAGCGCGGCCTGCGCGATGGAACCGGCGCTTTCCAGCCGTAGCTGCCGGTCCTGCAGCTGCGCGGTAAGCGCGGCGTTCTGCGCCTTGAGCTGGTCCTCGCTCTGCTTCAGCGCATAGATGATCTCTATCAGTTCAGCGCGGTGCATCCGCCGCAGTTCACGATCTGCCATTTGTGTACATACTCCCAAATCATAAAGAACGAAAAGGTTTTCGAAGATTACGAAATTACTTAACAAAAATACCTGAAAAAACGCTTGCCGCCACGATTTTTTACGCGGTCTGAAGGGCATTTTATAAACAACCTTATTCTAGCACACCCACTGTAACAGTAATATAACAAATCAGATACAAAATCAAGAGATAAAGCTGAAAAAATATCGCATTTTTTTGCTTTATATATTAAAAATGTCCAAAAAACGGCCACTGACCCCCCAAAAACTTAAAAAGTTGTTCACAATTCTGGAACGTGAAGTGCTGCGCAGTAATGTACTGAATTACAGTGTGTACGAAAAACGGGAGCCGCACTTTTCGAAAAAAGCGCGGCTCCCGGATCTGAACTTTGGGGTGATGCTTTTACTTGCCGAAGCTGCCCAGCAGGCTGTTCAGCGATACAAAGGACTGGTAGATGACGTTAACATTGTTGATGATGGAGCTTGCACCGGAGAAGATGCGGGCAATGTAGTTGAACACCTTGCCAACGTCCAGGAAGGCCTGATAAGCGTTGCTGGTGCCGCCGTCCAGATAGGTCATCTCCTCGGCTTCGATGCTGGAATAGCTGGCGGGCATTTTCATGGTAGAAGTAGTCATGGTAAGATCCCTTTCTTCAATAGTGTCATTGTGTTTACAGCAGTGTTCAGAGCATGGTGGCGACCAGCAGGGTGGTAAGCAGGGCACCGGCCACAAGGGCAGGGCCTACATACTTCTGCCACTGGACGGCAGGCTGGGTGGTGGGCTGCGGCACGGTAGAAGTACCGACCTTGGCAGTCCAGTGGGCGTAGATGGTGGCGTCGGAGGTGAACACGGTGGAGGTGGTCACCTTGCTGCCGCCCACCGGCTCGGTGTACCAGCCGTCAAAGGTGTAGCCCGTCATGGTAGGCTGCTCGGGCGTGCTCTCCAGTTTGCCGGACAGGTTCGTGTAGGTTACCACGGTGGAGCAGATGCCGCCCTGGGCATCCATACCAATGGCGTACACGTTCTCTTCCTTTTTGCTCCCTGAAGTTTTGTCGGCAGCAAATGCAGCCGGCAGTGCGCAGCACAGCAGCGTGAACAGGCAAAGCCCGACCACCAGCGTTTTCAGGAATTTTTTCATGAGACCCCTCGCTTTCCTTCACAAAGATGGAGACACTGCCCCGCCCGGGGACAGCCCGGACATCGGCGTAGTTTCTTCAACTTATTTTTATCACATCCAGTGTACCAGAACCGCAACAAAAAATACAGTCTTTTGAGAAAATAATAAGAAAAATCAGGAAAAAATAAATCTCACCTTTGCAATATGAATCTTGTGCCCCCTGCGGACTGTGTTTTTTGAAAAACGCATCCCGCAAAACTTGCCTTTCGTAAAAACATGGAAGGATATGGAAAACGCAGGGCCCCGGCCGCAAAGCCCAAAAACCGACCCAAACCGCCGCAAATGCGGCAGACAGCGCACAGAAAAAGCTGCAAAAATGCGGCGCACCTCTTGTGGAACAGCGGAAAATATGCTATACTGTTTTGCATGATGCGCCATCGCCAAGCGGTAAGGCAGGGGACTTTGACTCCCCCATCGTAGGTTCGACTCCTGCTGGCGCAACCAGAAGAAGGCCGCTGCACAGTTTCCTGTGCGGCGGCCTTCTTTATTTTTTGTTCTCCGGCAGCTTGAAGTAGCCGCGGTATTCGTCCGAGTAGATCTTGCTGCCCATACGGCTCACACCGCCGTACAGGTGGGTGCGCATCAGCGGCTCGATGGCGTCCAGATCCTTCTCACGCAGGATGCGCAGCATCTCGGCGTGCTCGCTGACGACGCTGGACACGTTGCGTGCACCCACGATGTCCAGACGGATAAAGCGGGAGTAGTCTGCCTGCGGGCGGGTCATCTGCTCCCAAAGGTACTCCTTGCTGGTCTTGTGGAACCAGTACTCGTGCATGGCAAGGTCGCAGCTGAGGAAGTGGTTGAAATCAAAGTTCTCCGGGTCGCTGCGCCCCGCAGCGGCTTCCAGCAGCATATTATAAAGGTGTTCTACCGCAAGAATCTCCATGGGCGAGCAGCTCTGCACAAAATCCCGGAACACCATGCCCTCCACTGCAACACGCTGGAAGATGAGCTGGTCCACCACGCCGGTGTCGATGGCGGTAACAATGGTGCCCTTGCAGGGAATGATCTGCACAAAGCGGTTCTGCTCCAGCCGCTGCAAAACGCTGCGGATAGGAGTGCGGGAAACGCCGAACCGCTTGCACAGCTGGTTTTCGCTCAGCGCTTCCCCGGGCAGGATCTTCAACGCGCAGATTTCGTCCTCGAGAATATGATAGAGCTCATCAGTGTGCTGTAATGTAGCCATAGTTGTTCTCCATTTATCCGGTAAATGTAATCTTAGTATCATTGTACCGTTACAGCAACTGAATGTCAATGCTGGAATGGAACTTGATTTGAATACTTGTATACAAGAATGCGCACTCGCGCACGGAACTGTTCCTGAAACTGAAAAACTGATATACCACTTTGCAATGCGGGAAAAGTGCTGATAAAATGCTGCAATCAAGTGACTGTTGTACCAAATGCACAAAGAAAACAGGAAACAACTGTCAAATTGCTATAATTGCAAGGCGCTGTGCTTGTTTCGCGGTAACGCTGCGAGATGATATGCTGTATACAGGATTTTACTAAAAAAGCTGCAAGGGCACACACCCCGCAGATACCGGCTCGTCTCCGGCAAATACAACAGGGTGTTTGCCTTTTTTGCGTGCGTGCTTGCTTTGCCGCACAAAAGGCGGTAAACTGGGTACAGACAAAATGCCCGAAAAGGAGAAACGACATGGCATACACAAAGGCTGACCTCAAGCACGACCTTGTAGCAATGGGGCTGACAGGCAACGAGACCATCCTGATCCATTCCTCCATGAAGTCCATCGGCCCGGTGGAGGGCGGCGCAGACACGGTTCTGGACGCATGGATGGAGTTTTTTGCGGAGGGCTTGCTGCTGCTGCCCACCCACACATGGCGGTTCATCAACGAGGAAAACCGAGTGTTCGATGTACGCCGCAGCCCGTGCTGTGTGGGCATTCTGCCGGAGCTGTTCCGGCAGCGCCCCGGGGTGGTGCGCTCGCTGCACCCCACCCACAGCATGGCGGCTTACGGCAAGGGGGCGGCTGCGTATCTGGAAGGAGAGCTGGACGCCAACACCCCCTGCACTCCCGGCGGCTGCTACGACCGGCTGCGGGCAGCCCACGGCAAAGTGCTGCTGCTGGGGGTCACCCACGCCCGCAACACCTTTATCCATAGCGTGGAGGAGGTACTGAACGTGCCGAACCGCCTGACCGACAAGCCCCTGCAGATGACCGTGGTGGACGAAGCCGGGGCGCAGCACACCGTCTATATGCGCCGCCACTACAACGCACAGCAGCCGCACATCTCGGAGGATTTCGTCAAGCTGGAACAGGCGTATCTGGACTGCGGCGCAGCCCGGAACACAAAATTTGGCGATGCAAGATGCATTTTGTGCGACGCCGAGGGGCTTTTCCGGGTCACCCGCCATGTTCTTGCCCCGAACCCCGAGGCCTTTGTCACCGAGCCGGTCATTCCGCCGGAGCGCTGGCAGAAGATAATTTTATAATGCAATGCCGGGCAGCTTGCAGCTGCCCGGCATTTTTTACTTTTTGCTCAGCAGAAGCGGATACGGTACTCCCGAGGGGTGCAGTGCTTGATCTCCCGGAAGGTCTTGATAAAGTAGCTCGCGTCCGAAAAGCCGCATTCCAGCCCCACCTCGCCGGTCTTGAGCCGGGTGGAGCGCAGCAGCTCGGTGGCTTTTTCCACCCGGAACTGCTTGACGTACTGGATGGGCGTGATACCCAAAAACTGCCGGAAACTGCGCAGACAGGCACTTTCGCTCAGGGCAACGCAGTCGGCCAGTTTTTCCACGGTCAGCTCCTCAGCGTAGTGCTCCTCTACATAGCGCAGCATCTGCTTCATCCGCTCCGAGGCGATCTGCTCCTGCTCCGATACCTTCACCTTGCCGCTGACGCATTGGGTAATGAGCAGCCGCAGGGTAGCGGTAAGGTGGTAGCGCACCCGGTTCTCGTAGTCAAAGGGCTCGTCCGCCACGCCCTTCCACGCCTCCCGCAGGCAGAGCAGTACCTGCCGCTGCCATGGTACGGCCTCGTCCAGCAAAAAGAAGGGCGGCGTGCCCGGCTGCAAAAGCGGCCGGATGAGTTTTTGCCAGAATACGGTGTCCATGCCGCCGACAAGCCGGGGCTGGAACACGCCGGAGTGCAGCAGCGCCCTGCCCTCGGCAGGCTCTACCGCGTGCAGCGCCCCGGAGTTGATGAACACCCCCTGCCCGGTCTGCAAAGTCAGCCGGGTCTTGTTCACATCTACATGGATGGGCCCCAGTGCCGCCAGAATGAACTCAAATTCCTCGTGCCAGTGCCACGCCACCGAAAAACAGGAAAGATCCTCGGCGTAACAGGCGATAGGGAACAGTGGGCTGCCGTGCTGGGTCTGCTCCCGCCCGGCGGCATCGGCCACCACGGCAGTAGCGCTGGACAGCCCCACCCGGCCGCTGGTATAAGAGGCACAGCTTGTCTGATATGCCATATTCACCAATTCCTTTCCGCAATACTTTGAATGTTTTTTGTCAATGCCGGTTTTGTTGCATATACTATGCGGTTTTATTCTATTATTAGCGATTGTTTTGTGGTATTATCCTATCAGAGCTTCCAAGCTCAGTATAACACCAAGGCAGCCGGGACGCAAGCTGTGCAAGCGTTTCCACTGCCGGGCAAAACTGCCATTCTCCCGCCGTCAGTCCAAAGAGGACTGGACGGCAAGTGTAACATAAACCATTTCATCAAGGAGGTATTCCTATGCTTCGTATCGAGTATTTTGATAAGGAACGTTTCATGCGCCAGCTTTCTGCCAGCCACGGCAGCGTGCTGCTGCATCTGGACAACGGCAAGACCTGCGACCTGAAAAAGGACACTACCGCACGCTCCATGCTGCAGATGATGGACACTGCCCCCAAGAAGGGCTTTGACCTCACCGTGACCGACCCCGCCGACGTGACCGGCTTCCTGCGCTATATGCTGGAGGCAGGCCGCACCGAGCGCGTGGCCGGCTGAGTAATGCCAATCTCTTATCCCAATAAGTGTCACAGCAAAAGCAAAACGCCTGCCCCGGTCATGCCGGGGCGGGCGTTTTGCTCATTTTACCGGAAAGCTTGCGCGGGCGGGCAGTCTGTGGTAAGCTGAAAGCAGAAAAAACAAGATGGAGGGAACGACTATGAACCTGAAGGAAGCATTCCGCTACCAGAACAAGCTCCAGTCTCTGCTGGACGAGGCGCAGGGCATTCTGGATTGCGATGCCAACGTGACCAAGGTGGCCAACACCTATCTGCGCCATAAGGTGATGCCCGAGGCCGAGGACGAGACCGTTATGGACGTGGCACAGACCGAATATGCAGAGCAGATCACCGACGTTGCCCGGTTCATGATCTATCTGCTGGAGGAGAAGAGCCGCCTGTTTGCCGCTATCCGCAAGGCAAAGGATGCGCTGGACATGGATATGGACAGCGAGGTCAGCCTGAATGCCGCGCGGCAGAGCATTGCCCGCACCTTCAAACGGATGAACGACCTGCGCAGTTCTGAGCAGCTGCTCTCCGGCGGGGGCACCGGCTACCGCTTCAACGCTGAGGGCAACCAGATCTCCTACTGCTGCGATGTGAAGCGAGTGACCACCATCAACTACGACCGCAAGGTCATCCATGCCGCGCTGAGCAAGCTGAACCGGCAGGCAGACGAAACCTCCAACCGGCTGGACCTCTGCCTTGTGACCTCCAAGGTAGACTACACTGTCCCCTTTGATGTGAACGCCAGCTTTGCCGAAGCCTTTGAGATCTATCTGGAAAACGCCAAAAACTAAATGATCGTTCCACCGGCTATTTTGGGTGCGGCAAGCGCCGGGTGCACAGCTGCCGGTTCGGGTGCAGATGAACTATAACGCTGCACATTTCCGCAAGGAAGTTTTGGTACGGCTCACCTTACGAGCCAGCTATTATGAAAAAAATCTTGCGTTCGGCTTTTCCGCCACCGCCAGACGCTTTTTCGCCGAAACCGTCCCTTGCTCCTTCCCGCATTCCTGCTTTTGCGCTTACGTCTCCATGGGCAGGCAGGCAAGCCACCCTTCATGAATTTGCCCCGCAGACTGCTGCGGGCACACACTTTCTGCGTGCCGGGTGGGCGCTCTGCGCCCCTTTGTACGCGGAGTAAAATGGCAATCGCCCCTGCGCTTGCCGTATCCAAAATAGCCGGTGAAAAAACCAAAACCAGAGGAATGCTCTATGAAAAAATGCAATCTGTTTTATCTCAGCGGACTGTTGTTTTTTCTTGTTGCGGTGCTGAATCTTGTTACCGGCGAGAATCACTCTACGGCGGTGGTATGGCTCTGCCTTGGCTCCAGCTATTCGTGTCTGGGGTATTCGCATCAGAAAAAATAAAGCATTCCTGCAGCCCCGGCGGTGGAAAAATCTGGCCGGGGCTGCAATTCTTTGCAGGGCTCGTTCGTATTCCAGACAGAACGACCAAATTTCGACAAAGACGAGGTATGTGTATGTCAACCAAACCGATCCATTCCACTGCCGCGACCCGCTTTGACCTGAGCGCAGCGGCGCTTCATATCCTTGCCATGGCGCTGATGCTGATGGACCACCTGTGGGCGACGTTGCTGCCCGCGCAGGAATGGCTGACCTGTGCCGGGCGGGTGGCGTTTCCCATCTTTGCCTTTATGGCGGTGGAGGGCTACTTCCACACCCACGACCTGAAAAAATACACCCTGCGTCTGCTGTTGTTTGCCCTGCTTTCGGAGATCCCCTTCGATTTGATGTACGGCGGTACATGGTTCTACCCGGTGCACCAGAACGTCATCTGGACGCTGCTTTTGGGCATTCTGGGCATCCATCTGATGGAAACGGTGCGCAAAAAGCAGAAAACAGGACTATACCTGCTGGTATCCGCCCTTGTGGTGGTGGCGGGCGCGGTGCTGGGCACGCTGGGCATGGTGGACTACTACGGCGCAGGGGTGCTGACTGTGTTCATCTTCTACTTTTTTCACGGGCACGGGCGCAAGTGGTGGTGTCTGCTGGGGCAGCTGGCTGCGCTGTACTGGGTCAACGTGGAGCTGCTGGGCGGGCTTATGTACCCCATTCAGCTCTTCGGCATGGACTTTGAGCTTTGCCAGCAGGGGCTGGCGCTGCTGGCACTGGTGCCCATCTGGCTGTACCGCGGTCGGCAGGGCTATCACAGCAAGCCTTTCCAGTATGCCTGCTACGCCTTTTACCCCATGCACATGCTGCTGCTGGTTCTGGTGCTGAATTTCGTGAACCGGTAAGGAAAACGGAGCGCTCCAAAGGCATTTTTATGCGTGGAGACGTAGAGGCAGATCACCGCTGAAATGGCCAAAGCGCATGCGGAAACTATTTCAATATCCCGTCGGTACAAGGCCGCTGCACAAACTCTGTGCGGCGGCTTTTTTGCGGCAAAAACCGACACTTGTTCACAAAAAGTTCAGCCTTTTGAGCAAAAAATACTATTTTTTTCGTGTAAAATAGACAATACGGATTGAATGCCGCCCGCGATTGGATTATAATAATAGTGTATGCAAAAACGCATCTGCTGCTTTTTTATGATTTTTTATCGCTTGAAAACAGCGTAGCTGCGCGATGCGGGCTACTGAAAAGAGAGAGCTGCCGTTGCGGGTCTTTGCCGCAAACGGCTTGTTTGCCATAGCAGCCGGGGCGTTATGTTCCGGTTATTTGTCCTTAGGAGGAAAAACAAGGTGAGAGTAGGTCTTGACATCGGTAGCACCACCATCAAGTGCGTGGTGCTGGGCGAGCATGATGAACTGCTGTATTCTACATACGAACGACATTATAGTCATATTCTGGAAAAGGCGCAGGAGCTGCTGCGGCGCATTGATGCCGAGCATCTGCATGGCCGCAAGGCGCTGCTCAGCATCTCCGGCTCTGCCGGTATGGGCTTGGCCGACAGCTGCGGTGTGCCCTTTGTGCAGGAGGTATTCTCCACCCGCGTGGCGGTCAAGCGCTTTATGCCAAAGACTGATTGTGTCATTGAGCTGGGCGGCGAGGATGCCAAGATCCTGTTTTTGACCAACGGCACCGAGGTGCGCATGAACGGCAGCTGTGCCGGCGGCACCGGTGCTTTCATCGACCAGATGGCCACTCTGCTGAAGATGAGCGCTGAGGAGATGAACAAGGCCGCCGAACAGGCGCAGCGCACCTATACCATCGCCAGCCGCTGCGGCGTGTTTGCAAAAAGTGACGTGCAGCCGCTGATCAATCAGGGTGCCCGCACCGAGGATATCGCCGCCAGCATCTATAAGGCTGTGGTCAACCAGACCATAGCCGGTCTGGCACAGGGCCGCCCCATCAAGGGCAATATCCTTTATCTGGGCGGCCCGCTCACTTTCAGCACCGTGCTGCGCAAGAGCTTTGACGAAGCGCTGAACGTGACCGGCACCTGCCCGGAAAACAGCCTGCTGTATGTGGCGCTGGGCGCTGCGTTGTATGCCGATAAGGAATTTGTGCTCACCGAGGTGGCCGATGCGCTGGACAAGTACGCCGCCACTGCTACCTATGCCAGCGAGCCGCCGCTGTTCGCCAGCAAGGAGGAGTACGAGGCTTTCCACGCACGGCACATGTCCCACAGTGTGCCCCGCGTGGCTTTTAGTGCCCACTGCGGGCCGGTGCATATCGGCATCGACTCCGGTTCTACCACCGTCAAGCTGGTGGTGGTGGACGAAAAGAGCCAGATTTTGTACACCAACTATCAGCCCAACCTTGGCAACCCGCTGCCTCTGATTCGGGAGCAGCTGCTCAAGATCTACAAGGAGCACCCGGGGCTGCAGGTGGCCAGTGTTACCACCACCGGCTACGGCGAGGAGTTGGTAAAGAACGCTTTCCGCTGTGATTACGGTCTGGTGGAAACGGTGGCGCATTTTACCGCTGCCAAGTACTTTATGCCGGACGTGGACTTCATCATTGACATCGGCGGGCAGGACATGAAGTGCTTCAAGATCGAGGACGGCGCCATCAGCAACATCTTCCTGAACGAGGCCTGCTCCTCCGGCTGCGGCAGCTTTTTGCAGACCTTTGCGCAGGCACTGGGCTATGACGTCAAGGAGTTTGCCGCGCTGGGTCTGTTCGCAGACCGCCCGGTGGACTTGGGCAGCCGCTGCACTGTGTTCATGAACAGCTCGGTCAAGCAGGCGCAAAAGGACGGTGCCAGCATCGAGAATATCTCCGCAGGCCTGTCCATCAGCGTGGTCAAGAACGCGCTGTACAAGGTGATCCGCGCTTCCAGCCCGGAAGAGCTGGGCCGCAAGATCGTGGTACAGGGCGGTACCTTTTATAATGAAGCCGTGCTCCGTGCCTTTGAAAAAGAGATGGGCGTGGAGGTCATCCGGCCGGACATTGCCGGTCTGATGGGCGCTTACGGCGCTGCTTTGTACGGCCTGCGCCAGAGCCATAAAAACAACCAGACCACCTCTGCCATGATGGACGAGCAGGAGCTGGAAAAGTTTGCACAGCAGGTGGTCAGCGTCAAGTGCGGCGGCTGCGGCAACCATTGCCAGCTGACCGTCAATACCTTTGCCGATGGCCGCAAATTCATCTCCGGTAACCGCTGCGATAAGCCCGTTACCGGCAAAAGTGAGGACAACAGCCTGAACCTGTACGCCTACAAGCAGCAGCTGCTGGCCAGCTACAAGCCTGTGCCCGGCAAGCGCGGTTCCATCGGCATTCCGATGTGTCTGGGCTTCTATGAGCTGCTGCCCTTCTGGTACGCCTTCTGGACGAGCCTTGGTTTTGCGGTGCACACCAGCCCGGTGTCCACCCGCGGGCTGTATCTGGCCGGACAGGCTACCATCCCCAGCGATACCGCCTGCTTCCCGGCAAAGCTGAGCCACGGCCACATCAAGGCGCTGAGCCAGATGCAGCTGGACGCCATCTTCTACCCCTGCCTGACCTACAATGTGGACGAGGGCTTGGGCGACAACCATTATAACTGCCCGGTGGTGGCCTACTACCCGGAGGTTCTGGCAGGCAACTGCCCGGAGCTGGAAGGCAAAAAGTTCATCTATGATTATGTGGGCATCCACCGTCCCAAGGATTTTGTGCACAAGATGGCAAAGGAGGTGCTGCCCAAGTACTTTGGCGGCATCTCCGAGCGGGAGGTGCAGGCCGCAGCCGATGCCGCCTACGCGGAGTACGAAGCGCACATGGCAAAGATCCGGGTAAAGGGCAGTGAGATCATTGACGAGGCGCGCCGTCAGGGTAAGCGCATCATTGTGCTGGCAGGCCGTCCCTATCATGTAGACCCGGAGGTCAACCACGGCATCGACCATCTGATCACCCGCCACGGGGCTGCGGTGGTCACCGAGGACAGCATCTCCAACCGGGTGCAGAAGTTCCCCACCAGCGTGCTGAACCAATGGACCTACCACAGCCGCCTGTACGCTGCCGCTAAGTACTGCACCACCCAGAAGGATATGGATCTGGTGCAGCTGGTGTCCTTCGGCTGCGGCGTGGATGCCATTACCACCGACGAGACCCGCGAGATTTTGCAGCGGGGCAACAAGCTGTATACCCAGCTGAAGATCGACGAGATCACAAACCTCGGTGCCGTGAACATCCGTCTGCGCAGCCTGTTCGCCGCACTGGACGAGCGGGACGAGGCCGCCGCAGAAAAGTCAGAATAAAAGAAACCCTGAGATAGGCTGAAGGGCTTCCCCCAGCGGGGGGAAGTCTTTGCGGGGACTATCTTGTTTAGAGCAACATAGGAGGAACCTATGGAATATCATTATCCCAAATTTACCCCGGAGATGAAAAAGACCCACACCATCCTCATCCCCAACATGGCCGTTACCCAGTTCCGGCTTATGGAGTACGCACTGCGCTGCGAAGGCTATAAGTGTGAGCTGCTGGGCAACTGCGGCAGTGCCGTGGCACAGCTGGGGCTGAAGTATGTCCACAACGATACCTGCTACCCGGCGCTGCTGGTCATCGGCCAGTTTCTGGATGCGCTGAACAGCGGCAAGTATGATCTGGAGCACACTGCCTTGCTGATCACCCAGACCGGCGGCGGCTGCCGTGCCTCCAACTACATCCATCTGCTGCGCAAGGCGCTGGTCAAGGCCGGTTACCCGCAGATCCCGGTGGCAAGCCTGAACTTTTCCGGTCTGGAAAAGGACAGCGGCTTCCAGATGACCCTCCCGCTGGCGCGCAAGTGTATCGCCTGCATCTTCTACGGCGATATGCTGTGTGCGCTGCGCAATCAGGTGGCCCCCTACGAGAACGAAAAGGGGGCTGCTGACCGCATGGTGGATCGCTGGATCGCCCGTCTGGGCCGTGCCTTGCTGGCCGGTAAAGGCTTTACTTCCCGGGAAATGAAGCACACCTTCCCGCTCATCGCAAAGGAATTTGCCACTATCCCGGTCACCCGGGTGCCCAAGGTCAAGGTGGGTGTTGTGGGCGAGATCTACGTCAAGTACAGCCCGCTGGGCAACAACGACTTGCAGAAGTTTCTGGAAAGTCAGGACTGCGAGGTGAACTTCCCCGGTCTGATGGGCTTTGTGCAGTATTGCGCCTTCAATATGGGCGAGGATCATGTGCTTTACGGCGGCAAGCTGGCTGTAAAGGTAGGCACCGACCAGTTCCTCAACTGGTTGGACAGCGTGGAGCGTGTCATGCTCAAGGCAGAGACGGACGCCGGGTTCTATGCGCCGGGCCCCTTCAAGGAGCTGGTGAAAAAGCCCAAGGGGGTTATCTCGCTGGGCGCAAAAATGGGCGAGGGCTGGCTGCTGACCGCCGAGATGATCGAGCTGGTGCAGGGCGGTTATGGCAACATCGTGTGTGCGCAGCCCTTTGGCTGCCTGCCCAACCATATCGTGGGCAAGGGCATGGTGAACAAGATCCGTGCGCTGTACCCCAGCGCCAACATCACCCCCATCGACTACGACCCCAGTGCTACCCGGGTCAATCAGGAAAACCGCATCAAGCTGATGCTGGCGGTGGCCAAGGAGCGGCTGAACGCCCCCGCAGAAGCCCAGCCGCTTACGGCAGAGCAGCTCGCAGGCGGCGCCCCTCAGGTTGGCGCTACCGTGTAACAAAAGCAAATACGATAAAACAGGGGAGCCGCTGCACGGCATTTTTACGCAGCAGCTCCCTTTTTGCAGGAAAGGAACCGCTATGGAAAAGCCCGCAGCTGCCTGTTATCATCTGCCCGGCCTGTTCGAGTTTTACGAGCTGTACCGCCGCTTTTTGCCGCTGTACCGGGAGCACCGGGAATATTTTTACGATTGGTGCACCATAGGCTCTATCTACGGCGCACCGGCGGGCTGTATCTGGGGCGGGGGACGCATCTCCTGCGGCGGAGCAACGGCGCGCGAGGTGCTGGCGCTGCTGTGGGAATACGGCATCTCCGGGCGGCTGACCTTCAGTAACTCCCTGCTGCGGGCTGAGCACCTTGCTGACCCGCAGTGCAACGCCCTGTGTGAGCGGTTTGCAAAAAGCGGCAGTGTGCCAAACGGTGTGATCGTCCATTCTGATTTGCTGGCGGACTATCTGCAACAGCGTTGGCCGGAGCTGTATCTGGTGTCCTCCACCACCAAGGTGCTCACCGAGTTTGCGGAGCTGCGGCAGGAACTGGAAAAGCCGCAGTTCCGGTATGTAGTGCCGGATTTCCGGTTAAACCCGGCACTGGAACAGCTGCGCACCCTGCCGCCGGAGCAAAAAGCCAAGGTAGAGTTTTTGTGCAACGAGTGCTGCTGGTTCGGCTGCACCGAGCGCAAGCGCTGCTACGAGACGGTCAGCCGTCAGAATCTGGGCGAGGACTGCCCGGACCACCGCTGCGCCGCCCCGGATGCCGCCGAGGGCTATCGCTTTTCCAAGGCGATGCGTAGCCCCGGGTTCATCGGGGTGGAGGACATCCGGCAGCGGTATCTGCCCGCAGGTTTTTCCCACTTTAAAATAGAGGGCAGGGGACTTGGCAGCGCACTGGTGCTGGAATTTCTGCTCTACTACATGACAAAGCCGGAATACCAGCTGCAGGTGCGGGAGACAATTTATCTGGACAATATGCTGGATCTTTTTTAAGAAAATCGCACCGGGCAGACCGTTTTCTGTCCGGTGTTGCTTTTTGCCTGCGGGATTTATACCGGAAAACTTTCTTTTCCCTCCAAAGCGTGTTACAATAAACAGGAAATTATTTTTAGAAGCTGCTTACGAAAGCAGCTTCCTGTAGGAGCAGTGCATGGAAACAACGCAAAAACAGATCGTACTGGGCATTCTGGCCCATGTGGACTCCGGCAAGACCACCCTCTCCGAGGCCATGCTCTACCGCGCCGGTGCCATCCGCAAGCTGGGGCGGGTGGATCACGGAGACGCCTTTCTGGATACCGACAGCTTGGAAAAAGCACGCGGCATCACTATCTTTTCCAAGCAGGCGCTGCTTACGGCGGGCAATACTGCCATTACTCTGCTGGATACCCCCGGCCATGTGGATTTTTCCACCGAGACTGAGCGCACCTTGCAGGTGCTGGATTACGCCGTGCTGGTGGTCAGCGGAACGGACGGCGTGCAGAGCCATACCGAAACGCTGTGGCGGCTGCTGCGGCGCTACCATGTGCCTACCTTTGTATTCGTGAATAAAATGGACTTGCCCGGCATGACCCGGGAACAGCTGCTCAGCCAGCTGAACCACCGCCTTGGCGAGGGCTTTGTGGATTTTGGTGCAGAGCCTGCCGCCCGCAACGAAGCACTGGCGCTGTGCGATGAGCAGCTGATGGAAAAAATGCTGGACGCGGGAACCTTGACCGATGCAGACATCATCCCCGCAGTTGCCCGGCGGCACGTTTTTCCGTGCTGGTTCGGGGCAGCGCTGCGGCTGGACGGGGTGGATGCACTTCTGGAGGGGCTTGACCGCTACACCCGCCCAGCCCCGGCGCTGCACGCCTTTGGTGCAAGGGTGTTCAAGGTATCGCAGGATGAGCAGGGCACCCGCCTGACATGGCTGCGGGTCACCGGCGGGGAACTGAAGGTAAAGGCTCTGCTCACCGGCGAAGCAGACGGCGAGCCGTGGGCAGAAAAAGCAAACCAGCTGCGGCTGTACTCCGGCGCAAAGTATACCCTGACTGAGGTCATCGGCCCGGGACAGGTGTGTGCCGTGACCGGCCTGACCCATGCAAAGCCCGGCACCGGGCTTGGGGCAGAGCGGGACAGCGATGTGCCGGTGCTGGAACCGGTGCTCAGCTATCAGGTGCTGCTGCCGGAGGGCGCGGATGTGCACGCCGCGCTGGGCAAGCTGCACCGGCTGGAAGAGGAAGAGCCCCAGCTCCATGTGGTGTGGAACGAAAGCTTGGGCGAGATCCATGTGCAGCTGATGGGCGAGGTGCAGCTGGAAGTGCTGCGCAGCCTGCTGGCAGAGCGGTTCGGGCTGGAAGTATTCTTTGGCCCGGGCGGCATTTTGTATAAGGAGACCATCACCGAGCCCATGGAGGGCGTAGGCCATTACGAGCCGCTGCGCCACTATGCCGAGGTGCATCTGCTGCTGGAACCGCTGCCCCGGGGCAGCGGGATGCAGTTTGCCGCCGACTGCCGGGAAGAGGTTCTGGACAAAAACTGGCAGCGTCTGGTGTTGACCCATCTGGAAGAAAAGCAGCACCTTGGCGTTTTGACCGGCGCACCGCTGACCGATGTAAAAATCACCCTGCTTGCCGGCAAAGCGCACCTCAAGCACACCGAGGGCGGCGATTTCCGGCAGGCTACCTACCGCGCCGTGCGGCAGGGACTGATGCTGGCCAAAAGCCAGCTGCTAGAGCCGTGGTATGCCTTCCGGCTGGAGGTGCCGGTGGAGAACATCGGCCGCGCCATGAGCGATATCCAGCGCATGGAGGGCAGCTTTGACCCGCCGGAAAGCGGCGCGGAGACTGCCACCCTGACCGGCTTTGCGCCGGTATCCACCATGCGCAGCTACCCCATGGAGGTGGTCAGCTACACCCGGGGCAGGGGACATTTGAGCCTGACACTGGACGGTTACCGCCCCTGTCACAATGCACAGGAGGTCATTGCAGAAACCGGCTACCAGCCGGAGCATGATCTGGACAACCCCGCAGATTCCGTGTTCTGCGCCCATGGTGCGGGCTTTGTGGTGCCGTGGAGCGAGGTGCGCAGCCATATGCACGTTGAAAGCGGCTGGGGCAAGGCAAAGCCCGCCCGCCCGGAGGTGCAGGCTGCGCCCCAGCGCCGCGCCATGGCCTACCGCGCCACGCTGGAGGAGGACGCCGAACTGCTCAAGATCTTTGAGCGCACCTATGGCCCTATCAAGCGGGACCCGCTGGCGGCGTTCCGCCCGGTGCAAAAGACCGAACGCCCGGATTTTGCCGCAGAGCAGTGGGAAATTGCCCCGGAGTATCTGCTGGTGGACGGCTACAACATCATCTTTGCGTGGGACGAGTTGAACGCGTTGGCGAAGGAAAGCTTGGACGCCGCCCGCCGCAAGCTGATGGACATCCTGTGCAACTATCAGGGCTACCAGAAATGCGTGCTCATTCTGGTGTTCGATGCCTACCGCGTGCCCGGCAGCCCCGGCGCCATCGAGCAGTACCACAACATCCATGTGGTCTATACCAAGGAGGCCGAGACCGCCGATATGTTCATCGAGCGGGTCACCCATGAGATCGGCAAGAGCCGCCGCGTCCGTGTGGCGACCTCGGACGGTATGGAGCAGGTCATCATCCTTGGCCACGGCGCACTGCGCGTGTCCGCCCGGATGTTCCACGAGGAAGTGCAGAACGTGGAAAAGCAGATCCGTGCCCTTGTGCAGGGACAGGCGTAAAAGTTATCCCGAAAAAATTCCTCTCTTGTGAAAAAGTCGGTTTGGAAAATCCGCAGATTTTCCAAACCGACAATCTTAAAATAATGATTCCGCTAAAAATGCCCACAGCAACGCAGAGGGCATTTGAAATCGTTCTCTGGAGGTGCGCCCATGGCTGTGGAAATTACCGAAGAATTTGTCTGGCAAAGCATCCCGCGCCGTGCCCGGGACAGCCATAAGGGCACCTTTGGCAGTGTGCTGGCGGTGGCGGGCAGTGCCTTTTACCGGGGCGCTGCGCTGCTGGCAGCCGAGGGTGCACTGCGCACCGGGGCGGGCATCGTTACCCTTGCCAGTGTGGAGCCGGTGGTCAGCGCTGCTGTCACCCGCCTGCCGGAGTGCTGCCTGTGCCCCTGTAAAGAGGGCGCACAGTGTGGCATTGCGCCGGAAAATGTGCCGCTGCTCCGGCGGCAGAAGGCCACCGTGCTGCTGCTGGGCCCCGGCCTTGGCGGCACAGCGCAAAGCGCCGCCCGGGCCACCGAGACCCGCACGCTGGTGCAGCAGCTGCTGCCCGGCTTTGCGGGGGCTGCGGTGTTGGACGCAGATGGTTTGAACGCCGCCGCGCAGCTGCTGACCGAGGGCAAGCCCTTTCCGCACCCGGCAGGGGAGTTGGTAGTTACCCCGCACCCCGGCGAGATGGCGCGGCTGACCGGGCTTCCGGCGGCAGCGCTTGCCGCCGACCGGGAGGGCATCGCCCTGCGCTATGCCAAGGCGTGGAACGCCGTGGTGGTGCTGAAGGGCGCACGCACTGTGGTGGCAAGCCCGGACGGGCGGGTGTGTGTGAACCCCACCGGCAACCCGGGACTTGCCCGGGGCGGCAGCGGGGATGTACTGGCTGGGATGCTTGCGGCGCTGCTGGCCTGCGGTCTGCCCGCCTACCAAGCTGCTGCCTGTGCGGTATACCTGCACGGTGCCGCCGCCGACCGCGCCGCCGCAAAGCGCGGCGAGTACGGGATGCTGCCGCATGATATCCTGCCGGAACTGGGCGCACTGTTTGCGGAAAACCAAAGATAAACGAGAAAAGCGGCAGCTGCACAAAACACCGTGCAGCTGCCGCTTTTTGTTGCTGTAATTTGCGGTTCAGATTACCGGAACTGGTTCAGGTACTCCTCCACCGAGCGGGTCATCTCCTTGGAGAAATCGGAGTTATACTTGCGGTTGCAGAAGGCGGTGCACCACTGGTCAAAGGGGGTGTTGCCAGCCTTGTAGCCAAAGGTATCCCGCAGCTCTGCGCCGTCCATGGTGCGGTAGCCGTTTTCGTGCACGATATGCTCCATGGCGCAGCGCTGGGGCTTTACGCGGTCCTTCTGCTGCTGGGTGGGCCAGCCGAACACCAGCATTACTGCTGGGAACACATAGTCCGGCAGATGCAGCAGACTGCGCTGGGTGTCGCAGTTTTCCATGATGTCTCCGATGTAGCACGAGCCGATGCCAAAGCTTTCGGCGGCGACTACGGCGTTCTGGGCGGCAATGGCGGTATCGGTGACTGCCAGCATCAAATCGCCCACGCCCGGGGTGCGGGGCGTGCAGCCGGCCTCTAAGTAGGCGTCGTACCACTTTTTGCAGTCGGCGCAGAACACCAGCACCAGCGGTGCTTTGGCAATAAAGGGCTGGTGGTCACAGCTTTCGGCCAGCGCTTCTTTCAGTGCCGGGTCGGTGATGTCTAAAATGGTATACAGCTGCTGACAGCCCGCAGAGGGCGCCTGTGCGGCAGCTTCCAAAATGGCCTGCTTCATCTCGGCAGGGATGGGTTTTTCTTCATACACCCGCACCGACTTGCGGTCGAACAGGCTTTGCAGGATAGGATTACGCTCAGTCATGGGAACACCTCCGATGTTGTATTTATTCATAGTCGATGGGCAGGGTGGGCAGACCGTTCAGTTCCAGCCCGGCGGTATGCCCGGCAATGTACTGGTAGTAGCCCTGTGCGGCGATCATCGCGCCGTTGTCGCCGCAGAACTTCAGCTCCGGCAGGTAAACCTTTGCACCCAGCTTCTGGGCACCGTCATTTACCAGCTGGCGCAGACGGCCGTTGGCGGCTACGCCGCCGGCAAGGCACACCTGCTTTGCCCCGGTATCGGCAGCAGCCAGCAGCAGTTTTTCGGCCAGAATGCCCGCAATGCGCTCCTGAAAGCTGGCGGCAAGGTTGGGCACGTTCACTTCCTCGCCCTTCATCTGAGCCTTGTTCACCTCGTTGAGCACGGCGGTCTTTAAGCCGGAAAAGCTCACGTTGTACTTGCCCTCCACATGGGGTACCGGCAGGCGGTAGGCCTTGGGGTCGCCGGTCTTTGCGGCGGCGGCTACGCTGGGGCCGCCGGGGTAGGGCAGACCCAGTGTGCGGGCCACCTTGTCAAAGGCTTCGCCCGCAGCATCGTCTACGGTATGACCCAGAATGTGGTAGTGGGTGTAGTCCTGCACCTCCACGATGTGGCTGTGCCCGCCGGAGGCCACCAGACACAAAAAGGGCGGCTTGAGCTCCGGGTGGGTCAGGTAGAGCGCAGCGATGTGTCCCCGCAGATGGTGCACCGGCACCAGCGGCTTGCCTGCTGAGTAGGCAAGCCCCTTGGCAAAATTCACGCCCACCAGCACCGCACCGATGAGCCCTGGCGCAAAGGTGACAGCCACGGCGTCCACATCGTCTATGGTCTTGCCGGCGTCCAGCAGAGCCTTTTTGACCGTAGCACTGATAAACTCGCAGTGGCGGCGGCTGGCGATCTCCGGCACAACGCCGCCGTACAGCGCCTGTTCCTTGACGCTGGTGGAGATGACGTTGCTCAGCAGGTGCCGTCCGTCCTCCACCAGTGCAGCAGCAGTTTCGTCACAGGTAGACTCGATTCCGAGAATGATCATTTTAGTGTGCCTCCAGCCAGTTTTTGCCTGCGTGCACATCGGTGCTCAGGGGCACCGCGTACTGCACGCAGCCTTCCATTTCCTCCCGCAGGATGCGGGCAGCCTGCTCGGCCTCCGCCTCCGGGGCCTCTACGATCAGTTCGTCGTGGACGGTCAGGATCAGGCGGCTGGCCATTTTTTCGTCCCGCAGACGCTTCCACACCCGCACCATGGCCAGCTTGATCACGTCCGCAGCGGTGCCCTGAATGGGGGTGTTGCGGGCCATGCGCTCGCCGCTGGCGCGCACGTTGAAGTTGGTGCTGGCCAGCTCCGGCAGGGTGCGGCGGCGGCCGAACAGGGTGGATACATAGCCGTTTGCCTTTGCGTCCGCGATGGTCTTGTCCATATAGCCGCTCACGCTGGGGAAGGCCGCCAGATAGTTCTTGAGGAAGGCGTCTGCCTCCTTCACGGTCACGCCGATATCCTTGGAAAGGCTGTACGCGCCCTTGCCGTACATGATGCCAAAGTTGATGGCCTTGGCAGAGGAGCGCAGCCGGGGCGTCACCTCGCTCTGCGGGATGCCGTAGATCTTGGCGGCGGTGCTGCGGTGGATATCCTCGCCGTTCAAAAAGGCCTGCTGCATGTGCTCGTCTCCGGTGATGTGCGCCAAGATGCGCAGCTCGATCTGGCTGTAATCCGCATCTACCAGCACACAGCCCGGCTTTGCAACAAAGTAGGCACGCAGTTGACTGCCCAGCTCGGTGCGGATGGGGATATTCTGCAGGTTGGGATTATCGGAGGAGAGTCGTCCGGTGCGGGCTTCGGTCTGGTTGAAGGTGGAGTGGATGCGCCCGTCCTTGCCAATGACCTTGAGCAGACCCTCCACATAGGTGGAGTTCAGTTTCTGGTAGGCGCGGTACTGCAAAACGTCCTCCACCAGCGGGTACTCGCGCAGACTTTCCAGCGTTTCGGCGTCGGTGGACCAGCCGCGCTGGGTCTTTTTGCCGTGGGGCAGACCCATGGTGTCGAACAGCATCTCGCCCAGCTGCTTGGGGCTGTTGGGGTTGAAGGTAGCGCTGCCGGTCTCCATGTGGATGCGGGTCAGCACCTGTTCCAGTTCCTCCCGCAGCTTTACGCCGAACTGCTCGATGCCGTCCTTATCCACCAGCACGCCGGTGCGGGTCATATCGGCCAGCACCTGTGCCAGCGGGAACTCGATCTCGTTGTACAGTGCATCCTCTCCGCAGGCGGTGATCTCGGCCTTCATCCGGGCAAACAGATCGGCCAGCCGCCCGGCGTCCGGGTAATCGGTGCAGGTAAAGGCGGCAGCAGCCTTGTAGGCGGGGATCAGCTCGCTGATCTGATACTTGGAGGCGGAGGCGTCCAGCAGATAGGCGGCCAGTTTGCCGTCCCAGACGATGCTGCTGCCCCAGCCGCCGGCGGCCATGGCCTTGGCGTACAGGGGCGCGGAGTTGAACACATCCAGCGTTACATCGGCGTTGTCCAGCAGCCGCACTAGGTCGGCATCTTCCAGCGGATAGACGGTGGCGTCCTGCACGGCGTACCAACTTTCCGGCTGCAATACCACGTTGCGGGTGCCCTGCTTGCCGGTAACGGCGGGGCGGGCAGCCACAAGATAATGCCCGGCGGGGGTCAGGGGCAGGGAAGCGAGGTCGGCTTCCGGCAGCTCCACAGCCTGTTCTTCGGCGGCGGCTTCCGGCGCTACGCCGTCCAGCCCGAACCGCGGGATCAGGGAATGAATCTCCAACTCCTGCAAAAGCCGCACGGCGGCGGGTTTATTGCCCTCGCCCACGGTGTAGGAACCCTCGGCGGTGTCGATGGGGGCATCGGTGCGGATGGTGCCCAGCGTGTGGCTCAGCTCGGCCATGGGCTTGTCTTCCAACAAGTGCTCCCGCTGCTTGGGTTTGATGCGCTTGTCGTCAATGTTCTGGTACACGCCCTCCAGCGAGCCGAAGGCCTGCACCAGCGAAAGCGCGGTCTTTTCGCCGATGCCCTTCACGCCGGGGATGTTATCTGAGGTGTCGCCCATCAGGCTCTTCACCTCAATGAGCTGCTTGGGCGCAAGGCCGTATTTTTCCTGAATGGCGTCCTCGTCCATCACCACGGTCTTGCTGCGCCCCATTACGGTGGCAGCAAGCAGCACGGTGGTGCTCTCGCTTACCAGCTGCAGGCTGTCCCGGTCTCCGGTGGCAAGGAAACAGTCGTCCTTCCGGGCGGCGCAGGCAGCAGCCAGTGTACCCAGAATATCGTCCGCCTCCCAGCCTTCGGCGGTAACGGTGCGGTAGCCAAGGTCTGCCAGCAGCTGCTTGAGCACCGGCATCTGCTGCGCCAGCTCCTCAGGCATGGCGTGGCGGGTGGCTTTGTAGCCATCGTACATTTTATGCCGGAAGGTGGGGGCTTTCAGGTCAAAAGCCACGGCCACCTCGTCCGGCTGGCACTCCTTGAGCAGGGAGAGCAGAATGTTTAAAAAACCATAGATGGCGTTGGTATAACGTCCGTCCTTGGTGGTCAGCAGCTTGATGCCATAAAAAGCGCGGTTGGCAATGCTGTTGCCGTCAATGACCAGTAAACGCATAATGCAGTTCCTCCGTTGCGTAATCTCACATCTTATAGTATAGCACAAAACTGTACCGCGCGGGAACTTTTTGCGCAAAAAAGAGAAGTGGCTGCTTTTCGTGATGCCATCTCTCGTAAAAATGCGATTGTCGCGGCTTGTAAGCCGCGACAATCGCATAATTTATAATATTCTTCCGCTGCTTATGCCCGGAGCAGCGCGGAGGGCATTTCAAATCGTCCTGCGGCAAAAAAAGCTGCCGCACAAGCTGTGCAGCAGCCTTAGCGATGCCGGGCTTATTCCTCGATGCGGATGGCGCTTACCGGGCAGCTCTGAGCTGCGGTGACGGCCTGCGGCACCTCCTCCGGCGGGATGGGGCCGGGCTCTGCCACAGCCAGAACGCCCTCCATGCGGAACACGGCGGGGCACAGCCCGGCGCACTGGGTACAGCCGATGCACAGTTCAGGGTCTACGAATGCGTTCATGCAAACACCTCCTTGCGGAAAGCATTGCCCGTTTTGCCGCAAATTATGCCTATGCAAGCGGTTTACGGTGTGGTACAATAAGACCGCCGGGAACCGGCAGGAGGAGATAAGATGAATATCCAGATCTTTGGCACGAGCAAGTGCTTTGATACCAAAAAGGCGCAGCGCTATTTCAAGGAGCGCGGCATTAAATTCCAGATGATCGACCTGAAGGAAAAGGGCATGAGCCGGGGCGAGTTTGATAACGTGGCGCGCGCCTTGGGCGGCTGGGAAGCGCTGGTAAATCCGGCAGCAAAGGACAAGCAGACCCTTGCGCTGCTGGATGCACTGGTGGACTGGCAGAAAGAAGATAAGCTGTTTGAAAATCAGCAGCTGTTCAAGACCCCCATCGTGCGCAACGGACGCAAGGCCACTGTGGGCTATCAGCCCGAAATATGGAAGGACTGGGAATAAAAAACCTGCTTTCACAAAAAAACCACCGGTACAGGTTTTGCACTCTGCGGCCGGATGTGGTATACTGTTGGGTAGACAAAAAACTTTGGGAGACTCAGACCAATGAAAAATACGATCACCCCGGAAGAACACGCCCGGATCAAGCGCCGCCGCTGGCGGCAGACCTTGGGTCTGCTGATCACGGTGCTGGTGCTCATCGGGTTTATCACGGTGCTGCGGGCCGGTGTGGGCCTTGTGGCAAACCTGTTTGACGATACCGCACAAAAGCAGGAATACGAGGACAAGCTGGAAGGCCTGGTACTGTTCGACCCCATGCCCTTTGACGGCATTGAGAACATCGACGACCTGACCCTGCGGGAAGCAGCCGTGTGGGGCTGTGTGTACAGTATTCAGGAGACGCAGGGCGGCTTTGAAAACTACAATACTGACCCCGAGACCGAGCAGCTGCTGCTGCCCTTGGTGGAGGTGGACGCCTATCTGGCAAAGCTGCTGGGCCCCGGCTTCAAGCTGACCCACCGCAGCTTTGACATGGAGGATATGACCGTCGAGTTTGACGAGACCACCCAGTGCTACAAAATCCCCATCACCGGTACGGTGGGCTACTACCGCGCCACCGTGGTCAAGCTGTTCAAGCGCAGCGGCAAGCTGCACGTCACCGTGGGCTACATCCCCACCGCCAGCGCAGATGACAGCATCATCAACCCCTCCTCGGACACCCCCACCAAGTATATGGATTACCTGTTCGAGCGCCAGAGCGGCAGCTGGTATCTGACCGGCCTGACCGAGAGTGAGACGAAACCCGAAAGCGCAGCAAGCTCCGCTGCCGCGCAGCCGGAGCCTATGGCAGAAAGCGATGTGCAGGACGCCATTCTGGCAACTGCCGGAGACTCTGCTGCGGCAGATTCGGCTGCTGCCTCGGCTGTCCAGCCGGAAGCGCAGGCAGAAACGGGCGCTGACAGCGCCGTGGCAGAAGCCCCCGCCGCTGAGGATGCCGCCAGTACCGCAGCGTAAAATGTAAATGAAAACACCCGACTGTGCGTTTGTTTTCACAGTCGGGTGTTTTTTGTACGTTTTATTTCAAATCAAACCGTACCACCACCAGCCGATACCACAGGTAGGGCACCATGTTCCAGATCATCCACAGTTCCATCAGGATGTAGTTGGGCAGATCGCGCCAGCGGAAGGGACGCTTGTCCAGTTTGCCCGCTTTGAGCAGGGCAAAGGCCTCGTGCATGCCCTTATCCCAAGCCTCGCCAAAGCCCTGCTTGTGGAACTTGTAGCACTTGAGCAGATAGCCCAGCGCCAGCGGGATAAAGTTGAGTACCAGCATCAGCAGCGGCTCGTTTTTGAGTGGCAGCAGAATGCTGTTGCGGCCGCTCTGCTGGCTTTTAAAGGCGTTGTAGCGCACAGCACCGGTGCTGGCACCGCAGATGTGGTAGCACTTGGCGGCGGGGCAGAGCACATTTTTGTAGCCGGCATTGTTGGCGCGCCAGCTCAGGTCTACGTCCTCAAAGTAGGCAAAAAAGTGCTCGTCAAAACCGCCGATCTCGTCCAGAATGCTTTTGCGGTACAGCGCTGCGCCGCCGCAGGCCGAAAAGATACGCTTTTGCTTGGTGTAGCGGCTGACGCGGCGGCCATCGCCGGTCTTGCAGGCAAAGCCCATCCATGTTACATAGTCCCCGGCATCATCGGCCAGTTCCCGCTCAAAGTGCCGGATCATCAAACTCTGCACCGCAAAGATCTTGGGGTCCGCATCGGCGGTGCGCAAAAGCTCGGCCAGCCACTGCGGCTCGGCAAAGGCATCGTTGTTGAACAGCACCACATACTTGCTCTGCGCCCGGGCAATGCCCTGATTCACTGCGTAGGAAAAGCCGGTGTTGCGCCCGTTTTCGATCAGGGTAAAATTGGGGCGGGTGCAGTAGCTGCGGGCTTGTTCCAGACTTTCATCGGTGGAACCGTTGTCCACCACGATCAGGTCAAAATCCTGTTCGGTCTGGGCGTAGATGGACTCGATGGAGTCCTTCAGCCAGCCCTTGCCGTTGATATTGGGGATGACGATGGTTGCTTTGCTCATAGTTTTTCTCCTGCGGATGTATGGATCC
This sequence comes from Faecalibacterium sp. IP-1-18, assembly GCF_023347355.1. Lineage (NCBI taxonomy): Bacteria > Bacillati > Bacillota > Clostridia > Eubacteriales > Oscillospiraceae > Faecalibacterium > Faecalibacterium sp. IP-1-18. Next base: position 1,044,332 of record NZ_CP094472.1, read on the forward strand.
AAGGGGTATTATAGCATAACCCGCCGCAAAAAGAAACCGCACCCTATACAGAGTGCGGTTTCAAAAAACTTTTTACGCGGCCAAAGCCTTTTCGATGTTGGCCAGAATAGTGTCGTGATCCTCGGCGCAAACCAGAACCACCTCGCCGGTGGGGGCTACGGTGACGGTAGCGGCCTTAGCCACGAGGTACTGATCCTCCAGATAATGCTCCATGGACTGCTGTTCGCTGGCAACATAGGCCTCCAGTGCGGCCTTCACCTCATTGGTCTTGCCCTCGGCGGGCTTCACGATGGCAACGGCGTAGCTGCGCACCATCATGCTGGAAATGCTGGCGGCAAAGGCGGTATACTGGTCATCCTCCAGGTTCAGCGGGGGCATCAGGATGTCCCGGATCTCTTCGTTCAGCTGGTCGGCCTTGTACTCGGCGCTGTAACCGTCAATGGCGGTAAACTTGCCGTCCTCGCCCTTGGTAAAGATCATATCGTACTCGTTGTCCTCGTCGCTGCGGGCGTCGTGGATGATCTGGGAGTAGTCCTTGGGGGTGGAGCTGTCGGCCTTGCTTCCGCCGGAGCAGCCCACCAAAGTAAACAGAGTCAGCCCTGCCAGCAGGGCGGCGATGAATTTTTTCATAGTATTGCATTTCCTTTCATAGTGCTGTGTGTGGAAGGTGCAGCCGGGCGCACACGTTACAGGTAGTGTGTGCCGGTTTTGGGCTGCTATTCTGGATACGAACCACCGCACCGCAAAATTGCAGGGAAAAAGTAACAGTTTTATGAACAACACTCGCTTACAGCATCAAAGCGTCCAGATCGCCGTGGTTCACCGGGGTGGACAGGATGATCTGGGTGCTGGTGGTGCCCAGCTTCTGGAACTGCAAAATCAGGTGCTCCAGCTGTGCCATGCTGCCGCAGCTGACCTTGACCAGAAAGGTGTACGCACCGGTAACGTGGTAGCATTGCAGCACCTCGCGGCTGTTTTGCAGCAGCTCCAGAAAGGCATCCTGCTTGGAGGGGGCAACCGAAAGGCTGATGAGCGCATCCACATACATCCGGTCTGCCGGACGGTTCAGTGTGACGGTATAGCCGCTGATGATGCCGTCCGTTTCCAGCTTATGGATACGGCTGGAGACTGCCGGGCTGGTAAGCGACACCTGCTCCGCAATTTCTTTGACGGGCATCCGTGCGTTTTTTGCCAGAAGGGTGAGGATTTTGCGGTCAAGATCGTCCATGAGAAGAGCCTCCTTCAAAATATGTTGGATTGTATAAAATTTTCTGAAAGTAAAGTTTTTATGTTGTGCAAACCCACGGAAATGGAATAAAATTTCGTTTCTGAAATTCTATGTTAATTATATAAAGTTTTTGCAAAAAAGTAAAGTATTATTTTAAAGCAAAATCCGAAAATCCTGTTTGACAAGAAAAGAAAAACGGGTATAATACATCATGCAAGGCAGCGCAATGAATAAAAGTCTGCCAATGATATTGAGATTCACCACTTTATATACTTTCCCACCCCTCTATACACAAAAACCCGCTGCCAGGCGGGTTTTTGTGTTTGTTGGGGCTTTTTATTTATGAAAAAAGCAGTGGTAGACAACGTACTTGGCTCATAGAGCAGCTGTTTCCGGTCACGACCCCACCCGTGAAAATGCAAACCCGGAAAGTCCGCAGACTTTCCGGGTTTGCTCTAGATCAAAATATTATTCCGCTTAGACCAGATAGCCCTCAAAGCAGTGCAGGTCCTCGGTTTTGACGATGCCTTCCAGATACAGCCCGTCCTCCCGGTATTCCTCCACCTGTACGCTGCCGCGCTCCCGCATGGGGGCGGCAAGCCCAAGCTTGTCGTAGGGCAGCAGCACCCGGATGGTGTGCACCCGGTCGCTGAGCACCTCGTCCAGCTTTTGCAGCAGCTTGTCCAGCCCGTAGCCGGTTTTGGCGCTGGTCAGCAGAATGTCGGGGTCAAAGCTCAGGGTGTTGGGTTTGTCGCACTTGTTGTACACGGTCAGGCGGGGAATGTCGGTACAGTCCAGCCCATCCAGAACCTCGTCGGTGACGGCAAGCTGCTCCTCGCGCTGTTCATCCCCGGCGTCTGCAACCCGGACGATCACATCAGACCATGCGGCTTCTTCCAACGTAGACTTGAACGCCTCCACCAGATTGTGGGGCAGGCGGGACACAAAGCCTACCGTGTCCACCAGCAGCACCGCCATGCCGCTGGGCAGCACCAGCTTACGGCTGGTGGGGTCCAGTGTGGCAAACAGCATATCGGCCTCGGCCACGCTGGGGCCGCACAGGGCGTTCATCAGGCTGGATTTGCCCACGTTGGTGTAGCCCACAAGGCTTACCACCGGCATTCCGGTCTTAGCGCGGGCCTTGCGGCTCTCGCCCCGGCGCTTTTCCATCTCGGCCAGCTTCTCGGCCAGCGCATCAATGCGGGCGTGCACATGGCGGCGGTCCAACTCCAGCTTGGTCTCACCGGCACCGCGGCGGGCACCGCCGCCACCGCCACCGCCGCCGCCCTGACGGCTCAACGCCTCGCCCATGCCCTGCAGGCGGGGCAGACGGTAGCGCAGCAGCGCCAGTTCGGTCTGCAATTTGCCCTCGTTGGTCACGGCGCGGCTGCGGAAAATCTCCAAGATCAGCATGGTGCGGTCGATGACTTCCAGCCCGCCCAGCGCGTTGGAGATGTTGCGGATCTGGCTGCCGGTCAACTCGCCGTCAAATACGGCGCATTCCGCGCCCAGCGTCTGGGCGGCAAGGGAAGCTTCTTCCAGCTTGCCGCTGCCCAGCACGATGCCGGTCTCCGGGGTCTGGCGCTTCTGGGTGATCTGCGCCACGGCCTCCATGTGGTTGGCCTCGCACAGGGCAGAAAGCTCTGCCAGACTGCGCTCACAGTCCCACAGCCCCTGATCCAGTGCCAGCAGCACCACCTTTGTGGGAGGGGTCTCGGTCAGAATATCATAAAGCTCGCTCAAAGTAAGTCCTTTCTGTTATCGTAGCGTTCTTTTGTCAGCAGATAGCACCGGCATTCCACCGGTGTGCCGTCAAATTTGTGGTAAACGTCGTTGTGATGGTACACAAAGCCGGCCTTTTCCATCACCCGGCCGCTGGCGGGGTTGTGCACCGCGTGGCAGCAGGTGAGAAAGGTGCCGCCCACCTGTCTGAACCAGAAATCCACCACAGCTTGCAGCGCTTCGGTGGTAAGGCCCTTGCCCCACCACTTCTGCCCGATGCAGTAGCCCGGCTCCCAGATGCCGCCGGAGAGTTCCAGCCCCGGCCACTTGGCCTTTTGCTGCGGCTCACCCAGCAGGGCGTTGTATACGGAGATGGAGCCAAACACCTGTCCGGTGGCCTTTTCTACCATGGCCCACTGGTAATAATCCGGGTTCGGATACAACTCTGCCCACGCCGAAAGCAGTTCCCGGGTCTCGGCAGGGCTTTTGTGCGGTTCCCAGCGCAAAAACCGGGTCACAGCCGGGTCATTTGCCCAGTTTTCGTACATCTGCGGGGCGTCCTGCGGCAGCAGACGGCGCAGCAGCAGACGGTCGGTCTCCAGTTCAGGTGTGCCGGTGTGGCGCATGATCCATCCTCTCCCTTTTCTCAAAAGTTATCCCTAAGATAGCACAAAAACGGCCACGCTGCAAGCGAAATCAAGAAAACCGCTTGACCGGATGGGTGAACTACGATAAACTGAAAGATGAAGTCTTTTTATAGGAAAGGGAAAGTATCGATGTTAGATGTGCGCAAACTGTTAGCCCAGCGGCCGCTGCTGTTCGATGGCGGTATGGGTACCTATTATAAAGCAAAGCCGGGGCAGGAGTGCGAGCAGGCAAACCTGACCGACCCCGAGGGCATTCTGGCGGTGCACCGGGCGTATCTTGCTGCCGGAGCGGACGCCATCAAGACCAATACCTTCAGCCTGCCGCGTCTGGCGGCGGCACAGCAGCCGGGCTGGGAGCAGCTGGCGGATGCAGGCTGGCAGCTGGCAGTAAAGGCCGCCGGGGAGACCGGCGCGGCAGTGTTTGCCGACCTTGGCCCTGCGCCGGATACCGAAAATCTCCCGGCGGAGCAGGTGTATCTTGCTGTGGCAAAGCGCTTTGCGCTGCTGGGTGCACGGAATTTTCTGTTTGAGACCCTGAGCGCCGAGGACGGTGTGCTGGAAGCGATTCGTGCGCTGAAGCAGACCGTGCCGGAGGCCTTTGTACTGGTATCCTTTGCGGTGCTGCCGGACGGCTACACCCGCGAGGGCCGCTACTGTGCCGAGCTTGTGCGCCGCGTGGCGCAGAGCGGCGTGGTGGATGCCGTAGGCCTGAACTGCGTATCTGCCCCGGGTGCGATGCGGGCACTGGTGCAGCAGCTGGGGGATGCGGGACTGCCCCTTTCGGTCATGCCCAATGCAGGCTACCCGGTGGTGGCGCGGGCACAGGTGCGCTATCAGGGCAAGCCGGAGTATTTTGCCCGGGAGCTGAGCCGCCTTGCCAGTGAGGGCGTGCGCATTCTGGGCGGCTGCTGCGGTACAACGCCGCAGCACATTGCTGCCCTGCGCACCGCGCTGGATGCTTTGCCGGAAGTGCTGCCCGCCGCCCCGGCGGCAAAGCCCGCCGTGGCCGCAAAGCCTGCAGTGGAAACGGACGATGCCTTTTTGCGCAAGCTGCGCGCCGGACAGCGGGTCATTGCGGTGGAACTGGATTCCCCCAAGGACGCCGACCTGACCGCGTATCTCGAGGGTGCCCGCCGTCTGCAGGCCGCCGGTGCGGACCTGCTGACCATTGCAGACTGCCCCATTGCCCGGGCACGGATGGATTCTTCTCTGGTGGCCTGCCGGGTGCACCGGGAGCTGGGCATGAACGTACTGCCCCACATGACCTGCCGGGACCGCAACCTGAACGCCACCAAGGCGCTGCTGCTGGGACTGTACGCCGAGGGCGTGCGGGAGGTACTGGCCATTACCGGCGACCCCATCCCCACCGCTGAGCGGGACGAGGTGAAAAATGTGTACCAGTTCAACTCCCGCAAGCTGGCGCAGTATATCGTTTCGCTGGCCGGAGAGGGACGGGAGATGCCCAGCCCCATCACGGTGTTCGGTGCGCTGAACCTGAACGCCCGCAATTTTGAGGTGGAGCTGCGCCGCGCCGCAGAAAAGCTGGAAAACGGCATGAGCGGCTTCCTTACCCAGCCGGTGCTGTCGGCACAGGCGGTGGAAAACCTGAAAAAAACCCGGGAGACGCTGGGCGAGCGGGCAAAAATTCTGGCCGGCATCCTGCCGGTGGTCAGCCAGCGCAACGCCATCTTTATGGAAAACGAGGTCAACGGCATCCATGTGGATGATGCCATCATCCAAAGGTTTGAGGGGCTGGACCGTGCCGCAGGCGAGGAGCTTGGACTGGAAGTCTCGGTGCAGGCAGCCAAAGCGGCTGCGCCCTATGTAGACGGCTTTTACCTGATGACCCCCTTCAACCGGGTGGCGCTGATGGAACGGCTCATTGCCCGCCTGCGCACCGAGGTGACGGGCTGAAAAGATAAAACGGGAGGAACACGCTGTGCCCTGCGAAAAACCATTGCTCAGCATCATTGTGCCGGTGTACAAGGTGGAAAACTATCTGCAAAAATGTATCGATTCCATTCTGGCACAGACCTTTACGGACTTTGAGCTGATCCTTGTGGAGGACGGTTCGCCGGACGGTTGCCCTGCGCTGTGTGATGCCGCTGCCGCGAAAGATGCCCGCATCCGGGTGCTTCACCAGAAAAACGGCGGGCTTTCTGCTGCCCGCAATGCCGGGCTGGATGTGGCAAGGGGCGAGTGGATCGGCTTTGTGGATTCCGACGACTATATTGCACCGGAAATGTACGAAACACTGTACAAGGCCGTGCAAAGCACCGGGGCAGACCTTGCCCTGTGCGATTACGCTGCGGTGGACGAGGCAGGCACACCCTGCCTGCCGCCGTACACCGGGCTTGCACAGCGGATCTTTACCGGGCGGGAACTGCTGAAAAAAGCCACGAATACGATGGCGCAGCCTGCGTGGAACAAGCTGTACCGCCGCGTTATCTTTGCGCAGCTGCGCTACCCGGAGGGCAAGCTGAACGAGGATATTTTTGTGCTCCCAGAAATCTGTCTGAACACCAAAAAGGCCGTGGTGGTGCCAAAGGAGCTGTATTATTATGTGCAGCGCGGCAGCAGCATTATGAACGAAAGCAAAACGCTGCGCCATTTTGATGCTGCCGAGGCCGCACAGCGGTATTGGAACTGCCTCGTGGAAAACGAGGTATACGATGCGCTGGCAAATGCGGCAAAGTTTACGATGGGCAGCGTGAGCCGGGTGTACCGGCAGCTGCCCCCGGCGCTGCGCAAGGCACCCCGCAGCCGGGAAATGCTGCGGATGCAGTTTGATGTGGTGGACCGGACGCGGCAGTATTGTACCGTTCCGGCGGGACTCTGGCTGCAAAGCCTGCTGTTGCGGCTATTTCCGCGGGAATATATGTGGCTGCGGAACATCAAAGGCAGGGGAGAATTAAAAATCGCATGAGAACACGTTATTCGATCATCAATATGCTGTTTAACATCGGCGGGCAGTTTTTGACGATGCTGCTGTCCTTCATCAACCGGATGGTGTTCATCCGCTGCCTTTCAGCGGAATATCTGGGGGTCAACGGCCTGTTTACCGATGTGCTCAGCATCCTTAATTTTGCGGAGCTGGGCATCGGTACGGCTATGGTGTTCAGCATGTATGAACCGGCAGCCCGGGATGACGAGCAGAAACTGGCGCGGCTGATGAACCTGTACAAGTGGATGTACCGGGCGGTGGCAGTCTCGGTGTTGCTGTTCGGGTTGGTGCTGCTGCCGTTTCTGCCCTACCTCATCAAGGGCGGCGAGGGCATTGAACATATCACCCTGATCTATATGATATATGTGCTCGGTTCAGCAAGTTCCTATCTGCTGAGTTATAAAAATTCCATCTATCAGGCCTACCAGAAAGGCTATATCTGCGCAGGATGGAGTATGGCGTGCGAGTGCATCAAGACTGTTTCGCAGATCACGGTGCTGCTGTTGACCCGGAACTTCATCCTGTATCTGGCGGTTCAGCAGGCGATACAGTTTTTACCCAACATTATGGTTTCCCGCATGGTGGACAAGGAGTTTCCATACCTGAAGGAATGCCATGAGCTGCCAGAAAGGGAGGAACGGAACGGCATCCTGAAAAATATCGGTGCCATGAGTATGCACAAGCTGTCAACCATCATCGTGCGCAATACGGACAGTCTGCTGATGTCCTCCTTTATTGGCCTTGCGACGGTGGGCCTTTACTCCAATTACCGGTTGGTGATCAATGCACTGAACAACCTGATGGGAAAATTTGCTGTGGCTTTTTCCGGCAGTATCGGCAATTTTGCAGTAATGGAAAATTCGGACCGGCTGTATAAAATCTATAAGGAAATGGATTTTATGTTCTTTGTCATGTCCGCTTACCTGACCGGTGGGCTGATGATGCTGTTTAACCCCTTTATCACGCTGTTGTTTGGCGGAAGATACTGTTTTCCGATGACCACAGTGATGGTCATTGTGGCAGAGTTTTACATTACACGAATGCGGCAGACGAATCTGCTGTTCCGGGAGGCCATGGGGCTGTTCTGGAACGACCGCTACAAAGCGGTGGCGGAATCCATCATCAATCTGGTGGCCTCGCTTGTACTGGTGCGGCAGTACGGCGTGACCGGCATTATCTGGGGCACCATCATCAGCACGCTGTGTACCTGTGCCTGGGTAGAACCCTACATCTTTTTGAAGTATGGCGTTCAGGATGCATGGAAGAAGAAACTTCGGGATTATTTTGCAGAGTATCTGAAGCGCACACTCCTTACAGCAGCGGTCTCTGCGGCAGCGGTGCTGTGGGTGCAGCGGTTCCCGGTGGGCAATTTCGGTATTTTTATTCTGGATGGGCTGCTTTACACAGCTGTGTTCGCAGGAGTGATCGTACTGTTCTACCGTGGCAGCGAAGAATATGATACGCTGAGGCAGCGCGGACTGAAGATATTGAAAAGGAGAGCGGAATGAACGCAAAGGAGCAGCCCTTGATCTCGGTGATCGTGCCAGTTTATAAGGTGGAAAAGTATCTGCCTGCATGTCTGGACAGCTTGTTGGCGCAGACGTATCAGAATTTTGAACTGCTCCTTGTGGATGACGGTTCGCCGGATAAATGCTGGGAAATTTTGCAGCAGTATGCGGCACAGGATGCCCGGGTGTGTATTTTCCGCAAGGAAAACGGCGGGGTGTCCTCGGCACGCAATTTTGGGCTGGAGCAGGCAAGGGGCGAGTATATCTGCTTTGTGGATTCCGACGACCTTGTGCTGCCGCAGTATCTGGAATGGCTGTACGATGCTTTGTGCAGCTGCGGTACCCGCATTGCCATGTGCCGCTACCGCAGCATACGGGAAAACGAGACTCTGTGGACGGTGACGGAGTGCCCGGCACCGCAGAAAATCACGACGGAAAACTACTCGTGGATGCAGGAATGGAGCGGCGGGCACTGCTGGCGGATGCTGACCCACCGGGAGGTGCTGCAGGATGTTCGCTTTGACCCGGCGCTGTTCTACGGGGAGGATGCCCTGTTCTTTGTAACGGAATTCCTCAAGGCAGGCAGTCTGGCATTTTTGAACTGCCCGCTGTATGCTTACCTTGAACGTCCAAGCTCTGCCGTGCGGCAGGAGCCGAGCCTGCGCTTTTACACGGCGGCACTGGCGTGGGAACAGATCTGGCAGCTGGTAAAGGGGCAGCCGGACCCCTTCCGCAGCACTACGGAACAGCGCTGCGTCATGTCCTGCGCCGAGGTATATTTCCGGCTGGTCAACCAGCCGGAGCGGGATTCCGAGAAGGAAAAAATGCTGCTGAAAACAGCAAAGCTGCACCGTCATGCTGCGTGGGAGATTCCGCCGGGAAATCAAAGCCAGAAGCTGCAGGCGCTGATGGTAAGCTACTGCCCGCATCTGGGCGCAAAGGCATGGAAGCTGGTGCGGTGGGTGAAAGGTTTGAAAAACTGATTGACAAATCCCACAAAAAACGTTATATTCTTTTTATAAATGCGTTGAAAAAGAGTGTGCATCGTCTGGGACCGCACAGAGAGCCGGGGGCAGCTGAAAACCCGGCGGGATACCGGCGGGGCACTGTCACTTTGGAGCAGGAGCGGTGAGCCTTGCCGGTAAGCCGCTTTCGGGTCTGCCCTACGTTACAGGGGCATCAAGGGGCGCGGAACCTTCCGCGCAATTTGGGTGGTACCGCGGTCATGTATTTACAGCCGTCCCATGGAACGCTCCGTGGGGCGGCTTTTTGCGTCCCACTTCATCAAATTTTTGGGAGGACACTATGAAAGAGCTTGCAAAGCAGTACGATCCCAGTCAGGTGGAAGATCGTATCTACCAGTTCTGGCTGGACGGCGGCTACTTCCACACGAAGGCCGATCCGGACAAGAAACCTTATACCATCGTGATGCCGCCACCGAACGTTACCGGTCAGCTGCACATGGGCCATGCGGTGGATAACACCATGCAGGATATCCTCATCCGCACCAAGCGGATGCAGGGCTATGCCGCCCTGTGGGTGCCCGGCACCGACCACGCCTCCATTGCTACCGAAGCCAAGGTGGTGGAAGCTATGCGCGCCGAGGGCCTGACCAAGGAGATGGTCGGCCGCGATGGTTTTCTGGAGCGCGCCTGGGCATGGAAGACCAAGTACGGCAACCGCATCGTCAGCCAGCTGAAGAAGCTGGGCAGCAGCTGCGACTGGGAGCGCGAGCGCTTTACCATGGACGAAGGCTGCTCTGAGGCTGTCAAGGAAGTGTTCGTGCGCCTGTACGACAAAGGCCTGATCTACCGCGGCAACCGCATGGTCAACTGGTGCCCCCACTGCAACACCTCCATCTCTGATGCCGAGGTGGAGTACGAGGAGAAGGACGGCAGCTTCTGGCATCTGCTGTACCCGGTCAAGGAGACCGGCGAGATGCTGGAGCTGGCCACCACCCGCCCCGAGACCATGCTGGGCGATACCGCCGTGGCCATCAACGGTGAGGATCCCCGCTACGCCCATCTGCACGGCTGCCATGTGGTGCTGCCCCTGCTGAACAAGGAAATCCCCATCGTCTGCGATGAGCACGCCGATATGACCAAGGGCACCGGTGTCGTGAAGATCACCCCCGCCCACGACCCCAACGACTTTGAGGTCGGTCTGCGCCACGACCTGCCCATCGTGCGCGTGTTCACTTACGACGGCCACATGACCGGCGCTGCCGACAAGGCTGCCGCCGATGCTCTGTTTGCCGCCGGTAAGAACACCGTCAACGAGCCCCATGTGCTGGACTGCGGCAAGTACGCCGGCATGACTACGCTGGAGGCACGCAAGGCTATTCTGGCCGACCTGAAAGAGGGCGGCTTCCTGAAGGAGATCGAGCCCCTGAAGCACGAGGTGGGCACCTGCTACCGCTGCCACTCCACCATCGAGCCCATGATCTCCAAGCAGTGGTTCGTCAAGATGGAGCCGCTGGCAAAGCCCGCCATTGAGAGCGTAGAGAAGGGCGAGATCAAGTTTGTGCCCGAGCGCTTTACCAAGAACTATATGAACTGGATGAAGAACACCCGCGACTGGTGCATCAGCCGTCAGCTGTGGTGGGGCCACCAGATCCCGGCTTGGTACTGCGACGACTGCGGCGAGACCGTGGTGGCAAAGTCCGCTCCCTGCACCTGCCCCAAGTGCGGCAGCGCAAAGCTGACGCGGGACCCCGATACGCTGGATACCTGGTTCTCCTCTGCGCTGTGGCCCTTCAGCACGCTGGGCTGGCCCAACGAGGACAGCGCCGACCTCAAGTATTTCTACCCCACCAATACGCTGGTCACCGGCTACGACATCATCGGCTTCTGGGTCAGCCGCATGATCTTCTCCGGTCTGGCTTACACCGGCAAGGCTCCGTTTGATACCGTCTGCATCCACGGCATCGTCCGCGACAGTCAGGGCCGCAAGATGTCCAAGAGCCTTGGCAACGGCATCGATCCGCTGGAGGTCATTGCCCAGTACGGCGCGGATGCCCTGCGCTTTATGCTGGTGGACGGCTCCACCCCGGGCAACGATATGCGCTATATCGAAAAGAAGGTGGAGGCTGCCCGCAACTTTGCCAATAAGCTGTGGAACGCCACCCGCTTTGTGCTGATGAACCTGCCCGAGGACTTTGAGCCGGGTCTGCCCTGTGAAGAGCTGCTGGACATGAGCGACAAGTGGGTGCTGACCAAGCTGAATCAGGTGGCCGGTGCCATGACCGATAATCTGGAGCACTATGAGATGGGTCTGGCTGCTGCCAAGATCAACAGCTTTATCTGGGATGTCTACTGCGACTGGTTCATCGAGATCGCAAAGCCCCGCCTGAACTCCGGCGATGCACAGCAGGCCGACACCGCCCGCCGTGTGCTGGTGTATGTGCTGGATAAGGCGCTCAAGCTGCTGCATCCCTTCATGCCCTTCATCACCGAGGAACTGTATCAGGCTCTGCCCGGTTCTGCCGAGACCATCATGACGCAGGCATGGCCAACCTTTGACGCCGCTCACAACTGGGCCGCTGAAGAGGAAGCCTTTGAAAAGGTGATGGATTATATCAAGGCTGTGCGTACCATGCGCACCGAGATGAACGTGCACCCCGCAAAAAAGACCAGCATGATCATTGAAACTGCCGATGCAGCCCCCTTCCAGAACGCACAGGTCTATCTGGCCAAGTTTGCCTTTGCCACCGATGTGACCTTTACCGAAAAGTACGAGGGCAGCACCGATGGCATGGTGCAGGTGTCCACCCACGCCGCCCGCGGCTTCATCCCCATGATGGAGCTCATCGACCGAGAGAAAGAATTGGCTCGCCTGAACAAGGAAAAGGCCAAGGCTGAAAAGGAAATGGCCATGTTCGGCAACCAGCTGAATAACCCCAAGTTTGTGGAGCGTGCCCCGGCGGCTCTGGTGGAGGAGATCCGCACAAAGTTCGCCAAGAGTCAGGACAAGCTGGCCAACATCGAGCAGAGCATTAAGGCTCTGGGCTGAGACTGTGGAACGCTATAACGATACGGAACGCACCTCACTGTGGGTCATTGCGGGACGTGTGGTCTTTACCGTTGCACTCATCGCCTGCATCTGGTTCATCTTTTCCAACTCCATGGCGGTGGCAACGGTCTCCACCGACTCCAGCGGCCGGGTGCTGGCGTGGATGCGCATCATCCTGCGCCGCTTGGGACAGCCGGGGCTGGCAGAGCATCTGACCATGCATATCGTGCGCAAGCTGGCACACTTTTGCGAGTATACGCTGGAGGGCTTTCTGCTCATGCTCTGTATGCGGGTGTACAGCCGTCACCCGCTGCGGCATATCACCGTGCCCATGCTGGGCGGTGTGCTGACGGCGCTGACCGATGAGACCATTCAGCTCTTCTCGGAGGGACGCAGCAGTCAAGTCACCGATGTGTGGCTGGATTCTGCCGGTGTTCTGGCCGGCATCCTTGTTGCCATCGTACTGCTGTTGGCCTGCGAGGGACTGTATTATCACATAAAAAGGAGACACGAATGACCATCCAACAGGCAAATCAGTATTTTGCAGCTCTGCCGGACGGCTTTGCCGACCCGGCGCAGCTGGGCGCACTGCTGCCCGCCTCGGTGCAGCAGGTGCAGTTCGTGGGTGTGGCAGGCACTGCCGGTAAAACGGCGGTGGCGCGTCTGCTGGCAGCCATTCTGCACGCGCAGGGGATCCGTGCCGGTGTCTACCATGCCGGGTGCGAGCCGCTTGCTGCCCGCATCCGTGTGGATGGCAAGCCGGTGGACGAAGCACTGCTGTGCCGCGCCGCCGATGCCCTTGCTGCCCATGAGGAGCTGCCTTTGCAGGCGGCAGAGCTTGTTGCCGCTGCGTACTGCTTTGGCGAAGCCGGCTGCACGCTGGCGGTAGTAGAGCTGCCGGATGCAGGTCTGGCTGCGGTGCTGCCAAAAATGCCGGTGTGCGCCGTCACAGCGGTGGGACCGGATGGCGTGAGCCGCTCGGTGGAACGTCTGGCTGCATTGGCAGGCGGCGTGATGCGCAAGGAAAGCATCTGCGTCACCGCGCCGGAGCAGCCCAAGGCGGTGCTCAGTGAGCTGGTTGTGGCTGCGGGCAAGTGCGACTGTGAGCTGGTAGTGCCCGATCCGGAGGATATCACCTTTCTGGAAGCAGAACAGTTTGCCAGCCGGGTGGACTACGGCGGCTACACAGTGCCGCTGGCCTTTCTGGGACGTCACGCCGCGGGCAACGCCGCCATGGCGGTGGAGCTGGCGCTGGCGCTCTGCCGCAAAGAGGTGGACATCTCCGATGAAGCCATTCTGGATGGCATTGCTGCCGTGGACAACCGTTGCAGCATTCGGGTGCTTTCCCAGCGCCCGCTGGTCATTCTGGATGCCTGCCGCACCCCGCAGCAGGCTGCCGCGCTGCTGCGCGTGTTGAACATGGCCAAGGTGCGCCACATGAGCGCTATCATCGGCCTGACCGAGGAGGAGGGGGCGGAGGCCTTCTTCTCCGCGCTGGAGACCGGCCTGAGCCCTGAGGAACAGAAAAAGGATAAATCCACCATGCCCGGCATGAGCGAGAGCCCCTTTGATAAGGTGTATCTCGTCACGCCCGCCGGTGTGGAGGAGCAGCTGACCCAGCGTCTGACCGAGAAGGCAAAGTATCACTTTGACGCCCAGCTCTGCACCAGTCTGGACGAGGCGGTGCAGCTGGCGCACGCCAACACCCGCCGTGGGCTGCTGGTCTGCGGCAGCGAGGCGGCAGCGCTGGAAGCTGCCGAGCTGCTGGCAAAGGCGTAAGCTGCCGACAGCTTTTTCTAAAAAATAACCCGAAGATCCCGTACACTGAAGTTATGTGTACGGGATCTTTTATTTTGTAAAAAAGGAGATGGACAAGCAATGGCAACGGTGACCTTCAGCGCGGCAGGGGAGACCCTGTATGCCTATCTGGCGGGCGAGATCGACCACGATGCCGCCCAGAGCCTGCGGATGCAGCTGGACGATGCACTGGTCAGCCGCAGTCCCCGCACCTTAATTATCGATCTTGGCGGGGTAGGGTTCATGGATTCCTCCGGCATCGGGCTCATCCTTGGGCGGCAGCGCTGCGCCCGCGTTCTGGGCACGAGCCTGCGGTTGCAGCACGCCCCCGCGCAGCTGCAAAAAGTCCTGCGGCTGGCGGGCATCCCCTGTACGGAGAATATAGAAAAGGAGAATGCGCAATGAAAGCAGAGAACAGCACCCGCATCCAGTTCGATTCCCTCAGCAGCAACGAGGCCTACGCCCGCGGCGTTACGGCGGCCTTTCTGGCGCGGTATGATCCAACCGTGCCCCAACTGGCCGACCTGAAAACCGCAGTGTCCGAGGCGGTGACCAACTGCATCGTCCACGCCTACCCGGAGCGGATCGGGCCGGTGTGCATGACCATTGCGGTCTACCCCGACCGGGAGGTGCACATCACCATTACAGATAAGGGCATTGGCATCCCCAATGTGGAGCAGGCCATGCAGCCATTGTTCACCACCGGCAACCCGGAAGAGCGCTCCGGTCTGGGCTTTGCGGTGATGCAAAGCTTTATGGACAGGGTAAAGGTCACCTCAAAGCCCGGCAAAGGAACAAAGGTGCTGCTAGTCAAGCGTTTGTCCCGGCGTGAGCCTACATAAAAAGGAAAGGCGGTCCGGTATATGGTAACGGATAAGACCCGGCGGGAAGCATTCATCACGCAGAATCTGGGGCTGGTGCATGCCTGTGCGGGCAGATTCCGTGGGCGAGGCATGGAGTATGACGACCTGTACAGCGCGGGCTGCGTGGGGCTCATCAAAGCCTATGATAATTTTGACGAGAGCCGGGGCGTGTGTTTTTCCACCTATGCCGTGCCGGTGATCCTTGGTGAAATCAAAAAGCTGTTCCGGGATGGGGGTACGGTCAAGGTGAGCCGCTCCCTGAAGGAACTGGGAATGCGGGTGCAAGCTGCACGGGAGCATACTATGAAGCTGTGCGGCGCAGAGCCTACCTTGCAGCAGCTGGCTGAGCAGCTGGACGAGCCGATAGAGAATGTAGCCCTTGCCATACAGGCCGCGCAGCCCGCCATGAGCCTGACCCCGGAGGGCGGCGAGGATGGAGACCGGCAGCTGGATATCCCGGTGGAATCTCCGGAGGAGGAACTGGCAGACCGGATCAGTCTGGCAGAGGTGATCGAAGCGCTGCCAGAGCAGGACAAGCAACTGATTCGTCTGCGCTTTTATGGCAACCGCACCCAGAGCGAGACTGCAAAAGCACTGCATACTACACAGGTACAGATCTCCAGGCGGGAACGTAAGATCCTGATCCGGCTGCGCGCCCGGCTTTTGGAGGAATAAGGGAGGAAGTGTCTATAAAAAATGTAAAAAACTGGGCAAAAAGTAAAAAGAATGATTTTGGCGTAAAATTTGTAAAAAACGCTTGCTTTTTGAAGGATGCTGTGCTAAAATACATTACTGTCAGGCGGACGTCCGACAGAATGAAATACTTCAAAAACGACGTCAAACGGAGAGATTCGACAGAATCAAAAATGAATCTCAAAAATCTTTCAAAAAAGTGCTTGACAATTTATCACGAAAGTGATAAAATAACTAAGCTGTCAGCCGCAAGGCTGCGGCGCACAGGACCTTGAAAATTGAACAATATCGAAAGAACTTGTAACGGAACCTATTTTCGTGTTGGAAAAACACGGTAAACAATTCCAAACAAAAGTAATTCACACAGGACGCAAGCGATTGCGTGCTGAGCGAAACAAGATTTAACACTTTTAAGTGATAAATATCATTTATAAAGAGTTTGATCCTGGCTCAGGACGAACGCTGGCGGCGCGCCTAACACATGCAAGTCGAACGAGCGAGAGGAGGTTTACTTTCTCAAGCGAGTGGCGAACGGGTGAGTAACGCGTGAGGAACCTGCCTCAAAGAGGGGGACAACAGTTGGAAACGACTGCTAATACCGCATAAGCCCACGACCCGGCATCGGGTAGAGGGAAAAGGAGCAATCCGCTTTGAGATGGCCTCGCGTCCGATTAGCTAGTTGGTGAGGTAATGGCCCACCAAGGCGACGATCGGTAGCCGGACTGAGAGGTTGAACGGCCACATTGGGACTGAGACACGGCCCAGACTCCTACGGGAGGCAGCAGTGGGGAATATTGCACAATGGGGGAAACCCTGATGCAGCGACGCCGCGTGGAGGAAGAAGGTCTTCGGATTGTAAACTCCTGTTGTTGAGGAAGATAATGACGGTACTCAACAAGGAAGTGACGGCTAACTACGTGCCAGCAGCCGCGGTAAAACGTAGGTCACAAGCGTTGTCCGGAATTACTGGGTGTAAAGGGAGCGCAGGCGGGAAGACAAGTTGGAAGTGAAATCCATGGGCTCAACCCATGAACTGCTTTCAAAACTGTTTTTCTTGAGTAGTGCAGAGGTAGGCGGAATTCCCGGTGTAGCGGTGGAATGCGTAGATATCGGGAGGAACACCAGTGGCGAAGGCGGCCTACTGGGCACCAACTGACGCTGAGGCTCGAAAGTGTGGGTAGCAAACAGGATTAGATACCCTGGTAGTCCACACTGTAAACGATGATTACTAGGTGTTGGAGGATTGACCCCTTCAGTGCCGCAGTTAACACAATAAGTAATCCACCTGGGGAGTACGACCGCAAGGTTGAAACTCAAAGGAATTGACGGGGGCCCGCACAAGCAGTGGAGTATGTGGTTTAATTCGACGCAACGCGAAGAACCTTACCAAGTCTTGACATCCTGCGACGGACATAGAAATATGTTTTTCCTTCGGGACGCAGAGACAGGTGGTGCATGGTTGTCGTCAGCTCGTGTCGTGAGATGTTGGGTTAAGTCCCGCAACGAGCGCAACCCTTATGGTCAGTTACTACGCAAGAGGACTCTGGCCAGACTGCCGTTGACAAAACGGAGGAAGGTGGGGATGACGTCAAATCATCATGCCCTTTATGACTTGGGCTACACACGTACTACAATGGCGTTAAACAAAGAGAAGCAAGACCGCGAGGTGGAGCAAAACTCAGAAACAACGTCCCAGTTCGGACTGCAGGCTGCAACTCGCCTGCACGAAGTCGGAATTGCTAGTAATCGCAGATCAGCATGCTGCGGTGAATACGTTCCCGGGCCTTGTACACACCGCCCGTCACACCATGAGAGCCGGGGGGACCCGAAGTCGGTAGTCTAACCGCAAGGAGGACGCCGCCGAAGGTAAAACTGGTGATTGGGGTGAAGTCGTAACAAGGTAGCCGTAGGAGAACCTGCGGCTGGATCACCTCCTTTCTAAGGAGTCAGGCAATGACAGAGCATCTAAGATGATCGGTCATTGGAACAGGTGACAAGTTAAAGTTTAAGTAGATATTGTTCGATTTTGAGGGCCCTGAAAAGGGGTTACTCAAAACCTTATGTGGGGGTTTAGCTCAGCTGGGAGAGCACCTGCTTTGCAAGCAGGGGGTCAAGGGTTCGATTCCCTTAATCTCCACCACATGGGCCAATAGCTCAGCTGGCTAGAGCACACGACTGATAATCGTGAGGTCGATGGTTCGAGTCCATTTTGGCCCACCATGTGGTGAAAATCAGAGTTCCGGGAGACCGGGCTTTGAGGGACATCACCAAGACGTACCTTGAAAACTGAATAATAACTGCGAAACAAAGATTATAGTAAGTTCTTTTTTAAGAAATATTACAATTTCAAAAGGAAGGGTAACAATAATCTTCGTTGGCAAGAGAGAATCAAGAGGATACCAAATGTTCTTAAAGAACGTTTGAAAGGTCAAGCGAACAAGGGCGCAGGGCGAATGCCTTGGCACTGGGAGCCGATGAAAGACGTGATAAGCTGCGATAAGCTTCGGGGAGCTGCAAATAAGCATTGATCCGGAGATTTCTGAATGAGGAAACTCACCTGGGTTCATACTCAGGTACGTTATACTGAACTTAAAAATAGGTATATCGAGGGAACCGCCTGAACTGAAACATCTAAGTAGGGCGAGGAAGAGACATCAAACGAGATTCCGTAAGTAGTGGCGAGCGAACGCGGAAGAGGGCAAACCGGAAGTAGAAATACTTCCGGGGTACGGACCGCATTTAGGACTTAAGTTGTTAACCGAACGGCATGGGAAGGCCGGTCAGAGAGTGTGAGAACCACGTAGGTGAAAACGACAAGAGCTGAGCGAGTTCCAGAGTACGGCCAGACACGTGAAACCTGGTCGGAATACGGGGGGACCACCCTCCAACCCTAAATACTACCCAGTGACCGATAGCGTATAGTACTGTGAAGGAAAGGTGAAAAGCACCCCGGGAGGGGAGTGAAAAAGAACCTGAAACCCTGTGCCTACAAGCACCTAGAGCACGTCAATGTGTGATAGGGTACTTTTTGTAGAACGGTCCGGCGAGCGATTGTATGCAGCAAGGTTAAGGACTTAAGGTCTGGAGCCGAAGCGAAAGCGAGTTTGAAAAGGGCGTTAAGTTGCATACAATGGGCCCGAAACCGGGTGACCTACCCATGGTCAGGTTGAAGTGGAAGTAAAATTCCATGGAGGACCGAACCGACCTCCGTTGAAAAGGCGGCGGATGAACTGTGGGTAGCGGAGAAATTCCAATCGAACCCGGAGATAGCTGGTTCTCCCCGAAATAGTTTTAGGACTAGCCTCAAGTTAGATACCTGGAGGTAAAGCACTGAATAGCCTAGCGGCCGAGAGGTTAGCGAAGCTTATCAAACTCAGAATGCCAGAGTATTGATGCTTGGGAGTCAGACAGTGTCAGATAAATGTCATTGTCAAAAGGGAAACAGCCCAGATCTACAGCTAAGGTCCCAAAGTCAGGTTAAGTGGAAAACGATGTGAAGATACGTAGACAACCAGGATGTTGGCTCAGAAGCAGCCACACATTCAAAGAGTGCGTAATAGCTCACTGGTCGAGCGTCTTTGCGCGGAGAATTTAACGGGGCTAAACCTGACACCGAAGCTTAGGCAATACAGCAATGTATTGGGTAGGGGAGCGTTGTATACGCGGTGAAACAGTAGCGCAAGCGGCTGTGGAGTGTATAGAAGTGAGAATGCCGGAATGAGTAGCGCGAATGCAGTGAGAATCTGCATGGCCGAAAGCCTCAGGTTTCTGGAGGAAGGTTCGTCCGCTCCAGGTTAGTCGGGAGCTAAGGTGAGGCCTAACGGCGTAGCCGATGCACAGACGGTAGAGATTCCGTCACCACCAAAAGAGTTAAGCACAGGGACACATTTGAAGTCTCGGAGCCGGGTGTTGGTTCCGGTAGCGATCGAGGGAAGTTAGTACCGAAGTCCGGGATGGAAGATGGCGAGAAAAGCTGTGTGTATTTCTGCGGTGCCCGTACCGCAAACCGACACAGGTAGGTAGGAAGAAGATTCTAAGGCCAACGGGAGAAGGGTTGTTAAGGAACTCGGCAAATTGACCCCGTAACTTCGGGAGAAGGGGTGCTCCAGAGATGGAGCCGCAGAGAATCGGCCCAAGCAACTGTTTACCAAAAACACAGGTTTGTGCTAAATCGAAAGATGACGTATACGAGCTGACGCCTGCCCGGTGCTGGAAGGTTAAGAGGAGATGTGCAAGCATTGAATCGAAGCCCCAGTGAACGGCGGCCGTAACTATAACGGTCCTAAGGTAGCGAAATTCCTTGTCAGGTAAGTTCTGACCCGCATGAAAGGCGTAATGATTTGGGCACTGTCTCGACAGCCCGCCCGGCGAAATTGTAGTACCGGTGAAGATGCCGGTTACCCGCGACAAGACGGAAAGACCCCATGGAGCTTTACTGTAGCCTAATATTGGGTTTCGATGTTGCATGCACAGGATAGATGGGACACAGGGAAACAAGTGCTTTGGCATTTGTGGAGTGGCCGTTGGGATACCATCCTTGCGATATTGGAATTCTAACCTGCGCCTTTGAATCAAGGCGGGGGACATTGTTAGGTGGGCAGTTTGACTGGGGCGGTCGCCTCCTAAAGAGTAACGGAGGCGTTCAAAGGTTCGCTCAGCTTGAACGGAAATCAAGCAAAAGAGTGCAAACGCAGAAGCGAGCCTAACTGCGAGACTGACGGGTCGAGCAGTAACGAAAGTTGGAGTTAGTGATCCGGTGGTATGTGAGTGGAAATGCCATCGCTCAACGGATAAAAGTTACCCTGGGGATAACAGGCTGATCTCCCCCAAGAGTCCACATCGACGGGGAGGTTTGGCACCTCGATGTCGGCTCATCGCATCCTGGGGCTGTATTCGGTCCCAAGGGTTTGGCTGTTCGCCAATTAAAGCGGTACGCGAGCTGGGTTCAGAACGTCGTGAGACAGTTCGGTCCCTATCTGTCGTGGGCGCAGGATATTTGATGGGAGCTGTTCCTAGTACGAGAGGACCGGAGCGGACGTACCTCTGGCGCACCAGTTGTTCTGCCAAGGGCATAGCTGGGCAACTATGTACGGATCGGATAAACGCTGAAAGCATCTAAGCGTGAAGCCGACCCAAAGATAAGATATCCCATTGTTTCAAACAAGTAAGACCCCTTGAAGACTACAAGGTTGATAGGCACGATGTGTAAGTGGAGCGATCCATTCAGCAAGCGTGTACTAATAGGTCGAGGGCTTGACCACAATTCGCTTGAGACTTTTAAGTCAACGAAAAAATGTTAGCAGTGATTATTCAGTTTTGAAGGCACGTCCTTCTAAGAAATACTGGACAGAAGCACAGAAATGTGTTATACTGATTCAGTCAGATCGGTCGGTGTCGATGACGGTAAGGTTCCACCTGTTCCCATTCCGAACACAGAAGTTAAGCTTACTTGTGCCGAAGATAGTTAGCTGGAAACGGCTTGTGAAAATAGGTAGTCGCCGACTTTTATATGGCCCGTTGGTCAAGCGGTTAAGACAGAGGCCTCTCACGCCTTTAACATCGGTTCGATTCCGGTACGGGTCACCATATGCACCTCTAGCTCAGTTGGTAGAGCAACTGACTCTTAATCAGTGGGCCCAGGGTTCGAGTCCCTGGAGGTGCACCAGATATTGAACGTCAAATCGTAAGATTTGACGTTCTTTTTTGTTATGTAACCCCGAAAAATCGGGGCTTGCACGGTCAATGCACGGTTTTTGCACGGTCGGCGTTTTCGTGGGAATCCTCTGCATGGGCTGGAATTGCTTTGAAATGCGTGGTAAATTTTGCATCAGGTCAGCAGAGCCAGACGGAGCTGCGCCTTTACTTCGGGGTCTGCGTCCTTCAGAAGTTCCAGCAGAGCGGTCATGGAGATGGTCGGTTCGCCTGCGGCGGGTACAGCCTGCGGGCTGGGGCTTTCCTGTTTAGCATAGAACCCTTCCTCAAATTTCCTGCCCAGTTCTACACGAGAGGACTGCTGGATATGAGCGTAGGTGTTCACCAGCATATCCGCCGTGGCGTGCCCTGTGGTGCCCTGAACGGCTTTCACATCGCCGCCGGAGATCATCAGTTGATAGGTGGCACTGGAATGCCGCAAACCGTGGAACACAATGCGGGGGAATTCCGGGTGGGCATCCTGCCATTTGAGGAACTTCTTGCGGATCAGCACCGGCTCCACTGCCAGACCATTGGGTAGACGGAACAGCATTCCGCTATCATGGTAGCGTGCCGGGTCTTTCATCTCGTCTGCCGCCAACTGATTCAGCCACTTCTTCAATTCCTCTTTCAGTGCAGAGGTCATGAAGATGGTACGGCAGGAGGATGCGGTTTTGGTGCTTTTCAGGATGAGGGAAGTGGTGCTGCGCTCCAGCTTGTCCGGGAATATCTTGATGATGCAGCCATCGTCCACTTGATTTAGGGCTTCTTTCCGCACCCGCTGCATGGACTTGTTGATACGGAAGGTTCCGATGCCATCTGCTGCGTCAAAATCGAGATCTTCCGGGGTCAGACCTACGATCTCGCCCTCTCGCAGTGCGCCCACCAGTGTGAGGTGGACTGCCAGATGCAGGATGGGGTCCTCCATGCTGTCCAGAGCCGCCCTCATTTCCTCTACCGTCCAGATGGTGCGCTCCTGCGTAGACTTCTTGGGGCTGTCCACGGGAACAGGGCTTTTGACAAGGATGCCCCACTCTACGGCATACTGGAAGGCAGTGCCCAGCAGCCGGTGCACCTCATGGATCGTTGTGCCGGAAAGGAAACGCTGCTTCTGCTTTTCGGTCAGTTCCTGCTTCTTGCCCTCGATATACGAACCACAGGGCGTTTTGCTCAGGGTCGTGTAGAGGTTCTCCATGTGGTAGGGCTTGAGCTTCTGCATCTCCATGCTACCGATATAGGGGATAATGAGATTCTGAATGGTGGAAAGGTTGGATTCGTAGGTTTTGGGTGCCCACTTGTGCTTGCTGCACTGTTTCGGCAGCCAGTCCATCAGGAACTCTGCCACCGTTACCGAGGACGGAATCAGGAAAGTGCCAGCGGCCAGTTCATGCTCGATTTGCTTTTTTCGGTTCGTTGCCTCCTCTTTTGTGGGAAAGCTCTCCCATTTGTCGCAGCTCTTGCCGTGCTCATCTTCGTAGGTGTAGCGGACGCTGTAAGAGTTGCCGCGCTTCGTAATATATGCCATACTGTTTGCCTCCTTATCAAGCTGCCCGGTAGAGCCACGCATCGAAGCTGTCCTTCGGCACACGGATGCTTCCGCCTACTCGCAGGACACGGAATTCGGTAGTGCTGTTGCACAGATTGTAAGCAGAGCGCAGGCTGATGGCCAGCATTCGTGCGATCTCTTCCACCGTGTACACCAGTTTCGTGGTTGCCGGGCCGTCAGTCGGAGACTTGACGGCATTGGTTTGAGTGACCACTTCCATTGTAGTGGGATTCGAGCCCTTTTGCAAGAACTTTTTCGTATAATCGGAAGATTGCACAGGGACGGTCATAGAATTACGGTCAAAATCCATAAGCGTTGCTCCTTATATTGTCATATCATCTAAAAATTCAGCTTAAAGTTCTACATCTTGCCCACGCTTACGGTTTTGCTGCGGCACATTCATGGTGTGCTCCTGCTTGGGGGCAAGAATCTTTTCCAGAAAGCCACGCACCAGTTCGGGCGCACGGTGGAGAGCATCCAGATAGGGTTTCACGTCGTACCACAGGTCGTGGTACTTGTTGCTCCAACGAACGGCCTCCTTCTTGGCGGTGGAAAGTTCTTCTTTCAAGCGGCGGTTCTCCACGTCCATCATATAGCCGTGGTCGGCTTGCTTTTTCAGCTTGGAAAATTCTTCTTCGGTCAGCGAGTAGTTGCCGAGGAAGGTGCGCTTGCCGATATAATCCAGATCACGCGCATGAATGAGGGCTTCTTTCGTGAGCGTGGTCTTTTTCTGCACAGCGGCAAGTTCCTTCTCCTTTTTGGAGAGGGTCTGACTGGTTTTGGCAAGCGACTGCGCCTTTTGGTCGGCTTGGGCGGTCAGGGCGTCCAGCCGTTCCTGCTCTCGCTGGACTTTGAACTGGGTGACGGTCAGGTGTTCTTCGGTGCTGCCACGCTCACCGCGCTCTACATCCGTGTACCCGGCATTGCGCATATAGTTGAAGAAATCGTCTTGCAGGACACTGTACGACTTCTTCAAGACTGGCTTGCCGTTCTTTTGCAGGACAGGCTTTCCGGCATCGTCCAGCAGGGGCTTGGATGCCCACTTCTTGCTCCGGCTGACCTGCATGACAGTCTCCTTGACTGTGCCGACCAGTGCCTTGTCCTTGCAGCGTTTCGACCAGAGGATCTGCTTTTCCACCACAGGCACATAGACCACATGGAGATGATAGTGGTAGACTTCACGGCCTAATGCTTCGGTCATGGCACGGTTGATCTCATCGGCATGCATGACAGCCGAGAGGATATACTGTTCACCGCCTACGATTTGGATAGCAGCTTTGTAGGCATCTGCATAGAACTGCTTGGCGAACTCGTAGCCACCGTGATTGTCAAAATAGGCCGAGTTGACATCAAAGACAAGCTCACAGTAGTGGGTGGCATCCGGTTTCAGGCCGCGCGTGGAGATGGTTCCATCGGATTCCAGTTGGGAGAACAGGTCGGTGTAGCTGGCGGTTGGCTTCTTGAAGTGGACGTTCCATGCAGCGCGCTGGGGGATAATATCGGGGTTCCGATAGCTGTCCTTTTCACGCTCATTGTGCTGCTGAGTGTTGCCAACAACCTTGTCCGAAACGGCAAGGTTTCGGACACTGGTGCGGTCAATACCATCATTTCTTGCCAAAGGGCATCCCTCCTTTCGGGGTTCAGAGGAAGGTGACGGGGACGGAGATGCACTTCCCCGGAAGTGTAATAACCCACTATAACACTTTCATCCCTATGGGCTGCAAAGTGTAGTGGGCTCTTCGAGGACTCTCCGAGGGGGAACGTCTCATGCGGGAGAGCTACGATCAAGTTCGCACAATGCGAACTTGATTGCTCCGTACGCATCTGAAAAAATTGCGTACGGACTTCAAATAACCTGTACGGTTCGTACGACGTACGGAAATCCGAAATATAAACGATAATTCGTTTTAATTTACTTCAATCCGCCGTACAGATGCGTACAAGTACAGACCGTACAGGTTGTACGAATTTCTTCCGTGAAAAAATGCACTTTTTACGGACAGGGGTGGACAAGCGGCTCGATGCCTACAAAATCCCGCACCCTGCGGCCACCGGGCAGGGCGATGTTATGTGTTGCACCAGAGTATCCCCAAAGTGAGAACTCTGGTGTTTTTTGCTTCCTGCCTGAATATACGGAAAATTTTGCAGGAAAGGCGAAAAAGCGGCAGAACTGCAACGGAAAAAGAAAAAAGCCCTTACTGGTTGCAGATTTGCAACAGCAAGGGCGGAGAAGTAACCGTATATTGAACAAAACGGCAGAGCGTATTATAATGAGGAAAAAGCTCAAAAAGGAGGGCCGACCACATGGCACAGGAATATCTGCCCGCACCGTCCAACGTCCGTCTTGCGGACTTGATGAAAGAGCACAATATCAGCCAACCGGAGCTTGCCAAGGAAATCGGCTGCTCCAAAAGCACCATCAGCCGCTTCATCAGCGGCGCAAAAGGGACGCTGACCCATGAGCAGGTGCTGAAAATCGCAAGGCTGTTTAATGTGTCCACGGATTTCCTGCTGGGAGAAACCAACATCCCCGACCGCAAAAATTACGACATTGCCGAACTGGGCTTGTCCGTAGAAGCTGCAAAGAACCTCTACACAGGGCGTGTCAATACAGAGGTGGTCAACCTGCTGTTGGAAAACGCCCGCTTTGCAGAGCTTACTTACCGCATATCGCAGTATTTTGATGATACTTTTGCGTCTGGTATCGCAGCACAGAATGCCATGCTCACGATATTGAGCACCCTGCTACGTACAAGGGTCAAGACCCCAGAAGCAGCCAAGGCTGCCAAAGACATCAGCCTTCGGAGAAAGCCGGTGTATCAAGGTGATCTTGATGACATTGAAATGTACTTCATGGCAACGGTCAAGGAAATCAAAAAGGGCATCGGGAGCCATTACGCCGAACAGGAAGCCATGAGCAAGAAAGTGGCAGAGAAGATGTTCACCGAATTGACCAAAGGGCAGGATGTGCAGCACCCAACGATCACGGCAGAGCAGTTGACGGATGCAATGTTGGACAGCGTTTCGGGTATGGAAGGAGCCACGCCGGAAGCACTGGAGCAGTTGCGAAGCGGTCTGTTGGGAATCTTGCAGTCTGCCGCAGAGCAGGAAAACGCCCATGAAGCAGACGAATGAACGGCTTTGTGCGCTGGCACAGAAAGGCGATGCCGCCGCACTGGACAGCCTGATCGAAAACAACAAGTCCTTTATCGGCAAGGTGGCAAATGACCTTTTCCGCAGCATGAATCTGGCACAGTCTGGCTTGAACCTTGACACGGACGATTTGAAACAGGCAGGCAATCTGGGCTTATGGAAAGCTGTGCCGAAGTTCGATGCAGCGCGCGGCATGAAGTTCCTGACCTATGCGGCTCCTGCCATCCGCAACGCCATGATGGACATGGTGCGGGATGCCTTTGCCGCTTTTGAGCAGCGGATGGTGACGGAAGACAAGGACGGCGTCTGTTACCAACGTGTTTCGCTGGATGATGTTCTGCCGGGAGAGGAACAACTACGGCGCATTGAGGCCATAGCCGACCCCTACGCCATGCAGCCGCAGAGCATTATGGAGGAGCAGGAATCGCGCCGGGAACTGTATTATGGCCTGAAACGGCTGACCCAACGGGAGCAGACCTATCTGCTGTACCGCTATGGCTTCACCGATGGCGAGGAACATCCGCTGATCGGCACGGCGATATACTTTCACCTGACAAAAGGCCGCGCCAAAAAGACCGAGGAACAGGCCATGGATAACCTGTGGCTGGAACTGCCGTGGTGGTTTGATTAAAGGGAGCGAAGAAAATAGCTTTTATACACTAAAGAATGAAATCAAAATGAATGAGAATTTATTTGGAAGTTTTAGGGAAGAATGCACATTCTAATTTTTTTAATATGGAAAGCTTTTTACGGTTGATAGCTTGTCTACTGACACCAGATTTTTCTGCTATATCTGCGATGCTCATTCCTTTAAAAACAAATTGAGATAATAAGGTCAGTTCAGAAGGTTGAAGAACAGAATGTAAATCGGAAATCAATAGTTCAGGATATTCATCGTTTGAGGACAAAGACATCTGATTGAAATCAATTTCATCAACGCTTGCGATGACAGAGTTATCTACGGCGTTTTTTCGGCTGTTAAGCGAAATGTATTGATGCCGGATAGAGGATTCAATATATTTCACTAATGTGCCGTCATCTTTTCTTTGAAGTTTGGTCAATTTTCCGGAATGCAGTAATTCGAGAAGATATAATTGTAAATCTGAATAGGCATCCTCATACTTAAGAAGAGCTGCATATTTTTTCAGTAATGGCTGAAAACGTTGGACGATTTGTAGCTGTGCAAAGGAGTTGCCGTTATATGCATTTAGAAAAAGGTCAAAAAGCGTATAATTCAATTTTCTTTCCTCCTTTTAAGAGGAAAGAGAAAAAATGTTAAGATTTGTAAACGGAAAAATAGATTTTTGTGAGCTAATATAAAAAGTTTACAAGAAGGTAATAGAGACTAAACAATATGTTGATAAACTTATAAAAAAGGAGAACATATATGAATTGTGCAAAAAGTGTAAAAATGATAGTGATTCTAGGTTGTATTGTGGTGAATTTGGTGGGATGTGGAATGAATGATACAACAGCATCATCAATGTCCACAGTAGTTTCGTCACAGGATACATCGTCAAGTTCATGCAATTCTGAAGAAAAAAATGATTTGCAAGATTTTTCCCAGACGTTAGTTGATTCGACCTCGGTATTTTTAGATCAAGATCAATATACTGTTTTTGAAAAAGCGCAGAAAATAGACTATGCACTTTGGGGACAATCAAGTAACTTAAAAGGACTGAATTTTAAAATTGAAGATGCTCCGACTTTTGTGCCTATGACGCAAAATGCGCCGACATATGTAAAACTGAACGGACATGATTATGAGGTCTATCAAAATTCTTATAAAGAGTTTGAAGAATATATGAAATCTATTTTTACAAATGATTTCTTGTCACAAGATTCAATTGAGAAAAAGTTTGTGAATTATAATGGAAAACTTGCCGTTTGTGATGACTATGATTTGGCACAAATTCCATATTTTACTGGATATGTGGGAGAATATTATCCGGATGATTTCTGCTCAGTGCGATACTATTTGAAAAATAAAACGGAAGCACAAGTAAATTTTGTAATGATTGCATACTATAATCCCAATGAAACGTATGAGGAACATGATGAGTATTCATATGATGACATGAATAAAGTCGAATATGAAATGCAGTTGGTAAAAGTTGGGGATGTGTGGAGAGTAAATAAATATCACTCGCCTGAGCTTGGATAAGCAGATAGTGAAAAGTGTTGCATATAATAGGCATTGAAAAATCCCCCCCGAAGCCTTTTCGAGAGTTGAGAAAAGACTTTGGGGGGGATATATGTTAAAAATGATGCTTTACAACTTATTGTTGATGAAGAGAGTAGAGATATTTAGGAGCGACGAGCGGTTGCGATATAATCACCGTATACGGTTTCATTGCGTGCAGTTCCCGCTTCCTCAAGAGTTCGAATGACACCACCAGCAGGATCAATGACGGAAATGCTGCTTGCAGAGGAGCAACTGCCAGTATAAGCAATCGCTGTGACAAAATGCGTCTTTTTGCCATCGCTACTGTTGAGCCGAATAATGATGGGAAGGTTATTGTCAATACTTGCTTTGACTGCACTGAATACAGTCGCCTGCTCCTTACCGCCATGAGTGTAGTTGCTCGTGTCGATTTTACCATTGCACTTGCTGGGAAGAGCCCAAGTATTCAGACCGTTTGCACCCCAATTTCCACAGGCAGTCAGGACTTCGTTAGGGGTGAATTCACGAGGCCCATAGATATTAGCGGTATTCAACACGGCAACAAGAGAGCAACCACTATTTCCAACAAGCTTAACAATGTCCGGATTCTTCTGTGCCCAAAGATAGTTTCTATCAGTAGGCAGAGTGATTGAATGAGATTGACCACTTGTACCGCCCGAAGAAGCGTTCAATGCGTTTAGGGTGGCACTGCCGACCATACCATCGGCAGTCAAGCCGGATGCTTTCTGAAAACTGATAACAGCGTTATAAGTGCCTGAACCTGCAAGGCCATCCACTGTACTGGCGTAATAACCTTTGTTCTTCAGGAGCTGCTGGATGGTTTTAATGTCGCTTACCAGTGCGTTCCATGTACCATCGCCAACAATGCCATCTTGGGTAAGACCTTTTTTGCCCTGATACTTCTTAACAGCATTTTCAGTACCAGAGCCAAATTTGCTGTCAAAACTACCCGGAGGGCAGCACATGATATGCAGTCCATACTGCAGGTACATAACATAGTTGCCAGTACTTCCATTTTTGAGTAACATAGTAATAATCTCCTTTTTTTAGTAGGACGTTTATGGGGCCCTTCATTTGCGTCCTTACGTAATAGAAAGAGAGAATCACAGATGTTTTGTAAACATAGAGAGATAATTTAGGATATCTGGGTCGGTCACTCAAACCATTGCCGTCAAGTCGGTGGTGGATAGTGTGATTTTTGTTTGTCAGAGAGTAAGTGCACGGTTTCTGCACGGATTTTGCACGGTTTCAAAACGTGCAGAGGGTGCTTTTCGCTGCAAAATCCGACAAAGGGTGCAGAAATTGCTGGGTGAAAAATCACGTTGATTTGATTAAAAATAACGATAACTCGAAACTTCCATAAATTGAGACGAACCGGCGGTTTGCTCTCTTAATCAGTGGGCCCAGGGTTCGAGTCCCTGGAGGTGCACCACAACAACAAAATCCGAACTTTTTTCCAATAGGAGAAGGGTTCGGATTTTTTGTTCGCAGAGTAAAACACAAATTGCTATAAGCTACTTCATTCCCCTTCTTTTTCGCTGTTTACGATAGCCTGCACCTTGGTGGGCAGACCATAGATGCTGATGAAACCGGTGGCATCGCTCTGCTTGTAGTCGCCGCCTGCGGCAAAGGTGGCGATGTCTTCACGATACAGAGAGAACGGCGACCAGACCCCTGCATTGATGAGGTTGCCCTTGTACAGTTCCAGACGCACCTTGCCGGTGACATGCTCCTGTGTGGAGGTGACAAAGGCACTCAGAGCTTTGCGCAGCGGGCTGAACCACTGGCCATCATACACCAGTTCGCCAAAGGTGATGGCCAGCTCAAAGCGCACCTGATCGTTGCCTTTGCCGGTGCTGCCGTGGCAGACCGCATCCGCACCCTCGGCGCGGGCAATCTCCACCACGCGTTTTGCCAAAATGGGGCGGGCAAAGCTGGTGCCCAGCAGATAACCCTCGTAATCTACCCCGGCCTGCATGGTGGGAATGACGTAATCCTCCACAAATTCATCGGTCAGGTCTTCGATGTACATACAGCTTGGATGCGCCGCTTGCCTTGGCACGCTCTTCCAAGCCTTCCAGCTCACCCTTCTGCCCCACATTGCCGCACACGGCAATGACTTCGCAGTTGTTATAGTGCTCTTTCAGCCACGGGATGATAATCGATGTGTCCAGACCGTCGGAATATGCCAGCACGACCTTTTTGACCTCAGACATAGGAACTGCCTCCGTTCAAACCAACTTATATACTTTTCGATTTCCCTCGTGCAATTTCATGATTGCAGTGTCCGTTATACGGTCACTTGGAAAATGTGTAAAAAGTGTTCTGCATATAGCAGCAATATGAAAGCAGTATTTCACAGCGGGGCATTATGAATCTATAATAGGTAGTTGGAAATAAACAGAAAGAGGGTCTTTTTGATGGCAACGATATTTTCAAGAGAAGAAAAGGCAGAGGCACTGTTCGGGGAGATACTGAAAAATCCAGAAGCCTGCCGACGCCTGATGGATACCTTCAACGACTCGCTGGACATGGCAGACGTACTGGATGCGCCGACCGTGAGTGCACAGCAGTTTGCCGCAGCGCTGTTCAATGCCTACGAGAACAAGGATCTGTCTGCCTTTCTGATGGCGATCTGCCAGCACAGTATGTTTGACCTGCTACGGAACGCTGCTCTGATCCCGTTCAAATTCAACGCCGATGGTCAGCCGAACCCGGTGATCCTGACGGATGATGCCGGCGTTCTTTTGCCGAACAACAAATTTGCCGTGAGCAGCAAAGTATACGACCGGTTCATCCGGGTGTTCCAGAAGCAGGAAAAGGTAAAAATGTACCTTGCCAGCGGCTACTGCAAGTATCACGGCTACGACGAAGGCTCGATGGATGTGGTGGAGTACCACTACAACCAGCATTTGGGGCTGCTGCTGATCTACGAACTGCCGGACACCGTGAAGCAGAAGGTGACGGAAGCGGAGGCCTACTCCACCGTCTGGGATATCCAGATGAAGCTGCAGCACGCACTGCCCCGTTCCGTGGTCTACTATGGACAGGACACGCTCAAGGACGGCGGAACCCGCTACGATGAACTTGGCGTTTTTCTGCCGCTGGAACACTTTGCCGACCGGCTGGAACGCCATGTGGAAACTGCTACCAAGATCGTTTACGGCGAGTAAACGCCCTGTAAACGAACTCCCTTTATAAGTGCATCACAGCAAAACAAAACGCAGCGATCCGTTAAAAGATTCGCTGCGTTTTGCCTTATATGGGAGAATGGAAATGCTGCACATCAGGTGCAATAACGGAAAGTCTTGTCAGTGACAATACGGGCGAAGATCAGCCCTAACGGCAGTGCTACGATGATGAGAATGGCATCTGCAAACCATGTGGCAGAGTCCATCAGAGACAGGATGCCCAGATTATAGATGGCACGGTAGAAATACAGTCCCGGCACCATGATAACGATGGACGGCACAGTGACGGAGATGCGGGGATAACCGGCGGCGCTCTTCAGGCAGGAGGCCAGCAGTCCGGCCAGCAGTGCGCCCAGAAACGCTGCAACAGCGGGCGGAAAGCCCGCAAGGCTCACCAGCTCCAGCCGGAACGTGTTCGTTACCGCACCGATAAGGGCGGCGCAGACTGCCAGGTTCCGGGGACTGTTGAACATGAGCGAAAAGCCGAACACACCGCCAAAACTTGCCAGCAGCCGGAACACGATCTCTTCCGGGAGTGTCAGGCTCAGGGCAGGGAACTGCACCGGCTGCAAATGCAGCAGCAGTGCCATGATCCAAGCCGTCATGGTTGCCACCAGAATGATGAGGACGGCGTAGGCCAGACGTTCCAGCCCGGAGCGCATATCCAGCTTGGCAAGGTCGATGCCGCTGGTAATGAACGGAAAGCCCGGAATGATGAAGAGCATGGAGCAGATATACCCCGCCTCGTGCTGCGCCGATACGGTAAACAGCACCTCTGCCAGCTTCAGCAGGATGGCATACACGAGGCTTGCTGAACAGACCGACGCCGTAATGCCCAGAAACAGGGTGAAATGGTGCTTTGTCAGCTTGCACCGTACAAAGTTGCCGATGCCTGCACCGCAAAAGGCACACAGCATTTCCACAATGCCGCCGCCAAGCAGAAAGGTGAAGCAGCCGCAGGCCAGTGCAGCTGCAAAGCCCAGTGCGATGGGCGAATACAAGCCGTGGATGCGCTCGATCTCATCGAGGTGGCTGTGCAGTTCTTCGCCGGTCATAAATTTTCCTTCCCGGTCGAAGTCGTTGACGAAATGCTCCAGTCGGTTCAGCCGGGAGGTATTCACGCCCGTATTTGTCAGACAGAGTGACTGGGTATAACACTGGTCACCGTCAAAGCAGGTGAACTCAATGGACAACAGGCCGATGTCCGCTGTTGTTGTGACTCCCAGCTCCCGCGAAAGGGTGTTCATGGAGCTTCGGACACGCCATGCGCCGGTGCCGCATTCCAGCAGCATCAGCCCGGTGCGTCCAATGACGGAGGCTTTTTCCACAAGCCCCGCCTCGGTAATGGGGACGCCCTTGCTGGCCGACGCATAGTCGTGCCAGTAGACTTCCATGTGATTTTTGATGATCTCACTTTGCCGTTGTCCCATACCGGAAAGCCTCCTTTGTGATATGGGAATGTTGCAGCCGTTTCAAGACTGCGGTGCTATTATAAGGGAAATTGCAGGGCGGGTAAAACGTATCTTGGATATGCCGGCAATGTTCGTTTGGTATTTCAAAGAAGAAAATACGTTGCGTTTTTGGCGGCTCTGCGGTAGGATAGAAAAAACACACCGAAAGGAAACTGCCGTGACCCTTCAACAACTCCGCTATGTCACGGCTGTTGCCGGCACCGGTACCATCAGCCATGCAGTGCAGCAGTTCTATATTTCTCAGTCCAGCCTGACCAATGCTATCCGGGAGCTGGAACAGGAAGTGGGGCTGGCGCTTTCCAAGACGGCAAGCTCTGTGGTGAGCCGGACGCTACTGGACGCACGCGGACAAATGAGTGCAAAATCGATGCATCCCCCTGCTTACGGTCAAAGGAAATGTCAAAAGAAGAAGGGAGTGCAGGAGAAGATGAAGCACCTCCACAAGGGCGGCTGGTGCCATCCCCACAGCACAAGGCGGCTTGCTTTTTGCCGTGGCTGCCGGATAAGACAAAATACAACACCCGCAAAGGGAGCTTTGCCCGGACGTTTGTCCCCCTCTACCGCTGCGCTCAAAACGCATAGACCGCGTTTGCGCAGCGCAGCAATGAAAGCCCCAGTGGGGCTTTTAAGCGGCAGAACGGTCTGCGATAGCAGATGGAGGGGCCTCGCCCCGACAAGTTCAACAAATGTTTCCAAATTGTTAAGACGCAAAAAATAAGTAGCTGGGCTCTGCTCATGTAATGGGGTCACCGTTTGCTCCGAACGAAGTTTTGCAGCGGCGTTGTCCGGCTCGCCCACGGAAAGTGTGAGGTCATGGCACGGTATCACGTTCAGACGGCTTATGCAAGATTCAAGGTACTGTATGAAGAAAGCCGGACGCAGTGCAGACACTACGTCCGGCTTCTTTTTTACGAATTGAGCGCCTGCCATAGCGCATCTGAAGCATCAAACACTGCTACGCTGTACCCGGCAAAGCGGCTCTGAATATCCACGGTCTGGCTTCCGTCGGCGGCGGTATTGTAGCTGCCCAGTTCCAGCCCGGAAAGGGCGGGCTGGCTGCTCCACGGGATGAGCTTTGCCTGCCAGTCCGCGCCCAGCTTTTCGCTCAGCGCCCCATAGGCCTGTTCGAAGCCCTCCGGGTCGTCCAGAATCCAAATTTTGCTTTCGCCGTTAGCAAGGCCGGTGTTCATCTGGGTGGCACCGGCCATCTGCCCGTTCATGTCGGTCAGGGCGGCATCGGCGCTCCATGTGTAGTTGTTTATCTGCACGATGACCGCCCCGTCGCCGTTAGCGTCCTCCGCATAGTCTGCCAGCGCAGTCTGCAGGCGCTGCACGGCCTCGTCCGGCAGGGCTTCTGCCGTGACCACCGCCACGGTATAGTCCGGGTCTACGGTAGTCAGCAGGCCGTGCGCCACATACGCTACGCCCACAATGACCATTGCCGCCACCGCCACGATGCCCCAGTTATAATACCACCAGTTGGCGCGGGAGCGCTTTTTCTGCTCCTGTGCGGTCAGGGGCTTATCCGGCGCTGTCGGGCGCGGGATGCTGCGCACCTCTACGCCGTATTCCTGCCGCAAAACCGGGAACAGGGTCTGCATCGCCGCCAGCCCCGGCAGCCAGAAACCGAACAGCACCGCCCAGAAGATGCTGACCGGGAACAGCAAGATCATCCCGCCGATGCCCGCCAGCATGAGAACGCCTGCCAAGACGCAGCGCGCCGGGGCGGCAGCCAGCAGCCTGCCCGTCCGGCGCAGCAGGACGTCCGGGGCGGGGGCTTGCAGCGGCAGAACGGCGGCGCAAAGCGTAGCCAAAACCGCCAGCACCAGAAAGTCCAGTGCCAGAAATACCAGCACCGCAAGCCCGGGGTAATACCCCTGCTGCGCGGCGGCTTCAAACACAAAGGCAGACACAAAGCACAGCAGCCCCAGCACCAGCGTGCCAATGCAGCCAAAGCCGCAGGCGGCTTTCCAATGGGCGGCAAGGGTCTGTTTTGCCCGGGGCAGCCACTGAGAGGGGTCGTTCTGCAAGCTGCGCAGGGCACAGTCTGCCAGCAGCACCATGGCAGGGCCGGTCAGCAGACCGGTGACCGCGCTGCACACCACCGTCAGCGGCAGGGAGAGCAGGGTGACCCCCAGCGAGACCCCCAGCGCAGCGGGCAGGCAGAGCACGCAGACCATCAGGTTCGTGCCCAGCAGCTGGCCGAGGTCGCGGCCGACCATCTGGCAAAAGCGTGCAAAGCCTTTTTTCTCCGGCTCGTTTGGGCCTACGCCATGGCCGTCCCGCCCATAAAGGGCATTGTAGATGCTCATATCACTTCACCTCGGTGCCAAAGGCTTCGATCTGGGTCAGGGCAGGGAAGGGGGAAGTCCCCTCGGCCTGAATCAGATCCTTCAGCACAAGGCTGCGCACCCGCTTGGGTTCAAAGGCCACGCTCTGAGGCTTGGCGCTTTTCACCAGCGGGATGTCCAACCTGCTGCCGTCGGAAAATTCCACCGTGGCCTTGACCCAGTAATTGTCGTGGGGAAAATCTGCCCGCTCGGTGATGCGCAGCTCATCCAGCAGTACTTCCCGGCCAAAATCCAGCGTCAGGGCTGCGTTCGGGTCGCGGTTGATGCCCCAGCTCTGGTAGGGATACTCGCCGTGGGCGCTGTTCTCAAAAATGCCGTCGATGGCGTTGCGGGCGGCAAACACCGCCTCGCCGCGCGTTTCTACGTTGGCGCTGGCGTGGGGGTAAAAGCCGGTGTCGCCGTGCTCGTCATAGCAGTTAAAGGCCAGATTCCGCCGGGCGGCAATCTCCTCCGGCAGCGCCAGCCGTGCCCGGATGACATGACGGCTGCCCACAAAGCTCTTGGGCGAATAGGTGATGGCCTGCTCCCCGAAGGGAATGTGGAAATTGATCTCCCGCTTGACCACATACACAAGGGCTTCGGGCATGGTGTCCTCGAACTGGATGACGCAGTACTGCCCGGGATGGTCGATCTCCAGTGCCACCCGGTCGCCGGGGTGGTATTCGTTGGTGTAAACAAGGGATACGGCGGTGTCGGCGTCGCAGGTCATCAGGGTGTGACCTGCTTCGTCCAGAATTTTCAGCTTGATGGTCTCCATGGCAGTTCTCCTTAGTACAGTTCGAGGTTCAGCATTCTTTGGAAATGCAGGGTAATCTTATAGATTGTTTCCGGCCATGCGGTGCGCAGGCGCGGGTCGGTGATGGGCACCGCCGTAACAGCAGCCGTTACGGCAGCAGGGTCAAAGCGGATGCCGCCCAGTGTGCCCACCGCAAAGCCGTCCGCGGTGGGGGCGGCTTTCTGCTCGGTGAGCAGGGTCAGCTCCACCGTGCCGGGATAGTCCGTTTCGTCCCGCAGGGTGATGCCCTGTTCACTGATCGATAAGCTGCGGTGGTAGGTGGTAAGCCCCGGGATGGGCGGGTACGCGCCCGCCAGTTCGCCGGTGATGCTGTTTTTATCGGTGCACACCTCCCGGGCGGCGTATTCCGCGCCGGGCAGCTGCTGCACGCCGTCAAAGGTGGGCAGGTTGTGCCATGCGCTCTGCATCGTCCAGATCTCATACCGCTGGGGGCTGAAGGTCTTTTTGGTGTAGCTCTCCACTCCGATATCGATCAGGAACGGTCTGCCGTCCTTGTATACGGTAATGCTGCCGGTATCGTTGTGGTTGTGGCTGTCGCCGTTGGAGCCGAACTTTGCACCCAGCACCCAGCTGCCCTGCCGCGCGGCATAGACGCCCACGCTGGGATACCACACCGTTAAATGGTGCCGGGGCGCTGCGGAGTACGCCATCATTTCTTCTTCTGCAAAGGCGGTGGTCAGCCGGTACCACAGGTTGATGTGGGTGCTGCCGTCCGGGTTCTGCAAATGGTCGGGGTCGGCATCGGCACGGAAGTCTGCCGCCGCAAGGGCTTGCAAAGCATCGCTGCCCACAGCCTGCCCAAAGCGGTATTCCCGCGCACCGCACCGCCCGGCAAGGGGGCTGCAATCGCCAAAGTTCAGGTAGTAAGGCCCTTCCACATGGACGTTGCAGATGTACTCTGCAATGTTTTTGATTTTAGGTTCATGGAACAGGGGAGAGAAGGCCTCCGGCACAATGCTGGACAAAATTTCAAGGCAGCCCCACAGGGTCAGCCCGGCGTGGCGGTAATACTGTGCACCCTCGTTGCAGCAGCCGTCCGCGCCGTAGTCCTTTAAAAAGCAGTCGAGGCTGTACGCTGCCTGCTTGACGGCAACCTGCCGCTGCTGCTGTGTGGTGGGCAGCAGAAAGACCGTGAGCAGCACATTCTGGGTGCACCAGCTCGTCCAGTTACACATAGGCTCTGCGCCGTTGCCCATCCACCAGAAGTGGCTTGTAAAATAAGGCGTCAGGATGCGGGCGTCCAGCTCCTGCTCCATCCGCACCGTGATGCCCGGCGCGGCAGTATCCAGCTCGTCCGGCAGTAAGTACCGGGTCAGCGCCAGCAGCGCGCCGGTCTCGGCGGCAAATAAATCTACGATGGGGCGGGTGGTGTCCGGCAGGGGCAGCTGCGGGGTGTCCCGCACATAGCTGTTGTGGGCGGGCAGCTGCCATGCGCTTTCCTCGCAGATCGCCCATACGGTATCTGCAATGGCATCCAGAAAGCGCCCTTCGTGCTCCACACACTCGGCACTTACCAGCGCGCAAAGCCGCGCCCGGCGGGAGAAGTAAGCCGCCTCCCATGGGGTGCGCCGCCCGGTGTGGGTGAAATCCAGCCAGAGCGAGAGCGGCAGGGGCGCAATGGGCGTTTGCAGCGCGGCTTTCCCCGCCTGCAAAAAGCGCTGCTTTGCCCGCAGGGGCAGCCCCTGCCATGCAGTACGTTCCTTGGCAGGGGGGAAGGGCCGGTAATCGGGAAGAAATTCCGGCAGATGGGCAAGTTGTTCCTGTATCATAGAAGCCTCCGATTTCAAATACTTTGCTGGTATTCCCGCGGGCTGAGCCCCGTGACCTTTTTGAACACCTTGGAAAAATAAAAGGCGCTTTCGTACCCCAGTTTCTCAGCGATCTCGTATACTTTCAAATCGCCCTGTTCCAGCATCTCCTTCGCCGCAGCGATGCGGGTTTCGGTAATGTACTCCACAAAGCCGCTGTCGCCGTATTTGCCAAACAGCTGGCTGAGGTAGTTGGGCGAAAAATTGAATACAGCCGCCACATCGGCCAGCGTCAGCCGCTCGGAAAGGTGGCTCTGGATGTACTCCTGCACCTGTGCCACCACCTGCATCTTCCCGGCGGTGGCGTCGCCCTCGTTGACCTCCACGAACTGGATGGGCTGCTCCACCGTGAGCAGGGGCTGCAAATGGGCGTTTTCCCGGCAGCAGCGCGCCAGCCCCAGCAGGGAGCCGGTGGGACGACCTACCGCCCAGAGCAGCCGTACCGTGAAATAGTTGTATAGAATTTGGCTGGCGCGTTCCAGCAGTGGGCGCAGCACCGTCCGGTAGTTCTGGCACTGGGCATCGGTCAGGCAGAACAGCACATTGCAGCGCATGGCATCCGCCCCGGTCACATAGCAGGGCAGGTAGTTTTGCAGGGTGGTCTCCAGCATCCGCCCGCAGGAAAAACTCAGCTTCAGCTGCTGGGCGGGGGTAAGGGCGGTGTTGGCGATGATCTCGCAGCTGGCTACAAGATAGGCGTCGCTTGCAAGGTTCAGCTCCATGTGCTGCAAAGGCTGCTCCAATGCGGCTTCGTCCGGGAACAGCCCGGCGTACAGCCGCACGAAAAAACGCTCCTGATAGCTGCGCACACTCTCAGCAAGGTTTTCCTGTGCCGACAATTCGCCCAGCAAAGCGCGCTCCTTTTTTACCTTTTCGGCGGCCTTGGCAAGGGCGGTTTGCAGGTTCTCGGGGGTCAGGTCCAGCTTGACCAGATAATCCACCACCCCGGCACCCATGGCCTGCTTGATGTAACCAAATTCTTCAAAGCTGGTCAGCATGATAAAGGCGGGCAAGGCGCTGCGTTCCCGGCAGGTGCGGGCAAGGGTAAGCCCGTCCATCACCGGCATTTTTACGTCGGCAATGACGATATCCGGCTTCTCCCGCTCAATGAGTTCCAGCGCCAGCTTGCCGTTGCGGGCGGTGCCGCAGACCGTATAGCCCAGCTTTTCCCATTCCAGCATCCCCTGCAGGCCGATAAGCACCAGCGGCTCATCATCCACCAGTAATATCCGCAGCATGGCTGTCTCCTTTCTGTTGATAGGGCAGCCGGATGGTGACCTCGGTGCCCACGTCCTCTTCGCTTTCAATGGTCAGGCCGTAGCCCTCGCCAAAGGAATACCGGATGCGGCGGTTCACGTTCCACAGGCCGACATGACGGAACTTTTCAGCCTTTTCGGCACCCTCGGCGGGCTCGTCCAGAAGATGCGCCACCTGCTCCGGCGGCATGCCCACGCCGTCATCGGTAATGCGCAGCAGTACGTCTCCGGTATCCGGGTCGGTGGAGATATCCAGCAGCACGCTGCCGTGGCCGCCCTTTGGCTCCAGCCCGTGGAAGATGGCGTTTTCCACCAGCGGCTGCAAGGTGAACCGGGGGATCATGCAGTCCCGGCAAAGGGTCTCGCTTTCAATGCGGGAGACCTCAATTTCCAAGTCGCCGCCGTAGCGGTATTGCTGGATGGTAAAGTAATCGTTGAGCAGCGCCAGCTCCTCCTGCAAAGGCACCAGCTTCTGGGTGCCCTTGGAGATGCTCTTGGTCAGCCGCGCAAAGGCGGTGACCATCTCGGCAATGCCGGGCGCGTGCTGGATGGTAGCCATCCAGCGGATGCTGTTGAGGGTGTTGTAGATAAAGTGCGGGTTCACCTCGTTTTGCAGCATCCGGTATTCCAGCTCCTGCTTGCGGCGCTCGTCCTCCACCCGGCGGGTCATCAGGCTGTCCACGTTTTCAGCCAGCTGGTTGATGCCCCGGCCGATGTCGCCCAGCTCGTTGTTCCACTCCACCGTGCGGTCCGGGGCAAAGTTGCCGCTGCCCACGGTCTCGATGCGCTTTTGCAGCGCCTCCACCGGGCGGGTGATGACCCACTCCAGCCAGTGCTGCATCAAAAAGCTCAGTCCCCAGATGATGGCAATGCCAAGGGTGATGAGCCACAGGTACACGCCGTAGTGCAGCAAAAAGGTATTTGCGGGCAAAAGCTGCACCAGCGCCGCGCTGCGGCCGTTCAGTGTTACCTTGACTACATAATACTTCTGGCCGTCCAGCCGCACCTTGCCCTGCCATGCGGTCTGCTCGGTCACGCCGTTATTGCTGCCGGTGCGCAGGGTGTAGTCCACCTCCCGCAGCGGGTTCTCGGTCTCGGTCAGGCTGCCGTTTTCGATCTGCCACAGGCGGCTGCCCATTTCCCAGTACAACGCGCTGCCGTCGGTCAGGTTGTAGCCCGCAGCCGGGTCGGTGATAATGGCGGTGTCCAGCGCAAGGTAGGTGCTGCCCCGGTGCAAGGTGCCCTTGCCGCAGCGGACAGGCTGGCTGAGGGCGATGCAGTCCGGACTGCCGGGCAGCAGCGGGTCGGTGGTGAACTGCATCCCGTACCCCTTGGGGAGAAACTGCTTTATGCTGGTGCGGTTGAGCGCCGCCGAGGAGTTCAGCGTGCCGAACTGCAAATGCCGGTCGTTTTCATTGGTAATAAAAAAGCGGAGGATATGGCTGTACAGGGTGCTGGAATAGTATTTTTCCTGCACGGCTTCGTAGGCGGCAATGGTCTGGGTGCCGTTGATATTTTCCTGCGAGATGTACCGCCGCACGGTGCTGTCGATGGAAGCCCAGTTCAAAAGAGCATCGGCGCTGTCCAGACTGGTCTCGATGGAGGTAGCCACCAGCCGCAGGTTGAACTCTGCCGCCTGCAAGGAGTTGGCGCGCACATATTGGTTGGAGAGGGTGAACAGCGCCGCGCCCACGGCCAGCGAGGTAAGGATGGTAAAAAAGCGCATCCCCCACACGATCTGCCGCCGCAGCGGGAAACGATGGCTGCTCTTCATAGCGGAGCCTCCTTTCCGGTAATATTTTGCATTCTTTCCTTTATACAGTACTGATTCCGGCGCGGTTTGTCAACGACTTTTTTCATGAAAATTGTGTACTTTATACGCTTTTTTCTTGTGCCATGGATGTAAACTGTGCAAGAGAACAAGAAAGTGCAGACTCCAGTGTAAGAAAGTGCATCTTTTTTTAAAAGATACAGAAAAACTGCAACTCTTCCCGGAATTTTTCCATTCCGGTTTTTGCGTTTGTGCGGTATCCTAGTGTCAACAAAA
Organism: Faecalibacterium sp. IP-1-18; assembly: GCF_023347355.1. Classification (NCBI taxonomy): domain Bacteria; kingdom Bacillati; phylum Bacillota; class Clostridia; order Eubacteriales; family Oscillospiraceae; genus Faecalibacterium; species Faecalibacterium sp. IP-1-18. The sequence goes on from NZ_CP094472.1 coordinate 1,085,241, forward strand.
GCGAGTGGCTCCCCGGCACGGGGGAGACCGTTGCACGCAATACACACACTGCCCTGAAGGAGGACACACTTATGAAAAAGATCTCTCGTCGTTCGTTCCTTACCGCTGCCGCTGCCTGCGGCGCTGCTGCTGCTCTGAGCGCCTGCGGCGGCTCTTCCGCAAGCTCCACCGCTGCTTCCTCCACTGCCGGTTCCACCGCTGCATCCGCAGCAGCAGGCCCTGTTACCCTGCAGTGGTCGGTGTGGGATAAGGAATCCACCCCCTACTGGCAGGCCATGGCCGACGGCTACATGGCAAGCCACAAGGACGTGACCATCGAGATGGTGGATCTGGGCTCCAGCGATTACATGACCGTTCTGGCTACCCAGCTGGCCGGCAGCGCCGATCTGGATGTCGTGACCGTCAAGGATATCCCCGGCTACGCAAACCTGATCAATCTGGACTACCTCAAGCCCCTGAACGAGGTGCTGACCCGCGATACCGGTGATTTCAACGGCACCATCGAGCAGCTGACCACCGATGACGGCAACTTCTACGCCGTGCCCTTCCGCAGCGACTTCTGGGTGCTGTACTACAACAAGGATCTGTTCGATAAGGCCGGTGTGGAGTATCCCTCCAATGACCTGACGATGGAAGATTACGATGCTCTGGCCCGCAAGATGACCAGCGGCTCCGGCGACACCAAGGTCTATGGCTGCCACTACCACACCTGGCGCTCCGCCGCTTCTCTGTTCTCCATTCTGGACGGCAAGAACACCATCATCGACGGCAAATACGACTTCATGAAGCCCACCTACGATATGGTCATTGCTCAGCAGAAGGACGGCATCTGCATGGACTACGGCTACCTCAAGACCTCTTCTCTGCACTACTCCGCAGCCTTTGAGAACCAGCAGTGCGCAATGGTCAACATGGGCAGCTGGTTCATTTCCACGCTGGAAGCTTACATGAAGGATGCCGAGACCAAGTTCAACTGGGGCATCGTCAAGTATCCGCACCCCGCCGGTGCAGAGGCTGGTTCTACGCTGGGCACTGTGACCAGTCTGGCCATCAACGCCGATTCTCCCAAGGCAGAGACCGCTGCCGACTTCATCAACTGGTGTGTCTCCGAGGAGGGCGCACAGGCCATTGCCAAGACCGGCACCTTCCCGGCTTGCGGCTCCGCTGCCACCGCCGAGATCATCAAGTCCACCGAGGGCTTCCCCGAGGACAGCAATTCTGTGGATGCACTGACCACTAGCAATGTCTATCTGGAAATGCCCTACACCCAGTACGCATCTGATATCGAGACCATTCTGAACGCCGAGCACGATGCCATTATGACCATGAGCGAGACCGTGGACGAGGGCATCCAGAACATGAACGATCAGGTTCCCGCAGTTCTCGGCTGATAAAGCGTTTTCCGCAATGGTTTGCGGTTCTCCTTCTTCATCATTTTCGATCCCCATTCATTTTCCGATGACGAGCATCGGAAAAAAGCCCTGTCCGAGCGGGGCGGGTATGCAAAGCGCCCGCCCCGCTCATTTTTTGGAAAAGCTGTTATACTTCCGGGAAAGGAGGCTCTTTTATGGCGAGTGCTGCTGTCCAGAATAAAACTCCCCGTAAAGTGCTTAAAAAATCGACCCGCGATTCTCTGATCGCGTATTCCTTCATTGCGCCAAACTTCATTGGCTTCTGCGTGTTTACGCTGGTGCCCATGGTGTTTGCCATTGCGCTGGCCTTCTGCGCATGGGACGGCCGCCACGCCATCGAGTTTATCGGCCTGAAGAACTTTGTAAAGCTCTTCACCACCGATAAAATTTTTCAGGCGGCGCTGAAAAACACCGTCGTCTATGTCATCGGTACCGTGCCGCTTACGCTGGCCTGCTCGCTGGCCATGGCTGTGCTGCTGAACCAGAACGTGAAGTTGCGCAACTTCTTCCGCACCGTGGCGTTCTTCCCCTATGTTGCCTCGCTGGTGGCGGTGGCAGCGGTGTGGAACATGATCTTCAACCCCTCCATGGGCCCCATCAATATGATCCTGAACCAGTTCTTTGGCGTGGCGGTGGAAAACCTGCCCCGCTGGGCTGCCGGTAAGGACACCGCTATGATCACGGTCATCCTGTTCAGTGTATGGAAGAACATGGGCTACTACATGGTCATCTATCTGGCAGGCCTGCAGGGCTGCAACCCGGACCTGAACGAAGCCGCCGAGCTGGACGGCGCAAATCGCTGGCAGCAGTTCTGGCACATCACCCTGCCGCAGCTGCGCCCCACCACCTTCTTTGTGGTCATTATGCTCACCATCTCCGGCTTCAAGGTCTACGACCAGATGTACATGATCACGCAGGGCGGCCCCGGCACTGCTACCATGACGCTGGTGTATTACATCTATAATGTGGCCTTCGTCAATACCCCGAAATACGGCTACGCAAGTGCAATTTCCATGGTGCTGTTCGTACTGGTGCTGATCGTTACCATCATCCAGTTCCGCGGCTCCAAGGGCGAGAACTGAGAAAGGAGGAAGAACTATGTCTGCTGCTATTATCAAGACCGAAGCCTCTCAGAAGCGCCGCAACTTCATCTCCAAGTTCCTGATCTATTTCTTCCTCATCGTCATCACAGCTTGTATGCTGCTGCCCTTTTTGTGGATGCTGTCCTCCTCCTTTAAGCTGAATAAGGACGTGTTCGGCTTCCCCATCCAGTGGATCCCCAAAAATCCCCGCTGGCAGAACTATGTGGACATCTGGACCCAGATCCCGCTGCTGACCTTTGTGAAAAACACGGTCAAGATCACCGTGGTGGTCACCCTGTTGCAGCTGTTCACTTCCTCCTTTGCAGCCTACGCCTTTGCAAAGATGCAGTTCAAGGGCAAAAACGCGCTCTTCCTCGGCTACATTGCCACCATCGCAGTGCCTTGGCAGGCCTACATGGTGCCCCAGTTCATGATGATGAGTTCGTGGCATTTGAACAACACCCATCTGGCCATTATGTGCCTGCAAGCCTTCAGCGCCTTCGGCGTGTTCCTGATGAAACAGTTCTACGAGGGCGTGCCCACCGAGCTGTGTGAGGCTGCCCGCATTGATGGCCTGAGCGAGTACGGCATCTGGTGGCACATCATGCTGCCCCTCAGCCTGCCCGCCCTGTCCACCCTGACCATCTTCACCTTCGTGAACACCTGGAACGACTTCCTTGGCCCCCTGATCTACCTGACTAAGACCGAGCTCAAGACCATCCAGATCGGTCTGCGTATGTTCATCACCCAGTATTCCGCAGAGTACGGCCTGATCATGGCAGCCTCTGTGGTGGCACTGATCCCGGTGCTGATCGTGTTCCTCTCCCTGCAGAAGTATTTTGTGCAGGGCGTGGCATCCACCGGCATCAAGGGCTAAACAAATCACCCGTAAGCGGGGCGTGGGCAGTACCCGCGCCCCGCATTTTTTGCAGAAATAGAGAGAAAGTGTTATGTTATATCCTGAACAGAATGAAGCGCGCTTGAAGCTGAGCCTTGACGGCACATGGGCGTTTGCGCTGGGCAGCTGCGTGGAAGACCAGTTCGATCCCGCAAAGCCCCTGCCGGATGCCCAGCCCATCGCCGTGCCCGCCAGCTACAACGACCAGAACGACCAGACCACCGCCCTGCGCCGCCACTACGGCTGGGCGTGGTATCAGCGCAAAGTCACCCTGCCCGCCTTCTGCGCAGGGCAGCGGGTGGCGCTGCGGTTCGGCTCGGTGACCCACACGGCAAACGTCTGGCTGAACGGCCAGCTTATCGCACAGCACAAGGGCGGCTTTACCCCCTTTGAAGCAGACGTTACCGCCCTGCTGCACCCCGGCGAGACGGTGCTGCTGACCGTCGCCTGCGACAACCGGGTAAACCACAGCACCCTGCCTGTGGGCAACGAGGACGGACAGCTGGCCTTCTTTGGATCGGACAACGCGGGCATCCCCAGTGTGGAGGCTGCCAAGCGCGCCGCCGCACCCCAGAACCGCCCCAACTTTGACTTTTTCAACTATGCGGGCATCCACCGACCAGTGTGGCTCTACACCACCCCCAAAGAGTATATCGAGGATGTGACCGTAGTGCCCGCCGTGGACGGCACGGTGCAGTACGCGGTCAAAACCACCGGCAGCGCGCCTGCCCATGTCACGGTGCTGGATGCGGACGGCAAAGCCGTTGCAAGCGCCGAGGGTGCAGAAGGCACGATCACCATCCCGGAGGTGCATCTCTGGGAGCCCAGACCCGGCACGCCCTACCTGTATACCCTGCACATCACCTGCGGGGCAGACGTCTACGACCAGACCTTTGGCGTGCGCAGCATTGAGGCGCGGGGCACACGGGTGCTTTTGAACGGAAAACCGCTCTATTTCAAGGGCTTTTGCAAGCACGAGGACTTTACCGCCCACGGCCGCGGCTTTGACCCGGTGCTGAACGTGAAGGACGTGAATCTGATCCACTGGGCAAACGCCAACGCGGTGCGTACCAGCCACTACCCCTACGCTGAGGAGTTCTACGACCTGTGCGACCGGGAGGGCATTCTGGTCATGGACGAGACTCCGGCGGTGGGCATCGGCGGCGGGGCGGCGGTGAACCCTTATAAGGAATACCCTCTTGCGGAGCATCACCGGCAGGTGCTTGCCGAGATGATCCATCGGGACAAAAACCACCCCTGCGTGGTGCTGTGGAGCCTTGGCAACGAGCCGGATCTGGAGCACTTCCCGCAGGATGCCTACGATTACTGGCACCCGCTGTATGAGCTGGCACATCAGCTGGACCCGCAGAACCGCCCGGTCACCCTCGTCTGCTGCCAGAATGACTACACCAAGGATATCACCACCCGCACCATGGATATCGTCTGCATCAACCGCTACTACGGCTGGTACAACCTTTCCGGCGACATGGACGCTGCCTGCTATGGCCTGAATCAGGAAATGGATTTCTGGGCAGAGCAGCACAAGCCCGTGATGATGAGCGAGTACGGCGCAGACACCGTGGCAGGGTTGCACACCGCCGGAGCCGAGATGTTCAGTGAGGAATTTCAGGTGGAGTTCTACCGCCGTCTGGATGCAGAGTTTGACAAGCGCCCGTGGTTTGTGGGAGAATTTGTCTGGAACTTTGCAGACTACGACACCGTGCAGGGCCCCATGCGGGTGGACGGCAACAAAAAGGGCCTGTTCACCCGGGACCGCCGCCCCAAGCTGGGTATGCACTTTCTGCGCCAGCGGTGGGCAGAGATCCCTACGTTTGGATTTAAGGAGTAATCATGATGAAAACCTACCAGAACCACGCTATGACCGACGCCGAGGCACGGCAGGCACTGGCCGATGCCTGCAAGCAGGTGGAGACCAATCTGCCCCTGTACACCTACCAGTGCCAGAACCATTCCAGCGTGAACAATATCTACCCCGGCTGTGCCAATAACCAGTGGACCTGCGGCTTCTGGCCCGGTGAGATCTGGCTGGCCTACGAGGCCACCGGGGACGAAAAATTCAAGACCGCCGCCCTCATTCAGGTGGACAGCTTTGCGGACCGCATTGCCCGCAAGGTGGAAGTGGACCACCACGATATGGGCTTTTTGTACAGCCCCACCTGCGTGGCAGCATGGAAGCTGGTGGGCAGCGAAAAGGGCAAAAACGCCGCCATTGCCGCCGCCGACCAGCTGCTGACCCGCTACCAGCCCAGCGGCCGCTTCTTGCAGGCATGGGGCACCATGGACGACCCCGACAACTACCGCTATATCATTGACTGTATGCTCAACGTGCCGCTGCTGTACTGGGCAGCGCAGGTGACCGGCAGCGACCACTACCGCGAGATCGCCGCCGCCCACACCGCCACTACGCTGGCAAACTCCTTCCGGCCGGACGGCAGCACCTACCACACCTTCTTTATGAACCCGGACGGCACCCCCAAGGGCGGCCGCACCTGTCAGGGCTATAAGGATGACAGCTTCTGGGCACGGGGACAGGCGTGGGGCGTGTACGGCAGCGCCATTGGCTACACCTACACCCACGATGAAAAGTTTTTGGATGTGTTCCGCAAAGCGCTGGCGTTTTACCTTTCCCGCCTGCCGGAGGATATGATCCCCTGCTGGGATATGCTCTTTGCCCCGGAAAGCGGCGAACCCCGGGATTCCTCCTCTGCGGCCATCGTGGCCTGCGGCCTGCTGGAAGCAGCCAAGTATGTGGACGAAACAGAAGCTGCCCAGTGGCGCACGCTGGCGCGGCAGATGCTGGCCAGCCTTGCCACAAATTATGCAGTAAAGCCCGGCACCCTCGGCTCCGGCCAGCTGCTGCACGGCACTTACAGCAAAAAAAGCCCCTACAACACCTGCACCCCGGAGGGCGTGGATGAATGTACGAGCTGGGGCGATTATTTTTACATGGAGGCGCTGACCCGCCTGACCAAAGACTGGGAGATGTACTGGTGATGAACTTGCAGACCAAAGCGGATTTTACCGCACTGATGCACAAATTTCTCGACCCGCTCAAGCCTTATTATTCCGCAGGCTGTGCCCGGCTGCATCTGGGCGAGACGGGTGTGACCTACAACCAAAATGCCATTGAGCTGGAAGCCTTCAGCCGCCCGCTGTGGGCGCTGGTGCCCTTCTGGGTAGGTGGCGGCTCTGAGCCGGAATTTGAAAAAATCTACCGCAAGGGTCTTGCCGCCGGCACCGACCCGGAAAACCCCGAATACTGGGGCACCACCGGGGAGTACGACCAGTGCTATGTGGAGATGGCGGCTATTGCCTGCGGCATCCTCACCGCACCGGAAAAGCTGTGGACCCCGCTTTCTGACACCGAAAAACAGAACCTTGCCGCATGGCTGGGGCAGATCAACGCCCACACCATCCCGGACTGCAACTGGCAGTTTTTCCGCATCCTTGTAAACCTTGCCCTGAAAAGCGTGGGCATGCCTTACAGCCCGGAGCTGCTGGAGGACGGCCTTTGCAAAATTGACAGCTATTACAGCGGCGACGGCTGGTCCACCGATGGCGCCTCGGTGCAGAAGGATTACTACATCCCGTGGGCCATCCAGTATTACGGACTGCTGTACTCTAAATTTGCCGCAGATACCGACCCCCGGCGTGCTGCCCTTTACCGCCAGCGCGCCCAGCTGTTCGCGCAGCAGTTCGTCTACTGGTTCGATGCCAATGGTGCAGCGCTGCCCTTTGGCCGCAGCCTGACCTACCGCTTTGCCCAGAACAGCTTCTGGGCGGCCTGCATCTGGGCAGGGCTGGAACCGCTGCCCCTGCCGGTGATGAAAGGGCTCATCGTCCGCAACTTCAACTGGTGGCTGGGGCAGAAAATGTTCGACCGGGACGGCATCCTGACCATCGGCTACTGCTACCCGCAGATGTACATGGCCGAGCGGTACAACGCCCCCGGCAGCCCCTACTGGGGCATGAAGAGCTTTTTGTTGCTTGCTCTGCCGGATGACCACCCCTTCTGGTCTGCCGAAGCCGCGCCCATGCCCGCATTGGAGCGGCTCAAGCCCATGCCATACGCCAATATGCTGGTGCAGCGCCGGGCGGGGCGGGTAACGGCCTATGCCGCCGGTGTCAACGAGGGGCACGGCCACGGACAGTTCCCGGAAAAGTACGCAAAATTTGCCTACGATACCCGCTTTGGCTTCTGCGCCTCCCGCAGCCGGGAGGTGCTCAATCAGGCGGCTCCCGACAGTATGCTGGCCTTTGTCATCGACGATAACGTGTTTGTACGCAAGGTGAGCAAAACGTGGGAAATTGAAGCCGGGGCTGTGACTGCGCAGTGGTCGCCCTTCCCCGGCATTGAGGTGACCACTACCATCACCCCCACGGCCACCGGCCACCGCCGCCATCATGAGATTGACAGCAGTTTCGACTGCGAAGCCTACGACTGCGGTTTTGCCGTGCCCAATTTTGCACCGGGCTACGCCGAAAGCGTGGAAAGCGATACCGCCGAAGCCCATTGCGACACCCTGCGCTGCACCGTGCGCGGCAGGGGAGAAGCAGTGGTCATCGGCTGCGACCCCAACACCAGCCTGTACTTCACCAACGTACATCTGCCCGCCGTGAAGTACCACATCCCCAAGGGGCACACGGTGCTGGACACCGAGATCCTTGACGAAGCGGACTGATGCCGCTTCTCTCCAGAAAAACAGTCGTTTTTATGCGGCTGTTTTTCTTATATTCTGTGCTATAATGAGAGCAGAAAATGCTGCGAGGTGACATTTATGCCTTTAAATAATCCTATCACATCGGCACTTCTGGCCGACCCGGAAATTTTCCAGCAGAACCGTCTGCCCTTCCATGCCCACTTTGCGGACCAGACAAGCCCGGAAATGCCCCTGACCGTCAGCTTGGATGGCGAGTGGAACTTCCGCTATGCGGAAAACCTGACCGCACCCTTTACGGACTGGGATACCCTGACTGTGCCCGGCTTTATCCAGATGCAGAGCCTGCAAAAGCCTGGCAAGCCCTACGGCACGCCCCATTACGTCAACACCCAGTACCCGTGGGACGGCCACGAAAAGCTGCGCCCCGGCGAAATTCCGCAGGATTATAACCCCATCGGGGAGTATCAGCGTAGCTTCACCCTGCCGGAAAGCTGGGCAAGCTGCTACCTGCGCCTGAACGGTGCCGACAGTGCCGCCGCCGTCTGGTGCAACGGCGTTTACATCGGCTACACCGAGGATACCTTCACTCCCGCTGAATTTGACATGACCGCCGCCGTCCACCCCGGCGAAAATACCCTGACGGTGCAGGTGTACCGTTTCTCCTCCGGCAGCTGGCTGGAAGATCAGGATTTCTGGCGCATGAGCGGCTTATTCCGCTCCGTGGAGCTGTTCACAAAGCCGGAAGTTCACCTCGAGGACGTCTTTGTGAAGCAGAGCTTTGCAGATGATTTTTCCAGTGCTGCCGTCACCTTTGATTGCAAGGTCAGCGGCGCGGGAACGGTGTCGGTGGTGTTCAATGGGCAGGAGCAGTCCGCTGAGGTGGGCGAGCCTGCCGAATACGACAGCGGCGTGGTGTTCGGCAAGGGCGAGGTTGCCCCGGATGTGGAGGAGGACGTGCAGGATGTCTCCTTCACCTTTGCGGTGACTGACCCCGCCCTGTGGAGTGCCGAGCAGCCGAACCTGTACGAAGCAGAAATTGCCCTGCTGCGCGAGGGCGCTCTCGTGGAGCGTACTGGCCTGAAAGTCGGTCTGCGAAAATTTGAACTGAAAGACCGCCAGATGCTTTTGAACGGCAAGCGCATCGTGTTCAAGGGCGTCAACCGCCACGAGTGGAGCTGCCGCACCGGGCGCACGGTCAGCCGGGAAGAGATGCTGTGGGACGTGAAAAACCTGAAGGCCCACAACGTGAACGCCGTGCGCACCAGCCACTACCCGGACGACCCGTATTTTCTGCAACTCTGCGATGAATATGGCCTGTACGTCATCGGGGAGACGAATCTGGAGACCCACGGCACATGGCAGAAGCTGGGCGCGGACGGCTCGGACGAGTGGACGCTGCCCGGTGCGCGCCCGGAGTGGCGGGAAAATGTGCTTGCCCGCGCCGAAGCGATGCTGGAACGGGACAAAAACCACCCGGCCATCCTCATCTGGTCTTGCGGCAACGAGAGCCACGGCGGCAAGACCCTGTGGGAGATGAGCGAATACTTCCGCCGCACCGACCCCAGCCGCCTTGTGCACTACGAGGGTATTTTCTGGAACCGGGAATACCCCGCCACCTCCGATATGGAAAGCCAGATGTATACCCCGGTGGCAGACATCAAAAAGTTTCTGGCAGAGCACCCGGAAAAGCCTTTTATCATGTGCGAGTACAGCCACGCCATGGGCAACAGCTGCGGCGGCATCACCGACTACACCGAGTATGCCTACGAAGAGCCGCTGTATCAGGGCGGGTTTATCTGGGAGTATATGGACCACGGCATCGCCGTGACGGGTCCGGACGGAAAGCCCGGCTTTGCCTACGGCGGCGACTTTGGCGACCGCCCCACCGACCGGGAATTCTGCGTGGACGGCCTTGTGCTGCCCGACCGCCGTAACACTCCCAAAATGGACGCAGTCAAGGCGGCCTATGCACCGCTGAAGATCACCCTGACCGACACCGAAGCCGTGATTGAAAACCGGAATCTCTTTACCGACCTGAACGCCTACGACCTTGTGTTTGCATCTTCGGTCAACGGCAAGCCGGAACGCCGCGCGGTGCTGCGGGCAGACTGCGCACCCGGCAAGACTGCGCACATCGCGTTCCCGTTCCCTCTGCCGGAGACAGGGCTTGCCTGCATGACCGTTACCGCCATCCAGCGGGCTGCACTGCCCGGCATCCCGGCGGGCTATGAAGCCGCTTTTGGGCAGGTATGGCACAACCATGCCGAAGCTCGGCTGACCCTGCCCGCCCCGCAGCTGGTGGAGATGGACTGCAACATCGGCGTAAAGGGCGATGGCTTCGAGTATATCTTTGGCCGCGGCAAGGGCCTTGTGTCCATCCGCTATAACGGTGTGCAGCTGCTGGACGATACCGTGCGTCCCAACTTCTGGCGTGCGCCTACCAACAACGACGAGGGCTGCGCAGAACCTTTTACATTTGCCTTCTGGAAAACCGCCGGTCTCTACGCCCGCTGCGATAACCTGACCGCCAAAACAAAGGGCGAATTTGTCACCGTCCGCGCAAACTACACTCTGCCAAATGGGCAGACGCTGCCCATTGATTTTGCCATCGACAGCGCAGGCCGCTGCGACATCACCATGACATGGCAGGGCGCGCGCACTGAACTGCCGGAGTTCGGTCTGCTCTTCCCGCTGCGCCGGGAACTGACGGAGGTCTCCTATCTGGGTCTTGGCCCCCGGGAGACCACCGCCGACCGCACCGCAGGCGGCAAAATGGGCGCTTGGAGCTACAATGTCCGGCAGGACTTTGCCCAGAACAGCCCCGTCTACCCGCAGGAATGCGGCAGCCGCACCGGTGTGTACCGCGCAGACCTGACCGGAGCCATTCCGGGCATCTGCTTTGCAGGGGACAGCATGACCTTCTCGGCACTGCCCTATACGCCCCATGAGCTGGAAAATGCCCGCCATCTCTATGAGCTGCCCCGGGATGACAATAAGACGGTCGTCCGCTGCGCTGCCTTCCAGCGCGGCGTTGGCGGCGATAATAGCTGGGGTGCAAAGCCCCATGCAGACGACTGCTTTGCGGTGGAGAAGGAAACCTCGTTCCGTTTTACGATTCAAAAGTAAAAATTTACTTGGCTAAAGTGGTGGGGGATCATCGTGATACCCACCACTTTGGTCTTATTGCGAAACCGTAACGAGATAAAAATCAGTGCAACATATAAATAGTATATTGGCGATACGCAATCCAACGATGTAGCTGCTACATTAAAAAGTTGAATTGCGGTATCCATGTTGTAGCGGCAGGAAAGCAGTTTCATCATAGTAGTGTCCTCCTGGACCTGGACTTGGTTTTGGTGTGCAGCCACGCAAATCAATGCCGCTAAGTCGGTGGAGATAAAACGGCAAGGCCGTCTGCTGCCGCCAAGAAGAAAAAGGCTGTAATTCTATAAAAAGGACGGAAATCAGAGGAACCTATCAGAATTCTGTGCTCTGGTGGTCGATATCAAGAGACAAGCCGCCAACTTCACCGTGGATGGCCTTTATGTGGTAAGCGACATATTCGCGCGGATTGACACCGTAATTCTTTTTGAAGGAGCGGTAAAAGGCGTTATAATCAGAAAAACCGCATTTGGCCGGGATGGAAGAAATCGGCTCTTTTTTCATGAGCAGCCGTTTGGCTTCCAGCAGCCGCTGCTGGATGACATACTGGTAAAAGCTGATCTGCATATTCTGCTTGAACATGTGGGAAAAATTGTATTTATCAATGAAAAGCGCCTTTGCCACCGTGTCCAGTGAAAGATCGCCGCTGAGGTTCAAATCGATATAATGCAGGGCGTTGCTCAGGATGCTTGGTTTCTGCGCCTTGGCAAAAACGTGTTCCCGATTATATAAGGAACGGTTGATGCCGATCAAGATGCGGAGAATATCGGCCATGCCCTCACTGTGGTAACACAGGCTTTCCTCCCGGTAAGCGTGGGTCAGGGCTTCAAACTGCCCGAACCGGGCGCGGGAACTGTCCACGCTATCCCGAATCAAAAATGTTTTTGCATGACCCGGACGGAGAAAGTAATCGATGTCCGGGTCGATCTTTTTCATGGTATCAAAAGCCGGAGGACTGAGCCACAACACATACCGCTCATAGGGGATCTCAAAGTCCCGGAAGATGGGATGGTGCATAATGGCAGGTGGGATGATCAGCAGGTCTCCCGGTTTGAGCCGGAACATTTTGTCGTGGACAACAAAATCCGCATTTCCGCTGACAAAGAGATAAATTTCATAGAACTCATGGTAATGAGAAGCGATCGGGGGATAGCTGGCGTCCTTGTAATGGTCGATCTCAAAATCCGGCTCGGCCATGTAATGTTTATCGGTTTTGATGAATTTCACAGAAAAATACCTCCGGTCAAAAAATTCTTTTGGGCTAGTTCATCATAACACGATGTACCAATATATGCAATATTTTGACCAACAAATGACAATAATTTTGCAAAAAAGACCTGATTACACCAAGAAATGCAAGGTTTTAGCCAAAAAAGGCCTGTACATTACAACGGGTTTGCGCTATTTTTATTGACGGAAAGCCTGTTGCACATGGCAGAGCGGAAATGGTAGGGATCGCGCAGCCTGAAGCCCTTTGCGGAAGGGATAAATTTCACTCTGACTGACAGGAGATCAAAACCGGTTTTGTACGCAGTTAATCAAACAAAGAAAACTGGAGATGTCAATCATGATAGGAACAAGACGTATTACTCGCCGCAGCTTTCTGGCTGCTGCAGGTCTTGCTGCCGTAGGCGCAAGCCTGTCGCTCACCGGATGCAGCGGCTCGGTTTCAAACGGCCCGAGCTCCAAGCATCTGCTGGTGGCACACGGCCATAGCGAAGTGCACCCGGTCAACGTTGGACTGAAGAAGATGGCGGAAGTTGCTTCTGCTGAATCCGACCTGACCTTCAGCATTTACCCCAATGGTCAGCTGGGCGACAACGCAGCAATGATCCAGCTGGTCAAGGCCGGCGTTCTGGATATTGCAAAGGTCTCTGCTTCCAGCATGGAGCAGTTCAACAGCGCATACGCCATCTTCTCGATGCCGTATGTGTTCGAGAGCAGCGAGCAGTATTTTGCCGTTATGAACCAGAGCGAAGCGGTGCAGGAGATCTTCAAGAGCACCTACGATCAGGGCTTCTTTGCCATCGGCTGGTTCGATTCCGGCTCCCGCAGCATCTACACCACCAAAGACGGCCCCTGTGAAGGCCCCGCAGACCTGAAGGGTCTGAAGATCCGCACCCAGGACAGCCCCACGTCCATTGCCATGATTCGTGCCATGGGCGGCAGTGCAACGCCCATGTCCGGCGGCGAGACCTACACCGGTCTGCAGCAGGGCATTATTGACGGCGCAGAGAACAACGAGACAGTTCTGGTGCAGGACGGCCACGGTGAAGTCTGCAAGAGCTACACCTACACCCAGCACCAGATGGTACCCGATATCGTGATCATCTCCACCGAGACTTGGGAAAGCCTGGACGAGACCGAGCAGAGCGCCATCATAAACGGCATGACCCAGGGCAACGAAGCACACGAGGCCGTATGGCAGGATCTGGTGCAGGAGAACATTGACGGTGCCAAGGAGATGGGCGTCCAGTTCTACACAATCGACAAGACGGCCTTTATCGAGGCTACCCAGTCCCTGCGCGACGAGTTCTGTGCCGAGAGCGCCGACAATGCCCGTTATTACGAGGACTTCCTGTCCTATGTACAGGCTTGATGAGGAGGGAAGCATACCATGTTGATCGTTAAATTCCGCGGCCTGATCGATAAGATCATTCAGGTCCTCAGCACCATTATCATGGGTGTCATGGTCATTGCTGTCTGCTGGCAGGTCATCACCCGCTACATCCTGAACAACCCCAGCACCGTGACCGAAGAAGCGCTGCGTTATCTGCTGATCTGGGTGACCATGGTGGGCGGTGCTTACGCATACGGCCGCCGCAAGCATCTGGCAATCACCGCGCTGAGCAAGCGTCTGTCCTTCAAGGGCCAGAAGATCCTGGATATCTTTGTGCAGGCTATGGTCATCCTGTTCTGCGTTGTTGTCATGATCGGCGGCGGCACGCGCCTTGTCAACACCGCTGCGGATCAGCTGAGCGCCGCGCTGCAGCTGCCCATGCCCCTGATCTACGCCAGCATCCCTGTGGGTGCCATCCTGTTCATCTTCTACGCGCTCATCTTCATCGGTGAGGATCTGCGCGATATGAAGCAGGGCCCCAAGGCAGAGTCTGCCAAAGAAGCATAAAAAAGGAGGACGAACCTAAAATGGGTACTTTTCAAGTCGGTCTGCTCCTGATCGGCACGTTTGCGCTGCTGCTGGCGCTGAGCGTCCCGGTCTCGGTCAGTATCATCATTTCGTCGGTCGTGACCATGGCCTCCACCCTGTCTCTGGATCTGGGCACTTTCGTTGCCAGCCAGCGCATGGTGGGCGGCGTTGACAGCTTCTCGCTGCTGGCGCTGAGCGTCCCGGTCTCGGTCAGTATCATCATTTCGTCGGTCGTGACCATGGCCTCCACCCTGTCTCTGGATCTGGGCACTTTCGTTGCCAGCCAGCGCATGGTGGGCGGCGTTGACAGCTTCTCGCTGCTGGCTGTCCCGTTCTACATCCTCTGCGGTGTTCTGATGAACACCGGCGGCATTGCACAGAAACTGATCGATTTCGCAAAAATTCTGGTCGGCCGCATCCCCGGTGGTCTGGCACACACCAATATTCTGGGCAACACGCTGTTCGGCTCTCTGTCCGGTTCCTCCGTTGCAGCTTCCGTTGCTATCGGTGGCGTTCTGATCCCCATGGAGGAGAAGGAAGGCTACGATAAAAAGTTTGCCGCTGCCGTCAACATCGCTTCCGCACCTACCGGTCTGATCATTCCTCCCTCCGGCATCCTGATCATCTATCCGGTGCTGGCTGGCTGCTCTGTGGTGGGCATGATCATGTCCGGCTACATCCCCGGCCTGATGTGGGCACTGGCCTGCATGGTCGTGGCTTATGTCATTGCAAAGAAGAACCACTATCCCACTGCTGGTAAGGTTCCGGCTTCCGTTTTCTTCAAGTACTTCGTGGACGCCATCCCCAGCCTGCTGCTGATCGTCATCATCGTCGGCGGCGTTATGTCCGGCATCTTCACGGCAACGGAGTCCGCTGCCGTGGCTGTTGCCTACACCCTGTTCCTGTCCATCGTTGTTTACCGCAGCATCAAGATCAAGGATCTGCCCAAGATCCTGCTGGACGCCTGCGAGACCACCGCTGTCATCATGTTCCTGATCGCCGGCTCCAACGTCATGAGCTTTGTTATGAGCTTCACCGGCCTGCCCAGCGCCATCGGCAACGCACTGATCAGCGTTTCCAGCAACAAGTACGTCATCCTGCTCATCATCAACCTTGTCCTGCTGGTGGTTGGCTGCTTCATGGACATCACCCCGGCTGTCCTGATCTTCACCCCGATCTTCCTGCCCGTTGTCCAGTCCTTCGGTATGGACCCCATCCACTTCGGTATCATGATGGTCATGAACCTGGGTATCGGCAACATCACCCCGCCCGTTGGCAGCTCACTGTTCAGCGGCTGCTCGGTGGCAGATATGGACATGGAGGACATGATCAAACCGATCCTGCCGTTCTATGCCGCGATCTTCGTGGCGCTGATGCTGGTAGCCTATGTGCCTTGGTTCTCCATGGCGCTGCCCACCCTGTTCGGCGCAGTCTGATAATGTGAAAAGGAGCAAGTTTTCATGGTTTATTCAGTCACCAAGTATGGCGCTGTCGGCGATGGCGCAACCAATGATGCCGCTGCAATCCAGTCTGCCATTGATGCCTGCAACGCAGCAGGCGGCGGCCGCGTTGTACTGGAGGGCGGTCATACCTACTATTCCAGTTCTATCGAGCTGAAAAGCAACGTAGAGCTGCATCTGGAACAGGGCGCCCTTCTGAAAGCGCACTCCGATATCTCCACCTATTTCAACCCCAACGGCGATGATGCTTCCGTGGCAGCAGTTTCCGGCGCAAAGGCCGTGGATCGTCCGGTGGCAAAACCGGCTTACACCTTTATTCACGCCAAGGATGCAGACAACTTCTCCATCACGGGTCAGGGCGCAGTGGACGGCAATGTTTATGCCTTTATGAAGCGGGCAAGCCGTTACTACTTCAACGGCGATTTCTACCCCCGTCCCACCATGGTGTATGTGGAGCACTGCAACCACATCTCGTTCCATGACGTGACACTGCAGAATTCTCCGTTCTGGACGCTGCACCCTGCCGGATGCAACGATGTGCTGATCTCCAACATCCGGGTGCTGAACCCGCTGGACTGCACCAACTCCGACGGTATCGATCCGGATCACTCCACCAATGTGCGGATCATCGGCTGCCATGTCCAGTGTGCAGATGACTGCATCTGCCTCAAGACCACAGCAGGCAACAACGAGTACGGCCCCACCAAGAACGTCATCATCTCCAACTGCACGCTGACCTCTACCAGTGCCGCGATCAAGATCGGCACAGAGGGCGTGGCAGATTTCGAGAATATTCTGGTGGATAACTGCATCATCACTGGAAGCAACCGGGGTCTGTCCATCCAGATTCGCGACGGCGGCTGTGTGCGGAACGTGAGCTTCTCCAACATCATGATCGAGACCCGCCGCTTTGCCGAGTGCTGGTGGGGCAGCGCGGAGCCTATCGTGATGACGACCCACGACCGGAACGCCAACACCCACAGCGGCAGCATCGAGAATGTCCGCTTCTTCAACGTCACCTGCAAGGGTGAGAACGGTGTGTTCCTCTCTGGCAACGAGGAGAATCACATCAAGAACGTTCTGTTTGAAAATGTCAACGTCTGTCTGGAAGCTACCAGCAAGTGGGAGCGCGGAATGTACGATCTGCGTCCCATTCCGCCTGAAAAGGAAGGCATGCTGCATCAGAAGAGTGCAGCCATGTTCCTGCGCTGGGTAGATGGCGTCACCGTCCGGAACTCCACGCTGGGCTTTGCGGGCGAGGACCGTTCGGACTTCGCACAGGCGCTTCTTACTCAGAACTGCACTAACGTGCAGACCATGGGTCTGACTGCTGAGGCTGCCGCCCCGGAGTACCAAAGCATCGAACTGGGCTGAGCCGCCTATCAATAATGAGCAAGCCGCCGCATCGGCGCTGGCCCCTTTTGCCGGGTCGGGCCGGGCGGCGGCTTTTTTTGAGGGACAAACCAATGAACAAGAAAAAGAACATCATCACGTTTGCCGCGTTCCTGATCCTGATGGTGGGTCTGGGCGCGAACGATGCCATGCGGGGCATTTTTTCCACGATCTTCTCTGCCCACTTCCAGCTGAGTACCGCCCAGTTGTCCCAGATCGTCACCGTAAGCTACATCGGCAACCTCGTGTTTCTGGCCGTCGGCGGCTTCGGGGTGGATATTCTGGGCCGCCGCAAGGCCATGCTGCTGTATACCTTTTTGTGGAGCGCAGCCATGCTGCTGTTTGCCACTACGGACTCCTATCTGCTGCTGCTTGTGGGAATGTTTTTTGCCATGGGCACATCCACACTGCTGAACACCAACATGAACCTGATCACGACCGGTATGTTTGCCGTTGCGCCCGGCTTTTTTGTGAACTTCCTGTTCTTCATTCAGGGCATTGGCACCAGCGGCAGCCAGAGCATCATTGGCAACTGGGCTACGGATATTTCCAGCTGGCACACCGTGGCATGGGGACTGCTGGCCATTGGCGCAGTGGCCATGGTGCTGTTCGTGCTGTTCCCCATGCCGGAAGTGCAGGAGCACAAAACGGAGGGGAAGGTATCGCCCAAGGAGATCATGAGCTGTCCGGCATTTCTGTCGTTGGTGCTGATCATCGGCCTGTATTTCATTGCAGAACATGGCATTATGAACTGGCTGGTGAGCTATGCTACCAATGCACTGGAAGTGCCCATGGGACAGGCGGCAAACTTTACCGCTGTTTTCTTCGGCTGTGTGATGGTGGGGCGTCTGGTGCTGAGCAGTCTGGTGGATAAGCTGGGCATCTACCGCTGCCTGCGGCTCTTCGCCACAAGCGCTGCGGTTCTGTACACCGCAGGTGTTCTGCTGGGTGCACCGGGTCTGTGGCTCCTGGCAGTCAGCGGTCTGCTGTTTTCCATCCTGTATCCGACCCTTGTCATGCTGATCCCGCGATACTGGCCTAGTCACGCAGCTTCCTCTGCATCGGGTCTGGTGCTGAGTGTGGCTTCGCTGGCGGATATCCTCTTCAATGCCGTATTTGGCAGCTTGGTGGATGCCATCGGCTACCGGACCTCCTTCCTCATCATGCCTGCCTGCATGGTGGGATGCACGGCACTGCTCTGGTTGTTCTTTGCAAAAGCTAAAAAGCTGGAACGGTGCGATTAACGGACAGATACGGCCACGCAAACCAATGCCCTCAAGTTTTAAGCGAGCATAAAAAATACCGCCCACGCAGCGCTGCGTGGGCGGTAAACTTTTTTTCTTACCCAAAGTATAACAGGAGAACCGCAGACAGTACGGATGAAAAGTCGTGAAGCAAGATGAATTTTTTAAATTGTCATAAATAGCACGACTTTTTGACTGATAACACAAAATTTTGCACCCTTATTCCGTGGGATTCTCTTTATAATAAGAACAGAAATCAAACGGAAAAAGGAGATGCGGATGATGCAAGCAACAAACCTGAAAACGAATCATCTGACCCAGCCTCTCGGCATAGATGCCGGGACGCTGTTTTTATCGTGGCAGTGCGCCGAAGGCGTGCGCCAGACCGCCTACGAAATTGAAGTAACTGCCGGAGCCGAAACGCTGTGGGCGAGCGGAAAGGCTTTGGGCAGTGTGATGCACACCGAAACGCCCAGCGCTGTACCGCCCAAGACGCAGGGACGGTGGCGCATCCGCCTGTGGGATGAAAATGACCAGCCCGGTGCATGGAGCACCGCTTCCTTCGAGACCGGGCTTGCACAGGCAGACTGGCAGGGCGTGTGGGTCTGCCCGGAGACAGAAGAGCCGGACATCGACTGCGCTGATGCCATCAACGCCTTTGCAAAGCCCAACTGGGAGCAGAAGCAGGCGGCGCTGGAAGCCTCCGGCAAAGGGCAGGCGCAGCCTTATCAGCCCCACCGCCCGGCAAGCTATCTGCGCAAAACGTTCACCGCCCCGGAGGGAGAAAGCAAGCGACTGTACATTACCGCTAAGGGACTGTATGCGGCATGGCTGAACGGCAAGCGGGTCGGCGATATGGTGCTTGCCCCCGGCAGCTTTACCGCAGACAAGCAATTGGGCGCACAGACCTACGATGTGACCGCACTTGTCCGTGACGGTGAAAATGAGCTACTCATCACATTGGGCGACGGCTGGTACCGCAGCACCTCCGGCGTGGATGGTGACCGTGACCTGTTCGGCAGCGAACTGGCTGTCCTGTTCCAGCTGGAAGTGAACGGCAAGGCGGTCTGCGTTTCGGATGACGACATGGAGGCCACCCAGTGCGGCCCGATTCGCCAAAATGATCTGCAGCAGGGCGAAGTGCACGATGCCCGGCTGGAAGAGGAGCTTTCCGGCTGGCATGGCGTAAAGACCGAGCCGAACTCCCTGCCCATCACCGGTATGAACACCGTGCCCATCCGGGAGCAGGAAGCCTTTGCGGGCAGGCTGCTGCGCACCCCCAACGGCGAGACCGTGCTGGACTTTGGCCAGAACATGGCTGGCTATGTGGAGATGAAGCTGACCGCCCACGCCGGGCAGAAAATCAAGCTGCTGTGCGGCGAAGCACTGGACGAGAACGGCAACTTTACGCAGGAGAACTTTCAGGACCGGAACCGCCACAAGGAGGGCGGCACGGCGCAGCTGCTGGAACTCGTTTGCAAAGAGGGCGAGAACCACTACAAGCCCAGCTTTACCATCATGGGCTTCCGGTACGCAAAGGTGGAAACGGACATCGACCTGACCGGCGCAGAGTTTACTGCCCACGCCGTCTATTCGGAGATGCCGGTCACCGGCAGCTTTGCGTGCGGCAATGCCGATGTGGATCAGCTGGTGAAAAACAGTGTGTGGAGCCAGAAGGGCAACTTCTGCGATATCCCCACCGACTGCCCCACCCGCGAGCGCGCTGGCTGGACTGGCGATATGGGGGTGTTCATCGAGACCGGCCTGACCCTGATGGACTGCTACCCGGTGGTGGAAAAATGGCTGGCCGAGTGCCGCCTGAACCAGTACCCGGATGGACGCATGGCAAACATTGCGCCGCCCACCAGCCGCCCCGGCTACATGACCCCCATGCTCTGCATGTCGGCAGGCTGGGGCGATGCCGCCATTCTGGTGCCCTACGCCCTTTATAAGCGCACCGGCGACCGCAAGATCCTTGCGGACAACTACGAGATGATGCAAAAGTGGTATGGTTTCCTGCTGGGCCGTGCCCAGCAGACCACCGAAGAACAGCAGACCGGGGCATACGCCAAGTACACGGTGCTGAACGGTCTGGACTACGGCGAGTGGTGTGAGCCGGGCATTACTCCCATGCAGGCGATGATGAACCCGCGCAAAAGCGTGGGTACGGCGTATCTGGCTTATTCCGGGCGACTTCTGGCGGAAATTGCGCAGGCGCTGGGCAAGGCAGAGGACGCAGCGCAGTACCGCGACACGGCAGAAAAGGCGGTAAAGGCATACCGCGCTGCCTTTACGGATAACGGAAAAATTACTTCGGACCGGCAGTGCGAATATGTCCGCGCCATTGCCTTTGCGCTGCTGGGCGAGGAGGAGAGCCAAGCCGCTGCGGATACCCTGAACCGGATGGTGGCGGAAAACGGCTACCATCTGAACACCGGCTTCCTTTCCACGCCCTTCCTCTGTGAGGTGCTGGCAAAGTATGGCCATGCCGACACCGCCTATAAGCTGCTGTTACAGGACACCGCTCCCAGCTGGCTCTATGAGGTCAAGCAGGGCGCTACTACCGTCTGGGAGACATGGACGGGCATTGACGCAAACGGCCACCCCAGCGAATCCCTGAACCATTACTCCTACGGTGCCATCTGCGGCTGGCTGTTTGGCGGTGTGTGCGGAATCCGTCTGGCAGGGGAGACCCTGACCATCGCCCCCACCCCGAACCCGGCTCTGGGATGGGCAAAAGCAGTGTACGATTCCCCGGTGGGGCGCATTGAAAGCGGCTGGCAGTATGCAGGCGATGCCGTGACCTACACCATCACCGTGCCCTGCAATCTGACCGCAGAAGTCACCCTCCCGGATGGCAGAAGCCTGACCTTGCAGCCGGGCACCCACATTCTGTAACGCAAAAAGATCCCCCGCAAGACACAACGCCCCGTACCGGAAGGAGTAACCGGTGTGGGGCGTTGCTTTTATGGGGATAATGAAGAAGAAAATAATGAGAGAATGGCAGGTCAGAATTTTTGTGCAAGGTATTTTGCACTGAGCTGGAAGCTCTTGACAGGAGAGTTGTCCACCCAGTTGCGGTGGCTTTCCAGAATAACGGCATCCACATCCATGGCAAGGGCCTGCGCCATCAGGCTGTCCAGGTCCATGTTGCCGGTGCCCAGCTCCATGCTGTCGGTTTTCAGGATGGGCGTGATGGCGCTGCCGGTGATGCGGGTGCCCCGGTCGTTGATGTGCCACAGCTTCATGCGGGGACCAAGCCGCTGCATCCATGCCAGCGCGTTTGCACCGCCCTCGGTGAACCAGTAGCTGTCAAACTCAAAGTTGACAAAAGCGGGGTCGGTCTCTTCTAAGAGGATATCGTAGGCGCGCTTTTCCGCATTCACATGCCGCAGCTCGCAGTTGTGGTTGTGGTAGAGCAGATGGATGCCCTCGGCTGCCAAGGCTTCGCCGGCTTTGTTCAGCCGCTGCGCCAGTTCGTGCATGGCGGCTTCATCGCCGTAATCAAACCGGTACATCCCGGTGATGACCACATGCTGTGTGCCGAAGCTCTTGGCTTCCTCGGCCACTGCGTGGGCATCCCGTTCCAGAGAGCCTAGGTCGGTGTGCAGGCTGACCACCTGAAGGCCTGTCTCCTGCACCAGCTTGTGCCAGTCCAGATTGCCGCCCTTGCCCACCGGCATACCGGCGGCCTTGGTCAGCAGCTTTACCACAAAACCAATGGGGTGGATCATAAATCCACACAGTTCAATACCGTCGTACCCGGCGGCTTTCATGGCAGCAAGCGTTTCTCTTGCCTGCTGCTCGTTGCTCAGTACAGTGCCCAGCATAAATTGCTGCACGGCTTTGATGGGCATGGTTTACCCCTCCAGTTTAAAAATCTTACCCGGCGTGATGCCGTTTTCGTTAAAGCTGTCCACACAGACATAGTATTCCTGCCCGGCGGTCAGGGTGGAAAGGGTCACTTCGTCTGTGTCATACACCAGCCAACTCAGATAGAGCTTGTCGGGCGCAGCGCCGTAGCGGACATTGCAGCCCTGCGCGTTTTCGATGTGCTTCCAAGTGATCGTTGCATCCAGTGCATCTACGCGAGCCCCGGCGGCTTCGGCCTGTGCGGGCTTCGGGCCTTCGCCGTTGCCGAACACCCGCAGACCGCTGATGCGCAGCGCCTGTCCGTAGGGCAGTTCGCCGCCCGTCACCCGGACGTACCGGGCACGGATGCCGTCTGCATATTCGTAGTAGCCGTTGGAGCACTCGCGGGCAACATTTTCGCGCAGCGTCCAGCTCGCTCCGTTCACACTGGTCTCCACCGTGTAGTGGGAGATCTGGGGCCGGGTCTCGATGTGGCGGGTCTTGCGGTCATCGCCGTAGCTGTCGGCAGGGAAGTCCACCACCAGCTTTTCGTCCGCCATATTTACCTGAATGGCGCGGACATCACTCTCTTTGCCAAGATCCACACACAGCCATTCACCCGGCTCTGCACCGGCGGCGCTCCACCAGCTGCGGCAGTCCTCATTGACTGCCCATTCCGGGCTGCTGTTTTCTGCGGTGCTGGAGGCCGTGACCGGCTTTTTGTAGCTCAGCAGCATCCATTCCGGCTGCTGTCTGGCGGCATCAAAGCGGTCTGCCGGGATGCGGTGGGGGTAATCGGAAAAGTTCTGGTTGCAGTAAAGCACGCCGTCCTTGTCGAACCCGGCAGGGAACAGCCCCACCCGGCGCTCAAAGTCATAGTTGACGGAAATGCGCATGGTGGAGGCGTGCCACCAGTTGCCGTAGGTGTCAGCAATGGTGCTGCCGTGGCCTGCACCGGTGATGAATCCACCGGGCTTTGCGGAAAACGGATTGGATGCCTGCCGCACAAAGGGGCCCAGCGGAGAACGGGAGGTGTATACACCGTCGGCGTAAGTGTTGTACTGGGTGCCAGGGCAGGCGTACTGCAGATAGTAGGTGTCGCCGTGCTTTGTCATGAACGCACCCTCAATGTAGGGCTTGCCGATGGCGTTGAACATGGCAGTCAGGCTTTCGGCACTCAGGCCGGGGATGTTTGCCATCTGCGGCGGCAGATTCAGCTTGCCGGTCTTGGGGTCATAGAACTGCTTCATGGACTGGTACAGCACGCTGGCTTCCCGGTCCACGATGCCGTTGTTGCCGGGGCGTTCGTAGCCAAGGGTAGTTTCATTGCCGAAGATCAGCTCCTGCTTTTCACCGATGGGGGTCAGGGTGTCCGGGTCCAGTTCCACGCCGTAGATGGGGGCAATATTGGAACAGCCCCAGTAGAAGTACACCCGGCCATCGTCATCGCAGAACAGATCCGGGTCCCAGAAAGCAAAGGGCGCAGAAACCTCGGTAAACGGCTCGGTCAGGGGGTCAGCGGTGCGCAGGATGGGGCAGTTGCGCCCCTTGCGGCTGGCGCAGAAGTAGAGGTAATTGCCCACCTGCCGCACATCCGGTGCGTAGTCATAGATCAGCAGGCCGGGGTCTGCATGGAAGTCCCAGCTCAGCAGATCCTCCGAGCACCAGAACCCTGCCGACATGGAAACGAACAGATAATATCTGCCTTTGAAGTACACCAGCGTCGGGTCTGCGCCCTCCCGGAAACCCGCTGTGCGGGGGCCTTCCTTCATGTGCTGGTAGCGGTAGCCCAGATCAAGGGGGTTGCAATAGGTCTGTTTCATCGAAGCTTACTCCTTGGCAATGCCCTGCAATACACGGTTCAGCTGCTTGATGTCCTCTTCCGAAGTGCCCGCCTGCATCAGCATGGATTGAATGGTCATCCGCTGCATGGCACGCTCCATCATGGCCACCAGAGCCGGATTGTCCTTCACGGCGGCAGCAACGTCTCCGCGGGAAGCAGCGGCCTTTTCCCGGATCTGCTTCAGGATGGGACCGGCTTTCGGGTCTGCCATGGCGGCAGCCATGTTGTCCTTCACCGACCAGCAGCTTTCGTCCAGCTCGCCGTCAAACCAGTTGGTCACGTTCTTGCGGTTGTCCATGGCGTAATCCGGGTTGGGGGCGTCCACCTTGTTCACCAGGATCACGCTGCTGTGCTCGCCGGAGCGTGCCTCAATGCTGTGCTTGCCGGTAATGGGCAGCTGGAAGGTGAACACCTTGTCACCCTGCTTGGTCTCCACCAGCTGACCGTCCTTGTACAGCGAGACCTCTGGCAGATTGGAGTAGACCTTGATCTCGGTCACATCCTCGGCGCGGTCCACATAGCGGCTGCCGCACAGGTGCACGAACGGCTCCTTGCTCCAATAGGCCTTGTAGAGATAGAAGGGGTCTTTTTTCAGCTTGCGGTCAAAGGTGACAAGTCCCTTCTGGTTTTCGCCGTGCTTGCCGCCCTCATCGCGGCCATCGGCGGCAAAATCAAACATATTCCACACATGAGTCGCCCACAGCCAAGGACGGTCGGCGATCATCTTTGCGATATGCTCATGGTAAATGCACTGGTAGCTCTCGGTATAGTCGCCCTTTTCCGGGTGGCTGCTCTGGTACTGGGGGTTGGCGTCTGCGCCATACTCCGAAAAGCCGATGCAGCGGTCAGGGTAATCGGCGTGGTACTTGTCAAAGAACTCATCGTTTTGATCCAATTCGCCCAGATACCAGCCGAAGTAGAGGTTGTAGCTGTTCACATCCGGGATCTCCAGAATGGGGCTGGTGGTCTCCAGCATGAACACGTTTGCCATGGTGGTCTTGCGGGTGGGGTCCAGCTTGTGCGCCAGCTCGTTCAGCAGACGGTGGTTTTCCAGCAGATCCTCGTTGACAGCAGAAGCAGCGGTGATCTCGTTAGAAAGGCCCCACACGGCAATGCAGGGGTGGTTGTAGTTCTGGACGATCAGCTCTTCCATCTGGGTCAGGGTGTTGGCACGGCCGTTGGTCATGTGCATGGTGATGTAGGGGATCTCTGCCCAGATGACAAGGCCCTTTTCATCACACAGGTCGTAGAAATACTGTGCGTGCTGGTAGTGGGCCAGACGGATGGTGTTGGCACCCATTTCCAGAATGATGGAAATATCCTCCTCCATCATTTCGTTTGTCAGGGCATTGCCCGCACCCTTGCGGTCCTGATGGCGGGAGACACCCCGCAGCGGGTAGGAGCGCCCGTTGAGGAGGAAACCCTTCTGCGGGTCGATTTCGAACTTGCGGCAGCCGAACCGAGCGGAGGTCTCCTCGCCATTGTCCAGCTTGGCAGATACGGTGTAGAGGAAGGGGTCGTCCACGCCATCCCACAGATGGGCGTTGTTCAGCGTGAAAACAACCTTTGCAGTGCCGTTTTCCACCGGGGCGGTGATGCTCTGGCCTTCCAGCGCAAAGGATACGCTCTGTGCGCCGATCGCAGCAGCTTCCAAAGTAACTTCAACGGTCTTGGAGGCAAGGTCGGTGACGATAGGGGTCACCTTCAGCGCCGGTGCGCCATTAGCGAGCAGAGCAAAGTGCTCTGCCGGGACGATGTGCAGGGTCATATCCCGGTAAATGCCGCCGTAGAAGGTAAAGTCTGCCTTCTGGGGGTACACGGTGTCGTTGTCGCGGTTGTCCACGCTGATGGCCAGCAGGTTCTCGTCTTTCAGGTGGTTGGTCAGGTCCACCCGGAAGGTGGAGTAGCCGCCCTTGTGCTCGGCCAGTTTTTCCCCGTTCAGGTAAACGGCGGCAGTCATGGCTGCGCCGTCCAGCTGCAAAACAGCCTTGCCGCCTGCCGGGATGGCGGGCTTTGTCAGGGCCAGTGTATACCAGCAGGTGCCGCGGTAGTAATCGTTGCCGCCGTCCTGACCGTCCACCGCGTTCCAGGTGTGGGGCAGGGCAATGGCCTCGCCCATAACGGCGGCGGGGATGCCGGGGTTCTCCTTGGTAAAATGCCAGTTGCTATGATTCAGCAGGATGGTCTTGCTCATGGTAAAAACTCCTTTATATTTATAAAAGATGGATAGAATCAGCAAAAACCGAAAGAGCGTATGAGCCTTTTCGGTCTTTGCAGGGTGTTACTGCATATGTTCTGCAATTACTTCACGGCGAAGAGCGTCTTTTTTATCTGCGATGCGCTTCTGGACGTTGACCATTTCCTCCTTGGTCAGGGGGCAGCCCACCATGGCGAGCAGGGTGACGACCCAGCCCAGCATCGGCAGACCGTACTTGATGGCAACGGTCATCCAGAAGATGCCGGAGGTGTAGGCATCCGTGGGCTGAGGCATGGTGGTGGTGTAGCCCAGAACGGCTACGGCACCGGTGGCGATGACGGCAGCCACCGAGGTGATGAGCTTGTCGATCAGGCTGTAAGTACCGGAGACTACCGCCGGGATGTAACGGCCGCTGCGGTCCAGCTCGTAGTCGATGGTGTCAGCCATGTAAGAGTTGTTGGAGGTGGTGATACACATATTGGAACCGTTCTGCAGCAGGGTCAGCAGGACGTAAACGATCATGTTCCAGCTGCCGATCACACCGATCTGACGGGTGTCGGTGAAGATGAAGAACAAAATCAGCACAGTGGTGATGGCCATGCTGATGCAGGTCCAAGTCACGATGCCCTTCTTGCTGCCTTTTTTGCCCACATACTTTGCGCCGAAGGCTGCAAAGAAGATGGAGGGAACCATGCTGATCATGCTAAGGGTGGTAGCAAGACCCATGTTGCCGATGAGGATGCCGTTCAGCATCGTGTTGATGATGGCCTGACTGCCTACCTGCTGAGCCAGCTTATCGGAAGCGTTGGAGGCGATGTAGCACTGCAGGGGCTTGTTGTGCTTGAGCACCTCAAGAATATCCGCAGTTTTCAGCGGCTCGTGTTTTTTGCTGGTGCCCTCGAAGTTTTCGGGCTTATCGTAGGCGGAGATACCGGCGCAGACGATCAGGGTGCCGATGCCGGCAATGATCAGCACGATGGTGCAGACCGTGCTGAGGAAGTCCTGATTAAAGGTGCCGCCGCACTTGGGCAGGATGACGGTGTAGATCAGCATGCTCATGCCCATGGGCACGAAGTAGTTCAGTGCAGTGGTCCAGACACCGATGGTGGGACGCTGGCGGGGATCGTTGGTCATGATAGCCGGCAGAGTCTGGGCGGTCATATTGGTAACGGTATAGCCGATGATGTAAATAATGTAGGTCAAAACGAACACCGGCAGACCGAAGCCCTTGCTGGAGCACAGGTTGAACATACACAGCAGGCCGACAGCCTCGATCAGGTAGCCGCTGATCAGCAGAATACGCAGCTTGCCGAAACGGGTGTTGACGCGGTCGTAGATGAATGCCAGCATCGGGTCGGTAAAGCCGTCCAGAATGCGGGCCAGCATCAGGATGAGACCGACGGTTGCAGTGGTGATGCCGTAGCCGATGCTGGCCGAGTAACTGGCCATACCGATCAGGGAATAGACGCTCATGCCCACAAAAGCGTTGCAGGCGTAACAGATGATCTGCCAGAGCTTTGCACGGCGGTACTGGACGCCGTCTACTTCACTGGCACTGGGTTTCTTTTGGAACATAATGATTTTCCTCCTTTTTGTGTGAACTGAGTTCCGCTTTTTCTGACACCAGAATAACAGAATGCAACAGCCACTGCCGGATGAAAAACGATAGTTAAGGATAAAAATTCGTGCAATAATTTGCGGTGTGTGAATTTGCGCCCGCATTCACGATTTATTGTCCCATAGGGGCAAAACAGGTCTGCTACAATAGTCTCAACAAGCAACACGCAGGAAGGGAGAACCATCATGCAGAAATTTGAAAAAGGCTTTTTCATCGGTGCTGCAACAGCAGCCCATCAGGTAGAGGGCAACAATACGAATAGTGACTACTGGGCACAGGAACAGCTGCCCCATTCCAGCTTTACGGAGCCCAGCGGCATTGCCTGTGACCATTATCAACGGTACGAAGAAGATATCAAGCTCTTGGCTGATGCCGGGCTGAATGCCTACCGCTTTTCTATCGAGTGGGCACGGGTAGAGCCGGAGGAAGGAAAGTTCGATCCGGAAGCCATCGAGCATTACCGCAAGGTGATCGCCTGCTGCAAAGCGCATGGTGTAGAACCCATCGTCACCCTACTGCACTTCACCAGCCCGAAATGGCTCATCTGCAAGGGCGGCTGGGAAACCGAAAGCACCGTAGAGGATTTTAAACGTTATGTGACCTATGTGATGGAACAGCTGGGCAGCGAGCTGCGCTATGTCTGCACCATCAACGAGGCCAATATGGGCTTGCAGCTTGCCGCGATCTCCAAGCGGTTCCGTCTGATGGCAGAACAGGCTGCCCAAAATGCCGCATCGGCCGGAAAGTCTGCCGAGGGCACGGTGCAGGTGGGCATGAACTTCCAGAAGATGATGGAAAACATGAAGTATGCTGCCATGGAGAATGCACAGGTGTTCGGCACACCCCAGCCGAAGATCTTTGTCAGCGAGCGCACCCCGGAAGGTGATCTGCTGGTGATGCGTGCCCATGCAGCCGCACGGGATGCCATCAAAGCCCTCTGCCCGCAGATCAAGGTGGGTCTGACCCTCTCGCTGCACGACCTGCAGGCACAGCCCGGCGGCGAAGCCTTTGCCGAGGCCGCATGGCAGGAGGAGTTCACCCATTATCTGCCTTATATCAAAGACGATGATTTTCTGGGTGTGCAGAACTATACCCGCACCCTTTATGGCCCGCAGGGGCAGCTGCCGGCACCGGAGGGCGCAGAACTGACCCAGATGGACTACGAGGTCTATCCGCAGGCACTGGAACACGTCATTCGCAAGGTGGCAGAGGAATTCAAGGGTGACCTGATCGTGACCGAAAACGGCATTGCCACCGCCGATGATACCCGCCGTGTGGCGTTTATCCGGCAGGCACTGGATGGCGTGCAGCACTGCATTGCCGACGGCATCCCGGTGAAGGGATACTTCCATTGGAGTCTGATGGACAACTTTGAGTGGCAGAAGGGCTATGCCATGCAGTTTGGACTGATCGCCGTGAACCGCGAAACGATGGAGCGGACAGCAAAGCCCAGCCTTGCGGTGCTGGGTAGTTACACAGAAAGATAAGCTGCAATAGCAAAAAACAGGCTGCGGAAGATGCTTCTTGCAGCCTGTTTTGGCTCAGCGGGAAAGATGCAGACCATGGACACCATCCGCAACCACGGCGGCGATCACATCAATTTGTTTTTGTGCCAGTTTTGCGTCGGTGTTCAGAAGCCCGGAAAGACCGTTCATTACAAAAATCAGGATCGCACCGACATTTTCATATTGAGAAGGCTCGATGTTATCACTTTTGATCTGTTCCAGAACGGCATCCCGCAAATGCTGTGTAAAGCGGTTCATCGCTGATGCAGGAACCACGCCGAGATAATCGGTCGCCTGCTGGAGATTAGCAAACATCTCCCGCACAAAAGCCTCCGGCGTATCCAGCAGCTGCTGTGCGCCGCCCATATTGTCGCAGACGAGCTGGACCGTTTGCCGCTCCATTTCGGCGGTGAGGGCATCCAGCGTTTCATAGTGGGAATAAAAGGTCGTTTTGTTGATCTCGGCCCGTTCGGCAATTTCTTTGACCGTGATCTTTTCGATCGGCTTCTCCCGCAGCAGGGCAACAAATGCTTTCTGAATGGCACGCTTCGTTTTTTTGACCCGGATATCCATAGAATTCCTCCGTCAATGTATTTCATAAATGGTGCTTAACCAACGCTTTGGACGTAATCCGTTGCTTAAACACCGGACACGCCGGAAACTGCTGATTGCAGCTCCTGCGCCACAGTGTTATTATAGCACCACAGGGATGGATAAGCAACTGATGGTTGCAAATCTGATTCGTAAATACGATAAATCATCGGGAGACCATCCACGATGAAGTGGAATGGCTGAAGCAGAGTAACATGATCTGAGAAAAAGGAGAATGAAAATGATGGATTTTAACAGTGTCAAAGGCAAAGTGGCCATCGTCACCGGCGCAAGCCGTGGCATCGGCCGGGCCATTGCCGAGTGCTTTGGCGAAAACGGCATGAAGGTGGTCTGTGCAGCCCGCAGTGCAGAACAGGGGCGGGCTGTGGCAGATGGCATCTGCGCCAAGGGCGGCGATGCCATCTTTATCCAGACCGATTGCAGCAAGGCTTCTGCCATCAAAGAACTGGTGGATAAGACGGTGACGCACTACGGCAAGCTGGATGGCGTTGTCAGCAACGCAGGCATCGGCATGGGCGGCACACCGCTGCATGAGTATGAGGTAGAGGATTACGAGAAGATCTTCTCCCTGAACAGCGAGGGCGTCTTTGCCGGGATGAAGTACGGCGCCAAGGCCATCCTCAAGAGCCACAGCGAAGGCGGATTCCTCATCAATGTGGCATCGGTGGCGGGTCTTGTGCCCCAGCGTGGACAGGCGCTGTACAGTGCCACCAAGTTCGGCGTGGTCGGCATGACCCGCGCAGCGGCGCTGGATTACGCAGAATACGGCATTACCGTCAACGCTATCTGTCCCGGCTACACCAGAACCAGCATTTTCGGGGATGCACCGGCTGCGGCCATGGACTTTTTTGCATCCGACTGCCCGGCAAAGCGGATGGGCGACCCGGAGGAGTGCGCTGCATTGGCACTTTTCCTTGCCAGCGGTCTGGCACGGTACATCACTGGTGCAGCCATCCCGGTGGACGGCGCACTGTCTGCCGGACACCAGAGCATCAGCAGCTGGAAGCACCCGGAAATTTTGACCGGCGGCAAGCTGAACAGCCAGAGCACGATTGCAGCACTGATGGAAAACGAGGCCGCAAAAGCCATCGTGGAGCAGTACCTGCCCGGTTTTGCCGACAACCAGCAGGCAAAAGCTGCCTACGGCATGACATTTGGCAAGATCGGCCCTATGCTTGGGCTGCCGGAAATGGCGCTGAAAGCACTGCTGGATGCGCTGGACAACCTGTGACCGAAGCAGCTCGGAAAGCCTCTTTGACAGGGGCTTTCGTTTTGCCTGCGTGCGGTTGATTTTTGGGAGGAGACCATGAAAAACGAAGCACTTTTCCGTACCGGCTCTGTCTGGAAATCCATCATTTCCATGGCGGTGCCCTCCATTATCATTATCCTTGTCATGGTGCTGTACAACATGGCGGATATGTTTTTTGTGGGCTGTCTGGGAGATACCGCACAGGTGGCGGCGGTCTCCGTTGTGGGGCCGGTGTTTTCGATCCTTTCGGCAGTAGCGACCATGCTTGGCGCAGGCAGCAGCGCCATCATTGCACGCTGCTTTGGCGCAGGCGAGATCGAGCAGGGCAAGACTTGCTCCTCGCTCTGCTTCTGGAGCAGCTTTTTTCTGGGCGTTCTGGTCAGCATCGGTCTGCTGGTGAGCAGAGTGCCGCTTCTGGGGGTGCTGGGCTCAAATGCAGAATTTTTTCCCTATGCAGAGCGGTATCTTCAGGTCCTTGCACTGGGTGTGCCGCTTTTTATCCTGTCCAACAGCATGGCGATGCTGGTGCGTGCAGAGGGCGCAGTAAAAGAAGGCTTGATTGGCAATCTTCTGGGCACACTGGTCAACTGCATTTTTGACCCGCTGTTCATTCTGGTGCTGAACTTCGGCGTCAGCGGTGCGGCTGCTGCCAGTGTGCTGGGCAATCTTGTGGCAACGGGCTGCTATCTGCGCTACATCGTCAAACACGGCACAGTGCTGACCATTGATCTCCGTCCTGCCCTGAAAAAGCCGCAGATGCTGGGTGAGATGCTGGCCATTGGTCTGCCCAACGGGATCAGCAGCCTTCTGGCAGGGTTTGCCTCCTCCTTCAGCAACCGGCTGCTGGTGACCCACGGCACGGCGGCGGTCGCAGCCATGGCGGCAGCGGGCAAGACGACCATGATCATCAGTATGATCGCCATGGCGATCTGCATGGGGTGCCAGCCGCTTCTGGCGTACAGCTACGGTGCAGGCGACACGAAGCGCCTGAAGCAGCTTTTGAAAGATCTGATCCTGCTGACCGTTGTTTTTGGTGTTCTTGCCGGGGCGGCCAGCTTTGCCGGACGCAATGCCCTGATCGGGATGTTCATCAAGGAAGAAGGAGCATTCCGTCTGGGGACGCAGCTGGTGGTCTATCTGGTGCTGGGCAGCCCGGTGATCGGTCTGACCTATCTGGCAACCAGCCTGCTGCAATCCGTGGGCAGGGCAAGTGGTGCGGTGGTGCTCTCTCTTTTGCGGCAGGGGCTGCTGCTGATCCCGCTGCTGTACCTGATGAATGCGCTTTGCGGGGTGCAGGGCATTGCGGCGGCGCACCTGATGGCAGACGTGGGCGCTGCGGTCATCTCTGCAGGCATTCTGCTGCACTGGCTCCGGGCATCGGTAGAAAAAACGGTGGAAGTATGATATACTGTTTCCATCAATGAGCCGGAGGGATTAGGCATGGATGTTCTCCAGAATATGATGCTGTTTTCCGAGCTTGTCAAGTGCGGCGGAAATGTATATACATGGTGCTATGATGCACAGGGAAAGCTCTTGCGGAGCAACTGCCCGGACGAGGCATTTCTTGCCAGTGCATTTGAACTGTTCGGCTGCAAACGGCGGATGCTGGAGCATGGGGATCGGGACGATGTACCTGTTACCTTGGGGACGGCATTGGGTCTTTTGTGGGGCGCAGCCTTTGAAAAGGAAGAGGGAGAACTGAAGCGTGTCTGGGTCATCGGGCCGGTGTTCTATCAGGATGTGACAATGCGCGGGATCGAGGAAGGGCTGAAATATTACAGCAAGCTGGAGATCAGTGTGGCATGGACGATCCAGCTTTACAAAGCCCTTGAAAAAGTTCCTACCCTGCAAAACACTATTATGAACCGCTATCTGCTGATGATGCACTACTGCCTGACCGGGCAGCGGCTGGAGCTGAGCAGTGTGAACAGCAGTGCAGCACAGGACGAACGGCTGAAAAGCGATGCGATTCCCCATGACCGGCATAAGATCTGGATGGCGGAGCAGGGAATGCTGCAAATGGTCCGCACCGGAGACCTGAATTACAAGCAGGCGCTTTCCAACAGTATGAGCATAAGCGCAGGCGTGCCGGTGCAGAGCAGCGATGTTCTGCGCCAGAGTAAGACTTCCATCATCGTGTTCACTTCGCTGGTGTGCCGTGCCGCCATTGAGGGCGGCCTTTCCCCGGAGGAGGCGTACTCGCTGGGGGACAGCTACATTCAGACGGCGGAAGCGGCAAAATCGTTGGATGAACTGAGCCCGCTTGCAATGATGATGTACGATGATTTCATTCGGCGTGTCCACAAACACCGGACGAACCCCAACCTCAGTATGCAGATCCAGAAATGTGTGGATTATATCGAGATGAATCTGGACAAAAAGATCGTGGCGGAAGATCTTGCCGCTCTGGTGGGCTACACGGAATACTACCTCACCCATAAATTCAAGGAAGAAACGGGTCTGAGCGTCACGAACTATGTGAAGTTTGCAAAGGTCGAACGTGCGAAGGTTCTGCTGAAAAGCACAACGCTCAGCGTCCGGGAAATTTCCGAGCAGCTTGGTTTTGCCACCCGCAATTATTTCAGCGCAGTCTTTCAGCAGGTCGCCGGAAAAACACCTATGGAGTTCCGGGAAACATAAAGCAGAACAGGCATCCTGCGATACCATTTGGCGGTATCGGACAGGATGCCTGTTCTGCTAGGATGAAGAAAAATGGGGGAAAATAGCTCAGTTGAGGAACTTCTCGTTCAGGGTCACACCAAAGTCGCGGGCGATGGCGCGCAGGTCGTCATCGGTGATGGTCTGCCGGATGATGCCGCCGCCCATGGAGAGCACCTTGACGTAGATTTCTGCGCTCTTTTCAATGGTGTGGGCCAGACCAAAGGTGATGTCAAAGTCCGGGCCGGAGGCAAACAGACCGTGCTGTGCCCAGATGGCGGCCTGATAAGTCTTCATCAACTCGCTGGTGGCCATGGCAATGTCTGCCCCGCCGGGCACCATCCACGGGCAGACACCCACGCCCTCCGGGAACACCACCGGGCACTCGGTGGCGCTCTGCCACAGCGCACGGGTGAAGTCCCGGTCGGTCAGGGGCAGGATGTAGGTCAGGGCGATCACGTTGGTGGCGTGGCAGTGGTAGATAACACGGTTTGCGCCATTGGTGGCAGCCTTGCGGACACTGTGGTTCATGAAGTGGCTGGGGAACTCACTGGTGGGCTTTGCGCCATCTTCCAGACCCCAGACGATGCGCCAGCTGTCGCCCTTGTCGTTGATCTCCACAATACCGATGCTGTGGACAGGGTCCGGCTCTACGTTGCGGAAAAACTTGCCGGAGCCGGTGGTGATGAAATACTCACCCGCCAGATTATCGGCCTGCACGCCCATGTTCACCCACTCCCGGGGCTGCTCGTCAAAGAAGGGGCGGCACTGCGCCACTTCTTCTTCCTTCATGCGGTAGGTCAGGTTGCCGCCGTTGCGCTCGTGCCAGCCCTGTAGCCAGCCATCGTTGCACATCCGCATAAAGCCTTTTACGATCTCAATATCCAGAATACCCATCTTCAAAAACCTCTCTCATTCAAATGCGCTTGCTCAGCACGTTCTGCTCGTATTTCTTTACTTCCTCAAACCATGCGCCGTCCACCGGCACACCGTTCCGGCGGCAGTATTCGTCCCAGACTTCCCCAAAAGGCAGGGTCTTCAGCTCCTCTTGCCGCACCATCAGCTCGGTGAACTGGTTGGTGTCCTGCAGCTCCTTCAGTACCGTATGCGGGGTGCACAGGGCAGACAGCAGCGCCTTTTCCACGTTGCGGAAACCCACCGTCCATGCGGAGATGCGGTTGATGGAAGCATCAAAGTAATCCAGTGCAATGTTCACCCGGCCGTCCAGACCGCCGCAGCGCACGATCTCCTTGCAGATCTCCTTCGTTTCATCGTCAAACAGTACCACATGGTCGGAGTCCCAGCGGATGGGGCGGGTGATGTGGAGGGCAATCTCCGGGAAGAAGGCCAGCAGGGCGGGGATCTTATCGCTGACCACCTCGGTGGGATGGTAGTGGCCGTTATCCATCAGCGGAATGCACTTTTCCCGGTTGAAGGCGGCGTAGCTCAGGGCAAACTCGGCGCTGCCCACGGTGTACGCCTCCGCACCGATGCCGAACACCTTGCTCTCGATGCAGGGCTTCACCAGCTTGAAGTCGTAAGGCTCGCTCAAAATCTCGTCGATGCTGGCCTTGTAGCGGTCGCGAGGGCCTTTGCGATCCGCCGGTACGTTCTTAAAGCCGTCGCCCGTCCAAATGTTCATGGTGCAGGGCTGCCCCAGCTCCTCGGCCAGATACTGGCTGATGCGGATGCAGGCCTTGCCGTGCTCCACCCAGAATTTCCGGGTCTCCTCGTTGGGGCTGGCAAGGGTCAGCGGGTCGCACTTGGGGTGGGAGAAAAAGGTGGGGTTGAAGTCTGCGCCCAGCCCTCTTGCCTTGCAGAAATCCACCCATTTTTTGAAGTGCTTCGGCTCCAGTTTGTCCCGGTCTACCACGGGTTTTCCTCGTCAAAAATGGCATAGGAGGCATGGAGGTTGATTTTTTTGGTGCCGGGGCAGAGGGACAGAACCTTGTCTATGTCTGCCATTAGTTCCTCCGGGGTGCGGGCACGGCCGGGGTAGTTGCCGGTGGTTTGGATGCCGCCGGTCAGGGGCTTTGTGGGGTCGGTGTCAAAGCCTCGGACGTCATCTCCCTGCCAGCAGTGCAGAGAAATGGGCACGGCCTTTAACCGGGCAATGGCAGCTTCGGTGTCCACGCCAATGGCGGCGTAGCGGGCTTTTGCTTCTGCGTAACTCATAGGGTTCCTCCTTCTTAAATCTGCATCTGAATTTTCAAATTGCCGATGGCCGTTGCCTCGATGGGCAGAGCCACGACCTGTTTTCCGGTATAATGGGCAGTCAACTCGTTCAGGGTGGCGTTCTTTGCGCCGCCGCCTGCGATGTAGAGTTTATCCCAGTGCTGGCCGGTGAGGGCTTCCAGCTCCCGGAATGCTTCCCCGTAGCAGTACGCCAGCGAATGATAGACACTGTTGATAAGGTCGGCATCCGTGGCAGGGGCTTCGCCGGTCTCGGCAAGGGCGGCTCTGATCTCCGCGCGCATGTCCTGCGGGGCAGAGAACCGGGCTGCGTTCACATCAAAAATGCGGGTGTAGGTGCTGGTCTTGGCCAGCTCCACCATCTCGGCAAAGGAGATGCCCAGCTGTTTTTGCACACACTGGATGATCCACAGACCCATGATGTTTTTCAGGTAGCGGATGTAGCCCACGCCGCCCTCGTTGGTAAAGTTTGCGCGGCAGCTTTCCGGGTTGGTGATGGGCTTTGCCAGCTTGACCCCCAGCAGGCTCCATGTACCGGAGGACAAAAACGGCGCATCCCCCTGTTCCATGGGGATGCCCTCCACCGCGCTGGCGGTGTCGTGGGTGGCGCACAGCACTACCTTGGTCTGCCCGCCCACCTCGGCGGCAATGTCCGCCTTCAACGGGCCCAGCACCGTACCGGGTGCGGTGAGCTTAGGGAACATTGCCTCCGGCAAGCCCAAAGCTTTGAAAATCTCCGGGTCGTACTCCCCGGTCTGGGCGTTCACAAGGCCGGTGGAGGTGGCGTTGGTGTACTCCCGCGCCTTTACGCCGCACAGCTTCCACAGCAGATATTCCGGGATCATCAAAAAGTCCTCGGCCTGCGCCAGCCGCCCGGCCTTTTTATCGGCATAAAGCTGATAAATGCTGTTGAAGGGCTGGAACTGGATGCCGGTGCGTGCATAGAGCTGCGCAAAGGGCAGGATGCTGTGGACTTCGGGAAGCACTGCCTGCGTCCGGCTGTCGCGGTAGGCGTAGACAGGGGAGAGGGGCTTGCCGTCTTTCAGCAGCACATAGTCCACCGCCCATGTGTCGATGGAAAGGCTCTCAATTTCCGGGAACTTTGCAAACGCTTCCCGGATGCCCTGCTTCACGTTGATAAACAGGCTGTCGATGTCCCATTCCAGATGACCGTCCACCCGCCGGACGCTATTAGGAAAACGGTACACTTCCTCGGTGCGGAGAACGCCGTTCTCCATCCATCCGACAATGTGCCGCCCGCTGGACGCACCAATGTCGATGGCAAGATAATTTTTGTGCATAATGCGTCTCCTGTGTGGCCTTGTCTGCTACCAGTATAGCGGTATAATGCGGGCAATTCTATCCGCAAAGGTGACGCATTCTTTGCGAAAAGTCTACTCTTGCGCTGCAAAGAGCGGTGCGCTATACTGAATGTGGAAAGAGAGGAAACGGAAAATGCTGACCTACAACATGGATGTGACCCCGGAGAGTGTATGGAAACGCACTACCCCCAGCGAAGCAGAGCTGGCACAGCCCTACTACTGCACCGAGGCGGGGGTGTTCTATGCCCAGCAGCATTTTTCCACCGCCCGGACAGATAAGGAAAGTTACATCCTGTTTTATACCCTCCGGGGTGCAGGGCTCATCGAGCAGGGGGAAAGCCATGTGGTGCTCAGCACCGGGCTGGCGCTGCTGCTGAACTGCCGCACCCCGCAGAGCTACTGCACCGCCCCGGGGCAAAGCTGCTGGCATCATTATTGGGTGCATCTGGACGGCGCAGGGGTTGCCGCCATGGAGCCGCTGCTGCTTCCTGGCAAAAAACTGACCCCGGTGCAGCTCACCGGGGTCAAGATGCAGGAATTGTTTGAAACACTTTTAGGGCAGATGGAGCGCAGCACCGTGGACAGCATGGTGACCATGGGGCTGGCGCTGCATGAGATGCTGGCGCTGTGCGCCCGGAGCATCCTTGCACAGGCCGAAGCCACCAGCGCACGGCAGGTCATTTTGCAGGCTGCAGAGACCCTGAGCAAGAATTACCAGAAAGAGCTTTACCTTGCCGACCTGCTGGCAGAGGCGCACATGAGCAAAAGCTATTTTCTTCGCCTGTTCCGGCGGTATATGGGCACAACGCCGTATAACTATCTGGTCAACTTCCGCATCACCCAGGCAAAGGAACTGCTTGTCCTCACCGACCACAGCGTCAGCGAGATCGCACAGGAGGTAGGTTTTGGCGATGCCAGCAACTTTTCCACCCGCTTTGCAAAAGCCACCGGGCAAAGCCCTCTGCAATACCGCAAAAGGGCGTTGAAGCCGCAGGAGGGCACAAGGTGAACAAAGGTTCTTGACCTTTTTGCCGGAGCTATGCTGTATGTGGTGGTGTAGGAACTGATCCCGGAAATAGGGCTTTATGGGGGCGGAATCTTTTCCGCAGGGGAAAAGCGTGGTATACTGAACGCAATGAACCGGAACGGATCAAAGAAAGATGAGGACTGTAAAATGAACATCGAAGAACGGGCAGCGCAGGCTGCCGCATGGAAAGCTGCCGGACAGTGCAATTGCGCGCAGGCGGTGCTGAAAGCATTTGAGGATAAGCTGCCGGTGGATGCCGACACCCTGATGAAGCTGGGCGCAGGCTATGCCGCCGGTATGGGCTGCATGGAAAGCACCTGCGGCGCACTCATCGGCGCAGTGATGGTGGCGGGTGCTGCCACCGACGGCAAGGGCACGCCCCGCATTTCCAAGGAACTGCTGCAAAACTTTCAGGAAAAATGCGGTGCTACCATTTGTAAAGATCTGAAGGGTGTGGAGACCGGTGCACCGCTGTGCCCCTGCCCGGAGTGCGTCCGTAACGCTGTGCTGGCACTGGGTGAGGTGCTGGGGGAGTAAGATGAAAAAGGTGTTGTTTGTTTGCCACGGCAATATCTGCCGCAGCCCCATGGCAGAATTTGTGATGAAGGACTTAGTGGAAAAGGCTGGGCTTTCCGCGCAGTTTGAAATTGCCTCAGCTGCCACAAGCACCGAGGAAATCGGCAACCCGGTCTATCCGCCTGCCCGGCGCAAGCTGGCGGAGCACGGCATCTCCTGCGCGGGTAAGACCGCCCGGCAGATGACCCGGCGGGACTACGAGACTTACGATTATCTTATCGCCATGGATCACAACAACCTGCGGAACATGGCACGGTTTGTGTGGGGTGACCCAGAGCACAAAGTCTCGCTGCTGATGGATCACACCCGCCGCCCCGGCGATGTGGCAGACCCGTGGTACACCGGGGACTTTGAAGCCACATGGCAGGATGTGCTGGAGGGCTGCACCGCCCTGCTGGAAGAACTGCGATAAAAAGGGGAAGGCTATGACAGAACGTTATTGCGAAGGTGAACGGTTTACCGGCCTGTCATTTGCAGGGGAAGCCTTTGAAAGCTGCGATTTTGCGGACTGCGTATTTGTGGACTGCTCTTTTTCAAAATGTGAGCTGGACCACACCACCCTGAACGAGTGTCGGTTCGTGCGGTGCGAGATCACCGGGCTGCGGAGCGTGTCCTCCTCAGTGCAGTCGCTGGATTTTGAGGACTGCCGCCTGCAGGAGATCGAGTGGGCATCGTTGCTGTCAAACGGCGCATTCCCAGACCCTATCCACACCCTGAAGGACTGCAGCCTGAAATACAACACCTTTACCGAAATGAACTTCAACCGCTTTGATTTTTCAAACGGCAACGAGATCGTAGGCTCCATGTTTGCCAAGTGCGAGATGCAACTGGCAAGTTTCAAGGGCACAGAGCTGCACGAAACGGAGTTCTACCAGTGCGATCTGCGCAAAGCGGATTTCCGGGACGCCACGGGCTATAAGGTGGATATTCTGGGCAGCCGCATGAAGGATGCCAGGTTCTCGCTGCCGGAGGCGGTAAATCTGCTGGCTGATTTGAAGATCAAGCTGTCCTGAACAGGGAGGACAACGGCTACACCGCCGACAAGCTGACCTTGCAGGATTTGGAAGCCGAGTAAGACATAATAAAATAAGTGAAAAGGGAGCTCTGCCCGGACATTGGTCCGGGACGGAACTCCCTTTTTTGCTTTGTATTTCACGAAAAAAGACCTGATACACCGACAAGGGCAAGGCAGAAAAACACCTTGCCTATGCCTGCTGCTTTCGGCAGAACGACAGAAATTTTCTTTAAAATTTGTGCAATTTTCAACGGAAGCAAAGTGACCGGCAGTCAACACTTTATTATTTTAACACGGCAAAGGCTTTTTGCTGCTTCTCCTGCCGGAAATGTATCCAAAAGCTGTTCACACTTTAGTCATACTCATTTGACAGAAACTGCTTTTTTCGGTATCCTGTCCGTATCACGAGGACGGCGGGCAGAAAATACCCGCTTTTTTTCGTTTATTCTGTATTTATAGGAAGGACAATCTATGGCAACCATGAAAGATATCATCCAGAGCCCGCTGCTGCTGGCGCTGGTCATCGGCGGTCTTTTGTACATTTCCGCATTCTCGCTGGTCTACCTCAAAAAGGCCTACGACCACTGTCTGGAGCTGGGCATTACCCGCAAGGAACTGAGCAACGTGATCAAATCCAGCCTGATATTCTCTGTTGTACCCAGCCTTTCCATCGTGGTGGGCCTGTTCGTGCTCATTGCGGTTCTGGGCAGCGTGTGGGCATGGTGGCGGCTGTCGGTCATCGGTTCTCTGTCCTACGAGACTATGATCTCCAGCTCCATTGCGCAGGTGCTGGGCTATGCATCCTCTGCGGAAATGCTGGAAAGCGCCACCGGACGGCAGTTCGGCGTGGTGATGATCCTGATGAGCGTGGGTATGCTGAGCGGCTTTCTGATCCTGCTGCCCCTCGGCAAAAAGCTGTGCAAGAGCGTGGACCGCTCTGCAGCCGAAAACGGCGGCAGCACCTGGAAAAATGTGCTGTCCGGCGTGTTCATGCTTGTGATGTTCTCGGTATACATTCCCATTCTGCTGTTCACTGACAATGTGCAGGCTGCCGTTATGATCACCGGTCTTGTGATCGCCATTGGTGTGGGCGTGCTGGCAAAGCGCCCGGGTCTTGCATGGCTCAATAACTTCGTGATGGCATTCTCCATGCTGGGCGGTCTGATCTCGTCGCTGGCGTGGGTACGGATTTTCGGTTGAGGAGGGAAACGGACATGAGCAAAGCAAAGATTGAGACCAAAATGGACTCCTTCCAGAGCTGGGCGCACCGCTGGGGCCGTGTGGGTACCCTGATCGCCCTCATTTACATGGTGGCGCTGCCCTTTGTGGTGCTGGCTGCCTACGACAGCATCCCGTCTCTGGGCGAGGTGTTCAACGTGAACACCTTTTCCATCCTGCTCATCTACATCCCGGTGGGCTTTTCGGAAGCACTGAGCTACACCCCCATTCTGGGCTGCTCGGCCTATCTGGCCTTCATCACCGGCAACATTATGAACCTGAAGCTCCCGGTGGCGGCAAACGCCATGAACCTGACCAAAAAGCAGCCCAACACCCCGGAGGGTGAGGCCATTGCCTCGGTGGCTGTTGCGGTCTCCTCCCTGATGACCGTTGCCATCCTGACGCTGGCAGCGGTGTGCGCCTCCTTCATCAGCCCGGTATTCGAGCTGCCCGCCGTCAAGACGGCCTCCGGCTACCTGCTGCCGGCCCTGTTCGGCTCCATGGCGCTGGGTCTGTTCGCCAGCTCGTCCAGCGGCAGCAAGGTGGTCAAGGGTGGCATCAAGGGGGTGCTTCCGGTGCTGATCATCATGACGGTGGTTTCCCTTGCCGCACGCCTTGCGGGCTACGGTTCCGTGCTGGGCGGACTTGTGGGCATCTTTATCATCGTGATGCTGCCCATCGGCATCCTGACTTCCTATGTGCTGTGGAAGAAGGGCAAAATCCAGGTAGTGGACAAAGAGCAGAAGTAAAGCAATCGGAACGGTCTGGATCCTGTATGGTACAGGGCTCAGGCCGTTTTGCTTTCATTAGGGGGGCAGGGGTGACTACTCCGCACCTTCCGAAAATTGACAAATAATTCTCAATTTTAGTATTCTCAACGAGGCCATTGAGCAGATCAGCTTTCAGGCTACGAAGGCCCGAGCCTTTGCCGCTGGCAGATAAAGGCATAGAATAACAAAAAAGTCTGAACTGAGGCATGAGCCACCGGTTCAGACTTTTTTCATACTATGAAAACACCAGCTGCTGCGGATAGCAGCGTGCAGTTCAATTTGTTATCAGCACTCGTCGTACTGTTTTTGCAGATATTGCAGGCACCGGACTGCGTTTTCCGGGGTGGTGTTCTCCAAGGTGGCGAACACATAGGGCTTCTGTTCCTTGGCAAACCGCAGAATGGTGCGGTAGTCGCCCATACCGCCCTGTCCGGCACCGGTGGCAGCCAGCTGCCCGTCGGCGTCCTGCAGCAAAAAGTCCTTGAAGTGGATCATGGCCACATCCTTGCCCAGCAGCTCAATGGTCTCGGCGAACACTTCCTCCCGCTGGTCCACGTTTTCCATGTTCAAAAGGTTCACCGGGTCGAGCAGAATCTGCAGATTGGGGCTGCCGATCTCGTCCAGCACGGTGCGGGCGCGGCGGGCGTCATACACAATGTGTCTGACCACCGGCTCAATGGCAATGGTCACGCCGTATTGCTCGGCGCAGCGCACCACCGGCTTGAAGTTCTTGATAAAGGTAGCAAGGGCGGCATCGCTGCGGCACTCCGGGCAGAACTTGTACTCCGCGTTGGGTGCACCGGTCTCGGTGCCCACCATGCCGCAGCCCAGCAGGCTGGCAAAGCGGATATGCGCATAGTACTTTTCCTGAATGGCGTGCAGGGCAGCCGCATCCGGGTGCGCCAGATTCAGGTAGTTGCCCAGCACCGCAATGTCCAGCTCGTTTTTGGCAAACAGGTGGCGCAGATAGGCCGCGTAGCCGGGGGTGAGGGCAGAGGGGGTGTTGGGCACCTCCTTCAGGGATTTGCTCAGCGCCAGATGCACGCAGGAAAAGCCCTTCTGGCGTACCAGCGGCAGCACCTGTTCAATGGGCAGCTTTTCTGCGTCGTGCAGACGTAGACCGAATTGGATCATGCTTGGTTCCTCCTTTAATATGGGTGCGTTTTTACCATTATACACCAAAATTGTCTGCGAAGGAACACCTTAAACGCCTTTTAGCGCTGCTGATCGTTGCCCCGGGCAGTACCTGACAACGCGAGTGACGCAGAAGTGTGTTAAAAAGTGTGATATAAAGAAGATAAAATACGGATTTGTTAGCTTGTTTGTTGGATTATGACATAATTTCAGGCATTTCACAACACATATAAAAGCAAAAATCCCACGATACACGCCGCTATTCTAGCGGTATATCGCAGGACTTTTCTTGGAGCTGGTGACAGGAGTTGAACCTGCAACCCACTGATTACAAATCAGTTGCGCTGCCATTGCGCCACACCAGCAAAGGTTGCTAAAATAGTATAACACAGGCACGGCAATTTGGCAAGGATTGTTTTTTTGCAGGGGATAATAA
The DNA here is from genome assembly GCF_023347355.1 of Faecalibacterium sp. IP-1-18. NCBI lineage: Bacteria > Bacillati > Bacillota > Clostridia > Eubacteriales > Oscillospiraceae > Faecalibacterium > Faecalibacterium sp. IP-1-18. The sequence continues at coordinate 1,128,946 of NZ_CP094472.1, forward strand.
TGCCGGAAAACAGACAAAGATGATAGAAAATAATACACAAGTATAAAAATATACTACAAATTTAAACAATTTTGCATTGCAAATTTTTTGACGATGTGCTATGCTGAAACGTAGAGGAACGCCGCCGGAAAGGCGGCTGCAAACAGATTTGGAGGATTTGTATTATGGCTGACCGCATTGTTCTGAATACCATCTCCTACCACGGCCACGGTGCTATCGAGAACATCGTTCCCGAGCTGACCGCCCGTGGCTACAAGAAGGCTTTCGTCTGCTCCGACCCCGACCTAATCAAGTTTGGCGTTACCAAAAAGGTCACCGACCTGCTGGATGCCGCAAACTTTGCCTACGCTGTTTACAGCGAGATCAAGCCCAACCCCACCATCGCCAACGTACAGGACGGCGTGGCTGCCTTCAAGGCTGCCGAGGCTGACTGCATCGTGACCATTGGCGGCGGCTCCTCCATGGATACCGCAAAGGCCATCGGCATCATCATCAATAACCCCGAGTTTGCGGACGTCCGCTCTCTGGAAGGTGTTGCTCCCACAAAGAAGCACGCGGTGTTCACCATCGCAGTGCCCACCACCGCCGGTACTGCTGCCGAGGTCACCATCAACTACGTCATCACCGACGTGGAGAAGAAGCGCAAGTTCGTCTGCGTGGACACCAACGATATCCCCGAGATCGCTGTGGTTGACCCCGATATGATGTCCTCCATGCCCAAGGGTCTGACCGCCGCCACCGGTATGGATGCGCTGACCCACGCCATCGAGGGCTACATCACCAAGGGCCACTGCGTCATCTCCGATATGTTCCATCTGGAAGCCATCAAGCTCATCAGCCAGAGCCTGCGCGGCGCTGTGCAGAACACCCCGGAGGGCCGCGAGGGCATGGCTCTGGGCCAGTACATCGCCGGTATGGGCTTCTCCAACGTGGGTCTGGGCATCGTGCACTCCATGGCACACGGCCTGTCTGCTCTGTATGACACCCCCCACGGTGTGGCCTGCGCCATCCTGCTGCCGGTGGGTCTGGAGTACAACAAGAGCGTTGCCGGCGAACGCTACCGCGCCGTGGGTAAGGCCATGGGCGTTATGGGCATTGACGAGATGAACGATGTGGAAGCCGCTGATGCTACCATCGCTGCCGTCAAGCAGCTGAGCGCAGACGTGGGCATCCCCGCAAACCTGCACGGCATCCTGAAGGAAGAGGACATCCAGTTCCTCGCCGAGTCCGCTTTTGCAGACGCCTGCCGTCCCGGCAACCCCCGTGACACCAGCGTGGAGGAAATCGTGGAGCTGTATAAGAGCCAGCTGTAATCCATTATAAATAAACTCCGAGAGCCGCTGCACCGTGTTTGTGCAGCGGCTTTTTTAGCGGAATGATGCGTTCGTAAAATGAAATCCCGCGCCAATTGTAACATTTTTCTGCTGTCCTCTTGTATAAATCGGCGCAAGCGAGTACAATCAGAGCATAAAAACAGAAGGCGAGGAAAGCGCGATGACACTGAACTTCTATACGCTGGGCGTGCTGTATTTGGTCTATTCCTTCCTTGGGTGGGTAGGGGAGACCGTGGTGGCTACCTTCCGGGGCAAGCGGTTTGCAAACCGCGGCATGGCGGCGGGGCCGTTCTGCTTTGTGTACGGCACCACGGCCATCCTGATGGCAGTGGGCTTTGCAGATATGCGCACAAAGCCGGTGGTGCTGTTTGTGGCCTGTATGCTTACGGCTACCGTGGTGGAGTGGCTCACGGCAAAGCTGCTGGAGCGGCTGCACAATCGCAAATGGTGGGATTACTCCGATAAAAAGTTCAACCTGAATGGCTACGTCTGCCTGCAGTACTCGGTGCTGTGGGGCGCGCTGGGCATGGTGACCGTGCTTTGGGGCAACGGGCTGCTGTTGCGTCTGTGCGCCCTTGTGCCGGACTGGCTGCTGCATCCGCTGGTGTGGGCTGCGCTGGGCATCGCGGCGCTGGACCAGCTGGGCTCGGCGGTTCTGGTGGGGCGGTATGCGGCGCAGCACCCGGTGCTGGAACAGCTGAACCAGAAACTGGAGGCGCGCTCCGACACCTTGCGCCGCCGCATTGCCGTGTATGTGGAAAAGCGTATCCAGCGCGCCTACCCGGAGGCCGCCCGGCAGCAGCCCACGGCGGTGCAGAAGGGGCAGGCCGACTTCCTCAGCGCGGCAGACCTGCTGTGGCTGTTCGTCATCGGGGCGTTTCTGGGCGATATGGTGGAGACCGTGTTCTGCCGCCTGACCGCTGGGGTATGGATGAGCCGCTCCAGTCTGGTGTGGGGGCCTTTCAGCGTGGTGTGGGGTCTGGCGCTGGCTATGGCTACCGTGCTGCTGCGGCAGAATCAGGAAAAAAGCGACCGCTATCTCTTCGCCTTCGGCACGGTGCTGGGCGGCGTATATGAATATGTGTGCAGCGCCGTTACCGAGCTGCTGTTCGGCACCGTGTTCTGGGATTACAGCAAGTTCAAGTTCAATCTGGGCGGGCGCATCAACCTGCTGTACTGCTTTTTCTGGGGCATTGCGGCGGTGCTATGGATGCGCTACGGCTATCCGTTGGTGCTGAAGCTGATGAAAAAGGTGCGCAGCCATATCCGTCCGTGGATGACAGCAATGCTGGCGGTGTTCATGGCGGTGAATATGCTTACCAGCGCGCTGGCATTGGCGCGGTACGATGCCCGCACCAGCGGCGAAGCGCCCAACGGACAGCTGGAAGTGTTCCTTGATGAGCATTTCGACAATGCCCGCATGGAGCGCATTTACCCCAACGCCAAAAAAGTGATCAAGGCAGAATAAATCCCATATTTCCCCTTGCGCTTTTGCCGGAAAACAGGTATAATATTCTCTGGATAAAAGGGAGTAAGGGGCGTACCTTGGTTGAAAAACGGGTGCGCTGTGCTGCAGCGACAGTCCCGGCAGAAATGCCCGATGCAGCACCGGATGCTTGAGACTTTTATCACATTTCCCCGTTCCGGGCAAGATGTGATAAAGGTCTTTTTTTGTGCCTCTGCTGCCATCATTTAAAAAAAGGAGAAATACTATGCTGATCCCTGTTCTGTTGTTTATCGTGGGTCTGCTGTGCCTGATCAAGGGCGGCGACTGGTTTGTGGACGGTGCCACCGGCATCGCCCGCCGCTTCCATGTGCCGGAGCTGCTCATCGGTGCCACGGTGGTGTCCATCGGTACCACCCTGCCGGAGGTCATGGTGTCCACCACCTCTGCCCTCACCGGTCACGGCGAGATCGCCTACGGCAACGCCATCGGCTCGGTCATCTGCAATTCTGCACTGATCGCCGCCATCACCATTGCGGTGCGCCCGGGCAAGGTTGACCCCAAGAGCCTGCGCACCCCGGTGGCCTTCTTCTTTGTGGCTGCCGCTTTCTATGCCGGTGTGGCCTACACCACCGGCTCCTTCACCCGCCCGGTAGGTCTGATCCTGCTGGCCATGTTCGTGGCTTACATCGTGTGCAACGTGCTGGCTATGAAAAACACCCCCGCCCCGGAAGAGGAGGAGCAGGCTGAGGAAGGCCCCTTCGCCAAGGAGCTGGGGCTGCTGGCCATCGGCGCAGTGCTCATTGCTGTGGGCGCTGACCTGCTGGTGGACAACGGCACCCTCATCGCGCAGGCACTGGGCGTGCCGGAGTCGGTCATTGCGCTGACCTTTGTGGCACTGGGCACCTCGCTGCCGGAGCTGGTCACTGCCATCACCTCGCTGGCTAAGGGCCACGGCGCGCTGTCGCTGGGCAACGTCATCGGTGCAAACGTGTTCAATCTGGTGCTGGTCAGCGGCGTGTCCGTTACGCTGGCACCCTTCAGCATCCCGCAGAACTCCACCATCGCAGGTATGAACGCCTCGCTGGTGATGGATATCCCGGTCATGTTTGCCGTGATGCTGCTGCTCACCGTGCCCGCTCTGATCAAGGGCAAGCTGAGCCGCCCGCAGGGCATTGCACTGCTGTGCATCTATGCCGCTTTCTGCGCCGTGCAGTTCAGCATCTGATCTGTTGTAAACGTAAAATATTTAAGGCTGCTGCACAAAGCACTGTGCAGCAGCCTTTTTATGTGGGACGATTTGGAGTGGCCGCCGCCATCGGGTTGCGGCACCCAGCATCCGCATCGTGCCTTGGGCGGCACTTGCGTTTTGCTGGCCGCTGCCCCAACAACTCCTCCCTGTTTCCGCCACTGGCGGCGGTCGTCGTCGTTGCACTCTGGCCATATTCAGCGGAAAAATTATTTTATAATTTCGGAATACCGGAGCGTCTGCGGACGCTCCGGTATTCCATTTTCACGGGAAGGGTTTGGAACGAACTCCCTCAGTCAAAGCCTGACAGCTTTGCCAGCTCCCTCTAGGAGGGAGCCTCTGACGCGCCCGCAAGCTTTGCGCTTTAGCCGGAAACTATACCGTCATGCCAAAGGCCCCATCTCAGAGGACGACTTCCCCCGGCCGGGGGAAGATGTCGCCGCAGGTGACAAAAAGGGGAATCTGTCGCCATAGGCGACTGGGGGAGTTCAGCGGCGTGCGCCCTCTCCGTCATCGCTGCGCGATGCCACCTCTCCCAAAGGGAGAGGCAAGAGCACCATCGGAAGCTTTCTCATTGCGCCTAATACTTTAGCAACGGGCTTTAAACCTTGGCTACCCCCTTCGGGGAAGCTGGCGCGGGAGCGCCTGAGAGGGTAAAAAAGTGGGTCAGAAGCGCCCACAGGCGTTTCTGACCCACAAATAGAACGATATTATTGTTTTACAGCTGGCAGGCGGTATCGTAGCCGGTGCGGATGGCGTTGGAGATATCCGCAGCCTTACCAGCGGCATCGCCGATGGAATACACCGGGATGCTGGCAGCCTCCAGCGCAGCAGCGTCAAATTCGTTGGAGCGTGCGCCCATGGCCAGCACAATGTAATCGCAGGGGATGGTCACCTCTGCGCCGTCCTTGTTCTCGCAGACGACGGCGTCCATGCGGAACTCCTTGACCTTGTGGCTGGGGTACTGCTCCACGCCGTAGGTCTTGTAGTTTTCCAGCAGGGTGGGCAGAATGGTGGTGCTCTCGCCTGCGGCGATCTTGTCCATCATCTCGATAACGGACACCTTGCAGCCGCGGGCAGCCAGATACTCTGCGGTCTCGCAGCCTACCATGCCGCCGCCGATGACGGCAACCGTGCCGTACACCTGCTGCTCACCGGCCAGCACCTTCCACGCGTCGGCAACGTTCACGCTGTCGATGCCGGGGATGCGGGGTGCGGCGCTGTGTGCGCCCACAGCGTTGATGACAGCCTCGAAGCCGGCATCCTTCAGCTGCTCTGCGGTGCGGGTCTGACCCATGCACAGGTGCACACCGGCGTTGCAGACTGCGTGGATCAGATCCTGTGCGGCACGGCGCATCTCCTCCTTGCGGGGAGGCACGCAGGCAATGTTCAGCTGACCGCCCAGAGTGGTGGTCTTTTCAAACAGGGTCACGTCATGGCCGCGCAGCGCTGCCACACGGGCTGCTTCCAGACCGGCAGGGCCGCCGCCGAGGACGGCAATCTTCTTTTTCTGCGCTGCGGGCTGGATGCTGCGGGTGTTCTCGTAGCCGTTCTCCGCGTTCAGCACGCAGGAGAGGAACTGGCGGTTCTGGATGGCATCGGTGCAGCCCTTGTTGCAGCTGATGCAGCGTCGGATATCGCAGGCCTTCCCGGCAGCGATCTTGGTGCCCCAGTCGGGGTCTGCCAGCAGCGGGCGACCCATGGCAACTATGTCGGCCATGCCGCTCTCGATGACGCGTGCAGCCATGTCGGCGTCCACGATACGACCCACGGCGCTGACCGGTACATTGACAGCCTTTTTGATGTCCCCGGCGATCTTGACAAAGAAGCCGTAGGGCTGTACGCCCATGGGAGGAATGGTGTCGGCCATGTTGCCGGTGTGGTTGGCCTGGGCAACGTGGAACATATCCACGCCGTCCTCTACCAGCCACTGGGCAAACTGCACGGCGTCGGCTTCGTCAATACCGCCCTTGCCGCGCTGCGGGGTGACGATGGACAGCTTGTAGTCGATGACCATATCCGGCACAGCCTTGCGGATGGCGCGGGTCAGCATGCGGGCAAAGCGGACGCGGTTCTCCAGGCTGCCGCCGAACTTATCGGTGCGGTGGTTCATGCGGGTGGAGCACAGGCAGCCGTTCAGGCGGTCGCCGTGGATCTGGATGACGTCCACACCGGCCTTCTGGGCGCGCACTGCGCAGGCGCACATCTTATCGATGATGGACATCAGCATCTCCTCGCTGGCCTCATCGGTAAAGAACATCATGTCGTGATGCAGGCGCTGACGCATCTCGTCAAACTTCTTCTGCATAAACAGGCTGTTGATGGCGTCCACATCGTACTCCGGGTGGAAGATCTGGACGCCCAGCTTGGTGCCGTAGGCGTGTACGCTGTCGGCCAGTGCCTTGAAGGCAGGGATCTGGCTGTCGTCAAACAGCTTGGGGGTGGGAGAAAAGCTGTTGATGGGCGCAACATCGCCCATAACGATGTAGCCCACGCCGCCCTTTGCCAGACGGGTGTAGAAGCCCATGTCCTGCTCGCTGATCATGCCGTTTTTCTCGTAGCCGGTGGTCAGCGGGGGGAACATGATGCGGTTTTTAAAGGTCTGTCCGCCCACCTCGATGGGCTGCAGAATTACGTTTTCCATACAAAAGCCTCCTTGCAGATACGCTTTGCTTTACAGATTTGCTTTGATGAATGCTGCGGTCTTTTTCTCCACGGTGGCACGGGCTGCCAGCGTGGCAAAGTTGTGGCCGCCGCCCGCAATGGTGTCCACCTCGGGTGCGGTGTACACCTGTGCGTAACGGCTGCAGGTGCCCTCGTCCACCAGACGGTCATCGTCGGCGCGCAGCAGCAGCACCGGGCCGTTGTAGCCCTTGGCCTCGGTAAAGGGATCGGGGTGCTTGGCCATCTCGTAGTTAAAGGCCATCTTGTAGCACAGACCCTCCATGTCGGTGTAGTCCTTGCCGGTCTGCACAACACCGTCGGCACGCTGTGCGCAGCCGAACCACATCCCGGCGCCCGGGCACAGCAGGATCAGGCCGTGGGGCTGGATGACCGGTGCGCAGGAAGCGGCAATGTAGCCGCCCATGCTCTGGCCGGAGAGGAACAGCTTTTCGCTGTCCACATAGGGCTGCTCAGCTGCCCATGCAAAGATATCCTGTGCATCGGTGTGCAGGCCGTCAAAGCTCATATCTTCGAACTCGCCGTCGCTCTCGCCGTTGCCGTAGAAATCGAACCGGGCGCTGCCGATGCCCTGCGCTGCCAGAGCGCGGGACAGATGAGTGTACATGGACTTGTAGCCGCTGCAGCTGCCGGCAAAGCCGTGCAGATGCACCACAAAGGGTACCTTGCCCTCGGTGTCGGGCAGGGTCACGATGCCGCGCAGGGTGTGGCCATTGCGGTTTTTAAACTGGACCTGTAAAATCTTCATGGTTTACTTGCTCTCCTTTGCGGCGCGGCGAGCTTTCAGCTCGGTCAGCATCTCGGCAGTCTTCTGCTTGGTCAGGGGGTAGACGAAGAACAGGATGGCAACTGCAATGCCGTAGCCCAGGAAGTAGACGCCGGTGTAACTCTTCCAGATAGCGTTTACAACGCCTGCGGTCTGCACAGCGCCAGCGGTAACGTTATAGCCGATGGCACCCAGCACAAAGCTGGACAGGCTGCCGGAAATGGCGCTTGCAAGCTTGCGGAAGAAGGAGTAGGTGGAGTAGACGATGCCCTCGTTGCGCTCGCCGGTCTGCAGCTCGTGGTAGTCGATGGCGTCGTTGACCATAGCCCAGATCAGCACCTGCATGCCGGAAGCACCCAGATAGCAGATACCGTTGATGACGATGAAGGCCACGGGGTTGTGGACGGGGAAGAAGAACAGGATGCCGAACACGATGGCGGCAAAGCCTGCGCCCATGCAGCACCACTCCTTCTTGCCGAACTTGTTGGCAAGAGGCTGGGTGATGGCAAAGGACAGCACGGCGTACAGCACGCTCAGCATACCGGAGACAGCCTGAATTTTAACGTTGCCGAAGAAGTCCTTATACAGGTAGGTGTTCAGACCGTTGACCACGGAAGCACCGATCATGCCGGTCAGGCTGAAGAACATAACGCCCAGCAGAGCCTTGTTGTGAGAGATCTCCTTGAGCACGTGCAGGTAGTTCAGCTTTTCGCCCTGCGGACGCTCGGGCACTTCCACGCGCTCCTTGCACCATACGCAGGTGATCTGCAGGCACAGCAGGCCCAGCAGAGCGCAGATGCAGGCCAGCATCAGGAAGCGGCCAGCCACGGGCTTGTTGTCCACATACAGGAACAGGGGGCCGATCATGACCATGACGGTCATGAAGATGGAGCCGCCAAGGCTGCGGTAGCGGGACAGTGCGGTGCGCTGGCTGACATCATCGGTCATCACGCTGGACAGGGTGCCGAAGGGCACGTTGACGCAGGTGTACAGTGCCTCGTACAGAACGTAGGTGACGAACATGTAGGCCAGACGCAGGCCGTAGTTGATATTGCCCACATTGACAAAGCCCAGCACGCACAGCACTGCCATGGGGAAGGAGAAGGCGCGGATCCACGGGATGAACTTGCCGCCCTTGGTGGCCTTGCGGGAGTCCACCAAGGCACCGATGATGGGGTCATTCACGGCGTCCCAGATCTTGGTGATCAGCAGCAGGATACCCACGTGGAAGGGGTTGACCTGCAGGATCAGGGTGTAGAAGATCGACAGATACATGGCGCGGTACTGCTCGGTGAAGCAGCAGCCCAAATCGCCCAGTGTATAGCCGATCTTGTCCTTCATGGAGAAGGGTCGGACGGTCTTTTTCTGGTCCATTGTATTTTATCCTCCTTAAAAACAGTGAAACCAAGAGACTTTTCGCACAAGTCTCTTTTCTACACTTGCATTATACGTTAAATTTCCATCAATACATATCCAAAAAATGATTGAAAACTATCGTAAATTGATGTATTATGCAATTATAACAGTTGTACTTTTCTGTTGTGTACAACAATCTGTTACACATGACAGTTTCACGGAGGTTTTTTTGGTGAACTATACAGTCAAGCGTTATTTTTTCGAGCAGAGCGCCGTCCGGGAATTTTATTCCGGCGCGTATTATGATTTGTTTCTGGTCATGCGGGGCAGCGGCGTATTCCGGTGCAGTGAGGTGGTGCTGCCCGCACAGCAGCAGAACCTCATCATCTTCAAGCCCGGTCAGGGCGGCAGGCTGGAATACGCCGGTGCTTACGGCCCGCTGGAACTTATTCGGGTGCAGCTGTCTCCCCAGACGCTGGCGCAGCTTTCGGACGCGGACACCGACCTTGAAAAAAGCTTCAACGTGGTGCCCTTCCGGCAGGTGGCTGTGCGCCCGGACAGCCAGATCTATATGCTGCTGAAAAACCTTGCCCGGAAGATGCTGATGCTCTCGCAGGAGCGCACCCAGTTCGGTGCAGCGGTGTTCGAGCACGGTATTCTGCAAATGTTCGTGGTGCTGGCGCTGCGTGCCTGCATCCATGCAGAGTTCCACACCGCATCGGTCAGCCGCCACCACCTGATGCTGGACGAGGTGTTTTTGTTTATTCAGGCGCACCTTACCGAGGAACTGACGCTGGAGCGGCTGGAAAAGGAGTTTTTCGTCTCCCGGGAACATATTGCCCGGGAATTCAAACGCCAGACCGGGCAGACGGTGCACCGCTATATCGTAAAGGCGCGGTTAGACCGCTGCTGCACCCTCATCGAGCAGGGGCTGCCCATTACCGAGGTGTACAAGACCAGCGGCTTTGGCGGCTACAACCACTTTTTCCGCGCCTTTAAAAAGGAGTACGGTATGACCCCCAAGGAGTACTTCCACACCACCCGGCAGGACGCCCGGGGATGAATCCGGCAAAAGCAGCGCCGTCTGCGCCTGTGAAAAAAGCCGCCAGGGAAGATCCGCAGATCCTCCCAGGCGGCTTGCTTATCCTATTTTTTTCTTTTACTTGCGGCGGGTGAGGCAGTTCAGCGCCATCACCACCAGCACGAGAAAGCCGATGACCAGCAGGATACCGGTCATGCCGATGAGCATCATGGGCAGAGTGGTCATCCAGGAAGAAAGATGAAGCATAAAGGCACCTCCGTTAAGCCATCAGGGAAAGGATCAGTCCGCCGGCAAGGACGGATGCGATCTGCCCGGAAACGTTGACGCTGATGGAGTACATCAGCAGGAAATTCTGGTTGTCCTCGGCCAGACCCATCTTGTTGACCACACGTCCGCTCATGGGGAAGGCCGAAATGCCTGCCGCGCCGATCATGGGGTTCAGCTTTTTGCCCTCGGGCAGGAAGAGGTTCACCAGCTTGGCGAACAGCACGCCGCCAGCGGTATCAAAGATAAAGGCTACAAGACCCAGCGCCATGATAAGCAAAGTGTCCGGCCGGACAAACTTGTCGGCGGTCATCTGCCCGGCTACGGTCAGACCCAGCAGCAGGGTGATGAGGTTTGCCAGTACGTTCTGGGCGGTCTCGCTCAGGGAGTTCAGCACCCCGCATTCCCGCAGCAGGTTGCCGAACATCAAAAAGCCCACCAGCGCCACGCTGGCCGGGGCTACCAGACCGGCGACCACCGTGACCACAACAGGGAACAGGATCTTGGTCAGCTGGGTGACATTGCCTTTTTCGTAGGGCATACGGATGCGGCGTTCCTTCTGGGTGGTCAGCAGACGGATGACCGGCGGCTGCACGATGGGCACCAGCGCCATGTAGCTGTAAGCTGCCACCATAATAGCGCCCAGATACTGGGATTTCAGGGTGTTTGCCACAAAAATGGCGGTGGGGCCGTCCGCTGCGCCGATGACCGCAATGGACGCGGCGTCCTTCATATCAAAGAAGAACCCGGCCAGAAACAGGGTGAAAAAGATGCCGAACTGTGCCGCTGCGCCAAACAGCATGAGCCACGGCTTTTCCAGCAGCGGGCCAAAATCGATCATGGCACCGATGCCGATGAACAGCAGCAGCGGGAACAGCTCGTTGGACATACCTGCCTCGAACAGGGCAGAGATGGGGCCAACGGTGTCTCCCTGCGTGATGGCACCGGATGCGGGAAGGTTGACCAGAATGGCACCGAACCCCATGGGCAGCAGCAGACTGGGCTCCATCTTTTTGACGATGGCAAGGTAAATGAGCAGGGCACCGATGCCCCACATGACCACCATCTGCCATGTCAGCGCCCCGAAGTTTGAAAAGAGCGCGGCGAATGTGTTCCAGAAATTCATATTGTTTTTCTGCCTCCTTTTGTTTTGATGCTGCGGCAAGAAAAAAAGAGACCCTTGCCACAGCGTAAGATCTGTGACAAAAGTCTCAAGCGAACACATGACATCGGGCATTGCTGCCGTGATGACGCTGCCATGCAGCGGCCTGCCGGAAAAAAGCCTTGACCGGCGGGCTGCCCTTTACTCCCCTTTATCATTTTTATTGATACCAGAAACTGCCGCTTCTGTCAAGGGGGAAAATGCGGTTTTGCGCAAAAATTCAACCGTTTAAATCGTCAGTCCACCACCGGTACGTCCAGCCCGAACTCCTGCGGGCGGAAGCGGGGACAGACGTTCTCGGTGATGCAGATGACCGAAGCAGCAAGACGGCTGCCGATCTCGCAGGATTCTGCCAGCGTTTTGCCGTAGGTCAGGCCGATGACCGTGCCGGCAAAGAAGGCGTCCCCCGCGCCGGTGGTGTCCATGACATCCACCTTTTTGGCGGGCACGATGCCGCAGCTGCCGTCTGCACAGGCATATACCGCGCCCTGCCCGCCCATGGTCACCACCATGCTGGGAATGTTGGCGCTGCGCACGTTGCCCGTGAGCACCCGGCACATCTCGTCCGGGGAGAGGTGGTCGTAGTCGTCCGAGAACAGCAGCCCGGCCTCCTGCTGGTTGCAGACGAAACAATCGATCTGCTGCAAAAAATCCCGCCGCTCCATGGCAATGCTCATGTTGGAGACCACGGCAAACACCTTTTTGCCGTACTTTTTGGCATAGCGCAGGGTCTGCTTCACCGTTTCTTTTTCAAGGTCCAGCTCCAGTGCAATGGAATCACAGTCTGCAAAGATCTCGTCGCCCTGTTCTTGCAGAAGGCCGGTCAGCGGGGTGGTGTCTGGCCGCTTGGAGATGGCGGCGTGCACATCGCCGTCGTTGTCAAAAATGGCCAGCCATGTGCCCATGCCGTCCGGCTTTTTCTGGATAAAGCGGGTGTTGACCTTGTGCCTTGCCAGCTTGTCGATGACGTCCTGTCCCATGCCGGTGTCATCCACCAGACCCACAAAGGTGGGACGCAGCTCTACGTTGGCGATATCCTCCACCACGTTGCGGCTCACACCGCCGTGTACCTGCTCGATGCGTCCGGCGTTGCGCCCGCCGGGGATATAGGTGGAAAGGGGATAGCCCTTGATATCCACAAAAACAGCTCCGATGACTACGATGCCCATAAACGATAAACCTTTCTGACTTCAGTTGATTTTACCTGTATTATACAGGAAGCAGACAAAAGATGCTATCCCTTTGCCGTTTTTTGCGGAAAAATATCTTCCGCTAAGACCCTTCCGTGAAAAGGCCAATCGGGAAAATCCGCAGATTTTCCCGATTGGCAAATATAAATAGTCTTTCCGCTGATGATGCCCAGAGCGCAGCGGAGGGCATTCTGTATCAGCCCCTGTCACATCGCCGTGCGGGCGGTGCGCACCAGATACTCCATGGCCTGCACCGGGTACTGCCCGACGGCGGTCTCGCCGGTGAGCATCAGGCTGGATGCGCCGTCCAGTACGGCGTTGTAGATGTCGCTCACCTCGGCGCGGGTGGGTACAGCCCGGGTGTGCATGCTGTCCAGCATCTGGGTCACCACCATAAAGGGTACCCCGGCTGCCCGGCAGGCAGCAGAAAGCTGTTTCTGGCAGCGGGGCAGCTCCCACAGGGGCATGGCGTTGCCAAGGTCGCCCCGGGCAATGACCACCTCGTCCACCAGCGGCAAAAACTCCGGCAGCGCCTGTACGCCCGCAAGGTTTTCAATTTTGGCAAGAATCTTCAGCCCGGGTGCACCGGCCTCTGCCAGCGCCTGCCGCAGGTTGCGGATATCCGCAGCGCCGCGTACAAAGGGCAGCATGACCCCGGTAACGCCGCAATCGGCGGCGATGGCAAGGTTCTCCTTGTCCTCGGTGGTCAGGGTGGGCATCTGGATATCTGCCCCCGGTGCGGCCAGACTTTTGCGGCTTTGCAGCACCCCGCCCCGCATTACGGTACACACGAGCGCATCCGGTTCCGCGGTGTCCACCCGTGCCAGCAGCTTGCCGTCATCCAGCAGCAGCTCCTGCCCGGGCTGCACGCTGTGCACCAGCGCGGCAGGGCAGGGAATGCCCTGCGCGCCCAGACGCACGGTCTGCCCGGCGGTCAGGGACAGCGGCTGCGGCAGACGACCGATGCGTAATTCCGGCCCCTGCAGATCAATGAGCAGCTTTTTGACCCCGGCTTTATGCAGCATCACCAGCCAGTCCTTGTGCGCTGCCAGCGGCCCGTGAGAAAGGTTCATGCGGATGCCGGTCATACCGGCTTCCACCATCTGCTGCAAAAGCTTTACATCGGCACAGGCAGGGCCGATGGTTCCGTAAAAATCCATAATTCCTCCTGCAATTCACGTTTTCTTTCTATTGTAGCATGACCGCGCTGCAAAAGATAGCCCGGCGGCGCACAAAAAAACACCGGAAGCTGATGCAAAGCCTCCGGTGTCTTTTTATGATGCCTTATGGGGTTTACTGCTACACTTTGCACCGCCTGCGTTCAGTACAAAGCTTACAGCTCCCTCTATTTTTAAAGGTTGTACTTAGTTTACAGCATTTCGGGCGGTTCGTCAAGAGCTTTTTCCAGCTTTTGCCGGCAAAAACCGGAATATCACAACATTATCACAACTGCAGCTGGTGGTAGCACGCGCCCTCCATGGTCTTCCAACAGGCGGTGCTTCCCTCCAGGGTCATGTAGCTGTGGGCGGTGTTTTCCTTGGGCAGGCTTACAGAGCCGGGGTTCAGGTAAAGGCTCCCCTGCCCGAAGTTTGTCCATGCGGGCACATGGGTGTGACCGTGGAGCAAAATATCCCCCGGGGCAAGGGGCGGCAGATGGTTCAGGTTGAACACATGGCCGTGGGTAACGTAGACCAGCCGCTGCCCCACCGGCAGCACGGCGTAGTCTGCCAGTACCGGGAAATTGAGCACCATCTGGTCCACCTCGGCGTCGCAGTTGCCGCGCACACACAGCAGCCTGGGCGCAAGGCTGTTCAGCAGCGGAATCACCTTTTTGGGGGCGTAATCCCGGGGCAGGTCGTTGCGGGGGCCGTGGTAGAGCAGGTCTCCCAGAAAGAGCAGGCGGTCGGCCTGCTCCCGTTCAAAGGCCTGCTGCAGCTGCTGCGCATAATAATAGGAGCCGTGCAGGTCTGATGCGATCATCCATTTCATATACAATGCCCTCCCTCAGAGCCGGTTTGCCTTATTGTAGCGCCTGCTGTAAAAATGGTCAAGTGATTACAAAAGTCATACTTTTGTACCAAAACCCCTTGACACGCCGCTGAGAATGTGGTATTCTGCTGGAGTTGCAGCCCGCAAATGCGCAGGCTGCATATCGCGGACAGCTGCCGCGATCATAAAAACCGTGTGGATTTTTACAGCAACATTGCTACTTTTCGCCACACAATGACCTCACAAGGGCCATTGTGTGGCTTTTTTGTGCGCCGGAAACCGGCTACAGGCCGGTGCTGCGCCTTCCACATTTTTACTTTTTACAGATAGCAGGTGAAATTTTTCAATGAACGAAACTTTTATGAAGGAGAAGCCGGTGCTGCCGCTGCTGCTCTCGATGGCACTGCCCAACGTGGTCTCCATGCTGGTGAACAGCCTCTACAATATCGTGGACAGCCTGTTTGTGGCGCGCATCAGCGAGGACGCCATGACCGCGTTAAGTCTGGTGTTTCCCATCCAGAACTTTTCCAACGCCATTGCCATCGGCTTTGGCATCGGCATCAACGCCATGATCGCGCTGTATCTGGGCGCAGGCGACCGCGAAAAGGCAGAGACGGCCGCAACCCACGGCTTTGTGCTCAGCCTTGTGCACGGCGTGGTGATGATGGTGGTCAGCATCGCCATCATGCCCGGCTTTCTGCGCCGCTTTACGCAGGACGAGACGCTGATCGCCGCCGGCATCACCTACTCTACCATTGTGTTCCTGTTTTTGGTCGTGAACATGGTCTCGCTTGCCTTTGAAAAGATCTTTCAGGCGGTGGGCCGCATGAAGGTGTCCATGGTCGCCCTGATCACCGGCTGCGTGTGCAATATTCTGCTGGACCCGGTGCTCATCTTCGGGCTTGGGCCGGTGCCTGCCATGGGCATTGCAGGCGCGGCACTGGCTACCGGCATCGGTCAGGTGCTCAGCGTGGTGGTCTACCTTGTGGTCTATCTGCGCACCGAGCTGCCGGTGCGGCTGCGCCGCAGCTGTCTGCGCCCGGACGCGGCGCTGGACGGCAGACTGTACGCCATCGGCGTTCCGGCCATCCTGAATCTGGCGCTGCCCTCGCTGCTGGTCACCTTCCTCAACGGGCTGCTGGCGGCCTTTTCTCAGAGCTATGTGGTGGTGCTGGGCATCTACTATAAATTGCAGACCTTTTTGTACCTGCCCGCCAACGGCTTCGTGCAGGGCATGCGCCCCCTTATTGGCTACAACTACGGCGCGCGGGAGTACGCCCGGGTGAAAAAGCTGTTCCAGCTGACCCTGCTCATGAGCGCTGCCATCATGGCGGCGGGCACTGTCATCTGTCAGGTTGCTTCCGGGCAGCTGATGGGACTGTTCACCCAGAATCCCCAGACCATCGCCGCCGGGCAGACCGCTCTGCGCATCATCAGCATCGGCTTTGTCATCTCGGCAGTCTCCACCACCGTCTCCGGTGCACTGGAGGGGCTGGGCAAGGGCGCAGAATCGCTGGTCATCGCCCTGTGCCGGTATGTCGTTTTCATCATGCCGCTGGCTGCGCTGCTGTGTAACTGGCTGGGCGCAGACGGCGCATGGCACGCCTTTTGGCTTACCGAGGTGCTGGCGGCGGTGGTCTCCGGTATCGTCTACCGCCGGGCGGTCACACATAAAAAATAAGAATTTCTGATAGGGGCGTTTCATAACGTCCCTATTTTTCATTGACACTACGGGAAAAGTACGGTAAAATAATTTTCGTGTTTTGACAAAAACTGTCAGTGCGCAAGATATTACAGAGGATGTGGAAGTATATGATCGAGACCATTGCCGCCGTCAATCAGGCGGTGAACAGCTTTATCTGGGGCATCCCCGCCATGGTATGCATCATTGGCGTGGGGCTGCTGCTCAGTGTCCGCACGGGCTTTTTGCAGATCCGCAAATTCCCCTACGCCATCCGCACCACCGTGGGCCGGATGTTCCGCAAGCGGGATGCTTCGGACGGTGCCATGACCCCCTTTCAGGCGGTGTGCACCGCGCTGGCGGGCACGGTGGGCACCGGCAACATTGCCGGTGTGGCGGGCGCTATCGCCATCGGCGGCCCGGGTGCCGTGTTCTGGATGTGGTGCTCTGCGCTGCTGGGGATGTGCACCAAGTTTGCCGAGGTGACGCTGGCCGTGCATTTCCGGGAGCGCAGCGATACCGGCGAGTGGGTGGGCGGCCCGATGTACTATATTAAAAACGGCCTTGGCCGCCGCTGGCAGTTTCTGGCCGTGCTGTACGCGCTGTTCGGCGTGCTGACCGTGTTCGGTACCGGCAACGCAACGCAGGTGAATACCATCGTGGCAGCAGTGGATACCGCCCTGCTGGAATACGGGCTGGTGGGCGGCAGCTTTCTGCCCACCCTCAACCTCATCGTGGGTATCCTTGTGGCGGTGCTGGTGGCGCTGGTGCTGCTGGGCGGCATCAAGCGCATTGGCAGCGTAAGCGAGAAGCTGGTGCCCTTTATGGCACTGTTCTACATTGTGCTGTCGGTGGGCGTGGTGGTGCTCAACTTCTCCCGCCTGCCCTACGTGCTGGAATCCATCGTGGCGGGCGCATTCAACCCCGCTGCCTTTACCGGCGGCACCATCGGCAGCCTGTTCGTCAGTATGCAAAAGGGTGTTTCCCGCGGCATCTTTTCCAACGAGGCCGGTCTTGGCACCGGTTCTATCGCCCATGCCTGCGCCGACACCAAAAAGCCGGTCAAGCAGGGTATGTTCGGCATTTTTGAGGTGTTTGCCGATACCATCGTCATCTGCACCCTGACCGCGCTGGTTATCCTGTGCAGCGGCACCTCGGTCAGCTACGGCGCAGCGGCCGGTGCAGAGCTGACCATCTCCGGCTTTACCACCACCTATGGCGGCTGGGCTTCCATTTTTACCGCTGTGGCGCTGTGCTGCTTTGCCTTTTCCACCATCATCGGCTGGGGTCTGTACGGCTCCCGCTTTCTGGTGTTCCTGTGCAAGAGCAACAAGGTGGCGCGCCCCTTCTTTGTGGTGTATGCTCTGGTAGCCATTCTGGGCGCTACCATGGACCTTGGTCTGCTGTGGAGCATCGCCGACACCTTCAACGGCCTGATGAGCATTCCCAACCTCATTGCATTGCTGCTGCTTTCCGGCACGGTGGTACAGATGACCCGCGCCTTTTTTGAATCGGAAGGGTGAGCGGCAGCTCTGCCCATAGTTGACAGAAACGCCGGAACGCGGTATACTGAGAAAAAACAACGGTGGCTATGCACCACAGGAGGTTCTGACGTGGAAAACTTTAACGAATTACTGCAAAAGTATGCGGATTTTATCGTCCGGGTGGGTGTGAACCCGCAGCCGGGGCAGACTTTGATCATCAACTGCCCGCTGGAGGGTGCCCCGCTGGCACGGCTGTGCGTGCGCAGCGCCTACGAAGCCGGTGCGCGGGACGTGCAGGTGAACTGGCAGGATGACGCCGTTACCCGCATCCGCATGGAGCTGGGCAGCGAGGACGCACTGACCGACCACAAGGGCTGGCAGCTGCGCCGCTATCTGGACTACGCCGAGAGCGAGGGCGGCGTGTGCGTGCTGCATCTTATTGCGGACGACCCGGAACTGTTTGCCGGGCTGGACGGCGCTAAGATCAGCCGTGTGAACAGCGCGAACCGCAGCTTTATGCAGCCGTGGCGGGAGTACACCATGAACGACCGGGTGCAGTGGTCCATCGCTGCTCTGCCCGCAGAGCCGTGGGCAAAGAAGATGTTCCCGGAGCTGGACACTGCCGCCGCCATTGAAGCACAGTGGAAGCTCATTTTTGACACCTGCCGTGTGACCGGCGGCGACCCGGTAGGGGAGTGGCAGAAGCATCTGGACCGCCTGAACGAGCTGGGCGCAAAGATGAACGCCCTTGATCTGGAAAGCGTGCATTTTGAAAGCGCCAACGGCACCGACCTGACCGTGGGTCTGGCGGAGCAGGCTGTGTGGGAGAGCGCCGGCAGCAAAAACGAGAAGGGCGTGCCCTTCCTGCCCAACATCCCCACCGAGGAGGTGTTCACCGCACCCCATAAGGATAAGGTGGACGGCATCGTTTACGGCACAAAGCCCTACGTCTTTAATGGACAGCTGATCAAAAACTTCCATGTCACCTTCAAGGACGGCAAGGTAGTGGAGCACGGCGCGGACGAGGGCGCAGATCTGCTGGGTCAGCTGCTGGACACCGACGAGGGCGCACGCCACATTGGCGAGGTGGCGCTGGTGCCTGCTTCCAGCCCCATCAACCGCAGCGGCAAGCTGTTCTACAACACCCTGTTTGACGAGAACGCCGCCTGCCACATCGCCTTTGGCGACAGCTACCCCGGCACCACCGTGGGCGGCACCAGCCTTTCCAAGGAAGAGCTGGCAGCCCGCGGCATGAACCACTCCTCCCTGCACGAGGATGTGATGGTGGGGGCAGAGGACAGCCGCATCACCGGCAAATGCCGCGATGGCCGCACTGTACAGCTGTTCGAGAACGGCGTCTGGGTGCTGTAAAAAGCCCCAAAGGGCGCGCAACTGCAAAAAAATTGCGAAAATGCTTGCATAAATCGCAAGAGTATGCTATATTCTAGTAGTACGATATAGTTTAACCTGAAACGTGGGCCGCAAGGTCCGCGTTTCTTGTTTGTTTGGAGGTTTTTTATGGCGAAGCAGTCTGGCGGCAACACCGCGCAGAGAGTGGAAGCGCTTGTCCGTCCCACGGTGGAAGGCATGGGTCTGCGCCTGTGGGATGTGGTTTTTGAGAAGGAAGGGCCGGACTGGTATCTTCGCATCCTCATCGACCGGGACGGCACCATGGATACCGACACCTGTGCTGAGGTGTCCCACGCACTGGATCCCATTCTGGACGAAGCGGACCCCATCGACCAGAGCTATTATCTGGAAGTGGGCAGCCCCGGCCTTGGCCGCAAGCTGACCCGCCCGGAGCACTACGAGGTGCTGAAGGGTCAGAAGGTGCGGGCAAAGCTCATCCGCCCCAACGCCGACGGCGTGCGGGAACTGTCCGGCATCCTGACCGGCCGCGAGGGCAGCACCGTGACGCTGGAGACCGAAAACGGCCCTGTGACCTTTGAGGTGAATGCAGTCTCCGGCGTGCAGCTGTGCGACGACGAGGATCTGTTCAACTGAAAATAACCGTCTCTGAGAGAGAAAAGAGAACAAAATATATAGGAGGAACCCGAAAAATGACAGCAGAGAATAAGGACTTTTTTGAAGCGCTCTCCATGCTGGAGCATGAGCGCGGCATCACCGCAGAGTACCTGATCGAAAAGATCAAGGCGGCTATCATCATTGCCGTCAAGAAGAACTATGAGGTCGAGGAGGATCACATCCGGGTGGACATCGACCCCGACACCGGCCGCTTTGACGTGGCACTGATCCAGGACATCGTGGCAGACGAGGACTGGTACGACGAGCACGCCGAGATCGGTGTGACCGAAGCACGCAAGATCCGCAGCAGCTACGAGGTGGGCGACCGCATCATCACCCCGCTCAAGACCCGCGATTTTGGCCGCATTGCCGCCCAGACCGCAAAGCACGTCATCCGTCAGGGCATCCGCGAAGCCGAGCGCAACCAGCAGCTCAGCGAGATCCAGTCCCGCGCACATGATATCGTGCAGGCTACCGTTACCCGCGTGGATACCGAGAAGGGCATCGTTGCGCTGGATCTGGGCAAGGGCGGCGAGGCTGTTCTGCCCCGCAACGAGCAGGTGCCCGGCGAGGTGTACACCGAGGGCGAGACCCTGCAGGTCTACATCGTGGATGTGGTCAGCACCGAGCGCGGTCCCCGCGTGATGATCAGCCGCACCCATCCCGGCCTTGTCAAGCGCCTGTTTGAGCTGGAAGTGCCCGAGATCTTTGACGGCACTGTGGAGGTAAAGGCCATCAGCCGCGAAGCCGGTGCCCGCACCAAGATGGCTGTCTGGTCCAAGGACCCCAACGTCAACCCTGTTTCCGCCTGCATCGGCGAGCACGGTGCCCGCGTGGCCGCTGTTGTGGAAAAGCTGGGCGGCGAGAAGATCGATATCGTCAAGTGGAGCGAGGATATCTCGGAGTTCATCTCCGCAGCCCTGAGCCCCGCCAAGGTGGTCAAGGTAGAGCTGCTGCCCGGCGAGACCCGCTCCTGCCGCGTCACCGTGCCCGACCAGCAGCTGAGCCTTGCCATTGGCAACAAGGGTCAGAACGCCCGCCTGTGCGCACGCCTGACCGGCTACAACATTGATATCCGTCCCGAGAGCGGCTACTACGGCGAGGACGAGGAGCCCAAGAAGGACGCAGCAGACGCTGAATAAGCCCGGCACCATCTGCCGAAGGAGGGAAACCGGATGGCACAAAAAAAGATCCCTGCCCGCCAGTGCATCGGCTGCATGACCAGCCGCCCCAAAAAGGAACTGGTGCGCGTGGTGCGCGCACCCAGCGGGGAGATCAGCATCGATCTGGTAGGCAAAAAGCCGGGGCGCGGCGCATATCTCTGCCCGGACCCGGACTGCCTGACCAAGGCAAAAAAGAAAAAGGCGCTGGAGCGCTGCTTTGAGCAGCCGGTCCCCGCCGAGGTATACGACGCGCTGGCTGTACAGCTGGCCGCAGCCGCAAAGGAGGCCGCAGCCGATGGCAAAAAAGAATAACGCCCCCGCAAAACCCAAGCTGCCCCCGGAGGAAGCGCTGTATCAGGCCGTGAGCCTGTGCCGCAAGGCCGGTGCGCTGACCATGGGCTTTGATGCCGTAGAGGAAGCCTGCGTCAAAAGCAAGGCATGGCTGGTGATGACCGCATCGGACATCAGCCCTAAGACTTTGCAGCGTTTGAACTACGCCGTAGGGGACTTGGTGGACGTGTTCACCATGCCGCTGACGCAGGATAAGCTGGCCGATATCAGCCACAAGCCCGTGGCTGTTTACGCGGTGACCGACCGCAACCTCGCAAAGCTCTGCTTTGACCGCCTGTCGGACTGTGGAGCAATCAAAAATGAGGAGGATATGAGCGAATGATCGTAAAATATAAAGTGAGTGACTTTGCAAAGGATCTGAACCTTTCTGCAAAGAAGGTGCTGGACGAGCTGGCCGCTATGGGCAGCACCGGCAAGAAGAACAGCTCCAATCTGGAGGAGAACGAGCTGAACTACCTGCTGGAAAAGTTCAGCAAGGATAACAGCGTGGCAAATCTGGACGAGTTTTTGAACAGTGCCAAGGCTCCCAAGGAGGAGCCTAAGGCTGAGAAGAAGGCTGACCAGAAGGTCGAAAAGAAGGCTGAGAAGAAGCCCGAGGCTCCCAAGGCCGACAAAAAGCCCCAGCAGCCCGCCGCAAAGGCCGAGCAGCCCAAGGCAAACAACAATAATAATAACAATAACGGCAAGCACGGCGACAAGAAGCCTGAGCAGCACAAGAAGCGCGAGGAAAAGACCGTTTCCTTCAGCGAGCTGGCACGCGAGACCGGCGCAAAGGCCACCGCTGCCCCCGCACAGGCAGTCTCTGTCCGCCGCGAGGACAATCAGGTCACTGTAGATACCCGCACTGTGGATATGAACGTGGATCGCTTCGATGCCCGTTACGATGATCTGGCCTCTACCAAGAATACCGAGAACCGCCGCAAGCCCACCCCGCAGGGCAACAAGCAGAAGTTCACCCAGCGCGGTCAGCGCCAGCGCCAGCAGTTCCAGAAGGGCAAGCGTGAGACCGAGTTCGAGCGTCTGCAGCGCATCCAGCTGGAAAAGGCCCGCAACGCCCAGCTGAAGGTGCTGATCCCCGACGAGATCACTGTGGGCGAGCTGGCTGCCCGCCTGAAGCAGCAGGCCGGTAAGGTCATTGCCAAGTTTATGCAGATGGGCGAGATGCACGCCATCAACGACGTGATCGATTTCGATACCGCAGCTCTGCTGGCAGAGGAGTTCCACGCAAAGGTCGAGCATGAGGTGCACGTCACCATCGAGGAGCGCCTGTTCACGCAGGAAGAGGATGCACAGGAAGATCTGGTGGAGCGTCCTCCGGTGGTCTGTGTCATGGGTCACGTTGACCACGGCAAGACCAGTATTCTGGATGCCATCCGCAAGACCAACGTTACCGCAGGCGAGGCCGGCGGCATCACGCAGGCCATCGGTGCATATCAGGTCAAGGTCAACGATAGCCTCATCACCTTCCTGGATACCCCGGGTCACGAGGCTTTCACCTCCATGCGTGCCCGCGGTGCCAACATGACCGATATCGCCGTTCTGGTGGTTGCTGCCGACGACGGCATCATGCCCCAGACCATCGAGTCCATCAACCACGCCAAGGCTGCAAATGTCAAGCTCATCGTGGCAATGAACAAGATGGATAAGCCCACCGCAAACCCCGAGCGCGTGATGGAAGGCCTGACCAAGTACGGCATCATCACCGAGGACTGGGGCGGCGATGTAGCCTGCATCCCGGTGTCTGCCCTGACCGGCATGGGCATCAACGACCTGCTGGAGCGCATTGCTCTGGAAGCTGAGGTCATGGAGCTGAAGGCAAACCCCAACCGCCGCGCCAAGGGTGCGGTCGTCGAGGCCCGTCTGGACAAGGGCCAGGGCCCCATTGCCACCATTCTGGTGCAGAACGGCACTCTGCACGCCGGCGACGTCATCATTGCCGGTACCGCTGTGGGCCGCGTGCGCACCATGCGCAGCGACAAGGGCCAGTTGCTGAGCGATGCCGGCCCCTCTACCCCTGTGGAGATCACCGGCCTGACCGCAGTGCCGGAAGCAGGCGACCTGTTCGAGGCTGTTGAGGACGAGCGTCTGGCCCGTGAGCTGGCCGAACAGCGCGTTGCTGCCGCCAAGGAGAAGCAGTTCTCCTCCTTCCAGAAGGTCACGCTGGATAACCTGTTCAGCCAGATGGCACAGAACGACATGAAGGAGTTGGCCATCGTGGTCAAGGCCGACGTGCAGGGCTCTGCCGAGGCTGTGAAGCAGAGTTTGGAGAAGATCTCCAACGACGAGGTGCGTGTGCGCGTCATCCACGCCGGTGTCGGTGCCATCAGCAAGTCCGACGTGGATCTGGCCGATGCCTCCAACGCCATCATCATCGGCTTCAACGTCCGCCCGGACAATGTGGCCAAGGAAGAAGCCGCTGCCACCAAGGTGGAAATGCGTATGTACCGCGTCATCTACGACGCCATCAACGATGTCACCGACGCTATGAAGGGTATGTTGGCACCCAAGTTCCGCGAGGTCGCTCTGGGCGAGCTGCAGGTGCGTCAGGTGTACAAGATCTCCAACGTGGGCACCGTTGCAGGCTGCCGCGTGACCAGCGGCAAGATCACCCGCGACAGCAAGGTGCGCGTGGTGCGTGACGGTATCGTCATTGCCGAGGACGAGATCGCATCCCTGAAGCGCTTCAAGGATGACGCCAAGGAAGTGGCCGAGGGCTACGAGTGCGGCGTTACCCTGGAGAAGTTTGCGGACGTCAAGGAAGGCGACGTGTACGAAGCCTTCAAGATGGAAGAGTACCGCGACTAAGCAAAAACCGAATATATAACAGCTTCCCGGCAGAAAAGGCTTCCCCCGTCCGGGGGAAGCTGTCGAACGAAGTGAGACTGATGAGGGCGTATCTTTCGCAGGTGTGGAGCGTGCGCCCTCATCCGTCGTTCTGGCAGACAGATGCCGCCTTTCCCCGGGCGGGGAAGGGCTTTGGGAAGCTGCCGACAGAATTTGGAGAAAACTATGTCTCAGAAAAATATGGGTCGTCTTGCGCAGGATATGAAGCGCGAGGTCATTGCCATCATCGGCCGGCTGAAGGACCCGCGGCTGGAGGGCGGTCTGCTGACCGTCACCCGTTTGGACGTGACGCCGGATCTGGATGTGGCAAAGGTGTATGTAAGCGTGATGGGCCGTGCGGACGGCCCCAAGCCCGCAATCGAAGCGCTGAACCGTGCCGCAGGCCATGTGCGCACCGAGGTCAGCAAAAAAATGCACATCCGCAAGGCACCCCGCTTCATCTTTGTGGAGGATGACGGTGCTGCCTACGCCGCCCACATCAACGAGCTGCTGCGCAGCCTGAACGTGAACGGCGAGGAAGAAGCACAGCCTGCCGATACCGAACAGACCGAGGACTGACTGCCTTTGCGGAAAGGATGGATCATTGGATGACAGAACAACTGAATGTGCAGCAGATGGTGCAGCGCCTGCTGGCTGCGGACAACATTTTGATTCTGTGCCACAAAAACCCGGACGGTGACACCATCGGCTGCAGCAGCGCCCTGTACTACGCGCTCAAAGCGCTGGAAAAAACAACGGCAGTGCTCTGCTCCGATACCGTGCCGTCCCGCTACGCCTTTACGAACCCACGGCTGTTCAAGGGTGAGTTCGAGCCCCGCACCGTGATCGCGGTGGACGTGGCAGGCTTGCAGCTGTTTGGCGAAAATAACGGTGTGCCGCAGTTTGCACGCCATGTGGACCTGTGCATCGACCACCACGCAGGCAACAACGGCTATGCCGATTTCACCCTTCTGGATGCCGGTGCCGCTGCGGCAGCAGAGCTGCTGTATCAGGTCATCGTGGAGATGGGCGTGCCCATCTCCCCCCACATTGCGGACTGTCTGTACACCGGCATTGCCACCGACACCGGCTGCTTCAAGTTCTCCTCCACCACAGCCAACACCCACACGGTGGCGGCAAAGCTTATTGAAGCCGGCTGCCATGTAGAGGAGCTGAACACCCTGCTCTTCGACACAAAGCCCCGTGCCCGCATGGAGGCCGAGCGCATCGCCCGCAACCATCTGGAGTACTATCTGGACGGCCGCTGCGCCCTGATCTACCTGACGAGGGACGAGATCCGGCAGAGCGGGGTAGACCCCGCAGATCTGGAGGAACTGACCAGTCTGCCCATCAGCATCGAGGGAGTCAAGGTGGGTCTGACCCTGCGCCAGCAGCCCGGCGGCAGCTACCGCATCAGCGTGCGCACCGCAAAGGGCGTGGACGCCTGTGCCATCGCACGGCGGCTGGGCGGCGGCGGCCACACCCGCGCAGCGGGCTGTGAGCTGCTGGGCGACCTTGAAAACGCCAAAAACGCGATCCTTGCAGAGGTGGAAGCCGAACTGGACGCACCGCAGGAGGAAGCATGATGCAGGGCATCCTGATCGTAGACAAACCCATGGATTGGACCAGCTTTGATGTGGTTGCAAAGCTGCGCGGCGTGCTGGGCACCCGCAAGCTGGGGCACAGCGGTACGCTGGACCCCATGGCCACCGGCGTTCTGCCGGTGTTCTGCGGCGGTGCCAGCAAGGCGGTGGATCTGCAGCTGAACCACGACAAGACCTACCGCGCCACCCTGCGTCTGGGCGCACGCACCGATACCGGCGATAGCACCGGCACGGTGCTGGAAACTGCACCCGTCACCGCCGGAGAGAAGGAACTGCTGGTTGTGCTGCCGCAGTTTATTGGCCCGCAGATGCAGGTGCCGCCCATGTACTCGGCGGTCAAGATCAACGGCCAGCCGCTGTATAAGCTGGCCCGCGAGGGCGTGACCGTGGAACGCAAGGCGCGCCCCATTGAAATCTACGGCATCGAGTACGGCGGCAGTCCGGCAGAAAACGAGTATGTACTGACGGTGCGCTGCTCCAAGGGCACCTATATCCGCACCCTGCTGGAGGATATCGCCGCCGCAATGGGGCAGAAGGGCACCATGAGCGCGCTGCGCCGCACTGCTGCCGGTCTGTACACCGAAGCAGATGCCCACACGCTGGAAGAAATTCTTGCCGCAAAGGAGCAGGGGAGCGCTGCACTGGAAGCACTGATGCTGCCGGTGGAAAGCGTGTTCACCCCGCTGCCGCTGCTGATGGTGGAGCCATGGGTGGAGCAGCACCTGTACAACGGCTGTCCCACCAGCCACTACCCCGCAGCAGACGGACGCTACCGGGTGCGCAATGCCGCCGGGCAGTTCCTTGGCCTTGCTAACATCAACGGCGGGGTGCTCCGGGTGGAAAAACTGTTCGTGGAACGTAATTGAGCAATAAAGGAAACAAGACCCATGCAGATCATTTCTCAGTTTGCCCCGCTGCCGCTGGCACAGCCTGAAAAAGGCACCGCCGTGGCCATGGGCTACTTTGACGGCATCCATATCGGCCACCGGGCGGTGATCGAAGGGGCTGTGCAGTGGGCAAAGACCCATGATGCAGCTCCGGCGGTGTTCACCTTCCGCCTGCCGGTGGAAAATAAAATGAAGGGCAAGCGCCTGCTCTCCACCGAGGACAAGCACGCCCTGATCCACAGTCTTGGGGTGGAGTATTACCTCACCCCGGACTTTGAGGCGATCAAGGCACTGAGCCCGGAGGAGTTCGTGCGCGGCATCGTGGAAAACTGCCACGCCCGGGCGCTGTTCTGTGGCGAAAACTTCACCTTTGGTGCAAAGGCTGCCGGTACGCCGGAGCTGCTGCGCACCCTCTGTGCCCCTCTTGGGGTAGAGGTAGTGGTGGTGCCCATGGCTCAGTTTGAGGAAAAGCCGGTGTCCTCTACCCGCATCCGCACCGCGCTGGAGGGCGGGGACATCCCGGCCGCCAACGCTATGCTGGGCATGCCCTACGCCATCCGCTTTGCGGTGCAGCACGGGGCAGGACTGGGGCACACCCTCGGGGTGCCCACCATCAACCAGCTGTACCCGCAGGGCTTCCAGATGCCCCGCAGCGGCATTTATATCACCCGCACCTGCATCAACGGGGTGTGGTATCCCTCGGCCACCGGTCTGGGCAGCCGCCCGACCGTGAACGATGACGCTACCAAGGTGACCTGCGAGACCTTTATCCCGGGCTTTTCTGGTGACTTGTACGGCACCGACCCGGTGGTGGAGTTCCACGCTTACCTGAGTCCCAGCAAAAAGTTTGATACGCTGGACCAGCTGCGGGATTGCATCAACGATGCCGCCCGCCGCGCACAGGAATATTTTGCATAACGCATCAACAGCGGAAAAATTATTTTTATTTGGGGTCGAGAAACGCCTGTGGGCGTTTTTCGACCCCTTTTGTCGTGAAGGAAAACAGCATTTCCGGCGTCTGCGGGCAGAAAAAACCGCACTTCGGGCAAAATAGACACATTTCCGTGCAACAATGGCAAATGTTTGTTAAACAATTATCTATCTCATGTCCTTGCAATACACGCAGTTTTTGTTTATAATAGTAGCTGTACGGGGCAACGCCCCGATTGTGAGCGAGACTCTGGTTCAGAATTATAACTTGAGAGGAGTTTTTACCATGGGTTTAGGTAAGAAGACGATCGACGATCAGAACTACTGCGGCAAGAAGGTGCTTGTCCGCTGCGATTTCAACGTCCCGATGAAGGACGGTGTCATCACCAACGAGAACCGCATCAACGCAGCACTGCCCACCATCCAGAAGCTGGTCAACGATGGCGCAAAGGTCATCCTGTGCAGCCACCTGGGCAAGCCCAAGAACGGCCCCGAGGCTAAGTTCAGCCTGGCTCCCGTTGCTGTGGCTCTGAGCGCAAAGCTGGGCAAGACCGTTGTGTTTGCTGACGATGACAACGTTGTGGGCGAGAACGCAAAGGCTGCTGTGGCTGCTATGAACAACGGCGATGTCGTTCTGCTGCAGAACACCCGTTTCCGCAAGGAAGAGACCAAGAACATGCCCGAGTTCAGCGAGGAGCTGGCTTCTCTGGCTGATGCTTATGTGGACGACGCCTTCGGCAGCTGCCACCGTGCACACTGCTCCACCGCAGGTGTCACCGACTACATCAAGGATACCGCTGTCGGCTACCTGATGGAGAAGGAGATCAAGTATCTGGGCAACGCCGTCAACGACCCCGTCCGTCCCTTCACCGCTATTCTGGGCGGCGCTAAGGTCGCTGATAAGCTGAACGTCATCTCCAACCTGCTGGAGAAGGTCGATACCCTGATCATTGGTGGCGGCATGGCTTACACCTTCGTCAAGGCTCAGGGCTACGAGGTCGGCAAGAGCCTGTGCGACGACACCAAGCTGGACTACTGCAAGGAAATGATGGCTAAGGCCAAGGAGAAGGGCGTCAAGCTGCTGCTGCCTGTGGATGCAGCCTGCATCAAGGACTTCCCCGATCCCATCGACGCTCCTGTGGACGTGACCGTGGTGCCTGTCACCGCGATCCCCGCTGACATGGAGGGCTGCGACATCGGCCCCGAGACCATGAAGCTGTTTGCTGACGCTGTCAAGGCTTCCAAGACCGTTGTCTGGAACGGCCCCATGGGCGTGTTCGAGAACCCCACTCTGGCAGCCGGTACTCTGGCTGTTGCCAAGGCTATGGCTGAGAGCGATGCTACCACCGTCATCGGCGGCGGCGACAGCGCAGCAGCTGTGCAGCAGATGGGTCTGGGCGACAAGATGACCCACATCTCCACCGGCGGCGGCGCTTCTCTGGAGTATCTGGAGGGCAAGGAACTGCCCGGCATTGCAGTCATCCAGAACGCATAATTTTTCCGGCATCACAATGGGTGCGGCGGCATTTACGCCGCCGCATCTTTTCTTTTTGTGCAGGCAATTTGTGAATAGTTACGAAGGTAAGGAGAAAATAACAATGGATAAGGCAAAGCGCAAGGCTATTATCGCTGGCAACTGGAAGATGAACAAGACCGCCTCCGAGGCTGCTGTTCTGGTGGACGAGCTGATCCCCGCTGTGAAGGACGCTACCTGCGAGGTGGTTATCTGCACCCCGTTTACCGATCTGGTCACCGCTGTGGCTAAGACCAAGGGCACCAACATCCACGTCGGTGCCGAGAACGTCCACTTTGAGAAGTCCGGTGCTTTCACCGGTGAGATCAGCGCCGATATGCTGGTGGATCTGGGCGTGGAGTACGTTATCGTTGGCCACTCTGAGCGCCGTCAGTACTTTGCAGAGACCGACCAGACCGTCAACAAGCGCACGCTGGCTGCTCTGAACGCCGGTCTGAAGGTCATCCTGTGCGTGGGCGAAAGCCTGCAGCAGCGCGAGGAGGGCGTTACCGAGGAGCTGGTTCGTATGCAGACCAAGATCGCTCTGCGTGACGTGACCGCCGAGCAGATGGAAAATGTTGTCATCGCCTACGAGCCTGTCTGGGCCATCGGCACCGGCAAGACCGCTACCTCCGATCAGGCAGAGGAAGTCTGCGCACAGATCCGCAAGGTGGTGGGCGAGCTGTACGGCGAGGCCGTGGCCGAGGCTACCACCGTGCAGTACGGCGGCAGCATGAACGCCAAGAACTGCGAGGAGCTGCTGAGCAAGAAGGACGTGGACGGCGGCCTGATCGGCGGCGCATCCCTGAAGGCTCCCGACTTTGCTGTCATCGTCAATGCAGCCACCAAGGGCTGAGCAACTGCCTTTTCTTAACTAAGCTGTTTCAGCGCCCGGCTGCGCCGTTTTTTCAGCGCTGAGCCGGGCGCTGATCTGTTTTTACAGCAGCCGCTCGGGTGTTATGCACCCCGCAGGCTGCACTCCCGCAGGCAGGGCGCTTAGCCTTGCCCGCAACGCGTGATAAATTCAAAGGAGATTCAATTTTATGGCAAAGAAACCTGTTCTTCTGTGCATCATGGATGGCTTCGGCTGGGTGCCGAACGAGACCTTTGGCAACGCCGTGGTGGCTGCCAAGACCCCCCATCTGGATGCTCTGATGGCAAAGTACCCCATGACTACCATTGATGCTTCCGGCATGGCTGTCGGTCTGCCCGACGGCCAGATGGGCAACTCCGAGGTCGGCCACACCAACATGGGCGCAGGCCGCATCGTCTACCAGCAGCTGACCCTCATCACCAAGTCCATCCATGACGGTGAGATGCTCAAGAACCCTGTGCTGGTCAAGAACATGAAGGCTGCTATCGAGGCCGGTAAGGCCATCCACCTGATGGGTCTGGTGGGCACCGGCGGCGTGCACAGCCATGCCGACCACTGGTTTGGCGTGCTGGAAATGGCAAAGCATCTGGGTGCTAAGGAAGTCTACCTGCACTGCATCACCGATGGCCGCGACACCGATCCCCACTCCGGCAAGGGCTTCCTTGCTGACCTGCAGGCCAAGCTGGATGAGCTGGGCGTGGGCAAGATCGCCAGCGTTTCCGGCCGTTACTACGCCATGGACCGTGATAACAACTGGGATCGCGAGGAGAAGGCCTACGCTGCCTTTGTCTACGGCGAGGGTGAGCACGCTGCCAATGCTGCCGAGGCCATCGAGGCTTCCTACGCCGCAGACAAGACCGATGAGTTCGTGCTGCCCTGCGTCACCTGCGAGGGTGGCCGTGTGCAGGATGGCGATACCGTCATCTTTATGAACTTCCGCCCCGACCGTGCCCGCCAGATGACCCGCATCTTCTGCGACGATGCCTTTACCGGCTTCGAGCGCCGCGGCGGCCGCAAGCAGGTGAACTACGTCTGCATGGCTGAGTACGATGCCACCATGCCCAACTGCGAGGTGGCCTATCCCCCGGTGGAGCTGAAGAACGTTCTGGGCGAGTACCTGTCTGCCCACGGCAAGACCCAGCTGCGCATTGCCGAGACCGAGAAGTACGCGCACGTCACCTTCTTCTTCAACGGCGGCGTGGAGGCTCCCTACGAGGGCGAGGATCGCTGCGTCATCCCCAGCCCCAAGGTTGCCACCTACGACCTGAAGCCCGAGATGAGCGCCCCCGAAGTCGCTGCCGAGTGCGTCAAGCGCATCGAGAGCGGCAAGTACGATGTGGTCATCCTGAACTTCGCAAACTGCGATATGGTCGGCCACACCGGCGTGTTCGAGGCTGCTGTCAAGGCCGTTGAGGCTGTGGACACCTGCGTGGATCAGGTGGTCACCGCTGTGCTGAACGCCGGCGGCTGCGCTTTCATCACCGCTGACCACGGCAACGCCGAGAAGATGATGAACCCGGACGGCACCCCCTTCACCGCCCACACCACCAACGTTGTGCCCTTTATGGCAGTTGGCTGCGGCGATGTGAAGCTGCGCGAGGGCGGCTGCCTGGCCGATATCGCACCCACCATGCTGCCCTATATCGGCCTGCCCGTTCCCGCCGAGATGACCGGCAAGAGCATCATCGTGGAGTGATGCCAGACGGGATGACCGTATAAACAAACAAAAGGCTGCTGCACATTTTGTGCGGCAGCCTTTTTGCATAAGAAAAATTTCCGTGAAAAGGGAATAGCGGAGCGTCCGCAGACGCTCCGCTATTCCGAAATTAAAAATAGATTTTCCGCTGATGATGGCCAGAGCGCACGCGGAGGCCATTCAAAACGGTTCGCCTGCAAAACGGTAAAGCTTACTTTTTCAGATGGCTATCCCAGCCGCTGGAGGTGGTGGCCTGCTTATCAGGCGTACACCACATGGCCTCTACGTCGTCCAGCGATTCCACCAGCTTCTGTCCCTCTTCCAGCGGCATACAGAACAGGGCAGTGGTCAGGCAGTCTGCCATGCCGGAGTCCGGGCACAGCACGGTGACGCCGTTGTAGTAGGCGGCGGGCCACAGGGTGTCGGGGTCGATGATGTGGTGGTAGCGCTTGCCGTCCACCACAAAGTAGCGCTGGTAGTCGCCGCTGGTCACCAGTGCAAGGTCGCTCATGTTGATGGGCGAGCCGAAGATGGAGTTGGTGCTGGTATACACCTCCGAGGCGTTCCACGGGTTCTCCACACCGCCGGTCCACTGGCTGCCGTCCGGCTTTGTGCCGATGGCGCGCAGGTTGCCGCCTACGCTCACCAGTGCACTGGTCAGACCCCGGGCTTCGGCGGCGCGGCAGACCATCTCCACTGCGTAGCCCTTGCCCACGCTGCCCACGTCCAGCGACATCTCCGGGTCGGACAGGTAGACCGTTTTGGCCTCCTCGTCAATGACGAGGTCGTTGATATCGCAGTGCTGGGCAGCAGCCTCCAGTTCCTCCTGCGTGGGCAGGGTGTTGTCGGTCTCGGAGGCGTTCTGTTCGGCAGCCTCGCGGTAATCGTGCCAGATGCCCAGCACGCTGCCCATGGCAATGTTGATCTTGCCGTCGGTCAGTTTGTACATCTGCCGCGCCAGCTCCAGCATGGAGAGGATGCGGTCGTCTACCTGTACCGGGGCTTTCCCGGCGTTTTCGTTGATGGTCTTAACGTTCACAACGCCGTCGTAGTCATTGTAGATATCGTAGAGCTGGTTGTAGACGATCAGATCCTGATGCAGCGCCTGCATCTGGGTGTTGAACTCTTCCTCGCTCTCGCAGTAGGCGATGACCTGCGTCACTGTGTCGAACACATCATAAAAGATGGTGGTGTACCGGGTCAGCTCCTTTTTGGGCTTGCAGCCGACCAGCAGGCTAAGGCTCAGTACCGCCGCCAGCAGTGCAGCGGTCATGCGGGTGATGCGGCTCTTCATACGGTCTGGCTCTCCTTTGCGGCGGTAAAGGCGGTGTGCTCCTCCTGTAAATGTGCCAGCAGGTCTGCAAACATCCAGTTGCGGTTTGCGGGGGTGACCACCGCCTTGAGCGGGATGGTCACCTGTGCCTGCCGCATCAGGTCCAGCAGGGTGTCCACGTCCTTATCGCGGAAGTTTGCCAGCACCAGCGCCGGGGGATAGGCGCCCGGCTCCAGCACCAGCGTTCTGGGGGCTTTTACCTCCACCTCGCCCAGCAGCTGGGCAACGGTCTTGCCGGCATCGGCGGGGGAAACAAGCAGCAGCTTCATGCCAAAGGCGGGTGCCATGCCCTCCAGCTTGCCCCGGTCGGCGGGGGAAAGGTTCCAGCCCAGCGCCAGCGGCACCCCGGCGTTCTGGTTGCGTGCAATGTGTGCTTTCATCTTTAAAACCTCTTTCGGCAGTGTTTTTTCAAAATACACTATAGTATACCATAAAACCCGTGAAAAGAAAATGAAAACCCGCCGGTGCACAGAAATCGGGGGTATTTAAGGCAATACCGCATAATTCTAAGTGCCGCAGCCGCCGGAGTGGTGCTTAAGCTGTAAGGCGGGAATTGTGCGGTGTTGCCTTAAGGTAAAATGCTGCTTGCCTGCGCCCTCATCCGTCTGCTTGCTTCGCGCGCAGCCACCTTCCCCCGACCGGGGGAAGGCTTCCGGCTTGGCGAACTTTCCGGCAAAAAAGGACTGCTGAACCCGGTCGGCACAGCAGTCCCTGCGTATAACAATATTCTTTCGGGCGGGCTCAGTTCATTTTTTTGCCGAAGAACTCCACCTCTTTGCCGATGAACTGCATCAGTTCATCGAACTGGTCGGGGGTCAGGCTCTGTGCGCCGTCGCACTTGGCCTTGGCGGGGTTGTTGTGCACCTCGATCATCAGACCATCGGCACCGGCAGCGACCGCAGCTTTCGCCAGCTCCGGCACCATCCATGCGTGGCCGCAGGCGTGGCTGGGGTCCACCACCACCGGCAGGTGGGTCATCTTGTGCAGCATGACCACACCGGCAAGGTCCAGCGTGTTGCGCATACTGGTCTCAAAGGTGCGGATGCCGCGCTCGCACAGGATGACGTTCTCGTTGCCCTCGGCCATGATGTACTCGGCGCTCATCACGAACTCTTCCAGCGTGTTGGCAAGGCCGCGCTTGAGCAGCACCGGCTTTTTCTGGCGACCAACAGCCTTGAGCAGCTCAAAGTTCTGCATATTGCGGGCACCCACCTGGATCAGGTCCACGTTTTCAAACAGGGGCAGGTGCTCGGTGTTCATGATCTCGGTCACAATGGGCGAACCGGTGGCACGGCGCGCCAGCTTGAGCAGGTCCAGACCCTCGCTGCGCATACCCTGAAAGGAGTAGGGAGAGGTGCGGGGCTTGAAGGCGCCGCCGCGCAGCAGGGAAGCGCCCGCCGCCTTTACCCGCTGGGCGCAGTAGGTGATCTGCTCCTCGCTCTCAATGCTGCACGGCCCTGCGATGACCGCAAAGTTGCCGCCGCCGATCTTGACGCCCTCTACGTCGATAACGCTGTCATCCGGGTGGAACTTGCGGTTGGCCTTTTTGTAGGGCTCGGACACGCGGCGGCAGGTCTCCACCACCGGGTTTGCCAGAACCCAGCTTTCCGCAATGGCCTTGGTGTCGCCGATCAGACCCAGAATATGGGTGTCGCTGCCCTTGGAATCGTTGATCTGCAGACCCATATCCTCCAGCTCGTGGCAGAACTCGCGCACCTGTACGTCGGGGGCATCCTGTTTGAGTACGATAATCATAGTGCTTTGTCTCCTTTGCCTTTTTCTATCCTGTGAAACGGCGAGGGAGACCGGCTCCTTTGCCGCAGCTTGCAGTGTCAAACTTCAGTATTCTGAAGTGCGTGACGCTATGATATCACTTCATGAAACTGAAGTCAAGAGAAATTTTGAATTTTTTCAGAAAAAGTGGTAGAATAAAAAAAAAGAACCCGTGCAGTCATTGTTGTGCAATGACTGCGCACCCAAAGGTCGAACTTTTTACTGCTTTCCATGGGGTATTACTTCCCAGGGAAAGAGAATCTGCCGGTTACCGCGCATAAGCTCCCCCTTTCGGGGGAGCTGGACGCGAAGCGGCCTGAGAGGGTTCAATAGAATCAAAGAGGGAATAACAATGGGAAAAGAAGCTAAAACCAACGCAATGCGCATTCTGGAACGGGAAAAGGTGGCCTATACCGCCCACGAGTACCCCCACGAGGAGGGGGTGGCGGTGGACGGCGTGACCGTAGCTGCCAGCATAGGTGAGGACCCCGCCTGCGTATATAAGACACTGGTAACGCAGGGCAGCAGCAAAAACTATTTTGTGTTCGTCATTCCGGTGGCGGCAGAGCTGGACTTAAAGGCCGCAGCCCGCAGCGTGGGCGAAAAGAGCGTGGCGATGATCCATGTGGCGGATATCAACAAGGTCACCGGTTATGTGCGGGGCGGCTGCAGCCCGGTGGGCATGAAAAAGCAGTACCGCACCGTCTTTGACGAAAGCGTGCTGACCCAGCAGAAGGTCTACGTTTCCGGCGGGCGCATCGGTACGCAGGTGTGCTGCGCCCCGGCGGATCTGATCCGCGCTGCACGCGCCGCCACCGCAAAGATCATTTTTTAAAAATCCGGCGCGATATCTGGGATACATCAACACAGCCTTTACATAAAATATACTTGCTGCATAAGTCATACTTAAAAAGAAAAAGGATGGCGAAACTGCACAAAACTTTCGAAAGTTTTTTGACGGCATGGGAACACAAGGGAGAATTTGCCCAAACGCTCTTTGCAAAGCGGTTTTTTTGCCGTAAACTGTATCTAGTACAGGGACGATGCCCCAAAAAACGGGCTTGCATCGCCGCCTGAAAAAACGCTTGCACAGGAAACTGCGGAGGGAAACTTCAATGATGCTGCTGGTGCCGGGTCGCATGGAATGGGGTCACATTCACTGCAATCAGGGGCATGGTGCAACCTTGTGCAAAATGCGCGGACAGAAAAACAGGAAATAAAGGCCGTGGTACAGGTGTACCGCAGCCTTTTTTGTTTGTCGGTCTTGTTGGACAGTTGAGAAAGAGAGGCTTTGGAAAATGGTTCGTAAAGTGGCAGTGATCATGGGTTCGGACAGCGATTGGCCGGTGGTCAAGGGTGCCTGCGCCCAGCTGAAGGCGCTGGACATCCCCTTTGAGGCGCACATCCTTTCGGCGCACCGCACCCCCGCCGAGGCAGCAGCCTTTGCAAAAAGCGCAAAGGCCAACGGCTTTGGCGTCATCCTGTGCGCAGCAGGCATGGCAGCCCATCTGGCAGGCGCTTTTGCCGCCAACACCACCCTGCCGGTCATCGGCATCCCCATGAAGGGCGGTGCGATGGACGGTCTGGACGCGCTGCTGGCTACCGTGCAGATGCCCAGCGGCATCCCGGTGGCAACCGTGGCGCTGAACGGTGCCAAGAACGCCGCATGGCTGGCTGCTGAGATCCTGGCGCTGAACGATGACGCACTGGCGGAAAAGCTGGAGGCTGAGCGCGTAGCCATGGCACAGCAGATCGCAGCCAAGGAAGAAAAGCTGCAGAACGAACTGAACGAGCTGTAAAGGAGAACCAATGTCTGATTTTGCATATCCGCTGCATGAGGAGTGCGGCGTTTTCGGCATCTACGACCGTGCCGGTACCGAGGATGTAGCCGCAGCGGCTTATTCGGCCCTGTATGCGCTGCAGCACCGCGGGCAGGAGAGCTGCGGTATTGCCGTCAACGATGACGGTGTGATCACCGGCCACCGGGATCTGGGTCTTGTAAACGAGGTGTTCACCCCGGAGGTGCTGGCAAGCCTGTCCACTACCACGGCACACATGGCCACCGGCCATGTGCGCTACGCCACCGCCGGCACCCGCGTCCGCGCCAACGCCCAGCCCATGATCGTCCGGCATGGCCGCGGCACCATGGCGCTGTGCCACAACGGCAACCTGACCAACGCTGTGGAGCTGCGCCGCCAGCTGGAAAACGAGGGCGCCATCTTCCACGGCTCCTCAGATACCGAGGTCATCTGCTACCTCATCACCCGCAACCGTCTGCGCATGGGCAGTATCGAGACTGCCATCAGCAAGACCATGGACGTGCTGGAGGGCGCATACAGCCTTGTGATCATGTCTGCCACCAAGCTCATTGCGGTGCGCGACCCCCGGGGCTACCGTCCCCTGTGCATCGGCACCCTGCCCGGCGGCGGCTACGTCTTTGCCAGCGAGAGCTGCGCACTGGATGCCACCGGCGCTTCTCTGCTGCGGGATGTGGAGCCCGGCGAGATCGTAGTGGTGGATACCAAGACCGGCGAGCTGCGCAGCATCAAGGATCACTGCGGCCGCCCGGACACCCAGATGTGCGTGTTTGAGTTCATCTACTTCGCCCGCCCGGACAGCGTCATCGAGGGCAGCTCGGTGCACGAGGCCCGCAAGCAGGCAGGCCGCTTCCTTGCACAGGAGCACCCCGTGGAGGCCGATGTGGTCATCGGCGTGCCGGATTCCGGCTTGGATGCAGCACTGGGCTACTCGCAGGAGAGCGGCATCCCCTACGGCATCGGCTTTATCAAAAACAAATACATCGGCCGCACCTTCATTCAGGGCAGCCAGAAGCAGCGCGAGAACAGCGTGCGCATCAAGCTGAACGTGGTGTCCAGCACCGTCAAGGGCAAGCGCGTGGTGCTGGTGGATGACTCCATCGTGCGCGGCACCACCTCTGCCCGCATCATCAAGCTGCTGCGGGATGCCGGTGCTGCCGAGGTGCACTTTATGGTCTCGGCGCCTCCCTTCAAGTATCCGTGCTACTTCGGCACCGATATCCCGGACCAGAAGCTGCTGGTGGCCACCGGCCGCACGCTGGAGCAGATCAACGAGGTCATCGGCGCCGATACGCTGGGCTACCTTTCCAACGAGCACGTTGTCCAGCTTGCCAAAAACGCAAAATGCGGTTTCTGCACTGCCTGCTTTACCGGCGAGTATGCCGTAGAGCCGGAAAGTGTGCTTTCTACCGATATTCACGACCGTCACCTGAACGACCGTCCCAAGGACGCCAAAAAGTTAGGAGAGTAAGAACATGGAAAAGAGCTATTCTGAAAGCTACGCCGCAGCAGGCGTGGACATTACCGCCGGTTACCGCTCTGTGGAGCTGATGAAGCAGTATGTCGCCCGTACCATGAACGAGCACTGCATCGGCGGCTTGGGCGGCTTTGGCGGCCTGTTTGAGCTGGACTGCACCGGCTATAAGCACCCGGTGCTGATCTCCGGCACCGATGGTGTGGGCACCAAGCTGAAGGTGGCCATGATCATGGACAAGCACGATACCATCGGTATTGACTGCGTGGCCATGTGCGTCAACGATGTCATCTGCGCCGGTGCAAAGCCGCTGGTGTTCCTGGATTACATCGCCTGCGGCCGCAACGTGCCGGAAAAGATCGCCAACATCGTCAAGGGCGTGGCCGAGGGCTGTGTGCAGGCCGATTGCGCTCTGGTGGGCGGCGAGACTGCCGAGCACCCGGGCATGATGCCGGAGGATGAGTACGATCTGGCCGGTTTCACCGTGGGCGTTGTGGACAAGGAGAAGATCCTGAGCAACGAGACCATGGCAGCCGGTGACGTGATCCTCGCCCTGCCCTCCACCGGTGTGCACTCCAACGGCTTCTCGCTGGTGCGCAAGGTGTTCAACATCGACGCCGACCCCGATGTGCTGTTCTCCACCCCCGCCGAGCTGGGCGGCAAGACCCTTGGCGAGGCGCTGCTGGCTCCCACCAAGATCTACGTCAAGCCCGTGCTGAAAGTGCTGGAAGAGGTGCAGGTCAAGGGCATCTCCCACATCACCGGCGGCGGCTTCTACGAGAATATCCCCCGCAGCCTGAAAAAGGGCTGCTGCGCCCGCATCAACAAGGCAGATGTGCGCACCCCCGCCCTGTTCCACCTGATGCAGAAGGTGGGCGGCATCTCCGAGCACGATATGTTCAACACCTTCAACATGGGCGTGGGCATGGTGCTCACCGTGCCCGCCGAGCAGGCTGATAAGGCACTGGAGATCCTGCACGCCAACGGCGAGCCGGAGGCTTACCGTCTGGGCGTCATCGCAGAAGGTGAGGGCGTGGAGCTGTGCTGAACATTGCCGTGTTAGTGTCCGGCGGCGGCACCAATCTGCAGGCGCTGCTGGACAGCGAGGCCCGGGGAGAGAACCCCAATGGTAAAATTACGCTGGTAGTGGCCTCCAAGCCCGGTGTCTTTGCGCTGGAACGCGCCGCAAAGGCGGGTGTGGAGGGCTGTGTGGTGCGCCGCAAGAACTACGCCGCCAGCGAGGAATTTGATGCTGCACTGTTGGAAACACTGCGGGCGCACAAGATTGATCTGGTGGTGCTGGCGGGCTTTCTGTCCGTGCTGGGCCCCAGCGTCATTGCGGCCTATCCGCGCCGTATCCTGAACGTGCACCCTGCGCTGATTCCTTCCTTCTGCGGGCCGGGAATGTACGGCCTGCGTCCCCACGAGGCTGCATTGGCCCGAGGCTGCAAGGTGACCGGCGCTACTGTCCACTTTGTCAACGAGGAGTGCGACGGCGGGCCTATCCTGCTGCAGAAGGCCGTGGACATCCTGCCCGGCGACACCCCCGAGGTGTTGCAAAAACGGGTGATGGAGCAGGCGGAATGGAAGCTGCTGCCCAAAGCGGTGGCTATGATCTGTAACGGTGAAGTGGAGTAAAAGAACCCTCTCCGTCAGTGCTGACGCACTGCCACCTTCCCCGAAGGTGGAGGTTTTACACATCTGATGGTAACGCAGAAAAAAGCTCCCCCCGAGTGGACAGACTTCCCCCGATCGGGGGAAGATGGCGAAGCCAAAAAGGGGAATAGCTGGCGAGCGAATGCGAGCCTGAGAGGGTCTGAATAGGAGAACAACAATGGAAAAGATCAACCTGAACGAGTATCTGGCCTCCAACGAGTACCCCGGCCGCGGCATTGCTGTGGCAATGGCACCGGACGGACGGCAGATGTTTATCGGCTACTTTATCATGGGCCGCAGCGAGAACAGCCGCAACCGCGTGTTTGACCCTGTGCCCGAGCGCGGCGGCATCTGCACCGTTGCAGCCGACCCCGCAAAGCTGGAAGATCCCAGCCTGATCATTTATAACCCGGTGCTGACCCTTGGCAAGACCCACATCGTGACCAACGGCGACCAGACCGATACCATCTACGACCTGATGAGTCAGGGCAAGAGTTTTGCCGACGCCCTGCGCACCCGCACCTTTGAGCCGGACGGCCCCAACTACACCCCCCGCATCTCCGCTGTGGTGTACGCTGACGGCAGCTACCAGATGAGCATCCTCAAGTCTGCCGACGGCAACGGTGACAGCGTGCAGCGCTATTTCTTTGATTATCCCCAGCCCGTTGCAGGCGAGGGCCACTTCATCAGCACCTACAAGCA
The DNA here is from genome assembly GCF_023347355.1 of Faecalibacterium sp. IP-1-18. Classification (NCBI taxonomy): domain Bacteria; kingdom Bacillati; phylum Bacillota; class Clostridia; order Eubacteriales; family Oscillospiraceae; genus Faecalibacterium; species Faecalibacterium sp. IP-1-18. The sequence continues at coordinate 1,169,210 of NZ_CP094472.1, forward strand.
CAACGGCAACCCCATCCCCAGCTTTGAAGGTGAGCCTTTGCGCTTTGCCTGCCCCCGCACCATCGGTGATTTTGCCCACGATATGTGGAGCAGCCTGAACGTGGACAACAAGGTGAGCCTGTTTGCCCGGGTCATCGACCTGGACACCGGCGAGAGCGGCGATATGATCTTTAATAAATATGATCCGGTGTGCAGCGACCTTGACGACCCCGAGGAGCCGGAGCTGCTGCCCGAGGAGCTGGAACTGCTCAAAAAGCTTGACGCCGAGGAAGAATAAGAGTAAACCTTAGGATATAAGGAGGATGCACCAATGAATGAACTCGCACTGAAGTACGGCTGCAACCCCAACCAGAAGCCCAGCCGCATTTATATGGAAGATGGCTCCGACCTGCCTGTTACCGTGCTGAACGGCAAGCCCGGCTACATCAACTTTCTGGATGCCCTCAACTCCATCCAGCTGGTCAAGGAACTGAAAACCGCCTGCGGTCTGCCCGCAGCGGCTTCCTTCAAGCACGTTTCCCCGGCGGGCGCAGCACTGGGTCTGCCCCTGACCGAGGTGGAGCGCCGGATGTACCACATTGCCCCGGAGACCGAGCTCTCCCCGCTGGCTTGCGCCTACGCCCGCGCCCGCGGCGCAGACCGGATGTCCTCCTTCGGCGACTGGATCGCCCTGTCTGACATCTGCGATGTGCCCACCGCAAAGCTGATCCAGCACGAAGTCTCTGACGGTATCATCGCCCCGGGCTACGAGCCGGAGGCACTGGCTATCCTGTCCGGCAAAAAGAAGGGCAACTACAATGTGGTCGCCATCGACCCCGCCTATAAGCCCGCGCCCATCGAGCATAAGCAGGTGTACGGCATCACTTTCGAGCAGGGCCGCAACGAGCTGGTCATCAACGCAGACACCATGCTGAACAACTGGGTCACCGAGAACAAGGATGTGACCGAGGAGCAGAAGCGCGACCTCATTATTGCCCTCATCACCCTGAAGTACACCCAGTCCAACAGCGTGTGCTACACCTATAATGGTCAGACCATCGGCGTGGGTGCCGGCCAGCAGAGCCGCATCCACTGCACCCGTCTGGCCGGTCAGAAGGCCGACAACTGGCAGCTGCGCCACATGGACAAGGTGCTGAACCTGCCCTTCCGTGACGATGTGGCAAAGCCCAACCGCGACAACGCCATTGATGTTTACATCGGCGATACCCCGGAGGATGTCATCGGCGATGACGTCTGGGCCGAGACCTTCACCCGCCAGCCCGAGCCGCTGACCGCCGAGGAAAAGAAGGCCTACCTCAGCAAGGTGACCGGTGTTTGCCTTGGTTCGGACGCTTTCTTCCCCTTCGGTGACAATATCGAGCGCGCCCGCCGCTCCGGCGTGACTGCCATCGTGCAGCCCGGCGGTTCCATCCGCGACCAGCAGGTCATCGACACCTGCAACAAGTACGGCATCGCCATGGCCTTCTGCGGCCTGCGGCTGTTCCATCACTGATTTTCCTCTGCACAGGAGCAACGCAGCAAAAGCCTTCCCCCGGACGGGAAAGACTCTCCCCGGCCGGGGAGAGATGTCGCGGTAGCGACAGAGCGGGGAACGGGTGGCGCGTAAGCGCCGGATGGGGGCGTACGGAAGCTGCCCCTCATCAGTCTGCTGCGCAGACAGCTTCCCCCAGAGGGGGAAGCCTTCAGAGGATGCCCGCATACGCGGGCAGATCAAAAACGGGAAGGTGAATGATATGGCTGAAAAAATTTTGGTAGTGGGCGGCGGCGGCCGCGAGCACGCCATCATCAAGGCACTGAAAAAGAGCCCCGACTGCGGCGAGATCTGGTGCGCACCGGGCAACGGCGGCATCAGCTATGACGCCAAGTGCAAAAACATCAAGGCCACCGATGTGGATACCATGGTGGGCTTTGCAGTGGAAGAAAAGTTCGATTACGTTGTGGTGGCGCAGGACGACCCCCTTGCACTGGGCATGGTGGATGCGCTGGCAAAGGCAGGCATCCCCGCCTTTGGCCCGGACAAGGCCGCTGCCCGCATCGAGGCTTCCAAGGTATTCTCCAAGGATCTGATGAAGAAATACGGCATCCCCACCGCAAAGTACGAGACCTTCGATGACCCCGCAAAGGTCATGGATTACATCCGCGCCGAGGGTAAGTACCCGGTGGTCATCAAGGCGGACGGCCTTGCACTGGGCAAGGGCGTGCTCATCTGCGAAAACGAGCAGGAGGCTGCCGACGGCGTCAAGGAGATCATGCTGGACAAAAAGTTCGGCGCATCCGGCAACCATGTGGTGGTAGAGGAGTTCCTCACCGGGCCGGAGGTCAGCGTGCTGAGCTTTACGGACGGCAAGGTGGTCAAGCCCATGGTCTCCAGCATGGACCATAAGCGCGCCAACGACCACGACACCGGCCTGAACACCGGTGGCATGGGCACCATTGCTCCCAACCCCTACTACACCCCGGAGGTGGCTGCGGAGTGCATGGAAAAGATCTTCCTGCCTACCATCCGCGCCATGAACGCCGAGGGCTGCCCCTTCAAGGGCTGTTTGTACTTCGGTCTCATGCTCACCCCGGACGGCCCCAAGGTCATCGAGTATAACTGCCGCTTCGGCGACCCCGAAACGCAGGTGGTGCTGCCGTTGCTGGAAAGCGACCTGCTGCACATCATGCAGGCCTGCACCGACGGCACGCTGGCACAGCAGGAGGTCAAGTTCTCCGATGGTGCTGCGGCCTGTGTGATTCTGGCCTCCGGCGGCTACCCTGTGGCCTATGAGAAGGGCAAGCCCATCTCCGGCCTTGTGGACGGTCAGCTGCCCGACGAGGAGAACGTGACGGTGTACCACTCCGGCACTGCCATCACCGAGGACGGCCAGCTTGTGACCAACGGCGGTCGCGTGCTGGGCGTTACCGCCACCGGCCCGCGCCTGACCAACGCCCTGAGCCACGCCTACGAAGCAGCCGAAAAGATCAGCTTTGAAAAGCTGCACAAGCGCAGCGATATCGGCCTGCGTGCCCTGAAAGCGCTGGCAGAGAAGCAGTAATTAGGAAAAGCACCCTCATCAGTCGCCGCAGGCGAGCTGGATGAGGGCGCGCCTTCAGAAGAATTGAATCATAAGGGGGAACCTACCCAATGGTCTATCGTATTTATGTGGAAAAAAAGCCCGGCTTTGATGTCGAGGCCAACGGTCTGAAAAATGAACTCACCAGCCTGCTGGGCATCAAGGACCTGACCGGTCTGCGCCTGCTGAACCGCTACGATGTGGAAGGCATCGACGAGGCACTGTTCAACCAGTGCGTCAGCACCGTGTTCAGCGAGCCGCCGGTGGATAACACCTACGCCGAGCTGCCCGCTGCCGAGGGCGTGTCTTTTGCCGTGGAGTATCTGCCCGGCCAGTTCGACCAGCGCGCAGCTTCTGCTGCCGAGTGCATCCAGCTCATCAGTCAGGGTGAGCGCCCGCTGGTGCGCTCTGCCCGTGTCTACCTGCTGGAGGGCGCTCTGACCCCCGAGCAGGTGGCCGAGATCAAAAAGTATGTCATCAACCCTGTGGAAGCCCGCGAGGCTTCTCTGGAGACCAAAGAGACCCTGAAGATGGATTACCCCGTGCCCGCTGCCGTGGCAGTGCTGGAGGGCTTCAACCAGCTGGATGAGGCTGGTCTTGCCAAGTTCATTGAGGAAAAGGGTCTGGCCATGGATCTGGGGGACATCAAGTTCTGCCAGGAGTACTTCCGCACCGAGCAGCGCGACCCCACCATCACCGAGATCAAGATGATCGACACCTACTGGTCCGATCACTGCCGCCACACCACCTTCGGCACCATTCTGGACGATGTGCAGATCGATGACGCTGTGGTGCAGGAGGCCTTTGACCGCTACATGGCGATGCGCACCGAGCTGGGCCGCGAGAACAAGCCCCGCTGCATGATGGACCTTGCCACCATTGGTGCCAAGGAGCTGAAGAAGCAGGGTATCCTGAAGAATCTGGACGAGTCTGAGGAGATCAACGCCTGCACCGTCAAGATCAAGTGTGACGTCAACGGCAAGGATGAGGACTGGCTGTTCCTGTTCAAGAACGAGACTCACAACCACCCCACCGAGATCGAGCCCTTCGGCGGTGCTGCCACCTGTATCGGCGGTGCTATCCGCGACCCGCTGTCCGGCCGCAGCTACGTCTATCAGGCTATGCGTGTCACCGGCGCAGGCGACCCGCTCAAGCCGGTCAGCGAGACCATGCCCGGCAAGCTGCCCCAGCGCAAGCTGGTCACCACCGCAGCCGCCGGTTACTCCTCCTACGGCAACCAGATCGGTCTGGCTACCGGTCAGGTGGACGAGATCTACCACCCCGGCTATGTGGCAAAGCGCATGGAGATCGGCGCTGTTGTGGGCGCTACCCCTGCTTCCCACGTCCGCCGCGAGTGCCCCGCTCCCGGCGATGTGATCGTGCTGCTGGGCGGCCGCACCGGCCGTGACGGCATCGGCGGTGCTACCGGTTCCTCCAAGGCGCACAAGCTGGACAGCCTTGAGCACTGCGGTGCGGAGGTGCAGAAGGGCAATGCGCCCATCGAGCGCAAGCTGCAGCGCCTGTTCCGCCGCGAGGACGCCTGCAAGATGATCAAGCGCTGCAACGACTTTGGTGCCGGCGGCGTTTCCGTTGCCATCGGTGAGCTGGCCGACGGCCTGTATATCGACCTGAACAAGGTCACCAAGAAGTACGAGGGTCTGGACGGCACCGAGCTGGCCATCAGCGAGAGCCAGGAGCGCATGGCTGTGGCCCTTGCCCCGGAGGATGTGGACAAGTTCATCGCCATTGCCACCGAGGAGAACCTCGAGGCTACCCCTGTGGCCAAGGTCACCGAGGAAAAGCGCCTGAACATGGTGTGGAACGGCGTTTCCATCGTGAACATCAGCCGTGAGTTCCTGAACTCCAACGGTGCAGAGAAGCACCAGAACGTCCATGTGGAAAAGGGCAGCGTCTGGCAGCCCCAGTGGGCAGGCCTGACCTTCAGCCAGAAGATGAAGTCCATGGTGGGCGATTTGAACGTCTGCAGCAAGAAGGGCCTTTCCGAGCGGTTCGACTCCACCATCGGTGCAGCCACCGTGCTCATGCCCTTTGGCGGTGCATACCAGCTGACCCCCCAGAACGCCATGGTAGCAAAGCTGCCGGTGGACGGCGAGACCTCCACCTGCTCCGGCATGGCATGGGGCTATAACCCCTATCTGATGAGCGCCAACCAGTATGTGGGTGCACGGATGGCTGTTATTGAGAGCGTGACCAAGCTGGTTGCCACCGGCTTCCGCTACGAGGACGCTTACCTGACCTTCCAGGAGTACTTCGAGCGTCTGGGCAACAAGCCCGAGCGCTGGGGCAAGCCGCTGGCTGCCCTGCTGGGCGCACTGGATGCGCAGATCGGTCTTGGCATTGCTTCCATCGGCGGCAAGGACAGCATGTCCGGCTCCTTTGAGCAGCTGGATGTGCCCCCCACGCTGGTGTCCTTTGCCACTGCCATTGGCAAGGCAAGCCGCGTAGTCTCCACCGAGTTCAAGAAGCCGGAGAGCACCGTGGTGCTCGTTCGTCCCATCATCGACCCGGAGACCGGCTGCCCCAACTTCTTCTCCCTGAAGGCCAACTACAAGATCGTGGAGAACATGATCGAAGAAGGCATGGTCGCTTCTGCCTGCTCCGTGGGCTACGGCGGCATTGCCGAGGCACTGTTCAAGATGGGTCTGGGCAACCGCATCGGCTTCAAGATGCGTGCGGACATGACCACCCACCAGATGTTTGAGCCCATGTATGGCTCCATCATTCTGGAAATGGTGTCTGATTCTCCCGCCGGTATGCTGCTGGGCGAGACTACCAAGGAGTACACCTTCGAGTCCTGCGGCGAAAAGCTGGATATGGCCGAACTGCAGGAGATCTGGGAGAGCAAGCTGGAGCCTGTGTATCCCTACCGCAAGGCCGGCCCCGCTGTGGAAAAGATCAACGGCAGCCTGACCGCTCCCGCTGCACCCAAGATCGGTGTTGCAAAGCCCAAGGTCATCATCCCGGTGTTCCCCGGCACCAACTGCGAGTACGACACCGCCAAGGCCTTTGCCCGCGCCGGTGCTGACCCCGAGATTCTGGTGGTACGCAATCTGACCCCCGCCGATGTTGCCGAGAGCTGCGAGGCACTGGTCAAGGCCATTGACGCAAGCCAGATCGTCATGCTGCCCGGCGGCTTCTCCGGCGGCGACGAGCCGGACGGCAGTGCCAAGTTCATCGCCTCCTTCTTCCGCAACCCTGCGGTCACCGAGGCTGTGCGCCGTCTGCTGCAGCAGCGCGATGGCCTGATGCTGGGCATCTGCAACGGCTTCCAGGCTCTGATCAAGCTGGGTCTGGTGCCCTACGGCGATATCCGCCCCATCACCGCCTGCGACCCCACCCTGACCTTCAACACCATCGGCCGTCACCAGAGTATGCTGGTGCACACCCGTGTGGCTTCCACCGGCAGCCCGTGGCTCAGCAAGTGCGAGGTGGGCGAGATGCACACCATTGCCATCAGCCACGGCGAGGGCCGCTTTGTGGCTCCGCAGGAGGTGCTGGACACCATGCTGCGCAACGGTCAGGTGGCTACCCAGTATGTGGATCTGACCGGCGTGCCCACCATGGATCAGAGCTTCAACCCCAACGGCTCTGTGCTGGCTATCGAGGGCATCACCAGCCCGGACGGCCGCGTGTTCGGCAAGATGGGTCACTCGGAGCGCAGCGGCGAGTACCTGTACAAGAACGTCACAGGCGATAAATACCAGCCGATCTTTGAGGGCGGCGTGGACTATTTCAAGGTTTGATGGTAGAATAAGAAGAAAAATCCCTCAGTCATCGCAGACGCAAGGGTGAACCCTCTCAGTCAAAGCCTGACGGCTTTGCCAGCTCCCCCGAAGGGGGGAGCTTACGAGAGGAGAGGGAAAGGTTGCTTTTTTCTTGGGAAAGAAGCAACTTTTCCGTTTGCAGAAATAGCTCCCCACCTCGGGGGAGCTGGCGAGCAAAGCGAGACTGAGAGGGTTATTTTCAGGAGGAAACAACCAATGTCACAGCATGATCGCTATATCAGCCCTTTTTCCACCCGCTACGCTTCCGATGAGATGCAGTATATCTTCTCGGACGACAACAAGTTCCGCACCTGGCGGCGGCTGTGGGTGGCGCTGGCTCGTGCCGAAATGGATCAGGGTCTGACCAACATCACCCCGGATATGGTAGCTGAGCTGGAAGCCCATGTGGACGATATCAACTACGAAGTGGCCATCGAGCGGGAAAAGCTGGTGCGCCACGACGTCATGAGCCATGTCTACGCCTACGGCCAGCAGTGCCCCAAGGCAGCCGGCATCATCCATCTGGGTGCCACCAGCTGCTATGTGGGCGACAACACCGACATCATCGTGATGCGGCAGGGTCTGGAGCTGGTGCGCAAAAAGCTGGTGGGTGTGCTGGCAAAGCTGGCACACTTTGCCAAGGAGTACAAGGATATGCCCTGCATGGCCTACACCCACTGCCAGCCCGCACAGCCCACCACCGTGGGCAAGCGTGCTACCCTGTGGGCCAACGAACTGGTGATGGATCTGGCCGAGATCGACCATCGTCTGGCTACCCTGCAGCTGCGCGGTGTCAAGGGCACCACCGGTACGCAGGCTTCCTTTATGGAGCTGTTCAAGGGCGATGCCGACAAGATCCGCGCTGTGGATGCTTCCATTGCAAAGGAGATGGGCTTTGACCCCAAGGCCGTTGTGCCGGTGTCCGGCCAGACCTACAGCCGCAAGGTGGATGCCTTTATCCTGAATGCACTGGCGGGTATTGGCCAGAGCTGCATGAAGTTTGCCACCGACCTGCGCCTGCTGGCAAACTTCAAGGAGATGGAGGAGCCCTTTGAGAAGAACCAGATCGGTTCCTCCGCTATGCCCTACAAGCGCAACCCCATGCGCTGCGAGCGCATCTGCGCCCTTGCCCGCTACCTGATGGTGGATGTGCTGAACCCCAGCTTTACCACCGGCACCCAGTGGTTTGAGCGCACGCTGGACGACAGCGCCAACAAGCGCGTGGCTATGGCCGAGGGCTTCCTTGCCACCGATGCCATCCTGAACATTATGCTCAACGTCACCGATGGTCTGGTGGTGTACCCCAAGGTGGTGCGCAGCCGCCTGATGGCCGAGCTGCCCTTCATGGCCAGCGAGAACATCATGATGCAGGCTGTGGAAAAGGGCGGCAACCGTCAGGAGCTGCACGAGCGCCTGCGCCAGCACGCCATCGCCGCCGGCAAGCAGGTCAAGGAAGAGGGTCTGCCCAACGATATGGTGGACCGCATTGCCGCAGACCCGGCCTTTGGCCTGACCCGCGAGGAGATCGTGGCGGGGCTTGTGCCGGAGAACTTTGTGGGCCGTGCACCCCAGCAGGTGGAGGAGTTTATCGCCAACGTCCTGCAGCCCATCTTCGATGCTGACCCCGAGGATGTGGAGCAGCACGCCTCCCTGAGCGTCTGATAACAAGATCAATTGCAAAAAGGAGAAGCCCACGGGCTTCTCCTTTTTGCGTTTGTGCCTTGCACGATTTTGTCTGTCATGTTACACTGAGGGCATCATCAACAAAGGAGAACCGCTTATGCGTTTGGATAAATATCTGGCCGAGACTGCCCAGTGCACCCGCAGCGAGGCCAAAACCATGCTGGCAAAGGGGCGCGTGCAGGTAAACGGCGCGGTGTGCAAAAAAGGGGACACCCAGCTGAAGGATAACGACACGGTGACGGTGGACGGCGCGCCGCTGCGCTATCAGAAGTTCGTCTACCTCATGCTCAATAAGCCCGAGGGGGTGGTGAGCGCCTCTACCGATAAACGGGACACCACCGTGGTGGACCTGGTAGGGGACGCCTACCCCCGGCGGGAGCTGTTTCCGGCCGGGCGGCTGGATAAGACCAGCACCGGCTTTGTGCTGCTGACCGATGACGGCGGCTTTGCCCACGATATTCTGTCCCCCCGGCACCATGTTTCCAAGACCTACACCGTGACCATCGACACCCCGCTCACGCAGGAGATGCGCACCGGCTTTGCGGCGGGGGTCACGCTGGCAGACGGCACTGCTCTTTCGCCCGCCGAGGTGACCGCCCTTTCCCCGGACGGATGCACCGTGCGGGTAGTGCTGCGGCAGGGGGTGTACCACCAGATCAAACGGATGTTCGGTGTGTACGGTGCCGGGGTGAATGCTTTGCACCGGGAGGCGATTGGCGGCCTTGCACTGGATGCACAGCTTGCCCCGGGGCAGTGGCGGGAGCTTTCTGACGAAGAAGTGGCAAAAATTACCAGATAAAACACTGCACTTTTCACGCGACTTTCAAAAATGTATCACAATTTACCGGTAAAATAACGGTAAGAACCACGCAAAAAGGCACTTTTTTGGCAAAAAATGGCCCCGAAAGATAATTTCAACAAGAAAGAATTATTTTTTTTGTTGAAATCTGTTGCAAAAGTAAATTCTTTTGTGTAAAATATAGATTGTAATGCGGCTAAATTGTTTAAAATCACAACCCATGCCGCCGCGGCTTGCACAAACGAGGAAAAGGGGTATCCATTTATGGCCAATAGAGTATTTCAAAGCGTGATCTACCAGATGAAGGACGCAATCAATCGGGTGGTCGGCGTTGTGGATGAGACTGGCGCTGTCATTTCCTGCTCGGAGCTGAACCTGATCGGCGAAGTGCGCGAGGGCTATATGGCCGAGCGTCTGACCGCAGGCGACCGCTTTGTGCGCGACGGCTATACTTACCAGCAGTTCTCCAACGCCAAGCATAACGATTATGCCGTGTTCGTGGAGGGCGCCGACGAGACTGCAGGGCAGTTTGCCGGTGTACTGGCCATCAGCCTGCAGAGCATCAAGCAGTACCACGACGAAAAGTTCGATAAGTCCAACTTTATCAAGAACGTGGTGCTGGACAACATCCTGCCCGGCGATATCTACGCTAAGGCACGGGAACTGCACTTTGCCACCGATGTTTCCCGCGTGGTGTTCATCGTGCGGGTGATCAGCGGCGGCGATATCTCTGCCTACGATGTGGTCAGCAGCCTGTTCCCCGATAAGCAGAAGGACTTTGTGTTCAATATCAGCGAGACCGACACCGTGCTGGTCAAGGAAATCCGCAAGGGCATCGACCGCACCGATATGGAAAAGCTGGCTGCCAGCATTGTGGATACCCTCTCCGGCGAGCACTACATCAAGGCCGTGGTAGGCATTGGCACCCCCATTGCCAACGTGAAGGATCTGGCTACCTCCTTTAAGGAAGCTCAGATCGCCATGGAAGTGAGCAAGGTGTTCGATACCGAAAAGCAGATCATCCGCTACGATAACCTGGGCATTGCTCGTCTGATCTACCAGCTGCCTACCACCGTGTGCGAGATGTTCCTGCGCGAGGTGTTCAAGCAGGGCAGCATTGAAAGTCTGGATCAGGAGACTTTGTTCACCATCCAGCGCTTCTTCGAGAACAACCTGAATGTGTCCGAGACCAGCCGCGGCCTGTTTGTGCACCGCAATACGCTGGTGTATCGTCTGGAAAAGATCAAAAAGCTGACCGGTCTGGATCTGCGTGAGTTCGACGACGCTATCGTCTTTAAGGTAGCGCTGATGGTAAAGAAGTACCTGTCCAACAACCCGGCCAAATACTGATATTCCGCTGTGCGGGTTTTGCCCCGCCGGCGCCGAACCGGCCGCTCGAAACCGATGCTGGCCGGTTCTTTTTGCAGTACGGGCTGCGGACGGGCTGTCTTGACCGTCAAAAATCTTGATGTCAGGAGCTAATACGATTCCATGATCGATTTTGAACACGTTTCCAAAGAATATAAAAAGGGTGGCCGCCTTGCACTGGAGGATATCAACTTCCATGTGGATGAAGGCGAGTTCGTCTTTCTGCTGGGTCACTCCGGCGCAGGCAAATCCACCCTGCTCAAGCTGATTTTGCGGGAGGCGCTGCCTACCTCCGGCAAGGTGACTGTACTGGGCAAGGACGTAGCCAAGCTGCGCCGCCACAAGATCCCTTACCTGCGCCGTCAGATGGGCATCATCTTTCAGGACTTCCGGCTGATCCCCAGTATGACCGTGTACGAGAATGTGGCCTTTGCCATGCACGTCCTCAACGTGCCCCACAAGGAGATCCGTCCCCGCGTGGAGTACATTCTGGAGCTGGTGCATCTGGAGGATAAGGCCAAGTGCTACCCGGATACCCTTTCCGGCGGCGAGCAGCAGCGTGTGGCTGTGGCGCGTGCGCTGGTGCATAACCCCAAGCTGGTCATCGCGGACGAGCCCACCGGCAACATTGACCCGGAGCTGAGTCTGGAAATGATGCAGCTGCTGGAGCGGGTGAGCAAAATGGGCATCACGGTGCTGGTGGTCACCCACGAGCACGAGCTGGTGCACCGCTTCCATCAGCGTGTGGTTACCCTGAGCCATGGCCGCATCGTCTCGGACGTGCCCGCAGACCCCGTGGCCGCCGCCGAGGATGATCTTTCGCTGGATGTTGCCGCCTTTGATGCGGACGATGCGGCCGCTGCAAAGAAGGAGGTGGCTGCCGTATGATGCGTCCCTCTACCTTCTTTTTCCTTACCCGGCGCGGTGTGCGCAACTTGGGCAAGCACTGGGCCATGACCATTGCCTGCATCGCTTCTTTGAGTGTTTGTATGACCCTGAATATCTTTGCCAGTCTGGCCGAGGTGAATGTGGGCAGCATGGTGGCCTATCTGGGCAGCCAGAACGAGACGGTGGTCTATCTGGACCCCGAATGTGATGATGCCACCGCCGCGCAGGTAGGCGAGACCCTTTCGGCTATGCCGGGGGTCAGCGGGGTGCAGTACGTTTCCAAGCAGGACGTGCTCGACACCTACCGCGGCTATATGCAGGATTATTCCTCCCTGTGGGATGAATTTGAGACCGACAACCCCTTTAAGGCCAACTACCGGGTCACCCTGAGCGACCTGACCCAGATGGAGCGCATGAGCGTGAAGATGCAGGCCATCCCGGGCGTTGTCAGCGTTACTGCCCCGGTGGAGATGACCAATGTCTTTGTGGAGATCCAGAAGGCAGTCACCAAGGGTGGCCGCATGATCGTGCTGGTGTTGATGGTGGTCAGCATCATCACGGTGGGCAGCACCATCCGTCTGAGCGTTTTTGCCCGCCGCCGCGAGATCGAGATCATGAAGTATGTGGGTGCTACCAACCGCATGGTCACCCTGCCTTTCTTTGTGGAGGGCCTGACTATGGGTCTGATCTCCGGTATCCTGACCGCAGCGGTCAGCCTTGGCTGTTACACCTATGTGGTCAACGCCGCTGGTGGCTTGGGCGGCATCTGGCAGATGCTCATGGGCCGCGCACTGGTGCCGGTGACAAACGTGCTGCCGACCATCGTGGTAACAAGCCTGCTCAGCGGTGCTATCGTAGGCGGCGTGGGCAGTATGTTCTCTATCCGCAAACATCTGAATGTGTGACCGAAAGGAGCCGCGTTTTATGAGTAAAGCAATGCACGCAAAGCCCTTCCGGCTCACAGGCCCTTATACCGCCCGGCACGCCCGGCCGGAAAGCCCCCGCAGCAAGCTGATCCGTGTGGTCAGCCTTGGGCTGGCCTGTGTCTGCCTGCTGCTGACAGCCACAGTGTACCCGGCCTCGGCAGCTACCAATAGCACCAGCATGGCTAGTTTGCAGACCAAGCTGGACAAGCTTTCCCAGTCTATCAATCAGCACAAAAAGGAACTCTCGGACGCAAAAAAGAAGGAATCTGCCGCAAAGGCGCTGGAAAGTGAGCTGAAAGAGCGGGTCACCGTCCTACAGGATCAGATCAGTGTGCTCGGCGGCCAGATCGCTGCGGTGCAGAACAGCATTGGCGAGAAGGAACAGCAGATCGGTGTGATGCAGACCCAGATCACGGACAAGCAGACCCAGATCGAGCAAAAGCAGAACGAGATCGACGGTCAGTGGGATGATTTCAAAAAGCACATGGCCGCCATGCAGGAGCTGCGGGACGGCGGCAGCGTAGCCATGCTCAGCGCGGTGAACGACCTGTACGAGCTGCTTACCTTTAACGAGGTGATGCAGGATATCTCCATCAAGGACACCGAGATCATGAACAACATGAAGTCTGCCAAGCAGGAGCTGGAGGACGATAAGGCCGCGCTGGAAGAGCAGAAGGCCGGTCTGGAAGCCGAAAGGGCAGAGCTGCAAAGCCAGAAGAGTGAGTTGGACAGCCAGAATGCCCAGATGAAGGGCAAGCAGAGCGAGCTGAACAACAGCATCTCTGCGGCAAAGCTTTCCGCTGCCGAGGCACAGGCGGCGCAGCAGAAGGCACAGGCAGCCATTGAATCCGACGAGTTGAACTACGAGGCCGTGAAAAAGGAGATCCAGAAGATGATCGCCGCAGCCTCTGCCAGCAAGCCGCAGCTGAGCTTTAGCGGCTTTGCCTGCCCGCTGAAGAGTTATAGCCGCATCTCCAGCGAGTACGGCTGGCGCAAGAACCCGGTCTCCGGCGTAAACAAGCTCCATGCCGGTATCGACTTTGCGGCAGCCGGCGGCACGCCTATCTACGCAGCCGCCAGCGGCTATGTGCAGGTGGCAGGCTGGTCTACCGGCGGCTATGGCAACTACGTTATCATCTACCACGGCAAAATGTCCGATGGCAATACCTATTCCACCCTGTACGCGCACATGCGCTCGGTGGCTACCAGTGCAGGCAAGTATGTGAAGCAGGGTGAACTGATCGGTTATGTGGGCACCACCGGCAATTCCACTGGCAACCACCTGCATCTGGAGGTGTGGAAGGGCGGCTCCAAGGCCAACGCCGTGAACCCCCGCAGCTGCATCCCCATCCCCCATAACTAACTAACAAGCAACGCAAGGAGTCTGGTTGATCTATGAACGAACAAAAACGCAAGCGCGTGCTGCGCATCGGCTGTCTGGTTCTGGCAGGGGTGTTTGTACTCTCGCTGCTGGGCAGCATCCTTATGATGCTGCTGCTCTGACCGGAGGAAACAAACCATGAACCGTAAAATTTCTTTGGGTATGGCGGTCACTATCGTGATCCTTGCCATGACCATGACCTTTTCCATCACGATGCTCATCGCCATGCGTCTGTTCGACAGCACGGTCAACAGCGTAAAAGAAAAGGAAAGTATGTACAACAAGATCGCTGAGGTGGACCGCTATGTCCGCAGCAACGATTACTACACCATTGACGAGGCCACCCTGTATGACCGCCTGACCGCCGGTTATCTGCTGGGTACGGGCGACAAGTACGCCCGCTACTATACCGCCAACGCCTACACCGAGCTGATGAACATCCAGAGCGGCAAGATTTTGGGTATCGGCGTGGAGCTTGGCATCGACCAGACCGGTTACGCCAAGGTGACCCGTGTTTACGACGGATCTCCCGCACAGGAAGCAGGCATCGCCGTGGGCGACTACATTACCACCGTGGGCGATACCGATATCAAGAGCCTGTCCGGTGCAGATGCCGTGTACAAAGCCCTGCAGGGCGAGGCCGGCACTACCGTTACCGTGACATGGCTGGACAGCACTGCCGCCAGTAAAACGGCTGAGCTGACCCATTCCGGCTACACCAGCACCACCGTGGATTACCAGCTGCTGGACAATGTGGGCTATATCCGCATCCGCCAGTTCGACGGCACTACGCCCAGCGAGCTGGACTATGCCCTGCGCACCCTGACCGCAAACGGCGCGGCCAGTCTGGTGTTTGACCTGCGGGACAACGGCGGCGGCATTCTGGAAGATGCTGTCAACTGCATTGACCTGATCGCCCCGGAGGGCACTGTGGCCTACGCCGAGGATAAAAACGGCAACCGCACCGTCATCGGCAGCAGCGATGCCGAAAGTGCCGTCAGCCTGCCGATGGTCTGTCTGGTCAACGGCAACACCGCCAGCGCAGCCGAGCTGTTCGCAGCCACCCTGCGCACCATGAACGGAGCCCGTCTGGTGGGTACCACCACCATGGGCAAGGGCACGATTCAAAGCAGTCCGCAGCGCCTGTCGGACGGCAGTGCCGTGGTCATCACGGTGGCAAAGCTGGTCTGCGGCGACGGCAGCTGCTTTGACGGCACCGGCCTGACGGTGGATGTGGAGCGCGCTTTGAGCACAGAGGAAGCGACGAACTTCTACGACTATACCCCCCAGACCGACCCGCAGGTACAGCGCGCTGTCAGCGCTGCCCAGCAGCTGAGCGGCACCACTACGCTGGCAGGCGCAAGCTCTGCAGCCGCAGCGGACAGCGCTGCTTCCTCTGCCGCAGCAGACGATACCGCCCCCGCAGAAGCTGCGGAAGGGGAGACTGCCGCGTCTGAGCCGGAAACAGCTGCAAGCGCAGCGGAGTGAACCTCACGATCCTGAACCATAAACACCAAAAAGGCTGCTGCGTTCTGCAACAGCCTTTTTCTGAGAAAGGAAATGACCCTATGCCGGAACTGACCGACCTTTCTGTGATCCGTGCCCTGTGCGAAAAATACGATTTTGCACTTTCCAAGGGCTTTGGGCAGAACTTTATCATCAACCCGGGCATCCCCACCAAGATCGTGGATGCCAGCGGGGTAGACAAGCGCTACGGTGTCATCGAGATCGGCCCCGGCATCGGTGTGCTGACCAAGGAGCTGGCTAAGCGCGCCGCCAAGGTGGTGTCCATCGAGGTAGACGAGCGTTTGCCGCCCCTGCTGGCCGAGACCATGGCCGGGGTGGACAACTTCAAGTTGGTGCTACAGGATGTGCTGAAGGTGGACCTGAAAGCCCTCATTGCCGAGGAGTTCCCGGGGATGCCGGTGGCAGTGTGCGCAAACCTGCCCTACTACATCACCAGCCCTATCGTGATGAAGCTGCTGGGCGACCGTCTGCCCATCGAGAGCCTGACCGTTATGGTGCAGAAGGAAGCCGCCGACCGTCTGGCCGCCGTGCCCGGCACACGCGCTTCCAGCGCCATCAGCTGCGCGGTGAACTACTACGCCACCTCCAAGCTGATGTTCACCGCTGCACCGGGCAGCTTTTACCCCGCCCCCAAGGTGACCAGCGCTGTGGTGCGCATGGATATCCGCCCCACCCCCGCCGTGCAGGTGGAGGACGAGGCGGGCTACTTTGCGCTGGTGCGCGCCGCCTTTGGGCAGCGCCGCAAGACTGCTGCCAATGCCATTGCAGGTGGGCTGAACCTGCCCAAGGAGAAGGTCATTGCTGCCATCGAATCCGCAGGCTTTGATGCCCGCATCCGCCCGGAAGCCCTGACGCTGGAGGACTTTGCCAAGATCCAGCAGGCACTGGGCTGAGCAAAAAGCAGTATAGTCGGTGGGCGATAGCCCACTGAAAAAAGATCGCAAAAAAACCGGAACCTTTTCAGAGCCGCAAGGGCTCACAAAAAGGTTCCGGTTTTCTGTTTTTTAATGGTTATGCGGCAGCATTCGCCTTACTCAGAAGGGGAAGATGGTGCCGTCCTCCTTCACGGTGCAGGCGTTCAGGGCGACCTTACCGTGAATGTCTGCACCGTCTGCAAGGGTGTTAACGTTTGCTGCGGAGGAGGTGCCGAAGGCCTTGAATTGCCAGCCCTTTGCAGAGGCGCTGTCCTCTGCTGCCCAAACTGCGGCAGACAACGACGGACTGACTGCGGCATTGCCAAGAAGGGTATTATTTTGTGAAATGCTGGGACGAATGCGCAGGCGTACCGGACTTTTTTGCGCCCTTGCGCACCGGGCAAAAAAGAAATTTCTTTTCATAGTCCTGCGGTGGGTAGGACGAAACTTTGTCAAATGCGTGGAATATTACAGAAAAATTTGTGAAAGGCGACCAATGAATATCCCCTAAACGTGTTGATATTGAGAAAAAAGACGGAGGATTGTTTACAAAAGAATGACAGGCTGGTATACTTTATAACGGTAGATCCCTATGAGATCCGCAAAGAAATAAGAAAGGAAATACCGAACCGTGAATACCGCCGCACCGCACGCCCTGAAAAAACGATTGCTGACCCTAGCACTGAGCCTTGCTTTCCTGCTTACCTGTCTGCCCGCTGCACTGGCAGTGGATCTGAATGTGGACGCAGGCTTCTACTTCAAGCAGAGCCGGGGCGGCACCTGTACGCTGGCCTCCGCAGCCATGATGCTGCGCCGCCGTGCCTACTTTGACGGGCTGAGCGACTGGACGAACGTGACCGAGAACAGTGTGCGCTCCACAGCATGGGCCAACGGCCTTGCGCACAGCTTTACATATAAGGAGATGCAGGTGGGCTACGCCACTCTGCCTTCCGGGCTGCAAAGCAAAACGGCGGTGCTGATTTCCCTGCTGGAGCAGCACCCGGAGGGCATCGTCCTCTACGACCGCACCCAGCCCCATGCGGTGCTGCTGACTGACTACACCAACGGTATTTTCTATTGCTCCGACCCGGCGGGGAACATCGGCTACGGCCGCATCCCCATTACCAGCTCCAGCGTGTCCATTGCAAGAGCGTCCTGTTACTGGTACGTCACTGCAGATCACAACAGCGTGGCGGCACAGGCCGATGGTCTGCGGCTGGAGGGCGTGCGCTACCCGGTGAATATCCGCACCGGCAGCGGCATGACGCTGACCGGTACGGCTAACAGCGCTACCGGCACTACCTTGACCAGTGTACAGGTGGCCATTCTGGATGCGGCAGATCAGACCGTGCAGAGTGCGGCGGCGCAGGCGAACGCCGCCGCTTTCTCTCTGAACACGCTGGACAGTCAGATCCGCTTCGGGGAGCTGCCGGAGGGCAGCTACAGCTATATGGTGCTGGTGACCGACTCTACGGGCGAGAGCCTGTGCTTTGCCTCGGACTTCACGGTGTCCGGCAGCGCAAGCAGCACCCAGACCTACTGGTCGGTCAAGGATGCCGAGGGCACCAAGCTGCAGCAGACGGTCCAGCAGATGGAGACCACGGTAGAAACTGCTGCTGAGACCACCGTAAGCTGGTTTGCAAAGCTGTTCGACTGATAAAAAGAAATAATTCAGGGCTGCTGCACATTGCTTTGTGCAGCAGCCCTATTTGTGTAATTTAGGATTTTTCTGCAAAAAAGTAGTTCAGAACCGCCCGCAGGCGGTTCTGAACCACAAAATTTAAAATGATTTTTCCGCGGCTATTACCTCCGCAGTTCTGTGCCGGGGTAGTAGTGCGCCAGAATGGCGCGGTAGTCTGCGCCCTGCTCTGCCAGTGCCTTTGCACCCCACTGGCTCATGCCTACGCCGTGGCCGTAGCCCCTTGTGGTAAAGGAGAAGGTGCCGCTCTGGCAGACCACCGTAAAGCAGGCGCTGCGCAGCCCCAGCGCTTTGCGCAGGGCGGTACCCTGCACCGTCTGCCCGCAGACCGGCAGGCTGTCCACATAGCCGGAGGGAGTGAGCACCGGCGTGCCAAACCACTGCGCCTGTTGGGAGAGGTCGGCGGTAATGCCCAGACGCTCAGCTAGCAGCTGCTGTAACTGGGCGGCGGAAAGGTTCAGGGTATATTCGTAGTTGTCGGCGGCGGTGTCAGTGCTGCTGTCCACCGGCACCAGATAGGGCAGGGCGGTGCCCCACACCTTCTCGCTGGCTTCGGTGCGGCCGTTGGACATGGCAAAGTAGCTTGTCCCGGCGGGAGCATCCTCGTAATATAGCACCTGCGTCTGTACTGCATCCACCAGCGCAGAAAGCCGGGCGTAGCTGGCCGCGTATGCGGTGCCCCAGTAACTGTGCAGCACTGCATCGGTCAGGCAGCCCTGCCGCCGGGCGGGGTCTGCGGTGAACCATGCGCCGTTTTCCCTGGTGCTGTGGTCCCGGCGGTACAGAGCGTAGCTGTGCGCCGCCACTGCCTGCGCCTTCAGCGCTTCATCCGGCCAGCTGACCGGCATCTCGGCGGCAACTGCCCCAATCAGGTATTCCCGCAGCGGCAGCGTTATCGTCTGCCCGGTGCTCTGATCCGTAAAGCAAACGGTATCGGCTGTGTCAGCAGGGGAGGGAGCCACTCTGCTGCTTTCTTCTGAGGTGACAGAGGCCGCTTCTGCTGCGGACGGCGCAGTGCCCTGCACAACAAGCGCCATACGGGCAAGACGGTAGGCAGCACACGGCAACGCGCAGCCCAGCACCAGCAGAACGGTGCACAGCAGCAAAAAGGAACGTTTCATACTAGACCTCCTCCCGGAACGCAAGCTTTGGGTACATCATACGCCCGGCAGCGTGCAAACCGGCAGGAAATGCGCAGGAAAGCCCCAGTATTTTTGCGCTTTGCGGTGAGAAGTGTACACTTAGCGCTTGAATTTACTTCATAAAAGCGATATTATAAAAGTATGTCCATCAGAGAGTAGGATGGACTGGATCGGAAAGTATAAGAAGTAAGAGACGGAAAGGAGCACTCCTATGAATTTTGCACACGCAGAAGTGGCAACACTGGACCCGACGACCATGCGTACCCTGTGCGAGGAGTACATCGCAAACAACTACATCGACCCGGAGACCAGCGAGCGGCTGGGGGTCAAGCGCGGCCTGCGCAACCCGGATGGCACCGGCGTGCTGGCCGGCCTGACCAACGTCTGTGACGTTGTGGGCTACAAAAAGGATCAGGAGGGTCATGTGATCCCCACCCCCGGCAAGCTGATCTACCGGGGCGTCAATATCAACGAGATCGTGGACGAGGCTTACCGCAACGACCGCTTCGTGTTTGAGGAAGTGATCTGGCTGCTGTTGTTCGGCAGCCTGCCCACCCGGGAGCAGCTGGACGATTTCTGCGAGATCCTGGCAGAATCCCGCGCCCTGCCGGACGGTTTTATGGACACCATGAACGCCCCCTCGCCCAATATCATGAACAAGTTGCAGCGCTGTGTGCTGGGCCTGTACTCCTACGACGACCGCGCCGAGGATCTGAGCCTTGAGAACATCCTGAACCAGAGCATCAACCTGATCGCCAGCATGCCCACCATGATGGTGAACGCTTACCAGATGAAGCGCCGCTACTACGATAAACAGAGTATGTTCTTCCACCTGCCCAAGCCCGGCCAGAGCACGGCAGAGCACATCCTCAGCACCTACCGCCCGGATCAGAAGTTCACCCACGAGGAGGCAAAGCTGCTGGATATGTGCCTGCTGGTCCACGCAGACCACGGCGGCGGCAACTGCTCCACCTTTACCACCCGTGTGCTGTCCTCCTCCGGTACGGACACCTACTCGGCCATCTCTGCGGCCATCGGTGCTCTGAAGGGCCCCAAGCACGGCGGCGCGAACCTGATGGTCAACCGCCAGCTGCAGGATATCCTCAAGCACGTCGAGAACCCGGAGGATGACGATGAGGTGCGCGAGTATCTGCGCCGCATCCTGCGCAAGCAGGCGGGCGACGGCTCCGGCCTGATCTACGGCATGGGTCATGCGGTTTACACCATCAGCGATCCCCGTGAGGTCATCCTGAAGCAGCGCGCAAAGCATCTGGCCTACGAAAAGGGCTTTGAGGAAGAGTACAATATGCTGTGCAGCATCGAGCGGCTGGCACCCGGCATCTTTGCTGAGGAAAAGGGCAGCTCCAAGCCGGTGTGCGCCAACGTGGACCTGTTCAGTGGCCTGATCTACAATATGCTGGGCATCTCGGAGGATCTGTACACCCCGCTGTTCGCCATCGCCCGTGTGCCGGGCTGGTGCGCACACCGGGTGGAAGAGGTGATCTTTGCCAACCGTATCATCCGCCCGGCCTACAAGTATCTGGGCGTGCGCCAGAAATATAAGCCCATCGAGGAGCGTTAATGAAACCGTTAGAGTTCGTTGTTGTCCTGCTCTGCGTGCTGCTTGGCCTTGGCCGCGGCGCAGACCTTGCCTTTGCCACCGACGCGGCCACCGGTCTGTGTACCGCAGGTGCGGTGTGGTGGCGGTATCTCGTCTTGGGCGCTGTGGTGCTGGCCGCAGTGCTGGCCGGGCGCAGCCGCCCGCTGCCCCCGGAGCCGCTGCGCAGCCGCCGCCCGGCGGCAGGCGTGCTGGCCTTTGCCGGGGCAGTGTGTATGCTGGCTGCCGGTGCAGCACAGTTTGTGCTGGCCGCCGGTACGGTAAGCACCTTTGTGCGCATTCTGCTGGAGGTGGCCTGTGCCGTGTGGCTGAGCAACCTCGGCCGCAGCTGGCTGCGCGGAGACGGCTGGAAAACGCCCGTCGGCGGTCTGCCGCTGGCCATTGCGGGCAGTGCGTTGTTCTACTGGAATGTGCTGATGCGCTTTATGGAGAACAGTTCCAGCTGGCACCGGGTACAGCCCACGGCAGCAGTCTGGCAGGAGATGGCGGCGTTGCTGCTTCTGGCGGCGCTGGCGCGCACGCTATATCTGCCCCGGCCGGAAAACGGCCGCACCCTGCACGCAGCGGCGCTTGCAGCCTTTTGTCTGTGCCTGTGCTGGGAGCTGCCCCGGGTGCTCCTGCTGTTGGCAGCAGGCTTTGGCGGCGGCATGGCGGCGGTGTTGCCGGAACTGCTTTCCGGCCTTGCGCTGTGCTACATCGGCGGTATGGGGCTTGCCTGTATTGGGCAGGGAAAAGCTGGAAATAACTGACAAAAGCGACTGCGCACCCTTGGTGTAATTGAACAAAAGCTTTGTGGCGAGGTGCATAAAATCGTACAAAAGCCAAAAAAGATAAAATTATGTTGTTAATTTTTTAGCAGACACTTGAAAGTTTGCCGGTTTTGGTCTACAATAAAGATACCGTGATTTATCCGATTATGGGTAAAATAATTAGGAGGTACTATTACAATGGCTGTTAGAGTTGCTATCAATGGTTTCGGTCGTATTGGCCGTCTGGCTTTCCGTCAGATGTTTGATGCTGAGGGTTACGAGGTCGTCGCAATCAACGACCTGACCAGCCCCAAGATGCTGGCTCACCTGCTGAAGTACGATACTGCTCAGGGCTCTTTCTGCGGCAAGATCGGCGAGGGCAAGCATACTGTCGAGTCCACCGAGGATTCCATCATTGTTGACGGCAAGGAGATCAAGATCTACGCTGTTAAGGACGCAAAGGATGCTCCTTGGGGCGAGCTGAACGTTGACGTCGTTCTGGAGTGCACCGGCTTCTACACCAGCAAGGAGAAGAGCATGGCTCACATCCAGGCTGGCGCAAAGAAGGTCGTTATCTCTGCTCCCGCAGGCAACGATCTGAAGACCATCGTCTACTCCGTCAACGAGAAGACCCTGACCGCTGAGGATCAGGTCATCTCCGCTGCTTCCTGCACCACCAACTGCCTGGCTCCCATGGCCAACACCCTGAACAAGACCTATCCCATCGTTTCCGGTATCATGACCACCGTTCATGCTTACACCGGCGACCAGATGATTCTGGATGGTCCTCAGCGCAAGGGCGACCTGCGCCGTGCTCGTGCTGGCGCACAGAACATCGTCCCCAACACCACCGGTGCTGCTAAGGCCATCGGTCTGGTCATCCCTGAGCTGAACGGCAAGCTGATCGGCTCTGCTCAGCGTGTGCCTGTTCCCACCGGCTCCACCACCATTCTGGTTGCTGTCGTCAAGGGCAAGGACGTCACCAAGGAAGCTATCAACGCTGCTATGAAGGCTGCTGCTTCTGAGTCCTTCGGCTACAACGAGGATCAGATCGTTTCTTCCGACGTTATCGGCATGCGTTACGGCTCTCTGTTCGACGCTACTCAGACCATGGTCGCTAAGATCGACGACGACACCTATCAGGTTCAGGTCGTGTCTTGGTACGACAACGAGAACTCCTACACCTCTCAGATGGTCCGTACCATTAAGTACTTCGCTGAGAACTGCTAATCACAGCTCTACGCTCAAAAGTGCTTGAGGTGCCGTGCTGAATGACGGCTGGTACCGGCTTTGCTGGTACGAACATGCGGTGATTGGTACGACAACAGGATATTGAGTTCTACACCCTTCCTTTTGCGGGTCTCCGTGAGAGGAAGGGTGTTTTTTATCTTCCAGCAGGGAGAAAATCCAAAGAAAGGATGATTTACTCCAAGAAATGTGCTATACTGAACTCACAGTGCCCTGGAGCCGATGCACTATGCGGATGACAATGCTGTTGTGCGGGTAGCATCATGCAATGGGGGAAAGCATATATACTTATACACTAATGAAAGTTCACTTTTGGGAACGAGGTAAGCAAGAATGGGAAAGTATTTTGGGACCGATGGCTTCCGTGGTGAAGCTGGTATTGATCTGACTGCCGACCATGCCTACAAGGTTGGTCGCTTTTTGGGCTGGTATTACAATATGCTCCGCGAGCGCAATGGCAACAACGAGCCTGCACGCATTGTAATCGGCAAAGACACCCGCCGCAGCTCCTATATGTTCGAGTACAGTCTGGTCGCAGGACTGACCGCCTCCGGAGCAGACGCTTACCTGCTGCATGTCACTACTACGCCCAGTGTGGCTTACATCGCTCGCGTGGATGACTTTGATTGCGGCATCATGATCTCTGCCAGCCACAACCCGTACTATGATAACGGTATCAAGCTGATCGATTGCTACGGTGAGAAGATGCCCGAGGAGACCCTGCTGCTGGTGGAGGACTACATCGACGGCAAACTCCATGTATTTGACAAGGACTGGCCGGAGCTGCCCTTTGCACACCGGGAGCACATCGGCTGCACCGTGGACTATGTGGCAGGTCGTAACCGCTACATGGGCTACCTGATCAGCCTGGGCATCTACTCCTTCAAGGGCGTGAAGGTCGGTCTGGACTGCGCCAACGGTGCAAGCTGGAATATCGCTAAGAGTGTGTTTGACGCTCTGGGTGCTGACACCTACGTTATCAACAACAAGCCGAACGGGCTGAACATCAACAATAATGCTGGTTCTACCCATATCGAGGGCTTGCAGAAGTTCGTGGTGGAAAACGGTCTGGATGTCGGCTTTGCTTTCGATGGTGACGCTGACCGCTGCCTGTGCGTGGACGAGAAGGGCAATGTCGTCACCGGTGACCACATTTTGTATATCTATGGCTGCTACATGAAGGAGCACGGCGAGCTGATGAACAACACCGTGGTCACCACGGTCATGTCCAACTTTGGTCTGTACAAGGCTTTTGACGAGCAGGGCATCGGCTACGCAAAGACCGCCGTGGGCGACAAGTACGTTTACGAGTACATGGCTAAGAACGGCTGCCGTATTGGCGGTGAGCAGAGCGGTCATATCATCTTCTCCAAGTACGCCAGCACCGGCGATGGTATCCTGACCAGCCTGAAGATGATGGAGGTCATGCTGGCCAAAAAACTGCCCATGAGCAAGCTGGCTGAGCCGCTGAAGATCTATCCGCAGGTTCTGGAGAATGTCCGCGTCACCGATAAAAAGGCCGCACAGAACGACCCGGCAGTGCAGGAGGCCGTCAAGGCTGTGGCTGAAGCGCTGGGCGATACCGGACGTATTCTGGTTCGTGAGTCCGGCACCGAGCCCCTTGTCCGCGTGATGGTGGAGGCTCCCGACCACGACACCTGCCAGAAATATGTCTCTCAGGTCGTGGAGGCCATCAAGAGCAAGGGTTACGCCGTCTGAGGCTGAGTGCTGCGGCGGATGTTGCCCGTGCACCAAAATGCGGGCGGCAGATGCTCTGTGTGGCATGATTCAGCATCTTTTTGTTGACAAACCCGCACTTTTTGCGTATGATAAAGGTAACACTGAAAATTGTGTCAAATTGGCTGTGAAGAGAAGAGTACGCACCGTCTGCGCCTGACAGAAAGCCCGAAGGATGGAACCGGGCAGGCCGCGCGGTGCCGAAGATGGTCTTGGAGCCGCGCAGGTGAACAATGAGTCTGCGACGGGGTGCGCCCGTTACCGCGCAAAGGCCGGTTTTTGTCGGCTAAAGGCTGCGTCCGCAAGGGCGCAGCGAAGCAAGGTGGTACCACGAAGGTTCAGCGCTCTCGTCCTTGTCCGGTTATACCCGGCAGGGCGGGAGCGCTTTTTGCTTGCAGGAGAAGCTGCAGAACCAAAAGAAAGGAAGATAGAACCCCATGAGCGAACACAAGACATTTTATATCACCACCCCCATCTATTACCCCAGCGATAAGCTGCACATCGGCCACAGCTACACCACCGTGGCCTGCGATGCGCTGGCCCGTTTCAAGCGGATGCAGGGCTATGACGTCATGTTCCTGACCGGCACCGATGAGCACGGCCAGAAGATCCAGGATAAGGCTGCCGATGCCGGCGTCACCCCCAAAGAGTATGTGGACAAGATCGTGGCCACCGTCAAGGATCTGTGGAAGCTGCTGGATGTCAGCTACGACCGCTTTATCCGCACCACCGATGATTACCACATGGAAAGCTGCCAGAAGATCTTCACCAAGCTGTACGAGCAGGGCGATATCTATAAGGGCGAGTACATCGGCCACTACTGCAAGCCCTGCGAGAGCTTCTGGACCGACAGCCAGCTGGTGGACGGCAAGTGCCCGGACTGCGGCCGCGAAGTCTACGATGCCCACGAGGAAGCCTACTTCTTCAAGACCAGCAAGTACGCTGACCGCCTGCTGAAGCTCTACGAGGAGAACCCCCAGTTCATCCAGCCCGAGAGCCGCAAGAACGAGATGATCGCCTTCATCAAGCAGGGCCTGCAGGATACCTGCGTGTCCCGTACCTCGGTCAAGTGGGGCATCCCCGTGCCCTTCGACCCCAAGCACACCATGTATGTGTGGGTGGACGCTCTGAGCAACTATATCTCTGCACTGGGCTACGGCAACGAGACTTATCACGATTACGATAAGTTCTGGCCGGCCGACCTGCACATGGTGGGCAAGGAAATCCTGCGTTTCCACACCATCCTGTGGCCTGCCATGCTGATGGCACTGGATCTGCCGCTGCCTAAGCGGGTGTTCGGCCACGGCTGGCTGCTGATGAACGGCGGCAAGATGTCCAAGTCTGTGGGCAACGTGGTAGACCCCGTTATCCTGTGCGATCGCTACGGCGTGGACGCCATCCGCTATTTCCTGCTGCGCGAGATCCCCTTCGGCAACGACGGTATGTTCACCAACGAGGCACTGATCAACCGCATCAACAGTGATCTGGCCAACGACTTGGGCAACCTGCTCAGCCGCACCGTGGCCATGTGCGAAAAGTACTTCGGCGGCACCGTGCATAATGTGGCCGGTACCGAGGCCATCGACACCGAGCTGGAGACCATGGTCAACGAGCTGACCGCCAAGGTCACCGCCGACATGGACGATCTGACCATTCCGCAGGCGCTGATGGAGATCTTTGCGGTCATCCAGCGCGCCAACAAGTATATCGACGAGACTGCACCCTGGGCCCTGGCAAAGGACGAAGCCAACAAGCAGCGTCTGGAGAGTGTGCTGTACCACCTGTGCGAGGCACTGCGCGTGTGCGGCATTCTGCTGAACGCCTACCTGCCCACCACTGCACCCAAGATGATGGAGCAGCTGGGTCTGGACGCTTCTGCACTGGATCTGACCAAGACCACCTACGGTGCACAGCAGACCTATACCGTGCACAAGGGCGAGGCACTGTTCCCCCGCATTGACGTGGCCAAGGAGATCGCCCACCTGAAGGAAGAGGACGAGAAGCGCAAGGCTGCTGCCGCTGCTGCCAACAAAGCCAAGGAGGAAGCCGAGAAGAAGGCTGCCGCCCCCGCAGAGGAGAGCACCGTGGACTTCACCCACGAGGAAGAGATCGACTTTGACACCTTCTGCAAGGTGGAGCTGCGCGTGGCCGAGGTGCGCGCCTGTGAGAACCTGAAGGAGAGCAAAAAGCTGCTGCACCTCACCGTTTTTGACGGCGAGCGGGAGCGCTGCATCCTGTCCGGCATTGCCAAGTGGTTCAAGCCGGAGGATCTCATCGGCAAAAAGCTGGGCATTGTGTGCAATCTGGCACCCCGTCCCATGCTCAAGGGCAAGTACGTCAGCGAGGGCATGATCTTCGCTGCCGACACCGCCGACGGCGGCTGCTCCATTGCCTTCTACGGCGACGATACCCCCGTGGGCAGCCGTATCCACTAAGTGAGGAGCATCATGTCTGATAATACAGCCGTTCGTGCGGCAAAGCTGGATAAGATCTTTGGCACGCCGGTGTGCGCCGTGCTGCTGGCTATTTTCTGTAATGTCCTGTGGGGCTCGGCCTTTCCGTTCATCAAGCTGGGCTACCGCCTGTTCTCCATCGACTCCGGCAACACGGCCTCCATCTTCTGCTTTGCAGGGGTGCGGTTCATGCTGGGCAGCGTGCTGGTGCTGCTGGGCAGCATTCTGCTGCAGGGAAAAGCACCCCGCCTGCCCCGGGGCAGGGTAGCAGCCGAGTGCTGTGCGCTGGGTCTGTGGCAGACCACGGCACAGTATGCGTTCTACTATATCGCCGTGGCCATGCTCACCGGCGCGTTTGGCGGCATCCTGAACAGCACCCAGAGTTTTCTGGGCGTCATCTTTGCCCACTTTATCTATGGCAATGCGGACCGCATGACCCCGGCAAAAACGCTGGGCTGCGCTGTGGGTTTTGCCGGAGTGCTTATCGGTACGATTGGCAACCACGGCGGCGGCAGCGGCTGGGGCGTGTTCTGCATGATGGCAGCGACCATCATCTTCACCCTGTCCGGCCCGTGGAACAAATCCGTCACCAAAAAGGCCGACAGCTTTGCTGTCTGCTTCCTGAACCTGTTTGTGGGTGGGCTGGCACTGTTTGTGCTGGGCACCGTTATGGGCGGTCGTCTCCATGTGCAAAGTGCGCTGGCTGCGGTGGTCATGCTGTATCTGGCCTTTATCTGCGGCGCAGGCTATATCCTGTGGGCGCTGCTGATGAAAAATAACCCGGTCAGCCGTATCGCCATCTTTGGTTTCGTCAACCCGGTGGTCAACGTGCTGCTCAGTGCCGTGCTCAACGGAGAACCGCTGTTCCGCTGGCAGTATCTGGCGGCGCTGGTGTTCGTGTGCATGGGCATCTGGCTGGTGAACAAAGCCCCCGCCAAAAAGGAGAAGGTATGACCGGACCTATTTTTGACACCCACGCCCATTACAGTGCCCGCGCCTTTGATGCCGACCGCTTTGCGCTGCTGGACAGCCTGCCCGACAAGGGCGTGGTAGGCGTGTGCGAGCAGGCCACCCACTCTGGGGATGCGCCCCGGGTGCTGGAACTGGCGCACCGCTATCCATGGGTGGTGGCGGCCATTGGCATCCACCCGGAAAGCCTGCTGCCCGCCGCCGACTGCGGCGAGGAAGGCCCCGCGCCCACGGTGTCGGTGTACGGCGGCGACTGGGCCGCTGAGATGCGGGCGCTGATGCCCTACTACGATGACCCCAAGGTGGTAGCGGTAGGCGAGTGCGGGCTGGACTACCACTGGCCTGTGCCTAAGGACGCCCAGCTGGCGCTGTTTGAAGCCGAGATTCGGCTGGCGCTGGAACTGGACAAGCCCATCATCGTGCACGACCGGCAGGCGCACGCAGACGTCTACGCCCTGCTTAAAAAGTACCGCCCCAAGGGCATCGTGCACTGCTATTCCGGCAGCGCCGAGGATGCCGTGCAGCTGGCGGCGCAGGGGTTGTACATTGGCTTTGGCGGTGCCTGCACCTTCAACGGCGCCAAGCGCGCAGCCAAGGCTATCGAAGCCCTGCCGCTGGACGCTATTGTGCTGGAAACTGACTGTCCCTACATGGCACCGGAGCCGGTGCGCGGCACCCGCTGCGACAGCTCCCTCATCCGCTATGTGGGCGCATACATCGCCCAGCGCAAGGCACTGGAGCCGGAAGAGGTGTTCCGCACCACCGCCGCAAACGCCCGCCGGGTGTTCGGGCTGTAACCGTTTTTCCGCAGGTCGCGGGGCAAAGCGCTCCGCTTCTGAATAAAAAGCTGATTTATTGAAAACGATAAGAATAAGGAGATCACTATTATGAAGGCACGTATTCCCAAACACCGCGAGTTCATCATCAACTTCCCCGACAGCATCGACCAGAACAAGGCCAACGAGGGCTGGGCAAAGCTGCAGCAGATCGTGGAGGACTACAAGAAGGCACACAACGGCGCTTCTGTTTACGCTCCCACCTTCATCGAGGACTGCGAGCCCGAGGTCAAGAAGCTGCAGGAAGAGTACGGCTTTGAGTACACCGTGGAGTTCGTTCAGTAAGTTCAGCATCGCCTGATAGTAAAAGGGTCATTGCACAAACCGTGCAATGACCCTTTTTGCGTAAGTTTATTCCATAAAATGGCATCCCGGAGCGTCCGCAGATGTGCCGTATTACACTTCGTAGTCCAGACAGACGCGGTTTTTGTAGTAGGGACGCACCTTGCTGTTTGCCACTGCCACATGCGCCGGGTGGGTGGAGTAGCCCTTGAGCGCCTCGGCGCTCTCAAAGGCGGTGTCCAGCATCAGGTCGGCGTTGGAGGAGGGGAGAGCATCAATGTTGACATGGATGTCCACAAGCCCCGGAATCTTGCCGGAAAGGCCTTCCAGCCCCTCCTTGATGCCAGCCTTGACGGCGGCCTTTTCCTCGGCGGACAGCTCGTCCTTCAGCTGCCAGAGAATAACGTGCTTGACCATAACAAAAAACCTCCTGCGTTTTTTCTCATTGTAACAGGGTGAGAAAAAATCCGCAAGAGGGAAGCTGCAAAGCCTTATTTGGGTGCGAACAGCAGCACCACCAAAAGCACAGCACAGAGCACCGAAACTACGATGCCCTCCAGCCGGGTCAGTCGGATGTACTCTTCCGTAGGCTCGGGCACCTGCGTGTACCGCCTGCGGGAATGCAAGGCAATGGCATCCTCCGGCTGCAGCGCCATAAAAATGCCGAACCCGATGCCAAAAAGCGCGACTAAAATTGCGCAGATGACTTCCATAGAAACCTCCTCACTTTTTGTTTTTGTCGTCCCTGCTCAGGGTATAGCACAGATGCGAGATCAGCAGAGCAACGCAGAACACGAGCGTCACGACCATTAAAATGGAGTGCAGCGGCTCTACTCTAGGTAGAAAAATGTTGACCAGCCAAAGCGCACCGCAAAGGAGCGACAGGATGCCGAAGGGTCTGTGGAAGTGGTTCTTTTCGTCCTCATTGCTCCAACCGGTGCCGGTGCCATTGTACAAGTCCCGGATGCCGCGGTATAAAAATAGCACGCCCAGTGCAGCGTTCAGCCAGTCTGAAGTGGAAAGGTTCAGGTTCATATATTTGTACTTACCTCCCGGCGGCTCAGTCCGCACTGTGCTCCCAGATTTCATACAGGATCAGGTAGATGGCATCAACGACAAGGGCAATGGTGCGCGCCCAGTTGCTCAAGGTAGGGAAGTTGCCCAGAAACTGCAGGGAAGCAAAAATAATGGCATTGCAGATCTCCCACACGCCGTTTTTCTTCTGCCACATGGCGCGGTATTCCGGGTCGCTGTCATATTGATTGAAAAAGGTGTGGATCGGCGGGTCTTTGCCCTGCAGGTCGCGGATGCCCATCCACAGCGCCACAAGGCAGAACAAAAGCTCAAGGATGTTGTACCAGCCAAACGCCAGCTGCATAAAATACACCTCCCATCTTTTACCATATTATAACATAGGGGAGCGAAAACACAAGGACGGTATTCAACCTTCCTGCGTAAATTTTGCATAAATTGCGCATCAACTATTTGTTGAAACAACATAAAACAAAACCAGCCGGACGAGGCGGTTGCAAGCCCTCGTCCGGCTGGACACTTACTTCTTCGGAGTCATAAGCCTCTTCTCCTTGGTGACCTCATTTTCGGAATACGGGTTTCATAGGGTGACTCTCCTTAGAAACGTTTCTTCAGAATTTAGGTACTCTGCAAGGGGATGAAAATCAACTGTACATTGGACTGACCCTTTTCTCAACTGTTGGACTGCGGCAAACGGTTCATGAGGATGAATTTCATATTACCACATTCTTTCGAGTTAGATTTGCAAGGGAAGCGTCTTACTTAGTACATTGGTAGAACTCCTTCTTAGCTATTCAAATAAGGTTCTCCGGATCATTGATACTTTCATAAGAATCATCTCCAGCGGATCTATCTGAACGCTCTGGGGAAGAATTGAATCGACAGGTTGTCGTGTTATCGCATTATTGATGCTCAAGACCGGCTCTGTTTTTGTGTTTTTATACGGGGGAAACATCCCGTTTGTGGTGAGCCTCTATTTTGCTTCTCAGCGAACCCCGACAGCCTGTCCCTGCTGTGCGGGTTCCATATCAACCATCGGTCTTCGCTCCTTTCTTCTTAAAGTCAGCGGGAGTAACTCTCTTTTGAGCTTCTGCTATACTTCTCTGGTTTCTGGCTTAATTATACAGGAAGATGCACGTTTTGTCTATTGGCAGACCGCACAAAGAAAAGATTTTGTTTTTGTGCAATGTTAAAACCTGCAGCGGTGCGGAAAAATTGCCCAGAAGTTCCGGGCCGTTCGTGAAGGATTTTTCACAAAAGGGGAGAAAGTGCCCGCAAGGTATTATGCGCCGGTTCTATTTGTGCTAAAATAGCGTCAATGAATGGTAGTCGCCGCCGCCCCGCGAGATGAAAGTTTCGCGGGGCGGCTTTTTTGCGGCAAAAATTTGCATAAAAAAGAAACGGAGAATCAATCAAAATGCCTAAAACTTTACCGGAACGCATCTTCTTTACCATTGTCATGGCCGCTATCATGGTCTATGGCATGATCGTCTACAATGTGGCGCTGAACACCGGCGGTGTGACCAACGCCACCTTTGTTATGGCCCTGCACGAAATGCCGATCATGGTGCCGGTGGCCTTTGTGCTGGAATTTTTTGTGGTGGAAAAGCTGGCCACTAAGCTGGCATTCCTGTTTATGCGCCCCACAGACCGCCCGCAGTTCATCACCTACGCCATCTCGCTGATGATCGTGTGCATCATGTGCCCGGTGATGAGCCTGGTCGCAACGCTGCTGTTTAAGGAGCCGAGCTTTGGAATGTGGGTACACACCTGGGGCTGCAATATGCCCATGGCACTCGGCTGGCAGATGCTGTACTGCGGCCCGCTTGTCCGTGCCATCTTCCGGCTGGTGTTCCGCCGCGGGGAAAAGCAGGCCGCGTAAGGCGGTTTGGCTGCGATTCTATAATAAATATGTATAAGAAATATACATAAGATGCCGCCCAAACATACCGGGGAAGATACCTATACGTTTTTTATATACCTGATATATAAAAGCTATACGGTATGGCTATTTTTGCGGAAATATTTCCAAAAACCGGAAGAATGCGCCTGCAAAGCCTTGGATAAAACAAAATGAATTGTACAGAACGTACACTTTTGGATGCTTCAACTGTGCACTGTGTACAACAGTTTTGTTTTGCCGGTGCAATGCTACCGGGTAAAATGTAGAATGTGCACAAATACCCTTGCCAATTTTGTGCAATCGTACTATTATACACAACGAAAAAAGACGAAACCGACAAAGAAAGGGGAGGGCGCAGACAGCATTCGGGCAGCGCCTTCCTTGCTTTTTTCACGGTGCACAGTCTTTTCTTCGCGTGATAAGAAGGTGTGAAGGGGCGCGGAGCAAAGGTGTGCGGCAGATCCTTGACCGTGGGACTGCCGCAGACCCGGCTCCCGCCCGCAAGCCCCTATCCCTGCAGGAAGGAGGAAAAGCAAATGAATAAATTGACGCAGGCTCTGATGGAAGAGCTTACCGTGGAGTATGTCAAGGTCGGCTCGCTGCAGATCCCGGAATCGGTGGTCATCAGCTGGGTGATCATGCTGCTGCTGGTGGTGGGCTCCATCCTGCTTACCCGCAACCTGAAGGTGGATCACATCAGCAAGCGTCAGGCAGCACTGGAAGCGCTGTACTCCCTTGGCAAAAACTTCTTTGAAGGGTTGCTGGGCAAGGAGGGCAGCCGCTATGTGCCTTATCTGATGACCGTGGCGCTGTACATTGCCTGCTCCAACGTGATCGGTGTGTTCGGCGTAAAGCCTCCCACAAAGGATCTGGATGTGACCGCTGCGCTGGCACTGATGAGCATCGTGCTTATCGAGTATGCAGGCGTTCGCGCCCGGGGCGGCGCGGGCTTTCTCAAGAGCCTTGCAGCCCCTACCCCCATCATGACCCCCATGAACATCCTCGAGATCGCCATTCGCCCCACCAGTCTGTGTATGCGACTGTTCGGCAACGTGCTGGGCGCGTTCGTTATTATGGAACTGCTCAAGCTGGTGGTGCCGGTGTTCGTCCCGGCGGTGTTCAGCTTGTATTTTGACCTGTTCGATGGTCTGATCCAGACCTATGTTTTCGTGTTCCTGACCGCACTGTTCATGAAAGAGAGCATCGGCGGCGAGGAATAAACAACAAATTTTAAAACTGTAATTACAAAGGAGATAGAACTATGAGTGGTTTGGTAGCTCTGGGCGCTGGCATTGCAGCGCTGACCGGCATTGGCGGCGGTATTGGCATTGGTATTGCAACGGGTAAGGCAACGGAGGCTATCTCCCGCCAGCCGGAAGCTTCCGGTAAGATCCAGACGAACCTGCTGCTGGGCGCTGCTCTGGCAGAGGGTACCGCAATTTTCGGCTTCGTCGTTGCACTGCTGATCATCCTGTTCCTGGGCCAGTAACGGAGGCGTGGACGAATGCTGAAGTTGGATTTGAACCTGCTGTGGACCGTGGTGGATGTCCTGATCCTGTATGTGCTGCTGCGCAAGTTTTTGTTCAAGCCCATCCAGAACGTGCTGGATCAGCGCCAGAAGATGATCGAGGCAGATATTGCAGCGGCAAAGACCTCCAAGACCGAGGCCGCCGCAGCACTTACGACCGCGCAGGACAAGCTGCGTAATGTGGACAACGAAGCCGCAGCCCGCCGCGAAGCCTACGAAAAGCAGGCCGAGGTGGAAAAGCAGCAGCTGCTGGCCGACGCGCAGAAGCAGGCCGACGAGATCGTGGCTGCCGGTAAGGCCGCTGTGGAGATTGAGCGCCAGAACAAGCTGCGGGAAGCAGATGCACAGGCTACGGCACTGGCACGCTCCATGTGCGAAAAGCTTTTGAAACATAATTTGACCGCCCAGGATGATGATCAGCTGCTGGACGATCTGCTGCAGAAAGCAGGTGCAGGCAATGGCAACTGAATTCAGTCGTGAATTTTTTGCGGATAACCGCATCGTCAAGGCCAGCCTGCGCTGCGCCCATAAACTCCGCGAAAAAGATCTGGACCGCATCAAGTCGGAGATCAAAAAGCTGTATGACGCCACGGAAGTCATCCTGAACATCACCGTGGACGAGAGCCTGCTTTCCGGTTATGTCCTGCAGGTGGGCGACCGCGTGTTCGACAATTCCGGCCGTCATCAGCTGGACAAAATGATGGAGGGCAAGCCCTCGCTGGCTACCCTCAAGACCCGCATCGAGGACTACAAGCCCGCAGAGACCTCCGCAGAGGGCGGTGTGGTCATCTCCTCCGCCGATGGCATTGTGCACATTGACGGCATGAATCGCGCTGTGTACGGCGAGATCGTCACCTTTGAAAACGGTGCCAAGGGTATGGTGGAAAGCGTGGAGCCGGAGCAGCTGGGCGTTATGCTGTTCGATGGTGCCGAGACCGTTGGTGTGGGCACTATGGTCACCCGCAGCGGCAAGCGCGCCGGTATCCCGGTGGGTGATGCTTTTCTGGGCCGTGTCATCAGCCCGCTGGGCGAGCCCATCGACGGCAAAGGCCCCATCGAGGCCGAGGGCTACAACCCCATTGAGAAGCAGGCACCCAGTATTCTGGAACGCCAGAGCGTGGACACCCCGCTGCACACCGGTATTCTGGCCATCGACTCTATGTTCCCCATCGGCCGCGGTCAGCGTGAGCTGATCATCGGCGACCGCCAGACCGGCAAGACTTCTATTGCCACTGATGCCATCCTGAACCAGAAGGACAAGGATGTGCTGTGCATCTATGTGGCCATCGGTCAGAAGGCTTCCTCCATCGCCCGCGTGGCAGAGGATCTGAAAAAGCATGGCGCTATGAGCTATACCACCATCGTGGCAGCTACTGCGTCGGATTCTGCCCCGCTGCAGTACATTGCCCCCTATGCGGGCACTGCACTGGCCGAGTACTTCATGGCCAAGGGCAAGAGCGTGCTCATCGTTTACGATGACCTGTCCAAGCACGCGGTGGCTTACCGTGCCATCTCGCTGCTGCTGCGCCGCTCCCCGGGCCGTGAAGCTTACCCCGGCGATGTGTTCTATCTGCACTCCCGTCTGCTGGAGCGCTCCTGCCGTATGCGGGATGATCTGGGCGGCGGCTCTATCACCGCACTGCCCATCGTAGAGACGCAGGCCGGCGATGTTTCGGCCTACATCCCCACCAACGTCATCTCCATCACCGATGGTCAGATCTTCCTGGAGAGCGCCCTGTTCAACGCCGGCAACCGCCCGGCTGTCAACGTGGGTCTGTCGGTTTCCCGTGTGGGCGGCGCTGCCCAGACCAAGGCCATGAAAAAGGCCAACGCAAACCTGCGTATCGAGCTGGCACAGTATAAGGAGATGGAATCCTTTGCACAGTTCAGCTCCGATCTGGACGCCGAGACCCGCCGTCAGCTGGAGCACGGCAAGGCACTGATGGAAATGCTCAAGCAGCCGCTGTGCCAGCCTAAGTCCGACGCCGAGCAGGTGGTCATTCTGGTGCTGGCCTCTCATGGCTTGCTGGACACCCTGCCCACCGCAGAGCAGCGGGAAAAGACCGCTGCCTTTGTGCGGCAGTTCCGTGCAGACGTCTCCGGCACCATGCAGAAGATCGATGCCGACGGCAAGTTGGAGCCCGACCGGGTGGATGCCATCCTGAACGCTTGGAAAGCTTATGCGGGAGGCAATGACCATGTCGTCCAGTAAGCTGCTGAAGGAGCGCATCGAGAGCATTCAGGATACCATGAAGATCACCAATGCCATGTACCTGATCTCTTCGTCCAAGCTGCGCAAGGCACGGCAGAACTACCAGAATGTGTCCCCATACTTTAACCGTATGCGGGATACCATCTCCCGTGTTGTGCCGCATCTGCCGGAGGAGCCGGAGCACCCCTTCTTCCACGAGCGGAATCTGGAAAACCCCCGGCGGGCGTATCTGGTGCTTACTGCCGATAAGGGCATGGCAGGTGCTTATAACCAGAACCTGCTCAAGTTTTTGCGGGAGCACGCAGACCCCAACGACCGCTTTTATGTCATCGGTCAGGTGGGCTACCGCGCCCTGCGCCACCGGGACCCCCGCCTTGTAGAGGAGTTCCGTTACAGCGCTACCGCACCTACCCTGCAGCGTGCCCGCGACATCACGGTAGACGCCATTGATGATTTCAAGTCCGGCAAGCTGGACGAGATCTACATCGTCTACACCAAGATCCAGAACGCCCTTACCAGCGAGCCTGTCATGGAGCGTCTGCTGCCGCTGGACCGGCGGTTTTTGCAGCCTGCTCCCAAGGGTCTGGGCGACCCCAAGGGCGAGGTGGAACTGGTGCCGGACGCATGGACGGTGTTCGAGCAGATCGCACCCATCTATATGCACGGCATGATCTTTGGTGCCATGACCGAGAGCTTCTGCGCCGAGCAGAGCGCCCGCATGACCGCCATGGATTCTGCAACCAAGAGCGCCAATGACATGATCCGGGACTTGCAGCTGGAATACAACCGCACCCGTCAGGGCTCCATCACGCAGGAGATCACCGAGATCATCGGCGGCGCGGCTGCCGTGCAGGATCGGACATAATAAAGGAACTTTCTCTGGCATCGCGCAGCGATGGCTGAGAGGGTTCGTTGGATAAACAAGATTTGACAAGAGGCAATCCAAATGATACAGGGAACTATTATTCGCGTAGCAGGCCCCGTGGTGGATGTGCAGTTCACCGCCGGCAGGCTGCCTGCCCTGCAGGAGGCGCTTACCGTGACCGCAGAGGGCACCGAGCGCACCATGGAGGTGACGCAGCACGTCAACGAGACCACGGTGCGCTGCATCATGCTTTCTGCCAGCGAGGGTCTGGGCAAGGGAATGCCGGTGGAAGCTACCGGCCACGGCCTGACCGCCCCTGTGGGCGAGGGCACACTGGGCCGTATGTTCGACCCGCTGGGCCGCCCCATTGACGGCAAGGGTGCTGTGGACGAGCTGCCGCACTGGCCCATCCACCGCAAGGCACCCGGCTTTGCAGAGCAGAAGCCCGCAACTGAGATTCTGGAGACCGGCATCAAGGTCATCGACCTGCTGGCACCTTACGCCAAGGGCGGCAAGATCGGCCTGTTCGGCGGTGCCGGTGTGGGCAAGACCGTGCTGATCCAGGAGCTGATCCATAACGTGGCCACCGAGCACGGCGGCTACTCCATCTTCACCGGCGTAGGCGAGCGCTCCCGCGAGGGCTGCGACCTGTGGGGCGAGATGAACGCCTCCGGCGTGCTGGACAAGACCGCACTGGTCTTTGGCCAGATGAACGAGCCCCCGGGAGCTCGTATGCGCGTGGCCGAGACCGGCCTGACCATGGCAGAGTACTTCCGTGAGGAAACCCACAAGGACGTGTTGCTGTTCATTGATAACATCTTCCGTTTCGTGCAGGCCGGCAGTGAGGTCTCTGCCCTGATGGGCCGTATGCCCTCTGCCGTGGGCTACCAGCCCACGCTGGCCAACGAGCTGGGCGCTCTGCAGGAGCGCATCACCTCCACTAAGGACGGCTCCATCACCTCGGTGCAGGCCGTCTATGTGCCTGCCGACGACCTGACCGACCCCGCTCCTGCCACCACCTTTGCCCATCTGGACGCCACCACCGTGCTGTCCCGTAAGATCGTGGAGCAGGGCATCTACCCGGCTGTGGACCCGCTGGCTTCCACCTCCCGCATTCTGGAAGCAGACATCGTGGGCGAGGAGCACTACCGCGTGGCCCGCAAGGTGCAGTCCATTCTGCAGCGCTATCAGGAGCTGCAGGACATCATTGCCATTCTGGGCATGGACGAGCTGGACGAAAACGACAAGCTGACCGTCATGCGCGCCCGCAAGCTGCAAAAATTCTTGTCCCAGCCCTTTGCCGTGGCCGAGAACTTTACCGGCCTCAAGGGCAAGTATGTGCCCCTGAAGGATACGGTGCGCAGTTTTGCCGCCATTGTGGACGGCAAGGCCGATGATCTGCCGGAGTGGGCATTCTTCAACGTAGGTACGCTGGAAGAAGCACGCGAAAAGGCAGAAAAGAAGCTGGCTGAGGAAAAGGGCGGTGCCGTCTGATGAACAAGTTCATGCTGAGCATCACAGCGTCCAGCGGTGAGTTCTATCAGGGTGACTGCGAGGATCTGACCCTGCCCATCAGCGATGGCATCTACGGCGTACAGGCCGGGCATAACCCGGTGCTGGTGGCGCTGCACATGGGCATCCTCCACTTTGTGGTGGACGGCAAAGCCCGGGATGTGCTGGTGGGTGACGGCATTGCCGAGGTGACCCCCGCCTATGTGATGGTGCTGGTGGACAGCGCCGAGAACCCGGAGGACATCGACAAGAATCGTGCCGAAGCCGCCCGCATCCGCGCCGAGGAACGCTTGCAGCATAAGCAGAGTATGCACGAGTATTACCAGAGCAAGATTGCGCTGGATCGTGCCATGCAGCGTTTGCAGACCGCCGCAAAGTATAAGCGTTAAGGCAGCATCCCTATTCCCATATAACAAAACCTCCCCGTGCAGGACAACTGCATGGGGAGGTTTTTTCTGTCTGTCAGCGATGCGAAAATTGTGTCACAGAGTCATTTTTTGGAATCGTCATGCGCACTGCCGTGCCTTATGCCCGCACATCCTCCCGGCGTAAAAGCAGCCATGCCAGAAGGAACATTGTCCCCAGCCAGAAGATGCAGCTGAAGGCAAACAGCCCGTAGCTGCCAGCCAGAGCATCCGCACTTTTGTTGGAGTTCATACCAAGCTGCATCAGGGAATAGGGCCACAACAGCCCATGACCCTTGGAGCTGATAAAGATGCCGGTAATGCCGCCCAGCAGCCCCAGAAAAATGGGCACGGCAAAGCTGCGGATGACCATGGCCAGCACCAGCTGTGCGGCAATGACAGCCAACGCACCCAGCAGTCCCCGCAGTAAAAACAGAGGTAAGGTGACCGGCGGCAGCCCGGGCAGGTGGGCAAATACCTTGCCGCAGAACACGAACAGCGCGAACACAAAGCCGTGGGTCAGCAGCGCCAGCTTTGTCACCACCGCAAACTTTGCGGCAAACAGGGCCAGCGGCGGTACGGGGCTTGCCATGATAAGGTTCCAGTTGTGCCCCAGATGTTCCAGCCGCCACAAGTAGGCAGCATAGGTGGCTACCATGGCAGGGAAGAAGAGCATGGAATAAAACAGGGTGTGCTGGGTCCACAGGCTATACCAGCCGTCGGTGAGGATCTCAAGATTTTGCAGATAATTGAAGGTGCCATAGGTGGCCGAAAGAATGGGCAGCACAAAGAACATTGCCCAGATGGGGGATGCGTGGAGTTTGCGGTTCTCCGCAAGAATACAGCGTTTCAGCATGGTTTTATACCTCCTCGTCCTGTACCTTGCGCCACGCAAGGGCAAACAGCACAGCGCCCAGCGCAAGGGTGAAAGCCAGCAGCCCCCAGTTGAAGGGGCGGGTGCCGTAGGTGACGGTGTGGGTGGCCTGGTCCCAGTTCGCCACTTCGTAGGCGCTCAGAGGAATGTAGTACCCAAAGGGCACAAAATAACTGGCAAGCGGCGGCATAAAAGCAGAGAACAGCCCCACCAGCGCCCCTACAATGCCCACGCAGAGCGCCGGCAGGGGATTGCCCACCCACAGCATCAGCAGAAATTCTCCAAAGAAGAGCATTGTGTCCACCGCCAGCGTGCAGATGAATAGGTAGACCAGCTGCCCAGTGGGAAAGGCTTCGGTATAACCATGAACGCGCCCCAGCACCGGAACGCAGGCCAGCTCCAGCACCGTGACCAGAAGAACTTCCAGCACCCCAAAGACCGCTTTGCCTGCAAACAGGCTGCGGCGGCTCTGCAGGGTGTAGAGCAGCTTTGCGGTGTTGCCTTTGATCTCCATATCCCACAGCCGGGAGGCCAGCACTGCCATCATCACCGGCATCAGAATGGCTTCAATGACGGGCAGGCTGTAAAGCAGGGCGCTGTAACCGTTGGCGAGCTCCTCCGGGTCAGCTGGGGCAAGGCCGCCCACCCATAGCACAACAATGCCGGGGATGAACAGGCAGAGAGCAAGGTCGTGCCGACGGTGGGCTTTTTGCAGTTCTGCACGGAAAGCTGCCATCTTACGCCACCTCCCCGCTGGTCTGGGTCAGGCTGAGGAAGATGTCCTCAAGGCTCTTTGTCTGCGCAGTCAGACCCACCACACCCACGCCGCTTTCGGCAAGGGTGCAGACCAGTGCCGCCAGCGCTTCGTCCGGCAGCGGGGGCAGCTGCAGGGTGTCCGGCTGGTCTGCCGGTGCAGCGGCTTTTACTCCCTGCTGCTGCAGGACGGCTGCGGCTTTGGGTGCATCCAGCACCCGCAGCAGAATGCCGCCCCGGCTGTGCTTTTGCAGTTGCTGCAGAGAACCCTCGAACAGCAGTTTGCCGTGGTTCAGGATGCCCACCTGATCCACCATCTGCTCGATCTCGCCCAGCAGGTGGCTGGAGATCAGCACGGTGGCTCCGGTGGTCTGCGGCATGGAAGCAATCAGACTGCGCATCTCCTGAATGCCCGCCGGGTCCAGACCGTTGGTGGGTTCATCTAAAATTAGCAGTTTGGGGCTGCCCAGCAGCGCCATGGCAATGCCCAGCCGCTGCTTCATGCCAAGGGAATACTGCCCCACCTTCCGGTCAGCGTCTTTGGTCAGGTGCACGATCTCCAGCACCCGGCTGATGTCCTTCCGGTCCACGTCTTTCAAGTCGGCCACGATGGAAAGGTTTTCCCGGGCGGTCAGGTGCAGGTAACCGGAGGGAGATTCGATCAGGCTGCCGGTCTGCCGCAGCAGGGCAATGCGGTTTGCTTCGTTCAGGGTGTGCCCCAGCAGTTCCACACTGCCACCAGTGGGGTGTACAAGCCCCAGCAGCATCTTCATAGTGGTGGATTTGCCCGCACCGTTGGGGCCTAAAAAGCCGTAAACACAGCCCTCCGGGACAGTCAGGTTCAAATGATCCACCACCGGACGGCTATGGTAGCTTTTGCAAAGGGCATGGGTCTCGATCACAGGTTTCATAAATGGTCTCCTTTCGCATTCATGGTTTTCGGAACGATGCCAGAATACACCCGCTGCCTTAAACTGACCGGAAGCGCAGCTTAATTTCCCCTTAAATTTGCAGGTGTTTTCCGCTGCGGCGCAAAAAGTGTGGTATAGTAAAGGCGGGAAAGGAGAACTGCCCTTATGGATACCATTTATGATGCAAAGCTTCTCATCGTGGATGACAACGCCGAGCTGCTGGCACTGCTATGTGAGCAGCTGCGGGGCGCAGGATATGGCCATATCAGAACTGCCCAAAGCTGCGCCGCTGCCCGCGCCTGCTTTGCGGCGGAACAGCCGGAGCTGATGATCCTGGATATCAACTTGCCGGATGGGGATGGATTTTCGCTGTTCCGGGCGCTGCGGGCAAAAGCGGATGTCCCGGCATTGTTCCTCTCTGCACGGGACGCGGATGCCGACCGTCTGTTCGGGCTGGGGCTTGGCGCAGATGACTACCTGACCAAGCCTTTTCTGATGCAGGAACTGCTGCTGCGGGTGCAGCATATTTTGCAGCGGGCGTACCGGGCAGAGCTGTCCCGTACAAAACCGGCACCTTTGCAGCTGGGGGAGCGGTGCGTAGACCTGAATGATGCTATTGTTACCCTGCCAGAGGGCAAAACACTGGCGCTGACCGCTACCGAGCTGGCGCTGCTGCGGAAATTGGCAGAGAACCGGGGACACATCGTTACCTATGATGCCCTTTGTGCGGCGGTCTGGGGCGCAGATTACTATGGCTACGAGAACAGTCTGGGGGTACATATCCGGCATCTGCGGGAGAAGCTGGAAGCTGAACCCGGTGCGCCGCAGTTTCTGCGGACGGTGCGGGGCATTGGCTATAAGCTGACAAAGGGGGAAGAAGCATGAAAACCTTTGTGCGCCTGATCCGGCGGTATGTGCTGGCGGCGGTGGGCATCGTTCTGCTGCTGCTGTTTTCCGGTGTTGCAGTGCTGGGCTGGCTGGGTTGGCACGAGGGCTGCCGCCTGCCGCAGCGGGAGTATTCATCCAGCGAGATCGCGGATTCTATGGTGGAGACAGCCGAAGGGCTTGCCTTTGGGGCAGAATGCACCCCGCAGGAGTGGATGAATGGCTACGAATGGGCGATGGTACTGGACGATGTGGGAAACATCCGCTGGAGCTACGGCCTGCCGCAGGATCTGAACCATGCCTACACTCCCGGCGATATCGCCAAATTTGCCCGCTGGTATCTGGCGGATTACCCGGTGTTCTGCTGGACAGAACCCTACGGACTGTTCGTCATCGGGCTGCCAAAGGGGAGCCTGTGGAAGTACAGCATTTACAGCTCACCGGACTTTGTCCTGAGCATGGTGCGGGTGCTCCCGGCAGCAGCGCTGGGAATGCTGCTGCTGGGTCTGGTTCTCTGCTTCTGGTTGAGCTGGCGGGGGGCAAAGCGGCTGGAGACCGTGGCAAACGGTCTGGATGTTCTGGCGCAGGGGCAGACCGTTCGGCTGCCTACCGACGGTTTTGCCGGGGAGCTGGCAGAAAAGCTGAACCAGACCGGGGCGCAGCTGCAAGCCAAAAATGAGATGCTTTCCCGGCGGGACAACGCCCGCACCCAGTGGATTGCAGGGGTCAGCCATGACGTGCGTACCCCGCTGGCTCTGATCTTAGGCTGGGCGGAGCAGTTGGAACAGGATACGCTTTTGCCGGACAGCTCCCGGCAGAAAGCGACCGGCATCCGCACCCAGTGCGAAAAGCTCCGCACCCTCATTGATGACCTGAACCTGACCAGTAAGCTGGAATACGGTGCCCAACCCCTGCGCCGGAAAGACCTCCGGGCAGGGCCGCTGTTCCGGCAGCTGGTGGCGCAGTTCTGCGAAAGCCCACTGGCAGAGCGCTGCGAGATCACACTGGAACAGGAAGAACCGGCAGAGCAGACCGTGCTTTCGGTGGATGAGGCGCTGCTGGCACGGCTGCTGGAAAATCTGCTGAACAACAGCGTCCGGCATAACCCAAAGCCGGTGAACATTACCGTGCACACCCGGCAGGTAGGAGAGCGCTTCTGCCTGACCGTGGCAGATGACGGTATTGGCTATCCGGCTGCCGTTCTGGTGGCACTGAACGCTGCGGAGCCTGCCGAAAATGCGCCCCATATCCTTGGCCTGTATGTAGTGCAGCAGATCGCCGCCGCCCATGGCGGCATGGCAGTGTTCGGGCAGAACACCCCCTGCGGGGCAAAAACAACGGTCTGGCTGCCCGTCCGGGTGTGAACGGGGCAAAAAAAGAAAATAGCGCAAAAAACAGACCGCTGCTTGCAGTTGTAGCAAACAGCGGTCTTATTGTTATGCGTTTTTGCTTTTATCCAGTGCATCAAACTGCTGCAGGATCTGGGGGTCTTTCAGCTTGATGACCTTGCCGGAGAGGTAGTGCAGGGTGTTTTCCTCCGGCACATCCAGAAAGCTGATGCGTACCGCGCACAGCGCCTGCGTCTTGGTGCCGGTACGCTCGTTCATTTTGCGATTGCCGTATTTGATATCGCCCAGCACCGGCTTGCCCAGATAGGCCAGATGGGCACGGATCTGGTGGGTGCGCCCGGTGACAAGGCCGATCTTGCACAGGGCAAAGGGGCCTGCGGTGCGCAGCACGTCCACGTCCGTAATGATCTGCTTGCGGCGTTCGTCCTGCGATTGATGGGCGTGGATGCTGACCTTGTTGTTCTTCTCGTCGTGCTCCCACCATGCGGTGAACCGCCCGGACTGGGGAATGCCCACCGTGATGGTGTAGTACTCCTTTTTCAGCAGATCGGTGCGGATGATCTCGTTCATGTCCCGCAGGGCGGCGTAGTTCTTGGCGGCGATCACCAGCCCTTCGGTGCCGCGGTCCAGCCGGTTGCAGATGCCGGGCTTGAAGCGGTTCTCGCCGTGGGGATCGTATTCGCCCTTCTGGGTCAGGTACTGGGTAAAGGCATCCACCAGATTGGCATCGCCGGTGCGGTCGCTGTGGCACAGCAGATGGGTAGGCTTGTACAGCACCGCAAGGTTCTCGTCCTCGTAGATGACCGTCACCTTGGGCTGATTGGGCTGCTTTTTGGGGGCAGCCTTCTGCACCGGCTTTGCGCCCTCGGGAGGGAAGAACTCGTCGTTGATGTACAACTCGATCAGGTCTCCCGCCTGCAAACGGTACTCCGGTGCGGCCTTTTTGCCGTTCACCTTCACCCGCTTGTTGCGGAAACTCTTGTACAGCAGGCTGGTGGGAAAATCGCGGGTCACGCTCTGCACAAAGCGCGAAAGACGCAC
The DNA here is from genome assembly GCF_023347355.1 of Faecalibacterium sp. IP-1-18. Lineage (NCBI taxonomy): Bacteria > Bacillati > Bacillota > Clostridia > Eubacteriales > Oscillospiraceae > Faecalibacterium > Faecalibacterium sp. IP-1-18. The sequence goes on from NZ_CP094472.1 coordinate 1,213,539, forward strand.
GCCGTCATCGTTGGCGGTGGCAGTAAATTGTTTCATAAAGCTATCCTCATCGTTTTTGTCAGAATCATGCTTTTATAGTAATACAGGCGGGGCGGGAAGTCAACGCGCATTCCGGTGCAAAATCCGGGTTATTTTTGCAGAATACTTGTGTTTGCGCCGCAAAATGGGTACTATAAGGAAAGAACATAGAAAAAGGAGTACCGCCATGGCAGAGAATAAACGGCACAAGGGACATCGCCAGCGGATGCGGGAGCGGGTGCAAAGCTACGGGCTGGACAGTCTGGCCGAGCACGAGGCGCTGGAATATGTGCTTTACCTGACCAACGCCCAAAAGGACACCAACGGTATCGCCCACGATCTGATCGATCGGTTCGGGGATTTTGCGGCGGTGCTGGAGGCCAGTGAGGAGGAACTGTGCACCGTGGAGGGCGTAGGCCCCTCTACTGCCCGGATGCTGCATCTGCTGCCCCAGATCAGCCGGTACTATGGCCGCAGCCGCACCAGCACCACTCGCTGCATCAAGACCACCGAGCAGATGGGCAGCTACCTGATGGCAAAATTTGCGTGGTCGGACTACGAGCGCGCCATGCTGGTCAGTCTGGACAGCCGCAAGCGGGTGCGCGCCGCCGTCTGGCTGCGGGAGGGCACCTCCGACCGGGTCAGGCTGGATATCAAGAACGTGGTGGCTGCCGCCATCAAGGGCGGTACGGATGCCGTGGTGCTCTGCCACAACCATCCCAACGGGGTGGCGCTGCCCTCGCTGGAGGACATGGACGCTACCGGCAGCATTGCCCGGGCACTGGGACTGGTAAATGTGCACCTGCTGGACCACTTTATCCTGACCGACACCGAGTATTTTTCCATGCGGGACGCCAACCGCCTGCCTATCTACGATTTCAAGACCGGCACGCTGTTCTGGCCGTAAAACAAAAAACTGTTTACATTATAAATTGTGCGTGCTATAATACAACTTGAAGCAACAACGGATTGTGGTTATACGCACGGAAGGGAGAAAACGATGGCAGAGGAAAAATTTGAACTGGTGTCGAACTATGCCCCCACCGGTGACCAGCCTCAGGCGATCGCGCAGCTGGTGGATGGGGTGCAGCGGGGTGACCGCTGCCAGACCCTGCTGGGCGTGACCGGCAGCGGCAAAACCTTTACCATGGCCAACGTCATTGCCCAGTGCAACCGCCCCACGCTGGTGCTGGCGCACAACAAAACGCTGGCGGCGCAGCTGTGTACCGAGTTCCGCTCGTTTTTCCCCAACAATGCGGTGGAGTACTTCGTCAGCTACTACGACTACTACCAGCCGGAGGCCTACATTCCCAGCACCGATACCTATATTGAAAAGGACAGCGCTATCAACGACGAGATCGACCGTCTGCGCCACTCGGCTACGGCGGCGCTTTCTGAGCGGCGGGACGTTATTATTGTGGCATCGGTGTCCTGCATCTACTCGCTGGGCGACCCTATCGACTACCGCAGCATGGTCATCAGTCTGCGCCCCGGGATGCAGATGGAGCGGGACGAGCTGTGCAAAAAGCTGGTTACCCTGCAATACGAGCGCAACGACGTGAATTTTGTGCGCAATAAGTTCCGGGTGCACGGCGACACGGTGGACATTTATCTGGCTTATATGAGCGAGCTTGCCATCCGGGTGGAGTTCTTCGGGGACGAGATCGACCGCATTACCGAGTTCAACCCCCTGACCGGCTCCAAGCAGAACGTGGTCAAGCACGTTGCCATCTTCCCGGCCAGCCACTATATCGTCAGCGCGGAAAAAAAGGCCGCTGCGCTGGAAAAGATCCGCGCCGAGTGCGATGCGCAGGTCAAACAGTTCACCGCCGAGGGCAAGCTGATCGAAGCCCAGCGCATTGCCCAGCGCACCAACTACGATATCGAGATGCTGAACGAGGTGGGTATCTGCAAGGGCATCGAAAACTACTCGGCAGTGCTGTCCGGTCGTGCGCCGGGCAGTATGCCCACCACCCTGCTGGATTATTTCCCGGAGGATTTTCTGCTCTTCGTGGACGAGAGCCACGTCACCTTGCCGCAGGTGCGCGCCATGTACGGCGGCGACTACGCCCGCAAAAAAACGCTGGTGGAATACGGGTTCCGCCTGCCGTCCGCCTTTGATAACCGCCCCCTGAAATTTGAGGAGGTGGAGTCCAAGCTCAACCAGATGATCTTTGTCTCCGCCACCCCCGGCGAGTACGAGCGCCGGAACAGCTCACAGGTGGCGCAGCAGGTCATCCGTCCCACGGGTCTTTTAGACCCGGTCATCTCGGTGCGCCCGGTGGAAGGGCAGGTGGTGGACCTGCTGGGCGAGATCAACGCCCGCATCCAGCGGCAGGAGCGGGTGCTTGTGACCACCCTGACCAAAAAGATGGCCGAGGATCTCACCGATTACCTCACCGAGCAGGGGATCAAGGTCAAGTATATGCACCACGAGGTGGATACCTTTGAGCGGATGGAGATCATCAAGGATCTGCGTTTGGGCAGCATCGACGTGGTGGTGGGCATCAACCTGCTGCGCGAAGGTCTGGATCTGCCGGAGGTGAGCCTTGTGGCCATTCTGGATGCCGACAAGGAGGGCTTTCTGCGCAGCGAGACCAGCCTGATCCAGACCATCGGCCGCGCCGCCCGCAATGCGGAGGGCATGGTCATCATGTACGCCGATGTGGTGACCGACAGCATGGAGCGCGCCATCACCGAGACCGAGCGCCGTCGCGCCATTCAGATGGCCTATAATGAGGAACACGGCATCGTGCCCAAGACCATCGTCAAGGCCATTGCGGACAGCATCGAGATCAGCGATAAGGCCGAAAACGCCAAGCGCAACACCCGCCGCATGGGCAAGATGGAGCGGGAAGCTGCCATCGAGCGCCTGACCCGGGAGATGAAGGAGGCTGCGAAGCTGCTGGAATTTGAGCACGCAGCCTTCCTGCGGGATCAGATCGACCGTCTGCGCCGGGGCGAAAATCCCACCGTGGACTCCGCCGCCGAGACCGAACGCAAACAGAACCATGCACAGACACAACGAAAAGGGAGAAAATACCTTGGCAAACGATAAAATCATCATCAAGGGTGCCCGCGAGCACAACCTGAAAAATATCAACCTGACCCTCCCGCGGGAAAAGCTGATCGTCATGACCGGCCTTTCCGGCTCGGGCAAGTCCAGTCTGGCTTTCGATACCATCTACGCCGACGGTCAGCGCCGCTATGTGGAAAGCCTTTCCAGCTACGCCCGGATGTTTCTGGGTCGGATGGATAAGCCGGACGTGGACGAGATCACCGGCCTTTCACCGGCCATCTCCATCGACCAAAAGACCACAAGCCACAACCCCCGCTCCACCGTGGGCACTGTGACTGAGATCTACGATTATCTGCGCCTGCTGTACGCCCGCATCGGCGTGCCGCACTGTCCGGTGTGCGGGCGGGTCATCAGCCAGCAGACCGTGGACGAGATGGTGGATGCCGTTCTCAAGCTGGAGGAGGGCACAAAGTTCCAGATCTTAGCCCCGGTGGTGCGTCAGCGCAAGGGCACCCAGCAGAAGGAACTGGACGCCGCCCGCCGCGCCGGCTATGCCCGCGTGAAAATCGATGGCAACCTGTATGATCTGGACGAGGAGATCAGTCTGGAAAAGAACATCAAGCATACGGTGGAAATCGTGGTGGACCGCCTTGCCCTGCGCAAGGGCATCCGCAGCCGTCTGGCGGATTCGCTGGAGACCGCGCTGGCGCTCACCGGGGGCGTGGCGGAGGTGGACGTCATCGGCGGCGAGTGTATGACCTTCAGTCAGAACTTTGCCTGCCCGGAGCACGGCATTTCCATCAGCGACTTGTCGCCGCGGCTGTTCTCCTTCAATAACCCGCTGGGCGCCTGCGAAAAATGCACCGGCCTTGGCACCTTTATGCGGGTGGACGAGGAACGCATCCTGCCCAACCGCAGCCTTTCCATCCGGGAGGGTGCCATCAAGGCCAGCGGCTGGTATTACGCCGAGGGCTCTGTGAGCGAGATGTATTATCTTGGCCTTGGCAAAAAATACGGTTTTACGCTGGATACGCCCATCAAGGAGATGAGCACCGAGGCGGTGAACGCCCTGCTCTACGGCACCAACGGCGAAAAGATCGAGATGCACCGCACCAACGAGTTCGGCAGCGGGGTGTACTACAACACCTTTGAGGGCATCGTGGAAAATCTGGAGCGCCGCTTCCGCGAGACCAGCAGCGAGTGGATGAAGGAAGAGATCGGCAGCTTTATGTCCGGCGTGGAGTGCCCGGACTGCCACGGCCAGCGCCTGAAGCCGGTGGTGCTTGCCGTGACCATCGGGGACAAGAACATCAGCCAGTTCTGCGAGATGTCCATCCGGGACGAGCTGGAATTTATCAAGCAAAACGAGCCGAACCTTACCGAAAAGCAGCAGCAGATCGGCGGCCAGATTATGAAGGAGATCAAGAACCGCCTGCAATTCTTGCAGAGTGTGGGTCTGGATTATCTCACGCTTGCCCGGGCGGCGGGCACGCTGTCCGGTGGTGAGAGCCAGCGCATCCGTCTGACCACCCAGATCGGCAGCGCCCTGTCCGGCGTGCTCTATGTGCTGGACGAGCCCTCTATCGGTCTGCATCAGCGGGACAACGATAAACTCATCGCTACCTTGAAAAACCTGCGGGATCTGGGCAACACGGTCATCGTGGTCGAGCACGACGAGGATACCATGCGCAGCGCGGATTATATCGTGGACGTAGGCCCCGGTGCCGGTGTGCACGGCGGCGAGATCGTAGCCGCAGGCAGCGTAAAGGATATCTGCAAGGCCAAGCGCAGCATTACCGGCGACTATCTCTCCGGCCGCAAGCGCATTGCAGTGCCCCAGACCCGCCGCACCGGCAACGGCCACTGTCTGACCGTAAAGGGCGCACGGGAAAATAACCTGCGCAATATTGATGTCAGCTTCCCGCTGGGGGAGTTCATCTGCGTCACCGGCATTTCCGGCTCGGGCAAGTCCAGCCTCATCAACGAGATCCTGTACAAAACGCTGGCCAGCGAGCTGAACGGTGCCCGCTCCCGCGCTGGCAAGTGCGATGGGGTAGAGGGACTGGAGTTCGTGGATAAGGTCATCGGCATCGACCAGCAGCCCATCGGCCGCACCCCGCGCTCCAACCCCGCCACCTACACCGGCGTGTTCAACGATATCCGCGCCGTATTCTCCCAGACGCAGGACGCCAAGATGCGCGGCTACGGCCCGGGGCGGTTCAGTTTCAACGTCAAGGGCGGCCGCTGCGAAGCCTGCGAGGGCAACGGCATTCTGCAGATCGAGATGCACTTTTTGCCGGATGTATATGTGCCCTGCGAGGTGTGCAAGGGCGCGCGCTACAACCGCGAAACGCTGGAAGTAAAGTATAAGGAAAAGACCATTGCGGATGTGCTGAACATGACCGTGGAGGAAGCGGTGGTGTTCTTTGCCAACCAGCCCAAGATCGCCCGCAAGCTGCAAACGCTGCTGGACGTTGGCCTTGGCTACGTCACCTTGGGGCAGAGCGCCACCACCCTGTCCGGCGGCGAGGCGCAGCGCGTAAAGCTGGCCAACGAGCTTGCCCGCCGCGGCACCGGCAAAACGGTGTATATTCTGGACGAACCCACCACCGGCCTGCATATTGCAGATGTGCACCGCTTGATCGAGGTGCTGCAAAAACTGGTGGACGTGGGCAATACGGTCATCGTCATCGAGCATAATCTGGATCTGATCAAGTGTGCCGACCATATCATCGACCTTGGCCCCGAGGGCGGCAGCGCCGGTGGCGAGATCGTGGCCGAGGGTACCCCGGAGCAGGTGGCCGCCGTGCCCGGCAGCTTTACCGGCCAGTATCTGCGCCCGCTGCTGGAACGCGACCGCGCACAGCGCGCCGCAGAAGCAGAAAAACACTGAAAACAGCAAAAAACAAAAAAGCGCGTATCCGTGTAAAAATCGGACTTTTCTCAGAAAAAACCAAAAATAATCGAAAAATCTGTTGACAAAACGGCCTTACCTGAGTATAATATCTCTTGTCGCCACGCTTCGGTAGGGAAGCGGCGGTCGATATCCGGGTGTAGCGCAGTTTTGGTAGCGCGCTTGAATGGGGTTCAAGAGGCCGTGAGTTCGATTCTCGCCACTCGGACCATAAATCCAACGATTTCACGTTAGAAATCGTTGGATTTTTTTGTTTATAGGCTGGCCTCATTTGGTTTTGACCACAATTTTGACCACAATGCCAAAGATTTTATCTGGTCTAATTAGTGCCGTTCTGTCTAACTTTTAGGCCGAAAAAGCCTCATTAAAAAGCTGAATCGCGTTCTGCCGAATGGATTCCTGAACATGGAGATAATGCTCAGTCATCTCGGTATCGGCGTGGCCTACGATGCTCTGGATGGTCTGGATATCCACGCCCAACGCCTGCATCTGCGATACATAGGTGTGGCGGCAGCTGTGCGGTGTGAGCAAGCGGACATCGCCCGCTTCTTCCAGAGATTTGCGGAACACATCCCGGAAATGGGTGGGATTGCAGGGCAAGCCGGTCTTGGGGCTTTCCCAGATGAACTGATTGGTGGTATCCCGCAGCTTGATGGCACACGGGCGGACATTCAGCGGCACCGGAATATCCCGGATACTGTCTTTGGATTTCGGACTGCCGATGCTGACCGTACCTTTTACGACCTTTACTGCCTGCCGGATGTGAATGACAGAGCCATCTTCTTCAATAAACTGCGGCTCCAAAGCCAGAAGTTCCTGCATTCTCATCCCAGTGCCGAGCAAAAGCCGGATGCTCAAGCCCATGCGGTCATCGGGCAGCACCTTCATCAGGTGTGCGACTTCCGCTGTGGTAAAGGCTTCCTTGCGTTTTGCGGTGCCGGATGCCCGCATCTTTTCAGCAAGCCGGACCGGGTTACGGCGCACAAGGTCATTGGCTTCTGCCTTTTGAAAGATCTGGTAGAGCATCCCTCGTGCCTTGCTGATGTAAGAATCAGAGCGGCCATCGCGCCGCATCACTTTCAGGAAATTTTCAATGTCGATGGGGCGTATGACGGTCAAGGGGCGATGATAAAATCCTTCTTTGAGCATTTTCAGGCAGTATTTGTAGCTTTCCTGTGTCGTGGGAGCGATATTATCCTTGTGACCCTCGAACCATGTATCTGCCCAATCCTCGAAGTACAGAATCGTGTCCAGCTGGACACCGCTGATAAGCGCATCCTGATACTCTTTCAGTTTGAGCTTGACCTCCTTCTGAGTCTTGCCATAGAAGGTTTTGAAGCGCGGCGAACCATCTTTCTGGTAGCCGTCCATCATACGTAATTCCCAGCGACCATCGCTGCGGTGGCGAAGCGTACCCTCGCCGTGTGAACGTTTGCTTGGCATATTGCCTCCTTCCTGATGTCAAGTCGTTTCGGGAATAGTATAGAAAAAGAAACCTCTTGAATCAAGGATGTCAAATCAGCCATTTACGCTGTCCGTGATCCACTGAAGAAAACGGTCCTTGGGTACGACCATCCGCTTACCGATGTGAAGCGTGGGAAATCCGTCCGAACGGAGCAGGATGTAAGCGTTGGCGCGGGAGATGCCCAGCGCAGCAGCGACATGATCGGCTGTCAGGGTGATGGGAAGCTGCTCATACGAAGTGAACTGAGAGCGCATAGAATACCTCTTTTCTCTGTATATTGTATTGAACGAATATATAAATCGTATATATAGTGGTCTTAATATGTAACAAGGGGCATCTGCGGTTTGCGGATGCCCCTTGTGTATATGGGAGGAATGCCTGTGAATGTCAGAATTTCATCGGCAGTGCGTCTTTTCTGCACTTGCCGTTGTAGGCGGTGTAGATGGGGAAAACGTATTTTTTCCATCCGCGCAGCTTTGCGGGGTCGTCCTGCCCGATGCGGTAAATATCGACCGGGTGGATGTTGCACAGCGCACGGAGCAGCCGTTCTTCACTGAACTCGCCGTGGTACAGCTCCACAAAGTGCATCATGCCTTTCAGAACAGATGCCCGGAACGAATCGGGCTTGCCCTCCCATGCTGCCACGATCAGCCGCATCGTTTCACAGTAGAGCGGTTCGCCCATCTGCTTGTAGAGCCGGAAAGCCGTACCAACGCAGCCGATGCGGTAATCGGTCAGCTGCTGGCTGTCATAATTGAGGCTCAATCCCACCCGGTTGGTGGCTGCGAGAAAGGCTTTGGAGATGGCATCGCCGCCCACCACCTTGGCACGGAGCTTGATGCCTGCCGTCAGCGGCGCAGAGAAGCCGTTCTGCTCGGCAAAGAGCAGGGCTTCCTGCTCCACGGTCATGCCCGTGTACACCTTGCAGAGAATTGGCAGATCTTTGCCGCCGTTGCGGAGGATGCGCCCCTCGATGGTGTGCTGCCCATCCGTTACGATGAACTGACCGTTGCGGAAACTGACCTTCGGCTCATTTGCCACATATTCGTTGAAGTGGGCGGCAATCAGTTCCACACGCTTGCGCTCCACACCGCGCTGATACAGTTCGCGGGGGTAGACCAGCTTGCTGCTGTGGATGACCATGAGCTGGTACGGCGGGTTGACATGGATGAAGGGATTGTTGTTGTCTTTCAGGCGCATCGCATTTCCTCCTTGATTCTCCAGATGTACGTTTCGGCTTCTTTCAGGATTTCAGCAACCTGCTGCTTACGCTTCGGGATGGTGAGCAGACTTGGGTTGAATGTGAAGCTGTATTCCAGCCGCTGGATCATTGCGTGTACCGCAGCTTCCAGTTCGGTGTACAGCATCATGTCCTCGACACTCCCAGCATCCTCAAAGGATGATTTGATGGGTGTGTAGGGATAGAGGGGCGGCTTACCGTCAACTACCTCAGGCGGCGCGTAAGCCGCCGTAGAGCGGATGATGGGTGGAAGCCGCTGAATGCTCCCCATCGGGTTCAGGGCAAGGCTGGCACGGACAGCATCATCCACCCGGCTCATTTCTTCCGGGGTGAGGTGTCCGAGATATTTCAGAACCCTGCTCTTGTCTACGGTAAAAATCTGCTCTGCCTGAACGATGGATGGTACGGAGAGAAACTCGTTCACCAGCAGGCAGTGGGTCGGCTGGGTATACTTTTTTGCCGCCTTGCTTGTCAATGTGGCCACGATCAGCGTGGGCGAGTAAAAATTTCCCACATCGTTCTGAAGAACGACTGCCGGACGATTCCCGCTTTGCTCTGAACCGATGGCGTTGTCGAAACGGGTGAAGAAAATGTCTCCACGTTGGAATTTCCAGTTTTGAATCAATAGCTGCCCTCCTTTTGCAATATGTACACCGCCCGCTGCACCTCCTTGGCAGTGGGCGATGTGTTTGTTCAGCGGTTCATCACAACGTAGTCATGACCGCGCCGGGTCTGGCAGACAGTGCAAGTGTCCATGCTCCGGTCTGCGCTGGGAACAATGGCGATTTTGAACGCCTTGGATTCTACAAAACTACAAAGGCAGACACCGCAGAGCGTGCGGATGGACCGAATCATCTCCGGGGTCAGTTCCATTTCCTCGTAGATCGCTTGCTCTAAGGTGGTACGGTCGTTTTCGTTCATAAAGCCTCCTATTATGTAGGATGAAAATGTGGATATATGGAATAAGTAAAAAGAACAGGCGTGGACGAAGACCGAAAACAGCATTCGGCCACGCCTGATTTAATAAGTTAAGGTCTCGCATATTCGCCCTCGGCTCCCTGCGAGTGGGGCATAAACATCTGGCAGCGGACTTGTACCGCTTCATTGGCATTTCAGCCACCCCGTCTGCTTTGTGACCGGGCCGCGAATTACGGAAGTATCATTATCGGAGTACCAGATGAAGGAACTATTCAGTTTTCAAGGTACATGAGGCCGGACGTTTCGCGTAGTGGCTCTCGCCATCTGGTGAAGTGTCCTCTCACTTGGTAGCCGACGAGAAAGGTCAATTCGTAGCATTGAAATTGAAGTTTTTCAAAAATTTAGTGATTCTCTTGATTTTGATACTAATAGTAGGCTGCGCGACACCTAAAACTTTAGAAATTTCAGTGACGGTGTACCCCTCATAGGCATACATGGTGACAAGGTTGAGGTCTGCGTCCGACAAATTTTCAAGAGCAGACAACAGCCGTTCGTTCTCAATTTCGCCAATCCATGTGAAGCGGCTCTTGGTTTCGCGGTAGTGTTCGGTAACAGAAATTGCTTCCTGATACTTGTTCATAAGGGGCGAGTAGGATTCTTCGCCCTGTTCAAAGGACGGAGCGGTGATCTCCTGCGTGTGGTTCTGGTAAGAACGCGCAGCATTGAAAACAGACCAGTCATACTCATACATTGCCTGAATCACTTCAATGCTCATGCCAGCGTCCTCATACTGCTTGCGCATGATAGCCCACTGACGGTCAAAGTTCTTCTTTTCCAAACCATAATTAAAGCCCATGTGTAACCTCCAAATTTTCGATAAAACGTGAAATGCCGAAAATTTGGAAACACTACGGATATTTCGCCATCTGGGGCAGCCATGAAAAGAGGGCAAACATAAAACCTGCTCCTTTTCGGAAGCAGGCCATCTGAAGCTATAAAAATAGCCGGACAACAGCCGACCGAAAGATTGGAGAGCTTTCAGTCAAGCTGCTGCCCGGCCATTTGGTGCTACGTTTCATACATCACCCGGAGGTGACGGCCCGTTGCTCGGTGCGAACAGTCCATATTCAGAGTGCGTTGCACCCGATTTTTATGAAATCAATGCTTACTTGGCCCGAATGGAAAGGTTGAGCCATAACATTTCCCGGCAACGCCAGCATTTTATGTAGATGAATCCAGTGCAGTCGGCGGTCATTCGATAGAGCTTTATATTGCACTTGGGGCAAAACTGCCAGTGTTCCGTAATCGCTTCCTTCTTATGATCGAGCATGACTTTCCCTCCCAAATATAAAGTTTGCTGCTGTATCATAGGAGAAACGGTGGACTGCGGCACTTTGGCTCCAAAAGCGCAAAAACGCCAGCCTCCCATGGCGGGAAGCTGGCGCAATATAACACATCGGCACGATAGGACAAAATCACTGGAATGATGATGTTATACCGTTCTTTCCGCAAGAACGATACAATACTATTGAGGTGATGATGATGCCGAATGCGGATGCGATTGCTTTAGGAAAGCAGATAAAGGCTGTCCGAAAAGCAATGGGAATGACACAAGATCAGCTGGCACTAAAAAGCCATGTTTCGGTGAAGTATATCGCCAATATTGAAAACGGAAAGCAAAATCCTTCTTTTGACATTTTGAGTGCAATCCTCCATGTCCTACCCCTTTCCTTGGATTCAATCATCAATCCAAATCTGTCAGAATTGGAAAGTGAGTGCCGAGAATGGGATGCAATCTATCTTGCTTGTCCACCAGAAATGCGGAAAACACTGCTGGAAGCAACAAGATCGCTTGCAATCCATTTGACAGAATTTTCGGAGCAGAACAAAAACACCTGAACCGCCAGCGAGGACGTTACGGACCTTTCTGGCGTTCTTTTGTCTGAATACGCAATATTGTATCAGACTGCTCCATAAAAACAAATGAAAAGCAAATGAATTACACAATAATTTAGCCGAAATCAATCTCTTTGCGGATTCTGCACCTCTTTTTCAACCGCGAGATCATTTTCCAGCGTGTCATACAACTCTTGCGGAGTAAGACATAAGACGGCATAGAAATTGATAGGATCACCCTCGTTGAAAAGCCGCACATATCAAAAACAATTACCTCCGCATGATCTATTGAAGCTCATCGTCAAAGCTGCTGTCTTACTCTTTCTCAATGCGGCTCCCGCCAAACACATGCGACATTTCCATGTGCGCCAGTGCTTCGTCAATCAGAGCCACTTCTACGGCAGACAGCACAATATCCGCTGCACCGGCGTTTTCCTGTAAACGGTTGAGTTTCCGGGTGCCGGGGATTGGTACGATATAAGGCTTTTTGCACAGCATCCACGCCAGTGAGATCTGGGCAGGTGGCGCATTTTTCTCGGCGGCAAGACGGTGTAACAGTTCCAGCAGGGCGTGGTTCTGGTCAATGCTGTCTGGCTGGAACTGCGGCATGACGCTGCGGTAGTCCGTGCCTGCTTCAAACTTGGAAGTCTTATCGTATTTGCCGGAGAGAAAACCGTTTGCCAGCGGCGAGAATGCCACATAACCAATGTGCAGTTCTTCCAGAACCGGGAACAGGCTTTCGTACCAGCGGGCCATCATGGAGTAACGGTTCTGGATGGCCGTTACCGGGCAGACTGCGTGTGCTCGGCGGATGGTCTCCTCGGTGGCTTCCGAAAGGCCCCAGTGAGTGATCTTGCCCTCCCGAATCAGGTCAGCCATTACACCGGCCACTTCCCCAATGGGTACCTTGGGGTCAAGCCGATGCTGATAATACAGGTCAATATGGTCAGTGCCCAGCCGCTTGAGGGAGGCATCTACCGATGCACGGATAACTTCCGGGCGGGAATCCGGCACCAGCGGCTTGTTGACTGCCGTACTGGTCATGTCAAAATGGATGCCGAACTTGGTCGCCAGAACGATTTTATCTCGGTAGGGCTTCAGGGCAGCACCCACCAGTTCCTCGTTGTCGTGGGGATTATCCGGTGTGCCGTAGACTTCGGCGGTGTCAAAGAACGTATAGCCCATACCCACGGCCTGCGCCAGCAGTTCGGTCATTTCCTTCTTGTTGGCAGGTGCGCCGTAGGCATGGCTCATGCCCATACAGCCCAGACCCACAGCCGAAACGGTCAGGTCATTGCCCAAAGTACGATATTCCATGTTAAGATTCCTCCTTATTTGCAAAAACACTTTCCAGCCATGCGGCGTAATCGTTCACCCAGCCGCCATCCGAGCCAAAGCCGTGGGGCCAGCTATTCAGCACGATGCGTCCGGCGGAAATGCCCATATTCCGAATCACATCATACTGCTGCTGGAATTGGCGGTAGAAGGGGTCCTCCGTGCCGTAAACGTAGAATGTTGGCGGCAGATCACCCTCGGCCAGCCAGTCCGGGTCCATGTTGCCCACGCTGAGCCGCCCATAGAACGAATAGATCATGCCCGCCGCCGAAGCGTGAGCCGGAACAGCATCCAGCGCATCGGGTACATAGCTTTCATCCAGAGCAGTGCCGTTGACATCTTCATCGTAGTGCATCAGAAATTCGCCCGCCTGAATGCCGCCTGCGGAAAAGCCCATAACTGCAATATCGTCAGGGTCAATGCCGTAAACATCCGCATTCTGCCGCACAAAGCGGACAGCCCGCGCTACATCCAGCGCGCCTTCCTCCTGCGTGTAGGGCGACAGACGGTAATCTACGATGAAGGTCTGGAAGCCCAGCTCCCGTAGAGCCGCTGCCGTGGGCAGAGAATCGGTATAGTTTCCACGGAACTGATACGCACCGCCTGCCATCAACACCACAGCACCTTTCGGTTGTACTCCGGTGCGGACGGGAATTGCCGTCACATAGGGGCGGAAATCCCAGTTGTCAAAATAACCGGTCATTGCAGCGGTGAACTGCGTTTTAGCCGGAACGTTGCCTTCTTCCCACAGGTACAACGCCTGAATATGGTTAGGGTCTGCCGAGGTGTTCAGCACGGTCGCATTGTCCACTGGTTCCGGCATCTTTTGCGGCATGGCGGTACGGGAATAATCCTCAATTTTTCCAGTGCCGTAGTTGTATGCTGCCGGGAAATCATTCGGCGTTGCAACGGTGTCGGCAGAAGTGCCGATGCGCAGGTCGCTGCCTGCCGGGAACGAGCTGCTTTCGGTTTCATTTCGTTTCGTCATAGCATCCTCGATGGCGGAAACTCCGCTTTCCAAATTGCTGCTGGGGGCTTCTGCGCGGCTGGTGTCGCAGGCCGAAAGACCGACAGCAAGTACTGCCGCGAGAAGCAGTGCAGTCCATTTTTTCGTCATAACAGTTTCCTCACGGTTTCAGATGTTTTCTTCCCAGAACGCTACGGCATGATCGAGCCAGCCTTCGGCAGAGGTGCCGGTGCCCAAGCCAAAACCGTGGGCAAGGCCCGGAAAAACTTCGATCTCGGCAGGGGTGCCCTGAGAGCGGATGGTTTCAATGCGCCAGCGCATCACGCGTTCGTCTGCGATGTAGTCCCGGTCACCCACACAGGCATAAGTGGGCGGCTCGTTGCCGTAGACTTCCCCCAGCCCGGTGTACTGCATGATGACGGCTCCCGGCTGCGGATACGCCTGTTCACCGAAGGATGCCGTGCCGTAGCTGCCCAGCCACGCCGCCATCCGTGCCCCGGCAGAACCGCCCCAGAGGGAGTAGCCGCTGGTGTCTACTTCCAGTTCCTCCGCATGGGTAAAGACAAAGGCAATGGCCCGTGCCAGATCTTTGCAGGCGGTCTGTGCGCCGGGGCGGTAGATGAGCGCAAAAGCGTTGTACTCCTTGCGGGAAAGTTCCAGTGCATGAGGAAAGCTGTCCTGCATGGCCCCCACATACGCAAACGCACCGCCTGCGTTGCAGATGGAAAATTTTGCGCCGGGATTACCCTTGAAGTAGAATAAGCCGGTGTCAGCTTTGTCCGGGTCAGCGGCTTGTTCGTCCTCGGTGTAAATATCGTAAAAGATGGTCTGCCCGTCCGCTGCACGCTGGCGCAGGGTGTTGCAGATGTCCACTGTTTCGTCCGGGTCGATGTTGTTATAGTAGGTAAGATGCAGCTGCTCCAGCGTGTCGCCGCTGTAATAAGAGCGTTCCACTGGGAAGATCAGCCGCCCATAATCACCGAAAACCGGGTCATTCCGTACGGTTTCGATGGGCGTGGTGCGGGTATAAGTTTGGGTGGTCGTTTGCATGGAATCCTTTCTTTCCGGGGTGGAGGAACTGGGTGCAGCACCTGCCCGGCAGCCTGCCAGAAGCAGCCCTACACCCGCCAGAAGTTTTGTGAATTGCCGTCGGTTCAAAATTTCTCTCCTATCACTTGTGTTTGGAAACGATCCAGTTCAGAATATCGGCATCATCAAAGACAACATTTGCGGCAGCATGGTAGACGTGAAGCCCCTGCGCATCGAAAAAGGCGTTGTCCGGGGTCTGCATTTGCAGCACGGTGTCGATTTGTTCATCCGTCCAGCCTGCGGCGGCGTAAGCATCGTGCAGACCGTTGTAGGCATCCCGTGCTTTCTGCACACCGTAGTATTCATCGCCCTGCGCCATGTAGATGTAGACCGCCACGCCGTTTTCTGCAATGGGCGCAAAACCGCCGTCCCACTGGGATGCTCCATGCAGATAAGCTGCATACAGGTCAGGCCGCATGGCAACTGCCCGCGACATGGTTTCGCCGCCAGCCGAGTAGCCTGCGGCGTAAATGCGGGCGGTATCTACGGCAAAGTGATTGATGAAATACTCCGTCAGAGCGATGGCCTGCCGCGCCGAAGTGTCGCCCCAGTCGGTGAGCTGGGCAGACACTACGATCATATCCTGTCCAAGGTTCGTCCAGCTGGTAAACCCCGTCCAGTCCAGATTGCTGCCGGAGGAAGATTCCCCGAACCACATCATGTTATAGCCGGGCATGACCACCATCATGGGGTACTTCCGGGTGGGGTCGTAATCCTCCGGCAGGTAGTAGCTGTAATGGATGAGCTCCTCAGTGCTGTCCAATGTCTGCTCCCGGACAAGCCCAGTCTGGATGTTTCCGGTTTCCGAAGAAGCACTCTCCGAAACAGCCGAATCCACTTCGGACGAGGTCGTGATGGATGTGCTGGCCGAAACCGAAGAAACCGTATTGACTGGCACAGAGGATGCCGCCCCGGTGCAGGCGGATAATAAAACGGTCAAAGCGGTGGAAACCGCGAAAATCACGCTGCGCATAAAATCACCTCGCAAAAATCAGGAAAATGGGAAAGCCGGGACGTTTCCGTCCCGGCTTTCCCTGCAACAAAGAAGGAGGAATATGGAACACTTCCTCAATGATGGAAGTTTGTGAAGACAGCAGGTTCTTTTTCGGGCAGGCCGATCTGTTGCTTGCCTATCTGGATACTCTTCATCAAAAAGGCCATGTTGCGGCCAAGGGTGCGCATGGTCTGCAAGCCCTCGGCATCTTTCTTGACCTCCTCGGCAGAGCCGCCGTAGACCATGTTCCAATACTGGCTGCTGGCCACTGGCATCCCACACATGGTAAAATATTTGTTCAGCACATCGTAGGAAGCTGTGTTGCCGCCGCGCCGACAGGTCACGACCGAAGCACCCACTTTCATGGTCTTGTCGATGTTCAGGGTACTGAAGAACAGGCGGTCCATAAAGGAGATCGCGCCGCCTGCCGGGGAACCAAAGTACACCGGTGCGCCAATGACAAAGGCATCGGCTTCAGCCAACTTGGGGGCTACTTCGTTGACAATATCATCAAAGACGCACTTGTTGGAGCCGGTGCTGTGGCAGCGGCGGCAGGCGATGCAGCCCCGGATGTCCTTGTTGCCCACATGGACGATCTCGGTTTCAATGCCCTCGGCTTCCAGCGTATTTGCCAGTTCGGTCAGGGCCGTAAAGGTGCAGCCGTTGGGCCGCGGACTGCCGTTGATGAGCAATGCTTTCATACAAACATTCTCCTTTTGATTTACCCTCTATTTCAAAAATTACCGCAAGAGAAAATTCTCCTCACACAAAAGCTCTGCTTACAGGTTCAGGCCATTTACCCAGCTTGCAATGTCGGCTTCACTGCTGCTGTGGCTGAACCGCTGGCCGTCCAGCCAAGTGCCGGCGTCCGCTAATTCTGCCAGCAGCTTGCCGCTCTGCCCGATGCCGGAGGAAAGGGACGTGCAGAACGGAACAACATTTTTGCCGGTGAAGTCATTGACGGCAACAAAGCTGCTCATGGGCCATGCGGCAATGCCCCACCAGATGGGGTAGCCGATGAACACGGTGTCGTAATCGTCCCAGCCGTCCACATCGGTGCTTTCCAAAGCCACAGCACGAAGGCCCTCGTCGTTGTGTTCACGGGAAACGCGGCTGTCATTGTTCGTCCAGTTCAGATCATCGGAGGTATAGGGGTCAGACGGAACGACTTCAAACAGGTCAGCACCCACGGTGTCGGCGATGGTCTGCGCTACGCCCTGTGTAGTGCCGGTGGCGGAGAAATACACCACCAGTGTTTTGCCCGTAGTCGTTACCGTGCTGGTAGCTTCCGAAGAAGCAGCCGCGCTGGATGCGGCTTCACTGGAAGCCACAGAAGAACTGCTCACACTGCTAGCGGAATTGCCGGAGCAGGAAGCCAGCAGCAGGGCGGCAGCAGATGCGCCAGCAACCTGCAAAAACTGGCGGCGGGAAATTTTATTCTTCATACGAAACACGCCTCTATCTATGTAAAATGCCGGGAATCTCAGAGAACCGCTCATGCCAGTGCGCGGCTCTCCAGCCACTGATAAATGTGATCAGCGATCTCTTTGTTGTTCAGCTCTTGGAACATGAAGTGGGAGTTGCCGGTGATGCCGATTTTCGGCAGATCGACCACAGTGCAGTCACCGCCATCGGCATTGTACTGGGCGGCAAAGGCCAGTGCGCCGTCCCGTACCCGCCGCCAGAAGCTGGTGGACATGATATCTTCCGGGCCGTTGTCGATGTAATCGCCAAAGTAGATAGCGATTGGAATACCTGCGCTCAGCAGTTTCGTGTACTGCTCCGAGCCGATGGCAGGGGTTCCGCCCGGCTCAATGGCAACAATGGCGGCAATGTTGTCGGCGGGCACATCCCAGCCGACTGCACCGCCCTGCGAGTGGGTGACGAAAATGGACTTGTGGCCGGTCAGGGTCTGCACGTCCTTCATCACCTCGCCCAGTGCGGCGGCAGCAACTGCCTGATCGAAGTCGCCGGTGTTGGGGGTCATCTGGCGGAAGAACTGATTCTGTGCAGCATCGCCCTCCGGGAACTGGGAGCCTTCGTACCGTTCCGGGGCAACGCGGCCAATGCGGAAGTGGGTGTACCATGCCTGATCGCCGGGCTTGTAGTCCTTGGAGTTGGCAGACCAAGTATCGAGGAAACCGTCCGTGCTCATCTGGGCGGTACTGCCAGCCTCACCACGGCGGGGCTGGTCTACCAAGAACGCAGAGTAGCCGTTGCGCAGAAACAGATCGGCCCAGCCCTGACGGCCGTCCGGGGTGGTTATCCAGCCCATGCGGGACTGTCCATAGCCGTGCAGATAAACCATCGGCCAACCGTTGCTGTCTGCCGGGATTTGATACAGAACATTAGCGTGATCCACATGAGCGGTGTTGCCTGCACGGGTAGTGTCCAGCCAGTTGGTGGTGGCATCATAAGTGCCTGCCACCGGTGCCGTGACCGTGCCGCCGGAGGAGAACATTCCTTGCTTGGCAATCGTCAGCGGGCCGTCCGGGTTCAGGTTGTTCTTTACCCAGCGGCTTACCTTGCCGTTTGTCTCGTCAATGGAAACAGGAGCCGCTGCACCCGTCAGCGCGGAAGCGGCTGCACCACCCACCATGGTGGCGGCAAGAACTTTCAGAAAACTTTTGCGCGTGATCTTATTCATCTTCATTTACCCTTTCATCTGGTTCATTTTCCGCAAAAAAACTCTCCGCACCCAGCTACAAACTGCTTGAAATTTACTTCTGATCTTCCACGGGAGGAAACATGGTGGCGAATGCCGCCAGCTTATCCTCCGTGACCTCATAATACCGTTTATCCTTGTTCAGCGTGGTGATCTCCTGCATTTCTGCATCGGTCAGCGCAAAATCGAACACATCGAAGTTGTCGTGGATGTGGGCCGGGTTCTTGGAGCCGGGAATGACCACATTGCCTGCCTGAATGTGCCAGCGCAGAATAATTTGCACGTTGCTCTTGCCGTACTTTGCTGCAAGGCGTGTGAACAACGGCTCTTCCAGCAGGCCCTTGTCAGCGTGGCCCAGCGGATACCATGCCTGAATCACCATGCCATTCTCGGCGAGGAAGGCTTTCAGTTCTTTCTGCTGGGCGTAGGGGTGAACTTCGGTCTGGAGGATGGTGGGCTTGACTTCGCAGATGCTCAGAATTTCTTTGATCTGCTCCTCGTTGAAGTTGGACAGACCGATGGCACGGACTTTGCCCTCCTTGTAAGCCTTTTCCATCAGGCGATAACCGGCAACGTAATCACCGGCAGGCTGGTGAATGAGCAGCAGGTCGATGTAGTCGGTGTCCAGACGTGCCAGCGTCTTGTCCACAGCATCGGCATCGGTGTAGAAGGTCGGCCACAGCTTGGTTTCGAGGAAAATTTCCTCCCGCAGCAGACCGGACTTCTTCATAGCGCGGCCCACGGCTTTTTCGTTGCAGTAGGCGTTGGCGGTGTCGATAAGCCGTGCACCGTCTTTCAGCGCACTCAGCACGGCAGTTTCAGCTTTGTCCGGGGTCAGCAGGAAGGTGCCGATGCCCTCTGCCGGCATCTTGACGCCATTGTTCAGAGTAATGAATTCCATAATAAATAGCTCCTTTTGTATTTTTCGTTCCTTGATTACTTGCACTCGTTGAGGATGTCCAGCAGTTCTTCGCGGCTCAGCTTCTTGCAGCAGCCGCCGGTCAGCACGGTGGAATCGGCCACAGCCTTGAGGTCGGTGTCGGCAGGGACGCCCAGTTCTGCAAAGGTGGTGGGCATCCCGATCTCCTTGATGAAGGCCGCCAGAGCCTCCACGCCAGCCTGTGCCAGTTTCAGCTCGGATTTGCCCGCCGGGTCGATGCCCCAGACGTTCTGTGCAAAGCGGGCGAACCGTGCGGTGTTGGCCGGGAGCAGGTGACGGTACAGCACCGGGTGAATGACCGCCAGACCAGCACCGTGGTTGCAGTTGGTGTAGGCACCCAGCTGATGCTCGATCATGTGACACTGGAAGTCGGTGACCTTGCCGATTTTCAGGATGCCGTTTTCGGCCATAGCCGAAGCCCATGTCAGCTCGCTGCGGGCCTCGTAGTTGTCCTTGTCGGTCAACAGGACGCGGATGTTGCGGATGACGCTGCGCATGACGGCTTCGTTGATGTCATCGGAGAGGTTGTTCTCGTCCGGCTTGCCGAAGTAAGTTTCCATCGCGTGGCTCAGGGTGTCGAACGCACCGGAAATGACCTGCTTCATGGGAACGGACAACGTGTAGGTGGGGTCGAGGAAAGCAAAGTCGGCCTGTGCACCCCACAGGGCCCCCTTAATCTTCTTTTCCTCATGGGTGATGACTGCGCCGTTGTTCATCTCGGAGCCGGTACCGAACACCGTGACGATGGTGCCCAGCGGGATGAACGCAGTGGGACGAGTATGCTTGGTGTTTTCCAGCTCCCACAAATCTTCGTCTACCTTGGCCTGTGCAGACACCACCTTGCAGCAGTCGGACACGGAACCGCCGCCCACGGCAAGGATCAAATCCACATGGTTCTCACGGGCCAGCTTTGCACCCTCCTGCACCTTGGCGTAGGTGGGATTGGGCATGATGCCGGGAAACTCCACGATGCGCTTACCCTCGGCGTTCAGAATACCGACGATTTCATCATAGACACCATTGTGCTTGATAGAACCGCCGCCGTAGGCCAGCATCACGGTATCGCCGTAGTGCTCCAGCAGACAGCCCAGATATTCCTTCACGCCACCCTTGCCGAAATAAACCTTGGTCTTGTTTTCAAACAGAAAATTGTTCATAGCCGTTACACTCCTTTATATAAAACTGGGAAATCAGACGTTTTTGCCCATCTCGTAGGCTTCCTTCATGGCCGGGGAGGACATCACCTCGCCGGGCCGATATACGCCGGTGCCGTAGATGACCCCCTTTTCCTTGGCACCATTCAGGCAGGCGGTAAAGCCCCGGAAACACTCCAAGGTGCAGGCCATGGCAGCACGGTTATCGTCCGCGCAGGTCATGATGAAATAGAACTCCTTGTTCGGAATGTTCGTCCACCGGGCAAGGCTGCGGTCGATGATGATCTTCATCTGTGCATCAATGGAGTAGAAGTACACCGGGCTTGCCATCACGATAACATCTGCCGCCTGCATTGCGTCCAGAATTTCGCTCATGTCATCGTTCAGGGCACACTTGCCGCCGTGGTCGCGGCAGTAATAGCAGGCATTGCAGGGCACAATCTTCTTGCTGCGCACGAAGATCTTTTGCACTTCGTTGCCGCTCTCCTGCGCACCGCGCATAAACTCACTGCACAGCAGGTCGGAGTTGCCGTCCTTGCGGGGACTGCCGGACAAAATCAAGACTTTCTTCATTGGTCGTTCCTCCTTTGAGGTACTCTCTTTTTCTGGTTCCAGTATAGCGCAAGTCTGCATTTCCCGGAATCTCCATTTTGTTCACTTGTTTGAACTCAAAGGTTCAAACAACCCGCTTGACACCCTGATTGTAACACTTAGAGTCAGCTTTAGGTCAAGTGCATCTTTTGTAAAAAGAAAAAGCCACTGCATGATTTCTCATGCAGCAGCTTCTCGTTGCAGTGGCGTATCAGCGATACAATTCCTTGCTGGCTATTTTAGCCGCATCCAGAAAACGCTGAACGGCAGGCGTTGGATTCGGGGAGTGCAGGATACCATAGGGGATGCCGTAATCCCAATCTACTGGAATCACTTTCAGCAATGGGTGGACATTGGCCCAGCCCGGAATTGCCAGCAGCACATCGTTGGTGTTTTCGCAGCGGTTGAAGATGTCCATGCTGTAAAATTCAAAATCCACGATATTTACTTGTGGATGGTGCTGCCATAAATCATCCCGCAGTTCATCTACATAGTGGCTCCATCCACGGTGCATCAGCAGTAGATTTTCGCCGTACAGGTCTGTGATCTGCAAGCGGTCTTTTGCCGCAAGTTTATGATGGATGGAAACCGCGCAGTAAAACGGCCTGCGAACCAGTTCCAGACCGGCACATTTGCGCAGATGCAGCATCGTTTCATCAAAGATGCCGCCTACTACATCAATGTTCGTGCCGAGGTCCGCCAGAATTTCCCGTGCATTTTCCGGGGTGTTTTCAAAAGGCACAATCTGGAATTTGATGTCCGGGCAGATGGTCTGCACTTTCGACCACAGTTCCATGAGCAGCTGGGCAGGTGTCATGGGAGAGGAACCAATGCGGATGACGTTGGAATCCTCCTGCATTGCGTTCCGGGCACGAATGACAGAATCATGGCAGTATTGAATGATGTACTTGGCATCCTGATACATGGAACGGCCTGCTTTGGTCAGTGTTAGTCCCCGGCGAGTACGCTCGAACAGCTTGACACCAAGGGAATCTTCCAATAGGTTGATCTGCTTGATGATGGCTGTTGGCGTGATGTAGCTTTCCTCTGCCGCCTTGTTGAAGCTGCCTGCATCCGCCACACGGATGAAGGTTTCCAGCTGATGATTGTACATGAAAACACCTGCCCTTCGGAGATTTCTATAAGAATAGGATAACATCCGATTGTGTTAAAATCAAGAGGTGTTCCAGCGAGATAAGCGGTATGCGGTTGTAGCAAGCAGGGCATTCGTCTATACAAATGCTATTTTGCTTTGCAAAATGCTTGTTGGGCTGTGCCCAAACCCCATTTGTTCTGCATCGTGCCGATGCAGGCGGCGCGTTTGTTCCAAACACTTTTATAACAAAAAAGATAGCCCTAGGGTTCTTCCATGCGGGAAGAATTCTAGGCTACGATGCAAGAGTTTGTCATTTCAACATGGACACCGGCTGCGTGGAGCTGCTGCTCCGGGATGGGAGAAAAATTTCCATCGACTGCACCGGGGTCGAGGATGCACTGGACGTGACCATGGCGCAGAGGTCGGAGTTAGACTACCTCATCTACAATGATCCGCTGGGCTACGCGAATTTGATTCTGGATAGCGAGCCGGAAGAATATTTGAAGAATGCGGCCGGGAGCCATGGGTTAGAAATCTGAATGAATGCTGGATATTACTGTTTTTTTTAACTGGTGATGTCCAGCATTTGTTATTTGGTGTTGCCCGATCAATTTTAATGGAATCTTTATACTTCTACAATTTTCTTTACGACTCTTTTATCTATTCCATGCTAATCTTTATGCACACGGATAGGTAAAGGAGCTTTTATGATTCAATATCCTCGTTACAGGCAGCACCGTTTTTCTTCTTTTCAGGTCATTATTGCAGGGTTTGCGGCAGTTGATCTGGTGGGCGCATTGCTTCTGATGCTCCCGATCGCTGCACAGCAGCGGTGCGTTACACCGTTCCATGAGGCGCTGTTTACTTCCACCTCTGCCCTTTGTGTGACCGGACTGGTGGTACAGGATACCGGCAGCTACTGGTCGGCATTCGGGCAGAGTGTGATCCTTCTTCTGATCCAGATCGGAGGACTGGGCGTCATTACAGTGGGCGCTGCCTTTGCGTTGCTTTCCGGGCGAAAGATTTCCCTCAAGCAGCGTAGCACGATGCAGGAAGCTACGGCTGCCCCACAGATGGGCGGCATCGTGCGGCTGACAGGCTTTATTCTGCGGATCACCGCCCTGTTTGAATTGGCCGGTGCTGCACTGCTGCTGCCGACATTTTGCGCCGATTATGGTTTGCGCGGGATCTGGTATGCACTGTTTCATTCCATTTCGGCGTTCTGCAATGCCGGCTTTGACCTGCTGGGAACAGAGGGTGCAAAATTTGTTTCGCTGACACGGTATGCAGGTGACCCATTGCTTACCACAGTGATCGCGGCCCTGATCGTCTTTGGCGGCCTTGGCTTTCTGACATGGGAGGACATTTGTACATACCGCCTTGACTTTCACCGCTATCGGATGCAGAGCAAGGTGATCCTTGTCACAACGGCATTTCTTCTGGTATTGCCGACGCTGTACTTTTATTGCTTCGAGTTCACGGCAGGCTCTGCCCGGCAGCGCATTTTATTGTCGATGTTCCAATCCGTCACACCCCGTACTGCCGGTTTTAACACCGCCGATCTTGCTGCGATGGGCAGCACGTCACAGGCATTGATGGTGGTTCTGATGCTGTTGGGCGGTTCGCCCGGCTCCACGGCAGGCGGCATGAAAACCACAACATTTGCCGTTCTGCTGGCCAATATGTGGGCGACCTTCCGCCGCAGAGAAGATGCGGAATTTTTCGGGCGGCGCATAGATAGTTCTGCGGTCAAGAATGCTGCCACGATTGCAGGGATGTATTTGACGCTGTTCTTCCTCGGAGCCTTTGTCATTGCTACGGCAGAGCAGCTGCCGATGTCGGTCTGTCTGTATGAGACCGCTTCGGCTGTGGCAACGGTAGGTCTGACATTGGGCATCACGCCGCAGTTGGGCATCCTTTCGCAGGGGGTGCTGATTGCACTGATGTTTTTAGGACGTGTTGGCGGATTGACGTTGATCTACGCGGCATTTGGCAGCAGCCCTGCCCACTCTCGTCTGCCGCAGGAGAAAATCGCAATCGGATAAAGGAGACAAGTATGAAATCGATTCTTTTGATTGGGCTTGGCCGTTTTGGCCGCCATATTGCGCAGGAACTGAATGAGCTGGGTCATCAGGTCATGGCGATCGACAGCAATGAGGATCGTGTGAACGCTGTGCTTTCCTATGTGACGAATGCACAGATCGGTGACAGCACCAGCGAATACTTTCTGCGTTCCCTTGGCGTTGGCAATTTTGATGTGTGTATCGTAACCATCGGCGGCAATTTTCAGAGTTCGTTGGAAACAACATCACTGCTCAAGGAGCTGGGCGCAAAGCTTGTGGTCTCGCGTGCAGAGCGGGATGTACAAGCCAAGTTTCTGCTGCGCAACGGTGCGGATGAAGTGGTCTACCCGGAAAAGCAGCTGGCAAAGTGGGCAGCGATCCGATACAGCTCCGAACACATTCTCGATTATATCGAGCTGCAGGACGACCACGCCATCATGGAAGTGACTATTCCGCCGGAATGGATGAATCGCACGATCGGCGAGATCAATATTCGAAAAAAGTATAACATCAACATTCTTGCACTGAAAAAAGACGGAAAGCTCGATATGAGCATTACGCCGGATACGCAGCTGTGCCGGGATGAAAGTATGCTGGTTTTGGGGAAATACGCATCGATCCAGAAGTGTTTCCGGCTCTAAAATGATAGGACGGATCGTATGGATGTCGCTTTGTTATTGATGGTTCTTGGAGTCATGTTGAGTGGTTTCCGGGCAGCAGATGCGCTGGATCACATACGACAGGAGATCCTTCGACAGGAAGGAAAAAGACGTGGCTGGTGGTCGTAACCATCAAATTGTGCTATACTGTGGGCAAGGCAGGTGATCTTTATGAATCAGAACGACCCACCCACTGAACATATTCTGGCGTGTCTGTCGTCCTCTCCCTCCAATGCAAAGATCGTGCGGACGGCAGCAACGATGGCAAAGGCGTTTGGAGGGACCTTTACAGCTCTGTATGTCCGGACGCCTGACTCGGATCAGATGGGAAAAGAAGACTGTCGGCGCTTGCAGCAGCACATTCGTATGGCAGAGCAGGCAGGTGCCGACATTTCTACGATCTACGGGGATGACATTCCGCAGCAGATCGCAGAGTTTGCCCGCATCTCCGGCATTACAAAAATCGTACTGGGGCGCTCCAGCGTACATCGCCGCCATTTCTGGAGTGGACCGTCACTGACTGAAAAATTGACGCTGACTGCGCCTAATCTGGATATTTATATCATCCCGGATGCTTCTGCAGAGAACGGCTACGGCTCAGGAAAAAAGCTGTTCACCCGTCCGCTTCTGCCGTCTGTCCGTGATCTGCTGATCACCGCAGGCATCCTGAGCTGCATCACGCTCATCGGCTTCTTTTTCTTGCAACTGGACTTTGCGCGCTATAATATTATTATGCTCTATATGCTGGGGGTGCTGTTCACCGCATTGTCTACCAGCGGCTACACCTGCGGTGTGCTGGGGTCCGTTGCCAGTGTAGCATTGTACAATTTCTTCATGACCGAGCCATACCTGACATTCCATGCGTATGATCCCGGTTATCAGGTTACATTTGCCCTGATGCTGACCTCTGCAATCATTACCTGCGCCCTGACAACGCGGCAGAAGGATCATGCAAAAATGTCTGCGCAGGCAGCGTTCCGTACAAAAATACTGTTTGATACAAATCAGCTTTTACAGAGAGCAAAAAGCGAGGAAGAAATCCTCTCTCAGACAGCGTCCCAGTTGATGAAGCTGCTGAACCGGAGCTTGATCGTTTACCCGGAACAAAACGGAGATCTTGGGTCAGAACAGGTTTTTGAGATTGATGGGGAAGTGCCGCGCAACATCTTTTCTGCACCGGAAGAACGGGATGCAGCAAACTGGACGTTTGCCAACAAAAAGCGTTCCGGCGCAGGCACGGATAGCTACCCGGATGCAAAGGGACTTTATCTTGCGCTTCGGACCGGAGGCGGCGTGTTTGGAGTGATCGGGATCGATCTGTCCGAAAAACCGCTGGATGCCTTTGAAAACAGTGTGCTGCTTTCCATTCTGGGCGAAGGTGCGCTGGCCATCGAAAACCGCAGAAACGCGCTGGAAAAAGAGCAAGCTGCATTGCAGGCAAGGAATGAAGAGCTGCGGGCAAACCTGCTGCGCACGATCTCCCATGACCTGCGCACCCCGCTGACCTCCATTTCCGGCAATGCCAGCAATCTGCTTTCCAACGGAGAAACGCTGGATACAGAGACCCGGAACAAGATCTGCACCGATATTTTTGACGATGCGCAATGGCTGATCGGTCTGGTGGAAAATCTGCTTTCCATCACCCGCATTGAAGATGGACGGATGAATCTGCAGATCTCACCGCAGCTGATGGATGAGATGATCGAAGAAGCACTGCATCATGTCAACCGGAAAAGCTGCGAACACACCATCACAACACAGTATGGGGACGAGATCCTCCTGGTCAATGTGGATGCACGGCTGATCATGCAGGTCGTTGTCAATCTGGTGGATAACGCCATCAAATACACCCCCGTGGGCTCGGTCATTCAGATTTCGGCTTACCGGAAAGACCATCAGGTCGTAGTGGACGTTGCAGATAACGGTCCCGGCATTCCGGATCGCGCAAAAGCACAGGTGTTCGAGATGTTTTATACCGGGCAGAGCCGCATCGCAGACAGCCACCGCAGCCTTGGACTGGGCTTGCCCCTCTGCCGAGCGATCCTGACGGCTCACGGCGGAACATTGACCCTGCGTGACAACATTCCCAATGGCAGTGTCTTTTCCTTTGCATTGCCGCAAAGCGAGGTGAACATTCATGAATAAGCCGTCCATTCTGGTCGTAGAGGATGATGTTCCTGTACGGTGTCTGATCACAACGACCCTGAAAACCCACGGCTATAAATATCTGACTGCTTCCAATGGGGAAACGGCGATCATGATGACTACCAGCCACAACCCGGACATCATGCTGCTGGATCTTGGGCTGCCCGATATAGACGGCATCGAGGTCATCCGCAGCGTCCGCACATGGTCGAACCTGCCCATCATCGTCCTGAGTGCCCGGAGCGAAGATTCTGATAAGATCGAGGCACTGGACAACGGCGCAGACGATTATCTGACAAAGCCGTTTTCCGTGGATGAGCTGCTGGCAAGACTGCGTGTAACGCAGCGCCGATTGAATCTGCTGGCTTCTGACGGCATAAATAGTCCGGTTTTTGTCAATGGTCCTTTGAAGATCGACTTCTCGGCAGGCTGCGTCTGGCTGAGCGAGAATGAATTGCATTTGACCCCCATCGAGTACAAACTGCTGTGTGTGCTGGCGCATAATGTGGGCAAAGTGCTGACGCATACCTCCCTCACGCAGAAAGTATGGGGCAGTACGCAGGAAAATGACATTGCTTCCTTGCGAGTTTACATGGCATCCCTGCGCAAAAAATTGGAACGATACCCGGATGCGCCGCATCTGATCCAGACCCATGTTGGTGTCGGATACCGGATGCTGCGCGCAGAAAATGATGAAGCATAGTAAAAAAACAGGGTGCGTCCCCCCGGACGCACCCTGCCAAAAGCCACAGACGATAGCGATAAGCTGTAAAAAGAAGCATGGACGCCCCCGAAAAGGAGAGCGTCCATGCTTCTTGCTGTATCCGAATGGAGGAGATTGCGAAATCAGTGATTGTCCGGGCAGACGATTTCCAGCATCTGATCGAAAACCTCTTCCATCTGCCGCACCAGTGTGAACTGGGTGCGGGCGCGGTCGAGGTTGTGATCCGGGCGAGCAATATGGAAATAATGGTCGCCCTCCAGATAGTCAGTCAGAAAACGGATGCCGCATTCCAGCGTCATGAGCCTTGCACCCCATGCAAGGCTCTTTTTTTCTGCCATGCTCATGGACGCCCCGGCAGTGGAGAGATACCCTTTGGCGAACACTTCGTACAGATGCAGGTCAAAATGGACTTTGCTCTGGTCAGGTTCGTCCTCAGCGCAGTCGTTGGCACCGGTGCGGATGGAATCGCCGAAGTCGTAGGCCGAAAGTCCCGGCATCACGGTGTCGAGGTCAATGACACAGATGCCTTTTCCGGTAGCGGCATCGATGAGGACATTGTTGATCTTGGTGTCATTGTGGGTGACGCGCAGAGGAATTTCGCCAGCTGCCAGCTGATCCAGCAGGACATGGCAGTCCTGCTTCCTCGCATGGATAAATTCGATTTCCGACGTGATATTTTTTGCTCGGCCCAGTGCATCGGCGGCGAGGGCTTTTTCAAAATTGGCATAGCGGTTGGGCGTGTCGTGGAAGCGGGCGATGGTTTCGTGGAGGGTGGAGGCCGGGTAATCCTCCAGCTGGTTCTGGAATTTGCCCAGTGTCTCGGCCACGGTGCGGAAGTCGGTTTCGCTGCCGACCTGCTGCAAACAGATGGTATCTTCTACAAAGTCGTAGGCACGCCATGCGCCGCCGTCTGCATCCAGATAGCAAGTCGACCCCGACAAAGTTGGGATGACATTCAGCGTTTCCCGTGCTGGGTCGCCGCCCTCGGCAAGAATTTTCGCCCGCAGATGCCGGGTCACGCCGCAGACATTCTCCATCAGGCCCACCGGGTTAGTAAAGGTATCTGTGTTGATGCGCTGCAAAATAAAGCGTTTGGAATGATCTTCCCGCCAGACCACAAAGGTGTCGTTGATATGCCCCTCACCATAGTGGTGAGCATCGCAGAGCACAGGCCCGCCAAAATCAAAGGCATTTGCAGCAGACTGGAGCAGAGAAAAGGTAACGGATTTCATCATAAATTCCTCGTTTTCGTTATACTTCATGCCGTTTTGACGGGGCAGGGCGTTGTCCCTGCCGCACCTGACGGCGGTATTCATTGGGGGTCAAGCCTTCCGCCTTGCGGAAGCATTGGGAAAAATAGCTGGGAGAGGAAAAGCCCATCAACTCGCTGATCTGCGCCAGACTGTAACCGGTGTTGCCCAGCATATGCTTGCTCTCTTCAATGCGGCGGCGGTTCAGGTAAGTAATGGGGGAAATTCCGTACTCCCGCTGGAAGGTGTGGGCCAGATAGTATTTGTTCAGGTGGGCAAGCTCTGCCAGCAGGTCCAGCGAGATATCCTCGCGGTAGTTGGTGTCCAGATACCGCTTGATCTCGGCGCACTCCCGGTTCTCGGTCGGGGCAGCCTCCTCCAGCTGCAGCGAAATGGTGGTGCAGCGCACCAGCCAGATCAGCAGTACCTCCAGCAGGTCCTGACAAACGGTCTCGCAGCCGTCTAAGCTGCGGTCGGCCTCGGCCAGCAGCATGTGCAGCAACGTGACCATCCGCTCCCGGTTCTCCCGGCAATTGAAGATGGCGTAGTTCGTATCCGCCTTGCTGAACAAAAACTCCATGCTGGCAACGCCCAGCACGATATACTCCAAGGGCGAGGCGTTCAGGCTAAGCTCGGTATGCTCCACCTGCGGGTTCACAATGACCATATCGTCCGGCTTTACCGGGAACAGCTGCCCGGCAAGGTAGAACTGTCCCTCGCCGCTGAGGCAGTAGAACAGCTCCGTGCAGGAGTGGGTGTGGGAGGTACTGTTCCAATCGCCGCCAAACCGGCTCTTGCTGATGTACAGCAGACGGAAGGATTCCCGCGGGGCGGGCGCGTGGCGGATATCAAAGCGCTGGGTACTCATAAATGGCTCCTTTTGAGGCGAAGAACAAAAAACATAAAAATAAAAGCAAGATACTAAAAATACGAGCCTAAAAACGATGCGTTGCTTCGTATGTTTTTTCTTATTATAGAGGCAATGAAGAAAAAATGCAAGCCCTGATTTTAGGCTAATTTTTATATTTTGTTTCTCAAGTCCCTTCGGAATATGTCAAAATGGTTACAGGTTGGGGATTATGCTGAAACTTTTAAAAGATTTTTAGCACTTTTGCTGGAAGAATTTTTCAGAAAGCAATATCTATAAAAAATGAAACAACAAACCTCTTGAGCAAGGAAGCGAAAGAATTTATATTGGAGGCAGAAAAACACACAGCCCTTCGGGCAAAGCCTGTTTGCCCGGCTGTGTTTGAACGGAACAAAATGATGGAGGCAACACAGTATGAATCGTATTTCTCGTCGTAATTTCCTGAAGGCGGCCGGCGTTGGCGCCGCTGCACTGGGTCTGGCTGCCTGCGGCGGCTCTTCCAGCTCCACCGCATCCAGCGTGGCATCCTCCACCGCCGCTTCTTCCGCAGCGGCGGCTGCAGACGTTACCATCAAGGTAGCTGCCATCGAGACCGGCTACGGCGCTGATATGTGGAAGAAGGTCGCCGAGGCCTTTACCGCACAGACCGGCATCAAGGTGGACCTGACCACCGACAAGAAGCTGGAGGACGTCATCGGCCCCTCCATGCAGGGTGGCGACTACCCCGACGTTGTCCATCTGGCTACCGGCCGTGAGGCTGCCCTGACCGAGCAGTTCATCAAGGGCAACCTGATCGCCGACATCACCGATGTGTTGAGCATGACCGTGCCCGGCGAGAGCAAGAAGGTGAGCGAGAAGATCGCCGGCGGCTTTACCGACACCTCCCTGACCAACCCCTACGGCGACGGTAAAACCTATCTGGCTCCCATGTTCTACAGCCCCTGCGGCCTGTTCTACAACGCCGGTTTCCTGAAGGAAAAGGGCTGGGACGTGCCCAAGACCTGGGACGAGATGTGGGCACTGGGCGACAAGGCTGCCGCTGAGGGCACCTACCTGTTCACCTACCCCACCACCGGCTACTTCGACGCCTTCTTCTATGCGCTGATGTACGCTGCCGGCGGCCCGGAGTTCTTCAACAAGGCTACCCACTACGAAGAAGGCATCTGGGACACCCCCGAGGCAAAGACCTGCTTTGATATCGTGACAAAGCTGGCTTCCTACACCAACCCCATCACCCCCGCACAGGCCAACGATCAGGACTTTACCCAGAACCAGCAGCTGGTGCTGGACAACAAGGCCCTGTTCATGCCCAACGGCACCTGGATTGTGGGCGAGATGGCCGAGGCTCCCCGTGCAGACGGCTTTGAGTGGGGCATGACCGCCCTGCCCGCTGTCAAGGCTGGCGGCGACAGCTACAGCTACACCTGGTTCGAGCAGGCATGGATCCCGGCGGGTGCTGAGCATCTGGATGCAGCCAAGCAGTTCGTGGCGTACCTGTATAGTGACGAAGCCTGCAAGCTGTTTGCCGAGAGCGGCGCTATCCAGCCTGTGCTGGGCATCGCCGACAGTCTGGAAGGCGACAACAAGATGTTCTACTCCATCTATGATAACGGCGCAAAGGCCGCCATGGGCAACTTTGCAGCCTTCAGCGCTATCCCCGGCGTGGAAGTGCGTACCGTGTTCTTCGACCCTGTCAACTCTCTGGTGTCCGGCAGCATGACCGAGCAGCAGTGGATCGACGGCATCAAGTCCGCCAGCGACCAGATGCGCGCCAACATTATCGAGTAATTAAGCCCTGCCCAGCGGGGGCGGTTTTTACCGCCTCCGCTTTTTTGGGCTGTACAGTACCATCAAGAAAGGAGCGGTCAATCCCCTATGAGAACGGATAAAAGCCGCAAACGGTTCGTATTCCTCTGTGTGGCACCGGCTACCATCCTGTTTTTCCTCTTTATGATCCTGCCCACCCTCAACGTGTTCCGCATGAGTTTGTATGAGCGGGGTGCCTATTCTCCCAACGAGACCTTTGTGGGGCTTAAAAACTTCCAGCATCTGCTGCGGGACGCCCAGTTCATCCGCTCCATGCAGAATATGATCCTGCTGGTGGTAACGGTCACCCTGATCACCTTCGCCTTTGCACTGGTATTTGCCGCCATCCTCACCCGGGAGAAGATCAAAGGCCAGAACTTTTTCCGCATCATCTTCTACATCCCCAACATCCTGTCGGTGGTCGTCATCTCCGGCATCTTCTCTGCCATCTATAAGCCGGAAAACGGCATGCTGAACAGCATCATCGGCCTGTTCCGCAACATGAGCGACCCCATCCTGTGGAAGGGCGAAAAACTGGTCATCCCCTCCATCATCATTGCCATGGTGTGGCAGGCCATCGGCTACTACATGGTCATGTACATGGCCTCCATGTCTGCCGTGCCCATCAGCCTGTACGAGAGCGCCAATCTGGACGGTGCCGGGCGGCTGACCCAGTTCTTCCAGATCACCATCCCCCTCATCTGGACGAATATCCGCACCACCCTCACCTTCTTTATCATCTCCACCATCAACATGGCCTTCCTCTTCGTCAAGGCCATGACCAGCGGCGGGCCCAACGGCGCATCGGATGTGGCGCTGAGCTATATGTACAGCCAGAAGGACGCTGGCCTGTATGGCTATAGTATGGCCATCGGCGTCGTCATTTTCCTGTTCTCGTTTGCGCTGTCCGCCTGTGTCAACAAGGCCACCAGCCGTGACCCGCTGGAATTTTAAGGAGGGAAGAAGATGCAGAATACCACCGAAAAATCTTCCCGCTCTGCGGAAGGTCTGTACAAGTTTTTCATCTATTTTGTACTGGTTCTGCTGGCCGTTACCATCATCGTGCCGGTGGCATGGGTGTTCATGGCCTCCATCAAGCAGAATGCAGAGTTCTACGGCAACCCCTGGGCATTGCCCGCCGGGTTCTACTGGCAGAACTTCGTCAACGCATGGAACGGCGCAAAAATGGGCGAATATATGCTCAACTCGGTCATCGTCACCGCGCTGGCGCTGGCACTGCTGCTGGTCGTTGCCCTGCCCGCCGCCTACTGTCTGTCCCGCTTCCACTTCAAGGGGTGCAAAGTACTGAACACCCTGTTCATGGCGGGCTTGTTCATCAACGTGAACTACATCGTGGTGCCCATCTTTTTGATGCTGCGGGACAGCGATGTGTGGCTGAAAGGCCATTTCGGCAGCGGCTTTCTGCTGAACAATCTGGTGGTGCTGGCGGTGGTATACGCCGCCACCGCGCTGCCCTTTACCATCTACCTGCTGTCGGGCTACTTTGCCACCCTGCCCCACGATTTTGAGGAGGCCGCCTATATCGACGGTGCAAGCTATTTTTCCACCATGACCCGCATCATCTTCCCCATGGCAAAGCCCTCCATCATCACCATTATCCTGTTCAACTTCCTGTCCTTCTGGAACGAGTATATCATTTCCATGACCCTGATGAGCTCCACCAAGGCGCCCCGCACCCTGCCGGTAGGTCTTTTGAACCTGATGCAGGCGCAGCAGAGCGCCGCCCAGTACGGTACCATGTACGCAGGTCTTGTGCTGGTGATGCTGCCCACCCTGATTTTGTACATCTGCGTGCAGCGGCAGCTGACGCAGGGCATGACCGTGGGCGGCCTGAAAGGTTAAGGTGACAGACGATGAAAGCATACTGGAAAAACCATCCCGCCCTGCGCATGATCCTGATGCTGGTGCTGTTCGTGCTGGCACTGGTGCTGGTGGTGTCCGGCTGGAAAATGACCGGGCAGCTGGCAGGGCTTGGCATCATGCTGGTGGGCGTAGCGCTGCTGCTGGCTGTGCTGGCGCTGTATAACGCCGCCTACGATTGACCCCCTACGATTCAAAGAGAGGCAAAAGGAGAGTTTCCCATGGACGAATTGAGAAAGACCGGGCGCGTGACCATTCCCACAGACTTGGACGTTGTGCCCGAAACGCTGGAGATCTTAAAAAAGTGGGGTGCTGATGCCATCCGCGACTGCGACGGCACCGACTTCCCGCAGCAGCTCAAGGATGCGGACGCCAAGATCTACTCCACCTACTATACCACCCGCAAGGACAACGCATGGGCAAAGGCAAACCCGGACGAGGTACAGCAGTGCTACATTATGACCGGCTTCTACACCGCCCCCGGCGACACCGTGACTATCCCGCTGATGAAGGGCATCAGCCCGGAGCTGATGCAGGTGAACACCAACGACGACATCACCCGCTGGTGGGAGGTCATGGATCGAACCATCGGTCAGCCCGTGCCGCCGGAGCAGTGGAGCTACGCCGACGGCAGTGTGACCGTACAGGCCGTACCGTTCCATGAGTATACCGTCAGTTTTCTGGCTTACCTCATCTGGGACCCGGTGCATATGTACAACGCTACCACCAACGGCTGGACGAATTTTGAGCACCAGATCACCTTTGACGTGCGTCAGCCCAAGACCCACAAGTATTCCATGGAGCGCCTGCGCAAGTTCATTGCAGAGCACCCCTATGTTAACGTCATCCGCTACACCACCTTCTTCCACCAGTTCACCCTGATCTTCGACGAGCTGAAGCGGGAGAAGTTCGTGGACTGGTATGGCTACTCTGCTTCGGTCAGCCCCTACATCCTCAACCAGTTTGAGCAGGAAGTGGGCTACAAGTTCCGCCCGGAGTACATCATCGATCAGGGCTACTATAACAACCAGTACCGGGTGCCCAGCAAGGAATTCCGGGATTTTCAGGCCTTCCAGCGCCGCGAGGTGGCAAAGCTTGCCAAGGAGATGGTGGACATCACCCACGCGTGCGGGTGCGAAGCCATGATGTTCCTCGGCGATCACTGGATCGGCACCGAACCTTTCATGCCGGAGTTCAAGACCATCGGACTGGATGCCGTAGTGGGCAGCGTGGGCAACGGCTCCACCCTGCGCCTGATCTCTGACATTGAGGGCGTGAAGTACACCGAGGGCCGTTTCCTGCCGTACTTCTTCCCCGACACCTTCCACGAGGGCGGCGACCCGGTGCGGGAAGCCAAGGAGAACTGGGTTACAGCCCGCCGCGCTATCCTGCGCAAGCCCATCGACCGCATCGGCTATGGCGGCTATCTGAAACTGGCCTTGCAGTTCCCGGAGTTCGTGGACTACGTGGAGAGCGTCTGCAACGAGTTCCGCGAACTGTACGAGAACATCAAGGGCACCACACCCTACTGTGTCAAGCGAGTGGCCGTGCTGAACTGCTGGGGTAAAATGCGGGCTTGGGGCTGTCACATGGTGCATCACGCC
This sequence comes from Faecalibacterium sp. IP-1-18, assembly GCF_023347355.1. Taxonomy (NCBI): domain Bacteria; kingdom Bacillati; phylum Bacillota; class Clostridia; order Eubacteriales; family Oscillospiraceae; genus Faecalibacterium; species Faecalibacterium sp. IP-1-18. The sequence continues at coordinate 1,248,840 of NZ_CP094472.1, forward strand.
CTCTATTACAAGCAGAACTATAGCTATGCCGGTGTCATTGAGATGCTGTCCGGCGCACCCTTTGAGGTGAAGTTTATCAGCTTTGAGGATATCAAGAACGACCCGCATCTGCTGGATTCGTTGGATGTCATTATCAATGTCGGCGATGCCGACACTGCACACACCGGCGGCATCTGGTGGGAAGACCCGGAGATCTCCTCCGCTATCCGCAAGTTCGTCTGGAACGGCGGCGGCTTTATCGGCGTGGGTGAGCCTTCCGGTCACCCGTATCAGGGCCACATTCTCCAGCTTGCCAGCGTGCTGGGCGTGGAGGAAGAAAACGGCTTCACCCTCAACTACGACAAGTACAACTGGGAAGAACACCCGGATCATTTCATTCTGCAGGACGCCGACCAACCCGTGGACTTTGGCGAGGGCAAAAAGAACATCTACGCCCTTGAGGGCACCGAGGTGCTGGTGCAGCGGAACAAGGAAGTACAGATGGCCGCCCACGACTTCGGCAAGGGTCGTGCCGTGTACATCAGCGGAGTACCGTACAGTTTTGCCAACAGCCGCACCCTTTACCGCGCTATCCTGTGGAGTGCCCACAGCGAGGAGGAACTGCATACATGGTTCAGCTCCAATTATAATGTAGAAGTTCACGCCTACGTCAAGAACGGCAAGTATTGTGTAGTGAACAACACGTACGAGCCGCAGGACACCACCGTTTACACTACAGACGGCAGCAGCTTTGCTCTGCATCTGGATGCCAACGAGATCAAGTGGTATGAGATCTAAGTTCTCCTTTTCATAAACGAACACAACGGGCAGCTCTGTTACCAGAGCTGCCCGTTGTGTTTGCTGTATTTGCCGATAACTCAACCTGTGTCAATCGAACGCTGCAATGGAGATGGCTGGAAACGCAGAAATTCAGTAATGCGAGCGTAATAGAACCTGCAGAAAAAAGAAACTGCCCGTGCGAGTATGCGTAAGATGGTGAAACACTTACTGAAAAAATTTAAGTATCCACCGGTGGAATATGATAAAATTTGTATACTTCAATACGTTAAAGAAAGTTTGGAGAACCATTCAAAGAAATGCTCCAAACAAAAGCGAAATACGGTTATTTTGACATAGCAACGCTACTTATATAGAGTGAAGCCCTACTTATAAATAGTGGTGTCAGGAATTGAGATTTTGTGATACCAAAAAAGACACCCTCGCTTTTGATAGGAATCTCATGCAGGGATGTCCTTATCTCAACGCGAAGGTGTCTTAATAACGAGGGTCAGATGCCACGGAACGTAAAGGTGAACTCCACAGGCTTGGTCACATCAGGAATATACTCCGGGTGGACATTGGCACCCCAGCTGTCATCGCCGCCAACGCCCATCTGCTCGCCCATAGCACGGATGACCGTGTAATGGACCGGGGGCAGCTCGTAGGGATGCTTGGCGCTCTCCATTTCATGGGGAGTGTAGGGCAGCGCAGAGAAGAACATGGGCTTTGCGGCATCTGCGGTAAACAGCAGCCCGCGACCCTTGCGGTCCACTACCTTTGCCCAGCGCACAGCGGTCTTTGCACCGCACTCCTGCGGCACAAGGTACTGCGCCATGTTGTCTGCGACCTTGTTCTGGTAAATGCCCAGCTTTGCACCATGCTGACGATCCCAGTAGGTCTCCGCAGGGCCGTTTCCGTACCACTCCACCGTGTCGTAGTCAGCGTCGATCTTGAACAGTACGCCGAACTCCGGCATTGCTGCAAGTCCTTCCACCGGGTCATAGTGCAGGGTGGTCTGGATGCGGCCATCACCGAACACACGGTACTGCAGGCTGCACTCTGCTGCGGGGCTGGTCTGGAGGTTGTAGAGATAGGTCACGACCACGCTGTCGGTTTCCACCTCGCAGGTGGGGTTCTGGAGGATGGTGCCGCCATGAACAGACGGAATCTCCTTGCCGATGCCCTTGGCGGTAGCGTACAGGCTTGCCAGCTTCCACTGACCGCGAACGCCGCCCATATTGTTGCCACAGTCGTTGTCGGTGGGAGCGCGCCAGAAGTTGGGACGGGGAATCTCCTGAATCATCTCCTTGCCGGCATAGCGGTAGGAAGTCAGACCGCCGTTCAGATCGGAGAACAAAACATCGAAATTCTCACCACGGACACCGATGTTGTGAGTACCGTGCGTAACGGTAAACGGCGTGACCTTCTTGCTGGGAATGGAACGAACCACAGCGATCACACCCTGTCCAAAGGCGACTTCATGACCTTTCTTTGCCCAGCTGGTGTCCTCCTTCAAACGGAAGCTGATGGTCACTGCATATTCACCGGGGAGCGCAGGAACCATAAACGGCAGCGGGAAGCTGGAACGCTCTTCGGGAGCAACATCAATATTGGTCAGTTCCTGTTGCTGATACAGCTTTCCATCACGATGCAGCAGAGCAACGCAGTCGAAGGCACCCGTAGAGGTGAACAGGTTCTTATTCCAGACTTCGAAGCCAGAGTTGTCGATGGAAATGGCGATGTTCTGATAGCAGAACTTGACCTCCTGCATCTTGGGAGAAGGAGCACGGTCACCACCGTAGGCAATGCCGTTCCCGCTGAAATTATAGTCGGTAGGATGCTCGCCGAAGTCGCCGCCGTAGGCTTGGAACCACTTGCCGTAGCGGTCTTTTTTCCAGATGGACTGGTCGATGTAATCCCAGATGAAGCCGCCCTGATAGCCGCAGTCCTTCTGGTCGGCAAGTTCCGTGTACTTGTGCAAAGCACCGTTGGAGTTGCCCATAGCATGAGAATATTCGCACTCGATATAAGGCCGCTTATCGCTCTGTGCCAGATACTCTTTAATGTCCTTCACAGTGCTGTACATATGGCTCTCGATATCGGTGGTTTCGAGGAAGCGGGGATCATTGACCACACCTTCGTAATGCACCAGACGGGTGTCATCAAAGCGGCGGACCATCTCTGCCATCTGGAGCAGGGTCTCACCACCAAACGATTCGTTGCCCAGAGACCAGATCAGAACAGCAGGATGGTTTTTGTTACGCTGGTAAGTGGAATTCATGCGGTCAAACAAGACAGCTTTCCACTCCGGCTTATCATTGGGCAAAACGCCCTCGATGCCGCGAATGCCAGCCTGATGAATATCCCATGTGCCATGGGATTCCAGATTGTTCTCTGCGATCAGATACAGACCATACTCGTCGCACAGGTCGTACAGTGCATCCTGATTCTGGTAATGGCTGGTACGGATGGCATTGATGTTGTTCTGCTTCATGGTGATGATGTCCCGAAGCAGTTCCTCATGGGTGTGTACGCCCACAGCACGACCCGTAATGGAGCTGAACTCATGACGGTTGGCACCCTTGAACACGATGCGCTTGCCGTTGAGCAGCATCCGATTGTTCTTCAGTTCGAACTTGCGGAAACCGACTTTCTGCCCGGTCACCTCTACCAGATGGCCTGCGTCGTCCAGCAGCTCAATTTCCAGTTCATACAGAGCCGGGTCCTCTGCACTCCACAGGTGGGGGTTCTCCACCGCATGACTGAACAGCGCAGAGCCGCCGTTCAGTGCGATTTTTTCGGAGAACACTTCCAGTTCACTGCGGCGCAGGGTCAGACGGGCTGCGCCCTTACCCTCCACCTGCAATGCAACTTCCAGCGTGGAATGAGTAAAATCATCCCCGGCAAACAGCGTTTTGACGGATACATCTTCCAGATGCACGGTGGGGATGGCGTACAGCCACACGCTGCGGAAGATGCCGGAGAAGCGGAAGAAGTCCTGATCTTCGCACCAGCTGGAGGAAGTCCACTTGAACACCTGCACAGCAAGTTTATTCACGCCCGGCTGGAGATAGGGAGTCAGATCGAATGCGTGTGCGGAGAAGCTGTCCTCGGTATAGCCCACATAAGACCCGTTCAGCCAAAGAGCCATGCCGCTTTCCACACCCTCGAACTCAATGTGGACGGGCTTGCCCTGCATGGATTCCGGCAGCTCGAAGTATTTTACATAGCTTGCCACCGGATTGAACCGCTGCGGGATCTCACCCGGCTGTACTTCTTCACGGCCATCCCACGGATACTGAACATTCGCATACTGGGGAATGTCGTAGCCCTCCATCTGGATGTGTGCCGGAACATGAATGTCATCCCAGCCGCTGCAATCGTAATCTGTCTTTTCAAAGCCGGGGATGGCACTGGTGTAGTTCTTTGCGTAGGCGAATTTCCAGATACCGTCCAGCTTCAGCGCAAGCGAAGATTCTCCTGCCAGATATTCTTCGCGGGAAGCGTAAGTATGGAAACTTGCATGAGCATTCAGCACGTTTTCCTTGAAAAAGGTGGGGTCTTTTACTTTTGCAAAATCAAATGCAGCCATAGTATTTCCTCATTTACCTTTTATAATTTTATAATGTTTCTCCAGCCTCCGGGGAACAGCAGATGAAGGAGAAATGATAATGGCTTGTTATCAGACTGCTGCACGCAGTTTTTCATTTGCTTCTTCGACCTTCATACGAGAGAGAATGAAGGTGATGATGGCATCCAGAGCAAACGGAATCACCAGATACATGATCTTCAGCATCGAGATGCAGGATTCGGGCTGGACAGCCAGCGCACTATCGAAATGGCTTGCTGCCAGCAGCCAGCCGGTGATGGCAGTACCTAGGCCGCCGCCCAGCTTCACACCGAGAGAAGTGCAGGAGTACATCGTGCCATCCACGCGCTTATGCTTCGTCAGCCAAGTATATTCAGAGCAAGCAGCAATCGCAGCGTTCATATCGCCCTGCCAAGGACCCTGACCAAGAGCTGCGATTGCAGTAAAGAGCAGCATCAAGGTCACATTGCCGCTGCCCATGTAACCGGCTACAGCAACCAGTGCACGAGAAATCGTTGCCAGAGTATAGCTCATTACATTCAGCTTATACATTCCATTCCACTTTGCAACCAAGGTCGGGGTGAACACCAGTGCGATGATCAGAGGAATGTTGATTGCCCAAGAGAATACACCGAACAGATTCTGGTTGCCAAGGATGTAGGTTGCATAGTAGGTGCCCATGCTGATCATGGCACCGTAGATCTGCTGCAAAATGTAGGTGACGCAAATCATCATATAATATTTGTTACCAGCAAGCAGCTTTGCGGCCTGAACCAGATTGTACTTTTCGTCCTGCTCGATTTCCTTTTTGTCGGTGGTATCCACCAATTCGCCTTCCGGCAGTTCCTTCACGGAGAAAACGGAGAGGGTGTTGACAAGCAGACCGATGATGGCGTAGATGATTGCAACAGTGCGCCAACCGGCAGCACCACCGCCCAATGCCGTAACAGCACCCAGCGTGATGGACTGGATGAGCAGGCTGGTGGCAAAGGCGAACATGAAACGCCAAGAACCCATCTCGACCTGTTCGGCACTGTTCTTCGTGATGAGAGCAGTCAGTGCAGAGTAAGCAATGTTGTTTGCAGTGTAGAATACAGCGTTCAGCAGAGTATATGCGATCAGGAACCATGCGTACTGTGCAAACTGTCCCAGATTGGTCGGGATGGCGAAAATTGCCACCAGCGTAATGGCACAGCCAATGTAGCCGTACAGCATCCAAGGACGGGCTTTGCCCATCTTAGAATGCGTTTTGTCAATCAAAGAACCAAAGAAAATGTCCGTCACACCGTCCAGCAGTTTGGAAACTGCAATCAGAGTGCCGACAATACCGGGGTTCAGGCCAACGGTGTTGGTCAGATAGATCATGACGAAGGAGGATAGGAATGCATACACCACGTTGCCTGCAATATCGCCTGAACCATAGCCGACTTTATTATACCACTTTAGATAACGTTTCTCAGTCATTGTGCTTTCTCCCATCTTGCTTGTTTTGTGTGGGCGCGACCAATCTGCTGCGCACTTCAGACTGGAATTCTCATTACGCAAGTTACCCAAATCTCTTGCGTTTCGTCTGAAAATATTATAGAATCTAATGGAACGAAAAGATATAGACAAGATGGAACAAAATATGCACAAAATCAAAGAGTTTGTAATTTTTTGATAGAACATTTCTCAAATCACTGTAAAATCTCTGAAGATGAGGAGGACGCAGGGATGTATTTCAACTCAGGATATTTGAACAACTCCCGTTTGGATTTCAAAGACTACTCAAAGCCGCTGGTCGTAGGCAGCTGCGGCACTTATCGCTTGAAAAAACGCCCTAAGCTGCCTACTTCTTGGGCAAAGGGTCGCAGAGACTATCAAATCCTCTATGTGGCATCTGGTAAAGCACACTTCTGGTTCGATGGTGTTGAGGAAGTGGTGACTTCTGGACACATGGTGCTTTATCAGCCGACAGAAATCCAGAAGTATGTCTACTATGTAGAAGATCATCCAGAGGTGTTCTGGATTCATTTTACAGGATATGATGTCAAAAACATCCTGAACTATCACGGAATACCCTTGGACAAGCACGTTTTTTACAGCGGCACACTGCCGGATTACAAAATGCTGTTCCGAAAGATCATCCGGGAACTGCAACAATGTGAATATGGCTATGAAGACTATATTGCTTCTCTCTTCAACATCATTCTGCTTTTAGTAAGCAGGCAACAGCAGGAAAGCGAGAAAACAACTACAAGCATCCCCGAAGAAATCGAAGCCGCCGCTGCCTACTTTAACGAGAATTATAATACAAAGGTCAGTGTGGACGATTACGCAGAATCGCTGCATATCAGTACGAACTGGTTTATCCGTAATTTTAAGCTGTACATGAAAATAAGCCCTGCACAATACATCCTGTCCCTTCGGATGGTAAATGCACAAAGCTTATTGGAGAACACCGAATACAATATTGGAGAAATTGCAGAGATCGTAGGGTATGATAACCCACTCTATTTTAGCCGAGTATTCAAGAAAGAGTATGGTGTCAGTCCGGCACAGTACCGAAAGAATCTGGAAGAATCTACTGAAAAATGAGAAAAATTCCTTTGGCTTTGACCACAATGCGGCGATTTTATGTTGCGATAAAAAAGCGGGCAGCCGTTTTGTAGCTGCCCGCCGGGGGATATAGAATGCATTATTTGTCCTGAAACCAAGAAGCCGAGTTACAGAATATACTCCATCTGCCGTTCCTTGGTTTTCATGCCCATCTTTTCATAAAAGTGCTCTGCCGAAGTGTTCCCCGCCCAGACGTTCAGGGTCACCTCGTAGCAACCCAGCGCTTTTGCCTGCTGCTTTACATATTCAAACAGGCTTTCCCCGATGTGCTGTCCGCGCGCCTGCTTGTCAACGCAAAGGTCATCAATGAACAGTGACTTGAAGGGTACCATGTTGGTGGAAAAAGGCTGCTTCTTCAGCTGACAGAAGGCATAGCCCATGCACACATCCTCCTCGTTCACGGCAACGTAGATGGGCTTGTCCTCCTGCTTCAAAAGCTCTGCTAACTCGCAGACAGTGTATTTTGTGGTGCCGGGAATAAAAATATCCGGGCGTATCTCTGCGTGGATCTGCAGCACCTGTCCCAGCAGTGCAAGCAGTCTGGGAATGTCTTTTTCTTCGGCTTTACGAATGTTCATTTGTACTTTGCTCCTTTCCATTTTTGCCTCTACGTTTCCAGTATACCACACCGGGCGGCACCGGAAAAGAGAAAATGCAACCACCGATAGCAAACAAAAACGCGAGCGACCGTTTTGGCCACTCGCGTTTTTATATGTTGGACAGGTTGCTTACACGAGATACGGATCCAGCAGGGCGTCCACTTCTTTTTTGCGCTTAGGGGAGGGCTTTTTCACGGCACGGCCGCGGCAGACCACTAGTTCCAGATGTTGCAAAGCCCGCAGATCCTCCAGCGGGTTTTCGCGCGTTACGATAAAGTCTGCGCTTTTGCCGGGCGCGATAGAGCCGGTCACATCGCCGATGCCCGCCAGCTGCGCGTTGCGCAGGGTGGCCGTGTAGAGGGCAAAACGGTTGCTCACACAGCAGTATTTGTGGAAGTAGCACAACTCCCGCCAGAAATCATACTGGGTGATGTAGGGGCAGCCTACATCGTTGCCCAAGCCCACCGGGATGCCGTTTGCCAGCGCGGTTTTTGCACTTTCGATCACGCCGTCAAAGACGATCTTTCCGTTGTACTGGTCTTTTTCTGATGCGCCCGAAACGGCGGTGTCAAACAGCGCATAGGGCAGTGCCGGGGAGATGGTCGTGCACAGAAATGCGCCCCGCTCCTTGTACAGACGAACCGTCTCCTCGTCCATTTTTGCGCCGTGCTCAATGGAATCTACACCGTTTTCCAGCGCAGCCTTCACGCCCGCGGGGGATTCGGTATGGGCGGCAACGGTGTAGCCCAGCTTGTGGGCTGCATCGCAGACGGCTTTGATCATCTCCGGCGGCATCTTCATCTCGCCGGGGGTGCCCTTTTCGGTGGCGTCCAGCACGCCGCCGGTGATCATCAGCTTGACAAGGTCTACCTTCTGTGCGCTGGCCTTTTTCAGCTGCGCCAGCGCCTCGGCGTTGTTGTGTGCCGCTACTGCTACCGAGCCTGCCATGTGCCCGCCCGGCACCGAGATGCCTTCGTTGGCGGCCAGAATGCGGGGTGCCAGCACCTTTCCGGCGGCGCTGTCGTCCCGGCAGCGGGTGTCAAAGTCCGCAATGCCGCCCACGGTGCGCACGGTGGTCACGCCGCCCAGCAGTTCCAGCTTGGCATAACTGCACACCAGCCGGTATGCGATGGCGCGGGTTAGCCTGTTGCTCAGGATCTTGCGTACCAGCGCTGCATTGTCCCGGGGCTTTGCGCTGGGTTTGCCGTTGCCTGCCAGATGGACGTGCAGGTTGATGAGCCCCGGGCACAGATACCCACCGTGCAGGTCGATGACCTCGTAGCCGTCAAGGCTTACACTCGCATCTGCAATGGCGGTGATCTTATCGTTTTCGGTCAGCAGCACCTTGCCCCGTACCGGTTCCATCTGCTCGGTACCGTCCAGAAGAATACCGTTTGTGTATGCGCGCTTCATGTGTTCCGTCCTCTTTCTGTTGTATTTTTAGAGTGCAGACTGCCTTATCCGTCCAATTTCTCCTGCGCCCGGTATTGCAGCGCCTCCAGCAGAGAATCCTCGTCCAGCAGGGTCTTGCCCGCAAGGTCGGCCACAGTGCGGGCTACCCGCAAAATGCGGTCATGCGCCCGAGCGGAAAGTCCCAGTGCATCGTAGGAACTGCGCAGCAGCTGCTCGGCACCGGGGGTCATGCGGCAGATGCGCCGCACCTGTCCGGCGTTCAGCTGGGCGTTGCAGTGCACTCCCTTAAAGCCCGGCGCAGCGTAGCGCTTGGCCTGAATGGCGCGGGCGGCCAGCACCTGCTTGCGCAGCTCTGCGCTGCTCTCGGAGGGCGCGGCGGTGTGCAGCTCGTCAAAGGCGATGGGGTCCATCTCCACGCACAGGTCGATGCGGTCCAAAAGCGGGCCGGACACCCGGCTGCGGTACTGCCGCACCGCACTGGGCGAGCAGGTGCAGGCGCGGGTGGGGTGGCCGTAGTAGCCGCATTTGCAGGGGTTCATGGCGGCTACCAGCTGGAAGTGGCTGGGGTAGGTGGCGCTTCCGGCGGCGCGGCTCACGGTGATCTGGCCGTCCTCCAGCGGCTGGCGCAGCACCTCTAAGCTCTCGCGGGAAAACTCCGGCAGCTCGTCCAAAAACAGCACGCCGCAGTTGGCAAGACTGCACTCGCCCGGACGAAACTGCGCTCCGCCGCCGGCAAGGGCGGCAGCGCTGGCCGAGTGGTGCGGGCTGCGGAAGGGGCGGGCAGAGATCAGCCCGCGTCCCTGCGGCAGCTGCCCGGCAATGGAGTAGATCTTGGTCGTCTCCACCGCTTCCTCCCGGGTCAGAGGTGGCAGGATGCCCGGCAGGCGCTTTGCCAGCATGGATTTGCCGGTGCCGGGTGCGCCGGTCAAAAGCACGTTGTGCCCGCCTGCGGCCGCTATGACCATGGCGCGCCGCGCCAGCGACTGCCCCATCACGTCCGCAAAATCCGGCACCTGCTGCCATGCGTCCTCCGGGTCAAAGGGGATGGCAGCGGCAGGGGAGAGGGGGCGGATGCCCTTCAGTGCCTCCACCACCTCCCGGGCGGTGTGGGCTGGATAGACGGTCATGGTGTCGGCACAGGCCTCGGCTGCCTCGGCGGCGTTCTCTGTCGGGACGTACAGCGCCCGGATGCCGTGCTCGGCAGCGGCAAGCGCCATGGGCAGCACGCCGGACACCGGGCGCAGACTGCCGTCCAGTGCAAGCTCGCCCAGAAAGGCAGCATCGGCAGGTACTTCTTCTAACTGTCCGCTGGCGGTCAGCAGCGCCAGAAGCAGCGGCAGGTCGTACACCGGGCCGGTCTTGCGCACATCGGCGGGGGCAAGGTTGATGGTGATGCGCCGGTCCGGGAAGCGGAAGCCAAGGTTTTTGATGGCGGCGCGCACCCGGTCGGCGCTTTCCCGCACGGCAGAGTCCGGCAGGCCGACGATGGAAAACGCGGGCAGCCCGCCGGAAACATCGGCTTCCACCGCAACGGCAAAGCCGCGCAGCCCGTTCAGGCCAAAGCTGTTGGTCACAGAATACATGGTGTCCCTCCCTGCATGGCGCATGGTTTGTCAAAAATGCTAAAAGTGGAAAATAATGGATATATTTTCCATACTTCGACAGTTTTTTCTGTTTAAAATCATTATAGTAAAGCACAGGAAAGTTGTCAATGCAGCAGAAAGGAGAACGAGAGAACATGACAAATGGGGAATGTTGCCGCTATATCCGTACCTATTCAGAACTGGAGGGCTTGCAACACGCCTGTACGCTGGTGTACTGCGCCGCATCCACCCCGCAGGGGGTGCTGGCACAGCTGCGCCGGGAGCAGGGCGGCAAGGTGCGCAGCAGCACGGTGCTTGCCCCGGCGGACAGCTTTGGCCGGGTGATGCGGCTGCTGCGCTACCTGTGTGAAAACGGCGTGGGGCCGGAGCAGTGGCTGGAGGTGCTGGAGGATGTACACCAGCCCTACCAGCTGCTGGATACTTCGAAAAACGCAATAAATATAGCAGAAGAACCGGTTTTTTGTGGCATTTGTCGGTTTTAAGGGCACAAACTTCGGCCATTTTACGCAATTGACATAAGCGGAGCAAGAGTTTATAGTATAAGTAGGTTTATACAAACCATTTCAATCCGGGGAAAAAGATTTTAAACAAAGGTAAGGTGTACAAGATGTATCTGGATGAATATAAGCGCTGGCTGGCAGCGGATCTGGAGGATGCAGACCTGAAGCCGGAGCTGGCAAAGGTCGAAGGCAATGACGATGAGATCAAGGATCGCTTTGCTGTGGCGCTGAAGTTTGGCACCGCAGGTCTGCGCGGCGTGCTGGGTGCCGGTACCAACCGCATGAACATCTACGTTGTCCGTCAGGCAACGCAGGGTCTGGCAAACTGGGTGCTGACCCAGGGCGGTACCCAGACTGTGGCCATCAGCTACGACAGCCGCCTAAAGAGTGATGTCTTTGCCAAGACCGCCGCTGGCGTTCTGGCAGCCAACGGTATCAAGGTGCGCATCTATGATGCCCTGATGCCTGTGCCCGCGCTGAGCTTTGCTACCCGTTACTATAACTGCAACGCCGGTATCATGGTCACCGCTTCCCACAACCCTGCCAAGTACAACGGCTACAAGGCCTACGGCCCGGACGGCTGCCAGATGACCGATGACGCCGCCGCCATCGTCTATGATGAGATCCAGAAGACCGATGTGCTCACCGGTGCAAAGTACATCTCCTTTGCCGAGGGCGTGGAGAACGGCATGATCCGCTTTGTGGGCGACGACTGCAAAAAGGCGCTGTACGATGCCATTGAGGCACGTCAGGTGCGCCCGGGTCTGTGCAAGACTGCCGGCCTGAAGTTGGTGTACAGCCCGCTGAACGGCTCCGGCCTTGTGCCCGTGACCCATGTGCTCAACGATATGGGCATCACCGATATCACCATCGTGCCCGAGCAGGAGTACCCCAACGGCTACTTCACCACCTGCTCCTACCCCAACCCCGAGATCTTCGAGGCACTGAAGCTGGGTCTGGAACTGGCCACCAAGACCGGTGCCGACCTGATGCTGGCTACCGACCCCGACGCCGACCGCGTGGGCATTGCCATGAAGTGCCCGGACGGCAGCTATGAGCTGGTGTCCGGTAACGAGATGGGCGTTCTGCTGCTGGATTACATCTGCGCAGGCCGTATCGAGAAGGGCACCATGCCCAAGAACCCCGTGGCAGTCAAGTCCATCGTGTCCACTCCGCTGGCAGACGCTGTGGCAAAGCATTACGGCGTGGAGATGCGCAATGTGCTGACCGGCTTCAAGTGGATCGGCGACCAGATCGCCAACCTCGAGGCTGCCGGTGAGGTCGACCGCTTCATCTTCGGCTTTGAGGAGAGCTACGGCTATCTGGCTGGCCCCTACGTCCGCGATAAGGACGCCGTCATCGGCTCCATGCTCATCTGCGAGATGGCTGCTTACTACCGCAGCATCGGTTCCTCCATCAAGCAGCGTCTGGAAGAGATCTACGCTCAGTACGGCCGCTACCTGAACAAGGTGGACAGCTTCGAGTTCCCCGGCCTGACCGGCATGGAGAAGATGGCTTCCATCATGCAGAAGCTGCGTGACCAGCCCCCTGTGGAGCTGGCCGGCCATAAGGTGGTCAAGGTGACCGACTACAAGAAGCCGGAAGAGACCGGTTTGCCCGCTGCCAACGTGCTGATCTACACGCTGGAAAACGGCGCTACCGTGGTGGTGCGTCCCTCCGGCACTGAGCCGAAGATCAAGACCTACTTCACCACGCTGGGCAAGGATCTGGCCGAGGCGCAGGCACAGAAGGATGCTCTGGCTGCCGCCATTGAGCCCATCCTGAAGTAAAAACATTTCAAAGCATCTGCGGGGCTGCTGCACGTTTTGTGCAGCAGCCCTTTTTTGCGTTCAGCAGATAGTTGACCGGAGCAAAAGCCTTATGGAGGTGTACCGTCACCGCGAAAAGCCGTCCCCTTGGGGAAGGTGGCTGCGAACGCAGTGAGCAGACGGAAGGGGTCAGCGCCTGAGGGGGCGAAAGCGCACACTCTGGGTGACTGTCCTTTCAGGACAGACCGCAGGGCTTTATGCAGCAAGGATGCACTTTTGCTGTGTAAAATCGGTTGAAGTTTGCGCTGTGATACGCTATAATAAAACATGGTTTATTATAAGCAGCTGTGGGCGTGCAGCGCGGCACAGCGGCAGGGTAGGTGGAAGAGATGGAAAAAACTGTATCGGCAGTATTGGTGGCGGCGGGCAGCTCGACCCGCATGGGGTTTGATAAGCTCAGCTTTGATCTGGGAGGCGAAACGGTGCTGCACCGCAGCATCCGCGCCTTTGCCCAGTGCCCGCAGATCACCGAGCTTGTGCTGGTGGCAGGCAAAAACCGGGAGTTTGTGGCGCAGCAGGCGGCGGACTGCCCAAAGCCTGTGCAGATCGTAGCGGGCGGGGCTACCCGCGCCGAGAGCGCAAAAAACGGCGTGCTGGCAGCGCACGGAGAGCTGGTGGCAGTGCACGATGCCGCCCGCCCCTTTGTGAGTGCGTCGGTCATTACGGCGGCGCTGGAAGCTGCCGCCCGGTGCGGCGCAGCAGCCCCGGCGGTGCCGGTGAAGGATACCATCAAGACCGCTGCCCGGGGCGATGGCAAAACCGTGCCCCCGGACTGCGCGGTATGCGCCACCCCGGACCGCAGTACCCTGTATGCGGTGCAGACCCCCCAGTGCTTTGACCGTGCAGCGTACCTTGCGGCGCTGGAAGAACTGGACGAGACTCGCGCCCGCCTTGTTACCGATGATTGCAGCCTGTTTGAACTGACCGGACGCCCGGTGCAGCTGACGCAGGGCGACTATGCAAACCTGAAGATCACCACCCGGGAGGATCTGCCCTGCCCGGCACAGAGGAAGGAAACGGAAATGCGTATTGGACACGGCTATGATGTACATCGTTTGGTAGAGCAGCGCAAGCTGATCCTTGGCGGGGTGGAGATCCCCTTTGAAAAAGGTCTGCTGGGGCATTCGGATGCGGACGTGCTGACCCATGCGGTGATGGATGCTGTGCTGGGCGCTGCGGCGCTGGGGGATATCGGCCAGCATTTCCCGGACAATGACCCGGAGTACGCCGGTGCCGACAGCCTGAAGCTGGCCTGCCGCGTGGCGCAGATCCTCAAGGAGCATGGCTGGCGCATTGAGAACATCGATGCCACCCTGCTGTGCCAGCGCCCCAAGCTTGCACCCCATATCCCGGCCATGCGTGCCAATCTGGCGGCGGCTTTCGGCCTGCCGGTAGAGGCGGTAAGCGTAAAGGCCACCACGGAGGAGCATCTGGGCTTTACCGGCGAGGGGCTGGGCATTGCTGCCCACGCTGTCGCCCTGATCGAAGCTGTGTAAGGGGGCACACACGCATGACACTGAATGCGATCATCGCCAATTTTCAGACCTTCAAGATCGTTGATCTGCTGGATATCATCATCATCGCGTTCCTGATCTACCAGCTGCTGGGCATCATCAACCGCACCCGCGCCGGGCAGCTGGCCAAGGGTGCGCTGCTGGTCATGGTCGTGTATCTGGTAGCCAACACCCTGAATATGCGCACCGTTACATGGCTGCTCAACTCGCTGCTGCAAGTTGGTCTGCTCACCCTTGTGGTGCTGTTCCAGCCGGAGATCCGCCGCGCACTGGAGCGCATGGGTCAGACCGACCAATGGGCTTCCAAGCTGTTCAACGTAAAGGGGCGCTACAACGACCCCAGTCTCAAGGGTGCGTGGCGCAGCGCCATCATTGCCATCTGCGATGCAGCCGAGCGCTTTTCTGAGACCAAGACCGGCGCCCTTATCGTGCTGGAGCGCCACACCAACCTTTCCGAGATCGTGCGCACCGGCACCCCGGTGAACAGCGCGGTCAATCTGGAAGTGCTGGGCACTATCTTCTACGAGGGCACACCTCTGCATGACGGTGCCGCTATCATCGAAAACGGCCGCATCAAGGCGGCGGGCTGCGTGCTGCCCCTTTCCAACAATCTGGATCTGGGCAAAGATATGGGCACCCGCCACCGCGCCTGTCTTGGTATTGCGGAAAACTCCGACGCCATTGCCATCGTGGTCAGCGAGGAGACCGGCATCATCTCCATGGCCAAAAATGGTGTGCTGATCCGTCATTTTGACCGCCAGAGCCTGTATACCCGCCTCATCGACGAGATGATCCCCAAGGAGTCCACGGTGGAAAAGAACACCGCCGACAGCTGGGTGGAGCAGGCGAAAAAGCTGTGGAACTGGATCAGCCAGAAGGGGGAGGACGAGCAGCAATGAGCAACCAGCCGAACAAGACGAATGGCGCAAAGCCTGCCGTCCGCAAAAAGAAAAATCTTCTGGATGACCGCCGCGTCCGGCTGGCACTGTCTGTGCTGGGTGCCATCGTTGCATGGATGGTGGTCACCATCATCGTTCAGCCCGGCACCACCAACACCATCTATAATGTGCCGGTGGATTACACCTACGATTCCGCCGCCTATACTTCCCGGGGTCTGAGCATCGTCAGTGCCGAGGACAAGACCGTGAACCTGAAGCTTTCCGGCGATGGCTACACCATCGGCGGGCTCAGCGCGTCGGACTTTGTGGTCTACCCGGACTGGTCCAGCGTGCGCGACAGCGGCGAAAAGACCCTGCGGCTGCTAGTGCGCGGCGCAAACGGTCTGCTCAATGGCGTGACCGTGACCATGGAAGGCAGCGACAACACGGTGGATGTGGTGTTTGACGTGGTGGAGGAAAAGACCCTGCCCGTTACCGCTACCACCAACTATCTGCGCATTGCAGACGGCTATATCCTTTACAGCACCGAGGTCTCCAAGGAGACCGTCACCCTGTCCGGCCCCAGCAGCGAGCTGAGCAAGGTGGCTACCTGCACCGCCGAGGCATCTTACAGCAGCGAACTGACCGAGTCGGTCACGCTGAACACCCCTCTGCGCTTCTACACCAGCGGCGGCAAAGAGGTCAAGTTCCAGTACACCACGCTGGAAGAAAGCAATGTGGACGTGACGCTGCAAGTGTACAAGACGGCGACCCTGCCGGTGAAGGTGAACTTTATCAACGCGCCGCGCGGGTTCGATAACTCGGTGCTGAGCTATGCCCTCAGCTGCAAGCAGCTCAAGGTAGCGGGCCCGGCAGAAAAGATCGATGCACTGTCCACCTTGTCCATCGGCACCATCGACCTTTCCACATTCAGTCTGAACAAGGTGTACGAGATGCCCATCGAGCTGCCGACAGATATCTATCTGCTGGACAATATCTCCACCATCACGGTCAGCTTTGACTGCTCCGGGCTGGAGACCAAGACCATGAACCTGCCCTCCAGCTGTGTGCAGGTGGTCAATCTGCCCGCCACCTATCAGCTGACGGTGGAGACCGAGCGGCTGATGAACGTGATCCTCTGCGGCCCCAAGGGTGCTATGGAGACTTTGACCCCCGAGCAGGTGGTCATTGAGATCGACGCCGAGGACTTTGCCGTGGCTACCGGCCAACAGAACATTGCCTGCCGGCTGTATGTACCCTCCAACGGCAAGATCTTTGCACTGGGCAGCTATGTGCTGCAATGCCGCATTGAAAGCAACTAAATTTAAAGGAAAACACAACAAATGATTCTGGTTCGCAACATCCGTCTGCCCCTCTCTGCCGCAGAGCCGCAGGCATTTGAAAAGGCGCTGCACACCCTGCGGGTGCCCCGCAGCAAGGTAGAGCACACCGGCGTGGCAAAGCTTTCGGTGGATGCCCGCCACGGCCAGCCCAAGCTGGTATATACCGTGGCGGTCACCCTCAAGCAGCCCGGGGAGGAGGCCGCCCTTGCAGCCCGCTGCTCGGACGCCGCCCTGCATAGCCGGGCAGACTTTACCCTGCACGCAGGTACCCAGCCGCTTGTGCACCGCCCTGTGGTGTGCGGACTGGGCCCGGCGGGGCTGTTTGCGGCCCTGCTGCTGGCACGGCAGGGCTACCGCCCCATCGTGCTGGAGCGCGGCCCTGCGCTGGATGCCCGTGTGCAGGCGGTGGAGCACTTTTCCGCCACCGGTCAGCTGGACCCCAACGCCAACATCCAGTTCGGCGAGGGCGGCGCGGGCACCTTCTCGGATGGCAAGCTGACCACCCGCATCGGGGATGAACTGTGTGATTTTGTCACCGAGGTGTTTTTGCAGCACGGTGCCCCGGCAGAGATCGCATGGAAGCAAAAGCCCCATGTGGGCACCGACCTGCTGCGCGGCGTCATCACCTCCATCCGCAAAGAGATCGAGTCTCTGGGCGGTGAGGTGCACTTCAACACCGCGCTCACCGGACTGGAGCGAAAAAACGGACGACTTGTGGGCATCACTACTACAAACGGCAGCTTTGCCTGCGAGACGCTGGTGTTTGCGGTGGGGCACTCGGCACGGGACACCTTCAGCATGCTGATGGACAGCGGCCTTGTGCTGGAATGCAAGCCCTTCAGCGTGGGCTTCCGCGCCGAGCACCTGCAAAGCGAGATCGAAAAAAGCCTGTACCATGAAGCTGCCGGACATCCGGCACTGCCCCGGGGCGAATACCAGCTTTCCCAGCACGTCGGCGACCGGTGCGTGTACACCTTCTGTATGTGTCCCGGCGGTCAGGTAGTGGCTTCGGCCAGTGAGGAAGAGCGTGTTGTGACCAACGGCATGAGCTACCACGCCCGCAGCGGCAAAAACGCCAATGCGGCGGTGGTGGTCAGCGTGGGCGGGGCAGACTTTGCAAACGACCCCCGCCGCGCCATCGCCTTCCAGCGGGAGCTGGAAGCAAAAGCCTATGCCGCCGGTCGTGCCGCCGGAGCCTACGCCGCCCCGGCAGAGAATGTGCAAAGCTTTCTGGAAGGGCGCGGGCAGCTGCATATTGGCAGCGTACAGCCCACCTACGACCGCGGTGTGACTGCCGCAGATCTGGGCGCACTGCTGCCCGGGGAGCTGGCGGATACCCTGCGAGCGGGTCTGCGCGCCTATGAGCGCAAGATCGCGGGCTACACTGCGCCGGACGCCATCCTGACCGGCCTTGAGACCCGCACCAGCAGCCCGGTGCGGCTCAAGCGGGAAGAGGACTTTGTGTGCACCCAGCTGGCAGGGCTTTACCCCTGCGGCGAGGGTGCGGGATATGCGGGCGGCATTATGAGCGCCGCCGTGGATGGTCTGCGGGTGGCCCGCGCCATCATCAGCCGGTATGCACCGGCAGAAGGGTGAGAAAATTTTGATGTACGATCGTGAAAACGATAACCGAAATAATAACGAAGGCCGACAGGTACAGCAGGAGCTGGAAGACCAGCTGCGCGCCTTTGGCGACACCATGACCGATGCCTTTGCCCACGGCTTTGAGGGCAGGGGCATGGACATCGGTGACCGGGCGTGGGATGTGGGCAAAGCCGCTGTCCATGCAGCCAACTACGGTATCGGAGAGGCCGCAAAGGCCTTCCGGCAGGGGCGCAGAGGTTATCCCTACGGGGATGCAAAGCAGCCTTTCCGCGAAGGTGCTGCGGATGCCGACCCCGCCGGGATGCCCGGCTGGTTCCGGCAGATCTTTGCAAAGCCGGAGCCGACCCCGGTGGAAAGCATCCGTATCAGCGCAAAAAAACGCCATAGCGCAGGCTGCACTTTGCTGGCGGTGGGCATCACCTTTGCGGCCACCTTTGGCATCGCTGGAATCAGCTGCCTTGGCGTGGCTGCGGCGGCTACCCCCATCTGGGTGCAGGACATTGCCCAGTACGTTGTGGGCGGCGAGCTGCTTACCGAAGCGGCTATGACAGCCCTGGAATTCTGCGGCGGCATCTTTACCTTGCTGGCATGTGGTTTTGGTGTGATGATCTCCGCTGGTGCCTCCCGGCTGTCGGCCTCCAAAAAGTTGGGGGCGTTGGCAGATGCAGCCGAAAAGCTGAACGCGCAGAAGGGGCTGGCGGTGGAGATGCTGGCAGACCTGACCCACCAGACCAAGAAAAAGGCGCTGAAAAAGCTGCGCGGCTACATCCATAAGGGCTGGCTGAACGCATGGCTGGACGATGAGACTGAAACGCTCTACCTGACGGCAGAGGACTACCGCGCTGCCAAGGAGAAAGCCGCCGCAGCCGCCGCGCAGCCGCAGCCGGAAAAGGAAGAAACCGGCGATGCTCTGCTCAATCTCGATACCGCCCGCCGCTTTGCTGCCGTGCTGGAAAAAGAGCAGCAGCTCATGCAGGACGCGCAGGCGCGGGAAGAGCTGGCGGCCATGCACAAGACCACTACCGCCATCTGCGACTGGCTGGAGGCACACCCGGAAAGCCAGCCCAAGACCCGCCGTTTTGCGGAATATTATATTCCCACCACCCTCAAGCTGCTGCACACCTATAACGATGTGCAGGGGCAGCAGGGCGAAAACGCCGAGACCATCCGCCGGGATATCGCGGGTATCCTGCACACCTTGAATCAGGCGTATGAGAACCTGTACAACAATCTGCTTTCGGACGTAGCCATGGACATTTCTTCCGAGATCGCCGCTTTGCAGGGAATGCTGGCCAACGATGGCCTGACCGGGAGGGAATTTGAATGACCTACCGTGCTTGGGAACAAAAACCGCTGGACCGCGCCGCTGTGCGGGAACTGACCGCCGCCATTGCCGAACAAGCGGCGGCACAGCTGGAAGAGCAGGCCATGGACGAAGCGCCGTGGTCAGACGAAAAATATAAGGCCGTGCTGGCTGCGCAGCAGAAGGAAAACGCCCTGCTGGCGGGTATCCTTGCCGCCCGGGGCATCACCGACCCCGCCGAAGCGCTGACCTTGCTGGCAGGGGAGGAAGAACTTTCCGACCCCGCCCTGCTGACCGACATGGACGCCGCTTGTCAGCGCATCTGGCAGGCCATTGACAACGGCGAGACCATCGCGGTTTTCGGCGACTACGATGTGGACGGCGTGACCGCCACCGCCCTGCTGTACCAGCACCTCAAGGGCATGGGCGCGTCCGTCAAGTGTATGCTGCCCAGCCGCGAAGGGGACGGCTACGGCCTGTCCAAAAACGCCATTCAGTCCATGCATAACAAGGGCTGCACCCTCATCGTGACCGTAGATAACGGCATTTCTGCCGTGGAGGAAGCCGACTTTGCGGCTTCACTGGGTATGGACCTGATCATCACCGACCACCATCTGCCGCCGGAGACTTTGCCCAAGGCCGTGGCCGTGGTGGACCCCCGCCGAGAGGACGACCACAGCCCTTTCAAGGGTCTGTGCGGCGCGGGCGTAGCCTTCAAGCTCTGCGCTGCGCTGGACGGCTGCCCGCCGGAGGAAATGCTGGATTACTGCGGCGACCTTGCCGCCGTGGGCACTGTGGCAGACGTGATGCCGCTGGTGGGGGAGAACCGCACCCTTGTCAAGGCCGGGCTGCGGCAGCTGCAACAGACCGACCGCCCCGGCTTTGGGGCACTTTTAGAGGAAGTCGGCCTTGCGGGCAAGCCCATCACCGCCGAGAATATCAGCTACGCCATCGCACCCCGCATCAACGCGGCAGGCCGCATGGATAACGCCGTCACCGCCTTGCAGCTGGTGCTCTGTGAGGACCCGGACAGGGCCGAGGAACTGGCGCACAAGCTGAACGAGATCAACGCCCACCGGCAGGAGACTGAGCAGCAGATCTTCAAAGCTGCCGAGGAATTGCTGGAACAGCAGCCCGAGCGTCTGGATGACCGCATCATGCTGCTGTGGGGACGGGACTGGCATCCCGGCGTCATTGGCATCGTGGCTTCCCGGCTGGTGGAGCGCACCGGACGCCCGGTCATCGTGGTCACCATTGACGAGCACGGCGAGGGCAAGGGCAGCGGACGCAGCGTGCAGGGCTTTAACCTGCACGCCTGCATCGGCTCCTGTGCCGACCTTCTGGTGCGCTACGGCGGCCACGCCATGGCGGCGGGACTTTCCGTCCGGGAAGAAAATCTGCCCGAGCTGCGCCGCCGCCTGAACGACTGGGCTGCCCGGGAATGCCCGGTGCTGCACACCCCGCCCCTTACCTGTGATGTGACCATCCATCTGGACCGCATCACGGTGGAGAGCGTGCGGCATCTGGAGCAGTTGGCACCCTACGGAGCCGAGAACCCCACCCCGGTGTTCCTGCTGCAAAGTGCCGTGGTGGACGGCGTATACCCGGTATCGGAAGGGCGGCACAGCCGCCTGCGGCTGCGGCAGGGCAATAGCTGCCTGTACGCCGTCTGGTTCGGGATGCCCGCCGAGCAGCTGCCCTACGCGCTGGGCGATGTGGTGGACGTGGCACTGAACCTTTCGGTCTACGAGTCCGCCCGAGGGGCGCAGCTCTCCGGCCGTATCATCGACCTGCACCCGGCAGGGCTGGGCGCAGAGCTGGCGCGGCAGGCTGCACTGGTGCAGGCACTGCGCCGGGGCACCCCCCTGACCGAAGAACAGAAAAAACAGATCGTCCCCGCCCGCACGGATATCATTGCCGTGTACCGGGAATTGCAGTCCCGCCGCTGGCACGCCGAGGACCTGCAGCCCCTGTGCGCAAAGCTGGGCGAGGAGCAGACCGGCAAAACGCTGGTGGCAGTTGCCGCTTTAGAGCAGGTGGGGCTGATCACCGCAGCGGAAAAAGGCGGGGCAAAATTCTGGGAGCTGGTGCCGACAGCAGGCAAAAAGAACCTTGCCGATGCCCCCATCCTGAAATGTCTGGAGGAACTATAAATGCCTGAGGGAAAGAAAAATACTGTCCCGGTCCCGGCTCCGGTACGGGACGAGGACGGCTACTCTGCCAAGACCCATCTGCACCAGCCGGTGCAGGAGACCGCCACCGTAGCCGCTACGGCGCTGCTGGCAGACGCACCGGAGGGGGCGCTGCCCTCTGAGGTACGCCCGGAGATCGTAACGTGGGAAAAGCTGTGCGAGGCCATTCAGGCCAGCGGCAAAGCCTACAATATGGAGATGATCCAAAAGGCCTACGAGCTGGCAAATAACGCCCACAACGGCGTGTGCCGCCGCAGCGGCGAGCCCTATATCTGCCACCCGTTGGCAGTCGCCCGGCTGGTGCTGGATCTGGGCATGGACTCCGAGAGCATCGCCGCCGCCCTGCTGCATGACGTAGTGGAGGATACCCCCACCACGCTGGACGACCTGAAAGCCGCCTTTGGCGAGGAAGTGGCCCTGCTGGTGGACGGCGTGACCAAGCTGACCAAGATCCAGTTCTCCAATATTGAGGAACTGCAGGCCGAGAACCTGCGCAAGATGCTGCTGGCCATGAGCCGGGACGTGCGTGTGATGATCATCAAGCTGTGCGACCGGCTGCATAATATGCGCACCGGCGACGCCTGGCCGGAGCAGAAGCGCCGCGATAAGGCCCGCGAGACCATGGAGGTGTACGCCCCCATCGCCAACCGCCTTGGCATCCTGAACGTCAAGGAAGAGCTGGAGGATCGCAGCCTGCATTATCTGGACCCCGTGGGCTATGCCGAGATCAGCCGGATGCTCAGCGAGCGCGCCGGTGAGGAGTTTTTGATCAAGGTGTCTGGCGTCATCGAGCGCCGTCTGGTGGAAAGCGGCATCGAGGGTGCCACCATCAAGCGCCGGGTCAAGAGCATCTACGGCATCTACCGCAAGACCATCATGCAGAATAAGTCCTTCGACGAGATCTACGATATCTACGCGGTCCGGGTCATTCTGGATTCTCTGGCCGAGTGTTACAGCACCCTTGGCCTCATCCATGATATGTACCACCCGCTGCCCAACCGCTTTAAGGACTATATCTCCACCCCCAAGCCCAACGGCTACCAGAGCCTGCACACCACCGTCATCGGGCACGAGGGCATCCCCTTTGAGGTGCAGATCCGCACCCGCAAAATGGACGAGCAGGCTGAGTACGGCGTTGCCGCCCACTGGAAGTACAAGGAAGGCCGCGAAGGCCACGATAAGCTGGACGACCGTCTGGCATGGGTCAGCCAGCTGCTGGAGAACCAGCGCCTGAGCGAGGATTCCGGCAACCTGCTCCACGATCTGAAGAGCGACCTGCTGCCGGAAGAAGTGTTTGCCTTTACCCCCAAGGGTGATGTCATCAACCTGCCCACCGGCGCCACCTGCATCGACTTTGCCTACGCCATCCATTCGGCAGTGGGCAACCGCATGGTGGGCTGTAAGGTGAACAACCGTATGGTGCCCATCGACCATGTGGTGTCTACCGGCGAGATCATTGAGGTGCTGCTGGGCCCGGCAGATAAGGGCCCCAGCCGCGACTGGCTCAAGATCGTGCGCACCAGCGAGGCCAAGAGCAAGATCCGCAACTGGTTCAAGAAGATGCGCCGGGAGGAGAATATCCAGCAGGGACGGGACGCCTTGTCCAAGGAACTGCGCCGGGAGATGATCATCATCCCGGACGACCAGCTGGATGCCTTTATTGACGGCTGCTCCCGCCGGATGCGCCAGAACAACGCGGAGGAGCTGTACGCCGCCATCGGCTACGGCGGCATGACCATTGCCAACTGCCTGCCCAAGCTCAAGGAAGAGTGGCAGAAGCTCAAGGCTGCCGAAGCCGAGGAGAATAAGTCGGTGGAGGATCTGCCAAAGGTAGACCTGAGCCGCGTGCACGCCACCGACGGCGTGGTGGTGGAGGGCTTCGATAACACCCCCATCAAGTTTGCCAAGTGCTGCAGCCCGCTGCCCGGCGACCCCATCGTGGGCTTTATCACCCGTGGCTTTGGTGTTTCCATCCACAAGCAGACCTGTGCCAACGCCGTTGCCAGCATGAAGGACCCCTCCAACGCTCCCCGCTGGGTCAAGGCCTACTGGGCAGACAGCGTCAAGGACAGCTACAAGGCCGGGCTGGAGATCATTGCCCTGAACCGCAACGAGCTGCTGCAGGACGTGCTCAGCGCACTGGCCGATATCCGGGTGCCCATCTATGCCATGAACGCCCGTCAGGTAGAAAACAACTGCGCCGTGGTCAGCCTGACCATCGGCATCAACAATACCGAGCACCTCAACCGTGTGGTGGCGCGCCTTTCCAAGGTGCGGGACGTGCTCAAGGTGACAAGGAGTTAACGCAGTGCGAGCAGTCATTCAGGCCGTATCCTCCGCCAGCGTGCGGGTGGAGGGCGGCGAACCCCGCGCCATTGGGCCGGGAATCATGATCCTGCTGGGGGTCAGGGACACCGACACACTGGACATCGTGCCCAAGCTTGCCGATAAATGCGCGGGTCTGCGCATTTTCCCGGATGCGGAGGGCAAGCTGAACCTGAGCGCCCGGGATCTGGGCTATTCCGCGCTGGTGGTCAGCCAGTTCACCCTTTACGGTGACACCAAAAAGGGCTACCGTCCCAGCTTTATCAAGGCTGCAAAGCCGCCCCTCTCGGTGGATGCCTATGAGCTGTTCCTTGCCGAGATGGCGAAGCACGGCCTCAAGGACGTGCAGCACGGCGAGTTCGGCGCCCATATGCAGGTGTCGCTGGTGAACGAGGGCCCCTGCACCATCGTCATTGATACCGACGAGTGGAAAAAGAAGGAGTAACGATGCAAGGTTTTCACATTCCTGCGGCACCGCCGCTGTATACCAACACCTTTCTGCTCATTTCCGACGCAGGCCATGCCGTGGTCATCGACCCGGCGGCAGAGGTGCACAGCTACGACGAAATCTTAAAGCAGCACAACGCCACCCTTACCACTATCCTGTGCACCCACGGCCACTACGACCATGTGGGCAGCGCTGCTGCGCTGAAGGCAGAGTGGAACGCCATCCTCTACTGTGAAAAGGCAGACCTTGCCGGCGACCGGATGTACCCGCTTTCCGCTGCGGACTACGGCTACACGGAAGGCGAGCAGATCGCGGTGGACGAGCTGCGCTTTACCGCGTGGCACACCCCCGGCCACACCCCCGGCAGCGTGGTGCTGCTGTGCGGTGAGCATCTGTTCTGTGGCGATACGCTGTTTGCAGGCAGCATTGGCCGCACCGACCTTGAGGGCGGCAGCAGCGCGCAGATGGCAGACAGCCTGCGCAAGCTGGCGCAGCTGCCCATCCCCCGCGAAACACAGGTGCTGCCCGGCCACGGCGAATTTTCCACCTTTGGCGCGGAGCTGGACAACAACTACTATATCCGCAGCGCCCTGCGCGGCGGCAACGACATTTTTTAAAGAGAGAATGACATGAAGATCTATATCACTGGGCTGCCCTCCGGGTACGAGGTGGAGCACCTTGCCCGCCTGTTTTACCCCATGGCACCCTTGACCCTGACCCCGCCGGAGCCTGCTGAGGACTGTCTGTGGGCTGAAAAGACCGATACCGGTCTGCGGGTGCTGGTGCGGCAGGGCGAAAAGAGCAAAACGCTGGAAGCCCCGCTGCCGCTGCCGGTGGAACAGGGCGGCGAAACCCCGGAGTTTGCCCTTGCCAGCCTGACTTATGACCTGCTGCGCTCGTGGACGGGCGTCCGCCCGCCCTGGGGCAAGATGACCGGTGTGCGCCCGGTGCGGCTTATCCACGATAAGCGCGCCGCCGGGTGGAGCGCAGAGCAGATCGACCGCTTCTTTTTGCAGCGGTTCGACTGCTCGGAGAAAAAATACGAAATGGCGAAGGAAATTGCCGACTTGCAGGAGCCGATCCTGCGGCTGGGCAGCGCCCCCAAGACGTATAGCCTGTATATCGGCATCCCGTTCTGTCCTTCCCGGTGCAGCTACTGCAGCTTTGTCAGCTGCAATCTGGACCGCGACCGCAAGATGGTGCAGCCCTATGTGGACTGCCTGTGCAAGGAGGTCGCGGAGATCCGGGCGCAGGCTGAGCGTGCCGGGCTGACTTTATGCAGCATCTACATTGGCGGCGGCACCCCCACCAGCCTTTCCGCCGCCCAGCTGCGGCAGCTCATGGGCACCGTACGGGAGAATTTTGATCTGACTAAGGTCGTAGAATATACCGTAGAAGCTGGCCGTCCGGACTGCACCGACGCCGAAAAGCTGGCGGTCATCAAGGAATACGGCGCTACCCGCATCTCCATCAATCCCCAGACCTTCTCGGACGAAGTGCTGGCAAATATCGGCCGCAAGCACTCGGCACAGGATATTCTGAATTGCTATGCCGATGCCCGCCGCGCCGGACACGAGGACATCAACATGGACCTCATTGCCGGTCTGCCCGGGGATACGGTGGAGGGCTTTGAGCACAGCCTGCGGCAGGCCATTGCCTTGCAGCCGGAGAATATCACCGTCCACACCCTTACCCTCAAGCGGGCGTCCCGCATCGTCATCGAGGACCAGAAGGAAAACGACTACGCGGACGTAGCCGCCATGCTGGAAAAGTGTCATCTGCTGGCCGAGGCGGGCTACCGCCCCTATTACCTTTACCGGCAGAAGAATACGCTGCAAAATCTGGAAAACGTGGGCTGGTGCAAGCCGG
Source organism: Faecalibacterium sp. IP-1-18 (assembly GCF_023347355.1). Taxonomy (NCBI): domain Bacteria; kingdom Bacillati; phylum Bacillota; class Clostridia; order Eubacteriales; family Oscillospiraceae; genus Faecalibacterium; species Faecalibacterium sp. IP-1-18. The sequence continues at coordinate 1,275,208 of NZ_CP094472.1, forward strand.
GTCACGAGGGTTACTATAATATCTATATCATGGAGGAAGTCCTGACCATCCTTTCGGCCGGTGCGGGCGGCAGCACCAAACTGGTGGCCGATGGAGGCAAACGGATGCAGCGCATCTTCAATTTTAAGTATCCGAACGAGTATATCCAGCGCTTTGCGGAGGTACTGGAACGGAAAAAAGGAGTGGCTGAGTTTTATGATCACAATCTGGGTACCGAAACGACTGGTTGAAGTAGACCTGTATAACGTAGCAGCCCGCAGTCCGCAGGCGCTGGCACAGCTGAGCGAGAACAGCTACGCCCGGCGGGTGCAGTATGCTGCCCAGAAGGTACGAGGCTCCGGGGCAAAGATCGTTATGCTGACCGGCCCCTCGGCAAGCGGTAAGACCACCAGCGCCCACTGTCTGGCAAAGGCTCTGGTGCAGCAGGGCACCCCGGCGCAGGTGGTCAGTCTGGACAACTTTTTTAAAGGTGCTGCCTACTACCCCAAAATGCCGGACGGCACGCTGGACTACGAAAACCTTGAAACGCTGGATCTGCCTCTCATCAAGCAGTGCCTGCACCAGCTCAGCGAGACCGGCAAGACCGAGCTGCCCATCTATGATTTTGCCACCGAGCAGCGCGCTGCCGCAGTGGAACCCATCGACCTGCAGGGCGGTGTGTGCATCGTGGAGGGTATCCATGCCCTCAACCCGGAGCTGACCGGCCTTGTGCCGGATGACCAAATCTACCGCATCTACGCCGGTCTGCGGGAGGAGTACTGCATTGACGGCCGCCGGGTCATCAATACGCAGGATATCCGCCTGTGCCGGCGCACCCTGCGGGATGCCGCAGCCCGCGGCCGCAGCCCCGCCAAGACCCTTTCCATGTGGGACAGGGTGCTGGACGGCGAGACCCGGTATATCAAGGGCTTCAAGACCACCGCGGATTTTCTGCTGGACACCTCCTTTACCTACGAGCTGGGACTGATCTCCCGGCTGCTGGGCGAGGTGCGCCGTCAGTTCACGCTGGAGGGCCATAACGCTGAGCTGTGGGACGAGACCGCCCGCCGCTTTGAGCAGGTGGATCCGCTGCCGCTGGAACTGCTGCCCGCCGACAGTATGCTGTGCGAGTTCTACGGCAGCCGCACCTGACAAGTGAAAAATGCGTAAAATTTGTTTCCAAACCGGCACCAAACTGTAAAAATTGCGGTGCATTCGTTGCAATTGCCATAACGCTGCGCTATAATGGGAATACGACTCCGGTATGGCGCACTGTGCGCCGCAGTCTGCAGAGAATGCTGCCAGAATAAGAGAGGTGTCTTTTATGGATTTTAACAAGATCAAAGCGATAGGTCTGGAATATGCCGAAAAGGGCAAGAACGCTGCCATGGATCTGGCTGAAAAGGGCAAGAACGCTGCCATGGATCTGGCTGAAAAGGGCAAGACGCAGGCGCTGCTGGTCAACGAGCAGGGCAAGCTGCTCAAGGCACAGCGTCAGCTGGGTGCACTGGTGTACAGTCTTGCCAAGGGCAAGGAGGAGAACCAGCCGCTGGTAGATAAATACATCGAGATGATCGATACCATTGAGCAGGAGATCACCCGCCTGAAGGCTACTCTGACCCCGGCCGAGGCCGCCGAGGTGGACTACGAAGCCCCCATGGAGGAGGCAGAAGAAGCTGCCCCGGAACAGCCCGCTCAGCCTGCCCGCAAGACCTGCCCGCAGTGCGGCGCGCCCGTCTCGGACGATGCACTGTTCTGCAATAAGTGCGGCGCACAGCTGTAAGCCGGTAACCGGAAAAAAGCTGCAACGGGGCGGTATCCCCCACAGGACACCGTCCTGTTTTTGTGAAAAGCGCAGAAAACCATGAAAAATGCTGGAAAATTGCGGCTTTTTGCTTGAAAAACCGCAACAGCTGCGGTACAATTTACAGTATCTTTTCAAAAGGAGATGGAACGTGTGCTGGACTGGAACCCACAGCCGCCCTATACGGCGGAGCAGCTGCTGCAGGTGATTCGCATCCTGCGGGACCCGGAAAACGGCTGCCCGTGGGATAAGGTGCAGACCCATGCGTCCATCCGCAAAAACTTTCTGGAAGAGACCTGCGAGGCGCTGGAGGCCATTGACGCAGATGATGCCGTTCTGCTCCGGGAGGAACTGGGAGACGTGCTGATGCAGGTGGTGTTCCACGCCGCCATGGAGGAAGAGCGGGGACGCTTTACCTTTGAGGACGTGTGCCGCAACGTCTGCGAAAAGCTGGTGTTCCGGCACCCCAACATCTTTGCGTCCTCCGCAGCGGAAAACGCCGGTATAAATGGCTGGGATGCGCTCAAAAATAAGGAAAAGGGGCGCACTACCCTTGCGGACGAGCTGGCCACCGTGCCTGCTACGCTGCCCGCGCTCATGCGGGCGCAGAAGCTGCAAAAGCGTGCCGCCGGGCACGGCCTTGGGCAGCAGGATGCAGCCGCAGCGCAGCACCGGTTGGAAGCCGCCGTGCAGGCTTTTGGCAAGGCAGAGGACACTGCAAAGCAGGAAGCCGCAGGCCAGCTGCTGTTTGCAGCAGTAAACGCCGTCCGGCTTGCAGGGGTGGATGCAGAGGAAGCGCTGACCTTTGCATCCAAGCGCTTTGCACAGCAGTGTCTGGAACAGGAACAAAGCGGTACTCAGGTCGAATGACCTGCTCCGATAGAACGAGAGAATTTAAGACAAATCAGATGGAGGCAAATAATATGACCAAGACCGACTTGATCGCACAGGTTGCGGCAAACACCGAAATGAGCAAGAAGAGCGCAGAGCAGGCTGTCAGCGCTGTTTTTGAGGCACTGGGCAAGGCAATGACCGAGGGTGAAAAGATCACCATTTCCGGCTTCGGCACCTTTGAGGTGCGCGAGCGCGCCGAGCGTCAGGGCATCAACCCCCGCACTCGCGAGCCCATCACCATCGCTGCTTCCCGCAGCATCGTGTTCAAGCCCGGCAAGTCCCTGAAGGACACCCTGTAATCGGTTCTGTCACGCCGCCGCTGCCTGCACAAGGTGCGGCGGCTTTTTTGCTGAAAGGAAAGGAACAACTCTAAATGCGTCTGGATAAGTATCTCAAGGTCTCCCGCCTGATCAAACGCCGCACCGTGGCAAACGAGGTGGCGGATGCAGGCCGCATCCTCATCAACGGCAAGGTGGCCAAGGCCAGTCAGGCCGTCAACGCCGGGGACATCATCGAGGTCACCTTCGGCAACCGTCCCATCAAGATGCGGGTGCTTTCGGATGTGGAGCCCCGCACGAAAGACGTTGCCCGCGAGATGTACGAGGTGATCGCGGAATAACCGCCCTGCCTGCCCGCATACAATGCTGGCAGAGGGGGACTGCCTATGGAAAAAGCTGCCGCAAAGCCGCCGCTGCCCCATGACCTGATCTTGGAGAGCCGCAGCAGGCTGACCGTTACCGGGGTGCAACGGGTGCTGCATTGCAGCGCCGAAAGTGCCGCGTTGGAGACCGGCAAGGGCATTTTGCACCTGTCCGGTGCGCAGATCAGTATGCAGACACTGGATCTGGAAGCCGGGGAAGCGAAGCTGACCGGGCGGTTCGATGGGCTGGAGTATACCGCCGCCCGCACAGCCGGCAGCTTTTGGCACCGGTTGCTGCGCTGATGGTACGGGTATTGCTGCCCGTCCGGCTCTTGCAGGAAGCCGCCGCCTGTGCTATGCTGGGCGCTGCCCTTGGCGCGGTGCGGGCGTTTCTGCCGGCGCGGGGCAGGGCGGCTTTTGTGCCGGACGTGCTGCTTTCCGGCGCGGTGCTGCTGGCGTGCCAGAGCTATGCCGCCGGGTACAGCAAAGCGGGCGTGCTGCGGTGGTACATGGTGCTGGCAGCCTTTGCAGCCGCCCTTTGCACCGCCGGGGTGCTGGGCATCCCGTTGCGGGCGCTGGGGCGGGGGATAGGCGCTGCTTTGCGCCTGCCTGGCCGTATTTTGCACCGTTTTGCGGTGCAGCCCCTGTGCCGCCGCCGCGCTGCGGCTAAAACTGCCCGCAAATTACGCCGGAACGCGGAAAGAACCGCAAAAAAATCCAAAAAGAACTTGCCAAACCAGCGGGCATTGTTGTATAATTCAAACGTATCAAAGTAAGAGAACAGACGCAGAAGGTCTGCTGTTCAGACAGGAGCGTAAGGCAATGACGAATACGGGACGCAAAAAGCGCAGAAAAAATGCAGTGGTCACCATGGCGTTCCGCCTGTTTTTCGTGCTGCTTTTGCTGAGTATGCTGGCGGCTTATATCTCCAATCAGGTCACCATCAGCTCCAAGCGGGCAGAACTGGAAACACTGAACGAACAGGTGGCGCAGCAACAGACGGAAAATCAGGAACTGCAGCGCGTACTGAGCGGCGATGCCGACCAGATCACCGAATGGGTCGCACGCGACTCTTACAACTACGCCGCACCCAATGAGCGCATCTTTGTGGATGTGACCGGTAACTGACCGCGCGGCAGGTCGAGAGTATTTGGAAAGCAAGGAGTATTGAGTTTTGGCAATTGAGGTAGGGAACGTATTCGAAGGCCGCGTGACCGGTGTAAAGCCCTTTGGCGCATTTGTTGCGCTGCCGGAGGGGCGTGTCGGCATGGTCCACATTTCCGAGGTATCCAACGAGTTCGTGCAAGATATCAACACAGTGCTGCACGATGGCGATGCAGTAAAGGTGCAGGTCATCAACATTGCACCGGACGGCAAGATCGCGCTGTCTATCAAGCGGCTGCTGCCCCCGGCTCCGCGTCAGCCCCGGGAAGGACGCGGCCCCGCAGGCCCTCGTCCGGGCGGCTTCCGCAATGGGCAGGAGGGTGGACGCTCCGGCGGCCGCGGCGCAGGTCGTGCCCCCCGTGAGGGCGGCAGAGGCCCTGCCCGGGAGGCTGCTCCCCGCGTGTGGCAGCCCAAGGCACCCGCCCGCTCCGACAACCTGAGCTTTGAGGACATGATGAGCCGCTTCAAGAGCCAGAGCGAGGAAAAAATGGCGGACCTCGATCACGAGACCAACAACCGCCGTGGCGGCGGTTATGCGCCCCGCAGCCGCCGTGGCCGCTGAGCCATCGTATCAGCTGGGATCACAAGGAACACAGGCAGGCCTGTCCCCGGTCGGACAGGTCTGTTTTTTCGGTACAGAACAGAAAGGAACTACCATGCCCGCAAAATTTGAACTGATCGCCCCCTGCTTTTTTGGGTGCGAATCCACCGCTAAATTTGAGCTGACCCGCATCGGCGCAGAGAACATCCGGGTGGAGGATGGCCGTCTGAGCTTCTGCGGTGGGGCTGAGATGATCGCCGCCGCAAACCTCAACCTACGCACCGTGGAGCGCGTGATGCTGCTGCTGGCACGCTACAAGGCCACCACCTTCGACGAGCTGTTCGATGGCGTGTATTCCATCCCGTGGGAGGAGTTTCTGCCCGCGGACGCTGCCTTCCCGGTCACCGGCTCTTCCCTGAACAGCCAGCTGACCAGTATCCCCGCCTGCCAGAGCGTCATTAAAAAGGCGGTGGTCAAGCGCCTGATGAAGGGCCACCGCACCACCGTGCTGCCCGAGAGCGGCGTGGAGTACAAGGTACGCTTTATGCTGCGCAAAAATGTGTGCGAGATCATGCTGGACACCACCGGCGAGGGTCTGCACAAGCGCGGTTACCGCCGCAACGCCATGGAAGCCCCCCTGCGCGAGACGCTGGCGGCTACCATCGCCGACCTTGGCCGTGTGCGCCGCGACAGTCTGGTGGAGGACCCCTTCTGCGGCAGCGGCACATTGCTGATCGAAGCCGCACAGAAGGCCATGAACATCGCCCCGGGTCTGAAGCGCCGCTTTGCCGCCGAGCGTTACAGTTTTGTGCCCGCTGCCCTGTGGGCAGAGCAGCGCCAGAAGGCACTGGCAGAGTCCAAGCTGGACGTGGGCTTTGAGGCCTTCGGCTACGATATCGACCCCGCCGCCGTGGCACAGGCCAACGTCAACGCCAAGCTGGCCGGTGTGGAAAACCGCTGCCACTTTGAGGTGGCCGATGTTGCCACCTTTGCCGCAAAGCCGGAGGCCATCGTGCTGACAAACCCTCCGTATGGTGAGCGTCTGGGCACTATTGAGGGCGCTGCCAAGCTGGCGCGCACGCTGGGACAGCAGATGGAAGCCAGCCCCTGCGCCGGTCTGTACGCCATTACCGCCGATATGGACTTTGAACTGCACTATGGCAAGCGCGCCAACAAGCGCCGCAAGATGTACAACGGCATGATCCCCTGCCAGCTGTATATGTACTATAACGCCCCCAAGACCGAGAAGGTGGCAAAGCCCATGCCCAAATCCGGCTTTGACGGCAAGCGCACCCATTTTGAAAAGAAGTAAGGGCATTTAAGCCCCGCTCCCGGCAGACATTGCACTGAAAAAGTGTGTCTTTTTTCGGGAAAATCCGGCACAAACACCCGCAGATCATCTTTTGCTGAAAAGAGACGGTCTGCGGGTGTTTTTAATAGAAAAATAGATTTCACAAAATTCGGCATAATGACAAATTACGGCAGTTTTTGCATCCGGTGGTTGCGCTGGCGCATAAAAAGGATTATACTAACCTTATTGACCGCAGGATGCAAAAACTGTACAGAAAGGATGGCTGGCTCTTATGAAGGGACGGATGCGGCCCTATCTGCCGGAACTGACGATCCGGGACTACAATACCTATATGCGTTACCTCCGCGGGGTGCGGCGGCAGATGTATAAGTCTTACGGCTTCTACGCCTGCCATCTGCTGCGCACCAACGGGGTACTGTTTGCCATTCTGTCCGACAGTCTGGCGGGGCGTATGCCCACCTGCAAACGGCAGCGGGTGCCCGGTACGCCGTTCCAGCGCAGCATGATGTGCCAGACGCTGGGCATCCGGCAGGCGGCGCAGACGGAGATCCTGATGGGCTGGCATAATTTGCAGGACCGCAAGTACAGCGAGCTGCGCCCGGCGAAGCGCGTGCGCCGTGCAGTGGACAAGCTGCTGCTGCGCCGCGCCTACGACAAAGCACGGCAGGAGAACCCGGCACTGGAGCGGCTGTTTGCGCAGGAGCGGGAGCAGGCGGTGGTGCAGATGAACCTGAGCGCCAAAAACTACGCCCTTGCCGCCGAGCCTATGAGCAACGTCTACGGCGCTTTGTACTCCACGCTGGCTACGGATGACCCCAACCAGCGCAAGAGTATGCGGTACATCGGCAGCTGCATCGGCCGCATCTTCTATCTGCTGGACAAGGCCGAGCGCTTTGAAGCCGACCGCCGCAACGGCCAGTACAACGTGTTTGTGGTCAACGAGCTCAACGGACAGGCTGCCGCCATAGAGAACGCCCGGCGGCAGGCGCTGGCAGCGGTCAACGATCTGATGCGGGCGTACAAGATGCTGGATCTCAAGCTGAACGACACCCTGCTGAACAATATCATGATCCTGGGTCTGCAACACGCGGTCTACCCGCTGGAGCAGGACGCCGATACCGAAAAATGGGAGATCCCATGAAGAAACGAAAAAGCAAAAGCTGGTCCATGGCCTACTGCGGCATGGCAGCGGCACTGTGCGTGGCACTGATGCTGCTGGGCACCATCATCCCCATTGCCATGTTCATCGCGCCTGCGGTGGCCAGCTTTCTCATTGCAACGGTGTGCATGGAGTGCGGCATCACCATGGCGTGGACGGCCTACGCCGCCGTCAGCCTGCTGGGGCTGCTCTTTGTGCCGGATAAAGAGATCGCCCTGATCTTCACGGTGCTGCTGGGCTATTACCCGCTGGTAAAGCCCCGGTTTGACCGCATCCGTCCCCGGGCATTGCAGCTGGTGTGTAAGCTGCTGCTGTGCAACGCGGCGGTGCTTGCCATGTACGGTCTGCTGCTTGTGCTGGTACCGGCGGGCAGCGTCTCGCAGGAGCTGCGCACCACCGCACTGGCAATGTCCCTGCTCACACTGGGCATGGGCAACGTGGCCTTTGCCCTGTACGACCGCGCACTGTGCAATCTACTGCTGCTGTACAAGCTGAAGTGGCAGCCCAAACTGCATAAAATGCTGGGGATGCACTGAACCACAAAACATTGAAAGAAGGAATGTGTACCACAAGCTGACGTAAAGCGCCGGGCCACACGGGTGACAGCCGTGAGGGTGACGAGGAGAGGAATCATCGAAAGATTCGGCGGGTGTTTCTCCGGCTGAGGGCTATACCAGCCGCAGAACAGGGCAAAAACCGGCAGCAATACCGAAACAGAACCCTGCAAAGAAAGCCATACAAGAACATAGACTTTGATAGAGGAAACTGACTGTGCAGCAGCGCATTTCGGCGCGCCGCAGTCGGTCTGGAGGTATTTTGTATGTGTGGCATTGTAGGTTATGTCGGGATGCGCAGCGCCCAGCAGGTGCTGCTGGACGGTTTGGAAAAACTGGAGTACCGCGGGTACGATTCTGCCGGTGTGGCGCTTACCCAGAGGGACGGTATCCGCGTGGTCAAAAGCAAGGGGCGGCTTTCCACCCTGCGCAGTAAGCTGGAAGAGCTGGCGCTGCCCCAGAGCAGCTGTGGCATCGGTCATACCCGCTGGGCGACCCACGGCGAGCCCAGCGACGTGAACAGCCACCCGCACTCCACACCCCGGGTCAGCATCGTGCACAACGGCATTATTGAAAACTACGGCGCTTTAAAGGAGCGTCTGATTGCTAAAGGCTACACCTTTGCCAGCGAGACCGACACCGAGGTGCTGGTAAAGCTCATCGACAGCTGCTATCAGGGCGAGCCTTTACAGGCTTTGCAGGCTGCGCTTGCCAAGGTGCGGGGCAGCTATGCGCTGGCGGTGCTGTTCAAGGACTACCCGGACACTATCTTTGCGGTCAAGCGGGAAAGCCCGCTCATCGTGGGCTGGGGCGAGGGCGAAAACTTTGTGGCGTCGGATATCCCGGCGCTGCTCAAGTACACCCGCAGCTACAGCGTGCTGGAGGAAGGGGATATGGCCGTGTGCACGGCACAGGGCATCCGCTTCTATAATGAGTTCGGCGAGGCAGTGGAGCGCGAAAAGCTGACCGCAGACTGGGATATGGAAGCCGCGGAAAAGGGCGGCTACCCCCACTTTATGCTCAAGGAGATCAACGAGGAGCCCGCCGCCATTACGGCAACGGTCAGCCCCCGGGTGGAGAACGGCCTGCCGGAGCTGCGCATCCCGGAATTGACGGATGAAAAGCTGCGCAGCATAGGCACAGTGCATCTGGTGGGCTGCGGTACGGCCATGCACGCCGGCATGGTGGGCAAGACCGCCATTGAGGCGCTGGCCCGGGTGCCCGCAGAAGTGGATATCGCCAGCGAGTTCCGCTACCGCGACCCCATCCTGAAGCCGGAGGATCTGGTCATCATCATCAGCCAGTCCGGCGAGACCAGCGATACGCTGGCCGCCCTCAAGCTGGCCAAGAGCCGGGGCGTGCCGGTGCTGGCCATTGTAAACGTGGTGGGCAGCAGCATTGCCCGGGCAGCGGATTACGTCATGTACACCTACGCAGGGCCGGAGATCGCGGTAGCGTCCACCAAGGCCTATATGGTGCAGCTGTGCGTGCTGTACCTGTTTGCCCTGCGTCTGGCCTACGCGCGGGGGCAGCTGACCGAGGAAAAGACAAAGTATTACACCGCCCAGCTGCTGCACGCGCCAGAGGTCATCAAGCCCCGCCTTGCGGACTGCGAGCAGATCAAGTACCTTGCCAGCCGCTATGTGAACACCCAGAGCTGCTTTTTCATCGGGCGCGGGTTTGACTACGCTCTTTCGCTGGAGGGCAGCCTGAAGCTGAAGGAGATCAGCTATGTGCACTCGGATGCCTACGCAGCAGGGGAGTTGAAGCACGGTACCATCAGCCTGATCACGGACGGTGTGCCGGTGATTGCGCTGGCTACCCAGAAAAACGTCTACGAAAAGACCATCTCCAACGCCAAGGAGACCCGCAGCCGCGGGGCACGGGTGCTGCTGTTCACCACCAAGGACGCGGAGGTGCCGGAGGGCGTTGCCACCGAGGTTATCCGCTTGGACGAGTATGACGACATTCTGATGCCGTTGCAGCTCATCGTGCCGCTGCAATTGTTCGCTTACTATATGGCTGTGTTGCGCGGCTGCGATGTGGATAAGCCCCGCAACCTTGCCAAGAGCGTAACGGTGGAGTGACCGGGGAGAATAAGATTTAGAATGGTCTCCGCTGTGTGCTCTGACCATTTTTAGTGGAAGAATATTTTTTAATTTTACAAGTCTGGAAAATCTGCGGATTTTCCAGACTTGTTTTTTCACGGGAAAAGCCATCCCCTAAAGGGCATCTCTTCTTGTGAAAAAGTGGTTTAGAACCGCCCACAGGCGTTTCTGAACCACAGTAAAAATCATCTTTTCTCTGAATATGGTCGGAGCCGTGCGGAGACCATTCTAAATCGTCTATAACACAAAACCGCCCGTTGCACGAAATGCTGTGCAGCGGGCGGTCGTATATGCAGGGGAAGGGGAGCTTACCAGAACCAGTAGCGCTTCTTGAGCACGATGTAGGCAATGGCGATGAGGATCACCACTACGCCGCCTGCGATGAAGAAGGTCCAGTTGATATCACCGAACCGCAGGTTCTGGTTGGTCAGCAGGTAGCGGCCGGCGGTGTCGGCGGTGATGACGCCGTCCTTGTAGCTGTTCAGGAACTGCCACTTGTTGCTGATGGTGTTGTACAGGTACAGGCGGGAGTAAGTGCTCACGTCCAGTTCCAGCTGCACCGCGCAGGGAAGGGTACGGCCGTTATCCAGCTCAAACTCCAGCCCCTCTTCGCTCTCGGTGAAGGTGATGGCGGTGTCGATCTCGCTGGTGGTACTCTTCACCTCCTTACCGGAAACGTTCAGGGTATAGCCATCGCCTACCACGCACAGGGTCTTGCCGGTGGTGCGCAGGGCGTTCAGGATCTCGCCGGTCACGATGGGAACCTCAGACTGGGCGAACACCACCTGATCCTCGGTGCTGTCCTGAATAGTCTGCACCACAGGGTCCAGCGGGATAGTGGTGCTGTCGTCCGGGGTGTTCGTGCCGTCATTGCTGCTGTCGCTGCCGGAGGCGGCATCTGCCGAGCGGTTCACGATGACGGTGACCATGGCAGTAGCCTTGCCGTTGGAGATGGTAATGGAGGTAGAACCGGTGCCTACCGCCGTGACCACGCCCGTGGGGCTGACCGTGGCAATGCTGCTGTTGCCGGACTTGAAGGTGAAGGACTGGGATGCACTGGCAGGGGTGGCCTTGGCCGTAATGGTGCGGGTGGCACCGGGCTTGAGCACGATGTAGTTGGTGTTGGGGGTGATCACCTGTCCGCTGTTGTTGGAGGTGGTGCCGCTTGTGCCGGTGGAGGAATCCGTGGGCAGGGCAAGCACCGTAACGGTGGTGGTGGCTACCACCGAGCCGCAGGTTGCGGTAATGGTGGCTTTGCCGGGAGCTACGCCGGTCACACGGCCAAAGCTGTTCACCGTAGCAATCTTCTCGTTAGAGGAGGTCAGGGTAACAGTGGCATAGTTGGAAGCAGAGCTGGGGCGCACCTGCAGCGAAGCTGACACCGAGTTGCCCACATAGATGGTGTTGGAGGAGAGGGAAAGGTCCATCTCGGTCACGATCATGGAGGAGTCCATGGATACCACGATGGTGTAGGCGCAGATCTGGTTGCCGGCTGCTGCCGTAACGGTGGCAGTGCCAACGCCCACAGCCTGTACCACGCCGCTGCTGCTTACGGTCAGCACGCTGCTGTCATCGGTCAAAAAGACCACAGAGTCGGTGCTGTAACTGGGGCTGACCACGGGGGACAGCTGCTGAGAAGCGCCCAGCAGCATATTGGCAGAGTAGCTGCCGGTGGCAATGCTCTCGGCGGGCACGTCCTTGAGCCATGGCAGTGAAACGCCGTTCTGCTCTTCAACGGGCAGACTGGCTGCGGCAGCGCTTAGTGCGGTGCCGCATACCAGCACACCCAGCATCAGCACACAGGCGGCCAGTTTCTTTGCGGTTCGAATCATGTTGTTTGTACCTCTTTGGGGTGGTGTAGAAGGGGGCATCCTGCCGTGCTGCGTAATCCGTTTTTAGCGGAACAGCACGCCCAGAGCCTCCATAGCATACTCAAAATAGGTGACCTGATCGTATTCCACGCGGGCGGTCACGCTCATACCGTTGGAAAGATCCACCTTGTCGCCGCTGCGGCTCACCACATAGGTGGCGTCGGGCTTGATGGTCATCTTGTAGTAGGAGCCGTTGTTGCTGGAGGTCACATCGCTGTCAATGGAGGTGACCGTGCCGGTCAGCGTGCCGTAGGAATACTCCGACAGGCCGGTGATGGCGATCTTGCAGGGGTCGCCGACATGCAGCAGGGGGCGGTCGTTCACCGTCACCATGGCCATGATCTCCAGATCATCGTTCTCGCTGGCAACGGTAGCCAGTGCAGAACCGGCACTCAGCACCATGCCCTCCTTGTAAGGGCTGTCCATGTGGATCACGCCGGAGGTGGGCGCATAGATGAAGTAATCGTTGGCGCCGGTGTTCAAAGAATCCAGCTGCGCCTGCAGGTTATCCACGTTGACCTGTGCACTGGTAATGCTCTGGGAGATGGACTGCATGGTAGAGTAGTACAAAGACTCCAGCTCGCTCTGGTTCTGCTCCATCAAAGCCTTGATCTGGGTGTCGGAGTAACCGGCAGCCTGATAGGTGGTGGCGTCAAAGGTCTTTTGCGCTACCTGGCTTTTGTAGGTCTGGTACTGGTAGTAGTAGGGCTGGTCCTCGGCATTCGTCTCGTCGAAATAGTTGGTGTCGTCCTGAATGCACTTGAGCAGCTTGTTGTACTGATCCAGCTGCTTCTGGTAGATATCCAGCTGGCTTTGCAGGTTATCCTTCTGCATATCCAGATCGGTGCTCTTCAGCCGGGCGATTAGGTCGCCCTCATTCACATAGCTGCCCTCAGAGACATACAGCTCGGTGATGGAGCCGGAGTAGCTGGACATGATGTAGGTCTTGTTGGCGGCCTGCACCACACCGCTGTTCTGGCTGACATAGATGCGGTTGGTCTGGGTGCTCCAGATCACCAGAAAAATCATGAACAGACCGGTCAGAATGACAAAAGCATACCCGTAGGGGGGCAGCTTTTTGTCCATCATGATCCGGCGGTCCTGCAGATCCGAAAGGTTCTGAATGGTTGTCGTCATAATTATTTGGTCTCCATAAATACGTCGATCACGGCATCGTCATCGTCCTGATTGACATAGATGGTATAGTTGTCGCCGGTCAGCTTGATGTCGTTTTCAAAGGCCATGATCTGCAGCTTGGCGGTAGCCAGCTGGTTGTGGCTCATCGGACCAGTGTAGTGGGCGTACAGACAGTTCTTCACCCGCAGCACAGCGTCCATGTGGTAGCCGGGCTCCATCTGGGTGATCATCTGGGTAGCCTGCTGCATCATGTACAGTTCCGGCACATGATCCGGGCCGGTACCCATCTTTACCGCCTGTACCAGCGGGCCGATAGGCTGTGCGCCGTTGCTCTTCATAAAGTTCTGCATCTGGGTCAGGATGACCGGCAGATTGCCCAGTTCCTCAGGGCGCACGAGGCGGGAGAGGACATTGGTCAGCTTGAGGGTCTTGTTTTCAGCAACTTTGATCTCATTCATGATAAATTACCCCTAATCCTGTTATATTTTTAATGTGAACCGAAACAAAAAGGTGCCCGGAAGCGTCTGCCTCCGGGCACACCATAACGAGGCATTTTTTGGTTTCCCAGCGGGAAAGCGCTTATGCTGCATCCGGGCAAAGGCTGCGGATGCGGTGCGGTCAGTAGGTGATGGACTCGCCGTCGTCGTCCTCTTCCACCGTAGCGGAGGGCAGCTGTTCAACAGGCTCCTGCTTGCGCTTGCGGAAGATGCCCTGCTGCATATTCCACAGCTCGGCATAGCGGCCATTCTTTGCCATCAGTTCCTCATGGTTGCCGCGCTCCACGATCTTGCCGTGATCCATCACAAGGATCAGGTCGCAGTCACGGATGGTAGAAAGGCGGTGCGCCACGATCAGCATGGAGCGGTCTGCCAGTTGCTCGTAGATCATGTTGAAGATCAGCGTCTCGGTGGCAAAGTCCAGATTACTGGTAGACTCGTCCAGAATGTAGAGGTTAGAGTCCTTCAGGAAGGCGCGTGCCAGTGCGATACGCTGCTTCTCACCGCCGGACAGGCCGTTGCCGGCTTCCTCCAGATAGGTGTTGTACTGCAGCGGCAGGTGACGGATAAACTCATGGGCATCGGCCTTCTTGGCAGCTTCCTTCACCTCGTCCAGCGTGGCATCCATGCGGGAGATGCGGATGTTGTCGTAGATGGTCTTACTGAACAGCTCGATGTTCTGGGGCACATAGGCAATGGCGCGGCGCACCGAACTGTTGGTGTACTCGGCCAGATTTGCGCCGTTTATGTCGATCTCGCCGTCCTCGGGGTCGTAGTACTTCAGCAGCAGTTTGGTGATGGTGGATTTGCCGCTGCCGCTGCCGCCCACCAGCGCCACCTTTTTACCGGCGGGAATGGTGAAGCTGATGTGATCCAGCGCGGGAGCGCGGTTGCCGTAGCGGAAGGTGACGTCCTTGAACTCAATGTCGCCCTCCACCTTGTCCAGCTCGCTCTGCTCCACACCCTCGGCGGTCTCGTACTCAGAGGGGTAGTCCATGATCTCGGTCAGACGCTTCATGGAGATGCTGGCTTCCTGAATCTGCATCTGCAGACCGATCAGGTTGCTCAGGGGGGAGGTGAAGTAGCCGGACAGGGTGCTGAAGGCCATAAAGCCGCCCAGCGTCATCTCGCCGTTCAGCACCTGCGTGATGCCCACGTAGGTGGTAAGCATACTGAAACCGGTGGAGATGAAGGAAGAGATCAGACCCTGCGTGGTGCTGATGCGGCTGGAGCGCAGGCTGATCTTCAGGCTCTTCATGTACTCGCGTTCCAGATTATCCAGCTCGGTCTGCTCGTTGGCATTGCACTTGACGGTCTCGATGCCGCGCAGGCTCTCGATCATCTGGCTGTTCAGCGCAGCAGACTGTGCCATGCTCTCTTCGTTGATCTTTTTATAAGGCTGTTTGTACACCAGCACCAGAAGGATGCTGACCAGCGCCATGAACAGCGAGATGGAGAACAGCATGGCGTTCATGCGGAACAGAATGATGCCGGTGATGACAGCCATGGAGATATCCATCACAAGGCTCAGCGCGATGCTGGTAAAGATAGATTTGATGGTGTTTGCGTCCGAGTAACGGGTGGTGATATCACCGGTCTTGCGGGTGGCAAAGAACTTCATGGGCAGGTTGAAGATGTGCCCGAAGTAACCCAGCATCAGCGGGATATCGATCTTAATGGACAGATGGATCAGCACCCATTGGCGCACAAAGCCGATCAGCGTGCTGGTAATGCTGACCACACTGAACACCAGGATCAATGTGACCAGCAGGCTGTTCAACCCGTAGGGCAGCACCTCGTCCATCAGAATCTTATTGAACATGGAGGACGCGATGCCCAGAATGGTGGTGATGATCGAACTGAGGATGGCGTAGAAGAACAGCTTTTTCTGGGGCAGCAGCAGGTTGATATACCGCTTCATCATGCCGCCCTTTTCAATCTTGCCGCCCTTGAACTCCGAGGTGGGGTTCAAAAGCAGCAGAACACCGGTAAAGTTCTTGTAGAACTCGTCCAGACTGATCTTTTTCAGTTCCGTGCCGGGGTCGCCGATGATGACGTAATCCTTGCACTTATGCTTTTTGCCCTTTTCCTCTTCTTCCTTGCGGCTCTCGGCGTCCTGCAGCATATGCTTGCGGCGTGCGCCATCATCCTTGATGGTGGTCTTTTTGAACACCACAACAAAGTGAGCCAGACCCTGATCGGTGATGACCTGTGCAATACAGGGAAGCGAGAAATCGCTCAGAAAGTTTTCGCGGTCCACGCGGACTGCGGCGGTGGTAAAACCAAGTTCATTGGCGGCTTTTTGCAGGCCTACAAGGTTGGTGCCTTTCAGGTCGGTGCCCATCATATCCCGCAGGCGGGTAATGGTAACTTCCTTTTTGTAGTGCAGGCACACCATGGCCAGACAGGCAGCCGCACAGTCGGTGGTATCGTGCTGCCGGACGTAGGTATAACGCATAGATGTTTCCTTTTACTCTCAAGATTTATTCAAACGACACCAAGCCGCCCTGCCGCCCTGCGTTTGCCGCACAAGACCACCGGCCTGCCTGCTGATTTGACCAACGAAAAAATTGCGCTCCTGCACGGCAGTCTTCTGACCGGGGAGCGCCTGTCTGTGGGCAGAAAAGACTGTGCAGCCTGCACAGTACCTTTTCCACGCCTATAAACTTATAAAAGTATACCACAACCACTAGGGTTCTTCAAGGCGATATTTTTTAAGAACCGTAAAGAAAGGGTGAAAAAGATGCAGATAAACAAAAAAGCGATGGAAGAATATCCATCGCTTGCTGGCGCCTCTTGCCTGACTCGAACAGGCGACACCCTGATTAACAGTCAGGTGCTCTAACCGACTGAGCTAAAGAGGCATATCAGTGACTGCGAGAAATATTATACCGCAGTCACCGCGCTTTTGCAAGCCTTTTTTGCAAAAAACATGGGGGTGATTTGCTAAACATGAAAAAAATAGCGCAGAAACGCCCGTAGGTGCTTCTGCGCTGCTATAAAAGGATGCTTTTTTGAAATTACTTCAGCTTGCTCTTGGCCTTCATGCGCTGGTCGTGGTTCAGGATCTGCTTGCGGATGCGCAGATTCTCCGGGGTGACCTCCAGCAGCTCGTCCTGTGCCAGGAACTCCAGGCAGCCCTCCAGGCTCAGCTTGCTGATGGGGATCAGGCGCAGAGCGTCGTCGGAGCCGGAAGAACGGGTGTTGGTCAGGTGCTTGGTCTTGCAGACGTTCACGTCCACATCCTCGCCGGAAGCGGTGTAGCCGATGACCATGCCCTCGTACACCTTTTCGCCGGGGCCCACCAGCAGGGTGCCGCGCTGCTGAGCGTTGAACAGGCCGTAGGTGACGGCCTCGCCGGTCTCAAAGCTGACCAGAGAACCGGTGGAGCGGTTGGCGATCATGCCAGCCCAGACATCGTAGCCGTCAAAGATCTGGTTGATGATGCCCTCGCCGTGGGTATCGGTCAGGAACTGGTTGCGGTAGCCGAACAGGCCGCGGCTGGGCATCCGGAACTCCAGACGCACACGGTCAGAGCCCAGGGACTCCATCTGCTGCAGGATGGCCTTGCGCTGGCCCAGACCGGTCATGACGGCACCCTGATACTGGGTGGGCACGTCGATGACAACGTGCTCCATAGGCTCGTAGGTCTTGCCGTCGATGACCTTGGTCAGAACGTGCGGGGGAGAAACCTGCAGCTCGTAGCCCTCGCGGCGCATGGTCTCGATCAGGATGGACAGGTGCATCTCACCACGGCCCATGACACGGAAGGAATCAGTGGTGGCGGAGTCCTCCACCTTCAGGGCCACGTCCTTCAGCAGTTCCTTCTGCAGACGGTCGCGGATCTGACGGCTGGTGACGAACTTGCCCTCACGGCCGGCCAGCGGGCTGTCGTTGACCGAGAAGGTCATCTCCACGGTGGGGTCGTTGATCTTGACGAAGGGCAGCGGCTCCACGTTGGAGGGGCTGCACAGGGTGTTGCCGATGGTCACGTCCGGCAGACCGGAGAATGCCACGATATCACCTGCGGTGATGTTGTCGCACGGCTGACGGCCGTTGGCCTGGAAGTCGTACAGCTTGGTCAGACGGCCGCGCATCTTCAGGTCGGGGTTGTGCCAGTCGCACACGACCACTTCCTCACCCACCTTGGCAACGCCGTTCTGGATACGGCCGATGCCGATGCGGCCCACGAACTCGTTGTAGTCCACAGAGGAGACCAGCATCTGGAAGGGAGCTTCAGGGTCGCCCTCGGGCGGCTTGATGGTGCTCAGCAGGGTGTCGAACAGGGGGATCAGGTCGGTGCCCGGCACATCCGGGTCCAGGCTGGCGGTGCCGTCACGGCCGCAGCAGAACAGAATGGGGCAGTCCAGCTGTTCGTCGGTAGCGCCCAGGTCCATCAGCAGGTACAGCACCTCGTCGATGACCTCCTTGATGCGGGCATCGGGACGGTCGATCTTGTTGATAGCCACCACAAGGCTCAGGTTCTGCTGCAAAGCCTTCTGCAGCACAAAGCGGGTCTGGGGCATGCAGCCCTCGGCAGCGTCCACCAGCAGCAGCACGCCGTTGACCATCTTCAGCACGCGCTCCACCTCGCCGCCAAAGTCGGCGTGGCCCGGGGTGTCGACGATGTTGATCTTGACGCCCTTGTAGGTGCAGGAGCAGTTCTTAGCCAGAATGGTGATGCCGCGCTCACGCTCGATATCGCCGCTGTCCATCACGCGCTCGGCCACGGCCTGATTGTCGCGGAAAGCGCCGCTCTGACGCAGCAAGGCATCCACCAGGGTGGTCTTGCCGTGGTCAACGTGAGCGATAATGGCAACGTTGCGCAAATCGTTACGAACCATAAATTTCTACCTCTCTATTTAAAAAGACTCATAAAATACGAACGAACGTCATACAATCCTAAGTTTATAACAGAACAGGGTGGTTTGTCAAGATTGTATAAAAATTTTTTCTGCAATTCAGCATTATGCCCGTAAACTTCCCGCAGATTTGTGCGGCGTGTACCTTAAAAATATGCTATACTAAAACCATAAAACGAACCGGAGGTGTTTTGCATTGAAGCTGACATTTTTAGGCGCGAACCACGAGGTGACCGGCAGCTGCACCATGCTGGAAGCGGCGGGGCAGCGTTTCCTCATCGACTACGGCATGGAGCAGGGCAAAAATGTGTACGAGAACCAGCCCTTGCCCGTAGCCCCCGGCGAGATCGACTTTGTGCTCATCACCCATGCCCATATCGACCATACCGGTCTTTTGCCGTTGCTGGCGCACAATGGCTTCCGGGGCAGGATCTACGCCACCATCCCCACAGTGGAGCTCTGCGGCATCATGCTGCGGGACTCGGCGCATATTCAGGAGTTTGAAGCCGAGTGGAAAAACCGCAAGGGCAAGCGCGCCGGCGCAGAGCCGGTGGAGCCCATGTACACCATACAGGATGCCGAAGCCGCCTGCCGCTTGTTCCGGGGTGTGGAGTACAGCAAGCGTATCGAGCTTGCCCCGGGCATCGAGGCACGGTTCGTGGACGTGGGGCACCTGCTGGGCTCTGCCAGCATTGAACTGTGGATCACCGAGGGCAGCACCACCACAAAGCTGGTGTTCTCCGGCGATATCGGCAATCTGGAGCAGCCCATCATAAAGGACCCTACCTACATCCAACAGGCAGACTATGTGTTCATGGAGTCCACCTACGGTGACCGCAACCACGCCCCACGGCCGGACTATGTGGCAGAACTGGCAAAAATTTTGCAGCGCACCTTTGACCGGGGCGGCAACGTGGTGGTGCCCAGCTTTGCGGTGGGCCGCACGCAGGAGATGCTGTATTTTTTGCGGGAGATCAAGGAAAAAGGCCTTGTCAAAGGACACGGCAACTTCCCGGTCTACATCGACAGCCCGCTGGCCACCGAGGCTACCCGCATCTTCCGGGATACAGACCCCGACTGCTTTGACGCCCAGACCCGTGCGCTGCTGGAAAAGGGCATCGACCCCATCAACGTGCCGGGGCTGCGCATCAGCGTGACCAGCGATGACTCCCGCATGATCAACACCGACCGCACGCCCAAGGTCATCCTGTCCGCCAGCGGCATGTGCGAAGCCGGACGCATCCGCCACCACCTCAAGCACAACCTGTGGCGGCCGGAATGTACCATTCTGTTCGTGGGCTTTCAGGCCGTGGGCACCTTGGGGCGCACCCTCATCGAGGGAGTGGACTCGGTTAAGCTGTTCGGTGAGCCCATCGAGGTAAAGGCCGAGATCTGTCAGCTGACCGGCATGTCCGGCCACGCGGACAAGGACGGTCTGCTGCGCTGGGTGAACGCCTTTACGGAAAAGCCCCGGCGGGTGTTCGTGATCCACGGCGAGGACGAGGTGGAGAACCGCTTTGTGGACACCCTGACCGAGCAGGGCTTTACCGCCTGTGCACCCTACAATGGTGCGCAGTGGGCCATCGGTGCCGAGGGTGCAGTCTGCCTGCAGGAGGGCACAAAGGTCCGTGTGGAGCAGAGGACAGGCGAGGGTGCAAACCGCGCCGCTACCGTGTTCCAGCGGCTGCTCAGCGCCGGCAAGCGCCTGCTGCGGGTCATTGAGCACAACGAGGGTGGCGCCAACAAGGATCTGGCCAAATTTGCTGATCAGATCAACGCTCTGTGCGACAAATGGGACAGGTAATGTTGCGGCCTTTTGCGGCAGAGCAGCCCGGGAAAAACGCAGCTGCGTCAAAAGCTTCCGGGCACACTGCACCGCTGAAAAAAGAGGAGAGATTTTTGTAAAAAACCGTTGACAAGCGCCCCTCCGGCTGGTATAATAACCCATGTTGTCAGGCATGAGGATAAACATCTGGGGGTTTAGCTCAGCTGGGAGAGCGCTTGCATGGCATGCAAGAGGTCACCGGTTCGATCCCGGTAATCTCCACCAGAAAGAAAAGCACTGCACAGGAATGTGCGGTGCTTTTTTGTTGTGTCTGCCCAGCTATGCAGCTGCTAAATTCATGCTGGACATTTGCGGAAAGTTATGGTATAATTCTTTCTGCAATTGCGGGTATAGTACATCGGCTAGTATATCAGCCTTCCAAGCTGAGGAGGTGGGTTCGATTCCCATTACCCGCTCCAAAAGACCTGAACCTTGAACGGTTCGGGTCTTTTCTTTTTGTCCTGCACTGGGCAGTCATCTTGCAAACCGGAGGCGGAAATGCTACAATAGAGCCATAAAAACGCTGAAAGGGGAACGCTACAATGGAATTCCGCGATAAACCGATGGAGAACCTCATGCGCCTGCAGGAGAAGGATATCTGCAAAAATGTTAACGCCCTGCTGCTGGAGGGCGAGCAGATCGTGGGCGCATACAAGACGGTGCGTGATCAGGTGGTGTTCACCAGCCACCGCATCATCATGGTGGATATGCAGGGGGTCACGGGCACGCGGCAGCAGCTTTTTGTGCTGCCTTACCGCAAGGTGCTGCACTATGGCATCCAGACGGCGGGTTTTGGCGATCCGCTGCAGGCGTCCCAGTTGACAGTCTGCTTTGCGGACGGCCACGAGGCCAAGTTTGGCTTTATTGGGCAGAAGGACCTGTTTCAGGTGGCAAACGCTATCAGCGCCCGCATCCTGTAAGAAAAATTATGAACCGAAGCCGCTGCACAAGGGTTTGTGCGGCGGCTTTTTTACGCATTTTTGCGGCTGGTTGTATACAAAACGCATGAAAATTTGAAACAAAACGCAAAACAATGTGCCAAAATAGGCGAAAAACTGAGAAACGCAAAACTTTGTGCCACAAGATAAAAACATGATTGACATTTTGTTTCGTCTCGCGTACAATTCGGGGCACAAGGCAGTCCCGCTGCTGCGGGACAAAAAAGCACGAATACAGGTATATTGTCGCATTGCGGCAAAAAGAATGGGAGGACCTTACCATGTCAACCAAATTTTCCCGTAAAACGTTCCTGAAGGGCAGCGTTGCCGGTCTGGGCATGATGGCGCTCAACGTGTGCACCGCCGGGGCAGCCTCTGCTGCCGAGCCCGCAGCCGCCGCAGCGGAGGATACCAACTCCCTGAACCTCGTCCCTAAAAAGGCGACCTCGGTCAAGGTGACCAGCCGCGGCAGCGTGAGCGGCGGCTGGCAGGGCGAGCCGGTGTTCCCCAACTGGAAGGGTCTGGACGATACGCTGGCCATGAACCACATGTACACCTTTGTGGGCTACGCAGGGCAGGGAACGCTGTGCGTGGAGCCCGAGTCGGGCGTGACCGGCTTTAACCTGTTCGTCAATAACCGCCAGATCAACACCGCTGCCATGGCGGCAGGCGGCGTGTGGAACGTGGACATTTCCGGCCAGACCATCAACGGCCGCAACACCATTCAAGTGGGCGGCATCCGTCCCCGCGGCAAACAGGTGACTGTGCGGGTGGGCTACCCCACCGTGCAGGAGGGCAGCCTGCAGGACGTGGGCATCGACCGCGATGCACTGGAGCTGTTGGAGCAGATCGTTCAGGCCGACGTGAACAACGGCTTCCCCAGCGCACAGATGGCCATTGTGAAAAACGGCAAACTGGTGTACCAGAACGCATGGGGCAAGGTGAACTCCTATAATCCGGACGGCACCCCCAAGACCGACAGCCCGGCTGTGACCAACGATACCCTGTACGATCTGGCCTCCAACACCAAGATGTACACTGCAAACTACGCATTACAGTACCTCGTCACGCAGGGCAAGGCCAATTTGGACAGCCGTCTGGTAGACCTGCTGGGCAGCGCCTTTGTGGAGGACACCATCGACATTACCTACAACGGCTACGAGAACCCGGGCCTGAAGGTCAACAAGCAGTGGAAAGCAGAACTGACCCTGCGCGATATCCTGCGCCATCAGGCAGGCTTCCCTGCAGACCCCCAGTACCACAACGATTCCTTTGACCAGTGCGCTCAAAAGACCGTTCCCGGTGCCACCAACGTGCTCTTCTCCGGCTGGGACGGCAGCGCTGCAACCCGCGCTGCTACCCTTAAGTCCATCTTCAAGACTCCGCTGATGTATAAACCCGGCACCAAGACCGTTTACTCCGACGTGGACTATATGCTGCTGGCCTTCGCCATTGAAGCAATCACCGGCAAGGGACTGGACGCCTTCCTGAAGGAGACCTTCTGGGACCCCATGGGTCTGACCCACACCACCTACAACCCCTTGCTGAACGGCTTTGCCGCCAACGATTGCGCCGCTACCGAGCTGAACGGCAACACCCGTGATGGTGCCATCTCCTTTACCGGCGTGCGCACCGCCACCATTCAGGGCCAGGTGCACGACGAGAAGTGCTACTACGCGATGGGCGGTATTTCCGGCCATGCAGGCCTGTTCTCCAACGCTACCGAGTTGGCAAAACTGGCCTCTGTCATGCTCACCGGCGGCTACGGCGAGAACCGCTACTTCTCCCGCAACGTGATGGACGCCTTTACCGCACCCAAGAAGGAGGACGCTGCCAACTGGGGTCTGGGCTGGTGGCGTGAGGGCGACAACCAGCGCTGCTGGTATTTCGGTACGCAGGCACCCTCCAATACCATTGGCCATCAGGGCTGGACCGGTACGTTGACCATGATCGACCCCGTGGAGAACCTGGTGGTGGTGTACCTGACCAACAAGATCAACTCCCCGGTCACCGATAAGGCCGCGAACCCCAATAATTTCAATGGTAACTGGTATACGGCTTCTACGCTGGGTTTTGTGGCACAGCTGCTGTATCAGGGCCTGCAGAACCACGGCACCGACCCCAACAACGCTTACAGCGCCCTGCTGGAGGATATGGCTGAAAGCAAGTTTGCGCTGGTGGCCGAGGGCGGCAGCGTGCCTGCCACCCACCCGCTGGTGCGCTCCGGTTATGCCGTGCTGGAGGCTATGGCTGCCCACGCCAATGCTACCCACTCTTATCTGGACCGCAACTATTTCAACGATGCCCTCACCCTGCTGGATGACACCCGCGATGCAGAGGAACTGGCAAAGCTGAAAAAGATGCTCAATAAGTTCTGAGTGCAGTTCTTTACAAATAACTGAATAAATAGCAAAGGGACTGCCGCACCAAATGAGGTACGGCAGTCCCTTTAATTTTAGCGGGTTGGACCCTTTCAGGTGTGCGCCGTTTTGCGCACCAGCTGCCGGTGCATCAGCGCCATCAGCACCAGAAATACCAGCAGATAGAAGGGGAACAGCGCCGGGGTGATGTTGTTGGCAAGCACGCCGAACAGCGGCGGCATGGCAAGATTGCCCACATAGGCGCTGCTCATCTGGATGCCGATGACGGCCTGAGAATTCTGTACGCCGAAGTGCGCCGGGGTGGAGTGAATGACGCTGGGGTAGATGGGCGCACATCCCAGCCCTACCAGCACAAGCCCGGCCAGCGCAAAGACCTGCGCCCCGGGCAGCAGCAGGGCAGCAATGCCCACGCCCAGCACCGCAAACCCCAGACGAATCATCTGATCGTCGCTCAGCTTTAAGGTCAAAAAGCCGCAGACGCCCCGCCCCACCGTGATGCCGATATAGAACAGACTGGCAAAGCTGGCAGCCGTCTGGGCGGGCACCTGCCGCACAAGGGTCAGGTAGCTGCTTGCCCAGAGCCCGGCGGTGGTCTCCAGCGCGCAGTAGCAGAAAAAGCAGAGCATCACTTCCTTTGCGCCCGGCAGCGCGAACACCTGCGGCAGGGTCAGCGCCTTGGGCACGGTGCCGTCCGGGGCGGCATCGGGGCGTTTGTGCCACAGGGGCAGGCTGCAAAAAAGCACGGCAGTAAGCGCGATCTGGAACAGGGCGATGTACCGGTAGCCGCTGTTCCAGCCCAGTCCGCCGGAAAGTGCTGTGCCCATCACCACGGGGCCGATGGTGGTGCCCACGCCCCACATACAGTGCAGCCAGCTCATGTGGCGGCTTTCGTAATGCAGGGCAACGTAGTTGTTCAGGGCGGCATCCACGCTGCCCGCGCCCAAGCCGTAGGGGACAGCCCACAGACAGAGCATCCAGAACCGGCCGGAGACCGAAAAACCGAACAGCGCCGCAGCGGTCATGCCCACGCTGAGGGCGGTCACCCTGCCCGTGCCCAGCGCCCGGGTGAGCCGGTCGCTGTTCAGGCTGGAAACGATGGTGCCCAGCGAGATGATCATGGACAGGATACCCGCGTAGGAGAAGGGGACGCCCAGCTGGGGGTACATGGTGGGCCATGCAGACCCCAGCAGAGAATCCGGCAGGCCAAGGCTGATAAAGGCCAGGTAAATAATTGGCAGCAAAAGCTGTGTCATAGGAAGGAGCCCTCCAAAAAAGTTCAGTTGTTCTTTTCCAGATACACGGTGGTGGAGGGGAAGGCGAAGTCCACGCCGTTTTTCTGCATCACGTCCATCAGATCGAGATTTAAGTCGTTCTGCATCTGCAAAAAGCGGGTCATGTCGGCGGTGCGCAGGTAGGCGGACACCAGCAGGTCGATGCTGGAAGCGCCGAAGCCGTTCAGCTTAACCAGCACCGAGTCCTCGTAGGTGTAGGGGCTGGCCTTGAGCATGGCAGTCAGGTCGGTCATCAGCTGTTCCAGCTGAGGACGGGAGGTATCGTAGGTGACCCCGAGGGTGAAGCGGTACAGCCGCTTGTTGCGCAAAGTACCGTTGTTGATGGTGGCAGAGCTGACTGTGCTGTTGGTCAGGATGTACACCGAGTTATCCAACGCGCGGACTTTGGTGGAGCGGAAGTTGATGTCCACCACCTCGCCGGAAACGTCGCCCACGGTGATCCAGTCGCCGATGGAAAAGGGGCGGTCCAGCAGGATGACCAGCCCGCTGAACAGGTTTTTGGCGCTGTCCTGCGCAGCCAGAGAGATGGTCAGACCGACAAGACCCGCACTGGCTACGATGCTGCCCACCGGCAGGCCGCTCTCCTGTGCCATGGTCATAACGCCCAGAACCACGATGAGAACTTTGTACACCTTGTTCAGCAGGGTGGTTAGGGTGCGGTTAGTGCGCACCTCCTCGCCGCAGCTCGCCAGCAAAAGGTCGGTGAGATCGGCGGCGGCGTACAGCCCCTGACACACAAAAAAGGTGGCGGCCAGCTCAAAGACTGTGAGCAGAAATTTATTTACGCCGGCAATTGCCCACGGCAGGCTGGCCGCTGCGGCATAGATGAACGCTGCAAGGGTGAGCCGCTGCAGCGGTACGGCAAAGCTGCGCAGCAGAATGGGCGTACCGGCCAGCCGCCAGTTGCGGCGCAGCAGGGCAGGGAACACCCTGCGGGACAAAAGCTGCCGCGCCAGCCAGCCAAGCGCCAGCAGCAGCGCCGCGCACACCACGCGGGCGGCAAAGGCTGCCCAGCCTTCCAGCAGCAGCGAGCCAAGCTCGAAGCCAAGGTTACGGATCGAGAAAATCATGGAAAACCTCCTGTGTTTTTTCACAACGCATATTATGATAGCATACTCTGCTGCCCGGGGCAAGGAAAGAAAGGTGAAAACGCACTTTGACAAAAAATGTGCAAACTTTTTGGAAAGGGGGCTTGACAGCGCCGCAGTACCGCGCTATACTCTTGGTCAGAAAGTTCGTTTCAGGGCGGGGTGCAATTCCCCACTGGCGGTAAAGTCCGCGACCACCCGCAAGGGTGCTGACCCGGTGCAACTCCGGGACCAACGGTATAGTCCGGATGCAAGAAACGGCAGGCAAATTGCGTCTGTGCGCCCTGTTGCAGTTTTTGGTTGCAGCAGGGCGCTTTTTGGTTTGTCTTTCCGGTTCGATCCAGCGCGAAAAGGGCTTTCCGAACAAATTTGAACGGGGAGTACACCCCGGGGAGGACAACTACCATGAAAAAGAATACCACCCACAATCTGACCGTTGCCGCCATGCTCAGCGCGGTCGCCTTTATCCTGATGTTCATCGAGTTCCCGCTGCCGATGCTCATCCCGTCCTTTGTCAAGATGGACTTCTCCGACCTGCCCGCCCTGCTGGGTGCTTTTGCACTGGGTCCGGTGTACGGCGTGGTCATCAGCTTTATGAAGAACCTGCTGCACATCATCATCAAGGGCACCTCCACCGCCTGCGTGGGTGAGCTGTGCAACTTTATGCTGGGCGCGGTGTTCTCCGCTGTGGCGGGCTTTGTCTACAAGCGCCACAAGAGCCGCAAGACCGCCATTCTGGGTGCCATTGCCGGTGCAGCCGTCATGGCCGTGTTCAGCGTGCCCTCCAACTACTTCATCACCTACCCGGCCTATGTACAGTTCTACCACATGCCGCTGGAAGCCATTCTGGGAATGTATCAGGCCATTCTGCCCTCTGCCGACAGCCTGATCAAGTGCCTTGTGATCTTTAACATGCCCTTCACGCTGGTCAAGGGTCTGCTGGACGCCGTACTGTGCCTGCTGATCTATAAGCCCCTGTCTCCCATCCTGCACGGCCGCAAGTAAGCTGCTGAGATAACAGAGAGCCGGAAAGTCTGCGGACTTTCCGGCTCTTTGAATTTATAAGAAACTTTACGCCAACGCGCCTTTATCCAGCCATTTGCCACGCGCCATGCGCAGCAAAAACAGCGCACCGCGGGTGCAAAGCTCGGCGCACATGGCCACCCATACGCCCACCAGCCCAAAGCAGGGAGCCAGCAGAACTGCCAAGGTCAGCCGCACGCCCCACATACTAACAAGGTTCAGGATAAAGCAGCCGGTGCTGTCGCCTGCGCCCTGCATGGAGCCGCTGGCTACGATGCTTGCCCCGAACATCGGCTCGGCAAAGGCTTCGATACGCAGCACCCGCGCGCCCAGTGCAATGACGGCGGCGTCGGCGGTAAAAATGCCCATCAGCTGCGGGGCAAACACATACAGCCCCACGCCGGTCAGTGCCATGATGCCCATGCCCATGGCGGTGCACAGCCATGCAAAGCGCTTTGCCATGTCCCGGCGGTTCGCGCCCACGGCCTGCCCCACCAGCGCAAGAGCGGCGTCCTGAATGCCGTAGCCCGCCATGTAGCACAGGCTCTCGGCGCTGACCCCCAGACTGTTGGCGGCAATGGCGGTAGTGCCCAGCCCGGACACGATGCGCACCAGCAGCACCTGTGCCGAGGACAGAGCGGCGCGCTCTGCCGCCAGCGGTGCGCCCACCTTCCACACGTTATGCAGGCAGGCGCGGGTAATGTGCCACGAGCCGGGCTTGCGGATGCACAGCGGACCATCCCTCAGCAGCAGAACGCCCAACGCCAGCGTACCGCCCACAGCGTTGGCAAGCGCTGTGCCCAGCGCTGCGCCCGGCACGCCCCATCCCAGACCCCAGACCGTGAGGTTCTGGCCGAATACCGTCATCTCCCGGGTGGGGTTGATGAGGAAAAAGTTGAAGATGATGTCCAGTACGCAGGTAAAGATGCTGATGAGACCCGGGGTAAGCGCATCACCCGTAGAGCGCAGCATGGCGGCGTAGGTGCCCATAGCCATGATAAAAGGCAGGGAAGCCGACCAGATGGCAAAATACGCCGAAGCATTTGCCCGCAGTGCCGCATCTGCGCCCAGCCACCCGGGCAGAAACCGGCTGATGCCCACGCCAAAGGCCGCTGCCGCAAGACCCACCGCCAGATTGAACAGCATGGACTGCCGCAGAACGCCCCGGGCATCCTGCTGGCGGTCTGCGCCCAGATACTGTGCCACCTGAATGGAAAACGCCATGCACAGCCCGGCCAGCATCCCGTGCAGCAACCATGTACTGGAGCTGACGATGCCAATGGAGGCTGTTGCGGCGGCACCGATATGCCCCACCATGGCGGCGTCGATGTACTCCATGGCGGTAACCACGATCTGCTGCAAAATGGAAGGGATACTCAGCGTCAGCGCCACCTGTGCGGTGTGGCGCAGCGGCACCTGCTCGCCCTGCCGCATCCGGGCAGAGAGCTGCTCAAGTGTAATGGACATGGAACCTCCTGCGTTGTGGGTGAAAATTACAGACTAATACATTATTATAGAGAGCTGCGGGAGAAAAGTCAATCCAAAGTGAATTTTGCCGCCGGGATTGATTTTTGGTCTAGGGCGTGATACACTCACAACGTACTATACAGAAAGAAAGAGGAATGTTATCTTATGATCCAAATGCTGACCTCTGTCATCGGGCAGCGGGGCGTGGATGCCATGGCATTTTTGCTGGCATTTGCCCTGACCGCCCTGACAGATTCCATTTTCCGCGATAAACTGCCCCACGATCACGGCCGCGCCTTTGCGGTGAACGGCGAGCTTTCCAAGGGCAAGGCGCGAGGCTCCGGATTGATCTTTGTGCTGTGCATCGCACTGGTGTCGCTGGCGTTTTTGCCCTTCAACACAGAGTATGTGGTGTACAATGTGCTGCTGATCGCCTCCATGCTCTCCGGTTATCTGGACGATGCCGCCGAAACCGCCTGGAATGAGTACAAAAAAGGCATCATCGATTTTGTCATCGCGGTGCTGGCGGGCGTCACCTACCTGAACTTCAATGGCTGCGGCGTACACTTTTTGCAGTGGAGCTTCACCCTGCCGTATGCAGTGTACCTGCTGCTCATCGTCATCCTGATCTGGGCAAGCATCAACGTGGTCAACTGCACCGATGGTGTGGACGGCCTTTCCGCCAGTCTGGCAGTGGTTACCATTGGCACCTACCTGCTGGCTTATAAGACCGAACTGGGTGCGTATGCTACGGCTGGTGTGGTGTTCATCGGTGCGCTGCTGGCCTACCTGTGGTTGAATGCCAAGCCCTCCAGCCTGCTGATGGGCGATGCCGGCAGCCGCGCCATGGGCTTTTTCATCGCCATGCTGTCGCTCAAGTGCGGCCACCCCTTCGCCTTCCTGCTGGCGGCTATCGTGTTCATCGCAGATGGCAGTTTGGGCATTCTGAAGATCAGCCTGAAGCGTTTTCTGCACATCTGGATCTTGAAAAACACCCTGACCCCTCTCCACGACCATGTGCGCAAGCGCAAGGGCTGGAGTGATGAGCAGGTGGTAGCCCGCTGGCTGATCCTGCAGTGTGTGGCCTCGGCCCTGCTGCTGCTCCTTGTGCGGGGCTGATACCCGTTACAATTCCGCCCGTAAAAATGCAAGCCCGGAAAGTCTGCGGACTTTCCGGGCTTGCTCTGTCTTAAAATGATCTTCTCAGCATTCTACTCCGGCTTTTTTGCACGCCGCCTGCACCACATGGCCTACCAGCACCGAGGTGGTCACGGTGCCTACGCCGCCGGGCACAGGGGTGATGGCGTCCACCACCGGCTCTGCGGCGTCAAACTGCACGTCACCGCACAGCTTGCCCTCCTCGTTTACATGGATGCCTACGTCCACGACCGTCTGGCCTGCCCGCAGGCAGTCCGCGCCCACAGCCGCCATTTTGCCCATGGCCACCACCACGATGTCGGCCTGCCGGCACACTTCCGGCAGATTCCGGGTGCGGGAGTTGCACAGGGTGACGGTGGCGTTTTCCCGGTCCAGCATCATGGCAGCGGGCTTGCCCACCACAAGGCTGCGCCCCACCACCACGGCACGCTTGCCGGAAAGGGGGACGTTGTAATACTTCAAAATTTCCATGCAGGCCTGCGCGGTGCAGGGAGCATAGCCCAGATCGGTGTTGGTGAACACCCCGGCCAGCGAACCGTCCGTAATGCCGTCGATGTCCTTTTCCGGGCGCAGGGCGGCGCGGACGGTGCGGTCATCGAACTGCTTGGGCAGGGGACGGAACAAAAGACAGCCGTGGATGCTGTCGTCTGTGTTCACCTCGTCCAGTACCCGGAGCAGCTGCTCCTGCGTGGCATCGGCAGGCAGCACGAACTGCCGGACGGCGACGCCCACCTTGCCGCAGCGGGTCATTACGCCCCGCTCGTAGGAGAGGTCATCCTCCCGCTCACCCACCCGCACCACGGCCAGCGTGGGGGTGATGCCCTTGGCTTTCAACTGCTCGCAGAGCAAAGCGTTGCGCTCGTTCATGGCGGCCACCACCGGCGCGCCCTTTAAAATCGTTGCCATATACTTTCCCTCATTTGTGATATTATTTATTGCGGAGTTTCCCGCTGACGGCGGTGAAGGTTTCGTCTGCCCGGGGCACAAACTCTGCCAGCAATGCGTCTGCCCGGGCGTCCAGCGCGGCTGCGCGGCTGCGGTCTGCCATCAGCTTGGTGTTAATAAACACATTCAGGCTTGCGGCCTGCAAGGCGGCCTTGCACAGCACGGCGGCGCAGCCTGCGTCCGATACTGCCAGCACGCTGCCTTTGGCGGCGTACTGCCCCGCCAGCGCGATGCCCTCGGCGCACTTTTCCATAATTTGCAGCGGCACGGCGCTTGCACCGTCCAGTGCGGCTTCCAGCACAGAAGCCTTGTGCGCGGCCTGCTCCGGGGTGTCCTTGGGCAGGCCGTAGGCCGCAGCCAGCGGCGTAAAGGCGTCAGCATCGGCCTGCACCAGCGCTTCCAGCTCCAGCCGAAGGGCTTCAGCCCGGGCGTTCAGTGCCTGAATGTCCGCTTCCACGACGGCATACTTTTTTTTGCCGGTGGTCAGGCAGCCCACCATGTTGCCCAGTGCCACACCGGCAGCGCCCACCAGCGCGGCCGTGCCGCCGCCGCCCGGCGTGGGCGCTTTGCTGGCAAGCTGTGCCAGAAACTGCGCGCAGCTTAAATCGTTCATTTCCATGTGTAGATACCCCTCTCTGTTACAAAGGCGTCCAGCCGCTGGTCGTGGGCGTCCACGGCGGCGCGGGGGACGCGCTGAACCTCCAATGCAATGCCGATCTTCACCGCCCGGGTGCAGTAGGGCAGGTAGCGGTCGTAGTAGCCCTTGCCCATGCCTACCCGGTAGCAGCCTGCGTCAAAGGCGGTGCAGGGCACCAGCACCAGATCCAGCTGCTCCGGCTGCAAAAGGGCAGAGCGTTCCAGCACAGGCGTGCGGATACCGTACTGTCCCATCGCCCAGCCGTCCGCGCCCGGCACGGCTGCGGTAAGGGAAAAGCCCTCGCCGCACACCGGGTAGGCCACCGTCTTGCCCTGCCGTGCGGCCTCGGCAGCCACGGCGGCAAGGTCGGCTTCGCCCCCAAAGGCTGCGTAGAGCAAAAGGGTATGGGCAGTGCGGTAGGCGTCCAGTTCCAGCACCCGGCGGCAAAGGACTGCATTGGCGGCAGCACGCTGCGGTGCATCCAGCGCTTTGCGGGCGGCACGGCCGGCGGTACGCTGCGCCTGTTTTTCCTCGGCAATGGTCATACAAAACACCTCGCTTCACCTGTGGGGGAAGAAACTTGAAAAATATACAAAATCGACAGCGCATTTTTATACAAACATAATAAACACTTCAGACAAAAAAAGCAAGCCTTTTGGCGAAAAGAGGATTGAAGCCGCCGCCGCTTTCTGCTATGATTATCTTACAGCAGCAAGCGCCGCGCGGGCGCTGCGCTGAGAGAACCTGCAACATTTTGTGGAGAGGGGCAAGTAAAATGTACAAGGATATGATGGACACCATCGGCATGGTCAACGCAGCCGACCCGGAACTGGGTGCAGCCATGGAGCGGGAACTGACCCGTCAGCGCGAGAACATTGAGCTGATCGCCAGCGAGAACATCGTTTCGCCCGCCGTGATGGCAGCCATGGGCAGCGTGCTGACCAACAAGTACGCCGAGGGTCTGCCCGGCAAGCGCTACTACGGCGGCTGCGTCTATGTGGACGAGGTGGAGAATATTGCCATCCAGCGCGCCTGCCAGCTGTTCGGGGCAAAGTACGCCAACGTCCAGCCCCATTCCGGCGCACAGGCCAACCTTGCCGTGTATTTTGCCCTGCTGGAGTTGGGCGATACTGTTATGGGTATGGACCTTTCGCAGGGCGGTCACCTGACCCATGGTTCTCCGGTGAATATGTCCGGTAAAAACTACCACTTCATCTCCTACGGCGTCGGCGCAGACGGAGTGATCGACTACGCCGAGCTGGAAAAGCAGGTGCGCAAGGTGCGCCCCAAGATGCTGGTGGCGGGCGCTTCTGCCTACCCCCGCGCCATCGACTTTGAAAAGCTGGCCGAGATCGCCCACGGCTACGGTGCATATCTGATGGTGGATATGGCGCACATTGCCGGTCTGGTGGCGGGCGGTCAGCACCAGAGCCCCGTGCCCTATGCCGACGTGGTGACCACCACCACCCACAAGACCCTGCGCGGGCCCCGCGGCGGCCTGATTTTGACCAACAACCCCATCATTGCCAAGCGCATCAACTCGGCAGTGTTCCCCGGCACGCAGGGCGGCCCGCTGGAGCACGTGATTGCAGCCAAGGCCGTCTGCTTTGGCGAGGCACTGAAGCCGGAGTTCAAGGAATATGCCCGCAAGATCGTAGAAAATGCACAGGCACTGGCTGCGGCTTTGCAGCAGCGCGGCGTCAAGCTGGTATCCGGCGGCACCGACAACCACCTGATGCTCATTGACCTGCGGGACGAGGAGTGCACCGGCAAGGACTTGGAGCAGCGTCTGGACAGCGTGCACATTACCGCCAACAAGAACACCGTCCCCGGCGAGACCCGCAGCCCCTTTGTGACTTCCGGCGTGCGTCTGGGCACCCCGGCTGTCACCACCCGTGGCATGGGTGCAGCCGAGATGCAGGTGATCGCGGACTGCATTGCAGACTGCATCTGGCACTATGAGGAAAAGAAGGACGAGATCAGCGAGCGCGTCCTGCGCCTGACCCGGGAGTTCCCGCTGTACCAGTAAAAGCAACGTGTAAATAACAAGGCATCCGCAGCCGTTCTGCTAAGCATACAGGGCTGCGGATGCCTTTTGTTACAAAAAAAGGAGAAAGACGATGGAAAGCTTAGGCCTTTTGCATCTGTATTACGGCGACGGCAAGGGCAAGACCACAGCCGCCATGGGGCTTGCCCTGCGGGCACTGGGCAGCGGAAAACGTGTGGTCATCGTGCAGTTTTTAAAGGGCGGGCAGAGCGGCGAGATCCCGCTGCTGGAGCAGCTGGGCGCCACCGTTTACCGGGGCAAGGCCGGGCAGAAATTCGTCTTTCAGATGAACGAAGCCGAAAAGGCCGCTACCCGCGCTTTACAGAACAAAAATCTTGCGGCGGCGCTGGCGCAGCCCTGTGATATGCTGGTGCTGGACGAAGCCGGCAGCGCGTGGGAGCTGGACATGGTGGATAAAACCCTGTTGCAGCAGGCGGTGCTGCACCGCCCCGCCGGGCAGGAGTGCGTCCTGACCGCCCACGCAGCCCCCGCATGGATGCTGGAAGCGGCGGATTACCTCACAGAGATGTGTTGCCGCCGCCACCCCTACCAGAAGGGCATCGCCGCACGGAAGGGCGTGGAGTATTAAGGGCATAATCCTTAAAGTATCAGACAAAAAAGCATCTGCAACGGTCGCTTCTGAGCTTCAGAAAGCTGGTGATTTGGTTGCAGATGCTTTTTCTTTAGTAGGTATGCCCTTCGGTTAGCGGGCTCGCCCTCTCCGTCAGTTCGCTCCGCTCACTGCCACCTCTCCCAAAGGGAGAGGCCTTGGCAAAAAGATGAAGTCTGCGTGGACTGCCAAAGGCTCTCCCTTTGGGAGAGCTGGCAAAGCCGACAGGCTTTGACTGAGAGGGCGAGGATGCTAACCCCAGAACCCTGCCAGCACCGTTTTCAGCGCGGCGGTGCCGGGCAGATATTGGATGTGCCGCCAGTGCGGCGGGAACAGGCGGGCGGTGTCGGGCTGCGCAAAGCGGTCGTCCAAAAGCAGCACCACGCCCTTGTCCTGCGGGGTGCGCACCACCCGCCCGGCGGCTTGCAGCACCTTGTTCATGCCCGGGTAGCGGTAGGCGTAGTCGAAACCGCAGCCGGACTGCTCCTCGTAATAGCGGCGCAGCATCTCCTGCCGGGGGTTCACCTGCGGCAGACCCACCCCTACGATGGCGCACCCGATGAGCCGGTCGCCCACAAGGTCTACCCCCTCGCCGAAGATGCCACCCATCACGGCAAAGCCCAGCAGCGTCTGGGCAGGGCGGGGCACGAACTGCGCCAGAAACTCCGCGCGCCCGGCATCGTCCAAACTGCGCTGCTGCACAAGGGTGGAAATGTCCGGCCAGCGGGCGGCAAAGGCTTCGTGCACCTGCTGCAAATAGGCGTAGCTGGGGAAAAACGCCAGATAGTTGCCGGTTTTGCCCTTTGCCAGCGCCGCCAGCGCATCGGCTACGGCGGGCACACTGGCTTCCCGCTGGCGGTAGCGGGTGGAGATGCCCGGCAGGCAGAACAGCCCCAGATTTTCCGGCGGGAAAGGGCTTGGAAGCGCCACCGCCCGGGCATTGGCGCAGCCCAGTACGTTGCGGTAGAAAGCGGGCGGGGTCAATGTGGCACTGAACAGCGCCGCGCTGCGCCCTGCTGCCAGACTGGCATCCACAAAGGGCGCGGGGTCTAAGCAGAGCAGATGCAGCTCCAGCTCACTGCCCCGGGCGGTGAGCTGGGTGACAAAATGGCTGTCGTACCGGTCAGCCGCGCGGGCGATGTCCTGCAAGGCAAAGTAGAGTTCCAGCAGCTGCGCGTGGGCGGGGTCGTCAGGGTTCTGTTCCAGCCAGTCCTGCAAGGGAGTATGCACCGCCCGCAGAGCGGCGGACAAGGCGGCGGGCAGCTGCTGCAAAAACACGGTGCCATCCCGGGCATACAGCGGCTGCGGCAGGGCAAAATCCGGGGCAGCTTCGGCGGGCAAAAGGCTCACCTGCGTAGGCTCGGTCTCCCCGGCGGGCTCTGCACCTGTGCGGGGCGCAGCCTGTGCGCAGGCTCTGCGCGCAGCCAGAAAGACCTTATCCGCCTTGGTTAGCGCGGTTTTCAGGCTGCTTTTGCCCTTGCCCAGCGCCCGCTTTGCTTCGGTCAGGCTGCTTTTGGCAAACTGCGCCGAGTACATGGCGCGGGCTCTGTCCGGCAGGTTGTGCGCTTCGTCAATGAGGAACAGCCAGTCCCCGGCGGCATCAAAAAAGCGCTTGAGGTGCACCACAGGGTCAAACAGATAGTTGTAGTCCCCGATGACCACATCGCACCACTCGCTCAAGTCCAGCCCCAACTCAAAGGGGCACACCGAGAACTGCCGGGCGGTGTCTGCCAGCGCGGCGCGGCTGAAACTGCCGCTGCCGTCCAGCAAAGCGGCCAGAGCGTCCTTGCGGCGGTCGTAATAGCCGTTGGCAAAGGGGCACACCTCCGGCAGACAGGCGGGGTGCCCTTCGGCGTCCGGGTGCAGACATGCCTTTTCCTTGGCGGTCAGGGTCACGCTGCGCAGGGCAAGACCGGGCTGTGCGGCACGCAGCCGCGCTACCGCGTCCTCGGCGGCGGCTTGGGTGGTGTTGCGGGCGGTCAGGTAAAACAGCTTTGCGCCGCAGCCCTCGCCCATGGCTTTCAGGGCAGGGAAGAGCGCGCTCATGGTCTTGCCGATGCCGGTAGGTGCCTGACAAAAAACGCGGGTACCGCCCTTGCGGTCGGCGCTTTTTCCGGCGCGGCAGGCGCGGTACACCTCGCCCGCCAGCGCCCGCTGCCCGGGGCGGTACTCCGCAAAGGGGAATTGCAGCGCCGCAAGGCTCTGGCTGCGCCGGGTGTCCCAGTCCAGCTGCCGCTGCGCCCACGGGGCATACTGCGTTAAAAGCTGCTGCAAAAACTGCTCCAGCTGCTGCCGGGTGAACTGCCGGGTAAAGCGCTGAATTTGGTCGGTATCAACTTGGTAATAGGTCAGCCGCACCGCCAGCGTTTCCAGCCCCTGCTGGCTGCTGTAAATGGCGGCATACACCATGCCCTGCGCCCAGTGGCAGGGGTTCAGTTCCTCGGTGATCTCCTCATAGGGGACGGTGGTGGTCTTGATCTCGTCGATGGTCACAGTGCCGATTTCATCGGTGAAAATGCCGTCTGCCCGGCCTTCCAGCGTAAAGGCGATGCCGCAGGCTTCCCGCTCCGTGCTGAGGAACACCTCAGCCTGATAACCCTCCCCGGCGGCTTTTTGCAGCCTGCGGTGGATGCGTGCACCCTCGTTGGCGCGGTCAAAGCCGGTAAAGCGGCTGTCGATACTGCCGGTGCGCAGCAAAAATTCCACCAGCTGCCGGATGGGCAGATGGATGCTTGCCAAGGCGTTTCACCTCCGTTGGTTTTTACGTTATCCTACCCCGAACAGTTCCATGCACTGAGCGGCTGCGGCATCCACCTGTGCAAAGTCCACGGCAGTGCGGTAGTAGGTCTCCAGTTCATCGTGGCAGCTTTTTGCCTGCGCCATCAGGGCACAGGCCTGTTCCAGCAATTCGGCGGCGGCGCGCTCGTTGAAACGCAGCCGTGCCCGGCAGGCGGAAAGGTTCTCCCTGTCCACAAAACGGCTGCACCGCACGGTCTGCGCGGCAGATAGCCGCACCGGATGCCAGCGGTTGTCGGTCAAAAATGCCAGCCGCAGGGAGGGGATGATAATGTGGTCGATCTTGTCCTCCGGGTGCATGGCGCAGGGGCAGGTGATGATGTGGTAGCCCCGCGCCAGCGTCTCGGCACGGATGAGCTCCAGCAGCAGACGGGACACTGCCCCGTAGTCGTCCCGGAAAAGGATACACCGGTCGGCCAGCGCCTGCACCGTGCCCTGATAGAACACCTCGCCCTTGGGCGTGATGGCAGAGAGCAGCCGCAGCTCTTCAGAGCCCATCTCCTCGGTGCGGGGCAACAGGCGGGTGCACAGCCGCTTGACGTAGCGGCGCACCTTCTCAAAGTTTGCACTGCACGCTTCGGCGCGGCGGCTGTCCAGCAGCAGGCTGCCCGCCGAGGCCACATACCGCGCCGCCCGGCTGCGCAGCAGCTGGTTTCGGGCAAACAGGGCGGTCACCTCGTCCTTGTGGGAGTGCAGGGCATCGGCATCGATGGTGTGGTACAAACTCAGCACACGCTCGTCTGCGCCGGGGGCTTCCGGCTCCACCACATGGGGCGCGGTGGCGTCGATGATGGCGCGTTTCTGCCGCAGGAACACCACCCCGTCCAGACTGTCGGGGTCGCTGGCGCAGTGGATGCGCTGGATGGGCTCGCCTTTCTCCTGTGCGGCGCGCGCCAGACGCTTCATCAAAGTAGACTTGCCGCAGCCCGGCCCGCTTTTGAGCAGCACCAGCTGCATCCCGGGCTCCCGGCGCAGCGGCGCAAAGTAACCCTTGAACCCGGCGGGCGTTGTAGCGCCCAAAAAGAAATCCACAGAAGGATGCACGGAACTTTCCATACAAAAACACCTCGCTTTTGCTTTACAGTATGCAAAAGCGGCGCGGTTGGTTCCTGACCTTACCTATTATAGGTATGCTCGCACACGGCGGCAATGGTGTCCCGCAGCACGGTAAAGTCCGCAAAGGCTTCGGGCTTATTCTGGGGCTGGCGCAGCAGGGCGGCGGGGTGGAAGGTGCCCATGAACAGGATGCCGCCCTTATTGATGATCTGCCCGTGCTCCCGGGTGACGGAAAAATCCTGCCGGATCATCCGCTGGGCGGCAATGCGCCCAAGGCAGACCACGATCTTGGGCTGCAGCAGCCGGAACTGCTCCCGCAGCCACGGCATACAGGCTTCGCTCTCGGCGGGCAGCGGGTCGCGGTTCTGGGGCGGGCGGCACTTGACGATGTTGGCGATATAGCAGTTCTTTTTGCGGTCAAGGTCGATGGCAAACAGGTATTTGTCCAGCAGCTGCCCGCTGCGCCCCACAAAAGGCAGACCCTGCTCGTCCTCGCTCTGGCCGGGGCCCTCGCCCACAAACAGCACCTCGGCGTCCGGCACGCCCTGCCCGAACACCACGTTCGTCCGGGTGGCGCACAGCTCGCACCGGGTGCAGGCAAGGCATTCAGCCTTTAAAGTATCCATATCCATGGAGAACATCTCCTTTAAAACTGGTATGATATTTTATTCACAAATAAAACAAAGGTTTCTCCCCTAAAATATAGCACAAAAACACAATTTTGTCTTGAACTTTTTGCCGTCTGTGCTAGAATAAAGAAGAAAGGCATCCTTGTGTCCAACAGACACGGAATGCAAATTTTGGAAAGCATTTTCGGAGGTAATCACAATGGCTGATATGTTTGCACCGCTGGTAGCACAGCTGAAGGCAAATCCCAAGACGATCGTGTTCACCGAGGGCAATGACCCCCGCATTCTGGAGGCCGCAAGCAAGCTGCTGGCCGAGGGCGTGCTGAAGGTCGTTATGGTGGGCAACGAGGCAGAGTGCAAGGCTGCTGCCGCCGCCGGTAACTTTGATATTTCCGCTGCCGAGATCATCGACCCGGAGAACTACGCCGGTTTTGATGAGATGGTCAGCACCATGGTGGAGCTGCGCAAGGGCAAGCAGTCCGCAGAGGAGTGCACCGCCCTGCTGAAGAAGTCCAACTACTTTGGCACCATGCTGGTGAAGATGGGCAAGGCAGACTGCCTGCTGGGCGGCGCTACCTACTCCACCGCCGACACCATCCGTCCCGCTCTGCAGCTGGTCAAGACCAAGAAGGGCGCACATCTGGTGAGCTCCTGCTTTATTCTGGACCGCGACTGCGGCGAAGAGGGTCTGAAGCGCATTGCCATGGGCGACTGCGCTGTCAACATTGATTACACCGATACCGTCGATAAGGCTACCGGCGAGGTCAAGATCTCTGCCGCTTCCAAGCTGGCAGAGGTGGCTGTGGAGACTGCCCGCACCGCAAAGCTGTTCGGCATCGACCCGAAGGTGGCTGTGCTGAGCTTCTCCACCAAGGGCTCCGGCAAGGGCGGCACCGTGGCACTGAGCCACGACGCTACCATCAAGGCTCAGGAGATGGATCCCGAGCTGGCTGTGGACGGCGAGCTGCAGTTTGACGCAGCCGTTGCTCCCGAGGTCGCACAGGTCAAGTGCAAGGGCAGCAAGGTGGCTGGTCAGGCCAACACCTTCATCTTCCCCTGCATCGAGGCCGGCAACATCGGCTATAAGATCGCACAGCGTCTGGGCGGCTACGCTGCCTACGGCCCCATCCTGCAGGGTCTGAACGCACCCATCAACGATCTGTCCCGCGGCTGCAACGCAGACGAAGTCTACAAGATGAGCCTGATCACCGCTTGCCAGTCTTAAACAGTTTTAGCACAAACGAGGAGAAGCCTTCGGGCTTCTCCTTTTTGTTTTGCCCCCTCTTGCAATCCGGCGGGGTTTATGGTACAATATCTTAGCATCCACAAGGATGTGTCGGACAGCGCCTGCTGCGTGGTTCGGCATACGGATGCGGGTCCTGTACGATGGGCTCGCTGTGAACCAGGTCAGGTGGGGAACCAAGCAGCCTTAAGCAGTGCGTTCGTGCGTTTCAGTAAGCCTGCATCCGTATGCCGAGTTACGCAAGGCGGGGACAAAACCCCGTCGAGCGCTGTCCTTTTATTTTTGCCGCAAAGGCCGGGAAAGGGGAGAAAACGCCATGTATCGTGCGCTTTACCGCAAATGGAGACCCCAGCGGTTTGAGGATGTGGTGGGCCAGCGTGCTATCGTGACCGCCCTGAAAAACCAGATCACCGCAGGGCGCGTAGGCCATGCGTATCTGTTTACCGGCGTGCGCGGCACCGGCAAGACCACCTGCGCCAAAATTTTTGCAAAGGCGGTCAACTGCCTGCACCCGGAGGGTGGCGACCCCTGCGGGGAGTGCGAGATCTGCAAAGGCATCGACAACGGCAGCCTGCTGGACGTGGTGGAGATGGACGCAGCCTCCAACAACGGCGTGGATGATATCCGCGACCTGCGGGACGAGACCGCCTACACCCCCAGCGCCTGCCAGTATAAGGTGTATATCATCGATGAGGTGCACATGCTGTCCACAGCGGCCTTTAATGCGCTGCTGAAAACGCTGGAAGAGCCCCCCGCACACGTTATCTTCATTCTGGCGACCACCGAAATCCAGAAAGTGCCCGCCACCATCCTCTCCCGCTGCCAGCGGTACGATTTTACCCGCATCGGGCCGGAGGATATCGCCCGGCGGGTGGAGTATATCGCCGGTGAGGAAAAGCTGGAGCTGACCTCCGACGGCGCGGAGCTGATCGCCCGTCTGGCCGATGGTGCGCTGCGCGATGCACTGTCCATTCTGGACACCTGCGCCGGCGTCACCGCCAAAATTGACGCGGATGTGGTGCGCCGCATGGCGGGTGTGACCGACCGCAGCTACCTGTTCCACATTTCGGACGCCTTGGAAGCACAGGATGCAGCCGCCGCGCTGGCACAGCTGGCACAGCTGCGGCAGCAGTCGGTGGACGTGAAGCGCCTGACCGAGGAATTGATCGCCCATTACCGCGCCCTGATGCTGGCGGCGCTGCCCGGCGGGCAGGCGCTGCTGTCCGGTGTATCGCCGGAGGAAGAGGCGCTGTACCTGCAAAAAGGCCCGGAGATGGGGCAGCGAGAAGCCATCCGCGCCATCCGCACTTTGGGCACGGCGCTGGAGCACATGACCCGTGGCAGCGACCAGCGCATCGAGCTGGAACTGGCACTGTTCAGCCTGTCCGAGCCGCCCCAGCAGATGCAGGCGGTAACGGTACAGGCAGCCCCTGCCCGCACGGCACAGTCGGAAGCACCCCGTCCCTTTGCGGCAGCGGTGCAGCCCTTTGCCAGCGCCCCGGTGCAGCCCGCACCGGCAGCAACTGCACCCCAGACCCCGGCAGCAGTAGCAGAACCTGCCCCTGCCGTGCAGCAGACCCCTCCGCAGCTTGCCGCGCAGGAAGCAACGCCCGCCCCTGCGGACGAGCTGCCGCCCATGCCAGAGGAACCGCCGGTACAGCAGAGCGATGCCGCCCTGCCGTGGGACGAGCCTGCCCCGCAGGCACCGCCGCCGGAGGAGCCGGAGCCGGTCAGTCAGCCGGAGAAGCCCGCCCCTGCAGAGCCTGCACAGCCTGCCCCGGCAGCAGAGGAACCGCCTGCCCCGGTGCAGGAGCACCCTGCCGACCCGGTGCTGACCAAGCCCCGCAGCGTGGCGCAGCAGGGCACGAACCCCTTCCCGTACTGGGGACAGATCGTGCAGAAGCTGGAAGGCATCGACCCCATGCTGTATATGTATCTGCGCAAGTCCAAGGCTTACTTTGACGGCACCCGCGTGCTGATCGACGGCGGCAAGACCTTCCGGGATTTTATCCGGGTGAACAAGGACAGTCAGAAGCTGATCAAAAAGCTGATCGCCGAGGTATCCGGCGTGCCGGTGCCCATCGGCCCTTACGAGCCCAAAACAGCCGGAAAGACCGCCTCTAACGCGGAGCAGTCCCTTCTGGCGCTGGAAAAACTGGGGTTAGAGGTCAGCATTGAGGATACCGCCCGCAAAAAGCGATAAAAATTGTTTATAATAAAGGAGAATACCATTATGAAAGCAAGAATGCCCGCAGGCTACGGCCGCCCCGATATGAACGCCTTGATGCGTCAGGCTCAGAAGATGCAGGAGGACATGAAGAGCAAGCAGGCCGAGTTGGAAGCCGCCGAGTACACCGGCAGCGCCGCCGGTGAGATGGTGACCGTAAAGATGAACGGCAAGCATGAGGTGCTGTCCATCACCATCAAGCCCGAGGCTGTGGACCCAGATGACATCGAGATGCTGGAAGACATGGTGGCTGCTGCCATCAACGCCACCGTGAAGCAGGTGGATGAGACCGCCGAGGCCGAGATGGGCAAGCTGACCGGCGGCCTGAACATTCCGGGTCTCTGAACCGGGAAGGGGAGATACCATGGACTACACTGCCGCACCGCTGGAAAAGCTGATCGAGGAGTTCGGCAAGTTTCAGGGCGTGGGCCGCAAGGGTGCTACCCGCATGGCCTATCAGGTGCTGAGTATGTCGGATAAGGACGCTGCGGCGCTGGCCGATGCCATCCGCGGTGCGCACACCCGGCTGCATCGGTGCCGCATCTGCCAAAACTTTACGGACGCTGACCTGTGCCCGGTGTGCGCCAGCGCCAAGCGGGACACCTCGGTGATCTGCGTGGTGGAAAAGCCCCGGGACGTGCAGGCCTTTGAGCGCACCCGGGAGTATAACGGCCTGTACCATGTGCTGCATGGTCTGCTGGACCCGCTGGCCGGTGTGGGCGCAGAGCAGCTCACCGTCAAGGAGCTGCTGGCGCGGCTGAAGGACGACACGGTGAAGGAGGTCATCATGGCCATGAACCCCACCGTGGAGGGCGAGGCTACCGCCATGTATCTGGCAAAGCTCATCAAGCCGCTGGGCATCCGGGTCACCCGGCTGGCCTCCGGTCTGCCGGTGGGCGCCAGCCTGGAATACGCGGACGAGACCACCCTGTACCGGGCACTTTCCGGCCGGGGAGAGCTGTGAGTGTGTAAAAATTTACAATTCTGTCAGAAACAGCCCTTGCATTACCCTGAAAAAATGGTATACTGAAACAACAAACGGAACGGAGAAAGGAGGCGCGCAGCATGGCACCCACAAAGGAGCGCCCGGCGACCAAGAGCATCGCCACCAACCGCGAAGCGCGCCACGAGTATTTTGTTCTGGAAGCGCTGGAGACCGGTGTGGAACTCAAAGGCACCGAGGTGAAAAGCCTGCGGGCCGGCGGGGTCAACCTGAAGGACAGCTGGGTAGATATTGAAAATGGTGAGCTGCTGGTAAAGGGGATGCACATCAGCCCCTACGACCACGGCAACCTGTTCAATCAGGACCCCATGCGTGTCCGGCGGCTTCTGGCGCACAAAAGTGAGATCCGGCGTCTGCACCAGCAGTGCAAGCTGCAGGGCTATACGCTGGTGCCGCTCTCGCTTTATTTCAAGCATGGCCGCGTAAAAATGGAAGTGGGCTTGTGCAAGGGCAAAAAGCTGTACGACAAGCGTGCCGATGCCGCCCAGCGCGATGCAAAGCGCTCCATTGACCGGGCTGTGAAGTCCAACGGCAAGTACTATTAAGCATTCCAATTGCAGACTGCGGCTCACCGCAGAAAACCAAGCTTTCCGCACATCGCAAGATGTGCTTTATATGGGGGCGTAAAGGTTTCGACGGGGGGAGCAAGGTCTGGGCAGCGGGTAGCAGTG
This sequence comes from Faecalibacterium sp. IP-1-18, assembly GCF_023347355.1. Classification (NCBI taxonomy): domain Bacteria; kingdom Bacillati; phylum Bacillota; class Clostridia; order Eubacteriales; family Oscillospiraceae; genus Faecalibacterium; species Faecalibacterium sp. IP-1-18. Next base: position 1,318,766 of record NZ_CP094472.1, read on the forward strand.
GGGGAACTGCTCTATAACTCCTCCAAAAAAATTAACTGACAACAATAATTATCAGTTGCTCGCAGCCTGAGTGCTGCGCGTTCCGCCCACTCTTGTGTCGTGTGGGGTCGGGGCGTCCTTTAGACACAGCACCTGAACGGACCTAAGCTTTGCGGACCGGCAGGAACTCATGAAGCTACCAAAGCGCTAGCCTGACGATCGGCGTGGCGCGGCGGGAATGTTGTAGATCGCCTGCACCCGGAGATACCTACACTGAGCTCTTTTCGGACATGGGTTCGACTCCCATCGCCTCCACCAACCGCAACGCGGTAGAACCCGCAGAATCTGGCGTTAAATCGCTGGGTTCTGCGGGATTTTTGTTTGTAGAGAAGGGAGCGGAAGGATACTCTTGACAATAGAGGATATATCCGCTATACTGGATATGAGATAAATCCGCTATTTGAAGGAAGTACGGCCATGCAGGAATATGAAATTGAATTTTACGATAAGCCCGATGGCTCTGAGCCTGCGAAAGAGTTTATCCTGAGTCTGGATAAGAAAATGCAGGCCAAGGTTTTGCGTACAGTCGCCCTGCTCCGTGAAGAAGGGCCATTTTTAAGAGAACCCTATTCCAAAGCACTGGACGATGGAATTTTTGAGATCCGCACTAAATTTGGCTCAGACATCACCCGTGTGCTGTACTTCTTCGTGATCGGTAAAAGGGTGATCCTTACAAATGGCTTTATCAAAAAGACTCAGAAAACACCTGCTTCGGAGATCACACTGGCAAAACAATATCGCATAGAGTATCTTACCCGAAAGGAGAATTCCAAATGACAAACTTCAATGATTTTTTGAATGAACAGATGAAAGACCCTGAATTCAAGGCCGAATGGGACGCACTTGACCCGGAATTTTCCGTGATCGAAGCCATGCTCAAGGCGCGCAAGGAAAGCGGCTTGACCCAGAAGCAGCTCTCGGAGCGCACGGGCATTGCACAGACCGACATCAGCAAGCTGGAACGTGGAAACGCGAATCCGTCGCTTCGCACCCTACAGCGGCTTGCAGCCGGAATGGGAATGAAAGTTAAAATCGAGTTTGTTCCCGCATCTGCAAAATGATTTGGCATCGGATATGGTTTAGCCTGTCTGCCAACAAAAACCACCCGAAAACTTGCGTTTCCGGGTGGTTTTTTTGTGCCTGCAATATTATTTTGTACTGTCACGCCAGATCCGGCAGGATATCCGACCACAGAGCCTGCTCCTGCCGCAAGGCATCGAAGCAGCAGTCCAGATACATTTTGTTGACCGCTGCAAAAATGGTGCTGCGCAGCAGCAGACGCTCGTCGTTGAGCACAGTCTCCGGCTGGGCTGCTTTGCTGCCGAACACCACGGAAAGACTGGCCTCCAGTTCCTCGCAGAAGATATCGTAGGCTGTCCCGGCGGAGCAGTGCTCCCGCTGCATTTTGAACAGGGTGTCGATATTTTCGATCGAGAGCACCGTTTTGGAGACTGCAATGTACATCAGGGATGCGATCTGATCCCGGGTGTATTTTTTGCGGATGGGGTGATCCACCACCCCTTTTTTGACGTAGTTGCTTACCATAGAGGGGGTCAGTTCCACCCCGCAGAAGCTGCGGAAGTAGCCGTTGACGAACTGCACCGTCTGGTCCAGATACAGCCCTACCGAGGGGAGATCGTTGTACCGGGGCAGGGCAAAGCCCGCAGCACACGCCGCAACGCGGAGTTTGGTTTCAGCTTTCATAGTATCTTGTTCCGTTCATGCTCCTGCACTTTTTGCAAGCAGGAACGTTGTTTTTGTGCAAAGGAAGGGCAATTGCTTTCCGCAAAAGCACTTCTGCCTGTAAAATAGTATACTGCATTTTGAAAAAATGGTCAACGGGCAACGAAAACTTTGTAAAAGAATTTGAAAAAACAGTTGACAGGGTTTTGAAAAACTGCTATGATGGTCACAAACAAAGGAATGACCGCGGCATTGCGCCGCTTGAAAGTGGAGAAAAATATGAAAAGCAAGATCATTGTAGATTCCTCTGCAAATGTGTACCAGCTCCCCGATGTGGATTTTGCCTGCGTGCCGCTGAAGATCCTGACCGATGAGCAGGAGTATGTGGACACCGAAGAGGTGGATGCCCCCGCGCTGGCTCAGATGATGCGCACCTATAAGGGCCGCACCAGCACCTCCTGCCCCAACATCTCGGACTGGCTCACCGCCTACGAGGGCGCAGACGAGGTGTACGTTGTGACCATTACCGGTACGCTGTCCGGTGCCTATAACGCTGCACTGCTGGCGGGCGAGGAGTACGAGCAGAGCCACGAGGGCGCGCGGGTCTTTGTGCTGGACAGCCTGTCTACTGGTGCGGAGTCCCGGCTGCTGGTGGAGCGTTTGGCGGCGCTGATCAAGGCCGGCAAGCCCTTTGATACCGTATGTGAGGAGATCCGGGCGTACCATGAGCACACTCATCTGCTGTTTGCGCTGGAATCTCTGGCAAACCTTGCCCGCAATGGCCGCGTGAAGCCCGCTGTGGCTGCTGTGGCGCGGATGCTGGGCATCCGGGTCATCGGGCAGGCCAGCGATGCCGGTGATCTGGAGGTTCTGTGCAAGACCCGCGGCGAGCACGGTGCACTGGAGCGCATGGTGCTGGAAATGAAGGCGCACGGCCTGACCAACGGCCGGGTGCATATCGACCACTGCTGCAACGCTGCCGCTGCGGAGCGGCTGAAGCACATGGTCCATGCCGTGTTCCCGGAGGCCAAGGTGGAGGTAGGCACCTGCGGCGCGCTGTGCAGCTACTATGCGGAGTACGGCGGCCTGATGGTGGGCTACGAGGATAACGAAGCACCCACCGTCTGAGCAGAAAATATAGAATAAGATCTTGATTCACCGGGGCATCTGCGGACGCTCCGGTGAATTTTTTTACGAGGAATAATTCCGGTGCACCCGACACCAAAAACTTGCAAAGGGTGAAAAACCGCGTTATACTTAACCGTATTGAAACACGGAAAGGGGAGATGGTATGCTGTTTCGGTTGCCGATCGTCAAGTTTTTCAACCGCATCCTCAACCGCATCACGGTCACGGTGGTGCTGGTGGCGCTGCAGCTTGCATGGCTGGCGTGGGTGTTTTTTGCCCTCACCACCGGCACGGCGCGGGTGTGGGTCACCGGGGTGCTCAATGGGTTAAGCCTGCTGATCATTCTGTATCTGGTGCGCAAGGACGAAAACAGCGCCTATAAGGTGGGCTGGATCGCCCTCATCGGGCTGTTGCCGCTGCTGGGCGGGGCACTGTATCTGGCCTTTGGCAACAAGCGGCCCTCCCGCCGTCTGCGCAGCAAAATGCAGGCGGTGGAGCAGGCGCACCGGGCAGACCGCGCCCAGCAGCCCGGACAGACCGCCGGGCTGTGCGATGAAAACCGGGGCGTGAGCCGCTACCTGACCCAATACGGCTGCTATCCTGCATGGAAGAACACCACCGCCCGGTATTTTTCCTGCGGTGAGGCCATGTACCCGGCATTGCTGGCCGACCTTGAAAAGGCAGAGAAGAGCATCTTTCTGGAGTTTTTTATCATCAGTCAGGGCAAGATGTGGCAGGGCGTGGAGGACATTCTGCGGCGCAAAGCGGCGCAGGGGGTGGACGTGCGGCTGATCTACGATGACTTCGGCAGCCTGCTGGGTCTGCCCAAGGACTTTGTGGTGCGCATGGAGCGGGCGCATATCCGCTGCATCCCCTTTAACCCGGTGGTGCCGCTGCTCTCGCTGGTGATGAACCACCGCGACCACCGCAAGATCGTGGTGATAGACGGCAAAGTAGCCTACACCGGCGGCATCAATCTGGCAGACGAATATATCAACGCGATCACCCGCTTCGGCTACTGGAAGGACGCGGGCCTGCGCATCGAGGGCACTGCGGTGTGGAACTTTACCGTAATGTTTCTGGATTTCTGGAACGCCTTCCGGCCCTTTGAGCAGGATTACAGCGCCTTCCGTCCGCAGCTTGCGGTGCTGCCCGCCAGCGATGGAGTAGTACAGCCCTACGCAGACAGCCCGCTGGACGAAGAGCCGGTGGCAGAAACGGTCTATCTGGATATTCTGGCACAAGCACAGCAGTACGTTTATTTTTATACGCCCTATCTCGCCATCGGCGAGGAGATGCTGGACGCGCTGCGCAACGCCGCCAAGCGCGGGGTGGATGTGCGGCTGGTGCTGCCGGGCATCCCGGACAAAAAGCTGGTGTTCCGGCTGAGCCGCTCGTACTATCTGCCCCTGCTGCGGGCGGGGGTGCGTATCTACGAGTACACCCCGGGCTTTCTCCACGCCAAGTGCTGCGTCAGCGATGACCGCGCGGCGGTGGTGGGCAGCATCAATATGGACTACCGCAGTATGTTTCTGCACTTCGAGTGCGGGGTGCTGCTGCTGCAAAACAGCCAGGTGCTGACCCTGCGGGACGATGTGCGCCGCACCCTGCCCCAGTGCCGGGAGGTGCAGTGCGCGGACTGCCGCACCGGTCTGGTGGGTACGGTGCTGGACAGCGTGCTGCGGCTGTTAAGCCCGCTGATGTAAACATTTGCTCATAAAACCCGCGCGGCGGGGTACACTAGCTCCAAAGCCTGCGTCTGCAATGCAGGCACGGAAAGGGAGCGTATGTGACGATATGAAACAGGCATCGCGTTGGTTTTTGTGCTGCACGCTGGCGGCAGCACTGACATTGACCGGCTGTGGCGGGGGAAACTCCGGCAGCAGCTCCGGTTCTGTGAGCGGCAGCACCTCTGTGGGCAGCAGCGCGGCGCAAAGCGCGGCGTGGCGCACCGGGCTGGGGGTCCTGACCGAGACGACCGGCACAGACCGTGCGGGCAACATCCACACCGTAGCGGCTGCCGTGCTGCTGGATGCAGACGGCAAGCTGGCCGGGGTAACACTGGACGAGTTGGAGCTTTCAGTCAGTGCGGACAGCACCGGCAAGGTGACCACCCCCACCGACACCCGCACCAAGCGCCAGAAAGGGAAAGACTACCCACTGGCAGAGGTGTCCGGTCTGAAAAAGGGCTGGGCAGAGCAGGCAGATGCCTTTGGCAGCTGGCTTGAGGGCAAGACTCCGGACGAAGTGAAGAAGCTGAAAACGGATGCGGACGGCAAGCCCACGGAGGCAGACCTTCTCTCCGGCTGCACCATCGCGGTGGACCGTTACCGGGATGCTGTTGTCCGCGCCTGCGAGAATGCACAGGTGCTGGGTGCTGCCCGGGGCGATACGGTCAAACTGGGTGTAGAGGTGGCCGAAATGCCACAGGGGCTTGCGGGCACAGACGACAAGGACGCGCAGGTGCAGGCTAAGATCACGCTGGCGGTGGTGACCATGGACGAGAACGCCCGGGTGACCAGCGCCATCGGCGATATGACCGAGCCGGAGCTTTCCGTCAGCGCGGATGGTACTGTGTCTGCCCCGCGGGAGCCGGTGTACACCAAAAACGAGCTGGGCGACCGTTACGGAATGCGCAGCGCAAGCGCGTTAGGCAAGGAATGGTACGAGCACAGCGCAGGCTGGTGCGGCTATCTGAAGGGCAAAAACGCCGTGGAGATCGGCAAGCTCTCCGCAGACGGCACGGATGCCGACCTGAAGGCGCTGTGCACCATCTCAGTTACCGACCTGCAAAAAGCGGCGCTGAAGGCCATGGCGGAGCAGTAATCATAAAAACAGGATGTCCCTCTGCACAAAAAGTGCGGGGGGATTTTTTATGGATACCCCCTCAGGCGCAAAGCCGGAAGGGGTATGTGCACACTTTCCCACAAAAAGCGGGCTTACAGGCGGGGCAAAGCAGTGCATTGTGCAAAAAATAAAGGTTTCCTCTTGCAAAACGGCGACAAACGCGCTATTCTATAACCACAGTTTACCACTTTAGCATGGTAAAATGGTAAATCGAGAAGGAAGCGGGACGCAGAACGTCCCCCATGGGAGGAAAAAGATATGAAACTCAAGCGTATTGCAAGTGCATTTCTGGCCGGTGCTCTGGCACTGAGCCTTGCAGCCTGCGGCGGCAGTGCATCCACCTCTGCTGCGGCATCTGCTTCCGGCAGCGCAGCCGGTTCGACTTCTTCCGCAGCGGGCAGCGATCTGGACTACATCAAGGGCAAGGGCAAAATGGTCATCGGCTATACCGTGTACGAGCCCATGAACTACACCGACGCCGACGGCAACTTTACCGGCTTTGATACCGAACTTGCCACTGCTGTGTGCGCAAAGCTGGGCGTAGAGCCGGAGTTCGTGGAGATCAACTGGGACACCAAGGTGGTGGAGCTGGACGCCAAGAGCATCGACTGCATCTGGAACGGCATGACCCTGACCGAAGATATCATGGCAAACACCGCCACCACCAAGGCCTACGCCAAGAACGCACAGGTCGTGGTGGTCAAGGAGAGCACCGCCTACACCTCCACCGCCGACCTTGCCGGTAAGACCGTGGTGGCTGAGGCGGGTTCTGCCGGTGAAGCCGCCATTCAGGGCGATGAGAACCTTGCAAAGGCAGACTACGTTTCCAAGAGCGTGCAGACCGACTGCCTGATGGAAGTGGCTGCCGGTACGGCAGATGCCGCTGTGCTGGATCTGACCCTTGCCAACGCCATGATCGGGGAAGGCACCGACTATGCAAGCCTGAAGATCGTGGACGAGCTGAACGCCGAGGAGTACGGCGTGGCCTTCCGCAAGGGCAGTGATGCCGCCGCCGCAGTGGACGCCGCCTTTGACGAGCTGAAGGCTGACGGCACCATGCAGGCACTGGCCGAGAAGTACGAGCTGGCGCTGGCCGACTGAGCCGGGCGTAAAACAAAACGATAGATGGGTGTGTTTTTGTGTCTGTGATCCTTGGGCGCCTTTCCGGCGCGTTCCTGCTCAACTGTGAGCTGTTTGCCCTTACGCTGCTGTTTGCGCTGCCGCTGGGGCTGGTGGTGGCCTTTGGCTCCATGAGCCGGTGCAGGCTGCTTTCCGGTGCGGTAAAGACCTTTGTCTGGGTCATCCGCGGTACGCCGCTGATGCTGCAGATCATCGTCATTTATCTGGGCCCCGGCCTGCTGGGCATGAATAATCCGTGGCCCTCCGGCTCCGGCGGGCGCATGGTGGCGGCGGTGGTAGCCTTTGCCATCAACTACGCCTGCTATTTTTCCGAGATCTACCGCGGCGGCATCGAGGCCGTGCCCAAAGGGCAGACCGAAGCCGGGCAGGTGCTGGGCATGACCCGCACGCAGATCTTTTTCAAGGTCACTCTACTACAGGTGGTCAAGCGCATCCTGCCGCCCATGGGCAACGAGATCATCACCCTTGTCAAGGACACCTCGCTGGCAAACACCATCGCCAACAAGGAGATCATCATGATGGCCAAGGAGTACAGCGCAAAGGGCTTGATCTGGCCGCTGTTCTCCACGGCGCTGTTCTTCCTTGTGTTTGTAGGCGCGCTCACCCTGTTGTTCAACTGGGCTGAAAAGAAACTGGATTATTTCCGCTGCTGAGGAGGGTTTTAAGAATATGGCATTACTGGAAGCCTCCGGCATTGGCAAAAATTTCGGAGATACAAAGGTCTTAAAGGACATTTCTCTTACCTTAGAGCAGGGCGAGGCGCTGGCCATCATCGGCTCGTCCGGCTCCGGCAAGACCACCCTGCTGCGCTGCCTGAACTTTCTGGAGCGGCCGGACACCGGCTGCATCCGGGTGAACGGCGAGACCATGTGGGACGCCGCCGACCCCGCCACCCAGCGGGAGAGCGAGATCCGCAAAAAGCGGCTGCACTTCGGGCTGGTGTTCCAGAACTTCAACCTCTTCCCGCAGTATACCGCCTTGCAGAACGTGATGCTGGCAGGGGAGCTGCTGGCAAAGGAGCGCCCGGACTACCGCGCCAACAAAAAGGCGATGCACGCCCAGCTGGAACAGCAGGCGCGGGAACTGCTGGCGCAGATGGGGCTTTCGGAGCGGGCAGACCACTACCCGCACCAGCTTTCCGGCGGGCAGCAGCAGCGGGTGGCCATTGCCCGGGCGCTGGCGCTGCACCCGGACATCCTCTGCTTCGACGAGCCCACCAGCGCCCTTGACCCGGAACTGACCGGTGAGGTGCTGCGGGTGCTGCGGGAGCTGGCCGACCGCAAGACCACCATGATCATCGTGACCCACGAGATGCACTTTGCCCGGGATGTGGCCGACCGCATCCTGTTTATGGACGGCGGCGTGGTGGTGGAAGAAGGCCCTGCAAAGCAGCTGATCGACCACCCGCGGGAACAGCGCACCAAACAGTTTCTGGCACACTACGCGGAATGAGCAAAATAACCAATTCTTTGGGCAAAAAAATGGAAATGTTGATGCAAACCAAGTCTTGTAAAACCGGCGCTGCTCCGCTATAATACCACTCATGAATCCTTACAACGTCCTGCCGCTTTTCCGGCAGGGCGTTTTTCACGGCAAAAATGCGAACATCCATCTTTTTTGTGTGGGCAGGAGGTATATTTCCATGACCAAAGATATGACGCAGGGCAGTCCGCTGAAGCTGCTGCTTGCCTTTGCTGTGCCGCTGATGCTGGGCAGCCTGTTCCAGCAGTTCTACAATCTGGCCGATACCATCATCGTGGGGCGGTTCGTGGGCGTGGAAGCACTGGCGGCGGTAGGCAGTGTGGGCGGTTTGAACTATCTGGTGCTGGGCTTTGTCAACGGCATTGCCTGTGGCTTTTCCATCCCCATCTCATGGACCTTCGGCGCCCACGACCACCACGAGATGCGCCGCTACACCGCCAATACCGTGTGGCTGTCCATCGCCTTTGCCACGGTGCTTACCATCGTTACGGTGGCAATGACCCATCTGGTGCTGGTGTGGACGAACACCCCGGCCGATATCATCGACCTTGCGGATATCTATATCCGCACCATTTTTGCAGGCATCCCCTTCACGCTGCTTTATAATGTGACCAGCGCCCTGATGCGTGCACTGGGCGACAGCAAGCGCCCGCTGTATTTCCTGCTGGTGGCCAGCGTGCTGAACATCGGGCTGGACCTTGCCTGCATCATCCTGTTCAACATGGGCGTGTTCGGCGCGGCTTTTGCCACCGTGTTCAGTCAGGCTGTGGCAGGCATCGGCAGCCTTATTTACATCATGCGCCACTACCCGGAACTGCGCTGGAATAAGGAAGAAGGGCGCATCAGCGCTCCGCACTGCGCAAAGCTTTGCGCCATGGGCCTCCCCATGGGTCTGCAGTGCAGTATTACTGCCATCGGCAGCGTGGTGCTGCAGGGCGCGGTGAACGGTCTGGGCAGCGATATCGTAGCCGCGCAGACCGCCGGCGGCAAGGCTGCGCAGTTCCTCAGCGTGCCGCTGGAGAGCATCGGCACCGCCATGACCACCTACACCAGCCAGAATATGGGCGCGAAGGATCTGGGCCGCGTGAACCGCGGCGTGAACACCGCACTGGGCATCGGCTGCGTGTACAGCGTGGCCTCCTTCCTCATCCTGCGCGTGCTGGACAAGCCCCTGATCGGCCTGTTTTTGGACGCAGGCGAGACCGCCATTATGGCCAATGCGCAGGACTTCATCTTCTGGAACAGTGTGTTCTACATCCCGCTGGCAGTGCTTATCATCTACCGCTACACCATTCAGGGTCTGGGACACTCCGGCCTTGCCATGTTTGCCGGTGTGGCTGAAATGATCGCCCGCGCCATGGTGGGCTTCTGGTTCGTGCCGCTGTGGGGCTACTTTGCCGCCTGCATCGCAAGCCCGGTGGCATGGCTCTTTGCCTGCTTCTTCCTGATCCCGGCCTATTTTGTGGTGTTCCGCAGACTGCAAAAGGAAAAGCAGCAGGAAGCCGCCGCAAAGGTGCAGTAAGGGTTCATAAAAAATGCTTTTTCTTTTCGCCCTTTCATGCTATAATAAAAATTAAATACGGCTTTTGCCGTAACAGGGCAGGGGTTATAAGTCTTTGAAAAGCTGGTTTGCTTAATGGCTTCCCCCCCAAGGGGTGAAGGCTAAGGGGACGGCTGTTTTCGGGATGAATAGCCGCACTGCCGGGGCAATGCCCGCAATTGCGGCGGGCGGGAAAATACAAAAAGAGAGGCGAATCGAGATGTTGGATATGATCAAATGCAGCACTGGCGGTGCGTACTATGCGCGCGGAGAGTGGGTGCCCGCAGATGGCAATGCACCCGCAGCACTGGCAGCAAAGGGCTTTGATGCCGCTGCCGTTGCCGCGGCTAAGACCGGTACCATGGCCTACAATATTATGCAGGCACACAACACCAGCGGCGATGCCGAGAACCTGAAGATCAAGTTTGATGCCATGGCAAGCCATGACATCACCTTTGTGGGCATCATCCAGACCGCCCGTGCTTCCGGGCTGGAAAAGTTTCCCATTCCTTATGTGCTTACCAACTGCCACAACAGCCTGTGCGCTGTGGGCGGCACCATCAACGAGGACGACCACCGCTTTGGCCTGTCCGCTGCCAAAAAGTACGGCGGTATCTTTGTGCCCCCGCACATGGCAGTCATCCACCAGTATATGCGCGAGCGCTTTGCCGGCTGCGGCAAAATGATCCTTGGCTCGGACTCCCACACACGCTACGGCGCACTGGGCACCATGGCTATCGGTGAAGGCGGCGGCGAACTGGCAAAGCAGCTGCTGGGCCGCACCTATGATGTTGCCCGCCCGGGCGTGGTGGCCATCTACCTGACCGGCAGTCTGCCGGCGGGCTGCGGCCCCCACGATGTAGCCATTGCCCTTGTGGGCAAGCTGTTCAAGAGCGGCTACGTCAAAAACAAGGTCATGGAGTTCGTGGGCCCCGGCATTGCCTCCCTGCGGCAGGATACCCGCAACGCCATTGATGCCATGACCACCGAGACCACCTGTCTGTCCTCCATCTGGGAGACCGACGAAGTCACTCAGCGTTTTCTGGCAGTGCATGGCCGTGCAGCAGACTATAAAAAGCTGACACCGGCTGACCTTGCCTACTACGATGGCGTGGTGGAGGTGGATCTTTCTGCCATCCGTCCCATGATCGCCCTGCCCATGCACCCCTCCAATGCCTTTACCATTGAGGAGCTGAACGCAAACCTGGAGGACATCCTCCACGCCTGCGAACAGGATGTGCAGAAGCTGATCGGCCGCAAGGACGTGCAGCTGGATCTGTGCAGCAAGATCGAAAACGGCAAGCTGCGTGTGGATCAGGGCGTCATTGCAGGCTGCGCAGGCGGTCTGTACGACAGCATCTACGAGGCTGCTTCCATCCTCAAGGGTCATACCGGCGGCTGCGGCGACTACGCCCTGAGCGTTTACCCCGGCAGCCAGCCCATCATGATGGAACTGGTGCGCACCGGCGTCATCGGCGAGTTGATGGCCAGCGGTGCTACCATCCGCACCGCCTTCTGCGGCCCCTGCTTCGGCGCAGGCGATGTGCCCGCCAACGGCGCACTGTCCATCCGTCACACCACCCGCAACTTCCCCAGCCGCGAGGGCTCCAAGCCCGGCAGCGGCCAGCTGGCCGGTGTGGCACTGATGGATGCCCGCAGCATTGCAGCCACCACCGCAAACGGCGGCATTCTGACCCCCGCCACCGACATTGATTATGATCCCACCGTGCCGGAGTACCAGTACGATGCTTCCAGCTACGACACCCGCGTGTATCAGGGCTTTGGCAAGGGCGATTACGATGCCCTGCTCAAATTTGGCCCCAACATCAAGGACTGGCCGGAGATCGCACCGCTGGGCGACAACCTGCTGCTGAAGGTGGCTTCTTATATCACAGACCCCGTCACCACCACCGATGAGCTGATCCCCTCCGGCGAGACGTCCTCTTACCGTTCCAATCCGCTGGGTCTGGCTGAGTTCACCCTCAGCCGCAAGGACCCGGAGTATGTGAGTCGCGCCAAGGCCGTGCAGGCCGAGGAAGCTGCCCGCCGCGCCGGTGCAGGGGACGCTGCCCTGCTGGCAAAGGTGAACGCCGTGCCCGGCTGCGAACAGCTGAACTGGAACGATATCCAGATCGCTTCTACCATCTTTGCGGTCAAGCCCGGCGACGGCTCTGCCCGTGAGCAGGCCGCCAGCTGCCAGCGTGTGCTGGGTGCCGGTGCCAATATCGTTACCGAGTACGCTACTAAGCGTTACCGCTCCAACCTGATCAACTGGGGCATGCTGCCCCTGCAGCTGGCAGGTGCCACCCCCTTTGGTCTGGGGGACTATGTGCTCATCCCCAATGTGCGGGAAGTACTCAAGGGCGACCTGCAGAGCATCAAGGCCTACGTTCTGGGCGATACCGTCAAGGAGTTTGAGCTGTACATGGCTCCGCTCACCACCGACGAGCGCCAGATCCTGGCTGACGGTTGCCTGATCAATTTCTATAAGCACTAAGGAAGTAACCCGCTATGTCCTGTGACCTGCATATCCATTCCACCTGCTCCGACGGTGCTGTGCCCATCGAGCGGCTGGCGTCCATCGCCGCCCGCACCGGGCTGCACGCCATCGCCCTTTCGGACCACGACACCCTGCTCAGCGCTCAGTACGCCTATGCCCACACCGGGCAGGACGGGGTAGAGCTGATTCCCGCCGTGGAGCTGACCGGCTACGACTTTGAGCGGCAGCACCGGGTGCATCTGCTGTGCTACTACCCGGACGTGGACTGCCCGGCGCTGCGGGAGCACTGCGCCATCATGAAGGAGCGCCGCAACGCCTGCGCTTTGCAGAGCGCAAAGGAGCTGGAACAGCTGTACCCGCAGTTTACCACCGACCTTGCATGGGAGACCACAAAGGCAAGCGGGGTGCTGTTCAAAAGCGGGCTGATGCAGGCGCTGGAACTGCTGGGCCTGACCGATGGCAGCATCTACGGCGAGACCTACCACAAGCTGTTCGGGTGGAACCCCCGGGGCATCGTGCTGCACTCGCCGGAGTATCTGCCGGTGCGGCAGGTGCTGGCTACCGCCAAGGCAAGCGGCGGCGCGGTGGTGTTTGCCCACCCCACGGTGTATAAAAGTATGCCCCTGCTGCGGGAGCTGGCGGCAGAGGGCGCAGTGGACGGCATAGAAGTGTACCATCCCAGCAACAGCCCGGAGGACAGCGCCGAGTGCCTTGCCCTGTGCAAACAGTACGGCCTTGTGGCTACTGCGGGCACGGACTTCCATGGCCGCAACCACAAGCACCCCCACCCCATCGGCACCTGCACCGCACCAGACGAAGCCGCAGCGCAGCTGCGCGCCATCGCCGAAAAACGTAAAAGAGAGAGGACGTAAAGACTATGAGCAAGGAATTTTCCTTCCCGAACAAGGGTACCTGCTCCAAGCAGACCAACTTTGTGCTGAACGATGACCACACTATTTCTTCCATTGAGGTCGTCGGCGGCTGCAACGGCAACCTGAAGGGCATCTGCCAGCTGCTTACCGGCATGAAGGCAGAGGACGCCATTGCCCGTCTGGACGGCACGCTGTGCGGCTTCCGCAGCACCAGCTGCCCGGACCAGATCGCAAAGAACCTGAAAAAGGCTCTGGAACAGATGAACTAAAATCCACCGGAGAGCCGCTGCACAGAACCTTGTGTGGCGGCTCTTTTTGCGCAGGACGATTTTGAATGCCCGCCGCTATGCTCTGGGCATGAATAGCGGAAAATTATTTTGAATTAGAGCAATGCCGGACAGCCTGCGGGCTGCCCGGCATTGCTCTTTTGAGGGAGTGTTTTAAATGATTTTGCGCTGCGCTTTATGTCACAATTTGTACGCATTTCCAGCAAATGAGGGCGGATGTAAAAAATCTATACACCGGGCAAAGTTTGTTTGTTGTTCCGGTTCACTTTGCGGGGTATACTGTTGCCATAGAGAACAGCACGATGAAGGCTGTGAAAAGATATTTTTGAAGCAGGGAGGCTTTTTTATGTACTATTCCAGTGGCAATTATGAAGCTTTTGCACACCCCAAAAAGCCGGAGGGCGTGGATCATAAATCCGCTTATATCATCGGCTCCGGTCTGGCAGCCCTGACCGCTGCCTGCTATCTGGTGCGCGACGGCCAGATGAAGGGCGAGCACGTCCATGTGTTTGAAAAGAACGCACTGGCCGGCGGCGCCTGCGATGGCTACAAGTACGATATCGGCTATGTGATGCGCGGCGGCCGCGAGATGGATAACCACTTCGAAGTTATGTGGGATCTGCTGCACTCCATCCCGTCTCTGGAGACCGAGGGTGCCAGTGTGCTGGACGAGTACTACTGGCTGAACAAGGAGGATCCCAACTTTTCCTTGTGCCGTGCCACCGTCAACCGCGGCGAGGATGCTCACACCGATGGCAAATTCGGCCTGTCCGATAAGGGTGCCATGGAGATCATGAAGCTGTTCTTTACCCCGGACGAGCAGCTGCAGGATAAAAAGATCACCGATTTCTTCGATGACGAGGTGCTCAACACCAACTTCTGGATGTACTGGCGCACCATGTTCGCCTTCGAGAACTGGCACAGCGCTCTGGAGATGAAGCTGTACCTCAAGCGCTATATCCACCACATCGGCGGTCTGCCGGACTTTACCGCCCTGCGCTTTACCCGCTATAACCAGTACGAGTCCATCATCCTGCCCATGGTGCGCTATCTGGAAGGCTTTGGCGTGCAGTTCCACTACAACACCAAGGTCACGGATGTGAAGTTCGACATCCAGAAGGGCCGCAAGCTGGCAAGCTCTGTCACCGTGGAGCACGCGGGCGAGACTTCTAACATCGACCTGACCGAGAACGATCTGCTGTTCATCACCAACGGCGGCTGTGTGGAAAGCTGCACCGTGGGTGCACAGGATAAGGCCACCGGCTTTGACCCCACCATCCAGCCCGGCAACGGCTGGGATCTGTGGAAGAAGGTCGCCGCACAGGATCCCTCCTTCGGTCACCCGGAAAAGTTCTGCTCCGAGCCGGAGCTGAGCAACTGGGAGAGTGCCACCATCACCACGCTGGACGACAAGATCCCTCAGTATATCCGCAAGATCTGCAAGCGCGACCCCTTCAGCGGCCATACCGTCACCGGCGGCATCGTCACCGTCAAGGACTCCAGCTGGCTGCTCAGCTGGACGCTGAACCGTCAGCAGCAGTTCAAGGATCAGCCCAAGAACCAGCTGTGCGTCTGGGTGTACAGCCTGTTCAGCGATAAGCCCGGCGATTACGTCAAGAAGCCCATGCGCGACTGCACCGGCCGCGAGATCTGCATGGAGTGGCTGTACCACATCGGTGTGCCCGAGGATCAGATCGCGGAACTGGCAGAGCACAGCGCAAACACCGTGCCTGTGATGATGCCTTATATCGACGCCTTCTTCATGCCCCGTGCCATGGGCGACCGTCCCGATGTTGTGCCCGAGGGTGCTGTGAACTTCGCCTTCCTTGGTCAGTTTGCCGAGACCGCCCGCGATACCATCTTCACCACCGAGTACTCCATGCGCACCGGTATGGAGGCTGTGTATACCCTGCTGAACATTGACCGCGGCGTGCCTGAGGTCTGGGGCAGCACCTATGATGTGCGCGCCCTGATCGATGCCACCGTGAAGCTGCGCGACGGCAAGAAGATCACCGACATGGATCTGCCGCTGATCCCGCGTCTGGCTCTGAAGGAAGCTTTGAAGAAGATCGAGGGCACCGACCTTGAGAAGTTCCTCAAGGAGTATAACGCTATCTGATATTTCCCTCTCCTCCGATAGATCCGGCAACGGGTCAACACCCCCCTAAAAAAGACCTCTCCGCTGCTCTGCGACAGGGCACGGGAAGGTCTTTTTTGCATAGAATTTGTGTAAAAATGGTACAATATATGTTAAAATAAAGCGGAACGTGAAAATAATTTGTGCCAAAAGAATGATTTTGGCTTGTTTGCGGCGGCGTTCTGTGCTATGCTAGAGCTATTGAAAGGGCAGGAGGGAAGAGCCTGCCTCAAATGCGATACGCCAAAAATAAAAGGAGGTCGTTTTCCTGTGAAACAACTTATTTCCCGTCGCTGCTTTTTAAAGGCTGCTGGTGTGACCGCTGCCGCTGCATCCATGGCCATCGGTGCGCCTGCCGCATCGGCCTGCTGGTATGGTGACAAGTCTGACGTTACCATCCTGTACACCAACGATGTCCATACCTACATCGACAAGCAGAGCCCCAAGTTGACCTACGCCGCTATTGCCGACCTGAAGCAGAGCTATCAGAATGCCGGCAAGGATGTGCTGCTGGTGGATGCAGGCGACCATGTGCAGGGCACTGCCTACGGCTCCATGGACGAGGGTGCTTCCATCATCAAGCTGATGAACGCTGCCGGTTACGATGTCGCCACCCCCGGCAACCACGAGTTTGACTACGGCATGGACCGTGCCAAGGCCATCATGAAGGAAGCCGACTTCCCGTACCTGTCCTGCAACTGGGTAGACCTGCGCACTACGCTGCGGGTGCTGCCCTCCGTCAAGGTGTTTGTGCGCGGCGGCAGACGCATCGCCTTTGTGGGTGTGACCACCCCCGAGACCTTTACCAAGTCCACCCCGGCCTACTTTATGGATAAGGCACAGCGCAAGTACATCTACGATATTCAGGGCGGCGAGGACGGCAAAAAGCTCTACGATGCCGTGCAGAAGGCCATTGATAAGGCAAAGCTTCTGGCAGACGTGGTCATCGGTCTGGGTCATCTGGGCGTAGACCCCTCTTCCTCTCCGTGGACCAGTGAGGAAGTCATTGCCCACACCAGCGGCTTTGACGCCTTTATCGACGGCCACTCCCATACCGTAATGGAGAACAAGCAGGTGCAGGATGCTTCCGGCAAGGCTGTCACCCTGACCCAGACCGGTTCTTACTTTGCCAACGTTGGCGAGATGACCATCGCTGCGGACGGCACCATTACCACCAAACTCATCCCCACCCACGAAGGCATGGATGCAGGCATCGCTGCCATGCAGACTGGCTGGGTGAACACCGTGGACGATATGCTGGGCGAGAAGATCGCTGTGGGCGACAGTGATTTCTACGTCTCTGACCCCGCCACCGGCAAGCGCCGCATCCGCTCTGCCGAGACCAACCTCGGCGACTTTGTGGCTGACGGCATCTACACCTACTTCAACGAGGTGGAAAAGCTGCACTGTGATGTGGCCATCATGAACGGCGGCGGCATCCGCGCCGATGTGCCCGCAGGCGACTGGACCTTCAAGACCTGCAAGCAGGTCAGCCCCTTTGGCAACGTGGCCTGCCTGATGTCGGT
This sequence comes from Faecalibacterium sp. IP-1-18, assembly GCF_023347355.1. Taxonomy (NCBI): domain Bacteria; kingdom Bacillati; phylum Bacillota; class Clostridia; order Eubacteriales; family Oscillospiraceae; genus Faecalibacterium; species Faecalibacterium sp. IP-1-18. The sequence goes on from NZ_CP094472.1 coordinate 1,335,946, forward strand.
CACCGGCAAGCAGATCCAGGACGCATTGGAGTTTGCAGCCCGCTTTGCAGGCGAGGACGGCAAGGAGAACGGCGGCTTCCTGCAGGTGGCCGGTGCTACCTACGAGATCCACACCGATATCCCCAACACTGTGCAGACCGACGAGAAGAACGTCTGGATCGGCAGCGCCACCGGCACCCCGCGTGTGCAGAACGTGAAGATCTACGATAAGGCCTCCGGCAGCTATCTGCCGCTGGACCCGGGTGCTACTTACGCACTGGCCGGCATGAACTACACCCTGCGCAATCTGGGCGATGGCTTTGCCATGTTTGACGGCGCAGAGCTGATCAAGGACTATGTGTCCGAGGATTATCTGGTGATGTCTACCTACGCTATGATTTTTGACGGCGCAGATGCTGCGGGTCTGCCGCACCTGTCCAGCGCCAATAGCCCGCTGGCCGCATACCCCGGCTACCTGCTCAACTACGAGCAGCCCTACGGCGCAGGCCGCATTACCATTCTGTAAATTTATATTTCCCGTGAAAAGGCGAACCCGGAAAGTCCTGTGGACTTTCCGGGTTCGCTCTATCTATAATAGTTTTTCCGCGCGGAATCATACAAACAGAAAAGCCACCTGAGTTTCCTCAGATGGCTTTGTTCTGGTTGGGGATGAGAGAATCGAACTCCCACAAGTAGAGTCAGAGTCTACCGCACTACCACTATGCAAATCCCCAATATTCTGTTGTGTTTTGCGGGGTGAGCCGCTCAACGTGTGTTATTATACGGGAAAAGCCCGGGGTTGTCAAGCATATTTTTGAAAAAAGTTGTACTTTTTTGGAAAATGCCGCAGCAGCGCCGGATAATCTATGCCGGAGCGCTGCCACGCTTCGGCAGGTTCTGCGCACCGCACCGCCTATACTGGAAGGTACAAAACCTTACAAAGCACCAGAAGGAGGATGCCTATGCCGGAACGAACCACACAAAACGCCCAGACCTTGCTTTCGCCCCGCGTCCCGCGGGATACCGAGCACGAGCGCTACCATCCGGAACTGGAGGAGGAGCTGAAGGAATGCCTGTTCTGTTTGAAGCGCAACGAGATGATGTTTGATATGGAGGTGGATACGGACCTGATCGAGCAGCGCATCTACGAGCGGCAGGCGCTGCTGTGTCGTTACCGGTACTTACTGGCGCGCGCCCGGGAGCTGGGGCTGCACACGGTGCTTACCCGCTACCAGCCCATGGGCGGGTGAAAAGGCTTAGGGCAACACCGCACAATTCCCGCCTTACGGCTTAAGCACCACTCCGGCGGTTGCGGCACGGCATCTGCGTTGCCAAAATGCTCGATAATACACAAAGTATTATCTGCGCTTTTGGCTTAGCATCTGCCGCACCTCACTCGCCGTATCGGCACCTAGAATTATGCGGTATTGCCTTAGCGAAAAAATCTTGACAAAAGGCGCGCTGCGTGATATCCTATTACAAGATAAAAGCGTACCGGAACTATGTCCGGCGCGATAAATTTTTGAGAGTTAGAGAGGTTTCTATCATGGAGCGTATTAAGACTATTGCTACTCGTGACCTGACCAAGAGCGTTAAGACCGGTGGCTGCGGCGAGTGCCAGACTTCCTGCCAGTCCGCCTGCAAGACCTCCTGCGGCGTGGCTAACCAGCAGTGCGAGAACAGCAACAAGTAATTTTTGCAAACCCTATGCCGCCTTTGCCGGGCGGCATTTTTTTGTGTAATCTGGAATGGAGTGTAAAATGGTACATCAGTATCAATTGAACGGTTATAACATCGTGCTGGACACCTGCAGCGGCTCGGTGCACGTTGTGGACGAGGTGGCCTACGATGTCATCGCCATGTACCCGGAGCATACCGCAGACGAGATCGTTGCCGCCATGCTGGCAAAATACGGCAGCCGCCCGGACGTGACCGAGGAGGATCTGCGCCAGTGCATCGACGACGTGACCAGCCTGAAGGAAAACGGCAAGCTGTGGAGCCCGGATGTCTATAAGGACATGGCCTTCGACTTCAAGAACCGCAACACCGTGGTAAAGGCGCTGTGCCTGCACGTTGCCCATAGCTGCAACCTGAGCTGCTCTTACTGCTTTGCCTCGCAGGGGCGCTACCATGGCGACCGCGCCCTGATGAGCTTTGAGGTGGGCAAGCGCGCCATGGACTTCCTCATCGAGAACAGCGGCACCCGCCGCAATCTGGAAGTGGACTTCTTTGGCGGCGAGCCGCTGATGAACTTTGAGATGGTCAAAAAGCTGGTGGCCTACTGCCGTGAGCAGGAAAAGATCCATAACAAGAACTTCCGCTTTACCATGACCACCAACGGTGTGCTCATTGATGACGACGTTATCGACTTCTGCAACAAGGAGTGCCACAACGTGGTGCTGAGTCTGGATGGCCGCAAGGAGGTCAACGACCGCTTCCGCGTGGACTGCGCAGGCAACGGCAGCTACGACCGCATCGTGCCCAAGTTCCAGGAGTTCGTCAAGAAGCGCGGCGACAAGAACTACTATATGCGCGGCACCTATACCCACTTTAACACCGACTTTACCAACGATATCTTCCACATGGCAGACCTCGGCTTTACCGAGCTGAGCATGGAACCGGTGGTCTGCGACCCCAGCGACCCCAGCGCCCTGACTGAGGCCGACCTGCCCATCCTGAAGGAGCAGTACGAGATCCTTGCCAAGGAGATGATCAAGCGCGACCGCGAGGGCAGAGGCTTTACCTTCTACCACTACATGATCGACCTGACCGGCGGCCCCTGCATCTATAAGCGCATCTCCGGCTGCGGCTCTGGCACCGAGTACATGGCTGTTACCCCCTGGGGCGATCTGTACCCCTGCCACCAGTTCGTGGGCGACCCCAAGTACCTGCTGGGCGATATCTGGAAGGGCGTTACCAACACCGCCGTGCGGGATGAGTTCAAGCACTGCAACGCCTACGCCCGTAAGGAGTGTCAGGACTGCTGGGCAAAGCTGTATTGCTCCGGCGGCTGCGCTGCCAACTCCTACCATGCCACCGGCAGCATTACCGGCGTGTATGAGTACGGCTGCGAGCTGTTCAAAAAGCGCATGGAGTGCGCCATCATGATCAAGGTTGCCGAGAATCAGGAGCTGGCTGCCAAGGGTATTGAGGTGCCCATTGAGCTGGGCTCTACCTGCAACGCCTGCGCCGACGGCGAAGCCTGCGAATGAGCATGACCACCCCCATCGTGGATTTTGTGCGCAGCTATGCACAGTCCGGCACCGCCCGGCTGCATATGCCCGGCCACAAGGGGCAGAGCCTTTTAGGCTTTGAGCCGCTGGATATCACCGAGATCTGCGGCGCAGACGAACTTTACGCGCCGGAGGGCATCATTGCCGAAAGCGAAGCCAACGCCACCCGGCTGTTCGGCACGGCGCACAGCTATTATAGTACCGAGGGCTCGTCCCAGTGCATCCGCGCCATGCTGTTTCTGGCGCTGCAGGGTGCACCGCAAAGCGGCAAGCGCCCGGTGCTGCTGGCTGCCCGCAACGCCCACAAGGCGCTGCTATATGCGGCGGCGCTGCTGGATTTTGACATCCGCTGGCTCTGGCCGTCTGCGCAGGCAGAGGGTGCACTGTGCAGCTGCCCCGTCACAGCCGAAGCGCTGACCGGGGCTTTGCACGCGATGGCACAGCAGGGCAACACCCCCTTTGGCGTGTACGTCACCAGCCCGGATTATCTGGGCGGGGTGCAGGAACTCCCGGCGCTGGCGGCGGTCTGCCGGGCGCAGGGCGTGCCTTTGCTGGTGGATAACGCCCACGGCGCCTATCTGCGCTTTTTGCCGCAGAACTGCCACCCCATCGCGCAGGGTGCGGCCATGTGCTGCGACTCTGCCCACAAGACCCTGCCGGTGGTCACCGGCGGCGCGTATCTGCATCTGGCGCACGATGCCCCTGTGCAGGACGAAGCGGCTGTGCGGGGGGCGCTGGCGCTGTTCGGCTCTACCAGCCCCTCTTACCTCATTTTGCAGTCGCTGGATGCCTGCAATGCGGTGCTGGCAGGGGACTACCCCCGGCGGCTGGTGCAGTGCTGCGCGGCGCTGGAAGGTCTGCGCCGCAGCCTGAATAAGACCGCAGCGGCGCGGCAGTGCCCGGTGCCGCTGGCAGTTGCCGGGGCACAGCAGGAGCCGATGAAGCTTACGCTGGACGCCGCTGCCCTTGGCTGCACCGGCACAGCGCTGGCAGATGCTTTGCGCCGCGCACAGCTGGAGTGCGAGTATGCCGACCCCCGCTATGTGGTGCTGATGTTCACCCCGGAAAACCCGCCGCAGGACTACACGCGTCTGCAAACGGTGCTGGAACAGCTTTTGGCTGCTGTGCCTGCCGGGCTGCTCCGCCCCGAGAACCGGGCAGGGGAGTTTGCCGCCTTGCAGCAGCAGGCGGCGCAGCGCTGTACCATCCGGCAGGCGGTGCTGGGCGCACAGGTGCGTGTCCCGGTGCACAAGGCGCTGGGGCGGGTGTGCGCCATGCCCACGGTGTCCTGCCCGCCCGCCATCCCTGTGGCGGTCAGCGGCGAGGAGATCACCCCGGCGGCCATCGTCCTGATGCAGCGCTATGGCATCGAGGAACTCTCGGTGCTGCGATAAAGATTTTATAAGAAGAGAACCCGGAAAGTCCGCAGACCTTCCGGGTTCTCTATATTTATTCTTAAATATCCGTCCGGGGTGCGGCGCACATCTCCCAGAAGCGCAGCTCGTGCTCCGAGCAGGCGCGGAAGATCGCACGGCAGCGGGCGGCACGCTCCGGCGAAAGGCCGGTGCAGGCCACCTCGGCGCGCTCTGCCCATGCACGGCAGGCGGCATCATAGCCGGGACCGGCGTAGTCCAGCACCAGTGCGCCGTAGTAGGTGTCCTTTACGGCGGGGGAGCGCTGCAAAAGTTTCTGGAATAGCCACCCGTAACTCAGCATACAGGGCAGGCAGGCCATCAGGCACTCAGCTTCCCCCTCGCCGGTGCGGGCAGCGTCGATCATGCAGTCCAGATAGGCGCGGCTTTCCGGGCGCAGGGGCAGGGACTGGATATCGGCTTCCCGCAGACCGTACTGCTCCAGATACCGCAGCCGGGTCAGGTCCTCGTTCTCCTGCACGAAGGACAGCAGGGAATAGTAGGTGCGCATAGCCGCCATGGTGGTGGCCTTGGTCATGCCCCACGCAAAAATTTTGGCGTACTCCCGCAGATACAGGCTGTCCTCCACAAGGTAGCTTTTAAAGCAGTCCTCGCTCAGGATGCCGTTTTCCATCTTTTGCAAAAACTCGGTCTGCAAACACTGCTCCCACACAGGCAGGTCGGCCTGCACCAGCGCCGAAACAAAGGGCAGGTCAGTCACGGACAAAATCTCCCTTCAGGTTGAAGGTATGATCCATGGGCCCGGAGCCGTGCCCTAAGTCCAGCATGGCAGACAGACAGCCGGAAATGTAGGCCTTGGCGCGCTCTACGGCGGTGTCAAGGTCATACCCCTTGGCCAGATTGGAAGCAATGGCGCTGGACAGGGTGCAGCCGGTGCCGTGGGTGTTGGGGTTTGCAATGCGCTTGCCCTTGAACCACTTGCCGGTGCCGCCCTGCCACAGCAGGTCGTCGGCATCGTTGATCTGGTGTCCGCCCTTGCACAGTACGGCGCAGCCGTAGCGCTCGCTGATGGCGCGGGCAGCGGCTTCCATGTCGGCGGCGTTTGTAATGCTCATGCCGGACAAGATCTCAGCCTCCGGGATGTTGGGGGTAAGCACCTCGGCCAGCGGCAGCAGCTTTTCGGTCAGCGCCTGCACGGCATCGTCCTGCAGCAGCTTTGCACCGGAGGTGGCCACCATCACGGGGTCCACCACAATGTGCTTTGCGCCGTAGAAGTGCAGCCGCTCGGCAATAGTGTCGATGAGCGGGGCAGAGGATACCATGCCGATCTTCACCGCATCCGGGTAAATGTCGGTGAACACGGCATCGAGCTGCTGTGCCAGAAACTGCGGCGTGGTGTCAAAAATGGCGGTCACGCCGGTGGTGTTCTGTGCGGTCAGGGCGGTAATGGCGCTCATGGCAAACACGCCGTTGGCGGTCATGGTTTTGATATCGGCCTGAATTCCGGCGCCGCCGCTGGAATCACTGCCGGCAATGGTCAATGCAGTTTTCATAGTAAAATGCTCCTTTGCAGCAAAAATGCGGATATGCCCGCAAAGACATATCCGCAGATAAAAGCGCTATCTCCCTACGTTGGCATGATCCAAATCAGGTCACAGGTCAGGGCAATACAGCCCACTCTCAGCCCGCTTTGCGCGGACTCCCTTTTTATACTAGAAAGCATACCACAATCGGGGAAAAGATGCAAGAAAAACAGGCTGCGCAAACGCACCGCTTATTCGCCCAGTGCGGTGCGGATGTTGTCCAGCACCTTTTTGCTCAGCAGCACAAAAGCCTGCTTGGTGCGGCCTGCGGACACATTGGCGCAGCGCACGTTTTCCCGGGCAAAGAAGTCCTCGGCCACGGGGCCTGCGGCGGCGCGGGTGTCGCAGAAGAAATGGGTGCCGGGCAGATCGAGCCACTTTTCCAGCGCAGCGGAATCGAAGCCGGGGCCGATGGAGGTGTTGAACAGCACCTTGCCTGCGCCCAGCTGGGCAAACTCATTTTCGCCCAGCAGCAGTACGTTCTTGTTCAGGCAGGTGAACACCACCTCGCTCTCAGCCAGCAGCTGAGCCAGCGGCTTAAAGGTCATACCGGCAGCCTCGGCGTCCGGCTTTGCGCTGCGGGCAAAGTAGCTGATCTCTGCGCCCATAAATTGCAGCGCATCGGCGATCATCCGGCCGGAAACGCCCAGCCCCACGATGCCAACCTTCAGGCCGGTGATCTCCACCGGCTCGTCCCGCAGCATGGGCATCCCAAAACCGTGCAGCAGGCCGGTCAGCTCGTGCAGAACGTACTCCACAACGCCGCGGTCACCGTAATCCCGGATGCCCAGCACCTGGATGCCCCGGGTGCGTGCGTAGGCAATATCCACGTTGGCGCTCTCCTCAGAGTACAGGCTGCAGCACATGCCGATATAGCGGATGTTGGGGCACTGCGCAATGACCTCCTTGCCCATGCGGGAGGTGTAGCTCAGCAGCACGGCGTCGGCGTCCCCGATGCGGCGCACCATCTCGTCGTCGCTGGCAGGCACGTCACGGTACAGCACCACCTCTTTGGCGTAGCGGTGCAGCTCCTCCTCGGCAGAGGGAATCAGGCTGACCGGCTCAATGGCAACAAGCTTTTCAAACATGACGGACTCCTCCTTATATTAGTAGAAGCAGACGGGCGAGGCCAGATTGCGCAGCAGGGAGACGGCGCTCCAGCCCGCAATGGCGCTGGTGGAAGAGCAGATATCTACCACAGCCTTCACGCCCTCGATCTCGGCAGTGATGCAGTGGTCGTCGCCCACCCAGCCGGGCACGGAGTGCATGGTCACACCGGTGCTCTCGGGGCCGGTGGTGGCCAGAGAGGTAGCTACCGCCACGTTCACCCGGCGGGGGAAGGTAGCAATGGCCTGCTTTGCATTGCCGGTGAACACGGTGGTCTTTTCGGTGTCGGTCAGCAGATGCTCTGCCCACACCGGGGTGTTGCGGAAGCCCTTTGCACCGGTATGGGTCTCGATGCCGGCGGTCTCCGGCAGACCCTGCGCCTGTGCCATCAGGGTGACAGTCTGCAGCACGTCGAAGCCGCCGATAGCACCGCTGGCCAGGTGCACCTTGGCACCGCCCTCCACGGCAGCTGCCTTGACCTGTGCGTAGAAATCCAAATCTGCAAAGGCACCGATGGACAGAATGACCAGATTCACGCCCCGATTCAGCACCGGGATGGCCATAGCGCGCACCGACTCCACCGAGGCCGCCTCTACGATGTACTCCGGCTCAAGTGCCAGCAGCGCGTCCATATCCTCGCAGACGGCGCAGCCGACGTTGGCGGCGGTCTTTTCAGCCGAGGCGCGGGTGCGGCTGGTCACGCCCACCAGCTCGTAGTCCGGCAGCAGACCCTTCTTCCACGCGTCAGCCACGATGTTGCCCAGAAATCCGCAGCCCACAATACCCAATTTTGTTTTCATACCGTATCCTAAACTCCTTTTTTCTGCCTGTGGCAGCATATTCATAGCCAGTATACCATACCGGGTACAAAAAGGGAAATAATGTTTGCGGCAGCCCGGCAGGGCAGGACATAAAAAGTTAACAAAATAAATTACAAAAAAATTACAAAACCCTATTGCAAAATGGTTTCAAAAGAGTTACAATATGGTTACAGCAAGGGCAAAGCCCTAAGGCTGTGTGTGAAATCTTTTTCTTCTTGTTTTTTGGGATACTGGGCGCGGGTCCTCCTCCTCCGGCTGTTCTCCTTCACAGCTATGACCCATGCGCCGCACAGGCAGTGTCCCGCTTCGTGTGCAAAAGGGCTCGTCCGGTGTTTCGGACGAGCTTTTTTGCATTCCGTAAGCCTGATTTGGCTTGCAAAAGTGATACTTCAAAAATCAAAGTATGACCAATGCCCGAAAACGCTTGGCAATTTGTCTGTTTTTCCGCAAAGGACAATTATAAAGTTTGGCGCGGCAGGGGTTTGTATTCTTGCGGGCTTTGTGGTAAAGTATATACAATCAATTTATAAGCAGCAAACATGAATGATTTTGATGCTGATTTGTATCGGATGCGTTAAGAGAAAAGGAGTTTGATTATGGCTTATTTCTACGAAGAACCCTCCCGCACCTTTGGCGAGTACCTGCTGGTCCCCGGCTATTCCTCTGCGGAGAATGTGCCCACGGCGGTCAGCCTGAAGACCCCGCTGGTCAAGTACCGCAAGGGACAGGAGGAGTGCCCGCTGCAGATGAATATCCCCATGATCAGCGCCATCATGCAGTCGGTCTCCGGCGATAAGCTGGCCATTGCACTGGCTCGTCAGGGCGGCGTTTCCTTTATCTATGGCTCTCAGAGCATCGAGAACGAGGCTGCCATGGTGCGCCGCGTCAAGAGCTTCAAGGCCGGTTATGTGGTGTCCGATTCCAATCTGGCTCCCACTGCCACCCTGCATGATGTGCTGGAGCTGAAGGCACGCACCGGCCACTCCACCATCGCCATCACTGCCGACGGCACTCCTAACGGCAAGCTGCTGGGCATCGTGGCTTCCCGCGATTACCGCGTCAACCACACCCCGGACGATGCCTGCGTTACCACCTTTATGACCCCCGTTGAAAAGCTGGTCACCGCTCCGGCCAACACCTCCCTGCACGACTGCAACAACATCATCTGGGACAACAAGATCAACACCCTGCCGCTGGTGGATGCCGAGGGCAATCTGGTGTATATGGTATTCCGCAAGGACTACGATTCCCACAAGGCAAACGTCAACGAGCTGCTGGATAAGAACAAGAGCTACGTTGTAGGCGCCGGCATCAACACCCGCGACTACGCCCAGCGCGTGCCCGCACTGGTAGAGGCCGGTGTGGATGTGCTGTGCATCGACTCCTCTGAGGGCTACTCCGAGTGGCAGAGCCGCACTATCGGCTGGATCCGCGAGCACTACGGCGATACCGTCAAGGTGGGTGCCGGCAACGTGGTGGACGCCGAGGGCTTCCGCTTCCTCGCTGAGGCTGGCGCAGACTTCGTGAAGATCGGCATCGGCGGCGGCTCCATCTGCATCACCCGCGAGACCAAGGGCATCGGCCGTGGTCAGGCTACCGCTGTCATCGAGGTTGCCAAGGCTCGTGACGAGTACTACAAGGAGACCGGCATCTATGTGCCCATCTGCTCCGACGGCGGCATCGTCCACGACTACCACATCACCCTCGCGCTGGCTATGGGCGCAGACTTCGTGATGCTGGGCCGCTACTTTGCCCGCTTTGACGAGAGCCCCACGAACAAGGTGCGCATCAACGGCCAGTATATGAAGGAGTACTGGGGCGAAGGCTCCAACCGTGCCCGCAACTGGCAGCGCTATGACCTGGGCGGCTCCACCAAGCTGAGCTTTGAGGAGGGCGTGGACAGCTATGTGCCTTACGCCGGTCCTCTGGCAGACGGCGTGCAGACCACCCTGTACAAGGTGAAGAGCACCATGTGCAACTGCGGCGCTCTGTCCATCCCCGAGCTGCAGCAGAAGGCCAAGCTGACCGTTGTTTCTTCCACCTCCATCGTGGAGGGCGGCAGCCACGACGTTGTGCTGAAGAACGCCACCCCCAGCATCATGAACGGCTAAGCCTGTTCTGAAAAGAATCTATTGATTTAAGCGCAGAGACCGCTGCACAGCGTTTGTGCAGCGGTCTTTTTGCGCGAAAATACTTGCACCGGCAGGGGAATCGTGCTATCATGATAGAAACGCTCTGTCATGACAGGGCGGAGGATCCCCCTGCCGGGCAAGCGGCAGGCGGCGCGCAGTAGGGAAGAGCTGACGCCGGGTATAAATAGAGAGGAAAACATTCATGAACGAGATCAAGGTTGAGCCTTATATCCCCGATGAGGACTACGATAACCCCGCGATGGTGGTGGATTTTTATGAATTCACCATGGCAAACTGCCTGTTCCTGCATGGCTTTAAGAATACCACGCTGGTGTTTGATATGTTCTTCCGCAAAAACCCGGATAATCAGGGCTATTCCATCAGCGCAGGCCAGCGCAAACTGACCCGCTTTTTGCTGGACTATCACTTCAATGAGCAGGATATCCACTGGCTGCGCACCAAGGGCATGAGCGAGGAGTTCTGCGAGTATCTGCGCACCTACAAGTGGAAGGGTGATATGTACGCCCTGCCCGAGGGCACGGTCTGCTACCCCCATGTGCAGATGGTGCGCATCGAGTGCGATCTGGTGGGCGCGATCCTGATCGAGACCTACCTGCTGCAGACCATGAACTTCCATAGCCTGATCGCCACCAAGGCCACCCGCGTTACCGGTCTGAACACCCACACCCCCCGCAACGTCATGGAGTTCGGCACCCGCCGCGCACAGGGCGAGAGCGCCGGTAACGATGGCGCTTACGCCGCAGTGCTGGGTGGCTGCATCGGTACGGCCAACTGTCTGGCAGAGATGAAGTTCGGTGCAGAGGTCAAGGCCGTGGGCACCGTGGCACACAGCTTTATCGAGTTTTTCCCCACCGAGTTCGATGCCTTCAAGGCCTTTGCCGATACCTACCCGGATTCGGTCAGTCTGCTGCTGGATACCTATAACATTATGGAGAGCGGTCTGCCCAACCTGATCAAGCTGGACGATTATCTCATTGAGAAATACCCCAACGATCCCAACCGCCGCGTCAAGAGCGCCCGCATCGATTCCGGCGACCTTGCCCGCGGCTCCAAGCGGCTGCGCAAGGCACTGGATGCCGCCGGTAAGCCCTACATCAAGCTGGTAGCCTCCAACGGTCTGGATGAGAAGAAAATCGCCAACATGGAACTATACGAGCACGCACACTTCGACTCCTACGGCGTGGGCGAAAACCTCATCACTTCTGCCTCCGACCCCGTGTTCGGCGGCGTATACAAGTTGGTGGCAGTGAAGAAGCCGGACGGCAGCTACACCCCCAAGATGAAGTGCTCGGACTCCGCCAGCAAGGCCATCATCCCGGGCAAAAAGATGCCTTGGCGTCTGTACGACGAAAACGGTCAGGCACAGTGCGACCTGATTGCCATGGACGGCGAGGTCATCGAGGCCGGTAAGCCGGTCACTATGGTCAATCTGGACTCGGACGCCATCGAACGCACCATCACCTTTATCCCCACCGCTGTGCGCCCGCTGTTGGTGCCGCATATTCTGGGCGGCGAGCTGGCCATTGAACTGCCCTCTATTGCAGAAAAGAAGGCCTATATTGCAAAGCAGCTCACCGAGGAGACTTGGGAGAGCGAGTTGCGTCTGGAATGCCCTCACAAGCACTACGTCAACATGACCCCCGCAGTGGCCGAGTGCCGCTCCCGGATGTACGCCGAGCTGCACGGAGGCAAGGTGTAAGCAGCACCGAATAAGCGGTTTTTCTTGACAAAACAGGGAAACTATTGTATCATAAAAGCCGCTGATTTAATAAAAATGTTAATACCACCAGATTGCGAATAGCAGTGTGGTTGTAATAATTTTTCCTCACACCTGTTATTCCCGGCTCTCTCTCAAGCCAGAGGGCAGCAGGACTTTGTAAGCCGGGGTTGCGCCGCTGTGGTGAAATTGGCAGACACGAGGGACTTAAAATCCCTTTCTGGAGACAGAGTACGGGTTCGACCCCCGTCGGCGGCATGCAGAAGCTCAGAATTGTTCGTTGATTCGAATGATTCTGGGTTTTTTCTTTTTGTTCCATTTTCTGGAAGCGCTAGAGGGGCGAGAGGGATTTTTCGCGAAAAAAGGAGGAGTCTCTCTCGTGCGTAACCGTGATTTAAGACCCGCTGCCAAGGCAAACCCTACCATCCAACAGGCCTTTGAAAGGTTCCAAAAGTACAACCGGCTCAAGAACCTCTCCCAAGGCTCACTCGACTTCTACGCCGCAAAGGGCAGAAGCTTCTTTCGGTTTTTGGGGAATACAGAGCAGCCCATCACTACCATCACAGAGGAAACGGTGGAGGACTATATTTTTTATATGAAGGACCAGCAGCTCCATGATACGACCATCAATACGAACCTCCGCATGGTGCGTGCGTTTTTGTACTGGTGCATGGAAAAAGGCTATCTGGAAAAGTATCCGATCAGACTGGTGCGTGCCGATGATCCGATCAAAGAACCCTATACCACCGACGAGCTGCAGAAGCTGCTGAAGGAACCGGACTGCAAGACCTGCTCCTTTGCTGAATACCGCAATTGGGTCATTGTCAACTTCCTGCTTGGGACCGGCTGCCGTGCGTCCACGCTGCTCAACCTGCAGATCGGAGATTTGGACCTTTCCGCCGGGACAGTGTTTTTCCGCCACATGAAGGCGCGTAATCAACAGATCGTGCCGCTCTCCAAGGCACTGGTCAGGATCATGGAGGACTATCTGGAGCACCGCAGCGGCGACCATACAGCCCCGTTGTTTGTCTCGGAGTATGGCAACCAGATGACGTTGAATTCGCTCGGGAATGCGATTTGGAATTATAATCATAGCAGAGGCGTGGATAAGACCTCTATGCACCTGTTCCGGCACACCTACGCGAAGCTGTATATCCAAGCTGGCGGCGACCCGTTCCGTCTGCAAAAGCTGCTGGGACACGCAGACCTTACCATGACCCGGCGGTATGTGGCACTGTATGCGGACGACCTGAGAGCCAACTATGACGCCCTGAACCCCCTAGAGCAGCTGACCCGCAAAAATCGCCACGGAGATAAGATCAAGATGGGGAAGGGGGAGGGAAAGTAAAAATGGGTCAATGTCCCTTGAGCAAAACGAAATGATATGGTATAGTGAAATCAAAAAAGGAGACGCGGATCAATATGAGTGATGAAGAGAAGCGCTGGCCATTCGATGGTTTCTACCTGAAGCTGGCTGAGGCACAACGGGAGTATGAGCAGGAGCAGCACATTGACCCTGCCTCGTTGACGGAAGAAGAACGACAGCAAAAACTGCAGGAGATTCTGGATTGGATTACTGCCTCTCGCAAAAAGAAAAAGGAGGCCGACGAACAGCTTGATCTCATTGTGCCGGAGGAAGAACCGGAAACCGCCGGGGCAACTCCACAGCCTGCAAAACAGTACATTACAGATCTTGTTGGTGAGGATTACAAGAACTGGCATGGAATCGTGGTGCTTGATGCGGGCACGAACTCCGGCAAGACCTATTTTATTCTGAAGACATTGCTGCCGTGGGCATATGAACGTCGTAAGCGTATCCTGATTCTGTGCAATCGCGAAGCTCTGCGCAACCAGATCGAGCGCGATGTGAACCGTTTGGGGAGTATAGAGGTATCCTACGAGGACTATGATCCCGCGCTTGGAGGAATTGTCAACAAACCCGCCATAGATAACAAGTATGAGCACACCATCTGTGTTGAAACATACCAGTGGCTGGAAACCTTCCTGCAAAGGAATGAAGATGCCGCCAAAACTTATCTGAGATCGTTTGATTATATCGTGTCAGACGAGTATCACTACATGGTAACAGATGCCAGCTTCAACGATCATGTGGATGCAAGCTATGAGGCGATTAAAGAGCTGTGGACAACGAAGACCTGCATCTTTATGAGCGCAACCGCCCGCCCCTTCTTTGATTATTGGGAGCTGCGGAAAATGATCCCGGAGGGACAGCACTATCGTCTGCCGATGGATTATCGGTTTGTGTCAAGCGTGAAGTTCTTCTACCGTGACGATGACGAATTGGATATCATCCGCCGGGTACAGCCGGGAGAAAAGATCCTTGTTTTTGCGAACACCATCGCCAAGCTGCGAAAACTGCGGGACACTCTGAAAGCAGAAGGCATAGAGGATGTGGCGTGCCTGTGCTCCAAATACCGTCAGGAAGCGGAGGAGTTTGACAAACTGGATGATGTGCTTGTGGGCAATGTTCTGCAGCATCAGGTCACACTGACCACAACGACCCTCTATAATGGTGTGGATATGAAAGACCGTGCGCTGAAATATATTGTCAGTGAACTGTGGAACCCGCTCGTTAATGCACAGATCCTTGGCCGCAAACGTCCCTTGGATGAGGGGGATACCTGCGCGGTGTATTTGCTGCATTACCCCAAAGAACGTCTGGAAGGGGAACTTAAAAAAATCGAGAAGTATCAGCTGGAACCGGTCGAGGCATATCGGAAATGGTTTGATGATAGGAAGGCATGGAAGACATACCTGCATCAGCCTGAAACAGTGGAAATACTGAAAAAAAGCCATACAGTCGTTCTGGATCCACGGGAAGGTGAATACTGCTGGCGGAAACGTGCGACCTTGCAGGCTCGTGTAGAACGTGTTTTCCTGCTGCAAATGCTCGAACAGGGGTATCAGACAGAGCTGCTGAAAAAAATCGATGAAAGCCTGCTTGCAAAAGTAGAGCGCCTTGACCCGCCGCTGCTGCTTGAGTATCTGGATGCCCATCTGAATGAGGAACGCTACTATCAAGACTGGCAGAAGATCTTCTTTGAGCTGGGGCACATCTACAACAAGGCAGATGGACACGCCGAGAAATCGTTGCCAAGCTATACCTGCGCACGTCAATGGTTGCAGCAATATGGATACGATCTACAGAAAAAGCGCGCAACAAGTGGAGAACTGCGAAATAAGAACGTTTGGTGGGTCACAAAGCAGTAAAATGCGCACGAAATTCACTATACTATATAACAAAGTGAAAAATATGCGCACGGGCGCCGCTCTTTATTCGACTTTCTTTATTTGATTTTTTGCGTGGTTGTGTTAGCCGAGTGCTTTTTGAACGGCCGAAGCATGAGGACGGGACAGAAACGCTCGGTTAACATGATCACGCCAACGGAAATCTTGACTAAGCGAACCTGTGAGCTTTTTCAAGATTGGAGTTGATCTAAATGGTATGAGCGCCAGCGAATACCTTCCTCTTTGTCAATCCTTCACCAATAGGACGCATATCAGAAATGGGCGACGATTTGATCAGAGTGAAATATCTCAAATAATTGAGAAAAACATCTGCTGCGGTGTGATTCTGTCTGACTTTGATACCATTAAAAAGTATACCTCGAACGGAATATATCGTGTTACCGTATAATACAAGGGCGTCTACACTGTGGACACCGTTTCGTGGCTGAATTTTAAGCTGCCAAAAGGGAGTCGCATTCCACGACCACCCTGAAACATGACTCAAGGAGGCGGTTTCAATTTGAAATCCCCTTGAAGACTTATCAAGACTGTCTTTGTTGCGCTCGTGACAGACGGCAGATCTCCATTACACTCTTCATATTAAGAACAATCGTATCATACATTTTTCCGTCAGTAGCCCTCAATTTGAGGGTGACTGATTTGTCGATAAACTGTTCTATTTCCATCAACTAGTGACAGTTTGACACTAGTTGAAAGCGGGTCAAGACGCTCGACGTTTCGTTCGCAGCATGAGGGGGATTACAAACTCCCTGCCCTGTACTGTCTGGTACGCTCCCATCGCCACTTGTGGCAATGGTCAAAAAAGTCCACCGTGCGCAGAAGTGTGCTATGACCGGGTGTCCACAAATCTACAACCCTTTGATTCTAAAGGTAGCAAAACGCGACCTTTGAACCTATCGCTCACAATTGAGCAATAGACAAGGATATCCTGAAACGGGACTACCCTTGGCAGTCGAAAATTCGGCTACTAACCTTTCCCCTGCAAGTGGAGAAAGAGCGTATTCTAAAATTTCAGAAATCGCTATTGGTGGCGCAAAAATGTTCTACCAATCCCTTCTCAAAAATGTGCGCCGTGGTTCAATTCTGGACTTTCGCCACAAGTGGAGATGTGTTTGACAGACCTTATGACTGGAATCAAAGTCCGCTCATAATTCCGTCGCATTTCACGACACAAATAGGGTATGCTCAAAAGTGGTGAAAATAATAATCGAGCCGCAAATCCGCCGGGATAGCTGCTGTCTGATATTAAACGCCGCTCTTTAAGTTTACTTCTTGACCGAATACCACAAAAAAGAGCCTTGCTACTCGTGTCTGAGCGGCAGAGCTCTGTTGCTGCATGATGTGCTATAGGAAATGGTGGTTGGTGTCAGCGTTCAATGATCTCAGTGGTAATTCTGGTTTGACCTTCACCAAGAAGTTTGCCATATGCGCGGTCTGAGATCCGCTTGAAATCCTCTGCTTTTTCTCTTGATGCAAAGTAGTCTTGTCCTAGCACGGAATCTCCGTTCTCATGATCGATAATTTGCACCAAGATTTTATTTTCAGCCATAAGCTTACCTCCTGCTGCTGATAGAAGTGGTGACGATGGGCGCGATGTCTATTACCGCAGCTTTCTCATATATGCTTGGGACGTTCTTTTCTGACTCTCATAGAAGGTAACGCCGGTAACATCGTCCACGACCAGATCATCATAAGGGATGCCCTTTTTGTTCAGGTGGTCAATGAACCAGCGCTTTTTTAGATAGCACCACGGGGTTCTGCTGAGGTCGCCGTAACTCGATGCAGGCCGCTCACATGCGTTGTAGGTTTTGCCGCAGATGCTCCACCATTCTTTACGCACTCGCTCCCGCATTTGCAGGACCTCAGAGGTGCCATGAAGGCCATGCTCCTCGCCATACTGATAATCTGCCTTCTTGATTTTTGCGTTCTGTCCCGCGCTGACTGCACCAGCTGCACCAAGACCCAACATGCCTAAAAATAACGAAAAAGCGCCTGCCATAATAGTTTCCTCCTGTATTTTGAAGTGTGTTTGCTTTTGCTGTACCTGAAGTCTACCAAACGGTGCGTCCGATAAGATGGACTTACAAGTGTGCGGTTAAAAATATGGAGCGTTGTGGCTGCCATCGCGCAAGTTTATAGATGACCGCACTATAGCAGGCAAAAAGTCTCCGGTAAGGCGTCCGGTGGCGGGGACACCTCACTCGGTCAGCCCTAACAGATAATCGGTCGACACCTGATAGAATTGGGCGAGCTGGATCAGATGGGGGATCTCGGGGCATTTGTCGTGCTCCCATGCGTAGACTGCCCGGCGGGTCACACCCATAGTTCGGGCAAGGTCGGTCTGGGTATAGCCGTGCGTCAGGCGCAGATGCTGCAAACGTTCTGATATAATGGTCATAGCTGCTCTCCTTTAAATAATGGGCGCCCTCTCACAGCCCGGTGGATCTCTGTCTTTACGGGTGCATTTTTAAACAACGTCAAGGGTAATGGTGCCGCTCTCTTTGGTGATGACCTCATACTCGGTAGTTTGGATGTCCCGCAGTATCAGCTTTTCGATGCTCAGGATGCTGGCAAGGGGGATGGAAAGCATGGTGTGTCCGGCCATGAAATGCAGCTCTGACTTGTTCCGGTGTGTATGCAGCTGGATGTCTTGGAACGCGATGTCTGCCCCGGAAAAAACGGCGCACCCACTGGCTTTGCACTCGGATGTCTCGGCAAGAAAGGTGTCAATAGCGATTTTATAAGTATCCATGAGGAGCCTCCTGTAATTTTATATATAGCACTACTCTCACTCGTGCCCTCGCTCTCTGTCCTGCTGTGATTAGTCAGCCTTCACAAACAACTCCATGCAGTCTGCACAGATGACCCGCACTTCCTTGGTGCTCCGGATGATGGTACCGCACTTAGGACATACCCACCGCCGGGTGCTGCTCTTTGCTTTGGGAGGCTTGGGCGCTCCGGTCTGACTGCTGCCGGGTGCCTTGCTCCCTGCTCCGGTGCCTGCCATATCCGACCATGCCAGCCGCTCGCCCATCTGGATGTCCTGCCAGCCCTGAAAGATGATAAAGTCCAGCAGCTCCTCGGACGGGCTTGTGATGGTCCAGCCGTACTTTTCATGGTGGTCGACGGTCAAACCGTGTGCCTCGGCCTGCTCCTTAAAGCGCCGGTTGTGGTAGATCCCGTTGTTGCTGGTGTCCTTGATGCCGGTCTCCATGCAGTGTTCGTGCACCATCTCGTGCAGTAGGGTGGATGCGGTCTCCTCGATGGGACGGTCAAGGGTAGCCGACGAAATATTGATCTCATACTTGTTCTCGCCGCCTGCCTGCCAGACCTTGGAGCAGGTGATATGACCGTATGCGGACGGGGTCTTTTTCAGGCTGATGATGGGCTCGGGCAGCTTGCCTGCAAAGTAGTGCTTGTTGAGCTCGCGGAACATCTTTTCCAGCTGACCGGCAGCGCGGGAGGTTTTGACAGTCTGTTTCATGATTTTTCGAACCTTTCTCTTGATAAAAAAGGCCGGGACAGGTATAATATTGGTGTAGCCCGCCCCGGCGGGTGTGTTGGGCTCTGTACAGCGCAAACTTTGGTCGGAGAGTGCTGTATGGGGCTCTTTTCAGGTGATACTCAGGCGGGTGCCGGTGACCGTTTTGCTGTACTGGTCGTACAGGTCGGGAGCTACGGCCTTGATGGCTTTGCTGTCGAGTCGGGTGCTGGAGAAATCGGACAGGCGGACTTTGTGGCAGCCTACTTCCAGATAGTTGGTGGAGCGCTCAGCCAGTGCCTCGCGGATCTGGATCTTCAGCTGTTCCTGCTCAGCCTGTGCGGCCTCGATCAGTTGGGCGGCCTCCTTGTACTGCTCGACAAGGGTCAGTAAAACGTTGATACTCATGTGTGTACCTCTCTTCAAATTGTTGGTGAATGGTCGGATGTGAGAACCGGTGTTCCCGATGGCATGAGTATACACATGATTGCACAATTATGCAAGATGGAATGTTGCACAAAGAAAAAACGATGATTTTATGCACTATGCATAATTGAGCAATCATGCATAATAAACAATACATATAAGAGTGGAGAGACTACAATGGGTGGAAGAACCAGTGCGGCAAGCCACAACAAATACAATGCAAAAGCCTACGACCGGATAAACCTTGTTGTCCGTAAAGGTCAGAAGGAGCAGATTCAGGAGTATGCTAAAGAGAAGGGGATGAGCCTGAATGCCTATATCAACGCCTTGATTCAGGCAGACATGGGCGAACACCTAACCCCGGGGGTAGTTAAAAATCTGGAAGGGGACGCTGACTCGGTAGAATGAGATAGTTGTTCCATCTCCCCAGACCTGATTAAAATCTAGCAGCAGAAGGCCTCTGTCTTTCACAGAAATGTGATCGGCGGGGGCCTTTTTAGCGTAAAAAATAGCCTGACCCAGAGCAGGTGGTAGCTGCAGTGACGGGATGCAAGTTATACCTATATATAATAGGGGCAGCAGGGAAGAGAGTAAAAATTATGTAGTACTGTGCGATATACCTCGTCAGGACTCCTGACTGATGTGACGGCATGAACTGGTTTTTCCGCGCGAGGGGGCGTTCTATTTAACGGTTGTCATTACATCGGAGCGGCTATCACACCTGACTGCACTCTCCAGCGCCTTGGACAACTATATGACCACACATTTTGTCCATCGATGATTTCATCTGGAGCTTTCATGCGAAACTGGGCAATGTGCAAAAAAGTTCTGGCTGAATCGCATTTTTTTCTAAAACATGGATGGATACATTTCCTCGGATTTCTATTGATTCCCAGATATAACCATGATAGAATAATAAGAGAATTCAGACGGCCACGTAGAAGAACTGGTATCCTCTGTTTTGTGATGGAAGGATACGCCTTGATTGCGGTAAGGAGGTGAATCCAGTGGGCTTATGTCTGTTTGCGAACAATCATGTGATAGATCATGAGAAAACCCGAATGATAGATCAAAATAAAAAGCCCACTGCTGTTTCCCTTGCTGGCGTGATGCGCAAAGGTGAAAATGAAGTGGGCTTGTTGAGGTTCTACAAAAATGTGAAATATTACATACTTGGATCAATACACATGCGGCGCTTGAGCTGTAGCATGACGTCCTGGTTTTCATTACGGCCACATTGCATTTGAAATGACCTTGGGCGAAGCTGTCGTCCGAGGGCTTTTGTCTGTCCAGAGATCAGTGATAACAATCTGTCAATTTTGGGAGAAGAGGAACGGTTATCTAAAAGGAAGGTGCTTGCCGGAACGGTGTGAGTTAAAGAGATTACTTTATAGAAGTTTGCGTTTTAAATGTCCAAGCAACATCCGCAAACTGCATATCGCAAATATGCCGTGTTGATAGGGCACTATTTCTGAAAATTGCGATAAAACGAATGACGATAAGAAGTGCATAGACAAGGATTTATGTGAGGAGAAAAAATGGCTACGAATACTGTTGGAATCGATAAGGAAGTTGAAGTTAACCGCAAGGAAAATCTGCGCGACCATCGCCTGTACTGGATCGGACGTCGGATGCAGGACGTGATCTTGTCATCGCTGGCACTGGTGGTGCTGTCGCCGGTCATGCTGGCTACGGCTATTGCAATTGTGGTGGACGACCCGTCTGCGGGTCCTGTTTTCAGTCAGGAGCGTATCGGCCGCAACGGTAAGCCCTTTAAGTTCTATAAGTTCCGCTCCATGTGCCCCAATGCAGAGGCAAAACTGGACGACCTGCTAGACCAGAACGAAATGGATGGTCCCGTGTTCAAGATCAAGGACGACCCCCGCATTACCCGTGTGGGCAAGTTTATCCGCAAGACCAGCCTCGATGAGCTGCCCCAGCTGTGGAATATCCTGAAGGGTGATATGAGCATCGTTGGCCCCCGCCCGGCGCTTCCCCGCGAGGTGGAGCAGTACGGCGACTACGAAAAACAGCGTCTGTATGTGACCCCCGGCTTGAGCTGCTACTGGCAGATCGCCCCGCACCGCAATGACCTCTCCTTTGAGGAGTGGATGGATCTGGACGTGAAATACGTCAAAGAGCGCAGCTTCTGGGTGGATTGGAAGATTATTTTTAAGACCTTCAAGGTGTGCTTGCTGGGGCGTGGGGAGTAAAAAATAGTACATGGAAGGAAAACGGTTGGAGAGACGAGATGGAGAGAGACCTTAGAATTGCGGTATTTGGACAGAAGCGATTGTCGAGAGAGGGCGGCGTAGAAATCGTTGTAAAGGAGCTGTGCACGCGGATGGCACAGCAAGGCTGTCAGGTGACCTGTTATAACCGGTCGGGACATCATGTAAGCGGCGCAGAGTATGACGATATTGATAACACGAACTACGAGGGAATCCGGCAGAAGTCCGTTCCAACGATAGAGAAAAAAGGGGCTAGAGATATAATAGGGTCAACCAAGAAAAACTACGATAACTAAAGGGTTTTGACGGCTTGAGTTGTCCTTCAAAAGTTTTATTTGTTAAACAACTGCAAGAAGCGGGAAATCCTGAGGGTTATATGTAGGTGGCTTTTGGAAGCTCTGTTTTGACCCACAAAAAGGAGCAGCAAATAAAGATTGAAGGAGAGTTCAAGCCTACGGTGGATTGCCATTGGGCAATCCGCCGTGGGCTTGTTTGCGCAAAAAAGATTTAGGATGGGATAGAGGAGTGGAATCAAAGAAAGTTGTACAACACGTTTACTTAGTAGGCGCTAAGTCTATATATCGAGTTGCGGAAAAAGATAAGGAGTATTTGAGGGATGAGGAAGAAAAAAATCAAAATACTGCATGTGGCGCAAGCTGCTGGCGGCGTGGATCGCTACATCCGAATGCTTCTCAAGTATTTGGATAAAGAAAAATTTGAAAATATCTTGGTCTGTTCCCAAGATTTTAATAGGGAAGATTATGATGGCTTAGTGGACTCTTTTGAACAAATTGAAATGAACAGGGCAATCGGGGTGAGTGATCTGAACTCGATTAAAGAAGTTCGGAGGTTGATAAAAAAATATAATCCCGATATTGTTTACGCTCATTCCAGTAAGGCCGGTGCGATTGCTCGTGTGGCGGATATCGGATTGAAAAATCACTGTGTATATAACCCACATGGCTGGGCATTCAATATGCGGTGCTCTGACAAAAAAAGAGCAATGTACACAGCCATCGAGAAAATGGCAGCTCCATTTTGTGAGAAGATCATCTGCATTTCAGATGCGGAAAAGCAGTCAGCTTTAGAGAAGAAAATTTGTAGAGAAGATAAGCTACAAGTCATTTTTAACGGGGTGGACATCGAAGCATATGAAAGCGGAGAACACGGAACAGTTAAACGGAGCAGCTTGGGCATACCTGAAGATGCATATGTCGTTGGTATGGTTGGACGTATTAGCCCCCAGAAAGCACCAGATGTGTTTGTAAAAATGGCGAAGTTGGTCAAGGATGAAATCCCTAATGCACATTTCGTTATAGTCGGAAGCGGAAACCAAGAAGCAGAAATCAGAAAATACGCTGAAGAAAACAAGTTCGCGGACAGTTTACACATTACAGGTTGGGTTGATGATCCGATGAGCTATGTAGAACTCTTTGATGTTGCCTGTCTATTAAGTCGTTGGGAAGGATTTGGATTGGCTTTACCGGAATACATGATGGCAGGCAAGCCAATTGTAGCAAGCCGTGTTGATGCCATCCCTAATATCATCCGAAATGGAGAAAATGGGTTGCTCGTCGAAGTAGATGATGCTACTGGGGCAAGTGAAGCTGTATTACAGATTTATCGGGATAGGAGTTTGAAAGATAAATTGGTATCGAAGGGAGTAGAAGACGTACATAATAGATTCGATGCTCAGAGAGTATCAGAGGAACACGGGATATTGTTTGAAAATATGTGGAAAGTGGAAACCATATAATTAATGCCTTGTTGGAAGAGGAGTAAAAGAACAGTGCGGACAAAAGATATAAAACTGATAATTGATAAGGATTTGGATCGAAACAAAGACATAAAAAATCACTTATTTTTTGTATCTTTCGATTCGGCAACAGTTTCATTAACGGTAATACGATATTTGATAGAATATGCAGCATTCCATTCAGAATAATCATGAAATTAACATACAACAAATATAATCACATTCCTTTGGAAACTAATATCGGGGGGGGGTAAGAATACCCCATCTTCTAGGAATTGTTTTGTCGGGCAAAGCGTCAATTGGTGAGCAATGTACAATAATGCACCAAGTCACAATCGGTGTTGATGAATTGAAAAACAATAAAGCTCCAGTGATTGGAAACAATGTGTTTATTGGAGCAGGCGCAAAAATCATAGGCAATATAACTGTCGGAAACAATGTCGTTATTGGAGCAGGTGCAATCGTTACAAAATCCGTTCCTGATGGAAAAACGGTGGTTGGAATTAATCGAATAATCGAACAATCGAATGGGTGAAAGTAAAACTATGAAAAGAATTAGAGTGCTACATTCTGAATTGAATGGAGAATTAGGGGGGATTGAAAGTTTCTTATATAATGTTTACCGGTTTATTGATAAGGAAAAGGTAGAGTTTGATTTCCTCACTATATCGGATACGCCAGCATACGGAGATAAGTTCAAAAAAATGGGCTCCACAGTTTATAAGGTCCCCAAACATATAAACTTTTTGGGTTATTATTTTGCAATTGACAAAATACTGCGAGAAGGAAATTATGATATAGTTCATATTCATAAAAATTCGGCGATAGATATTTTGATTTTGAAGGTGTTACAGAGATTTCCTAACATAAAGGTCGTTGTGCACTCCCATAATACATTCCCAAGCGTGGGAGGTAAACTTGAAAAGCTACACAAGTTTAATAGAAAATACCTATATGATAATGCTGACTATCGTTTGGCATGTTCGGACAATGCAGGAAAATGGATGTACGGGAATGGAGCTTTTGAAATAATCAAGAATGGAATTGATACAAAAGGATTTCGGTTTTGTACCGAATACGGAGAAGAAATTCGAGCAATGTATGGAATTCCTATGAATGCTTTTGTTATTGGACATGTAGGAAGATTTACCAATCAGAAAAATCATTCGAAGTTAATTGATATTTTTGCAGCTATAAAAGAACGAAAATCAGATGCATATTTGTTGTTGCTCGGTGGCGGAGAGTTACAGGATACCATTAAGAGCAAGGTTGAAAAACTTAATTTATGTGACAGCGTTATTTTCTGTGGAGTGCGCACGGATGTAAATAAATATCTATGCGCAATGGACGCTTTTGTTTTTCCATCGACTTGGGAAGGACTTGGAATTGTAGCTATCGAAGCGCAGGCATCAGGGCTGGAGTGTTATCTGTCAAGAGAGCTACCCAAGGAAGTGGAAGTGACAGATGCAGTCACATGGTTTGATGTTTCAGAGAATGAAAATGCAATTGCGAATATGATTGATCTGACGAAAGTTCCGGAAGAAACTCGTTATATTCGAAATAGAGAAGTTGCGGAGAATGGATACGATATGCAGGAAACTGCTAATAGATTGATGAAAATTTACTTGTCATTAATAGGAGAATAAATGAATACAAAGAGTGTGCAGGTTGTAATGTCAACCTATAATGGAGAAAAGTACCTGAAAGAACAAATAGATAGTATTCTGTCACAGGAAGGGGTGGATGTTCGCCTTTATATACGAGATGACGGATCTTCAGATAGAACTACAGATATATTGGCTTCGTATCAAGAGCATAAAAATGTAAAAATAGAAAAGGGAAATAATCTGGGTTTTGCGAAAAGCTTTTTAACCGCGTTAGATGAATGCGATGAAGCAGATTACTACGCTTTTTCGGATCAAGATGATGTGTGGGAAAAAGATAAGCTTTCAACCGCAATCGAGATACTCGAAGAAGAAAGTCAGTCAACACCGTTGCTGTATTGTTCGGCACTTCAAAGAGTGGATGAAAACTTAAATCCATTACATGTGCAGAGCTATCATGGATTGCGCATTAACCTTCCTTCGATGTTAACGAGAGGGAGACTTGCCGGATGCACGTTTGTATTTAATAACACATTACGAAATCTGGTAAAGAATTCATCACAAATAGAAATGCATGCGTCCCATGATAGTTGGGTGCTGTTGGCTTGCCTTGCATGTGGGGGAAATGTCTTTTTTGACAAAAAACCACATATTTTATTCAGAAGATATAATACGAATACATCAATCGATGGCGGAAAGTTGAAAAGTCGGCTGAAATATGAATTTAGATATTTTGAAAAATATAAAAATAACAGATTGGATACCGCATGCGAACTGTTAAATTGCTATAATTCAAATATGTCTGTGTCCAGCAAAAGCTTTTTGGAAAAAGTGAAAAACTATAAAAGTAGTATAAGAAATAGAATTGCTTTTTTGTTTTACAAAGACATAAATTGTGGAATAATAGCATCTGATGTGATAACAAGGATTATAATTCTATTCGGGTGCTATTAATTAAGGTTGGGTAAAAAGATTATGGAAGAATTGATTTCAGTTGTTGTGCCTATATATAATGTTGAAAAATATCTCCAAAAATGCATAGACAGTATTTTGGCGCAAACATATCGTCATCTCGAAATTATACTGGTTGATGATGGCTCGCCGGATAACTGCGGTGCAATATGTGATAACTATGCACAAGAAGATGGCCGGGTTCTCGTGATTCATAAGAAAAATGGAGGACTGTCGTCGGCTAGAAATGCTGGGCTGGAGATTGCAAAGGGAGAACTGATAGTATTTATTGACAGTGATGATTGGATTGATGCTAATTATATCGAAAAGCTTTACGATGATATTTCGGAAAGCGGAGCAGATGTAGCGGTTCCAGCATTTTGTATTTCATTTGAAAATGGTGATTGTGCAGTTGATTCAAGAGTAAAAGAGGTAACAACTTACTCGAAGAAGGAAGCGCTGGAAGTTTTTTTGTTTAATGGGTATTTGACTCCGTGTGTTGCAAGCAAGATGTGGAAAAAGAGCCTGTGGCAGAAAATTAGGTGCCCTGAGGGAAAATTGTTTGAGGATCAGTACACGACATATAAACTTTTAATGTTGGCGAATAAGATTGTTTTTGACCCAGAGGTATATTACTATTATTTTAAACGGAGCGGTTCTATTGGCCATAGTTCTTTTTCAAAAAGAACATATGATTTGCTGTTTGGGATTGGGGAACAATATCAAGTGATTACAGAAGCATATCCTGAAACGACAAGTACAATGAAAGTTGCGAGAACGGTATGGGAATTGGTTTTTGTCAACATGATGATTTGCTCGAAATACAATGACAAGGAAACGATTGGGCAAGTTCAGAAACATGCTAGAAACGCTTTTTTAGATGTGGTTACTTGTAAGTATTTGCCAGCAGTTCGAAAGGCTGAAATCGCACTGTTCTGTTTCAATTTTTCTGCTTATCGGTTTATTTACATAAAATATAAATCTAAAAAGAAAATCGCGTGAGGATATACGAATGACCATATATATTCCGATGATTATTCTAACGGTATTTTTAGCTGATATACAAGAAAGGATTCGATATCGAGGAAGAAAAATCTCTATTTTACTAATAACGCTTCTTCCACCCACATTAGTGGCCGCATTCCGGTACAATAACGGCGCAGATTATCCAATGTATTTTCAATTGTTTACGCGTTTGGGAAATGGAAGTAAAATTGCCGGTATAGAAGGAAAAAAACTAGAAGTAGGATTCGAGTACATTGTTAGACTGTGCCAATTAGTAACTCGAAATCAGTGGTTTACATTTGGAGCTATTTCATTTATTATTTCTTTTCTTATATTTAAAGAATGCTTAAATGATTCTGATGATTATAGGCTTAGCGTTCTGTTTTATTTTGTCACTGGAGTTTATTTCGATGCATATAATGGATTGAGGCAATATATTGCTGTCTCGATTTGTTTTTATGCAATGAAATACATATTGAATAAAGACGCTAAAAGGTATTTCCTGGCTGTCCTTATAGCTTTTTTATTTCACAAGTCGGCGCTTTTCTTTGTACCGGTGTATTTTTTGCAATATTTGAAATTTGATTTTAAGAAAGCAATAACAATTGTAGGGTTAACCGTACTTTCTGGAAGTGGATTATTCGCAATCTTAAAGTTTATTATAAAATATACCCCTTATGCGTTTTATTTTACCCTGAATTCGGTTGAGCTAAACGAAATTGTTGCGAGCCAATCATCCATTCTGTTTTTTGGCGTATCGACTATTATTGGATACTACTATTATTCAAAAGAAAAAGAGATTGATACAAAAACTCAATTGCTTTACAATATGCAGATTATCTCATTAAGCATAGCATTAATGACCGCATTTGTACCTTTGATTAATAGGGTATTATACTACGGAATGGCATATGAACTTCTATATTTGCCAAATATGCTTAAGCTAATAAATAACCGAAGAGAAAAAATGCTTGTAAAGGTGTTCCTGATTCTAATGTATGGCGGAATCACTGCTTACGGAATGATCAACAGCGGTTGGTACACGTGCATACCATATAATTTCTATTTTGATTACAGGTGAGAGTTTATGATACCTAAAAAAATTCACTACTGCTGGTTTGGAGGAAATCCGTTACCTCAAGATGCTTTAATGTGTATAGAATCTTGGAAAAAGTATTTCCCGGATTATGAAATTATAGAGTGGAATGAAAAGAACTTTGATATGAACAGCTGTGATTATATTAGGGAAGCAGCTGAAAATAAAAAATGGGCTTTTGTTTCTGATTTTGCAAGATTTAAAATATTATACGATTTCGGCGGAATTTACTTTGATACAGATGTTGAAGTTGTTAGAAATTTTGATGAGATTATTGCGATGGGCGCATTTATGGGAAAAGAAGAACCACAAGACTCTACAACTTATGTCATCAATCCTGGCCTAGGGATGGCAGCAGAGCAAGGAAATGGTTTCTGTTTGGACGTCATAGAGTATTACAAAACGATTCATTTCGATTTCAATAACATAATTACTGTATGCGAACATGTGACGAGATGTCTAAAGAAAAAAGGCTATATTGGGAATAATAAGATAGAAAAAATAGATGGCTTCACTTTATATCCAACGGAATATTTCTGCCCCAAAAATTATTATACTAATGAGATGAGAATGACGCGAAACACATGTTCAATTCATCACTATACCAGCTCGTGGAGTTCGGCTAAATTTACGAGGTTTCATGTATTCGAAACAAAGATTATGAAAATTTTTGGACCTAAGGTATCGGATTTTTTTATGGTAAAGCTTGCGAGAAATATATATTGCAATGGCTTGGCTGTAACCGTAAAAAAAGTCTTGCGTTTATACAAGAAGTAAGGATATACGGGTCTTAATTATATATCAAACGAGAAGGCTAAGTTGCTGAAGATGGAGATATAAATGCAAAAGTCTATGCTGAAGAATTCAGTGTTTAACATAATATACACAGCTTCGAATATATTATTTCCTTTTATTACATCAATATATGTGTCCAGAATTTTACTTCCAGTTGGTGTTGGGAAGGTTGCGAGTGCACAAAACATTGCTTCGTATTTCGTTACAGCAGCTGCCCTTGGGCTGCCATCCTATGGGGTTCGTGAATTTGCAAAAGTTAGGGAGGATACCGCAAAAAAGAACTCGTTGTTTACGGAATTGTTCATTATTAATTTGATTTCGACAACAATATCTTTGATTGCATACATATTTGTTTTGATCTTAAACAATGGCTTTAATGGGGAAGGGGCGTTATATATTTGCTGTGGTTTGGCCATCTTTTTTAATTATCTGAATATTGACTGGATATATCAAGGCCTAGAAGAATATGGATACATAACGGGTCGAAGCGTTGTAATCAAGTGTATATCTCTTGCGCTCTTGGTTGTTTTTGTTAAGACAAGAGAAGATTATGTGGCATATGCTTTACTAACAAGTTTGGCTTTAGGTGGAAACTACATTTTTAATGTTATCCATGCAAGAAAAATGGTTGGATTTACGTTGGTAAACCTCAAAATTCGAAAACATATAAAGCCAATTGTATTTATTGCTGGAATTATATTTATGTCCACAATTTATAATAAAATAGATATAACGATGCTAAGTGCGCTTTCGACAGATGAGGCTGTTGGGTATTATTCGTATGCTCAACGTACGGTGAATATTGTCTTAACAATGTGCTCGGCGGTTACAGCAATCTTTTTACCAAGATTGAGTTATTACTACGATAATGAAAAGGCGGTATTTTATAAACTGATGGACAAAGGATTTCAAATTCTTTGCCTAGGTGTAGTTCCTTTAGCTGTCGGACTTTTCTTGACGGCAAATCAAGCGGTTGTTTTGCTATATGGTGATAGTTTTACCCCTACAGGAACTACAATTAAATTAATGTGCCCACTTATCCTGATAAAAGGGTTTGGTGATTTGTTATGTTATCAGTTGGCATACAGTTCAAAGAATGAGTATATTCTTCTGCCAGGTTCTGCAATCGCATCTATCATAAATGTTATCACAAATTCAATTTTGATTCCCCTATATGCACAAAATGGAGCTGTGATTGCGTCTGTCATGAGTGAACTAACAACAAATATAATTCAATTTTTGTACTTGAAACGTAAAATTAAATACCATATAAGCAATACAGCACTAGTACTTTCATTGTTTTCAACGATGGTAATGGCGGCAGTAGTTTGCGCTATTATTAAAATGAATTTACCACTTGCAGTAGCGCTGGCTATGGAGATTTCAATTGGCGGAGCAATTTATTTGTTGATGAATATTGCCTTAAAAAATCGAATTCTATCCGAAATGTTGACAAAAGTGCTTAAAAAACATAACACGGGTTTCCAAGATTCATAGTTTTCCGGTAAACATGGTAATGCCAAAAGATGATTTGGATAAACGCAATTTAGAGCGTATCAAACTAGACTAAAAACGAAGGAGCGGAATACAGTGGCATGGATAAAAAAGCAATTAAAACGTCTGGTAAAATACTGTTATCTTTTTGTAAAGGTTCAACATCTATGAATCTTGCTAATGTATTTGTCAAGAGTTTTTTTATAGATTTTCCGATTTTCTTTTGGAAAAAGGGCGCATTAAATTGAACCCACAGCAGTTGTGGATTTTTGAAAAAGCTATATAATAGAGTCAGTGGTTACTGTTGCTTGAGCGTTTCCATCGCTCTCGCGTAGTAGATGCGGAGAAACTTGTTGACTCCGGCCATTTTAGCTACGTTATACTGTTTCCCTTCCTGTTCCTTTTTGAGCAGAAAAAGGTAGACAGGGTCATCTTGAGGTCGTGTAAGTTTGAGTGCCTGCATAACCTCAAAGCAATACTTTCTGAGAGCCGCATTCCCACGTTTTGATATGTGGCGATTGTGGCTCTCAAATGTTCCAGACTGATATGGAGGCGCATCGTTACCAGCATAAGCGTTGAGTGCTTTTCCACTGTGAAAGCGGCGGATGTCTCCAATTTCAGCAAGGATAAGGGGACCGAGTCGATCCCCAACACCAGCCATAGAGCGCAGAACAGCGTATTCGGGCAACGTTTCAGCTAATGTTTGCATTTTTAGAATAATTGAATCGCGGCCTTTTGTGATTCACAGACAAGTTCAAGGCATTGATCTTGAGCCGCAAGAGTGTATTCGTTTTCTCCCCTTGTTGTGATATTGCGTAATGCAGCTTCGTAAATTGCCAACCCATATGTTTTGGTTTGGCGATTTCGAGATTTCCTTGCGATTTTTTCAAATGCGTCAAGAAAACGACTTTTTCCCATTTTCTTTATACGATCGTAGGATTTAAAACGATTGATAAAGAGAACGGAAAGACTGGTTTCTGGCGTTCTGGTCGTTAGAGGCAGGATGTTGGTTATGCCAGGCATCGTTTCATCCAATAGATTAAGTAGAAATACTTTGTTGGTTTTCAGGGTAAGCATTCGCTGATTATACTGTCGTGCCAAAAATCTTAAATCTTCGTATTTCTGCTCCATAGATGTGTATGGAACCAGAGAATAACTCTTTTCCAATGCATATCTGGCAATCCGCACTGCATCTTTCTTGTCCGTTTTGGCCTTGCGAAGATCCATGTCTCCGAATTTCTTGATTTGATAGGCATTAACCATACAAACAGGGAGCCCGGCTTCCTGGAACGCTTTCAGAACAGGATAGTGGTAATGCCCGGTATTTTCCATTAAGATGGTTGCAGATTGCTTGCTATTCAAAATATACTTAATGAAAGCGTCTAGTTCAGGCTGCGTATGGTGGAATTCAAAAGGGCTTGTGTGCATTGATCCGTCTTGGTTTAAGATGGCTGCTACACTTTTTGACTTGGAAATATCGATTCCTACTGCGAACATTGACATTCCTTCTTTCGTTTCGATTTATGGCTATCCAGCTTTTCCAAAGTACGCACATATTCAATCGTGAAACGGGAGCTATGTCCCAACTTGCTGAATCGAGCACAAAACAATGGAGGCTGGCTGACACATTTGTCTGCGGGCGTGGTGTCCCAATCGGAAAGTTCGTCAGACCATACCTCCATTTTAAAGGAAAAGAGCAAGGCCGGATAGACCTTACTCTTACATTATGAATCGGACTTTAGCCGTATGTTAATTTTTTAGGTGATTCAAAGTAAAGGGTTGATTAAGTGAAAATGAATGAGATGTCAAGAAGTGAAGAGAAAAATTATAAATTAGTCGATTTGATAAAGTTTATATGCGCATTTCTTGTGATAGGAATACATACAAGACAGTTTCTATCCGTTAGCGATATAGCAGATAGACTATTTTATTACGATGTTTCAAATTATTCTGTTCCATTCTTTTATGCATGCAGCGGATATTTTTTACTTGCAAAGAAGTCAAATATAAAATTGGGTGATCGGCTTAAGATTAGGATAAAAAAAGTCCTGAGATTATATTTGGTATGGTCACTCCTTTATATACCGTTGACATTGTATGGCTGGTGCATAGAAGGCAATTGGAAACTTTCATACTTGTTTCGCTGTCTGCGAAATTTTTTTTGTTGGGGAAAACTATTATTCGTGGACGCTATGGTATCTGAATGGTTTGATTTTTGCTTTGCTTGTGATAAAACTGATGCTGAGAAAATACTCAATTGGTAAAATGGCAGAATTTGGGTCAGTATTATATATTATCGGAGTGGTTCTGACAATACTGAGGGAACATTTGAAAGAACTTCCAGTGATAATTGCTTGTCCAATTGGAATGTACTTTAAATTGTTTTTGACCACGAGAAATGGATTATTTCAGTCACTTGCATTTGTATCGATTGGAATGCAGATAGCCGAGGCAGAACAGTTTGATAAGTTGCGTGTAAGCATTCAAAATGCTATTGTATTTGTCTTAGTGTGTGCTGTAAAAGTTTTCTGCAGTTTATTCGGGGGGAGCGACATCTCGAAGTTGCTTGATCTTCCAACGTTCTACTTTATGTTTGCAGTAATCATTTTAGAATGTAAGGAAAATAGATTAAAAGGAAACTTTTATAAACACTTAAGAAGTACGAGTGAAACAATGTATTTTATACATATGTACTTTGTGGCCTTCTGCGCATTAGTACTTTATAAAGATGATTATAATAATTTTAAGTCGTATTTGATTTGCGCAGGGGGAGCTTTGGCAGTTTCTGAAATATACTCTTGGATGAAAAACATAAGTAACCGCTCAACCACAGTGTCTCGGCTAAAGCATGATTGAAACTTTGAAATAGAGAGCGAAGCAAACATAAGCTTCAGAAAGGACGGTTTGAAAAGCTAAAACCCAATGAACGACTTCGGCCCGAAGCGCCCGATGTCGGAAAGTGCAGAAACTGCACCTACTGACACTGCAAAAGCGAAGCGCGGCCGACCGAAGAAAAAGCCCGACTACGATAGAGAAAATGTTAGAAAAAAAGCGTGTACAAGGCTGACTTGTTCTCGGATCTGTGATATACTGGAGTCATGGGAGACCGTGGCTCTCGCTGCTCTGATAATCGCGAACCTCTACACAGTGAGCAGCAGGCAACAATCTAAGGATCGGCTGAGATGTGAAGAAGAATATAATGGGCTGAAATACATGAAGAATATAGATAAAAGAAAGCTAATAATTACATTATGTACTATTGTAGCGATTGTTGCTGTTGGATTAGGAATCTTCAAGATGCTTCAATTGGTAAAGGAAGTAGAGCAAGTAAAAGATTACAATACTGAATCGCTTCGATGGGCTATTATTGGGGCGATAGGTAGTTGGACGGGATCGGTATTTGGAGCAATTGCTCTTGTTGTTTCGCTTGTTGCTTTATGGCTTCCACAGAGAGTAAAAATTGCGGTTGGTGTTAGCACTGGTTTTATACTGAGTCAAATTCCGGGTATTGAAAAAATCGATGCGTATATTATAACAGTGAAAAATACTGGGATGAAGCCAGTAACGGTTACAAATGTATATCTGCATTTTGGAAGCAAAAAGCAAGGAGATATATTTGTTGGTATGCTAAATCGAGAGTCCATACTTCAAATGTATACGCCTCAGTTTCCTAAAAGACTGGATCGGGGAGAATCTTTTGATTATTATCTTTTAAGGGAGAGATTAGACAAGGCATTGATTCCTTATGAAGAGAAAATGTCTTTAGATGAACCGTTTAGCATCCGGATTGATGAGGTGACCAGAGGAACGCAGTATTACAAGACAAAATGGACTTTACGTACTTTTATTGGGAAATAGAAAGCAACATTGGGGTTGGGCAGTGCGTCCAGCGAAGGACGTGCAATTCGATAGGCGAAAATCCTGTCAAATAAGCGGCTAACCACAGCATTTGAAGTGAGTCTTGGGTGTGTCGCAGTAATGCGGTGTGTTAAGCGTAGACAGCAAGGTAGTGGGGATAGCTATTGAACATCGAAATACCAACAAACCAGAGCGTCGACTCTGTTGCCTGAGGAGAAGACAACATGTGGGTTTATCGTTAAGGTGAGATTTCACACAGTTCTGCGGTGTCGGAAGGAACTATTCATGCTATACAAGGATTGTACGTCAACGGGAGAGAACCTATATTTTCCCTATTATAGAAAGCTCTGGGGGTCAGGAACCCGGTACTAGATTGTAAACAAAAGATGGCCAAAACTGGGTGGATAGTTTGTCATCCGGATTCCAGTTATCGTCGAACCAATTGTATTTATTTTTCATTTTGATTTTACCTCCATCGTGTGTTGGGATAACACAATGGTAGGGTGAAATCTGACGGCTGTACATGAATACAGCCTACGCTGCTCGAAACTTTGCACACCTCTTCGTGGTGAGCAGCAGGCAACACATGAGAATGTGGCGAAGAATGCAAAGGATGGATAAAGAAAGTAGGAGGCTTCTCTATGGGTATTTATTTTGCAACCGACATAGACAGAATTAATAATGAATATATGCCCCGGTTAAACTTAGAAATCGGAAGATATATAAATTACTCAAAGCTGGAATCTATGCTTTCTACACAGACACTCTTCTTTTGCAATGCTTCAAGGTTTGATGATGAATATGAGGGGGAAATTCCGCTAGAGTTTTTTGACGGCTGGGCACAACAATCAGAAGAAAACTATCGGAGACTTAATGAATTAAAATCCCATGTATATGTGCCATATGTGACTTGTTGGACACCGTATAAAACTGGTAATACAAAAATGTGGAACGAATATGCATCAGATAACGGAGTCTGTATAGTATCAACTGTAAGACAAATTTTTATGCTTTCAAGGATAAATGGTGCAAGAATGTATAAAGTTCATTATCTTGATGAAAATGAGCAAATAGGAAATATGGATGTGCCATTTTACATTCCACATGATGATGAACGAGCTAGATTTGGCCTGCCGAGTTCCGCACGTGTTTTTCATGCAATAAAAAAGCATGACTTTAAAGAAGAAAATGAAATTCGTTCAATTATATATAAAAACAGTCAAGAAGCAGGGCTACAAATTCCATTCAATTTTAAGGGATTTGTTTCCAGGGTGGTTCTAAATCCGAAATCAAATGATCAGCAAAAAGAAGCAATTATCGAGCTGTTAAATCGTTATTCATATACAACTATTGTAGAAGAATAAAAAATAATGTTACAGAATTGCATTCGAACAATTCGGAGGTAACAAAAATGCCCAGAACGAAAGGTAGCAAAAACCGTCACAAAACTACCCATACCGACTACGCATTCCAGATCGCAGAGAAGCAGGAATCTATCGTTTTCCTGACTGCAGAGATCGCATCCATCACTGCAAACATTGAAACTTTGAAAGCTGACCTGAAAGTGAAGAAGTCTGATTTGAAGAAGGCCGAAAAAGAAGTGGCATCTCTGGAAGCGAAGAAGGTAAAGGCAGATGCTAAGGCTGCAGAAGAAGCGAAAAAGTCGGAAGCCGAGGCTGTGGTTAAGAAGCTGCTGGCTGGTGGCATGAGTGCTGACGAAATTTTGGAAAAACTGAAGTAAAGATATACGCCTGCAACTGTAAATCTGCTTTTCTGTTGTAGGCGTTTTTTGATTTAAAGAATAATATTTAAGGATAACGGGCTAACAGAACCGTGCCTCCTCAGTGTTTTTGAAGTGTGAAAATAGTTCCATGGGAAAAAGATGAAATTAAAATATTTGGAGCTTGCTGTTGAAAACGCATCGAACGCTATGAGATAAAAATGAGTAATGAAAAAGGAGATAAATAAATGCCTGCAAGGAATATCTCAGAATATCCACAATTACTGAATGCAATTCATTCCGCTGAAAAAATTGTGTATTTGTGTGGTGCAGGTGCATCTATGTCGCTCGGCTCTCATAGATTGAGTTGGACGAATTGGATTGCTGAGGGAAGAAAATATCTGACAATACCAGAGCAGAATGAGTTGAATCTGAAAATTGGTTCATGGACTGCGGAGGAACTGATCGATGCGGCTACTTTTTTGCTGGGCAAGCTTAAGAGCTCTGGGGCATACCAGACTTTTATGAATCAAACAATTGGCGCACTGCATCCTGTCAATACGGAGTTCAAAGAGGCGCTTTGCAAAGTCTGGCGTGCAGGAGATCTGATTGCAACAACAAATTACGATACGCAGATAGAAGAAACATTAAATGCTAAAGGCGTTTCCTATGAATGCCCGGCGGAAATTCTTTCGATTATTCGTAGCACAGCGGAAAATAAAGTGATTCACCTTCATGGAATGTATGATGAACGAGATGGTATTGATAATATTATTGCGGACTATATACAATACCAAACGATTTTGCGCAACAGTGGGGCACAGTTTATTCAAAATCTGATAGGAACAAATCCTATCATAATTGTTGGCTGTGGTGGCACGATGGAAGATCCGAACCTGTCTGGCTTTATGTCATTTGCGTATGAGAAACTTGGAACCTCTGATATACCTTATTTTTATCTGATGAAGAGTGGAGACACCATACCCAATTTGCCGATGAATGCTATTCCAGTATTTTATGGGGATGATTATGAGGATCTCCCACTTTTTCTATCAGAGATTGCAATGACTCGGCTTCAGAAAAGAGCAGGATTGCAATCAGTCATAGCAGTGAATCCTTATTTGGAGCGCAGAACGGCAATATCTGCTTTTGGTAGAATGCACTTTTCTAATAGCTTTAACCCCTTCGTGGGTAGAACTGTGGAACTGAATGACCTAAGTTCTTTTTTACAAGATAAGGAAAAATTCTTGTGGCGGACTATTTTAGGTGAAGGTGGAATAGGAAAAAGCCGCCTGATTTTGGAATGGATGAAAACTATGCCTTCAAGCTGGTTTGGCTTTTTTGCGTATAAAAAACCGGAAAAAGCGCATCTGTTCGTTCCGTTTGCAGATACTGTTGTGGCGTTTGACTATGTCTTAGGGCAAGAACAGCAATGTGCAGATACAATTGCGGCATTTATTGAAGCGTTTTCGGATTCGCCATACAAGCTTAGAATTGTATTGCTGGAACGGCATCAGAGAGCATCAGAATATGATTGGCTGATTGAATTAAAACGGAAAATGCCCAATGAGGCCAGGTTGGAATTTGAAGCGGGTACTTATTCGAAGCCCGTTTTGACAATTGGACCACTCGATGAAAAAGACGAGGCGTCATATATTGAAAACTATTTGGAAGCCTATCTACCGCTTCTTGGTACAAGTGCCTTTATTGATGAATGCAAGGCTGATAAGGCAAATAAGGCAAAAATAATACAAAGTAAGTTTCGAAATTCGATGAGTGCTCCTTGCTTGCGTCCGCTATTCCTTAGCGTGTTCATTGAAGTGTGGCTTAGTAAAGAAGGGCGCACAAACCTTACCTCTACGGAAGAATTACTAAGTGAATATTTGAATAAAGAGAAAAAACGCTGGAAGCTAATTTTGGGCGATGATATTTTGGTGGATTCGTATCTTCGGGTGCTTTCGGTTGCTTGCATTGTAGGAATTTTTAACATTACGGATGTACAAGGTACAAACTATTTGGCGGAAGATTGTAATAGGTTGATCTCTTTTTTTGATGCAAGGAGTGGAAGACCGGGAGCAGATAATCTCTTTGAGGATTTGTTTGTGTCTGTCAGCGAACAAGAGGATGATCCGGCACAACCAACGCTATTCGAGTTGCTTTATCAGCAGATGGACAAAGAGCCGCAAAAAGCGGAGAGTGGAGGTTCTTCAAAGAGCCTTGATCAAGACGAGAAGTTTTCATTGTTGGCACCATATGTTAAACTAAGCGCTGATCCGCAAGAGGTTTACCTCAATATGCGTGTAAGAGGTGGCGTGGCCACAGAAGAGGAAAAACAGAAACTGATACAGCTTCAGAACCAGAGAACCCAGAAAGAGAAGATGCTCCCAGATCATGCGTGGCTCATGGAACCGTGCTTTCCGGACGTGATTAATGAGTATATCGTTGACTATGTCGTGAATGTGAGAGATGCTGAACGATTTGCAAAATTGGTCAAATCAAATTCTGTGATGGGCTTTGCAAAATTCATCTCGCTGGCACTGGATGACTGGCCGGAGAGTGATGTGTTCCAAAAAATAGCGATCACGCCGCCAGACGAGGAGTTGAATGATTCTGAATACTATTTAGGCTTGATGTCGAGGATTTCAGCTATAAAAGATATTGCTGCGGTAGAAGATGTGCTTTTAGAACGTGAGCCGATTTTCCAGAGGTATGAGTTGGAACTATGGCGAAGAATAGCAATCGTCTTGACTGATCGGGGAGATATAAGGCGTCTTTACAATAGCGGTCTGAAATATATTCGATTTTTAAAAGAAATATCAGAAAAGGTAACAATCCGTGATGAGGCGGTAGATGCTATAGAGGCGTATTGCGTTGGTCTTCATAATGCGGAAGCAGTTGATGAGTATGGTGCTTTCCTGAAAAAGTGCGGTGAATTGACCCAGCTACTTGCAGATAACAAACGGATTGCGGTAATTTGCTGTCAAAACTATGGACGGCTGATGCACTTGCGACTCTATAAAAACGTTAACGCAGAGATTCAAGAGGAATGGAATGCTATCGTAGAAATTTTGAAGCAGTGCAACTACGATGAGGATGTATATAAAAATGTACTGGATGCGGTAGAAGAATACTTTCGTACCCTTGTCCAACGAAAAAAGGAGGATAAGCTGTTTGAGCTGGAACGCTTTATGGCTCAAGTGTATGAAGAAAATGGACGATGTGAAGCGGCAGAAGTCGCAGCGCTCTGCCTTGCTAATTTATATAATAGTGGGGGACATAGAAAAATAACACCAGATGAATATGAAACGATAAAAAAGTATTTGCAGAAATTTCCGGAATCCATGCATATTCGGGCGGCGTTTATTATTGCGAGTGAAGCCATATATTCACCGTCGGCGGAATATAAGCGAGTTCCTGATAAAATTATTAATAAGGCAAAGCAATGGTCTGAACAGTATCCAAAGAAAATCGAATTTCAGGAGGCATACTTTGGCTTACTATTTTCAAGACTGAAATATGCTCAGGCACAAGATATGAGAAATGAACAGAGAAGAGTATACCGGGAGATGAAGACAGTTGCGGAAAGGGCGAATTATTCAGAGTATAATGAATCTAACCAATTGATGGAATCGGTTGATATACTTCATAGAGTATTTGGCTACTAACAAAAAAGTAGAACGGTCTGAATCTTACACTGAACTAAAGTAATCTTTTCAAACCCTCAAACCGTATGGGTGTGCCCACAAAAACCCATCCATGCGGTTTTCTAATAGAACGATTGTTTCGTATCGAACAAATGTACTCGTTTCTCACTGCATCCCTCAAAATCACTTCCGGTGAAATTTCAGCAAAAGAGGTAGCAGGGGAGAGCAGGGACTGAGTAACCGAGCGGTACAGATAAGGAGATATCAAAGTCAGTCAGCACATCAAAAACAACCCCAATCACTTCAAAAGTACTCTTCAAAAATCAGCAATAACCCATCACTCAATTCAGTCCATCAATACACCCAGCAACCCTTCATCCACCCCCCTCATCACACCCACCCTGAGGAGCGCATCTGGGCAGGGCGAACGCCCCGGGTCCCGGACGCTCCGAGGATCAAACACGACAAGATGAAACAATTTTACATGGTTGACATGAGGCGAAAAAGGTGGTAATATTATCTTGTTAAAAAAATGCGAATCCCTCTCGCTCGCGAAGGAAAAATCTCTCTCGCAATGAGAAATCAAACGATACAACGAACGAAAATCGACTTTGCCGAAGGCTGGCAGACACGAGGGACTTAAAATCCCTTTCTGAAGGCAGAGTATGGGGTTGCCCCGCCGGAGACATTGAAAATCTCAGAATTGTTCGTTGACTCGAATGATTGTCGGACTTTCTTTTTGCTCTGCTTTCTGGAAGCTTTGGAGAGACGAGAGAAATCATTCTTGCACAGACGATGCCGTATGGACGCGTTTACAAGAACCTTTCCATGCGGGGCCATAGTGAAATATTTTTATATCAAACAGACTGCCCCCAAAGTAGCTCGCATCAAATCGCGCTGCTTTGGGGGCAGTTTTACGCTTTGCGGGTGATGGGCGGGGCGCTGTCGTCCGTAAGGCCGAGAATATAATCGGTACTGGTATGGTAGAGACCGGCAAGCTGGATCAGCACCTCGGTGGGGATATCCCGCTTGCCGGTCTCGTAATTGGAGTAGCAGACCTGTGTGCATTTCAGATACGCCGCAACATCCTTTTGCAGCAGATCACGAGCCTCCCGCAGATCCCGGATACGTTGATACATGGTATTTACCTCAAAGGCTTTATTTAAGGTAAAGTATAGGCATAACGAAATGTTATATTGATGTATAAAACAAAATGTTATATCATAGTATCGCGCCGGGAACAGCTGTGAATCTCCGGCGCAAAAGGGGAGAGCATCATGAAACTGGAATTCCGGCAGACGGTGACCTGCAACCACCTTACGCTTGCAATGGTCTGCAAAACTATCGACTGGCAGCAGCCACTGCCCCGGTGCGGAGAATATGTGGCCGGGCTGGATACGCTTGACGGCGAACCGGAACTGCCGGTGCGCAAACTGCTGCACCGGGCACAGGACGGCGGCTGCCTTGCGGAGCTGCCGGGCTTCAACATTGCGCAGCTGAGGCTTTCTTACCGGGAGCTGGAGCAACTGGCAGCAAAAAAAGGCTGGACGCTGCAAAAGCTGTAAAAAACTTAAATTTTCCTCTTGCATTCTGGCTGATTCGTGCTATAATAGTAAGGCAATCGTTTCCAAGGCCGCTCGACGGGGTAGCCGATATTGAAGGTTGTGATGGGCACATACATTAAATATGGCCCCAATACGTCAGAACCAGAATTGAGGTGAAAAGAATGAAACAGGGTATCCATCCGAACTACGTTGACTGCACCATTACCTGCGCTTGCGGTAATGTCATCAAGACTCGTTCCACCAAGCCCGAGATCCACGTCGAAGTTTGCTCTAAGTGCCATCCTTTCTACACTGGCAAGCAGAAGCTGGTTGACACCGGCGGACGTGTTGAGCGCTTCAACAAGCGTTTCGGCCGTAAGTAATTATAGGCTATCTCATGCCGCTTCCTTCGGGAGGCGGCATTTTTGCGTTTCGCGGTGGCAAATATTTCGCTTTCCCACACAGGATTGTCTTATTTTGAACACATTTTCCATCTAAACTAAAGCAGTTCCAAACCGGAAAGCGCTGGTTCTACGCCGCTTTCCACAAAACAGCTTCTGAAATAAAAGGAGAGTTTGCTGTGATCGAAGTTTCTCACCTGAGCAAGTCCTACGGCAGCCGCCCTGCCGTGCAGGATCTCTCGTTTACGGTGCCGGACGGCCAGATCTATGGCCTGCTGGGGCCCAACGGTGCGGGCAAATCCACCATTATGAATATCCTTACCGGCTATCTGGCGCCCACCGAGGGCGAGGTAAAGGTAGCCGGCTTCCGTCTGCCGGAGCAGGCGCAGCAGGCTAAAGCCTGTGTAGGCTATCTGCCGGAGCAGCCGCCGCTCTACCCCGAAATGACTGTGCAGGAGTATCTGGACTTTGTGGCAGAGCTCAAGGGAGTCAAGCGTGCGCAGCGCAAGCAGCGGGTGCTGGCCGCTGCCCGCCGCACCGGGCTGGAAGAAGTGCTGCCCCGGGTCATCCGTAGCCTGTCTAAGGGCTATCGTCAGCGGGTGGGCATTGCGCAGGCGTTGCTGGGCAGCCCGCAGCTTATCATTCTGGACGAACCCACCGTAGGTCTGGACCCTGCACAGGTCATCGAGATCCGCAACCTCATCCGGGAGCTGGGCAAGGCGCATACGGTCATTCTGTCCAGCCACATCCTCAGCGAGGTGCAGGCGGTATGCCAGCAGGTGCTCATCCTCTCTAAAGGTCGTTTGGTGGCTGTGGGCAGCCCGGAGGAGCTGGGTGAGACCCTGAACCCGGGCAGCCGCCTGCGTGCCACCGCGCAGGGCGAGACCGAAACCGTGCTGGCCGCTGTGCGCAGCGTGCCGGGCATCTGCAAGGTAGAACTGGAAAGCGCCGCGAACGGTCAGGTCACCTTTACTGCCGAGAGCGAGGATGCCGCCGACCGCCGCGCTGCTGTGTCCCGAGCACTGACCGAGGCCGGCTGTACCGTGCTGGCACTTGCCGCCGAGAACCGCAGCCTTGAGGAGGTATTCCTAGCGCTGACCGAAAAAACGCCGGAGCAGAACACCCCGGCAGAAGGGGAGGAGAATTGAGATGCTGGCCATCTTTAAACGAGAACTCCGCAGCTGCTTTCACGGCATGATCGGTGCGGTGCTTACCGCCTTTATGCTGGCGGCTACGGCTATCTATTTTGTGGCGCTGAATCTGGGCTATGGCCTGCCGGATTTTGGCTACTACACGCTGTGCCGCACCATTTTTGTGCTGCTGCTCTACATCCCGGTGCTCACCATGCGCTCCTTTGCTGAGGAACGCCACAGTCGCACCGACCAGCTGCTGCTCACAAGCCCGGTGTCGGTGGGCGGTATCGTGCTGGGCAAATATTTTGCCCTTTGCGTCATTTTTGCGCTGCCCTGCCTTGTGGATGCGGGCATGATCCTTGTGCTGAAGGCGCTGGGCGCGACCGGCACCAGCACGCTGGCCAACTTTTCCGCGCTGCTGTGCTATTACCTCATGGGCTGCACCGCTATTGCCATTGGGGTGTTCCTTTCCAGCCTGACCGAAAACCAGATCATCGCCGCTGTGTCCGGCGTGGCGGCGCTGCTGCTGGCTTATATGATGCCCAGCCTGCGCACCATGTTCACCACCGGCAGCGCGGTGGCGCTGGCACTGTTCACTGCCATTGCCGCTGTGCTCAGCGTGGTGGCAGGGCTGCGCAGCAAAAGCTTTACGCTGGGCTGCCTTTCCTTTGCGGGGTGCTGCGTGGCGCTTACGGCGCTGTTTCTGCTCAAAAGCAGCTGGCTGACCGAGGCCTTCAGCGCGGTGCTCAGCGCCCTGTGCCTGTTTACCCCCTTTGAAGAATTTGTCAACAGCAGCTTTTCCATTCCCACGCTGGTCTACTACCTGACCGTGGCGGCGGTGTTCCTGTTTTTCACCGCACAGGGCTTGGAAAAGCGCCGCTGGAACTGAGAGGAGGCCATAACGATGAAATGGAACAAGAACGCAGCCTCCCAAAAGGGCAGGGTGTTCCGCAGTGGGCTGCTGTCCACCGCCATGCTGGCGGCAGTGCTGGTGCTGGCGGTGCTGCTCAACCTGCTGGTGCGGGCCATCCCTGCAAAATATACCGAGTTCGACCTCTCTGAGGCCAAAATGTACACCCTGAGCGACAGCACCAAAGCGCTGGTGGAGGGGCTGGAAAAGGATGTGCACATCTATTACCTCTGTGAAACCGGCAGCGAGGATACCATCATCACAAAGCTGCTGGATCACTACGCCGCCGAGAGCGGGCACCTGAGCTGGGAACAGAAGGACCCCACCCTGTACCCAACCTTTGCCGCAAAGTATGGCGCAGAGAATGTTTCCACCGGCAGTCTGATCGTCACCTGCGGGGAGAACAGCACCGTACTGGATGCCGCCGACCTGTACGAGTACGATTATACCGACTACTACACCACCGGCTCTGCCAGCGTGACTTTTGGCGGCGAAAAGCAGATCACCTCTGCCATTTATAAGCTCACCGCAGCGGGGCAGAGCCACGCCTACTATACCACCAACCACGGCGAGCAGACCCTGACCGACTCCTTGACCGATGCACTGGACGCCCAGAATATCGACGCCCAGCCGCTGGATCTGCTCACAAGCACCATCCCGGAGGACTGCGATCTGCTCATCATCAACGCACCCACCACCGATTTTTCCGTAGGGGACAGCCTTGTGGATGAGATTAGCCAGCTGCAAGATTATCTGGCGGCGGGCGGCAAGCTGCTGCTGACCAGTAGCGTCTACGCCCAGACCCCGCAGCTGGACGCCGTGCTGGCGCAGTTCGGCCTTGCCCGCGCAGGGGGCATGGTGGTGGAGGGCGACAGCAGCAAGGCACTGTATAACTCTGCATGGTCGCTGCTGCCGGACTACGGCACGCCCACCGAGAGCACCGCGCTGAACGGTGTGAATACCAGCACCCATGTCATGCTGTCGGTGGCGCAGGGCATCACGGTCACCGAGACCGAGGATGTCATCGCCGAGCCGCTGTTGAACAGCTCCTCCTCTGCCTACGCCAAGGCCGACATCAACGACCTTACCACCATGGAGCGGCAGGATGGAGATGCGGACGGCCCCTTTGCACTGGCCGTCTGGGCGCGGAACGAGGACACCGGCGCCGAGGTTCTCTGGATCGGCTGCCCCAATATGGATAACGAGCAGCTTTATCAGTCCATG
Organism: Faecalibacterium sp. IP-1-18; assembly: GCF_023347355.1. Classification (NCBI taxonomy): domain Bacteria; kingdom Bacillati; phylum Bacillota; class Clostridia; order Eubacteriales; family Oscillospiraceae; genus Faecalibacterium; species Faecalibacterium sp. IP-1-18. Next base: position 1,380,455 of record NZ_CP094472.1, read on the forward strand.
CCCGGCAATCTGACCTTCCTGCAGGGCTGCGCTGCCTCGCTGGTAGGGCAGGATGTCCTTGTAGACACCAAGGCGCTGGAGGCCGAGCCCATTACGGTGGCAGGCTCCACTGCCGCAGCACTGGGGCTGACCTTTGTGTTCGTGCTCCCGGCGGCGGTGCTCATTGCCGGGGCAGTGGTGGTGCTGCTGCGCCGCCGCAGATAAGGAGACCGCCATGAAAACAAAACAGCGTGTCCTGCTGGCGTTGCTGGCAGCGGCAGTGCTGCTGGGCGCGGCACTGTGGGCGGTGATCCGCAGCAACGCCAAGGCCGAGCAGGCCGCCAGTGCCGCCGCCGAGGGAAGCATCCCGCTTTCCAGCTTTGCCGCAGAGGATCTGGAGCAGATCGAGTATACCTATAACGGCCAGACCTACACCCTGCAATATTCCGGCGGCAGCTGGCAACTGGCACAGGACCCCGCCTATCATCTGGACGAGAGCGCCTGCAACACCATGCGCACCGCCCTGATGGCACTGAATGCCAAGCGCAGCCTGACACCGCAGGCAGGGGAGGACTACGGGCTGGACAGCCCGCAGCTCACCGTTACGGTCACGGCGGCAGGGCAGAGCACTACCCTGATCTTCGGGGCAGAAAACCCGGTCACCGGGGATCTCTATGTGCAAAAAGCCGGGGATGATGCCGTCTACACCGTCAGCGGCAACAAGGCCGCCTGCTTTCAGCTGGATAAGGCCGGGCTCTTCGGCAGCTTCTGCCCCACCGGACTTACGGCTTCTGCCATTACGCAGGTAGCCTATACGCTGGCAGATGGCACCGCCGTCACCCTGAACGCCGTCAGCGAGCCGACCGAAAGCGCCGACAGCACGGACGCAGACAGCGCTTCTTCCACTGCCTACGAGACGGTGTGGCGGCTGGCCTCTGACCCCGCCGCCAGCCTTGCACAGGATAAGGTGCAAGGCCTGCTGTCTGCCCTGTGCACCTATGCCACCGCTCAGACTACGGACGCAGACCTTGCCGCCTGCGGTTTTGATGCACCGGTATTCACCGCCGTAGTCACCAGCGAGGACGGCTCCACCGTACAGCTGACCTACGCCTGCGGTACGGACGGGTGGTATCTGCAGGTGGAAGGGGATACCTCGGTATACACAGTGGATACCAGCACTGTGCAGGCGCTTCTGCTGACGGAAAACGACCTGAAAACGCAGGAATGATTCCTTTTGTACGCTGCACCGAAACCAAGGTGCAGCGTATATTTTTTTGCAGCTTTTTATAAAGTTGCGGCAAACATCGGCAGAGTGATTGACAATCCGACTGTGATTGTTTATTATAAACCGTGACAGGGTAAGTCTGCCGCGCAAGATCATGCTTCTGTGCGGGGCGGAGCATCCCTTATACGCAAAAAAGATGGGGCAGGTTCCCTGTCTTTTTTCGTATCTGAGAACAAGGAGGATAACATATAAAATGGACAACTCGGTGGTCGTTTCACTGCGGGATATCGTAGTGGAATTTGATGGACAGCGCATTCTGGATGGGCTGAATCTGGATATCCATGATAAGGAGTTTGTAACGCTGCTCGGTTCCTCCGGCTGCGGCAAAACCACCACCCTGCGCCTGATCGCAGGCTTTCTGGAGCCGAACGCCGGCAAGGTGCTGCTGAAAGGGGAGGACATTACCGGTGTGCCGCCCTACAAGCGCCCGGTGAATACCGTGTTCCAGAAATACGCGCTGTTCCCGCACCTGAACGTGTTCGAGAACGTGGCCTTTGGTCTGCGGCTCAAAAAGCTGGACGAGGACACTATCCGCCGCAAGGTGCGCGATATGCTGGAGGTCGTGGGCTTAAAGGGCTTCGAGCGCCGCAGCATCAGCCAGATGTCCGGCGGTCAGCAGCAGCGCGTGGCCATTGCCCGCAGTCTGGTCAATGAGCCGGAGATCCTGCTGCTGGACGAGCCGCTGGGTGCGCTGGACCTGAAGCTGCGCAAGGAGATGCAGCTGGAGCTCAAGCGGTTGCAGCGCGAGATGAACATTACCTTTATCTACGTTACCCACGATCAGGAGGAAGCGCTTACCATGTCCGATACCGTCGTGGTCATGAACGGCGGCAAGGTGCAGCAGATCGGCACCCCGGAGGATATCTACAACGAGCCGAAAAACGCCTTTGTGGCAGACTTTATCGGCGATTCCAACATCGTGGACGGCGTGATGCACAAGGACTTTCTGGTGTCCTTCTCCGGCGTGGATTTCCCCTGCGTGGATCGCGGCTTCGCCCGGGAGCAGAGCGTGCAGGTGGTGGTGCGCCCGGAGGATATCGAGGTGGTATCCCCCGTGGAGGGCCAGCTTGTGGGCGTGGTGAATGATGTTATCTTCAAGGGTGTGCACTTTGAGATGCACGTGGAGTGCGAAGGCCGCGAGTGGCTGATCCACTCCACCCGCGCCTGCACCCCTGGTGAGACCATTGGTATGCGCATCGGCCCCAACGAGATCCATATCATGGCGCGGAGCGAGGGGTGATGTGCCATGAAGATCTATGATAAAAAGCTGGCCTATCCGTACTTTGTATGGATGGTGCTGTTTACCGTTGTGCCCTTGTTCATTGTGGTGTACTACGCCATGACCGATGCCGAGGGCAACTTTACCCTGAATAACCTTACCTCCATCAGCGGCTACGGCTCGGTGTTTGCCCGCAGTCTGCTGCTGGCGCTTATTGCTACCGTTATCTGTCTGGTCATCGCCTTCCCGGTGGGCTATTTTCTGTCCCGGTTGCGGGTGAACAAGCAGCACATCATGCTTATGCTGGTCATGCTGCCCATGTGGATGAACTTTTTGCTGCGTACCTACGCATGGATGGGTCTGCTCAGCGTGAACGGCCCGGTGAACACCCTGCTGGGCTTTATCGGCCTTGGCCCCTATACCATGCTCAACACCTCCGGCGCGGTGGTGCTGGGCATGGTGTATAACTATGTGCCCTACATGATCCTGCCGCTGTATACCAGCATGACCAAGATCGACCAGAGCCTTGTGGAGGCTGCGCAGGATCTTGGCGCCAACACCACCAAGACCCTTGTGCGGGTGCTCATCCCCATGAGCGTGCCGGGCATCAGCACCGGCATCACCATGGTGTTCGTGCCGGCAGTGTCTACCTTTGTCATCAGCCGTATGCTGGGCGGCGGCTCTAATCTGCTGATCGGTGACCTGATCGAGATGCAGTTCTTGGGTAACAGCTATAACCTGAACGTCGGCTCGGCCATGAGCCTTGTGCTGATGATCATCGTACTGCTGTGCATGAGCTTTACATCCAGCTTTGACGAGGATGAAATGGAGGGCGTGTCCTGATGAAAACAAAACATCTGCGCCTGATGCAGCGGGTCTACATCATCCTGTTCTTCTGTTTCATGTACCTGCCCATTGCCTACATGATCGTGTTCAGCTTCAACCAGAGCAAGGGCTATTCGCTGTTCACCGGCTTTACCTTCAAATGGTACCGCAGCCTGTTCACGAATGCGTCCATCCTCCACGCGCTGTGGGTGTCCGTTGAGGTGGCAGTACTGTCCGCCATCATCGCCACGGTGCTGGGCACGGCAGCCAGCCTTGGCATTGCCTCCATGAGCCGCAAAAGCCGCCTGCTGGTGACCAACATCACCTATATCCCGGTGGTCAACCCGGAGATCATCACCGGCATCTCCCTGATGCTGCTGTTCGTGGCCTACCAGCGCTTTGCCACGCAGTCCGCATGGCTGCCGGACAACATCATGGGTCTGCCCACGCTGCTCATTGCGCATATCGCGTTCAACGTGCCTTACGTTATCTTTAACGTAAGCCCCAAGCTCAAGCAGCTGGATATCAAGCTGTACGAAGCAGCGCTGGATCTTGGCTGCGACCCCCGGCAGGCGTTCTTCAAGGTCATCCTGCCGGAGATCAGCCCTGCCATCCTTTCTGCCTTCCTCATCTGCCTGACCTATTCCATCGACGACTTCATGATCTCCTACTTCAACTGTGGTACGGTGGAGACCCTGCCCATTGCCATCTACTCCATGACCCGTAAAAAGGTCAGCCCGGAGATCTACGCACTGTCCACCATCATGTTCGTGGTCATCCTCAGCGTCATTCTGGTGTCCAACGCCATGGAGAGCCGCAGCTACCGCCGGGATCAGAAAACGCTGCGAAAGGAGGGCGCACGATGAAACGCATTGCTGCATTGCTGCTGACGCTGGCTGTGGCGCTGTGCGCCGCACTGCCGGTGCTTGCCGCCGGTACTATTGAGGTGACCGAGGACGTCTCGGTGTCGGACGCTTACGACTGGACCCGCTTCAAGGGGCAGAACGTCACCCTGAACGTCTATAACTGGGGCGAGTACATCTCCAACGGCTCGGATGACAGTGTGGACGTGGTTGCCGCCTTTGAAAAGCTGACTGGCATCAAGGTGAACTACACCACCTTCGACTCCAACGAGTCCCTGTACGCCAAACTCAAGTCCGGCGCAGCCAACTACGATGTGATCATCCCCTCCGACTACATGGTGGCAAAGATGATCAACGAGGGGATGCTTGCACCCCTTGACTACGAGAATATCCCCAATTTCCAGAAGATCGATGCAGGCTATCGCAACCCGGATTACGACCCACAGAACGCCTACACCGTACCCTATATGCTGTGCACCACCGGCATCATCTACAACACTACCATGGTAGACGAAGCCCCCACTTGCTGGGCAGACCTGTGGGATGAACAGTATGCGGGCAACATTCTGATGTTCAACAACAGCCGCGACGCCTACGCTATCGCTGCATTTAAGAGCGGCCACAGCATCAACCCCGCCACCCCGGAAGAGGTGGACGAGGTGGTAGAGGAGCTCAAGGCACAGAAGCCGCTGGTGCAGGCCTACGTCATGGACGAGATCTTTGATAAGATGATCGGCGGCGAGGCGGCCATCGGCGTGTACTACTCCGGCGATGCCATTACCATGATCGATGATAACCCGGATCTGGCTTGGGTGTTCCCGGAGGAGGGCAGTGTGCTTTCGGTGGACTGCATGGCTGTGCCTGCTGCCAGCGAGCACAAGGAAGCCGCTGAGATGTTCATCAACTTCATGTGCGAGACCGACATCGGCAAGGCCAACAGCGAGTATATCGGCTACACCACCCCCATGCACGATGTTTGGGAGGTGCTGGACGAGGATCTGAAGACCAGCGAGATCGCCTATCCGTCTGAGGAGGACGCCGCCCGCGAGAAGGTGTTCACCGCCCTGAGCGATGAGGTAAACAGCGAGCTGGATCTGAAGTGGAGCGAGATGAAGAGCTACGATGAGGGCGGCGGCAGCTACCTGTTTTTGCTGCTGCTTCTGGCCATGCTGGCGCTGGCCTGCTTCAATATCTGGCGCAAAGTGCGCAGAAAGACCCGCAATCAGTATTGATCGTTCAGCCAAGGCTGCCGTCCCGGATGTGGTGCGGCGGCCTTTTTCCGATAGGAGGAAAAGACTATGGAACAGTTTTATTATGAAGATACTGCCGTGGTAGAAAATGCCGATGCAGACTGCCACAGCCTGCTCAAGGCCAGCGCCCTGCTGCGCTATGTGGAGCAGATTTCTTCCATGCACGCCCGGAAGTTTGGCATGGACGATAAGTTTTTTGAGGATCACGGCGTAGCGTTTCTGGTGGGCAAGCAGGCGCTGCGGTTTAACCGTGTGCCTCGCCGTGGCGAGACTTTGACCCTTTGCTCCCGCTCAGAAAAGGCTCTCCGTGGCTCTATCAAGCGCGTCACTACCCTTACGGACGAAGCCGGGCAGGAAGTAGCCATGGTGGACAGCCGCTGGATCATGTCCAGCCTTGAGAATGGACATATCCTGCGCCAGCCGGGCTGGACGGTGGAGGGATACTGGAACGAGACGGTGGAAGAGGAACTGCCCCTTTTGCTACATAAGCGCCGGGACAGCCTGACCAGCGCCGGTCTGGTTACGGCGCGCTACTCCCAGTGCGACCTGCACTACCACATCAACAACGCCTTTTATCTGGATATCGTCTGCGATGCACTGCCGCAGGAGATCATGCGCGATCATGTTGTGAAGTTCGCTTCCATCAACTATCACCGCGAAGTCCCCATGGGGCAGCAGGTGGAGGTGTTCTACACGCCTTCGGATGATGGCTGGTACTTTATTGCCAAGCACGCAGACAAAACGGCTTTCGAGTGCTATCTGGAGCTGGAGCCAGTCAAACAGTAAAAACATGGAGGGATGCCTATGTCTAAAACCGGAGAATTGTTCGGCACCTTTTTTAAGATCGGTGCCTTTACCTTTGGCGGCGGCTATGCCATGGTAGCGCTGCTGGAACACGAATTTGTAGAAAAAAAGCGCTGGCTCACCCGGGAAGAGTTTCTGGATATGGTCGCCATTGCCGAGTCCACTCCCGGCCCTGTGGCGGTGAACAGCGCCACCTACATCGGCTATAAGCTGGCCGGTGTTGCCGGTGCGGCGGCTTCCACTCTGGCGGTGTGCCTGCCGTCCTTTGCAGTCATCTACCTTATTTCGCTCTTCTTCGACCGCTTTTTGCAGCTGACGGTGGTGGCCAATGCTTTCAAGGGCATTCAGGCCTGTGTCATCTACCTGATCCTGTCCGCCGGGGTCAAGATGCTCAAAAACTTGCAGCGCACCCCCTTCAACACGGCAGTGGTGGCGGTGGTGTTGGCGGCTATGGTGGGCTGCTCAGTGTTGGCGGTAAAATTTTCCTCCATCTGCTGCATTTTGCTTTGCGGCGCAGCCGGGGTGCTGGCCTACGCGATAGGGCAGGGGAAGAAAGGCGGCACAAAATGATCTTGTTGGAGCTGTTCTGGAATTTCCTTGTCATCGGTGCAGTGTCCTTTGGCGGCGGCTACGGCATGATCTCGCTGGTACGGGAAACGGTGCTGGGGCACTGCTGGCTGACCGAGAGCGAATTTCTCAGCTTTATCGCGGTGTCAGAGTCTACGCCCGGCCCGCTGGCAGTGAATATGGCCACCTTTATCGGCGCTTCGCAGGCGGGGCTGGCAGGCTCCTTTGTGGCAACGGTGGGGGTGGTGCTGCCCTCCTTTGTCATCATTTTGCTGATCGCGGCGGCGCTGCACAGCCTGATGAAGTACGCCGGGGTCAACGCCTTTCTGGCTGGGGTGCGCCCCTGCGTGGTGGCTATGATCCTGGCTACCGCCTGCACTATGGGGCTTTCCACGCTGGGGGGCTTTACCACCCTTGCCGGCGGCTTTGCCCCGGATGTGCGTGCACTGGCGGTGTTTGCCCTGCTGGGCATTCTGCATTTTGCCTATAAAAAGAAAACGCAGAAAGCACCGTCCCCCATTGGGATGATCTTACTTTCTGCGGTGCTGGGCGCGGTGCTGTGGAGCATCTGACCCGGCAAGAAAGGATACTGCAATGAACATTACCGTGTATCTGGGGGCAAACCTTGGCACCGACCCTGCACTGCCGCAGGCCGTGCAGCAGCTGGGGCGCTGGATCGGCGAAAGCGGCAACGCGCTGGTGTACGGCGGCAGCAAAAGCGGCCTGATGGGGCTTTTGGCCGACAGTGTGCTGGCCGCAGGCGGCAGGGTGACCGGCGTAGAACCCAAGTGCTTTCTGGACGCAGAACTGCAGCACGAGGGACTGACCGAGTTGATCGTCACCGAGGATATCTCCGCCCGCAAGACCAAAATGATCGAGCTGGGGGATGCTTTTATCGCGTTTCCCGGCGGCACCGGCACGCTGGAGGAGATCACCGAGGTCATCAGCAAGCTGTCTCTGGGACAGCTGAACGCGCCCTGCATCCTCTACGACCTGAACGGCTACTACCAGCCTCTGCACCAGCTTTTGCAGCAGATGATCACCATGGGGCTTTCCACTCCGGCGCGGCAGCGGAATATCGCCTTTGCCGCCGACCTTGCTCAGATTCGCGCAATCCTTGAAAAATGATATTGGGAAGCTTACTTCTCAAACGCGAGGGACTGCTGTACATGGCTTTGTGCGGCGGTCTTTTTTCATAAAAATGGGATACCGGGGCGTTCGCAGATGACCCGGTATCCCGAAAAAAATCATTCCGCTGGTTATGCCCATAGCACACGCGGAGGGCATTTAAATCTTTCTGCGCAATCAAAAAGGCCGCTGCACAAAATAATGTGCAACGGCCTTTTGCTATCCTGTTATGTACGCTGTGCGCGTTAAACTTAGGCGGCAGTGGTGGAAGCAACCTCAGAAGAAGCAGCCTCAGAGGAAGCAGCCTCGGAAGATGCAGCCTCAGAGGAAGCAGCCTCAGAAGAAGCAGCCTCAGAGGAAGCAGCCTCAGAAGAAGCAGCCTCGGAAACAGCGGTGGTGCTTGCGGAAGCAGCCTCAGAGGTGGAGGAAGCAGAAGCGGCAGAAGTACCACCGCAGGCGGTCATGCCAGCAGCCAGAGCCAGAGCAACAACAGCGATGCAAATATTCTTGAGTTTCATATCAATGATCTCCTTAGTCTTCTTGTAAATGTTTAGCAGCGGGCTTTCGGTAGCACCTCACTGCGATGCTATATTCTAATCCGTTTTTGAAAAAAATCAAGAGGATTTTGGTCGAAAGTTATAATCCATGTAAAGAATCTACATAGTTGTCATAAAGTTTCGCCAAAAGTCAAAGACTTTTTGGTAAAAATAAAGCGCGGGATAGAGCCTGTACCGCCGGGCGGGAAGTACAAAAACAGAAAAATTTGAAAAATACTCATAAAATCCTTTTTATTGTACTGTAAATGTGGATAATAGAGACACAACGAGGGACGGACATCCCCCGGAGGGCTGAACGACAAGAACATTTATGGAGGGTACTACAATGAAAGACTTTGATTTTGGCTACTTTGGCACCGGCGACGAGGGCTATGCCCAGTACATGACCGCATTCGAGCGCAATTTCAGCACGGACAGCACCGATAGCTTTGCATCCGATGACGCAGACTGCGATGCAGACAGCTGCGACAGCACTGAGGACGATTTCTGAGCCTGCACTCTTTTGCCCGTTTGTGCATACAAAGGGCAAAGGGGGAATGCGGCTTGAACCGGATCGTTTTCACACTTTGTGTCTGGCTGTTCCCGGCGGCGTGTACCGCGCTGGGAGCAGCAGGGGTGTTTTTGCTGCGCAGGCAGACAAGGCCGGCAACCCGGCGCATTTTGTGCGGAATGGCGGCGGGTATCATGCTGGCGGCCAGCGTGTGGAGCCTGCTGCTGCCGGCCATTGCCCGGTCGGAGGGCAGGGCGGCATGGGTGCCCCCGGCGCTGGGGCTCATTTTAGGCGCTGTGGGGCTTTTACGGCTGGAGGATGCCGCCGGGCAGTTGCTGGCGGGCGGCCCCGGGCATTGCGGGCGTATGGTGCTGGCGGTCACCCTGCATAACCTGCCGGAAGGCATGGTGGTGGGGCTGGCTGCGGCGCTGGCGCTGCACGGGGACGCAGATGCCGTAAGCGGCGCGCTGGCACTGAGCCTGGGTATCGGCTTGCAGAATATCCCGGAGGGGGCGGCGGTCAGTCTGCCGCTGACCCAGAGCGGGCGCACCCGGGGGCAGTCCTTTGCCGCCGGGGCGGCCTCCGGACTGGTGGAGCCCCTGGGCGCGGTGCTGGCCTTTGTGCTGGCCGAGTGGGTAGGCGCAGCGCTGCCGTGGCTCATGAGCGCGGCGGCGGGCTGTATGGTGTGTGTGACCGCACAGGAGATGATCCCTGAGGCGGTGGAACCGGATGAAGTGGCCGGTGTCATCAGCATCGTGCTGGGGTTTGCGCTGATGATGGCACTGGATGTGGCCCTGTGATATAGTAAAAGCAGCGCCGGACAGACTTTTTTGGTCTGCCCGGCGCTGCTTTTATGCAAAAAGGATTTATACCGTCTGCTGCTGCTTCTGGCGCAGATGCCGCCGCACCACAAGCAGGCAGGCCAGATGCACCAGTGCGGTCAGTGCCCAGCTGATGGGGTAGCTGATGTACAGCATAAAAGGGGTGCGGTTCAGCTGGAAAATAGTGGCGATCCACACCAGCCGCAGCACGCACACACCCACAAGGCTTACCACCATGGGCAGCACGCTGTAGCCCAGCCCGCGCAGGCTGCTGGCCAGCACGTCCATGATGCCGCACAGCAGATAGAAGCCGCAAATCAGGCGCAGCCGCTCGGCGCCGGTGGCGATGACCGCAGTGTCCGAGGAGTAGAAGCGCAGCAGCTGGTGCCCCGCCAGTGCTGCGCCACCGCCCAGCACAAGGCCGGTCACCACGACACACAGCAGACAGTTGCGGATCACCCGGTCGAGGTTGTGGTACTTGCGCGCGCCGATATTCTGGCTGGTAAAGGTAACAGCGGCCTGTGCAAAGGCGTTCATGGCGGTGTACACAAAGCCCTCCAGATTGGAGGAAGCAGAGTTGCCCGCCACCACCATGGAGCCGAAGGAGTTGATGGAAGACTGGATGACCACATTGGAAAGGCTGAACACCGTGCTTTGCAGCCCGGCAGGCAGGCCGATGAGCAAAATCTGCTTCAGCGTCCCGGCGTGGAAGGCCAGCCGCCGCAGGTCTAGCCGCAGTGCGCCCTCCTCCCGGACGAGCATCCCGGTCACCAGCAGCGCGGACACAGTCTGGCTGATGATGGTGGCCAGTGCCACGCCCGCCACGCTCATGGAAAAGCCGATGACAAAGACCAGATTCAGCACCACGTTGATGACGCCGGCAGCGGCCAGACAGTACAGCGGGCGCTTGGTGTCGCCCATGGCCCGCAGCAGCGCACTGCTGAAGTTGTACAGCATGGTCATGGGCATTCCGATGAAATAAATCTTCAGATACAGGGTGGAAAGGCTGATCACGTCCTCCGGGCAACTCATCAGCTCCAGCAGACCGCGCGCGGCGCAAAAGCCCCCACCACCGCCAGCAGCACGCCGCTGACTAAGCCCAGCGCTACGGCGGTGTGCACCGTATCCTGCACGCCCTTTTCGTCCCGGGCGCCAAAGCACCGGGCTGCCACCACATTGGCACCCAGCGAAAGCCCGACGAACAGGTTGACCAGCAGGTTGATCAACGCGCCGTTGGAGCCCACGGCGGCCAGCGCCGTGCTGCCCGCAAAGCGCCCCACCACCACAACATCGGCGGCGTTGAACAGCAATTGCAGAATGCTGGATGCCGCCAGCGGCACGGAAAACAAGATGATCTTTTGCAGCATGGGCCCGCTGGTCAGGTCTGCGGAACGGCTGGTCGTAGCCATGAGTTGTCTACCTCCTATAATAAGCCTTGCGTGAACATAGCAATTGCTTATTATAGCGCGATATTAGGTAAAAAACAAGAGGTGAAGCGCCCTGTTCTCTCCAAAAGCGGCAAATATCACCCGCCGGGTACAGCCTGCAATTGAAAAATGCTGCCCATACTGCTATAATAAGGCGGTAGACCCGTAGAAAACGGAGGAAGTTGGATTTATGTATCGGAATCGGATCAAACGGCTGCTGGATATTTTGCTGTCGGCCTGCGGCATTCTGTGCCTTTCGTGGCTGCTGCTGCTTTTGACTATTGCCATCAAGCTGGACTCGCCCGGGCCGGTGTTTTTCCGGCAGAAGCGTGTGGGCATCGGCAAGCGGCATTTCCAGATCCTCAAGTTCCGCACTATGCGCATTGATACCCCCCACGATATGCCCACCCATCTGCTGCACGACCCGGAGCAGTATATCACCCGCATGGGACGCTTTCTGCGCAAGACCAGTCTGGACGAGCTGCCCCAGCTGTGGAATATCCTTGTGGGGGATATGGCGGTCATCGGCCCGCGCCCAGCGCTTTGGAACCAGTACGACCTGCTGGCCGAACGGGATAAGTACGGTGCAAACGATGTACGCCCCGGGTTGACCGGCTGGGCGCAGATCCATGGCCGGGACGAGCTGGAAATCGCCGAAAAGGCAAAGCTGGACGGCTGGTATGTGGAGCACATCAGCTTTGGGCTGGATGTGAAGTGCTTCTTTGGCACCATTACCGCTGTGCTCAAGCATGACGGCGTGGTAGAGGGCGGCACTGGCACCCTGCACGATGAAAAATGATCTATTATATGGAGACACCGGAGCCTTGGCTGACGCTCCGGTGTCTCCATTTTTACAGAAAGCACAGCACAGAGCGGCTGAAATTGGCATATCTCTTGATTTATCCCCTGAAAAGCGTATAATAAAACAGTACACAAGACGTTAAAGGAGGATTCCTGTATTATGGAACGCACCTATATCAATGAGGCTCAAAAGGCCATCGGCGGCACGGTGAAGGTGCAGGGCTTTATCGAGAACCTGCGCAACAGCAAGTATATGGCATTTATCGTGCTGAAAGATATTACCGGCAAGCTGCAGATCACGGTGGAGAAGGCCGACCACCCCGAGCTGGTGGATACCATCGACCAGCTCACCCCGGACTCTGTCATCACCGTTACCGGCAAGGTGATGGAGAACGACTACGTCAAGATGGGCGGCGTGGAGATGATCCCCGAGAGCATCGAGGTGGAGAGCACCGCCAATGCACTGCCCATCGTCCGCAAGGAGATCGCAGCCACCAAGAAAAAGAAGGCTGTGGAGCGCTCCAGCATCGACCAGCGCATCGACTACCGCTGGATCGACCTGCGCACCGACGAGAACCAGTTGATGTTCAAGGCACAGAGCTGCTTCGTCAACGCCATGCGCAAGTTCCTGCTGGATCGCAACTTCATCGAGATCCACACCCCCAAGCTGATCGCTGCTGCCAGCGAGAGCGGCTCTGAGGTGTTCAAGGTGGACTACTTCGACCGCAACGCTTATCTGGCACAGAGCCCCCAGTTCTATAAGCAGATGGCTATGGCTGCCGGCTTTGAGCGTATCTTCGAGACCGGTCCCGTGTTCCGCGCTGAGAAGAGCTACACCAACAAGCATGCTACTGAGTTCTCCGGCTTCGATCTGGAGTTCAGCTACATCACCTCCTTCAAAGACGTGATGAAGATGGAAGAGGAGCTGCTGACCGCCGGTCTGCAGGCCGTTAAGGACAGCTACGGCGACCAGATCAAGGAGTTGTTCGGACTGGAAGTCATCGTGCCCACCACCCCGTTCCCGGTGGTCAAGCTGGCAGACCTGTACAAGGCTCTGGAAGAAGAGTTCGGCTACACCGTGGACGAGAGCGAGAAGGGCGATCTGACCACCGAGGCCGAGCGCCTGAGCTACGACTGGGTCAAGAAGCACTACGGCCACGAGTTCCTGTTCATCACCGATTACTCCGCCGAGAAGCGCGCTTTCTACCACATGCGCGATGAGAACGGCGTGCCGCAGGGCTACGACCTGATCTGGCGCGGTGTGGAGATCACCACCGGTGCCCAGCGCGAGCATCGCTACGAGGTGCTGAAGAAGCAGGCCGAGGAGAAGGGTCTGGCCGATGATGTCAAGTTCTATCTGGAGTTCTTCCAGTACGGCTGCCCGCCCCACGGCGGCTTTGGTCTGGGCATCGACCGCCTGACCATGCTGCTGTGCGGCCTGAGCATCAAGGACGCCGAGTTCCTGTTCCGCGGCCCCAACCGCCTGACCCCGTGATTTCATAAAACCTTTCTGAGAGCTGCTGTGTGTTTGCACGGCAGCTCTTTTTTGAGTCCCGTGAAAAGGCAATTGAGGAAAATCCGCAGATTTTCTTCAATTGCAATTATATAAAATAATTTTTCCGCTGATTATGCCCAGAGCAAAGCGGAGGGCATTTAAGATCGTCCCGGCATAATAAGCGCTCCCTTTTCATACGATACAACGAGCACACCCACCCCTACGGGCGCGGTGCGCAGCGCAACAGGAAGGGGAGAAGGACCTTGGAGAAACAGGAACAGAACAGCATCTGTCGCGAGATCGGCGCACGCACCGGCGGGGATATCTACATCGGTGTGGTGGGGCCGGTGCGCAGCGGCAAATCCACCTTTATCAAGCGGTTCATGGAGCAGCTGGTGCTGCCCGCCATGTCCGGCTCTGCCGCTGCCCGGGAACGTGCCCGGGACGAGCTGCCGCAGTCGGCAGCGGGGCGCACCATCATGACCACCGAGCCGAAATTCATCCCGGAGACCGCCGTGCCCTTGCAGCTGGAGGGCGGCGGGGCGTGCCGGGTGCGGCTGATCGACTGCGTGGGCTACATGGTGGAGGGTGCCATGGGGCACGAGGAGGACGCAAAGCCCCGCATGGTCAAAAGCCCGTGGTTTGAGCAGGAAGTGCCCTTTGACCTTGCCGCAGAGACCGGCACCCGCAAGGTGATCTGTGAGCACTCCACCATCGGGGTGGTGGTCACCACCGACGGCTCAGTCAGCGATATCCCCCGGGCGGGCTACGCAGAGGCCGAAAGGCGGGTCGTCACCGAGTTGGAAGCGCTGGGCAAGCCTTATATCATCCTGCTCAACAGCACCCACCCGGACGCGCCGGAGACCCGGCAGCTGGCCGAGGGCATGGCGCGAGACTACCGCCGCACCGTGCTGCCGGTAAGCTGCGTGGACTTGGACGCCGCCATGCTGGGGGAGATTTTGCGGCGGGTGCTGTATGAATTTCCGGTGCAGGAGCTGGATTTTGCTCTGCCCCGCTGGGTGACCATGCTGGAGCCCGGGCACTGGTTGCAAGCACAGGTGTACACAGCTGCCATGCAGCTGGCAGAGCGGGTGTCCCGCATGAAGGATCTGCCCGCCGGAACGGACGCCCCTGCGCTGGAATGCGATGCCGTGCAGCGCTCGGCAGTGGCGGGCGCAGATCTTGCCGCCGGCAGTGTGCGGGTGAGCTTGGAGTTAAAGCCGGAGATCTTTTATCAGGTGCTCAGCGAGCAGACCGGGCTGGACATCGGGGACGAGGCGGGGCTGATGCCCTGCATCATGGAGCTTGCCCGGGCAAAACGCGCCTACGAGAAGGTGCGCAGCGCCTTGGAGCAGGTGGAAGCCACCGGCTACGGCATTGTGATGCCCTCCATCGACGAGCTGCATCTGGAACCGCCGGAGATCGTGCATCAGGACGGGCGCTGCGGGGTGCGGCTGCAAGCCTGCGCGCCCTCTATCCAGATGATGAAGGCCACCATCCACACGGAACTGAGCCCCATCGTGGGCACCGAGAAGCAGAGCGAGGACTTGGTGCAGAGCCTGCTGGCCGACTTTGCGGACGACCCGGTGCAGCTGTGGGAGTCCAACATTTTCGGCAAAAGTCTGCACGAGCTGGTGAACGACGGCTTGCAGAACAAGCTGCTCCACATCCCGCAGGAAGCCCGCACCCGCCTGCAGGAAACGCTGGAGCGGGTCATCAACGAGGGCTGCACTGGACTGATCTGTATCCTGATCTAGGCGTATCTGAAAAAATCCCCGCCCGCCGTAAGTTCTGCTTACAGCGGGCGGGGATCGTTCTGTCTTATTTTTCTTCCTCGGTCAGCTTGTTGATCAGCAGCTGATAGATCTCGTTGCCCTTCAGGATGAACTGCTTCTTCACCAGTTCGGCGCTCAGCCGGTCGGGCGCACCCAGTTCCAGACAGAACAGTTCGCTGTCCAGCCCCTTTACGGTGCAGCGCACGGTGCAGTGACCATCGGCCTTTTCGGTGATGCGGGCGCTGTACTTGGCCTCCTTGCGGGCCCATGTCTGGCAGCGCAGCACGGCAGCCACCGCCCGCTCCCGCACGCTGCGGGGCAGGTCGTAGGCCAGCTCCTGCGCTACCTTGCGGCCTTTGTCGGTAATGGTGTAGCTGTCGCCGGTCAGGGTGACCAGCGCCTGTTTTGTGATATCGTCCAGACAGGAGCCGATCTCAAAATAGTTGACAAGGGCTTCCTCCATCAGGGCGTTCTCAATCTCCTGCCGGGTAATGGGACCGGCGTTTTTCACCAGATAGCACAGCAGCAACCGGATCTCGGTGCTGCTGGTCAGGCCGCCGGGACGGACACCGGCGGTAAAAGCATCATTGGCGCTCATCGTTCCTTACATCCCCCTTGCGCTTTCACATGGTATCAAAGGTCTGCGCCGCTGCCAAAAGGGCGGGCAGCGGGCAGACAAAAACTCTTTCTATTAGTATAAAGGCTTTCAGCCCGGATTGCAAGCCGCAACGGCAAAATCTGTCTCAATGCGCTTGGGGCATTCCGGTGTGGAGTACACCCACCTGTCCAGATGTCCCTCGGTGATGAAGTACCGCAGCTCAAACCGGTGGGGCTGGCTCAGGGCGTGGTTCACGATGACCAGCTTGATCTTCATCTTTTCCGGCAGGATGTTTTTGATGTAGACACTTACCGCCTGCCCGGGCGCAAGACCGGAGCAGCTCTCCGCAAGCCCGGCAAGGTTCGGCGCAATCTCCACAAAGGTGCCGTATTCCTCCACGCTGCGCACGATGCCCACCACCGTTTCGCCTACGGTGAACCGGGCGGCGTTCTCTGCCCATGTGCCCAGCAGCTCCCGGATAGTCAGCACAAAGCGCCCCTGCGCGTCCCGGTTCTTGATGGCACACAAAATCTGCTGCCCTACGCTGACCCGGTCGGCAGGGGAGGAGATGCGGCTTACCGACATACAGTCGATGGGAAGCAGGGCGCTGATGCCGCAGCCTACATCACAGAACGCGCCGAACGGCTCGATGTGGGTCACCGTGCAGGGCAGGATATCCCCGGGCGAAAGGGTGTCCAGATACTCCGCCTTGCACAGCCGCTGCGCCTCGGCGCGGGAAAGCCGGTAGCAGGGCGCGCCGTCCTCGTCCGTGTCCAGCCCCTCGATGACAAAACAGGTGGGGCGTCCCACCCGGGTCAGCACCGCAATATCCCGCACGGTACCTGTCTCGGCACCGTCTGCGCACTGGGCAAAGGGCATCACCGCCTTTACGCCGCCCAGCTCAAACCGCAGCTGCCGCCGGGTGTCAAAGGCAAGGGCAGTGGCCTGTAAAATTTCGCCGCTGGCCATGGCAGCCCGCAGCTCGGCAGGGGACAAACGGGCGGCAGAACGGTAACTGTTTTCGGTACGATAAGCTTGCATCATGTTTCATTCCTCTTTCTATATGGTTTTCGGGTCTCTGTGCGATGCTACAACGATATGCAGCAGTGTGCGCAGATATTTGCATTTTGTGCGGCTTTGCATTATACTATATCTGTATGCGCAGCACCCGCTCAGCGGGCGGCGGCACACACTGGCTCTGCCGGGCGCTTGCGCGGCAGAAAAGAAGGGAGAGGTCGGATAAATATGGACATCGCTGTGGGAGATACCATCCTCACCCGCAAAAAGCACCCCTGCGGGGCATCCAGCTTCGAGGTGCTGCGGGTGGGCATGGATTTTAAAATCCGCTGCACCGGCTGCGGACGCGAGGTCATGCTGCCCCGCGCCAAAATTGAAAAGAACATCAAAAAGGTGGTAAAGCCCGGCAGCGTGCAGTAGCGCAGCCAACGCACCCGAACCGGAACGAATTTGTAAGGAGAACTGCAAGGATGCAAGATATTTCTTCCCGGATGGATGCGGTCTGCCGCCGCTTTGAGGAACTTTCCATACGGCTGAACCAGCCCGATACCGCCGCCGACCCGGCGCTGTTCCGCAAGCTGATGCGGGAGTACCACGACACCGAGCCGGTGGTGGAGGCTTACCGGGACTGGCAGACCGCGCTGGATCATCTGGCGCAGGCCAAAGCCCTGCTGGAGGAGCCCGGTTCACTGGACCCGGACTTCAAGCAGATGATACAGCAGGAAATCAGCGAAAAAAGTCAAGATGTGGCAAAGCTGGAAAATAATCTCAAAATTTTGCTGCTGCCCAAGGACGTGAACGACGGCAAAAACGTCATCATGGAGATCCGCAGCGGTGCCGGCGGCGAGGAAGCCGCCCTGTTTGCCCACAGCCTGCTGCGCATGTACACCATGTACGCCCAGAACCGTGGTTGGACGCTGGAACTGCTCAACCTGAACGAGACCGAACTTGGCGGCGTAAAGGAAGCCATTGTCTCGGTGGACGGTGCAGGCGCATATAACCGCCTCAAGTACGAGAGCGGGGTGCACCGGGTGCAGCGTGTGCCGGAGACCGAGACCCAAGGCCGCATTCACACCTCCACCGCCACTGTGGCGGTAATGCCGCAGGCAGAGGAGGTGGACTTTGCGCTGGACATGAAGGATCTGCGCATTGATACCTTCCGCTCCTCCGGTGCGGGCGGTCAGCACATCAACAAGACCTCCAGTGCCATCCGCGTGACCCATATCCCCACAGGTACGGTGGTGGAGTGCCAGAACGAGCGCAGCCAGTTCCAGAACAAGGATAAAGCGCTGGAGATCCTGCGCAGCCGTCTGCTTGCGCAAAAACAGAAGGAACAGCAGGATGCCATCAACGCCCAGCGTCAGGGGCAGGTGGGCACCGGCGACCGCAGCGAGAAGATCCGCACCTACAACTTCCCGCAGGATCGCTGCACCGACCACCGCATCGGCCTGACCGTCCATAATCTGGAAAAGATCATGGACGGCAATCTGGATGAGGTGATCGATGCTCTTGCCACCCATGAGCAGACCGAAAAGCTGCAAAGGCTGGGCGGGTAAAACCCGGTTTTGCGGGTGCAAAACCATCCAAACGACTGCCAAGCAAATATACTTTACAGATAGAAAGAACGATGATTCGTATGGAAATCAAAACCAGAGTTTTGCCTGCCGATGAAGCAGGCGTAGCCGAGGCCGCGCAGCTGCTGCGGCAGGGTCAGCTTGTGGCCCTGCCAACAGAAACGGTCTACGGCATTGCCGCCGATGCCCGCAACGGTGCGGCGGTGCGCGATATCTTTGTGGCCAAGGGGCGCCCGCAGGATAACCCCCTCATCGTCCACGTCACCGGGCCGGAGATGCTGCCGGGTCTTGTCAGCGAGGTGCCGGAGCGTGCCCAGCTGCTGATGGCAGCCTTCTGCCCCGGCCCACTGACCATCATCATGCCGCGCGGGCCGGAGGTGGCGGATGAGTGCTGCGCCGGACTGGATACCGTGGGCATCCGGATGCCCAGCCACCCGGTAGCGCGGGCGGTCATCCAGCAGAGCGGCTGCGCCTTTGCCGCCCCCAGCGCCAACCTTTCCGGTAAGCCCAGCCCCACCAACGCACAGGATGTGTTCACCGATATGGACGGCCGCCTGCCGTTGATTTTGGACGGCGGCGAGTGCGATGTGGGTGTGGAGAGCACCGTGGTGTCGGTGGTGGGTGATAAACCCACCCTGTTCCGTCCCGGCCACATCACGCTGGAGGACTTGGAACGCGCCCTCGGCGAAGAGGTAGAGGTGTCCAAGGCCATTCTGGAAAAGCTGCCGGAGGGTGCTGTGGTGCGCAGCCCGGGCATGAAGTACAAACACTACGCCCCCAAGGCCGATGTGACCTTGCTCAACGGCACCTTTGCGCAGTTCAAGGCCTATGTGGACGCCCATAAAGACGAGAACCCCAGCTGCCTGTGCTTTACCGGCGAAAGCGCAAAGCTGGATGTGCCCTGCGTGGAATACGGCCGCGAGGGGGACGGTGCCGATCAGGCAAAGCACATCTTCCGCTCCCTGCGGGCGCTGGATGAGCAGGGCGACGGCGTAGTCTACGCCCGCTGTCCGCAGAAGGACGGCCTGTCCATGGCAGTGTACAACCGCCTGATCCGCGCCGCCGCCTTCCGGGTGATCGACCTATGATCACTCTGGGCATCACAGGGCGCAGCGGTTGCGGCAAGTCCACGGTCACAGCAGTATTTGCCGCCCACGGCGTGCCGCTGGCCGACGCCGACCAGCTCAGTCGGGAAATTTTGCTGCCCGGCTCGCCGCTGCTGCCGCAGCTTGCGGCGCGGTTCGGCGGGGATATTTTAAAGCCGGACGGCACGCTGGACCGCCGTCTGTTGGCTGACCGCGCCTTTGCCACCCCGGAGGGCAAGGCCGCGCTGGACAGTCTGACCCACCCCGCCATCGTGGCACGCATCCGCGCCGCAAAGCAGGCGGCGCAGGCCGCCGGTGCGCCCCTTTTTGTGCTGGACGGTGCAGTCATTGTGGGCACGGCGGCACAGGCTGAGTGCGACCGCCTGTGCGTGGTCACCGCACCCTTTGAAACCAGCGTGGCGCGCATTGTGGCGCGGGACGGCATTTCGCCGGAGATGGCTGCCCGCCGCTTGAACGCTCAGACCCCGGAACAAACCCTGACCGCACAGGCAGACTACACCCTGCACAACGACGCCGGGTTGGAGGCGCTGCAAGCCGCAGCCGCCCGCCTGTGTGAGCGGCTGCAGGCAGAAGGGGGCGTGACGGCAGCGCTTTGAACGAACAAAATTATGAAAAAGCCTACGACCCCATCGCCGCCCGGGAGCGCCGCGCCGCGCGGGAAAAACAGCGCCTTCGTAAACAGCAGCGCCGCCGCCGGATGGTGCGGCGGCTGGTCGCTTTGTGCCTGGCTGTGGTGCTTACGGTGTGCGTGGTGCCGCCTTTGTGCAACCGGGCAGAGCAGCTTTTGTACCCCCGCAAGTACGAGCAGCTGGTGGAAAAATGGGCAGCAGCCTATGAGTTGGATCCGCTGCTGGTCTACGCCTTTATTCGCACCGAAAGCGGCTTCGACCCGCAGGCTACCTCCAGTGTGGATGCCCGGGGCTTGATGCAGATGACTGAGGAGACCTTTCTCTGGATGCGCAGCAAGATCGCCCCGGAGGAGCCGCTGACCTTTGCCGACCTGTACAGCCCCGATACCGCCATCCGGTTCGGGTGCTACTACCTGCACCTGTGTATGGTGCGCTACAAAGGTGATGTATCCACGGCAGCAGCGGCTTACCACAGCGGCTGGGGCACGGTGGATCAGCTGCTGCAAATAGAGGAACACTCGGCAGATGGGGAAACGCTGCAGGGCTTCCCTTATAACCAGATGCACCACTACGTCAACAAGATCACCGCCTGCTACCAGACCTATCAGCGTCTGTACGCAGGTCAATGATAAAAAGTTAAGGAGCGAAAAATCATGAGTGAGAAACTTACTGCAAAAGAGTACGCTGAAAAGCTGCTCTACACCCCCGAATACGCTGCCGACAAGCAGGCAGACGTAAAGGAAAAGGCTGCTGCCTTTGCCGAGGGCTACAAGAAATTTATGGACAGCGCCAAGACCGAGCGCGAGGCTGCCGTTGTCAGCGAGCAGATGCTGCTGGCTGCCGGCTACAAGGCTTTTGAGCCCAAAAAGGCCTACGCCCCCGGTGAGAAGGTCTACTTCATTCAGGAGAACAAGGCCGTTGTGGCGGCTACCATCGGCCAGAAGCCCTATGAAGAGGGTTTCCGTCTGGTCATTGCCCACATCGACTGCCCCCGTCTGGACCTGCGTCCCAACCCCCTGTACGAGTCTGACCACATGAGCTACTTCCGCACCCACTACTACGGCGGTATACGCAAGTACCAGTGGGCTACCATCCCGCTGGCCATCCACGGCGTATTCACCCGCGCCGACGGTTCCAGCGTCAACTTTGCCATCGGTGAGGACGAGAACGATCCCGTGTTCTGCATCACCGACCTGCTGCCCCATCTGGGTGCTGAGCAGAACGAGCGTAAGCTCAGCGAGGGCATCAAGGGCGAGGAGCTGAACGTGCTCATCGGCTCTGACACCGTGGAGGAAGAGGACGTCAAGGAGGCTGTCAAGCTGAACACCCTCATCCTGCTGAACCAGAAGTACGGCATCACCGAGCGCGACTTCACCCGCGCCGAGATCGAGGTGGTGCCCGCTGCCAAGGCACGCGATGTGGGCTTTGACCGCTCCATGATCGGTGCCTACGGCCACGATGACCGCGTGGATGCTTACCCCGCACTGCTGGCCGAGATCGAGACCAAGGATCCCGTGCACACCACCATCTGCGTGCTGACCGATAAGGAAGAGATCGGTTCCGACGGTGTGACCGGTATGCAGAGTATGTATGTGTTCCACTTTATGCAGCTGCTCTGCCGTGCTGCCGGTCAGGACGACATTCTCGCCTTCCGCAACAGCGTGTGCCTGTCTGCGGACGTGACCGCTGCCTACGACCCCTCTTGGGCAAGCGCCTTTGAGAAGCAGAACGGCACCTACGCCGGCCGCGGCATTGCCATCTTCAAGTACACCGGCAGCCGCGGCAAGAGCTCTGCCAGCGACGCCAACGCCGAGCTACTGGGCGACATCACCCGGATGCTGGATGCCAACAACGTGGCATGGCAGATCGGCGAGATGGGCCGTCTGGATCTGGGCGGCGGCGGCACCATTGCCAAGTATGTGGCAAACCGCGGCATCAAGGTGCTGGATATGGGTGTGCCTGTGCTGTCCATGCACTCTCCCTTCGAGGTCATCCATAAGACCGACCTGTACATGGCTTACCGCACCTTCTCTGTGTTCTGCCAGTCTGCGGACTGATCCCCCGCGCTGACGGATATTTTGCATTGAAAAACCGAGCTGCCTGCACATTTTTGTGCGGCGGCTCGGTTTTTTGCGCAAAACCCTTGACCTTCAACCGGCTTTAAGGTGTAATGTAAGGGCGGAGGTGAAGCAAATGAACATCAAACAGGCTTCCGAACAAAGCGGCGTGTCCGCCCCGAACATCCGCTTTTATGAAAAAGAGGGGCTTCTCACACCGGCACGCAGGCAGGGCAATGACTACCGCGATTACACCGCCGGGGATGTCCGCACGCTTAAACTTATCCGTATGCTGCGGATGCTGGATGTGCCGCTGCCCACCATCAGGGCGGTGCTGCATGGGGAACAACCCCTGCAGCAGGCGCTGCAAGCCCAACAGACCGTGCTGGAGCAGCAGGCGGCGCAGCTGGCGGCGGCCATGCAGTTTTGCGCCGACCTTGCCCGGCAGGCTCCGCAGACGGACACGCTGGACGTGGACGCCTGTCTGACCCGCATGGAAAGCCCCGCCCCGCAGCAGGGGTTCTTCTCCGGCTGGCTGCAGGATTACTGCACGCTGGCGCAGGTGCAGCACCAGAAGCACTTTTTCTTTATTCCGCAGGGCAGCATCAACACCCCGCAGGAGTTTACGGCGGCTTTGCAGGCCTATGCAGAGGAAAAGGAGATGCAGTTCACCCTGACCAAAGAGGGGATGTACCCGGAGTTTTTGCTGGACGGCATCGCGTATAAGGCCTACCGCAACCCGGGCAAGTACCGGGACGAGATCTGCTGTGATGCCCTGCACCCTGAGCAGCTGGACACCGGACTGCCGCCACAGCGGGAGAAGCTGCTGCATATCCTGCGCATCGCTGTGCCGCCGGTATGTACCTTTGCCGCCATTCTGGCGGCGGGGTGGGTGGTGACCGGCGGCTCTGGCTGGCTCTGGCTGGCGGTGCTGGCCTCTGCCGGGGTACTGCTGGGGCGCTGCCTTGAAAGGTGGCTGTAAGGCGCATTACCCCAGCGGCAGCGCCTCGGCTACGGTCAAAAAGGTGTAGCCGTTGTCCGCATACCACCGGATGATGTCCGGCAGCGCCTCGGCGGTGGTGTGGGTGGTGGCAGAATCGTGCATCAGCACCACGCAATGGGGCTGCTCGCCGGTCTCCCGCACCACATTGCGGTAGATGGTATCCGCACTGGGGTGCCCGCCCACGGCGTCCTCGGCGCAGACGTTCCAGTCCACCCACTGCCAGCCGCGCTGCTCTACCTCGGTTTTCAGCTGCGGCATCAGCCCCTTGCCACCGTAGCGGCGGCTTACGGTGTTGGTGCTGCCGCCGGGAAAGCGCAGGTACCGGATGCTCTCAGCGTCCACATAGGGCGCAATGCGCTGTTTCAGCAGGGCGATGTCCTTCCAGTAGGCGGCGCTGCTGCGGTAGATGTCGCTGTATTCGTGGGAGGCAGAGTGCAGCGCGATCTGATGCCCGGCGGCAGCAGCCTGTGTGAGCAGGGGCAGATATTTCTCATTGTAGCCGGTGGCCACCACAAAAAAGGTGCCGTGCACCCCGGCGGCATCCAGCGCCGCCAGCACCTCCGGGGTAGTCTTGCTGGGGCCGTCGTCAAAGGTCAGGCAGACCCATTTTTCCGGCAGGGAAGGGGCGGCGGGCGTACCGGCATCGGATGTAGCCACCGCCGGTGCAGCAGGGGAAAAGGGCGAAAAGTCCGGCGCGGCGGTCAGCTCGTTCAGCTTGCAGCCCACCGGCGCGCGTGCCGGCACCAGCCACCCCGCCGCAAACGCTGCCAACGCAGCCGCCAGCAGCCCGCCCCATAGCCCGATGCGCCCGCCGGCGCGCTGCACAAATTGCTTCATATACAAACCCCTCCTTTGCTCTGGGCGCAGTGCCGCAGGCACACTTTCCGCGTACAAATGACCTGTGCAATTGCCCGCAAGGCTGCTTTTGCGCGCGCTGCGCTGCTATTATAGATATGAAGCATAAAAAAACTTATGAGAAACAAAGAAACCACTTGACGAATGGCCGGAAATATGTTACTATATCCAAGCAGTCCGCACCAACGGTTTTCTACCTCAAAAACCGGAGAACTGTATAACAGGTATGCGAGGGTGGCGGAACTGGCAGACGCGCACGTTTGAGGTGCGTGTGGTTTATCCTTGGGGGTTCGAGTCCCCTCCCTCGCACCAGAAGGCAAGTCGGTTTTTGACTTGCCTTTTTTCTATGAGCAGAAGTGGTGGAATGGCAGACACGCTGGTTTTAGGCACCAGTTCCTAGTGAGTGAGGGTTCAAGTCCCTTCTTCTGCATAACGTGAAAAACCGCATGAATACTGGAAAATCCGGTGTTCATGCGGTTTTTTGTATTTGCGGCTTGTCAAATACTATCGAATACTAACCGATATTTGCACTTACTTGCTATCCGAAAGTCTGCAAAAAGTCTGCAAGCTTTACAGGGCAACTCTGCGTGAATCGCCTTTGAAATGACACGAATCGCCCCATGGATGTGTTGACAGGCTTTTTTGCGGTATGGTATAATGTTATTAGGGATAGTGTCGGTTTATACGGGCGCTGACACGCAGCGGTTGTACACTTTTTGCAAAAAGCTGTGCACGATGCTTTGGCATAAAGCCTTTGGAAGAACGTATTGTGAAGGGGTTTGGCTGCGGGGCAGTCGGGGGAAATTGACCTTATGAAGAACAAACGAAAAAATATACTGCTCATAGCAGGGATGCTGCTGGCGCTGCTGGTCGGCATCCTTGCTTACAGTGCCTATACCCAGAAGCAGATCTATCAGGAAAGCACGGCAAACCTGCTTTCCTCCTATGGGCAGTCTGCCAAGACCTTTACCATGTTTGCGCAACGCAACTGGAACATCCTGAACGACTGGGACAGCTACCTGGGCACCCTTGCGGAGCTGGGAGAGCAGGAGGGGCAGTGGCAGGAGTATATCGCCCAAAAGGCTACCTGGCAATATACGGATTTTTATCTGTTCAACGAGCAGTGCGAGTTCTGGACCACCGCCGGGCGGCAGGGCACAGCAGAGTACATGAAGGCGACTTTTGAAAAGCTGTATACCGAAAACAAGCCAGTGATCTCCAGCTATATCTCCAGTCAGGGCATCCGCAAGATCCTGTTTGCCATCCCAATGGAGCAGCCGCTGCAGTTGGACGGCACTACCTATACGGCGCTGGTGGTCAGCTACGACAACGCCGTGCTGGAAAAGCTGCTGGGCAGCATGGTCTATGAGGGACAGAGCGATTGCTATATCGTGCGCTCAAACGGCGATGTGGTGCTTTCCACCGAGACAAAGACCGAGATCACCGAGCAGATGACCAACCTGTTTGATTACTTACAGCAGAACGCCAGCGTGGATCAGCCTTACTTTGACACCATGGTGCAGACCCTGCCGCAGGGCGGCGAGGGCTGCGTGCTGTACACGTTGAACCGGCAGAAATATTATCTGATCTATCAGCCGCTGGGGCTCATGGATTGGAGCATCATCGGTATCGTGCCCACCGGGGTGGTGGATGCCGGGATGCGCCGGGTGCAGGTGGCTACCATTCTGGTCATTGCACTGCTGGGGCTTCTGATCATGGCAGGCGTGATAAAGATCCAGCGTGACGCAGAGCGCAACCGCCGCCGGGAGCTGGAGCGCCGCCGGGAAAAGAGCGATATGATGTTTGCGGGCATGGCACGCGTTGTGGAGCGTTTTGCAGTGTGCGATCTGGACCGCGACCGCTACCAGTATCACGAGCGGCGCGGAGAGCCGCTGTACCAACCGGAGGGCTCTTACCAGCAGATGCTGGAGCAAATATCGCGCAAGTATGTAGTTCTGACCGACAGCGAAAACGCCAAGATCCCCCAGATGCTGGCCCCGGAAAACCTGCGCAGGCTCATCAAAACGGACAACGACTCCCTCAAGCTGGAATATGCCGCCCGCGATAAAAGCGCGTTTTTCATGATGACGGTCGTTCCCATGGCGTGGAAGGAAAATCGCCTGACCCGTGTGATGATGATCGTGCAGGATATGGGCAAGCAGCACCTGCTGCAAAGCCTTGCCAACACCGATGGCCTGACCGGTCTGCTGAACAAGCGCTACTTCGACCGGGTACTGACGGTGCTGGAGCAGCACAGCCAGCCTTTTGCGCTATTTTATATGGACTTGGATCGCTTCAAGCCGGTCAACGATACCTACGGCCATGATGTGGGCGATAAGCTGCTGAAGGGCGTTGCCCAGCGGCTGCAGGGATGCATCCGCAGCCGGGACTACGCTTTCCGTCTGGGCGGCGACGAGTTCGCCCTGCTGCTGCTCGGTCCGATGACGCAGGAGACCTGCGCCCGCAAGATGGACATGATCTGTGAGATGATCGCCGTGCCCTACGAGATCGACGGTAACGCCGTAAGCGTGGGTGCCAGCTGCGGCTACGCCCTGTACCCCGCCGAAAGCGTGGACGTGCAGCAGGTGCGTTGCATCGCCGACCAGCGGATGTACGAGAATAAGCAGGCAAACCACGCCAGACAGGACGGCGCGGAAGGCATTTAAAATCGTCTTACATAAAGCAAGGCCGCAGCACGGTATTTTGTGCTGCGGCCTTGCCGTTATATTATGCTATTACAGATGCAGCATATCCCGCTGGGCGGCAGCGCGGTAGCGCAGCGCAGCGGCGATAAAGCCCTTGAACAGGGGATGTGCGCGGTTGGGACGGCTCTTGAACTCCGGGTGGAACTGTGCACCCAGATGGAAGTCGCGGCCGGGCAGCTCCACAGTCTCCACCAGATGGCCGTCCGGGCTAGTGCCGGAGATGACCAGCCCGGCGTCCTGCATCTCCTGCCGGAAGTCGTTGTTGAACTCATAGCGGTGGCGGTGGCGCTCCCAGATCTCGCTCTCGCCGTAGCACTCGGCCATCTTGGTGCCGGGCGCCACCGTGCAGGGGTACTTGCCCAGACGCATGGTGCCGCCCTTGGGGATATTGCCCTGCTGGTCCGGCATCAGGGAGATGACGTTGTGGGCACCGTCCGGGGTGAACTCGCTGGAATTAGCGTCCTTGTAGCCCAGCACATTGCGGGCAAATTCAATGACCATGATTTGCATACCAAGGCAGATGCCAAAGCAGGGAACACGGTTCTCGCGGGCGTACTGGGCTGCCTGGATCATACCCTCAATGCCGCGGTCGCCAAAGCCGCCGGGCACGATGATGCCGTCCACATCCGCAAAGGCTTCTTTGCAGGCGGCCTGATCGGTCAGATCCTCGCTTTCCACCCAGCGGATTTCCACCTGACTGTCATTCTCAAACCCGGCATGATATAGGCTTTCCATCACCGAGAGATATGCGTCGTGCAGCTTGACATACTTGCCCACCAGTGCAATGGTGCAGGTCTTGCTGCGGGTGGCAATGCGGGAGACCACCTGCTTCCACTCGGTCAGGTCGGCAGGGGGAACATCCAAGTGCAGCTGATGCACCACAACATCGTCCAGACCGTTGGTGTGCAGCATCAGCGGGCACTGGTACAGGCTCGGCATGGTCAGGTTCTCAATGACGCACTCGGGCTTGACATTGCAGAAGGTGCTGATCTTGCGGCGGATATCGCTGCCCACGCTGCCGTCTGCGCGCAGAATGATGATGTCGGGGCTTACGCCCATGCCCTGCAGCTCCTTGACCGAGTGCTGCGCGGGCTTGGATTTGTATTCGTCCGAGCCGGAGATGTAGGGCACCAGCACCACATGGATGTAGCAGCAGTTCTCCCGTCCCTGCTCCAGACCTACCTGACGGATGGCCTCCAGGAAGGGCTGGCTCTCGATATCGCCGGTGGTGCCGCCGATCTCGGTAATGACCACATCGGCTTCGGTAGAGGAGGCCAGATTATAAATGTAGCTCTTGATCTCGTTGGTGATGTGAGGGATAATCTGCACCGTCTGTCCCAGATAAGCGCCCTGACGCTCCTTGTTCAGCACGTTCCAGTACACCTTGCCGGTGGTCAGGTTGGAGTACTTGTTCAGATTTTCGTCAATGAAGCGCTCGTAGTGTCCCAGATCCAGATCGGTCTCGGTGCCGTCATCGGTCACGAACACCTCGCCGTGCTGCAGCGGGCTCATGGTGCCCGGGTCCACGTTCACATAGGGGTCCAGCTTCTGGCTGGCCACCTTTAGGCCGCGGCACTTCAAAAGCCGACCCAGAGATGCAGCGGTAATGCCCTTGCCCAGACCGGAGACCACGCCGCCGGTCACAAAAATAAATTTTGCCATAAAAATATACCTTCCTTTGTTGTAGAATAAAACTTTCCCATAAAAGGCACGCTCCCGGCGCACCCCTTTCCCTGCGGGTGCGGGGCGAAGCCCTGCTTTTTATTCGCTTCTGTCAGCGTATTCCTCCAGCACCTCCTGCGCCACCTCGGCGCGGTCGCGGCGGGTGTCCATAGCCTGTTTTTCAAGGTAGCGGTGCGCTTCGGCCTCGGTCATGTGGGCGTGCTCTACCAGACAGCACTTTGCCCGGCTGACCAGCCGCAGCTGCCCGATCTTGTCCTGCAGGCGGGCGTTCTCCTGCCGCAGACGCTGCAAGCGGTGGTTGCTGGCAGCCGCCATGTGCATGGCCTGCAAAAACAACGGGGTGGTGAAGGGTTTGCTCAGCAGCAGCACCCCCTGCTCGTTCAGGGGGGCAAGCAATTGCTCAGCCTGTGCGGCCTTTACCAGAAAGACCACACCGGCATCAGTCTGCTCCACAGCGGTGATGCACAATTCGTGCCCGAACTCATCGGGCAGGGGAGCGTTGACCACGATCAACTCAAAATCAGATTCCGACATTCTGCGCCGTGCCTCGGCTCCGCTGGGAATGATCACCGGGCGGCTGTAACCCATCTCGGACAGCCGCGCGGCAATATATTCGTTGGAGTTGGCACCGGCGCTTACGATCAGTGCGCGTCCCATTCCGCACTCCTTTCTCCTGCGCTGGCAGGGATCAGATGGCGTTAAAATAGTAGACGCGCTCGTGCTCGGCCCGGTCAGGCGCACTCCGCAGTGCGGCGCAGCGCTTGAGCTCCTCCGAGAAATAGCGTTTAGAAAGCCCCTCTGGCAGCACCCGGCGCAAGAACTCGCTCTCCTCGGCCACCTGCACCGCCTCCTCAAGGGTGGCGGGCAGGGTCTCAAGCCCCAGT
This sequence comes from Faecalibacterium sp. IP-1-18, assembly GCF_023347355.1. Lineage (NCBI taxonomy): Bacteria > Bacillati > Bacillota > Clostridia > Eubacteriales > Oscillospiraceae > Faecalibacterium > Faecalibacterium sp. IP-1-18. Next base: position 1,409,852 of record NZ_CP094472.1, read on the forward strand.
CCCTTGGCTTCGGCGGCATCGAACAGGTTGCGGTTCACCGGCGGCTGCAAGACCATGTGCTGCTCAATGCCGTCCAATCCGGCGGCAAGGATCAGGCCAATGGCCAGATACGGATTACAGGCGGGGTCCGGGCTGCGCAGCTCCATGCGGCAGTTGTCGCCCTTGACCATGGGAATGCGCACCAGCTGGCTGCGGTTCTGACGGCTCCAGCTCACATAGCGGGGCGCTTCGTCACAGCCAAAGCGCTGGTAGCTGTTGGGCAGGGGATTGGTGAACGCGGTCAGTTCTCGGCTGTGGGCCAGCACACCGGCCATAAAGCTGCCTGCTACGCTGTCCGGGGCAATATCGCCCTCAAACAGGTTTTTGCCGTCCATGTAAAGCGAGAGGTTGATGTGCAGCCCGCTGCCGGCCTGCTGGGGCAGGGGTTTGGGCAGAAAGCTGGCGTGCAGACCATTGCGCATGGCAATGGCACGGACGATCTGCTTAAAGGTCATCACGTTGTCGGCGGTTTTCAGCGGCCCAGCGTAGCGGCAGTCGATCTCGTTCTGGCCGTTGCCGCTTTCGTGGTGGCTGTGCTGGGGTGCCATACCCATCTGCTCCATGGTCAGGCAGATATCCCGGCGCAGATTTTCACCCGCATCCAGCGGCGCAACGTCAAAATATCCGCCGAAGTCAATGGGAATGCAGGTAGGGTGGCCACGGTCGTCCTTTTCAAACAGATAAAACTCGCACTCGGTACCCACGTTGCAGGTAAGCCCCAGCTTTTTGAATTTGCGGTTCACATCCCGCAAAAAGCCACGGCAGTTGCCGCTAAAGGCTGCGCCGTCCGGCTTTTCCACATCGCAGAAGAACTGCATCACTCGGCCCTCGGTGGGACGCCACGGCAGGATGGTCACGGTGGAAAGATCCGGCCGCAGTACAAGGTCGCTTTCCTCAACGTGCATAAAGCCCGCAATGGAACTGCCGTCAAAGCACACGCCCTCTTCCAGCGCCTTGGACAGATTGCTAGCCAGCACGGCAATGTTCTTCTGGGTGCCAAAAATATCACAGAAGGCAAAGCGCACAAATTTGACGTTGTTGTCCTCCACGAAATCCAGAATATCCTGTTGGGTGGAATAGCTCATAAATAACCCCCTTACAAAAACTGCATTTCAAATAAAACGCCCAAAGGCCTGCCCTCAAAAAGGGAGCAGGTCTTTGGGCTGGTGTAAGAAATAGGAAAAGGAGAATGGCTAATTGATCCGGCAGCCGGCGGATGCTTATTTTTTTACGCTGTCAGGAGATTATCAGACGTAGTAAAGCATCTTGCTGTAGCTGGGCAGAGGCCAGTAATCCTCGCCGCAGATAGTCTCGGCATCGTCGGCAGCGGCACGCAGGGCATCCATCACCGGGAGAACGTTATCGTGGAAGGCAACGGCCTTCTCGCTCTCGGTGGGCAGTGCCTTGGCGGCATTCACGGCATCCTGCAGGGTGTCGATGGCATCGCTCATGGCATCGGCGTCAGAAGAAAGCTTTTCCAAAGTCTTGGTCTCGCTGCGCACGCTGATGTGCTCGCTGACAGCCAGCTTGGAGGCGGCGGTATTGGCAACCTCGCTCATGTAGGCGTTGATGGCGGGCAGCAGCTGCTTGCGGGCCATCTCCAGCATGGTCAGAGCCTCAATGTTGATAATCTTGGAGTAGTGCTCCATCTCGACCTCGTAGCGGCTTTCCATCTCCACCTTGGTCAGCACGCCGAACTCCTCCATCAGCTGGATGTTCTTGGGCTCGACCAGTGCGGGCAGAGCAGCGGGGGTATTCTTCTTGTTGGGCAGACCGCGCTTGGCTGCCTCGGCCTCCCACTCGGCGGTATAGCCGTTGCCGTTGAAGATGACGCGGCGATGGTCGCGGATGGTGCGCTTGATCAGAGCGATGGCTGCACTGGTAAAGTCCTCAGCACCTTCCAGTTCGTCGGCGTAGCCCTTCAGCTCCTTGGCGACAGCGGTGTTCAGGATGGTGTTGCAGTCGCTCAGGTTCTCGGCAGAGCCGGGCATACGGAACTCGAACTTGTTGCCGGTGAAAGCGAAGGGAGAGGTACGGTTGCGGTCGGTGGTGTCCTTGCTGAACTTGGGCAGAACGTCCACGCCCAGATCCATCTTCATCTTGACGGGGCCGGCATAGGGAGAATCGGATGCGATCGCATCGATGACAGCTTCCAGCTCCTCGCCCACGAAGATGGAGATGATGGCCGGAGGTGCCTCGTTGGCGCCCAGACGGTGATCGTTGCCCGGGGTAGCCACAGAGGTGCGCAGCAGGTCAGCGTACTCATCCACAGCCTTGATAACAGCGGCCAGGAAGATCAGGAACTGCAGGTTCTCCATGGGGGTGTCGCCGGGGTCCAGCAGGTTCTCGTGGGTGGTGCTCATGGACCAGTTGTTGTGCTTGCCGCTGCCGTTCACGCCTTCAAAGGGCTTCTCGTGCTGCAGGCAGACCAGACCATACTTGGGTGCGATCTTGCGCATCATTTCCATGGTCAGCAGGTTGTGGTCGATGGCTACGTTGGTGGTATCGAAGATGGGAGCAAGCTCGTGCTGGCAGGGAGCCACCTCGTTGTGCTTGGTCTTGGCGGGCACGCCCAGCTTCCACAGCTCCTCGTCCAGCTCCTTCATGAACGCAGAAACCTCGGGACGGATGACACCGAAGTAGTGCTCCTCCAGCTCCTGACCCTTGGCAGAGGGAGCGCCGAACAGGGTGCGGCCGGTGAGAATCAGATCCTGACGTGCCTCGTAGTCCTCCTTCTTGACAAGGAAGTACTCCTGCTCGGGGCCGACGGTGGTGGAAACGTAGTCCACATCCTTGCCGAACAGCTTCAGGATGCGGACGGCCTGACCGGACAGTGCGTTCATGGAACGCAGCAGGGGAGTCTTTTTATCCAGAGCCTCGCCGGTGTAGCTGACGAATGCGGTGGGGATGCACAGCACGTCATCCTTCACAAAGGCGTAGCTGGTGGGGTCCCATGCGGTGTAGCCGCGTGCCTCACAGGTGGCGCGCAGACCACCGGAAGGAAAGGAGGATGCATCGGGCTCGCCGCGTACCAGCTCCTTGCCGGAGAACTCCATGATGGCGGTGCCGTCGCCCACAGGGCTGACGAAGCCATCGTGCTTCTCGCTGGTGATGCCGGTCAGGGGCTGGAACCAGTGGGTGTAATGGGTGGCACCCAGCTCCATAGCCCAGCGCTTCATCACGCTGGCAACGACGTTTGCCACCTCGATATCCAGCGGAGCACCCTTGTGCAGGGTGTTCTTCAGGCTCTTGTAGGTAGCGCTGGGCAGGCGCTCCTTCATAACGTGCTCATTAAAGACCTTGCTGCCGTAGATCTCCATAACATTTGCTGCCATAAATCCTACTCCTTACTTGATCTTACTTTTTTCTTTCGCCTTGGGTCTGCCGCAATGCAAAAACCCAAAGCTTGCTTACATCTTAACAAAAACGGCGCTGCGAGTCAGGAGGTGACCCACAGCGCCGTTGCTGTCTATGGCTAAAATTATAGTCCTTGCGGGCAAAAAAGGCAATTGACAAAACTGACGATTCTGCACAAACACGATCTCGGATTTTTGGAATAACCGCGATTGGTATGACTTTTGCATCGAAAAAGCCCCCTTCAGGACGGCTTTCTCCGGCTGAAAGGTGCGCAGCGCGCGGCAATTGTTCTCATTGTAAAAGCATCAGATGACCTGAAACAGGAAAAACTTGAGGTAGTTTGTCTCCGGCACGCCCCACAGAATGGGGTGATCCGGTGCCTGCTGCTTTACCTCGATCTGCCGCAGCTGCCGGTGAGCGTCCTTGGCGGCGGCGCGCAGCATCTTGATGAACAACTCCTCGGTGGCAAAGTGGGAGCAGCTGGCAGTAGCCAGATACCCGCCCCGGGGCAGCAGCTTCATGGCGCGGTAGTTGATCTCCTTGTAGCCGCGCATGGCATTCTCCACCGTGCGGCGCGCCTTGGTAAAGGCAGGAGGATCCAGAATGATGAAGTCGTAGGGGCTGCCCTCCTTTTCCAGCCGGGGCAGCAGGGCAAAGGTGTCCTCGCAGAGGAAATCCATGTTGTCGAGGCCGTTGCGTTCGGCGTTGCGCTTTGCCATGGCAATGGCCTCGGCGCTGATGTCGGCAGCAGTCACCCGGGCAGCCCCGCCCTTGGCAGCGTTCAACGCAAAGCTGCCGGTATGGGTAAAGCAGTCCAGCACGGTGTGCCCGGCGGCAAGGCGTGCCACAGCCCGGCGGTTATACTTCTGGTCAAGGAAAAAGCCGGTCTTTTGCCCGTTTTCAAAGTCTACATGGTAGTACACGCCGTTTTCACAGATCTCGGTCTGGGTGGTTTCCGGGTGGCTCTCGCCGGGCAGGGCAAACCAGCCTTTGTTTTGTTCCAGCCCCTCCTTGGCACGCAGGGCTTCATCGTTGCGCTCATAGATGCCGTCAATGGTCTGTCCGTCTGCCCGCAGCACTTCAGCCAAAAGCGGGAAGAGCACCGGCTTCAGCCTTTCCATGCCCACGCTCAGGGTCTGGGTGACCAGAACATTGTTGAACCGGTCCACCGTCAGGCCGGGGAACTGGTCTGCCTCGCCAAAAATGAAGCGGCAGGCGGAAAGGTCGGCAGGCTCCAGCACCGTTTTGCGGTAGGCCCATGCGTACTCCACCCGGCGGCGCCAGAAGGCAGTATCAAAGGTATCGTTGGCGTTGCGGGAAATGAGCCGCACCCGGATCTTGCTTTTCAGCGAGAGAAAGCCGGTGCCGAGATAGGCACCCTTGGGGCTGACCACATCCACCAGCGAGCCGTTTTCCGGCGTGGTGCCGGGGGCTTCCAGAATATCGTTCTTGTACACCCAGGGGTGCCCGCCCACCAAAAGCCCTTCGGCGTGCTTGTTGACTTTATATACAGGATAAGTGCGTTCGCTTTTCATAAAATGCTCCTTCAACTAAGAATGCGCAAAATGATGCTTGTTCTGCTCTTTATCATAACATAAAAATATGGTAGAATAAATACAAAATTTTGCGGAAGGAAGAAAACGCTATGGAGATCGAACGCAAATGGATGGTGACCGGCTGGCCGGAGGGGCTGCCCCTTGAGGAAGAATTTACCATGCGGCAGGGCTATATCAGCGTGCAGCCCACGGTGCGCATCCGGGAGGAAGCACTGACCGGCGGCAGCACCGACTATATCCTCTGCTTCAAGTCCGCAGGGGGCTTGGCACGGGAGGAGATCGAGCGCAGCATCGACAAAGACCTGTTTGTGCAGCTGGAGGAAAAGATCATCGGTAAACCCCTGATCAAAAAGGTGCGCCGGAGCTACCGCCTGCCGGACGGCGCGGTGCTGGAGGTGAACCATGTGGACGAGGGCCTGCCCACAGCATTCTGGTACGCCGAGGTGGAGTACCCCACGGTGGAAGCCGCGCTCAGCTGGCAGCCTGCGGCCTGCGGCCTTGTGGCGTACCTCAACGATGAAGTAACGAACCAGCCCGGCCAAAGCATGGGTGCATACTGGGTGCAAACCAGAGGGTAACGCCGATAATACTGTGAAGGGAATGACTGCTTACGAAAAAGATCAAGCTGAAACTGGAACTCCAGTATAACTCGCCGGTGATCCTTACCTTTTTTCTGCTGTCCATGCTGGTGCTGCTGGCAGACGGCTGGACGAACGGCTGGAGCACCATGAACCTGTTCTGTGTGTACCGCTCCTCGTGGCGGGACCCACTGGGCTACATCCGGCTGTTCGGCCATGTGCTGGGCCATGCAAACTGGGAGCATTTTCTCAACAATATGCTGCTGCTGTTGGTAGTGGGCCCGCCCATGGAGGAGAAATACGGCAGCATCCCGCTGCTCAAGGGTATTTTGTTTACCGCGCTGGTCACCGGCGTGCTGCAATGCATCCTATTTCCCCACACGGGGCTGCTGGGGGCGTCCGGCATCGTGTTCATGCTTATCATGCTCTCCTCGCTGGCGGGCTTCTCCGGCGGCATCCCGGTCACCATGCTGCTGGTGGCGGCGCTGTACTTCGGTCAGCAGGTGTACGATATCATCTTTGTGCACGATAACGTGGCAAACTTTATGCACATCGTGGGCGGTTTGTGCGGTACCGCCTTCGGCTATTACTGCGCCCTCCATCGCCGCCCTGCGCGCAGCCGTAGATAAAAGAGAAGAATTATGGATAAAAACGGGATACCGGAACGTCTGCAGACGCTCCGGTATCCCGTTTTTACGAGAAAGAGAAATAATGAGTGCAGCAAACTGGAACTTGTCGGGGCAAAGCCCCTCCATCTTGCTACGCAAGACCGTTCTGTCGCTTGAAAGCCCCACTGGGGCTTTCATTGTTCCGCTTCGCTCCACAAACGCGAATTTTCAAATTAGTCTTTGCAAATAACCTTTGAACCTTCACCATCAATTACAATTCCCTGACGGTTGTTAATTGGGCATAGATTCAAATCCGAAAACTCAGTCATTATTTTCTCGGTAACTTTCTTAAATGGTGCTGTAAGATAATGCGGAAGAACATAGAAATCAATCAAATCAAGCCCTGCATCATCTTCTTGTGAGTAGTCCTCCGGCTTTTCATCCATTTGCTCGATATATTGGATGCTTGGAGCGCATATAATCGCACCTGCCGATTCACCAATCATCAGTTTTCCTTTTGCCAATTCTTTCTTCAACAGCTCATCCGTTCCCGTTTTACGGAGCTGGTCTATAAGGAAAAAAGAATTTCCGCCGGTAAAATATATCACATCCGCATCTTCAAAAACAGACTGTATCGTTGAATAAGCCTCCGTTGAAATATCAATTTCAGTTACGATTGCTCCCAACTTTTTGAATGATTTTCGAGCCGAGCCGACATAACCGGTGTAGCCTTCACGCAGCGAAGCTGTTGGAATAAATGCGATTTTTTTATTTTCAATTTCTTCCTTTATCAGACTTCCTACACTTGAAAAGTGCGAACATAAAAACAGTTTCATCAATATTCTCCTTTATATATAAATTTCGATTTGTTGAACTAAGCCGAGTATACCATACCAGCCAATGAAAGAATACCCCTCTAGGGGAGAATTGGCTGAAAAAGCGTTCAAAGTGCGCCGCAGAGCACTTTGAACGCGAACAATAAAAATATTATTTCCATCCCCGGTCGGTGGGGTCCAGCATCCCGGCGGCGGAATACACCAGCGCGTTGCAGATGGCAGCGGCAACATTGCTGCCGCCCTTACGCCCCATGGCCACAATGGCGGGCACGCCGTGGGCGGTGCACACCTCAAACAGCCGCTCCTTGCTTTCCACCACGTTCACAAAGCCCACCGGCACGCCGATGACCAGCGCAGGGCGCAGCCCGGCGGTTTCAATCAGGTCGGCAATGGTCAGCAGCGCCGTGGGTGCGTTGCCCACCGCAAGAATGGCACCGGGGTGTTCGGCGGCGGCTCTTTGCATGGACGCCACCGCCCGGGTGGTACCGTTGGCTTTTGCCAGCGCGGCTACCTCCGGGTCGGCCATGTAGCACAGCGCTGTGCCGCCCAGCCGCGCAAGCCCGGGCTTTGTAATGCCGGAAAGCGCCATGTTGGTGTCGGTAACGATGGGTGCAGCGGCTTGCAGCGCCGCCACCCCCGCCGCCACCGCGCCGGGGGTAAAGCGCAGATTGCGGGCGTAGTCAAAATCGGCGGTGGTGTGGATGACCCGCTTGACCACGGCGGCAGTCTCCGGCGGCGGGGTCAGACCCATTGCGTCCAGCTCTGCGGTGATGATGGAAAGGCTCGTCCGTTCAATGTCGGCGGGCAGATGGTGTTGCGGTGTCATAGGGTGTTCCTCCCTTCCAGTCCCATGGCGGCGTACAGGGCGTTCATGTCCAGCGCCCGGCGCACGCCGTCGGCCAGCAGGTCAAACTGCTGCTGCCGGTACTCCTGCATGGAGAGCAGCGGCGCACTGGCAGGGGAGATGTCCTTGCGGCTGCACAGCAACTGCACCAGCTTTTCGGTCAGCTCCCCGGTATCAAACAGGCCGTGCAGATAAGTGCCCGCCACGTTGTCCTTTACGCAGCCCTCGGCGCTGCCGTCTGCAAGGCGGCAGAAGGGCACGCCCTGCACAGCGGTGCGCCCGGTATGGATCTGGTAGCCGGTCAGCACTGCCCCCGCCAGCTGCGGCGCGGTGACGGTGGCAGTATCCTGTGTGCGGTGCTTGGCGTCCGTAAACACAGTCTGGATGGGCAGCAGCCCCAGCCCGCGCACGGTCTGGCTGCGTCCGCTCTCGGTGCCCTCGGGGTCGGCAAGGGTCTCGCCCAGCATCTGGTAACCGCCGCACACGCCCAGCACCGGTGTGCCGGAGGTTGCCAGCTTCTGTACCGCAGCTTCCAGCCCGCATTGCCGCAGCCAGAGCAGGTCATCGATGGTGTTTTTTGTGCCCGGCAGAATGACCACGTCCGGTGCGCCCAGCTGCCGGGGGCTTTGCACATACCGCACGCTTAGCAGCGGGTGCTGCTCCAGCGGCATAAAATCTGTAAAATTGGAGATATGCGGTAGCCGCAGAATGGCAGCATCCAGCGGCTTGACGGCGGTGTTGCTTTCCAGTCGGGAGGAGAGGGAGTCCTCGTCCTCGATGTCCACCCGCAGGTAGGGCACAACGCCCAGCACCGGCAGATGGGTCTTTTCCTCCAGCATGGTAAGGCCGGGCTTCAGGATGGCAGCATCGCCTCGGAACTTGTTGATGACCAGCCCCTTGATGCGTGCCCGCTCGGCGGGTTCCAGCAGTTCCACCGTGCCGTACAGCTGCGCAAACACGCCGCCCCGGTCGATATCTCCCGCCAGCAGCACCGGTGCATCCACCAGCTTTGCCAGCCCCATGTTGACGATATCGTCCGCCTTTAAGTTGATCTCTGCCGGGCTGCCTGCACCCTCGATGACGATGATGTCTACCTCTTCGGCCAGACTGTCGTAGGCGGCTAAAATGTCCGGGATCAGGCTCTTTTTCAGTTTGAAGTAGGCGGCTGCGGGCATCTGCCCACGCACCTCGCCGTTCACGATGACCTGACTGCCTACATCGCTGCTGGGTTTGAGCAGAATAGGGTTCATGCGCACATCCGGTTCCATGCCGGCGGCCTGTGCCTGTACCACCTGCGCACGCCCCATTTCCAGCCCATCCCGGGTGACAAAGCTGTTCAGCGCCATGTTCTGGCTTTTAAAGGGGGCTACCCGGTAGCCGTCCTGTGCAAAAATACGGCACAGCGCGGTGCACAGCAGGCTTTTGCCCGCCCCGCTCATCGTGCCCTGCACCATGATACATTTTGCCCGGCTCATGCAAGCACCTCCTGTAAGGTTTTTAAAAGCTGCTGGTTTTCCGGCGCGGTGCGCACGGCGGTGCGGTACCAGCTGCCGTCCAGTCCGGGGTAGTTGCCGCAGCTGCGCAGCACGATGCCGCGCTGCCGCAGGGCATCGCCCAGTGTTTCCGGCGCTTGGAACAGCAGATAATTCGCGCTGCCATCCAGCACCCGCAGCCCCAGTGCGCGCAGCCCGTCCCGCAAAATGGGACGCTGCTGCGCGATAAGTACCTGCACCCGGGCTACATAGGCGGTCTCGTCCAGCGCTGCCAGCCCCGCCGCCTGTGCAAGGCTGGAAACTGCCCACGGCTGCCCGGCGGCCTGCATCTTATCCAGCAGAGCGGTGTTGCTGCACAGGCAGTAGCCCAGCCGCACTCCGGCCATGCCGTACAGCTTTGTAAAAGCTTTCAGGATGATGAGGTTCGGGCTTGCCAGAAGCTTTTTGGCAGACAGCACCTCACTTTGCGGCAGAAAGTCCAGAAAGCACTCGTCCACCACCAGCAGCGCACCGCAAGCTTCGCACCGGCGCAGCAGCGCCTCTACCAGTGCTAGCGGCGTCAGCTGCCCGGTGGGGTTATTGGGCTGGCAGAGGAATACCATGTCGGTGTCCTCGTCCACTGCGGAAACAAACGCCTCGGTCAGCGCAAAATCATCGCTTTCCCGCAGGAAATGCCGCCGGACGGTGCAGCCTGCCGTTTCCAGCGCGGCGGCATACTCCGCAAAGGTAGGGGCGGGCAGCAGCGCCGTGCGGGGCTTTGCCGCCCACACCAGACGGAAGATGAGGTCTGCCGCGCCGTTGCCGCAGAGGATGTGCTCCATGGGCACCTTCTCGTGCACTGCCAGCTTTGCCCGCAAAGCGCGGCAGAGAGGGTCGGGGTAGCGGTCGGCGGTGGCAAGCGCGGCAGTAATGGCCTTTGCCACTCCCTCCGGCAGTCCCAGCGGGCTGACGTTTGCAGAAAAGTCCAGCGCATCCTGTCCGTACTGCGCCCGGTAACCGGCCCAGTCGCCGCCATGTACCAGCTGCATCATAAAATACCTCGTATCAATAGCCCAAGCGCCAGCGCCAGCAGGCTTTCGGCGTACATCATGCGGTCCGCGCGGCGGATATCCTCCGGCTCAATGGGACGCACGGCATCGCCGATGGTGGGCTTAGGGTAGTATTCACCAAAATAATAGGCGGGCCCGGCCAGCTGCACGTTCAGTGCACCGGCGCAGGCGCTCTCGGTCTGGGCGCTGTTGGGGCTGGCGTGGTTGCGGCGGTCCCGCCGCCAGATGCGCCACGCATTGCGGGCATCGTTGCCGGTCAGGGCGGCAGCGGCTACCCACAGCAGGGCGGCAATGCGGCTGGGCAGGTAGTTGGCAATATCATCCAGCTTTGCCGCTGCACGGCCAAAATAGAGATACTGCGTGTTTTTATAGCCCACCATGCTGTCCATGGTGTTGATGGCTTTATAAGTAAGCGCCAGCGGTGCGCCGCCCAGCAGCATATACAACAGCGGCGCGATTACCCCGTCGCTGGCGTTTTCGGCAACTGTTTCCACAGCCGCCTTGGTCACGCCTTCGGCGGTCAGCGCTGCGGTATCTCGTCCCACGATGCGGCTCACGGCAGCGCGGGCGGCAGGCAGGTCGGGCTTTGTCAGCTCCCGGTAGACGTTCATACTCTCCTGCACAAGCCCCTTTGCCGCCAGTGCCTGCCCGCACCAGAACATCTGTACTGCCAGCCCCAGCAGCGGGTGCAGGGCGGCGGCTCCCATGCAGACAAGGCTTGCAAGCGCAAAGGTGCCCACCGGTAAGCAAAAGGCCAAGATGCGCCCGCCCCAAAGCTCGCCCTTTGGCGTTTTGGGCAGGCGGGCACGCAGCCCTTTTTCCAGCGCAGAGATGGCCTTGCCCATGTACACCACCGGATGCGGTAGCCACGCAGGGTCGCCGAAAACGGCATCCAGCACAAAGCCGCCCAGTACCGCGTAGCCGATCATTCCCGCGCCTCCTTTGTGTACTGTACGGTCTTTAAAAGATGCAGTACCCGCTTTGTCGCCCAATCCCGGGCGTCCAGTACAAAGCCGCCGGCGTTGGGGGCGCACCATTCGTAGTAATCCTTGTGGGGCAGGGCATAACGCTCCATGGCAGCCATCTGGGTGCCGCCGTGGGCTAAGATGACCAGCATCTCCTCGCCATCCGCAAGGCTTTTATCCACCAGCGCAGAAAAGGCCGCGCAGATACGCTCACAAAAAGCAGCCTTGGTCTCGCCGTCCGGGCAGGGGCTTTCGCAGTTGGCGGCTACCCATGCAAGGTAGTCCGGGTCGTGCTCCATTTCAATATAGTTTCTCCCCTCAAAGCTGCCAAAGCACATCTCTTTCAGCCCGTCTATTTCCACAAGCTTTGCACCCGGGAACAGTACCTCGGCGGTCTGCCGGGTGCGGCAAAGGGAAGTGATGTACACGGTCTTGGGGGAAATGTCTGCCCGGCACAGCATAGCGCGCCCGGCGGCAGAAAGCGGGATATCCCGCTGCCCCTGATAGCGCTTTTCGGCGTTGTATTCGGTCAAGCCGTGACGCAATAAATAGATCAGCATTCCGGCAATTCTCCTTTCAAAACGGTGGGGATGCCGCAGAACATCTGCACCACACACGCAGCACGCGCCGCCAGCAGACAGGCCAGCCGTCCGGCGTTTTCCCGCGCGGCACGCTCGGCCGGGTCTATGGGCACCACACCGCTGCCCACCTCGGTGGACAGCACGATATCATAAGCGGATAATTTGTCCGCGAGTTTCTCAAGTTCAGCGTTGTCTTTGCACCCGGCGGCAAGCTGCTGCGCATCCGCGATGCAGCGGCCGGGCAGGGTGCGGGCAAAGGTGCGTTTGCCGCTGTAAAGCGGCCCGGTAATAAAAATCATAACAGCCCTCCCCATTGGCAGGCGCACAGCGCCGCCAGCATCCAAAGCTCAGTCTTTTGCAAAAACCACCCGGCCAGATCGCCGGTAATGCCGCCCAGCTGCTGCACGGCTACATGGTGATACCACAAAAACAGCAAAATTGCAGCTGCTGCCAGTGCCCCGCCGCCCAAAGCAAGCAGCGCCCCGCAAAGCAGCACTGCCAGCACTGCCAGCACATTGCGCACAGCGGTGCGGTCGGCGGCAGTGGCAAAGGTGTGGGCAAGACCGGTGTTTTTCGCCATGGGAAAGGCCGCCACCGCAAGGCCGGAAAATGCCCGTTCCAGCACCAGCGCCAGCGTCCACAGCGCACCCACCCGGGGCGTGAACTGCACGCAGGCGGCAAGGCAGAGATAAGCCGCAAAATAGCTGCACAGCCGGATGACCGCAAAGGCACCGCAGTGCGGGTCTTTTAAAATTTCCAACTTCTTTTCCCGGTCGCCGTAGCTGGCAAGGGCGTCACAGGTGTCGGCGTAGCCATCCAGATGGATGCCGCCGGTCACCCACACCGGCACAAGGCAGAACCCTGCCGCCCGCGCTGGTGCGGGCAGGGGCAGCACCCCGCACACGAACCACAGCACCCCGCATAAAAGCCCCACCAGCGGGAAAGCGCACAGCGCATACCGCATATTCTTTTCGTTCCACGCAAACTGCGGCACCGGCACCGCCGAAAACATGGCAAAGGCCACCGCAATGGTCTGCAAAACGATCATTTTTCCACTCCTTTATAATAGACAGGGATGCCGCACACCACCCGCACTACGGCGTCTGCCCGGGCGGCAAGGGCGTTGTTCACCCGTGCCAGCGCCAGCAGATAGCGGTCGGTATCCCCGGCATAGTCCGCGCCGCCGCTGAATACCTCGTTGGAGACAACGATCAAGTTTTCGCACTGCGCGGCAAGGCTCTCCAGCCCCTGCAAAATGTGCTCGGCGGCGGCATCGCCCGCTCCGGCGGGGTCGTACAGCTCGTTGGCGGTCAGGTTGCCCAAGTCCTCCAGCAGTGCGGTACCCCTGCGGGGCAAATGCACCGTCTCTAAATGCAGCGGGCACTCGAGGGTCTCAAACTGCTTTGCAGCGCGCATTTTGCGGTGCTTTTCCACCCGGGCGGCGCACTCGGCATCCCACACCTGCATGGTGGCCAGATAATACCGCGGCAAAGCACTGCGCAGCACGAGAGCTTCGGCGTATTCGCTTTTGCCGCTGGCAGCGCCGCCCAGTACCAGCGTCAGCATTGGGGCGTATACGGCGCAATGCCGCCCTCCGCAAAGGAATAGCACCCCTCGTACACCGCCAGCGCCATGTCCCACAGTGGGATACTGGCCACTGCGCCGGTACCCTCGCCCAGATGCAGCCCGGCGGTAAGCAGGGGCGTTTTGCCCAGCGCGTCCAGCACCAGCCGGGCGGCAGGCTCGGTGGAGCAGTGGCTGGCAAACACGGCCTTGGCCGCTGCCGGGCACAGCCGCACGGCGCACAGCGCTGCCACCCCGCTGATGAAGCCATCCATCAGCACGGGCACACCCGCCAGCGCCCCGCCCAGGAACATCCCGCACAGACCGGCGATATCAAAGCCGCCCAGCTTGCTCAGTACGTCCAATACGTCATCGGGGTCGGGGGCATTGCAGGCAATGCCCCGCCGGATGGCCTCCACCTTGCGGGCAAGCCCTGCATCGGAAAGCCCTGCACCGCGCCCAGTCATGGTCTGTACCGGCTGTGCCAGCAGCACGGCAGCAACAGCGCTGGAGGTGGTGGTGTTGCCAATGCCCATCTCACCGGTGGCCACAAGCCCGTAGCCCTCGGCGGCAAGCTGCCGGGTCAGGGCGATGCCCCGGCCAATGGCCTCCACTGCCTCGGCGCGGGTCATGGCAGGGCCTTTGGTAAAGTCCGCAGTCCCGGCGGCAATGCGGCAGTCCCGCACGCCGGGTACGGGCGCACCGGCAATGCCCAAATCCACCGGCAGCACATCGCAGTGCGCCGCCTGTGCCATCCTGCATACGCTGGTGCGCCGCGCAGCAAGGTTCTCGGCTACGGCGCGGGTCACGCTCTGGTCGGTCTGGCTTATGCCCTGCGCCACCACGCCGTTGTCTGCACAGAGCACCGCCACCGCCCGGCGGGAAAAATCAAACTGCGCCGTGCCGGTCAGCGCAGCGGCATCTTCCAGCAGGGTCTCCAGTGCGCCCAGCCCACCCAAGGGCTTGGCAAGGCTGGCCCAGTGGGTATGGGCGGCGGCGCGGGCGGTTTCGTCCGGCGGGGTGATAGCAGCAAGCAGCTGCATCAGTTCAGCTTCGGTCATTTTTGTCATCCTTTGTGTTTCAAAAAGTGCTGCGCCGCCTGCACAAAGCGGCGGGGCAGGGCAGTGCCAGCCCAGTAAAGATGCGGGAAACCGGCATACAAATGCGCGCTTGCAAAGCCGCATTCCCACTGCCTTTTTTTAGCTTTGCACACAGAAAAGTCTGCGCCATTCTCGGAGGAATCCCAGTGGTGGAATTCATGGACGGGCAGCGTTTCTCCAGCGTGGAAAAGCATACTGCCAGCCTTTGCCGTCATGACGGCATAGCCAAAGCGCACCAGCCGCCCGGTGTTGTGCCCGCTGCCCGGCAGCACACCCGCCATGGGGTAAACCTTGCTGTCTGTGCCCTCCAGCGTCTGCCCTAAGTACAGAAAGCCGCCGCACTCGGCAGCGGTGGGCAGCCCCTCTTGCCCTGCGTCCCGGATAGCAGCACGCAGGGCGATGTTCTCACTCAGCTGCCGGGCGTACAGCTCTGGGTAGCCCCCGGGCAGGTACAGCCCACCGATATTTTCCGGCAGGGCGGCGTCCCGCAGCGGGCTGAAAAATGCAAGCTCTGCACCCGCATCCCGCAAGGCGTCCAACGTTTCAGCGTAGGCAAAGCAGAAGGCTTCATCCCGCGCTACGGCAATGCGAACGGAGGGCGTGCACGGCGCGGCAAGCGGCGGTGCAGCCGGGGCAGGGCGGTCAGTCAACACTGCCAGCTGTGCCCAGTCCAGCACAAGGGCATCGGCTAATTGCAACAACTTTTGCTGCAAGTCAACGATCTCCCCGGCAGTTTTCAACCCGAGGTGGCGGCTTTCGATGACGCACCCCGGCAGATGGGGCAGATACCCCACCACCGGCAGACCGGTCTCGGTTTCCAGCATCGGGCGCAGCGTTTTGTACAAGGACTCAGAGCAATCATTGAGCAGAATGCCCACGATATGGCTGGGCGTGCGGAACTGCAAAAGCCCCTGCAGCTCGGCAGCAAGGGTGATGCTTACCCCTTTTGGCTGCACTACCAGCAGCACCGGCAGCGCCAGCGTATCGGCCAGCTCCCAAGCGCTTGCACGGGTTGTCAGCCCCTGCCCGTCGTAAAAGCCCATGGCACCCTCGCATACGGCAGCGCCGTGCCCGGCGGCATAGCGGGCGTAAAGCGTGCGCACCGTATCCGGGGCAGAGAGGTAGAGGTCTAAATTGTGGCTTTCTACCCCAAGTGCGCTGCGGTGGAACATGGGGTCGATATAATCCGGCCCGCACTTGAAGGCGCAAGGGTCAGTCCCGCGCCGCTGCAAGGCGGTCAGCACGGCACAGGTAACGGTGGTCTTGCCGCTACCGGAGCGCGGTGCGGCGATGAGAAACTGTATCATGTCCGTGCCCCCGTAATGAGGAACACCGGGTTGTTAGCCATCAGCAAATGCAGACTGCCCGCCGTTTTTGTGCGGCTGACGGCGATCTGTGTCACCTCCGCAGAAAGGCCGTGGGCGGTCAGGGCAGCTACGGCGGCACTGAGCGTTTCCAGCGCAATGGCGGCAACACACAGCCGGGCAACTGAATTTTTGTGCAGCACAGCGTCTATAACAGCGTCCATATTGCCCTTTGTGCCGCCGATAAATACAGCATCCGGGGCGGGCAGCATGTCCAAAGCATCGGGTGCTTTGCCTTCGATCAGGGTTAGATTGTAAGCGGAAAATTTCTCCCGGTTTTGCTGGATCAGTGCACAGGCCTCCGGGTCACACTCCACGGCGTATACCTGCCCGGCAGGGGCGGCAAGTGCCAGCTCCACGCTCACGCTACCGGTGCCCGCGCCCACGTCCCACAGGGTATCCGTGGGGGTGACCGCCAGCTTTGCCAGCGCGGCGGCGCGCACCTCCTGCTTTGTCATGGGCACAGCGCCCCGGATAAAAGCATCGTCCGGCAGGCCGGGGGTGCGGCGGGACGGCAAAGCCTCCCGTTCGATGAGCAATACGCTCAGCGGTGCAAAGCTTTGCTCTGCCAGTTCCCGGGCAAGGCCAAAGCGGATGGCTTCTGCAGGGGTGCCAAGGTTTTCGCCCACAAGGGCGTGAGCAGCGCCCAGCCCGGCGGCGGTCAGTTTGGCGCAAAGGGTGGCAGGGGTGTCCCCGCCGCCGGTGAGGAAAAACACCTGTGGATGCGCCAAAACCTCGGCCACAGGGTCGCAGGCGCGGCCATGCGCCGATACCAGCATCCAGTCCTGCCAAGGGCGCCCCACAGCGGCGGCTAAAAGCTGTACGCTGGAAAGCCCGGGCAGCACCCGGACAGAGTAGCCCATAGCCCGCAGCAGGGGCAGCAGCTTTGCCGCACCGGAGTAAAACCCGGTGTCGCCGCTGTACAAAACAGCGGTGTCCGTATCCGGCTGTGCGGCAAGACACGCAAGGATTTCCTCCGGCTTATACACGGCTTTGCAGTTGTCAGTGCACCCCGCCGGTAAATGCTCCAACAGGCGCTTTGCCCCAAGGATGAGCCCTGCGCTTTGCAGCGCAGCCAGTCCTTGCGCGGTCAGGCTTTCCGGGCAGCCGGAGCCCATTCCGATCAGAGAGATCATACCAGAACCTCCTTACAGCGTGCCAGAATTTGTGCGGCAGTTTGTCCATTTTCAGCCGGGCGACGCACCACGATCAGTTGTGCACCGGTGTCCTGCGCGGCCTGTGCCTTTTCGGCAAAGCCGCCCACAGCACCGCCGTCCTTGGTGACCAGATACCGGATGGAGAATTGTTCAATCAGGGCGCAGTTCAGCGCATAGCTGAATGGCCCCTGCATGGCAATGATGTTCTTATGTGGGATACCGGCGGCCTCGCAGGCGGCAATGCCCTCCCGCGTGGGCAGCACCCGGGGGAACAGCCGCTCCGGGCTGAGCGCCGCAAAGGCGGCAAGCTCTTTCGCGCCGGTAGCCAGCAGCACATTGCCGCTACACCCGGCCAGAAATGCAGCCGCGTGGGCGGCGGTGGCAAACACCATGCTCTCGGCAGGCAAGGGGCTTTCTTCCCGCAGCAGTCGGTGGTACTCCACCCCGACCACGGCACACGCAGCCCGGATGTTTTTGGTGGCATCCACCGCGTAGGGGTGGGTGGCGTCCACGCACAGAGCAGCGCCCTGTAAAAGAGCGGCCATTTCCTCGGGGGTCAGCCGCCCGCAGTGCACGGTGATGCCGTCCGCTTTGCCCTGTTCCTCTGCACCCAGCGGGGTGGCAACACTGACCAGAACCTCTGCTCCCAGCGCCGCCAGCTGCCGGGAGAACACCCGCCCCTCGGTAGTGCCGCTAAAAACCACTGCCTTCATCTGCGGTACCCCCGTGGGGTGACCATTCTGCCGCCCAGCTGCTTTGTGGCGGCGTTGCCGATGTACACGGTGGTAAACATATCCACCGCAGTGTCTTTCAGCTGGGCAAGGGTCAGGATTCGGGCGGTCTGACCCTCCCGGCCGATGTTGCGCACGATGCCGCAGACGGTATCGGCACTTTTGCCGTTTTCCAGCAGGATGCACACCGCCTTTGCCAGATAGTCCGGCCTGCCCTTGGAGGAGGGATTGTACAACGCAACGCAGAAATCTCCCATAGCGGCGCAAGCCAGCCGCTTCTCGATGACCTCCCACGGGGTCAGCCGGTCGGAAAGGGAAATGACGCAAAAATCGTGCGCCAGCGGTGCGCCCAGCACTGCCCCGCCGCTGAGGGCAGCGGTCAGTCCGGGCACGATCTCCACGGCAACGTCCGGATAATCCGGGGCAAGTTCCAGCAGGGGGCTTGCCATGCCATACACCCCAGCATCGCCGGAGCAGACCAGAGCCACCCGCTTGCCGGTGCGTGCTTTTTCCAGCGCCCAGCGGCAGCGGTCAAGCTCCTGCGTCATGCCGGTGGCATAGTATTCCTCGCAGGGGAATTCATCGCGGATGAGGTCAAGATAGACCTTATATCCACAAATCGCGTCAACGCTTTCCAGCGTATTCGCGGCCTGCTGGGTCATATAAAAAGGCTCGCCGGGGCCAAGCCCCACGACATAGACTATCTTCTCGGGACGGTCAATATCGATTTCCATCACGTCAAGCATTCTGCCACCTCCAGTCCGGGGCAAAGGGCCTGCACGCCAGCGCAAGGGTCACGCCGCTGCAGGCAAATTTCGGGTAAAACAGGCTGCCGTCTGCGTCCAGCACAGCCGCTCGCTCGCAGACATTGTCTACCCCGGTCACGCTCTGTACAAAAGGGGAGGGGGTGAACTGTCCGGGCACGCTGCGCAGCTGTGCGGCAGAGTAAAACCGCACCGGCCAGCCGTGCGCCTGACAAAAGGCCAGCAAGCCCGGCTCGTTTTGCTTTAGGTCGATGCTTGCGGCGGCGGTGACTGCCCGCGCAGCAAAGCCGTACCGGGTGCAGAAGGCGGCAAAGGCAGCTTCCAGCGTTTCAGCGCTTGTGCCCCGCTTGCAGCCGATGCCCAGCACTCCGATGCGCGGCACAAGATGCAGTGCCTGCCCGGTGGGGCAAAGGGTGAGTGCAAAGTCGGCTTTTTCCGGGGTATCAGCGGGGAATAACCCTGCGGGCACGGTGCCTGTTACCGGGAAATCAGCCCGGTAATATACCGGCTGCTCGGCCAGTAATTTGCCGCTGACCAGCTTGATGCGCTCCGGCTCCAGCACCATGCAGTTTTGGTGCTTTGCCCACTCGTCCACCGCAAAAATGCCGTGGGCATCGGTGGCGGTGGTGATCACCGGCACGGCTCCGCATACAGCGGCAATGGCCCGCGCAAGATCGTTTGCGCCGCCCAGATGTCCGGACAGAATGGGCACGGCAAACCGCCCGCATTCGTCCACCACTACCACAGCCGGGTCGGTAGTCTTGCTCTTGCAGTGGGGCGCGATGGCCCGCACTGCAATACCCGCAGCTCCTACAAATATCAGCGCATCAGAATGCACAAACTGTGCGCTTGACCATTCTGCAAGAGAAACACCATCCCGCCCGCACCGGGCAACACTGCCGGGCAAGGCGACGGCCAGACGCTTTGCTAGCGCAAGGCCGGTATCCGTAAAGGCAAGGTAAGCGCGGGTCATACCGGTTCTCCTTTGCGGAATTCGGTGGTAAAGGCGGGGTCGTACAGCTTGCTGCGCTCGTACTGCGTGCCGAGAAAATCTCCCACTACGATAAGTGCCGTCTTGGTAATGCCCGCTGCACGGGTGCTCTCAGCCAAAGAACCAACTGTGCACCGCACGATTTTTTCTTCCGGCCAGCTGGCCTTGTACACCACGGCGGCGGGGGTGTCCGGTGTATACGCGCCCTGCAAAAGCGCCGTCTGCACCTTGTCAATCAGCCCGATGGACAGGAAGATCACCATGGTCGCGCCGTGGGCGGCAAGGCTTGCCAGCTTTTCCCGCTCCGGTACCGGGGTGCGCCCCTCCATGCGGGTGATGATGACCGTCTGGCTGACCGTGGGTAAAGTATACTCGGAGTTCAGCGCGGCGGCAGCGCCGCAAAAGCTGGAAACACCGGGGGTATCATCGTAACAAATGCCGTCTGCATCCAGTGCATCCATCTGCTCCCGGATGGCACCGTACAGGCAGGGGTCGCCAGTGTGTAACCGCACAGTGCTTTTACCGGCAGCTTCCATCCGGCGCATCACGTCCAGTACCTGCTCCAGCGTCATCTCGGCGCTGTTATAGATAGCACATCCCGGCTTTGCCAGCCCCAGTAGCGCCGGATTGACCAGACTGCCTGCGTAAATAATGCAGTCTGCGGCCTGTAAAAATGCTGCACCGCGCTGGGTGATCAGATCCGGTGCGCCGGGCCCGGCGCCCACAAAATGTACCATGTGCATTACTCCTTCCATTCGTCTAACAGGCGGGCGGCAGTTTCGGTCTGTCCCAGCGGGCCATGCTGGTTTGAAAACAGCACGGCGCCCACCCGGAACGCCCCGCCCGCGCGGCGGTCAAGATACAGCTGGATGGCGGCAAGCAGGCTTTGCAGCACCGGCTCCCGCAGTCCGGCTGTATCCAGAATCTCCAGACAGGCATCCGTGGTGGCTGCATTGTACAGTGCGGTGCACACCTCTCGGTCAGCACCGCACAGGGCAGCATGGGTGCAGAACAGCTCCGTGCGGCAGTCTGCCGTGTGGGAATGGGTGTTCATAATGCCGCCCGCCAGCTTGCACAGCTTGCCGATATGCCCCACCAGCAGCACCTGTTTGAAGTGCGCCGCCGCTGCAATATCCAGCGTATCTCCGATAAAGTTTGAAGTTTTGACCACCGGGATATCAGCAAACTGCGGGTATGTTTCGTGCAGATAGTCCAACCCGTAATTGCCCGGGGCAAGGATGAGCCGCCGGTGGTCCTTTGCCCGCAGCGCCGCCTGATTCATCTCCAGCTGGATGGTGTCCAGAATGGCCTGCTGGCTCATGGGTTCTACAATGCCGCTGGTGCCCAGCACCGACAGCCCGCCCTCAACCCCGATATGGGGGTTAAAGGTGCGCCGGGCTACCTCCTCGCCGCCGGGGATGGAGATAGTCACGGCAAAGCCGCCGGGGTAACAGGCGGCTTCCGCCTCCCGGCGCAGCGCCTCGGTGATCATCTGCCGGGGCACATGGTTGATGGCGGCCTGCCCAACCGGCTGGTCCAGCCCGGGCTTCGTCACCTTGCCCACCCCCGCGCCGCCGGTAATGCGTATCTCGGGCGTGCCGGGCAGCAGCGTCACCGTGGCGGTCACCGGCAGACCGGTGGTCACGTCCACATCGTCGCCGCCGTCCTTTTCAATGGCGCATTCCGCACCCTCGGCAACGGTGCGGCAGAACAGGGGGGCAACCTCTACCACAATGCCTTTCGGCGTGCGCAGGGCGACGGTTTCCGGTGCTGTGCCGGTCAGCAGCAGCCGGGCGGCCCCGGCAGCGGCCAGCGCCGCACAGGTGCCGGTAGTGTACCCGCAACGCAGCAGCTTCTGCCCGCTGCGCACATAGTGCTCAAATTGGGGCTTTTCCGGCTTTGGTGGACCAAAAACAGCGCTGTACTGTTCCTCGGTCAGGCCGTAGAGCGCTTTGATATTTTCCCGGGCAAAGGCCTGTGCCCGGGACATGGGCGCAGAAACGCCGTGCGGCGAAACGCAGACCACCGCGTCCGCGATCTTCTGCGCCATGTCCAGTTCGTGCAGGGTCACGATGACCGCAAGCTGCTGCTCATGCGCCAGTTTTTGCAAAATGGTCAGCAGCTCTATCTTGCCTTTTACATCTAAAAATGACGTGGGCTCGTCCAGCAGAAGCACCTGCGGCTGCTGACAGACTGCCCGCGCCAGTAAAATGCGCTGCCGCTGTCCGTCACTGACGCAGTTGAAGTCCCGGTTGGCCAGATGCGCCGCGCCCACCAGCTCCAGCGCATTCTGTATCTGCTTTTTGTCCTCGGCGGAAAGGATGCCCAACCGCCCGGTGTAGGGGATGCGTCCTGCCGCCGCAAACTCAAAGCAGGTGGTCAACTCGGTGCGGCGGGTGTGGGGCAGCATCAGCGCCAGCTTTTGCGCCCGGGCGTTGCCGGGGATGCGGGCAAGCTCCTGCCCGTCCAGCAGCACCGCGCCGCCCAAAGGGGCCAGCTGCCCCGCCAACGTTTTGAGCAGGGTGGATTTGCCTGCGCCGTTCGGGCCAATGAGCGCCAGCACCTGCCCCTTGGCAGCGCCCAGCGCGATATCCCGCGCAAGGGCAGCTTTGCCGTAGCCGATGGCAAGGGCGTTGGTTTCAACAGAGTACTTCATCGCACATCCTCCCGGTTGCGGCGCAGCAGCAGCCCAATGACCACCGGCGCGCCGAATACGGCGGTGACCGCGCTGATGGAAAGTTCCATGGGCGCAAACAAGCTACGGGCGATCAGATCACACAGCAGGCAGAACGCCGCCCCGCCCAAGCAGCACCCGGGCAGCACATACAGCGGGCGGGCACTGCCCAGCAGCTGCTTGACAAGGTGCGGCACCGCGATGCCCACAAAGGAGATAGGCCCGGCAAAGGCGGTAACGCAGGCGGCCAGCAGGCTGGAAAGCAGCACCAGCAGCCGGGAAAACCGCCGCACATCCACGCCCACGCTGCGGGCGTAGGCTTCGCCCATCTGGTAAGCTGCCATGGGCTTTGCAAGGCAGAAGGCCGCCGCCAGCGCGGGCAGCACCACCAGCGCTGCCGTGCGCACGTTGCCCCACGTCATGCCGGAAAAGCTGCCCTGCGACCAGTTGTGCAGGTTGACGATGCTGCTATCCTGCGCAAAGGCCACCACAAACTCGGTGATGGCAGAGCAGATGTAACCGATCATTACGCCGCAGATTACAAGGATGCTCATGCGCTGCACCCGGCGGGCAGCGGCCAGCACAAAGGCCATGGCTGCCATAGCGCCCGCAAAGGCCGCAAGGATGAGCACGGCAGAACTGGTCAGCTGGCCGTAGTTCAAAAACAGCACCATTACCAGCGCCACCGCCAGCTTTGCTCCGCTGGAAATGCCCATGACAAAGGGGCCGGCAATGGGGTTTGCGAAAAAGGTCTGCAGCAGGTAGCCTGCCGCAGAGAGCGCAGCGCCCAGTAACGCGGCCATCACCGCGCGGGGCAGGCGCAGCTGGGTGATAATGCCCACGCTCAGCGCGTCCTGCCCGCGTCCTGTCAGGGCAGCAAGCACGGCCTGCGGGGTAAGCGCAACGCTGCCCCAGAACAGGCTCACGGCAAACAGCACCGCCAGCAGCAGGGCAAGGCAGCAATAGGAAAAAACAAGGCGTTTGCGGCTGGTCATAAGCGGCTCCTCAGGTGATCTTGGTCAAAAAATGCAGGGTGTCGGGGCTGGTTGCTTCCCCGGTAAAAACGGCATGGAGATCCAGCATAAAATCTGCCAGTGCCATGCTCTGCTGGAAAAAGCTGGGCGTCGTGCACCAGATATCACCGCTTTGCACCGCCTTGCACTCTGCCAGCAACGCGCAGCGGGCAAGCAACTCTTCTTTTGTGGAGATGGTGCCCTCGATGGTGCCGTTATAAATGAGCACATCGGCGTCTTTGACGCCGGCGTAAAGGTCCTCCAGCGGGATATTCATGGTGGAAAGGCTGTTGCCGCTGTCGGTAAGGTCTGCAAAAACATATTCGCCCCCGGCCATGCCGATCATCTGCGCCACATAGTCTCCGCTTTTGCGCACAGTGGCAAGGCCGCTGGAAGTAATGGAGAAAAACGCGCAGCGTTTGCCGGTGGAGGGCTGTTCCAGCAGTGGCGCAATGCGTTGCGCCTGCCGGGCGAACACCTCCTCGGCAAGGGGTTCTTTCCCCAGTAGGATGCCATACAGTTTGATCCATTCCATCCGTGCCAGCGGGCTGCTCTCGTAGCTGGAGCGCTCCACCAGCACTGGAATGCCGAACCGTTCCAGCTGCTCCTTCACTTCCGGGGTGTGGTAGATCATGGTGTTTTCCACCGCAAGGCCGCATTCTGCGGTCAGGATGCGCTCGTAGTCCGGGGCGCTGTACTTGCCCGCGTAGGCAATGCGCCCGGTCTGCATGGCCTGCTTTGCCTCGTCCAGATACCAGCCCTCGGCGCGGGTACCGGAAAGGGCAATGCTGTCCAGCGCGTCCAGATGGAGGAACAAGTCCATGGCAGAGGTGGACACCAGATAGATGTTCTGCACCGGCTGCTGCAATACAGTCACTCCCTCGGGTACGGTGTGCAGGGTGGCAGCGCCCTCCGGCCGGACAAGGAACTTTACCTGTGCGTCCGGGATGGTCAGCAGGGTAGAGCCGTCCGCATAGCAGTCGGCGGTAAACTGGGTGGCGTAGTCCAGCGGGTAGGCGTGGTCAAAAACCAGCTCGTCCGTATCGGCGGGTGCAGTGGGCGCGGCCGTGCAGCCTGCAAGCACCAGCGCGGCGGCGGGCAGAGCCTTTAAAAATTGAGCGCGGGTCAGCTTCATGGAAGGTTACTCCAAGGTAAAGGTCAGGGTGTATTCGATCTCGTGGGGCTTGCTCATGGCAACAGTGTCGGCGGTAACAGTCAGCGGGGTGCCCAGAGCAGCTACCGGGATCTCAAAGGTGGAGTTGCCCTCGGTATTGGTGGGCAGATACTTCTCGCCGTCCACGATCATGTAGTCGTAGTTGGGGCTGCTCCACACGATGGTGGCAGTCATCTTGCCCTCGGCCACGGTCAGGGCAGCGGGGCTGTCCACGGTGGCGCGGCCGGAGCCGCCCTCCAGCACCACGGCAGCGGTGTATGCACCGTCTGCGGGGGTCTCGGCGGCCTGCTCGGTCTTGGGCTCGGCGTTGCGCACGCTGACGGTGTGGTCGTACCACTTGCCCTTAGTGCCAAGCAGCGCCAGCTGGAAGTCGGTATCCAGTGCTTCCACCGGGATATCGTAGCCGTACACTTCCTCAGTGGTGCCGTCTGCATAGGTAACAGTGTCCACGGTGGGGATGAGCCATGCGGTCTTGTTGGCCTCGGCATCGGCGGCAAGGCCGGGGTAGAGGTTCACGATCTTTTTGGAAGCCAGACTGACGTGGAAGGTCATCACGCCGTTTTCCACGGTCAGGGTGCCCTTGCCGTTGCAGGCTTCATTGGGGTGGAACATACTGCTGTCGGTCTCGAAATCAGCGGTATATACGCCGTCCGGCAGGGCAGTCTCAGCAGCGGCAGAGGAAACCATCACGGAGGAAGCAGCCACAGAGCTTGCTGCAGCAGAGGAGGCGGGGACAGCCCCGCCGCAGCTTGCCAGAGAAGCAGCCAGCACCACACCGGCCAGAGAAACGATGATAAACTGTTTGCAACGCATAAAATAAATACCTCAGTATCCTAAATTTTTGCCCGGCGTCTAAGCTGCCGGGGCAGGGGGCACGTTCTCCTCGTGCGGGGAATACGCCCATAAAAGAAGCCCTCTCCGTATGCTTGGCAGCGCCGGAGAGGGCTTCTGAATCCATTAGCCGTTCAGAAGATCCATAGCGGCCTTGGTATGTGCAATGTACAGCTGCTGGACATCCGCAATGCGGCCCAGACCCGAGATCTGGCAGTCCACATTTTCAAAGCAGCCTGCGGCGGTAAACTGGCTCAGCCAGCTGTCGGCGTCCTCACCGGCCATGTCGTTGTTGGCGTGGTCGCCTGCCACCACCATCAGCGGGCGCAGGATGACCTTGGTGTAACCGGCAGCCTTTACAGCTTCAATGACGGCTTCGCAGGAGGTGTCCTCAGGCTCGCCCTCCACCGTGCCGATGAACACGTTGTCGTAGCCCAAGGTCTGCATGGTGGTCTGCATCTGGCTGTAGCTCACCTTGGCAGTGTGGGAAGTGCCGTGACCCATAAAGACGAAAGCGGTCTTATCGGCGGCGGCGGCAGCGGCGCTCTCGTAACCGGCATCCTTCACAGCGGCATCGGTAACAGCCTTGGCAACAGCTTCCTTATCTGCATTGATGACGGAAGCATCTGCGCCTACCTCGCCCAGCAGGGGCTCGGCCACAGCAACGCTCTCAAACTTGTCGCGGTACTGGTCCAGCATCTCGTTCATCTCGTCGTACTCGGCACCGTGCATCAGATGGGTGGGCTGCACGATCAGGTTCTTCACACCGTTTGCCACAGCGCGGTCCAGCGCCTGCTGCATGTTGTCGATCTTCTCGCCATCGCGTGCCTGCACATGGTTGATGATGATCTGTGCGGTAAAGGCGCGGCGCACGCTCCAGTCGGGGTATGCGGCCTGCAAAGCGTCCTCAATGCCCTTGATGTCGGCGGCGCGGCTGTCATTGAAGGAGGTGCCGAAGGACACGACCAGCAGCTCGTTCTCACCGATCTCATCGGCGTTGCGGGCATCGTCCTTGGAGGCGTCGCCGGTGTCGCGGCCAAAGTAGTCGGGGTCGGCATTTTCGCCCTCCACCAGCTCCTTCTGGGCATCGGTCAAAGCGTCCCAAGCGGCCTTTGCGGCCTCGCACTGGGCATCGGTGTCATCGGTGCGCTGCTGCACATAGATGGCGTCGATCAGATCTGCCACGTTCTGTGCGGCAAGCTCGTCAGCGTCTGCGCCGGAAGCCTCGCTGCTGGCGGCAGAACTGGCGGCAACAGAGGAAGCAGTGCCGGAGGCGGCCCCGCCGCAGCCGGTCAGTACACCGGCGCACAGAGCCAGAGCGGTCAGAGCGGCCGCCGTTTTGCGGATGTTGCGTTTTTTCATCTTGTTTTCCTTTCCTGATGTGGGTAAAATACGGCACCGAACAGAAGGGTACAGGAAAGAGAACCTGCAAAAAAACGGAGCCTTCCGCTTGCGAAATGGCAAAGCAAAAAGACCCCGTATCTTACAGGCTTTTTGGTACAACCAATTCCTCGTGATCTGGGGCGGCAAAGCCCCGGTACCAACAGCGGGCAGGTTTCCTGACTGAAAGCTCAACGCCCGCTGCCGCCTTCCCAAGCCGGATGGCTCAGTGACCGGTGCAAAAGCACCCTGACAGTGGACTCCCTTATCACAGTGACGAGATCGTGCGGGATTGACACCCGCTTCCCTTTTAACGTCCCTGCCGCCGCCCGGTGGGGCAAAGTGACGGAACGCACCTGCTGTTTTCTGTTCAGTTCGTCAAAAAGTATAGCACAGCCCTATACAAAACGCAAGAAAAAACGGAGAAATGCTTGACCTTCCCCCTGCCGGAAGGTGTATACTTGGCTCGAAACTGAAAGCAAGGAGGCAGCCCATGTTAAAGATCGAGCATCTGACCAAAACCTACGGCGGCAAGCCCGCCGTGCAGGACCTTTGCCTGCACATCCGCCCGGGGGAGTTGTGTGCCTTTATCGGGCACAACGGCGCGGGCAAGACCACTACCTTAAAATGCTGCTGCGGTATCCAGCAATTTGATGCCGGAGAAATTTATGTGGACGGCATTTCCGTGCGGGAGAACCCGCTGGAATGCAAGCGCCGCTTGGCCTATCTGCCGGATGACCCGCAGCTGTACGAGTATATGACCGGTATCCAGTACCTTGATTTTATTGCGGATATCTTTGGCGTAAGCGCCGCACAGCGGACGCAGCGCATCCGGCAGTACGGCGATGCCTTTGGCCTGACGCAGGATTTGGCGCAGTCCATCGGGGCATACTCCCACGGCATGAAGCAGAAGCTTGCCATTATTGCGGCGCTGCTGCACGAGCCGAAGCTGATTTTAATGGACGAGCCCTTTGTCGGGCTGGACCCGCTGGCTTCCCATCAACTCAAGACCCAGATGAAGGCCTTTTGTGCGCAAGGCGGGGCGATCTTTTTCTCCACCCATGTGCTGGAGGTGGCCGAAAAGCTTTGCGACAGGGTAGCTATTCTGCGTAAAGGTCAGCTGGTGCGCGAGGGTGCTATGGAAGAGGTGCGCGGCGACGATACGCTGGAGGAGGTCTTTCTGGAACTGGAGGATACGGGGGAAGCGCTATGATCCGTGCATTGCTCAAAAAACAGCTACTGGAATTGGGTGCGGCCTTTGTGCGCAGCAGCAAAACTGGTAAGCAACGCTCCCGGGTGGGGACGTTTGGCTACACGCTGCTGTTTGCGGCATTGATGCTGCTGGTCATGCTCAGCTTTGGCTCAATGGCGCTGCCGCTGGCGGTAACGCTGGTTCCGCAGGGGCTGGACTGGCTCTATTTTGTGCTGATGGAGCTTTCGGCGCTGACGGTCAGTGTGTTGGCTAGTGCCTTTACCAGCTACGGGCATTTGTTCCGCTGCCGGGATAACCAGCAGCTGCTGGCGCTGCCCATCCCGCCGGGCACTATTTTTGCGGTGCGCTGCGGCGGGGTGTACCTGACCGGCCTGATTTATCTGCTGCTGGCGTGGGTGCCCTCGGTGGTCTGCTATGCGCTGGCGGCACCCCGCCCCGGCGGAGCCTTGCTGGCGGCGCTGCCGGTAGCACTGGCGCTGGCGGGGGTCTCTATGGTGCTGGCTGTTCTGCTGGGCTGGACGGTGGCGCTGCTCAACCGCCGCGCCCGGCACAAAAGCCTTGTCACTGTGGTGGGTACGCTGCTCTTTCTGGCGGTCTATTATGCGGTATTCCAATGGGTGGGCAACGCGGTGGAGGCCCTTGCGGTGGATGCCGTACAGGCGGGCGCAGCAGCCGGTCGTGCCGCCGCGCCGCTGCGTCTGCTGGGTCTGGCGGCAGTGGGCAACGTCCCGGCGCTGCTGCTATTGCTGGCGCTGGCTGCGGCCTGTATGGCGCTTTGCGGCAAGGTGCTGGCAAAGCCCTATCTGCGGCTTTTGACCCTTGAACCGGGCAGAGCCAAAGCGGAATACCGCGCAAAGACGCAAAAAAAGCAGCCCCCGCGTCGGGCATTGCTGCGGCGGGAACTGCTGCATCTGGGCGCTTGCCCCATGTGGCTGCTCAACTGTGCACTGAGCAGTCTGCTGTTGCCGGTGCTGGGCGCAGCAGCGCTGTGGAAGGCCTCAGATCTGCGCGCCTTTACTGCTGCTTACCTGCCGGAGAGCCTGCCTATGCTGGTGTGCGGGATGGTGTGCGCCATAGCCGCCATGAACTTTATCACAGCGCCCTCGGTGTCGCTGGAGGGCGGCACCCTCTGGCTGCTGCAAAGCCTGCCGGTTGCCCCGCAGCAGGTTCTGCGGGTAAAGGTGGAGCTGCAATTGCTGCTCACGCTGCCGGGGGCGTGGTTTTGCGCCGGGTGCGCCATGGCGGCGCTGCGCATTCCGGCAGGGCAGGGGCTGCTGGTGATGGTGGTGCTGGCAGCCTTTGTGTGGCTGACGGCGCAAATGGGCCTTGCCTTGGGATTGTGCCTGCCCAACCTCCACTGGGTCAGCGAAGCCGCCGTGGTCAAGCGGAGCGCCGCCAGTATGCTGGCGATGTTCGGCGGGTGGCTGCTGGCGGGCGGGGTGCTGTTTTTGCCCCTGACCTTACTGGATTATGCCGTGCCGCCGCTGGCCGCGCAAGGTGCTTGTCTGGCCGCGCTGCTGGGGCTGGATTTGCTGCTGCACCGTTGGCTGTGCACCCGCGGCGCAGCCCGGTTTGCCGCCCTGCACTAAAGTGGGAAAAACTTTATTAGAACAAAATCGGGCAGCTGCGGGCTGCCCGATTTTGCATTTTCACGGGAGGGGTGTAACGGAAAACAGCAGGATGCAGTGCCTGTTTCCTGCGGAAACAGGCACTGCGGGAAGAACGATGTTTTTTGCAGTTACAGCGCATCCAGTGCGGTGCGGGCGGCGCGGATATTTGCTTCACTGGTCTGCCAGATCTCAAACTCCGAAAAGCCCGGCAGCCCCATGGGCACGCCTTCCCGCCGGAAGGTCATGCGGCTGTCCAGCACCTGCTTGCCGGAAAGGTGGAACGCCCGGGCACCGGTCTGGGCGGCAAGAGCGGGGATGTTGGCAGCAGATACGCCTGCACCAACCAGAATCTCCACCTCCTGCCCGGCAGCTTCCACCAGCTGCCGCAGCAGGGCAGCGCCCTGTGGGGCACTTGCTGCCTGTCCGCTGGTCAGAATGGTAGCAAGCCCTAGCTGCTTTGCGGCTTCCAGTGCGGCGAAGGGGTCGCAGCAGACATCAAAAGCACGGTGCAGGGTGCAGTCCACGGTGCGGTGTGCTTTTTCAGCCGCCTGCCGGGCTGCGGCATAGATGGGGCGCAGGGCGTCTGTGTCCAGCGCTCCCGCCGGGGTCAGCACGCCGGTCACGATGCCGTCCGCACCGGCGGCTACCAGCTCGGCGGCGCATTCGGCCATCTGTGCCAGCTCGTAGCGGTCGTAGCAGAAATCGCCAAAGCGGGGACGGATAAGTGCCCGCACCGGCAGGCCGGTCTCAGCCTTGACCTGACGCAGCAGGGCAGGGGAAGGAGTGGTGCCGCCGATGATCAGGTCGGCGCACAGCTCCAGCCGATCAGCGCCGCCGCGTTTTGCCGCCAGTGCGCTGGCGGTGCTGTCTACGCAAACTTCCAGAGTGCAGTGCATAGCGATACCTCCATCTACAAAAAACGATTTTGAATGGCCGCCGCGCTGCTTTGGCCATTTTCAGCGGAATGAATACTTTAATTTATCAATGGGAAAATCTGCGGATTTTCCCATTGATTTTTTCACAGGGGGGAGAGCAAAGGAAAAGTGCTTTTGCTCAATGCTGTGCTCTAAAAAAGGCTGTTGCGCCATGATATGCGCAACAGCCTCGGGGATTTATGGTTTATTTTACGCTTTCAAGGAAGCGGACAAAACCGGCGCGGCCTGCTTCGTCCAGCTTGTACACACCGGCATCGGCCAGCACCTGTGCGAACACATGGCCTACCTCGTCCTGCAAGATCAGGTGCACATTGTCGGCGTTCAGCTCCGGGTGCTTTGCAAGGATCTCCTCTGCCCACGCAGCATGCTTTTGCAGGGCTTCGGGGTACTCTGCGGTGGGCAGATGCGCCACCAGCACATCAGCAAGGTCGAACAGCTCCTGCTTCAGGCGGCTGGGCAGCACGGCCAGACCCATCACCTCAATCAGGCCGATGTTCTCCTTTTTGATGTGGTGCAGCTTTGCATGGGGGTGGTACACGCCCAGCGGATGCTCCGGGGTGGTGATGTTATTGCGCAGCACCAGATCCAGCTGATACTTGCCGTCCCGCATCCGGGCGATGGGGGTAATGGTGTTGTGGGGCTCGCCGTCGGTCTCGGCAAAGATAAAGCAGCTCTCGTCGGTGTAGCTGCGCCAAGCAGCCAGCAGCTTATCGGCCAGCTCCACAAGGCGTGCATCGTCCGCACAGGTCAGACGGATGCAGCTCATGGGCCAGTGCACGATACCGGCCTCCACGTCCTCAAAGCCGGGGAACACCCAAGGCTTTTCAATAGGAGCTTTGGCCATGGCAAACTCGTAATGACCGCCCTGGAAATGGTCATGACTCAGGATGCTGCCGCCCACGATAGGCAGGTCGGCGTTGCTGCCCACAAAATAGTGGGGGAACAGACCCACAAAATCCAGCAGCTTGCGGAAGGTTGCCCGCTCGATCTTCATGGGGGTATGCTGGTTGTTGAATACGATGCAGTGCTCGTTGTAGTAAACGTAGGGGCTGTACTGCAAATTCCACGCGCTGTCGTTGATGGTCAGCGGGATGATGCGGTGATTTTCGCGCGCAGGGTGGTTCATGCGGCCGGCGTAGCCCTCGTTCTCCACGCACAGCTGGCACTTGGGGTAAGCACTCTGGGGTGCAAGCTTTGCGGCGGCAATGGCCTTGGGATCTTTTTCCGGCTTGGACAGGTTGATGGTGATATCCAGATCGCCGTACTCGGTCTTGGTGACCCACTTCAGATCGCGCTTGATACGGTAGCGGCGGATGTAGTCGGTGTCCTGACTGAACTTGTAGAACCAGTCGGTGGCGGCCTGCGGGCCCTCGTTTTCGTACCGCTCCTCAAAGTTTGCGCGCACGATGCTGGGGCGCGGGGTCAGCACGCCCATCAGCTTGGTGTCGAACAGATCGCGTGCGGTGGAGTTATCCTCGCACACGCCGCGGGCAACGGCATCGTCCACAAGGGTCTTGAGGATGCTTTCCAGATCGGTATAGCACACCTCGCCCTCCGGGGCGGTAAAGTCGTCCAGCTGCATGGTCATCAGCAGCTGATTGCGGATATAGATCTCGTCATCAGGCAAAATCAGCCCGGTGTCCAGCCCGTAGTTCACGAGCTGCTGGATGGCGGTGGAAATCACAGCACAGCACCCCCTTCGGGACGGATGCTCAGCACATGGCAGCGGCCCGCGCCGAGGATCTTTTCCATGTTTGCCTTAAAGTCTGTCAGCATCTCCACCGGCACAAAGGCCTGCACCGTACCGGCAAAACCGCCGCCGTGCACACGCACAGCGCCCTTACCGCCCAGATAATGCTTGGCAGCGGCGATGGTCACAGCCACCTCCTGATGCTCCTTGTAACCGGCGGGGATGACGTTCTGCAGGTATTCCCAGCTGCTGTCGCCGGAGGCAGTCACCATCTGCAAAAAGGCGTCAAAGTCGCCCTCGCGCAGGGCAGCTACCTGCTGGGGCACGCGGTCGTTGTCGGCGTAGAAGTGGAAGGCGCGCAGCACAGCGCGGTCGCCGCACTGCTTGCGGCAGGCCGGGATATTGGCAAGGAAGGTCTCGAACGGCACATCCCGCAGCACCTCGCCGCCGCACACAGCGGCCACAGCGCGGCACTCGTTGGGGATGGCGGCGTACTCATCGGTCAGGTCGGCATGGTCTGCACCGGAGTCCAGAATGCACAGCGCCAGACCGGCCTTGGAAAAGTCCACCTGCACCGGCTCCACATCAGGGTTTGCCTTGTCGGCAAAGTCGATGGTGATAATGTTGCCCACGCTGGAAGCCATCTGATCCATCAGGCCGCAGGGCTTGCCAAAGTAGACGTTCTCTGCCCACTGGCCGATCTGTGCAATGGCGATGGGGGAGACCTTTTCGGCCATGAAGCAGTCGTTCAAAATCACGCCGACCAGCACCTCAAAGGCAGCAGAGGAAGAAACGCCGCTGCCCTTGGGCACGTTGGAGGAGATGTACACGTCCAGACCAGAAAGCTTTGCGCCGCGCTGACGGAAGGCTTCGCACTCGCCGCGCAGCAGGGAAGCGGTGGTGTTCTCCTCCTCCTTGCGGGCGGTCAGGTCGTCAAGGTCGATGACGCACAGGTCGTACCCCTCGCTCTGCACGCGCAGCTGGTTCAGGCTGTTGGGGGCGGCAGCAGCAATCATATCAATGTTCACGCTGCCTGCCAGCACACGGCCATGCTGATGGTCGGTGTGGTTGCCGCCGATCTCGGTGCGGCCGGGGGCACTATACAGACCGGCTTCGGTATGTGCGCCGAAGGTGGTCTCTAACCCGTCCAGAACAGCCGCATAGCGGGCTGCCTGTGCAGGGGTCTGGTCGGGGGTGCAGCAGTACAGCGCAGCCAGACGCGCAGCGTGTGCGCCCTCGGTCAGCTCCTGCTTCCAGGTGGAAATGGACTTCATCATGGAAATTTCCTCCTACTATTATGATCGGAAAAGTCGATGCAGCCGTTCGCAGCTGCCGTAGCTGCTTCTATAATAGTCAAACACAACGCAAAAAACCATGTGTTATTGTTGCATCTCGATGAAAAGTTGCAAAAAACACCCGCGCAGCCCGATTAGCTGCTGCCGAACAAATAAAATAAAAATTTTTCCGGCAAATCAAAATGCTTGGCATAAATGCACACAAATCCCGGAATTTTGAGCGCAGCGCCAAAAAAAGACGGGATGGAAAATTGCACTTTGCACAAAAAAACATCCCCGCACCGATGCAGCCATCGGGTGCGGGGATGTGGTTCAGTGGGTAAATTCGCTGCCGGTCAGGCCGTCAAGGTTCAGCATTCCTTCCAGTGCGGCAATGTCGGCGTTCACGTCCAGCGCATCGGCTTGGAACAGCTTGTCCAGCTGGTTTTCAAAGGCGGTCACCAGCAGGTCCATGCTGCGCTCGATGCTGTGCTTGGCTTCGGTGATGTTCGTGCCCTCCACTGCCTGCCCGGAAAGGCTGGCGTAGGTGTTCAGCAGCTTGAGCGCAGTGGGTAGATAGTAATTCATAAATTTTTGCAGCTGTGCCTTTTTGTCCGGGTCTTTCTGCGCCAGCGCGAAGATGCGCCCGCTGACCTCTTCCAGGCGGGAGATCTTCTGGCTCATCACCGGGTCGGGGATGGCATCATTTACCTCCCGCAGCTGGCGCAGCAGGGCGGCGTACTCGTCCTCTGTGGCAGGCCGGGCTTTAGGTGCCGGAGCGGGTGAGGGCTTTTTTGGCTGCGGTGCCGCGCCCCGCACCACCAGCGTGTCGGTGCGGTTGTCAATATAGGCATCTGCACCGAAGTATCCGTGCTCAATGGCGCTTTTTACGGCGGCACGTCCCCGGGCGGCGTCCACCCCGGCAGCGGCAAACAGTTCCGGCAGGGGGATGTTATCCCGTTCGCCTACCACCTTGTCCAGCAGCCGCTCCAGCTTGTGGGTGTGGTTCATCCGCAGGCCGGTCAGCAGCGCACCGCCGCCGCCGATGGCCATGACGATATCGGAAAACAGCTCCCCGGGGTCAGGCAGCACCTGCCATGCACCGATGATATCCACTGTATCCATCACCCCGGCAAACAGGAAAACGGCACCCATGATGGTGCAGAGGGTGGCAATATTCTTGTGCCACTGTTTGGCGCTTTTCTGCTCTGCCGTTGGGATGTCCTGCCCATAGGATGCGTTTGCTTTCTGCGTTGAGACAGGTTCCGGGGCGGGGCGGTAGCCGCCCCGGGCAGCGGCGGCTTCCTGCTCCTCCTTCTGCACCTTCTGGTCGATGCCTTTCAGGATAAACAACAGCACCCCCAACGGCCCGGACATCGCCATGACGATAAAGATGGCAATGGTGGGGATCTTTGCAAAATAATGTTTTCTCGGCTCCATGAAACAGAATTCCTTTCACAGAAAGATAAAAATAAGACCGCGTTCCACTCTATTATAGCGGAGCGCGGCCTTTTTGTTAAGGGGGTATTTCTGTTCTCGTGAAAATGCGCTTGGAACGGTCCACAGACCGCGACAAGCGCAAGATTAAAAATCATCAGCAACAAAAGAAGCCGCTGCGCAAAACACAGCGGCCTCTTTCTGAAAATTTACTTCATCAGGCTGCAAACGGCCTCGGCATAAGCGGCGGGGTCGTCCACGGGCAGACCCTCGATCAGCTGTGCCTGTGCGTACAGCAGGGCGCTGTACTTGTTCAGCTTCTCGGTGTCGCCAGCCTCCTGTGCGGCCTTCAGGGCGGCAAACACGGGGTGGTTCACGTTCAGTTCCAGCACCTTGTCGCTCTTCACACCCTCGCTGCCGGGCTGCTTGGACAGCACCTTTTCCATCTCAATGGACAGCGGGCCGTCAGAGCTCAGGCAGACGGGGTGATCCTTCAGACGGGTGGAGACCTTGACCTCCTTCACCTTGCCGTTCAAAGCGTCCTTCATGGCGTCGAACAGTGCCTTGTTCTCGGCAGTGGCATCCTCGGCGGCTTTC
Source organism: Faecalibacterium sp. IP-1-18 (assembly GCF_023347355.1). Lineage (NCBI taxonomy): Bacteria > Bacillati > Bacillota > Clostridia > Eubacteriales > Oscillospiraceae > Faecalibacterium > Faecalibacterium sp. IP-1-18. The sequence continues at coordinate 1,445,256 of NZ_CP094472.1, forward strand.
TTCTCCTCCTCGGATTCCAGACCCAGATCACCGCTGTTCACGTTCTTGAACTCCACGGTGCCGTCCTTGCCCTCGGCATCCTTGCGGGGGTAGCTGTGCAGGATCTGCAGGCAGAACTCGTCCACGTCCTCGGTCAGCAGCAGCACGTCAAAGCCCTTGTCCAGCACCAGCTCTGCGGAGGGCAGCTTTGCCAGACGGTCGGTGGAGTCGCCTGCGGCAAAGTAGATGTACTTCTGCTCGGCGGGCATCTTGTCGATGTACTCCTGCAGGGTGACCATCTTCTGCTCCTTGGCAGACCAGAACAGCAGCAGGTCGCGCAGCAGCTCGGCGTGCATACCGTAGTCAGAGTAAGCACCAAACTTGATCTGACGGCCGAACTCCTTCCAGAACTCCTCGTACTTCGCACGGTCATTGTTCAGCATGGCGTGCAGCTCGTTCTTGATTTTCTTTTCCAGTGCGTTATGGATCAGCTTCAGCTGGCTGTCCTTCTGCAGCATCTCACGGCTGATGTTCAGGCTCAGATCCTGACTGTCCACAATGCCCTTTACAAAGCTGAAGTAATCCGGCAGCAGGTCGGCGCACTTTTCCATAATCAGCACACCGGAAGCGTACAGCGCCAGACCCTTTTCGTAGTCCTTGGTATAGAAATCGTAGGGACGGTGGCTGGGCACGAACAGCAGGGCGTTGTAGTTGGCAGTGCCCTCGGTGCGGCTCACGATGACCCGGGCGGGATCGGCGTAATCGCCGAACTTATCCTTATAGAAGCTGTTGTACTCCTCGTCGGTCACTTCGCTCTTCTGCTTCTTCCAGATGGGGATCATGCTGTTCAGGGTCTCCAGCTCGGTGTAGGTCTCCCACTCGGGCTTGTAGTCCTCGGGCTTGGGGTCCGGTTCCGGCTTCTGACGGCTCTTTTCGCGCTCCATCTGGATGGGGTAGCGCACATAGTCGCTGTACTTCTTCACGATGGCCACAATGCCGTATTCATCCAGGAAGTTGTCGTATTTCTCAGTGTCGGTATCCGGCTTGATGTGCAGAATGATCTGGGTGCCCACGGTATCCTTCTGGGCGGGGGTCATCTCGTAGCCGTCCACACCGGAGGACTCCCACTGCCAAGCCTCGTCCGAGCCGTAGGCCTTGGAGATAACGGTCAGCTTATCGGCCACCATAAAGGCGGAGTAGAAGCCCACGCCGAACTGACCGATGATATCAATGTTCTCGTCCTTGTTGTCCTTTTTGAAATCCAGAGAACCGGAGTGTGCGATGGTGCCCAGATTCTGCTCCAGCTCTTCGCGGGTCATACCGATGCCGTTATCCTCCACGGTCAGGATGCGGTTTTCCTTATCGCGGGTGATGAGAATACGGAAATCGCTCTTGTTCATGCCCACGGAGGTGTCGGTCAGGCTCTTATAATACAGCTTATCAATGGCGTCCGAAGCATTGGAGATCAACTCCCGCAGGAAGATCTCTTTATTGGTATAGATGGAGTTGATCATCATGTCCATCAGTTTTTTGCTCTCTGCCTGAAATTCTTTCTTGGCCATAATACAAAACCTCTTTTATCACATATTTGGTGCACCGTACCCGGTAAACTGCCGGAATACTTAGCACTCATAACTTCTGAGTGCTAATATACAACGACTTGCAGGGAAAATCAAGGCTTTTCATAAAAAGTTAAAATTTGTTCTCCTGTGCGCGAAGCGGCGCTCCGGATTCGTTTCTTATATGGAAAATAAAATTTCTTGCAAAGTCTTTCCCACTTTTGCGCGGACTGTGCTATAATGGAACGAGTATGCCGGAAGGATGTGAGAAAATGTCAAAACAGGGCGATGCCGCCTACGCATGGTTCTTAAAGGGCTATAATTGCAGTCAGAGCGTGGTGGCGGCGTTTGCACCCCAGCTTGGCCTGACCGAAGAAACAGCGCTGCGCCTTTCTGCAGGCTTTGGCGCAGGTATTGGCCGGATGCGGGAGGTGTGCGGGGCGTTCTGCGGTGTGGTGACCGTGCTGAGCATGGTCTACGCCGACCCCACAGACCCAAAGGATAAATCCCGGATGTACGCACTGGTACAACAGGCGGCAGAGCAGTACCGCAGCCGCAACGGCGGCAGCATCATCTGCCGGGAGCTGCTGGCAAAGGCGGGCGCTGCCCCTGCTGGGGGTACGGCGGCAGAGGACCGCACCGCAGACTATTATAAAAAGCGCCCCTGCCCGGAATTATGCCGCCTGTGCGCAGACCTGTGCGCAGAATTTATTGCGGCGCACCCGGAGGGACGGCACGGACTATATAAGGAGGATGCGTAAATGCAGCTTGAACAACTGGAATTGACCGGCGGCGGTACGCTGACGCTCTACCTGCGGGAGAGCGTGGAGGCCATGCCGCATTTCCGGCAGCGTCCGCTGGTGCTGGTGGTGCCCGGCGGCGGCTATACCCACGTCAGCCCCCGGGAGAGCGACCCCGTAGCGCTGCAATTTGCGGCAGCTGGCTACCACACGGCGGTACTGCACTACGCAGTAGGGGAGAGCGCCCGGGATGCGCTGCCCATGCGGCAGCTGGCACAGGCCATCGGCCTTGTGCGGCAGCACGCAGAACAGTGGAATATTTTGCCGGATAAGATCGCTTTGTGCGGCTTTTCTGCCGGCGGGCATCTGGCACTGTCCGGTGCAGTGTGGGAGATCCCCGGCATGGCAGACCAGCCGCGGCCCAATGCCTTGCTGCTGGCATACCCGGTGGTCACCGCCGGAGAATACGCCCACAGGGACAGCTTTGTGCAGCTGACAGGCACGCAGGATGTTGCCGCCCACCAGCGCTTTACGCTGGAGGATAAGATCACCCCGGCCACACCGCCGGTGTTTGTCTGGCATACCATGGAGGACGAGACCGTCCCGGTGGAAAACACCCTGCTGTTACTGAACGCTCTGCACAAGGCGGGCGTTCCGTGCGAAGCGCACCTGTTTGAAAAAGGCTGCCACGGCACCAGCATCTCCACCCCGGAGGTGGACGCCGACAGCACCCACCGCAACCGCTGGGTTAAACTTGCGGTGGAGTGGCTGGACGATACCTTTTCTTTCCACGCCTGAGATGACCGACTGAAACAGGAAAAGCGTGTGTAAATTTTAGTCATACCTACAAAAAATTCACAAATAAACCGTTGACTTGCACAGGCGTATGCCGTATACTGTCCAACGGGGATAAAACCACGAAAGAAGGAAACAAAAATGGTTATGGATCCCACACTGCCGCGCATCAAGGTGCGCGATCTGCTTATGCAGGCATTCCTCACCGGCTGGGAGCGCTCCGATAAGAGCACCTCGCAGGACGAGTACCTGCAAAGCTCTATTCAGGTCATTGAGATGCTGCAGGTAGAGCCGGAAAACCTCTACGCAGAGGAAGGTCTTGGCCTGCCGGACGGCGAAGAGGTGGATCATCTGGATGATCTGCTGCGCGCGGACGGCTTCTGGCTGTACTACGGGGTGGAAGCAGAAAACTTCTTCCTGATCCAGTGGTACCCGGACGAGGCTTCTGCCAATGCAAAGCTTGCCCAGCTGGAAGAACTGGGCGACGGCAAGCAGTATCTGGTAGACCTGACCCTCAAGCGGGCAAACCCTTCCGAGGCTGAAAACTTCGGCAATTCCAACCCGGTGCAGCTCCGCTCCTGAAACAAGCGTTAACGTATTGAGTTGAAAGGAAATTTTGCTCATGCAGCTTTCTGTTACGGAACGCGAACGGCTTTATGCCATTTTGGAAAAATACGATCAAAACCCCAAGGTGCAGCAGATGCGGGAGTTCATCCAGCACGGGGACGTTACCACCTATCAGCACTGCAAGAATGTGGTGCTGGTCAGCTGTTGGCTGAACCATCGCCTGCATCTGGGCGCAGACGAGACCTCGCTGGCTGTCGGTGCTTTCCTGCACGATTTTTATCTGTACGACTGGCATAAAAAAGGTACTTTCCATGGTATCCGCCGCCTGTTCGAGATGCACGGCTTCTCCCACCCGAGCCGCGCCTGCGTCAATGCAGAACAGGTGTTCCATATCACCAAAAAGGAACAGAGCATCATTTCCAGCCATATGTGGCCGCTGACCTTCCGTCATGTGCCCAGCTGCCGCGAAGCTATCATCGTCTGCCTTGCCGATAAGTACTGCGTTGTGGTGGAAAGTATGTTCAAGCACAGCCGTGTGGCTGCCGCCAAAAACGCCAACGGCGAATACGACGAGTGGTAAAACTGAATCATCACAAATAACAGGAGCCGCTGCACTTTTTGGTTGCAGCGGCTCCTTCTGCCTTATACGTCGTGAAAAAAGCAGAGCGGGAAAATCTGCGGATTTTTCCGCTCTGCAAATAAAAATAATTCTGCGTCCGGTGGGGCTGGTTACAGCTTTTTGAACCCCTCCGGTTCGTCTGCGGCGGCGCGGCGCTCCATCAGATAGGTGTCCAGCCAGTGGCCACGGCAGTCCCGCGCAATGCGCTCCCGACGCCCCACCAGCCGGAAGCCGCACTTGGCGTGCAGGGCGCGGCTGGCAGCGTTATCCTGTAAAACGGTGGATTGCAGCGTCCAGTACCCGGCCTTTTCAGCGGCGGCGCACAGTGCGCTCAACAGCTGAAAGCCCAGTCCGTGCCCACGAAACTGCTCGCCTACATAGATGCTTACCTCGGCCACGCCCCGGTAACACCACCGGGGGTCTACCCGGTGCAAAGCACACCACCCTGCCAGCACCCCGCCGGAAAGGATGACCAGACGGCACTCCTTTGTGTGGGAAGCGTCCCACGCGGTATAGGGCGGGCATTCGGTCTGGAAGGTGGCGTATTCCGTGGCAATGCCCTCAACATAAATTCTGGAGACCGCGCCCCAGTCCTCCGGCGTCATAGGCCGGATGATGATCTTATCCATACTTTCATCCTCGGCGGGCCAAAAAATTGCCCGCATTCTCTTTCCACTCCCGGATAAATTTCAGTATAGCAGAATTTGCCGCGCGGTACAAGAAGCGGACTGCACAGAAATTGTTTTGACATCTCACCTGTTTGTGATACAATAAGGGAACAAGAATGCGGCGCGGGGGGTGCGCCGTATCCCATGGAGGATGTATGAGAAAAACTGTCCGGGTACTGCTGTGTATGGTTTGGCTTATGCTTTGCGCGGCGCTGCCTGCCTTTGGCGCAGAGAGCGCACCCCATGTCACGGCAGAAACTACAATGGCTCAGCTGCGCGCAAACCCGGCGATCCAGGGAAGCGGCTATTATACATATTGCCGTGAGATGACGCCGCTGATGGTGGAACGCTGGAAAAACAAGACCTTGCACGATTATTTTGGCGACACCGACCGGGAATCCGGCATTGCTGCGCTGAACCTTATCATTGATAACTATAATAAGGGCGTCAAGGTCACCTATCAGGTCTACACTCCTGAGGAGATCGAACACAATTCCAGTCTGGGCTGTGTGCAGCTGTTTTATTATCCGGCCGAGACCCCCAACGCCAAAACCGCTATCGTAGTGCCCGGCAACGCCTTGACCGCAACCTCGGAGATGGGTGAGGGCGGCTCCACGGCCTACGAGCTGCATAACCGGGGCTATGCCGTGTTCGTGTTGCGCTACCGCACCTTTTTGGATCTGGGCAATAACGCCCCGCTGGAGGATCTGGCAAGGGCGGTGCAGCTGGTGACAAGCCTTGACGAGGAGCTTTCCATCCATACACAGGGCTATGCGCTGGTGGGCTACTCCTCTGGCGGCCAGCTTGTGGGCGTGTTCGCAAATAAGGAGCGCGGCTACGGCTATTACGGCGCTGCAAAACCCGGTGCACTGCTGTTGGCTTATCCGGTAGTGAACTTTTCAGAGGTAAAGATCGCGTATCAGGCGCTTATGGATACCGGCAACTATGGGTGGCACTATTACTGCTCCAGTGTGGCAGATCTTGTCACGGACGATTATCCGCCGGTATTTTTCTGGTACGGGAAGGACGACAAGGTGCTGCCTTGGATGATCAATCAGGTGCAGGGCCCGGCGCTGCAAGCGGCGCTGGAAGCCCACAAGGTACCTTATGTTATGAAGGTGTTTGAGTCTGCGCCGCATAGTATCGGGGTGGGCTATACCACCGATGCCGAGGGCTGGCTGACAGATGCCGTGGCTTTTTGGGAGCAGCAGACCGCTGCCTGACCATAAATAAAAAAGGAGTAGAACATGATGGATCAGAATACTTGTTTTGCATACCTGAATATGGAGCTGCCGGACGATATCCGCCGCCTGAAAGAGGCCGGTTACTACGACGCCGCCATTGCGCGCATCGATGCCTGTCTGGCCGAGGACTGGACTGCCAGCCAGAACCAGCCCCTACACCCGCAGGGTGCGCTGCCGGTAAACCCCACCCCCCACGGCGTGGATGCGTGGCGGCAGGGTCTATTGGCACACCGGGAAATTTTGCGCCGTCTGCCGCGGGACTACACTCTCACCGCCGACCAGCTGCTGAACAAGCTGCAGGCCACCCTGCGGGACTTTACCGCAGAGGAGTTCGCCGCACTGGACGCTGCCGGGCAGATGGACTGGCGCTTTGTGGAAGGGCAGAAGCGCTATATCTACCGCGCCGCCGAAACGCTGGTGGCTACCCATCCCGACCTTGCCGCCCGTCAGCTGGACCCGCCCGTCCCGGAGCGCAGCTGGGATCGTTTTGAACCCCAGCACGACCAAATGGTGCGCACCGGCGCAGCCAGCGCAAACATCACCCTGCGCACCAGCATCGGCATGACTGACGAAACCTTTGCCCGCGCCCTTGCCGCCGCAAAGGCCAAGGGCAGAAACACCGTGCACGTCAAGGTGTGGTTGCCGCTGCCTGCTGCCTGCCCGGCACAGAGCAATATCACGCTGGACAGCTTTACCGCCCAGCCCACTTATATTGCGCCGGAAACCGCACCCCAGCGCACCGCGTACTGGGAGGCAGACCTTGCCGAGAACTGCCGCTTTGGGGCACAGTACAGCTACCGCAGCACTGCGCACTACGCTGCCCCGCTGGAAATGCAGGCCGACCCGGTGCAGCCGGATTTTGACACCGCCGAGCAGCTGCCCCACATCGCCTTTACCCCCTATATGAAGGCACTGGCTGCGCAGCTGACCGAGGGCATTACCGACCCGGTGCAGAAGGCAAAGCGCATTTATGATTTTGTCACCCTGAATGTGCACTACCACTTCCAGCCTATGTATTTTGTACACGAGAACATCACCGATAACTGTGCCCGCAGCCGCCGGGGCGATTGCGGCGTGATGGCCGCTACTTTTATCACTCTTTGCCGCATTGCAGGCATCCCGGCAAAGTGGCAGAGCGGCATGGTGGCACGGCCGGAGACAGCCGGCTGCCACGACTGGGCAATGTTCTATATTGCCCCCAAGGGCTGGATGTACGCCGATTGCTCTGCCGGTGCCTCCATGGCGCGTGCGGGCAACGAGAAGATGCGCCTGCACTACTTCGGCAATCTGGACACCGACCGCATGGTGGCCAACAGCGACATCTGCGCGCCTTTCGACCCGCCCATGTGCTCCTTCCGCGCCGACCCCTGTGATAATCAGGTAGGCGAGATGGAGGTAGACGGCGTGGGTCTGTACGGCCAGCAGGTGGAGACCACGCAGGAGATCGTAAAGCATCAGGAAGTATAAGCACATCCGGGTCTGCCATTACCGCAAGACCCGGATTTTTGAGTTAAAAGGAGAATGTCTATGGAATTTTTGGCAGGACTGTACACGCTTCTGCTGGTGGCCATCTGCCTGCTGCAGGCGCTTTTGCTGCACCGCACCGGCAAGCCCGCAGCTCAGCAGGACGATGAAGCCCTGAAGGAGTGGCTGCGCCAGCAGCTGGAAGCGCAGGCGCGGGTGCTGGAAGAAAAGCAGGCGCAGCAGGCACAGCAGAATCTGGCCGCGATGGCGCACATCAGCGATACCCTGCAAACCGCAGTGCAGGGCATGAGCAGCACCCTGACGGCAGGGCAGAACACCCAGCAGCAGACCATGGAGCAGCGCTTGCAGGGGCTGGAAGCCTCCAACGCCCGCAAGCTGGAAGAGATGCGCAAAGCGCTGGCAGACGGCCTTGCCGCCATGCAGGCACAGAACGCCCAGAAGCTGGACGAGATCCGCCACACTGTGGACGAGCAATTGCAGGACGCGCTGCAAAAGCGGGTGACCGAAAGCTTTAAGGCGGTCAACGACCAGCTGGAACAAGTGTACAAGGGCTTGGGCGAGATGCAGAGCCTTGCCGCCGATGTGGGCGGGCTGAAGCAGGTACTCTCCGGCGTTAAGACCCGCGGCATTCTGGGCGAGATCCAGCTGGGTGCGATTCTGGAAGAGATCCTTGCGCCGGAGCAGTACGACACCAACGTAGCCACCATCCCCGGCAGCACCCAGCGGGTGGAGTACGCCATCCGTATGCCCGGTGTGGACGGCAACAGTGTCTGGCTGCCCATCGACTCCAAATTCCCCGGCGATACCTATGCCCACCTGCAGGATGCGCAGGCCTCCGGCGATGCACAGGCAGTGGAAAACGCCCGCCACGCACTGGAACTGGTGCTGCGCAGCGAGGCAAAGGATATCCGGGAAAAATATGTGGAGCCGCCCTATACCACGGCTTTCGGCATTCTGTTTCTGCCCTTTGAGGGTCTGTATGCCGAGGTGGTGAACGCCGGGCTGCTGGAAGTTTTGCAGCGGGATTATCAGGTGAACGTGGCCGGCCCCAGCACCATGGCGGCGCTGCTCAACAGTCTGCAAATGGGCTTCAAGACCCTTGCCATCCAGAAGCGCTCCGGCGAGGTGTGGCAGCTGCTGGGTGCGGTCAAGACCGAGTTCGATAAGTTCGGGCAGGGGCTTTCCAAAATGCAGCAGCGCCTGCGCCAGACGGACGAAGAGCTGGATAACCTCATCGGGGTGCGCAGCCGCGCCATCAGCCGCAAGCTGCGTGCAGTGCAGACACTGGACGAGAACACCGCTGCCACCCTGCTGGAACTGGACACCGAGCCGGGCAGACCGGTAACGGCACGTCTGCCGGAGAGCGGGGAAGAGCTTTGATGCGCAGAAGCTCCCCGCATTATCCCTTGCGAAATTTCTGACGATGTGCTACAATAGGAATTGTTCTCAGAAATATTTGCCAATTTACGGCACAAGATAAACCCAAAAGGAGTCTGAACGGTATGAGCATGAAAAAAATCAGCGAAGCCATCCTTGGTGTGGGCGTGGACGATACTACCATCGACCTGTTCGAGAGCCAGTATCCGGTGCCCACCGGGGTCAGCTATAATTCCTATGTCATTCTGGACGAAAAGACCACCATTCTGGACACGGTGGACGCCCGCGCCACCGAGCCTTGGCTGGAAAACCTTGCCGAGGCACTGGGCGATTGCAAGCCCGCCTATCTGGTGGTCTCCCACATGGAGCCGGATCACGGTGCCAACGTGGCAAAGCTGGCAGCCCTCTACCCGGAGATGCAGGTGGTGGGCAACGCCAAGACCTTCCAGTATATGGAGCAGTTCTTTGGCGCAGATGCCATTGCCCCGGAGCGCCGCGTGGTAGTGAAGGACGGCGAGAGCCTGAGCCTTGGTGCCCACACCCTCACCTTTGTGTTTGCCCCCATGGTGCACTGGCCGGAGGTCATGGTCAGCTACGAGAGCAGCGAGAAGGTGCTGTTCTCCGCCGATGGCTTTGGCCGCTTTGGTGCAGTGGCAAAGTTTGACGAAAACGCCGACTGGGCCAGCGAAGCCCGTCGCTACTACCTGAACATTGTGGGCAAGTACGGCCCGCAGGTGCAGGCATTGCTCAAAAAGGCTGCGGCACTGGACATCAAGACGATCTGCCCGCTGCACGGCCCGGTGCTTACCGGTGATCTGAGCAAGTACCTGAACTACTACGATCTCTGGTCCAGCTACAAGGCCGAGGAGCCGGAAAAGATTCTGGTAGCCAGTGCCTCCATCCACGGCCACACCCGTGCCGCTGCCCACACCATGGCTGAAAAGCTGCGTGCACAGGGCGCAAAGGTGGTGGAGATGGATCTGACCCGCACGGATGTTTCCTATGCCGTTACCGAAGCCTTCCGCTGCGGTAAGATCGTGCTGGCCTGCGCCACCTACGACGGCTTCCTCTTCCCGCCGATGGAGAATCTGCTGACTCACCTCAAGACCAAGAGCTTCCAGAACCGCACCGTCGGCCTGATGGAAAACGGCACTTGGGCACCCATGGCTGCAAAGCTTATGCGTGCCGAGCTGGAGAGCATGAAGAACATCACCCTCTGCGAGAATGTGGTCACCATCCGCTCTGCCGCCAATGCCGCTGCCGAGGCACAGATGGACGCCCTTGCCGCAGAGCTCGTTGCAAAGTAACACGGCATAAAATCAAGTAAACGCAAACACTCCCGGACTTTCCATAAAAAGCCCGGGAGTGTTTTTTGTTCCATTATCTGCTAGATTGTGAGCGGAAAACACGAAATTTTACGTCATTTTTTGAAATGGACACAAACAAAAAAGCGGTGAAATGAACAGATTCTGAACGTTTCACCGCCATATTCTGGAGCAGGATACGGGACTCGAACCCGCCGCCTACTGCTTGGGAAGCAGTCGCTCTACCGGATGAGCTAACCCTGCAAGTGCTCCATTATTGTAACAAAGCAGGGCAGGAATGTCAAGGCTTTTCCACACGAAATTTGCGGTCAGCTCATTTTGGCCCAAGTCAGGTCCAGCACCGGGAAGAACGGGTCGAATACCAAGTCCCGCACGCCGTTTGCCAGCAGCAGACGTTTCTGCTGCGCCATCAGGGGCACCACGGTGCAACTTTCCAGCAGCTGCCGCTCGCACTGCGCCAACAGAGCGCAACGGTCCTTGCCGGTCTGCTGTGCGCTCAGTGCCAGCCGGTCGGCATAAACGGTATCGGCGTAGCCGGTCAGGCTGCCGCCCTCAGCGGTGAATTGCTGCAGCATCTGATATACGCTGCCGCCCTCAGCACGGATGGGCGCAAGGGCAATGGTGTATTTCCCAGCGGCAATGCGGGCATCAAACTCGTCCTGCTCTACCTCTTCCACCGAGAAGAACAGGGAACACTCCTTCTGCCATGCGCTGTTGATCTGGTCGGCCAGTTCGCCCAGCCCGGCGTTCTTGGGCAGCAGCAGGGTCACGCCGGAAAAATCCGAGGTAGCCATGCCCTGCCGCGCAGCCAGATACAGGGCCTTTGGCTCCGGGATGGTGGGCAGGGGATCCCCGGCAGTTTCGCGGTAGTCCAGCCCATCCACGGTCAGACCCTCCGGCACAAGTCCCTTTGCAGCGGCGTACAGGCCGCTGGAGGGCACATCGGCGTTTTCCCGGGCAATACCGGCCAGCGCCTGCCGCAGCTGCTGGTTCTGGAACACCGACCCCTCCGCCGCGTTGAACAGCAGTGCCCATGTGGTGTCGGAATAGCTTACCGTCTGTAAGCTGGTGGTTTCGCCGCTCTCGTCCAGCGCGGCAGAGCATTTGTCATCAGCAATGAGCTGGGCTGCGCTCTTGCCGCTGCCGCTGGTGTCCTGCACCAGACGCAGACTGCCGACCAACGGGCTTTCCACGGTACGGCGCAAAAACAGGCCGCTTGCCGTCCAGTTATACAGGTAAAAGCTACCGCTGGCAAGTGTGGTCTGTGCGGTCAGCCCGTAGGTGCCCCGGGTGCTCTCAAAAAAGGCCTCGTCACAAGGGGCTGCACCGGGCATGGCCAGCTTTGCTAAAAAGTTATCGTCCCGCTCGCTCAGCCGGAACACCAACGTCAGCGGCCCATTGGCCGAAACGCCCAGACTGCTTTCGTCTGCAAGTCCCGCCAGCACGGCGGCGCTGTTCTGAATGGCGGAAAACTCCACCGCATAGGGCGAGGCGGTCTCGGCATGGAAAATGCGCCGGAAGGCAAATACAAAATCCTCGGCGGTAATGTCGTACTCTGTGGCGGCACCCTTGGCGGCAGCGTAGGTCAGGCCGTCCTTCAGGGTAAAGGTGTAGGTCAGCCCGTCTGAGGAGACCGTCCACTTCTCACAGAGCCCCGGCACAAGTTCGCCGTCCGGGTCCTTGCGCACCAGCGTGCCGTACAGGTTCTCGCAGGCGATGACATCCGATGCACCGGAGGCTACCTGCGGGTCCAGATTTGCGGGGATGCTGTCCACAAACCAAGTAAAGCTGGCAGAGTTTGTGGAGCTGCCACAGCCGGTCAGAGCAAAAAGAAACGCAGCAGCCAGCACCGCTGCGGTAAAACGCAACCATCGTTTCAAAAAGAATAACCTCATTCCGTTTATCTTCGCGCAGAAACGGCAAAAAACGCTCTGCAACGACAAGTGTAGCAGAAAGCAGCAGAAAAAACAATTGCCTTTTTGTGAATTTATCGGGCTTTTTGAAGCAGACTGTGCGGTTTTCCGTTGCCAATTGCGCGCAAATGGACTATAATGGTACAGCGAAGTGATCCCCGCGCTGCCCGTGCGGCGCGGTGTTATACCATGATCCTATTAGAGGAGGAACTGTTTTTATGCAGAAAGATCAGCAGAAGCTTGCCCAGCTTATTCAGGGCAAAAAGGTCGCCTTTATCGGCGCAGGCGTCAGCCACAAGACCCTCATCAAGGAGTTTGTGGAGCTGGGTGCTCATGTGACCCTGTGCGACCAGAAAAAGAGCGTGGAGGACTTTGGCGATTACGCCGCCACCATCCGGGAGTTGGGCATCGACCTGAGCCTTGGCGAAAACTATCTGGACGGCTTCAAGGGGCAGGACATCATCATGCGCACCCCGGGCTTTGTGGGTTACTTTGAAAAGCCCCTGCAGGATGCCATGGCCGCCGGCACCATGGTCACCAGTGAGGTGGAACTGTTCTTCGATTTCTGCCCCTGCGAGATCGTAGCAGTGACCGGCTCGGACGGCAAGACCACCACCACCACCCTTATCTCCAAGTTCTACGAGGCCGCAGGCCGCAAGGTGCACTTGGGCGGCAATATCGGCGCAGCACTGCTGCCCATGCTGCCGGAGGTGTCCCCGGAGGATGTGGCTGTGGTAGAGCTGTCCAGCTTCCAGCTGATCAGCATGCACGCCAGCCCCAACATTGCGGTGGTCACCAACGTGACCCCGAACCATCTGGATCACCACAAGGATATGCAGGAATACATCAATGCCAAGCGCAATATCCTGCTGTACCAGAAGCAGCCCTGCCGCGCCGTGTTGGGCTATGAGAACGAGATCAGCCGCTCCATGCAGGCAGACTGCAAGGGCAAGCAGGTGTGGTTCACCCGCCTGCACGATACCGACAACGGTGCCTTCCTGCGCAAGGAGGACGGCATGCTCTGCATGGCCGAGGATGGTGTCGTGACCCCCTTCCTTGCCCAGAAGGATGTCAAGCTGCGCGGTCTGCACAACATTGAAAACCTGCTGGCTGCTGCCGCTGCCGTGTGGGGCGAGGTGCCCGTAGAGGCTATCCGTCAGGTGGGCAGCACCTTTACCGGCGTGGAGCACCGCATTGAGCCGGTGCGTACTCTGGACGGCGTGCTGTACTATAACGATTCCATCGGCACCAGCCCCACCCGTACCATTGCCGGTCTGCGCAGCTTTGACCGGAAGGTCATCCTCATCGCGGGCGGCTACGATAAGCACATCCCCTACGAGCCGCTGGCACCGGAGATCATCGCCCACGTCAAAAATCTGGTGCTGATGGGCGCGACTGGCCCCCGCATCGAGCAGGCTGTACGGGAGTGCTCCGGCTTTGACGAAGCCGCTCTGCCCATTCAACACGCAGACAATATGCAGCACGCCGTAGAGCTGGCGCGTGCCGCCGCAAAGCCCGGCGATATCATCATCCTGTCCCCGGCAAGTGCTTCTTTTGACCTGTACCCCAACTTTGAAGTGCGCGGCCGCGAGTTCAAAAAGATCGTCAACGCGCTCAAGTGATCGCACAGGTAAAGGATGTAAAGCGCCGCACCCGGTTCGCGAATGCCTGCCGGGGTCTGCCGGTGCTGGACGCTCTGCTGCCGCTGGACTGTGCGCTCTTTCGCAAAAGTCAGCCGTGGCGGTTCTACGCGGGCCCCACGCTGGCGCTGGAACTTTCCGGCAGCACGGCATGGCTGGCTGGGCACGCAAACCCCGCAGAATTGGCAGGCTTTTTGTCCTTCTGCGGGTGCGAGAGCGCCATTCTGGACGAAGCCGTTTGCCCGCCGCCGGATGGCTGGCGGAAAGCAGAAACGCTGACCGTGTTCGGGTTGCCGCAGGCTGGGCCGCTGCCCCTGCCCGCCGTGGACGAATCTTTGTGGACGCAGCTGACCCTCTGCCGGGAAGCTTCTGCTGCCCGGGTGGCAGAAGCACTTTATCCCGCAGACCTCACCCGGCAGGCAGACTTTTACTCAGAACTGTGCACAAAGCGCAGCCGGGGCAGGGCAGTGGCATGGACGCTGGAGCAGGGAAGTACAGTCGTTTGCACCGTGGGCGCTTATGCCCTGTGCAATGGGCAAGCCTACATGGCCTGCGGGCAGACCGCAGAGCCGCTGCGGGGCAAGGGCATCGGCGGGCGGCTCATTGTGGAAATGGCTAACAGCCTTGCCGCCGAAGGGCTGCGCCCGGTATTCCTCTGTGCACCGGAGCGGGTGCGGTTTTATACCCGCCTTGGCTTTGCAAAACAGGCAGAGTACGCCCGCTATGTGCCCGAGAAATGTTAAAGCTTCTTGCACAAAGAACCCAATAATAACAGGAAGGAACTATCACGTTATAATGTCGATTCTGAACCACTTTTTTGATTATAAGCCCGAGGTGCTGGCGCTGGACGAAAAGGCCATGGAGTTGTGCCAACCCTACTTCCGCCAGATGGAGGAAATCCGGGATTTCAACCAGCTGAAGATGCTCAAGGCCTTTGCCGATACCCAGATGTCCTCCACCGATATGCTGGGCACCACCGGCTACGGCCTGTGGGATACCGGCCGCGCCAAGCTGGAGCAGATTTTTGCGCAGGTCATGGGCGCAGAGGATGCACTGGTGCGCAGCCAGTTCCAAAGCGGCACCCACACGCTGGCGGTGGCGCTGTTCGGTCTGCTGCGGGCAGGGGACACCCTGCTGGCCGCCACCGGCCGCCCCTACGATACGCTGGAGGGCGTCATTGGTCTGGACGGCAAGGGCAGGGGCACCGGCACTCTGATGGACTACGGCGTAAACTATGATGAAGCCCCCCTCAAGGCCGACTTCACCCCGGATTACGACCTGATCGCCAAAAAAGCCCCCGGCGCAAAGGTGTGCCATATCCAGCGCAGCCGCGGCTATTTACAGCGCAACGCCTTTGATCTGGCTACCATCCGCAAAATTGCCGATACCGCCCGCGCCGCAAACCCGGAGATCATCATCTTTGTGGATAACTGCTACGGCGAGTTCACCCAGACGCAGGAGCCCTGTCAGGTGGGCGCGGATATCGCAGTGGGCAGCCTGATCAAGAACCCCGGCGGCGGCATTGCTCCCACCGGCGGCTACATCGTGGGTCGCAAGGATCTGGTGGAACTGTGCGCTTACCGCCTGAACGCCCCCGGCCTTGGCAAGGAGTTGGGCTGCACGCTGGAGACCCCCCGGAATATGTATCTGGGCTTCTACTACGCCCCCGGTGTGGTGTGCGAGGCCATTAAGACCGCCATCTACGCCCAGTGTATGCTGGAGCTGCTGGGCAAAAAGCCCATCCCACGCTACTGCGAGGCTCACAACGATATCGTCACCTGCTTTGATGCCGGTACGGCAGAGGCGCTCATCGGCTTCTGTCAGGGTATTCAGGCTGCCAGCCCCGTGGACAGCTACGCCGCCCCGGAACCCAGCCCGGAGCCGGGCTACACCGACGAGGTGGTCATGGCCAGCGGCAGCTTTACGCAGGGCAGCACCATCGAGCTTTCCTGCGACGGTCCTCTGCGCGCCCCTTATACCTGTTATTTGCAGGGCGGCTTGAACTTTGCCGCCAGCCGCGCCGGTGTGCTGCTGGCTGTCCAGAAAGCTTATTTTAAGGAGTAATGTTTGCCCTGCGGGCAGGATATCATTATAACAAAAGGAGCTATCGCACAACACGCTGCGATAGCTCCTTTTTTCCCTCTATACACAAAGTAACACACAAATAAACGCTTACACGGCACGGGCCTGCATGGCGGGGATCGGCTCGATCATAGCCGGGTGCATCCCCTCACGGTAGTCCAGATCTCCCTGATCCAGACCACGCAGCAGCACCTCTGCGGTAGCAATGTTGGTGGCAATGGGTACGCTGTGCATATCGCACAGGCGCAGCAGATTCTGTTCAGTCAGGCTGGCGGCATCGGCCTTCAGCGGGTCGCGGAAGAACAGCACCAGATCCACTTCATCACAGGCAACGCGGGAGGTGATCTGCTGTACACCGCCCAGCTTGCCGGAAAGGTAGCAGTGCACCGGCAGACCGGTAGTCTGGGCAAGCATCCGGCCGGTGGTACCGGTGGCGATAACATTATTGCGGGAAAGGATGGCACTGTAAGCGGTACAGAACTGCAGAGCCAGTTCTTTGCGGGAATCGTGGGCAAGAATTGCGATCGTCATAGGATGCTCTCTCCTTTACTTATTTTTACAATGCACCAGTTATGATGTACGAATTTTGAAATCCTGTGAAACGGGAGTGAAATCGATATCAAATCTTACACTATAGTTTTACCGCACAAAAAAAGCTCTGTCAAGAGAAAATTTTGCTTTTTTGACCTATAAAAACATAAAAGTACTACTTTTACATTGTGAGAAACGGCGAATTCTTGGATACATACCGCTATCCAAGAACGCTCGTTTTATGGGAAAGGTGAAAAATTTTTCAGTTTTCATATTCATTTTAAAATACAGTCCATCCCGGTAAAACAAAAATACAGGCCAAAGCAGCTTGCATCGGCCTGTACAGGAAATTTTTTTCAACTGTGAAAAACTTGCTCTGCCACGCCCGCAGGCCGGACAGAATTGTAAAAAAATTATGAAGAAGCTGGGGCAGGGGAGATCAGCGAATCTGCCCGTCACCGTGGATAACGTACTTGTAGCTGCAAAGCTCCTCCAGCCCCATGGGTCCCCGGGCGTGCAGCTTCTGGGTAGAGATGCCCATCTCGCAGCCCAGACCAAACTCGCCGCCGTCCGTAAAGCGGGTGGAGCAGTTTACATACACGGCGGCGCTGTCTACCGCAGCGGTGAACCGGTCGGCGTCTGCCTGCGTCTGGGTCAGGATGGCCTCGCTATGGCCGGTGGAGTGCTGCGCAATGTGGGCAATGGCCTCATCTACACTGTCCACCACCTTGACGGCAAGAATATAGTCCAGAAACTCGGTGTCAAAGTCCGCAGGACCGGCAGGTGTGCCGGGAATGATGGCGGCGGCGCGTGCGTCCAGCCGCAGCTCTACCGGCAGCTTGCCCGCAGCCACGCGGTCGGGGCCAAGATGCTGTGCAAGCTTGGGCAGAAACTCCTGCGCAATGGCAGAGTGCACCAGACACACCTCCTCGGCGTTGCACACGCTGGGGCGGCTGGCCTTGGCGTTTTCAATAATATCCAGCGCCTTGGCCTGATCGGCGGTGTCGTCCACAAAAATGTGGCAGATGCCGGTACCGGTCTGGATGCAGGGTACCTTGGCGTTTTCCACGCAGGCGCGGATCAGCCCTGCACCGCCCCGGGGGATCAGCAGATCCACATAGCCCACGGCAGTCATCAGGGCGTTGGCAGAGGCGTGGGTGGTGTCCTCGATCAGGCAGACCGCGTTTTCAGGCAGACCGTTCTCCCGCAGCCCCTGCCGCAGCGCCTGTACAATGGCGTTGGCGCTGCACCATGCCTCCTTGCCGCAGCGCAAGATGCAGGCGTTGCCGCTCTTGATGGCAAGGGCGGCAGCATCGCTGGTCACGTTGGGACGGCTCTCGTAGATGATAGCAATCACACCCATGGGCACGGCGGTCTTTTCGATCACCAGCCCGTTGGGGCGCTCCACCCGCTTCAGCACCCGGCCCACCGGGTCGGGCAGGGCAGCGACCTCTTCAATGCCCTTTGCCATGGCGCGGATGCGCTCCTCGGTCAGGGCAAGACGATCCAGCATCACCTCGCTGATATGTCCCTTTGCAGCGGCCATATCGTCGGCGTTGGCGGCAAGGATAGCCGTCATGTTTGCCGGGCTGCACAGCTGCGCAGCCATACTGTGCAGTGCCTGTGCGCGGCTGGTGCTATCAGCCAGTGCCAGCGCAGCCTTTGCCCCGCGGGCGGCTTCCAGAATTTCCTGTGTGGTCATAGCTCAAACCTCCTGTGTGGACAGTGTGGGCTGCTTGTGCCCGGCAAAGCGGGTGCCGATGGGCTTGCCCGCAGCGATATCATACAGCAGTTCCGGGTGTGCGCCGTTGGCAATGACCATATCTGCACCGCTGCCGGTCACCATGCGGGCAGCCCGCAGCTTGGTTGCCATGCCGCCGGTGCCCAGTGCAGAGCCTGCACCGTCTGCCAGCGCCATCACCTCCGGGGTGATCTCCTCCACCAGCGGGATCAGTGCCGCATCCGGGTGGGTGTGGGGGTTCGCAGTGTACAGGCCGTCGATGTCGCTCAGCAGCACCAGCAAGTCGGCCTTGCAGCAGCAGGCCACAATAGCGGCCAGCGTGTCATTGTCGCCAATGGAGGTGATCTCATCGGTGGCAACGCTGTCGTTTTCATTGATGATGGGCAGTGCACCCAGTTCCAGCAGACGGGTCAGGGTGTTCTGGATGTTCACTCGGCGTTCGGTGTGCTCCACGTCCACGCCGGTAAGCAGGATCTGCGCTACCGTGTGATCGTAGGCACTGAACAGCCGGTCGTAGGTGTACATCAGCTCGCACTGCCCCACGGCGGCGCAGGCCTGCTTGGTGGTGGTATCCTTGGGACGTGCAGGCAGCGAAAGCTTGCCTACGCCCATGCCGATGGCGCCGGAGGACACCAGAATCACCTCGTGTCCCTCGTTCTTTAAATCGCTCAATACCTTGACCAGTTCCTCTGCATGGCGGATGTTCAGCCGCCCGGTGGGGTATGCCAATGTGGAGGTGCCTACTTTCACAACGATGCGCATGATTCCATTAACCCTTTCCCATTTCCTTTGTTTTGTCGTAAGCAGCCAGCACGGCATCCATCACCGCACCGCGCAGCCCGTGTTCTTCCAGTACCCGCACGCCCTGAATGGTGCTGCCGCCGGGGCTGCACACAGCATCCTTCAGCGCACCGGGGTACTTGCCGCTTTCCAGCACCAGCTTTGCGCTGCCCAGTACCATCTGTGCGGCGTATTCCTGTGCCTTTGCCCGGGGCAGACCGCAGGCCACGCCGCCATCGGCCAGCGCTTCAATAAACTGGTACACCCATGCCGGGCCGCAGCCGGAGACGCAGCTTGCGGCATCGATCATGCCCTCGGCTACGGCGTCCAGCCGCCCGGCGGGAGCCATCAGCTGGCAGAATGCAGCCTCTTCCTCGGCGGTTACGTTGGCAGAGCAATACTGGATCATGCCTTCGCCTACCGACGCCGGGGTGTTGGGCATGATGCGGATGACAGGGTAGTCGCCGCCCGCCATCTCTTGAATGCGTGCCACCGGCAGGCCGGCGGCCATGGTGCACAGCACGAACCGCTTGGTGCGCTCGGCAAGGATGAACCGCAGGGGCTCCAGCATGGCTTCCATCATCTGGGGCTTTACCGCCAGAAAGATCAGGTCGCAGTTCCCGGCCACCTCGGCGTTGGTGGCGGTCTGACAGCCCAGTTCTGCAGCCAGTGCTTCGGCCTTGGCCGCCGTGCGGTTGGCCAGAAATACATTCTCAGGCTCGGTAGCCTTGCACACGGCGCGGGCGATAGCACCGCCCATGTTTCCACAGCCTAAAAACCCAATGGTTTTCATCATAATAATAACCCTCCCTCGGCAGGTATGCACTGCATAAAATTCTGCTTCTTATTCATTCTAAGCAACCGCTGGGAGAAAATCAAGACTTTTGTCTTATTTTTGGCGGGCAGATTGAAAAACAGCACCTTCGGGGCGGGCAGCGCACACACAAACTTCATAAAAAGGTAAGAATCTCTACTTGAAATAAGGTCGTATTTTGCGGTAAAATAAACTATGGGGTATCATTTACGGAAACGGCAGAGGAGTCTGCCGGGAAAGGATGGGTTTTTGTGTCACAAACGACAAAACGGGCACTGGAGGCATCTTTCAAGAAGCTGCTGCTGGAAAAGCCCCTGAACAAAATTACGATCAACGATATCACCGAGGACTGCGGGGTCAACCGCATGACCTTTTATTACCATTTCAAGGATATTTACGATCTGGTGGACTGGATCTTGGCGGAGGATGCCGCCAAGGCAATGGAAGGCCGCCGGGGTTTTGGTACATGGAGCGAAGCCTATCTGGACGTTCTGCGCCAACTGCAGGATAACAAGACCCTTGTGCTCAACGTTTACCGCTCGGTGGGCAGGGAACAGGTGGAGCAGTACCTTTATAGGCTGCTGGACCCCATCCTGAAGGATTTTGCGGACCGTGAATGCCACGATATCACCGTGCAGGACGCAGATAAGCAGTTTGTTGTCGATTTTTACAAGTATGCACTGGTGGGTATGACGCTGGAATGGACCCGCCGGGATATGAGAGGCGACCCCAAGAAGATGGTGGAGCGCGTGAGCACCATGATCCACGGGGATTTCCGCCGGGCGCTGTGCCGCCTGAGCAGCGGCAGCTTGAAAATAGAGGAATGATGTGCTTTGTGGCTGTGCGGCTTCAATAAAATTTTATCAAAGGATACGCCGTGATGGGTTTTCCATCACGGCGTATTTTCTGTTTATGGCACAAAAACGCGCAAAGTGGTAGGATGTGGTCAAGCAAAATAAGGATTTCCAAAGGAATCATTTCGGGAGGAAAAAGTTATGAATACATCTCTTGATAATCTGACTCACAAGATGCAGCGTGCTGCGCTTGGTAAAATAGTGGACGTGGCGCTTTCCCGCGCCGAGCAAGACCGTGAAAAAACAATGTGCCAGCTGGTAGATGCTGCAAAGCAGTTCTACGGCAGCGGCTTCAGCGACGAGACCTACGAGAACGCCAAAAAGGTGCTGACCGACCCCAATAGCAAGTGGACGAAACTCATCAACTGCGTGCTGGACCAGACCGACCCCCATGTGGCGCGTACCACCGCGCTGAATCTGGGGTACGAAGCCTTCTTCCGCGGCACTAAGATGATCCGTGAGAACCGCGTCAAGTACCAGTGCAACATCCCTTGGCTGATTTTGTTCGACCCCACCTCTGCCTGCAATATGCACTGCGTGGGCTGCTGGGCAGGCGAGTACGGCCACAAGAACAACCTCAGCTTTGAGGATATGGACAAGATCGTCACGCAGGGCAAGGAGCTGGGCGTGTACCTGTATATGCTGACCGGCGGCGAGCCGCTGGTGCGCAAGAAGGACGTGCTCAAGCTGGCAGAAAAGCACAACGATGTGCAGTTTGCCATCTACACCAACTCCACCCTCATCGACGAGCCCTTCTGTGAAGAAGTGCAGCGTCTGGGCAATATCGCCTTTATGCTGTCCATCGAGGGCACCCCGGAGACCAACGACGCCCGCCGCGGCGAAGGCCACTATGCCGCTGTGATGCACGCCATGGATCTGCTCAAGAAGTACGGCATTATCTTCGGCACCTCCATCTGCTACACCCGCCAGAACATCGAGGCCGTCACCAACGATGCGTTCATGCGGCTCCTTTGCGAGAAGGGTGCACACTTCGGCTTCTACTTCCACTATATGCCGGTGGGCAATGAGGCCGCCCCGGAGCTGATGCCCACCCCGGAACAGCGCAAGTATATGATCGACCGTATCCGCTATCTGCGCTCTTCTGCGTGCGATATCCCGTTCTACCCCATGGACTTCCAGAACGACGGCGAGTTCGTGGGCGGCTGCATCGCCGGCGGCCGCAACTACTTCCACATCAACTCTGCCGGTGACGCCGAGCCCTGCGTGTTCATCCACTACTCCAACGCCAATATCCACGACCAGTCTATTCTGGAAATTCTGCACAGCCCGCTGTTCATGGCTTACCACAACGGTCAGCCCTTCAACAAGAACCATCTGCGTCCCTGCCCGATGCTGGAAAACCCCGAGCTGCTGGAAAAGATGGTGCACGAGACCGGTGCCCACAGCACCGACCTGCAGTCTCCGGAAAGCGTTGAGCACCTGTGCGAGAAGTGTAAGGCTTACGCCGCCGACTGGCAGCCCACCGCTGATGAGATCTGGTCTCACCACAAGATCCGCGAGAGCCGGTATGAGAACTATAAGGACTGGAAGCCTTCTCAGCCGCAGGACTGAACTGAAACCTGATTCAAAACAATAACAAGACCCCCGCCCTGTGTTCCTGCCCGGAACATAAGGCGGGGGTTTTGCTGTGTAAACTGGAATTTTTTACTTCTTCATCTTAGGCGCAATAAGCAGCACGACTGTTACAAGGAAATATAAACCATACAGTAACCAAGTAATGGTATTGTTCCAAGGAAAACTCATTTCTGGATGGTTCAATGCAAACATTATAAATATAACAGCTATAATCAACATTAGCAAACCGATAATCCTTGACGTGCTCTTTTTCATGTAAATCACCTCGTCAAATTTGACCTATAATACGTTAAAAATGCCCCGCATCGGAAGTGCTCTGATGCGGGGCAGGGAAGGTTTACTGGTTCTCAGCAGGTTGCGGTGCAGCGGGCTGTGCGGCTGCATCGTCTGTGGGGTCGCCGAACTGGTCGTGATAGCTGTTCAGCAGGGTCAATTCCTGATTGCGCTGCAAGCCGTGGATGACCAGCTTTTTGATGACATCGTAGATAACGGCAAACAGCGGCACGCCAACGATCATGCCTACAAAGCCCCACAGACCGCCAAACAGCAGAATGGCGAACAGTACCCAGAAGCTGGAAAGACCGGTGGTGTTGCCCAGAATTTTGGGCCCGATGATGTTGCCGTCCAGCTGTTGCAAAACCAGCACGAACAGCACGAACCACAGCGCCTTGATGGGGCTCTGGATGAGGATGAGCAGCGTGGCCGGAATGGCACCGATAAAGGGGCCGAAGAAGGGGATCACGTTGGTCACACCGATGATCACCGACACCAGCAGCGCACTGGGGAACTTGAAGATCAGGCAGCCGATATAGCACAGCACGCCGATGATGGCAGAGTCCATGATCTTGCCGTTGATGAAGCCGCCGAACATCCGGTCTGCGTACTTCACTTCCTCGGTAATCAGCTGCGCCCAGCGGGGGCGGACGATGCTGTGCAACACCAGCTTGCCCTGCTGCACGAACCGCTTGCGGCTGGCCAGCATATACACCGCCACGATGATGCCGATGATCAGGTTCTTGGCCACCGTCACCACGTTCAGCACACCAATGGCTGCGCCGCTCAGGATGTTCTGCATGGAGGGCAGCAGGGTGTTCTTGAGCCATGTGTTCCATGTGTCCAGATTGGTGTTCAGAGCAGCGTAGGCTGAATTGAGCAGCTCCGTGATCTGTTCGTTCTTTTCAATAAACTCCAGATGGTTTGCCCAGTTCATGAACTTTGTAATGTTGGCCTGCGCGGTGTAGTACAGGGTAGTCACGCTGGTGATCAGCTGCGGCACGATCATCATGACCAGTGCATACACCAGCAAAAGCCCGAACAGGATGGTAAGCGCCACGGACAGCGCGTTGATCAGACCGTTCATCTTTTCCGGGATGAACCGGCGCAGAAAGCTCTCGATGCTGTTGCACACCGGCTTGAGCAGGTAGGCAATGACGGCACCGTAGATAAAGGGCATCAGGATGCCGGTCAGGGTAGAGATGGCCGAGCCAAAGCCGTCAAAGCGGTAAATAAGGAAAAAGAAGATGATGCTCAGTGCAATGGCACCAAACCCTGCGAGCATCCCATAGAGATACGGTTTGATGTGCGGCTTTTTGTCCATCATGACAAACTCCATTCCTGCTGCGGGCAGCGGGAATACCCACAGCGCTTATTAAATTTTGTTGCTTCTGCGCCAGATGTGCAGCTTTTCAGCCTCGCGGATCAGCTCCTCACGGAAGTCCGGGTGTGCCACGCTGATCAGAGCCTCGGCCTTTTCCCAAGAGGTCAAGCCCTTCAGGTTCACGCAGCCATACTCGGTGCACAGATAGTGCACGTTGGCGCGGGTGTCGGTAACGATGCTGCCATTCTCCAGCGTGGGACGGATGCGGCTTTCCAGCTGGCCGGTCTTTTTATTAAAGAAGGTGGAGGACAGGCAGATAAAGCTCTTGCCGCCCTTGGAAAGGTATGCGCCCAGCACGAAGTCCAGCTGACCGCCTGCGCCGGAAATGTGCTTCACACCGGCGCTTTCGGCATTCACCTGACCAAACAGGTCGATATCCACGGCATTGTTGATGGAAATAAAGTTGTCCAGTGCGGAAATGCTGCGGATGTCGTTAGTGTAGTCCACCGGGGCAGACATACACTCCGGGTTATCGTTCAGGTAATCGTACATCTTCTGGGTGCCGGCACCAAAGGCGTAGACCTGACGGCCCTTGTCCAGCTGCTTGCGGCTGCCGTTGATCTTGCCGGCCT
Organism: Faecalibacterium sp. IP-1-18; assembly: GCF_023347355.1. Lineage (NCBI taxonomy): Bacteria > Bacillati > Bacillota > Clostridia > Eubacteriales > Oscillospiraceae > Faecalibacterium > Faecalibacterium sp. IP-1-18. The sequence continues at coordinate 1,469,794 of NZ_CP094472.1, forward strand.
TGGCAATATCCACAAAGGCATCCACATACATTTCGGTGTGCACGCCCAGATCCTTCAGATCACTCTGTGCAATCAGCCCGCCGATGGCATTGGGCATACCGCCGATGCCCAGCTGCAGGCAGGCACCGTTGGGGATCTGCGGCACAATGAGGTTGGCTACCTTCAGGTCCACCTCGGTAGCGGCACCGGCAGCTGCCATCTGGCCGATGGGGGGATTTGCGCCCTCCACGATGCCGCTTACCTGAGAAACGTGTACGCAGTTCTCCATGCCGCCAAGGCAGCGCGGCATATTGGTGTTGACCTCCACGATGATCTTCTTGGCCTTTTCGCACACAGCACCCAGATGCGAAGCGCTGGGACCGAAGTTGAAGTAGCCATGCTCGTCCATGGGGGTCACCTGAAATACTGCCACATCCACGGGGTCATTGCTCTCGCGGTAGTAGCGGGGCAGCTCAGAGTAGCGGATGGGGGAGTAGAAGGAGAAGCCCTGCGCAATGGCCTTGCGCTCAATGCCGCCCATGTGCCAGCTGTTCCAGGTCATGTGGGCAGCGGGGTCGTCGATCTGGAAGATCTCCGGCACCCACATCAGGATGCCGCCCCGGAAGTTGACTCCTTCCAACTCCGGCAGGCGTTTTGCCAGCTCGGCGTCCACGGCCACAGGGGTGTTCACAGCCCAGCCGTAATCCACCCAGTCGCCGCTTTTGACCAGAGCGGCAGCCTGCGCAGCAGTCATAAGCTTCTGTGCGTACAGTTCCTTGCAATCCATTATAAACCATCCTCTCTTAAAATACATAAAAGAATTGTAAACAATTCTGTGCGGACAAATGATGCAGCCGTTTTACGCCTGTTTTGCGGAATGCACACCGTTTTGCCACATCTGTATGGTAACCTTATAAACAAGGCAGCAGTGTGTGCTCCGCTCTGCGCAGAACAGCTCAACTTAGTTATAACATTAACAAAGTGTAGAATCAATAGTTTTGGCTAAAAAACAGCCAGTATAGCAGAATGAACAGTTTTCTTAGCTTTATGTGGGGATTGTTTGGTACGCAAAAAACAAAAAAGTTGAGAAAAAGACTTGATAAAATTTTGACGATGTGCTTTACTAATAGCGTGGGAAGCAACTGCGGAGCAGTGCGGGATGATTCGTTTAAAATTTAACGATAAAACGCACCGCAGCAGTTTCAGGTTGCACCCAAGGCTGGAAAGTGCTATCATGGCAGAACCACATCGCGCTTAGTAATTACAGCGCACAAGGAGGACACTGACCGATGGCAACAGCAGTTTATCCCGGGTCGTTCGATCCGGTCACCAAGGGACACCTTGATATCATCAAACGCGCAGCAAAGATCAACGACCACCTCATTGTGGCGGTGCTGATCAACAGCGCCAAGCATCCGCTGTTCACAGTGGAAGAGCGGGTGGCTATGCTACAGGAATGCTGCAAGAACATCCCCAACGTGACCGTGGAAAGTTTCGACGGCCTGACCGTGGAGTTCGCAAAAAAGCGTCACGCATCCGTAATGGTGCGCGGGCTGCGGGCAGTAACGGACTTTGAAAACGAGATCCAGCTTGCGCAGACCAACCACGCACTGATGCCCGGCATCGAGACCATGTTCCTTGCCACCAGCATCAAATGGAGTTATCTTTCCTCCACCATCGTAAAGGAAGCGGCGTACTACGGCAGTGACATCAGCAAGTTCGTCACACCCAATGTGGAAAAAGCCGTCAGCGAAAAATACGCACAGCTCCGGGAGAGGGAAAAATCTGATACCGCAAAAATGCCGCAGGGCGTTTTGATAAATGGGTAACCGATAAGTAACACACATACACAATTCAGGAGGCTATTCACATGAAAAAGATCGTTATCGCATCTGCATGCCGCACCGCTATCGGCAAGTTCGGTGGCACTCTGGCCAACGTTCCCGCTGTTGAGCTGGGCTCCATCGTTATCAAGGAAGCTCTGAACCGTGCAAACGTCAAGCCCGAGCAGGTCGATCATGTTTACATGGGCTGCGTCATTCAGGCTGGTCTGGGCCAGAACGTCGCTCGTCAGGCTGCCCTGAAGGCTGGTCTGCCCATCGAGACCCCCGCCGTCACCGTCAACGTGGTCTGCGGCTCTGGTCTGAACTGCGTGAACATGGCTGCTCAGATGATCGAGGCAGGCGATGCTGATATCGTTGTTGCAGGCGGCATGGAGAACATGGACATGGCTCCCTTCGCACTGCAGAAGGCTCGCTATGGCTACCGCATGGGCGCTCCCATGGGCAAGAGCGAGATCGTGGATACCATGGTCAACGATGCACTGTGGGATGCCTGCGGCTTCAACAAGCACATGGGCATGACCGCTGAGAACGTTTGCACCAACGAGACCTACCAGAAGAAGTACGGCTACAGCCCCATCACCCGCGAGATGCTGGACGAGTTCTCATACAACAGCCAGCTGAAGGCTGACAAGGCCATCAAGGACGGCGCCTTCAAGGACGAGATCGTTCCTGTTGTCATCAAGGGCAAGAAGGGCGACACCGTGTTCGATACCGATGAGGGCCCCCGTCTGAGCGCTCCCGAGGTTCTGGCAAAGCTGAAGCCCGCCTTCACCAAAGACGGCATCGTCACCGCTGGTAACTCTTCCGCCATCAACGACGGCGCTGCTGCTCTGGTCGTCATGAGCGAGGAGAAGGCTAAGGAGCTGGGCGTGAAGCCTCTGGCAACCTGGGTCGCCGGTGCTCTGGCAGGCGTTGAGCCCGAGGTCATGGGTCTGGGCCCCATCGCTGCTACCAAGAAGGTCATGGCCAAGACCGGCATGACCGTTGCTGATATGGATCTGGTCGAGGCCAACGAGGCATTCGCAGCACAGTCCATCGCTGTCGGCGAGGCTCTGGGCTTTGATAAGGACAAGCTGAACGTCAACGGCGGCGCAATCGCTCTGGGTCACCCGGTCGGCGCTTCCGGCGCTCGTATTCTGGTCACCCTGCTGTACGCTATGAAGCACCGTGGCGCTCACAAGGGTCTGGCTACCCTGTGCATCGGCGGCGGCATGGGCTGCGCTACCATCGTTGAGATGGACTAAGCACTCTTTCTCTGAATCCTGACTGAACCACAGACCCGGAGCGCCGGAGGGAACCGGAGAGCTCTCCCGCGTTCCGGGGGCTGTTTTGAAAAAACTGAACTGTATGAAATGGAGGTTTTCACAATGGCATTTGTAAAAACCGAGGTGCAGGGCGCTGTTGAGATCATTACCATCGACCGTCCCAAGGCACTGAACGCCCTGAACCCCGAGGTTCTGGCTGACCTGAAGGCTGCTTTTGAGGCAGTCGATCAGGAGACTGTCCGCTGCATCGTTCTGACCGGCGAAGGCGACAAGAGCTTCGTTGCTGGTGCTGATATCGGTTCTATGAGCACCATGACTAAGGCAGAAGGCGAGGCCTTCGGCAAGCTGGGCAATGATGTGTTCCTGATGATCGAGCATTTCCCCATCCCCGTCATCGCAGCCGTCAACGGCTTTGCACTGGGCGGCGGCAACGAGCTGGCTATGAGCTGCGATTTCCGCATCTGCTCTGACAACGCTGTGTTCGGTCAGCCGGAAGTCGGTCTGGGCATCACCCCGGGCTTCGGCGGCACCCAGCGTCTGGCTCGTCTGGTTGGCATGGGCATGGCAAAGCAGCTGGTCTACTCTGCTCTGAACATCAAGGCTGACGAGGCTTACCGCATCGGTCTGGTCAACGCCGTGTATCCGCAGGCTGAGCTGATGGAGAATGTCCTGAAGCTGGCCGGCAAGATCGCAAAGAACGCTCCCATTGCTGTGCGCAACTGCAAGAAGGCAATGAACGACGGCATCAGCCTGCCCATCGAGAAGGCTGTTGAGGTCGAGGAGAAGCTGTTCGGCGATTGCTTCGAGACCCACGACCAGCAGGAGGGCATGGCCTGCTTCCTGTCCCGTGAGAAACCGAAGCCCAAGGCAGTGTTCACCAACAACTAATCCATTACATAATTTTTGATATTAAAGGAGAGATTTCCTATGAAGATCGGTGTTATCGGCGCTGGCACTATGGGTCAGGGCATCGCAAAGGCATTTGCACAGGTTGAGGGCAACACTGTTGCTCTGTGCGACATCAAGCAGGAGTGGGCCGAGAATGGTCTGGCAAAGATCAAGAAGGGCTACGAGAAGCTGGTCGCTAAGGGAAAGATGACTCAGGAGAAGGCCGACGCAATCGTTGCCGCCATCACCCCGGGCCTGAAGGAAGATCTGTGCGCAGACTGCGATCTGGTCGTTGAGGCTGCTTTCGAGGATATGAAGGTCAAGCAGACCACCTTCGGCGAGCTGGATAAGATCTGCAAGCCCGAGTGCGTCTTCGCTTCCAACACTTCTTCTCTGTCCATTACCGAGATCGGCAAGGGTCTGTCTCGTCCCCTGATCGGTATGCACTTCTTCAACCCCGCAGACCGTATGAAGCTGATCGAGGTCATCGCCGGCTGCAACACTCCCGCCGAGACCGTTGAGAAGATCAAGGAGATCTCCGTTGCCATCGGCAAGAGCCCCGTTCAGGTCAACGAGGCTGCCGGCTTTGTGGTCAACCGCATCCTGATCCCCATGATCAACGAGGCTGCCTTCATCAAGATGGAGGGCGTTTCCGATATCGCTGGCATCGACACCGCTATGAAGCTGGGCGCTAACCACCCCATGGGTCCCCTGGAGCTGGGCGACTTCATCGGTCTGGATATCTGCCTGGCCATTATGGACGTGCTGTACAACGAGACCGGCGACAGCAAGTACCGTGCCTGCCCGCTGATCCGCAAGATGGTGCGCGGCGGCAATCTGGGCTGCAAGACCGGTAAGGGCTTCTACGTTTACAACGCAGACCGCACCAAGACCCCTGTTGACCAGCTGTAAATTCTGATAAACATTTCTCCCGGCTGCGGGGAAAGCGGTCGGGAGGAATTTGTTTGCACCGGGCTATTCCGGTAAATGAAAAAAGACCTGTTAGGAGGATATAGCGATGGATTTTACTCTGTCCAAGCAGCAGCAGATGGTGCAGAAAATGTACCGCGAGTTTGCTGAGAACGAAGTCAAGCCTCTGGCAAAGAAGGTTGACGCAGAGGAATACTTCCCCAAGGAGACCGTCGAAAAGATGGGCAAGCTGGGCATGATGGGCATCTATTTCCCGACTGAGGTCGGCGGTGCAGGCGGCGATGTGCTGTCCTACGTCATGGCCGTGGAGGAGTTGAGCAAGGTCTGCGGCACCACCGGTGTCATCGTCTCTGCTCACACCAGCCTGTGCGCTGCTCCCATTTACGAGAACGGCACCCCCGAGCAGAAGGCTAAGTACCTGCCGAAGCTGTGCAGCGGCGAGTGGCTGGGCGCTTTCGGCCTGACCGAGCCGGGCGCTGGTACCGATGCACAGGGTCAGCAGACCATTGCCAAGGAAGATGGCGATTACTGGGTGCTGAACGGCTCCAAGATCTTCATCACCAACGCCGGCTTTGCTGATGTGTTCATCGTCATTGCCGTTACCGATAACGTGCTGGATAAGCGCGGCCGTCCCACCAAGCTCTGCTCCGCCTTCATCGTGGAGCGCACCGACCCGGGCTTCTCTGTTGGTAAGGCAGAGGACAAGATGGGTATCCGCGGTTCTTCTACCTGTGAGCTGATCTTTGAGGATTGCCGCATCCCGAAGGATCGTATGCTGGGCGTGCGCGGCAAGGGCTTCCAGCTGGCTATGGCTACGCTGGACGGTGGCCGTATCGGAATCGCTTCTCAGGCTCTGGGCATTGCCGAGGGCGCTCTGGAGGAGACCATTGCTTACGTCAAGGAGCGCAAGCAGTTCGGTCGTGCCATCGCCGCTTTCCAGAACACCCAGTTCGAGCTGGCTGAGATGAAGGCTCGTGTTGAGGCTGCTAAGTATCTGGTTTATGCTGCCGCTCTGAAGAAGCAGCAGGCTATGGATGGCGCAAAGGTTCGTTACAGCGTCGAGGCTGCACAGGCTAAGCTGATCGCGGCCCGCACCGCAAGCGATGTGACCCGCCGTTGCCTGCAGCTGTTCGGTGGTTACGGCTACACCCGTGACTACCCCATCGAGCGCATGATGCGTGATGCCAAGATCACCGAGATCTACGAGGGCACCAGCGAAGTGCAGATGATGGTCATTTCCGGCGCGCTGCTGAAGTAAGGGAGGCAAGAGTTACAATGAAAGCAATTGTTTGTGTAAAGCAGGTTCCTGATACCTCCGGCAAGGTGTCCGTCAAGCCCGATGGCACTCTGGATCGTGCATCCATGGCAACCATCACCAACCCCGATGACCTGAACGCTCTGGAGGCCGCCCTGAAACTGAAGGACGCCACCGGCTGCGAGGTCGTTGTTGTCACCATGGGTCCCCCGCCGGCAGAGGGCATGCTGCGTGAGCTGCTGGCCCGCGGCGCTGATAAGGCTGTTCTGGTCTCCGGCCGTGAGTTCGGCGGTTCCGATACCTTTGCAACCAGCCAGATCCTGGCTGCTGCTGTCAACAAGATCGGCGTTGGCCCCGAGGACGTTGTGTTCTGCGGCCGTCAGGCAATCGATGGCGATACCGCACAGGTTGGCCCCCAGATCGCTGAAAAGCTGCATCTGCCGCAGGTCACCTATGTTGCCGACATCCAGAAGGACGGCAACACCCTGACCGTGAAGCGTATGCTGGAGGACGGCTACATGATGGTCAAGGTGCAGACTCCCTGCCTGCTGACCTGCATCAAGGAGCTGAACGACCCCCGCTACATGAGCGTGAACGGTATCTTTACCTGCTATGATAAGCCCATGGAAGTGTTCGACTACAACGCACTGAAGGACGATCCGCTGATCGAGGTGGACACCATTGGCCTGAAGGGTTCTCCGACGAACGTCTTTAAGTCCTTCACTCCTCCGCAGAAGGGCGCAGGCACCATGCTGCAGGGCGACGATGTTGCCGCCCAGCTGGCTGGCATCCTGGCCAAGAAGCACCTGATCTGATGAAAGGAGCATAGGATTACAATGGCTGATTTTAACGAATACAAAGGCGTATGGGTCTTTTGCGAGCAGCGCCAGGGCGCACTGATGTCCACTGACTTCGAGCTGGTTAGCGAGGCCCGTAAGCTGGCCGACGAGCTGGGCTGCGAGGTCACCGGCCTGCTGCTGGGTGACAACGTTGAGGGCATTGCCAAGGAACTGGGCGGCTACGGTGCCGACAAGGTTCTGGTCTGCGACAGCCCCCTGCTGAAGGATTACACTACCGACGCATACGCAAAGGTCGTGTGCGATATGGTCAACGAGTACAAGCCTGAGGTGCTGCTGATCGGCGCTACCAACATTGGCCGTGACCTCGGCCCCCGCTGCGCAGCCCGTCTGCACACCGGCCTGACCGCCGACGCTACCCATCTGGATATCGATACTGCAAAGTACATCGACTTCCTGAAGGAGAGCTCCACCATCGACCTGTCCAAGCAGAAGTTCGATATGGAAGACCGCAACCTGAAGATGACCCGTCCCGCATTCGGCGGCCATCTGATGGCTACCATCATCTGCCCCCGCTTCCGTCCCCAGATGTCCACCGTGCGTCCCGGCGTTATGAAGAAGGCTCCCTTCGATCAGGCCAAGGCTGATGCCTGCCAGATCGTCAAGCCCGCCTTCAGCCTGACCGCTGAGGACATCAAGACCGAAGTGCTGAGCGTGGAGAAGGCCGCTGAGAAGCTGGTCGACCTGATCGGCGCAGACGTCATTGTCTCCGTTGGTCGTGGCATCAGCAAGGATGTCAACAAGGGCATCGAGCTGGCCGAGCAGCTGGCAGCCGCTCTGGGCGGCGGTGTCGTGGGCGCTTCCCGTGCCGTCACCGATGCAGGCTGGATGACCGCTGACCATCAGGTCGGTCAGACCGGCAAGACTGTGCACCCCAAGATCTATGTGGCTCTGGGTATCTCTGGTGCTATCCAGCACACCGCCGGTATGCAGGATTCTGAGTGCATCATCGCTGTCAACAAGAACGAGGGTGCTCCCATCTTCGGCGTTGCTGACTACGGCATCGTGGGCGATCTGTTCAAGGTCGTGCCTGAGCTGATCAAGCAGATCGAGGCAGCAAAGGCTGCTCTGTGATCGCCTGTTCCTGAGCATTGTTCAATAGCATAGCCTGAATTGTGAGAGGCCGTTGCACATTTTTGTGCAGCGGCCTCTTTTTTGTGTTTTTTATAAAGGAGCTGTTGTGCCAGCCACTGCACAGCAGCTCCGATTTGCTCCACAGGAAAGGAACGCAGAAGGGAACACAGCGAAGCGCCACAAAAACGTACACAGAAACCACGATATGCAAAGCAGTGCATATAAATACAGTGATATACAAAACGAAACGCACCGAAGTGTCCCAAAAAGTGTGCGGAAGCTGTTGCACTTGGCTTGTTTTGGCGAGAAGCGCAACACAACTGTAACGTTTTCGGACTCTTTGTTACGCTTGAGTTGCGATAAAAAGGCGAGAATTTTTTAAAAAATCTGTATTTTTTCTGCAAATCAACCTCTAAACCTCTTGACGTCTGTATGGTTTTGTGATACTCTTGTGACACAAGAGTTGCGGATGTGATACGACAGAGTTGCAAACGAGTTGCAATATCCAAGATCACACTGCATAAGGCAACAGACCGGAGGCAATCTTATGAAGCGTGCAATGAGTACCGTGAAGAATATCGCAGCAGCTGCAATGACGCTGGCTGTGTTTTTTGGCTTTGCAGGCTTCAAGCCCGTCACCGCAAACGCTGCACAGGCTGCCATGCCTGCCACCGCTTCTGTGGAAGAAGAGAACTCCTACTTTGAGGAAGACGCTTACCAGCGCAGCTTCCTGACCCTGATCAATAACGAGCGTGCACAGGCTGGTCTGGCTCCTGTTGCTCTGGGCGACAGCAACCACAACGCCGCTGCAATGGAGCGTGCCGAAGAGCTGGCGGTTTCTTACTCCTACGTTCGTCCCAACGGTCAGCGCGATTTCACCGTTCTGGCAGAGAACGGCATCAGCGATGTCTCCATCGGCGAGAACTACATGGCCGGCTGCTCCACCCCCGATTCCGCAATGGATCAGTGGATGGCTACCGACTTCACCCGTGAGCGTATCCTGAACGCCGATGCTACCACCGTGAGCGTTGGCTACTATGAGGGCGGTGTTTACAATAACTATTGGGTGCTGATCTTCTCTTACCCCGAAAATTCTCACACCGAGGATTACCGTCAGGAAGTTCTGAATCTGGTCAATGCCCAGCGCGCAAAGTACGGTCTGACTGCTCTGGAAATGGGCGATGACGCGCTGACCGCCGCTGCACAGACCCGCGCCGAGGAAATCTCCGTTGTAAACTCCCACGTCCGTCCCGATGGTTCCAAGTGCTTCACCGTCCTGAAGGACTACGGCGTCACCGATACCCCCACCGGCGAGAATGCCGCATGGGGCAGCGTCTCTCCTGAAGAGGTCGTCAACGCATGGATGAACTCCGAAGGCCATCGTGCCAATATCCTGAACCCTGAGGCTCGCAAGATGAGTGTTGGTTACTACTACAACAGCAACAGCACTTGGGGCCATCAGTGGATCCAGATCTTTACCAAGTGATCAACTGCTTTCTTCTTATAAAAAGACTGGCGGGGCCGCAAGGCTTCGTCAGTCTTTTTATTTGCGCCCGTTTGTGTTATACTTATTCTGAGTTATTATCAGGAGGATCTAACGTGGAGGATTACCGCACCGTCCGGGGCACGGCCACCGGCGAATACGAAGAGAAAAAGAGCCGCTTTATCGCACAGCTTTCCTTTGCTGACAGTGAGGAAGCCGCTGTGGCCTTTCTGGAGCAGGTGCGGGCAGCCAACCGCACCGCGCGGCACAATGTTTACGCCTACCGCCTGCGGGCGGGCAACCGCGAGCGCTATTCCGATGACGGCGAGCCGGCCAAGACTGCCGGTACGCCCGCGCTGGAAGTGTTGCAGCACAGCGGCCTGACAGACCTGATCGTGGTGGTCACCCGCTACTTTGGCGGGGTGCTGCTGGGCACCGGCGGCTTGGTGCGCGCCTACACTACCGCCACTGCCCGTGCGCTGGAAAACGCCGAGGTGGTCACGGTGCGCAGCGTGGTGGAATTACAAGTGACCGTGGACTACGCCCTTTACGAGCGTGCGTCCCTGCTCATTGATGCTGCCGGGGCAAAGCAGGCACCGCCGGAGTTTACAGACCGGGTCACCCTGCGCTGGCAGATGCCGGAGCATACCGAAGCCCCGCTGCTGGAGCAGCTGCGGGAATTGACCCGGGGCAGCGCTCAGGTAGCGGTGTCCGACCCGTTCTACGCACCATTTTAAAAAACAAAGTCTTTTTTGCAAACCGACACCGAACTTCCCCCTTCGACACGGCCGATGTGCTACAATTGCCGTAGCGCAGCAATTGGGATCGGCTGTGCGCAGAGGGGAGGGGAGAAGCCCGAAAAACAAAAGGAGGATCTGTATGGATGTGCGCCGGAGAACCGAGGAGATCGAGCACCTTACCTTTGCGCCTTGGGCGACCTTCAGCGATGCAAGCCGTGGCCGCGCCGTACCGGAGCCGCAGGATCCGCTGCGCCCGGTGTTTCAGCGGGACCGCGACCGGGTGCTGCACTGCAAGGCCTTCCGGCGTCTCAAGCAGAAAACGCAGGTGTTCCTCTCGCCGGAAGGCGATCTGTACCGCACCCGGTTGACCCATACGCTGGAAGTTTCGCAGATCGCCCGCACCATCGCACGCGGTCTGCGCCTGAACGAGGATCTGACCGAGGCCATCAGCCTTGCGCATGATCTGGGGCACACTCCCTTTGGCCACGCAGGCGAAAAGGCACTGAACGCTCTCTGCCCGGACGGCTTCCACCACTATATGCAAAGCCTGCGTGTGGTGGATCGGCTGGAAAAGGATGGCGAGGGTCTCAACCTGACATGGGAGGTGCGCAACGGCATCGTTACCCACACCAAGGGCACATGGGCGGCTACCCCGGAAGGGCGCATCGTGCGTCTTGCGGATCAGATCGCCTTTGTCAACCACGATATCGAGGACGCCGTGCGCGCCGGTGTGCTGGACGCTGCCACCCTGCCCAAGGACTGCACGGCAGTGCTGGGGCAGACTAAGTCCGCCCGCATCACCACTATGATCAACAGCATCCTCACCCACAGCGAGGGGGATGTCCGCATGGGCACCGAGGAATACGCGGCTTTTCTCGCTTTGCGGGATTTCATGTACGCCACCGTGTATGTGGACAAAAACGCCAAGCGCGAGGAGCAGAAGGTGGACAAGCTTATCGCGGAACTGTACGAGTACTACCTGACCCATGTGGATCAGATGTCCAACTTTTATGTGCAGCTGGCCTATCAGGAGGGACGGGAACGCGCCGTCACCGACTATATCAGCGGTATGAGCGACGAGTTTGCCATCCGCACTTTTGAAGAACTGTTCGTGCCCCAGAAATGGCACGTCCTTTAAAACTGGAGAGGTCGTTTAAAACAACATGATCCCACATGAATACATCGAGGAACTTACCCGCCGCACCGACATCGTGGAACTGGTGGGCAGCTATGTGCAGCTCAAGCGCAAGGGACGGCTGTACGGCGGTCTGTGCCCCTTTCACAGCGAAAAAACGCCGTCCTTCTATGTGTACCCTGACACCCAAAGCTTTTACTGCTTCGGCTGTCAGGCAGCCGGAGATGCCATCAGCTTTGTCAAAAAGATCAACAATATCAGCAGCGGCGAGGCCATCAAGATGCTGGCTTCCCGCGCCGGTATGCCGGAGCCGCAGGAGGACGACAAGACCGGACGTCTGCGCAGCCGGGTGCTCTCCATGAATAAGGAGGCCGCCCGCTTCTTCCACGCCTGCCTGAACTCTACCGTGGAGGAGGCACGGCAGGCGCGCGCTTACTGGCGGCGGCGCGGGCTGGACGATAAGACCATCGTCCGGTTCGGGCTGGGCTATGCCCCCAACGATGGGCAGGCACTGTACCAGTACCTGCGGGATAAGGGCTACAACCAGCAGGAACTGGACGCCAGCGGCTTGTTCAAACGCAGCCAGTCCGGGCGCATCTACTGCCTGTTCTGGAAGCGTGTCATGACCCCTATCTTTGACCTGCGCGGCAACATCATTGCCTTTGGCGGGCGCGTGATGGACGACTCCAAGCCCAAATACGTCAACAGCCCGGAAACGCTGGTCTACCACAAATCCGAGACGGTGTTTGCCATGCAGATCGCCAAGCGCAGCGCCTCCCGGCGGTTCGTGCTGTGCGAGGGCTACATGGATGTCATCAGTATGCAGCAGGCGGGCATCGACACCGCCGTCTGCGCCTGCGGCACCGCCCTGACCCCCGGGCAAGTGCGCATCATCAGCGAGTATGCCGATGAGGTCATTCTGAGCTATGACTCGGACGAGGCTGGCCAGAAGGCGACCCTGCGCTCACTGGAACTGTTCCGCAACAGCCCGGTAAAGGTGGGCGTTTTGCAGATTCCCGGCGCAAAGGACCCGGACGAATACATCAAAAAATACGGCCCGGAGCGTTTTCAGGCACTTCTGGATGGGGTGGGCAATGCGCTGGACTTCCGGCTCAAGCGCCTGCGAGACCAGTATGATCTCTCGCAGGATGCGCAGCGGCTGCAATATGTAAAGGAAGCCGTGGAGATGCTGGCCGAGCGCTCCAACCCCACTGAGCAGGAGGTGTACGCCGGGCGGCTGGCAGAGGAGACCAACATCTCCAAAACTGCCATTTTGGCGCAGCTGGGTACCGCAGCAAAGCGGGCGGGCGGCAAGTACCGCCGGGAGAAAAACCGCGAGCTGCTGCGCTCCGGTGAGATGGATCAGATCAAGGTTCCGTACAGCGCAGGCGGCAGTCAGGCGCTGGGCATCGCCAGCGCCCAGCAGCGGCTGCTGGCTGCTATTCTGAGGGAGCCTCGTTATCTGGAACTGGCCAAGCAGCAGCTGACGGCGGAGCAATTCATCCAGCCGCAGCAGAAGGAACTATACGAAGCGATGCTCAATTGCAGCCGGGAGGGTGTGGAACTCAGCCTGACTGCACTGCGGGCATTTGTAAGTGAAGAAGCATTGAATGAACTGAGCCGGCTTGCGGCACAATACAGCGATGTGAACTGCACCCCGGACGATATCCGTCTGTATCTGGACAGGATCGCCCGGGGAATGCCGGTTGCTAGTAAAGCTGCTGCAATGTCCGGCGATGAGATCACACAGTATCTTCAGTCGATGCGCGAAAAAAAGCAGGGGACGCTGCCCGAACAAGACTGATCCCTGTTTTCCCTCCGGCTGGAGCTGGAGAGAAAAGGAGCAGGAATCATGCAGAAATTGTCGCAAACGGAAGAACTTGCCCGCAGCCTTGCCGCAAAGGCTCACCGTCACACCCTGACCCCGGAGCAGATCAGCCGTGCCATGGAAGAAGCGGATTTTGATATTGCACAGCTGGACGAGCTTTACGCGGCGCTGGAGCAGCGGGGCGTTCATCTGGCAGAGGAGGAGCCTGCCGAGCTGCCTGTGCTGGATGATGCCCAGATCGGCAGGCTGGAGAATGAGCTTTCCTCGGAGGGTGTGGCACTGGATGATCCGGTCAAGACCTATTTAAAGGAGATCGGCCGGGTGCCGCTGCTGACCGCCGGACAGGAGATGGCGCTGGCAAAGGCCGCCCGGGCAGGGGATGCAGATGCCCGCCGCGCCTTGAGTGAGGCAAACCTGCGGCTGGTGGTATCAGTAGCCAAGCGCTATGCCGGGCGGGGCCTGCCTTTTCTGGATCTTATTCAGGAGGGCAACCTCGGCCTGATGAAGGCTGCTGAAAAGTTTGAGCCGGAGCGGGGCTTCAAGTTCTCCACCTACGCAACCTGGTGGATCCGTCAGTCCATCACCCGCGCCATTGCGGATCAGGGACGCACCATCCGTATCCCGGTGCATCTGGTGGAGAGCATCAACCGGGTCAAGAAAACGGCAGGCGATCTGCTGCACAAAAATGGGCGGGAGCCCACCGTGGAGGAGATCGCCGCCGCACTGGATATGGAGCCGGACAAGGTGCGGGAACTGTTGCAACTGTCGCAGGAACCCATCAGTCTGGAAACGCCGGTGGGGGAGGAAGAGGACGCTCATCTGGAGGACTTTATTCAGGACGAGGACGCCGGTGTCCCGGTGGACGAAGCCGGGCGCCAGCTGCTGCGGCGGGAACTGCTGCACGTCCTTAAAAGCCTGACGCCCCGGGAGGAGAGGGTCATCACCCTGCGCTTTGGTCTGGAGGATGGCCGCGCCCGCACCCTGGAAGAACTGGGCAAGGAGTTCAACGTGACCCGGGAGCGGGTGCGGCAGATCGAAGCAAAGGCGCTGCGCAAGCTGCGCCACCCCAGCCGCGCAAAGCCGCTGCGGGATTATCTGGACGAGTGAGCATTCTGTATAATAGGACAAGGCCGCTGCACGGCGTTCCGTGCGGCGGCCTCTTCTTTTGCGGCGGGGAAGTGGAAAAGTAATACCTCCGGGCGCAAGAGCAAAGATAGACAAATTGCACAAGGGTGTTATGAACAGGAACGTGCAAAATAAAAAAATCAAGTACTTGGAAAGTAAACGGCTACACGCTACCGGGCGTTCGAAAACAAACCGAAAATAAAATTTATTTCGGCAAAAAACTGAAAAATGGCTTGACAACAGGAGTTTTGGGGTGTATACTACATTAGTATCACATAATGGACTAGTGCGTCAAAAAGGGAGCTGTGATGGCTGCCACTTGAGGGGTCACCCCGAAAAGTTTGTGCAAAATGCCGGAAGGTTCCACAGGACGCGGGTCGAATTATGTGTGTCTGCTCAAATTTGACCCGCGTATACGACATCCCGTAGAATATAAAAGTAAGGAGTGGTTGATTTTATGATGAAAGTCAAGCCCGTAAAGCTCGGCAAAACCGAGCGCATGAGCTTCTCCCACATCGACGAAGTCATCAGTATGCCGAACCTGATCGAGGTGCAGAAGAACTCGTATCAGTGGTTCCTGGATGAAGGCCTGAAGGAGGTCTTCCACGATATCGGCACCATTGAGGACTACACCGGCAATCTGGCACTGAGCTTTGTGGACTTCCGGCTGGATAAGGAGCCGAAGTACAGCATCAAGGAGTGCAAGGAGCGCGACGTTACCTTTGCAGCCCCCCTGCGCGTCACCGCCCGTCTGCTGAACAAGGAGACCGGCGAGGTGAAGGATCAGGAGATCTTCATGGGTGACTTCCCCCTGATGACCGACGCAGGCACCTTTGTCATCAACGGTGCCGAGCGTGCAATCGTCAGCCAGTTGGTCCGCTCTCCCGGTGTGTTCTACGGCCATGCGAAGGATAAGGTCGGCAACGACCTGTACAGCGCCACCATGAACCCCAACCGCGGTGCATGGCTGGAGTACGAGACCGATGCCGCCAACGTGTTCTATGTCCGTATCGATAAGAACCGTAAGCTGCCCGTCACCGTGCTGTGCCGTGCACTGGGCCTGTCCTCTAACGAGGATATCCTGAACTACTTCGGCGAGGACGAGCGCATTCTGGCCACGCTGGAAAAGGATACCACCAAGAACCGCGAGGAGGGCCTGCTGGAGGTCTATCGCAAGCTGCGCCCCGGCGAGCCCCCCACGGTGGAGTCCGCTACCAGCCAGATCGATATGCTGTTCTTCGATCCGCGCCGGTACGACCTGTCCCGCTTCGGCCGCTATAAGATGAATAAGAAGCTGTCTCTGGCACGCCGCATCATGGACCATGTGGCCGCAGAGAACGTGGTGGATCCCTTCACCGGTGAGATCCTTGTCGAGGCCGACAAGAAGATCGACCGCAAGCTGGCCGAGCGGATCGATGCTGCCGGCGTGAATCTGGTCGTGCTGAAGATCGATGATCCCATGAAGGATCAGCCCCACAAGGTCAAGGTCATCACCAAC
Source organism: Faecalibacterium sp. IP-1-18 (assembly GCF_023347355.1). Lineage (NCBI taxonomy): Bacteria > Bacillati > Bacillota > Clostridia > Eubacteriales > Oscillospiraceae > Faecalibacterium > Faecalibacterium sp. IP-1-18. The sequence goes on from NZ_CP094472.1 coordinate 1,485,695, forward strand.
GGCTGCGTGGATGCACAGGCCATCATCGACAGCTACTACCCCGCATTCAAGGGTGTGGATGTCAAGGAGTGCGGCATCAACGAGCGCTGCTGCCTCAAGGAGCTGCGCAAGATCCTTGATAACGCCTCCAGCGCCGAGGAGGTCATGGAGAGCCTGAAGAAGGATCACGACCTGCTCATCGGCCGTACCGTCACCATCGACGATATCCTGTCCTCCATCAACTACCTGAACGGTCTGGGCTACGGCATCGGCACCACCGATGATATCGACCATCTGGGCAACCGCCGTATCCGCAGCGTGGGCGAGCTGCTGCAGAACCAGTTCCGCATCGGTTTCTCCCGTATGGAGCGCGTCATCCGTGAGCGTATGACCCTGCAGAGTCAGGATCAGAGCGTCATCACTCCGCAGGCACTGATCAACATCCGTCCTGTGGTGGCAGCCATCAAGGAGTTCTTCGGCTCCTCTCCGCTGTCTCAGTTCATGGATCAGAATAACCCTCTGGCTGAGCTGACCCACAAGCGCCGTCTGTCTGCTCTGGGCCCCGGCGGTCTGAGCCGTGACCGCGCAGGCTTCGAAGTCCGCGACGTTCATTACAGCCACTATGGCCGTATGTGCCCCATTGAGACCCCTGAAGGCCCCAACATCGGTCTGATCTCCTATCTGGCATCCTACGCCAAGATCAACGAGTACGGCTTCGTGGAGGCTCCCTACCGCAAGGTCAAGAAGATCTACGACGAGAACAACAACCTCATCGAGCAGGTCGTCACCGACGAGGTGGAGTATATGACCGCCGATGTGGAGGACGAGTACGTTGTGGCACAGGCCAACGAGCCGCTGGATGAAGGCAAGCACTTCATCCGTCCCCGTGTGTCTGCCCGCCGCCGCGACGAGATCTTGGAAATCGACGCAGAGAAGGTCGATTACATGGACGTTTCTCCGCGAATGATGGTCTCTGTTGCTACCGCTTGCATCCCCTTCCTGGAGAACGATGACTGTAACCGTGCACTGATGGGCTCTAACATGCAGCGTCAGGCAGTGCCTCTGATGGTCACCCAGCAGCCCATTGTTGCTACCGGTATGGAGTACAAGGCTGCTACCGATTCCGGCACTGCTGTGCTGGCCAAGAGCAACGGCGTTGTGGAAAAGGTCGATGCCGACCATGTTGTGGTGCGCAACGAGCAGGGCGCTCTGGAGGATTATTCTCTGATCAAGTTTGCCCGCTCCAACGCAGGCACCTGCATCAACCAGCGCCCCATCGTAGAAGTGGGCGAGACCGTCACCGCCGGTCAGGTGCTGGCCGATGGCCCCGCAATGCGCAACGGCGAGATCTCTCTGGGTAAGAACGCCCTGATCGGCTTCATGACCTGGGAGGGCTACAACTACGAGGACGCCGTCCTGCTGAACGAGAAGATCGTGCGTGAGGACGTGTACACCTCCATCCACATCGAGGAGTACGAGACCGAGAGCCGCGATACCAAGCTGGGACCCGAAGAGATCACCCGCGACATCCCCAACGTTTCTGAGGACGCCCTGAAAGATCTGGACGAGCGCGGCATCATCCGCATCGGTGCCGAGGTCAAGAGCGGCGATATTCTGGTCGGTAAGGTCACCCCGAAGGGTGAGACCGAGCTGACTGCTGAGGAGCGCCTGCTGCGTGCCATCTTCGGTGAGAAAGCCCGCGAGGTGCGCGATACCTCTCTGCGTGTGCCCCACGGCGCATACGGCATCATTGTGGATGTCAAGGTCTTTACCCCGGAGAACAGCGATGAGCTGCAGCCCGGTGTGCGCGAGGTCGTCCGCTGCTATATCGCTCAGAAGCGTAAGATCAGCGTCGGCGATAAGATGGCAGGCCGTCACGGTAACAAGGGTGTCGTTTCCCGCATCCTGCCGCAGGAGGATATGCCCTACCTGCCCGACGGCACTCCGCTGGACATCGTGCTGAACCCGCTGGGCGTGCCTTCCCGTATGAATATCGGTCAGGTGCTGGAAGTCAACCTCGGCTACGCTGCCAAGGCCTGCGGCATCAAGGTCATGACCCCTGTCTTTGACTCTGCCCGTGAGAACGACATCGGCGATGCTTTTGATACCGCCCGCGAGATGTGGCACGGCGAGAATGCTCCCGCATATCCCACCAAGCTGCCCAAGATCATGGGCGAGAAGGGCCACATCATCGACTTCTCCAAGATCGAGCTGGATCGTGACGGCAAGACCACCGTTTACGATGGCCGTACCGGTGAAAAGTTTGATAACCGCGTTACCGTTGGTTATATGTACTACCTCAAGCTGCATCACCTGGTCGACGATAAGATCCACGCCCGTTCCACCGGCCCCTACTCTCTGGTCACTCAGCAGCCTCTGGGCGGCAAGGCTCAGTTCGGCGGTCAGCGCTTCGGCGAGATGGAGGTCTGGGCACTGGAAGCTTACGGCGCCGCTTACACCCTGCAGGAGATCCTGACTGTCAAGTCCGATGATGTGGAGGGTCGTGTCAAGACCTACGAAGCCATCGTCAAGGGCGAGCCCATCCCGCAGCCCGGCATCCCCGAGTCCTTCCGCGTTATGCTGAAGGAACTGCAGTCTCTGGGTATGGACGTGATCGTGCAGGATAAGGACGGCAACGAGATCGATATGCGCCAGAACTTCGACGATGAAGAGACCGGCTTTGATATGCGTGACGTTGCCGGTACCGAGACTGTGGTGCAGGAGAGCGAACTGACTGATTACAACATCAAGGACGCCGATGCAGGTTTCGATGATCCTTCTGTGCTGGAGGACGATAACTCCGGTGCCGAGGCTCCGGCTGCTTCTGACGAAGTAGATTTCTGATTTGGATACACAACACAGCCTTCCCCTTTGGCCGCGTGCTGCGGCAGGGGAGAAGCGCCTGTGATCCTGTAACAGAAAAGCCGCCTGTATCATCGAAACAACTAGAGATTAAGAAAGGGTTCGTTTCATGGAAAACAACGTTTTCGATTCCATTAAAATCGGCCTTGCCTCCCCGGAGCAGATCCGCGCTTGGAGCTACGGCGAGGTCAAAAAGCCCGAAACCATCAACTACCGCACCCTGAAGCCGGAGCGTGACGGCCTGTACTGCGAGCGCATTTTTGGACCTACCAAGGACTGGGAGTGCCACTGCGGTAAGTACAAGCGCATCCGTTACAAGGGCAAGGTGTGTGATCGCTGCGGCGTCGAGGTCACCAAGGCCAAGGTCCGCCGTGAGCGTATGGGTCACATCGAGCTGGCCGCTCCTGTGAGCCACATCTGGTACTTCAAGGGCATCCCCAGCCGCATCGGCCTGATGCTGGACATCAGCCCCCGCCTGCTGGAAAAGGTGCTGTACTTTGCAAGCTATATCGTCACCGATCCCGGTCTGACCCCGCTGGATAAAAAGCAGCTGCTGACCGAGAAGGAATACCGCGAAATGTGCGAGCGCTACGGCGACGAGTTCGAGGCTGCCATGGGCGCCGAGGCTGTCCAGACCCTGCTGAAGGAGATCGATCTGGATCAGCTGAGCGCTGAGCTGACCGCCGAGGTGGAGAAGTCCTCCGGCCAGAAGCGCGTGCGCATCCTCAAGCGTCTGGAGGTCGTGGAGGCTTTCCGCATCTCCGGTAACCGCCCCGAGTGGATGGTCATGGACGTGCTGCCCGTGCTGCCGCCTGACCTGCGCCCCATGGTTCAGCTGGACGGCGGCCGCTTCGCCACCTCCGACCTGAACGATCTGTACCGCCGCGTCATCAACCGCAACAACCGTCTGCGCCGCCTGCTGGAGCTGGGCGCTCCCGACATCATCGTGCGCAACGAGAAGCGGATGCTGCAGGAGGCTGTGGACAGCCTGATCGACAACGGCCGCCGCGGCCGTCCGGTCACCGGCCCCAACAACCGTGCACTGAAGAGCCTTTCCGATCTGCTGAAGGGCAAGCAGGGCCGTTTCCGTCAGAACCTGCTGGGCAAGCGTGTTGACTACTCCGGCCGTTCCGTTATCGTCGTCGGCCCTGAGCTGAAGATGGATCAGTGCGGTCTGCCCAAGGAGATGGCTCTGGAGCTGTTCAAGCCCTTTGTCATGAAGGATCTAGTGGAGAAGGGCATTGCCAACAACATCAAGTCCGCCCGCAAGATGGTCGAGCGTGCAAAGCCCGAAGTCTGGGACAGCCTCGAGACCGTTATCAAGGGTCACCCCGTGCTGCTGAACCGTGCACCTACCCTGCACCGTCTGGGCATTCAGGCCTTCAACCCCGTGCTGGTGGAAGGCCGTGCCGTCAAGCTGCACCCGCTGGCCTGTACCGCATTCAACGCCGACTTCGACGGCGACCAGATGGCAGTCCATCTGCCTCTGAGTGAGGATGCCTGCCGTGAAGCCAAGATGCTGATGCTGGCTTCCGGCAACCTGCTGAAACCCTCTGACGGCGCACCTGTTACCGTGCCTACGCAGGATATGATTCTGGGCAGCTACTACCTGACCACCGTCCGCGAGAACGACGAGGGCGCAGGCAAGGTGTTCCGTGATGAGAACGAGGTTCTGATGGCTTACGCCGAGCACGTCATCACCCTGCACGCGCCCATCAAGGTGCGCCGCACCATGACCATTGACGGCGTGGAGCGCACCGGTCTGGTGGATGCCACCGCCGGCCGCATCATCTTCAACAATCCCATTCCCCAGAACCTGGGCTATGTGGATCGTACCGATCCCGAGCACTGGCTGGAGTACGAGGTCAGCTTCCGCGTGACCAAAAAGACCCTGCCCGAGATCATCTCCCGCTGCATGACCCGCAACGGCACCCGCAAGTGTGCTAAGATGCTGGATGCCATCAAGGCACAGGGCTATAAGTACTCCACCCTGTCCGCTATCTCCGTGGCTGTGTGCGACGCTGTGATCCCGCCCCAGAAGCAGGAGCTGATCGCCGAGGCCGATAAGGAGATCGCCAAGGTCGGCAAGCTGTTCAACCGTGGTCTGATCTCGGATAACGAGCGTTACAACAAGACCATCGATATCTGGCAGAAGACCACCGATAAGGTCTCCAAGGCTCTGGCAGACAACCTGCCCAAGGACAACGAGATCTATATGATGGCAGACTCCGGTGCTCGTGGTTCTATGAACCAGATCAAGCAGCTGGCTGGTATGCGCGGCCTGCTGGCAAACACCGCCGGTCACACCATCGAGATGCCCATTCGTGCAAACTACCGCGAAGGTCTGAACATTCTGGAATATTTCGTTTCTGCCCGTGGTGCTCGTAAGGGTCTGGCTGATACCGCTCTGCGTACTGCCGACTCCGGTTACCTGACCCGCCGCATGGTCGATGTTTCTCAGGACGTCATCGTCCGCGAGATCGACTGCGGCACCACAGATGGCCTGTGGGTCTCTGAGATCCACGAGGGCAAGGAGAAGATCGAGAGCTTCCGCGAGCGTCTGATCGGCCGTTTTGCCGTGGGCGATGTGGTCAATCCCATCACCGGCAAGGTCATCGTGCCCGAGGGCAAGATGATCGACCTGTACGATGCCAACGAGATCGAGGCAGCCGGTATCACCCGTCTGAAAATCCGCAGCCTGCTGACCTGCCGTGCAAAGACCGGCGTCTGCGCACGCTGCTACGGTTCCGATATGGCCAACGGCGAGCCGGTCCGTCTGGGCGAGTCTGTCGGTGTTATCGCCGCAGAGTCCATCGGCGAGCCCGGTACTCAGCTGACCATGCGTACTTTCCATACCGGCGGTATCGCATCTGCCGAGGATATTACACAGGGTCTGCCCCGTGTTGAGGAGCTGTTCGAGAGCCGCCGTCCCAAGAGCATGGCCATCATGAGCGAGATCTCCGGTGTGGTCTCTCAGGACGACACCAAGAAGAACGTGGTCATCAAGGTCACCGGCAAGGACGAGAACGGTGCAGAGGAAGTCAAGAGCTACTCCATCCCGTTCACCCAGCATTCCCGCGTGATGCCCGGCGACCGTGTGGAGAAGGGCGACATCATCACCCGCGAGGGCGTGCTGTACCCGCAGGATATTCTGGCCATCAAGGGTCTGGAGGACGTGCAGAACTACCTGATCAACGAGGTCCAGAAGGTCTACCGTCTGCAGGGCGTTGAGATCAACGATAAGCATATCGAAGTCATCGTCCGTCAGATGTGCCGCAAGGTGCGCGTGACCGACTCCGGCTCCTCCAACCTGATCGGCGGTGCTCTGGCAAGCCGTCTGGAGGTGGAGAACATCAATGCCGATCTGCAGAAGCGCATTGATGCAGGCGAAGAGGGTCTGAAGCTGGTGGAGTACCAGCAGGTGCTGCTGGGCATCACCAAGGCTGCTCTGGCCAACGACTCCTTCCTGTCCGCTGCATCCTTCCAGGAGACCACCCGCGTGTTGACCGAGGCCGCCATCAAGGGTAAGGTCGACCCGCTGTCCGGTCTGAAGGAGAACGTCATCATCGGTAAGCTGATCCCCGCCGGTACCGGTCTGCCGGAGGTGCGTGAGGATCTGAAGAACCGTGAGGCTGAGCGCGATGCCGAGATCGCAGCCGAGCTGGCTGCCTCCGCACAGTAAGCGCGGCATCTGTCAGAATCTGATCCGTTAAACAAAACCGCTCCGTGGGCGAAAGCCTGCGGGGCGGTTTTTGCGTGCCAAAGGCAGCGCAGCAGGGGATGGAAAAGGCACTTTTTCTGCCAAAAACTGTCTGAAAGAAAAAATCTGGAATAAATACAAAAAAATTTGCAAAAACTGTTGACATCCGGCCGCAAAGCGGGTATTATATAACTGTTGCGCGTCCCTCATGGGGATAGTGCGGCAAAAAAGTCGGAAAATCTTCCGATGTTCATCATTAAGAAAGGAGAAACAAAATGCCTACTTTTAACCAGCTTGTACGCAAAGGCCGTGAGGTCCTGACTACCAAGAGCACCGCTCCCGCTCTGCAGAAGACTTATAACTCTCAGAAGAAGCAGTACTCTGATCTGAGCAGCCCCCAGAAGCGTGGTGTCTGCACTGCAGTTCGTACCATGACCCCCAAGAAGCCTAACTCTGCTCTGCGTAAGGTTGCTCGTGTCCGCCTCACGAATGGTATCGAGGTCACCTCTTACATTCCCGGTATCGGCCATAACCTGCAGGAGCACTCCGTCGTGCTGATCCGTGGCGGCCGTGTTAAGGACCTGCCCGGTGTGCGTTACCACATCATCCGTGGTACCCTGGATACTCAGGGTGTGGCAGGCCGTAATCAGGCCCGCTCCAAGTACGGCGCAAAGCGTCCTAAGGCCGGTGCTGCAAAGAAGTAATTGAGGACAACCGCCATAAACGGCTTTCCTTTATATAAATAACAAGTCCGCTTAAAAGCGGAGGGTAACGGTTTATGTAAGGTCAGCTCTTTGTGACACAACGGGAGTTTTATTACTTTCGAGTACCGATGATATCATTCTGTGAAGGAGGGAAGAAAGATGCCTAGAAGAGGTAACATTGCTAAGCGCGATGTCTTAGCTGATCCTATTTACAATTCCAAGATGGTCACCCGCTTGGTCAACAGCGTCATGCTGGATGGCAAGAAGGGCGTCGCTCAGAAGATCGTTTACGAAGCTTTCTCCATGATTCAGGAAAAGACCGGCAACGATCCTCTGGAGACTTTCGAGAAGGCGATGGAGAACATCATGCCCAGCCTCGAGTGCAAGACCCGCCGTGTTGGTGGCGCTAACTACCAGGTTCCCTTGGAGGTCAGCCCCGCTCGCCGCGAGACTCTGGGTCTGCGCTGGCTGACTGCCTACAGCCGCACCCGTGGTGAGAAGACCATGGCACAGCGTCTGGCTGCTGAGATCATGGATGCTGCCAACAACACTGGTAACGCCGTGAAGAAGCGTGAGGACACTCACAAGATGGCAGAAGCTAACAAGGCTTTCGCACATTTCCGTTATTGATCTGTTCTGTAGGAGGTTAATTTCATGGCTACACCCAGAGAAGTTTCTCTTCAGATGACGAGAAATATCGGCATTATGGCTCATATCGATGCCGGCAAGACGACCACTACCGAGCGTATCCTGTACTACACCGGTATCAACCATAAGATCGGTGAGGTCCACGATGGCGGTGCCACGATGGACTGGATGGTTCAGGAGCAGGAGCGTGGTATCACCATCACTTCCGCTGCTACCACCTGCTACTGGTCTCACTCCGAGACCCAGAAGGATCCGGTCGCGTTCAAGAAGAATCGTCACCGCATCAACATTATCGACACTCCGGGCCACGTGGACTTCACTGTTGAGGTCCAGCGCTCTCTGCGCGTTCTGGACGGTTCTGTGACCGTTCTGGCCGCAAAGGGTGGTGTCGAGCCTCAGTCTGAGACCGTTTGGCGTCAGGCTGATGAATACAAAGTCCCCCGTATGGTGTACGTCAACAAGATGGACACCATGGGTGCTGACTTCTTCCGCTGCATCAAGATGCTGCATGATCGTCTGCACGCCAACGGCGTGGCCATCCAGCTGCCCATCGGTCAGGAGGATACCTTCCGCGGTATCGTTGACTTGGTCGATATGAACGCTGAGGTCTACTACGACGACATGGGCAACGATATGCGTACCGAGCCCATCCCCGAGGATATGCTCGAGCAGGCTGAAGAGTACCGTAACATTCTGGTCGAGGCTGTTGCCGAGAACGACGAAGAGTTGATGGAGAAGTACCTTGAGGGCGAGGAAATCACCCGCGAGGAACTGAAGAAGGCTATCCGCAAGGAAACCATTGCAAATACTCTGGTTCCCGTTGTCTGCGGCTCTTCCTACAAGAACCGCGGTGTGCAGAAGTTGCTGGACGCTATCGTTGACTATATGCCCGCTCCTACCGATGTTGAGGACATCAAGGGTGTGAATCCTGAGACCGAAGAGCAGGAGACCCGTCCGTCTTCCGACGACGCTCCCTTCGCAGCTTTGGCTTTCAAGATCGCTACCGACCCGTTCGTTGGTAAGCTGGCATACTTTCGTGTGTACTCCGGTAAGGTTGAGGCAGGTACTACTGTTTACAACTCTGTGAAGGACAGCAAGGAGCGTATGGGTCGCATCCTGCAGATGCACTCCAACCACCGCAAGGATATCGACTGCTGCTATGCAGGTGATATTGCTGCTGTTGTCGGTCTGAAGAACACCACCACTGGTGATACTCTGTGTGATGAGAATCATCCCATCATTCTGGAGTCCATGAAGTTCCCCGAGCCCGTTATCCGCGTTGCTATCGAGCCTAAGACCAAGGCTGGCAACGAGAAGATGGGCATCGCGCTGGCAAAGCTGGCCGAAGAGGACCCGACCTTCAAGACCTACACCGATGAAGAGACCGGCCAGACCATTATTGCTGGTATGGGCGAGCTGCACCTGGAGATCATCGTTGACCGTCTGCTGCGCGAGTTCAAGGTTGAGGCAAACGTGGGCGCACCCCAGGTTGCTTACCGTGAGACCATCCGCAAGGAGGCCAACCAGGAGACCAAGTACGCACGTCAGTCCGGTGGTAAGGGCCAGTACGGTCACGTTAAGATCAAGATCGAACCCAACGAGCCCGGCAAGGGTTACGAGTTCGTCAACGCTATCGTTGGCGGCGCTATCCCGAAGGAATACATCCCTGCTATCGACAACGGTATTCAGGGTGCAATGAAGGCTGGCGTTCTGGCAGGCTATCCTGTTGTTGATGTCAAGGTCACCCTGTGGGATGGTTCTTATCATGAGGTCGACTCCTCTGAAATGGCCTTCTCCATCGCTGGCTCTATGGCATTCAAGGATGCTATGCGCAAGGCTGATCCTATCATCACCGAGCCCATCATGAAGGTTGCTGTTATCGTTCCCGATGAATATCTGGGCGATGTTATCGGTGACCTGAACGCTCGCCGTGGTCAGATCCAGGGCATGGAGGCTATGGCCGGTACCCAGCGTGTCAACGCATTTGTGCCTCTGGCTCAGATGTTCGGCTACGCTACCGACCTGCGTTCCAAGACTCAGGGTCGTGGCCAGTATGTTATGGAGCCCTCTCACTACGAGCCGGTTCCCAAGAACATTGCTGACCAGATCATTGCTGGCCGTACCAAGGGCTAAGCGCTGAAAAGCATAAGAATTTTGCCGGGGTAGTGTAACTCCGGCAAAATTTCCTGTAAAAGCACTTGATTTTACAGGGCAAATTTAGTAGAATAGCCTTGCAATGCAATGTCTGCATTTTGCAGGGTTGTTGTAACCAATATCAAAACCTAAATTAAGGGAGGATATTCCAATGGCTGAAAAGGCAAAGTTCGACCGTTCTAAGCCGCATGTTAACATCGGCACCATCGGTCACGTTGACCACGGCAAGACCACTCTGACCGCTGCTATCACCAAGTACCTGGCTCTGAAGGGTGATGCAGAGTTCATGGACTACGCTAACATCGATAAGGCTCCTGAGGAGCGCGCTCGTGGTATCACGATCAACTCCGCTCACGTTGAGTATCAGACCGAGAAGCGTCACTACGCTCACGTTGACTGCCCGGGCCATGCTGACTACGTTAAGAACATGATCACTGGTGCTGCTCAGATGGACGGCGCTATTCTGGTCGTTGCTGCTACCGATGGTCCCATGCCCCAGACCCGTGAGCACATCCTGCTGGCTCGTCAGGTCGGCGTGCCCTATATCGTTGTGTTCATGAACAAGTGCGATATGGTCGATGACGAAGAGCTGCTGGATCTGGTCGAGATGGAGATCCGTGAGCTGCTGAGCGAGTACGACTTCCCGGGCGACGACACCCCGATCATTCGTGGTTCCGCTCTGAAGGCTCTGGAGGCTCCCAACGATCCCGAGGATCCCGCTTACGCTTGCATCAAGGAACTGATGGATGCTGTTGATTCCTACATCCCCAACCCGGATCGTGAGGAGGACAAGCCCTTCCTGATGCCCATCGAGGATGTCATGACCATTTCTGGCCGTGGTACCGTTGCTACCGGTCGTGTTGAGCGTGGTATGGCCAAGGTTGGCGATGCTATGGAGATCGTCGGCATCAAGCCCGACCGTCTGAACACCACCATCACCGGTCTGGAGATGTTCCGTAAGTCTCTGGACTTCGCTGAGGCTGGCGATAACATCGGCGCTCTGCTGCGTGGTGTTGATCGTTCCCAGATCGAGCGTGGCCAGGTTCTGGCTAAGCCCGGTTCTGTGCACCCCCACAACGTCTTTGAGGCTCAGGTCTACGTCCTGACCAAGGACGAAGGCGGCCGTCACACTCCCTTCTTCTCCAACTATCGTCCTCAGTTCTACTTCCGTACCACTGACGTGACCGGCATCATCACCCTGCCCGAAGGCACCGAGATGTGCATGCCCGGCGATAACGTCATGATGCACGTTGAGCTGCTGACCCCTGTTGCTATGGAAGAGGGCCTGCGTTTCGCTATCCGTGAGGGTGGCCGTACCGTTGGTTCCGGCGTTGTTGGCAAGATCATTGAGTGATTTTGTCCTTGAACGTAAGTTCCAAGGCTAATTAGCAATTTATAAAGACCTTCCCGTTCCGGAGAGCGGGAAGGTCTTTTTGTTTATGGCAGCTGCAAACGGCTTTGTTTCACAGCTCCTTTACTGGGTCAGGGTGTTATAGCAGTCTGCAAAGGCGTGCAGAAAGGCGGTCGCTTCCTCTTCTGTGGTAAGGTGGCTCAGGCTGATGCGCCAAGAGGAAAGGGCGTTGCGCCGGTCTTGACTGACTGCAAGCACTGCGCGGGAAGGCAACCCATCGGACGAACAGGCGGATTTGACCGAGACGCACACCCCGCGTGTGTCCAACTCCCGCTGGAACACGGTACCCTTTACGCCCTGCACACTCAGGTTCAGGATATGTGGCACAGCGTTTGCCGGGCTGTTGATGCGTACTTTTGGATAGCGGGAAAGCTCTGCACGCAGCCGGTCATTCAGGCTGCGCACAGTTGCGGCGCGGGCTGGCAGCTCCGCAGTAGCCTTTTCCAAAGCCAGCGCCAGCGAGCAGGCAAGGGCTATGGTAGGTGTGCCGCTGCGGTAGGGGGTAGTGCTCTCTCCGCCGTGGATGAGGGGCGGCAGTGCCAGCCCCAGCCGCTTTACCAGCACACCGATGCCGTTGAGCCCGTAAAACTTATGGGCTGTCAGGCTCATGGTGTCCATGCCCTCAAACTGCACAGGAATTTTCCCCACAGCCTGCGTGGCGTCCACATGGAAATGGCAGTTGGGGTATGCCTTTAAAAGCTCTGCAATCTCTGCAATGGGCTGCACTACACCCAACTCGCTGTCCACGGCAGTCACAGCAACCAGAACGGTGTCCGGGCGCAGCCGCTTTTTCAGGTCTGCAAGGTCTACTGTGCCGTCCGGCAGGATGTCCAGCAGCTCCACCTCGTACCCCTGCTTTTGCAGTGCCTCCAGACTGCCGCTGACGGACGAATGCTCCAGCGGAGAAGAGAGAATGTGCCTGCCTGCCGCACCTCCCAGCGCTGCCAGCCCCTTCACGGCAAGGTTGTTGGCTTCGCTTGCACCGGAGGTATAGATGATGCCCGCAGGCGGTGCGCCCAGACAGCGGGCAATGCTGCGGGTCGCCTCGTTTATAGCAGCCTTTGCGGTAGCGCCTGCCTGATGGTGGGCATTGGCATTGCCCGGGTAGCGCCGCTCAGCTTCGCAGAAGCATTGCAGCACCTCCTCGTCCACAGGGGTGTTGGCAGAGTAATCCAGATAGAGCATAAAGCCTCCTGTAATATCAACACATTATAATGGTAGGAAATAAGAACAGGCTCTATTATAGGGCATTCCGTCCAAAAGCGCAACCCCCGCAGTCCGCAGCGCGGTGTGACAGGTAAGAAAAAGCTGTCAACACCTTGCTGGAAAGCCCAAAATCTGCTATACTTAACAAAAAGGCTGCGGCGTTGCTGCTGCCTTGCCGGAGCGGTTCCGGTTGTTGGAAAGAACACAAAAAGAAGGGGAGGAGCACAATGTTCAAGCGCGAGCGACTGCATGGCTGCTTCTTTCCCGTTTTTGTGTGGAGGTCTTGTTCCTGAAATTCAGAGGCACTGCTGTTTCAACGGCAATGCCTCTTTTTTTGGGAATAACAGGATAGGAGGTTTTCTATGAGCGAAAAGATCGATTACTCCAAGGGCGTATACGACGCCAAAAAGCTTGGCACAGGCCGGATGTTTATTCTGGGTGTGCAGCATATGTTTGCTATGTTTGGCGCAACGGTTATGGTGCCGCTGCTCACAGGCCTGAGCGTTTCCACCACTCTGCTGTGTGCCGGTCTGGGCACGCTGCTGTTCCACCTCATCACCAAAAAGAAGGTCCCGGCATTCCTCGGCTCCTCCTTTGCGTATCTGGGCGGCTTCTCCATCGTGGCTCCCATGCTGGCTGATGCCGATGGCAACCTGACCGTTGCCAACACCAAGATGCTGCCGTATGCCTGCGCTGCCATTGCATTCTCGGGTCTGGTCTATCTGGTGGCCAGCCTGCTGATCTCCACCTTTGGCATCCGCCGCATCATGAAGTTCTTCCCGCCGGTGGTCACCGGCCCCATCATTATCTCCATCGGTCTGATCCTTGCTCCCTCTGCTATCACCAACTGCCAGTCCAACTGGCTGCTGGCCTTTGTGGCACTGGGCACTGTTATCGTGTGCAACATCTGGGGCAAGGGCATGGTCAAGATCCTGCCCATCCTCATCGGTGTGCTGGTCTCCTACGCAGTGGCACTGGTCACCGGCGCAGTGGACTTCCAGAAAATCTCCGAGGCCGCCTGGCTGGGCATCCCCCTGCACAAGGAGGCTATGGGTCTGTTTGCCATTGACGGCAGCCCGGAGTTCATCAGCGCTCTGTTCACCATTATCCCCATCGCACTGGCTACCATGATGGAGCACGTTGGCGATATTGCCGCCATCAGCGCCACCGTTGGCCACAACTATATCAATGACCCAGGCCTGAACCGCACCCTGATGGGCGATGGTCTGGCCACCACCATGGCTGGTCTGCTGGGCGGCCCCGCCAACACCACCTACGGCGAGAACACCGGCGTGCTGGCACTGAGCAAGATCTACGACCCGCTGGTCATCCGCATTGCCGCTGTGCTGGCTATCATCTTGAGCTTCAGCCCCAAGTTTGAGGCCGTCATCAACACTATCCCCACCGGCATCATCGGCGGTATCAGCTTTGTGCTGTACGGAATGATCTCCGCTATCGGTGTGCGCAACGTGGTGGAGAACCGCGTGGACTTCACCAACAGCCGCAACCTGATCGTTGCCGCCGTCATTCTGGTGTGCGCACTGGGCTTTAACTCTGTGGGCGGCGTTGGCTTTACCGTTGGCAGTGTCACCATCAACCTGTCCGGTCTGGCTGTGGCTGCGATTGCAGGCATCCTGCTCAACGCTATCCTGCCCGGCAACGACTACGAGTTTGACGCTACCGCCGGTTCTGATGCTGCTACCAGCGGCAACCTGCAGGTCTGATTCCGGTAATGCGTCCAGTTTTCCATAAGGAAATTTGGGCATCCTGCCAGATTTTAATAAATAGGAATAATTCTTAAAAATATACTTGACTAACTAGGAATTATTCGCTATAATAGAGCCATGGAAAGGGAAGTACACAAAGCCCCCTTCCATGGCTCTTTCTATACCCGGCAGCGCGGCTGCCCAGCATAGAAGCAACAGGCGGGTGGTTTCCGTCCTGTATCATTTTTAACAGATCGAATGGAGGTAAATTCTTATGAAGAAATACGTTTGCACCGTTTGTGGTTATATCGCTGAGGGTGAGATCCCCGCTCAGTGCCCCGTTTGCAAGGCTTCCGCTTCCGCTTTTGTGGAAAAGACCGGCAACACCTACGTCACCGAGCATGTTGTTGGCATCGGCAAGGCAGAGGGCGTGCCGCAGGAGATCGTTGATGGTCTGCGCGCAAACTTCGAGGGCGAGTGCAGCGAGGTCGGTATGTATCTGGCTATGGCTCGCGTGGCAGAGCGTGAGGGCTACCCCGAGATCGCCGAGGCCTACAAGCGCTATGCTTACGAAGAGGCTGACCATGCATCCCGCTTTGCAGAGCTGCTGGGCGAGGTCGTGACCGACAGCACCAAGAAGAACCTGATGATGCGTGCCGAGGCCGAGTGCGGTGCCTGCGCCGGTAAGATGGATCTGGCAAAGAAGGCTAAGGCGCTGAATCTGGATGCCATCCACGATACCGTCCACGAGATGGCAAAGGATGAAGCCCGTCACGGCCGTGGCTTCGAGGGCCTGCTGAAGCGCTACTTCAACACCGAAGTCTGATAAGGGTTCCCCGGTTATCTATTCTGCCCGCTGTAAGGACAATCTGCCTTGCAGCGGGCTTTTTGCGTTCTAATTGCGGCAACGGCTTTTGGGGAAAAATGGAGCACCGGAGCGTCCGCAGACGCTCCGGTGCTCTAAAATAAAAAAGAATCTTTCCTCTGAAGATGCGCAAAGCGAATGCGGCGCGCATTCAAATCGTCCCGCTACAAAAGAGGCAGCTGCGCAGATTTTTGCGCAGCTGCCTCTTGCATTTTGTGGTGGCTGATACCCTTTACTGGATGCTGGTAACAGGGTAATCCTGTGCCTCCACGGCTTTCTTCAGCACTTCATCATCCACCTCTGCGT
Organism: Faecalibacterium sp. IP-1-18; assembly: GCF_023347355.1. Taxonomy (NCBI): domain Bacteria; kingdom Bacillati; phylum Bacillota; class Clostridia; order Eubacteriales; family Oscillospiraceae; genus Faecalibacterium; species Faecalibacterium sp. IP-1-18. The sequence goes on from NZ_CP094472.1 coordinate 1,501,236, forward strand.
TCAGGGTAACGATGGCAGTACCGGCTTCATGGCTGACAACAGCCTCGTCCACCTGCGGCAGAGCCTCCAGCGCCTTCTTGACGCGGGCTTCACAGTGGGGGCACATCATGCCTTCTACGGTCAGGGTCTTTTTCATAGCGGTCTCCTCCTTTTGAGTTGTATCTTCCTCCGCTGCGGGCTGCACAAGGGCAGCGGGCAGGGCAGGGACGTGTTTGGGCGGGTGGTCACGCTTTGCGCTGTGCAGGTCAAACAGGTTCAGCCGCAAGGCGTTGCTCACCACGCAGAAGCTGGAAAGGCTCATGGCAGCTGCGCCGAACATGGGGTTCAGCGTCAGCCCCAAGGGGATGAACACACCGGCTGCCAGCGGAATGCCGATGATGTTATAGATAAACGCCCAGAACAGGTTTTCGTGGATGTTGCGCAGGGAAGCGCGGCTCAGCCGGATGGCGGCGGGCACGTCCGACAGCTTGGAGTTCATCAGTACTACGTCTGCGGCGTCAATGGCTACGTCTGTGCCTGCGCCAATGGCAATGCCGGTGTCAGCGCGGGTCAGGGCAGGGGCGTCGTTGATACCGTCACCCACCATAGCTACCTTGCCGTACTTTTGCAGCTGCCGGATGACGGCCTCCTTGCCCTCGGGCAGCACCCCGGCAATCACCTCGTCCACCCCGGCCTGTCGGCCAATGGCCTCGGCGGTGCGCTGATTATCGCCGGTCAGCATCACAACCCGGATACCCATATTTCGCAGCTCCCGGATGGCCTGCGGGCTGTCCTCCTTGATGGTATCTGCTACCGCGATAACGCCCAGCAGACGACCTGCGCCGCCAAAGAACAGGGGCGTTTTACCCTGAGCGGCCAGTGCAGCAGCCTGCGTTTGCAGCGCAGCGGGGATAGAGACCTTTGTGCCAATAAAAGCAGCGTTGCCGCCAAAAATCTCCTTACCCTCCAGCTTGGCGGTAAGGCCGTTGCCCGGCAGGGCAGTAAAATCGGTAACAGAGGGCAGCTCCAGCTGCTTTTCCTCCGCATAGGCCAGCACTGCCCGCGCCAGCGGGTGCTCGCTGCGACCCTCCAGCGCGGCTGCCAGCGTGAGCAGTTCGGTCTCGGTCACGCCTTCAGCGGGCAGAAGGTCGGTGACGGTAGGCTCGCCGCAGGTGATGGTGCCGGTCTTGTCCAGCGCCACGATGCGGGTGCGCCCGGCCTCCTCTAGCGCCGCAGCGGTCTTGAACAGGATGCCGTTCTTCGCACCAAGGCCGTTGCCCACCATAATAGCTACCGGCGTTGCCAGACCCAGCGCACAGGGGCAGCTGATGACCAGCACCGAGATGCCCCGCGCCAGCGCGTAGCCTACATCCCGCCCCAGCAGCAGCCAGACAAGGGTGGTGACCACTGCAATGCTGATGACCGCAGGCACAAAAAAGCCGGATACGGTATCTGCAATCTTTGCAATGGGTGCCTTGGTAGCAGCGGCATCGCTGACCATGCGGATGATCTGCGCCAGCGTGGTGTCCTCGCCCACGCGGGTGGCGCGGCACTGCAGATAGCCGGACTGATTAGTGGTGGCAGCGCTTACCTTATCGCCCACGGCCTTGTCTACCGGGATGCTCTCGCCGGTCAGCGCGCTCTCGTTCACGGCACTGCTGCCCTCCAGCACAATGCCGTCCACCGGGATGTTCTCGCCCGGGCGCACCACAAAGATGTCCTCCTTCTGTACCTGCTCAATGGGTACGGTCACCTCGGTGCCGTCCCGCAGCAGGGTAGCGGTCTTGGGGGCAAGCTTCATCAGGCTCTTGAGTGCATCGGTGGTCTTGCCCTTGGAGCGTGCCTCCAGCATTTTGCCCACGGTGATAAGGGTCAAAATCATGGCGGCAGACTCAAAATAGAACTCCATCATATAGTGCATGACAAGTTCTTCGTTGCCGTGCAGCTGCGCATCGGTCATGGCAAACAGGGCGTAGGTGCTCCACACAAAGCTTGCCATCGAGCCCATAGCCACCAGCGTATCCATGTTGGGGGAGCGGTGCACCAGCCCCTTGAAGCCGTTGATGAAAAACTTCTGGTTGATCACCATCACGATGCCTGCCAGCAACAGCTGTACCAGTCCCATGGCAATGTGGTTGCCGTCAAACCAGCGGGGTAGCGGCCAGCCCCACATCATGTGCCCCATGGAAAAGTACATCAGTACCAGCAAAAAGCCCAGCGAGGCGATAAGCCGCCGCTTTAGCTTGGGTGTTTCGTGGTCGGCAAGCGCATCCAGCTCTGCGCTGGTGCTGGCCGCTGCGGCGGCTTTTTTGGGGCTTGCGCCGTAACCGGCCTGCTCTACGGCACGGATAATGGCAGCATCCTCAGCGGTGCCTTCTACGCCCATGGAGTTGGTCAGCAGGCTTACCGAACAGCCGGTAACGCCCGGCACGCTCTTTACGGCCTTTTCTACCCGGGCAGAGCAGGCCGCGCAGCTCATGCCGGTAACGTTGAATTGTTCCATTGTTGTTTCTCCTTGTGGTCAGTCTGCCCGGCGGGCGGTCATTTCATCAGCTTGGGCAGCAGCCGGAGCAGCTCCTCCAGCTTTTCGTCACTGCCGGCACGCAGGTCATCCGCCACGCAGCTGCCGATGTGCTGTGCCAGCAATTCCCGGGAAAAGCTGTTCAGCGCCGCATTGGCTGCGGCCACCTGTACCAGAATGTCCACACAGTAGGCGTCCTTTTCCAACATCCCGCGGATGCCGCGCACCTGTCCTTCAATACGGTTCAGCCGGTTGAGCAGAGCTTTGTGTTCCTCCGGGCTGCGCACTTTGTGGCGGCAGCAGCAGGGGACAGCGGTATCTGCCGCAGCGTCCGCTTCCGGCGTATCAACGCAGCAGCAACAGTGCTTTTTGGTCTCTTCCATATCGGAATCGCTCCTTTCATAAACCCCCATGGGGTATATTTTCTTGCAACAGCAGTATAGCATATAATATCCGACAATTCAAGTAGGAAATGAAATATAAATAGTACAGCTGACAAAAAAATGGTTCGGAAACGCCGCAGGCGTTTCTGAACCATAAATTAAAAGATGAAATTCCGCTGAACATGGCCGGAGCGCACGCGAGAGTCATTCAAAACCGTTGCACATAAGAAAACGAGGGAAGCCCACAGGCTTTCCCTCGTTGTAAGCTCTTACTTTACTTCCAGAATGCGCGGTGCAAACAGGCTCCACATCTTGCCCCACCAGTACCAGTCGTGGGAGACGTCACCGCCCCAGATCTCCAGATGCGCGGGCATACCCTGATCCTTCAGTAGATCAGCCAATGCCTGCGTGTCGTCCAGTGCATCGCCCTCGTAGGCACCCTGACCGGCGCAGAGGATCAGGCTGTTCTCCTCAGCCTTGGCCAGCGCAGGCTTGTTGGCAATGCCGTTCTCCTGCAAATAGGAAAGGGGAGCGCAGCGCAGCACCATGTCATCGCTGTCGGTGCCCCAGAAGCGGGTCAGGTCGTAGATGCCGCCCATGCCCACAGCACCTGCAAACAGGGTGGGACGGCGCAGACGGCAGTGGACGGCGTGGTATGCGCCCAAGTCTACACCGGCAGTCCAGATCCGGGTGCCCTTTTTGGCGTTGTTCAGGGTCAGAATACGGGGAGCAAGCTCAGCGGTCAGGTAGACGAAATACTTCTCCTGCAGCTCGGCGCGGCGGCGCTGGGGCAGATCACCGTTCAAAAGGCCTTCGCCGTCCATGGCATCTGCGCAGAACAGCTGCACCTTGCCCTCGTTCAGCAGCTGGGCAATGGCGTCGGGCATTCCGTTGTTCTCCCAGTCATAAAAACGGCCGCCGCGGGCGGGCAGTGCCAGCACCGGCACACCGGCATGGCCGTACACCTTAAACTCCATCTCACGGCCAAGAACCGTGCTCCACTCTTTGTAATAGGTACCCTGGATCATAAATCAAGCACTCCTTATTTTATCATTCACCGGCCCGGGCACAGTCGCTGCGCACCGGTGCCGGATTTGGAAGCTATAATCAGACAAACTGGTTGCGCTGCGGGTCGTAATCGTAGCCCACAGTGTGCAGTTTTGCGCACAGACCGGCCTTGTCGGCCTCCAGATCTTCGCACAGCGCATCGAGATCCTTATACTGATCCCGCAGTTTCAGGTTCACCACGCTCAGCAGCATGATGGGATCAACAGGCAAAGACATTTTATTCCTCTCCTTGCGGCAAATAAAAAAGCCGGCCACTCGACAAAGTGACCGGCCACATACACCAAATTAGACAGCGCGGGTAACTTTGCCAGCGCGCAGGCAACGGGAGCATGCGTAGACATACTTGGGAGAGCCCTCCACGACCGCCTTGACACGACGGACATTCGGCTTCCAGGTACGGTTGGAACGGCGATGAGAGTGAGAGACCTTGATACCAAAGGTAACACCCTTGCCGCAGCATTCACACTTAGCCATGGTAATTGCACCTCCTACAGTGAAGTATGGAATCAAAATAATCAGCTTGACTATTTTACCAGAGTTACAAAGAAAAAGCAAGCCTTTTTTAAAATTTCTTGCAGCTTTTTGCATTCCCGGTGCTGTGGGGCTTGTGCAGGGCACAAAAAAATAGTATTATAAAGGAAGAAATTCGTTTTGACAGGAGATTTACATGACCGCACAGGCAACCTATTATATCATCCGCGCACTGGTGGCACTGGTGGCCATCCCGTTCCACGAGGCTGGCCATGCGCTGGCAGCATGGCTGCTGGGCGATGCCACCGCCAAACGCGAGGGGCGTCTTTCGCTGAACCCCTTTGCCCACTTTGACCTGCTGGGCACCCTGTGCATGGTGTTTGCAGGCGTGGGCTGGGCAAAGCCTGTGTCCACCAACCCCCGCAACTTCAAAAACCCTAAGTGGGGCATGGCGCTTACGGCACTGGCAGGCCCTGTGGCAAACCTTGTGCTGGCTTACCTTGGCATGGTGGCATGGAAGGTAATGTACTACTGGGCGCCGGTCAATAACGCTACCATTTACATTGCCATGTTCCTGCGCTATCTGGTGCTGATGAACGTCAGCCTTGCAGTGTTCAACCTGATTCCGGTGCCGCCGCTGGACGGCAGCCGCATTCTGCTGGTGGTGCTGCCGCAGCGCATCTACTTTGGCCTGATGCGGTACGAAAAATATATCATGATCGTCATGCTGGCAGCGGTTTGGGGCGGCTTTCTGGATACGCCGCTCTACTACCTGAATAACGTAGTGTGGTCGCTTTTGGGCGCAGGCACCGGGTATATTGATAAGATCGCCTACGCCGTTTATGCCAGCAGCCTTGGGGCGGTGATCTGAGTGGCAGAGGAATTGACCTTCCATCTGGAAGATTTTGACGGCCCGCTGGAATTATTGCTGGCTCTGGTGGCCAAACATAAAATGGACTTGCATAATATCCCCATCCTGCAGCTGATCGACCAGTACACCCGCACCGTGGAGCAGGCTGACCCTGACCCCGAGACCGCCAGCGCCTTCATTGAAATGGCGGCGCATCTGGTGGAGATGAAAAGCTTTCTGTTGCTGCCCCGCAGCGAAGAGGGTGAGCGCATGAAACAGGAGCTCACCGGCCAGCTCATCGAGTACGACCAGTGCCGCCGCATGGCGGCTCTGCTGCGCGCAAAAGGAGAGGCTGCTCCGGTATTCGTGCGCCGCCCCATGGAAGTGGAGTGGGATAACACCTACGCATTGCACCATGCCCCGCAGATCTTGGCGGACTACTGGCAGGCGTTGGCAGGCCGCACCAAGACCCGCCGTGTGCCCACCCAGCAGCAGTTTGAGCCGCTGGTCACCGCGCCCATGGTATCGGTCACCAGCCGGGTGGTGTACATCCTGCGCCGGATGCTGGGCGGCACCGTGGCAAAAATGGAGCAGCTGTTTTCCCGCAGCCAGAGCCGCAGCACCAACGTAGCTACCTTTCTGGCGCTGCTGGAACTGGTGCGCGGCGGACGCATCGCGCTGGACGACCGGGGAGCGTTGACCATGCGCCGCACCCGCCCGGAACGCAATAAGGAGAACCCATGAACCAGAAACAAACCCTTGCCGCCGTGGAGGCTATGCTTTTTGCCTGCGGCGACCCCATAGGTGCCGATAAGCTGGCACAGGCGGTGCAGCTGCCCCAGTCCAGCGTGGATGCCGCACTGGAGACCCTGCACACCCGCTATCAGCGGGAAGACAGCGGCCTGTGCCTGCTGCATCTGAATACCCGGTGGCAGCTGGCTACCAAGACCCAGTGGGCAGACTGTGTGCGCCGCGTGCTGGACAGCCGCCGCGCCGTACCGCTTGGCCCTGCGGCTATGGAGACCCTGACCGTCATCGCCTACAACCAGCCGGTGTCCCGCGCCTTTATTGAGCAGGTGCGCGGCGTGGATTCCTCCTCCAGCGTGTCCGGTCTGCTGGAAAAGGGGCTCATCGAGGAAGCCGGACGTCTGGATCTGCCGGGTCGCCCGGTCAGCTTCCGCACTACCGATACCTTTTTGCGTGTGTTCGGTCTGTCCAGTCTGGCAGACCTGCCGCCGGTGCATAGCGACGCACCGGCAGATGATCCGACCGAAAGTGAGGGCTGATCCATGGGCATGGTTCTTTCCGCAGTGGGCGCTTGTCTGCTGTTCGTCCTCAAGGCGGTGGGCATCCTGCTACTGATTTTGTTGGCGCTTGCAGCGCTGTTGCTGCTGTGCCCCTTCTGCGCGGATGTCTGCTGGGAAAATGATACCCTTACCGTAAAAGCCGGGGCATTGGGCATTACCTTTCCGGTGTTCCAATACCCCAAGCCTGAAGCTCCCGCCCAGCCGGAGGAGTCCAAGGGCTTTACCGGCAGGCTGAAAGCAAAATTCCGTGCATGGCGTGCAGAGCGTAAGCGCAAAAAAGCTGAAAAAAAGGCTGCGCAGCCCGCAAAGCCCAAGACCGAAAAGCCGCCCCGCCAAAAGGCAAAGATCACGCTGGATGTGATCTGCACCATGCTGCGGGGCGTGGGTACGCTGCTGCGGGCAGTGTTTGGCGCGCTCCGCTTTACAAGGATTTCGGTCTGCCTTGGTGTGCGCGGGGACGACCCCGCCGCAGCTGCCCGCAGCTACGGCAAGCTGCAAGCGTGGCTGTACCCGACCCTTGGCGTGCTGGACCATTTCTTCTTTCTGGAATTTGACCAGCTGCGCGTTCTGCCGGACTTCGGCAGCGCCCAGCCTACTGTGCAGGACAAGGTGTCCTTCCGGGTCAGCGCACAGGCGCTGTTCATCGTCATTGCCGCTGTGCGGGTACTGTACGAGTTCTGGCGTAAAAAAGTATTGGACATTTTTATTTGAAGATGATACACTAAATCTATCTCAGAATGCTTTCCGGCGGCCTGCTGCCTGCACGGATGAATAAAGGAGAGTTGTTTTATGGCAGAGCATCCTATTCAGGGCCTGATGAACGTTACGATGGAGAAAATTCACCAGATGGTGGACTCCAACACCATTATCGGCAAGCCCATCACCACCGAGGATGGCATCACCATCCTGCCGGTGTCCAAGGTGAGTTTTGGTTTCGCCTCCGGCGGTACCGATTTTAACGGCAAGAACGCTGCCAACAAGGATCTGTTTGGCGGCGGCTCCGGTGCCGGTGTCAACATTCAGCCGGTGGCATTTCTGGTCATCAAGGATGGATGCGTGCGCACCATCCAGCTGTCGGATAGCTCCAACAGCATCGACCGTGCCCTGACCATGCTGCCTGAGCTGGTGGAAAAGCTTACCACTCTGGTCAAAAAGGACGCCAAGGCACCCGCAGAGGAGCCCAAGGCAGAGTAACCTTTTATACAAATCAAGCCGCAGCCGCAGATCTTTTGGTCTGCGGTCTATATAGCCGCGCACCGTGCCCCGCAAAAGCAGGGGAGCGGTGCGCATTTTGAGCGCCGTGAGGCGCACAAGGAGTAATATTATGGCAGAAGAACGTATTCAGAAGATCATGGCCGAGCAGGGTCTGTGCTCCCGCCGCGCCGCCGAGCAGATCATTGCCGAGGGCCGCGTCAAGGTGAACGGCCACCCGGTCAAGGTGGGCGACAAAATGGACCCCAACCGTGACGTGCTCCATGTGGATGACGAGCGCATCTACATCCAAAAGAATCAGCAGTTGTATTATCTGGCGCTGTACAAGCCCCGTGGCTATGTGACCACCGCTAGCGATGAGCTGGGCCGCAAGACCGTGATGGACTTGGTCAGCGACATCCCCGCCCGCCTGTACCCGGTGGGTCGTTTGGATAAGGACAGCGAGGGTCTGCTGCTGATGACCAACGACGGTGCCTTTGCACAGGCCGTCACCCATCCGTCCGGCGGTATCTCCAAGCTGTACCGCGTTACCGTGCAGCCCCGCGCCGACGAGGCCACCATCCTCAAGCTGAGCAGCGGCGTCGTGCTGGACGACGGCACCAAGACCATGCCCTGTGCCATCAATGTGGTCACTGACGAGCCTGGCCGCACTGTGATGGAAATGACCCTGAAGGAGGGCAAGAACCGCGAGATCCGCCGAATGTGCGAGAGCGTGGGTCTTGAGGTGGTGCGCCTGAAGCGCAACGCCGAGGGCGTGGTCAAGCTGGGAATGCTCAAGCCCGGTACCTACCGCGAGCTGACTAAGGCCGAGGTGAACGGTCTGCGTGCCGCAGCGGTCAAGGGTCGTGCACAGACCCGCTCTGCTGCGCAGCAGTCCAAGGCTGCCGAGCGCCGTCCTCGCGGCCCCGTGGGCAAAAACACACCCCGGAAGCAGAAGTAAGGAGTTATCGGATCATGGAACGAGAAACTCTGAAATCCCGTCTGGGCTTTATTCTGCTTTCTGCAGGCTGTGCCATCGGCATCGGCAACGTGTGGAAGTTTCCGTATATTGCCGGGCAGGGCGGCGGCGGTGCTTTTGTACTGTTCTACCTGATTTTTCTAGTCATTCTGGGTCTGCCTATCATGACCATGGAATTCGCCGTGGGACGCGCCTCCCGCAAAAGCCCGGTGCGGGCGTATCAGGCACTGGAAAAGCCGGGGCAGAAGTGGCACATCCACGGCTACTTCACCCTCATCGGCTGCTATCTGCTGATGATGTTCTACACCACCGTGGCGGGCTGGATGCTGCACTATTTCTACATGACCGCCGTCGGCAAACTGGCGGGGCTCAACGCCGAGCAGGTGGCCGGTAAGTTTACCGAAATGCTGGCCAGCCCCGCTACTATGACCTTCTGGATGGTATTTGTGGTGGTAGTGAGCATTCTGGTGTGCGCCAAGGGTCTGCAAAGCGGTCTGGAGCGCGTGACTAAGGGCATGATGATCGCCCTGCTCCTCATTATGGTGGTGCTTGCCGTCAACAGCCTGTTCATGCCCGGGGCAAAGGAAGGCCTTTCCTTCTTCCTTGTGCCGGACTTTGCCCGGATGCAGGAGGTGGGCGTGGTCAACACACTGGTCTCCGCTATGAATCAGGCCTTCTTCACCCTGAGCCTTGGCATCGGCGCCATGTCCATCTTCGGCAGCTATATCGGCAAGGAACATTCCCTGCTGGGCGAATCTGTCCGCATTGTGGTGCTGGATACCTTTGTAGCCATCACCGCCGGTTTGATCATCTTCCCGGCCTGCTTTACCTACCATGTGGACCAGACCAGCGGCCCCAGCCTCATCTTTATCACCCTGCCCAACATCTTTGCCAATATGTCCATGGGGCGGCTGTGGGGCAGCCTGTTCTTTTTGTTCATGGCTTTTGCAGCCATGTCCACCGTGCTGGCAGTGTTCGAGAATATCATCTGCTGTGGCATGGAACTGACCGGCTGCAGCCGCAAAAAGTCCAGTCTGGTGAACCTTGTGCTCATCATCCTGCTGTCCATGCCCTGTGTGCTGGGCTATAACCTGTGGGCATGGGATGGCTTTGCAGTGTTCGGCGGTGCTGTGCTGGATGTAGAGGACTTTCTGGTCAGTAACCTGTTCCTGCCGCTGGGCAGCCTGGTATATCTGCTGTTCTGCGTTACCCGCTACGGCTGGGGCTGGCAGAACTACAAAAAAGAGGTCAACACCGGCAAGGGTCTCAAGGTGCAGGACTGGATGCGCGGCTACCTGACTTATGTGCTGCCGCTCATCGTGGTGTTCATCTTTGCATTTGGTCTCTACGACAAATTCCTTGCATAAGTGATCCCAGCGTCTGCTCCGTCTTTGATTGACGAACAGGCGGAACAAGTGTAATATAAAAGCATATAGGGCGCTTCTCCCGGCGGGAAACACTGCTATATGCTTTTTTGTATTCAAAAAGGAGGAAACACACCCATGCACATTCTGGTCTGTGACGATGATGCGGCCTTCGCTGCACAGATGGACGAGTACATCTCGGAATGGTTCCGCGCCCGGGAGATTCAGGTGCAGAGCACCGTCTGCACCAGCGGTGAGCAGCTGCTGGCTACCCCGGAGCTGGAACGCTACCAGCTGGCGTTTCTGGATGTAGACCTGAAAACCACCGACGGCATTGCACTGGGACGCAAGCTGCGGCAGGTCGCCCCGGATATCGTGCTGGTGTACATTTCGGCTTATCTGGAATTTGCCCCGCAGGGCTACACGGTCAACGCTTACCGCTACCTACTCAAGCGGGATATTGCCGCCCAGCTGCCCAGCTGTCTGGAGGATATTTTTTCCGGCATGTCCGACCTCCGAAAAACGCTGGAGGTGCACCACAACCGTACCACCAGTGAGATCCCGCTGGATCAGATCTATTATCTGGAAAGCGATCTGCGGCAGATCAACGTCTACGGCGATATCCCGCACCAGCCCATCTGCACCTTTTACGGCAAGATCGCTGATCTGCCCGCCATGCTGTACGAAAACGGCTTTTTGCAGGTAGGGCGCAGCGATGTGGTCAATCTGCAATATGTGCGCTCCATCCGCAACTATAAGGTGGAGCTGCGCAGCGGGGTAGAACTGAGCGTCAGCCGACAGTACTATACAGCCATCCGCAGCGCATGGCTGGAATGGAAGGGGCAGTTCGGCGATGAATGAAGAATTCTGGCGCTGGTATATGTACGGCCACTGGATCTGCCTTGCCCAGTGGCTCGGCTTTATCATGGTGGAATATGCTTACCTTGGCAAGGGCAGGGTAAAGCACCCTCTGGTGTGGTCCGGTGTTATAACCATGCTCACGATGACCCTCTCGGTCGTGTACAACTTTGGCTTTTTTACGCCGAGGGCAGTGGCTCTCACGATCCTTTTTCTGTTCATCACCGTCATGCTATTTGGCGGCACACCGGGTCAGAAGTTTACCGCCTGCCTGATCAACGGTACCATGTGCCTGTTGGTCGAAAACAGTATGAGGTATGTCATATCATGGATCCTGAAGTGTGAACTGCAGCAGGTCATCCAACGCGCAGACTGTCTGATCATCATAGCGGTGGCAAATATGGTGGTGGGCGCAGCTGTGGCCTTTTTGGTAGGCAAGTGGCGCAGGCGCAATGCACTGGAGCCTTTGCAGGCGCTGACCATGAGCTTTTTTCCGGGCGTGGTCGTGGTGCTGAACATCCTGCTCATGCTCACAGATAACAACAAAAGGGCCACCATGGCCACAATGGGGATGACAGTGGGGCTTACGGTGGCTGTCATGGTGCATCTGTGCATCGTGGCAATGTTCAATGATCAGGTCATGCAGCGTCGCAGCCTGCATTTTCAGGCCGAACTGGAGCAGCAGCGGGCTTCGGCTCTGCTGGATTCCTACACTGCCCAGCGCCGTCTGACCCATGAGTTCACCAACCACATCAGTGCGTTGCGTGCCTTGCTGGCACAGGGAGATGTGGGCGGTGCGCAGGACTATATTGCCGGTGTGGATAAGGCTGTGGCGGCCAGCACTACCATTATGGATACCCACAACCCGCTGTTGGACTCCATCCTGACTCGCAAGTACGAGGAGGCCACCCGGCAGGGCGTAAGCGTGTATTTTGACCTTTGCGACCTGCGGGATTTCCCGCTGAGCGGGGTGGATATGGTCACCGTGCTGGCAAATCTGCTGGATAACGCCATCTGTGCCGCAGCGCAGGCATACCCACCGGAGGTCTACGTGCGGGTGCGCAAAACGGAGGTGGAATATCTTCTCTCGGTGCGCAATCGGGTGCAACGAGATGTGGAGCTGCCGCCGGATGGGCAGCTGCCCCGCACCACCCGCAAGGAGCCCGGCCACGGCATGGGGCTTTCCAACGTGCGGGACGTTTTGCTGCGCCACGGTGCGGAGTATACCCTGAGCTGCCGGGACAATTGGTTCCGCTTTACCTGTGCGGTGCCCACCGGCAATTCATGACATCTGCACCGTCAGAATATGACAATTTTTGTGCAACAGAAGCGTAACTCTGCTATACTGTGGTCAGTAAAGGAAGCCTTCCGTGCGGACATGGTCACGTTGCGGTGGGAGGGGGGGAATACCCTTCTTTTTAAAAGCTTTGTTGCTGGATGGAAAAACAGCCTGCGGTGCGTGTAAGCAGGCTGCCTACCTTTGCTTTTTTGGGCTGTGCAGGAATGCACAGTACCTTGCTGACGGGGCTTTCTGCGGCGGACCTTTTGGGGGTTGCAGTCGATAAAGTTTCTCGATGTGTCGCAATTCCGGCGCTGCCTGCTGTACGGGAATGGCATAGGCAAGCCGGGGTATCGTGCGCTGCAAAGAGTCCCGTCAGTTTTCTTTTGCACCAAAAAGGACTGCTGTACATGGGTTTTGCCCAGTATAGCAGTCCTTTTTATCTATTAAATCATCGTATCTGCCAGTCAGCAGAAAGCCGACCCGCCGCGCGACTGTTTCGGTAGAAAACCAGCGCGGCAGCTGCGGTTTCCCTCTGCGTCCCTCCCATGAAAAAGCAGCTCAGCCAAGCCCGCAGGCTTGGCTGAGCTGCAAAACTAAAATGCAATTCCTTAAACTATGCGCAGAGCGAAGCGGAGCGCATTTAAAATCGTAAAAAGCGCAGTTACTCCGGCTTTACCTGCAGCTCCTGCTCGCAGTAGATGCAGCGGTACTTGCCGTTGGAGCTCAGCTCAAAGATCTGGTCGCACTCCTCTTCAATGCTGGAGATGCAGCGGGGGTTCTTGCAGCGTACAATGTTCACCAGACGCTTGGGGGGCTTGGGCTGCTCCTTGCGGACAGCCTTGCCGTTTTCAATAATGGTCACGCTGATGTTCGGGTCCAGATAAGCCAGCACATCCAGGTTCAGCCAGGAGGCATCGCCCTCTACCTTGATGATGTCCTTGCGGCCGCTGGCCGTCTTTTTGCTGCGGGCGTTCTGGATCAGCGCCACGCTGGCAGTGCGGTTGCCCGCAATGCCCAGCAGATCCATCAGACCAACGGCAGTACCTGCCTTGATGTGGTCGATGACAATACCGTTCTGAATCTCGTCAATATTCAACATATCAGTTCTCCTCCTTCGGTGCTTTGGGGTCTGCAAGCCCCAGCAGGGTCATGATCAGTGCCATGCGGACGTAAACGCCGTTCTGCACCTGTTCAAAATAAGCGGCGCGCGGGTCGTCGTCCACGTCCAGCGCGATCTCGTTCACACGGGGCAGGGGGTGCAGCACCGCCATGGTGGGCTTGGCCTGCGCCATCTTTTCGCGGGTCAGCACATAGCTGTTCTTCAGGCGGATATAGTCCTCCTCGTTGAAGAAGCGCTCCTTCTGCACGCGGGTCATGTACAGGATGTCCAGTTCCGGCATGGATTCCTCCAGACTGCGGGTCTCCTTGTAGGGGATGCCGTTGGCCTCCAGCACGTCGTTGATGATATAATCCGGCACCCGCAGCTCCTCCGGGCTGATCAGCACAAAGCGGATGTTCTTGCAGCGTGCCATGGTCTTGAGCAGGGAGTGGACGGTGCGGCCGAACTTCAAATCACCGCACAGGCCAATGGTCAGATCATCCAGTCTGCCCATGCGGCGGCGAATGGTCATCAGGTCGGTCAGGGTCTGGGTAGGGTGCTGGTGACCGCCGTCACCGGCGTTGATCACCGGAATGCGGGAGTAGCGGGAAGCACGCAGCGGTGCACCCTCTTTTGGGTGGCGCATGGCAACGATATCGGCATAGCAGGAAACCACCCGGATGGTGTCGGCCACGCTCTCGCCCTTGGTGGCGCTGGACACGTTCTCGCTGGGGAAGCCCAGTACATGGCCGCCCAAGTTCAGCATAGCCGCCTCAAAGGACAGGCGGGTGCGGGTGGAGGGCTCGTAGAACAAGGTGGCCAGCTTTTTGTGGTTGGCAACCTCCTGATAGGCAGCAGGGTCGGCGCAGATACGGTCGGCAAGATCAAGCAGCTGTGTGATCTCCTGCTGGGTAAGATCCAAAGGATCGATCAGATGACGCATGGACAGTATACCTCCGTTTAAAGTAGTTTGCGTAAAATGGAAAAATCAAAAAAGTTTGTGTAGTAGCTCAGCGAGCGCATCACCGGCCTGCACAAACGATTGAAACACACTTCGTCCAGCAGCAGCATGGCCTCACCCGGGGCAAGACGCATGGCTGCGCGGATGGCCTCGTCGCCGCAGCTGGCCTTCAGGTGCGCCACATTGGAGGAGATCTGCTGGTGGCACTCCTGCTCCAGGATCTCAAAGATGTCGCCGGTCAGGTCGATGCGGGTGTAGTCCCGGTTGCCGAACAGGCTGCGGGGCAGGTAGTCGATGGAGTAGATCACCGGGGTGGTATCGGCAAGGATACGCTTTTTGATGCAGATCACCTCATCGCCGACCTCCAGCGCCAGCGCGTGGGCCATCTCCTCGCCTGCACGAAGAAGCATCACCTGAATGCCGTCTGCATGGGGGTAGCTGCCAAAGCTGCGGATCAGCGGGTAGTACTCCAGCTTCTGGTCCAAGCGGCTGCGCAGCCCCAGCACAGCACGGTTCACTACCGTGCCAATACCGCGCACCCGTTCCACATAACCGGCGCGCTCCATCTCGCTCAGCGCGTCACGGATCACGGTGCGGCTTACCCCCAACTCGGTGGCAAGGTCTACCTCGGCGGGCAGGCGGTCGGCTTGGGCATAGCGCCCGTTGGTCAGCTCCTCCAGCAGGCTTGCAACAACGCGGTCACTGATCACAGCGCCGCCCAAGCGGCTGGACGATGCCAGTGCGGGATCTTTCATGGATGGTTCCTCCGTTTCCGGGCGGCAGCGCCGCCCCGAACTTCATACGAACGGGCCGGGAGGATTCCTCCACAGCCCCTTCTCTCTTATTATAGCATAATTTGACATTTAGAAAAGCGTCATTTATACTGGAATCTGCTGAAAAGTACGATTTTATTTTGGAGGGCATAGTACAGATGGACTATTTTCTGCAAAAAGTAGGCGGCCGGCCCGCCCGGCAGGCTGTCACCCTACGGCGCTGCACCCCTGCCGAGGCACCGGCGGTGTTCGCGCTGCAAAACGAAGTGCGCGCCGCCATGCCGCACCCGGAGCAGTTCGTGCCGGATACGCTGGAAAACATTACCGGTTATCTGCGCACCGGGGTGTGTATCGGTGCGTGGCAGCAGGGGCGGCTGGGGGCCTACCTCATCCTGCGCCTGTGCGGGCAGAGCAGTGAGAACTACGCTGCTTTTCTGGGCGTGCCGCAAAGTCAGTGGCAACACTGGGCCAACGCAGACAGCGCAGTAGTGCACCCGGACTGGCGGGGCAACGGCTTGCAGCGCGCCATGCTGGAAGCGGCTCTGCCGCTGCTGCCGCCGCAGATCGCCCATCTGGGGGCTACCGTCAGCCCGGACAACAGTTACAGCCTGCACAACGCACAGGCTTCCGGCTTTGTCATCCGCTGCAGCCGGGAGATGTACGGCGGCTACGACCGCTATCTGCTGGAAAAGCAGCTGTAACTCTATGCAGTTTTGGTGTACAACTATTTCGAAATGTGTTATACTATACGGTATGAATAACAGCGAAGGAAACAGGTGAAACCATGGCAGCATCTCTCGGGCAGGAATTCTGCACCCTGCGTGATACTTACATTGAAAAGCAATTCGGCCGCCTGAACGATATGCAGCGGCAGGCTGTGTTTACCACGGATGGCCCGCTGCTCATCCTTGCCGGTGCCGGCAGCGGCAAGACCACCGTGCTGGTCAACCGTATCGCCAACCTCATCCGGTTCGGCTCGGCGCACGGCTCCAAAGAAACGCCCCGCCCGGTGACCGAGGAGGACGTCAAAGCCCTGCGCACCGCCATTATGACCGGTACAGATGCCCCCAGCTGGCTGGACGGGATGCTGCGCCAGAACGCGGTGCGCAGCTGGAACGTGATGGCCATTACCTTTACCAACAAGGCAGCAGGGGAGCTGAAAGAGCGTCTGCGCCGGATGCTGGGCGGCGAGGAAGGGGACGAAGTGTTCGCCTCCACCTTCCACTCGGCCTGTGTGCGCATTCTGCGCCGCTGGGCCGAAGAGATCGGCTACCCCCGCAGCTTTACCATCTATGATACAGACGATGCCCAGCGTGTAATGAAAACCGTATATAAAGAGCTGAGCATCGATGATAAATTCCTGCCCATCAAGGCCGCCATCAACCAGATGAGCCGCTGGAAGGATCAGCTGGTCAGCCCGGAGCAGGCACTTGCAGACCACGCCAGAGACGTGAAGAGCACCCAGACCGCCCGCATCTACGCAGCTTACGAGAAAAAGCTGAAAGAGGCCGGTGCGTTCGATTTTGACGACTTGATCTACCAGACCGTGCAGCTGCTGGCTGAACACCCGGACGTGCGGGAGTTCTACCAGAACAAGTACCGCTACCTGCTGGTGGACGAGTATCAGGATACCAGCGTGGCGCAGTTCCGTCTGGTCAGCCTGCTCACCGGGCCGGAGCGCAACATCTGCGTGGTGGGCGATGACGACCAGAGCATCTACCGCTTCCGCGGCGCTACCATTGAGAACATTCTCAACTTTGAAAAACTCTATCCCGGCACCAAGACCATCCGTCTGGAGCAGAACTACCGCTCCACCTCCAATATCCTCAACGCAGCCAACTGTGTCATCCAGCACAACACCGAGCGCAAGGGCAAGACCCTTTGGACGGACAACGGCGAGGGCGATAAGGTGCAGGTGTATACCGCCGAGAATGAGCAGGACGAAGCCAGCCATATCGCGGATATCATCGGCCAGCACCTGAAGGAGGGCGGGCATCTGGCAGACCACGCCATTCTCTACCGTATGAACGCCCAGTCGGCTCCCATCGAAAGCTACTTCACCCGCGCGGGTATTCCGCATAAGATCGTGGGCGGGCAGCGCTTCAACGACCGCAAGGAGGTCAAGGACATCCACTCCTATATGTCCATTGTGGCCAACCCCCGGGACGATGTGCGGCTGCGCCGTATCATCAACGAGCCCGCCCGCAAGATCGGTGCTACCACCGTGGATGTCATTGCAGACCTTGCCGGGCAGCAGGGGGTCAGTATGCTGGATATCATCAGCCATGCAGACCAATACGCGAAACTTTCCCGCGCGGTCATGCCGCTGCTCAAGTTTTGGCAGATCTACCAGCGTTTGCAGGATTCTCTTGCCACCCGCACGCTGGACGAGTTTGCCTCCGATGTCATCGAGCTGACCGGCTACAAGGCCATGTTGGAAGCAGACGCCGCCAAGGGGCACGAGGATGCCGCCGACCGTCTGCAGAACTTGGGTCAGCTGGTGAACAATGTCAAAAACTACTGTGACCAGCACGGCGAGGAAGCCACGCTGGAGGGCTATCTGGAGGATATCGCCCTCATCAGCGATATCGACAGCTACAACGAAAGCAGCGACCAGGTGGTACTGATGACCATCCACTCTGCCAAAGGCTTGGAGTTCCCCTATGTGTTCCTCATCGGCATGGAGGAGGGCGTTTTCCCCAGCGAGATGAGCAAATACTCCGAAGCAGATCTGGAAGAGGAACGCCGTCTTGCATACGTTGGCATCACCCGTGCCAAAAAGGAACTGTACATCTCCAACAGCGTCACCCGGATGTTGTACGGCCGCACCCAGCGCAACGAGCCCAGCCGCTTTCTGCGGGAGATCGAACCGGAGTATATCGAGGAGACCCGCAGCCCTGTACTGGAACAGCGTTCCCACATGGGCGGCTGGGGCTCTGAGTACAGTGATACCGTGCCCGGTGGAGCATCCGGTTACTCCGGCCCCTCCGGTTACAGCCGCAGCAGCTACGGCGGCGGTTATGGCTCGAGTTACAGTTCGGGCAACCGCAGCGGCTACCTGAACCGGGAATATAACGCCGGCGAAAGCCGTGGTTTCGGCTCTTCTTACGGAGGAAGAAACCCTGCTTCCTCCGGTTTTGGCAGTCACTATGGCAACAGCTCCACCCAGCCGACCACAAGAAGCAGCGGATTTGGCTCCGCATATTCCGGCGGAAATGCGACAAAAAATACTGTAAAGCAAACAGCCTTTACGGTAAATTCTGCCGTGAAACCGGCGGCTTCCGGTTCAAAGCACTATGAGCCGGGCGACATCGTGGAGCACAAAGTGTTCGGCCGCGGCACGGTGCTGAAGGTAAAGCCCGCTGCCGGGGATCAGATCGTAGAGATCAACTTTGAAAAAGTTGGCATCAAGAAAACGATGGCCAATTTTGCGCCCCTGACCAAGATTACGGAGGAAGAATGACCCTATGATGACTGTTCGTTTGATCGCCCACACCCCGGAACCGGAAAAGGTGGTGGCGGCTGCCGCAAAGCTCTGCTATTCCGACGCCCACATCACCGACCTTCTGGACGGGCTGGACGAGGAAAAAACTGCAAAATTCCTGACCATGCTCAGCGACCTTGGCCATGCCAGCCCCATCGAGCACGCCAGCTTTACTTTTGGCATCGAGGGGGTCAGCCGCACCTTGCTTGCCCAGATCACCCGGCACCGCATCGCATCCTTCAGCGTGCAGAGCCAGCGCTATGTGCGTCTGGATGATTTCCGCTATGTGACGCCCCCGGAGATCGAGGCTATCCCGGAAGCAAAGGCAGCTTTCCTTGCCAGCATGGAGGAGGACGCCCAGCGTTATCTCGACCTTGCCCACAAGCTGGAGGAGGGGCACACCGCCCGCCTGATGGCTGAGGGAATGCCGGAAAAGCAGGCCCGCGCTAAGGCTTCTAAACAGGCCAACGAGGACGCCCGCTTTGTGTTGCCCAACGCCTGCGAGACCAAAATGGTGGTCACCATGAACGCCCGCAGCCTGATGAACTTCTTCCAGCTGCGCTGCTGCAACCGCGCCCAGTGGGAGATCCGGGAACTGGCCGAAAAGATGTTCGCGCTGGTGTACCCGGTGGCACCCCATATCTTTGCCAAGGCCGGCCCCGCCTGCCTGTGCGGCCCCTGCCCGGAGGGCAAGATGTGCTGCGGCAAGACCGCCGAGGTGCGCGCAAAATATGCCGCCATTAAAGAAGGTGCCGCCGTATGAGCAAGGGCAAACTGATTGTGCTGGAAGGGCTGGACGGAAGCGGCAAGGCCACACAGGCAAAGCTGCTGGCAGAGCATCTCGCCGCGCAGGGTGTGCCGGTACAAAAGATCACCTTCCCGGACTATGCCAGTGATTCCAGCGCACTGGTCAAGATGTATCTGGCCGGGCAGTTCGGCCAGCACCCGGACGATGTAAACGCCTATGCGGCTTCCAGCTTTTACGCGGTGGACCGCTATGCCAGCTATAAAACCAGCTGGGGCAGCTTTTATGAGCAGGGCGGTGTGATCATCGCCGACCGCTACACCACCTCCAACGCGGTGCACCAGTGCTCGAAGCTTCCGCAGGAGCAGTGGGAGGAATATCTGCACTGGCTGTTTGATTACGAGTTCCGTCTGCTGGGACTTCCCGCACCGGACAGGGTCATCTATTTACAGGTAGACCCGGCGGTCAGCCAGCGGCTGATGACCCAGCGCTACCACGGCGACGAAAGCAAAAAGGACGTGCACGAGAAGGATACCGCCTATCTGGCGCGCAGCCGCGCTGCTGCCGAGTTCTGTGCCCGGCATCTTGGCTGGGATACCGTGCACTGCACCAGCGGGGACGCCATGCGCAGCATTGAAGAGATCCAGCAAGAGGTGCAACAGCTTGCCCGGAAAACACTGGGCTGAACGATAAAATATGATAAGAGGGGGCATCCTGAACGATGTATCGTCTGATGCAGCCGTCTGACGAGGCGGCAGTGCTGGCTTTGTGGCAGAGCCAGCATCATGATACCGAAGATTTTGCAAAAATGGTACTGGAACGCTTTGCCGGTGTGCAGAACATTTATGTGGCCGACGAAAACGACGCCATCGTGGCGGCTGCGCTGGCTGTGCCGGTCACCCTGCAGGGGCGCACGGGCAATTACCTGTGCCTGTGCGGCGAGGGCAGTCTGCTGCTGGCGGGTCTGCTGGATACCCTGTGCGCCCACCAAAAGCTGCGGGGCGCAGGCTTTACCGTGACAGTCCCGGCAGATGCAGCACAGGCCGCTCTGCTGCAGGATAAAGGCTTTGCAAAGGCTTTTGCCCTGCGTTGCCTGCCTCGTGAGGTGAGCCGCAACCTGTGGAGCCAGGCGGAATTTGACACGGTGACGGCCAAAAAGCTGTGCGAGCTGCGGGAACAGTTCTGGAAGGATACCGTGCAGCTGAGCCCGGAGCGCATGGCGGTGGTGCTGCAGGAGCTGTACGCCCGGGGCGCTACCATCGTGTCCAACGAACATGGCTACGGCATCTACTTCCGCAAGGAGGATACCCTGTATTTTGTGGAGATGATGGCCGACAGCGACCGCGCCGCCGAGATCCTGATGGAAGCCGCCCGCGAGAAGGAAGTCATCGTGGAAAAGGCGGTCATCACGGTAGGCGCTGCCCAGCCGCTGTTTCTGGGCGAGGGCACCCGGCAGGAATACGGCATGATCCGCTTTGACGCAGAGCCTTTTGACGTAAGCGAAAGCTATCTGCGTCTGATGCTGGAAAACTGAAAAAAGGAAGGTGCGTATGGCACACAACGATACACACGCAGCCCGCAAAAAGGGCGGCGCAGGCAAAATTCTGCTGGTGGTGCTTCTGCTGCTCCTTCTGGCAGTAGGTGCAGCGGTGCACTTTGCCTACAATGAGATCCACGGCAATGGTGCACCCGGCAGCACAGAGGTGACCGTAAGCATCCCGCAGGGCAGCGGCGTAGCGGCGATCGCCAACAAGCTGAAGGAGGCGGGCGTCATCCGCTCTGCCTACCTGTTTCGCTGGTATGTGGGACAAAAGGGCGCTGCCGCAAAGCTGCAGTACGGCGATTTTGTCTTGCAGACCAGTGCGATTTCCTACGACGCGATCATTGCCACCCTTTCCCAGTACGCCAAGGCAGAAACGGTGCGGGTGACCATCCCGGAGGGCACCACGGCCATTGCCATCGCCCAAAAGATGGAATCCGCCGGTCTGTGCACCGCCGAGGAGTTTTTGAAGGAAGCCAACGAGGGCGATTTCAGCGCTTATACCTTCTGGCAGTATGTCCCGGAGGATAAGGAGGCCCCGAACCGCTTTATGAAGTGTGAGGGCTATCTTTTCCCGGAGACCTACGAGTTTTTGAAGGATGATACGGTGCATAACTATGTAGCTACCTTCTACGCCCAGTTCGATGCACAATTTACCAAGGAAATGTACGCAGCGCTCAAAAAGCAGGGAATGACCCTGCCGGAGCTTGTCACCCTTGCCTCCTTTGTGCAGGAGGAAGCGGGCAACAGTCAGGACTCCAACGTGGCGCAGGTGTTCCGCAATCGTCTGGCAGAGGGCTCGCCCTACCCCCGGCTGCAAAGCAACACCTCCAGCCATATCCAGAGCGACGCCGACAACAACTATCTCTGGAACTGGGTCGCGCCCTACTACGACGGCTGGGACAATATCCCGGAAAATATCCTTACAGCCTACGACACTTACAGCTGTATCGGCCTGCCCGCAGGCCCCATCTCGAACCCCGGCCTTGCCGCCATCAAGGCAGCGCTGGAGCCGCAGCCCGATGAGGAAGCCAAGGACGCTTACTTCTTTGTGACCGACCTCAAGGGCAATTACTACTACGCCCACACGCTGGCAGAGCACAATGCCAACTGCAAAACTGCCGCAGCTGTGAACAAAAGCCTGAAAAACTGAGGAAAGGCCGCTGCACCGTTTTTTGTGCGGCGGCCCCTTTCCGGCTAAAACTGTGATACATAAGAGAGGAACCTACAAATGTTACAGATCCCGGAACTGCTTGCCCCGGCGGGCGATGCGGAACGTCTGCGTTATGCCATCAACTACGGTGCCGATGCCGTTTACTGCGGCCTGCCGGAGTTCGGTATGCGCTCGGCTCCGGCCAATTTCACCCCGGAGCAGCTGACGGAAAGCGTCATCTACGCCCATGCCCGCGGCCGCAAGGTCTACCTGACCATGAACACCCTGCCCACCAACGAGGAGGCCGACCGTCTGCCGGAGGCCATCAAGGAGGCTGCCAAGGCCGGTGTGGATGCCTTTATTGTGGCAGACCTTGGTGTGCTGGATGCCTGCAAGACCTTTGCCCCGGACATTGACGTGCATCTTTCCACCCAGACCGGCATCACCAACTGGGCAGCCGCCCGCGCCGCCTACAAAATGGGCGCAAAGCGGGTGGTGCTGGCCCGGGAGATGACCTTGCAGGATATTGCCATCCTGCGCGATAAGACTCCACCGGAATTGGAGATCGAGGCCTTTGTGCACGGTGCGATGTGCATGAGCGTGTCCGGCCGGTGTCTGTTGTCCAACTATATGGCCGGGCGCGACGCCAACCGCGGCCAGTGCGCCCAGCCCTGCCGCTGGAAGTATTACCTGAGCGAGGAGACCCGCCCCGGCCAGCTGTACGAGATCGGCGAAAACGAGAACGGCAGCTACATCCTTAACGCCAACGATCTGTGCACCGCGCCCTTCATTGACCTGATCTGCAAGGCGGGCGTGGACAGCCTGAAGATCGAAGGCCGTGCCAAGACCTTCTACTATGTGGCCAGTGTTACCGTTGCCTACCGCAAGGCACTGGACGCCTATCTGGCCGACCCGGCAAACGATAACTTTGAACTGCCGCCGGAGGTGTACGCAGAGCTTACCCGCACCAGCCACCGGCACTACTCTCCGGGCTTCTATTTCGGCCGCGAGCAGGCCAAACAGGCCACCGACAGCGCTACCTATATCCGCGAGTGGGAGTTCGTGGGTACGGTGGACAGCTGGGAAAATGGCATCGCCCACTGCCAGCAGCGCGGCAAATGGAGCCTTGGGGATACGCTGGAGGCACTGTGCCCGGACGGACGCAGCATCCCGCTTACCCCGGAATGGATTGAAAACGAAACAGGGGAGCGGGTGGAAAGCACTCCTCACGCCATGGAAAAATACACCATGCCCACCCCGGAGCTGCCGCCCATGAGCCTGCTGCGCCGGAAAACGGTGTAACAGCGTGACAAAAAAGAAGGAATCCGACGTGAAGTATAGTGACACTTCTGGCCGCTACGCCCTTCTGGACGAACTGCGCGGGTTGGATCTGGTCAGTATGATGCTCTATCACGGCTGCTGGGATCTGGTCAATCTCTTCGGTATTCAGGCCGACTGGTATTATGGTCTGCCCGGGCATCTGTGGCAGCAGAGCATCTGTTGGGTGTTTATTCTGTTGTCCGGCTTCTGTGTGCAACTGGGGCATCATACCTTGCGCCGGGGCGCACAGGTGTTTGGGGCAGGGGCGCTTGTCACGGCAGTCACGCTGCTTTTTATGCCGGAGGACAGAGTTATCTTTGGTGTGCTGACCCTGCTGGGCAGCGCTATGCTGCTGACCGGCCTTTTGGAAAAGCCACTGCGGCACATTCCACCCGCAGCAGGGTTTGCTATCTCCGCAGTGTTGTTTGCTCTTACCCGCAATGTCTCGGCAGGCTATCTGGGTTTTGGAAGCCTGCGCCTTTGGCTGCCGCAGACACTGTATGCAAACTGCGTTACAGCGTACTTTGGCTTTTATCCGTGGTGGTTCTATTCTACGGATTATTTTGCCCTTCTGCCGTGGCTGTTTCTGTTCTGGGCGGGGTACTTTCTCTACGACGTTGTAGGGCGGCAGCGCATGGAGCCCTTGCGCCGCTCGGTCTGCCCGCCGCTTGGCTGGCTTGGGCGGCACTCGCTGCTGTTGTATCTGCTGCACCAGCCGGTCATCTACGGGGTGCTGTTGGTAGTTTTCCGCGTATTAGGCGGCTGAAATACACGCTTCATGCACTTTTGAGAAAGGCGGGATTGTTGCACCGTGCAAACATTGCACGAACGTCTTGACAAGCAGGGCAGGGCTGTGGTATCCTGTTGACGGTTAGAAGATACTAACCGCAAAATGCGTCATGAAACACGGACGCATTTTTACAGAACATGAAGTTATTCTAAACTAACTACGCAGAGAAAGAGGTAGAGTTTTATGAGCAAAGTAGCAATCGTATTCTGGAGCGCCACCGGCAACACCGAGACCATGGCAAACTGCATCGCCGAGGGCGCAGGCGCCAACGGCACCATCGTACCCTGCGCCGAGATGACCCCCGCAAAGTTGGCAGAGTTTGACGTTGTGGCCTTTGGCTGCCCGGCTATGGGTGCAGAGCAGCTGGAGGAGAGCGAGTTCGAGCCTATGTTTGCTGCGCTGGAAGGCTCTCTGAACGGCAAAAAGATCGCACTGTTCGGCTCCTACGGCTGGGGTGACGGTCAGTGGATGCGCGATTGGGCGCAGCGCGCACAGGACGACGGCGCACAGCTGTTCAGCGAGGAAGGCCTCATCTGCAACGAAACGCCCGATGATGATGTGCAGGCCGCCTGCCGTAAGCTGGGCGCAGATCTGGCTGCTTGGTAAAACCCATGTATAAACTCTTGCTCCATAGGGCAACCTATGGACAAAGAGGTGATAAACATGGAAAACATCGGCGTGACCTGTGATGTCTGCGCGTGCTGCCACAACGTGGACGGCTGCAAATGTGATCTGCCGCAGATCAAGGTGACGGAGCAGTGCAGCTGCACCACCCAGCAGGTGGAGACCCCGCACTACTGCCAGAGCTACGAGGAAAAGTAAGTTCCCCACCAACGCACAGCAGCCCCTGCCGGAGAAACCTTTCCGGCAGGGGCTGCTGTTTGTTATATGAACATTCAGCGCAGCGCCACGTTACAGGTGGCAAGGCTGCGGATCAGCGTACCAACGCTGTCCTTCATCTGGATGCCGGCAAAGCCCAGCGCAAAGGCGGCCTGCACGTTTTCCAGTCTGTCGTCGATAAATATGCATTCGCTGGCCTTCAGCTGATACTTTTTCAACAAAGCCTTGTAGATCTGCGGGTCAGGCTTATTCACCTGTACCTCGCAGGAGGCTACACCGCCGTCAAACTGAGCCAGTACGCCGCGCTCGGTCAGCAGCTCCAGCACATCCTGCGGGATGTTGCTCAGGTAATACACGCAATAGCCGTGGTTCTTCAGCCGCCGCACCAGCTCCAGCATCCGCAGACGCGGGCGCAGAATGTGCATCCAGTCGTCCAGAACGCCCTGCACCTCAAAGGCACAGCCCTCGGCACGGGCGTGCTCCAGCATTCGCTGGTTGCCGTCATAGCGGGAAAGTTTGCCTGCGTCCAGCAACTGCCACTCCTCGCTGCCAAAGGTCAGGTCGTAAACTTTCTCTTCCATTTCGGCGTTGCACAGCCGGTCTACAAGGTATGCCTTGGGGTCAAAATCCACCAGTACACCGCCGATATCAAAAATAATGCTTTTATACATAAATACTGCCTCGCTTGTATTGGATGTTTTCCAGATATTTTCCATAGTATACCACAACCGGGCGGGTGCTTTCCACCCCTTTGGCATAGAAAATGCCGCCCCGGCGTATGCTGTGACAGAAAGGGGAGAGCGCCATGACGATCCGGGAACTTTGTGAGAAGGAGGTCGTTCAGCTGGAGCAGGGGATGTGCCTTGGCCGCGCGGACGATCTGGAGCTTGACCCCGCAACGGCGCAGCTGCAAAGCTTGATTTTGCTGGGCAGACCGCGGCTTTTTGGCCTGCTGGGCCGGGACGAGAGCCTGACCATCCCGTGGCAGGAGATCGAGACCATCGGCACAGACGCAATTCTGGTGCATACTGCTGTGCCAAAAGCACCGGCAGCACCTCACGGCTTCTGGCAGCAGCTGCGGGCAAAGCTTGGTCTGTGAAAAATAGGGGAATATTTTGAAAAATAAAACTGTAATTTTTGTAAAATCATGAATGGACATTTTCGGCGAAATGACTATAATAGGCACGAAAGGCTTGTGCAAATAGCAAAGCCACTTTGGAAATAGGGTTCGGGACGTGGAAAGGGGATATCGACTATGAAAACATCCAAACCGCTGTTGACCCTGCGGATGCTCTTCCCGGCGGCAGCTTCCTTTATTGTGCTGCTGCTGGGTGAGTGGATCGCGCGCGGGTCACTGACCGCTGATACCTTTATCAGCTTTATTTTCCCCCATTTCGGGGCGTATCTGCTGGCATGGCTGCTGCTGTTTCTGGTGTGGGAGCTGCTGGACTGGGTGCTGCGCATCCCGCCGCTTGCTACGCTGGGCATGGCCGTTTTGGGCTGTGCGCCCTGCGCAGTAAACTTCTATACCATGCAGCTGCGGGGTGAGCCCTTTCTGCCGTGGGACCTGATGCAGGTGTCCGAAGCCGCCGGTGTGGCCTCTGCTGCCGGGCTCAAGCTGCAGACCAGCATGGTGGTCTCCATTGTGCTGGTGCTGGCACTGACGGTGGCAAGCTTCTTTGTTTACCGCGGGCGGCTGCGCCAGCGCTGGCTGCCAAGGCTTGCGGGCACCGGTGCCTCGGCAGCGGCGCTGTGTCTGCTGATCTTCGGCGTTTATTTACAGCCTGCAGTCACGCAGGTTTTGGGCATCACGCCGGATGCGTGGATGCAGGACCGCTACTACCGTTACTACGGTGTGCTTACCGGTTTTATGACCAACCTCACCAATTTGGAGATCGCCAAGCCCGAGGGCTACTCGGAGCAGGCAGTGGACGATATTCTGGATAACGTGGCCGAGAGTGAGAAATTCTCCACCGGCCCCATGTATGCAGGCAGCTATGCCGCCACTACCCCCAAGGAGGAGCAGGCAAAGCAGCCTACCATTATTTATGTAATGGATGAATCCTACTGGGATGTTTCGGAGCTGGAGCAGTGCGGCATTACCTTTGATACCGATGTATCGCAGAACCTTCACGCTCTGCAGCAGACCAGCGCTTACGGCAGGGCGTACAGCCCCAGCTTTGGCGGCGGCACCTGTGATGTGGAGTTTGAAGCTCTGACCGGCTACTCCGTGTCCTTCCTGCCCAGCGGCAGCAAACCCTACCAGCAGCACGTCACAAAGCCCATGTTCGCCCTGCCCAATTACCTCAAGCTCAAGGGCTACCAGACCGCTGCGGTGCACTGCTTCTGGGCAAAATACTGGAGCCGCGATAAGGCCTACCCCAACCTCGGCTTCAGCGATTTTATCAGTCTGGAGGATATGCACGGTGTGACCAAGGTGCGCAAGCACTACTGGACCAGCGGCCTTGTGACCGATGACTCCATGGCCGACCAGATCATTCAGCAGTACGAAAAGATGAGCACTTCCTCTGATAAGCCCATCTTCCTGCACGCGGTCACCATGCAGAACCATACCAATTATAATAGGGATAACTACCCGGACGACGAGCGGGTACACGTTGTATCTCATCCGGTGGGGCTCAAGAGCAGCACCGTGGGCGCGCTGGAAGATTTTGCTACCGGCATCCGGGATGCAGACGCCATGCTGGGCAAGCTGACAGCGTATTTCTCTCAGGTGGACGAGCCGGTCATTCTGGTATTCTGGGGCGACCACTATAACCCCATTGATTCCAACTACGATGTCTACACCACCACCGGCTACGCAAGCGGCTCCAGCACCGACCCCCGTCTGCACCAGACCACGCTGCTGATGTGGTCGAATTACAGCCAGCAGCAGGTGGACTTTGGCACCATTGCCGCCTACGATATCTCCCCGGTGATGATGGAACTGTTCGGGCTGGAGCAGCCGCTGTACTTCCAGTTCCTCAACCGGCAGCTGCGGGTCGCCAGCCGCAGCTGCACCCGCGGCACCACCATGAATCTGGATGGCACCACCACCCAGCAGCCCACGGAGTTCCAGCAGCGCTGGACAAACGAGCACTGGATGCTGCAATACGACCTGATGTTCGGCAAGGGATACGCCCTCAACCGTATGGGTGTTGCAGGTTTGAGCGGGATGAATACGGGCAAATAAGAGAAAAAGTAAGCATTTCTTTATACAAAACAGAGAAAACCACTTGCAACCGCATTCTTTTTGTGCTATTATAACAAAGCATTACACACGCATCACTATGCCCTTTTGTGCCCTTTTGGGTTGAGGGCAGTCCGCCGGTACCCGATGTACCGTGCAGATCACGGTGTGCGGAGGCAAAACAATATCTGGAGGTATTTTATTATGGCAGTCGTTTCTATGAAGCAGCTTCTCGAGGCAGGTGTGCACTTCGGTCACCAGACCCGCCGCTGGAACCCCAAGATGGCTAAGTACATCTTCACCGAGCGCAATGGTATCTATATCATTGACCTGCAGAAGACCGTGAAGAAGCTGGACGAGGCTTACAACTATGTGAAGGAAGTTGCAGCTGAGGGCGGCGACATCCTGTTCGTTGGCACCAAGAAGCAGGCTCAGGAGTCCATCCGTGACGAGGCTCTGCGCTGCGGCATGCACTACGTCAACGCTCGTTGGCTGGGCGGCATGATGACCAACTTCCGCACCATCCGTAAGCGTATCGACCGTATGGATCAGCTGGCTAAGATGAAGGAGAACGGCACCTTCGAGCTGCTGCCCAAGAAGGAAGTAGCTAAGCTGGAGCTGGAGATGGAGAAGCTGGACAAGTACCTGGGCGGCGTCAAGAACATGAAGACCCTGCCGAAGGCTATGTTTATCGTCGATCCTCACAAGGAGCGCATCGCTGTTGCTGAGGCCCGCAAGCTGAACATCCCCATCGTTGCTATTGTTGATACCAACTGCAACCCCGATGAGATCGACTACGTGATCCCCGGCAACGACGACGCTATCCGCGCTGTCAAGCTGATCGCCGGCGCTATGGCTGACGCTGTGCTGGAAGGCAAGCAGGGCAACCAGGAGGCCGCTCCCGCCGAGGACGCAGCAAACGCCTGATTTCCCATTCCGCAACCAATCAAATAACGTGTAAGGGAGAAAACAAAAATGGCTATTTCTGCAAAGGACGTTATGGAACTGCGCAAGCAGACCGACTGCGGCATGATGGAGTGCAAGAAGGCTCTGACCGAGGCTGACGGCAACTTCGAGAAGGCAATCGAGATCCTGCGCGAGCGTGGTCTGGCTACCGCCGCCAAGAAGGCAAGCCGCGTTGCTGCCGAGGGTATGGTCTACGCTGACTACTGCCCCGCCTGCAAGGTCGGTGTTGTCATCGAGGTCAACGCTGAGACCGACTTCGTTGCCAAGAACGACAAGTTCGTTGACTTCGTCAAGGAGGCCACCAAGGTCATCATGAAGCAGAACCCCGCTGATGTCGAGGCTCTGATGGCTTGCAAGACCGAGGCTGGCGAGACTGTTGACGAGGCTCTGAAGAACCTGATCCTGGTCATCAAGGAGAACATCAAGGTTCGCCGCTTCACCCGTTACGAGGGCGTCTGCTCTGCATACGTCCACGGCGGCGGCACCCACGGCATTCTGGTCAACTTCGAGACCACCAACGACATCGATGCAAAGGACGAGTTCGTTGCTTACGGCAAGGACATCGCTATGCAGGTCGCTGCTGCTAACCCCGGCTACGTTGACGAGGCTTCTGTCCCCGCCGAGGTCGTGGCTAAGGAGAAGGAGATCATGCTGGCTCAGATGGCTCAGGATCCCAAGACCGCTAACAAGCCTGAGGCTGTGAAGGAGAAGATGATCGAGGGCAAGATCAAGAAGTTCTTCAAGGAGAACTGCCTGGTCGATCAGGAGTTCGTCAAGGATGGCGACCTGACCGTTGCTCAGTACACCGCTAAGGTCGCTAAGGACCTGGGCGGCGAGATCAAGATTGTCAAGTTCGCCCGCTTTGTCAAGGGCGAGGGTCTGGAGAAGCGTGCTGACGACTTCGCATCTGAAGTTGCAAGCATGGTGAAGTAATTTAAACTTCCAAAGACAAAAGGGGAGCCGCAGTACCTGTAACAGGGGTCTGCGGCTCCTTTTTTATGTTTATGAAAATACAAATACCGGGCAGCCCGCAGCCTGCCCGGTATTACTGTATAAATCTTCTTACGCTTCGTCCAAAACCTCTTCGGGATCCTCAATAGCATCCTCGATGGTTTCCTCCACCTCCATCGCTTCTTCAGCGTCCGGGGCGGCAAGCAACTCCTGAATCTGATCCCGCAGCCAGAGCAGACGGTTGTCCAGTGCCTTGTCCCGTGCCAGCAGCGGCGCAATGATCTCGGGCTTGTCAGTGATCAGGTCATCCACACCCAGCTGCAGCAGCTTTTCCGCATCCTGCTGGCGGTTGATGGTCCATGCAGAGATGGTCTTACCCCGCAGATGGATCTGCTGCACCATACCGGCGGTGATAAAGGTGGATTCCACACTGAAAAAGTCTGCGGCAGGCAGGTCGTAGTAGGTGCCAACGCCCAGCGCCAGAATATACCCTGTGGTAATGTCCGGGTCCAGCTCCTTTACCTTGCACAGGGTCTCGTAGCTTTGAGAGGTGACCACGCAGTCCGCGCCGTAGTCGTATGCGTGGATCAGCCGCACCGTTTCGGCCTCCAATGTCGGCGTAAAGGTGCTGGGCTTGATCTCGATGTTCAGCTCAGTCTTGCCCTTGCACAGCGCCAGAACCTCTTCCAGCGTAGGAATATAGGAGCCCGTAAACTGCCGATGGAACCAGCGCCCGGCATCCAGCTGCTGCACCTGCGCATAGGGCAGGTCGTAGATGTTGGCGTTGCAGCCGGTGCACCGGCGCAAACTGGTGTCGTGGGTCACCACAGCTACGCCGTCAGCGGTCATCTGCACGTCCAGCTCAATGCGGGGGCTGCCGTGCTCCAGCGCGGTCTCAAAGGCGACCATGGTATTTTCTGGAGCACGGGAAGAATAGCCCCGGTGGTAGGTGATCACCGGATCGGAAAGACCCAGCACGCTTTGCAGCGGCTGTGTTTGCGGGAAAAGCAGATATACCGCCGCTACGCCGCAGGTGACCAGCGCGGCGCAGGCCATCATTCCTGCCAGCACCGTCTGTTCGCGGTGCGGAGCAGGGGATGCACTGCAAATGATCGGCTGCGCTGCATCGGACTGCCGGGTCACTTCATACAGTGCCTCTGTAAGGGTGCTCTGCGCCGCCGTCATGGCACAGTCCATGAGCATACAAAGGAACGGCAACTCGATCAGCAGTGCAGCGCGGGAAAGCGCCAGCAGGGCAGCAGTGCTGGCAAAGCCGACACCAAGGATGACACAATAGAACAGTAAAGCCCCGCACAGAAGCATCAGCCCGGTGCGCACGGCAGCGGTCAGCATCCAGCGTAGTGACAGCGCAAGCAGCTGCCCGGCGCGGCCGCGCAAAACCCGCAGGCTCTCTGCAAATGCACAGCCAAAGCTTTTGCGCTCCAGCAGAAATTTTGGCAGCACCACAAGCCCGTCCAACAGCAGTGCCAGCACAAAAAGCACCGCCAATGCAAACAGCAAGCGGTTGGCAGCGCGCGCCTTCAGCAGCCCCCAGAGATATTCCGGCACGGCAAACTGGGTCAGATGATTCGCGGCAAGAAAAAAGTTCGTCAGCGGGATCAGGGCAGCGCCATACAGCAGCAGTGGAAGATTCTGCGGCAGAAACACCCGCACAAGGCTGCAAAAGGCATCCCGGAACACCGCACCCACCCGCAGCGGCTCACCGTGCCGCACCCGCGTCAATAGCTGCAGCATCGCGGCAACCTCGTATAGGCTCCAGAAGGCTGCCAGCACCGCCAGCACGACGATGCACCCGATGATGGCAGGGGAGGCAAAGGTGCGGGAAGCGGTCTTGTTGTTGAGGTATTGTATGGGCGCAAACCGCAGTGTCAGCGCCCAGATCAGCTGCAGCGCCGGTACGAACAAGAAGTTTGTCAGCACCTTATAAAACAACAGAAAAAGCAGAAACACCCGCCCCTTTGACGAAAGCAGGGAACGAGCGGCAGCGTGCAGAGAACGGTAGGTCTGCTCCTGCTGCTGGAACTTTACGGAAATTCGCTTCAAGATAGCTTCAACCTCTTTTGCATATTTGACGGGCTTTTCGTGTGCGCTATATAGGTACAGTTTGGCAGATTGCCCGGAAATATATGATTTTTTAATATAGTGTAACATAAACGCAACGGAAAGAAAACGCAGCAGACGGGTGCAGTTTTGCCAAAAAAACCGGGAAAATTTCTACACCCACAAAATGGGCGTGTGATAGCATTTGTCCAGATAAAACGTGCAAAACGATGAATCGTTAAAAATTTGAGTATCTATAAGTGACGGATGTTGAATCGCATGGAATTTTATAGAATCCCTTGCATTTTTTTGCCAGCTTCTGTATAATGAATATAATTTTGAAAGCTCACACAGACAACCAGGAGGTCTAATTATGGCTTCAAAGATCAATAAGGGAGAAATCCTCGCCAAGTTCTTCGATGACGGGGAGTACACTGCGCTGTTTGCTGATGGTGCAGTGAGCGCTGCCTGCGGCTATGCTGCAGGTCAGCAGGCTTACGCCGTTTATCAGAATGGCGAGGCTGTCACCGTAAAGGATGTTGAAAAGAACATCAAGGTTCTGGAAATGGCTGCACAGACCGGCTGCCCGGTGGTCACCTTCTATAACTCGGTTGGTGCAAAGCTGGCCGAGGGTCTGGACGTGCTGACCGCCAGCGCAAAGCTGAATGCACAGATCGCAAAGGTCTCCGGTGTTGTTCCGCAGGTGGCCGTTGTTCTGGGTGTCTGCGGCGGCACCAGCGCTCTGAGCGCTGCCAACGCAGACGTCTGCATCATGGCCGAGGGCGCAGAGCTGTTCTTCACCGCTCCGTTCACCTCCGCAGCCAAGGGCGATAAGGTCGCCGACGCAGGCAGCGCCGCTGCTGCCGCCAAGGCAGGCGTAGCTTCCATCGTGGCTACCGATGCCGCAGAGGCTGCTGAAAAGGCTGCTCACATCGTGGGTCTGCTGCCCGCCAACAACCTGACCGGCCCGGCAATCTTCGAGTTCGAGCAGCCCACCGCTGTTCTGGCCGTCGGTGCCGAGCCCGCAAAGGCTGCTGCCGCTGTGATCGATAAGGACAGCGCTGTGGAGCTGTACGCAGGCTTTGGTAAGTCTGTTTACACCGCATTTGCAACCATCGGCGGCAACGCCGTGGGCGTTGTGGCAACCGGCAAGCAGCTGTGCCACAACTGCGTAGCCAAGGCTTCCCGCTTTGTGCGCCTGTGCGATGCCTTCAGCGTGCCTGTGGTCACCATCGTGGATACCGAGGGCTTTGTGCCCAGCGTTACCGATGACGTGGCTGGCGGCATCCGCGAGGCTGCCCGTCTGGCCGCTACCTACGCCGATGCTACCACCGCAAAGGTGGCAGTGCTGGCAGGCAAGGCTGTGGGCCCTGTGTACACCACTCTGGCTGCTGCCGACCTGCGCATTGCTGTGACCGGCTGCACCGTCAGCGCACTGGAGCCCAGCGCCGCTGTCAGCGTGTTGTATAAGGATGAGATCGATGCTTCCGACAACATCATTGCCGCCACCAAGGCTAAGACTGCTGCCTACACCGCTGAGGTGTGCAGCGCTGCCAGCGCAGTGGCCGCCGGTGCTGCCGATATGAGCTGTGATGCCGCTAATGTGCGTGCTAGCGTTGTGGCTGCACTGGAGCTGCTGAGCACCAAGCGCGCTGCCCGCCTGCCCAAGAAGCATGGCAATATGGCCCTGTAAGCGTCCGAATGTAAGTTAATTGAGTTCGATTTTGAATTGGAGGATCCTTCCATGAAGTACTACAATATTACTGTCAATGGTGTTGCTTACAGCGTTTCCGTTGAGGAAACTGCCGCAGGCGCTGCTCCTGTTGCCGCTGCTCCCGCAGCACCCGTCGCACCCAAGGCCGCTCCCGCTCCTGCAGCTGCTCCTAAGGCAGCCGCCGGTGCAGCCGGTGCTGTTGCCGTCAAGGCTCCCATGCCCGGCAACATTCTGGATGTCAAGGTCGCTGCCGGTGCTTCTGTCAAGGCCGGCGACGTGCTGGTCATCCTCGAGGCCATGAAGATGGAGAACGAGATCGTTGCTCCGCAGGATGGCACTGTGGCTTCCATCAACGTGAACAAGGGCGATACCGTCAACTCCGGTGACGTTCTGGTTTCCATGAACTAAGGAAGAGGTGACAACCATGGCAAAAAAGCCGATCAAGGTGACCGAGGTCGTCCTGCGTGATGCGCACCAGTCTTTGCTGGCTACCCGTATGACCATGGACGAGATGCGCCCCATCCTGCCCGAAATGGACAAGATCAACTACTTCTCCGTGGAGTGCTGGGGCGGTGCTACGTTCGACAGCTGCATCCGCTTCCTGGACGAGGATCCTTGGGAGCGTCTGCGCATCCTGCGCAAGGAACTGCCGCATCAGAAGCTGCAGATGCTGTTCCGCGGCCAGAATATGCTGGGCTACCGTCCCTACGCAGATGACGCTGTGGAGTACTTTGTACAGAAGTCTGTTGCCAACGGCATCGACGTCATCCGCATCTTCGATGCTCTGAACGACCCCCGCAACCTGCAGACTGCCATCAAGTCTGCCAACAAGGAAGGCGCTCATGTGCAGGGCTGCATCAGCTACACCCTGAGCCCTGTGCACAACAACGAGTACTTTGCAGCCTACGCCAAGACTTTGGAGGAGATGGGCGCAAACTCCATCTGCATCAAGGATATGGCAGGTCTGCTCACTCCCTATACCTGCTATGATCTGGTCAAGAAGCTGAAGGAGACCGTCAGCATCCCTGTGGATATCCACAGCCACTACACTGCAGGTCTGGCTTCCATGTCCATCCTCAAGGGCATCGAGGCAGGTGCCGATATCATCGATACCGCCATGAGCCCCCTGAGCCTTGGCACCAGCCATATGCCCACCGAGAGCTTGGTGGCTGCCCTGCAGGGCACCGACTACGATACCGGTCTGGATCTGAAGCAGCTGAACGTCGTGCGCGCTTACTTTGCTAAGCTGCGCGAAAAGTACATCGCCAACGGCCAGATCAGCCCCAAGAGCCTGGGCGTGGACGCCAACACCCTGCTGTATCAGGTGCCGGGTGGTATGTTCTCCAACATGCTCAAGCAGCTGAAGGATGCCGGTAAGGAAGACAAGCTGGACGAAGTGCTGGCCGAGATCCCCCGCGTTCGTGAGGATGCAGGCTACCCGCCGCTGGTCACCCCCACCAGCCAGATCGTTGGTACGCAGGCTGTGTTCAACGTCATCATGGGCGAGCGCTACAAGATGGTCACCAAGGAGTTCAAGGGTCTGGTCCACGGCGACTATGGCAAAACTCCCGCTCCCATCAAGCCCGAGTTCACCAAGAAGATCCTTGGCGATGAGCAGCCCATTACCTGCCGCTTTGCCGACACGCTGGCGCCCGAGATGGACAAGCTGAAGGCCGAGGCTGCCAAGTGGGCAACGCAGGAAGAGGACGTGCTGACCTACGCTATGTTCCCGCAGGTCGCTCCCAAGTTCTTCGATAAGCGCAATGCCAAAAAGCAGGGCGTGGACGGCGATCATGTGGACTACACCAACCAGTCCCATCCTGTCTGATAAATAAGTCCCTTTCAGGGCTGCTGCACAAAATGCTGTGCGGTAGCCCTTTTTTGTGCAGTCGGCAAAGGTGCAGGGCGCACTCTGTCGCGTAATACCGGAAAAACTTCTGCTTACACATTGACTTGCCGCCCAATACCTTTTATAATGTTTGGTATAGCCGTACAATACAACAAATGATGTGGAGGAAAATGCTATGCGAAGCATCCCGGAGCAGCGCATTGCTGAGTTTCAGGAGCAGGACTATCAACTGTATTTTGGCATTTCAAAGCTGGAATTTGACCGGATGCTCAAGGCTCTGCATGAGGCTTACCGTCAGGAGCATAAGCGCAAGACCCGCTTTACCAAGATCTCTATGATGGACAAGCTCATCCTGACCTTGATCTATCGCTACGAGTACCGCACGATGGAAAGCATTGCCAAGGAATACGAGGTTTCTCTGGATACCATTGCCGACAACATCCATTGGGTGGAGCGCACGCTGCTCAATGCAGATATCCTGCAAACCAGTGTGACCTGCGTTTATAAGACGAACTGATGTTATGACCCTGCGTGAAAACGCGGGGTTATATTTTTTACAAGGGGAAAGCTTCTGGAAAAGCGGTAACTGCCGCAGCCATGTTGTTTTGGCTGCGCAGCAGTAAAAATGAAAACTGTGTTTTTTGCACGGATGCAGTCTGCACCTTGAATTTTTCAGAAAAGAATAGTAAAATGATGCTATATGTATCGTAACATGGGCTTGTGTGCCCAAAGCGGATACCTATACAGAAAAAACGAAGTTAAACCGCAAAAGAATAGGAGCTAGTATGATCTTAAGCATGACCGGTTTCGGCAGGGGGACTGCCGTGCTCAATGGCCGCGAGATCACTGTGGAACTGCGCAGCGTGAACTCCCGCTATTTCGAGTATTCCTCCCGCATCCCGCGCACCTGCAGTTCTCTGGACAGCCGCCTGAAAAAGCAGCTCAACCAGCGGATCTCCCGCGGCAAGGTAGAGCTTAGCATGACCGTCCAGAACGTGGACGCAGCGGATACCGTGGTCGCCGTCAACATGGAGCTTGCCCGCAGCTATCAGCAGGCCATGCGGGACCTGTCCGAGCAGCTGGGGGTCAAAAATGATGTGTCCACCGCCGTTCTGACCCGCTTCCCGGATGTGCTGACCACCCGCCACGCCGATGTGGACGAGGAGCAGCTGTGGCAGGATGTGTCTGCCGTCACCGCGCAGGCGCTGGATCGCTTTGTGGAGATGCGTGCCGCCGAGGGCGCCAAGATGAAGGCAGACGTGGAAAGCCGTCTTGTGTTTCTGGAACAGTGCGTTGGCAAAGTGGAGAGCCTGAGTGCAGGCCGGGTAGAGAACTACACCAACCGCCTGTACGAGAAACTCAAGGTCATCCTGCAGGATCGCGACATCGATGACGCCCGTGTGCTGACCGAAGCCGCCATCTTTGGCGATAAGACTGCCGTGGATGAAGAAACTGTCCGTCTGCGCAGCCACATTGCCCAGTACCGCGATATCCTGCAGCTGGACGAGCCCGTGGGCCGCAAGCTGGACTTCCTGACGCAAGAGCTGAACCGCGAGACCAATACCATCGGCTCCAAGTGTCAGGATCTGGATATCACCCGTATTGTGGTGGATATGAAGGCGGAGATCGAAAAAATCCGCGAGCAGATCCAGAATCTGGAATAATATGTTGTGGAGGAGCCTATGAAACTCATCAACATCGGCTTTGGCAATATGGTCAGTGCGGGGCGTGTGGTGGCAGTCGTCAGCCCGGACTCCGCACCGGTCAAACGTCTGGTGAAGGAAGCACGCGAGCGGGGGATGCTGATCGACGCCTCTTACGGCCGCAGCACCCGGGCTGTGCTTATCATGGACTCCGATCATGTCGTGCTGTCTGCCCTTCAGCCCGAAACGGTGGCAAGCCGCGCCGCCGGGCAGGAGGGTAGAGCATCAATGGAGGAAGAAACATCTCATGGCGAATGATAAATTTCTGTTTGTAGTTTCCGGTGCAGCCGGTACTGGTAAGGACAGCGTGGTCAAGGCACTGCGCGAGGCACACCCCGAGATCGAAAAGACTGTCTCTGCCACCACACGCGCCCCGCGCCCCGGCGAGCAGGAGGGTGTGGACTACTACTACCGCACCCGCGAGCAGTTCCAGCAACTGCTGGAAAACGATCAGGTGGTGGAGCACAACTTCTATAACGGCAACTACTACGGCACCCTGAAGTCTGAGGTGGAAAAGCGGCTGGAGGCTGGTAAGGTGGTCGTGCTGGTCATTGACGTGCACGGCGCTGCCAATATCCGCCGGATGTTCCCGGGCGCTACCACCGTGTTCCTGCTGCCGCCCTCTGTGGAGGAGCTGGAGCATCGCCTGCGCGGCCGCGGCACCGAGACTGAGGAAAGCATTCAGGAGCGTCTCGCCACCGCCCGGCAGGAGCTGGCCGAGCAGGATAAGTTTACCGTAAAGCTGGTCAACAACCAGATCGAGCCCTGCGCTGCAGAGCTTTATCAGGTCATCTGTCAGCGCGCCGGGCTGCAGGGCTGAAAAATCAAGCGTTGAAGGAGTTGGACGAATGCCCAAAACGGTAGGCGTTGCCGTCAGCAATGCGACCTTCCATTTTGATAAGCTGTATACCTACGCCGTTCTGCCGGAGCACCAGAATGTGGTGCGTCTGGGCAGCATGGTACTGGTACCCTTCGGCAAGGGTAGCCGCGCCCGCATGGGTGTGGTACTGGCCTGCGATGCCGAGCCGGAGCACTCCAAGCTGAAATATCTGTTTGACGTAGCCCCGGCTTCGGCCTGCTTGACCCCGGAGCTGCTGCGGCTGGTGTATTTTTTAAAGGAACGCACCTTCTGCACCTACTACGAGGCCGTCAAGGCGGTCATTCCGTATGGTGCGCAGTATAAGCCCGCCGTGGCGGCAGACGGTGTGACCCCGGTGCTGCAAAAGCAGCTTACCCGTCACACCGAAAATGCCTATAAGCTTGTGGGCACTCTGCCGCAAAAGCCAAAGCCTACGGCAAAACAGCTGGCGGCGGTGGCGCTGCTGAGCGGCGGCCCTCGCACCCTGAACGAACTGGAGGATAAGGGCATCAGCCGCGCCGTGCTGGATAACCTGTGCACCAAGGGTGTGCTGGAATGCAGCAAGGTGAATAAGTCCATCGACCTGTACGCCTCCATCCCGCTGCGTAACGACCCCATCACCCTCACGGAGCAGCAGCAAACTGCTTACGACACGCTGCTGCCCAAGCTAGAAGATGCTGCGCCCCATTCGGCTCTGTTGTACGGCGTTACCGGCAGCGGCAAGACGCTGGTGTTTTTAAAGTTGATTTCCCGCTGTCTGGAACTTGGCCGTAAGGCGCTGGTGCTGGTGCCGGAGATCAGCCTGACCCCGCAGATGATCCTGCGGCTCAAAGGACAGTTCGGCCGCCGCGTGGCGGTGCAGCACTCTGCGCTCAACCATACCGAGCGTCTGCTGCAATGGCAGATGATCCAGGACGGCGGTGCAGATATCGTGGTTGGCACCCGCAGCGCTGTGTTTTCGCCGTTGGAAAATATCGGTCTTATCATCATTGACGAGGAGCAGGAGCACACCTACCGGTCGGAATCCGCACCGCGCTACTCCGCCCACGAGGTCGCCCGGCAGCGTGCCGCCGAAAACGGTGCCCTGCTGCTTCTGGCCAGCGCCACCCCCAGCACCGAGAGCTTCCACGCTGCACAGAACGGACGCACCCAGCTGGTGCGCCTGACCAAGCGCTACGGCGGCAACCCGCTGCCCAGCGTGCAGATCGTGGATATGCGGGCAGAGCTGGCAGCAGGCAACCCTCGGGAGATCAGCCTTGCGTTGGAGGACGCCATCCGCCGCAATCTGGAAGCGGAAAAGCAGACCATTCTTCTGCTCAACCGCCGGGGCTACCAGACCATTGCCCAGTGCGAGGACTGCCGCGAGGTGCTCAAGTGCCCCAAGTGCAGCGTGCCCATGGTGTACCACAAATCAGCGCATAAGGTGCTGTGCCACTACTGCGGCTCCCAGCAGGAGCCGCCGCCCACCCTTTGCCCGGCCTGCGGCGGCAAGCTGCAGTACCGGGGCTTTGGTACCCAGAAGGCCGAAGAGGAGCTGGCAAAGCTCTTCCCGGAGGCGCGGGTGCTGCGCATGGATCAGGACTCTACCGCCGCCAAGGACGCCCACGAAAAGCTGCTTGCCAAATTTGCAGCGCATGAATACGATATCATGGTAGGCACCCAGATGGTGGCAAAGGGTCTGGATTTTGAGGACGTGACCCTTGTGGGTGTTCTGGGCATTGATTCGCTGCTGTTTGCGCAGGGCTTCCGGGCATACGAGAACGTGTTCAGCCTGATCACACAGGTGGTGGGACGCAGCGGCCGCGCAAAAGAGCCCGGCTTTGCCATCATCCAGACCACCGACCCGGACAACCCGGTGCTCACCCTTGCCGCCGCGCAGGATTACGACGCCTTCTACGAGCAGGAGATCGCCTACCGCAAGCTTGGCTTGTATCCGCCCTTCTGCGGGCTGTGCATCATCGGCTTTGCCGGTGCAAAGGAGAACGAGGTGGCGCGTGCCGCTGCCCGTTTCTCGGCGCTTTTAGGGCAGCAGGCGGCCAAGCAGCCGGATCTGCCCCTGCGCATTCTGG
This sequence comes from Faecalibacterium sp. IP-1-18, assembly GCF_023347355.1. NCBI lineage: Bacteria > Bacillati > Bacillota > Clostridia > Eubacteriales > Oscillospiraceae > Faecalibacterium > Faecalibacterium sp. IP-1-18. The sequence goes on from NZ_CP094472.1 coordinate 1,541,556, forward strand.
GTCCTACGCCCGGCAGCATTGAAAAGATCAACGACACCTACCGCTATAAGCTTACCGTCAAGTGCCGCAACGACCGCCGTTTCCGCGACCTTGTGCGCAGCACGCTGGCACTGTATGAAAAAGAAAAACTGCCGTCTAAGGCATCGGTCGTGGTAGACCTGCACTCGGACGGAGACATCTGATAAAACTGGAGGTACCATTATGGCTATCCGTAACATTGTTAAAGAAGGCGACCCCATCCTGAACAAGGTCTGCCGCCCTGTGACCAATTTTGACGACCGTCTGGCCACCCTGCTGGACGATATGCGCGAGACTATGATCGCCGCCGACGGCGTAGGTCTGGCCGGTCCGCAGGTGGGCATGATGCGCCGCTTGTTCGTGGTGTGGGACACCACCGACGCCCCGGAGGAGATCCCCGAGGATTACGAGTACAAGTTCATTGATTTCGTCAACCCCGAGATCCTTGCTGTTTCTGAGGAGGAAGAGACGGCCTACGAGGGCTGCCTGTCCTTCCCGGGGCACAACGGCGCTGTGACCCGCCCCGTTGCCGTCAAGGTGCGTGCACAGGACCGCAACGGCGAATGGTTCGAGCTGGAAGCTGACGGCCTGCTGGGCCGCTGCATCCAGCACGAGAACGACCATCTGGACGGCATCACCATCATGGAATCCAGCGAGTACTTCTATGAGGATACCGAGGAAGGCAAAAAGGCCGCCCGCGAAGCGAAAGGAAACAACTGATGCGCATTTTGTTCATGGGCACGCCGGATATTGCTGCCGAGTGCCTGAAAGCCCTGTATGCTGCCGGGCACGACATCTGTGCCGTGTACACCCGGCGGGATAAGCCCGTCGGCCGCAAGCAGGTGCTCACCGCGCCGCCGGTCAAGGAGGTGGCTCTGGCGCACGGCACACCTGTGTTCCAGCCCCGCACCCTGCGGGACGGCAGCGAGGATGAAAACATCCGTGCCCTCGCCCCGGAGCTGATCGTGGTGGTGGCCTATGGCTGCATCCTGCCGAAGTCCGTGCTGGAAATGCCCCGCTATGGCTGCATCAACCTGCACGTTTCGCTGCTGCCGAAATATCGCGGCAGCGCCCCGGTGCAGTGGTCGGTGCTGAACGGTGACGCCGAGACCGGCGTTTCCATCATGCAGATGGACGAAGGGCTGGATACCGGCGATGTACTGTACTGTAAAAAAATCGCCATTGACCCCGAGGAGACCAGCGGCGAATTGTTTGACCGCGTTACCGCTGTGGGCGCCGAAGCTCTGTGTGAAACGATTCCTCAGATCGCTGCCGGTACTCTGACGGCTGTGCCGCAAGACCACGAAAACGCCACCCTTGCCCCCATGCTGAACAAGGAGATGGCAGAGTTCCACCTGACCGACACTGCCACCCATATCCATAACTGGGTGCGCGGCATGAACCCTTGGCCGGGCGCGTGGTTCAGCACCTCCGGCGGCAAAAAGCTTAAGGTGATGTCCTGCCGTGTGGCTACCGCTCATGGCGAAGCCCCCGGCACGGTGCTGGGCACAAAACCCCTGACCGTAGCCTGCAGCGAGGGTGCTATCCAGCTGCTGGAGGTCGTACCGGAGGGCAAAAAGCCCATGGACGGCACTGCCTTTGCAGCGGGTCGGCGCCTGAAAACGGGGGATAGCCTCTGATGGCCGCAAATCCGCGTGCGGCGGCAGTCGCCGCACTGGTACGGCAGGAGCAGGACGGTTTTTCCAATCTGGTGCTGGACGCAGAGCTCAAGCGCCAGAAGCTGGAAGGCCGGGATAAGGCTTTTGCAAGTGCCATTTTCTACACTGTGCTGGAGCATCGCGGCACGCTGGACTATATTCTGGAGCAGTTTCTGCCCAAGGGGCTGGCAAAGCTGGATGCCCCCGTGCGGGAGATTCTGCGCGCTGCACTGGCACAGGCACGCTATATGCAGGTGCCTGTCTCTGCTGCGGTGAACGAGGCGGTCAAGCTGACCCGCACCTTTAAAAAATCCAGCGCCTCCGGCCTTGTCAATGCCGTGCTGCGCAAGGCCTGCGGCTATGATCTGGACGCTGCCGTTTTTACGGGCGAGATCCAGCGCCTGATGGTGCTTGGCTCTGCCGGACTGGATGTGGCGAAATTTCTCCACAAAAATTACCCGGATGAAGCACTGGGCATCCTGACCTATCAGGCCGATGGCGGTTTGACCAGTCTGCGTGCAAACCCCCTCAAGGCCAGCGCTGCACAGCTGTGCGCGCTGCTTACAGAGCAGGGCGCAGCAGAGGTGCGGCAGGGTATTGTGCCCGGCAGCGTGCTGGCACGATTTGCCGGCAGTCCGGCAGACAACGAACTGTTCCGACAGGGCTACTACCATGTGGAGGGACAGGCCAGCCAGCTGGCAGCCCTTTGCGTGGGCGCAGCCCCCGGCGAGACGGTGCTGGACCTGTGCGCTGCCCCCGGCGGTAAGACCATTCTGCTGGCCGAGCAGATGCAGGGTACAGGAGAGCTGTACAGCTGCGATGCAGCAGAGAACCGTGTGGGGCTGATCCGCACCGCGGTAGACCGCATGGGCTTTACTGGGGTGCATACCCTTTGTAATGATGCCACCAAGCCGAACCCCGCACTGCCCATGGCAGACCGCATCCTGACGGATGTGCCTTGCAGCGGCTTGGGCATTCTGGCAAAAAAGCCAGATCTGCGCTATAAAAAGCTGGAAGCTGCCCGGCAGGCAGAACTGCTTGCCACACAGGCGGCAATTCTGGATACCGCTGCGGCGCTGCTCAAGGCGGGCGGACGGCTGGTCTATTCCACCTGCACCATCGACCCGGCAGAAAATCAGAAGCAGATCGCAGCCTTTTTACAGCGCCACCCGGAATTTGCGGTCTGCGCACCGGATGTACCGCTGCCCGCCGGAATGACGGCAGGGGAGTACGGTTGCCTTTCGGTGCCCACCCGTACCGGCATGGACGGCTTTTTCCTATGCGTGCTGCAAAAAGCCACCGGAACACAATAAGCACGACCTTTATGGGTCGTATCCTGTTATAGGAGAACAGAATGGAACAAAAACGCTGTATTTCTTCCCTGACGCTGGCAGAACTGACTGATGAACTAAAAGCGCTGGGACAGCCGGGCTTCCGGGCAAAGCAGATCTTCCACTGGGTACACCAGAAGCTGGTCACCGAGTTTTCTGCCATGACCGACCAGCCCAAGACCCTGCTGGCAAAGCTGGAAGAAACTTTTTATATCGCTGCACCGCAGATCGAGCGCCGTCAGGAGGCCAAGGACGGTACTGTGAAGTATCTGCTGCGCATGGCTGACGGCAACTGCATCGAGACCGTTGTCATGCGTTACCACTACGGCAATACCGTGTGCGTGTCCACACAGGTGGGCTGCCGCATGGGCTGCCGGTTCTGCGCCTCCACACAGGCGGGGCGTGTGCGCAACCTTGAAGCAGGCGAGATATGCTCCGAGATCTACACCGCCCAGAAGGATATCGGTGAGCGCATCTCCCATATCGTGCTCATGGGCATCGGCGAACCGCTGGATAACTTTGACGAGGTGATGCGCTTTTTGGAGAATATCACCTCGCCTGAGGGCGTCAATATCGGTATGCGCAACATCAGCCTTTCCACCTGCGGCCTTGTGCCCAAGATCGACCAGCTGGCGGAGAAAAAACTGCAGCTCACCCTTTCCATCTCGCTGCACGCACCCACCAACCAGATCCGCAGCAGTATGATGCCGGTCAACGATGCCTACCCGGTGGAGCAGCTGATCCAGACCGTGCGCCGGTATCAGGAGACCACCGGCCGCCGGGTCAGCTTTGAATATTCCATGGTGCGCGGTGTCAATGATTCTGATGTCTGCGCAAAGCAGCTGGCAGACCTGATCCGGGGCATGGGTGCGCATGTAAATCTGATCCCCATCAACCCAGTGGACGGCAGTCCGTACTCCGCTACGGATGCAGCCAATGTGCGCCGGTTCCAGCAAAAGCTTGAAAGTCTTGGCGTAAACGCTACGGTGCGCCGCCGCCTTGGCAGTGAGATCAGTGCCGCCTGCGGCCAGTTGCGCCGCGACGAAATGAACGGCAAGGCATAAATAGAGGGAGAAACCTATGAAACTTGCAGGAAAAACGGACGTGGGGCGCGTCCGGCAGGACAATCAGGATGATTACCGTGCCGGGGAACTGCCCGGCGATGCAGCATGGGCGCTGGTATGCGATGGCATGGGCGGCGCACGCGGCGGGCGGGAAGCCTCGCAGTGTGCGTGCAGCGTCATCGAGCGCTGCTTTCAGGAGCAGTACAACCAGTGCATCCCCGGCGAAGAGGAGACTTTTCTGAAAAAGGCGCTGCTCAGTGCCAACCGCTATGTGTTCCAGAAGGCACTGCGGGAGGAGTCTCTGGCCGGTATGGGCACCACCGCCGTCTGCGCTCTGGTGCGCGGCGGCAAGGCCTATCTGAGCCACGCGGGCGATTCCCGCGCCTACCTGTACCGGGACGGTAAGCTGGCGCAGCTGACCCACGACCACTCCTATGTGCAGGAGCTTGTGGATTGCGGCACCATCACGCAGGAGCAGGCAGAGCATCACCCGCAGAAAAACATCATCACCCGGGCGCTGGGCGTGGATTACCGGCTGGAGCCGGAGTTCACCACCGTAGCGCTGCAGGCAGGGGATGTTCTGCTGCTGTGCACGGACGGCCTGACCAATGCCGTACCCACAGAGCAGCTGGAGCAACTGCTGCGCAGCGGGTCTTTTTACGATCTGCCGGACGTTCTGATCCGTACCGCCAACGAAAACGGCGGCCCGGATAACATTACCGCCCTGCTGGTGGGAGTAGAGCCGATGGAGGTGCGCCATGGATAACCTGATCGGTAAAAGACTGGACGGTCTGTATGAGGTGCAGGAGCTGATCGGCTCCGGCGGCATGGCCAACGTGTATAAGGCAGTCATGCGGGGACAGAACGGCCCTGTGCCCGCCGGGACTGTGGTGGCCGTCAAGGTGCTGCGGCGGGAGTATATGCACGACCCGGATCTTGTGCGCCGCTTTAAAAACGAATCCAAGGCCATCTCACTGCTGAATCACCCCAATATCGTTAAGGTGTACGATGTCTCGGTCAACGACCATCTGCAGTATATTGTTATGGAATATGTGGACGGCATGACGTTGCGGGAGTACCTCAACGAGCGGGGCGGCAAGCTTTCCAGCCGGGAGACCGTGCACTTCATCTCCCAGATCCTCAAGGCGCTGGAGCATGCCCACGCCAACGGCGTCGTGCACCGGGATATCAAGCCCCAGAATATTATGCTGCTGGATAACGGCCAGCTGCGCATGATGGACTTCGGTATCGCCCGCATTTCCCGGGCAGATAACCAGATGCTGGCCGGCAAGGCAATGGGCAGCGTGCATTATATCAGCCCGGAGCAGGCAAAAGGAGACGAGACCGACCGCACCAGCGACATCTACTCTGTGGGCGTCATGATGTACGAGATGCTTTCCGGACATCTGCCCTTTGATGCCGATGACGTGGTTGAGGTTGCCATCAAGCAGATCTCGGACGAGCCCCGCTCGCTGCACGAACTGGCACCGGAAGTGCCCTATGCGCTGGTGGAGATCACCGAAAAGGCCATGGCAAAGCTCCCCCAGAACCGCTACCCCTCGGCACGGGCGATGCTGGAAGCACTGGACACCTATGTGCAGAACCCCTCCGTGCTGTTTGAATATCAGTATATTACAGAAGAAGCGCCCGAAAAGGTGGTGAAACGTACCATGAACCAGAACCGCGCGATCCGTCAGAACGAACAGCCCGCACCCCGCAAAAAAGGCAAGGGAAAACCGGGCAAAAAACGCCGCACTGTCTTTTTGCCGGCCTTGTTCGGCATCACCATTGCCTTTGCACTGGCCTGCATGGCACTGTGCTGGATGATCCTGAACGACTCCTCCAACCTGATGAACAACAAGGCCGATGTCACCCTTGGAGACTATATCGGCATGACCAAGGATCAGGCCATGGCCACGGATCAAATCGCATCCGGCCAGATCTCCCCGGAGTGGGAAGAAGAGTACAACAGCAACTACGCCGCCGGTTATATCTATAAGCAGTCGCCGGTATCCGGCCGCACCGTCCGCGAGGGACAAAGCGTGACTTTGACCGTTAGTCTGGGCACCCAGTATGTCACCGTGCCGGACCTGACCAACTATGTGCAGACCGATGCCGAACAGCAGCTCAAGGCACTGGGCGTTTCGGTGCTGGTCACGCAGGCTGTGGATACCTCGGTGGCTTCCGGTGCGGTCATCCGCACCGACCCTGCCGCCGGTACGCAGGTGGCGGCAGGCTCTACGGTCATCCTCTATATCAGTCGTCCGCAGGTGTCCACCACCACCAAGGTGCCCTCGCTTACCGGCATGAGCGTGGATGATGCCCGCACCCTGCTGGTGCAGAACCATCTGGGGCTTGGCAGCCAGAGTGAAGAATACAGCGACCAGCCCGCAGGTACGGTGCTCAGCCAGAACCCTGCGGCAGGTACTACCGCAAAACTGAACAGCCGCGTAAACGTTGTGGTCAGCGCGGGCGCTGCACCGGTACAGGAACCGGAGCAGCCGGGTGGCGATGGCACTACTTCCGGCACCACGGGCGAAGGTTCTACCGGCGGTGAGAGCACCGGCGGCAGCAGCGAGCCGAGCTCCAGCAGCAGCTCCACAGGCGGCGGTATTCTGGACTGGTGGTCCTCGCTGTTGGGCTGACGGAGGATATGCATGAACGGTTATATCGTAAAAGGCATTGGCGGCTTTTACTATGTAAAAACGCCGGATGGCATCGTGGAGTGCAAACCCCGCGGCATCTTCCGCAAACAGAAGATCACCCCCGTGGCAGGGGATGAGGTGACGCTGGAGACCGAGAATGACGCAGCGGTCATTGCGCAGATCGAGCCCCGCAAAAATGTTTTTGTGCGCCCGCCGGTGGCAAATCTGGATGTGCTGTTCCTTGTGGCCAGCACCACCCAGCCTACCCCCAGCACGCTGGTTCTGGATAAGCTTTCGGCCATTGCGGTGGATAAGGGCGTACAGCCGGTGGTGGTGTGTACCAAAAGCGACCTTGCCGAGGCGGATTTTCTGGCAAATGCCTATGCAAAGTCCACCCTGCCGTTTATCCGCATCGACTACGAAAGCGGTGCAGGTCTGGACGAAGTAAAGCAGTGGATCAACAGCAGATTGTGCGCTTTCTGCGGCAACTCCGGTGTGGGTAAATCCACCCTGTTGAACGCATTGCTGCCGGACGCCGCCCGCGAGACCAGCGCCATCAGCCAGAAGTTGGGACGCGGCCGCCACACAACCCGTGAGGTGACCATCTTTGAAGCCTACGGCGGACGCATTGCCGACACGCCGGGCTTTGCCAGTCTGGAGGCGAATCGTGCCGGGTTCATCCCCAAGGAGAATCTGGAGCACGCCTTCCCGGAGTTCGGGCCTTATCTGGGGCAGTGCCAGTTTACCGGCTGCTCCCACCGCAGCGAAAAAGGCTGTGCTGTGCGGGCTGCGCTGGCAGAGGGCAAACTTTCCCAGACCCGGTACGACAGCTACTGCGCCATGTACGACGAGGTAAAGGATGTCAAGGACTGGCAGCGCCCGAAAGTGTAATACGGAAGGAAGAATGAGATGTCCCGTTGTGTGATCCTTTCCGCCTGCCCGGTGCAGCCGGAATTTAAGCGCTTGCTGCGCAGCGATGATTTTATCATTGCCTGCGATGCGGGCTACCGCAACTGCGAACGGCTGGGCTGCAAGCCGGATATCATTGTAGGCGATTTTGATTCCGCTCCCTGTCCGCAGCAGAATGCGGACGATATCGTCGTTTTACCCCACGTCAAGGACGACACCGATACCGAGTATGCCGCAAAGCTCGCGGCGCAAAAGGGCTTTGACGAGGTGCTTTTGCTGGGCGCACTGGGCGGCAAGCGGGTGGAGCACACCCTTGCAAACCTGTGCACCGGCCTTGGGCTGGAGCAGCGCGGCATCCGCGCTGCCTTGCAGGACGAGCGCTCCCGCATCACCTTTGTGCTGCCGGGCGAGAGCCGCCGCTATCCCAAGGAGGAGTTCTTCTACTTCTCCGCCTTCCCCATGGAGGGACGCGCCGAGGGCGTGTATGAAAAAGGCTCCTTCTATGAGTTAGAGGATGCCGTGCTCACAGCAGGCTATCCGCTGGGCGTGAGCAACGAATATGCCGAAGGATCGGACTGCATCACCATCAGCACACGGCAGGGCGCGCTTGTGGTGGTGGAGACCATCGCAGATTAAACCTCTTCCCGGAACATTTTTGCCCGTCAGACGCTATAATGGGGTAAACATGAGCGAAAGGCGGGGTGGAGATGCAGGTAGTGGTCATTCGCAGCCCGAAAGCGCTGTGCGGCATTCTGCGCAAGCTGTTCGGCATCCGCAAAGAGAACTGAATCCAAAAAAGGCCGGTGTGTGGCAAAGCTGCTGCACACCGGCCTTTTACTGCCGGCATACCGTCGCCTGCTGCCGCATACACTCTTACGGAAACGGACAGGGAAAGGAGCACACTGCACATGGAACTGAAGATATTCCGGGACACGCTGCCGCAAGGCGGGGCAGGCTGTACCGTAAAAGCAGAACTTCCGCTGGAGACCGATATCCGTATCTCGGATGACCTGCCGCCGGTGGGTAAGCTGGTCAAGTGCTTTGTCCGCCCGGTTGTTCTGCAGCGGCAGTTGCAACCGGGCAGACTTACCTTAGAGGGCTATCTGCGCTGCACGGTGTTTTACCAGAGCGAAGCAGAAAAAGACCTGTGCCAGACCGAGCAAAAGCTGCCCTTCACCCGGCAGCTGGAACTGCCGGAGCTTACCTTTACGGCATGGACAGCCGTGGTGGAAGGGCAGACGGAGTACCTCAACACCCGCGCGGCAGACCCGCGCCGTATCGAGGTGCGGGGCGCCTATGGGCTGGTGGTCACGGTGCATACCCAGTGCAAGACCGAGGTGATCACCGCACTGGCAGATGGCGGCATCGAGCAGCAGCTGCGTACATTGCAAGGCGTGCGCAGTGTAGCTGTGCTGGATAAGCTTGTTACCTTAGAGGGAGAGCTTGTCTTTGCAAAGCCCCCCGCGGCTGTACTGGATATTACCGGCAACGCCTGTGTGGCAGAGGTAAAGCTGCTTGCCGGTAAAGCTGTTGTCAAGGGGGAACTGCGGGTGCAGTGTGCATGGCGGGCAGAAGGGGACACTGCCCTGCAAAGTCAGGCGGCGGCACTGCCCTTCCAGCAGGTAATAGATTTAGAGGGCATCACCGAGGACTGCCACTGCCTGTGTGTGGCAGAGCCGGTGGGCTTTACCCTGTCGCAGGCAGAAAGCGCCGCCGCCCAGCTGACGGCAAATGTCATGCTGCACCTGCGGGCATGGCGCAGCTATCAGCTGCAAGTGGCAGTGGATGCTTTTTCCACCCGGTTTGAAACGGAACTCACACCGCAGCCACTCGTCACAGAGCAGTTGCTCTGCACCCTGAACGATACCGCCACCGCCACAGGCTCCGGACCTCTTCCGGATGCAGGGGCGCAGCTGCGGGCCTGTTTTGTGCACTACGGCCCCCAACAGACCGTCCAAAAAGGGGAGGGCTGGGTGCTTGCCGCCAAAGCAGTGGTAACTGCCCTTGCAGAGAACACCCTCGGCGAGCTGGAAAGCTACGAAAAAACCTTGGAGGTCGCTGTCCCGCTGCCCATCACGTCGCCGGAGGGAACAGTGCTTGTGTCGGAATGCTGGTTGAGCACTGAGAACGTGCAATGTACCTGTGCGGGCGGTACGCTGGAGGCTACTATCACAGTGCGGGCAGAGGGCACGATTTTAGGCTGCACCACCAGCCCGGTCATCGGCAGCATCACCCTTGGCGACCCGCTGCCCGATACCGACCCCGAGATTGCTCTGCGTATCTACTACGCACAGGCCGGAGAGGAGGTGTTTGCAGTGGCCCGGCGGTTCCATGTAGCCCCGGCGCAGATTCTTGCGGCGAATCAGCTGGAGGAGGAACTTGCCTGTCTGCCGCAGGCACAGCGGTTGCTGATCCCGGTCACCTGAGCTGCAAACTTAACTGTACCCCTTTCCCGGATGGCACAAGCTGCCGCACCGGGGAGGGGCTTTTTTGTTCGTACTGCGTAGAAAACACAACGCAAAGAATTACTGATTAAGCCGGCAAAGGAAATTGAAAAACAGAACGAATCAACGTTATAAAATATAATGAGTATACGTTTAGTATCTTGCGCTAGTGATTAAAAATCAACATTTGATGTGTACTGATATCGATTTCAACGTACGAGAGCACTTTAAAAATACGATTTGTATTTAGCGCTTTGCAGACCATCCATGGATGTGGTATACTAAGGAAGATACAAATGCAAACGACTACCGCTCGGCTGCTGTGTCCGGTGTACAGCACTGTTTCTGCCGGGAAAGCAGCACGGCGGGCGGCAAAATGATATCGCGGGAGAGTGGAATATTTGGAACTGGAACAGGCAAAAAAGCGTGTGAAAGAACTGCGCGCAATTATTGAGAAAAACAACCGGCTTTACTACGATCAGGATGCGCCGGAGCTGGAGGATTTTGAATACGATGCCCTGACGCGGGAGTTGAAGGAACTGGAAGCACGATTTCCCCAGCTGGTCACAGCGACATCGCCCACCCAGAAGGTGGGTGGCACCGCCAGCAGCAAGCTGCCCAAGGTGACCCATGCCGTCAAGATGGAAAGTCTGCTGGATGCGTTTTCCTTTGACGAGCTGCGGGACTTTGACCGCCGCGTACGCGAGGCCGGAGTAGAGCCGGAGTATGTCGTGGAGATCAAGATCGATGGCCTTTCCTGCAGCTTGGAGTATGAGAATGGACAGCTTGTCCGCGCCTCCACCCGCGGTGACGGCGTGGTGGGTGAGGACGTCACCGCAAATGTGCGCGCCATCCGCAGCATCCCTAAGACCCTTAAAGATGCACCGGAGTTTCTGGAGGTGCGCGGCGAGGTGTATATGCCACACAAGGCCTTTCAGCACCTGTGCGCCGAGCAGGAATTGCAGGGTGCAGCACCCTTTAAAAACCCCCGCAACGCAGCAGCCGGTTCTTTGCGGCAGAAGGACGCCCGCATCACCGGCAGCCGGGGGCTTTCTATCTTTGTGTTCAATGTGCAGCAGATCCGGGGCAAGACCCTGACCAAGCACTCCGAAAGTCTGGATTACCTCAAGAGCCTTGGCCTGCCGGTATCGCCGCGCTACCATGTAGTGCGTGATATCGAGGACGCCATTGCCGAAATCGAGAACATCGGCCAGAACCGTGCAAAGCTGGATTTTGACATGGACGGTGCCGTTATCAAGGTGAACGATTTTGCGCAGCGGGAGCTGATGGGTTCCACCAACAAATTCCCGCGCTGGGCCATCGCCTTCAAATACCCGCCGGAGGTCAAGGAGACCACCCTGCGCAGCATCGAGGTGGCTGTGGGGCGCACCGGCGTGCTTACCCCCACCGCCTGCTTTGACCCGGTGTTTCTGGCAGGTACTACGGTAGCCCGCGCCACCCTCCACAACGAGGACTTCATCCGGCAGTTCGGGCTGTGCATCGGGGACACCATTCAGGTGCGCAAGGCGGGCGATATCATCCCGGAGGTCATCGGGGTCACCCATCATGCAGAGGGAGCTGAACCCTACACTATGCCCACGGTCTGTCCCTCCTGCGGTGCGCCGGTAGTGCATCTGGAGGACGAGGCTGCCCTGCGCTGCGTGAACCCGGAGTGTCCGGCACAAGCACTGCGCAATATCATCCATTTTGCCTCCCGGGATGCCATGGACATCGAAGGTCTGGGCGAGGCAGTAGCCACCCAATTGGTGGAAAAGGAACTGGTGCATTCCGCAGCAGATATCTACACGCTGACCCGGGAACAACTGCTGGAGCTGGACAAATTCAAGGAGAAAAGCGCGGACAATCTGCTGCAAGCTATTACCGCCTCCAAGCAGAACAATCTGGATAAACTTTTGTTCGGCTTTGGCATCCGCAACATCGGCGATAAGGCAGCCGCGCTGCTGGCAGAACATTTCGGCACACTGCAGGCCATCCGGGAAGCCACCGCTGAGCAGATCAGCGAAATCGACGGCTTTGGCGGCGTGATGGCGCAGAGTGTGGTGGAGTTCTTTGCCAAGGAAGGCACCACCGATCTGGTGCATCGCCTTGCAGATGCCGGGGTCAATATGCAGTGGAAGGGCGAGCCGAAGGGAGATAAACTGGCGGGCAAAACGCTGGTGGTCACCGGTACGCTGGAGACCCTCTCCCGCAACGAAGCCGAGGCGCTGATCGTGAAAAACGGCGGCAAAGCCAGTGGCTCGGTCTCCAAAAAAACGGCCTATGTGGTGGCCGGTGCAGCGGCTGGCTCCAAGCTGACCAAGGCACAGGCGCTGGGCGTGCCGGTGCTGACCGAGCAGGAATTTCTTGCTATGCTGCAGGATGCTCCGGCAGAACAGGAAACGACTTAAAGCGCCCTTTTAAATGCCGGAATACAAGTAATTTCAAAAGCTTCTGCAATGCTGTTGCAGAGGCTTTTTTGTTTGCCCGTTCCCGGTTCCCGGTTCTAATGACGCACAAAGCGCATACAATGCTAGCACAAAGCTTTCGTGGAAGGAGAAACCAAAGTGGACGAGTATTATCAGGCTGTCAGAGCCCTTCCCGCTTGGCTTGCATCGCTGCTGGCACAGCTGCCCGTACAAACGGCAGTGCGCATACAGGAGCTGCGGCTGCGCACTGGCTGTGCGGTCACATTTACCGTACAGGGGCGGCAATGCTCTGCTTCGGCACTGCCGGGCTGCCCTCCAAAGCTGGCTGCAATAAGGCTGAATGCACTGCAAATAGAAGAGATATTTCACACCCTTTGCAATGGCTCGGTGCACACCCACGAAAGGGAGCTTGCTGAGGGCTACCTGACCACTGCTGTCGGCAACCGCGTGGGCGTGGCGGGGCAGTTCGTACAGCGGGAAGGGCAGTGCATCGCTCTGCAAAAGGTCACTTCGCTCAACCTGCGGATCGCACGCAGTTGTGTTATCCCTTTGCCGCCCGCGCTGGACAAGCTGCTGGAACAGCACTTTACCGGGCTGCTGGTGGTGGGAGAGCCCGGCAGCGGCAAGACCACCCTGTTGCGCACTATCGCCCGGACGCTGGCCGAGAGGCAGCGTCTGGTGGCAGTGATAGACGAGCGGGGCGAGCTTTTCCCGCCGGAAGGGCCGCTTCCGCCGCTGGAGCGCATTGGCGGGGTGGATAAAGCCCGCGCCGTCCAGATGGCGTTGCGCACGCTGGCACCACAGGTGATCCTGCTGGACGAGTTGGGCAGTCTGGAGGAAACGATGGCACTGGAGCAGGGCTTTTTCAGCGGGGTGGATTTTATTGCCAGTATCCACGCGCCGGATGCTGCACAGGCGCAGTGCCGCCCGCAGGTGCAGGCTTTGTTGCAGCGCGGGATGCTGCGGCGGCTGGTCATCCTTGCCGGGCGGAAGACACCGGGTTGCATCCGGGAAGTGTGCGCCGTATGAGCAGCTTTCTGCACGGGCTTGGCCTGCTTTTGCTCCCGCTGTGCGGCTGGCTGGCGGGGGATGCGGTACAGGCTCAGACAACCCTGCATCTTGCTGCCTTGCAGGGCACCATCACGTTATTACAGCGCATCCGGCAGGAGATACAGTACCGCCGGGCAGACCTGCAAAGCCTCTACCGGCAGCTTTGCCGCGAGGGCCTTTTGCCACAAAATCCCGGCGGTACATTGCAGCAGTTGCCTGCACCGTGGCAGCTTTCAGCAGAGGAGCGTGCCTGCTTTGCAGAGTGCTTTAGCGGAATCGGCCGCGCAGAGACCGCACAGGAATGCGAGCGGCTGGGTTACTATACGGCGCGGTTTGAGGACTATTTACAGCAGGCACGCCGCACAGCACAGCGGCAGGCCGGTTTGCCGCACCGTCTGGGGTTGGCTGGCGGTATGATGCTGGCGCTGCTCTTTTGGTAAAAGCTGTACAGAACAAAGGAGAAACGGATGGATATCGAACTTGTGTTCAAAATTGCGGCCATCGGCATCATCGTGGCAGTACTCAATCAGCTGCTCATCCGCTCCGGGCGGGAGGATCAGGCCATGATGACCACATTGGCGGGGCTTGTGGTAGTGCTTTCCATTCTCGTCAAGCAGATCAGCACCCTGTTTGCCACCATCCGGTCTCTGTTCGCGCTATGAGCGCAGCAGTTCCGGTGCTGACTGCGCTGCTGCTGATGGCCTTTGCGGGAGTTCTATTGCAGCGGTATTCCCCGGCATTTGCGTTGCTGCTTTCGCTGGGTGCTGCGGTGTGGCTGCTGCTCCGTCTGGCACAGCCGCTGCGCGGGGTACTGCAAGCAATGGTACAGCTGGGGCAGCGCACCAATGCGCAAGCCTTTTCCTGCCTTTTGCGCAGCGCGGGCATCCTGTTGCTGGCAGATTACGTCCGCACCCTCTGCGAGGAAGCAGGAGCAGGTACTCTTGCATGGTGCGCCGGGCTGGCGGGGCGGTGTCTCGTACTGGCAGCAGTATGGCCGCTGCTGGAACAGATATTCCAGACGATCTGGGGGTTGGCAGGATGAAAAAATGCGGCCTTATCATTTGCATGGCAACGCTGGGTTTTCTGTGCAGCAAAACCGCTCTGAAAGCTGCGGCAGCAGAAGCCACACCGTGGCAAACCTATCTCGACAAGGCACCTGTACAGGCCGAGCAGTTTGCGGCAGACCCGCTTGGCACCCTTGTGCGTTTGTTTGCCGCCGAACCGGTGCAATTGCTGCGGGATACGATGCAACAATATGCCGATGTTCTGCTGTTTTTGTCGCTGGCAGCTGGACTTGCATTTCTCTTGCAGGACACTGCCGACAGAGCACTGCTGGAGCTGGCGGCTGCCGGCGGCTGCGGCGTTCTATTGTGGCAGGAGCTGGACAAGCTTGCCGCTGCCCTGTGCACCCGGATGGCCGGGTGGAAAAGTTATCTGCTGGGCTTTTTGCCGGTATACAGCGGCGTGTTGGCAGCTGGCGGTGAATGGAACGCCGGAGCGGCTGCAAACGGCTTTCTGCTCACGGTGCTGTGTTTTATCGCACAGGCGGTCACCCTCTGGCTGCAGCCGCTGCTGCGCAGCTACCTTGCCATCAGCATGGCCTGCGGCATCAGTTCCCGCAAAAGTCTGTTCGAGGGCTGCACTCTGACCGGGCGGCTGCTGCGGCAGGCCATCGGCTGGGCAGGCAAAGCGTTCGCCGCTCTGATGAGCATTCAGCGCGTAGTCACGGTGCAGCTGGATCGTTCAGCCTCCCGTCTGGGACAGCTGCTGACCGGCAGTGTGCCCATTGTAGGGCAGGCGCTGAGCAACGCGGCAGATGCAGTGCTGGCCGGGATGCAGTTGCTCAAAAGCACCCTTGGCATTGCCGCATTGCTCAGCATTGGAGCAGAATTTGCGCCCTTGTATCTCGGGCTGCTGATACATCTGCTTTTTCTGTCCTGCTGCGGCTGGCTTGCCGGGATCGGCGGGCTGGAGTATTGCCATAAGCTGCTGCAATGCTTTGCCGAAGCCGTGCGCTGCATGGCGGCTGTTACGGCCTTGTTTTTTATGTTGTTTGTGGTGGGCATCGCACTGCTGATGCTGACAGGGGGTGGTTAGATGCAGGCATTTCAGCGGGCCGCGGCAGTATTCTGCATGGCGTGCATCGGGGCGGAGCTGGTCAGTTTTTTTGCTGGGCAAAGCTGGGCAGGCCGGTGCATAAAAGCCGCAGCCGGGTTATATATTTTAGCAGTCCTTCTTGCGCAGCTGCCACGGCTGCCGGGCAAGGTTTTGACCGCTTTTTCAGGGAGCACAGCCCCGGCGGTCCTGTCTGCGATGCAGTCGGATACATTGGAAACGGATATCCTGACCGAGACAGAGACCCGGTTGGCGGAGTACTGTACCGCACAGTGCCGCCAGCAGTTCGGGCTTGATGCCAGCGTGACGGTCACGCTGGAAAAAGCCGGGCAGCAGGTCGTGGTAAAAAAGGTTGTTGCTGCCTTCCCGGCGGGCTGTACCGCCGCCCAAAAGCAGGCAGCGCTTAGCTTTTTGCAGCAGACACTGGGCACCGCTCCCACGGCAGCGGAGGGGAGCACACCGTGAAGAAGAATGAATTGCTTTCCGCTTTACGCTCTTTGCAAAACAACAAAAACCGCACCGCGCTGGCGGTGACGGTCGGCGTGATGGCAATGTTGCTGCTTTTGCTGTCGGAACTTTTACCCAGCGGCAACACGCAGAAAACCGCGGCATCTACTGTCCGGACTGCTGCCGTCAGCCAGTACCAGACCCAACTGGAGCAGCAGCTGGAAGAGCTTATCAGCCAATTGCAGGGGGCAGGACGCACCACGGTCATGGTCACCCTGACCACCGGAGAGGAGACTATCTATGCAGTAGATACCCAGACCGGAGATCTGCAACAGCAGGAGAAGCACGTTCTTTTACAGGATGGGTCTGCGCTGGCCGAGACTACCTATCTGCCGCAGGTCTGCGGGGTTGCCGTGCTGTGTGAGGGCGGGGGAGATGTCCGGGTTGCAGCCCGCATTACTGAGCTGCTGCATTCGCTGTTGGATCTGCCCGCGAACCGCATCTGCGTGGAGCAACGCAAGTGCTGAGCTGCTGCTTTGATCGAGTACCAAAACTATTTACCCAAAAACAAAGGAGGAAGCGTTTTATGAGAGCACTTTCCAGAAACACCCGCAGGGTCACCGCCCTGACACTGGCGGCGGCGCTGGTCATTGCCGTCTACTTAAACTGGCAGTATGCCCGGGCAGACATTACTCCGCAGACAGAGGACGACACCCTCATGGTCTCGGCAGAGCCAGTGGAGGCAGAAGCGGAGACTGCCATCACGGATGCGCTGCCCACAGAGGCGGAGGCCGCCTCCGGTGTCAATAAAAATTATGGCGAAGCACAGCTTGTCAGCGTAGCAAACGACAGCGGCACCCGCTTTTTTGAACAGGCTCGGCTCAAGCGGGAAAAGGCACACGACGAAGCGATGGATACCCTGCAAAAGAGCCTGAAGTCCTCCTCCCTGACAGCGGAGGAGAAAAAGGAGTACACCGCACAAATGGCGGCAGGGCTGGAGGATCTGAACGCAGAAAACGAGATCGAAACGCTGGTGCGCGCCAAGGGCTTTGCGGATTGCCTGTGCTTTTTGCAAGCAGGGCGGGCAGACCTGACCGTGATGACAGCGGGTGAGCCGCTCACGGCGGCGCAGGTGGCACAGATCCGGGATGTGGTGATGAACAAAAGCAGCGTGACCGCCCAGAATATCACGGTGGTGGAGGTAAAGTAAGCACTCTTTATCTATGCGGATATCCCGGCGGCGCAGGCGCAGCTTTTCTTGCAGGCAGAAAGCCGTATGCGCTGCCGGGATGCCATTCTATGCTGATTTCCATCTTCTTTTCCAAACAAGTATTGAAATTACCCCCGCATTGATGGTATAATAACTCTATCAAAAATGAATGCTGCGCGCCTTTATGCACTGTACAAGGGCGCGTTTGAACACAAAAGGCAGGCACGGCAGACCGGTTTCAGGGTTTTGAAACCGCTGCAGGAGCAGCCTTTGGATGGAGGACAGCACAATGGATTTACAGAACATGGATCTTCAGGGCGGCAGCCTTCAGATTTCGACCGAGGTCGTGGGTAAGATTGCCCGCTGCGCCGCACTGGAAGTGGACGGCGTTGCCGAGGTGTCCTGCGGCGTGCAGAATAAAAAGCTGAAAAGCCTGCTGGAATCTGCCAGTATCCAGCCGCCTGTGGTGGTTGAGATGCGGGACGGCACGGCCAGCATCACTCTGCACCTGATGATGCAGTTCGGCGCACGGATTCCCTCTGTGGCTGAAAAAGTACAGGAGAACGTCAAGTCTGCCGTGCAGAACATGACCAATGTGACGGTTAGCCGCGTGGATCTGGTCATTGCAGGCCTTGCCGAAGCGCAGTAACAAATTCAGCAAAAAATCATATCAGAAACGATCCTCCTCCCGGTACGCCCGGCGGGGAGGGTTTGTATTGCGAAAGGAACATTATGGAAAACATTCTGCCCCGTAGAGAAGCCCGTGAAAACGCCTTTTTGCTGGCATTTTCGCAGACCTTTGGTGACATTCCTCTGGCCGAGGCACTGTCCAACCACGCTGAGAACGACGAGGAGCATCCCGTGGACGCCTTCAGCCGTCTGTTGCTGAACGCCTACTACGATCATTCCGCAGAGGTGGATGACGAGATCCGCTCCCATCTGCGCAACTGGACTATGGAGCGTCTGCCCCGCGTCAGCCTGACTGTGCTGCGTCTGGCCGTGGCCGAGATGCTGTTCGGCGGCGAGAACAAGCCCGGCGTTGCCATCAATGAGGCTGTGGAGCTGACCAAGAAGTACGGCGCGGGCGAGGACTACCAATTTGTGAATGGCCTGCTGGGTGCTGTGGCACGCGACCACGGCCTGAGTGATGAAGCCGTCGCGGAGTCGGCTGAACAGTGAGCCGTTATACGCTCGGGGTCGATACAAGCAACTATGCAACCTCTCTGGCAGTTTTTGATACAGCCGGGGAGGTTGTTTGTGCAAAAAAGCGCTTTTTGCCGGTAAAAGCCGGGCAGCTTGGTCTCCGGCAAAGCGATGCACTGTTCCATCATACAGCAGCTCTGCCGGAGATGCTGCAGGAGCTGGCGCAGGAATTCGACCTGACAAAAATAGATGCCGTAGGTGTTTCGCAAAAGCCGCGCCCGGTAGAGGGCAGCTATATGCCCTGTTTTCTGGCTGGTGTCAGTGCGGCGACCGCCTTTGCGGCGGCACGGGACATTCCGCTGATCCACACTACCCATCAGCAGGGTCACGCTGCTGCGGCGCTGTATGCCGCAAAGGGTGAGGCACTGTTCTCCCAGAAGGTGCTTTTGTTCCATATCTCCGGCGGCACCACGGATCTTTTACTGTGCGATCAGGTGCGTGCTATCACCACCCTTGGCACCAGTACCGATCTGTACGCCGGTCAGGCGGTGGACCGCGTGGGCGTGCGGCTGGGCTTTGGCTTCCCCGCAGGGGCAGAGGTCTCCCGCCTTGCTGCGCAGTGCGCCGAGGATATCCGGCCTAAGTCCAGCGTAAAGGGGCTGCAATGCAGCCTTTCTGGGCTGGAAAATCAGTGTAACGCCCTGCTTGCGGCCGGAAAAGCACCGGAATACGTTTGCAAGTACTGCTTGCTCTGCGTGGCAGATACCGTTGTCCGCATGACAAAGGCTGCACAGAAGGAATACCCCGGTCTGCCGGTGGTCTGCGCCGGTGGTGTGATGAGCAGCGATATCATCCGCACATGGGTGCAGCAGCGTTTGCCGCAGGTCTATTTTGTGCCAGGGCAGTATTCAAGTGATAATGCCATCGGCGTATCCATTCTTGCTGCGCGGGAGGCCGGTCTATGGCTGATGTGATCTCGGTATCCGATCTGAATCATTATGTCAAAACGCTGCTGGATGTCAACGATGGGTTGTTCGATCTGGCCCTGCGGGGTGAGATCGCAAATTTTGTGCAGAACGCCCGCAGCGGGCACTGCTACTTTTCTCTGCGGGACGATGCCTGCAGCGTAAAGGCGGTGATGTTCCGCACCGATGCCCGCCGTCTGGCGTTTCGCCCGGAGGAGGGGATGCGGGTCGTGGTACGCTGCCGCGCTACCCTCTACGAGCGGGACGGTGCGTTTCAGGTCTATGTAAACGAGATGTTTCCGGATGGTCTGGGCGCGGCACAGCTTGCGCTGGAGCAGCTGAAGGCCCGGTTGGAAAAGGAAGGCCTGTTTGACCCGGTATACAAAAAGCCGCTGCCTGCATACCCCGAATGTATTGGTGTCGTCACCAGCAAAACCGGAGCGGCGCTGCAGGATATCCGCAACGTGATCAGCCGCCGCTGGCCGTCCGTTCGGCTGCTGCTGTGCCCGGTAACGGTGCAGGGCTTTGAGGCTGCCCGGCAGATCGCCGCAGCCATCCGCACGCTGGATCAGAGCGGGAAGGTGGACGAGATTATCGTAGCCCGGGGCGGCGGCAGCAGGGAAGACCTGTGGGTGTTCAACGCTGAGGAGATCGCCCGGGCGGCATTTCGCTGCAAAACGCCACTGATCAGTGCCATCGGGCACGAGATCGACTACACCATTCTGGACTTTGTAGCCGACCAGCGTGCTCCCACACCGTCCGCTGCCGCAGAGCTTGCGGTGCCGGATCGGGAGGAACAGCAGCGCATTTTTGAAAATATTGAAGAAAATATTCACAAAAATATACAAAAACGGCTTGCGTTGTGCTATAATGGTCTAGAGCAATACAACTTTTTGTTGGAGCAGAGCGCGCCGAGCAAAATCTTACAGCAGTATTCAAGCCGCCTGCAACAGGTGCAGCAGGCCATTCAGGCACAACAAAAAACGCGTATGAATGACAAAAATATGCAGTTTCAACACGCAGCTGCACTGGCTGCATCGCTGGATCCATATCGTGTGCTGGCCCGTGGCTATGCCCTTGTGACCGATACAAAAGGGAAGGTCTGCACCGTGGAGCAGCTGCAGCCGGAGCAGCCCATCTGTGTGCGCAGTCGGCAATATCAGGCACGATGCCGTGTGGAAACGGTGGAGGAGATCAATGAGAGCACCCAAAAGCTTTGAAGAAGGAATGGATCGGCTGAACACGATCCTTGCACAGATGCAGCAGGAGGACACCTCGCTGGCAGATTCCGTCAAGCTGTATGCGGAAGCTGCCTCCCTGATGCAGTACTGCCATGCAACGTTGGAAAAGACGTCGTTGCAGATCGAGGAAATCAATGCAAAGATTGCCGAGACCGTGGACACCCCGCAGGAGCAGGAGGAAGAATAATGGAATATAAGGCGCAATATCAGGAATATCTGCTGCAGGCTACGGCTGCGCTGGATGCTGCCAGCGCCCGTTTTCTGCCCGAGGAATCGGAAGTATGCAGAGCTGCCCGTTACAGCTTGCTGGGCGGTGGAAAGCGCATCCGCGCGATTCTGACGCTCAGTGTCTGCGATATGCTGGGCGGCGAGATGCAGGTTGCCGCACAGTTCGCGGCAGCTGTGGAGATGCTGCATTGCTACTCGTTGATCCATGATGATCTGCCTTGCATGGACAACGATGATCTGCGCCGGGGACGTCCCTCTTGCCATAAGGCCTTCAGCGAGTCCACGGCAATGCTGGCCGGTGACGTGCTGCTGACCGAGGCTTTTGAGGTGATTGCAAACGCCTCCGCTACGCCGCAGATCTGCGTGGCAGCCGCCCGTGCGCTGGGCGCGGGTGCAGGCAGCCGCGGTATGGTCTACGGGCAGGAGCTGGATCTGAAATATGAAGCGCTAGCGGCCACCGAGGAGCAGCTGCGCCTCATTCACCGCAACAAGACTGGTGCACTGATCAATGCCGCCGTCCAGATGGGCGCTGCCGCAGCCGGTGCAACACCGCAGCAGTGCAAGATACTGGCCTCCTACGCATACGGGCTGGGGTTGGTGTTCCAGATCGTGGACGATGTGCTGGACGTTACCAGCACCCCGGAACAGCTGGGCAAACCCATCGGCAGCGACAGCGAAAACGGCAAGACCACTTTTGTTACCCTGTATGGAACCGACGGCGCAATGGTGCTGGCGCAAAAGCTGAACGAGCAGATCTGCAATGATCTGCAGCAGCATTTTGGTGCAAAGGCAGCTTTTTTGCAGCAGCTGGCTCAGCAGCTTCTGGTGCGCAAAAACTAAAGAAAAAGGAATACAGATATGCAGTTTATTCAAAATATCTTATCAGCCAATCAGATCTTGACCGCATCGCTTCTTAGCTGGTTCATTGCACAGGTGCTAAAGACCATCATCAACTTTATTCTGCTGGGTAAGTTCCAGTTAGAGCGGATGTGGGGCGATGGTGGTATGCCCAGCGCACACAGCGCGACCGTCTGCGCCATGGCTATTGTTACCGGACGCAGCGCCGGGGTCGCCTCGCCGATTTTTGCGGTGGCCTGTGTGGTGGCTATCATCACCATGCACGATGCCATGGGCGTCCGGCACGAGACTGGTGAACAGGCAAAGGTGCTGAACCAGATGATTGCCCAGTGGATCGATGTAAGCGAGAAAAACGCTCCCTTTTTGCAGAATATGCACCTGAAGGAAATGGTCGGCCACACGCCGCTGCAAGTCGTGGCGGGCGTACTGCTCGGCTCCCTGGTAGGCTTTCTGTTCCCGGTCGTGTAAAAGGCGGCAGAGACGCCCAAAGTACAAACACATAAAGGATGTGTGAATATGGAATCGTTGTTGCTGGATAAGATCGATCAGCCCAGCGATCTTAAAAAGCTGAATGCGCAGCAGGTGGAAAAACTTTGCGCAGAGATACGGCATTTTATGCTGGAAAATATCTCCAAGACAGGTGGCCATCTGGCCTCTAATCTTGGCACCGTAGAGCTGACCGTGGCGCTGCACCGTGTGCTGGAAACGCCCAAGGATAAGATCGTTTTTGATGTGGGGCATCAGTGCTACACCCACAAACTGCTTACCGGACGCCGGAAACAGTTTGACCATTTGCGGCAGCTGGATGGCATTTCCGGCTTTCCAAATCCTCACGAAAGTGTGCACGATGCCTTTATTGCCGGACACGGCAATACGGCGCTTTCACTCGCTATTGGTATGGCTTGGGCCAAAAAGATCAAGCATGAGCCCGGGCTTGTGGTGGCGGTGATCGGCGATGGCGCTTTTACCGGCGGCATGGTGTATGAGGGGATGAACAATATCGGCGGGCTGGACAACCTGCTCGTGATCTTGAACGATAACAAGATGTCCATCTCTAAAAATGTCGGTGCACTGGCACGATATCTGACCCATCTGCGCACAACTACGGCGTATTATGATGCCAAGGATAATGTACGCAGTTTTCTGGACGGTGTGCCATTGATTGGTACGCCGATGAAAAAATCGCTGATCGGCGCAAAAACGCTGGTACGCCGCGCTATGTACCACTCCACTATGTTTGAGGATATGGGCTTTGAATACATCGGCCCGGTGGATGGCCACAACGTGGAGGAGCTGGAACGCACCTTGCGCTCGATCTACCAGCGGCCGGGTCCCCATTTTTTGCATATTGTGACCAAAAAGGGTAAAGGTTATCAGCCGGCAGAGATGAACCCAGGAAACTATCACGGTGTATCTGCTTTTGACCCGGACGGAATGCCGGACCCGGAGGTTGCGCCGAAGGAATCCTTCTCCACTGTTTTCGGCAAACTGCTGGTGCAGGAGGGAACACAAAACCCGAAGCTCTGCGCAATCACCGCTGCCATGAAGTACGGTACCGGACTGCAATTCTTTGCCCATCGTCACCCGCAGCGCTTTTTTGATGTGGGCATGGCGGAGCAGCATGCTGTCACCTTTGCGGCCGGTCTTGCCAGTCAGGGAATGCTGCCGGTGGTGTGCATCTACTCCACCTTCCTGCAGCGCTCCTATGACCAGATCATCCACGATGTCAACCTGTTGAAGGAGAATGTGGTCTTTGCCATCGACCGCGCCGGCTTTGTCCCTGCAGACGGCGAGACCCATCAGGGCATCTATGATGCAGCCTTCCTCAGCCAGATCGGCATCCCGGTCTATGCACCCTCCAATTACGAGGAACTGCAATACTGGCTGCACTATTTGCTGCAGGACACGGTCTCCGGCCCTCGAGCCATCCGCTACCCCCGCGGCGGCGAGAGTGCAAAACTGGCGCAGTATCCCTGCACAAAGCGGGAATACGACTTTTTGTATGAAACGCCCGGGGCAGAGATTCTTCTGGTCAGCTATGCGGACGAACTGGAGGACATATTGGAGGCCGCCAATCAATTGAACGCTGCATCGCAGAATGCAGACGTTCTGAGGCTTGTAAAGCTATACCCCTTTACAGATAAACTTATCGATACTGTGTCGAAATATAAAATCGTACTGTTTGCAGAAGAATGTGTTGCAGCTGGTGGTATTGGTGAACATCTGGCATATGCTTTGCAGCAAAAAGGCTGGAACGGCCGCTTTTTACACTGCGCTGTCCACACGGCCTGCCTGCCGCACGCGACTGTTCCGCAGATCAAGCAGTGCACCGGTCTGGACGCTGCGGATCTTGTGCAGGCAGTCCGGTCTGCCCTCACGAAAGGAGAAAACGAGCTGTGAAAATTCGGTTGGATCAATATCTTGTGCAGAACGGCCTTGTGCAGAGCCGGGAGCGCGCCAAGGCTCTGATCATGGCCGGTGTGGTTTTTGTCAACCAGCAAAAGGTGGACAAGGCCGGCGAGATGATCAAGGAGGACGCTGTGGTCGAGGTTCGCGGCCACGATATCGGCTATGTCAGCCGCGGCGGCTTAAAGCTGGAAAAGGCCATGAAGTGCTTCCCGCTTACCCCCAACGGCAAGGTCTGCATGGACATCGGTGCATCTACCGGCGGCTTTACCGACTGTATGCTGCAAAATGGTGCCGTGAAGGTGTATGCCGTAGATGTTGGCTACGGTCAGCTGGCATGGAGCCTGCGGACGGATGCGCGCGTGGTGAATATGGAGCGCACGAACATCCGCTATGTCACGCCGGAGGATCTTGCAGAGCCCATTGAATTTTTCAGTGTGGATGTTTCCTTTATTTCTCTGCATCACATCTTCCCGGTGGCACAGCGCATCACCACCCCGGACGCCATGGGCGTCTGTCTGGTGAAGCCGCAGTTCGAGGCAGGCCGCGAGAAGGTAGGCAAAAACGGCGTGGTGCGTGACCCTGCCGTGCATCGTGAGGTGTTGCACAATGCCATGTCTTATGCTGCGGAAAACGGCTTTGTAGTGCGCGGGTTGGATTACAGCCCGGTCAAAGGGCCGGAAGGCAATATCGAGTACCTGATGTTTGTGCAGAAGAGCGACCAGCCCGCAGTGCTGGACGACGAAGCCGCCGCACAGGTGGTGGCAGCAAGCCACACCACGCTGGATCGCTGAGACTTCAACTGTCAGCAAAGGAGAAACCGGTATGACGATCTACATTTCGCCCAATCCGGGCAAGACCTCTGCCAGCGAAATCGCGCTGCGTGCGGCGCAGATCCTGCTGACCCACGGCGCAGCTGTACTGATGAGCGATGCTCTGCGGGAAAGCTGCAACACGGCAGGGGTCATTTACCTGCCGCTGGAGCGGTGTCTGAAGCGTGCTGACGTGATCCTGACCATTGGCGGGGACGGTACCATCTTGCACGAAGCGAATCTTTCGCTCCGGTACGCAAAGCCCATCCTCGGCATCAATCTGGGACGCTGCGGCTTTCTGGCTACCTGCGAGATCGGCGAAATGGAAACGAAGCTGGCCGCTGTGGCGCGGGGCGATTTCCAGCTGGACAACCGGATGCTTTTATACGCCCGGGTGCTTGGTCAGGACGGCTGGGAGGGGCACGCCCTCAATGATGTGGTCGTGACCAAGGGACGCCTGCAACAGGCCATCGACTTCAGCATTTACTGCGATGATATTCTGGTAGAGCACTACCGGGGCGATGGCGTTATCGTGGCGACCCCCACCGGCTCTACGGCCTACTCGCTGGCAGCCGGCGGCCCGATTCTGGATTCTCAGACCAAGGGCGTCGTGGTGACCCCCATCTGTCCCCACAGTCTGGCCAGTCCGGCCATGGTATTTGCGCAGGAGCGCAAGCTGAACGTCTGTGTGGGGCAGGTAGCAGACGATGAAGTATTTATCAGCTGTGACGGCGGTACGGGCTACCCCCTCAAGGCGGGTGCCACCGCAGAGATCCGCCTGTCCGATCAGAACGTCAAGCTTATTACCTTTGGGCGGGCAGACCAGTTTCAGGCCATTGACCAGAAACTGCGCAAAAGACAATAACACGGGAGGCGATTTTTAAGATGGCACGCAGCCGCAAAGAAGATACAAAAACAAAAGCGGAACGTTTGCAGACGATCCTACGTCTTGTGCAGGAGCATCCCATCAGCCGACAGGAGGTGCTGCTGGAGCACCTGCGGAACGAAGGCTTTGAGGTAACGCAGGCCACCGTTTCCCGCGATATCCGGGAGCTGTGCCTTGTAAAGGCAGCCACCACCGAGGGCTACCGCTATGTTTCCAGCCGGAACGAAAGCTTCAATCCCAAGACTCAAGGGCGCTTTGAGACCATCTTCCACGAGTCCGTTCTGGGGGTAGATTACGCCGGACATGTTGTGTTGGTAAAATGCTATTCCGGCATGGCCAATGCTGCCTGCGAGGTTTTTGACGCTTTACAGTGGAAAAACGTTGTCGGTACTCTTTCCGGTGATGACACCTTTTTAATTGTTGCGCGCTCGGAGCGCGATGCTAAAACCATTTGTTCGGAGCTGACCCGTTATGTGGGGCAGAGATGACGGTAGGAGAACGAAGCCATGCTGAGCAGCCTGCAAATTGAAAATGTTGCCGTGATCCAGAAGGCAGAGGTGCACTTTGAACCGGGGCTGAATGTGCTGACCGGCGAGACCGGTGCGGGCAAATCCATCTTGATCGACTCCATCAATGCGATCCTTGGCAACCGCACCTCTAAGGACTTGGTGCGTACCGGGGCTGCAAAGGCGGTGATCCGCGCCGCCTTTGAGCAGGTGCCGCCTGCTGTGCTGGATAAGCTGGAGCAGTCCGGCTACGAGCGCTCCGAAGCACTGCTGCTCAGCCGTGAGATCACCGCCGAGGGCAAGAGCAGCTGCCGCATCAACGGAATGCCGGCTACGGCAGCCGTTCTGCGGGAGCTGTGCGGCGGTCTGATCAACATCAACGGCCAGCACGATTCGGTGGGTCTGCTCAACCCGGCGCATCATCTGGGCATTTTGGACGATTATGCGCAAAACCGCACTGTTTTTCAGGAGTACTATGCCCTGTACCGGGAGCTGGTGCGGGTCAAGCGGGAGCTGGATGCCCTGATCACTGACGAGGCCGAAAAGCAGCGCAAGATCGACCTGTTGCAGTATCAGGTGCAGGAGATCGAGGATGCCGGGCTGACTGCCGGTGAGGAGCAGGCGCTGGAAAACCGCCGGAAAGTGCTGTCCAATGCGTCTGCCATCCGGGATCGTCTGGCGCAGAGCTATGCGCTACTTTCCGGCAGTGATGATGCCGCAGGCGCTGTGGATCTTCTGGGGGAAGCCTCCAACGCGGTGGATGCCGCTGCGCAGTTAGACCCTGCGCTTACAGCCGCCGCCGGGCAGCTGCTGGACTTATACTATAACGCCAAGGATGTGGCCGCAGATCTGATCGGGCGGCTGGACACCTACGACACCAACGATGCAGAACTGGACGAGGTGGAGCAGCGACTGGATCTTTTGTACCGACTGAAGCGCAAATACGGCAGCACAGTGGAGGACGTGATCGCTTTCGGGCAAAAGGCCCGGGAAGAGCTGGATAACATTCAGCATTCCCAGCAGCGCTATGATGCATTGCAGGCAGAAAAGCTGCGTCTTTACACAAAAGCGCGGGAAAAGGCAGAGGTTCTGACCCAGACCCGACTGAAGGCCTTTGAGGAACTGAACACCCGCATTTCCGGCACGCTGGACTTTTTGAATATGCCGGGTGTACGTATGACCTTGCGGCATACCCGCGGTCCGCTGGCCAGCCATGGACAGGACAGCGTTGAATTCTACATCTCAACAAACCCCGGTGAAGCACCCAAGCCGCTGGCCAAGATCGCATCCGGCGGCGAGCTGAGTCGCATCACCCTTGCAATCAAGAATGCAATGGCCGATAAGGACGCCGTGCCTACCGTGATCTACGATGAAATCGACAGCGGTGTGTCCGGCAAGGCTGCCGGACGCATCGGCGAGGTGCTGCGTCAGAGTGCGCAAGGGCATCAGATCCTGTGCATCACCCATACGGCGCAGATTGCAGCACTGGCTGATTGTCATCTGCTCATCCAGAAAAATGTGTCCAACGAGCGCACCTATACCGAGATCCATCCGTTGGATGAAAATGGCCGTGTAGAGGCCTTGGCGCGCCTCATCTCCGGCGACCACGTTACCGAGCTTTCCCGCGCCAATGCACGGGAAATGCTGCAGGAGCGCAAGCACGGCGGATGATGCAGCGGAATGCATTTTTGCAGAAAGGACAGCTCTTGACAAGGCGGCGGTCTTGTGATAGAGTAGACAATGTTAATGGCGATGAAGGGAACAAGTACCCTGAAGTGTTCTGTCCAGAGAAGTCCCGGTTGGTGCAAGGGATCACAGAACGGCAGGGGAAATACCTCCCGGAGCCGCAGGCTGAATGCGTAAGGCTAGTAGGCTGTGCCGCGTGCGAGCGTTAAAGACGCAGGAGTGTCGCTCTACTCTGGGGTGCGCACTCGTAAGGCCGTTTCCGTGAGGAAACGGCAAACAGAGGTGGTACCGCGAAGTTATATCGCCCTCTGCCAAATTCATTTTTGGCAGAGGGCGTTTTTTGTTTCCTCTGCCCCAAAAACAGGAGGTTTTTTCCATGACGCTGTACGAAGAACTGAAAGCCCGTGGTCTGGTAGCCCAGATCACCGATGAGGAGATCATTGACCTGATCAACAACGGCAAGGCTACTTTTTACATCGGCTTTGACTGCACTGCCGACAGCCTGACTGCCGGCCATTTTCTGGCGCTGACCCTGATGAAGCGCCTGCAGCTGGCTGGCAACAAGCCCATCGCCCTGATTGGCGGCGGCACTACCATGATCGGCGACCCCTCCGGCCGCACCGATATGCGCAAGATGCTGACCAAGGACGATATCGCCCATAATGCGGCTTGCTTTAAGAAGCAGATGGAGAAGTTCATCGATTTCTCCGAGGGCAAGGCTCTGATGCTGAACAACGCCGACTGGCTGTTGGACCTGAACTATGTTGAGCTGCTGCGCGAGGTGGGCGCCTGTTTCTCCGTGAACAATATGCTGCGCGCCGAGTGCTATAAGCAGCGCATGGAGAAGGGCCTGTCCTTCCTGGAATTCAACTACATGATCATGCAGAGCTACGACTTCTACTACATGTTCCAGCACTACGGCTGCAATATGCAGTTTGGCGGCGACGACCAGTGGAGCAATATGCTGGGTGGCACCGAGCTGATCCGCCGCAAGCTGGGTAAGGATGCCTACGCTATGACCGTGACCTTGCTGACCGACTCTCAGGGCAAGAAGATGGGCAAGACCGCCGGCAACGCTGTCTGGCTGGACCCCAACAAGACCAGTCCCTTCGAGTTCTACCAGTACTGGCGCAATGTGGGCGATGCCGATGTGATGAAGTGCATCCGTATGCTCACCTTCCTGCCGCTGGAGCAGATCGACGAGATGAGCACTTGGCAGGATCAGCGCCTGAACGAGGCCAAGGAGATTCTTGCCTACGAGATGACCAGCATGGTGCATGGCAAGGAAGAGGCCGAAAAGGCTCAGAATGCTGCCCGCGCACTGTTCAGTGGCAACGCAATGGATACCGAGCACATGCCCAGCACCCAGCTGACCGAGGCTGATCTGACGGACGGTGCCATCGGCATTCTGACCCTGATGGTCAAGGCCGGTCTGGCTGCTTCCAACGGCGAGGCTCGCCGTCTGGTAGTACAGGGCGGTGTGTTGGCAGACGGCGAAAAAGTCGCTGCTCCCACTGTCAGCTTTACCGCAGAACAGTTGGCCAAGGGCATCGTCATTAAGAAGGGCAAAAAGATCTACCACAAGGTAACGCTGTAAAAAGCATTATAAAATTTATGGGCCAGAAACGTCCGTAGGCGTTTCTGGCCCATTTTTTACATTTTAGCGCGCAACAGCTGCTGTCCGGCAGTCACCCGGCCGGAGAGCAAAGGCTCTATCCGTGCAAACCGGCTGCTGTTGGTCACGATCACGGGGGTGGTCAGCGTGTAGCCTGCCGCTGCAATGGCCTGCATATCGAACCGGAAGAGCAGCTGGCCCTTCTGCACATGGTCTCCAGTCTGTACAAATAGCTCATAGCCCTTACCCTTCAGCTCCACGGTGTCCATGCCAACATGAATGAGTACCTCCATGCCGTTGTCGCACAGCAAACTGATGGCATGATGGGTCTTGGCGATCTTTTTCACGATGCCGTCTGCGGGTGCTACCACCTCGCCGCAGCTGGGCTCAATAGCGCAGCCCTTGCCCAGCACCTCACTGGAGAACACAGGGTCCTTGATCCGGGTCAGTGCGCGGATACGTCCTGAGACCGGTGCATAGAGCAACTGCCCGCTGTCCGCAGGCGCAGCTTCCATTGCTGGGTCATCAGGGGCAAATAGCGCACTTTTCTCAAAATGTGCCAGCAGTCGCTGCCGGATGCTGTGCATAAGAGTAGCAGGTTCTTTCATTCCGTTTTTCCTTCTTTCGGCAGAGGAGCCGCCGTGGCGGTGTTTTTCTTGTCTCTACGCATTTCGCAAAAACAGGGCCGAAAGGGAAGCTGTCCCCTCGGCCCCGGCTTATGCTTTTACAGCTCGTATGCCTTTTTCAGTGCCTCATAGGCGGCGTCCTCGTTTTCCGCGTGGACGAGCAGAGAAATATCCAGATCGCTGGTGGTGATCAGCAGCACCTCAATACCGGCCATAGCCAGCGCATTCAGCGCCCGCGCAGCCACACCGCAGCTGGTGACCATATCCTCGCCGAACAGGTTCAGCTTGGAGTAACCCACACTGATCAGAGGAGAAGCCTTGGCGTCCTTATCCAGATTTGCTGCCGAGATTGCTTTCATCACCAGCGGCAAATCGCTGCTGGATGCGGTAAAGCTAAAATCAATGGTGGTGCCGTGGGGAGCGCTCTGGCTGATCATATCCACCACCACGCCGGTCTCTGCAAAGATATCCAGATACCGGGACAGACTGTTGCCCCGGAACACTACGTCCTGCACGCTGATCATCATCAGGTCGGTCTCGATATTGATCTTCGATACTCCGTACATAAAAAGTCCTCCGTTCTGCCCGGGTTGCCGGACAACGCTCAATCATTTCACATTTTTATGTAAGTGCTAAAAAGGATGCACTGATATTATTTTGCGCGATTTTTTGTATCCTGTCAAGGCTGAAATCAGAATAATTTGCCCGCACACCATGCGCTGCCGCCAATTCCTGCGTGTAATCGCGCAAAAGGTAGGTGCGCACATTGGTTTTTCCGGCATCATAATGGGTCACGGTGGGGTGCAGCTGCGGCGCAAGCACTTCACACTGCACCGAGCCGTTCGGCTGGGTGGTCTTTTGCAGCTGCAAGGTCAGGATCGCACCCACCAACTGATCCGGGTGGCTCTGGGTGCTGAGGAAATTGCCCAGCGAGAAGGCGACAAAACTTCTCCGCCCGTCCGCTGCGGTCAGCCACTGGGCATCCTGCAGCACATGCGGATGGGTGCCCACGATGACATCTGCGCCCCAGTCTGCCAGATTCTGCGCCAGTGTGCGCTGACTGTCCACGACGGCGTGGCTGTTCTCTACGCCCCAGTGCACTCCCACCACCACAAAATCTGCCTGCTGACGCGCCAAGCGCACCTGATGCTCGATCACATCGGTCTGGCTGGTGTAGATGACATTGGCTGTCATATTCTTGTTCTGGCGGATGCCGTTGGTGTGCTCAGTATAGGAGAGATAGGCGATGGTCACACCATTGACGGTTTGCAGCGGGATACGGTCGTAGTCCTCTTCGCCGCACCACAGACCGGTGGTGACTACATCCTCCGGCATGGACTCCCAGAATTGCAGAGTAGCCGCAATGCCGGACGCGCCCTTATCATAGGTGTGGTTATTGGACAGGCTGAACACCCGCACCCCGGCACGGTACAGCGCCCGCGCACAGTCGCCGGGGGTGGAAAAGCATGGGTAGGTGGAGGGTGCAAGGGTGTCGCTGCAAAGGGTCTCCTGATTGATCCAGTTCACATCCTGTTTCGCATAGAAAGGAGCGATGTGCTCATAGCAGTAATCAAAGCTGTACTTTCCGTCTTCGCCTGCCCGGCGGGCGGCCTGATTATAAATGGGTGAATGGATCAGGTTATCTCCTGTTGCGGAAAACCGGATGGTTTCCACCACAGGCTGCGGTTCAGGTTCCGGCTCGGGGGTCACAACAGATGAAGTAGGGGATAACACCTCCTCCGGCGGCTCGACGCCGCCCACCGGTACATCTTCTCCCGGCAGCCTTGTCCAGATCCCCAGACACAATGCTATCACGCTCACAGCCAGAACCGACAGCACCACCGCCTGGAGCGTTTGTTTTTGGCCGCGCTTACGGGCAGCCGGACGCCGCCGCTTTAAAGGCTCCTGCTTCATCGTTCACCTCTTCTCCCAGCGTATGCCGGGGCAGCTCGTTTTTCAGAAGGCGGCGATCAGGTCGCCCATATCGTACAGACCCGGCTCTTTTTTTGCCAGATAGACCGCAGCATTCACTGCACCGTTGGCAAAGATGCTGCGGGAATAGGCGGTATGCCGCAGGGTGATCACCTCGTCCGGGCCGCAGAACAGCACCTCGTGGTCGCCCACGATGCTACCGCCGCGCACAGAGCTGATGCCGATCTCCTTCGGGTCACGCTTCTGGCGCACGGAGGAACGGTCGTACACATAGTGGTACGCGCCGTTATTTTCCTCGTTGATGGCGTCGGCCAGCATCAGTGCCGTTCCGCTGGGGGCATCCAGTTTGTTGTGGTGATGCTGCTCCACGATCTCGATATCATAGTTGATACCCAGCACAGCAGAGGCGCGCTTGCACAGCTCTGCCAGTACATTAATGCCCATAGACATATTGGCGCTCTTGAATACCGGAACGCTGCGGGACAGCTGCACTACCTTCAGCTGCAGCTCTTCAGAAAGGCCGGTGGTGCACACCACGATGGGCAGCTTGTGGGTCTGGCAGTAGGGCAATGCCTTTTCCACTGCGGCAGGGGAACTGAAGTCGATGATCACATCGCCCTTGCCGTTCAGCTTTTCCAGACTGTCGTAGACCGGAATGCCGTTTTGCTCGCCGTCCTTCATATCAATACCGGCCACCACACAGCAGTCCTCCCGCTGTGCGATCATATCGCACAGCACATGGCCCATGCGGCCGCCAATACCCTGAATCACGATCTCTGTCATTGCTGTTTCCTCATTTCTATAATATGGCAGAATGCCCGGAAGCTGAAGATCCCGGGCATTCTGTACGCTGTTGTTATTCCTTGATCAGACCTGCAGCCAGCAGAGCCTGCTCGATCTTTGCCTTGTGGGCATCGCTGGGCTCTACCAGCGGCAGACGGCATTCGCCTGCGTTCCAGCCCAGCACGTTCATGGCATACTTGACCGGAATGGGGTTCACCTCGCAGAACAGAGCCTCCTCCAGCGGCAGCATTTCCAGCTGCAAAGCGCAGGCCTTGGCGGTATCTCTGTCAAAGAAAGCCTGACAGCAGTTATGCACCAGTTCCGGCGCAACATTGGACACCACGCTGATGACGCCCTTGCCGCCCAGTGCCAGCAGGGGAACCACCTGATCGTCGTTACCGGAGTAAATGTTCAGCGCATCACCGCACAGTGCAGCCACCTTGGCCACCTGAGAAATGTTGCCGGAGGCCTCCTTGATGCCGTTGATGAGCGGGTGCTTGCTCAGCTCCAGAGCAGTCTCGGGTGCAATGTTCAGACCCGTGCGGGAGGGTACATTGTACAGGATGACCGGGATGCCGCCGGCCTCAGCCATGGCGGTAAAGTGCGCCACCAGACCGGCCTGCGAGGTCTTGTTGTAGTAGGGGGTGACCATCAGCAGGGCATCGGCACCGCAGGCGGCAGACTTTGCTGCCAGTGCGCAGCCGTGGTCGGTATCGTTCGAACCGGCACCGGCAATGACCGGTACGCGGTGATTGACCGTATCCACGGTGAACTTGATGGCGGCCAGCTGCTCCTCGTCGGTCATGGTAGAACACTCGCCGGTGGTGCCGCAGATGATGATGGCATCGGTGTGGCGGGCGATCTGATCCTCGATAATGCGGCCCAACTCGTCAAAGTTGATGCTTCCGTCCTCGTACATCGGGGTGATGATAGCAACACCCGCACCGGTAAAGACAGGCTTCTTCATAGTAAAAAACTCCTTTGCTGCGTGTATCGCGCAAAAATTCAGGCATTAGTCCATATAGCCCTTTGCTGCCAGCAGCTCGGCCAGCAGCACAGCACCGCCGGCAGCACCGCGCAGGGTGTTGTGGCTCATGCAGGCAAACTTGTAATCAAACAGGGTGTCCTCCCGCAGACGGCCGATGCACACTGCCATACCGTTTTCGGTGTTGCGATCCAGCTTGGGCTGCGGACGATCCGGCTCAGTAAAGTAGTGCAGGAACTGCTTGGGAGCGCTGGGCAGGTTCAGTTCCTGTGCAGGGCCGCGGAAGTTCGCCCAAGCTTCCAACATCTGCTCCTTGGTGGGCTTTTTGTCAAAGCTTACGAACACGGCTGCGGTGTGGCCGTCCGAAACAGGCACACGGAAGCACTGTGCAGTGATGACCGGCTTCTCGGCATTGACGATCTGGTCGCCCTCAATGTGGCCCCACAGCTTCAGCGGCTCGCGCTCGCTCTTTTCCTCCTCGCCGCCGATGTAGGGGATCACGTTGTCCACGATCTCAGGCATCCGGTCAAAGGTCTTACCAGCACCGGAAATGGCCTGATAGGTGCACACCAGCGCCTTGCTCACGCCAAAGTCCTTCATCAGGGGATGCAGGGCAGGCACATAGCTCTGCAGGCTGCAATTGGACTTGACGGCGATGAAACCGCGCTTGGTGCCCAGACGCTTGCGCTGGGCAGGGATGATCTCGATATGGTCGGCATTGATCTCAGGTACCACCATGGGAACGTCCGGGGTGAAACGATGGGCACTGTTATTGGAGACCACCGGGCACTCTGCCTTGGCGTATGCTTCCTCCAGTGCTTTGATCTCGTCCTTGGGCATATTGACAGCGCAGAAAACAAAATCCACCTGCGAAGCAACTTCCTCTACCTTGGAAGCGTCCAGAACGGTCATCTTCTTCACGCTCTCCGGCATGGGAGTAGTCATGGCCCAGCGGGAGCCCACTGCATCCTCATAGCTTTTGCCCGCACTGCGGCCGGATGCAGCCAGCACGGTCAGTTTGAACCAGGGATGATTCTCCAGCAGAGTCACAAAACGCTGACCCACCATGCCAGTTGCGCCTACGATACCCACTTTATACTGTCTATCCATTTCCAGCACCTTTCCTTTCAAAAAAACAAACAGCAAATCTTATCATTGTGCACAACACGGCTTGCAAACCGGACAGCGATGCAATATAATAGATACTGTTTATACAGATTCTATAATATCATTGATACGTTGTCCGTGTCAATCATCGGAAAGGCAAATGCACAGTATGTTAAAAAAAGATTTTTGGTATGATTTACCCAAAGAGCTCATTGCACAGGAACCTGCGTCCCCGCGGGATGCGGCACGGCTGATGGTTCTGAGCCAAAAGGACGACAGCATCCAGCACAAGGTGTTCCGCGACCTGCCGGAATTTCTGGAGCCGGGGGATCTTTTGGTGGTGAATAATTCCAAGGTTCTGCCCGCCCGCATCGTGGGCGTCAAGCAACCTACCGGTGCCGTATGCGAGTTGCTGCTGCTGCGGCAGGTGAAGGGCGACCAGTGGGAGTGCCTGGCAAAGCCCGGCAAGCGGATGCAGCCCGGCACAAAGGTAAGCTTTGGCGACGGCAGCCTGACCGCTGTGGTGGACGAGACCATGGAGGACGGCAACAAGTACGTTACATTCTATTATGATACCGAAACGCTTTATGAAAAGCTGGATGAATTTGGCAAGATGCCGCTGCCGCCCTACATCACAAAGCAGCTGGAGGATCAGAGCCAGTACCAGACCGTCTATGCCAAGGAGCTGGGCAGCGCAGCTGCTCCCACCGCCGGGCTGCACTTTACCCCGGAGCTGATGGACACCATCCGCGCCATGGGGGTCGGCATTGCCGAGGTCACCCTGCACGTTGGTCTGGGCACCTTCCGACCTGTGCAGGAGGACGAGATCTCCGACCATAAGATGCACAGCGAGTGGTACTCCATCAGCGAGGAGACCGCCCGGCGCATCCGCGAGACCAAGGCCGCAGGCCACCGGGTCATCGCTGTGGGCACTACCAGCTGCCGCACACTGGAGGCTGCCGCTGCCAAGTACGGCGAGATCAAGGCTTGCAGCGGCAACACCTCCATCTTCCTGTACCCGGGGGTGAAGTTCAACTGCATCGACGGTCTGATCACCAACTTCCATCTGCCGGAGAGCACCCTGATCATGTTGGTGTCCGCCCTGTACGGCTACGAAAAGACCATGCACGCCTATGAGGTAGCTGTGGCAGAGAAGTACCGTTTCTTCTCCTTTGGCGATGCTATGCTGATAGTCTGATACAAAATTCGCGCTTTTTGCGATATTTGTATGTGAAAGGTAAGGATGCGATCTGCATCCGCCGCTCCCTTTACAATTACGGCAGACCGCTGCTGTGATCATTCTGATAACTTGCAGGCTCGTGGCCTGCATCGAGGCTGCACGGCTGTTTTCCGTGCGCAGAAAGGAACGAATAATCATGCCTTCTTTGACGACTTACACCCTGCTCAAGCAGGAGCACAGCGCCCGGCGGGGCGAGTTCAAAACCGTGCACGGCACGGTGCAGACCCCTGCCTTCCAGAACGTTGCCACCGCTGGTGCCATCAAGGGCGGCCTGTCGGCGCAGGATCTGAAGGATATCGGCGCGCAGGTCATGCTGTGCAACACCTACCATCTGCATCTGCGTCCCGGCGACAAGCTGGTAGCGGATATGGGCGGCCTGCACAAGTTTACCCGCTGGAACGGGCCTATCCTGACCGACAGCGGCGGATTTCAGGTGTTCAGTCTGGCAAAGCTGCGCAAGATCACCGAGGAGGGCGTGACCTTCGCCTCCCATCTGGACGGGCACCGCATCTTTATGGGGCCCGAGGAGAGCATGCAGATTCAGGCAAATCTGGGCTCTACCATCGCCATGGCCTTTGATGAGTGCGTAGAGAACCCCGCCCAGCACGATTACTCCAAGGACAGCTGCGAACGCACCACCCGCTGGCTGAAGCGCTGCAAGGCCGAAATGGCACGCCTGAAGCACGAGGGTATCTCGGTCAACCCGGATCAGCTTCTGTTCGGCATCAATCAGGGCTGTACCTATGCAGACCTGCGCGTGGAGCACATGAAGCAGATTGCAGAGCTGGAGTTGGACGGCTACGCCATCGGCGGTCTGGCTGTGGGCGAGCCCACCGAAGTGATGTATGAGATGATCAGTCAGGTGGAACCGCACATGCCCAAGGACAAGATCCGCTATCTGATGGGTGTCGGCACTCCCGGCAACATCATCGAGGCCGTAGCCCGTGGTGTGGATTTGTTTGACTGCGTTATGCCCAGCCGCAATGCCCGCCACGGCCACCTGAATACATGGAGCGGCATCATTAACATCAAGAATGCCAAGTATGAGCGGGACGAGCGTCCCATTGATCCCGCCTGCGGCTGCCCGGTGTGCCGCAACTATTCCCGCGCCTACATCCGGCACCTGCTCAAGGCAGATGAGATGTTGGGTATGCGCCTGACCGTGATGCACAATCTGTGGTTCTACAATCATCTGATGGAACGTATCCGGGACGAACTGGATGCCGGCACCTTTACCGCCTTCCATGACAGATACGTTAAACTTCTGGATACCCGAATTTAAACTTTAGCCTTGCAACAAGGCTGATAAGAGGGTATAATAGCATTATCTGAATTTTTGAGAGGAGATTTTGCCCCATGCAATTTCTGACTACCACGTCCGAAGGCTATATCAGCCTGTTCTTCACGCTGGCACTGATGCTGGTCCTGCTGTACTTCATGATCTACCGTCCTCAGAAGAAGCAGGAAAAGAAGGATGCCGCTATGCGCAGCAGTCTGGAGATCGGCGATCAGGTCACCACCATCGGTGGTGTCATTGGCCGCGTTGTCGCCATCAAGGATGACACCTTTGTTCTGGAGACCGGCGCTGACCGCGTGAAGATCCGCTTCACCAAGTCTGCGATCTCTTCGGTCGAAAAGCTGAACATGGACAAGGCTCCTGCCGACAAGAAGTAAGCGTTTACACCGTGCATACATGAACCGCCTCCCTGCATAGACTATGTGCAGGGAGGCGGTTTTGTTATGTCTGAGTCTCGAGGTTTCCCGGCGGAGCTTCTTTCGTTTCTGCTTTTCGGGGTGCTGGGGGTAGCTGTAACGGCGGCAGCTTTGGCATGTTTTGCGCAGCTGATGGCCGGGCAGGGCTGCTCCGGCAGTGTAGTGCCGATACTTGCCACAACAGCCGTGTGCATGGGCAGCCTGCTGTGTGCACTGACGGCAGCGTTTCGTAAAAAGGCGCGCGGTCTGCTGACCGGACTGCTCCAAAGTACATTTCTGGCAGTGCCGCTGGCGCTTTCTGCTATATGGAACGGCACAGCCGCTGAGCCTGCTGTGGTATGCCGCCTTCTGGCGGTGCTACTCTGCGGTTGCATTGGTGGGCTTCTTGGAGTCACCCTGCGCAGTCGCAGACACACGCTTCGTTGATCGATCCGGCAAATCGAATCCATCAGAGGGAGAAAACAGCGTATGTGGATCTATGAACAGACAAAATCAGAAGAAAACTTTTCTTTGCTGCCGCAGACGGTCGGCCTACCGGTGCAAACAGCAGAGTCTGCCCTTCCGCCTGTACCGGCACAGGCAGCTGAACCGGCAGAGCAATTGACGCAAAAAGAGCCCTGCATCCCGGCAAAGCGCCACGCCACCCAGGATTGCTGGCTGCTAGCTGCGGCGTTTCTGGTGGGGTGTACGGCAGCCGGTGTATTGCAGGCCGTATGCGATGCCCGGCAGACAGAACTGCTGCAGTATTATCTGGAAGCGTGGCAAAGGCTGTTTGCGCCGGGCAGTATGCAAGGAGCGGTACAGCTTTTCGGCATGGAATACCTGACACTCGGCCTTGTGGTCAGCCTATTTCTGGTATTGGGGCTGTCTGCCCTTGGCCCTGTAATGATCTTTGGCAATATGATGTTGTACGGCTTGGGCAGCGGGCTGCTTATGGTACAGCTATGCACAGCTGGTGGGTGGAAAGCAATACTTCCGGCGCTGCTATGGACAGGCTTACCGGCGGCAGCAGCAAGCGGTTGTCTGTGCTTTTTCGGGGCCTGCGCTTTGCAGGTCAGCAGCCGAATCCACGCATATTCTTTCCGCAAGCATCCCGGCGGACAAGCCCGCCCCGGGGTGCAGGCACTGCTGGGGCAGTATCTGCTGACCATGGTGGTGCTGCTGCCGCTTTGCGGTGCAGCGGCAGGACTTTCGTATTTGGGCAGCCGCCTGTAAATGGCATCCTTTTCTTGCGGGTTTTGGCGCAGTGTGTTACAATAACAAAAGACCATAATAAATGAGGGACAGACATGAAACTAAAATCCGTCTATGTATGCTCCAATTGCGGAGAGACAAGCCCCCGCTGGATGGGGCGATGCCCCAGCTGCGGCAGCTGGAATACCATGAACGAGGATGTTGTTGCTGAAGCGCCAAAGGCGGGGACTCCTGCCGCCCGTCAGGCTGCCGCGGCTCGTCAGGAGGGCGTGACCACCCTGACCGCCCGGCGGCTGTCAGAGATCAGCACCACGGAGGAAAAAAGCCGCATCCTGACCGGTATCTCGGAGCTGGACCGCGTATTGGGCGGCGGTATCGTGCTGGGCGGTGTAGTTCTTTTGAGCGGTGAGCCTGGCGTGGGTAAATCCACTATGCTGTTACAGCTGTGCGGTGCCATCTCCAATCAGCACAGCGTGCTGTATATCACTGGCGAGGAGTCTGTCCGGCAGGTCAAGCTGCGGGCAGCGCGGCTGAAGGTACCGCAGGATAACATCTTTCTGGCGGCGGAAAATGACGTGGATGAGATCTGCGGTCTGATCGAAAAAGAAAAGCCGGACCTTGTGGTCATTGACTCCATCCAGACCATGCGCTGCATGGATATCTCGTCCTCGTCCGGCACGGTCAGTCAGGTGAAGGAGAGTGCCGCCCGGCTGCTGGCGGTAGCCAAAAAGCAGGAGATTCCCATGTTTATCGTGGGTCATGTGAACAAGGACGGCGCAATTGCAGGCCCCAAGGTCATGGAACATATCGTGGATACGGTGCTCTACTTTGAGGGCGACAAGATGCTGCCGTACCGCATTCTGCGGGCAGCCAAAAACCGCTATGGCTCCACCAATGAGCTGGGAATGTTCGATATGACCGGCACAGGGCTTGCCGAGATCGAAAATCCCTCCCAGATGCTGCTGGAAGGACGTCCGCTGGGGGTTTCCGGCAACTGCGTGGCCTGCACCATGGAGGGCAGTCGTCCCATCCTGAGCGAGATACAGGCACTTGCCACCAAGACGAATTTTCCGGCACCCCGTCGCGCCTGCAGCGGATACGACTATAACCGCATGAACCTTTTGATCGCCGTGCTGGAAAAGCGGGCAGGGTACTTCTTTGGCAATCTGGATGTCT
This sequence comes from Faecalibacterium sp. IP-1-18, assembly GCF_023347355.1. Taxonomy (NCBI): domain Bacteria; kingdom Bacillati; phylum Bacillota; class Clostridia; order Eubacteriales; family Oscillospiraceae; genus Faecalibacterium; species Faecalibacterium sp. IP-1-18. Next base: position 1,581,975 of record NZ_CP094472.1, read on the forward strand.
ATGTCAATATAGTGGGCGGCATTGCACTGCGGGATACCGCCTGCGACCTTGCAGTCTGCCTGAGCATGGTCTCCTCGCTGCTGGACCGCCCGGTCAGCGATAAGCTTATCGCCATTGGTGAGGTAGGTCTGGGCGGGGAAGTGCGCAGTGTGCCCAATCTGGAACAGCGCCTGCACGAGGCTGAGCGTATCGGCTTTGAGCGGGCTGTTATCCCAAAGCACAGCCTTGCACACCTGAATGCCGCAGATTATCCCGGCATGAAGCTGGTCGGTGCAGCGTATATCGCAGATGCCATCAATGCGCTAAAAAATGACCGCCTGTGATGAAACGAGGAACCTATGTCGATTTATCTGGACGAAAGAAACCCCGGCAAACACGCACCCTTTGAGGATGCCGCGCCGGATATTGTAGAATATGTGCGTTATCTTGAAGTGATCGCCGGCAAAAGTGCCAATACGGCGTTCAGTTATTACTGTGACCTGCGCTCCTTCAGCCGCTTTATGAAGCGCCGCCGCGGGCTTGTGGCCACGGATGCAGAATTCAAAGAGATCGATCCCAAGGGGCTGGATACGGCCTTCTGGGGCAGCATAACAAAAGAGGATATCTACGAATATCTGTATTTTCTGAACCGGGAGTGCGGCAACAAAAAATCCTCTACCGCCCGGCGGTTGGCCAGTCTGCACGGCTTTTATGATTATCTGGTCAATCAGGTCAACCGCTTATCCGAGGACCCTACGGCGGCCATCCGCCCGCCCAAACAGGATAAGGTCTTGCCCAAGTACCTGACGGCAGAGCAATCCATTTCGCTTTTGGAGAGCACCCAGACCCAGAGCGATTTCCCGGAGCGGGATTATTGCATGGTGGTGCTGTTCCTCAACTGCGGTATGCGTCTTGCAGAGCTGGTAGGCATGGACCTTGGAGACATCGATTTAGAGCAGCGTCAGATCCGCCTGTTCGGCAAAGGCCATAAAGAGCGTATGGTCTACCTGAATGATGCCTGCGTGGAGGCACTGCAACTATATCTGCGCAAGCGCAACACCATGGAGGGACTTTCACCCAAGGAAAAAGCGGTGTTTATTACCCGTATGCGCAAGGAACGTATTTCGAACCGCAGAGTAGAACAGCTGATCTCCGGTGCAATGAAGGCTGCGGGGCTGAAGGGCTTTTCCACCCATAAGCTGCGGCACACCGCCGCAACGCTGATGTATCAGACCGGCAATGTGGATATCCTTACCCTCAAGCAGCTTCTGGGGCACAGCAGTGTGGGAACAACACAAATTTATACGCACTTACAAGAATTTCAGGTGCGCTCTGCCATTGAGGAAAACCCGCTGGGCAAGGTACTACCCATCAATGCTGCAAAAGCAAGTTTGGATACAACAGATGCAGCAGGGGAGACATCTGTTGAAAATGACCCAGCGGGAGAGGACGCTTCTGAGCCGTCCGGCCCTATGGCGGCCTTTGAGGGCGCTGCACAGGATGGCTTCCGGGCAGATATCTCGGCAATGTCCAACGAAGAAACCAACGATTCATAGATCGATACTTAAACCTGCACAAAACGTCTGAGACGATTCAAAGACCTATGGCGCGATCCGGCTTGACCGGATAACGTCATGGGTCTTTATAATTTACATTATAAGCAGTCAGCAGCAATACATACAGGAGCATCCATAGAAACGCGCAACGTAATGTCTACACAAAAACAAATGTTATAAAGCAAGCACCTAGATGCTTACTGGATGCTTACTGGAATAAAATGAATTACAAATGAACCGATGCAGCAGCACATAACACAGGAAGCATCTGTAAGCATGAGACAAATAAAACCATAAAATATGATAAAAATTGCAGAATGTGCAGAACGGCTGAACTAAGCCCGAAAATGAGCCAGCTGAGGCTGGAACGCCAAAAATCCGGGAAATGGGCATTTTTCACTTCCCTAAGTTTCGCATAACGTGCATTATACGAAACATGTACAATTAAAAAGAGAAGCTGCCCTTCTCTCTTTCTGTCAGATTTTCGGCAGCTTCTGTGGATGCTATTCAGTTTACACATGCCCGCTTCTGCGCCGCTGGACGTATTACCAGCATGTTCAAGCGTTCAACTTATGCCTGCAGTATCGTTTCTTTTCCTTTGGTGGTGCGATGTTCATTTCACCGGTAGCGGTTCTGTGCCGAAGTATGTACAGATGGCTTCGTAATAAATGCGTGCCACAGTCTTGCAGCCCTGTTCACTGCCAAAATGCTCCACATCCTCATCGTTCGTCACAAAACACTGCTCTGCCAACACTGCCGGACAATCCACATCCTCCAGCAGCGTAAAGCTGCGCTCAGGCCGAACCTGCGTGTAGGTATTCTCCACCAGCTGCTTCTGGTCGTTTTCCAGATAATAAATGTAACGCACTCCCCCTCGCCCGCGCAGCCTTGCGCCGATGCTCTGCATTCCACCGGCCAGCAGTTTTGCAAAATAAAAACTTTCCTGATGCCATGTACGCCCGGGCACTGCCGGATAGCATTCAAACCCGGCTGCCGTAGAGCCATTGGCTGCGGAGTTGCCGTGGATGGACAGCAGCAGCTGCGGGCTTTGAGCGCTGGCTACGGCTGCACGCTGGGCAGGCGTGGCGGTTGCATCAAAGCTTTCCCGGGTCTGCAGCGGAATGTAATTCGGGTCCTGCTCTAACCACTGAAGCAGCGCAGCAGCCGTTGCTGCTGTGACCTGTTTTTCCTCGACTACTCCCCTTGCGCCTGGGTCGTTGCCGCCATGTCCGGCGTCCACTGCCACACGGTACGGCGGGTCGCCCACCACAGGGCGAAAGTCCTCCGCTGAGACTGAGACTGCGGATTCTGCGGGTGCGTTCAGTTCCAGCGCCGCCTTCCATAAAAACAGGCCGAAACAGAGCATCAGTGCCGCAAAAACAAACAGCAAACCGTGTAAAAACCGGTTCCTCATTTTGCAGCGGTGCGTTTTACGTTTGCTATGTTTATTTACTGGTCTGCGCTGACTGGTTGGCATAAAGTTTTACTTCCTGTTCGTTTTACATTTATAATACGAGTATACTCGCCTTTTCCCTGCACTGCAACAAAAAAAGACTGCCAATTTTTCAAAAGGCAGTCCTTTGGGGTTATTTCAGTTCTACAACCGTCACGCCGCTTTCGCCTTCGCCGTAACGGCCAAGACGGAAGCTTTTTACCATGCGGTTGCCGCGCAGATGCTTATGGATGGCGGTGCGCAGTGCGCCGGTGCCGTTGCCATGGATCAGATAAACCACCGTCTGTCCGTTCAGGATGGCGCGGTCAATAAAGGAATCCACCTCCGACAGTGCCTCATCCACCGTAAGTCCCAGCAGATTGCACTCCATTTTGGCGGTGCGCTGTACGCGCTCTACCCTGCCGTTGGGACGGTTGGTATCGCCGGTCAGGCGGGAATACCGCTGCTGCGCCTTTGTCTTAGGCGCAGTGGATTCTTTTACCAGCTTTTCCGGCTGCTTCAGGCCCTTGAGGGGCACCTTAGTCTTGATGATACCGGCACGCACCAGAACATCGCCGTTTTTGTCTGGCAGCGCCAGAACGGTGGCCAGCTGGTTCAATTCTGCAATGCAGACCTCCTGTCCCACCTTTACATCCTTCAGCGGTACAAACTCCTTGACGGGGTTATGCACCACCTCCGTACCGGCAAACAGCTTTTCGGTCTCCTTTTTGGCAATTTCGCGGGCACGCTGCGCCTTCTGCTGGGCGCTCATGCGCTCGTCCTTTTGCAGCTGGCGCAGTTCATCGGTCAGTGCGTAGGCCTGCGTTTCCACCTGCTGTGCCAGCGTGCGCGCCTTGGCACGGGCAGCTTCCAATTCATTTTCGCCCTGCTGGATCAGTTCATCCCGCTTTTTGCGGGCTGCTTCCAGCTGATGGGAAGCTTCGTTGCGCAGCTGCTCCACTTCGTTCTGACTTTCCTTCAGCTGCAGCTTCAAGTCGTCCAGCTGACCCAGAACCGCATCCAGACGCTTATCCTCGGCAGACAGATGCTGCTGAGCCGCTTCAATGACGCGGCTGGGGATGCCCAGCTTTTCGCTGATCAGGAATGCGTTGGATTTGCCCGGTACGCCCACACTCAGCTTATAGGTGGGACGCAGGGTCTCCAGATCAAACTCGCAACTGGCGTTGACCACACCCTTAGTCTCCAGTGCAAAAACCTTCAGTTCCGCATAGTGGGTGGTCGCCATCAGCAGCACACCACGGCGGCGCAACTCCTCAATGATGGCAACTGCCAGCGCGGCGCCCTCGGCGGGATCGGTACCGGCACCCAGCTCGTCCAGCAGCACAAGGGTGTGCGGCATAGCCAGTTCCAGAATACCGGTGATTTTTTTCATGTGGCCGGAGAAGGTGGAAAGGCTCTGCTCAATGCTCTGTTCGTCGCCGATATCCACCAGAAATTCATCAAACACACAGATCTCGCTGCGCTCGTCAGCAGGAATCAAAAAACCGCACTGTGCCATGGCGCACAGCAGACCGGCGGTTTTCAGGGTGACCGTCTTACCGCCGGTGTTCGGGCCGGTGATGATAAGGGAATCGTATTCCCCGCCCAGTGCAATATCCACAGGAACACACTTTTGCGGATCGATCAGCGGGTGGCGGGCACGGATCAGATTAAAGGAAGAATCCGTCCGCACAGCGGGCTTGAAGGCCTTCAACTCCAGTGCAAGCCGCGCCTTTGCCAGCAGGATGTCGATTTCCAGCATGGCCTTGTAGCTGTACTGGAACTGCGGCTCAATGGCGGCCACCTGTGCGGTAAAGGCCACCAAAATGCGCTCGATCTCCTGTGCCTCCTGTGCGCGGTACTGCAGAATGCGGGCGTTTGCCTCCACCACAGCCTGCGGTTCCACGAACACCGTAGCGCCCGTAGAGGATACATCGTGGATGATACCGCTCACCTCGCCGCGGTATTCGCTCTTGACCGGCACAACATACCGGCCGTTGCGCATGGAAACCACACTCTCCTGCAGGTATTTGGAGGTGTCCATATTGCGCACCATGCTTTCCAGCCGGTCGCGGATGCTGTTTTCGGTGGCGCGGATCTTTTTGCGCAGCTCTGCCAGCGTGCGGGAGGCGGTATCCGCCATGGCATCCGGTGCCAGAATGGCGCTGGAGATCTGCTGCTCAAGGCCTGGCTCCGGTGCCAGCGCGTAAAACAGATCATCGGTCGGCAGCGCGTCATGCTCAGAGGAGCCGTACCAGCTGGTCAGGTGCTGAAAATTGCGCAGCGCACCGGCCACCATCAGCAGTTCGCCCATGGAAAGCACGCCGCCCTTTACGGCACGGGCGGCAAGCTGACTGACCCCCTCTACCCCGCCAAAGCGCGGCGAGCCGTTTTTAATCAGCAGGGTGTTGATGGCGTCCGTCTGCTCCAGTGCGTAGCGCACCTCGTCCGGGTCGCACTGCGGCTCAATGGCCAGCAGCATAGCACGGGCTTCCTTGCATACGCAGCCCTCCGCTGCACGCGCAATGATCTTATCCAGTTCTAATGTTTTTAAGTAGCTTGTTTCCATACTGTTCCTTTTTGGTCAGGGCAGCACGCTTTTCAAAAAGGCATAGCTTTTCAGCGGCTTATCCAGATGCGTCAGAGCATAGTTTTCAGCCACTGCGGAAAGCTTTTCCAGACTGCCCACAGAGATCTTGAATGCAAATATTTTTTTGTCCTCTACCAAGCAGATGTGGCGCAGTGCAAACAGCGCAGCCTTGTCCAGATTGCAGTTCTTGCCTGCCTTTGCCGCACAGGACGCACAGAGCAGATGCCCTTCCTGTGCGTCCAGATAAAAGGCATCTCCTTCATCGTAGGTGCCACAGTCCCGGCAGCAGACAATCTGCGGCATAAAGCCGCACTCACTCATGGTGCGCAGCTCAAATACTGCCTTGATCACCCGCAGGTCGGTGCGGTGCTCGTTGATCATATACAGACTGTTCAGCACCAGACGCAGCTCCCGGGCTGCTTCCTCTCCGGTAGGCGAAAGCGCAGCGGCCAATTCGGTAAGATACATGGCAAGGCTTACCCCTTCAATGGAGGAGGAAATGCCATGGAAGATGTTCTGCACATCGGCTTCCCGCACGGTATACATATTGCGTCCGGGCACCAGTGTAAACTCCGAATAGCAGAACAGCCCGCAGGCACTGAACAGCTTGCTTTTCAGCCGCAGGCTGTTTGCAGCCATTGCTGTGATCACGCCCAGTTTCGGGGTAAGGATCGTCAAAATGCGGTCTGCTTCTCTATAACGGGTCTCCTTCAGTACCAGACCCATGGTCACAAATGGTTCCATCGTCCGTTTCTCCTGCCGGATGCTCGGCGGGCAGCTGCACCAGTTGTTTGTAGTCGAGATAACGGAGAATGTTCCCCGTGCAGGCAAAGGCCTGCCAGCTTGCAGCAGCATCCATCTTCAGCACTCCTTCCCTTTTCTGTGCACAGGCTGCTTTTGTTATAGTGTCAGCCTGATTCTAGCACAGCATACAAGGGAAAACTGTCCTGCTTTGGCATCACTCAGCGGTTGGAGGAATTCTGCTTAAAGCCGAAGTTATTCAGCAAAAATTCGTTATCCCGCCAGTCGGATTTTACCTTGACCCAGCACTGCAGATTGACCCGGCAGCCCAAAAACTCCTCGCAGTCAGCACGGGCAGCGCTGGCGATTTTTTTGAGCATGGCACCACCCTTGCCGATGACCATGCCCTTGTGGCTCTCCCGCTCGCAGTAGATGTTCACATCAATGTCGATCAGGTCTGTGCCCGGGCGCTCCTTGAAGCGCTCCACCACTACCGCAATGCCGTGCGGAATCTCGTCCCGCATAAAGAGCAGTGCCTTTTCGCGGATGACCTCAGCCACCAATTCTTTTTCCGGCATATCGGTATAGGCGTCATCATCAAAGTAATGGGGGCCTTCCACGGCATAGCGGCTCAAGGCATCGAACAGTTCCTCACTGCCTTCCTTATTGCGCACACTGATGGTGTAAATCTCATCGAACACGCCCAGCGCCTTCAGCTCTGCCTTGCGGGTTTCCAAATCGGCAGGTTCTTTAACAAGGTCGGTCTTATTAATGACTGCAATGGCCGGGCCGCTGCGGTGCAGCGCCTCCACAAGTGCCATCTCAGATTCGTTCAGCGCGCCGTAAGGCTCGAACAGCATCATGGAAACATCCACATCCGCAATGGAATCGCTGGCGGTCTTATCCATGCGCTTGCCCAGCTTGTTGTGGGCTTTGTGCACACCGGGGGTGTCCAGCAGCACATATTGCAGCGGCCCCCGGGTGATCACGCCGGTAATGCGGGTGCGGGTAGTCTGGGGCTTAGAGGTGACGATAGCCACTTTCTCGCCGACCAAGAGGTTCGTCAGGCTGGATTTGCCCACGTTCGGCCGTCCGATGACAGCAACGAATACAGAGGAGGTGTCGTAATGCTCCTGAACGGGTGTTGTAGTACTCAAAGCGAACTCCTGTCTTGTTTTTATGTTCTGGGATATCATTCCGTATAGCTGACCGTGCGGGGCAGACCCAGCTGCAGCAGCACAGCCTCTTCTTTTTCGCGCATACGCATGGCCTCCAGACCGCCGTTTTCGTGGTCGTAGCCCAGCAGATGCAGCATGGAGTGAACGGTCAAAAAGGCTACCTCCCGCTGCAGCGGATGCCCATACAGATTGGCCTGCTCCATGGCGCGCTCCATGCTGATGACGATATCGCCCAGCATCATGCAGCCGTTATTCTCGTCGATATCGTACTTGCCGTTCTCGCCCAGAGGAAAGCTCAGCACATCGGTGGGCATGGGCTTATTGCGGTATTGGTTGTTCAGCTCGGCAATGGCAGCGTTGTCCACAAAGGTAACGCTGATCTCGGCGGGACGGTCGAAATGCTCATATTCCAGCACGGCATTGCAGGCACGGCGGATCAGAATGCGGAGCCCGGAGGGCACCTTAACAGCTTTCTGGGAGTTGGTGATCAAAACTTTATTGGACATATCGGTCCACTCCTTTCAGGGATTTATTTAAAATTCTTATTGTTTTCTTTATTTTCCGCATCGGCAGCCGGATGTGCGGCACGCTCGTAAGCCTTTACGATCTCCTGCACCAACCGGTGACGCACAACGTCTTTATCGGTAAAGTAGCATTGTGCAATGCCGTTCACATCCTTCAGCACCTTCAGCGCGTCCACCAGACCGCTGCGGGTGCTGCCCGGTAGATCGATCTGGGTCACATCGCCGGTAACGACCACCTTAGAGCCTACGCCCATACGGGTAAGGAACATTTTCATCTGCTCCGGGGTAGTGTTCTGCGCCTCGTCCAGAATGATAAAGGAATCATCCAGTGTGCGCCCGCGCATATAAGCCAGCGGGGCGACCTCAATGATCTGCTTTTCCACCAGACGCTCGTAGGTCTCTGCGCCCAGCATATCAAACAGGCCGTCGTACAGCGGCCGCAGATAGGGGTCTACCTTCTGCTGCAGGTCACCGGGCAGAAAGCCCAGCTTCTCCCCTGCCTCCACCGCCGGGCGGGTCAAGATGATGCGGGATACCTCCTTGGCCTTGAAGGCTTTCACCGCCATGGCAACGGCCAGATAGGTCTTGCCGGTACCCGCCGGGCCGACACCGAAGGTAATGGCATTGGAGCGGATGGCGCTCAGGTATTCCTTCTGTCCCAGCGTTTTGGGGCGGATTGGGCGTCCCTTGACCGTGACGGTAACAAAGTCCTCGGTCAGCTCCTTTACCCGCTTCTCTGCGCCATCATGCGCCAGACTGATGCAGTAGTGCACAGTCTGATCTTCCAGCGGGGTGCGGTTCTCGATCAGAAGAAGCATTCCCTCCACGGCGCGGTTCGCTGCCGCCACATTGGCAGGCTCGCCGGAAATGCGAAGCTGTGTGCCGCGGCAGACAGCGGTAACAGAAAACTCTTTTTCCAACAAGCGAATATTCCGGTCACAGTTGCCAAAAACAGCCGCTGCGATCTCTACACTATCCAGTTCAATACACTTTTCCGCCATGGAGCTCCTCCCGAATTGCAGAATTTGATAACTATATTGTACCACCAAAATCTTCAGAAGAAAACTATGAAAAGTGCACAAAATATTTTCCTGCATTCCATCGGTTTTTCCATACGAACTGCGTTTTAAAGCTTTTTGATGGCCTTTTTCTGAAAACGCTTGACAAAGTATATCGGGAGACGATATACTTTAAACGCAATATATCGGCTGACGATATAAAGACGTCCGATAGAATCCATGGAGTATTTCAGTATGGAAAACCTTGCATTGACCGAATCGACCTATTATATCCTGTTGTCTCTTTACCATCCGCAGCACGGCTATGGCATCATGCAGCAGACGGAGCAGCTTTCCGGTGGCAGAGTCCATCTTGCCGCCGGGACACTGTACGGAGCATTGACCTCCCTGTGTGAAAAAGGCTGGATCCGTCCCCTGCCCGCTGAGAGCGGCAGCCGCAAAAAGGAATATCAGCTTACCGCAGAGGGCGTACAGGTCTTAAAGCACGAGCTTGCCCGTTTGCAGCAGCTTGTGGCAAATGGTGAGAGCATCCTGAAGGAGGAAACCTTATGAGGGAAAAGAAAACCGTTTTCAAGCTTTTCTTTGTGTGGGATTTTGAAAAAGAAGAGCGCTGGCTGAACGAGATGGCGCAGGAGGGCTGGGTACTGGACAATACCGGTTTTTCCTTTTACACCTTTGTGCGCTGCGAACCGGGCGAATATATCATCCGCTTGGAGATGAACCCCAGCAGCGATTACCGCGCCTTTGTAAAGGAACTGGGTGCAGAATATATCGGCGGCTGTGTCAACTGGGTGTACTTCCGTCGGAAAGCGGAGCTTGGCAGCTTTGAGCTGCTCTCGGATATTGACTCCCGTCTGACGCATCTGAGCCGCATCGACCGGATGCTTTCCCTGATCTGTCTGGCAAACCTGATCCTTGGCATAACGAACTCTTTGAATCAGGCTCGCTACGGCTGGCTGAACCTGTTGTGCGCAGCAATGCTCTCCTATGCACTGGGGCGTATCCACGGCATGAAAGCAGCGCTGGAAAAGCAACGCAGTTTGCACGAATGATTTGTCAATCCCTTCTTCGCCACAACTGCAGAGAAAAAAGAGGCGTATCTTTGGATAAAAAGACCATAGCAAACCGTTCTCCATCGTGATACAATAGCAAGCGTTGTGTGCCGCCGCCCGGCGGCCGTTTGGACTGCTTGAACACAAAGGAGAAGGAACCATGGAACAGCTTTTTTTGATGCCCGGTGAAGAACGATACGAGCGCTTCAAGGATGGCAATGGTGTTCCTAAGGTGCACTACTCCTACTGCTCTATGCGCGGTGCCTTCTTTGACTGCGAGAGCCGCAGCTTAGAGGAAGCCCAGCGTCTGTGCGAAAACTGGCTTGTAGGACAGGATCGCTGCTACCGCAACTAACATAGAACCTTAAAACCCCTGCCGTATTTGCAGACCTTTCCGCAAAACGGCAGGGGTTATTTTTATATAGGTTTTACTGCCACACCTGCGCACAGACAAGTTCCAGTACACTGCCGGCAATACAGCGAGATTTATCTGAGATCAGGAAACAGTTGGAAAGCTCCTCCCGCCGGGGGTCGATATCCGCAATCTTAAAGCCCGGCGTAACCGGATAGCCGCTGCGCAGCAATCCGCGCAGAATGCCGGGAATCTGTGCTGTGACCGGGATTTCTGCCCCCTCCGGGGTGCGGATGGTGGCAATAGTCTCACCCTTCTCTACTAAATCGCCGATTTTACGCACATTCATAAAAACACCGGCGGCCTGTGCATGGATCACCCGCTCTGCACCGTACCCGCCAATGACGCCGGGAATGCCGGTATTGGGGATAGCGCTCCCCTCCCGGATGATCCGGCCAAGCCGGTGGCCGCGCTTGGTTTCTACCACGGCATCTACGTCCTGCCCGGCTACAAAGCCGGGGCCAAGGGCAATAGTCAACGGTGCCATATCCCGGCTGGTGCCAAGGTTGCGCTTGGCCAGAATGGCATCCACTACGACCTCCGGCTTTGCCCGGGCAATACAGGCCCCCTCTGGGTCAACGAGCACCGGAACAGCGCCCTGCGCCCAGACGGACTGTGCCTGTTCCAATGCTTCAATGCGGACAGCGCGCAGACCCTCAACAGTGGCTTCGCCTTCATACACTGCTTCACACAGAGCTACCTGACGGCGGATGGCTGCGGGCTGTGTCGTTTCCAATACCAGCACTCGCAGCCCGGCGCTACACAACCGGTGGATGGTACCGGTGGCAAGGTCGCCGCCGCCGCGCACGATAATTAGGGCGTCCTTTTTCATTTTATTTCCTCCCCGGAGAAAAGTGTCTGCAATAGCACCTCCATGGAGCCGCCACAGGCAGCAATGGCTGTGTCCTCGTTTTTGCCGTCAGCCGAAAGCTGTAAGCATTGCAAGGCGGGCACAGCCTGTGCTAACAGCTTCTGAGCCGCCTGTACCGTGTAATGCTCCATAATGCCGCCGCCCACACTGCCCACTATACTGCCATCGGGCAGAACGAGCATTTTTGCGCCCACATCCCGCGGGGTGGAGCCGTGCCGCGCAATAATAGTAGCCAGTACCGCCGGGGTATGGGCTTTTTCTGCCTGCACCATCGCATCCAGCAATGCGACGGGATAGCCCTCGGTCTGGGGGCGGGCATTTTTGACCTGCACGATCTGCGCCAGAATGGAAAGCGCGATCTCCGCAGCCGTCTGTGCGCCAATGGCAAGGCCGATGGGTGCGCAGAGTGCATCGATCCGCTGGCTGTCCAGACCGTTCTCCAACAGCTGATGGCGCACCAATGCGGCACGGCCTCGGCTGCCCATCATGCCCACATAGGCCGCAGGCTTTTGCAGAATCCGGGTAAGGCAGTCCAGATCAAAGACGTGGGAGCGGGTCAGCACCGCAAAATAGGTCTCCGCCCCGCCGGGCACACCCTGAAGCGCCTGCGCAAAGGGAGCGCAGAGCACGGTATCCGCTCCGGCGGCGCGCAGCTGCTGAGCAAATTCCTCCCGATCATCTATGGCAAGCACTGGTATGCCGAGAAGCTTTGCCTGCTTTACAAGGGCAGCAGCAACATGACCGCCGCCGCAGACCACCAGCTGCGGCACCGCACCAAAGCGCTCAGCAAATACCCGCTGACCTTCCAGTGTAAGAAAGCCCGTAGCGGTACAGGCCTGCAGGACGGCAAGCTGACGCTGCAAAAGTTCGGCACTCTGGGTCTGCCACAGGGCGTCTCCGTCCCGCAGCAGCAGCTGACTGCCTGCCTCTGCGCCTTCCAGCACGGTAGCCAGCGTATAGCTGCCGGTCTGGTTTGTACTTTGCAGAACGTCTGCAAGCGTTTGTCTGTTCATTGGTGTTTCTCTCCCTTAATTATTGCTCCACAGGTGTTACCTTATCAAACTGTGTCTGATCCAGTTCTGCCTGCCAGCTTTGCCAGTCCTCCGGCAGCATACGCCATGCAAGCCCGCACCCTGCCGAGATCTCACGCGGCAGCGGGATCAGCCGCCCGGGCACCTGCCGGGCATTGCATTGCTTTTCCCACTCCATAGCCTCTAAGGTGGTGCGGAAGGAAAGCACGATATAGCTTCGTTTTACTCGCATAAAATCTCCCGCGCAAGTGCACAGACTGCCTGCGCTGCCTGCTGTACCTCCTGCTCCGTATTGAAATGGGAAAAGCTGAACCGTACCACGCCCTGCTCCACAGTGCCAAGGGCCTTGTGCATCAGCGGAGCACAGTGCGCTCCGGCACGCACGCAGATGCCGTAGTCCTCCCACAAGATATCTGCCACCCGGGCAGAATCCTCCTGTGCGATGTTCAGCGCCACAATGGGCGCACGAGGCTGCATAGCCATATCACCATACACTGTTACGCCCGGCGCAGTACGCACCTGCTCATAAAACAGGCGGGCAAGGGCGGCTTCCCGGGCAGCAAGGTTTTCTACGCCCTGCTCCAACAGCCAGCGCACCCCGGCGCAAAGCCCCGCAAGGCCGTGCACGTTCAGCGTGCCAGCCTCCAGTGCGGTGGGCATCTGCAAGGGGTGCATTTCGTCAAAGCTGTGCACGCCGCTGCCGCCCACAAGGAGCGGCGCAACGCGCAGGCTGGGGCGCACATAAGCTCCGCCGGTGCCCTGCGGCCCCAGAAGTGCCTTGTGGCCGGTAAAGCAGAGGGCATCAATGCCCAGCTGCTGCACATCAATGGGCTGTGCACCGGCAGTCTGAGCAGCATCTACGATGAACAGCAGACCGTGCCGGTGGGCAAAGTCCGCTGCGCGGGCAAGGTCGGTGCCATTGCCGGTCACGTTGGAAGCCCCTGTCACCACCAGTGCACGGGTCGTGGGGTGCAGCAGCGTTTCCCACTGGTCGTAACAAAGCTGTGCAGCTGCATCCACCCCGGTAAAAGAGACCTCTACCCCCTGTGCCCGCAGCCGGTACAGCGGACGCAGAACAGAATTATGCTCGCATACCGTTGTGATGACATGGTCGCCTGGATGCAGCACGCCGTTCAGTACTGTGTTCAGCGCCATGGTCGCATTGGCGGCAAAAAAGATGCAGGAAGGGTCCGGCACATGGAAAAGTTCTGCCAGCGCCAGACGGGTGTCCAGCACGATCCGTGCGGCGTGAAGGGTGGGCTCGTGTGCGCCGCGCCCGGGGTTGCCTGCCGTGTGCAGTGCCTCCAGAATAGCCTGTTCCACCTGCGGCGGTTTATGCAGAGTGGTGGCCGCGTTATCCAGATAGATCACGGTTTTACCACGTTTCCGGCCTGCGTCAGCTTTTCGGCAATGGTGTACATATTGGTCACGCTGCCCACAGCCAGCTTCTCGGTAAGGCCGTAAAAGTTCAGACAGGTACCGCAGGTCAGGATCTCTACGCCCTGTGCTTCCAGCGCCTTGAGATCTTCCAGCATGGCAGAGCCTTCACAGGTTAGCGCTGCGCCGCCGTTATAGAACAGAATGGTCTTAGGCAGCTTATCCTGCTGGGTCAGCGCAAATACAAAGGCCTTGAGCAGGGTCTTGCCCAGTTCCTCGCTGCCATCGCCCATAACGGCAGCGGAAATAGCCACCACCGTATCAGTGCGGGCATCAGAGGTGCAGACAGGAGCATCTTCTGCTGGGGCGCTTACTACTTCGCCCAGCGTGAACAGCACACGGTATTTGCGCTCTTCCAGCTTTTCAGCGCTGTACTGATAACCCTTTTGCTGTGCCATCTTGGTCAGGTTTTGCACAGCGATCTCGTTGTCCACCAGTACCTCCACCTGTCCCGCGCCCTGCAGCTCGGAAATGGCCTTTTTCGCTTTGACGACAGGCAGCGGGCAGGCATCGCCCAGTGCATCCACTTTGATAAATTCAGCCATGCTGATTACTCCTCTCATTTGTCTGTTACGGTGATCTCAATTTCCTGCTTGGGCAGGATCTCTCCCACGATGCTCGCGGGCAGACCTGCGGCGCGCAGTTCCTGTTCCAGTGTTGCTGCATCTGCCGGGTCTACTGCAAATAGCAGCCCGCCGGAGGTCTGCGGGTCGAACAGGACTTCCTCCATGGCGAAGCTTACGTTTTTAAACCGGACGAACGGCCCGGTGTGGTTGCGGTTGCGCTGCCCGGCGGCGGTGTACAAAAACGCATCGGCTGCTTTTTGGGCGCCCGGAAGCACCGGCACTGCATCCGCATGGATGATGCAGGAAAGCTTGCCGCCCATCATCTCATGCAGATGGCCGAGAAAGCTGAAGCCGGTCACGTCCGTAGCGGCATGGACGCGGTATTTGCGGCTGATCTCTGCCGCTGTTTTGTTCAGAGTGGTCATGGAGCGGATGGCGGCTTCCATCTCCTCCGGGGCGGCTTCGCCCACACGGTCTGCCGTGCACAGCAGCCCCACACCCAAAGCCTTGGTCAATACCAGCTTGTCGCCCGGCATACCGGTGTCGTTCGTATACATCCGTTGCGGGTCTACAAGGCCGGTTACAGAAAGACCGTATTTCACCCCGCTGTCTGCAATGGAATGCCCGCCTGCAAGGCTGCCGCCGGCTTCTGCCACCTTTTCAGCACCGCCGCGCAAAATCTCGCCCAGCACATTCAAGTCCATATCCTCCGGAAAACAGACCAGATTTAAGGCAGTTTTTACCTCGCCGCCCATGGCGTAGACATCGCTCAGGGCGTTTGTGGCTGCGATCTGCCCAAAGGTATAGGGGTCGTCCACCATCGGCGGAAAAAAGTCCACAGTCTGCACCAGTGCAATGTTGTCCGTAATGCGGTAGACTGCGGCATCATCCCGGCTGTCATAGCCGACCAGAAGATCCGGGTCTTTTTCGCCCCGGGGCAGCTTTTCCAGAATACGGCTCAGCACCCCGGCACCCAGCTTTGCGGTGCAGCCGCCGCCGGTACAGAACACGATCTTATCTTCCTTGCTCATGCACGTTCTTCCTCTTCAAAATGCGTCAGCACGCACTTTATACCATGCTGACGCAAAAGCTGTTGTATCTGTATGCCCTGCTGCTGCAATTCCGGCGTGTCGGCCTGATTGAGTACAGCGTAAAACTGTCGGTCGCCCACCGCCTTGCGACCACCCTGCGTGCTTGCAAGCAGCTGTGCCAGCACAGGGGGCGTAAGAGGTGCATCCGGCGCAGCCGCTAAAAACTGCGGACGGATGGTATCGTAGCGGAAGCAGACCTCCCGCAAGGGCCTATCCAGCGCCGAAAGCCCTGCCAGCGCCAAAACGATATCGCTTTGGGGCAGCAGCACCGGCTCGTGCGCCGCCGGGACCTTGCAGGGGTAGTGCTTTGCCCCGTCCGCCTCAATGAATACCGCATCTGTCTGTGCCATCCGGCGCAAAAGCTGCGGCTGCGGCAAAGTCAGCTTTCCGTTTTCAGCCGGGATTCCGATCACTGCATAGTGACCCGCTTGCCATAAGGCGGTAAGCGCTGTGTCATCCGGTGCATAGCAGGCTGCCGGTTGCCGGATGTGGGTAGTCGTGGTCACAAGCACCTGCCATCCCTTGCGGGCACAGTGGTCTGCCATGGCATACAGCAGGGTCGTTTTTCCCCCGCCGCCTACCAGAGAAACGATATGCCCTTTCTCTGCCAGAAACGGAAGCTCTTTTTCGTTCAGCATCTGCTATTACTGCTTGGCTGCAACTGCCATTGCGATCTGCTCCGGGGTAATGGGCAGCTCGTAGAAGCGGGTGCCGATGGCGTTGTAGATGGCGTCCGAGATGGCGGGCAGCGGCGTATTGATGACCACCTCACCGATGGACTTTGCGCCAAAGGGGCCGTTGGGCTCGTAGCTGTTCTCAAATTCCACATGGATGTGGCCGATATCGTTGCGGGCAGGGATCTTATACTGGAACAGAGAGTTCTCTTCCGGGTATCCGTTTCTGTCGTAGGTGATGTTCTCGGTCAGGGTCATACCGATGCCCTGCAAAATACCGCCCTCTGCCTGCACACGGGTCAGGTTGGGGTTGATGGGGGTGCCGCAGTCCACGCAGGCGTCAAATTCCAGCACCTTCACCTCGCCGGTCTCGGTATCCACCTCTATCTCGGCAGCACCCACCATATACGGCGGCGGCGACAAGGGCGAGGTGTGGGTCTCGGTAAATTCCAGCGGGATCTTATGGCCGAACTGGGAAGCAAAGGCGATCTCGGACAGAGTCTTTTGGCGGGTGGGGTCGGCGCTTTCAAACACGACCTTGCCGTCAAACTCCACGGCATCCGCCGGGCATTCCAGCAGCTCTGCGCCCAGCTTGCAGATCTGTTCCCGCAGCTTCAGTGCACACTTTTCGGTGGCCTTGCCGGTGACATAGGTGGTGCTGGAAGCATAGGAGCCGGAATCGTAGGGCGAAGAATCCGTATCCGCGCCAAAGACGGTAATGTTATCCAGCGGGCAATCCAGCACCTCGGCGGCGATCTGTGCCAGCGTGGTGTCGCAGCCGGTGCCCATATCGGCAGCGCCGATCATCAGGGTATAGAACCCGTCATCGTTCAGTTTGAGGGTAGCGCTGCCCACGTCCATGCCGGAAATACCGGAGCCCTGCATGGCCATACCCATGCCCACGGCACGGATCTTACCGTTGCCCATATCCCGGGCAGGATATTTGTGCTCCCAGTCGATCATCTCGCGCACCTTGAGCACGCACCGGTCCAATGCGCAGCTGGTATTTACCGCGCCGTAATAGGCGGGCATCACATCGCCCTCCTGCACGGTGTTCTTCAGGCGCAGTGCAATGGGGTCCATGTTCAGCTTGTGTGCCAGCTCGTTGACCGCAGATTCCACCGCAAACAGACCCTGCGTAGCACCATAGCCGCGGTATGCACCAGCAGACATATGGTTGGTATATACCACATCGCTGACAAAGCGGAAGGCCTCGGCCTTGCCGTACAGCGGGATGGATTTGTGACCAGACAGACCCACAGTAGTGGGGCCATGCTCGCCGTAAGCGCCGGTGTTGGACAGAGTGTACAGGTCGATGCCCTTCACGATGCCGTCTCTGGTAGCTCCCAGACGGACGTGCATCTCCATCTCGTGGCGCGGCGAAGAGGCCGTCTGGCTTTCCACCCGGCTGAAGATGAGCTTGGAAGGCTTTTTGGTCATCCACGTCACAAAGGCCGGGTACACCTCGCTGACAGCGGTCTGCTTTGCGCCAAAACCGCCGCCGATGCGGGGCTTGGAGACACGCACCATGGATTTGGGGATATGCAGTGCATTGGCGATGTTGCGGCGGGCATGGAAAACGATCTGGGTAGAGCTGAGCACATTCAGCCGCCCGTAAGTATCAATGGAGCAATAGGTGCGGAAGGTCTCCATCATGGCCTGCTGGCAGGCCTTGGTGTGGTACACATGGTCGATGACCACATCACATCCGGCCAACACAGCGTCAATATCGCCGCTGCCGCACGCATCGTGGGCGCAGAGGTTGCGCTTGTTGTCGGCACCCACGGGGGCAAGGCTTTCCCAGTTGTCCTCCGGGTGCACAAGGATGGGGTTGTCCTTTGCGGTGTGGAAATCCAGAACAGCTTCCAGCACCTCGTAGTCTACTTTGATAAGCTTGAGCGCCTTATCTACGCACTTTTCATCTTTACCGGCTACGATAGCCACCACATCTCCCACAAAGCGGACGTGGCGGTCAATAAGCAGACGGTCGTAGGGGCTGGCCTCCGGGTAGGTCTGGCCGGCCTGTGTGTAGCGGCGGGCATCCTGCGGCACATCCTCCCAAGTGAAGATGGCTTCGATGCCGGGCACCTTTTTGGCAACAGCGGTGTTGATGCTGCGGACGATGGCGTTTGCATGGGGCGAGCGCAGCAGCTTGACGATCAGACAGTCCTGCGGGATGATATCATCCATATAAACAGGCTGGCCGGTGACCAGCTGCATCGCGTCTTTTTTGCGGAACGGTTTGTTGACGGTTTTCACTGTGCGCCCTCCTTCTGCTTTTTCCATGCCAGAAAGTTCATGATGCCGCGCAGCTGGCCTTCGTAGCCGGAGCAGCGGCACAGGTTTCCGGCAAGGTATTCCTTCACCTGCTCTTCAGTGGGGTACGGCTGCTCCCGGAACAGAGCCAGCGCGTTCATGATAAAGCCCGGGTTGCAGAAGCCGCACTGCTCTGCGCCCTGATCTGCGATAAAGGCACCAAACTCAGCAGCCTCTTCCTGCAAGCCCTCCAGCGTGGTGATTTTATGCCCATCGGCACGGGCTGCCAGCACGGAGCAGGACAGCACAGGCTTATCGTCCATAAACACGGTGCACAGACCGCAGTTGGAGGTCTCGCAGCCGCGCTTGACGCTCTTGCAGCCGTGTGCGCGGACAAAATCGATCAAAAGCATATCCGGGGCGATCTCCTCGGATACCCGGACACCGTTCAATGTAAGTGTGATCTGCATTTACTTTTCCTCCTGCATTTTACGCTGTTCCAGTTCCAGCACCGCGCGCTTTGTCAGCACGCCTGCCAGATGCCTGCGGTACTCGGCGCTGCCGCGCATATTGGAGCCGGTAACGATCTGCGCCTTTATGCTTTCCGCAAACTGTGCGGCAAGCTGTTCTGCCGCAAGGGCAGGCTCTGCCGGGAGCTCGAACCGCACAGCGCGCAGCGGACGCGCACCAATGGCGATGCGGTAATCTCCGGTCTCCAACCGGGCAGCGGCGCAGGTCAGCACCGGAATATCGGTCTGACTGTTGCGCACCGACTGGTAATAGAGCTGCATCGGTGTCTTTTTTACGATCAGCCGCACCAGAACATCCCGGTCATAGGGGCGCTGGGCATATTCATGCAGCGGCAGGATACCGCCTTTGTACAGCTCTACATCACAGTCCATGGCTAGGAACATGGTCAGCACATCCGAAAAACCGAACCGGCTGTAAATGCTGCCGCCCACGGTCGCCAGATTGCGCAGCTGTACGCCCACGATATGGCGCACAGTCTCCCGCATAGCACCATGAGTATAGGCGGCAAGCCCCGGATGCTTTTCCAGCTGGCGCAGGGTGACCATAGCGCCGATGGAAAAGCTGTCCTCGGTCTCCTCAATGGTATCCAGTCCCAGACCGGAAAGGTCGATGGCGGTGCCGACATTGATGGTTTCCATCTTCAGCCAGATCATGCCGCCCAAAATGCGGTTTGGTTTTTTCTGGTTCAGCTGCCACGCTTCCTCCAGACTTTCTGCCCGCTTATATTCTCGGATCGTCATCATGTGCAGTACCTCTCTTTTCTATCGCTGCGATATCTCTTCTTTTATTTTAGCACAGCTTTCGGTATAATACTATTATAAAATGCTGCTGAAGGAGTGTTTTTGTATGAAGAAGTCGCTTACGGTCGGCTGTGTGATCATGGCTTCCGGGCTGAGCCGCCGGTTTGGCGCAAATAAACTGCTGGCAGATTTTTGCGGCCAGCCTATGCTCTGCCGGGCTTTTGCCGCCACTGCCACACCCGGTATCGCTGCCCGCATCGTGGTGACCCGCTCGGAAGATGTACAGGCACTGTGCAGGACGCAGGGCGTCCCGGTGCTGCTGCACAGCTTGCCCGGCCGCAATGATACCGTTCGGCTGGGGCTTTCGGCGCTGCTGGAGCAGCTGCCGGAGCTTAGCGGCTGTATGTTTCTGCCCGGGGATCAGCCCCTGCTGCGCCGGGAGACGGTAGAAGCCATGACAAAGCGCTTTTGCCACGAACAGACATCCCCGGCAGAATGGCAAAAAGAAACAGAACGGGAGATCTTCCGTCTGGGTGCCGTGGCCGATAACGACCCGACACCTCTTGTTGGAAGTCCCGTTCTGTTTGAAAGCAGTTTTTTTTCGGAACTGCTCACCCTGCCGGAAAACAAAGGCGGCAACGTACTGCTCAAAAAGTACCCTGCGCAGGTACGCACGGTCTGTATTGCAGCCCCTATGGAGCTGCTGGATGCAGACACCCCGGAGGTGTTGCAGCAGCTGGAAGTCCTTGCCCGGCAAAAAGGCTAAAGCTTACTCTGCCATATCGTTCTTGGGCAGCAGCACGTTCAGCAGAATCGCCACAAAGGCGGCCGGAACGATACCGGACTCGCCACAGATCAGCTGGAGAGCCTGCGGTGCCTGTGCCAGAATGCCGCTGTTGGCACCCATGCCGTAGCCCACGCCCAGTGCCACGGACACGATGGTCAGGTGGCGCGGGGTCATCTTTTCCTTGGTAATCAGCTGGATGCCGCTGACCACGATGGAAGAGAACATCATAACGGCAGCACCGCCCAGAACGGCCTGCGGCATGATGGAGATCAGCGCGCCCAGCTTGGGAATCAGGCCGCAGAGGATCAGGAACACAGCGCCGGAAGCCAGTGCCATGCGGTTGACCACCTTGGTCATGGCCACCAGACCCACGTTCTGGCTGAAAGAGGTGTTGGGCAGCACGCCGAACAGTGCGGCAAAGGTAGAGCCGAGACCATCACAGATGACGCCGCCGGACAGCTCCTTATCAGAGGGCTCACGGTTCATGCCGCCCTCCATCACGCCAGAGATATCGCCCACCGTCTCCACTGCGGTGACGATGAACATGATCAGCACCGGCAGGATCGCACGGGCGTCAAATACCACCTTGACCGGCATCAGCTTGGGCACTGCGAACCAGGAAGCCTGCGCCACCTTACTCCAGTTGAGCACCCATGCCTTGGTGAACTCTACGCCATCAGCAGTCACGCCAGTGGTGGGCAGTACCAGCCCCATGATGAAAGCAACCACATAACCGGCCAGAATGCCGATAAGGATGGCGGAGGAGCTGAGGAAACCGGTGGTCCAGTGCTTGAAGAACAAGATGACCACCAGCACGAACAGTGCCAGCAGCAGGTTCTCCACAGAGCCGAAGTCCTTGGCCTTGTTGCCACCGCCGAAGGAGTTGATACCTACCGAAATCAGCGAAAGACCGATGGAAAGCACCACCGTGCCGGTGACCACCGGCGGGAAGAACTTGCGCAGCGGCTTCAGGAAAAAGCCCAGCACGCTTTCAAAAATACCGCCGATGATGGATGCGCCCATAATCGCGCCATAGGCCAGCACACCGCCGCCCATCGTGCCCACAACGCTGTTGAACACGCCAATAAAGCCGGAACTGGTACCCATGATAATAGGTACTGCGCCGCCCACGGGTCCGATGGTGAACAGCTGCACCAGCGTGACGATACCTGCCACGAACATGGCGCTCTGCAGCAGGGTGACCTGCAGGTCTGCAAACTCGCCGCCTGCAATGCCGCAGGCGCTGGTGATGATCAGCAGCGGGGTCAGGTTGCCCACGAACATGGCGCAGACGTGCTGCAAGCCCAGCGGAATGGCCTGCCGCAGGGACATTTTGGCTTCAAACTGATAAGCCGCTTCTTCAAGCTTGACTTCCTTCAAAAATTCCACTCTCCTCAAGGTTTTAAAGGTTTATGCGGTTCGGATGCTTTGCAAAAAAGCGAAAACATTATAGCAAAATGCAGATAAGATGTAAAATAAGTATGACTTTTTTACATGAAGAAATGCTGCATCCTATAAGCGAACTTTTCTCCGGCAGATAAGCAAAAAAGCAGGGTTTCCGTATGATTTGTCCCACCCTGTCGGGCTGGCAGCATACAGAATCCCCTGCTTTTTTCGTGCTTTTCTCTGTTTTTTGTGCGATACGGAAAAATTTGATTCTCTGAGGTCAGCGCAATCCATAATCCCGCAGACAACGCGTAAGACCGGTCTGTGTGGTGTCAAATACGATGCCCTGCGCCCGCAGCTTGCTGCAATCCATTGCAAGATTCCGTGCCCAGTCGGCTTCCTGAAGATCGACCGTGATCCCCAGTGTCTTAGCAAACTGCCGGGCGGTCAACACCATATTTTCAGCGTTCTCACTGCCGAAGTTATAGACCCCGCCGGGCAGGGTCAGGGCAGGCTCCAGCAGCGCCACCGCCTGACGGACATAGGTGATGCCCCGGAAATCCTGGACAGAAAAGCGGAGAGATTCTCCCCGCTGTGCCGCACGCAAAAGGTTCAGCAGCAGGTTGCCCCGGATGGGCAGCCGGTAGCCCGGCAGGTCGTACATCCATGTGGCGCGCAGCAACACGGCGCTCGGGCAGAGCGCCTGCACCTGCTGCTCCATTTCCAGCTTGCCCTGCCCATACACATTGGCAGGCTGCAGCGGAATGGTTTCCGGCAGTGGACCGGACTGCTCTACACCGGCATAGACCTGATCCGAGCTGAAAGCCACCAGCTTTGCGTCTGTTTCCGCTGCGGCACGGGCAAGCCAGACCGGCAGCTCCACATTGGCGCGGTAAGCCTGCTCCGGGTGGTCGGCGCAGTAACCGGTATCCGAAATAGCTGCGGTATGCAGAATGACATCCGGGCGCCGCTGAAAAATAGCCTGCCGCACGGCATCCTCCCCTGCTGCTGCCAAAAAGCCTTTGGGAAAGGCGCACAGCTCGTAACGCCCCGCCCATTGCTGCATCACGCGGGATCCTACAAAGCCGCCGGCACCGGTTACAAGGATCTTTTTCATTTTGTTCTCCTGTTATAAGATTTCAGATGAAAAATTCCAGCACGAACACCACGGCACAGCAGCCCGCAGCCACCTGAAACAGACTTGCGCCAAACCATGCGGCGGCAATGCCGACTACCAGTGCAACAGCACCTGCTGCCGGGCTCTGCGTTGCCTGAATGATGGCCGGGAAGGTCATCACAGCCAGCGTTACATAGGGCACATAGTACAAAAACGACTGGATGAAGCGGTTTTTGATCGGTTTGCGGATCAGCGTCAGCGGCAGGATGCGGATGGCATAGGACACCAGCGCCATGACCGCAATATAGATATAATTGTTATGCGTCATCTTCGTTTTCCTCCTGCCTGACCGGGAACAGCACCGCTGCTGCACCGGAGATCGCCACTGTCAAAAGGATGGTGCGGGTGCCTTCGGAGAGTGCCGAGATGCCCGGCAGATAGCTGCACAGAAAACTCAGCGCAAAGCTGATGACGACCAGCACCGCAACGATCCGATCCTTGCGGGCCGGCGGGATGATGATGGCCAGAAACATTCCGTAAAGTGCCACGCTCAGGGCGCTGACTACCCGCAGCGGCAGCAGGTTGCCCGCTATAATGCCCAGCGCCGTACCACAAGCCCAAGCCGGCGCTGCCAGCAGGATAGCGCCATAGGTATAGTACGGGTTCAGGTTGCCCGGGCGGGCGATAGTAATGCCGAACAGTTCGTCCGTGACATCATAGCCGATGAGCAGCCGATGCCAGAAGGGCGTTTCCGGAGCAAAGCGCTGTGCCAGTGCACAGCTCATCAGCA
The DNA here is from genome assembly GCF_023347355.1 of Faecalibacterium sp. IP-1-18. Lineage (NCBI taxonomy): Bacteria > Bacillati > Bacillota > Clostridia > Eubacteriales > Oscillospiraceae > Faecalibacterium > Faecalibacterium sp. IP-1-18. Next base: position 1,605,735 of record NZ_CP094472.1, read on the forward strand.
GATACCGCGCATTGGCGATTAAAGTAATGACCGCCACCTCAAAATAGGTGGCGTTTGCCATGATCAACGCAAATGCGGCATATTCTCCTGCGGAGGCATTGTTCAGCAGGCTGACAAGAAACCCCTGAAACGGCGTAAAACCCGCCTTGCGCGCCGCGATGCCCAACGAAAACGATACCGCAAAATAGCCCAGTGCAATGGGCACACCGTCCCGCATTCCGTCACAGAACACCTTGCGGCTGAACTGATCTGCCCTTCCTGTTAGGACGAGCTGCGGCTCCAAAAGCCTCTGCTTCGATTCCATAGTTGATACTTCCCCTTTCCTATTTTGTAAACAGTGGATTCTATTATACTCCCCTGCAGGCAGAGAAGAAAGGGTTTTCGGGCTTTTTTGTGTAAAATACTACGGTCAAAATGCTTAGAGTTTGCGCTGATATAGGAACCACTTTGAATGTTACGGCTTGTTTGATCGTGCTGGAAGATAAAAACACCCCGGAGGTTCCGTTTTCACGGACCCCTCCGGGGTGATGGCGCTATTGGGAATTACTCGAGCTCGATAGTTGCAGGCGGCTTACCGGTGCAATCGTAGAACACACGATTGACGTGCTTAACTTCGTTAACGATGCGGCTGGTGACAGTGCCCAGAACATCCCACGGCATATCATAGCTTTCTGCGGTCATGAAGTCGGTGGTGGTCACGGCGCGCAGCGCAACGGCGTAATCGTAGGTACGCTCGTCGCCCATAACGCCGACGCTGTGCATATTGGTCAGTGCAGCGTAATACTGGCTAATCTCCTTATCCAGACCGGCCTTGGCAATCTCCTCGCGCCAGATGGCGTCAGCGTCCTGCACGATAGCGACCTTCTCGGGGGTTACCTCGCCGATGATGCGGATGCCCAGACCGGGGCCGGGGAACGGCTGACGGCTGACCAGATACTCAGGCAGACCCAGCTCACGGCCGGCCTGACGAACCTCGTCCTTGAACAGGTTACGCAGAGGCTCCACCAGTTCCTTGAAGTCCACGGTATCGGGCAGACCGCCCACGTTGTGGTGACTCTTGATGACGGTGGACTCGCCGCCCAGACCGCTCTCCACCACGTCGGGGTAAATAGTGCCCTGTGCAAGGAAGTCTACCTTGCCGATCTTCTTGGCCTCTTCCTCAAACACGCGGATGAACTCTTCGCCGATGATCTTGCGCTTGCGCTCCGGCTCGGTGACGCCCTTCAGCTTGCTGAAGTAACGGTCGCGGGCATCCACACAGATGAAGTTGATGTCAAAGCCGTTGGCATTGCCCGGGCCAAAGACAGAGCAGACCTCTTCCTTTTCGTTCTTGCGCAGCAGACCGTGATCCACGAACACGCAGGTCAGCTGCTTGCCGATGGCCTTTGCCAGCATAGCGGCCAGCACGGAGGAATCCACGCCGCCGGACAGGGCGCACAGCACCTTGCCCTCGCCGATGCGCTCCCGCAGAGCCTTAACGTTGTTCTCTACAAAGGAATCCATCTTCCAGTCGCCGGAGCAGCCGCAGACGTTGTACACAAAGTTGCGCAGCATCTTCTTGCCCTCGGCGGTGTGCAGCACCTCCGGATGGAACTGCACCGCATACAGACCCTTTTCGGCATTTTCAACGGCTGCCACAGGGCAGTTTGCAGTGTGGGCAGTGATCTGGAAGCCGGGAGCCGCCTGCTCGATGTAGTCGTTGTGGCTCATCCAGCAGATGGTAGAGGGCTGTACATCGGTGAACAGCTTGCTCTCGGTGTTCACGAACACCTCGGTCTTGCCATACTCACGCTCGGGAGCGCGGCAGACATGACCGCCCAGCAGGTGCATCATCAGCTGGCTGCCGTAGCAGATGCCCAGTACGGGCACGCCCCAGCTGAAGATCTCGGGGTCGATGGTGGGAGAGTCCTCCAGATAAACGCTGTTGGGGCCGCCGGTGAAGATGATGCCCTTGGGATTCTTGGCCTTGATGACCGAAAGATCGGTTTTATAGGAATAGATCTCGCAGTAGACATTATTTTCTCGGACGCGGCGGGCAATCAGCTGATTGTACTGTCCGCCAAAGTCCAGCACGATGACAGTTTCATGCTGCATGATGTTTTCCTCCATTTTTAAGTGTGTTTCTACAGATAATTTTAGTATAGCACATCTCACAACAAAAAGCGACAGTTTTTGTGAAGTTTTCTGTCATTTCATTCTGCGGATCGGATGTCGCAGCACGGTTTTCAGCTTCTCCGGTGCGGTGCGGCGTGGATCTCCCAGATAGATCTCGTGATGGAAACGTGTGTCTGAAAAATCCGGGCAATATCCCTGTTCCGCTGCAAACGCATCCAGCTGCCGCAGGGTCCCCGGCTCGGTATCATAGGAGCCGATGTGCATACACTGCACGCACAGACCTTCATCATAGGTGAAAAATTCCACCTTAGAAAAGTCTTTTTTCTTTTTGGTAGTGGCCTCCTGCACTGCCCAGTCAAATTCGGCACGGGTGACAAATTCCGGCAGACGGATCATAGAGGTCCAGATAAAGGTCTCCTTGTTGGAAAAATCCACACCCTCTGCCCCGGGCTGATGCCACAGTCCCTCCAGCGGCGGAACACAACATATTCGAAATAGCCGTCTATCTTATGGCTGCCCTTATAACTCATTTTGATAGTAAATGCAATGCCGTACAGCAACTCCAGCGCTGCTTTGTATTCCCTTGCCGGGTCGTTGGGGTCGCCCTTGCCCTGCACCGCAGCAAAATTCATCGCAGGAACGGTGATGATTTGCGGTTTCTTCGGCGGGAGATAGAACTCTTTATATTCTTTCTTGTAGTCAAATGGCATCCTTCTTTTCCCCTTCCAGCAGCACGCGCTGCTTCTTTTTGCTGAAGCTGCCCAGCACCAGACGATAAGATTTTTCCAGCATCTCCCGCAGCAATGCGTCCGGCACATTTCCCTCTGCTTTTACGGAGTTCCAATGCACCTTATTCATATAATAGCCCGGAATGATATCTTCATACTGTCGGCGCAGAAAATCGCCCTCGGCGGGGTCCAGCTTGCAAGTAATATACACCGGCTTTCCCGTGGCATCATCCAGACAGACGGCTGCAAACATTTTGCCACCGATGTGGTATCTTATCCAGTTCCACTCTGCCTGTAAGTCTTTGGTAACGCCAGACTTTTGAAGAAGCTCTGTGTCGATCCAGCAGTATTTCATGGCAGCACCTCCGTTTTTCTCAGTATAACTGATTTGGAGGCACTTGTAAACGAAAAGTTGTTGGTTTTTACTTATAATACGTCAATTCTGAAAAATCGGTAGCAAAAAGAGCCATCCGCTCAGAAAACCTGAGAGAATGGCTCTTGCATTAAATGTTATGATCAGATGGAAATGGTGTTGCACACGTCCACCAGCACGGGGTCAAGACTCTTGGTCATTTCCAAAGCCTCGTCCACGGGGTAGTCCACCAGCTTCTCACCCTTCATGCCGACGATGCGGTTATACTTGCCCTGCTCCAGCAGGCAGACAGCCTGATAACCCATGGCAGAAGCATTCACGCGGTCGCGCAGGGTGGGAGAACCGCCACGCTGCACATGACCCAGAATGGTTGCGCGGGAATCGATACCGGTACGTGCCTGGATCTCGTTGGCGATCTCCTGTGCATGACCCACGCCCTCGGCCACAATGATGATAAAGTGACGCTTGCCGGTCTTCTGGGTCTCGGCGATCTTATCCAGAATGTCGCGCTGCATATCGAATTCCTTCTCGGGCAGCAGCACAGCCATAGCGCCGGAGGCGATGGCCACATTCAGAGCGATGTAACCGGCGTTGCGGCCCATGACCTCGACCACACTGCAGCGGTCGTGGCTCTGGGTGGTGTCGCGCAGCTTGTCGATCATTTCCAGCGCGGTGTTCATGGCGGTATCGTAGCCGATGGTGTAATCGGTGCAGCCGATATCGTTATCAATGGTGCCGGGCAGGCCGATCATGGGGATGCCGCGGTGTGCCAGTGCGCGGGCACCGCGGTAGGAGCCGTCGCCGCCGATAACGACCAGCGCATCAATGCCCAGCTCGCGGCACTTTTCAGCGCCCTTATCCTGACCTTCCTTGGTCTTGAACTCCAGGCAGCGTGCCGTATACAGAATGGTGCCGCCAGCAGAGATGATGTTAGAAACGCTGCGCAGGTTCATTTCAAAGCACTCGCCGTTCAGCAGGCCGTTATAGCCGCGCTGAATGCCGATCATACGGAAGCCCTTATGCAGGCCGGTGCGTACCACAGCGCGCACAGCAGCGTTCATGCCGGGAGCATCACCACCGCTTGTAAGCACGCCAATCGTTTTGATTTGCTTTTCCATACGAGAGATTCCCTCCAATTTACAGTTCAGTTCTTCATTTACCCTTTTGCCTGTACCCTCTTCTTCCAGAAACAGGCCAGTTGCTTTGCAACAGCTTTGATTCGCCTTTAATGATTATAGCACACCATCCAGACAAATTTCAATAGGGTTTTGAGACTTTATGCAATTCCATGCGGTGCAAAATAATGACGGTACATCGCATTATTTTTGCAATTTGTACCACTTGGAAAAATTGAAATCGTCCCATGCAGTGCCATTCGTGCACAAATATGTCATTTTGTTGCAACGTTTTCTGTGCCCAGCAGCCGCTCCAGCTCTTTGAAGAAGAGCGGATGCCCGGAAGTGTACAGCCGGCGCGGTGCGGCCAGCTTCTGCTTGGTATCTTCCAGATACAGGATCACCGGGATATCGCCATCAAAGATCTCCAGCAGGTTCACCACTTTATCGTACTGGGGGCAGCTGCGGGACGGCAGACGGATGAATACCCGCCGGGCAGCTGTTTTGACAGGGTCCGGGCGGCCTTTATCCAAGCGGGTCGGGTCGTAGCTGTCAATGGGCAGAATGCTGTCTGCCAGCAGCTTGGAGGCTTCATCCTCCCGCACGGAAAGCCGGCCATCGATGACCACAACAGCGTTTTCCTGAATGGCATCCCGGAACCTGTCCAGCACCTTGGGGAACACGATCACCTCCATGGTGCCGGTCAGATCCTCCACACTGGTAAAGGCCATCATGCTGTTGGATTTTGTCGTCATCATGCGGTTTTTGACTACTGCACACACGATACGCACCTTTTCGCCGTCCTGCACATGGGCATCCTCGCCGGTGAGGTCTTTGATGGTGTGGGAGCCGATGCGGGCAGATTTTTCCCGGTAAGCGTCCAGCGGATGGCCGGACAGGTACAGGCCGCTGACCTCTTTTTCTTGTTGCAGCAGCTCGGCAGGGGTGTACTCTGCCAAGGGGCGGATCTCGTAGACGTCCTCCTGCGGGCTTTGCTGCACTTCCCCGCTCATCACGGAGAACAGATCCAACTGTCCTTCCAGATTGCGGCGAGAGTCGGTCTCGATACTCTTGAGGATGCCCTCTACCGCCTCCACCATGCTGTGACGGTTGGAGCCGAAGCAGTCAAAGGCACCGGCTTTGATCAGGCTTTCCACCGCGCGGCGGTTCAACTCACTGCCGTGCATCCGCTTGCAGAAATCATAAAGGCTTGTGTAGGGCTTTTCCTTACGCTCGGTGACTGCGTTTTCGATGAGGTTGCGGCCTACGTTTTTCACGGCGTTCAGCCCAAAACGGATCTGACCGTTATCATCAGCGGTAAAGCCGCCGTTGGAAATATTTACATCCGGCGGCAGCACCTTGATGCCCAAACGGGCGCACTCGCCGGAATACTCAATGACCTTATCCGTATTATCCAGCACACTGGTCAGCAATGCTGCCATGAACTGGCTGGGGTAATGGCGCTTGAGGTAAGCGGTCTGGAAAGCCACATAGGCGTAGCAGGCCGCATGGCTCTTGTTGAAGGCGTAGGACGCAAAGCTGGACATCTCGTCGTAGATCTGGTTTGCCACCTGCTCCGGGATACCGTTGGCAACGCAGCCGGGGCATTCGTGGCCGGGCTCGGTGCAGCCGTGCACAAAATGTTCCCGCTCGGCTTCCATGACGGCGTGCTTCTTTTTGCTCATGGCGCGGCGAACGTTATCTGCCTGTCCGAAGGAGAAGCCCGCCAGTTCCCGGAAGATCTGCATGACCTGCTCCTGATAGACGATGCAGCCGTTGGTCACATCCAGAATGTGTGCCAGCTGCGGAGTCTTGTAGCTGATCTTGTCCGGCTCGTGCCGATTGCGCAGATAGGTGGGAATGGAGTCCATGGGGCCCGGGCGGTACAGACTGATCAGAGCGATGACATCTTCAAGGTTCTGGGGCTGCAACCCCACAAGCACCTGCTTCATGCCGGAGGATTCCAGCTGGAACACACCCTCGGTATCGCCCTGCCCCAGCATTTTGTAGGTATCCGGGTCGTCATAGTCCAGATCACGGATGGAGAACTCCGGGTGCTGCTTTTGTACCGCAACCTCCGCATCTCGGATGACAGTCAGGGTGCGCAGACCCAGAAAGTCCATCTTCAAAAGACCCAGCTCTTCGATCTCGGTCATGTTGAACTGAGTCACCGGCAGGCCGTCGTTGGTGGCAAGCGGCAGATAATAATCCGTCGGTTCCGGCGTAATAACCACGCCCGCCGCGTGGGTGGAGGCGTGCCGGGGCATTCCCTCCACCTTCAGTGCGGTGTCGATGAGTTCGGTCACCTGCGGGTCGGTATCGTAGAGCTTTTTCAGCTCGCTGGAAACCTCCAACGCCCGCTTGAGGGTCATCTTCAGTTCCATGGGCACAAGCTTTGCTACCACGTCCACCTGCTGGTATGGAATACCCATCACACGGCCCACGTCCCGGATGGCGTTGCGGGCTGCCATGGTACCAAAGGTGACGATCTGCGCCACATGATCCGCACCGTATTTGCGGTTGACGTAGTCGATGACCTCCTGTCGGCGCTCGTAGCAGAAGTCCACATCGAAATCCGGCATACTGACGCGCTCAGGGTTCAAAAAGCGCTCGAAGATCAGGTTATAGCGGATGGGGTCGATATCCGTGATGCCCACGCAGTAGGCAGCAATACTGCCCGCGCCGGAGCCGCGTCCCGGCCCCACCGGGATGCCCTGACTTTTTGCAAAATTGATATAGTCCCACACGATGAGGTAGTAGTTGGTATACCCCATGGTCTTGACCACGCTGATCTCGTATTTCAGGCGGTCGATGTTGGCCTGCGGCACGTCCGGGCCGTAGCGGCGCTCCAAGCCGTCCCAGCAGAGCTTTTCAAAGTAGGCCTGATTATCCATGCCGTCCGGGGCTTTGTAGTAAGGGATCTTGGTGTGACCGAACTCAAAGTCAAAATTGCACTGCTCGGCAATCTTTGCCGTATTGGCGCAGGCTTCCGGTACCATGGAGAACAGCTCGTACATCTCGTCTGTGGTCTTGACGTAGAATTCATCAGTCTGGAACTCCATGCGGTCGGCATCCTGAATGGTCTTGCCGGTCTGGATGCACAGCAGGATGCTCTGCATCTTGGCGTCCTCTTTGCGTAGATAATGGGCGTCGTTGGTGGCTGCCATGGGGATGCCAGTCTCCCGGGAAAGCTTGATGAGCTGCGGCAGAACGGTGGAATCCTCTTTCAGGCCGTGATCCTGCAATTCGATGTAGTAATTCTCTGCACCGAATAGATCCCGGTACCACAGCGCAGTCGCCTTTGCGCGCTCGTAGTCCCCTGCCAGAATGGCCTGCGGGATCTCGCCTGCAAGACAGGCCGAAAGGCAGATCAGTCCCTCATGGTATTGCTCCAAAAGCTGCTTATCCACACGGGGCTTGGAGTAAAAGCCCTCCACAAAACCGGCAGAGACCATTTTGATCAGGTTCTTATAGCCGGTCTCGTTTTTGCACAGTAAAATCAGGTGGTTATTGCCGTCTATTTTATTTACCTTATCAAAGCGGGTGCGGGTGGCAACATACACTTCGCAGCCGATGATGGGCTTGATGCCCGCCTTTTTAGCGGCTTTATAAAACTGCACACAACCGTACATTACGCCGTGGTCGGTGCAGGCAATAGCGGTCTGTCCGCATTCCTTCACCCGCTCCATCAGCTGGTCGATGCGGCAGGCACCATCCAAAAGGCTGTATTCCGTATGGATATGCAAATGGGCAAAGGGATGGGTATTTGCGGTGGGTTCACTCATTGTACGGCCTCCTGTCCCTCCTGCTGGCGCTGGCGCAGATTTTCCGCCAGTGCTTCCAGTTTTTTCATCCGGTGTGATAAGCCGGATTTGCTCACTGCCGGGTCAAAGCAGCCGCACAGCGCGGTAAGCGAAAGATCCGGGTATTGCAGACGCTTGGCTGCTGCCTGCTGCAATACCTCCGGCAAAGTTTCCAGCGCGTGCTGCTCCTGCAAATAGCGGATGGCTTTCAGGGTCTGGGCATTCGCCCGCGCGGTTTTGCCAAGGTTTGCGGTATCGCAGTTGGTCTGCCGGTTGGTCTGGTTGCGTACCTGTTTGAACGCCTTGAGCACACTGATCTGGGTCGCGGCATCCGCAGCGCCCATAAAGCGGAGCAGCCGCTCCACATTGGCACCGGTCTTGACGTAGATCAGGTTCACGCCGTTGCGGCGGGTGCGGTGGGGCGCAAACTCGTGCTCAGCCAGCAGCGCTTCAAAATCCCGGGCGAGGTTCGTCCGGGAGGTGAGAAATTCCAGATTATATTCCTTTTGCGGGTCGGTGACCGTGCCGCTGCACAAAAAGGCCATGGCGATATAGGCACTGACGCAGGTCTGGCAACGGATGAGCCCGGGGTCGATCTGCAAGCTGGTCTCCCTGCCGGTGGTGCCGAACAGTTCATGCAGGCGGGTGACCTGCTCCGCATCGCGGATATTGAACTCGTACAGCACACCGCTGACGCGGGGCTTTTCCAGGATCTCGCCCCGGATGCCGCAGCGGGCAAACAGCTGCTGCGCCAGCTGCACCGTATGGGGTTGCTCGGTTTGCAGCACAAGGCCGCGGGCATCAAAGTATTTGGCAAAGCAGGCAATGCCATAGGCAGCTGCACGCACACAGCATTCCTTGGTGGGGCTGCGCTGCGCGATTTCCTCCCGCGCACTGGATGCAAAACTCATAGTATTTCCTCTGTTTTCAGCGCACGGCATCCCGGTGCTGCACCCCGGGCTCGTAGCCCAGAGAGGTGCAGTATTCCGCAAGCTTGCGTGCGAATGTGATGGAGCGGTGCTTGCCGCCTGTGCAGCCCACCGCAATGGTCAGCTGGCTTTTGCCTTCCTTGACATAGAGCGGCAGGGCGTACTGCAAAAAGTTCTCGTACCGGCGCAGCAGCTCCTGTGCTTCGGGGTAGCCCATGACAAAATCTACCACTTCCTGATCCAGTCCGGTCTTGTGCTTCAGTTCCGGCACATAGAAGGGGTTTGGCAGGCAGCGCACATCCAGCACAAGGTCGGCCTCCGGCGGCAAACCAAACTTGAACCCGAAGGACATAATGGTGAGACGCATGGCATTTTTTGCCCCGCCGTTTTTCATGAACAAATCGCAGATACGCTCTTTATTCTGGGAGGTGGAGAGCAGACCGGTATTGATGGTATAGTTTGCGCGTTCCTTTAAGGGCTGTAAGATCTGCCGCTCCTTCAAAAAGGCATCCCGGGTAGAGATGCCCTCTGCAATGCTGATGGGGTGGCGGCGGCGGGTCTCGCTGTAACGGCGCATCAACACATCGTCCGGCGCATCCAGAAACAGAATCTTATAGGGTGTTTTCTGCTCGTCCAGCTGCTGCAGGGCAGTCTCGATCTGTTCCCTGCTGCGGCAGCCGCGCACGTCCATGGAAAGCGCCACCCGCTCCAGCTGGTTGTCGCCCGCCTTGGAAAACGCCGTAATGCTGGGCAGCAGCCCCGCCGGGACGTTATCGATGCAGAAAAACCCGATATCCTCCAGCGCATTCATAGCCACAGACTTTCCTGCGCCGGAAAGTCCGCTGACGATCAACAGCTCCATCTGTGTTCCACACTCCCTCTATTTGCGCAGTTCAGCGGACTACGCGGATCTCTTTTTCCAGATCATAACCGGTCTTTTCCTTTACGATGGTGCGTACTTCTTCGCACAGCGCCAGCACGTCTGCGCAGGTGGCGCCGCCAAGGTTCACCACAAAGCCGCAGTGCTTCTCGCTGACGGCGGCACCGCCGTGTCGGTAGCCCCGCAGACCGCACTGGTCAATGAGGGCTGCGGCAAAAGCGCCCACCGGGCGCTTGAAGGTACTGCCTGCGCTGGGCTTATCCAGCGGCTGCTTATCCAGCCGCTTTGCCATCAGCTCGTCCATCTTTGCGCGGATAACCTCCGGCTCGCCCGGAGTCAGGGCAAACTGCGCCGAGAGGATACAGCCGCCGTTTTCTTCAAAAATGCTGTGGCGGTAGCGCAGGTCAAGTTCTGCTGCCGCCGCTTCTTTTACTTCGCCCTCGGCGGTAAGGTACTGCACCGTGGTCAGCACATCCTTCATCTCGCCGCCGTAGGCTCCGGCGTTCATGTAGACTGCGCCGCCCACCGTACCGGGGATGCCGTAAGCAAATTCCAGTCCGGTCAGGCCGTGTTCCAGCGCCGTTTTGCACAGCGCCGAAAGCCGCACGCCCGCCCCGGCGGTGAGTTGTGTGCCGTGCACCTCCACGGTGTCCTGCATGGAGGAAATATCCAGCACCACGCCGTTGTAGCCCTCGTCGGCAAACAGGATATTGCTGCCGTTGCCCAGCAAATAGTACCGGACGCCCTGCGCTTTGCATAGTGCAACAGCACGGCAAAGCTGTGCCCGATCTGCCGGCTGCACGAACAGCCGCGCCGGGCCGCCGATCTTAAAAGTACAGTGCGCTGCCAGCGGCTCGTTTTCTTTATAAGCAATGCCTGCTGCGGTCAGCAGCTGCTTGAGTTGTTCCATAGGGTCAGGCTCCTTTTTTATCGGGAAAATCAGTCCATTTTGTCATCCAGTCCCAGCCGGATCAGCAGCTCCTTGGCTGCGTTGTAGCCCATCTTCTTCTGGCGGTTATTGATGGCTGCAGTCTCCAGCACCACAGCCAGATTACGGCCGGGAGAGACCGGGATGCTGGTGCTGGGAATGCTGACGCCCAGAATGTCGTAGTATTCACTTTCCAGACCGGTGCGCTGGTAGTTCTTGGTGGGGTCCCACGCTTCCAGCTGCACCACCAGATCCAGACTTTCGCTCAGCTTGACAGCGCCTACGCCGTACACGCGGGCCACATTGACGATGCCGATGCCGCGCAGCTCGATGAAGTGGCGGATATTTTCCGGGGCAGTGCCCATGATCTGACGGTTGGACACCTTGCGCAGCTCCACGGCATCATCTGCCACCAGACGGTGGCCGCGCTTGACCAACTCAATGGCCAGCTCGCTTTTGCCGATGCCGCTGTCGCCAAGGATCAGGATGCCTTCGCCGTACACCTCCACCAGCACGCCGTGCCGGGTGATGCGGGGCGCAAGCTCCAGATTCAGTACGCTGATCAGGCTGCCCATCAAAGTGCAGGTAGTCTCGTTGGAACGCAGCAGGGCAACCGCGTGCTTCTGCGCCAGTTCCTGCATCTCCGGGAAGGGCGCCAGCTCCTCGCTGCGGCAGACGATGACCGCCGGGGGCTGCTGCCGGAACAGCTGCTCCAGCGCTTCGTAGCGCTTTTCTGCCGTCAGACCGGACAGAAAGTTCATCTCTGCCAGACCCATGATCTGCAGGCGAAGCTTATCAAAGTAATCATAATAGCCCGCCAGAAACAGACCCGGGCGGTTGACCTCGGCGATCTCTACGCTGATCTCATCCAGCGCCCGGGGGGTGTATACCACTTCCATGCTGACGCGGTCGGTCAGCGTTTTAAGCGAAACATTGAACGTACCCATCCTGGTTCCTCCTGTATCCTTTTGCCGCGCTGTGCTGCGGGCATTCTTATTCATATTATAATAAAATTCGGCGGCAAATACAACGCCCGGGGCGCTGTTTTTGTACCCACGGCGGGAAACCGACGCTGCATCGCAGCGTGTGCACAGGATTTTTACATTTTTCTTACTTTACATGGGTTTTACATTTCGGCGATTTCAGATTTTACATTGTTTTTCTATACTTAAAGCACAGGAGAAAAACACGTCAAGAAAAGTGAGGAAAACACTTATGACCATTTTTAATGTCTTTTCGCTGCTGGGAGGTCTGGCCCTGTTTTTGTTCGGTATGGACATCATGGGCAAGGCACTGGAAAAGCAGGCCGGCGGTCAGCTGCAGAAAATTCTCAGCAAGCTGACCGATAATCCCCTCAAGGGCTTTTTTCTGGGTCTGTGCGTAACCGCCGTGATCCAGAGCTCCAGCGCTACCACCGTTATGGTGGTGGGCTTTGTCAACAGCGGCATCATGGAGCTGCATCAGGCCATTGGCGTGATCATGGGCAGCAACGTGGGCACTACCGTGACCAGCTGGATTTTGAGCCTTTCCGGTTTGCAGGGCGACAGCCTGCTCGTCCAGCTGCTCAAGCCCACTTCTTTTAGCCCGGTGCTTGCATTTATCGGCATTTTGCTGTATATGTGTAAGAGTGAGAAGAAAAAGGGCGTGGGCACCATCCTCATCGGCTTTGCTGTGCTGATGACCGGCATGACCACCATGTCCAACGCGGTGCTGCCCCTGCAAAACGAGGCATGGTTCACCAGCCTGTTCACCCGCTTCTCCAACCCCCTGCTGGGCGTTCTGGTGGGCGCACTGGTCACCGGCATCATCCAGAGCTCCAGCGCCAGCGTGGGCATCCTGCAGGCGCTGAGCGCCACCGGCGTCATCACCTACGGCAGTGCCATCCCCATCATCATGGGTCAGAACATCGGTACCTGTGTGACCGCACTGCTGTCCTCGGTGGGTGCGAATAAGAACGCCCGCCGGGCTGCCATGGTGCACCTGTACTTCAACATTATCGGTGTGACCATCTTTCTGTTCGGGTTCTACGGACTCAACGCCGTCTGCCACTTTGCCTTTGTGAATACCACCATCGAGGCTTGGGGCATTGCAATCGTGCACTCGGTGTTCAACATTCTGGCCACCGTCATTCTGCTGCCCTTTGCCACCGGGCTGGAAAAGCTGGCCATCCTGACCATTCCCGATTCCCCGGAAAAAGAGGAGTTTGCGCTGCTGGATGACCGTCTGCTGAACACCCCCGCCGTGGCTGTGGAGCGTGCTCGCGCCGCTACCGCTGAAATGGCCGAGCTTGCCCGGGTGGGCGTGGTGCAGGCCATGAGCCTGACCCACGAATGGAACGACGAACTTGCCCAGAAGGTGCGGGACGAGGAGTGCCGGGTGGACCGGTACGAGGACGCACTGGGCACTTATCTGGTCAAGCTGTCCGGCCGGGAACTGAACCACACCGACAGCCAGAGCGTGAACACCCTGCTGCACACCATCAGTGATTTTGAGCGTATCAGCGACCATTCCGTCAACCTGCTGGAATCTGCCGAGGAGATGCACCAGAAGGAGATTCACTTCTCCAAGGATGCACAGGAGGAGCTGCAGGTTCTGGAGGATGCGGTGCAGGACACCCTGAGCCGCACCACCGATGCTTTCCGCAAGGGAGATCTGCACCTTGCCTCCAAGGTGGAGCCGCTGGAGGCCGTGGTCAACGAGCTGGTGCGTGCCATTAAGGCGCGACACGTTGCCCGCCTGCAGGCCGGCAGCTGCTCTATTGAGTACGGCTTTGTGCTGGACGATCTGCTGACCAACTACGAGCGTGTGTGCGACCATTGCAGCAACGTGGCAGTTGCGCAGATCGAGGTTGCACAGGACAGCTTTGATACCCACGCTTATCTGAACGATCTGCGCCACGGCAACGACACCAAGGAAAGTGAAGAATTCCACCGCCGTCTGGGCCGCTACCGTGAGCGGTATCTGTTCCCGGACGGACAGACTGCTGAGGAGAACTGAGTTATGATCTATATCGTAGAGGACGATGCTTCTATCCGGGAGCTGGAGCAGTATGCCCTGCAATCCAACGGCTACGAGGTGCAGGGCTTTGAAAGCGCCGAGCCCTTCTGGCAGGCCATGCGCACTGCCGAGCCGGAGCTGGTGATCTTAGACGTGATGCTGCCCGGCGAGGACGGCTTTTCCATCCTGAAAAAGCTGCGCAACACCCCTTCCCTGCGTAGGCTGCCAATCATTATGGTCACTGCAAAATCCAGCGAGCTGGACACCGTGCGCGGGCTGGACTGCGGCGCGGATGACTACATTGCAAAGCCTTTCGGCATTATGGAATTTCTCAGCCGGGTGCGTGTGGCGCTGCGGCGCTCTGCCCCGGAGGTAAGACCGGACGTGCTGGCCTTTCATGAAATTCAGCTGGATAACGCCCGCCACAGCGTTACGGTAAACAGCACCCCTGTGGAGCTGACCTACAAGGAATACTGCCTGCTGCGTCTGCTGCTGGAAAACACCAGTCTGGTGGTGACCCGCGAGACCATTTTGCAGGTAGTGTGGGGCACCGACATCTCGGTGGAAAGCCGTACCGTGGATATGCACATCCGCACCCTGCGCAAAAAGCTGGGCGATGCGGGGCGTTACATCTGCACTGTGCGCAAGGTGGGCTACAAGCTGACCGATGAGGAGGCCGAAGAAGAATGAAGCTGCGCAGCATGGAAGAAAAGATCAGCTACCGGTTGTTCCTGATGGGCTTTCTGGGGCTTATATTCACCGCAGTGCTGTGCATTTTTGTGTTCCATAAGGCCTTTACGGCGCAGGCATGGTCGGCTTTGGAGCGCGAGACCGACCTTGTGCGCGCCGGGTACGAGCAGACCGGAGACCCCACACAGCTGAGTGCCTTTGTGACCGATGATCTGCGCGTGACGCTGATCAGTCAGGACGGCAGCGTGCTGTTTGAATCTGCCACCGACCAGCCCATGGAGAACCATCTGACCCGCCCGGAGATCCGCGATGCCATTGCAAACGGCGAGGGTCGGGACATTCGCGATTCCCAGACCATGGGCTACGAGACCTATTACTATGCGCTCCGGCTTTCCGGCGGGGATGTGCTGCGCGTGGCACAGGACGCCGAGACCGTGTGGTCCATCTATGATGCCACTATCCCGGCCATCGTGCTGAGCTGCGTGGCGCTGATGCTGGCTGCTGCGGTGCTGGCCGCCCTGCTGACCAAAGCACTGGTACAGCCGGTGCTGAACATGACTGAGGATCTGGATCACATTCAGGAAAATGTGCCCTACCGGGAACTGATCCCCTTTGCAGAGAGCATCCACTCCGACCGCATTCTGCGAGAAAACAACGAGAAAATGCGGCAGGAGTTTACTGCCAATGTCAGCCATGAGCTCAAGACCCCGCTGACCAGCATTTCCGGCTATGCAGAGTTGATTGAGACCGGCATTGCAAAGCCGGAGGATGTGCCGGATTTCGGCCGCAAGATCCACAGCGAGGCCACCCGCATGATCCAGCTGGTCAACGATATTTTGCAGCTTTCCAAGTTGGACACTGTAAGCGAGACCGGGGACACCCCCGTAATGGAAACGGTAGACCTTTTGGAGGTTGCCAAGGAGTGTGTGGAGCGCCAGAAACTGAACGCCCGCCGCGCCTATATCTCCCTGACTTATCTGGGCGAGAGCGCCCCGGTGCTTGGCAGCCGCGCGCTGCTGGATGAACTGTGCCAGAATCTGTGCGACAACGCCATCCGCTACAACCGCCCGGGCGGTAAGGTACAAATCATCACCACCTGCAACCGGGACGGACACTGCTCCCTGACCGTGGCCGACAACGGCATCGGCATCCCGCGGGAAGCTCAGGCCAGCGTGTTCGAGCGCTTCTACCGGGTGGACAAGAGCCGTAGCAAGGCCACCGGCGGCACCGGGCTTGGGCTTGCCATCGTCAAGCACATTGCCCGCATCCACAACGCCCGCATCAAACTGGAAAGTCAGGTGGACGTTGGCACCACCATTACCGTCACCTTTCCTACTGCCTCTTAATACAGCATGAAATGCACGTCTGTCCGCCATTGCGGGCAGGCGTTTTTTGTTGGGTCAAAGCTTGCGCCGCTGCCGCTCCGCAGCGCTGCCCGGGCTTGCAGGTGCAGCACATCCACGCCCTGCTGCCAGCAGCTTTGCAAAAGTGCGGTGCACTGCGCCGCAAGCTGTTGCCGCTGCGCCTGCGTGGGCAATGGGCTGTGGGCAGCGCGTTGACAGTCCAGCCGCACAAGCACCTGCGCCTTTTGCAAGGTGACTGAAACGATGCAGCGCCGGATGCCGATGCGCTCCCCTTCCAGCCAGAGCTGCCGGGTGCCGCCCTGCCCGGTAAGCAGCCGGTAGACCTCGGCCTGCTCCGAGGACAAGGGCGTATCGCCCGCTACGGTGTGCAGAACACCGCCCTCCTGTATCGTTATCTCTTCCGCGTTCCACCGGAGAATGGGCAGAAGCCCCGGCTCTGTATGCTGATACAGCCGGGGTGCGGTGGGTGCTGCGGCCTTTATTTGTGCCATCAGAGCATCCGGCAGGGCGGCCCGTGTGGCAAGGTGGCCTGTCTCTCCTTCTGCGCAAAGCAGCCTTGCCGCCGTGCGTCCGCAGCCGCGCCGCAGCACCAGCTGCTCGTACTCTGTTAGTAATGGCTCTTCCGCTTTTGGCAGCAGCAGATAATCACACAGGCGGTAGCTTGCGGTTTGGGGCAGTGCCTGCTCTGCCGCAGCCAGCGCCTGTTCCATCGTTTGCCCCTCTGCCTGCACAAACTGTAACGCGGCAGAGGCTTCGGCGGCATCGGCGGCGGCCTGCGGTGCCTGATAGAGCAGCCCTGCCTGATACCCCTGCCCTGTCTGTGAAAGATACACCGCCCGCACCATGCTTTTCTCGGTGCTTTCGCAGCGCAGGAATAAAAGGCACCATCCTGTTAGAAGCAAATACAGCATCGGTTTGCAAGATTTCTGTTTTCTCATGGTTGCACCTCGGCTTCCGGCTGCTGCCAGAGCAAGCGGATAGCGGCACACAGCATGGCTGCCCGGTAGACAGCGCACAGCAGCCACAGCAGCAAAAGCAGCGCATCCATGCGGGAAAAGCTGCCGCTACTCCACGCCCGCAGCAACTCCAGCCGGGGGTAGGTTTCGCTGCCAAACAGCAAAGCACTGCCCAGCAAAGCCGCAGCCTGCACCGCAAAGCCCCATACCGGCAGCCAGACCGTGCGGCGGGCAGACCGTGCACTGCACAGAAGGGCTCCTGCAAAATATTCAGCGTAGACCGGTATGTCCCAGTTTGCTGCAGTCGGCTGTGCCGGGGTAAACAGCCGGTACCAGTGCAGCTGCCCTGCAAGCCCCAACAGGCAGACCACGCCGCCCACAGCGGCAAACCACCACAGCACCCGCGCCGAAGCGTTCCAGCTTGCAGGAGGGACAGCCCACCCCGCCCAGAGCAGCAGCGGCAGAAAGCCCAGCAGCGCCATGGAGGAAAACTCTGCCGTGCACAGCCCTTGTGCCTGCACGAGGGTGTGCATCAGTTCCATAAAAAGCCCAGCTGTCAGTGCCAGCCGCACCGCAAGGGAGGGCGCTTTGTTCTGCAACATTGCCACTGCCAGCGCCGAAAGGATGCACAGGCACACCGCGCTGACCACGCCCAGCCACAGCGCCCGGCGCACCGGAACGCTTTGCGGGATGCCGTCTGCCAGCGCTGCAGTTACCAAACTGAGGGTCAACGCCGCCGGGGTAAAACGTTCTGTTTGCTGCTTCATGACCGCCGTTTCCCCCTCTCCCGCTTTTGCCAGATATTGAACCCCTGCCGGGACAGCTGCCGGTAGTTGCGGCGCAGAACGCCGTCCTCGGAAAGCGGCTGCTGCGGGAAGGGGTGCGGCGCAAGATACGGCACACCCAATGCTTCGGTGCTGACGAGGCTGAGCAAAAAGCCGAAAAACGCTGCTGCCAGTCCCACTGGTCCGGCAAGCCCTGCCAACAGCACCGTGCCGATGCGCAGCAGGGTGGCAGGCTCGTACAGACCCGGGGTGACAAAGACTGCAATGGCCGTGATGCTGGCCACAAAGATGACCGGGGTGCTCATAAGCCCGGTGGCAATGGCGGCATCGCCAATGATGAGCGCCGACACCAGACTGACCGAGTGCCCCAGCGACTGCGGCATCCGCAGCCCGGCCTCCCGGATAATCTCTAAGAGTAGGATCACCAGCAGCATCTCGGCAAACAGGGGCAGCGGGGTGGCCTTTTCGGCTGCTTCGATCTTATACAGCAGCTGCGGGGGCAGCAGCTCCGGCAGATGCACCGCCACGCACACAAAGACCCCCGGCAAAAACACCGTAAGGTAGAAAGAAAAGTACTTCAGCACCCGCAGAAAAGAGGAAAACACCGCTGTGGAAGCGTAATCGTCCAGACACTCGAACTGCTCGCTGAACAAAGCGGGCAGCACCAGCGCCGAGGGGCTGCCGTTGACCAAAATTACCAGCTTGCCCTCGCAGAGCTTTGCGGCGGCGACCGCCGGGCGCTCGGTGTAGTGTACCGGGGTGAACAGCCGCGCCTTGCCGGGCAGCAGCCACGGCACGAAATAACTGGAATCCAGCAGCAGTTCCGGCCTTGCGCTTTGCAAAATGGCGCGCACCCGCTGTACCATGGCGGGGTCTGCACGGTCCTTGCAGTAGCAAAGAGCATACTCTGTATTGCAGCAGGTGTGCGCCTGTGCGGCCTCCTGCATAAGGGTATCGGTACGGACAAGGCGGCGCAGAAGGCTCAGATTCACCCGCAGAAGGTCGGTAAAGCCTTCCCTGCTGCCGCGCAGATTGCCCTCGGCGGATGGCTCTTCCACGGAGCGGAATTTGAGCCCCTGCACTGAAAAAACAATACCACTGCTGCAGCCCTCTAAAAGCAGCACCGCCATGCCCGCCGTCAGCCGCGCTACGAGCTGCGACATATCCTGCACCGGAGTGCTCTCGGCCGGAAACGCCGAGCCGTGCAGGATATGCGCATAAGCTTGCGTACCAGTAAGCCGGACAGAAGCAGACTGCCGCCCGGCGGCGTCCAGCAAGAGTTCCCAGAGTGAATCGAGACTTGCCATGCCGTCAAACATTACGATGCACCCTGGGCAGCCATACAAAACGATCTTCTTCGCATAATAATCTGCCGATTTGCCAAACCTAGCATCAAGCGCGGACAGGTTTTCCGCAAGGCTTTGCGAAAGCTGCTGCACATCCATCACTCCTTTGTGTGTGCAGTATGCCCGCTTTGCCGCAGCGGAATACGCCGCGCACACCACCATGGAGGGTTTGTGCATGAAACTGCTGCTTTGCCGCACTATTATTTTGTATCTCTGCGTTTTGTTTGCCATGCGGCTGATGGGCAAGCGTCAGCTGGGAGAGCTGCAGCCGGAGGAGCTGGTATCCACCATCCTGATCTCTAATCTGGCGTCCATCTCCATTGAATCGGAGGATGTCCCCATCACCGCCAGCCTCATCCCGCTGTTCCTCATTGCGGCACTGGAGCTGCTGGGGTCGGTGGTGAGTTTCCGCAGCCAGAAGTTCTTCAATTTTCTCTCCGGGCGTCCCAAAACGGTCATTCTGGACGGAAAGATCGACCAGAACGCTTTGCGGATGCTGCGGCTGACCACCGCCGACCTGATGGAGGCGCTGCGCGGCAAGGATATCTTTGACCCGCGCAAGGTGTCCTATGCCGTAATTGAAACAAACGGCACACTGTCGGCGGCGCTGCGCCCGGAGCAGGAAGCAGCCACCCTCTCCGATTTACAGTTGAAAGTACAGCAGACACAGGCCACCATCCCCTTTGTGCTGGACGGGCAGGTACTGGAGGATAATCTGCGCTGGTGCGGCAAGGACCGTGCGTGGCTGGAACGCACCGCCACGGCAAACACGGTGCTGCCACAGGAGATCTTACTGCTTATCGGCAACGAGACCGAGGACTATTTTCTGCTGAAGAAGGAAGGCCGTCAGCCGGGAGGAAAAGGATGAAGCGGATCTATGCGTGTATCCTGATTGTGGCGGCGCTGCTGGCAGTATCCCTTTACAGTAGCGGACGGGTGCAGGGTTTTGCACAGGATATCTCGGCTGACTTGGACTGCGCCCTTGAGGCTGTACGGCAGAAGGACTTCCCCACCGCGCGGCAGGCGCTTGCCGAGGGTGCAGAGCTGTGCGACACCATGCGGGAGACTATGAGCCATCTGCTGCGCACGGCCGACTACACGGAGCTGGAAGCGGCACTGCGGGCGGCAGATGGATACCTTGAGCAGCAAGCCACAGAGGATGCGCTGGGTGAGTTGCGCCGCGCACAGGTGGAGGTGGAGCGGCTGGAATGGCTTGCCCGGCGGCTGGTATAAGATGAGCAAAAAAGGACACTGCACAGTGTTTCGTGCAGTGTCCTTTTTAAGTTATAGTTTACTGATTTTCCTTGTGGTCGCCCACAAGCTTTTTCAGTTCGTTAAGGAAGCTTTCCACATCCGCAAACTGGCGGTAGACCGAAGCGAAGCGGATATAGGCCACCTCGTCGATCTTTTTCAGTTCCTCCATGGTCAGCTCGCCAATGCGCACACTGGGGATCTCGCGGTCGTAGGAGCTGAACAGGGACTGCTCGATGCTGCTGACAGCACGTTCCAGCGTTTCGTAGCTGACGGGACGCTTGGCACAGGCGCGCAACATGGCGTTGAACAGCTTCTGCCGGTCAAAGGGTTCGCGGGAGTTATCCTTTTTGATGACCACCAGCGGCACTGTTTCCACCACCTCGTAGGTGGTAAAGCGCATGTGGCAGTTCAGGCACTCGCGGCGGCGGCGGATGCGCTCGTTATCTTCCGTGGGGCGGGAGTCGATCACCTTGGATTCCTCCGCACCGCAATAAGGGCACTTCATCTTTTGTTCCTCCGCCTCAGTTCTTCTTTTTGCTGCGCTCGCTCCACAGCACCCATGCCGAGGTGGAAACGCACAGAGAGGTGTACACACCGCTGATCATACCCATCATCAGCGGGAATGCAAAGGTAAAGATGCTGCCCAGACCGTAGAGCTTTGCCACGATGCACATCACACCCAGTGCCATCACGGTGGTGATGGTGGTGATCAGGGTACGGCGGGCAGACTGATTGACCGACTGGTTGACCAGCTCCTCAAAGCTGCCCTTTTTGCCCATGAGAGCGCGGTTCTCACGGATACGGTCGTACACCACAACGGTATCGTTGATGGAGTAGCCGAGGATGGTGAGCATGGCGGCGATAAAGTTGCCGTCCAGTGCGGTGCGCAGCAGCACAAAGGTGCCAAACACCACCATCAGGTCGTTGACCAGCGCCAGCACTGCCATCATACCGCCGGTCAGACCGCCGATGTTCTTGAAACGCAGGGCGATATACAGCAGAATGAGCACCAGTGCAAACACCACAGCCACCAGACTCTTCTGCAGGAACTTGGTGCCCATGGCTGCGCTGACGTTGCTCAGAGACAGCTGGGCAAACTGGTTGTCCGGGTAGTTCTCATTCAAGGAATCCAGCAGGTTCTCCACCTGCTCGGTGGTCACGGTCTCGGTGCCGGGCATGGAGATCTTCAGGGTCTGGTCGCCGGTGGCCACATTCTCGCCGGTCTGCAGGGTCAGGCCGGTGTTTTCCAGCGCCGCAGCAGCGGTCTTTTGCACAGCGGCTTGGTCAAAGCCGCCCTCGTAGGACAGGGTGATCATAGCACCGCCGGTAAACTCGGTATCCAGATGCACACCGAACACCGCGGCGCACAGCAGGATAACTGCCATCAGGCAGGCAGAGAAGGTCAGGAACTTTTTGCGCAGGGATACGAAATCCACCGGCTTCTTTTCGGCCTTCTCCTGCCCGGGCTTTGCAGCGCCGTACAGCCACGGATTGCGCAGTGCCTTGATGGCGGCTGCGCCGCGGATCATAACACGGGTAGCGAACACACCGAACACAAAGTTCAGCAGCACGCCGGTGAGCAGCGTATAGCCGAAGGCGTAGATGGTGCCTGCGGTAGAGGGGCCGAAGGCAAAGAATACAAAATGCAGCGCCTTAGCAAACAGGCCATCCGAGGGGCCGAAGGCGCCCATGAGCACGATGGCCACGATGACGATGGTCACGTTGCCGTCAATGATAGGGGTCAGGCCGCGGGCAAAGCCGCTTTTCAGTGCGCCGTCCAGAGATTTACCGTTTTTCAGCTCCTCCTTGATGCGCTCGGCGGTAATAACGTTGGCATCCACGCCCATGCCGATGGCCAGAATAATACCTGCAATACCGGGCAAGGTCAGGGTAAAGCTTTCAAACACCGGGAAGTAGCCGGACACAAAGGCCAGCGTAGCCGCCACCTGACCGGCCAACGCGATGCAGGCCAGAAAGCCCGGCAGACGGTACAGCACCGTCATGAACACCACAATGAGGGCAAAGGCGATCAGGCCTGCCAGCACCATGGCACCAAGGCTGTTTTCGCCCAGACTGGGGCTCACGGTGGAGTAGCTGTCTACGCTCAGGGCAAAGGGCAGCGCGCCGGAGTTGATCTGGCGTGCCATCTTGACCACGGCATCCTGCGTAAAGGGATTGGACGCCGAGCTGGTGATGATGGCCTGTCCGTCGGTAATGGCGGTGTTGACGGTGGCCGTGCTTACGTTTTCATCGTCCAGCCAGATGCTGATGCTGCCCTTATCGGCGGCCAGCTTGGTGGTGGCATCGCCAAAGGCCTTGGCACCCTCGGTGGTGAACTTGAGGGCAACGTAATACTCAGAGCTGCCGCCGTTGCTCACAGCACCGTACTGTGCCGAAGCACTTTCGACCATGGAGCCGTCCAAAATCAGCTCGCCGTCCTTGCTGGCTCCCTCGCGGAAGGTCAGGTAGGCGGTGGTGCCGATCTCCTGAATGGCAGACTCGGGGTCAAAATCCGTCTCGCCGGACTGCCACGGAAACTCCAGAATCAGACTGTCGGAGTTGTTGTCCACATACAGCTCGTAGTCGGTCACGTTCAACGCGACCAGACGGTTCTCGATGACCAGACGGGCGGCATCCAGCTGCTCGTCCGTGGCATCATAGCCATCCGAGGGCACAAAGGTGACGTTGACGCCGCCTTTGATATCCACACCAAAGCGGATATCCTTTGCACCTTTGATATAGGTGGTGGTCACATCGCCGTATTTTGCCGCCACGCCAAAAAAGGCGGTGTAAACAAACACAACGATCAGCAGCGCGGTAACGACCAGCTGCCATGCTTTGCCTTTTGTTTTCATAAGTCGGGAACCTCCAAAAGCGGCGGCTGTGCAGCCGCAGCCGTTTTTGTTGTGAACCGCAAGTTTTGCCGACGGTTCCTCTCCTCACAGAGCAGCCGTCGTGCCGACCTTTCTGTGATAAAACTCCCCTGCCAGCCCTGCAAAGAGCCCCGCAGAGGAGAATATACAAATTATTTTAAGCCTTAAGCCATATCAGCCAGCAGCTTTTCCACAACAGCCAGACGCACGCAGACGCACAGCAATTCGGAAGCGGTCTCCACCTCGTCCAGACTGGGGTAAGTGGGGGCGATGCGCAGATGAGAATCCTGCGGATCCTTGTGGTACGGGTAAGCAGAGCCTGCACCGGTCAGCACCAGACCTGCGTTCTTGCACAGTTCCGCCACGCGCTTAGCGCAGCCGGGCATGACATACAGGCTGATAAAGTAGCCGCCCTTGGGGTTGGTCCAGTGGGCAATATCGCCGCAGGGGGTGAGGTTGGCGGCAAAAGCGGTCTTGACGGCATCGAAGCAGGGCACCAGACGGCGGCGGTGCTTTGCCATGTGTGCCAGAACGCCCTCCTTGTTCTTCAGGAAGCGGACGTGGCGCAGCTGGTTCATCTTATCGTAGCTGATGATCATCACTGAAAAGCGCTTGCACATATACTTCATGCTGTTGTCGCTGCAGGCAATGGCAGAAACACCGGCACCCGGGAAGGTGATCTTGCTGGTGGAGGTGAACATGAACACGCGGTCCTGCGTGCCGTACTTCTTGCTCACGTTCAGCAGCACGGGGGTCTCAATGATCTCCTCGGTCAAGTGGTGGACGATGTAGGCCTCATCCCAGAAGATCTTGAAATCCGGGGCGGCGGTCTTCATCTTGGCAAAGCGCTCGATGGTCTCATCACTGTAAGTGTAGCCATCGGGGTTGGAGTACTGCGGCACGCACCAGATGCCCTTGATGGTATCATCCTCTGCTACCAGCTTTTCCACAACGTCCATATCGGGGCCGTTGGGGGTCATGGGCACGCTGATGAGCTCAAAGCCGAACTCCTCGGTGATAGCAAAGTGACGGTCATAGCCGGGCACCGGGCAGAGGAACTTGCGCTTTTCCACCTGAGACCAAGGGCAGGGAGACTCCGGGAAGCCGAACACATAGCCGATGTTGATGAGGTTATACATCAGCTGCAGGCTGGAGTTGCCGCCCACGAATACCTCGTTGGGCTTTACGCCGAACACATCTGCAAACAGGGCGCGTGCCTCGCTCAGACCCTCCAGCTCGCCGTAGTTGCGGGCGTCGGTGCCTGCATCCGTGGTGTAGTCGGTCATCTTCAACAGGTCCATTGCCAGATCCATCTGGTGGGGGCCGGGCTTGCCGCGTGCCATGTTCAGCTTCAGACCCTTTGCCTGAAACTCTTTATAAGCCTGTTCCAGCGCTGCCTTTTCAGCGGTCAGCGCATCGCGATCCATCTCGTGATAATTTGCCATTAAAAACACACTCCTTTATAGTACTCTTCCTGTTACCCAATACTATGGCTCGTCTTTTGCGGTATGCCCCTGCCAGAGAGCACATGCCGCACGATCCACACTTTGCTATTATAGTACATTTTCCTGTCAGAAACAAGAATTTGAAAGCAAAAAGCCCTGCCAAAAGCAAAAAGCTTTCGAAACAGGGCTTTTAGGCAGGAACACTCCCCTGCTGTGCGGCGATACCGTCAGCTGAGAGCGGCCTGATTTTTATAGCGTTTGCGCACGGCACCGTATTCCAGATGTGCCTCGCCGCCCTCCACGGTGTCCTCATCCACGGTCACGCGGATGATGGTGGCATCGCTGGGCACCTCGTACATGATGGGCAGCAGAATGCTTTCCATCACGCTGCGCAGACCACGGGCACCGGTCTTGCGCTCGATGGTCTTGCGGGCAATGGCGTGCAAAGCTTCGTCCGTGAAGGTAAGCTCCACGTTATCCATGCCCAGCAGCTCTTTATACTGCTTGACCAGACTGTTGCGGGGCTCCTTGAGCACGCGCACCAGCGCATCCTCGTCCAGATCATCCAGCACGGTGATGACCGGCAGACGGCCGATCAGCTCCGGGATCAGGCCGAACTTGACCAGATCGTGGGGCTCTACCTTGCGCAGCAATGCGCGCTCAGCCTCGGTGGAGTTATCCTTCAGCGCACTGCCGAAGCCCAGCGCGGACTTATCGGTGCGGCGCAGGATATACTTGTCCAGACCGTCAAAGGCACCGCCGCAGATGAACAGGATGTTGGTGGTGTCGATCTGGATGAACTCCTGCTGCGGGTGCTTGCGGCCGCCCTGCGGCGGCACGTTGCTGACAGTGCCTTCCAAGATCTTCAACAGTGCCTGCTGTACGCCCTCGCCGCCCACATCGCGGGTGATGGAGGGGTTTTCGCTCTTGCGGGTGATCTTGTCGATCTCATCAATGTAGATGATGCCGATCTGTGCCTTCTGCACATCAAAATCTGCCGCCTGGATCAGCTTGAGCAGAATGTTCTCCACGTCCTCGCCCACATAACCGGCCTCGGTAAGGGTGGTGGCATCCGCAATGGCGAAGGGCACGCCCAGCATCTTGGCCAGTGTCTGCGCCAGCAGGGTCTTGCCCACGCCGGAGGGACCCAGCAGCAGCACGTTGGACTTTTGCAGCTCCACATCGCCGCCCTTGCCGCTGAGGATACGCTTATAGTGGTTGTAGACCGAAACGGACAGCACACGCTTTGCCTCGTCCTGACCGATGACATACTGATCCAGGCCTTCCTTGATCTCGGCCGGGGTCATGATGTTGATATCCAGATCTGCAGCAGCGGGCTGGACATGGGCGCGGTTTGCGTTGCCGCGAGCCGGACGGGCGCTTTTGGGCTGATCCGGCTTGTCAGAGAGCAGATCGTGGCACAGGCCGATGCACTCGCTGCAGATATTGACCCCGGGGCCAATGATCATGCGCTCCACTTCGTCCTGATGCTTGCCGCAAAAGCTGCAAACCAGATCCTTTTCGTTTTTGCCGGAATTGTTATTTGCCATAGCTGTTTTTCCTTATCCTGGATAGATTATAGCGGTTTACCGGTGGGCAATGACCTCATCGATCAGGCCGTATTCCTTTGCCTGCTGCGCGGTAAGGTAGTTGTCGCGCTCGGTGTCCTGCTGGATCTTTTCCAGCGGCTGGCCGGTGTACTCGCTGAGCATCCGGTTCATCTTATCGCGGATATAGACCATGTGCTCGGCATGGATCTTGATATCCGTGGTCTGGCCGGAAAGGCCGCCGCCCTGACCGCCGATCAGCGGCTGGTGGATCATGATCTCGGCGTTGGGCAGGGCAAAGCGCTTACCCTTGGTGCCGCTTGCCAGCAGGAATGCGCCCATAGAGGCAGCCATGCCCATGCAGATGGTGGAAACATCGCACTTGATATACTGCATGGTGTCATGAATGGCCATACCGGCGCTGATGGAACCGCCGGGGCTGTTGATATACAGGCTGATGTCCTTATCCGGGTCCTGCCCTTCCAGATACAGCAGCTGTGCCACCACAAGGCTTGCGGTGGTATCGTTGACATCCTCGCTCAGCACGATGATGCGATCGTTCAGCAGACGAGAGAAAATATCGTAGGAACGCTCTCCGTGCGCCGACTGCTCGACAACGTAAGGAACAAAACTCATAAAGTTCGCCTCCTGAAATGGTTTAAGTTTATTGGCAAAATTGACCGATACGGGTCCCCTGTAAAGTTCAGCCGTACCGGTCAATTTTAACAACCTTTGATAAAACGCCTGCGGCGCTTTACAGGGCCCGGCACTGATTACTCAGCGTCAGCAGCCTTCTCAGCCTCTGCGGGCTTCACCACGATGTTAGCGTGGCTCTTGATGAAGTCGATGGCCTTGGTGCGAGCCAGATCCTGCTTCAGATCCTCGAGGTTGATCAGCTCACGAACCTTGTCCTCTTCCATCTTGTACTGGTCAGCAATGCGCTTGATCTCGGCATTGATCTCGTCCTCGGAAGCCTCGATGTGCTCAGCAGCGGCAACAGCCTCCAGAGCCAGACCGATCTTGACCTGCTTCTCAGCCTGCGGCATGAAAGCGGCACGGAACTGCTCCATGGACTGACCCATATACTTCAGGTAGTCCTCCAGACGCAGACCCTGCTGCTCCACACGGAAAGCAAAGTCGTTGACCATCTCGTCCATGCGGACATCGTACATAGCCTGAGGGATCTCGCCCTCCATGCTCTCGATGACCTGATCGACCAGAGCATTCTCGACAGCCAGATCGTCCTGCTTGTCCAGCTGCTCCTGATTGTTCTTGCGGATGGAAGCCTTGAACTCGTCCAGAGTGTCGTACTCGGAGCAGTCCTTTGCCAGCTCGTCATCCAGAGCGGGCAGCTCCTTGTACTTGACCTCGTGCAGCTTGATCTTAAAGACAGCAGCCTTGCCAGCCAGCTCAGCAGCCTGATACTCGGTGGGGAAGGTGACGTTCACGTCGAACTCCTCGCCGGCAGAGTGGCCAACGACCTGCTCCTCAAAGCCGGGGATGAAGCTGCCGCTGCCCAGAGTCAGGTTGTAGTGCTCAGCCTTGCCGCCCTCGAATGCGACGCCGTCCACAAAGCCCTCGAAGTCGATATCAGCGATATCGCCATTCTGAGCAGCGCCCTCACGGGTCAGCTCACGGGCGTTGCGCTCCTGCACACGCTTCAGCTCAGCGTCCACAGCCTCGTCGGTAACAGTATGGACAGTCTTTTCCACGGTCAGACCGTTGTAGCTGCCAACCTTGATTTCGGGCTTCACGGCGACCTTAACGGTCAGGGTAGCGCCCTCTGCCTCGCTGGCAGAATCCACGGTGACCTCGGGACGGCCCACGGGCTCCACACCGGCTTCCTTAGCGGCAGCCTCAAAAGCCTCCGGGAACAGCTCGTTGATGGCGTCGTAGGTAAAGACGTCTGCGCCGTACATCTTCTCGATCAGAGCCTTGGGGGCCTTGCCCTTGCGGAAGCCCTGCACAGGGTACTTCTTGCCCTCTTTTTTGAAAACATCGGCAACAGCCTTCTTGAAGGCCTCTGCGTCGATGGAGAACTGCAGTTCTGCCATGCTCTTCTCGAGCTTTTCACACTTGATGAGATTCATTTGTTTATCCTCCACTCAAATATTCTATTGCTCAGGGCAGGAAGTTTTTGCCCGGGGCAACCGCGCACCACGTCCTTGCTGTATGCACACGGAATGCGGGGACGCGCGCGCTCAATTGGGTGCAACAATCGCGTCAAAACTTATTATAGCACGCTCTGGACACAATTGCCATACCAAATTTTTAAATTTTGTCGTTTTTGCCCTTTTATACCGCTGTCAATTGATGCGGTAGGGGCAAAAACGCAGGCCGTCGGCACTTACCAGCTTGTACCGGATGCCTTCCACCTCGCCCTGTACGGCGAACCGGATGGCGTTGCCGTGCAGATGCCCATAGAAGCAGGTCCTGATGCCAAACTCCTTCAGGGTAGCTACGATCTCTGGGGCGCTGGTGCCGGTGTAGACCGGCGGATAGTGCAGGAACACCAGCTTTTCCAGCCCGGGCTCCGCTGCCTGCAAGCTCATGCGCAGACGGCCGATCTCGCGGTTCATCACCTTTTCATCGTGGGGCTCGCCCACATCAAACAGCCAACCGCGGGTGCCGCAGATGGCGTACCCCTCCACGCTGTAAGAATTATTATGCAGGATATGCAGGGTATCGAAGCCCTCGGCCTTGAGGTAGGCGTTCATCTTGTTGGCGGTGGACCACCAGTAATCGTGGTTGCCCTTCATGATGATCTTCTGTCCGGGCAGCTGCTGCAAAAAGGCGAAATCCTTGCGGGTATCGGTCAGGCGCATGGCCCAGCTGATATCCCCCGCCAGCACGATGGTATCCTGCGGGGTGATGAGCTTGCGCCAGTTTTTCTCCAGCCGGTCCACATAATCGTTCCAGCCGGGAAATATATCCATCGGCTTGGATGCGCCCAGAGAAAGATGGGGGTCGCCAAGCACAAAAAGTGCCATAGTCTGTTTACTCCTGTTCTGTCTGTCCGCAGAAGCTTATGCCTGATAGCCCAGCGCCACCTCAGCAATCTGTGCCGGGGCAATGACGGTATCAAAGCGCTCCGGCTTGCTGCGCAGAGCGGCAAGGCTTGCCGGTGCGGCGTGACCGGTGGCAGCCTCCAGCTGCTGCATGGCTTCAAAATCGTTTTCCGGGGCGGTTTTGCCCAGTGCGCTCAGCACGCTGCGGGGGAACTTGAAGGGCGATGCGGTGGAAAGCACCACCATGGGCACGCCCTGCCGCTTTTTCTGTGCAGCCACATGGAAGGCCACGGCGGTGTGGGTATCGCACAGGTAGCCGTCCTTTTCGTAGCGGGAACGGATCTCCCCTGCCACCTCGGCCTCGCTGCTCCAGCCGCAGGAGAAGGTCTCCTGAATAGCTGCCAGCGTCTCGGGACGGACGGTATAGCTGCCGGTTGCAGCCAGCTGCTGCATAAAGCCCGCCACCTCGGCATCGCTGCCGGTCACATGGTACAGCAGGCGCTCCAGATTGGAGGACAC
Source organism: Faecalibacterium sp. IP-1-18 (assembly GCF_023347355.1). Classification (NCBI taxonomy): domain Bacteria; kingdom Bacillati; phylum Bacillota; class Clostridia; order Eubacteriales; family Oscillospiraceae; genus Faecalibacterium; species Faecalibacterium sp. IP-1-18. The sequence continues at coordinate 1,635,390 of NZ_CP094472.1, forward strand.
CAGAATGTCCATGCTGGGCGAGGTGGTCTTGAAGAACTCCCGCTTTGCGGTGTAAGTACCGGTGGTGAGGAAATCGGTCAGCACGTTGTTCTCGTTGGAAGCGCAGACCAGCTTGCCCACAGGCAGACCCATCTGCTTTGCGTAATAACCGGCGAGGATATCGCCAAAGTTGCCGGTGGGCACACAGAAGTCCACCTCGTCACCGAAGGTGATCTTGCCTGCCTTGAGCAGCTGGGCGTAGGCGGCAAAATAGTAGACGATCTGCGGCACAAGACGGCCCCCGTTGATGGAGTTTGCGCTGGAAAGACGGATGTTGCGCTGTTCCAGTTCGGCAGCGATGGCCTTATCGCCGAACACCTTCTTTACGCCGGTCTGGGCATCGTCGAAGTTGCCGCGCACAGCGTATACCGCCACATTAGCGCCCTCCTGCGTTGCCATCTGCAAACGCTGGATCTCGCTGGTGCCGCCGGTGGGGTAGAACACAGCGATCTCCACACCGGGGATATCATGGTAGCCGTCCAGCGCAGCCTTGCCGGTATCGCCGCTGGTAGCCACAAGGATCAGGGTCTTTTCGGTGCGTCCCAGATTCTTTTTGGCTTCCACCAGCAGCTTGGGCATCAGCTGCAGGGCGTAATCTTTAAAGGCGCAGGTCGGGCCGTGCCACAGCTCGAGGGCATAGGTGTCCCCCTCCACCGGGGCAAGATAGCCTGCCTTACCGCCGAAAGCAGCGCCGTAGGTGCTGCGGGTAGCGTCGGTCAGGAAAGCGGGGTCGTAATCGGTCAGGTACTCCCGCACAACGGCGGCTGCCAGCGCGGGGTAGTCCAGCCCGCACAGAGCTTTTACATCCACCTGCGGAAAACTTTCCGGCACAAACAGACCGCCTTCATCGGACAGTCCCTGTGCAATTGCCTGAGAAGAGGTTACTTTGCGGTTCTGATCTCTGGTACTGAAAAACTGCATGGTCATCGCTCCTTTTCGCCACGGAACGTGCCGGGCACGTTCCCGGTTGTACGGCAAAACCCTCGTTCTGCCGCATACTTCCCACCGGTGCCACGGTTTCTGCCTAAGGTTTGCAGAGAAAGGCACCCTTTATAATATGTACCATCCAGCGCCCGCTGTCAAGAGGAACTACCTCTGCAACGTCAAAACGCACCGGTTCTTCGCTTTGGCCGGTCTGCTGCAGATACCTTTGTGCAGCGCAGATCAGCCGGTGCTGCTTGGTCGGGTCTACGGCGGCAGCGGGCCGTTGCAGCATCCCTTGGCTGCGGGTCTTTACCTCGCAGATGACGATGGTGCCGTCCGGCTCCCGCAGCACAAGATCCAGCTCTCCCATGCGGGTATGATAGTTATGCGCCAGCAGCTGCGCGCTCTGCTTCTGATACCAGCGGGCAGCGGCAGCTTCTCCCCTGCGGCCGGTCTCGGCGCGGTTCATTTACCGCTCTCCGGCCAGTAGCCCTGCTTTTTGAGGAAGCTGCGGCGGTAGAACGGCTGGATGCCGTACTGCGCGATCAGCTCATAGTGCAGCTTTGTGGGGTAGCCCTTGTGCTTTGCCAGCTGATACTGCGGGTACTGCTTATCCAGTTCCAGCATATAGCGGTCACGGCTGACCTTGGCCAGCACCGAGGCTGCGCCGATGCTGGCGCTGGTGGCATCGCCCTTGACCACCGGCTGTGCCGGGATCTGCAAGCCTGCGGGGGTGCGGTTTCCGTCAACCAGCACCAGATTGGGCACGATGTCCAGCTGCTCCACCGCCTGCTGCATCCCGTCCATGGTGGCGTTCAGAATGTTTTCCCGGTCAATGACCTCCGGCCCCACAAAAACGATGCGGTAGGCCAGCGCTTTTTCGCAGATCTCATCAAACAGTGCTTCGCGCTTTTTCTCGGTCAGCTTTTTGGAATCGTTGATGCCGTACACCGGGTTTTCCGGGTCCAGAATACAGGCCGCTACGCACACAGGGCCGCAAAGCGGGCCGCGCCCAGCCTCGTCCACACCGGCAAAGCAGCCGTACTGGCTGCGCACCTCGGCGTCAAAGGCGTACAGCGGCGCCGAGATCTCCTCATCCGAGCGGCGCTTCATTCCTCGTCCTCCTCGGCAAAATCGGTCAGGTCATCCCGCTGCGGCGGGCGCTCCAGAGAGATACGTCCCCACTTGCAGGCGCGGAACTCGTCCACCAGCATGATGGCGCAGCGCTCGGTGTTCACCTCGCCGCCGCGCACCAGCAGCCCGCGCTTGCGGCCGATGGCTTCCAGCAGCTCGTAGGGCGGCAGTGCCAGCGTTTCGGCATCCAGCTTGTAGCGCTGTGCCACAAGGTCAGGATAGTTGCGGCGCACCTCGTCCAGCAGGTTCATGGCCAATTCTTCCACATCCAGAATATCGTCCTTGATGGAGCCGATAAAGGCCAGATTGGAGGCGATGGTCTTGGAATCGAACTTTTTCCACAGCACGCCGGGCATATCCAGCAGATCAAACTTTTCGGTGCTGACCCACTGCTTGCCCTTGGTCACGCCGGGGCGGTCTGCCGCCTTGGCGCGGGCAGAGCCTGCAAAGGTGTTGATAAAGGTGGATTTGCCCACGTTGGGGATGCCGCACAGCATCACCTGCGTCTTGGCACCGCCCATGCCGCGGTTCTGGCGGCGCTCCAGCAGGCCGGAAAGTTCCTTTTCAATGGCCACCTTCACGGCGTTTGCGCCGCCCTTCTGCTTGGCGCTGATGGCCACGCAGCCTGCATCTGCAGCGTGGAAGTAGCGGATCCACTCCTCAGTCACAGCCGGGTCGGCAAGGTCGGCCTTGTTCAGCGCATAGAGCTTTGGCTTGCGGTCGGTGATGCGCTCGATCTCCGGGTTCAGGCTGGAAAGCGGAATGCGCGCATCCAGCAGCACAAGGCTGGCATCAACGTGCTGGATTTCCTGCTCCATCATGCGCAGAGTCTTGGTCATGTGGCCCGGGAACCACTGAATATTGTACTGGTTTGCAAACCGGGTATCCATTTCGTTCATTTTACCACCCCAAAATCTGTAAAGGGCATAAAGCACAGCAGCACCTTGCCCAGAATATCACGCTCGTCAATGCAGCCGACATAGGAGGAGCGGCTGTCCAGCGATTCGTTGCGGTTGTCCCCCATCACAAACAGAGTGCCCTCCGGCACCGTGAACGGGAACTGCACATCGTAGCCCAGATAGGTAGGGGCTGCAATGTAGTCCTCCTGTAAAAGTTCGCCGTTCACCGTGACCGTACCGGCGTCGTAGTCGATGCTGATGGTGTCGCCGCCCTTGGCGATGATCCGCTTGACCAACGGCTTACCGTAGACGGTGTAGCTGTCCACGATAACCACATCGCCCCGCTGCGGGGTGTAGCCTGCCGCCCAGACAATGAGCTTATCGCCGTGGGTCAGGGTGGGCACCATAGAGCGCCCGTCCACCTGAATGATGCGGAAGAAAAACGAAAAGATCAGTACCAGCACCAGCGCTGCGGAGATGAGCGCTTCGTACCATTCCAGTATGCCCTGTCCGCGCACTGCGGGGGCAGACTGCTGCTGTTTTTCCATAGCTTAGCCACCAGCCTTTCCTGATTTTACACATACGCCCGGGCTTTGAAAAAGAAAAAAGGGACAACAAGTTGTCCCTTTTCTCCCGGTTTCAAATCGGGGATGATCAAATATCGCTCTTGACCTTGGCAGCCTTGCCCGTACGGCCACGCAGATAGAACAGCTTTGCGCGGCGAACCTTGCCCTTGCGGACAACAGTGACCTTCTCAACGAAGGGGCTGTTGACGGGGAAGACACGCTCGATGCCGACACCGTAAGCCACGCGGCGAACGGTGAAGGTCTCTGCAACGCCGCCGTGCTTCTTAGCAATGACAGTGCCCTCAAAGGCCTGAATGCGCTCACGGTCGCCGTCCTTGATACGAACATCAACGCGGACGGTATCGCCAACGTTGAACTGAGGCTTTTCAGCCTTGATGCTGCCTTCAGAAATAATCTTCAGTGCGTCCATTTTTGAATCCTCCATTTGTTTTTAGACGTTCATGCACGGCATAGCCGTCAGAGGACCGCCCGTTTAATGATAAATACTTGTCATTAACCCCGCTGTGGTCTCAGCGGACACTAACGCCCTAATAGGATAGCACAAAACCGGCTTGAATGCAAGCAATTTGGCGAAAAATCTTGCAAAAATTTTCTGTTTTGCCTGATAGACGGACTTTTGCGCCGCTTCAGGCAAACAGCTGCCGGTCTGCCGTCAAAAATTTGGTGCGCAGGATATTGGCGCTTGCGGCGGGCAGGCCGAACTTTTCTTCCAGAAAACCGGTGAGCAGCGAGGGGTTCAGGTTCAGCTCCTGCGCGGCGGGCAGGCAAAGTTCCAGCTGCACAGTGTCCCCCAGTGCGGTATAGCGCAGCTGCGGGATATGCTCTTTAAGGTCTATGATCTTTTTGCCGCGCTTGCTGTGCTTTTCCACAGGGGCTGTTTCCAGCGCGTTATACTGTTCCAGCACCGCAGCGGCAGCCGCCGGGTAGCTGATGCGGTAACAGGCAAAGGCGATGCTGTCCGCCTTCATCTCCACCGGAGCTACCCGGGTAACATGGATACCGGCGGGCATGATGGCGTTGAGGGCGGTCTGCCACTGGGCAAAATCCGGGGCTTCCGCCTCGGTCTTAACGTCCACGCACTCGCACTCGCTCTCCTGCCCCAGCGAGAGCGGACAGGCAAAGGTCATGTAGATATGGGGGTTAAAGCCAAGCGTATGCCACACCGGCAGACCGCTGCGCTTGAGCACCCGCTGCATCACCCGCTGCAAGTCCAGCAGGGAGATATAGGAGGCTTCATTTTTCTTTTCAAACGAGATTCTGACTGTAATCAAAGCAGGGACCTCCTAACAGATGGTTGGCACCGCAGGCGTTGCAGGCACGGTTGCAGGGCGGGGTGGTCTGGGCAGCCAGAGCCTTGTTGTACTCCCGCACCAGATACTCGTGGGTGATGCCGTAGTCCATGTGCGACCACGGGGTCACTTCGTCCAGCGCGATGGGGCGCTGGCAGTAGAAGGCGGGGTCGATACCCAGATCTGCAAAGGTCTGCATCCAGGTATCGTACTTGAAGCACTCTTCCCAGCCATCGAAGTAGCAGCCGCGCTTATAAGCCTCCACGATGACCGGGGCAAGGCGGCGGTCGCCCTTGGCGAACACGCCCTCCAAAAAGCTGGTGGTACTGTCGTGGTAGTTCACCTTGATCTTGCGGCTGTGCACGCTTTCCAGCAGGTGCTTCTGTTTGGCCTGCAGGGTCTCGGCGGTATCCATGGGCACGAACTGGAAGGGGGTGTGGGGCTTGGGCACAAAGCAGGCGCAGCTGATGGTCACCTGCACGCCGCGTCCCTTGGCGTGGTTCGTGTTCTTGTAGTAGAGGTCTACCACCTTCTGGGCGGTCTCGGCAATGCCCTCGATATCCTCCATGGTCTCGGTGGGCAGACCCATCATGAAGTAGAGCTTGACCGAAGTGTAGCCCGCATTGAAAGCGATGGTGCAGGTCTTTTCGATCTCATCCCAAGTGACGTTTTTATTGATGACGTTGCGCAGACGCTGAGTACCGGCCTCGGCGGCAAAGGTCAGTCCGCTCTTGCGCACCTTGGTTGTTTTTTCGATGAGGCTCTGGGAGAAGTTGTCCACACGCAGGGAGGGCAGCGACAGGCTGACGTGCTCCTTGGGTGCCCACTCGTTCAGATCATCCAGCAGCTCTTCCAGCTGACCGTGGTCGGAGGTGGAAAGGCTGGAAAGGCTCAGTTCCTCGTAACCGGTGTTGGCACACAGATCCTGTGCTGCCTTGTTCAGCAAACTGGCATCGCGCTGGCGCATGGGGCGGTACAGAAAGCCCGCCTGACAGAACCGGCAGCCGCGCACGCAGCCGCGCAGCACCTCGATGCTGGCACGATCCTGAATAGCACCCACCATGGGCACCACAAAGTTGGTGGGCGGGGCGAACTGGTTCAGATCCTTGATGATGGCCTTGGTGATGCGCGCCGGAATGCCCGGCTCGTTGGGGGTGATGGCCTTTACTCTGCCGTCCTCGTGGTAGGTGACATCGTAGAAAGCCGGGATGTACACGCCCGGGATCTTTGCAATGTTGAGCAGCAGCTGCTTTTTGGAGATGCCCTCCTTTTTCGCCTTTTCGATCTCGGCGCAGATGGCGGGCAGCTGGTTCTCGCCCTCGCCCAGCTGGATAACGTCAAAGAAATCCGCGATAGGCTCTGCGTTGCAGGCGCAGGGGCCGCCCGCTACGATCAGCGGCCAGCGGTCGTCACGGTCTTTGGAATAGAACGGGATGCCAGCCAAGTCCAGCATGGCAAGGATATTGGTGTAGGAAAGCTCGTACTGCAAGGTAAAGCCCACGGCGTCAAAGGCCGTGAGGGGATCTTTGCTCTCCATGGTGTACAGCGGCAGCTGCAGGCGCTCCATCTCCGCCTTCATATCCAGCCAAGGCATAAAGGCGCGCTCGCACCACCAGTTCTCGTGGCTGTTGAGCAGTTCGTACAGGATCTTTTCGCCCAGAAAGGACATTCCCACCTCGTAGGTATCCGGGAAGCAGAAGGCAAAGCGCACATCCACCATGTCCTTTTCTTTATAGATACTGCCGGGCTCGCCGCCGGTATAGCGTCCGGGCTTCTGCACCCGTCCCAGCGCTTCTTTCAGTTTGGGATCAAACATCGGGTCCTCCATAAACAATCCGTTTTTTGCGTTCTTTTTATTTTACCCCAAATGTGCCGGTTTTGCAATCGTTTCCGGCGGTTTGTGCATACTTTCCGTGTTTTTGCTGCCACAGCGCCCCTGCGCACGCTGCCATCTGTGCGCCGTCCAGCGGCGGTACCGGCAGCAGATTGAACAGCCCGGTCAGCAGATTCGCCGCCCAGAACGCGCTGCCTCGGATAGTGACAGTCTGCGCAAGACGCACCGCCCATACCCCGGCAAGGGCAAAATTGACTGCGGGCCCGGCGGCAGCAAGCACGAACCTCTGGAGTGGGGAGAACCGCTCCCCTGCCGTACGCATACAAAAACCGGTCATGGTCACCTCGATGACCGGCAGACGCCTTTGCTGGATGCAGTAGACAAGGATGTGCCCCAGCTCGTGCAAAACAGCCGCCAGCAGTCCCAGCCGCAGAAAGCCACTGGCATCAAAGTAGAGCAGCAGGTACACCACACCGCACAGCAGCACCGGGTCCCGGAATACAAGCTTCCCCACCCGCAGCCGGTTCACGGGGCATTCTCCAACAGGGCGGCGGGGTCGCAGGCAGCGCCCTGCTGCCACAGTTCCAGATGCAGGTGCGCACCGGTGGCGCGGCCTGTCTGCCCTACTGTGCCCAGCGTCTGCCCGGCCTGCACCACCTCTCCCGGGCGGACATAGAGGTATTGCAGGTGTGCGTAGCGGGTCTCGCAGCCATCCGGGTGCAGGATGCGCAGATGGTTGCCGTAGCTTGGGCTGTATGCCGCCGCAGTCACTACCCCGCCCTGCACCGCTTGCACTGCCGTGCCCGCCGCGCAGGCAAGATCAAGTCCCCGATGGAACGCAGACTTGCCGGTAAAGGGGTCTGTCCGCGCGCCGTAGGCGTCCGAGACGCGCCACGCCGTGGTATCCAGCGGAAAGCAGTGCTTTTGCGTGTTCCGGGCAGCCTGCACCGGCAAAGCTGCCAGCAGACAGAGTGCCAGCCCTGCCAACACAAGTGCCATGATACCCCACCGCCGTCTGCGTATTTTTGCTGCCTGTCCGCTCCGTTTTACCCGCATACGCCCGCCCTCCTATCCTGAAAAGTGTATGCACAAGCGGCAGACAGGAGAACACAAACAAAAAAGCAGAGCCGCCGCACAAATCTCTGCGCAGCAGCTCCGGTTTTGGTTTACATGATTTTACAGCTCAGCGCCGGAAAAAGTTCCCGATGCGTTCCAGCAGGCTCTTTTTCTTGGGCGCGGTGACAGCAGGCTTTGCAGCCGGGCGGGGTGCAGCGGGCGTTTTCGGCGCGGGCTGCGCAGCGCGGGGCTTGTTGTTCAGCATCTGTTCCAGTGCCTCGTAGTGGTCGGGCTGCTGCGCCGCCGGGGCGGCATTCTCTGCCTTTTCCGGTGCGGGTTGGAACACATGGGGCAGCTCCTGTTTGAGCTGTTCGACGGTGACTTCCTGACAGACTGCCGCCGATTTTTCCGTTTCCGGGGCGGAGGTGGTGCACTTCCACGGCTCGGGGCGCTGCCAGTCGTTGCGCAGCAGCTCGTACATACCCATCTGGCCGTTGACCAGCGGCTCACCCTCGGCGGGCTTCACCTTCTGATAGCTGCCGCTGGCATCCATGACCCGGGCGTTGACGTTATCCCGCAGCTGCAGCTGAAGGATATCGGTGAGCTTTTGCACCAGAACAGGATCCTCCACCCGCACGCCGACCTCCACGCGGCACTCAGTATTACGGGTGAGGAAGTCACCGGAAGCAATGTAGATGCGGGTGTGGGTGCCATCAAAGAAGCTGTAAATGCGGCCATGCTCCAGATACCGTCCCACCAGACTGCGGATGTGCAGATTCTCAGTCTTGCCGGGCACCTCTGCGCGCACGCAGCAGATGCCGCGCACGATCATATCAATGCGCACCCCGGCGCAGCTGGCTTCCTGCAATTTCAGGATGATATCCCGGTCGCTGATGGAGTTGTTTTTCAGGATCATGGAAGCCGGGCGACCCATGCGGGCGGCAGCGATAACGTGATCCATCTCGTCCAGCAGCACGCTTTTGAAGCGCAGCGGGGCCACCAGCATCTTGTCGCTTTCCTCGGTGAGCTGCTGCACGGCCAGATTGCGGAACACCTTGGAGGCTTCCTCACCAATGCGCTCGTCTGCGGTGATGAAGGAATAATCCGTATACAGTTCGCTGGTTTTTTCGTTGTAGTTGCCGGTACCGATCTGGGTGATGTAGGAGTAACCCTCTGCGCCCTTGCGGGTGATGAGGGTCAGTTTGGAGTGCACCTTGTAGTCCTCGAAGCCGTAGATGACGGTACAGCCGGCGCTTTCCAGCTGCTTGGACCAGTCGATGTTGTTCTGCTCGTCAAAGCGGGCGCGCAGCTCTACCAGCGCCACCACTTCCTTGCCGTTTTCGGCTGCTTCCATCAGCGCCTGCACGATCTGGGACTCCCGCGCCATGCGGTAGAGGGTCATCTTGATGGAGATGACGTCCGGGTCCTGTGCGGCCTTTTTGAGCATGGCGATAAAGGGGCGGATGGACTGGTACGGGTAGCTGAGCAGCACGTCATGCTTCTGTACCTCGGCAGCCAGATCATAATCCGGCGGCGGCAGCATGGGGCGCGCGGGGGTGTAGAACAGTGCCGGGTGACCCTCGGCCTCCATGCGGCCGGAAAGCTTGAAGAAGAAGCTCAGATCCAGCGGGCTCTTTTGCAAGAACACCCGCTTGCGGGTCAGTTCCAGACGGCTGCACAGCAGCCGCTCCACCTCCGGTGCGGGGGCGGGAGTGATCTGCAAACGGACAGCGGCCAGCTTGCGGCGGCGCCGGAGCAGCTCGGTCATGATCTCACGGTAATCGATATCGTGATCCATCATGCCCTCTTTTACGTCGATATCTGCGTTGCGGGTGACCCGGAACAGGCATTTTTCCTGAATAGAATCCTTGCCGAAGATGCTGGACGCATAGTGCAGTACCAGCTCCTCAGTGAGGGCAAACTGCACAGCGCCGTCCTTTTTGATGAAGTGCAGCCGCTCCATCTGGCTGGAGATGGGCACGATGCCAAGGCTCTGCTCCTGCGTGTGCTTTTCCTTGAGCAGCACGCCAAGATAGATCTCCTTGTTGCGCAAAAACGGGAACGGGTGGCGGTTATCCACGATCTGCGGGCTGAGGATGGGGAATAGCTCGGACTGGAAGTATTTTTTCCAGAGATGCTCTTCCTCCTTGGTCAGGTGGTCGAAATCCACCTTATGGTAGGCGTTCTCTGCCAAATTTTCCAGCGCTTTTGCGTAGAATTTATCGCATTCTTCTTGCAGCTGCGCCGTTTTGGGCATAATGGCGGCAAGCTGCTCGGCGGCAGTCATGTTGGTCTTGTTTTCCCGCTTTTCCTTTTTGGTCTTGCTCTGCTCAAGGTTTGCGCGCTCCTGCAAGGAGCCCACGCGCACCATGAAAAACTCGTCCAGATTGGAGCCGTAAATTGCCAGAAACTTGATCCGCTCGCCCAGCGGGACATTCTTGTCCTTGCCCAGCGCCAGAACGCGGCGGTTGAAATCCAGCCAGCTCAGTTCGCGGTTGATAAAGATCGATTCGTCACTCATAACAATAAATCTCCGTATTTCCTCTTTGACCAAGGCAGCAAGCGGGCTACACCCTAGCGGACATACGCCTGCCCTGCCCATGAATCCACCATTGCTTGGGTAATGCCCGGCACCTGTGCCGCATCCTCCACCTGTGCAAACGGGCCGTGCTGCGCCCGGTAGTCCAGAATGGCCTGTGCATTGTGGGGGCCGACACCGGGCAGGGTGCACAAAGCGTCTGCATCGGCTGTGTTCAGTTCCACCTGCGTATACGCTGCCAGCTCCTTTGTGTCCGGCAGTGTCTGCGGCGTTTGCGCTTGCAGCGGCACTGCAAACCGGAACGCCAGCACAGCACAGACCCCTGCGGCGGCAAGACACAGCAGCAGGAACAGCTCCTCGCGGCGTTTTTTGTTTTGCATAGGCTTCTTCTCCCATTCTACCTGATTTTTTGCTAAAAAGAAAGCCCTCTGCAGAAAAATTGCAGAGGACCTTGCATAAGTTTTACACAGATTTTTCAGCGGCACGCACCATGCGGTACAAAACCTCCACGGCAGCGCCACCGGCGGCATCCGTCAGGGTGACCTGCCCGGCGGCAAGGCGCAGTTCTGCCGGGGCATCGGCGGCCACTGCGCTGTGCTCCACAGCCTGCACCAGTTCCAGCATGGGCTGACCGCCCGCCAGCGCCAGAACCTGCTCTGCACCCACCTGCGCCATGGTGCAGACGGTGTCCAGCATTTCCCGTCCGGAGATCCGCTTGGGGGTGAGGACAAGGGTGTCCGGGGCAATGCGCTCACCCAGCAGGGCAACACGATCCCCGATGGCCTTTTCTGCCAACGAGATCAGGGGCACAGACTTGCTGTCCTGATACAGCAACACCCGCAGCACCTGCTCGGGGTGGATATCGGCGGCGTTCGCCAGCAGATACGGAGTCCACTCCCGCCGCAGATGGCGCTCCAGTGCATTGCTCATGCGCAGCACCCGGGTGGTGCCGTCCTGCATCTGCACGGCAACGCCCACACCGGGGGTATCCGGCAGGCAGGCAAAAAGCTCCTGCTGCTGGGCAAAGCTGCACAGAGGCACCCGGTTGCCGTCGGCATAGTGGTAGGCCATGGTGCCGCCGCACACCAGCGCAGGCGCAGCCAGACGCACGCTGCCCAAAATAGAGCGCACGGCACGCGGAGAGCGCTGCGAAAAAACGGTCAGTCTGCCGCCGCGGCTGCTGAACAGCTGCAAAACGTCCCGCACCACCTGGGTCAGATTGCCATCCTCGCCCAGCAGCAGGTTATCCAGATCACAGAGCACCAGAGTGGATGCCAGAGAATCGTTCATGTGTTTTTCCTCCTGAGTGTTGCGAGAAAATGGGTAAAATAGTCCGGCAGCTCGGAATCAAACCGCAGCTGCTCCCCGGTGATGGGGTGGACAAAACCCAGCGTTTTGGCGTGCAGACACTGCCCGTGCAGGCTGGTGATGCAGTTGTGGGGGCCGTACACCGGGTCCCCTGCCACCGGGTGGTGAATGGAGGCCATGTGTACACGGATCTGATGGGTGCGGCCGGTCTTTAGGCGACATTCCAGCAGGGTGAACTCCCCCAGCCGCTCCAGCACCTTATAGCCGGTGTAGGCATACTTGGTGTGGGGCTCATTTGCCGGGTAGACCGCCATTTTTTTGCGGTCGGTCTTGCTGCGGCCGAGGTTTGCTTCCACAAAGCCCTCGTCCTGCGCAAAGCCGCCGTAAACTACCGTCTGGTAGGCGCGCTCCACGCTGTGCACTGCCATCTGCTGGGAAAGGCCGATGTGGGTGGCGTCGTCCTTTGCCACCACCAGCAGGCCGCTGGTGTCTTTATCAATGCGGTGGACGATGCCGGGACGGATCTCACCGCCAATGCCGGAAAGGCTGCCCTTGCAGTGCCACAGCAGGGCGTTGACCAGCGTGCCGTCCTGGTTGCCGGGTGCGGGGTGCACCACCATGCCCTTGGGCTTGTTGACCACCAGCAGATGGGAGTCCTCGTAGACGATCTCCAGCGGAATATCCTGCGGCACGGCCTCGATGGGCTTTGCGTCCGGGATCTCCAGCAGCACGGTGTCCCCTGCCTTGAGCTTCAGGCTTTTGGCCACAGTCTTGCCGTTGCACTGCACATGCCCCTCGGCCACCAGCGCCTGCAGCGCCGAGCGGGACAGGCCGGTGTCCTCGCCGCTGAGAAAGCGGTCGATACGCTGACCGGCAGTCTCCTGCTCTACGATAAATTCACGCTGTTCCATAATTTACTGCTCCTTGGAAGCGGCGTCATCGGCGTGCACTTCGTCCAAAAAGATCACCAGCACCCACAGTGCCACGCCCACGCAAACGCAGATATCTGCAAAATTGAACACGGCAAAGCGCATGAACAGCAGGTTGATGTAATCCACCACCTCGCCGTTGAGCACACGGTCGATCAGGTTGCCGATGCCGCCGCCCAGCACCAGCACCAGCGCTGCCTGCTGCAGGCGCTTGCCGCGGCTGCGGAAAAACAGGCCATAGGCGACCGCCAGCAGCGCCGCGCTTGTGGCGATGATCAGGAACAGCTGCTTGCCGCTGAGCAGGCTGAAGGCCATGCCCTGATTGAGCACAAACCGCAGCTCCACCACATGGGGGATGAGCGGCATAGCGCCTACCGGCTGCAAAACCTGCACCGCCCACAGTTTGATCAGCTGGTCGATGCCGACCAGTGCCGCCACAGCCGCCAGATTGAAGAGTACAAATGCCATTAGCTACCTCGTTTCTGTTATAAAAAACGGCGCTCCCCGTTCAAGGGAGCGCCGCCCTTTTTACAAAACAGATTTGTATTGATGCGGGACGCTTATGCTTCCACAACGCTGGCGCAGCGTGCGCACAGGGTGGGGTGTGCGGGGTGGCTGCCGATGGAAGCAGAGTACTTCCAGCAGCGCTCGCACTTGTCGCCGGTGGCGTGTGCAGCTGCAACGCCCAAGCCCTCGACAGCGCTGGCAGCGCCGCCCTCGCCCTTGACCAGCTCCACATGGGAGACGATCATCAGGTCGGCCAGCTCGTCCATGGGGATGCTGTTCAGCAGGTCATAGACGGCATCGCTGCAGTACAGGGTGACGGAGGCCTCCAGAGAAGCACCAATGAGCTTTTCAGCACGGGCCTGCTCCAGCACCTTCTTGACCTCGTCGCGCACAGCGATCAGCTGTGCCCACTTTGCCTTGAAGGCATCGTCGGCGGCGTACTGGCCAGCCTTGGGCATCTGCTCGAACACCACATACTTGTTCATGCCCTCGGTCTTGGGCATGAAGTCCCAGATCTCCTGACTGGTGAAGCACAGGATGGGGGCAATGATCTTGTCCAGCGCAACAAGGATCTTGTACATAGTGGTCTGGGCGGCCTTGCGGGCGGTGCCGTTGGTGCAGTACAGACGATCCTTGGTGACGTCCAGATAGAAGTTGGACATGGCCACCACGCAGAAGTTGTACACAGCGTGGTAGACCTTATTGAAGTCGTACACAGCGTAGCCTGCGTTGGTGTTGACGATCAGGTCATCCAGCGCAGCCAGTGCCCAGCGGTCGATATCCTGCAGCTGGTCGTCTGCCACACAATCGGTGTTGGGGTCAAAGCCGTCCAGATTGCCCAGAATAAAGCGGGCGGTGTTGCGGATCTTACGGTAAGCCTCGCTGAGCTGCTTGAAGATGTTCTTACCGGCGCGCACGTCCACGGTGTAGTCGGAAGAAGCCACCCACAGACGGATGATGTCTGCGCCGTAGTCCTTGATGATCTCGCTGGGCTCCACGCCGTTACCGGCGCTCTTGTGCATCTGCTTGCCCTGCTCGTCCACCACCCAGCCGTGGCACAGCACGGACTTATAGGGTGCGCAGCCCTTGCTTGCAACGCTGGTCAGCAGGCTGGACTGGAACCAGCCGCGGAACTGGTCGCCGCCTTCCATATACATATCGGCGGGGAAACGCAGCTCGGGACGCTCATCCAGCACGGCAGCATGGGTGGAGCCGGAGTCAAACCAGACGTCCATGATGTCGGTGTCCTTCTCCCACTCGGAAGCGCCGCACTTCTCGCACACTTCGCCTGCGGGGATGATCTGCTCGGCATCGTACTTATACCATGCGTCAGAGCCTTCCTTGCGGAACAGGGCGCTGACAGCCTTGATGGTAGCATCGGTGATGTGGTAGGTGCCGCACTTCTTGCAGTAGAAGGCGGGGATAGGCACGCCCCAAGTGCGCTGGCGGCTGATGCACCAGTCGTTACGGTCGCGCACCATGCCGGTCATGCGGTCATGGCCCCAATCCGGCATCCAGGTGACGGTATCAATTGCCTTGTACACGTCCTCGCGGAACTTGGCAATGGAGCAGAACCACTGCTCGGTAGCGCGGAAGATGATGGGATGATGGCAGCGCCAGCAGTGGGGGTACTGGTGCTTGATGTGCACCTGACCCATCACAGCGCCGGAAGCAGTCAGGTCGGCCAGAATGGTCTTGTTGGCTGCCCACACGCGCTGACCAGCGTACTTGCCGGCCAGCTCGGTCAGATAACCGCCGTCATCCACGGGCACCGTGATGGGCACCTGCGGATACTTCTGGCAGACGTTGAAGTCGTCCACGCCGTGGCCGCCTGCGGTGTGCACGCAGCCGGAACCGCTTTCCAGCGTGACGTGGTCGCCCAGAATGACCCAGCCCTCCTTGGGCAGGTAGACGTGGTTGTAGCGCATCAGCTCGAACTCAGCGCCGGAAACAGGCTCGCCCACGATCTCGTAGTTCTCGATGTGGCAGGCGTCCATGACGCTCTTGACCAGCTCGGTGGCCATGATGTGGTACTCCTCGCCGATCTTGACGAAGGAATACTCGAACTGACCGTTCAGGCAGATAGCCTCGTTGGCGGGCAGGGTCCAGGTGGTGGTGGTCCAGATGACGAAGTAGGTCTTATCCATGGGGATGCCGTACTTTGCCAGCACACCGTTGGGATCCTGCGAGACGTGGAAGCGCACAAAGATAGAATCGCAGTCGTCCTCACCGTACTCGATCTCGGCTTCTGCCAGCGCGGTGCGGCAGTCCGGGCACCAGTACACGGGCTTGAGGCCCTTGTAGATGTAGCCCTTCTTGGCCATCTCGCCAAAGATCTCGATCTGACGCGCTTCAAACTCAGGCTTCAGGGTCAGGTAGGGGTGCTCGAAGTCACCGATAACGCCCAGACGCTTGAACTGGTCGCTCATGATGTCGATATGCTCAGTGGCAAACTTTTCACAGATCTGACGCAGCTCCAGCTTGGAGATGTCCTTCTTCTTGTCACCCACCGAGGACAGAGCCTTCAGCTCAATGGGCAGGCCGTGGGTATCAAAGCCGGGCACATAGGGAGCCTGATAGCCCTCCATGTTCTTTTCGCGGATGATGATATCCTTGATGATCTTGTTCAGGGCGGTGCCCATGTGGATGTTGCCGTTTGCATACGGAGGGCCGTCGTGCAGAATGAACTGGGGCTTGCCCTCGTTGTGCTTCATGAGCTGGTTGTACAGGTCGTTGTCGTCCCAGTCTTTGAGCATGACCGGTTCCTTTTTGGGCAGACCGGCGCGCATCTCAAACAGGGTCTTGGGCAGATTCAACGTGCTGTCGTACTGCGATTTGTTCTTAGCCAATGGTTTACACTCTCCTCTATTTTTGCGTTGGGTGCCTTACTCGCTGAACTTTACGCCCTGAAAAGCGTCGTAGTCCGGCTCGTCCGGCTTCATATCAGCAGGAGGCGGGTCCAGCTTGAGCTGGCTTTCGTCCTTTGCCCAGAAATCCTCGCTGCTGTCAGCCGCCTTGTCGTCATCGGCAGGGGCGGCAGGTTCGGTGGTTTCGGTCATTTCGGCAGGTTGCTCGGCCGGAGCTGCTGCAGCGTCGGCTGCGGGGGCAGCATCAGGCTGTGCGGCGGGCTGCTCTGCGGCAGTCTCCTGCGCAGGCTCTGCGTCCTGTGCGGGGGCGTCCTGTGCAGCTTCCTTGGTTTCCTTCTGGAACTCCGGCAGACGGCTCAAAGACTCCACATGGCTGCGGTACAAATTGAGCACATCGGCCTTGAAGCGTGTGACCTCCAGACGGACGCGGTCGTACTCCCGTTCCTCCGCCATACGCTTCTCATTAGCTTCGTTCTCGATCTCGTCTGCGCGGTCGCTTGCCTTTTGCAGCAGCTCGTTGGCATCGCGGATGATATCGTCGCCCCGCAGATTTGCGCGGTGGATGATCTCCTCAGCCTTCTGGTTTGCTTCGCGGATCACGTTTTCGCCCATGCGCTGAGCATTGATCAGCGCACTCTTGAGCATATCGCCGTCAGCCTCAAAGCTTTGCAGCTCGCCCTTGAGCTTCTGGTTCTCTGCGGTCAGATCTGCGATCTGCTTGCGCAGCTGCTCTGCCTGCGCATCGTTCTGCTGCAGCTGCTCCTCGACCTTGTCCAGAAAACGGTCCACGTCCTCTGTACGGTAGCCGCGGAGGTTTTTTTCAAATTGTACAGAGCGGACATCCTGCGGAGTCAGCATAGTCATTTCCTCCCATAGCTTTTAATATTGAAAGAACTCAATGATCGAACGATCTTTTTTACTTTTCCCGGGCAATGCGGTCAGCCGGAAGCGGCCCTTGCCGCGCACGGTGAACACATCCTGCTCGTATACGGGGGCATGGGGCTTTTCTACCGGCAGATGGTTGATCTCTACCCTGCCCGCTTCGATCAGCTCCGCAGCAGTACCGCGGCTGACGTGCAGCATGGCAGAAAGCACCGCGTCCAGCCGCAGGGAGGACACGGTGGCAGTGAGCAGCTGCCGCTCCGGCGCCGGGAAAGCCGGGATCTCTTCCGGCTCCAAAAGACGGGTGGACACCTCGGTGCGCCCCGCCTGGCACAGCTCCCGGCAGATAAGCTTTGCCGCCGGCTCCAGCGCGAACACATAGGCTGTGCCCGGCGCATCGGCGGGCAGCAGGATATCGCCCAGTGCTTCGCGCTTGAGGGCAAGCCCCATCAGGCTGCCCAGATAGTCCTTGTGCGCCGGAAGCGCCGCACCGGGCAGCGCCCGGCACTGCAGCTGTACGCAGCGCACCGGACACTCGCCGTAGCTGTACTCCGGTTCCAGACAAAGCACCCGGCGCTCGGCTTCGGGCCAGCCGCCGTCAAAACGCCAGCCGTCCCGCACACCGGCACGCCCCAGTGCCGCCCGGGCAAGATCCTGTTCCCGGTCGCTGAGGAATGCAGAGCACCGGGCTATGCCGCGGGAAAAAGCCGCATCGGCAAGATCCTCGATATGCCGCATAAGGTAGCGTTCCTCATCATTGCGGGCGGGCACAAAACCCCGCACCGCACCGGTTGCCGGATCAATAGAATGCGCCATTGTTCTCCAGCTCGTCCAGCAGATCGCCCATGATATCTACGTTGTACGGGGTAATGATAAAGGTGCTGTTGGCTACGCGCTTGATCTGGCCGTTGTTGGCATAGGCCACGCCGGACAAAAAGTCTACCAGACGGCGGGAGACCTCCTTGTTGGTGGACTCCAGGTTCAGCACCACGGTACGCTTGTTGTTCAGATGGTCGGCAATGGTGCTGGCATCCTCGAACCGCTCGGGCTTGACCAGAACCACCTTGAGCTGGGTGGTGGCATGGATGTTGACCACCTTGTTCTTCTTGCTGGTGCCCTCGGCAGGCTCCTCGGTCTCTTCGTCCATCCCGATGCCAACGCCGCTGTTGTTGTTCACCATCTGGGGGCCGTCATCGATGTACTGGTCCTCGTACTCGTCCCCTTCGCCCATCAGGCCCTTCTTAATGCTATCCAGCAAAGACATAATTATCTGCTCCTTTCATTCGGGCAGCGCCCGGCTGCCTGGCGTTCTTTGCAAAAAGAATGCAAATAGCTTTTACTATTATCTGATTTTTTTCAGCAGATGTCAATAACTACAAAAGTTTTCCGTCATATAAATTTTGTCCGGAGACGATTATTTCGTCATAAAGCCTTACCTGACTGACAGAACCGTCCGTTCCCTTGGGCAAAACAAGGATGTAATCGTCTTCCGAGATCAGCGGATGGTCGGCATCCACCGGGTCAATCTTGCAGAAACGGGCGATGTTGCCGTACTTGACGTACACGCCGGGAATATAGTTTTCGCCCTGCGTCTCGGCCTCGGTGCCGTCCTCCTTGAGGTAGTGCACCGCTGCGGCGGGAACCCGCAGGCCGGTGCTCTCGCCGGTGCTGATGCGTGCGCGGGCGTGGTTGAGGCACAGCACATCGCCGTTGATGGAGTTGCATTGCAGCACAAAGCGGGCAATATCCTGCTCTGCATCAATGGTCACCTCGGCGACAGTGGCGCGCAAGGCAGCATCGCTCTGGCCGGGGAAGCTGATTTCCACCGCCGTGCGCAGGGGCTTACCGTCCGCGCCCAGCAGCTTTTCGGCCTGCTTTGCGGAGCACACCCCGGCGTACTGCCAGCTGAACCCGGCCACCAGCTTACCTACACAGCCATCCAGCGGCATCTCGGGGTCAGAGTCCAGATAGGCTTTAAGCTGCTCCGGGCTCTGCGCCAGAATGTCCGCAGCACCGGCATTCAGCCGTCCGCTGCTGGCAGCTCGGACAAAGTAGCCGGTAGTGGGGGCGGCGATCTGGGTGGGGTTGCCCAGCTGTGCCTGCACGGTCTGTGCCTGCTGGGCAAGCAGCGCGATCTGATCCGCAAAGCCGGCGGTATCGCCGGTGGTGATCCACAGCTTGTTCTGCGCCAGCAAATAGGCATCGGTGCTTTCGTCCACATCGCTGTATTGGGCGGTGTCCAGTGCGTCCAGCAGGTCATACAGCGCACCGGAGCGCTCCTTGAGCAAGCCGTCCAGCTGGGTGGCTGCGGTGTTCTGGGAGCGCTGCAACAGGTCAATCTGGCTGGTGAGCTGGGTCAGCTGCTGGCGCAGCACCGCCTGATTGGCATCGGTATACAGCTCTGCAACGGCAGTGCCTGCCGACACCCGCTCGCCGTCCGCAACAAGGTAACCCAGATTGCCGCTGCCGGAAATGCAGGTCTCGTCAAACAGCAGCACGCCGTCCGCTTCAATGGTATCGGAGATGGTGATGGGCAGCGCCGTTTCGTAGACGTTCTGGGGGAAAAGGATGTGCGCCGCCTGCCAGCAGACATACGCTGCCGCCGCCAGCAAAAAGGTGGCCAGCACAGCCGCCAGCGTGGTAAGCGCAGAAAACTTGTGGCGCGGTTCCTGAGGGGTTTCCGGCATAAGGATCATCCTTTCAATAAAAAGTCTTGGGTCAGGCGCAAAGCGGTCTGTCGCACGTCCGCCGCCCCGGCGTCCAGCCATGTAACCCCGTCCATGTGGCGGAACCATGTCAGCTGGCGCTTGGCGTAGTTGCGGGAGGCCTGTTTGAGCTTTTCAGTGCAGACCTCAAGCGTGGCGGTCTGCTGGAAATACGGAAAAAAATCTTTATAGCCGATGGCCTGTGCGGCGGTGCGGAAGGCTTCGCGGTTATGCCAGACGTATTCTGCCTCGGCCAAAAGCCCGGCCTCCAGCATTTTGTCCACCCGCAGGTCGATGCGGCGGTACAGCGCTGCGCGGTCCGGGAAATCCAGCCCCAGCACAAGGCTGCGGTAGGGGCGCTCCGGCGGCAGCGAATCGGCCTTTTGTTCGCTGAGACGCTTGCCAGTGGCGCGGTAGTGTTCCAGCGCCCGCAGCACCCGTACCTTATTATTGGGGTGGATGGCAGCGGCGGCTTCCGGGTCCACGGCTTGCAGTTTTGCGTACATGGCTTCCGGGCCGTTGGCTTCCAGTTCAGCGGTCAGCTGCTCGCGCAGACCATCCGGGGCTTTTTCGGCGGTGAAGCGCACCCCGTACAAAAGGCTCTGCACATACAGTCCGGTGCCGCCTACCAGCAGCGGCAGATGCCCCCGGGCAGTGATATCCTGGATATACTCCCCTGCCAGCGCGGTGAAATCCGCCACGCTGAAGGTCTTTTCCGGGGTGAGGATGTCCACGCCGTGGTGCGGGATGCCGCAGGTCTCCTGCGGGGTGACCTTAGCGGTGCCCACATCCAGACCTTTGTAGATCTGCATGGAGTCGGCACTGATGACCTCGCCGGAGAACTGCTGCGCCAGCGCAACGCCCAGCGCGGTCTTGCCGGTGGCGGTGGGGCCTACCACAGCCACCACGGCAGGTTTTGCATTATACGATGCGTCCAAACTGCTTTTCCAACTCCTTTCGGGTAAGCTTGAGCACGCAGGGACGGCCATGGGGGCAGAAGGGCGGCACCTCGCCGGAGAGAATCTTCTCGGCCAGTGCCATCAGCTCCTGCGGGGAGGACTTATCCCCCGCCTTGATGGCGGCGCGGCAGGAGATGGAGTGCAGCACCCACTCGGTGTGCTCGTTCAGCGCGTCCCGGCTGCCCTTGAGCAGGCGGTCGGCGATCTCTACCAATAGATCCTCGGCATTCTGCGGCTCTACGTCCGCAGGCACAGCGCGCAATAGCACCGTACTGCCGCCAAAGTCCGCCACATCCAGCCCGGCGTTTTCCAGCAGGGGCTGATTTTCCAGCAGCGCCTGCTTTTCCTCTGCAGAGAGGTCGATGGCGGCGGGCTGCAACAACAGCTGGCTGGGCACGTTGCCGTAGTTCGCGGCCAGCTTTTCGTACAGCTGACGCTCGTGGGCGGCGTGCTTATCGATCAGACACAGCTCGTCTCCCCGCTCCGCCAGAATATAGGTGCGGAAAACCTCGCCCACATACCGCAGCGGCTCTTCCCCCTGCGGTACATCAAAGCCCAGCTGTTCCGGCTGCTCGGACTGCACCGGCTCCTCCGGCTGATAGGGCACCGTTGCAGCTTCGATCTCCGGGGCGGCAGGCACGGTGTTCCATGCTGCCATATGATCCAGCGGCGGGTCGGCTGCGGCGTCCGTCTCCGGGCGCACATCCAGCTGTGTTTCAGCAGCAGCAGCCCGGAAGGGCTGCGGTGCGGTCTGGACTTTTGTTGCATCTGCTTTTTCCGGGCTGTGGAGGGTGACCACCGGGTCCAGAATGTCCTCTGCGGGGGCAGACTGCCGCCACGAAGGCACAGCCGCCGCGCGGGCAGGCGGTGCGGGCTGTACCGGCGGGGTGTCTGCCGTAAAAGACGGGGTTTTCACCGGTGCAGCGGCAGGGCGCGGCGGCTGCGGGGCTTGCCAGCGCTGCGCGGGCAGCGTGCCGGGGTCTGCCTGACCCGGAATGACGGCGGAAAGTCCTGTAAAGTGATTATTCTTTACAGCATTTTCACTCTGAGTATCGTTTTCTTTTTCAGTTTTCTCTTTTTCGTCCGCTTCAAAGGTAAAGCGGCGTTCCCCGGTGCCGGGCTGTGCCAGCGCCAGCTTGACCGCATGGTAAACAACATCGAACACGTCATTTTCCCGGGCAAAGCGGGCTTCGATCTTTGCAGGGTGGACATTGACGTCCACAAGGTCGGTGGGCATTTCCAGCAGCAAGATGCCGCCCGGGAACTTGCCCTGCATGGTCGTTCCCTTAAAGGCCATCTCCATGCCCGCCATGATGGTGCGGTTGCGCACATAGCGGCCATTGATGTAGAAATGCTGCATACTGCGGCTGGCGCGGCAGCTCTTGGGCGGGGTGATCAAGCCGGTAACCCGGTACAGCCCTTCCTCGAAGTGCACCTCGATGAGGTCGCGGCTGAACTCCCGCCCCAGCACCGCGTAGGCGGCGCTGCGCAGCTGACCATCGCCGGGGGTGACGTATTGCAGCTTGCCTTCCCGGATGAACTTGACACTGACCTCCGGGTGGCTGAGCGCCACATGACCCACGTTATCTGCCACAAAGGTGCCCTCGCTGGAGTCCTTTTTGAGGAACTTCATGCGGGCGGGGGTGTTGTAGAACAGGTCCTGCACCCGGATGGTGGTGCCCACAGCACGGGCGGCAGGCTCCCTGCCCTGCTCCTCACCGCCGGAGATGCGGTAGCAGGTGGCAAACTCGTCCACCTCGGTGCGGGTGAGCAGCTCTACCCGCGCCACGCTGGCAATGGAAGCCAGTGCTTCACCCCTGAAGCCCAGTGTGTGGATGCTGTTCAGGTCATCCGGCTTTTCAATTTTGCTGGTGGCGTGGCGGATGAAAGCCGTTGGGATATACTCAGCATCAATACCGGTGCCGTTATCGCTGATCTCGATCAGCTTTACGCCGCCGGACTCGATGCTTACGGTGACCTGCGTTGCACCGGCGTCGATGGAGTTTTCCAAAAGCTCCTTGACCACCGATGCGGGGCGCTCCACCACCTCACCGGCGGCGATCAGCTCCGCGGTATGCTTATCCAGAACATGGATGACTGCCATGGTCTTTTCCCTCCCCTGTGGTTGATTTTTGCGGTCAGCCGTTCAGGCTGCCCTTGAGGGTCTTTTTCAGCTCGTACAAAAAGTTCAGCGCTTCAATGGGAGTAAGCGTTTCCACATCCACAGCCTCCAGTTTTTCCATCATTTCGCTGGGCACTGCCGGGGAATTGTACTCCTGCAAGGCGTCAAAATCCATCTGCTCTACCTTGTTTTTGGGCGCAGAGGCCTCCAGCGTACGCAGCACTTCGTGGGCGCGGCGGGTCACGCTGCCGGGCAGACCGGCCAGCTTTGCCACCTCGATGCCGTAGCTGTCGTCGGCGGGGCCGCGCACGATGCGCCGCAGGAAGGTGATGTCCTCGCCGCGCTTTTTGACCGCAATATTGTAGTTTTTTACGCCCTCTACGGTGCCTTCCAGCTCGGTCAGCTCGTGGTAATGGGTGGCGAACAGGGTCTTGCAGCCCAGCCCCTTGGCGGGGTCTGCGATATGCTCCACCACGGCGCGGGCGATGCTCATGCCGTCAAAGGTGGAGGTGCCGCGGCCGATCTCATCCAGCACCACAAGACTTTTGGCAGTGGCATTTTTCAGGATCTCCGCTACCTCGGTCATCTCCACCATAAAGGTAGACTGACCTGCGGCAAGGTCGTCCGAGGCACCGATGCGGGTGAAGATGGCGTCCACCACGCCCACATGACAGCTGGCTGCCGGTACAAAGGAACCGATCTGCGCCATCAGGGCAATCAGCGCATTCTGACGCATATAGGTAGATTTACCCGCCATGTTGGGGCCGGTGATGATCAGGCAGCGGTCGGTGGTGCAGTTGAGGGTGGTATCGTTGGGCACGAACATACTGCCCTTGAGCACCTGCTCCACCACCGGGTGACGCCCCTCGGTGATGGTCAGCACATCGCTGTCGTCCACCACGGGGCGGCAGTAGTTGTTTTCCGCAGCCACCTGCGCCAGCGCAGCCAGCACATCCAGCTGTGCAATAGCGTTGGCGGTGCGCTGGATGCGGTCCAGTTGGGCACCGATGCTCTCCAGCAACTCATCAAACAGGCGGCGCTCCAGCGAGATGAGCCGCTCGTGCGCGCCAAGGATCTTGCTTTCCAGCTCCTTCAGCTCCTGCGTGATGTAACGCTCGCCGGAGGTGAGGGTCTGCTTGCGGATGTAAGTCTCCGGCACAAGGTTTTTGTAGGAGTTGCTCACCTCGATGAAGTAGCCGAACACATGATTATAGCCTATTTTCAGCTTGGGGATGCCGGTCTCCTGCCGCAGACGGGCTTCCAGCTGCGCCAGCACGCCCTTGGTGTTATCGCGGATGGAGCGTAGCTCGTCCACCTCGGCATGGTAACCCTTGGCGATGACGCCGCCATCCTTGAGGGTGGAGGGTGCCTCCGGGTCTACTGCGGCATAAATGCGCGCCTTGATATCCTCCAGCGGATCGATACTTGCGGCCAGCTCGGCAAGCTCCGGGCAGCTGCAGCCCTCAGCCTGCTTGCGCAGGCCGGGCAGACGATCGCAGGTCTGGGCAAGGGTGTAGATCTCCTTGGGGGTTGCAGAGCCGTACACCGTGCGGGTCATCAGGCGCTCCATGTCCGCGATGTAGTGCAATTCTTCGGTCAGGTCGCCGCGCACCATAGTCTGACGCACCAGCGCCTCCACAGCGTTCAGGCGGTGGTTGATGAGCTGGCTGGAAATAAGCGGCTGCTCGATCCAGCTGCGCAGCATCCGCTTACCCATGGCGGTGCTGGTCTTATCCAGCACCCACAGCAGGGTGCCGCGCTTTTCGCGCCCGCGCAGGGTCTCGGTCAGCTCAAGGTTTGCCCGGGTGACAGGCGAAAGCCGCATGAACTGGGCTTCGTTGTAAGTAATGACGTTCTTTAACCGCTCCACACCCTTGATCTGGGTATCGTGCAGGTATTCCAGCAGCGCAGCCATGGCAAAGCGCACAAGGCCCTCGGCGACCATGCCGGTGGTCTGCGGCCAGTCGCGGCCAAACTGTTCTTCCAGTGCAGAAGCCACCAGCCCCGGCGCATAGCGCTCGTCCTCGACCAGTTCCACCGAGCAGCTCATGTTCTTTTTGATGTAGGCGGTCACCTCGCGGCAGTCCAGCAGGCCGGGGTTCAGCAGCACCTCGCTGGGGTGGTAGCGGCACAGCTCGGTAATGACCGCCGGGGCGATCTTATCCGCCGTCAGTTCGGTGATATGCGCCGTACCGGTGGAAACGTCCGCAAAGCACAGGCCCGCCTTTTTGCCCTTGAGGTACAGGCTGGCAATGTAGTTGTTGCGGTCGTCCTGCAGCATGCTGCTTTCAATGACCGTACCGGGGGTGACCACCCGGATGATGTCCCGCTTGACAAGGCCTTTCGCCTTGGCGGGGTCCTCTACCTGCTCACAGATGGCCACCTTATAGCCCTTAGCGATCAGGCGCGCCACATAGCCCTCGTAGCTGTGGAAGGGCACGCCGCACATAGGGGCGCGCTCCGCAAGGCCGCACTGCTTGCCGGTAAGGGTAAGATCCAGCTCCCGGGACGCCGTGACGGCATCGTCGAAGAACATCTCGTAAAAATCGCCGATGCGGTAAAAAAGAATTTCGTCCTTGTGTTGATTTTTGATCTCAAGATACTGCTGCATCATGGGCGAAAGCTCTGCCATGGTTTTTCCTCTTTCCCTTGTATGGTTCCGTCAGCCGGTTTGCGGGCTGTAACCGCCGGTGCAAACAAAACGCGGTCTGTGTTGCACAGCCGCGTTCCGGTCAAAAAAGTTTGCTCAGTGGCAGCCGCCGCAGGTGGAACAGCTGCCGGTGCAGGAGGCAGAAGGCTCCTGCACGGTCATGGGGTCGCCGCCGTTCATGGCGGTGTTGATGATGGCGTCGATATAGTTGACCAGGTTCTCGCACTCGCGCTTGGCCTCGTTGTATGCCACCATGCCCTCGTTGCCCATGATCTGGCCGTAGAGGCTGTTCACCTTCTCGTTCAGTTCAGCGATGCGGGCGTCATCGCGCTCGTTCTTGCCGATCTCGTTGTTCAGGTCCATGCGGGCCAGATTGAACTCGCCGATCAGGTTCTGCAGTTCCTCATCCTTGTCGTTTGCCTTGCGGGCCTGATCCAGAATGACGTAGCGGGGGTCGGTCTGCAGTGCCATAGCGGCACGCTTGAAAAGATCAATGCAATCCATGATTGGGTTCTCCTTGTTGTTTTTATTCTTTCTGGGGCAGTTTGCCCCGGAATCACTTTTTTATGCTTCCAGCTCGCCCAGCAGCACGGTGGCGCGGGCACCGGTAAGATGTACAGTCGCGTAGCTGCCCAGCAGTGCCGGGTCGGCGGCAAACTCCACGGTCAGGTTATTGTCCAACCGGCCGGAAAGGGTGCCTTCATTACGCCCGAAGCCTTCCACCAATACCCGGACGGTCTGCCCCACCTGCGCCTTGACCAGCGCCATGGCGATCTCGTCCTGCGTAGCCAGCAGGCGGGTCATGCGGTCGGTCTTTTCCTTGCGGGGGGTGGGGTCCGGCATTTCGGCAGCCTTAGTGCCGGTGCGCTTGGAATAGATAAAGGTGAACAGCTGCATATAGCCCACCTTGCGCACCAGCTCCAGCGTTTTTACAAAGTCCTCCTCGGTCTCGCCGGGGAAACCCACGATGATATCGCTGGAGAAGGTGATGCCGGGCACGGTCTTGCGGGCGTAGTCGATGAGCTCCAGATACTGTTCCACCGTATAGTGGCGGTTCATCTGCTGCAAAAGCCGGTCGGAGCCACACTGCACCGGCAGATGCAGGTGCTTGCACAGCTTCGGCTGGGCGGCGATGGTATCAATGAGCTTATGGCTGGCGTCCTTGGGGTGGCTGGTCATAAAGCGGATGTGGTAATCGCCGGGCACGGTGCACAGCAGGTTGAGCAGGTCGGAGAAATCGATCTGCTCCTCCAGCCCCTTACCGTAGCTGTTCACGTTCTGCCCCAGCAGGGTGATCTCCTTATAGCCCGCTTCCACAAGGTCGCGGAACTCGGCAAGGATATCGCCGGGCTTGCGGCTCTTCTCGCGGCCGCGGACGTAGGGCACGATGCAGTAGGTGCAGAAGTTATCGCAGCCGTACATGATGGGCAGCCATGCGCGGAACTCGCTCTCGCGCCGGATGGGGATGTTCTCCACGATGACCGGACGCTGTGCGGGGTCCAGCAGCACCCTCTTATGCTTTTGCAGTTTCTGGGCGATCAGCTGCGGCAGGGTGTCGATGCCGTCCACGCCGAACACCAGATCCACATAGGGGTAGCTCTTGCGCAGCTTTTCCACAACGTGTTTCTGGTTGGCCATGCAGCCGCACAGTCCGATGATGAGGCCGGGCTTTTTTTCCTTAAGGCCCTTCAGCGCGCCCACGTTGCCGAACACCCGCTGCTCGGCGTGCTCACGCACGGCGCAGGTGTTGAACAAGATCAGGTCGGCATCCTCGGGCTTATCGCACAGGCCGTAGCCGATATCCACCAGCACGCCTTTAATGCGCTCGCCGTCGTTGACGTTCTGCTGACAGCCGTAGCTGTGCACAAAGGCCAGCGGCGGGGTGTCGTAGGTCTGCCGCACCAGCTCGGCGGCAACGGTATTATGTTCAAAGTTAATGTATTCCAAGCAAACCATCCTTCTCCGCCGGGCAGGGTAGCCCCGTGCGGCGAAACTCTATTTTCTGCCATTCTATAAAAGACACTCTTTAGTATACCCTGTTTGGCCGCTGCGGGCAAGAGGAAACACGCAAATTTTATGCCTGTTTAGCCGCTGCCGCCTCTGCATCCTGCCTGCGGCAGCACTCTTCGCACACGCCCAGCAGCACCACGGCACAATCCTGCACCCTGCCCTTCTGGTTTTTGACCAGCTCCATCACCTGTTTTCCGTCCACCTCTGCATCGGTGACGCCGCCGCAGACGGTGCAGTACAAATGGCTGTGCCACGGCAGGGTGTGGTCAAAGCGGTCCGCCTTGCCGGGAATGGACACCCGGCGCACCCGCCCGGCTTCCACCAGACTGTTCAGGTTGCGGTATACGGTGCCAAGGCTCAGATTCGGGCACTCCTGCGCGGCTTTATCGTAGATTTCTTCCGCAGTCGGGTGGTCGCACAGCTGCTGCACCGTCTGCATGACAAGCTCCCGCTGTTTTGAGTAACGCATATCCATCCTCCTTTTTCACACGGTTCAGACGTTTTCTTCCCCTTTGATCTTTGCCCAGTACGCCCGGGCGGCCTGTTCGGTCTTGTTGTCGCCAAAGGTGTAGTACTTGGTATCCTTCAGCACATCCGGCAGATACTGCTGCTGTACCCAGTGGTTGGCGTAGCTGTGGGCGTATTTGTAGTTCTGCCCCTTTACCAGCGCATCCTCGCCGTCAAAGTGCTTGTTTTGCAGCTGGCGCGGGATGGGCCCGGTGCGCCCGGCCTGTACATCCGCAATGGCTGCGTTGATGGCATCGTGGGCGCTGTTGGATTTGGGGCTGGTGGCCACCAGAATGACTGCATCCGCAAGGGGCAGACGCGCCTCCGGCAGACCCACCATGTTGGCGGCATCCACCGCCGCCTTGACGATGGGGATGATCTGCGGATAGGCAAGCCCCACATCCTCGCAGGCGCACACCATCAACCGGCGGCAGGCAGAGGGCAGGTCTCCTGCTTCCAGCAGACGTGCCAGATAGTGCAGCGCCGCGTCCGGGTCGGAGCCGCGCATGGACTTCTGGTAGGCAGACACGATGTCGTAGTGGTCGTCGCCCTCCCGGTCGTAGCGCATGGCGGTGCGGCGGGTGACCTGCCGGATCATATCTAAGGTAATGCGTTTTTCTCCGTTTTCCACCGACGCTGCCGTGACCGCAAAGTCCAGACAGCCCAGTGCCTTGCGCAGATCGCCCCCGGCGCTTTCGGCCAGATAGGCGCAGGCGTCCTCGTCCATGCATACCGGCACCTGTTCCCCTTCGGAAAGGCGCTGCACGGCGTTGCGTACCCCGCGCTCCACGTCCGCTGCGGCAAGGGGCTTGAACTCAAACACCGTGCAGCGGGAAAGCAGCGCGTTATAGATGTAGAAATAGGGGTTCTCGGTGGTGGAGGCGATCAGGGTGACGCTGCCGTCCTCGATACATTCCAAAAGGCTCTGCTGCTGCTTTTTATTCAGATACTGGATCTCGTCCAGATACAGCAGAATGCCGCCCGCCGCTGCCAGCGTGCCGATATCCTTGAGCACTGCCTTGATATCCCCGGTGCCGCAGGAGGTGCCGTTGAGCTTGTGCAGGGTCATGCCGCTGTTCTCGGCAATAATGCGTGCCACCGTGGTCTTTCCGGTGCCGGAGGGGCCGTAAAAGATCATGTTGGGAATGCGCCCGCTCTCGATGGTGCGGCGGAACACCCGCCCCGGAGCCAGCAGATGCTGCTGCCCGCACACATCCGCCAGCGTTTTGGGACGCAGGCGCTGCGCAAGTGGTTCATTCATGGTGGTTTCTCCTTTCCTGCCCGCAAGGCACTTTTTATATAGTATAGCGCATTTAGAAAAGGAGGACAAGGCCTTTTCTGAAAATCATTCTCAGATAATGCCCTGCAAACATTTACAAATCCTGTCAAACATGGTATGATTCAGGTATTCCCTTTTAAAGGAGGTTTGTCCCATGCCGGTACGAAAAAAAGCCCCGGAGGATCTTACCGCAAAAAAAGCGCTGGCGCTGGAGGTCATCCGGCGTCTCAAGGCCGAATACCCGGATGCTGGTTGCACCTTGGACTACGACCACGCATGGCAGCTGCTGGTCAGCGTGCGGCTGGCCGCCCAGTGCACGGATGCCCGGGTGAACATTGTGGTGGAGGAGTTGTTTGCCAAATACCCCAGCGTGGCGGCGTTGGCTGCCGCCGAGCCGGAGGACATTGAAGCCATCGTCAAGCCCTGCGGGCTGGGACACTCCAAGGCGCGGGATATCTCGGCTTGTATGCGGATGCTGCGGGACAAGTACGACTGCCGTGTGCCCAATACCTTTGAGGAGTTGCTCGCTTTGCCCGGCGTAGGGCGCAAGAGCGCAAACCTCATCATGGGGGATGTGTTCGGCAAGCCCGCCATCGTTACCGACACCCACTGCATCCGGCTGTGCAATAAGATTGGCCTTGTGGACGGCATTAAGGAGCCGCAAAAGGTGGAGATGGCGCTATGGAAGATCATCCCGCCGGAGGAAGGCAGCGACCTTTGCCACCGCTTTGTGATGCATGGCCGTGCGGTGTGCAACGCCCGCAAGCCGGAATGCGAAAAATGCTGTTTGAAAGACATCTGCCGCACCGCCCGCGAAGCCGCCGGGCAGCAGGCAGAGCCATAATTTTTAAGGAGGTATAAACTATGATCACTTTAACGATTTTGCTCATCATTGCCCTGCTATGTGTGCTGGTGGGCTGCCTGACCGGCCTGCTGACGCTGGTAGGTGTGCTGGCTTCCCTTTTTGTGGGCGTGCTGGTGGGTGCGCTGGCCGGATATCTGGCCGGGCGCTTTATGGGCACGGAAACTTCCCTTGGCCGCAACATCCTGATGGGCGTGCTGGGCAGCTTTGTGGGCGAGTTTTTGTTCGGCCTGCTGGGCATCCACGCCTCCGGCAGCTTTTCTTCCTTTGCCATTTCGGTGATCGGTGCCTGCATCTGCATCTGGGTCGGCCAGAAGATCTCCAAGTAAGTTTTTTGGATCAATACGCCGCCGCATTCTGCTGCCGGAGTTTCCGGGCAGGGTGCGGCGGCTTTGCTTTTCCGTACAAACAAAACCCCCGAAAACCGGCTTCACAAGCCAACTTTCGGGGGTTTTTCTTTGGAGCTACTGACCTGATTCGAACAGGCGACCTGCTCATTACGAGTGAGCTGCTCTACCAGCTGAGCCACAGTAGCACATTGCACATCTGCTGCAACAGGCAATATTTTACCATATTTCTACGGTGCTGTCAAGGCCGGATTTCCTGTAAGCGGGGCAGCTTTTGCAGAGTGTTTCACAAAAAGTTGTTGCATTTTAGCCCGGCGGCTTTATAATAGAATTGATTGCGCAAAAGGCCGCGCCTTTTGCCGGAAAGGACGAGCTGCACCATGATTTTTGTTCCCCTGCTGCACTACTTTTTGTGCAAGAATGATTACAGCGGCAACGAGGCCGGGCTGCGCTACCGGCTTACCCCGGGCAAGCGCACCGTGCCGGACCCGGACGGCGGCGCGGATGCCACCAAGGAGGAAAAGATCCTCACAGTGGACTACTGGCCCGCGCCTTGGACGATCGACAAGACCGACCCCGCCCTGCGCCGCCGGGAGGTATTTCCGCTTACGGACGAAGGGCGTGCCGCCGCTGCGCAGTATCTGAAGGACGCCTACGAGGCCGAGCCGGAGCGCTGGAACAACTGCCCGGACATGATGGACTGCGACCCCTGGGAGCCGCCTGCCGAGTCGGATACTGCCAACGAATAAACCGAACGAGGAAACCATGATCTACCGTTTGAAAGAACTGAAGGGCGATACCATCGC
Source organism: Faecalibacterium sp. IP-1-18 (assembly GCF_023347355.1). Classification (NCBI taxonomy): domain Bacteria; kingdom Bacillati; phylum Bacillota; class Clostridia; order Eubacteriales; family Oscillospiraceae; genus Faecalibacterium; species Faecalibacterium sp. IP-1-18. Next base: position 1,666,431 of record NZ_CP094472.1, read on the forward strand.
CGTGCCGCAGCTGGTGTTCTCCAAGCTGGGCATTGCCGAAGAATACAATGTGCGGGTGGCGTTGTATGTGCTGGCCACCGGCGTGACCGACCCGGACAAGATCTGCGCCGACCTCAAGCTGCGCAGCCGCATCAGCGCAGAGAGCGCGCTGGCGTTCTGGGCAGGTGCGGGGCTTTTGGAGCGCTACGAAGAAAACGCCGCACCGGGCGCAGAGCCCAGCGCCCCTGCCCCTATGCGCTGGGCGGAGATCGCCGCCGCCAGCCGCACCGACCCTATGATCTCCAGCCTGATCGACTGCGGACAGACCAGCTTTGCCCGTCCACTGACTCACACCGAGATGGAAAAGCTGGTGAACCTGTATGTGCAGGAGGGCTTTGCGCCCGAGACCGTGATGCTGTGCGTAGCTTATGTGGCCAGCCGGGGCAAGCGCACCATGGCCGCTGTGACCCATGAGCTGAAGGTCTGGCGCGCTGAGGGCGTGGAGACCGGCGAGCAGGCCGATGCCCACTTAAAGCTGCTGGCGCTGCGCCAGAGCCGCGAGGAATACGTCAGCAGCCTGCTGCAGATCACCCCCGAGGAGCTGACGCTGGGCGGGCGCAAGGCCATTGCGCGCTGGTACGAGGTGTACGGCTACGATGACGCCATGGTGCAGGAAGCCGCCGTACAGGCCGGCCCCAAGCGGGATCTGTGGTACTGGAACAGCATTCTGAAAACATGGAACGCCAAGGGTCTGCGCAGCATCCACGATGTGCGTGGCCCAGTGGCTGCAGCCGGAGCAAGCCGAAATATCCGGGTGGACCGCGCTGCACCCAGCGGAAACGATATCCTGAAAAACGCCACCCGCCGCCGTTCTCTTATCAAGAAACCGGAGTAAGGAGCCTTTATGCGTACCAAAAACGAATTGTATCAGCAGGCACTGCGCACCGTAGCCATGCGGCGTCAGACCGCCCGCGCCTTAGCGCAGGATGCACAGGCCGAGGCCGAAGCTGCCATCCCCGGGCTGCGCCACGCCGAGGAGGAAGTGCGTGTGCGGGGCATCCGCTGCGCCATTGCCGGAGCCTCCGGCAAGGACCGCACCGAGACTGCTGCTGCCCTTGCGGCGGCAAAGCAGAAGCTGACTGCCCTGTTGGCCGCAAGCGGACGCCCTGCGGATGCACTGGAGCCAAAGTTTACCTGCAAGCGGTGTGAGGACACCGGCGCGGTGGACGGCCGCACCTGCGATTGTGTGCGCCGGGTAATGCAGCAGCTGCGCCGGAAGGAGATCGAGGAGCTGTCCAGCCTGTCCATCTCCAGCTTTGACACCATGCAGCTGGACTACTACCCCAACACGGTGGACAAAGCGCTGGGCGAGAGCGTGCGCAGCTATATGGCCAGAGTTTTGGCTGACCTGCGGGATTACGCCGCGGACTTCTCCCCTGCCACCCGCGAAAGCCTGCTGCTGGTGGGCAATGCAGGGCTGGGCAAGACTCATGCCGCCCTTGCCATTGCCGGTGAGGTGCTGCGGCAGAACTATGATGTGATCTATGTCTCCTGCCCGGACTTTTTCGGCAAGCTGGAAGCGCTACATTTCGGCACCGACCCCGGCGGCGAGGAGGAGACCTTGTTCCAGATTGCCTGCAACGCTGACCTGCTGATTTTGGACGATCTGGGCACCGAGTTCAATTCCAGCTTTTTCCTGACGAATCTGTACAGCTTGCTGAATAACCGCTTGGGCGCAAAGCTGCCTACCATTGTCACCACTAATATCACGGACGGCGCACTGCTGGAAAAGCTGTATACGGAGAAGATTTCCAGCCGCCTTGCGGCCTTTGTGCAGATCCAGTTTCTGGGCAGTGACATCCGGGTACAGAAAGCCGCCGAATAAGTCGTTTCATTTCTGCCGGATCCGTCCATCTTTCGAGAGAAACAATTGCAAAACAAATGCGCAGCACCGCGTAAATAAAAAGCCATCTGCCGCAGCATGACCAGGGGCGAAACCCTTGGAATCAGCTGTTGCAGATGGCTTTATTTTGCGGCAAATCAGAACTCTAATGCAGGGCTCACCTCGTTGCGGCGCTGTGCCTGCACGATGCAGTCTTTTTCCGGCACGACACCGGCTGCACCCAAGGTAGTGAACACGGTCTGCAAGGCAAGGTTGGGCGTGTTATTCTCCTGCGAGAGATGGCACAGGGCGAACTTTTTACAGCCGCTCTGGATGAGCTCCAGAAGCTTTGCGGAGCACTCGTCGTTGGAAAGGTGTCCTCGCACGCTCTCGATGCGGGCGCGCAGATAGTAGGGGTAGGGCCCGCTGCGCAGCATGTGCAGGTCGTAGTTGCTTTCCAGCGCCACAAGGTCGCAGCCGGAAAGCGCCTCGTGCACCGGTGGGGTCAGGGTGCCAAGGTCGGTGGCGATGGTCATGGTCTTATCGTCCGGGGTGTGGATGCGGTAGCCCACGCAGGGCACATCGTGGCTGGTGGGGAAGGACTGCACCCCGAAGCAGCCGATGTCCTCTTCCCTGCCCTCCAGCGTGTTCAGCTCACAGTTGGCGGGCACGATATCGTTGGCATCCAGAAAATCCAGCGTAGCCGCTGCGCCGTACACCGGCAGCGGGTTCTTTTTCAGGAAGGTGGAAAGCCCCTTGACGTGGTCGCTGTGCTCGTGGGTGACAAGGATGCCCGCACAATCGCTGACGGCTAGTCCCAGCGATTTGAGCGCTGCCGTGGTGGTGCGTACACCCTTGCCCATATCCACGATGAGGTACTGCGCACCGCAGCGCACCACGCTGCTGTTGCCGGAGGAGCCGGAATACAATGAAATGAACTCTGCCATGAAAACCTCTTATGTTACCACCTGAAAACAGCCCGCCGCACAGAACTTACGGCAGGCTGTTTGTTTTGTTGTTTGTGTTACAGGGCCTGTTCCAGCGCAGCGGGCATCCGCTCCACCTTGCTGATATCAGCGCCCAGACCGCGCAGCTTTTCCACGATATTCTCGTAGCCGCGCTCGATATGACCGATCTCCTCGATCTCGCTGGTGCCGTCAGCCATCAGAGCAGCCACCACCATGGCGGCACCGGCACGCAGGTCGGAAGCGCGCAGCGGTGCGGGGCTGAGCTTTTCTACGCCCTCAAACACAGCCACCTGACCATCCACCTGTACGCTGGCACCCATCTTGCGCAGCTCGTCCACATAGCGGAAGCGGTTGTCCCACACGCTCTCGGTGATGGTGCTGGTGCCCTTAGCCACGCTCAGCAGCACACCCATCAGGGGCTGCATATCGGTGGGGAAGCCGGGGTGCGGCATGGTGTTGATCTTCAGCGGCAGAATATCGCCGGTACGGGATACCCGCACAGCGTCGTCAAATTCTTCCACAGTGATCCCTGCACGGCGCAGCTTGGCCGTGATGGGCTCCAAATGCTTGGGGGTAACATTCTTGATGAGCACATCGCCGCCGGTGGCCGCGGCAGCGACCATATAGCTGCCGGCTTCGATCTGATCCGGGATGATGCTGTAAGTGCAGCCGTGCATCTTTTCCACACCGCGCACCTTGATAACATCGGTACCGGCACCGCGCACATCTGCGCCACACATATTCAAAAAGTTTGCCAGATCCACCACATGGGGCTCCTTGGCGCAGTTTTCCAGAATGGTCTGCCCCTTGGCCATGACCGCAGAGAGCATACCGTTCATGGTAGCGCCCACGCTGACCTTATCAAAGAAGATATGGGCACCGGTCAGCTCCTGCTTGGTGCGCACGGTGATCATGCCGTAATCCACGCTGTCCTCTGCGCCCAGTGCACTGAACACCTTCAGGTGCTGGTCGATGGGGCGGGGGCCCAGATTGCAGCCGCCGGGCATGGCCACCTGTGCCTTGCCGAAGCGGGAGAGCAGTGCGCCAAGGAAGTAGTAGCTGGCGCGCATCTGGCGGGACAGATCGTCCGGCACATTGGTAGTGACCAGATGCCGCGTATCGATCTCGTAGGTGTTGCGGTTGAGCATCTTCACCTGTGCACCAAGGGTGCTCAGAATCTTGAGGCTGACCGACACATCGCTGATATCGGGCAGATTTTCGATCACGCAGACATCCGCTGCCAGAATGGTGGCAGGCAGAATGCCCACAGCCGCATTTTTTGCGCCGGAAATGGTCACTTCTCCGTGCAGGGGCTTACCGCCGGTAATAACAAATTTCTCCACTTTTATGATCTCCTTGTCAAAGGCCTGTGCCACAGGCCTGTTAAGGCTACTGAAAGCATTCCATCTCGTTACTTGTACTGCCGGGGTGTACAGATTCACCAACACCGGGGCAGATTTATAACTATCCTATTATACACTACTTCCACAAAAAAGCAAAGCCCGATTTGTATCTGTTTCATTATTTTCTGTTTTGCCCAGATTACACGCGGATATTCCAATAATTTATTGAATTTTTCATCAATTTTGACGAATACCGACCCAAATTTCACCCTTTGGCGATATCACCAAACGTGATCCTCGCACCGCGCCTCCGGGATCCAGCCCAGCTGATAGGCTGTTACCAATTGCTTCAGGTCGTGCACTCGTTCCCGCAGCACCTCGCCCTCGTCCGTATCTTCCACGAGGATGCGATGATTTTCAGTCTCCAGAATGTTCTTCTGGGACAGGATATCCAAGTTCTCCCGCACCGCCTTCTCTGCGCTTTCAAAAGGCTGATGGGTGCGCAGGGACATGGTGCGGCTGGAATACACCAGCGTATACCCGGCAATGCCGGTCTTTTCGTGGTAGGCGCGGCAGAACCCGCCGTCGATGACCACCAGCCGTCCCCCTCCCTTGATGGGACTTTCGCCGTTTTTCTCCTGCACCGGCACATGGCCGTTGACGATATGGCTCGTGCCCGGCAATCCGAACTCTGCCAGAATGCGGCGGCAGGCGGCTTCGTCGTTGTACCAGCTATAATAGGGGTCCTTGACCTCCGTATGGGTGGCGGGGTCTGCGATATACAGCCGCTCGAAGGTAGTCATGGCGCTGCGGCCAAACAGGGGTGAAAGCTTGCCGCACCACAGATACCACAGAAAATCCTGTCCACTCTGGCGGGCGGCGCTGCCCTCTGCCCCGTAGTAGCCACGGCGGGCGCGGGCGTCGCAGTAATCCATCAGGGCACGGCCGGAGTAGCGGCGTCCCTCAAACTGCTCCACCGCAAAGCCGCCCTTCGTGTTCATAGGCACAGCGCCGTGGTAGAGCAGATTGCCGTTCTCAATGTGGTACACGCTGCCCTTGGCGTACAAAAATTCAATGTGCTGCTGTAACCTTTCGCTCTGCCGGAAAGACTGCACCAGCTTGCGCAGCACCAGCTGCTCGTCCGGGTTCAGCTTTGCGGGGTCTGCCGGGTCTACCGTGGGGAAAGAGGTGTCCCGCAAAGGATAGCTCTTCTCCCCCACCTGCACGGTGTGGGCGTCCCAGTCGATGCGGCGCAGATAGTCCCGCCCCTGCATCTGGAAATCCGGGTTGCGGTCGATGACCTGACATTCCAACTTGAACATGAGGATGGAGATGGCCTTGTGCATCACGGCGCAGCGGTGGAGCATTCCCTCCGTATAGGGGCCGCGGGCGGCATCCGTGTGGGGCATCCAGATGGAAAGGTCGTCCTCGCCGTAGAACTGCTCCGCCATGCGCTGCAAGTGCCGCAGATTGATGCCGTAGCAGTCCTCCAGCATCCCGTGGTTGTGGTAGGCAAGCGTAGTCTTAAGTACGGTGCAGATGCAGATGGGACTGCCGGCGGCAGCACCCATCCACACCACGTCATGGTTGCCCCACTGGATATCTACATTGTGATGACGCATCAACAGATCCAGAATAATGTCCGGGCGGGGGCCGCGGTCAAACAGGTCGCCCACGATATGCAGTTTATCCACCGCCAGATGCTTGATGAGCTCGCACAGCCGCACGATAAAGCGGTCGGCGCGGCCATTCTCGATGATGCTGCCCACGATCTGGCCGTAGTACAGGTCTTTATCGTGATCCTCAAAGTGGGCATGGAGCAGCTCGTCCAGAATATAGCCGCAGCTGGAGGGCAGACAGCCGCGCACATGGTCGCGGGTGTGCTTGGAGGACACCAGGCGGCAGATATCGATCAGCTGGAGAAGGGTCTGGGTGTACCACTGCTCCAGTGCATCCTCGGTAGTGCAGCGTGCTTTAAGCTGAGGCAGCTTTTCGGTGGGATAATAGATCAGGGTGGCAAGCTCGGCACGGGCTGCTTCCGGCATGGTGTCACCCAGCACGGCATCCACCTTTTCCCGGATGACACCGGAGGCAGAGTTCAGGATGTGCACAAAGGCCTCGTTCTCGCCGTGCAGGTCGCTCATAAAGTGCTCGGTGCCCTTGGGCAGCTTGAGCAGCGCCTGTGTGCTGATAATCTCGCTGGCAGCTGCCGCCTGCGAGGGGTAATCTCTGGCCAGCAGGGTCAGATATTTCAGATTATCGCGAATCTCATCGGTTTCGGTGCGCATGGTCTCCTCCATCATAACGCATTCCTTGCCCTGCAAAGATGTTGCGTTTTTTGTATTATCGTTTCTCTGTATTTCAGTATAGCACGAATGGCACCAAAAGTGGTATACTGAATACGAAAATTTTAAGCAAAGGACTTTGGATATTATGCCGAAAACCATTTCCATCCCCTCCCGCTGCACCCTCTGCCCCCGCCGCTGCGGTGCTGACCGTGCCGCCGGGCGCACCGGCTTCTGCGGGGCGGGCGCTACGCTAAAAGCTGCCCGCGCTGCCCTGCACCACTGGGAGGAGCCCTGCATCAGCGGCACAAGGGGCAGCGGCACGGTGTTCTTTTCCGGCTGCACCCTCAAGTGCTGCTTCTGCCAGAACTACCCCATCAGTGCCGAGGGGCTGGGGAAAGAGATCACCGTGGAGCACTTGGCCGAGATCTTTTTGAATTTACAGGCGCAGGGCGCGCACAACATCAATCTGGTCACCCCCGGGCAGTGGCAGCCGTGGATCATTGCCGCGCTGGACATTGCCCGCACCAAAGGGCTGCGTCTGCCCATCGTGTGCAACACCGGCGGCTACGAGACCGTGGAAAGCGTAGAGGCTTGGCGCGGGTACATCGACATCTGGCTGGCTGATTTAAAATATGTGTCCTCTGCCCTTTCCGCAGAGCTTTCCGCCGCGCCGGACTATTTTGCCGAGGCAAAGCCTGCCATCGAGGCCATGATGGCGCAGGCCGGACATCCGGTATTCGATGCGGACGGCATCCTGCAAAAGGGGGTCATTTTGCGTCATCTGGCGCTGCCGGGTCATGTGAAGGACAGCTTTGCCGTGCTAGACCAGATGGCTGCATGGAACGATGCCGACCCCGGGTGCTTTCTGCCCAGCGTCATGAGCCAGTACACCCCCTTCTACAAGGCCGCAGAGCACGGCATCGGGCGACGCATCACTACCTACGAATACCGCCGAGTGGTGAACTACGCCATGGACAAGGGGCTTGTGCAGGGCTATATGCAGCAGAAGAGCAGCGCCAAGGAGGAATACACCCCCAGCTTTGACCTGACCGGAGTGTAATTCTGCGGCAGAGCAGCCTTTTCAGCAACTTTACCAAATTTTCGGTCTTATTTTCTCTTGCTTGCGCGTGCAAACGCTTGCATTCTGTCCGGGAACGCACTATAATGGATACAACGATGTGTTAATAGTTGCGGGTTTCCGCAATGTCATCAGGAGGAGCTTTATGGAACATTTCAATCCGATCCTTGGCAGCGAGCCCAATGGCCAGAAGTTCATCACCTGCGGTGAGATCATGCTGCGCCTGACCCCGCCGAACTACGAAAAGATCCGCATGGCATCGGCCTTTGAGGCCAGTTACGGCGGCAGCGAGGCCAACATTGCGCTGGCGCTGGCAAACCTTGGCGTGGACAGCACCTTTTTCAGCGTAGTACCCAACAACAGTCTGGGCAAGAGCGCTGTGCGCTGGCTGCGCTCCAACGATGTGCACTGCACCCCCATGATCCTGACCGAGCCGGACGAGACCCCTTCTAACCGTCTGGGTACTTATTATCTGGAGACCGGCTACGGCATCCGCGCATCCAAGGTCATCTACGACCGCAAGCACAGTGCCATTACCGAGTACGATTTCTCTCAGGTGGATCTAGACGCTCTGCTGGAGGGCTACGACTGGCTGCACCTCAGCGGCATTACCCCGGCACTGGCACCCAACTGCCGCAGCCTGATCCTTGATATGCTGAAGGTTGCCAAGAAGAAGGGCCTGACCGTGAGCTTTGACGGCAACTTCCGCTCCACCCTGTGGACCTGGGAGGAAGCACGAGACTTCTGCACCGAGTGCCTGCCCTACGTGGATGTGCTGCTGGGCATTGAGCCCTACCACCTGTGGAAGGACGAAAACGACCACAGCAAGGGCGACTGGAAGGACGGCGTGCCCCTGCAGCCCAGCTACGAGCAGCAGGACGAGATCTTCCAGCGGTTTATCGAGCGCTACCCCAACCTGAAGTGCATCGCCCGCCATGTGCGCTACGCCCACAGCGGCAGTGAAAACAGCCTGAAGGCCTTTATGTGGTACGAGGGTCACACCTTCGAGAGCAAACTGTACACCTTTAACATTCTGGACCGCGTGGGCGGCGGCGACGCCTTTGCCAGCGGCCTGATCTACGCCATGCTGCACAACTACAAAGCCATGGATATGATCAACTTTGCAGTGGCCAGCAGCGCCATCAAACACACCATCCACGGCGATGCCAACATCACCGATGATGTGAGCACCATCCGCAACCTGATGAACATGAACTACGATATCAAGCGGTAAGCCGCATACAGCAACAGGCTCCCTGCCATTGGCAGGGAGCCTGTTTTTTGCATTGCAATCGCGGGATAAAAAAGGGCGCTCCAACCGTAAGCGGATGGAACGTCCTTCTGTTCTTGCTTAGTTGGACAAGATCATGCGGTCATTTGCAAACTCGCCGCCGCTGGCGATCTGGAACTTGGCCAGCAGGTCGGAGACGTGCAGCTTCTGCTTTTCCTCCCCTGCCACGTCGTAGATGATGTGACCCTCGTGCATCATGATGAGGCGGTTGCCGTATTTGATGGCATCCTTCATGTTGTGGGTGATCATCATGGTGGTCAGATGGTTCTCCTCCACGATGCGTGCCGAGAGGGTGAGCACCTTCAGAGCCGTTTTGGGGTCCAGTGCAGCGGTGTGCTCGTCCAGCAGCAGAAGCTTCGGCTTGTTCATGGTAGCCATCAGCAGGGTCAGCGCCTGCCGCTGACCGCCGGAAAGCAGTCCCACGCGGGCAGTCAGTCGATCCTCAAGACCCAGATCAAGGGTCTTAAGCAGTTCACGGTACTGCTCCCGCTCTGCCTTGGTGATGCCGATGCGCAGGGTGCGGCGCTTGCCGCGCCGGGCTGCCAGCGCCAGATTTTCCTCGATCTGCATGGTGGCGGCAGTGCCGGTCATGGGGTCTTGGAACACGCGGCCAATGTAAGCGGCGCGCTGATGCTCGCTCAGGCGGGTAACGTCCACGCCGTCAATGAGGATCTTGCCCTCGTCCACCGGCCACACACCGGCAACGGCATTCAGCATGGTGGATTTTCCTGCGCCGTTGCCGCCGATGACGGTAACGAAATCGCCCTCGTTCAGCTTCAGGTTCAGACCGTTCAGGGCAGTTTTCTGGTTCACCGTACCCGCATTGAAGGTTTTGGAAACATTTTGGATCTCAAGCATTTTTTGCGTCCTCCTTTGCCTTTTTGACCGGCTTCGAGAAGTATTTGCCCTTCCAGTACGGCACGGCAAGGAACACTGCCACCACGGAGGCACTGAGCAGCTTGAGCAGGTTTGCATCAAAGCCCAGTGTCAGCACCAGCTGAATGACGATATAATAGATGATCGCGCCGATGGAAACAGAGGCCAGCTTGAGGGCAAAGTTATGGAAGATGCGGCTAAACACGGCCTCGCCAATGATGACGGCAGCCAGACCGATGACGATGGCACCGCGTCCCATGCCCACATCTGCAAAGCCCTGATACTGGCTGAGCAGCGCACCGGACAAAGCCACCAGCGCATTGGAAACGGCCAGACCCAGCACGATGTTGAAGTTGGTGTTGATGCCCTGTGCGCGGGACATGGCAGGGTTAGAGCCGGTAGCGCGGATGCCGCAGCCCAGCTCCGTGCCGAAGAACCAGTACAGCACCCCAATAACAACCGCCGTAGCAAGGATGACCATGATGATGGGGTTGTGCAGGGCAAATTCCTTGACCCAGCGCAGGGAGATGAGCAGTCCGTATTTGTCCACATTGATGGACTGGTTGGCCTTGCCCATGATCTTCAGGTTGATGGAATACAGTGCCAGCTGGGTCAGAATACCGGCCAGAATGGCGGGAATGCCCATAAAGGTGTGCAGCAGGCCGGTAACAAGGCCGGTAGCAAGGCCGGCCAGCACAGCCACCAGCAATGCTGCCCAGACATTCATACCGGAAAGCAGGCACATGACGCACACCGCGCCGCCGGTGCCAAAGCTACCGTCCACGGTCAGGTCGGCAACATCCAAAATACGGTAGGTCAGGTACACGCCAATGGCCATGATACCCCAGATAAGCCCCTGCGCACAGGCACCCGGTAAAGCGCCCGGCAGGTTTGCAAGTCTTGCAATGATCTCCAAAACAATTTCCTCCTAAACGTTACACTTTTTTATCTCCCGCTTTGATACGGGAAAGCGGAGAAGAGCAAGAATTCACTCTTCTCCGCTATTTTTCTATTGTTCCAGTTTTGCTGTTATCAGGCTTCGATCTCTACATAGCCTTCCGGTACGGTCAGGCCAAGGTCATCGCAGACAGCCTTGTTGTACTTTTTGGTCACATCGGTGTACTCGATGGGCATGGTGGAGATATCACTCTCACCGTTCAGGATCTTGACTGCCATCTCACCGGTGGTGTATCCCAAGTCGTAGTAGCTGATAGACAGGGTGGCCACGCCGCAGCCGGAGCAGATACCCTCCTCACCAGCGAACACAGGCTTTTTAGCCGGGCGGCAGATGCCGTCCACGATGCCGGTATTGGCGGCAACGGTGTTATCGGTGGGCACATACAGTGCATCGTTCTCGTCTGCAGCCTTCTGGCAGACGGAGGACAGGTCGTTGGAATCCGAGAAAGCGTACTGGGTAGCAGTCACGCCCTTGGCCTCCAGGTACTTCTGTACTTCGTCTACCTGATACTGGCTGTTGGCCTCGGCAGAGCAGTACAGCAGACCAACCTTCTTGACCTCGGGCATCCACTCCACGATCATGTCTGCCTGCTGATCCAGCGGTGCCAGATCGGAGGTGCCGGAGACGTTGCCGCCCACGGTGCCGGAGAAATTGTCCAGACCCAGTGCCACGCCGTACTCGGTAACGGAAGTGCCCAGAATGGGGATGGTGTTGGTAGCAGCCTGTGCAGCCTGCAAAGCAGGGGTAGCATTTGCCATAATCAGTGCCACGCCGGAGGAAACAAAGCCGTTAGCAATGGTGGCGCAGGTAGCGGAATCGCCCTGTGCATTCTGGAAGTCGAAGGTGACGTTCTCGCCAAAGGAAGCGGTCAGCGCATCCTCAAAGCCCTGCGTAGCGGCATCCAGTGCAGCGTGCTGCACCAGCTGGCAGATGCCAACGGTGAATTTTTCGCCGTTGGCAGCGGCAGCGACCGATGCAGAAGCAACCGTGGAGGACGCTGCCGCAGAAGATGCGGAGGAAGAACCGCCGCAGGCGGAAAGGGCAGCTGCTGCACCGCAGGCAGCGGCTGCAGTCAGGAAGGAACGACGAGTGATTTTACGCATATTGATGATCTCCTCTATCTCCAGCCCTTGCAGCCAACAGGACGCCGCACTCCGGGCCGATATTGTAAGCGGATCAAACAAGGTTCGCTTTACACTCGTGAAGTATATCACAGAATCGCTGGCAAAACAATCCACTTTTGCCTGAAAACGGCCTTAATTATCGATTCAAGTAAAGTCATCTATCAATTATTTCGAACTATTATTTCGTTTTTTCTGATACTCCGTCAGTTTGTGCAGTTCCGTGTCCAGCGTTTGCAGGTTTGCTTCCAGCTGCGGCAGATAGTCCTGTGCATAATCGTAACCAAAATACAGCGCCTGCCAGAGCTTCGCCTGCATCCGGCGCACCAGCACCGGGCTGAGCACTGCCTCCAGCTGCTCCACGGTATCTTCCAGCGCCATGCAGGTCTGCGCCCAGCGCACGTCAATGGCTTCCCGGGCGGGCACATCGTAGCGGGCAAGGTAATCCTGCACCTTTGCTTCGATCACCTGCCCGCCGCAGCCGGTGGGCTGCAAAAAATAGTGCACCTCCCCTGCCCGGCTGATCTCCTGCGCCAGCGGATACAGCGCACACACCAGCGGCTCAGCCTCATGGATGGCGCAGTGGTTTTCGGTCAGAAAGGGGCAGTTGTTGCGGTTTTCCTTCACCGGGGCAAGCCGCAGCACCGGCAAATGGCTCACCCTGCCAATGCTGCTGCGGCAATAACCCCGGGCTACGATCTGCGGCGGCAGACGCAGCCGGGCAGCAATACGCCACAAGTCATACCCGGACAGCACGATATCCTCCCGCCCGCGGCAGCAGTTGCCGCAGCCCGCACAGGCAAAGCGGAATTGTGCATCCCGTTCCAGCAGCGGCATGGCATCGGTACGGGTAAAATCCACCTGTCCGCACAGATCAATGGCTTCGTCTCGCATAGTCAAACATCCTTTTCCATGATAGAATGTCCCTATTGTACCGCCGGAGCACCCGGTTTGCAAGGCGAGCCCTGTGTAGCGCGGTTATTTTTTATCCGCTAGTTTCCGGTACACATGCACTGCATCGCGGATATTGTACTGCTCCGTCCCGTGGTCTCCGGGCGCGGCAAGCGTAACAAGGATGTACTCTTTTCCGTTCACGGTGGCAAGGCTGGCCAGACACAGCCCTGCGGCGGCGGTATACCCTGTTTTGCCGCCTTCGATCCGCGTTCCCGTCGGAAGCTCCGTTCCGTCCAGCTTGCCCAGCAGTGTGCTGGTCAGCGAAACGCCTTCCGGGTGCTGTGCAGTCGCCGTAGTGGTGTAGTGCTCGGTTGTAAAAATTGTGCGGAAGGTCGTATTGTGCAGCGCTGCCTGCAAGAGCTTTGCCATATCTGCCGCGCTGGAATAGTGCTCAGTGTCGGTCAGGCCGGTCGCATTTGTAAAATGGGTGTTCTTCATGCCAAGCTCTGCGGCCTTTTGGTTCATCAGCGCGGCAAAGTTTTCTTCACTGCCGCTTACCAGCTGCGCCAGCGCCTCACAGCATTCTGCGCCGGAGGGCAGCATCGCACCATAGAGCAGGTCACGCACCGTGACAGTCTCATCGGGTACAAAGCCCGCCATAGATGCTTTTTCGGTCTGTAAGGCTGGAAAAATATCCTCCGGCAGTGTTACCTGTTTATCCAGATCGGGCTCAGTCTCAATGGCCAGCAGTACAGTCATCATTTTTGTCAGGGAAGCCGGTGCAGTACGCTCGTCAGCACGTTTCTGCGCCAGTACCCGCCCGCTTTGGGCGTCCAGTAAGATCGCGTGTCGGCTGGCAGTATCTAGCAGAACGTTCTGCCGCAGAAATAGCACCAGCAGTACAAGCAGTGCCGCCAGAATACATAGCCGCCGACAGCGGCGGTGGAATCGTTTCATGATCAATCGCATCCTTTTTGCAAAATTGTAAAGCGCTTTCACCTTGTAACACGAGGCAAAAGCGCTTTTTCCTGCAAATTTGCGGCTATGTGTTTTTATGTTCATGTAACAAAAAAAGCCCAGAGACTTTCATCTCAGAGCTTTTTGTTAAGTCGGCGACTACCTAATAAGGTATGCGGCTCCGTCGCACTGTTATGCACAGTGCAGCGAAGTCGCTTTTTGCTTTATATGCGAGCACTCAGACGCGAATCTTTTCCATATCTCCAGAAATGTACCGCATACAGCCCCGCACCCAGAAGCAGGCAAAAGACCGAATAGCTAAGAATCGGAAGCCGCAGCAGTACAATCTTACCCGCGATCTGGGTAAAGAACCAGCCCGTTCCATATAAAATCACGATATAAAGCACCAGCCATGCAGCATACTTCAGCCAATTCTCTCGCGGCGGAAAGCCTACCTGCTCCATCATCCGGCGGAAAAGTACGCAAAACGCCGCCACTGCAACAACAAGCTGCATCAGATACCCTACGGATAGTTCAAAAACCCAATTTCCAATTACCGGATAGAGCAGCAAGCCTTCCACGCCCCACCCAAAAAAGAAATACAGCGGTGCAACATACCAGAAGTAATCTCCGGCTCTCAGTGTTTTCAAGCTTGGCTTGACCTCTTCCACAAAGGTCTTTGCGTCCGAAATCGAATGAAACAGTTCCTGATTTTCCTTGTTGGCTTGGATTGCAATATCAAGCAAATCGCTGCGCACAAGTTCGATACCACAGAAGTCCCAGCTGACCCGGCGAAGATAACGAATCACTTCTTTAAGCTGCTCCTGACTTTTTTCAGTCAGCAACTCGGTACGCATCCGGTTTGTTTTTCGCAATACAAAATACTTATTCATCTGGCTCCTCCTTAAAAATTTTTTCCACCAGCTGGCAGAGCTGGCTCCAATCCTGCCGAAACTCAAGAAGCGCCCGCCGCCCTTCTTCCGTTACAATGTAATATTTTCGGCTCGGTCCCTTGGGGGAAGGTCTGCGCTCCACCGTGACCTTTCCCTGTTGCTCCAAGCGCAATAGCAGCGGATAGAGCGTGCTCTCGCTCAAGTCAGAAAATCCGACCTGTTTCAGATGCATCACGATCTCATAGCCATAGGTCGGCTCTTGAGCAATCAATTTCAGGACACAATATTCCAGAACGCCTTTTAAAAGCTGTGCATTGTTTTCCATAAGACCTCCTTCCTGCTAGTATGTAATGCGTAGTAGTTTATCTATATTGTATTACATAGTAGTGTTCTTGTCAAGGCCTGACATATTAGCATTACGACCAAAAATCACGCTATATTTTTATGCAACAAAAAAGCCCTGAGACTTTCATCTCAGAGCTCTTTGTTAAGTCGGCGACTACCTATTTTCACAAGCCGTTTCCAGCTAACTATCTTCGGCACAAGTAAGCTTAACTTCTGTGTTCGGAATGGGAACAGGTGGAACCTTACCGTCATCGACACCGACCGATTTGACTGAATCAGTATAGCACATTTCTGTGTATCTGTCCAGCATTTCTTAGAAGGACGTGCCTTCAAAACTGAATAATCACTGCTAACATTTTTTCGTTGACTTAAAAGTCTCAAGCGAATTGTGGTCAAGCCCTCGACCTATTAGTACACGCTTGCTGAATGGATCGCTCCACTTACACATCGTGCCTATCAACCTTGTAGTCTTCAAGGGGTCTTACTTGTTTGAAACAATGGGATATCTTATCTTTGGGTCGGCTTCACGCTTAGATGCTTTCAGCGTTTATCCGATCCGTACATAGTTGCCCAGCTATGCCCTTGGCAGAACAACTGGTGCGCCAGAGGTACGTCCGCTCCGGTCCTCTCGTACTAGGAACAGCTCCCATCAAATATCCTGCGCCCACGACAGATAGGGACCGAACTGTCTCACGACGTTCTGAACCCAGCTCGCGTACCGCTTTAATTGGCGAACAGCCAAACCCTTGGGACCGAATACAGCCCCAGGATGCGATGAGCCGACATCGAGGTGCCAAACCTCCCCGTCGATGTGGACTCTTGGGGGAGATCAGCCTGTTATCCCCAGGGTAACTTTTATCCGTTGAGCGATGGCATTTCCACTCACATACCACCGGATCACTAACTCCAACTTTCGTTACTGCTCGACCCGTCAGTCTCGCAGTTAGGCTCGCTTCTGCGTTTGCACTCTTTTGCTTGATTTCCGTTCAAGCTGAGCGAACCTTTGAACGCCTCCGTTACTCTTTAGGAGGCGACCGCCCCAGTCAAACTGCCCACCTAACAATGTCCCCCGCCTTGATTCAAAGGCGCAGGTTAGAATTCCAATATCGCAAGGATGGTATCCCAACGGCCACTCCACAAATGCCAAAGCACTTGTTTCCCTGTGTCCCATCTATCCTGTGCATGCAACATCGAAACCCAATATTAGGCTACAGTAAAGCTCCATGGGGTCTTTCCGTCTTGTCGCGGGTAACCGGCATCTTCACCGGTACTACAATTTCGCCGGGCGGGCTGTCGAGACAGTGCCCAAATCATTACGCCTTTCATGCGGGTCAGAACTTACCTGACAAGGAATTTCGCTACCTTAGGACCGTTATAGTTACGGCCGCCGTTCACTGGGGCTTCGATTCAATGCTTGCACATCTCCTCTTAACCTTCCAGCACCGGGCAGGCGTCAGCTCGTATACGTCATCTTTCGATTTAGCACAAACCTGTGTTTTTGGTAAACAGTTGCTTGGGCCGATTCTCTGCGGCTCCATCTCTGGAGCACCCCTTCTCCCGAAGTTACGGGGTCAATTTGCCGAGTTCCTTAACAACCCTTCTCCCGTTGGCCTTAGAATCTTCTTCCTACCTACCTGTGTCGGTTTGCGGTACGGGCACCGCAGAAATACACACAGCTTTTCTCGCCATCTTCCATCCCGGACTTCGGTACTAACTTCCCTCGATCGCTACCGGAACCAACACCCGGCTCCGAGACTTCAAATGTGTCCCTGTGCTTAACTCTTTTGGTGGTGACGGAATCTCTACCGTCTGTGCATCGGCTACGCCGTTAGGCCTCACCTTAGCTCCCGACTAACCTGGAGCGGACGAACCTTCCTCCAGAAACCTGAGGCTTTCGGCCATGCAGATTCTCACTGCATTCGCGCTACTCATTCCGGCATTCTCACTTCTATACACTCCACAGCCGCTTGCGCTACTGTTTCACCGCGTATACAACGCTCCCCTACCCAATACATTGCTGTATTGCCTAAGCTTCGGTGTCAGGTTTAGCCCCGTTAAATTCTCCGCGCAAAGACGCTCGACCAGTGAGCTATTACGCACTCTTTGAATGTGTGGCTGCTTCTGAGCCAACATCCTGGTTGTCTACGTATCTTCACATCGTTTTCCACTTAACCTGACTTTGGGACCTTAGCTGTAGATCTGGGCTGTTTCCCTTTTGACAATGACATTTATCTGACACTGTCTGACTCCCAAGCATCAATACTCTGGCATTCTGAGTTTGATAAGCTTCGCTAACCTCTCGGCCGCTAGGCTATTCAGTGCTTTACCTCCAGGTATCTAACTTGAGGCTAGTCCTAAAACTATTTCGGGGAGAACCAGCTATCTCCGGGTTCGATTGGAATTTCTCCGCTACCCACAGTTCATCCGCCGCCTTTTCAACGGAGGTCGGTTCGGTCCTCCATGGAATTTTACTTCCACTTCAACCTGACCATGGGTAGGTCACCCGGTTTCGGGCCCATTGTATGCAACTTAACGCCCTTTTCAAACTCGCTTTCGCTTCGGCTCCAGACCTTAAGTCCTTAACCTTGCTGCATACAATCGCTCGCCGGACCGTTCTACAAAAAGTACCCTATCACACATTGACGTGCTCTAGGTGCTTGTAGGCACAGGGTTTCAGGTTCTTTTTCACTCCCCTCCCGGGGTGCTTTTCACCTTTCCTTCACAGTACTATACGCTATCGGTCACTGGGTAGTATTTAGGGTTGGAGGGTGGTCCCCCCGTATTCCGACCAGGTTTCACGTGTCTGGCCGTACTCTGGAACTCGCTCAGCTCTTGTCGTTTTCACCTACGTGGTTCTCACACTCTCTGACCGGCCTTCCCATGCCGTTCGGTTAACAACTTAAGTCCTAAATGCGGTCCGTACCCCGGAAGTATTTCTACTTCCGGTTTGCCCTCTTCCGCGTTCGCTCGCCACTACTTACGGAATCTCGTTTGATGTCTCTTCCTCGCCCTACTTAGATGTTTCAGTTCAGGCGGTTCCCTCGATATACCTATTTTTAAGTTCAGTATAACGTACCTGAGTATGAACCCAGGTGAGTTTCCTCATTCAGAAATCTCCGGATCAATGCTTATTTGCAGCTCCCCGAAGCTTATCGCAGCTTATCACGTCTTTCATCGGCTCCCAGTGCCAAGGCATTCGCCCTGCGCCCTTGTTCGCTTGACCTTTCAAACGTTCTTTAAGAACATTTGGTATCCTCTTGATTCTCTCTTGCCAACGAAGATTATTGTTACCCTTCCTTTTGAAATTGTAATATTTCTTAAAAAAGAACTTACTATAATCTTTGTTTCGCAGTTATTATTCAGTTTTCAAGGTACGTCTTTGAGTGTCCTTTTCAGGGCCCTCAAAATCGAACAATATCTACTTAAACTTTAACTTGTCACCTGTTCCAATGACCGACCATCTTAGATGCTCTGTCATTGCCTGACTCCTTAGAAAGGAGGTGATCCAGCCGCAGGTTCTCCTACGGCTACCTTGTTACGACTTCACCCCAATCACCAGTTTTACCTTCGGCGGCGTCCTCCTTGCGGTTAGACTACCGACTTCGGGTCCCCCCGGCTCTCATGGTGTGACGGGCGGTGTGTACAAGGCCCGGGAACGTATTCACCGCAGCATGCTGATCTGCGATTACTAGCAATTCCGACTTCGTGCAGGCGAGTTGCAGCCTGCAGTCCGAACTGGGACGTTGTTTCTGAGTTTTGCTCCACCTCGCGGTCTTGCTTCTCTTTGTTTAACGCCATTGTAGTACGTGTGTAGCCCAAGTCATAAAGGGCATGATGATTTGACGTCATCCCCACCTTCCTCCGTTTTGTCAACGGCAGTCTGGCCAGAGTCCTCTTGCGTAGTAACTGACCATAAGGGTTGCGCTCGTTGCGGGACTTAACCCAACATCTCACGACACGAGCTGACGACAACCATGCACCACCTGTCTCTGCGTCCCGAAGGAAAAACATATTTCTATGTCCGTCGCAGGATGTCAAGACTTGGTAAGGTTCTTCGCGTTGCGTCGAATTAAACCACATACTCCACTGCTTGTGCGGGCCCCCGTCAATTCCTTTGAGTTTCAACCTTGCGGTCGTACTCCCCAGGTGGATTACTTATTGTGTTAACTGCGGCACTGAAGGGGTCAATCCTCCAACACCTAGTAATCATCGTTTACAGTGTGGACTACCAGGGTATCTAATCCTGTTTGCTACCCACACTTTCGAGCCTCAGCGTCAGTTGGTGCCCAGTAGGCCGCCTTCGCCACTGGTGTTCCTCCCGATATCTACGCATTCCACCGCTACACCGGGAATTCCGCCTACCTCTGCACTACTCAAGAAAAACAGTTTTGAAAGCAGTTCATGGGTTGAGCCCATGGATTTCACTTCCAACTTGTCTTCCCGCCTGCGCTCCCTTTACACCCAGTAATTCCGGACAACGCTTGTGACCTACGTTTTACCGCGGCTGCTGGCACGTAGTTAGCCGTCACTTCCTTGTTGAGTACCGTCATTATCTTCCTCAACAACAGGAGTTTACAATCCGAAGACCTTCTTCCTCCACGCGGCGTCGCTGCATCAGGGTTTCCCCCATTGTGCAATATTCCCCACTGCTGCCTCCCGTAGGAGTCTGGGCCGTGTCTCAGTCCCAATGTGGCCGTTCAACCTCTCAGTCCGGCTACCGATCGTCGCCTTGGTGGGCCATTACCTCACCAACTAGCTAATCGGACGCGAGGCCATCTCAAAGCGGATTGCTCCTTTTCCCTCTACCCGATGCCGGGTCGTGGGCTTATGCGGTATTAGCAGTCGTTTCCAACTGTTGTCCCCCTCTTTGAGGCAGGTTCCTCACGCGTTACTCACCCGTTCGCCACTCGCTTGAGAAAGTAAACCTCCTCTCGCTCGTTCGACTTGCATGTGTTAGGCGCGCCGCCAGCGTTCGTCCTGAGCCAGGATCAAACTCTTTATAAATGATATTTATCACTTAAAAGTGTTAAATCTTGTTTCGCTCAGCACGCAATCGCTTGCGTCCTGTGTGAATTACTTTTGTTTGGAATTGTTTACCGTGTTTTTCCAACACGAAAATAGGTTCCGTTACAAGTTCTTTCGATATTGTTCAATTTTCAAGGTCCTGTGCGCCGCAGCCTTGCGGCTGACGACTTGATTATTTTACCACAGAAGTGGTTTTTTGTCAAGCACTTTTTTTGAGAAGCTTTTGAACTTTTCTGAACTTGGAGCGCTTCAGGTTTCTCGGTATCAGCCGGAACTTTTCAGCGTCTATTGGTTCTTTTCAAGGGCTTCCTGCTGAGCTTTCAGAAGTCATTCTTTTGTCTCAGCGCTTGGCGCTCAAGTATAATACCACACCCCGGGACAGTTGTCAACACTTTTTGACATCTTTTTTGAAAGAAAATTGAGTTTGCTTCACTTATATTGTACTCACCCCCTCTTCTCCATGTAAAAAGGCCGTCCATGCATTGCACAGACGGCCTTTGTTCTATATATAAATACTTATATAATATGCTTTTAGCGGATTTCGATACCCAGCTTGAACTTCAGGTTGCCGAGGATCTTCTTGACCACGCGCTCCACTTCCTCAGCAGAGACTTCCTTCTTGGGATCAGACAGGGACAGGCTAAAGGCCATGCTCTTTTTGCCATCGCCAAGGTTTGCGCCGCGATAGATATCGAACAGCTTGACCTCGCTGACCAGCGGGCTGGCCTTGCGGATGGTCTCCTCGATCTCGCCGCAGGATACAGCCTCGCCGCAGACTAGAGCCAAGTCGCGCTTAACAGGTGCATAAGGGCTGAGAGGCTTATAGCGCAGCTCGCCCTCTACGCAGGACATCAGAGCCTCGTAGTCCAGCTCGCCCAGATAGATGTTCTGGCTGTCCTTCTGCTCCTTGGCGATCTCCAGCTCTGCGTTGATCTCGTTGGCCAGCTTGCCGAACACGCCCAGACGCTTACCGTTGCAGTACACGGCGGCGCTGATGCCGGGGTGCAGCCATGCGGCGGTCTCGCGCTGATAATCAAAGGTCAGGCCAAAACCGGCTGCCAGTGCTTCCAGCGCGCCCTTGACGGTGAAGAAGTCCTCCTCGGGGCCGAAGGCACCGATGCAGAGAGTCTGACGCTCGTGGGGGTGCTCATTGATAGGCAGCTCCTTGGCCAGATAGACCGGTGCCATCTCGAACAGGCGACCCTCGGCGTTGCCCTTTTTCAGGTTGTCCACGATGACGTTCAGCATGGAGGGGGTCAGCAGGGTGCGCATGATGGACAGGTTCTCGCTGATGGGGTTCAGGATACGGATAGCCTTACGGGCTTCGTCCTCGGCGGGGATATGAAGCATATCCAGCTCGGCGTTGGAGTAGAAGGCCAGCGTGGAGGCCTCGTAGAAGCCCTGTGCAGCCAGCAGACGCTTGGTCTTGAGCTGCTGCTTCTGGTCGTAGTTCAGGCCGCCGTTGGTAACGGAGGCAGTGTTCAGGAAGGTGGGCACGATATGGTCGTAGCCGTACTCACGGATGACCTCCTCGGCCAGATCCGGGAAGCTTTCCACGTCATCACGGTACAGGGGTGCGGACACGTCCCAGCTGCCATCGGCCTGCACATCCACGGTGAACTCCAGACGCTGCAGGATGTCGATCATGGTCTGGTCGGGCACGGTGATGCCCAGCACGCCGCAGATCTTTGCCGGGGTGGCGACGATGTGCTTGCGCTCCAGCGGACGGCCATCGGTCAGGTCGTATTCCAGCGTGGTGATATCACCGCAATCCAGCTGCTGGATCAGGTGCAGAGCGCGTGCCAGACCCAGCTGCGGAGAATAGCGATCCACGCCCTTCTCGTAGCGGGCAGAGGAATCGCTGTTCTGACCCAGTGCACGGCTGGTCTTACGCACGCTGTCGCGGGCAAAAGTAGCGCACTCGAACAGCAGGCTGGTGGTGTTATCGTCCATGCCGGAGTTTGCGCCGCCCATGATACCGGCCAGTGCTACCGGCTTTTCAGCATCACAGATGACCAGATTGTTGGGGTTCAAGGTGAACTCCTTCTCGTCCAGCGTGACGATCTTTTCGCCCTCGTGGGCGCGGCGCACATCAATGGTGCGGCCGGCGACCTTGTTCAGGTCAAAGGCGTGCATGGGCTGACCCATTTCCAGCAAGGTGTGGTTGGTGATATCCACCACGTTGCTGATGGAGCGCAGGCCGCACAGTGCCAGATGGCGCTTCATCCAGCGGGGAGACTCGCCCATGCGGATGTTGCGGACATAGTGTGCCATGTAGCGGGGGCACAGCTCCGGTGCCTCCACCTTGACGGTGATGGGAGCGTCCGGCTCGCAGACAGCCTTGTAGTCCATGGCGGGCATGTGCAGGGGCTTGCCCAGAACCGCAGCCACCTCGCGGGCAATGCCCAGAACGGACTGGCAGTCCGGGCGGTTGGCGGTGATAGAGATATCAAAGATGTAGTCGTCCAGACCCACCACGGGGGCGATGTCGGTGCCGGGGACAGAATCCTCGGGCAGAATGAGCAGGCCGTAGACCTCAGAGCCTGGGAACAAGTCGTCGTTCAGACCCAGTTCTGCGCCGGAGCACAGCATACCGTTGGACTCCACGCCCTGCATCTTGCGAGCCTTGATGGTGATGCCGCCGGGCAGGGTGGAGCCATCCAGTGCGGTAGGCACGCAATCGCCCAGCTTCATGTTGGCGGCACCGGTGCTGATGCGGATCTCGTGGCCGTAA
Organism: Faecalibacterium sp. IP-1-18; assembly: GCF_023347355.1. NCBI lineage: Bacteria > Bacillati > Bacillota > Clostridia > Eubacteriales > Oscillospiraceae > Faecalibacterium > Faecalibacterium sp. IP-1-18. The sequence continues at coordinate 1,689,063 of NZ_CP094472.1, forward strand.
GCGCCGCAGTCCACCACACACTTGGTCAGGTGGGTGCCCTCCTGCTTTTCCATCTCCACGATCTTGCCGACGACCACCTTGCTGATGCCGGCATCCAGCGGGATGAGCTCTTCTACCTCGAAGCCGCAGGAGAACAGCTTCTCCTCCAGCTCCTGTGCGGTGACATCGATATCAACGAATTCTTTTAACCAACTGAAAGGTACTTTCATTGTTTGTTCTCTCCCCTCTTATTCGTGGAACTGCTTGAGGAACTGCAGATTGTTCTCGAACATCAGACCGATGTTGTTGATGCCATACTTCAGCATGGCGATACGCTCGATGCCAATGCCGAAGGCGAAGCCGGAGTACTCGTCCGGGTCAATGTTGCAGTTTTCCAGCACCTTGCGGTTGACAACGCCGCCGCCCAGCACCTCGATCCAGCCGGTGTGCTTGCACAGAGGGCAGCCCTTGCCGTGGCACTCGAAGCAGCTTACGTCCACCTCCACGCTGGGCTCGGTGAACGGGAAGTAGGAGGGACGCAGGCGGGTGCGGGTGTCGGCGCCGAACAGCTTCTGCACGAAGGTGTTCAGTGCGCCCTGCAGGTCGCCCAGGGTGATGCCCTTGTCCACGACCAGACCTTCCATCTGGTGGAACATGGGGCTGTGGGTAGCGTCCGAGTCGGAGCGGAACACACGGCCGGGCATCAGGATCTTGATGGGCGGCTTCTGAACGTCCATGGTGCGGATCTGGCCGCCGGAAGTCTGGGTACGCAGCAGGAACTCCTCCGACAGGTAGAAGGTGTCCTGCATGTCGCGTGCCGGGTGATCCTTGGGCACGTTCAGGCGGGTAAAGTTGTGGTCATCGTCCTCGATCTCCGGGAAGGTGCCCACCGAAAAGCCCATGCCGGAGAACACGTCGATGATCTGGTTGGTGATCAGGGTCAGCGGGTGCAGGCCGCCCATGGGGCGGGTCTTGGCGGGCAGGGTGATGTCCACCGTCTCGGCGGCGTTGCGGGCAGCAAGCTCTGCCTGCTTCACGGTCTCGGCGGCGGCATCGTAGTCTGCCTGCACCTTCTGCTTGAGTTCGTTGATGATCTTGCCCATGGCGGGGCGCTCTTCCGGCGCAACGGTGCGCAGATTCTTCATCAGGGCAGGGATCTTGCCGTTTTTGCTGAGGTATTCCTGCCAGAAGGAAGCCAGCGTCTCCTTGCTGGACACCTGACCAAGGCTTTCAGCGGCCTGCTTGGCCAGCTCATCGATCATTGCTTGCATGGATTTTCTCTCCTTTATTCTTTGTGTTCATGGAGCGGGGTATAACAAAAAAGCCCCGTCCCCTGCCCGACTGCTCAGGCAAAAGGGACGAAGCTATAACCATTTCTGCTCCGCGGTACCACCCGGTTTCCGTCTGCACAAAGGCAGACGGCGCTCAAACGCCGTAACGGGGCGCAACCGTTCTGTGCTAATAGATGCACCCGCATCGTTCGCGCAGACCGCTCGGGAGCGAACTTCAGCCTCTGCCGCACATGGAAGCCCTTTCAGCCGGTGAAGCTTCTCTCTTTGCCGTGCAGACAGCGCCTACTCTCTCCGTCGCTGCGTTTGGTAATATGATAACCAAGAGTTATGTTACCACATTTTGCGGCGGTTTGCAAGCCGCAGAGCAGTTTTTGTTTGCCGGAACTGCATTTTGCGCCTTCTTCTCGGTCAGGCGGCAGGCCTCGCACGCTGTGATGCAGCACACCGCGAACACCAGCAGGGCGCAATCTGTCGGCACCCGCTGCATGGGCACCACACGGGCGCACAAAGTATTGAAGCTTTCCACAGCGCTCTGCGGTAAGCCCAGATAAAACAGCGCCAGCGAAAGCGGCAGATGCAACAGTCTGCCCCACAGCAAGGAGCGAAGCGAGACCTCCGGCGGGCAGAGGGTGCGCACCTGCAGCAGCACCGAAGCGCCCTGCACGCTGAGCGCGGCACAGCACAGCCCGCTTGCCCACAAACCGGTGCGGGCGGCGTAGTCGCAGCCGGAGCACACTTCCAGCAGCATGGCGGGAAAGGGTGCAAACACTGCGGGCAGCAGCAGCCCGCAGCCTGCCGCCAACAGGCGAAAATACAGCACAAAGCCGCACAATTTCAGGTAGGTCACCGCTGCTTGCGCAAGGATAGTGTCGAGCGCCGGCGGCGGTTCAGTTTGCGCGGCAGCGGGCGGCGCGGGCAAAGGCTCCGGTATGCCGCGAACACGGCAGAGCAGCGCAGCCGTCAGCCAGCCTGCCAGTACCTGTGCGGCAAACAGACACACCCCCGCCGTACGGCTGCCCAGCAGCTGCTCCCCAACCGTCAGAATAACAAAGGATGGCCCGGAGCAGATGCAGGCGGGCAGCAGAGCCGAAGCCTCCTGCGAGGTCAGTTCCCTGCTGCGGACTGCCTCGGCAGTGGCAGCGGCAGCAGGGGCAAAGCCGCCCACAAGGCCGATGAGCAGCACACTGCCCGCGCTGCGGCTGCGCAGGCCGATACAGCGTACCACCGGCCAGAGCAGCACACCCAACACCTCGCCCGCGCCGCTGCGCATGATAAGCGCCGACACCACCAGAAACGGAAACAGCGACACCAGCAGCGGCCCGCCGCAGAGCGCAAGACCCTGCCGGAAGGCTTCCGCGCAGGTCTGCGGCGCGGCAAACACTAGTGCCGCCGTAGCTGCACCCAGCAAAAAAAGCCCCGGATGCAGCGGTTTGCAGCTTTTACTCATAAGCACGCCCTCCCCCTCCATATATATGGAAGCATGGGCTGTGCAATGTACAAAGCGCGGGACGGGAGGGACAACGATGGCCAGAGCACACCACGACCGGCGCACCCCGGGCGACTGGCTGCGCGGACTGTTCCGACAGCCGCCGCCCGGGTTTTACAGCCGCCCTGCCGTATACCTGAGCGGCGACCGGATGGAGATCGAGCATTTTTGCACGGTGTTATTCTTTGATGAAAACAGGCTGTGTCTGCGGCTGGCGAAGGGGCGGTTCACGGTATACGGCAGCGGACTACGCATCTGCACCCTGACCGCCGCACGGCTGACGGTGCAGGGGCAGTTTTTGCGCACCGATTTTTCCGATGAATAGGAGGCCATCATGGAAGCTGCAAGCCTTTGGGCGGGGGTGCGCTTTACCGCCCGGAACGGCAGCCCCGAGGCACTTTTGACCGATGCCGCCGGACAAGGGCTGCATTTATACGGTGTTTTTTCCCTGCCCGGCGGCTTTTACGGCCATTGCGCAGCATGGCAGTACCGACGGCTGGCCGCACTTGCCCGGCACAGGCGGGTGCGGCTGCGGGTGGAAAAGCGGAAAGGACTGTATTTTTTGCTGCGCCCGCTGCTGCGGCGCAAAGGGCTATGGACCGGGCTTGTCGCTTGGGGGCTGGTACTGGTCTGGCTGCAAGGGCTTATATGGGCGGTGGACTACGGCAGCCTGACTACCGGACAGCGGGCGCGGGCGGGTGCGGTGCTGCGCAGCTGCGGCTTGCAGCCCGGCACTGCCGTAACCGAGGAGCTGCTGCGCACCGGAGAGTACTCCCTGCTGGAAAGCGGCGAGTTCTCGTGGGCAAGCCTGAATTTTGAAAAAGGACGGCTTGTGGTGGAGGCCGCCCCTGCCCGTGCACGGCCTGAGATCGCCGCAGGCACCCTGCACGGGCTGCGGGCAAAGTGCAAGGGAACGGTGCTGCGTACAAATCTTGCCAGCGGCACCATGCTGGTAGCCCCCGGGCAGACCGTGGAGGCCGGGCAGGGGTTGATCGGCACGGCACGCAGCGAGCGGGACGGCACCTTGATCTTTGCCCCGGCGGCAGGCACAGTGGTGGCGCAGCTGGAGTGGCAGACAGACCAGAGCGTTCCGCTGGCAGAGACGATGTCGCAGCTGACCGGCGAAAACAAAACAAATTACCGGCTGTTTTTCGCGGGGCACTCTGCCGCGCTTTCCCCCTTTGCACCCGATAGGGATGGGCTGTGCCGCACCCGGCATCTGCAATTAGAGGTTTTTGGTCTGCCCCTGCCCTGCGCGGTGGAGGAGACCACCTATTACGGGCAGCAGCAAAAAACGATGTACCGCACCGAGGCACAGGCGCTTACGCTGGCGCGGCTGCAAGGGCTGCGGGCACTGCACGAGGCTTTCCCGGATGCCGACATCCTCGCCCGCCGGGAGGAATGCACCGTGCAGGAGGATACCCTGCATTACAATGCCGTGTATACTGTGGCGGCAGATATCTGCACATAACAAAAGGCGGACGATTTGGAATGGTCTCCGCTTTGCTCTGACCATATTCAGCGGAAAGATTATTGTTTATTTACAGGTCTGGAAAATCTGCGGATTTTCCAGACCTGTCTTTTCACGAGAGGGGGCGAGAGGGAAAACTTCAGCTATAAAAGCAACTTGCTTCGGAAACGCAAAAGCAAAAAAGGCGGCTGCACACAACTGCGCAGCCGCCTTTTGAAAAGCGGATTTTTTATTGTATGGGATGTTCGGCTTCAGCGGCCTGTGCAGCCTGTGCATCGTACTCGGCAAGCAGGGCGTTCAGGTCGTACTGGTACTTGCTGTGGCAGAAGTGGCACACCACCTCACAGTTGAGGTCCTCGTCCCGCATCCGCACAAGTTCGGCACGGCCAAGGCTGAGCAGCATTTCCTTGGTGCGCTCGGCGCTGCAATCGCATTGGTACTGCACCGTGCGCTCGTCCAGCACGTTGGGGGTAAAGCCGGCCAGTGCCAGCTGCATCATGTCCTCGGGGGTCTTGCCCGCATGGAGCAGCTCGGTGACAGAGGGCATGGCGCTGATGTTCTTTTCCAGCTGGTCGATTTCAGCATCGGTAGCGCCGGGCAGCAGCTGTACCATAAAACCACCGGCGCAGAGAATGGACAAGTCTTTGTCCACCAGCACGCCCAGCGCCATCACGGTAGGCACCTGCTCGCTGTACGCATAGTAGCTGGTCAGATCCTCAGCGATCTCGCCGGACACCAGCGGCACCTGCCCCACCGTGGGCTCCTTTTGCAGGCGGTTATCCCGGATAACGGTCAGCACGCCGTCCTTGCCCACGGCAGTGCCCACGTCCAAGTGGCCGTTGGCTTTGGCGGGCAGCTCCACCAGCGGATTGTCAATGCAGCCCTTCACGTTGCCGGTGCCGTCGGTGCAGGCAATGAGCACGCCGGCAGGGCCGCCGCCCGCCACACGCAGGGTGATGCGGTCGCGGTCATCCTTGAGCATGGAGCCCATCAGGGTAGCACCCGTGAGCAGACGACCCAGTGCCGCGCTGCAGGTGGCGCTTGTGGTGTGAAGCTTTTCTGCTTTACGGACAATATCGGTGGAATCCACACCGCAGAACACGACACCGCCGTTTTCGGACAGGCCGCGGATCAGGTTTGCCATAGGTTATTCCTCCAGTTGTGTATACTGTTTTGTTGCGCAGAAGAAGTAGCGCTGGCTTTCCTCGGTCAGCGGGCCGAAAGTCTCGCCATCGCAGACGCTTTCCAGTGCAAAGCCGTGCTTTTCCAGCGCCGCACGGATGGTAGCCAGATCATAGGTATACTCGCAGAATTCCTCGTGGAAATGCTCGCCGGTCTCGTGATAATCAATGTCCACCGTGATCTCCACCTTGCGGTCGGCGGCGTTATAGTGGTTGTGCCACACGCAGGCGGCATCCTCTTCCTCAAAGGTGAATTCGTTATCGCCCAGAACCTTCCGGTGCTTATAGGGGGTGTTCATATCAAACAGGAACACCCCGCCCTTTTCCATAAAAAAGCCTGCGTTGGCAATGGCGGTATCCAGATCCGGGATGTGGTTGAAGGTATCAAAGGTGGATACCGCCGCCCGGATGGTGCCGTAGAGATCCAGCTTGAGCAGGTCCTGCCGTAGCAGCAGCAAACGACCGGAAAGTCCCAGCTGCTCGGCCTTATCCCGCACCACGCAGAGCATCTCCTCCGACTGGTCGATGCCGATCATATCGTAGCCCGCCTGCGTCAGCATCAGGGTCAGTTCCCCGGTGCCGCAGCCAAGGTCGGCCACAATGCCGTCGTGGATGCCGTGAGCTTCCAGCTTTGTATGGATCTGGCTGTACAGGGCATCGTAGTCCGCCTCGCCGTTGAATTCATCGTAAAAATAGGCAAATTCGTTGTAAGCCATGGCGTTACTCCGCTTCCTCGTTTTCCGCAGCCACTGCGGCGTTGAGCACCGCCTGCAGCTCCGGGATGCCGTAGCCGTTTTCGCCGCTGGTCAGCACCACCTTCTGGCAGCCGTAGGGGCGGCAGATGTTTTCAAAGTCCTCCTGCGTTTTGGCAAGCTGGCTCTTTTTCAGCTTGTCCGCCTTGGTCAGCGCCACCACATAGGGGATGCGGTGGTAGTGCAGATAGCGTAGCATCTGTAAATCGTCTGCGCTGGGGGCGTGGCGGCAGTCCAGCAGCTGCACCAGCAGGGTGTGGTGGCGGGGTGCCTCGAAGTAGCTGTTGATGAGGTCGTCCCAGCGCTCGCGGTCGGCGTTGCTCACCTTGGCGTAGCCGTAGCCCGGCAGGTCCACAAAGTAGCAGTCGTCCACCGAATAGAAATTGATGGTAGCCGTTTTGCCCGGCGTACTGGACACGCGCGCCAGATTTTTGCGGCTGCACAACTTGTTGATCAGGCTGGATTTGCCCACGTTGGAGCGCCCCGAAAAGCTCAGTTCAGGGCGGTCGCTCTCGGGCAGCTGGCTGGAAATGCCATAGCTGGCAATAAAATCAGCTTTATTGAAGATCATGGCGTGTTCCTTTCTGGTATTTCAGCAGACAGCGCCCGGCTGGTTCTTCTCAGGCGCGGCGGGGATGCGGCTTTCCCCTGCTTTGGACTTTTTGGTGCGGGGGCGGCCTGCGGTGCTCTTTGCTGCCTTCGGCTTAAGCAGGGCGGCAGCCAGCACCTGCGAGAGGTTCTGCATGGGCAGGAAGGTCAGATTCTTCTTGACCTCCTCGTCCACGTCGTAAAGATCAGGCTCGTTGTCCTTGGGGATGAGCACGGTCTTCATGCCCTCGCGGTAAGCAGCCATGCTCTTTTCCCGCAGACCGCCGATGGGCAGCACATTGCCGTGCAGGGTGATCTCGCCGGTCATGGCCACATCGCCGCGCACCGGTACGCCGGACAGGCAGGACACCAGTGCCGTGGTCAGGGTGACGCCGGCAGAAGGGCCATCCTTGGGCACAGCACCCTCCGGGGCGTGGATGTGCAGGTCGCACTTCTTCAGCCGCTCGGGGTCGATGCCGTATTCCTCGGCGTGGACGCGCACCCAAGTGACTGCCAACTGTGCGCTCTCCTTCATCACATCGCCCAGAGAGCCGGTGACCGTGATCTTGCCGGTGCCGTTGTCCATGACCTGCACCTCAATGGGCAGGGTCTCGCCGCCTACGCTGGTCCATGCCAGACCGTTGGCGATGCCCACGGCGTTGGTGCGGTTGAGGAAGTCCGGCTTGACGATGCGGGGGCCCAGCAGTTCCTCCAGCATGGCGGCAGTCACCGCCACGCTTTCCACCTCGCCGGAAGCGATCTTGCGGGCGCACTTGCGCAGCACGCTGGTGATGGTACGCTCCAGATTACGCACACCGGCCTCGCGGGTGTACCCGTCGATGATGCCGTAGAGTGCGCTCTGGTTCATGGTGACCTTGCCGGTCAGGCCGCAGGCCTTGAGCTGCTTGGGCAGCAAATGTTTGCGGGCAATGTTGTATTTTTCCACGCGGGTATAGCTGGGCAGCTCAATGACGTCCATGCGGTCCCGCAGCGGGCCGGGGATGCTGCCCAAGTCGTTGGCGGTGGTAATAAAGAGCACATGGCTCAGATCAAACGGGATATCGATGAAATGATCGTTGAAGGTGCTGTTCTGCTCCGGGTCCAGCGCTTCCAGCAGCGCAGCCGCCGGGTCGCCCCGGAAGTCCCCTGCCAGCTTGTCGATCTCGTCCAGCAGCATCAGGGGGTTGGAGGACTTAGCGGTGATCATGGCGCTGATGATCTTGCCGGGCATAGCACCGATGTAGGTGCGGCGATGACCGCGGATCTCGGCTTCGTCCCGCACGCCGCCCAGACTGATGCGCACATATTTGCGGCCAAGGCTTTCGGCGATGGAGCGCGCAATACTGGTCTTGCCAACGCCCGGAGGGCCTACCAGACAGATGATCTGTGCCTTCACGTCCGGTGCCAGCTTGCGCACGGCCAGCATTTCCAGAATGCGGTCCTTGACCTTTTTCAGGCCGTAGTGGTCCCGATCCAAAATCTGCTGGGCGCGGTGGATATCCAGATCATCCACGGTCATGGTGTTCCACGGCAGATCCAGACAGGTATCCAGATAGGTACGGATGACCGTGGCTTCCTGATTGCTGCTCTGCATCCGGGACAGGCGGTCTACCTCCTTGAGCAGTTTTTTCTCGCTGTCCTCGGCAAGGTGCAGCTCCCGGATCTTGCGGCGGTAATCATCGGCTTCAGCGTGGGTATCGTCCCCCTCGCCCAGCTCATCGTTGATGATGTGCAACTGCTCGTGCAGGTAGTAATCGCGCTGGTTCTTGTCCATGGACTCGTTGACCTTTTCCGCGATCTCCTTTTCGATCTTCATCACCTGACATTCACGGCGCAGCATCTCCACAAGGCGCTGCAAACGGCCGTTGAGGGTGTTCTCGTTCATCACAGCCTGCTTGTCCTCATAGCGGAACAAGAGGTTTGCTGGCATATACTCGGTGAGGAACATGGGGTCATCGCTGGAAACGATGGTGAACACCACGTCCTTGGCAAGGCGCGGGTTCATACCCAGATATTCGTCAAAGCCGGTCTTGAGGGCGCGGAGCAGCGCCTCGGTCTCCACAGCCTCTTCGGGCTTTGCAGCACGTACCGGAGCAGAGCGCACGGCAGACAGCAGAAAATCGCCGGTGGTATCCAGCTCGGTCAACTTGGCGCGGTACTTGCCCTCTACCAGCACCTTGACCAGTTCGTCCGACACGCGCAGCACCTGCTTGACCTCAGCTACTACGCCGTAGGTGTACAGGTCCTGCTGGGTGGGCTCGCTGGTCTCCATCTCTTTCTGGGCTACCAGAAATACGTTGGAGTTGTTGGCCATGGCCCACTCCACAGCGGCAATGCTCTTTTCCCGCCCGACTTCAAAATGAACAAGGTTGTTGGGGAACACCACCAGCCCGCGCAGTGCGATGGTGGGCAGATGGAGCTCCTTCCGCTCGACCTTGATGGTAACTTTTTCAGACATATACAAACACCTCCCGACTGCCGCTCAAGTTCCCATGCTGCGGCAGCTCTATCCTTTGGGGTCATTTTGATAAAAATACAGTTGTTTCCTTATTATACAGATTTCCGGCCAAAATGCAACTGCCCTGCCGAAATGGTCGGTCATTCGGGGCGGTTTTCGTGGGTGTTGAAGCCCATTTTGCCCAGCGCGGGCAGCAGCGCCCGCAGCGTGACCGAGGTGAGCGCACCCATGACAAGCCCCAGCACCAGCATGACCGGCGCGTAGTACAGCGACAAGGACGAGGAGATGATGACCCCTGCGCCCAGCAGCTGCCCCACGTTATGCGCCAGTGCGCCGCAGACCGACAGGATGAACCATGTGGGCCGCACCGGCAGAAGATAGTACAGCACCCACATCACCGCAAGGGACAAAAGCCCACCGCACAGCGAGAGAAAGCCCGCCGTGAAGCCGGACACCAGAAAGACGAACAATGCCTTGAGTATATCCAGCACCAGCGCCTGCCGGGGACCCATGAAGAACAACGCGTACATGACCACGATGTTGGCAAGCCCCAGCTTCATGCCCGGCAAAAGCCCCGGGATGACCAGCGTGCCTTCAATGAAGGAAAGCGCCATGGCCAGCGCAAACAACAGACCGGACAGGGCGATGTGCCGCGTTTTTTGATAGTTGCGGTGATTTTTAGGCATAGAGGATACGCTCCTTTATTCTTCGGGCTGCTGCGTCTGCTCGTAGGCTTCCTGCTCTTCCATAGCGGCTTCCCATGCGGCAAAAAGCTCTTCCTGATGGAAGCGCAGGTCGCTCAGCTCATCGCTTTTCTGGCGCAGCAGGTCGGGGTCGTTGTAAACCTCCGGGGAGTTGATCTCGTTGTCCAGCTCCACCTCGCGTGCACCGCAGGCCTCCATCTCGTCCTCACAGGCCTTGATCTTGGCGCGCAGCTCGGCGCGGCGGCGGCGCTGTTCCTTGCCGTAGCCGGTCTTGGCAGGCTCGGCAGCTTTCTGGGCGGCCTGCGCCGGGGCGGCACGACCCATCAGGGCATCGTAGCTGGGGTAAAGCACCGCCTTGCCGTCCTCAAGGTAGAGGATGGGACAGGCCAGACTGTTCATCAGGTGACGGTCGTGGGTGACCAGCAGCAGGGTGCCGGTGTAGGCCATCAGTGCTTCAGTCAGGTTTTCGCGGGTATAGATGTCCAAGTGGTTGGTAGGCTCGTCCAGAAACAGCAGGTTCGGCCGTTCCAGCACGATCTCTGCAAAACGCAGGCGCGCCAGCTCACCGCCGGACAATGCCTCGCAGGGCTTGAACACGGTATCGCCCCGGAAGCCCAGCTTCGCAAGGTGGCTGCGTACTTCCAGCTCGGTCATGCGAGGGTACTTGTTCCAGATGACATCAATGACCCTGCCCTGCCCCAGACGGTTCTGCTGCTGGGCAAAGATGCTAGGACGTGCTCCGGTGCCCAGCCGCACCATGCCGCCGGAGGGGCGGCGCTTGCCATCCAGCACCTGCATCAGGGTGGATTTGCCCGCACCGTTGGGACCGGCAATGATAAGCCGCTGCCCGCGGCAGACCGTATAGGTAAAGGGTTCCAGCAAGGTGCGCTCCCCGATCTTGATGCTGAGGTTTTTCAGCATCACCAGTTCATTCCACGGTTCTACGTCATATTCAAAGCGGAACTTCAGTTGGTTGGTCTCGTCCTTGGGCGCCTCGGTGATCTCCAGCTTTTCCAGCTGCCTGCGGCGGCTCTGTGCCATTTTGGTGGTGGAGGCGCGCACAAGGTTGCGGTCCACATAGTCCTGCAGCTTTTCAGCCAGTGCCACGTCGGCATCGTGCTGCTTCTGGCGCAGGGCATCGGCGGCTTCCTTCTGGGGCAGATAGGCCGAGAAGTTGCCCTTGTAGGTGGTCATGGTCTGGAAGGACACCTCCCAGATCTTTGTACAGACATTATCGAGGAAATAGCGGTCGTGGCTGACCACCAGCACCGCACCGGAGTAGCCCTTGAGATAGTTTTCCAGCCATTCCATGGTGGCAAAGTCCAAGTGGTTGGTGGGCTCGTCCAGAATGAGGACATCGGGCTTTTCCAGCAGCAACTTTGCCAAGCGCAGCCGCGTCAGCTCGCCGCCGGAGAGCACTGCAATGTTCTTTTGCCATGTATCCTGTGCAAAACCCATGCCGGACAGCACCTTTTTGATGTTCACGTCCATGTTGTAGCCGTCGGCGGCATCCACGATATTCTGCAGGGCATCATGCTGTGCCAGCAGGTCGGCGTTATCGGGCTGGGTAGCCATGCGGCGTTCCAAGATCTGCATCTGCGCCATGGCATCCAGCACCGGGGCAAAAGTGGCGCGCATCTCGCCGTAGATATCCAGCGTGGCGTCCAGCTTTGCGTTCTGCTCCAGATAGCCCAGTGTTACCCCGTGGGTCACGCTGAACTCGCCCTCGTAGTCCTGATATTCGCCGGTAAGGATCTTGAGCAGAGTGGTCTTGCCTGCACCGTTCTGTCCCACAATGCCGATGCGATCTTCCCGCTCGACACTGGCGGTCACATCGTGCAGCACCACCTTTTCGCCAAAGGTCTTACCCAGTTTTTCCAAATGTATCAGCATAATTTTGTTCCGTTATCCGTTTTTTCAAGTTTCAGCACTGGTGGCGGCGGTTCTTCAGGCCAACGTTGGCCAGTTCCTCCTGCTCCATCACCAGCGGATACAGTTCCTCCAGACTGGCGATCTCGTAGGTGGGGATCACCTTACCGGGGTTCTCAGCGTGGTTGGGGTTATACCAACAGGTATCCAGCCCGGCGTTGCTGCCGCCCTGAACATCGCTGGCCAAGCTGTCGCCCACCATCAGAACGTGCTCCCGGTTCTCCACGCCCAGTGCGCGCAGAGCCGCATCAAAGATGCGGGCATTGGGCTTTTCGCAGCCCATTTTCTCAGAGATGAACACGTCCTCCATAAAGTTCATCACGCCGCTTTCCGCCAGACGGCGGGTCTGCACCATCTGGGCACCGTTACTGACGATAGCCAGCGTTGCCACCTCGGAAAGCTCCCGCAGCACGTCCAAAACCTCGGCGCTCATCAAGTCCGGGTGGGTGGACAGCTGCTCCAGATAGAAGCGGTTCATCTCCACGCCGTCACCGGCGGCATCGATGGTCTTTAAGAAGCGGCTGAACCGCTCGCTGAACAGCTTTTCGCGGCGGATCTGGCCTTTTTCCAGCTGCCGCCACAGCTCCTCGTTGATGGTGCGGTAGGTCTGCACGGTCTCGGCGTCCGGCTCGATGCCGTAGTTCACCAGCGTTTCGGCCAGCGCCTTGTTTTCCGCTGCGTCAAAGTTGAGCAGCGTATTGTCTGCATCGAACAGGATGCAATAATATTTTGCCATAGTATCTCACTTTCTTTTCAGCATTTCCCACTTTGGTGTATCAACAGGGAGAAGCCAGCCCCACCCCCGGCAGAGCTGGCTTCCCATTATTCAGAAACGATCTCATACGCAGACAGGTCTGTTTGTGCCGGGGTGTTGTCCGGACACATTGTTTTACCCTCGCAGGGCGTCAGACCACATTTCTGCATTTCTTCCTCCAGTGCGCTGTTATCCACGTTTTCCCAGTCGGTATCGTAGTAATCCACGCTGCCGTCGGTCACGTCATACTCGCCGGGCAGGGCGGGCGTGCGCATCGCTTCCCAGTACATAAGGCTCCACCTTCCTCTCCCGCCAGCCTATGCGGCGCAAGGAGGAAATGTGCCCTTAGTTGGCAGCTTCCTTGCTGGCGCTTACCTCGGTTTTGGAGGAAGCGGGCTTTTCCTCTTTAGAAGAGGCTGGTTTTTCCTCCTTGGAAGAGGAACTGCTCTGCGAAGAAGAGACGGGCTTTTCTTCCTTAGAAGATGCCGCAGAAGAGGCAGGCTTCTCCACCTTGGAGGAGCTGCCAGCGCTTTCAGAAGTACCGTTCGAGGAGGAAGAAGCGGGCTTCTCCTCCTTGGAGGAAGCGGGTTTCTCTTCCTTGGAAGAGGCCGGTTTTTCTTCCTTAGAGGAGGACGTTTCTTCCTTGGAGGATGCAGGCTTATCCTCCTTAGAGGAAGCGCTGGAGCTGCTGGAACTGCTGGAGCTGCTGGTGCTGCCGGACGTTCCACCGCTGACCGTAAGTTCCAGCTTGTTGCTGGTGACGGTGCAGTCATTATAGCTGGCGGTGGCATACACCCGGAAGGTGCCGCCCACCATGGAGGGGTCTACCTCGCCCTTTACGGTGGTCTTACCGGCAGCCTGTGTTACCTCGCTGCCGTTGACATACCAGCGGATGCTGGAAGCATCCAGATACTTGCCCTTGAGGGTTGCCTTAAAGGTATAGGAATCCCCCAGCCCAGCCTTACCGCTGCTGCTGACCTGGATAGAGGCTGCTGCAAACACAGCGGTCACATCCACGTTCTGGTCAAAATTGGTATCAGTGCGGGTGCGCTTGGTCACGCCATCGCTCCACTTGACGAACACATAGCCGTCCTCCGGCACAGCGGTCACCTTAACGCTCTGGGCGGCGCTGGTCACCTTGACGGTAAGAGACTTGCCGCTCTCGTCGCCGCAGGTCAGGGAGCCGCCGCCGGTTTTGTCCACACGATAGTCCGCCTGATACTCCGTTTTTTCCTCAACAACAGAGGAGGAGACCGCCTCCGAGCTGCTGGGTGCCTCCACCGCAGAGCTGGGCTTGGCGGTATACTCGGCGCGGGTGGGGATATTATTGGTATCCGGGCGGCGATCCTCGGTCTCGTAGGCGTGGGTGCGCAGATACTTCAGCAGCACCTTCAGGCCTGCGGGCTTGAGGTGGATATCCCCGCTCTGGTAGTAATCGACATTGCCGTAGCCGTTGGCGTCCTTCAGTGCCTCGGCAGAGTTGAGGAACTTGACGCCCAGCTGCTCGCACATGGTCAGCAGCGCCATGTTGAAATCATCAATACGGGTCTGGTCCATGTTGGGGTAGTTGGAGTGGTTGGACGGGACCGGCGGCACCGTGTTGACGATGATATCGGTATAGGGATAGCTGGCCTGAATGGCCTGTACCAGCGCGGTGTAGTTGCTGATAAAGTCCTCGGTATTCATGCCGTTGTCGTTGGTGCCCAGCATAATGACCACCCGGCGGGGCTTCATTTTGGCCACCGCCTGCGCAATGGTGTAGCGGTTATCGTCCCGCTTAAAGGTAACGATGCCCTCGTTCAGGGCGGCACTGGTGCCAATGCCTTCCTTGGCGCAGAACTGCTGCAGCGAGATCAGACCGTTGGCGTACAAACGCACCGTGTTGGAATCGCCGATAAAAAGGGTCTGCTCCTGATAGGCGTCACCAGCATCAGCAGTCCCGGTGAGCAGCGCGCTGGAAGTCTCGTTGATCTGGTAGTGGTCGGAGATATCCTCCTCCCCTTCCGGAGCGGGCGCGGGGGTAATAATGGAAGAATCCCCCGGCTGCTCCGTCGGGTTCTTGCCCCGCTTGAGCATAGTAAGGGTGATGCCGATGGTCAGCAGCGCCGCCAGTGCACACACGATGCACACCAGCACCGCCTGCTTCTGCATCGGGGTCAGTGCCTTGTTCTCCTGTTGATTATTGCTTCTCATATTCTATCCATTCTCCTTCCGAAGGAATGAAACTTCCTGTCATACCCGGGCTGCCAGCAGCCGGTCGGTAAGGTCGGCGCAGCTTTCGGCCAGCAGCACCGGATGGAAAGCTTCCAGCTCTTCCCGGCTGCCGTAGCCGTACAGCACACCGGCAGCATCCAGACCGCAGTCGGCAGCGCCCCGCATATCATCGTTGCGGTCGCCCACCATCAGCACCCGCTTGCCCTGCAAGGCGGGCTGGCTGAGCACATAACGCACGACCTCGGTCTTGGTGTCCCGGCTCTCGTCCATGGAGGCACCGCCGATAAAATCAAAATACTGCGCCAGACCCTGCTCCTCCAAAATAGGGGTGACCACCTTGGTGGGCTTGGAGGTGGCGGTGCACAAAATAAAACCAGCCTGCTTCAGGGTTTGCAGCATCTGCAGAACGCCCGGGAACACAGCACACTCGTGGCTGCCCTTCACCGCATAGCTCGTGCGGTAAAGGTCGGTGGCCTTTTCGATCAGCGCCGGGTCGGTGAAGTGCTCACCGAAGCTTTTGCGCAGCGGCGGGCCCAGATACCGGCGCAGGTTTACGCCGGATACATCCACACCCATGGTGCAGAAAACCTCTTGCAATGTATGAATGATACCGGGGGCCGAATCGATCAGCGTCCCGTCCACATCAAATAGGATCGCATCATAATGCAGCAATATTTTATTCCTCGCTTTCATGGTGATACATCCAATAGTATAGCACAGATTTGATACATCAGCAATTCCAACAAAAGATTTTTCTGTCTCTTATGCAGGATTTTCATAAAAAGGGAGGCTGCTGCACCCTGTTTTGTGCAGCAGCCTCCCTTGCGGCAGAACGATTCAGAGCAATGTCGGGCAGCCTGCGGGCTGCCCGACATTGCATTTTCACGGGTTAGATTGCAGTAAAGATCGTCCCACGCAAAAAACATTACTGCGCAGGTGATGGGCAGCCGCTGTCCCCCGGGACATAGAGGTTGTTGGAAACGAACTCCAGCTTATCCTTGAGCACCAGCTCAAGGTTTGCGACGGCGTGCACCATGTTGGTGGCGGAGTCGTTCACTTCCAGCAGCTTGCAAAGATCCAGACCGTCCAGATCCATGGCTTTCTGCATCTTCCGGCTTTCGGCACACAAAATGTGGCTGAGCGCCGTTTCCTGCAAGGCAATGCTTTCCATCAGGTCCACAACAGCCTGATCCAAGCTGACCTTGGGCATCTCCGGACACTGAGAACGGGCACAGGGGGTATCGATCATCATAGGGCAAAACCTTCCTTTCCGGTCGTGTGCCCTATCCTATGCTGCGGCGGGTACGGCTGTTACTGCTTTTCTGCCTGTGCGCGCACCTTCTCGATGGTGTCGCGGTAGCCGCCGGAACCGTACTGGATGCAGCGGTTGATGCGGCTGATGGTGGCGGTGCTAATCTCCACCGCCTTGACGATCTGCTCATAGGTGGCACCGTCCAGCAGCAGCTTTGCGGCCTGCAGGCGCTGCGCCATATCCGAGATCTCCTTTACAGTGCACAGATCCTCAAAAAAGGCGTAGCACTCTTCCCGGCTCTCCAGACTGAGGATAGCGTCAAACAGTGCATCCGTCGTCTCGTTTCTTCTGGAATTTTTTTCAGCCATTGTTTTTCTCCTTATTATAACAGCGGCGACAGCATGCAAAGCAGCCGGTGCTGCCGCGCGGAATATTCTGCACGCTATTACTTTAGCACTTCAAAGTGTGAAAGTCAAGACCTGTGGGTGAATGGTTTTCAATTAAGAGCGTATTCAGTTTTATTCTCTTCACACATGAAAGAAAATCACCTAAAAATTATTCCCAGAAAATGGCTTGAATTGGCGTATCCTCTGAACTTGTTACAGAAATATTGACAATTGATGAAAACGGGAATAAAGTAGGACACAATCATTCAGCAAATGCAAGGAACAGGACATGATCTTCTGCATCACCCTCTTTCAGCGAGCCGCTTCTCGGGTGAAAAAGCGGCAGTCAGGAGCAGAGGACCCTCGCCTGCGAGCAGCCTGTGTGAACCGGGTTTTGTGCCCCCAAGTAGCATGGTGCCGTCCAGCCCACGTTATCGGGCAGCATGGTCAGTATACCATGCGTGGGAGAGTGGCTGTTTTAACACAGCAAGCGAAGTGGTACCGCGGAGTATTGCTCCTGCCCTGGCAGGCGGGAGCAGAAGCCTTCGTCTTCGGAGTGTGGCCGGAAAGCCCGGTCATGTGCTGAGGACGAAGGTTTTTTACGCTCCGGGGAAGCGCTTTGCCGGACGGCATCCTATCGTTCCGAACCTGTTGCGGAGTGAAAAAAGGAAAGAGGTAGAAAACTATGAATACGCTGGTCATCGTATTGATCGCAGCGGTGTGCCTGTTTGGCGCTTATGTGCTTTACGGCCGCTGGCTGGCTAACAAATGGGGCATCGACCCCGCAGCCAAGACTCCGGCTGTCGTCCACGAGGATGGCCGGGACTATGTGCCCACCAATGGCTGGACGGTGTTTGCCCACCAGTTCAGCTCCATCGCTGGTGCAGGCCCTGTCACCGGTGCCATTCAGGCCGCAGCCTTCGGCTGGCTGCCGGTGCTGTTGTGGGTGCTGCTGGGCGGCATCTTCTTCGGCGCTGTTACCGACTTTGGCGCTCTGTATGCTTCCGTTAAGAACGACGGCAAGAGCATGGGTATGCTGATTGAAAAGTACATCGGCAAGACCGGCCGCAAGCTGTTCCTGCTGTTCTGCTGGCTGTTCTGCGGCATCGTGATTGCCGCTTTTGCGGACATGGTTGCCGGCACCTTCAATGCCTTCGGCGCAGACGGCGCAATGGTTGAGGCTGCCAAGACCAACGGCGCTGCCGGCATGGTGTCCATCATGTTCATGGTGTTCGCCGTTATCTTTGGCCTGCTGCAGAAAAAGTTCAGCTTCTCCGGCTGGAAGGAAAGCGTTATCAGCATCGTGTTCATCGTGCTGTCCTTTGTCATCGGCGCAAACCTGCCCCTGATCCTGGGCAAGGCCGCTTGGAGCTACATCACCTTTGTGTACATCTTCTTTGCTGCTGTGCTGCCCATGTGGCTGCTCAAGCAGCCCCGTGACCACATGACCACCTTTATGTTCGTGGCCATGATTGTGGGTGCTGTGGTTGGCCTGCTGGTGGCACACCCCACCATGAATCTGCCTGTGTTCACCGGCTTTACCAACGAAAAGCTGGGCACCATGTTCCCCATCCTGTTCGTCACCGTGGCCTGCGGTGCAGTTTCCGGTTTCCACAGCCTTGTTTCCTCCGGTACTTCCTCCAAGACCGTTGAGAACGAGAAGGATATGCTGAAGGTCGGCTACGGTGCCATGATCCTTGAAAGCCTGTTGGCTGTTCTGGCTCTGTGCGTTGCCGGTGCTGCCGCAGCTGCCGACGGTACCCCTGCTGCCGGTACTCCGTTCCAGATCTTCAGCCGCGGCGTTGCCGGTTTCTTTGAGATGTTCGGTGTGCCCGCCTACGCTGCTACCGTGTTCATGACCATGTGCGTTTCCGCACTGGCACTGACCAGTCTGGATGCCGTGGCCCGTATTGGCCGCATGAGCTTCCAGGAGCTGTTCAGCGTGGACGACATGGAGCACGCTGAGGGCTGGCGCAAGCTGTTCTGCAATGTGTACTTCTCCACCTTCATCACGCTGGTGTTCGGCTTTATCCTGACCAAGATCGGCTACGCCAACATCTGGCCTCTGTTCGGTTCTGCCAACCAGCTGCTGAGCGCACTGGTGCTGGCTACCCTGTGCGTGTTCCTGAAGGTGACCGGCCGCAGCAACAAGATGCTGTTCCCCCCGCTGATCATCATGCTGTGCGTCACCTTTACCGCACTGGTGCAGCGCCTGATCGCTATGGTCAAGGCCATCAGCACTGCCGCTTCTGTTACCATTCCTGCCGGTGAGACCACTTGGGGCGCTGTGTTTATCGCAAACGGCCTGCAGCTGATCCTTGCCGTGCTGCTGATCGTGCTGGGCCTGAACATTGTGTTCCACTCCTTCTCCGCTTACAAGAAGGCTGAGCACAACAGCGAGGCAAACGTCTGATTCTTCCATTCACAATCCTGTTTTCAATAAACAAAACGCCGCTGACGATGCACAAAGCCGTCAGCGGCGTTTTGTTGTGGAAGCGTATTTTATATATGTAAGCCCGGAAAATCTGCGGATTTTCCGGGCTTACATTTTCACAGACTGAGGAAAAGAGAAACGGCCTATTATAAATGACAGCTTTCCCAGCTTTGCAGAGCGGCCAGCTGGGTCTCAGTATGGAACCAGTGTTCCCCGCCCTCCAGAATGGTCAGGTGCGCCCTGGTCTGCTGCCGGAACTGCTCCATGGCGGTGTGCCCGGTAAGGGGGTCTGTATCAGCATAGAGCACCTGTGTAGGCACTTTCCAGTGCAGCGGGTGCTCCCGCACCCAGCACAGATACGGCCACGAAAGCGTCTCCCCAAAGTCTGTGGGGATCTCCCCTGCCGCGCGCAGCTGCTCCTCCGTTACCCCTGCCTGCTGCATCAGGGCAAGGATCAGCTTTTCCATATCCACCACCGGGGAGACAAGCAGCGCCTTCTCCGGTTTTTGCGTCTGCAACGCCTGCATAGCAAACCACGCCCCGATGCTGACCCCATACACTCGGATATGCTTCCACACCGGCTGCATCCGGGCATAGACCGTTTGCAGTTCCCGGGTGACCACCCACGGCACCAGCTTTTCCAGGCTGTTTTTTCGGGTGCCGTGCTCCGGCAGGTCGACAGCCAGCACCTGCCAGCCTGCCGGGCAGGCTGTACGGGCAAAGCGGGCAGCCTCGGCTGCGCTGCCGTTTTTGCCATAGACATAGAGATAGACCTTACGGCTGCGCTTGCCGTACAGGACAGCCGGGACACCTGCAACCTCAAGCTTGATTTTTTCCATAACGGCTCCCTCCTGTTTTGGGGTGTTTTGCGCCCTGTTTTTCTCTATGATAGCACAAGCAGCAGCCAAACACAAACAGGAAAAAACTAATGCTAACACGATTTTGAATGGCCTCCGCTGCCGCTCTGGCCATTGTTCAAGGAAAGTATATTTTAATATTTGAGATTCTGAAACGCCTGCGGGCGTTTCAGAACCTCTTTTTCACAGAAGGGGTCGTAACTGGAAACGGCTGCTGTAACCTCTTACGTCCTCTCCCGTGAAAATGGGATGACGGAGCATCCGCAGACGCTCCGTTATCCCAAAATAATAAATCATAATTCCGCTGAATATGGCCAAAGCGCAGCGGAGGCCATTTGAAATCGTCCTGCACAAAAAGAGCCACCGCACAAGGCTGTGCGATGGCTCTTGAGATAGTGTTTCAGGTTTTGCTTAGCCGAAGATGTTGATCAGGATACCAGCAGCAACGGCAGAACCGATAACGCCGGCCACGTTGGGGCCCATGGCGTGCATCAGCAGGAAGTTGGAGGGGTTCTCGCTCTGGCCGACCTTCTGGGAAACACGAGCGGCCATAGGCACGGCGGAAACGCCGGCAGAACCGATCAGGGGGTTCACCTGACCGCCGGTCAGCTTGTACATGACCTTGCCACACAGCACACCGGCTGCGGTGCCGAAGGAGAAGGCGATCAGACCCAGCACGATGATGAACAGAGTGCGGGTGTTCAGGAAGGTGTTTGCACTGGTGGTGCAGCCCACAGACAGAGCCAGGAAGATGGTGATGATGTTCATCAGCTCATTACCGGCGGTCTTCTGGATACGATCCACAACGCCGCACTCCTTCATCAGGTTGCCCAGCATCAGCATACCGACCAGAACGGCGGCATCCGGCACGATGAGGGAAACGATGATAGCGACCATAATGGGGAAGATGATCCTCTCGGTCTTGGAGACGGTGCGCAGCTGCTTCATGACCACAGAGCGCTCCTTGGAGGTGGTCAATGCCTTCATGATGGGCGGCTGAATAACGGGCACCAGTGCCATGTAGCTGTACGCTGCCACAGCGATGCTGCCCAGCAGCTCAGGTGCCAGACGGGAGGTAACGAAGATAGCGGTCGGGCCGTCGGCACCGCCGATGATGGAGATGGCAGCGGACTGCTTCTGGGTGAAGTCCACCAGACCGGTAGCGGCCAGCAGACGGGCGCCCATGTAAGTACCGAAGATACCGAACTGTGCGGCAGCGCCCAGCAGCAGGCTCTTGGGGTTGGAGATCAGGGGTGCAAAGTCGGTCATGGTGCCGATACCGAGGAAGATCAGCGGCGGGTAGATGCCCAGCTTAACACCCATGTAGAGCATATCGGCCAGACCGCCGTTGTTCAGGATCTCGACCCACATGGGGTGCTCCAGACCGTCACCAACGAAGTACTGCATGTGGATGATGCCGCTGCCGGGGAGGTTGGCAAGGATCATACCAAAGGCCATGGGCAGCAGGATCAGGGGTTCGAACTCCTTGACGATGGCGAGGTACAGCAGAAAGCAGCCCACGCAGATCATCACGGCGTACAGCCAGCCGCCGGGCTGGCCAAACTGTGCAAAGCCGGAACTTTGGAAAATACCGACCAGAGTATCAATAAACTGTGTCATGCTCTTCCTCCTGTGTTAAAACGGGGCCGTGGTGTCGTTCACGCCGGCCTTGCCCCAGCCATTTTTGCCACGACGCACTGCCTTAAGGGTGTACTTGCCGTTGCCCATTGCATGGATAGCAGCCATAATGGCGGCCACCACATCACCGGGGATGCCCTCCTCTACCTGAGGAGCAGGCGCAGCCTGCTGTACCGGAGCGGCAGCGGGCTTTGCGGCAGGTGCCTGTGCAGCAGTCTTGGCGGCCTTCTTCTTGGCATTCATCGAGTCGAAGATCTTGCCCTCCAGCGTGATGATAGCCATCAGCAGCACGAGGATCAGGAACACCAGCACGATACCAGTAATGGTAACGACCACATCGAAACCTAAGTCCATGGTTTTTCCTCCTGTTTGTTGGATACTGCAAGCGATACAACATCGTTAGCAGAAAATCAATTTGGGTATAGTATACCGTATTTTGCCATTCATTTCAACAAAAATTAACAAATTTTATTTTTGCTGCTTTGTGATATGACATGGACAAAACGAACCAAGCTTAGCGGCGGCCGATGCGCGGGGTGGCATCCGTAAAGCCGGTTTCCAGCTTATCACCGATGGAAAGGCTCTGTGCCGTGCCCAGTGCAACACAGTTTACGGGGTCTGGCGAGACGGTGACCTCCACCTTTAGTTCCTGGCTCAGATATTCGGTCAGGCCGTGCAGCTGGGCACCGCCGCCGGTCAGCATAACGCCGTTACGGTAGATATCACCTGCCAGTTCGGGCGGGGTCTTTTCCAGCACCTGATGGGCTGCGGTGCCGATCTGCTCGCTGAGCATCATCACCGGCTCGTACAGATCATCGGTGGAAACGGTCACGCGCACCGGCAGACCGGTAAGCAGGCTGCGACCCTTGATCTCCATGCTCTCGTGGAAATCGGTCTTTTGGGGGCAGCAGGCAACGTGCTTTTTCAGTTCCTCGGCGGTGCGCTGGCCGATGGCGATGCTGTATTTGTTGCGGACGTGCTTGAGAATCTCCTCATCATAGTGGTTACCGGCCACGCGCACACTGGTGGCCTTGACCTTGCCGCCAAGGCTCAGCACGGCGATATCCGTGGTGCCGCCGCCGATATCAATGATCATACGGCCGTCCGGCAGGGTGATGTCGATGCCGGAGCCGAGAGCAGCGGCAATGGGCTCATCGATCAGGTACACCTGACGGGCACCGGCTGCCACCACAGCCTCCACCACGGCATCGCTCTCAATGCCGGTAATGGCGGCGGGCACGCACACTGCCACCCGGGGCTTGACCATGTGGGAGCTGTACACCTGCTTGACAAAGCGGCAGATCAGCTCCCGGGTCATGGTGTGGTCGCTGATGACGCCATCCTTCAGCGGGAAGATGGCGGAGATATAGTTGGGCGTGCGTCCCACCATGGCCAGTGCCTTGTCGCCGGCCTCCAACACGGTGTTCTTGCGGGTATCCATTGCCACAACGCTGGGCTGGTTGAGCACTACGCCCTTGCCCTCCTGCGCGATGATGATGGTAGTAGTACCAAGGTCGATGCCGATATCATTCTGTGCCATAATTGCCTGAATCCTTTCTCTGCGTTCCTCTATCATGTATGTAACGCCCGCAGCGGCGGGCAAAAAACAAAGACTGCTTTAGTATAACATAGTTGCGGCAAAAAGTATACAAGCTTTGCCGCTGTTCTGCGCGGTTTTATCAGGGGCTTTCCCCTTCTGTGCTGAGCTGCTCCGACGGCTGTCCGGCCTGCAGCAGAGCGCACAGGCCGCTGTAACGCAGATTCTGCCGGATGTTGCTCATCATGCTGTTCACCACGTCCCTGCGGCCCGCCACAACGCACAGCCTGCGCGCGCGGGTGACACCGGTGTAGAACAAGTTGCGGTAGCACAGCCTTGGCGGCACCTGTGCCACCGGCAGGATCACCGCCGGGAACTCACTGCCCTGACTTTTGTGCACCGTGATGGCGTAGGCGATCTCCAGTTCGTTCAGGTTTTCTGCCGGGTAGAGCAGCCGCCGGTCGTCCATACGCACCACCATGGAGCGCTCCCGCAGGTTGATGCTTTCCACGATACCGATATCGCCGTTGTAGGCACCTACGCCCTGCTCACCGCCGATGCGGTTCCAGACGATCTCGTAGTTGTTACGCACCTGCATCACCTTGTCCCCCACCCGGAACACCCGGGCGGCGCTTTGCAGCTGGGGCTTGCCTTTCTGGGGCGGGTTGAGCAGGTTTTGCAGCTCCACGTTCAGCGCCTGCGTG
The DNA here is from genome assembly GCF_023347355.1 of Faecalibacterium sp. IP-1-18. NCBI lineage: Bacteria > Bacillati > Bacillota > Clostridia > Eubacteriales > Oscillospiraceae > Faecalibacterium > Faecalibacterium sp. IP-1-18. Next base: position 1,712,679 of record NZ_CP094472.1, read on the forward strand.
CCGGTAGGGCCAAGCTTTGTGGGACACAGCACCTGAATATCCCGGATGGGGTCAAAGCCGTAGCTCCGGGGCAACCGGGTGGTAACAAGGTCGCACACCAGACGCTGCGCAGCCTCGCCGTCCGTTTCCAGGAAGAAGAAGTCGTCGGTCTTGCTGCCCTTTTGCAGCGGCTCGCCGGAGATGATATGGTGCGCGTTTTCCACGATGAGACTGCGTTTTGCCTGCCGGAAGATCTCGTTCAGGCAGACAGTTGGCACGCAGCCGGAGCGGATGACCTCGCTGAGGATGTTGCCCGCGCCTACGCTGGGCAGCTGGTCGGCATCGCCTACCATAATAATACGGCAGGTGTAGCGCAGTGCCGCAATGAGTGCCTGAAACAGCTTGACGTCCACCATGCTCATCTCATCCAGAATGACCACGTCACACTTGAGCAGATTTTTGTCGTTGTGGATAAAGCTGACCACGCCGCCGGTGTAGTCCACCTCCAACAGACGGTGGATGGTGCTGGCCTTGCGGCCGGTCAGCTCGCTGAGCCGCTTGGCAGCGCGTCCGGTGGGGGCGCACAGGGCTACCCGCTCGGCCTGATTTTCCAGCAACTGCAAAATGGCGTTGACGGTGGTGGTCTTGCCGGTGCCGGGGCCGCCGGTGAGCACAAGGCAGTTCTCGGTCATAGCCTTGCGGATGGCTTCCCTTTGCAGAGGAGCATAGGCAAACCCTTGGGTCAGCTCTAAGATCTGAATGTTTTTATCCAGCTCCCGCACGGTATTTTTGCCGCGCTTTGCCAGCAGATTCAGCCGGTCGGCAATGTCCTGCTCCGCAGCCAGCAAATCCGGCAAGTAGATATAGGGCACGGCATCGAACATTTTCACGGCCAGTTCTTCCGTTTCGATGCAGTGATCCAGTGCACGGGCCAGCTTTTCCGGCGGCTGATGGATGAAGTTGGAGGCGGTCGTCAGCAGCTGTGCCCGGGGCAGACAGGTGTGGCCGTTGCCCGCATTATGGCGCAAAGTGCGCAGCAGGGCAGCCTCCAGCCGCTGGGCACAGTCCCCTTCCATGTGGTAATACTGGGCGATGCTGTCCGCATGGCGGAAGTCCAGCTGCAGCGGCTCGCCGCACAGCAGATAGGGGTTTGACGCGATGGCCTGCATCGCCCCCACGCCAAAGGCCTTGAACACCTCCATGGCCTTGCGGGGGCTGATCTCGAACTGCGCCAGATAGGCGATGAGCTCCCGCATGCCGAACATCCGCTTGAACTCCTGCTGGATGCGATCGGCTTTATCCGGCGAGATACCCGGGATCTTGGTCAGCCGGGCGGGGTCGTTGGCGATGACCTCCAGCGCCTCGGCACCAAACATATCAATGATCTTATCCGCAGTTTTTGCCCCGATATATGGCAGGGAGCGGCTGGCCAGAAAGGCGTACACCGCTTCCAGATCCTTGGGCATATCGGTTTCGCATTCCTGCGCGTGGAACTGGCGGCCATAGGTGGCGTGGTTTTCGTATCGGCCGCGGCAGATGACGCTTTCCCCTGCGTGTAGCTCGCCTACGATGCCGCAGACCACCGTGAGCACCCCGCCGCCGGAGATTTCGAACACCACATAGCCGTTATCCTCGTTCTCGTAGATGATATCCTCCACGACGCCTTCAATCTGTTCCAACTGCTCGTCCACCAATTCCACCTCCTTTTGCACAGATATTATAAGTATAGCCCTTTTGGCGGGATTTGTAAATTGTAGAATCCGTAAAATACCCCGGCGGCTCTCGCCTTTTTCCGGCGGTTGTGCTATACTGGGCGCAAACACTACGTCACGAAATGAGGAGCAACAATGGAGATCATCATTCATCAGGCCATTCTGCACGTTCTGGATACCACCATGGATGCGCCGGTGCTCAGCGGCGGGCCCATGGAGCTGACCGCCGAAAAAAACGCCTACCTGCAAAATCACATTGAAAAGCTGCTGGCCAGCGACGACATCCGCCAGTGCCGCCCGCTGCCGGATTCAGCCTTTAAAAATGAGCTGGAGCACAATCAGGACTTTGTGGATCTTTCCTGCCGCATTGCCGGGGTGCTGTTCGACTATATGCACGCCCACACCACCATCCCCGGGGCAGACCTTGCCGTGGTGGATTTTACCCGGGACGGCGCGCCTTGGCTGGGCATTCTGAAGCTGAACTACAAAAACGGCTACACCCACTATACGGAAACCGTAGAGGGTGCCCCGGTGAACTCCATCATCCAGCAGCGCGCCTGCCTGCCTACCCAGAGCGGCAAGGTGGAGGAGGGTGCACTGGTTGACCTGACCGATTACTCCATGCGGCTGCTGGAAAAGAAGTACGATATTGACGGTCACAAGGAGTTTTATCTTTCCACCGTGGTGTTCCAGTACACCACCGCCCAGCCGGAAAAGAAAAAACTGCAGGCCATTCAGGAAGCCGCCGTGCAGGCTGTGCAGGAGAACTACGCCGAGACGCCCCATGTGGAGGCACAGGTGGCCATGATGATCGCCAATCAGGCCGCCGACAACGACAATCAGGTGTCCATCCAGCAGGTGCGCCAGCAGCTGGAAGAGGAATATCCTCTCGCCGCCGTGCCCTTTGACGACTATGTAGAAAAGAGCGATGTCCTTGACAGCGCCGCCCAGCCGGTGACCGTGACCCCCGCCCGCATCCGCCGGATGGAGAGCCGCAGCCTGCGCACCGCCAACGGCATCGAGGTAAAGATCCCCACGGAGTTATTGAACGCCGAATCGGAGGTAGAATTCCTGCACGCCGATGACGGCAGCATTTCCCTGCTGATCAAAAATGTCATTTTGTAAGCCGTAACTGCAAAATCTTGCAAAACCCTGCGTTTAGCCTTGCTATCCGCAGGGTTTTGTGCTATATCTGTGTTGTATCTTTCGTGGTATACGCGTTACGACCCAGAGGAGGAAATTTTATGGAACTGGCTCTCATCACCGCGCAGCAGGTCGCGGTCTTGTTCCTGCTGATCGGCACAGGCATGGTGGCGGTCAAAACCGGCGTGCTCAAGCTGGAAAACAAACAGGCGCTTTCCAATCTGCTGGTGTACATCATCGTACCGGCCATGGTGGTAAACTCTTACCGCATGGAGTTCAGCACCCAGATCCTGCATAATCTGCTGGCGGCTTTTGGCATGAGTGTCCTGTCCGTGCTGCTGGGCACCGTGATCACCCTGCTGCTCACGGCACACAAGACCGGCAGCCGGATGCCCATTTTCCGGTTTGCCTGCATTTTTTCCAACGCAGCGTACATGGGCTTCCCGCTTATTTCGGCGCTGTTCGGCTCCGAAGGTCTTCTGTATGCCAGTGCCTACGTCACCGTGTTCAACATTCTGCTGTGGACGCTGGGTTATGGCCTTGTCAGCGGCGGTTCCAGCGTAAAAGAGGTTGCCCGCAGTCTGGTGCGCACCCCGGTGCTGTACGCCATTGTGGTGGGGCTGGGCATCTATCTGCTGCAGATTCCCCTGCCTGCCCTGATCACCCAGCCGCTGGAGCTGCTGGCCGGGGTGAACACCCCGCTGTCCATGCTCATCACCGGTATGCTGATTGCTGCCGGTGACGTGCGCAGCATCGTGACCGACAAGCACATCTGGAAGCTTGCCTCCGTGCGTATGCTGCTGATCCCGGCGGCTACGCTGGCACTGTTCGGGGTGCTGGGCTTCCACGGCACTGCTGCACAGGTGGTCACGCTGCTGGAATGCTGCCCGGCTGCCGCCATCACCTCGGTATTTGCGGTGCAGTTCGGCCACGATGAGCACTTTGCCGCCGGAAGCGTGGTGCTGACTACCCTGCTCAGCATCGTCACCCTGCCGCTTTGTGCGCTCATTATTACTATGGTGATGTAAGACGCTGCGCGGCGGTGCCATATTTATATTGTAAGAAGAGCCGCCGTGCATCGTGTTGTACAGCGGCTCTTTGCTTTGGCAAGCGGAGAACATTTTCGACCATTGCCACACAAAACAAAAAAGCCATCGCTTTTGCATTTCTGCATCAACGATGGCTTCGTATTGGAGCGGCCGACGAGGCTCGAACTCGCTACCTCCACCTTGGCAAGGTGGCGCTCTACCAGATGAGCTACGGCCGCATATCCGGTGCATTTATCCCTGCACCCTCCCACTCTTATTTCAAGCGGGGTCCCCACAAAAATTTGCGAAGCAAAGTTTTGTGGGGAAAAGGAGAAAATCTGGTATTCATCACAGAAGTCTTGCTTGCAAGACTTCCCGATGAATGACAGGATTTTCGACGTGGTGCCTCCGATCGGAATCGAACCAATGACACGGGGATTTTCAGTCCCCTGCTCTACCGACTGAGCTACAGAGGCAAATACGACCCGGATCGGGCTCGAACCGACGACCCCCAGCGTGACAGGCTGGTGCTCTAACCAACTGAGCTACCGGGCCATATGGTGGAAGTTAACGGGCTCGAACCGCTGACCCTCTGCTTGTAAGGCAGATGCTCTCCCAGCTGAGCTAAACTTCCACATATGGAGCGGCCGACGAGGCTCGAACTCGCTACCTCCACCTTGGCAAGGTGGCGCTCTACCAGATGAGCTACGGCCGCACATTCCATTTGTTTTTGCCGGTCTGTTGTCCGGCGACGTTGGTTATTATACCGCACACTCCGGCAGTTGTCAACCACAAAATTACATTTTTTCAAAAAAGAATGTCTTTTAACTCTGGTACGTTCTTTTTATTTTGTGTGCAGCACCACATCCCCCCTTTTCACCTCGTTTCGCACGGCTGTGTGCACAAGCAAAATACAGTTGCTTTCTATTTCACAAACTATTATAATAAAGAGGACGCTTTGTCAAACGGAAAGCTGCACCCGCGCGGGTGCAGCTTCCATTTATAGAAAAGAAAAAGGAATTGCCAGCAAAAAGGAGCTAACGCAATGTATAAGATCACTGAAAAGGTCGCGCTGAACCCCACCGTGACAAAGATGGTCATCGAAGCCCCGCTGATCGCCAAAAAGGCAAAGCCGGGTCAGTTCATCATTGTACGTCCGTTTGAGGACAGCGAGCGTATCCCCCTGACCGTGGCCGGTTACGACCGCGAAAAGGGCACTGTGGATATCATTTTCCAGATCGTGGGCGGTACCACCATGGAACTGAATAGCCTGAATGCAGGCGATTGTGTCCACGATTTTGTCGGCCCGCTGGGCCGCGCCACCGAGACCGAGGGTCTGAAGAAGGTGTGCGTCGTGGGCGGCGGCGTAGGCTGCGCCATTGCACTGCCCATTGCCAAGGAGCTGCACGATCAGGGCTGCGTGGTGCACAGCGTAGTCGGCTTCCGCAATAAGGATCTGCTGATTCTTGAGGACGAGTTCAACGCCTGCAGCGACGAGCTGCGCATCATGACCGATGACGGCAGCTACGGCACCAAGGGCGTGGTCACCGCTGCACTGGACGAGCTGGTGGCTGCCGGCAACCAGTACGATCTGGTCATCACCATCGGCCCGCTGATCATGATGAAGTTTGTGGTCAAGACCTGCCAGAAGCACGGCCTGAAGAGCATCGTTTCCATGAACCCCATTATGATCGACGGCACCGGCATGTGTGGCGGCTGCCGCCTAACCGTGGGCGGTCAGACCAAGTTTGCCTGCGTGGACGGCCCGGACTTTGACGGCGATCTGGTGGATTTTGACGAGGCAATGGCGCGCGGCACCATGTACCGTCCGTTTGAGGCACACGCCCGTGAGGCAGCCTGCAACCTGTTCAAGACTCAGGAGGGAATGTAAAATGGCTTTCAATATGGATCCCAAAAAGTGCCCCATGCCCACGCAGGACCCCAACGTCCGCAACAAAAACTTTAAGGAAGTTGCTCTGGGCTACACCGCCGAGATGGCTGTGAACGAGGCCAAGCGCTGCATCGGCTGCAAGAACAAGCCCTGCCAGTCCGGCTGCCCCGTGGGCATCGATATCCCGGAGTTCATCGCCCATGTGGCCGAGGGCGACTTTGAGGCCGCCTATCAGGTGATCAACCGCTCCTCTTCCCTGCCTGCCGTCTGTGGTCGTGTCTGCCCGCAGGAGAGCCAGTGCGAGGGCAAGTGCACCCGCGGCATCAAGAACGAGCCGGTGGCTATTGGCCGTCTGGAGCGCTTTGTGGCCGACTGGCACCGCGAGAACGTGCACACCGCACCCATCGTACCCGAATGGAACGGCCATAAGGTTGCCGTCATCGGCGCTGGCCCTGCCGGCCTGACCGCCGCCGGTGATCTGGCAAAGCTGGGCTACAAGGTGACCGTTTACGAGGCTCTGCACGTTGCAGGCGGTGTGCTGATGTACGGCATCCCTGAGTTCCGTCTGCCCAAGGCCATCGTCCAGCAGGAGATCGACGGCCTGAAGAAGATGGGCGTGGATTTTGAGTGCAACATGGTCATCGGCAAAGTGCTGACCATTGACGAGCTGATGGGCGAGTACGGCTACGAGGCTGTGTTCGTAGGCTCCGGCGCCGGTCTGCCCCGCTTCATGAACATCCCCGGCGAGAGCCTGAAGGGTGTGTACTCTGCCAATGAGTTTTTGACCCGCTCCAATCTGATGAAAGCTTACCTGCCCACCAGCAAGACCCCCATCCGCACCGGCAAGAAGGTCGCTGTTGTGGGCGGCGGCAATGTGGCCATGGACGCTGCCCGCAGCGCCCTGCGTCTGGGTGCCGAGAGCGTGTACATCGTCTACCGCCGCGGCATGGCTGAGCTGCCCGCCCGTAAGGAAGAGGTGGAGCACGCCGAGGAAGAGGGCATCATCTTCAAGACCCTGTGCAACCCCGTTGCCATCCACCCGGACGAGGACGGCTTTGTACACTCCATGACCTGCATCGAGATGGAACTGGGTGAGCCGGATGCTTCCGGCCGCCGCCGTCCCATTGAAAAGCAGGGCAGCGAGTTTGAGCTGGAAGTGGATACCGTGATCATGAGCCTAGGCACCAGCCCCAACCCGCTGATCCGCTCTACCACTCCGGGTTTGGAGACCAATAAGCACGGCTGCATCGTGACCGAGGGCGACGAGGGCAAGACCAGCCGTGACGGCGTGTACGCCGGTGGTGACGCTGTGACCGGCGCTGCTACCGTCATCAAGGCCATGGGTGCCGGTAAGGCAGCTGCAAAGGCCATGGACGAGTACATCCGTAATAAGTAATAATAAATACAAAATGAGGGCGCTGCACTTTTACTGTGCAGCGCCCTCGTTTTGTATTTTTAATGTACGCCAGCCAGCTCCTTTATAGGGCGGCCGGTGCGGGTCATTTCAATCTTGCGGGATTTATCGTAGCAGTAACGGATGATGGCCTGCCGCCGCACAATGCCGATGAAAATGCCCCGGTCATCCACCACCGGGACGAAGTTCTGGCTCATGGCAGCTTCTACCAGTTCATCCATGCTGGTGGTCACCGTGACGGCCTTGTAGTCCCGCTTATGCGCAAACTCTGAGATGGGAATGTCCTCGGCGGCTTCCAGATCCAGACCATGGTATTTTTTCAGTCCCCACAGGATATCGCCTTCGGTCAACGTGCCCACATATTCGCCCTTGCGGTTCAGCACCGGAATGGAGGCGTAGCGGTTGTTTTCCCACTTTTCCAGTGTCTGCCGGAGGGTGAAGTCATCGTAAACGTACATCAGATCCTGCTTTGGGGAAAGAAAAAAGAGAATGTTCATGCCAACAGCTCCTATCGCATTTTTTGCAGGCAATGCCCGTTGGAACGGTCTGCCTGCGCTATGTAATGTGCCGTGCGTCCGGCGTATTCCGGGAAGTATCATGGAAAAAGGGGGCTGACCGCCCCTTTTCCTTTTCATTTATATTTTAGCACTTTTCCATAGGCAAAGAAAGCCAGACAAGGAAGCTTTTATAATTTATTCACAGATTGTTTTTCTTTATTTGTCATACTTTCCGTTTTGATGGGTTCCGCACAGCCTGCCTTCAGCATACCACGCCCGCTGCGCAAAGCGGCGCGAGGGCTGTCGAAGGAATTTGCTCTTTTTTCTTTACAAAAACCATGCAAAAAGAGCGCAAAAAGCAGTAAATCCAACAATTTGAACTGTACAACCACGGTGCAAAGTTGTATAATAGGGTGGGTGTTTATCTGAGGCAAGTTTCGTTTTGCACAGCCAATGCCCCCGACCCTTGCGTGTATTTTTATAAAAAATAACATAAAGGAGCAGAGCGACTATGATCACTTCCCGTTTCCCGCTTGGGAATGTCAGCTTTACTGATGGGTATTTTTCCACCCTGGTGGGTGAAGCCACCAAACAGTGCTACGGCGTTGCTGCCATGGCTCCCCGTGATATGACTGACGCTGTGAAAAGCATGGTATACGGTTCCGATTACCCGGAAAAGGGTGTGCGCGTGACCCAGCAGAATGGGCGTCTGGTGATCGAGCTGCACATTGCCGTCAGCTACGGTCTGAACATTTCCACCGCCGCCCGCAGCATCTCCCACCGTGTCAAGGACGAGGTAGAACAGGCCACCGGGCTGAAGGTCGCCCGCGTGGTGGTGTCCGTGGATGACGTCATCGCCTGATTTGTCTGCAAACCCGAGCCGGGATTTTCCGGCCAGCTACTAAGGAGTAAGAACAATGATTTCTGGTAAGATCCTGCGCGACGCCATCATTTCCGGCGCCAACAACATCAACAACCAGCGTTCCCGCGTGGACGAGCTGAACGTTTTCCCTGTGCCGGATGGCGACACCGGCACCAACATGGGCATGACCGTGGGCGCTGCCGTGCGTGAGCTGGAGGCTCTGGACGACAGCTGCACCGTGGGCGAGTCCGCCAAAACTGCTGCTTCCGCCATGCTGCGCGGTGCGCGCGGCAACTCCGGCGTTATCACCAGCCTGCTGTTCCGCGGCTTCTCCAAGGCTTTGGAGGGCAAAAAAGAGGCTGACGTTGCCGATATCGTGGCTGCCCTGCAGAAGGGTGTCGAGGGCGCTTACAAGGCCGTGATGAAGCCCACCGAGGGCACCATTCTGACCGTTGCCCGCGTTGCTTCTGAGGAAGCCGCTGCCAGTGATGCCGCCGATGTTCCCGCCCTGTGGGACGTGGTGCTGACTGCCGGCCAGAAGGCACTGGAGGACACCCCCAACCTGCTGCCCGTGCTGAAGAAAGCCGGTGTTGTGGACGCAGGCGGTCAGGGCATCATGGTCATCTTTGAGGGCATGGGCAAGGTGTTCCACGGCGAGGGCATTATTGCTGGTGGTGAGGCTGCCCCCAACAAGGCAAAGCTGTCCACTGAAAATGCCGGTAAGGGCGTGTTCACCGACGACCTGATGAAGGTGGAAGACATTACCAACGGCTACTGCACCCAGTTCCTCATCAATAAGTACGAGGGTGCCAGCGCCGCCAAGATGCGTGCCTTTGCAGAGTCCAACGGCGACAGCGTGGTCTGCATTGAGGATGACGATGTCATCAACCTGCACGTTCACACTGCCGACCCCGGCAAGATCCTGAGCGAGGCCATCAAGTACGGCTACCTGACCAACTTCAAGATCGAGAATATGCACGAGCAGTTCCTCGCCCGCCAGAAGCAGGGCAAGAGCCTTGAAAAGCAGGCTTCTGCCGAGAAGGCTCCCTCTCAGGCCAGTGAGTTCATCTATGCTGCCGTGGACCCCAGCCGTGACTACGGCTTTGTGGCCGTTGCCGCCGGTGAGGGTCTGAAGGCTGTGTTCACCGATCTGGCAGCAGACGCTGTGGTGTCCGGCGGCCAGACCATGAACCCCTCCACCGAGGACATTCTGGCAGCCATCCAGAGTGTTCCCGCCAAGACCGTGTTCGTGCTGCCCAACAACAAGAACATCATCATGGCTGCCGAGCAGGCACAGAAGCTGGCGGACCGTCAGGTGGTGGTGCTGCCCACCCGCACCGTGCCCATGGGCATTACCGCACTGCTGAACTTTGACCCCTCTGTGAATGCCGAGACCAACACCATCAACATGATGGCTGCTGCCGACAAGGTGTCCACCGGTCTGATTACCTACGCCGCCCGCGACAGCGAGTACGATGGCAAGCGCATCCGCAAGGGCGAGATCATGGCACTGGAGAACGGCAAGATCGTTTCCACCTCCACCGATATCACCAAGGCCACCTACCGTCTGGCACGCAATATGTGCAAGAAGGATTCCAGCTTTGTCACCATCATTTCCGGTTGTGACGTGAGCGACGAGGACGCCGAAAAGGTTACCGAGATCGTAAAGGCAAAGTGCCCCAACCATGTGGAAGTAAGCCACATCCGCGGCGGCCAGCCCGTTTACTACTATATGATCAGCGTGGAGTAAGCACTTCCCTGCTCTGATCTGATATTATCGCAAAATATAAAGAGGCTGTTGCATGGTATTCCGTGCGGCAGCCTCTTTTTCTGGTGAAAAAGCAAGTCTGGAAGTTCCGCAGAACTTCCAGACTTGGAAATTATAAAAACCTTTCCGCTGAAAATGCCCAAAGCACACGCGGCGGGTATTCAAAATCGTCCAGACCTGATAAAAGGCCGCTGCACAAAATCTGTGCAACGGCCTTTGTTTCTCAGAAAAAGCTTACCTGACTGCTCTCGGGCAGGTCGCCCAGTGCGCCCACCTGACGCAGACGGTCCAGAATGCTGCTGCCCACACCGGAGGCCTGCTGCAGCTCCTCCACCGAGATATATTCCTCTCCGTGGATAGTCACCCGCTCCAGTGCCTCGGCGGCGGCACCGCCCAATCCTTTCAGGGCGCTGAAGGGCAGACGCACCTTGTCGTCCTCTACCACATACTTGGAACCGCGGCTCTTGCCCAGCTCGATGGGCAAAAACTCGTACCCACGGCTCAGCATCTCGTTGACCAGCTGCAAGCTGACCAGCACGTCCTCATCCTTGGCGTTCTTTTCCTCCTTCAGACGGCGCTTGACCGCCTCCATGTGGGCACGCGCCACGGCAGCACCGCCGATGGCGGCTTCGTAGTCGATATCGTCGCCGCGCACGGTAAAGTACACCGCATAGAAGGCCTGCGGCTTGTAGATCTTGTACCACATCAGCCGGATGGCGCTCATCAAATAGGCCACAGCATGGGCCTTGGGGAACATATACTTGATTTTGCGGCAGCTCTCGATGTACCAGTCCGGTACCTCGTGCTCCCGCATGGCTTCCTCCCAGCCCGGCTGGAAGCCGCCCTTAGCCACCTTGCCCTTACGCACGGCCTCCATGATATCAAAGGCCATCTTGGGTTCCAGCCCCTTGCGCAGCAGGTACAGCATGATACTGTCACGGCAGCCGATGACCTCTGCAATGGTGCAGGTGCCGCTGCGGATCAGCTCGTCCGCGTTGCCCGTCCACACGTCCGTGCCGTGGGACAGACCGGAGATCTGGATCAGCTCGGAGAAATTCTTAGGCCGTGCCTCCACCAACATTCCGCGCACGAAGTTCGTGCCCATCTCCGGGATGCCGAAGGTGCCGGTCTGGCTGTCGATCTGTTCCGGGGTCACACCAAGCGCTTCCGGACTGGTCAGCAGACTGTACACCTTGGGGTCGTTCATGGGGATGCTGTCCACCGGGATGCCGGTGTATTCCTCAAAATACTTGTAGAAAGTGGGCATATCGTGGCCCAGTTCGTCCAGCTTGAGCAGGGTGTCGTGTAGGTACTTAAACTCGAAGTGGGTGGTCAACAGACCGCCCGCCACGTCATCCGCCGGGTGCTGGATGGGACAAAAATCGTAGATCTCGTAGGTGTCCGGCACGACCACCATGCCGCCGGGGTGCTGGCCGGTGGTGCGCTTGACACCGGTGCAGCCCAGCGTCAGGCGGTTTTCCTCGGCGTGGTTCACGGTGCGCTGCCGCTCGTCCAGATATTTTTTAACGTAGCCGTAGGCCGTTTTATCCTGAATACCGGACACCGTGCCGGCCTTGAACACGTTGGCCTTGCCGAACAGCTCCTCGGTATAGCGGTGCACGTTGGACTGGTACTCGCCGGAGAAGTTCAGGTCGATATCCGGTTCCTTATCGCCGTAGAAGCCCAGGAAGGTCTCGAAGGGGATGTCGTGTCCATCCACCAGCATCCGGGTGCCGCACTGGGGGCAGTTTTTGTCCGGCAGGTCAAAGCCATCATCCACGCTGCCGTCGGTGATAAACTCGCTGTGCTTGCACTTGGGGCAGCGGTAGTGGGGCGGCAGGCTGTTTACCTCCGAAATGCCGGAGAAGTGCGCCACAGCGGAGGAGCCGACAGAGCCACGGCTGCCCACTTGATAGCCGCCCGCATTGGAGTAGGCCACCAGCTTGACCGCAATGACGTACAGAACCGCGTAGCCGTGGCCGCAGATGGAGTCCAGTTCCTTTTGCAGCCGCTTTTCCACGATCTCGGGCAAGGGGTCTCCGTAATCCCGCTTGGCGTGCTCCCACGTGGCATCGCGGAGCTGCTGCTCTGCGCCCTCGATGCTGGGCGGGTAGGTGCCCCGGGGGATGGCGCGCACGTTGTTGTCGATCATGGCGGCGATCTTGCGGGGGTTCTTTACTACCACCTCGTAGGCCTTTTCCTTGGGCAGATAGTAGAACTGCGCCAGCATATCCTGCGTGGTGCGGAAGAACAGCGGCGGCTGATTGTCGGCATCCTTAAAGCCGTTGCCCGCCTGTAATACAGCGCGATAGATCGCATCCTCCGGCTCGGTAAAGTGCACGTCGCCGGTGGCAATGACCGGTTTGTGCAGATCATCACCCAGCTTGATAACGGTGCGGTTGAACTCCTTGATCCGTTCCTCGCTGTCCACCTTGCCGTCCCGCACCATATAGGCGTTGTTGCCCAGCGGCTGGATCTCAAGAATATCGTAGTAGGCGGCGATTTTTTTCAGTTCCTCGTAGCTGGTGCCGTCCACGATGGCGCGGTACAGCTCGCCTGCCTCACAGGCACTGGTGAGCAGCAGGCCGTCCCGGTACTTGTTCAGCAGACTGCGGGGCACGCGGGGCTTTTTGAAGAAGTAGTTGACGTGTGCCTCGCTGACGATTTTGTACAGGTTCTTCAGACCCATCTGGTTTTTGACCAGAATGATCAGGTGGTAGTATTTCTTTTTCAGCACCTCACGGTTGCCGCCAAGACCGGTGTTGATTTCGCTGACCTTCGTTACCTCTTTTTCCGCTAAGTCGTTCAGCATCACGCAGAAGATGCGTCCCAGTGCAGCGGAGTCCTCGCAGGCGCGGTGCGCTTCGTAGGCAGGCAGTTCCAGATGCTTATTGATAGTTCCCTGTTTATAGTTGTGCAGACCCGGGTACATGGTCTGTGCCATGGTCAGAGTGTCGATATAGGTAGGCTCCAGCTTGATGCCGCTGCGCTTGGCAGCTGCCCGCAGAAAGCGCATATCAAAGGCGTGGACGTTGTGTCCCACCAGAATGCGGTCGCCCGCAAAGGCAAGAAAAGCTTCCAGCGCTTCCTTTTCGCTGGGGGCGTCCGCTACCATCTCGTTGGTGATGCCGGTCAGCTCGGTGATCTTGGGGGTGATGGGCTTGCCGGGCTTGACGAAGGTATCGAACTCCTCCACCACCTCGCCGTTGCGGATGATGACCGCGCCAATCTCGGTAAGGTACTCTACCCCGGGGTCAAGACCGGTGGTCTCGGTGTCAAACACGCAGAACTCGCCGTCCAGCGGCTGATCCTTTACGCCGTAAACGCAGGGCACCATGTCGTCCACAAAATAGGCCTCGCAGCCGTAGATGAGCTTGAAATCCGGGTCTTTTTTGTGGATGTCATCGGCTGCCAGCATGGCTTCCGGATAGCCCTGACACACGCCGTGGTCGGTGATGGCAATGGCGGGGTGTCCCATGCGGTGCGCCAGCTTGACGATGCCGCCGGGGTCGCAGAAGCCGTCCATGCTGGAAAGCTTGGTGTGCAGATGCAGCTCCACCCGCTTTTCCGGGGCAGTATCCTCCCGCTTTTTGCGCTCCACGATCAGCACATCGTAGGGGTACACGATGTAGTCGTGCTCGTATTTATCGTAGGAGCAGTCGCCCCGCACAATGACCGTGCTGCCCTTGCCAATGCCCTCCCACTTGGAGCAGTCCTCCCCTTCCTGTGCACGGACTTTCAGGTTGATCGAGCCGGTATAGTCGGTGATAGACACGGTGTAGATCTTGCGGTAGTTGCCCTTGACCTCGGTAAAGAACACATCGCCCCAGATCATGCACTTGCCGCCCTCGCCGCCCAGATCCTTGAGGGGAGTAAGGTTTTTGGGGGTAAACATTTTGCCGTGGAAGATGGTAACCGGCTTGTCGGTAAGGTTGAGCCCCTCCACCTTGATAGACGGTGCGGTGTTCTTTTTCTCGAATTTGACCACCGGCGGTGCGATCTTGCGCTCCAGCTTTTCCTCCATCTGCTGCTGCTCCGCCGCAGTCACTGCGCTTTGCAGCGTCACCTTGGGGGTAACGCCGGTATGCTCGGCAACGCGCTTTGCAAGCAGTTCTTCAAAGCCCATCTCCTGCAAAAACTTTGTACCGTGGCACACCCCCACCGTGATGTTCTGCCCGGTGATGGTAATGCTGCTCCTGTCCAGAAAGCCGTTGATGGGCACACCGTCCCGCTTCATGTCCTCCAGCAGGATGCGCAAAGCGTGCTCGTCCAGCATGGCATAGCCGAACAGGTTCTTGATCTTCAGTTCAAAGCCCTCGTAGTCCGGCTGCAGGGAAGCCAGTAGCCGGGCGCAGAGGTTCTGATCCAGCGGGGCGGCGCTGCGCAGAGTAAACTCGACCTGCCGGTCCTGCCGCAGCATCCGGGCGTGCTCCACGATCACCTGCCCGAAGCAGGCCGCAAAATCCGGGTCCGCCATAAACTGCGGCCACAGCTGGGAAACAAGTGGTTTCACAAATGGTACTCCTTTTTGGTGGGTTCTTTACAGCACAAACTGCCGCACCCGTTTTTGCGGGTGTGGCAGTAGCGAAAAGAATGCTTACAATTTATAGATCTCGTCCATGAACTGATCCAGAATGTTATCGCCGGTCAGCTTTTTGATGGGCTTGCCATGGATGAACAGCACAGCCTCGCCCTTGCCGCCCGCAATGCCGATATCAGCTTCGCGGGCTTCGCCGGGGCCATTGACAACGCAGCCCATCACGGCCACCTTGATGGACTTTTTGTAGCCCTGCAGCCGCTTTTCCACCTCGTTGGCGATCTCGGTGCAGGGGTACTGGGTGCGTCCGCAGGTGGGGCAGGTGATGACCTCCGGTCCGGTGACCGGGAAGCCCACGGCGCGCAGGATGTTGAAGCCTGCCTCCACCTCTTTTTCCGGCTCGGCAGCCAGCGACACGCGGATGGTATCGCCGATGCCCTCCAGCAGCATCCCGCCGATGCCCATGCCGCTTTTCAGCAGACCCATCTGGTAGGTACCGGCCTCGGTGACGCCCACATGGAGCGGGTAGTCGGTGACGGCGCTGAGCTGGCGGTAGGCTTCCATCATGCGGGGCACGTTGGAGTTTTTGATGGAGATAACGATGTTGTTAAAATCGAACTTTTCCAGCAGCCGCACATGGTACAAAGCGCTTTCCACCATAGCTTCCGGGGTGGGTGCGCCGTAGCGGGCCAGAATGTGCTTTTCCAGACTGCCGCCGTTGACGCCGATGCGGATGGGGATATTCTTCTGCTGGCAGGCATCCACCACTG
The DNA here is from genome assembly GCF_023347355.1 of Faecalibacterium sp. IP-1-18. NCBI lineage: Bacteria > Bacillati > Bacillota > Clostridia > Eubacteriales > Oscillospiraceae > Faecalibacterium > Faecalibacterium sp. IP-1-18. The sequence goes on from NZ_CP094472.1 coordinate 1,728,280, forward strand.
CCTTTACCCGGTCATCATCGCCGATATTGCCCGGGTTGATGCGGATCTTATCTACGCCTACGTCCGCGCAGGCCAGCGCAGCCTTATAGTCAAAGTGGATATCTGCCACGATGGGGATGTTCACTGCGTTTTTGACGGCCTCGATGCACTTTGCATCTGCCGGGCTGGGACAGGTCACCCGCAAAATCTGACAGCCAGCGGCTTCGCACCGCTTAGCCTGTGCCACATTGCCCTCGATGTCCTCCACCGGCACATTGAGCATGGTCTGCACCGCAATAGGGTTGCTGCCGCCAATGGTCACATTGCCGATCTTCACTTCACGTTTTTTCTGCCGCATAAGGGTTCCCCTTTCTTATACTGTCCCGGTAATAAGCCGGAGAATATCGTTGTAGGTTGCAAAGATCATCAGCCCGAACAGCAGCCCGAAGGTTGCAAGGGTGAGCACGCTTTGCAGCTTTTCCGGCACTGCATGGCCGGTAACGCCTTCAATGATCAAAAATACTACCTTGCCGCCGTCCAGCGCCGGGAAGGGCAGCAGGTTGAGGATGCCAAGGTTGACGGTAATCAGTGCCAGCAGTTCCAGCAAGTCCTGCCAGCCATAGCTGGCGGCCTGCCCGATGGCCGACACGATGCCCACCGGGCCGGAGAGGTTGTTGATGCTCTCCCGCCCGCGCAGCAGGTCAATAAGAGAGGTGAACACGATGCGGCCGTAATACAGCACGCTGTTGCTCGCCTCCCGCAGCACGTTACCAAGGGTCTTTTCCAGCCCGTAGACGGAAAAACCGATGCTCATGTGGGTCTCGCCCTGTTCGTCCTGCCATGTGTCGAACTGCACCCCCGGCAGCTGCACCTTTTGGCCATCCCGCAGTACGGTGAAATCCGCACTGTAAGACTGGGTGCGCACCAGCTCGTACAGGATATCATTGGCCACAAAGCAGCGGCGGCCGTTCACCGCCAGAACCTTGTCCCCCGCCTGCAGGCCGGTCTGCCCGCAGAGGGCACCGTCCTGAATGGCGTAGATGGTCTTGCTGGTGATGGGCTCATTCTGGGCGGCGATCAAAACCACCAGCACCACAAAGCCCAGCACAAAATTCATGACCGCACCGGCTACCATGACCAGTGCCCGCTGCCAAACCGGCGCCTCGTTCAAGGGGACGCCGGTGGGCTGCACAGACGCTTCCGTCTCCGGGGCGGGCTGCTCCTGCACAGTATGGGCAGCTTCTGCCTGCTGGCTTTCGGGGCTTTCCTCCCCTTCCAGCGCTACAAAGCCACCCACAGGCAGGGCGCGCAGACTGTACTGGGTGCCTTTATGATTCTTTTTCCAGAGCACCGGCCCCATGCCGATGGAAAACTCATTGACCTGAATGCCGCAGAGCTTTGCCACAGTAAAATGCCCGAACTCGTGGATGGCGATCACCGCACTGAACACGAGCAGCGCGGCAAGGATGGTGATAATAAATGACATTCGTTCTCCTATACCGCCCCGGAACCGTTACAAAAACAGCGCCGGGGCGTATATTTCTGATAAAGCGTTACAGGTGTGCCTGCACGAATGCGCGCGCCATGCGGTCGCACTCGTACACGTCTGCCAGCGTATAGTCGCCGCCAAAGCTGTCGCTGTCCACAACAGCCTCCACCAAGCGGCCGATATCCAAAAAGCCGATCTTGTCCTCAAGGAACAGCTTAACGGCTTCCTCGTTGGCACCGTTGGCGGCGCAGGGGCCAAGACCGCCCTTGCGAATGGCCTTTTTGCAGGCGGCAAGGCAACGGAAGGTCTCTTCGTCGGCCACATCGAAGGTGAGCAGCTTCAGGGTGGTAAAGTCCAACTCCGGCACTACGCCCGGCACACGCTTGGGGTAGGTCAAGGCGTACTGGATGGGGATACGCATATCCGGCACACCCAGCTGCGCGATGATCGAATTATCGCTGAACTGCACCGCAGAGTGGACGATACTCTGGCGCTGCACCACGATTTGGATTTTTTCCGGGGGCAGACCGAAGAGCCATACAGCCTCGATCAGTTCCAGACCCTTGTTCATCAGGGTGGCGGAGTCGATGGTGATCTTTGCGCCCATATTCCAGTTTGGGTGCTTGAGGGCGTCTGCACGGGTCTTGCCGCGCAGCTGCTCGGTGGTCATGCCGAAAAAGGGGCCGCCGGAGGCCGTGAGCAGAATTTTGGTCAGACTGGGGGCGCTTTCCTTATCCTGCAGACACTGGAAGATGGCGGAGTGCTCGCTGTCTACTGGAAGCAGCTGTACGCCGTGCTTTTCCACAGCTTGCGTGACCAGATGACCGCCGGTGACAAGGCTCTCCTTGTTGGCCAGTGCCAGGTCATGGCCGCTTTCGATGGCGCACAGGCTGGCACCAAGGCCGGCAATGCCCACCACACTGTTCAGCACCACATCCGGGCCGTCCAGCGCAGCCAGCTCTTTCAGCCCCTCCGGGCCGGTGAGCAGCTTGGGCGCATTTGCCCGGCCTGCCAGCGCAGCGTCCAGCTTTGCGGCGGCGTCCGGGTCGGTCATGCAGACGTATTTCGGGTGGAACTCTTCGATCTGCTGCAAAATTTTTTCTACATGGCTGTGGGCAGAAAGGCCGTAGACCTCGTACCCTTGAGCGCGGATGACATCCAGACTCTGGGTGCCGATGGAGCCGGTAGAACCCAGCAGCGTAATTTTTTTAGACATAATAGTTTCCTCCCCTGTATCAGGCGTAGAACACGGCGGTAATGACCATGGTCACGAAGGGCGCGATGAACATCACGCTGTCAAAGCGGTCCAGAATGCCGCCGTGCCCCGGGAAGATGGTGCCGTAGTCCTTGATGCCGCACTGGCGCTTGACCACGCTGGCAAACAGGTCGCCGTAGATGCCCAGCACAGCGGCGATACAGCCCAGCAGCGCAATGATAACATACATGGAAACGCCGATATTAGAGCGGGTAAAGGCCTCCATGCGGTTTGCCGCTATGGAGTAGATGAGGGTGGCGACCACGCCGAACACCATGGTGCCCAGCACGCCGCCGATGGCACCCTCCACCGTCTTTTTGGGGCTGACCACCGGGCACAGCTTATGCTTGCCGAAGGCGCGGCCTGCAAAATAGGCACAGGTATCGCCGCCCCATGCAAAGCAGAGGATGAGCAGGATGAAGAAAACCGCGTCATAGCCGAATTTTTCCACTGGCAGACGCTCCTTGAGCAGAACGAAGGAGTAGAAGCAGAAGATCACGATGCCCGAAAACACCAAAAGACCGCTGGCCTTCTGGTAGCTGATGGTGCCGTTGCGCACCACCAGATAGATGGCAAAAAAGGTGACCAGCACAAAGGACATCGGCATGACCAGCTTGCGCATGGCGCTATAGCTGGAAAGCATGACCAGCAATGTATAGGGTACCAGCACTGCGTACATGAGCCAGTCTTTTTTTTCAAAGCCGAGGGCGCTGTAAATCTCGTGGATGGCGATCAGGGTAATGGCTGCGATCACCAGATTGAACACCATGGTGTTGAAGGTAAACATCACGCCGATGAGTACCAGAATGCCCACGATCGCAGTAATAATGCGTGTTTTCATAGGTTTCGATCTCCTTTGTTCTTCCGGCAGCAGCCCCTTGCAGGGCAACGCATTCCGACCCGAGGAAGTACCGGGTCTGTCGGGTCTGCACCATAGGTGCAGGGTTTGCAATACGGACAGATTGCCGCTCAGATGCCGCCGAACCGGCGGCTGCGGTGGTTGAACTCCTCAATGGCGGTATCCAGATCGGCGCGGGTAAAGTCCGGCCAGAGCACATCCATCTCCACCAGTTCCGAATAGGCGGCCTGCCAGAGCATAAAGTTGGACAGCCGCTTTTCGCCGCTGGGACGCAGGATAAAGTCCGGGTCCTTCTGTCCGGCGGTGTACATGGCATCGCTCATCATCTGCTCGTTGATGTCCTCGGGGCGGATCTCGCCTGCCACAGCCTTTGCGGCCAGCTGCTGCGCCGCCCGCACGATCTCCGGGCGGCCGCCGTAGTTGATGGCGATGTTCAGGGTCATGCCGGTCTTGCAGGCAGAGTCCCCTTCCAGTTCATTCATCATCTTTTGCAGCTTGGGGTCCAGCGCGGTGCGGTCGCCCAAGAACTTGATGCGGATATTGCGGTTCTTGTAATCAAAGCCCTCGATGAGGTACTGGGCGAACAGCTTCATGATGGCACCCACCTCTTCCAGCGGGCGCTTCCAGTTCTCGGTAGAGAAAGCATAGAAATACACCGATGCTACGCCAAGTTCATCGCAGTAGTTGGCAATATCCTTGAACACCGCCGCACCTTTTTTGTGTCCTGCGGTGCGGGGCAGGCCGCGGTTTTTCGCCCAGCGGCCATTGCCGTCCATGATGATGCCGATGGAAAGCCCCTCGGCAAATTCTTTGGGGTGTGCCATTTATACCTCCCGGCAGCAGGGCTGCCCTGCAAAAAGTGCCGCGCACCTTTCACCAGCGCACGGCACCTCCCAGTTGTTATTGTGTGCTGCGGATCAGACGGCCATGATCTCCTTCTGCTTTTCTTCCACGGCAGCATCAATGTTCTTGATATACTTATCGGTCAGCTTCTGGACATCCTCTTCCATGGTCTTCTGGGTGTCCTCGGTCAGCTCGCCGGCCTTCTTCATGGCCTTAGCCTTATCCATAGCGTCGCGGCGCACGTTACGCACGGCAACCTTGGCGTCCTCACCCAGCTTGGAGACCTCCTTGGCCAGCTGCTTGCGGCGCTCCTCGTTGGGTGCGGGGAAGTTCAGGCGGATGGTAACGCCGTCATCAATGGGGGTGATGCCCACATCGCTGGCCATGATTGCCTTGCTGATGGGGCGCAGCAGGGTGCGGTCCCAAGGGGTGATGGTGAGGGTGCGTGCCTCAGAGACGGCCACAGCGGCCAACTGCTGGATGGGGGTGGGAGCACCGTAGTAGTCCACGACCACCTTATCCAGCACGGCGGGGTTCGCACGGCCTGCGCGCACAGCGGCCAGCTCGCGGCTGAGGTGCTCCACAGAGCTCTTCATCTTATCTTCGTAAACCTTGGTGTTGCTGCTCATTGTCGTTGTTCTCCTGTTTCTTTATTCTATTGATCCATGCAGGCAGCGCACTGCGCCGCTGCTGCTCTATCCAATCGTATGCAGTTGCACCGGGGCGCTATGCTCAGCCCTCGTAGACCAGCGTGCCCACGTTCTCGCCCTGCACAGCCCGTGCGATGTTGTCCGGGTCGGCCAGATCAAACACCAGAATGGGCAGCTTGTTGTCGCGGCACAGGGTAGCTGCGGTACCGTCCATAACGGCCAGCTGATCCTCCAGCACCTTGGTAAAGGTAAGGGTATCGTACTTTTTGGCATCCGGGTACTTGTGGGGATCCTTATCGTAAACGCCGTCCACCATGGTCGCCTTGAACATCACGTCGGCGCTCACCTCCACGGCGCGCAGGGCAGTAGCCGTATCGGTAGAGAAGAAGGGGTTGCCAGTGCCGCCGCCGAACACAGCGATCTTGCCCTCATCCATGGCGCGCAGAGCGTCCTTGCGGGTAAAGGCAGGGGCCACCTGCGGCATGGTGATCGAGGTAAACACCTCGGTGGGCACACCCAGCTGCTCCAGCTTATCGGAGACAGCCAGTGCGTTCATCACCGTAGCCAGCATACCGATCTTATCGGCCAGCGTGCGCTCCATCTTACCGCTGGAGCGGCCGCGCCAGAAGTTGCCGCCGCCTACCACGATGCCGATCTGCACGCCCAGCTCATGAGCTTTCTTCACGCCGCCGCAAATGGCGTCCATGGTGGGCTCGTCAAAGCCCATGCCCTTTTCGCCGCCCAGCGCCTCGCCGCTGATCTTCAGAAGGATACGCTTATATTTCAATGCCATAATCCAAACACCACCTATTTTATCTTTCGCCGGATAGACCCGGCATTTTTGCTATATTCTATTTTACAATAAATTCGCCACATTGTAAACAGTCAAACGCGTCGTTCTTCGCAAAGCTTTTGTGAACGAATGCGCAGCGCCCGCAAAGCCTGCTTTTGCTCCGGGGGGATGCGGCGGCTTTCTACTGCTTTCTGGATGGTCTTGTTGTGCGTCCACACGTCCAGCCGCTTTTCGGTCAGCCACGGCAGTGCCGCTGCGGGCTGCTTTGCCAGTGCAGTGGCAAAATACCACGCCCGCATCATATTGACATAGTATTCCTCGCTGTGCACCGCCGCCACCCAAGCCAGATATTCCGGCCGGAAGGCATCGTCCAGATAATACCGCATCAGCATCCCGATCCCGTAGCGCACGGTATACACTTGGTCAGAGCCCAGCCAGCGCCGGATAGCACACAGCAGTTCCGGCTTATGCTGCGCAAAGACCTTGGGGCTGAAGCTATCGCAGACTGCCCAATTATCCACATAGGGCAAAAAGCGCTCCGTTGCCGCCAGCGCTGTGCCGTAATCCCGGACAGACTCCAGCAGAAAGGCGTGGAGGGCGTTTTCTTCATAATAAAAATGCGGCAGGCACTGCAGAAACGCCTCCGCTTCCGGGGTATCCGCCAGCTGTTTTGCCAGCCTGCGCAGCAGCGGCACCCGCACCCCGATCACCGTTTCCGGTGGTAAGGTGGGCATCAGGCGGCTGTAAAAGACCTGATATTCTTTATCTTGCAGCGCAAACAGCTGCGCACGGATCACATCCACTTCCGGCATGTTGTCACTTCCCTTCTGCACCATTGTACCAGATGGGAAGGAAAATGCAAAGAGAAAGACCGCAAACGGCTTTTGTTCCGTCTGCGGTCTTTCTCTTATTCGGCTATTGTATCTCAATCCAGATGGTCAATTGCATACTGTGCCTGAGACGCAGTAAACTGTTCACCATATTCCGAAGTAAGCTGGTCATAAACTGCGCTTTTGGACATCGACATATTATAATAATATTGCTTTGCCTTTTCGAGGGCATTCGCATTCCAGTCTACGCCCGTCATATTATCAATAGCATATTGTGCAGCATCCGCCGGGAAGCCTTCTCCATAAGAAGATGTCAGTTGGTCATATACTGCTTTCTTTGACATATGAAGCTGGTTTGCGTATTGTAAGCCTTTCGTTAAAGCATTTTGATATTCTTGATTAGAAGATTTACCAGAGACCTTTCCCGTAGAGCCAGCACCGGGACCGCCTGTAATCCAACCGGGTCTCGAACTGTATGTCAAACTATTTTCATCGTTTGAACTGTTATACGATGAAGTTGAAGTTTTCTTAGCCTTGCTTTTGACGTTTACAGTCATAGACGCGCTTATATTACCATCAATCGTTGCAGTTATTTGCGCCGTTCCCTCTTTTCCAGCATATAACATTCCATTTTCAACTTTCGCAACAGATTCATCCGTTGTTGTCCATACAATCTTATCTGCATTGATGTTTGTAGGGTATACGGTGTATTCTGGACAATTATAGATTGTATCTGTTCTTTTCGTGGTTTCTGTTTCTTCAAACTCAATTCGAGGTTCGTTATCCACGCTGCCTTTTTGCGACGAAGTAATTTCACTATCGGCTGTTTTTTCGCTGTCGGCTAATTCTCTACTATTATTCGCATACCAACCGAGGCCACCACCGCATACCAGCAAAAAGATCACTGCCGTCATGCCTATAATTTTCCAATTTAGTAAATATTATCCTTTTCGTTTCTTTATGTAGCATGCCTCAATATCAGCTACTGCTTTTTTAAGGCTTTCCTCGTCCTTTGGGGCAACAGAATAGCAGTATTCAACTTTTGTATCATTCTCTTCTGCTGTAATCATCAATACCGATTCATTTCCTTTTCGCTTTACCTTTATGCTCTTAATTGCTGGATAAGGAATAACCTTTCCGCTTCCATCAATGATGCCGTCTGCAATAAAGGTAACGTCCAGTGAATCACCTGTCCCTGTAAAATGATACTCCATTGTACAATCCTCCTTGTTTTGGCTTCTTTATTCCATTATATCATTTTATGTTTAATTGTAAACATAATTGCAACATTTCTTTCTATCGTTCTGTGCATCATAATAGAATCAGGGTGATAATTATGGACGAACTCAAGATAACAAAGCGCACAGAACCTGTTATGTTCACGATTCGGGTAGACAAATCCATTGTTGACTTTTACGACGATTTAGCGCAAAAGACGAACCGTTCTCGAAACGAGCTTATTGGCCTTGCGTTGGAATATGCCAAAGATAAAATCAAAATCGAGCCGTAATACGTTTATTCATATCAAAAGAGCCGCAGCTGGGAAGAAAATCCCCAACTGCGGCTCTTCTGTTAATTTAGTTTTTATCACGCTTTTCAAAAGCAGCGCTCAAATCAGCCGTATTTTCAATTTGCAGATGTTACCCCACCCTCTGCCGCTTATCCAGCCGCATCTTATCAGCTATCATCGCGATGAACTCGCTGTTCGTAGGCTTGCCGCGCAGGTTATGGATGGTATAGCCAAAGTAGCTGTTGAGGGTATCCACGTCTCCCCGGTCCCATGCAACCTCGATGGCGTGGCGGATGGCGCGCTCCACGCGGCTGGCGGTGGTACCGTTTTTCTTGGCGATTTCCGGGTACAGGCGCTTGGTCACGGCGTTGATGTACTCCGGTTCGTTCATGGTGAGCAGGATGGCATCCCGCAGGAACTGGTAGCCCTTGATGTGCGCAGGCACGCCAATTTGGTGCAATATTTCGGTGACGGTCAGCTCATCACTGTCCACGCTGGTGTGGAGCAGGTGCTTTTCCTGTCCGCTGGCTGCTTTGAGCACCCGGGCGGCAAGGACACTTTCATCAAAGGGCTTGACGAAATAGTAGGCAAAGCCTTCGTCCAGCAGCTCCTGCACCATCTCCTCGCTCTGGAACGCGCCGGTGACGAAAAACGAGGTGTGGCGCTCGCCTGCGGCGTTGTAGCGCTGCTTGACCGCCAGCGCGTCCAGCCCAGGCATAAAGGCGTCCAACAGCACTACCTGCGGGCGAACGGCCAGCATCTTCTGTAAAACCTTGTTTCCATCCTTTTCCACAACGGTCACTTCCACGCCCTTTTGCTCCAGCGCCTCACGACAGGCTTCTGTGATCTGAGCACCGGTATCCGACATCAAGAATCTCACTTTATCCATGGTTGTTTCCTCCAATGTGTGCAGTTCCCTTAACACCATGGATTTTACCATAATTTTCCAGATAGTTCAACGGTTTATTTTGGGAAATTATGGAAATTCTGCTCGAATGTCATACTTTTTTATGCTGCTGCGTCCGTTCCGGGCACGGAATGCGCCTGTTCCAGCATGGTTTGTGCAAAAATACCGTAGCCTCGTGTCGGGTCATTGACCAGCACATGGGTCACTGCACCCACCAGCCGTCCGTTTTGCAGGATGGGACTGCCGCTCATCCCCTGCACGATGCCGCCGGTCTGCGCCAGCAGTGCCGGGTCGGTGACGCGCAGCACCATGTTGCGGCGCGGGTCGGCGTCGTTCACCTTTTCAATATAGACACGGTAGCTGCGGGGCTTTTCGCCGCTGGTGGTGGTCAGGATCTCTGCCGCGCCGGGCAGCACCTCCTGCGCAAAGGCAAGCTCTGTCTGCTGCCCGGCAATGGCGGTGCTTACCGTGCCGTAAACACCATTTTCGCCGTTGATGCAGATCCTTCCAAGGGCGTGGTCGCTGAGGAATTTGCCTTTCAGCTCTCCGGGGCTGCCGGCGGTACCGCCGGTGCAGCCCACGATCTGGCAGGCCACGATCTCGCCGCTGCGCAGGGCAACCCGCTCGCCGGTGTCGCTGTCGCTGATAGGGTGCCCCAACCCGGCAAACACCCCGGCCTGCGCATCTACAAAGGTCAGAGTGCCCACCCCGGCGGAGGAATCCCGCACCCACATCCCTGCCCGCCACTGGGCGTTCTGCGTATCCCACACCGGCAAAAGGATGGTCTGCCGCTGCTCCCCCTTGCGGACGTAGACCACCTCCACCGCCGCACCGGCGGCGGCTTCCAGTGCAGCATGGACCTGCTCGTTGGTCTCGGTGACCGTGTTTCCCATGCGGATGACCCGGTCGCCCAGCCGCAGCCCCGCCTGCTTTGCGGGGTTCACTGTACCGGCGGCGGTGTGCACCTCGGAAAAGCCCACCACAAGCGCTCCCTCTGAAAACATCTTCACCCCAAAGGGCGTGCCGCACACCGTGACCGTGGGGCGCTGCATCACGGTGGCACGGATGGTCTTGACCGGCAGCCAGCCGCCCAGCGCCAGCGTGGTCTGATAGCTGCCCGCTGCCCGGGTGCTGGCCACGTTGCGGCTGCCGTGTCCGCGCAGCGGTTCCACCCAGCCAAAGCGGGGCAGCGCAAGGGGCTGCTCCGGTTCCAGATAGACTTCCTCCGGCAGGACGCACCACAGCCAGCCCAGCGCCGCCACGGCGGCCACCAGCAGATAAACCCCTATCATCTTTATCCACCTGACGATGCTGTGCTTGGACATTTTACGGCCTCCCTGCGCATTTTTCGGGGTTAGTATGCGCAGACAAGCACGAAAAAACCGCACCTGCATCCAAAAAGGGACACAGGTGCGGTTATGATTTTTACAGAGACAGGCGCTTATGCGTCCTGCAGCTCGCCGCGGCTGGCGGCCTTGAGGTAGGCAAAGATGAACTCATCGATATCGCCATCCATCACGGCATCCACATTGCCGGTCTCGTAGTTGGTGCGGTGATCCTTGACCATGGTGTAGGGCATGAACACATAGCTGCGGATCTGGTGACCCCATGCGATCTCGTTCTGTACGCCCTTGATGTCGTCGATCTTATCCATATGCTGCTGCTTGGCGATCTGGTAGAGCTTCGCCTTCAGCATTTCCATAGCGTAGTCGCGGTTCTGGAACTGGCTGCGCTGGGTCTGGCAGTTGACCACGATGCCGGTGGGCTTGTGGATCAGACGGACAGCAGAGGAGGTCTTATTGATGTGCTGGCCGCCGGCACCGGAGGAGCGGTACACCTGCATCTCGATATCCTCGGGGCGGATGTCCACCTGAATGGTGTTGTCCAGTTCCGGCATGACCTCCAGAGAGGCAAAGCTGGTCTGGCGGCGGGCGTTGGCGTCAAAGGGAGAGACACGCACCAGACGGTGCACGCCGTTCTCGCTCTTGAGCAGACCGTAGGCGTTGGCCCCCTTGACCATCATGGAAGCGCTCTTCAGACCGGCTTCGTCGCCGTCCTGATAATCCAGCACCTCCACGGTCATGCCGTGTGCCTGTGCCCACTTGTTATACATACGATACAGCATCTCGGCCCAGTCCTGTGCCTCGGTGCCGCCGGTGCCTGCGTGGAAGGTAAGGATGGCGTTGCTGTGGTCGTACTCGCCGTTCAGCATAGTCATCAGCTGCAGTTCCTCCACAGCCTTGCCCACGGTGTTCACGGCCTCCTCGGCCTCGGGGATCATGGCGGGGTCGTACTCCTCGTCCAGCATCTCCAGCATGGTCTCAGCGTCATCGTACAGACCCTGCAGCTTTTCAAAGCGGTTCAGCTTACCCTTCAGGTCGCCGACTTCGTCAAAGACCTTCTTGCTCAGTTCTGTATCATCATAAAAGCCGGGGCGGGACATGGTGTGCTCCAGCTCCTGCACGCGCTTGCGGCTTGCTTCAATGGCCAGTGCTTCCTCCAGGTCCTTAACGGCCTTGGCGTGCTCGGCCAACTGCACTTTCAGTTCATCAGTCGTGATCATTTTCTAAGTTCCTCTCGTTCAAGGGTTTACATCATAACAATAATGTCCCCGGCAGGGTGCAAAACGCACGCGCAGCGCGCATTTTCTGCTCCGCCAAAAGACACAGTTTATACACAGATACTTCATTAGTATACCGAGAATCTGTGATAAAGTAAAGAGGAAAAATACTATCTTGCCGGATTTTTAAAGATTTTCACCTTTTCTTTTCATACCCGGGGGAGTATAATACCAGTATAATCGATTTCACAGGAGGATATCATGCCGAAATATTATGGCTGTCCCTGTGAGGGCTGCGGCAAGCCGCTGACCCTTCAGGACGACATCGTGGTCTGCCCGGACTGCGGTGCACCCTATCACCGCACCTGTTACGAGAAAATGGGTCTGTGCATCCACGCCCCTGCCCATGGCGCAGGCTATGAATGGAAGTTTCCTTATCAGGATGCGCAGCTGCGCACCTGTCCCACCTGCGGGGAGCGCACCCTGCGCAGCGAGAATGTCTGCCGCTGCTGCGGCGCTGCCCTGCCCCCTGAGAGCGCAGAACAGCCCAACGACCGTGCTGCCGCCAGCGCCGAGCAGAACCGGGATTTTGATTACAGCAGGATGTACCGGGACGAAATGTACCGTAATTTTACCGAGAAGGTCGTTGACCCGGTGCACCGCAATGTGCGCGCCGCCTTTGGCAAGGATGAACTGATCGACGGCGTCCCCTATCAGGACTGGGTGGATTTTATCGGCACAGCCGCGCCGGTCTACCTGAACGATTACAGCCAGATGCAGCTGCGTCACTCCAAGATCTCCATGAGTTTTTCAGCGCTGCTGTTCGGCCCGTTCTACTTTTTCTACCGCAAGGCGTGGAAGCCTGCCTTCGGCTTTCTGGCCGCAGAACTGCTGCTGTTCATTCCCACCTTAATCAGTATGATGCAGACCACCGGCAGCCCCCTGACCGCCGGGATCAGCGCCTCTATGCTGGTAGTGTTGAGCCGCGTCATGTCCCTTCTCAGTTTTGCACTGATGCTGGTGCGGGGGCTGTATGGCAAGTGGCTCTACCGCCGCAGCGCAGCGGCACGCATCCGCCGCATCCGTGCCGAGTTCCCGGACCCGGAGCAGCGCCGCGCCGTGCTGAACGCACAGGGCGGTGTCAGCTTTGCAGCCTGCATCGGAGCGTTCATCCTGCTGATGCTAGTAGGCAGCCTTTGCTCCATGCTGCTGGGGCCGGACCTGAACGCACTGGTAGGCACCTTTATCTGATAACGGTTCATGCAGGATGGGGATCCTGCTGAAAAGCGCGGTTCACCGTGCATAAAATGAGAACATGGGAGAATCATTATGAAAAAAGTCACCAAAGCCGTTATTCCGGCTGCGGGTCTTGGCACCCGCGTACTGCCCGCTACCAAGGCAATGCCCAAGGGAATGCTGCCCATCGTGGATAAGCCCGCCATCCAGTATCTGGTGGAGGAGGCCGTCCGCTCCGGCATTACCGATATCCTGATCATTCTGGGCCGCAACCAGAGCATTATTGAGGATCATTTTGACCGCAGCCCCGAGCTGGAGGAAAAGCTGGCAAAGCCCGGCAAGGAAAAGATGCTGGAGGAGTGTCTGGGCATCGCCAATATGGCCAACATCCTGTTTGTGCGCCAGAAGGAGACGCTGGGTCTGGGCCACGCAGTCAACACCGCCAAGGCCTTTACCGGCGATGATCCCTTTGTGGTCATTTATGGCGATGACGTGATCTGGGGCGAGGATCCGGTCTGCGCCCAGCTGATCCGCGCCTACGAGGAGTTCGGCCGTCCGGTTGCCGGCGTGTCCGCTGTGCCTTGGGAGGACGTGAGCCGCTATTGCAGCTTAAAGACCACCCCTATCCACGACAACTACTTCTTTGTGGACGATATGATCGAGAAGCCCAAGAAGGGGCAGGAGTTCAGCAACTATTCCATTCTGGGTCGTGTGCTGCTGACCCCGGAGATCTACGAGATCCTTGCCCACACCAAGCCCGGTGCCGGTGGCGAGATCCAGCTGACCGATGCCATGGCAGAGTATGCCCGTACCCGCGGCGGCATGACCGCCGTGGAATTCACCGGCAAGCACTACGATATGGGCAACAAGCTCAAGGTCGTGGAGGCTCAGGTGGAACTGGCCTTGCAGCACCCTGAGATCGGCGAGGAGTTCCGCGCCTACCTGAAGGAGTTCTGCAAGACGCTGTAAATTATATACTGCGTAAACAATAAAAACGGGGCTGTTGCACGAAACTATGTGCAGCGGCCCCGTTTTTTTGCCTATATTCAGATAAAAAGGGGTTCAGAAACGCCCGCAGGCCTTTCTGAACCCTAAACATGAAAATTAAATTCCTGATTTAGTTTGCCTGACTGGGATGCGGCACGGGCGGGCGCTTGGTGAACATGGCCTTGAGTGCCAGCGGGGTAGCCACGCTGGACACCACGATCAGCAGGATCACAGCGGTAAAGTAGACCGGGTCTACCACACCGATGGCCAAGCCCTTCTGTGCCACGATCAGTGCCACCTCGCCGCGGGTCATCATACCGACGCCGACCTTCAGGGAATCGTCCCAGTTGAAGCGGCAGATCTTTGCTGCCAGACCGCAGCCGATGATCTTGGTGATCAGTGCCACAACCACGAAGCAGACGCAGAAGAGTAAAATCTCCGGGGTCAGGCCGCTGATATCGGTCTTGAGGCCGATGGAGGCAAAGAAGATCGGCGCAAAGATAACGTAGTTGCTGATATCCACCCGGCGCTCTACATAGGGTGCGTCATCCATGGTGCACAGCACGATACCTGCAATGTAAGCGCCGGTGATATCGGCGATGCCGAAGTATTCCTCTGCGATGTAGGCCATGGCAAAGCAGAAGGCCATGCTCACGATGGTGATACGCTGGGTATGGGGGTTGCGCTGATCCAGCCATTTCATGGCGTAGTGTACCACAAGGCCAACGCCCAGTGCGGTGGCAAAGAACAGCAGAGTGTTGAACAGCACCTTGCCCAGACCCGTACCGGTGCCGCTGCTGGCGCCCAGCACACAGGTGAGCACCACGATGCCGATGACATCATCAATGACAGCGGCACTGACGATAGTCGTGCCCAAAAAACTCTTCAGGTGCCCAAGCTCCTGCAAGGACGCCACCGTGATGGACACACTGGTAGCGGTCATAATGGTGCCGATGAACAGCGCCCGGTAGAACTCCGGGCTGCCAACTGCGGCAAAGCCGTAGAACGCACCATATAATAAGGTGCCGCCCACCAGAGGCACAGCCACGCCAACGGTAGCGATCAGGGTGGCGATGGGGCCTGCCTTGATCAGCTCTTTCAGGTTGGTGCCGAGGCCGGTGGTGAACATGAGCATCACAACGCCGATCTCTGCAAAGATGGAGATGGAGTCGCTGATCTGCACCAGGTTCAGCACACAGGGGCCGATGAGCAGGCCGGCGATGATCTCACCCACCACCTGCGGAGCCTTGCACTTGCGCGCCACCAGTCCGAAGAATTTCGCGCTCAGGATTATGATTGCCAGATCTCGAAACAACGAATACATGGATTATCCTCCTTTAATTTTTCCCGCTTCCCTGCCACTGCCGGAGCCCCGGCCCTGCCATATTGCAGGGAAAGCGTTTACATTATAGTCCTTTTTACCAAAAAATGCAAAACATTTTTTATCGTTCTTTTTGTCAAAAAAGCTTGACAGAAGTAAAGAAGCTTGCTATAATAAATTGCTGTCTGAACAGACACACCACACAGGCCGCGATACCGCAGCCTGTGTACCCTTGGCCTTGCAGATCCGCAGGGCCCTCAAGTCCAAAAGGAGGTGCTACAAAAATGGCAAAGTACGAAACCATGCTGATTACCAGCGCCGCTCTCGATGAGGAGGCTTCCGCCGCTCTGGTGGGTAAGTTCAAGTCCCTGATCGAGGCTAACGGTACGATCGATTCTATCGACGAGTGGGGCAAGCGCCGTCTGGCCTACCCCATCAACGACGAGGAAGAGGGCGTCTACACCGTGATCAACTTCACCAGCGAGCCCAGCTTCCCCGCTGAGCTGGACCGTGTGTACAAGATCACTGAAGGCGTTATGCGCAGCCTGATCATTGCTCACGAGGAGTAATTCTTCTGTGACAGAAAGGGAAACCGTACTATGTTGAATGTTGTTGCTATCATGGGTCGCCTTGCGCGTGACCCTGAAATGCGTCAGACCACTACCGGCAAGAATGTCGCTTCGTTCCGCATTGCCTGCGACCGCGGGCGCCGCGATGCCAATGGGCAGAGCGTGGCGGACTGGATCGATGTGGTTGCATGGGATCGGCAGGCCGAATTCGTCTGCCGCTATTTCCAGAAAGGTTCCCTGATCGTTGTGGACGGCCGTTTGCAGTCCCGTCAGTATCAGGATAAGACCGGCGCAAACCGCACTGCCGTTGAAGTGGTTGCCAACAACATCAACTTTGCAGGCCCCAAGAGCAGCAATGCAGGTGACGGAAACGGCTATCAGAATGCCGCTCCGTCCTACCAGAACGCAGCGCCTGCCCGTCCGGCTGCTGTGGAGGCAGCTCCCAGCTACTCTGCCGGCAATGCCGACGACTTCGCCGTCATTGATGACAGCGATGACCTGCCGTTCTGACACGAAACGGTCTATCCGTTAAAAATCCAATAGGAGGTAATAAGCAATGGCTTTTGAAAGAACCGAAGGCTCTCGCCCCGCACGCCCCATGCGTCGCGGCCGCAAGAAGGTTTGCAGCTTCTGTGTCGATCGCATCGACACCATCGATTACAAGGACGTGCCCCGTCTGCGTAAGTACGTCTCTGAGCGTGCTAAGATCATTCCCCGCCGTGTGACCGGCACCTGCGCTTACCATCAGCGCGCACTGACCATCGCCATCAAGCGTGCTCGTCACGTTGCTCTGATGCCCTACGTCAGCGACTAATCTTTAAAAAACCAACCCGATCAAAATAATCAGCAATCAGCAAAGCGCTCTCACCGATGACAAGGTGAGAGCGCTTTTTTGCTTGCGTTAGATATACTGTTCACACCAATGTTTTACCTTCTCCCCCACCTGCCGAGCGGTCAGCCCGTCGGTAGAAAGAAATGTTACGTTTTTCTTTTCCCGGAACCATTCCCGTTTCAGCGGCAGAAGGTGGTTCAGGTAATACGCAAAGAATTCCCGGGAACGGGTGGTATCTCCCGCTTTACGGGCACGCAGGACGGCTTCGGAAGCGTCCAGAAACAGAATGTGCTCCGGCATACAAGCCTGCACCGCTGCAAGCTCCGGGGCCAAAGCCTGCCGGATCGCTTCGATCTTCCACTCCAGCCCCCTGCTTTTGGGGTAGTTCAAGGTGTAGAACTCAATCTCCTCCGCGCCGAAATCCATCACGGCGTGGGGGTATTTTTTTGCTTTCTGCCCGCGGCGCAGCTCATTGCGCAAAAAAAGCCGTTGGATCTCCAGATAGTCCGCATAGCTGTTCTTATTCAACCCACGCTGCTTTATCTCTGCAAGGACGGCAGCGTTGTCCTCAAAACAAACCTGTACCTGTTGGCAGTGCTGTTCCAGATAGCGGGCTGCCGTGGTCTTTCCCACTGCCATGCAACCCTGTAAGGATAAGATCATAACATTTTGCCCCCTCTCCTTTTTTCACATAGTATAGCACATTCAGCTGTGTACCGGGAAGCGTTTTTCGCGCAAAAAGTTACAAACCGGTACGATTGTCCCGGTTGTTTATGACTTGTACCGGGAATTATCGGTATTTTCAGATTTGCTGCTTTGCGCGCAAATCAAACTGCACAAATGCGAGGGTCGGCATTGCACACCTTGTACAAAGTTGTATCACACTTATTGATTTTTTATACAGAATGTGCCATACTAATGTCGCTGGGAACGTTCCCGACAACGTTCCCGAAACACTTTCAGAAAGTGAGGCCCGCCGACATGGCAAACCTGACCATCAAGGACATCGCACGGATCAGCGGTTGCTCTGTCAGCACCATCTCCCGTGTGATCAACGACAGGCCGGATGTCCGCCCGGAGACCAAGGAGCACGTTCTGAAGGTGATGCGGGAGGCCGGGTTTGTGCCCAACACCAACGCCCGACAGCTGAAGATTCAGCAGTCCCGCAGCCTTGTGTTTGTGGTAAAGGGCACCCGGAACATCTTCTTTTCTGATTTTCTGGTGCAGCTCCAGCGCGCCGCCACCCTGTACGGATACAACGGCATCGTCTCTTACTTGGACGAGAACGCCAACGAGATCGACGCCGCCGAAAAGATCCTGCGGGAGATCAAGCCCAAAGGCATCATCTTCTTGGGCGGCAGCGTAGCCAACTTCCAGCGGGGCTTTGACCGTATCAATGTTCCCTCGGTGCTCACCACGCTGGTCACGGACGAGCTGGACTTCCCCAACCTTTCCATGGTGGGCGTAGATGACCGGGCAGCGGCCTATACCGCTGTGGACTACCTGATCCGGCAGGGGCACCGCAAGATCGCCGTTTTAGGCGGTCCGGTGACCAGCTACCCCAGTCTGATGCGCCGTCAGGGCGCACAGCAGGCCATGGAGGATGCGGGCATTGTGTTCAACGACAAGCTGTACGGCCTGTCCAACTACGATTTCGAATCCGCCTACCACGCCATGAACAGTCTGCTGGCCCGACGGGCAGAGTTCACCGCCCTCTTCGCCATGAGCGATGTCATCGCCTTTGGCGCCATCCGGGCGCTGGTAAGCGCCGGGTTGCGGGTACCGGAGGATGTTTCGGTGATCGGCTTTGACGGTATCACGATGTCCCGCTACTGTGTACCGGTGATGACCACCATCGTCCAGCCCAGCGAGCAGATCGCACTGCAAAGCATCGAGCTGCTGGTGCGGCAGATCGAGCATGGCTCCCCCGCCCAGACCGTGACCCTGCAGCCGGAGTTGCAGCAGGGCGAAAGCGTAAGGGCAATTTAAATTTTGTATTCCCTCCGTCGAAGGACGGAGAGTATATAGTTGATCTGTAATTTTAATAAGAAGGAGAACTTATTATGAAAAAGATGATCACTCGTCGTAACTTCCTGAAGGCCGCTGGCGTTTCTGCCGCTGCTCTGGGTCTGGCTGCCTGCGGCGGCTCTTCCAGCAGCACCGCTTCCTCTGCTGCCAGTTCTACCGCTGCTTCCAGCACCGCTGCAAAGGCAGACGGCAAGGTCTACTACCTGAACTTCAAGCCCGAGCAGGATCAGGATTGGCAGGATCTGGCCGCTGAGTACACCAAGGAGACCGGCGTGCCTGTGACCGTTGTCACCGCTGCTTCCGGCCAGTACGAGACCACCCTGATGAGCGAGATGGAGAAGAGCGAGGCTCCCACCCTGTTCCAGGTGAACGGCCCTGTTGGTCTGGCAAACTGGAAGGATTACTGCTACGACCTGTCCGGCAGCCAGCTGTACGGCGAGCTGACCAGCGATTCCTTTGCACTGAAGGACGGCGATGCTGTTACCAGCATTGCATACGTCATTGAGACCTACGGCATCATCTACAACAAGGAACTGCTGACCGCTGCCGGTTACAAGCAGGAGGACATCAAGGGCTTTGCCGACCTGAAGAAGGTCGCTGATGACATTCAGGCTCGTAAGGCTGAGCTGGGCGTGGACGGTGCTTTCACCTCCGCTGGCATGGACGGTTCTTCTGACTGGCGCTTCAAGACCCATCTGGCAAACCTGCCCATCTACTACGAGTACAAGGCAGACGGCATCGGCTCTACCGACGCCATCAAGGGCACCTATCTGGATAACTACAAGCAGATCTGGGATCTGTACATCACCGATTCCACCTGCGATCCCAAGCTGCTGGCTTCCAAGACCGGCAACGATGCTGTTGCTGAGTTTGTGGGCAAGAAGGCTGTGTTCTACCAGAACGGCACTTGGGCTTACAATGACGTGAAGGATCTGGGCGACGACAATCTGGGTATGCTGCCCATCTACATCGGCGTGGACGGCGAGGAGAATCAGGGCCTGTGCACCGGTTCCGAGAACTTCTGGTGTGTCAATAACACCGCTTCCGAGGCCGACATTCAGGCTACTCTGGACTTCCTGTACTGGTGTGTCACCTCTGAGACCGGCACCAGCGCAATGGCTGACAAGATGGGCTTCGTCATCCCCTTCAAGAAGGCTAAGGACTCCACCAACCCCCTGATCACCATTGCAAACCAGTATGTGGCCGACGGCAAGACCAGTGTTGACTGGTGCTTCTCCACCATGCCTTCCGAGGAGTGGAAGAACGGCGTGGGCAGCGCTCTGACTGCATACGCAGCAGGCACCGGCAAGTGGGACGACGTTGTCACCGCATTTGTGGATGGCTGGGCCAAGGAGTACAAGCTGGCCAACGGCTAAGCCTTTGACTGGAGATCTCCCTAGGAATTAAAAAGGGAGGCGGGCGAAAAGTTCGCCCGCCTCCTTTCCTTTTTTATCAGACAGCTCCCTCAGGAGGTATATCATGCAAAAAGCCATTAGTAAATACTGGCCGATATTTGTGCTGCCTACTCTGGTCGCCTTTATTATCGGCTTCATCTGGCCCTTTATCTGGGGCGTTTATCTGTCCTTCCAGCGGTTCACCACCGTGTCCAAGACTACATTTGTGGGCATCCAGAACTACCTCTCGGTATTTCAGGATTCCACCTTCCTGCACGCTTTCGGCTTTACGGCAGCCTTTACCGTGGTGAGCACTGTGCTCATCAACGTGTGCGCCTTTGCCATTGCGCTGGTGCTGACCCGCGGCATCAAAGGCACCAACATCTTCCGTACCGTGTTCTTTATGCCCAACCTGATCGGCGGCATTCTGCTGGGCTATATCTGGCAGATCCTGCTCAACGGCGTGCTGGCGAACCTGCAGAAGCCTCTGCTGGCTCTGGATGCCAAGGCCGGTTTTGTCGGTCTGGTCATCCTGATGTGCTGGCAGCAGATCGGCTACATGATGATCATCTATGTGGCTGGCCTGCAGAGCGTGCCCGGCGACCTGATCGAGGCCGCTAAGATCGACGGTGCCAACGACCGCGAGATTCTGTTCAAGATCAAGATTCCCATGGTCATGCCCAGCGTGACCATCTGCACCTTCCTGACCCTGACCAACAGCTTCAAGCTGTTCGACCAGAACGTGGCTCTGACCGCAGGCGAACCCGCCAACGCCAGTGAAATGCTGGCACTGAACATCTACAACACCTTCTACGGCCGCTCCGGTGCGCAGTGGAAGGGCATTGGTCAGGCAAAGGCTGTTGTGTTCTTCCTGATCGTGGTGGTCATCTCGCTGATCCAGCTCCACTTTACCCGCTCTAAGGAGGTGCAGCAGTAATGTCGAAACAGAAAAGAACCTGGGATGTCATCCTTGTTGTTGTAATGGTTCTCCTCTGCCTGCTGTGGATCTACCCCATCGTGCTGATCCTGCTGAACAGCTTGAAAACCGAGGGCAGCTTTACCACCTCTACGGTGTTCCGTCTGCCCACCGCCGAAACCTTTGCCGGACTGCGCAACTACGTTTACGGCGTGACCAAGATGGACTTTCTCTCCAGCATGGGCTACAGCCTTCTGATTACTATCACCAGCGTGGTGCTGATCCTGCTGTGCTGCTCCATGACTGGTTGGTACCTGACCCGCGTAAACAACAAGCTGAGCAAGTTCATGAACCTGCTGATCGTGTTCTCCATGGTCGTTCCCTTCCAGATGGTCATGTTCACCCTGTCCAAAACTGCTGACCGTCTGAACCTGAACAACCCTTGGAACATCTGCATCATCTATCTGGGCTTCGGCGCCGGTCTGGCCGTGTTCATGTTTACCGGCTTTATGAAGAGCGTGCCCATGGAGATCGAGGAAGCAGCCATGATCGACGGCTGCAACCCCATCCAGATCTTCTTCAAGGTCGTGTTCCCCATCCTGAAGCCTACCATGATCTCCACTGCTATTCTGGAGACCATGTGGGTGTGGAACGACTACCTGCTGCCCACGCTGGTGCTGGATATCAAGAAGTACCGCACCATCCCCATGGCGATCCAGTATTTCCGCGGCGGCTACGGCCGTGTGGAGCTGGCTCCCATGATGGCCTGCATCATCATTGCTATCATCCCCATTATTATCCTCTACATGACCTGCCAGAAGTACATCATCGAGGGTGTCGTGGCCGGTGCTGTAAAGGGCTAAGGAGGTGCACGTTATGCGTGCAAGCGGCATTTTGATGCCGGTGTTCAGCCTGCCGGGGCCTTTTGGTATCGGTACGCTGGGCAGTGAAGCGACCGCATTCGTTGATTTTCTGGCCGAGGCAAAGCAGACTTATTGGCAGATCCTGCCCATCGGCCCTACCGGCTATGGCGACAGTCCCTACCAGAGCTTTTCCGCCTTTGCCGGAAACCCCTACTTTATCGATTTCCGTCTGCTGGCGGCAGATGGCTATCTGACTGCCGAAGAGATTCCCGCCGCGCAGCCGGTAAGCACCGTTGACTACGGTGCGCTGTACAACCAGCGCCCGGTGCTGCTGAAAAAGGCTGCTGACCGGCTGCTGGCAGCCCCCTCCCCTGCTTACGAGGCCTTCTGCACCGCGCAGAGCTTCTGGCTGGAGGACTACGCCCTGTTCATGGCCGTAAAGGCAGAGCAGGGGCAGGCAGGCCTTGCCGACTGGCCGGACGCCCTGCGCTGCCGGGAGCCGGAGGTCATTGCCGCCGCAAAGGTACGGTTGGCAGACCAGATTAGCTACCACAAGGCGGTGCAGTTCTTCTTCTACACCCAGTGGAACGCGCTGAAGGCCTATGCCAACCGCAAAGGTGTCCTGCTGGTGGGCGATATCCCCATCTACGTCAGCCCGGATTCCAGTGACCTGTGGACCCAACCGGAGCTGTTCCAGACTGATGGACAGATGCACCTGACCCATGTAGCCGGCTGCCCGCCGGATTCCTTTGCGGCAGACGGACAGCTGTGGGGCAACCCGCTGTACGATTGGCCTACCCACAAGGCCACCGGCTTTGGCTGGTGGAAGCGGCGCATGAAGCACGCCACCTCTATCTACGATGTGGTGCGCATTGACCACTTCCGCGGTTTCGAGAGTTACTACTCTATCCCTGCCGAAAACACAACGGCTGCAGGCGGTCACTGGGAAAAAGGCCCCGACCGGGACTTTATCCACGCCATGCAGCAGGCGCTGGGCGGCGGCAATATCATCGCCGAGGATCTGGGCTACTTGACCCCGGAGGTGAAGGCGATGCTGGCCGAAAGCGGCTACCCGGGCATGAAGATCATGCAGTTTGCCTTCGACAGCCGGGAGTCGGGCAACTACCTGCCCCACACCTATCCCCGCAACAGTGTGGTGTATACAGGCACCCACGATAACGTGACCACCGAGGGTTGGCGCAGCAACGCCAGCGCCGAGGACGTAGCCTACGCCTGCCGGTATCTGCGCTGCACACCGGAGACCCTGACTGAAGGCATGATCTGCGCATGCCTTGCCAGTGTTTCGGACACCGCCATCATCCCGCTGGCAGACTGGCTGCATCTGGGCAGCGAGGCCCGCATCAACACCCCCAGCACACAGGGCGCAAACTGGCGCTGGCGGCTGGCACAGCCCCTGCCCGCTGCATTGGCCGGGCACATCGCCGCGCTGACCACGCTGTATGAGCGCGTGCCGAAAGCACTTTGACCTCGTTTTCCTTTCGTTTGGCAACCTGTAAAACACACAAGGCATCTGCTTTGCCCGCTGCTGCGTTCTGCGCAGCGGGTACGGGCAGATGCCTTTGTTGTTGATCGGCTTTTTCAGCACATTTTTGCTACAACATTTTTTCGCCGTAAAAAAGCAGGAGTTTTGCGCGTTTATGGCGTATTCAGGTCAGTTTTACAACGCATCGTCACAATATATTCACAAATGTATCATGATTTTCAAACCCGCGCTCTCTTGTCATTTTTGTGCAGATATGCTACAATTCAGTTACTAGATGAACTGCCCCTTGGGGAGTTCTGTGTGCGAAAGGAGTTTTCCATCATGGATCATACATATCAGCGCCCGCTGCAGCTGCCCGCCTGCTGCTCTGTGCTCTCTGCCGAGGAGATGACCTATACCGAGGGCGGTGCCCTTTCTATCAACATCACTCCGGAGCAGGTGATGGCCTTTGGCATCAATGCCACGGTAAACCTGCTGGGCATGATGGGCCGCTATGCGTTCCAGGCTGCAGTTTCCGGTATGCAGAATGCCCTGAACGATGGTTTGGGTGTTGGTGATGCAATTGGGCACTACTGGGGCAAGCTGAACACATGGAGCAAGGTTGCCACGATCGGTATGGCTGGTCTGGGCGGTTATTATGCCTATTGTCAGGCACGCAGCATCTATCTCTCCATCAAAAATCTTGTGGACGCCTTTAAGAATACGTACAACGAAATTCAGGCCAAAAAGAAGGCAGAACAGGAGGCCGCCGAGCAGCAGAATTGTCTGCCTACTCTGGTAGCTCTGTGCTGATCTTTCATCGACCCGGAAAGGAGTGTTTTTATTTATGAAAAAGCTTCAGCTGCCCTCTTCCTACGCAGCCCTCTCCCCCGAGGAGCAGTGCGCTGCCTTTGGCGGCAGCGAATTCGGCGATGCTGTCGGCAGCTTTTTTGACAATCTGCACTTCAATGATTTCTTCTGGAACGGTGGGCTGATCTCGTTTTCCTTCACCTTTGTGCCCATGCTACTTTTCCGCGTGATCAAGACAGGTGTGCAGACCGGGATCAAGCTCTCTCAGCAGATCGGCCGCCTGCTTGGCATCACCCGCGAGGCTACCGTCACTGCCGTCCAGTACTTGGATAATACGCAGCAGCGAAATGACCAGCCGGTCGAAAATTCTCTCCCCCAGCTTTTTTCTCTTCAGTAATAAGCTATAAGAAAGCCGTGCATCCCGGAGCATTCCGGCTATGCACGGCTTTTTGTTTTGTTCAGATCACCCGGACTGCACCCTGCTCCCGCAGGCGCAGCACATAGCAGCTGCCCTGCCCGAATACCTGCTCGATGGCTGTATGGTACCGCTCCAGCAGCTGCCCGGGCACATAAGCCTGAATGGTGCCTGCAAAGCCGCCGCCCTGCATCCGCCATGCGCCCTCACTGCCCTGCAGAATGCTCTGGCTCAGAGCCAGCGCTATGGACAGTCCCTGATGCCGCACATCCGCTGTGCAGTACACATTCTGACACAGCGCAAAGGAAGCCTGTCCGCTCTGCTTCACCAGACCTGCAAACACCGGGAACTGCTTTGCATAAAGCGCATCCCGCTGCGCCAGCGTGCGGGCATTCTCCTCAAAATAATGGATCGCCCGCAGCACTGCACGGTCTCCGCAGCAGCTGCGCAGGACAGGCAGTGCCATCCAGAACGCGTTCTCTTCCACCTGACCCAGCAGCGGCTTTCCGAAGCAGGCGGCCACCTGCTCCATCTCCTGCCGAATCGCCGCAAACTCGCTCGTCAGTTCGCTGTGGCTGCCCCGGGTATCGGTGACGCAGAGGAACATTCCTTCCGGCAGCAGACCGTCTGCATGGAGCTTTTCGATCTTTGGGGTGCGCGGATCGGCAAAATCCGCAAAGATAATGCCGCCCACCGCACTGGTCAGCTGATCCAAAAGACCGCTGGGCTTGCCGAAATAGGTGTTTTCCGCATACTGGCAGATGCCCGCCAGCTCTGCCAGGGTCAGCCCGGTGCTGTATTCCTCGTTCCAGATAGAGGCCATGCCCATCTCAAAGGCCGCCGAGCTGGACAGACCGGAGCCCCGCAGCACATCGCTGGCGGTGTAGGCATCAAAGCCTCCGATCTGCTTGCCCACCGCGCGGAAACCCTCAGCAATGCCGCGGATCAGGCTGGCCGAATGGGTGCTCTCCCCTGCCTGCGGCTCTGCGGTGGCCAGATCAATGACATCCAGCTTGTTGAACCCCCGGGACTTGACCCGCACATAGCCATCCGTATTGCGGGCCGCCACTGCCACCATATCCAGCGTGACCGCCGCCGCAAGGCCGTAGCCCCCCTGATGATCCGTGTGGTTGCCGCCCAGCTCTGCGCGCCCGGGTGCAGAGTACACCTGCACCTGCCGCCCAGGGCCGAAATACAGCTCGAACTGCTCCAGCGCAGCCGCATAGCGCCCGCGCTGCCGTTGTAGCACCGCCGGATTCGCCCCATAAAGTGCAGCAAGTACGGCGTCCCAGCTGCCCTGCAGGATCTGTTTTCTGAGTTGTGCACTGGTGGCCATGACAGCTCCTCCCCTCCGGAATAAACGATTCTGCTCTTTTTGCCTATTGTAAAGCATTTCGGGCGTTTTTTCAATTTATTTGACCTAAAAATCCAAAATTTGGCGTCAGGTGCAAAGAATAAGATGTACTTTTGTTGAATTTGCAGGGCATTCTATGGTATACTGGGTGCAGAATGTGACAGGACGGAGGTAAAGCTGCCATGCCAGACGTTTATAAGCAATCCTTTAAGCAGAATTACACCAACAACATCGAATTGTCCATCTTCAACTGCGGCTTGGAGCGGTGCGCTCCGGGCCAGACATGGGGACCCGGCATCCGTGACCACTACCTGATCCATCTGGTGGTATCCGGCAAGGGCATCTTCGAGGTGGGCGGCCGCACTTGGGAGGTAAGCGAGGGCGACCTGTTCTTTGCCCGCCCCAGCCAGCTGATCCGCTACACCGCCGACGAGCAGCAGCCGTGGGAGTACAGCTGGGTGGGCTTTAACGGTGCCTGTGCCCACAAGCTGGCCGCGCAGCTGCCCTTTACGGACGATGCCCCCGTGCACCACACCAGCGACCCGGACGGGATGCGGGCAGCGCTGACCA
Source organism: Faecalibacterium sp. IP-1-18 (assembly GCF_023347355.1). Taxonomy (NCBI): domain Bacteria; kingdom Bacillati; phylum Bacillota; class Clostridia; order Eubacteriales; family Oscillospiraceae; genus Faecalibacterium; species Faecalibacterium sp. IP-1-18. Next base: position 1,754,733 of record NZ_CP094472.1, read on the forward strand.
ACATTTATTCCTCCCGCGGGCTGCAGCCACAGGACGAGGCAGCCATGGTGGGGTATCTGTACCTGTTTATCGCTGCCTTGATGCGGGAGACCAGCGCAGGCAAGCCCCACACGGCCTCCTCCTCCAGCCAGTATGTGCTGAACGCCATCAAGTACATCCAGTTCAACTACTCCCACGACATCTCCATTGACGATGTAGCCAAGAGCGTGGGGGTTTCCCGCAGCCATCTGTACCGGGTGTTCATGTTGAACGTGGGCAAGAGCCCCATCGACTACCTGACCGAGTACCGCATCAACGAGGCCTGCAAGCTGCTGCGCGCCGGCAACCTTTCCATTGCGGAGGTTGCGGTGTCGGTAGGCTTCTTTGACCAGTTCTACTTCTCACGGGTGTTCAAGCGCGCCAAGGGCGTGCCGCCCAGCAAGTATTTTGCCGCCCAGCAGGACGCCGACCCGGCAAGCCCTGCCCAACTGTAACCTGAGCCCATCACACAAGGAGAAACCATGCCTTTACAGAAAAACCAGATCCTGACCCTGCGCATCGAACGTCTTTCCAGCGACGGCAGCGGTGTGGCCCACAGTGCCGATGGCGAGGCCGTATTTGTCCCCGGCACCGCCCCCGGGGACGAAGCACGGGTGCGCATCGTGAAGGACTGCGGCCGGTACGCCTTTGGCATTTTGGACGAGCTGCTCACCCCCTCGCCGGACCGCATTCCGGTGGACTGCCCGGTGGCAGGCCCCTGCGGCGGGTGCAGCCTGCGGCATCTGGATTATGCCGCAGAGCTGCGCGCCAAGCAGGAAAGCGTGCTGGATGCCTTCCGCCGCATCGGCGGGCTGGAGGTGCCGGTGCTGGATATTCTGCCTTCTCCAGACGTAGACCGCTACCGCAACAAGGTGCAGTTCCCTGTGGGCATAGACAAGAACGGCGTGCCCTGCATCGGCTTTTACGCAGGGCGCACCCACCGCATCGTCCCCTGCCCGGACTGCAAGCTGCAGCCCAGCGTGCTGAACGAGATTGGCAACGCGCTGTGCGCCTTTTTTGCACAGCAGGTCATCCGCCCCTACGATGAGCAGAGCGGCAAGGGGCTGGTGCGACATATCTTCCTGCGGCGCGGCGCGCACAGCGGGCAGATCATGGTGTGTCTGGTATGCACCCGGGCAAAGCTGCCCCACGCAGAGCAGCTTTGCACCGCACTGCGGGGGCAGTTCCCGGCCATCAGCACCATTCTGCTCAACGTCAACGCCAAAAACACCAACGTCATTTTGGGCAGTGAAAATCACATCCTGTACGGCCCGGGCTACATTGAGGACACGCTTTGCGGCGTGCCGGTGCGGTTGGGACCACTGTCCTTCTATCAGGTCAACACGCTTGCCGCCGAGCGGCTGTACGGCGTTGCTGCGCAGTACGCGCAGCTGACCCCGGACGACACGCTGCTGGATCTCTACTGCGGCATGGGCACCATTGGTCTTTCCATGGCAGGTCAATGCCGGGAGCTGATCGGCGTAGAGATCGTGCCGGAGGCCATCGAGAGCGCCAAGGCCAACGCTGCCCGCATGGGCGAAGCCGTGGCTGCCAAGAGCCGCTTTTTCTGTGCCGATGCCGGACAGGCTGCCACCCAGCTGGCTGCCGAGGGTCTGCACCCGGACATCGTAATGCTGGACCCGCCCCGCAAGGGCTGCGATGAGGCCACCCTCTCCGCAGTGGTGCGCATGGCACCCCGCCGGGTGGTGTATGTCAGCTGCAACCCCGCCACCGCCGCCCGAGATGCCGCATGGCTGGAGCAGAATGGGTATCACGCAGAAAAGGTGCAGCCGGTGGATCTGTTCCCGAGGACGAAACATTGCGAATGCGTGCTCTTGATGTCAAAAGTCCAGTAATATAGTGCGGTGATTCGTTTAATATCGTTTGGACATCATTTCACAGTCTGAGCCGTTCTTGTCCTTGGAAACAGGTCGAGGGCGGTTTTCGAGAATTTGAGCAATATCTAAATCGTAGCCACAGGGGTAGTGGATAATTGAGTTTCTGGATTAGATGTTTGGGCTAACAGCGAATCCACTAACTCAGGTATCTGGGGGTATCCAGTGTAGGATTTAGATGTCATCCCCCTATAACGCAAAAACGCCGCCAGCGTAGCATGTGAAATCATCACACGGTACGCTGGCGGCTATGCTTTTATTGTTTATACAGCTTTCGGCGTGAGCCACTTTTCTGAGGAAGACGTCCGTTGCGTTTCACATAAAGAAACATCTGGCTAACAAAAAAGAATAAAGCTGATTTTTATGCCCTCATTATTCTCTATAAATAGCACTGCACCGCAGCTCTTGACGTTTCTCATCCAGAGAATACCGGATCGTAATCACACCATTTTCTGTCTCTACTTCTACCTGTTTTGCATGTTCAAACAACCTGCGCAGGCGGCGGTACTCGTCCCGCTGCGCATCCGTGTAGTGAGACGGCATATCCGAGGTAAGGAACACATTGCCCAGCAGTGCGTTGACTGTGGCAAGGGTGCGTTTTTGCTCTGCCGTCAGCTTGCAGTTTTCCTCCCGGAGGAAGAACACATCCGGGTCGCTGCCATAGGCACGGCCATTGAGCTGCCGCCGGAACACTGTGTTGTTCAGCGCCTGCTTTGTGGACACCCGCTCCCGGTGGAACAGGCGCATATACCACACATCGTCCCAGTCCAGCCCTACGTCACAGCTGACACGGCAGTAGTCCACCAGCCCGAAGGCAGGCATCACCGGCACGCCGCAGCCGAGGATGGCTTTTTGTCCGCACCAACTACGCAGCAGCTCCATGGCACGGCGCATCCGGGCGGCACGACTCTCGCGAGCATTGCCAAAGGGAGCAGCGCCGTACAGAAAATCCAGCTTGACAAGGTCGAAACCCCAATCGTTCAGCACCCGGTCAAATACCCGGCGCAGATAGTCCAACACGGCCGGGTTGTCGATATCCAGTGCATAAAAGCTGCTCCAGTTGCTGCCGCAGCACCACGGTTTGCCGTCCACTTTCAGCAGCCAGTCCGGGTGCTGCCGGAAAAGGGCAGAGTCCTTTTCGCACACAAAGGGTGCAAGCCAGAGCCCGGCCTGAAAGCCAGAGGCGTGGATTTCCTGCACCATGCCTTTCAGCCCGTGGGGGAATTTCTGTGCATCCGTTTCCAGCCAGTCGCCCACCTTCGGCTCCCAGCCATCATCGATCTGGAACAGGTCTCCCGGGCAAAGCAGGCTGCGGCAGCCGGTCAGGTCCTCCCGGATGGTGTCCTCGGTGATTTCCTGATAGCGGTTGTACCAGCTGGAATAGCCTGCCAGCTTCTTCTCTGTCCGGGGCTTGATGCCCATAGCCTGAAACCAGCCGTCGAACACCTCGGCCTCGCTGCCCTCGGCAAAAAACAGGTCGAACAGGGCAAAGCTGCCGCCGGGATGCTCCACCCCGGCGCAGTCCCGCTCCAGTGTCAGCAGGGCTTTGCCACTGTCGTAGCGGAGGATGGTGTAGCCCGGGGTCTCGTCCAGCGATGCCACCAGCTGGAACTGCCCGCCCTTGCGGAAATAGCAGTAGGAAAAGCCGTGGCTCTGACCGTTATGATGTCCGTAGGGCACAAAATGATAATCGCCGTAGCGGTCAAAGGCATATTTCTTCAGTAGAAATCCCGGAATGTGATCGGTGCCGCGCAGCTTGCCGTTCCGGCTTAGCTCCGGGCTGTATGTCCATGTCTGGTAGCCGTTCATGAACAGGCGCTCGTCTGCTTCCATCGTCCACGGCAGCTCGGCACGCACGGCTTTCAGCGTCCCGGCAGGCAGGTCAGCGGAAAGATGCACCGCACCGCAGCCCGAGTGCACCGGGGCATCGCCCTGCCGCACACCGCCGGAAGTTTCCGCGTACCAGTGCAGCGTTTCAGTCATGGTGCGTTTCCTCCCCGTGAAGCTGTGCGCTGATCTCGACAGCGCGGGCGTCGGTCAGAACAAATTTGCGGCGGAACAGCACCAGCGCACCTGCCAGCACCAGCATGGGCAGGACCGTCATCATCAGGCGCAGACCCAGCAGCGTTCCGGCGCTCTGTACTGCTACGGGGCCGGTCTCCTCCGTGTTGCCCACAAGACCGATGAGATCCAGCCCGATGCCGGTGAGGAACACCGCCACACCGGAGGCTGCCTTGACCACAAAGGTCTGCATGGAAAAGATGACGCTCTCCTCCCGGCGGCCGGTCTTGAGCTGGCCGTAGTCTACACTGTTGGAAAGGAACAGGGTGGTCAGCACGGTCAGCATCCCGTTGCAGGCAAACACTACCACGCCCGGGATGCACAGCAGGGCAAGGCTATGGGAAAGCCCGGTCAGGCAGAACACCAGCAGCGTGCCGTAGCCGCACAGTGCCAGCACAAGGCTCAGGTGAAATACCTGCGTGCTGCTGAACTTTTTGCGCAGCAAGGGGTAAAGCACCATCATGCCAAGGATCTGCGCCGCACCGCCCACGGTGGAAAACAGGGTGTAGGTGGCTTTCCAGCCTGCACCGCCAAGGTCGTACTTGAAAAAATAGATGATGAAGTTGGAGGTAAGGTACAGCGCCGAGTTGATCAGCACGATGCTGCCTACCACCACCATAGCCTGATCGTTGCGGAACAGGGCGGAGAACATCTCCTTTACGGTGGCGGTCTTCATCTCACTGGGGGTGGTCTCCCGCATGGCGGCGCAGCAGACCAATTCCGTCACCACAAAGAGCACCGATACGATCAGCGCCACCCAGCGGAAGCCAGCGCGCTCGCTGTCGCCGCCAAGGGCTCCCACCAGCAGCATGGTGAACATGGCAATGAGTGCCGAACCAACGCCTGCACAGGTACGTCCCACCATGGAAAGATTCTCCCGGTCTTTGGGCGTGCGGGTCACGGCGGGGATCATGGACCAGTAAGGAATATCCATCATGGTGTAGGTGACACCCCACAGGATGTACACCACGCTGAAGTAGACCATCAATGCCGCTTCGTCCAGCACCGGGGCGGCAAACAGGGCGTAGAGCACCAACGCATTGAGCAGCGTGCCGGAAAAGATCCACGGACGGAAACGTCCCCAGCGGGTGCGGGTCTTTGCCACCAGAACCCCCATAAAGGGGTCGTTGAAGGCATCGAAGAACCGGGCTGCCATGAGCACCAGCCCCACAAAGCTTGCCGAAAGTCCCAGCACATCCTGATAATAATACATGACGTAGGAAGCCGACAAGGCATACACCATATCCTTGCCCACGGCACCAATGCCGAACGCAGTTTTCTGTTTCAGGGTCAGTTCCATACAGCATCCTCCTTTTCAATGGTGAACCGCAGCACAACGGGCTGGGTCTGCGGTGCAGAAACGGTCAACACGGCTTCTCCGGCAGTGCCCACAGTGCGCAGATAGGTGCCGGTCATGCCGCCTTCTGCCACGGCGGTCTGCGGGCCCACAAGGGCGGCGCTGCCATCTACCGTAAACTGCACCGGGAACTGTGCGTAGGGGGCAGGAGCGCCGTTCTCGTCCAGAATGCGCACCCGGACAGCCGCCATATCGTAGGTGTCCTGCTCCCGCAGGGTCGTCCGGCTGACTTTGACTTCCAAGTGCAGCTTTGCACTGGGGCAGAGGGTCACGCTGCGCACCACGTTGCCGTCCTGTACGGCATCGAACCGCCAGCGGGTGGCTTCGCCGCCCCAGTTGCCCACATATTTGCCGTAAAGGGCCACGCCGTCCTTAAAGGCCATTTTGTAGCGCAGCATACACCAGCCGAATTTGACCTTGTAGGCCAGCGGCAGCCCTGCCAAGCCATATTTCCCGGCAGCCAGCAGGCAGTCCCGCACAGCGGCTGCCTTGGAGGGAGAAAAGTGTTCCTGCGTTTCCAGCAGCTCGCCGATGGTATCGTCCATCACAAAGGGCGGGTGGGGCAGCGCCGTCCACTCGCTGCGGCGCAGGGCGGTGACGAACACATCGTTTTTGTAAAGCTTTACTTGCTGGGCATTGCTGAAAACATAGGCTGTGCCCAGCTGCCCGGCGGGGTTATCTCCGATGTCCATGGAGGAGCTGACTGCCAGCACCGGGTCAGTATCGCCCTGACTGGCATAGACCGCAGCCGCCAGCTTCGGGTTGCGGAAGCTGTCCAGAACGCCGTGGTAGCAGATGCGGTCGCCGGAGCCGAAGTCCTTGTGGGTCTGGTAGTCGAACATACACCAGCCAAAGCACCCGGCGTGCTCCTTGCTGGCATAGGCGGCGTTCTGCACCCGGACGTGCCGCAAGGCGTGCTCCTGCCGGTGCGGGCCATCGTCAAAGGGCTTGGTGGGGTACATGTGGCCGTTGCACTCCGAGATGAGCAGCGCCTTGCCCATATCGGGGGTCACGTTCTTTTTAGGCTTAGCACCGGGCGTTACGCCGTTGTGAGAAAAATCGTTGTAGGCATAGACATCCTCCAGCAGATGGCTTTTTTCCAGATAGCGCACGCCGGAGGTAGCACGGCTGGGGTCCAGCTGATGGGCGATTTTGTTGGTGCGGGTATAGAAGGCATCGTCGTCCACGCTCTCGTTGATGCGCACACCCCACAGGATGATGCTGGGGTGATTGCGGTTCTGCAAGAGCATCTCCTGCAGCATCTCGCAGGCGGCGTCCTTCCAGTTGTCGTCCCCGATGTGCTGCCAGCCCGGCAATTCAGTGAACACCAGCAGACCCCGCCGGTCGCACTCGTCCAGAAAATACTGGCTTTGGGGGTAGTGGCTGGTGCGCACGGCGGTGCAATGCAGCTCCTCCTGCAAAATGCGGGCATCCTCCCGCTGCAGGCTTTCCGGTGCGGCGTAACCGATGTAAGGGTAGCTCTGGTGTCGGTTCAGACCCCGCAGAAAGGTCTTTTTGCCGTTGAGGTAGAAACCATCCGCCCGGAACTCTGCGGTGCGGAAGCCAAACGTCACCTGTTTGCGGTCGATGGGCTGTCCGGCTGCGTTCAAAAGCTCTGCCACGGCATGATGCAGCACCGGGTGCTCTGTATCCCACGGCTGTGCATCCGGCACAGAAAGCTGCATCTTCCCGGTTTCTGCCGCCTGTGCGGTCTGCTCGGCCAGCAGGGTGCCGTCTGCGGTCTCCAGCCGGATGCGAACCGCCGCGGCTGCGGGCGTAAGCTCTGCCGTCCACTGCACCACAGCCTCCTGCAGGGTGGGCGTGTAGACGAACAGATCGGTCAGGCGGCTTTCTGCCGTAGCTTCCAGCCAGACCTCCCGGTACAACCCGCCGTAGGTCAGGTAATCAATGACAAAACCAAAGGGTGGAATCGTTGGGTCTTCCCGGGTGTCCAGCTGCACGGTCAGCAGGTTTTCACCCTCCCGGTCCACAAGGTCGGTGATCTCCACCGCAAAGCCGGTATAGCCACCCCGGTGCTGCCCGGCAACCCTGCCGTTGACCCGCACCACCGCCTGATGGGCAGCGCCGTCAAAGCGGACAAACAGTCGGGGCGCAGCCTGCACCGGTGGCACTCGGAACCGCTTCCGGTAGCCGCAGACCATCTCGTAATCAGCGGGGGTGGCATAGTGCAGCGGCACCTCCCGGCAGGTATGGGGCAAGCGGACGGCTTGTTGTTTTGGCACCGGCAGCCCCTTGCCAAAGGCCTCTGTCCAGTGTCGTGTGAACTCCCAGTCCTCACAAAAACTGTGTTTCATCGCGGCAGCACTCCTTCCAGTAAAATCGAGATCATTTCTTCCAGCACAGCCACATACTGCACCCCGCTTTCTGCCAGACTGCGGTCTGCCAGAAAGCTTTCGATGGATGCGGTGATCATCTGCCGCAGCACCGGCAGGGATACCGGACGCATGACCCCTTCTGCCACCGCCTGCTCCAGCAGCGCCATGGTGGGCTCCCACCCGTTTTCCAACTGGCTGCGCACCCGCGCCGCCACCACCGGGTATTTTTCGTCCAGCTCCTTCATCTGCCGCAGGTCCAGCGCAGCATATTCTGCCGGCATGGCAATAATGACCGCCCGCAGCCTTTCCTGCAAAGTACCACCGCCCGCCAGAATTTCCTGCTTGCAGCGGTGGATCTCTGCAAAGGCGTGGTCTACCATATCCAGCAAAAGCGCCTCCTTGGAGGGGTAAACGGTGTAGATGGTCTTTTTGCTGATGTGCAGCGGCTCTGCCACCTGCTGCATGGTGAAATGCAGCCCCTGTTGACGGAATAGCTGCATCGCCTGCGTGCGCATCAGCGCATCGAGCTTTTCCTGCATGAGCGTCCTCCTTGTGGAAACTGTATTTGCCTTTCCAGTTTCCATTCTAGTACGGAAACCAAGTTAAATCAAGCAGTTTCCGCATTTTCTGCGTTCTGACGAAGAACCCGAGAAGAATCACAGCAGAATGCCATATCTCAAAACGCAGCAGCCGGAATGGTATCCGTAAAGTTGCGCATAGTACTGTTTATGATCCGATAACAAAATTGATATTTCTACCTGCCAATGATAAGATCGCGACAAGACCATATTTCACTCGGAGGAACTTTACAATGGCAAAAAAGAAAGCTGCTGCCTACCGCCTTGCAAAACTGAGCCTTACACTGCGCGGCATCAGCCATAATCTTGGCGAGACCAACGATTCCCGCTTTGCCCACGCTCTGCACAAGGGACTGTATTTCGACTACATGATGGCAAACCCGCCTGTCTGATTTTCAGGTGGGCATTTTACTTTGCCAGGATTTTGAGAACTACGATAAACTGCCCCCGAAACAGCACGGTCTAACGCGCTGCTTCGGGGGCAGTCTGTTGTTTATTCAATTATAAAGTTACTGCTTTGCACTTTCCGGGGCGACCTCAAAGTCGATCTTGCCCAGATTGACGTCCGCACGCACGATGGTGATCATCATGGTATCGCCCAGATTCCAGTTCTTGCCGGAAACGGGATCAGAAAGGCGCACGCCCTCGGTGAGCATGGTACCGGTAGCGGTCAGGCTGGAAGCAGGTACAAAGCCTTCCACGCCGTTTTCCAACTCGATGAACAGGCCGCGCTGGGTCACGCCGGAGATGCGGCCCTCATAGCACTCGCCCAGATGGCGGCGGGCATACTCTGCCTTGTAGCAGTCCTCGGCCTTGCGCTCGATCTGCATGGCGATAACTTCGCGCTCGCTGGCCTGCTTGCTGACGTCCTCGGCAAACTCGCTGTAACGCAGGATCATGGTGTCCTTGTCCGTGCCCTTGAGCTGAGCCGTCATGATACGGTGGATAGCCAAGTCCGGGTAGCGGCGGATGGGGCTGGTGAAGTGGGCATAGTCCTGCAGCACCAGACCGTAGTGTCCCTTGGGTTTTTCCTCGTACACAGCCTTGGACATGCAGCGCAGCATACCAACATTGATGATCTGCTCGTAGGCAGTGCCGCGCACACCTTCCAGAATGGCGCTCAGCTCCTTGGGGGTGGGCACGTCCTTGGCAAAGTGGTCGTTGACGCCGCAGGCCTGCAGCAGGCCGTGCAGACGCTCCAGCTTTTCGGCGTTGGGCTCCTCGTGCACGCGGTACACAAAGGGGATCTGCTTCACCCGGGCAAAGTGGGCGGCGCACTGGTTGGCCAGCAGCATGAACTCCTCGATCATGGCCTCGCTCTCGCCGGAGGTGCGCTTTTTCACGTCGATGCAGTGGCCATCCTCGTCCAGGATCAGCTTCACCTCGCCGCTCTCGATATCCATGCAGCCGCGCTCCTTGCGCAGGCGGGCACGGTGGCCATACAGCTCCTTCATAGCAGGCAGCTGCGCCAGTACTTCATGGTACTTGCCGGTCAGTTCGTCATCGGTGCTGCCGGCCAGCAGGGCGTTGATCTCGGAGTACACGCCCTTGACCCGGCTGCGGATGACGGACTTGACAAAGCGGTAGTCGGTCAGATTGCCGTCTTTATCCAGCCGCATCAGGCAGGAGAAAGCCAGCCGCAGCACGCCCTCGTTCAGGCTGCAGATGCCGTTGGACAGCTGCTTGGGCAGCATGGGCACCACCTGATCGGCGTAGTAGACGCTGGTAGCGCGGTTAAAGGCCTCGTTGTCCAGCTCGGAGCCGGGCTTGACGTAGTTAGAAACATCCGCAATGTGCACGCCCAGCTCAAAGCCTCCGTCCGGAGTCTTGGTCAGGCTGATGGCATCGTCGATATCCTTGGTCTCGGCGCTGTCGATGGTAAAGATGGGCAGGGCGCGCAGATCCATGCGGCCCTCGCAGTCCGCAGCAGACACCTCGGCGTTGTCCAGCTTTTTGGCCTCGTCCCGCACCTTGTCCGGGAAGCGGTTGCGGATATCCTGCGCGTAGAGCAGTGCCTTTGCGCAGCGCTTGGCCTCATCGCAGCTGCCAAAGCGCATGGCAACGCCTACACGGTGATCCTCCTGACGGTTGCCGCGCAGCAGGATCTCCACTGCCACCTTGTCGCCGTCCTTGGCGCTGCCTTCGCAGTCCCGCATGACCTGCATGGAGATGGCGGGGCAATCGTCCGGCACGAACTTCAGGCGGCCCTCCACGCGGTGCATGGTGCCCACCAGAGAATTTTTCTCTTCCAGAACAGCAAGGATCTCGCCCTCATCGCTGCCCTCTACCCGGGGGTGTGCAAACTTTTCCACCAGCACCTTGTCGCCGGGCATTGCGCCGCGGGTGAACCGGCCGGGGATAAAGATATCGCTGGTGCCGTCCTCCAGCATGACAAAGGCAAAGTTTTTGCCCAGCTTTACCACCTTACACAGCAGTGCCTTATCGGCACGGCCGCTGCGCACGGTGAAGAACACGCCTTGGCGCTGGCAGATGACAGCCTCGTGCACCAGCTGATCCACAGCCTCCATCACCTTGCGGTCTGCGCCGCGATCCCCGCCGAACTTATTCTTCAGATCTTTTACGGTGCACGGCTGATTCTGGATCGCGTGCTCAATTTTATCGCGCATTGCCATAAAATATTTTCTCCTTCACTTCCGTGGCCGTGCATCTCCTGCGGAGCACAGCCCTGCCTTGGGACGGGCACTTTCCCCTGTCCCCTCTTTGCGGCAGCCCGCAGAACCGGCTGCCCACACTTTTTCTGCACAGAAAAACAGCCCCGTCCGTTCACGGGGCTGCAACGCCTTCTCAGCCTGCCAGACGGCCTGCAAACAGGCAGGCCAGAATAGCAACCACAAAGAACACCACGCCTGCAATGCGGGTGACCTTAGCCAGCATCTGATCTGCCGGGGTCAGACGTGCATTGTTGGCACCGCCCACACTGCCGTTGATGGCACCGGACAGGCCCTGACCGTGGGTGTGCTGCATGAGGGTGAGGAAAACGATGACCAGCGAAGCCACCAGCAGAATGGCACCGCCAACAATTTCGATAACAGACATGAATCGTAACGCTCCTTTTATTTGTAAATACGGAAAACTACGCAAAAATACAACTATATAGTAGCATAACAAAGCCAAAATTGCAAGTAGAATCCGCGCATTTAACCCGCTGCTTCCAGCGCGGTGCAGACCTGCGCAAAGATGGCTGCACCGGAGTACGCCGTGTGCACCGCACCGTCCTGCAATACCACAATGGTGTAGCGGGGCTTTTCTGCCGGCCAGAACCCCGCAAACCACAGGTTGCAGCGCTCGGTGCCCTCCGGGGTGAACTGCCCGGTCTGAGCAGTGCCGGTCTTGCCGCCCGCCCCGCCGGAAAGCCCGGCGGCATCCTGCGCGGTGCCCTGCTGCACCACCTGTACCAGCATAGCGCGCAAAAGCGCTGCGTTCTGTGCTGAGATCACCCGCCGTCCCCGGGGGTGGCTGAGGGTCTCCACCGGTTGGCCGGTGGCCTCGTCCAGCGTGGCTTGCAGCACATAGGGGGCGCGGTATACGCCGTCCGCCGCAAGGGTGTTGAACAGTGCCGCCACCTGCATGGGTGTCGCCAGCAGGCTGCCCTGCCCAAAGCTGAAATTAGCCAGCTGCCCGCTTTGCGCCAGCTCCTGCGGGGTGGGCAGCTGCCCGGCCTCGGCGGCAAACCCCTCTGCCAGCAGCAGGCTCTGCCCAAAGCCAAAGGCTTTAGCGGCGTCCAGCAAGCTTTCCGCACCCAGCTGCTGTCCCAGACGGATAAAATAGCCGTTACAGCTTTTTTCCAGCGCGGCGGCAAGGTCCACCTGTCCATGCGGCACCCCGCCCGCGCAGCGGAAGATCTGCCCATCCACTACCACCGCGCCGGTGCACTCGAAAACCGGCTGCAAGCCCGCTTCCAGTGCAGTCGCCGCCAGCACCGGCTTGAACACCGAGCCCACCGCGTAGCTTTGCAGTGCCCGGTTCAGAAAGGGACTATTCTCTGCCTGCAGGCTGTCGGCAAGGTGCTCCGGGTCGTAGCACGGCACACTGACGCTGGCGCGCACCGCCGCTGTGGCGGTATCCAGCACCAGAATGCAGCCGCTCGTCATGGTACTTGCCGCCACTGCTTCCACTGCCCGCTGCACCGGGCGGGAGATGGTCAGCTGCACGCCCAGCGCCCCGCTGTCGGCTTGCAAAAGCCTAGCCGTTTCTCCGGTGCGCAGCGTACCCTGCGCCGTCACGGCGCAGACAAGACTACTGTTCTCCCCTGTGCCGGAAAGCACGGCGTCCAGCGCCTTTTCCAGCCCGGCAGCGCCATGACCCGTGCTATCCAGATAGCCCAGCAAATGCTGACACAGCGGCACCGCCGCATACCGCCGGGCGGTAGGATAACCGGTCAGCCCAAGGCGGGCGGGGTCGCAGCTTACCTCCAGTAAAAACGGCGCAGCACGGCTGCGGCTGCGGTACAAAAGCGCCTGCCCGGCGGCATCGGTGCAGGCATACAGGCGGTCGTAGTTTCCCTGCCCGGGAAAGCATACCACCTGCCAGCGCTCCTCAAGGCCGGTGAGCAGCCGCCCCTGCGCATCGTAAAAGTTGCCCCGTCGGGCGGGCAACTGCAGGGTGACCGTGCTCTGCGCCGCAGCCCGCGCAGCATAGGCGGGGTGCAGCGCCAGCAGATACAACCGGCACAGCACCACCGCAAATCCCAGCAGCAAGGCGGCATACACCGCCAATACCCGTTTGCCAGACATCCCCGCGCCCCCTTTCCCTGTGGTTAGGGTGGGCAGCCGGGGCGCGGGGTATACATAAAAAGAGGCGGAACCTCTCCGAAGAAAAGTTCCGCCTCTTTGGCGTTTCTTTTTAAGAAAGACTGGTACGGCTTAGTACATGCCGCCCTTCCAAACCACACTTTTGGAGCCGTATCACGAATATCGAGAAACGTAGACTTTTGTAGAATTATCAAGGCCACAAGCCGATTTTTCCAGATTCTCCGTTTTTGCACGATCCACGCTTTTCTACGCAAATCTACGCCACTTACCGGGTGATTGGCGTAAGTTTTGGCGTAAGTTTCGGCGTAAGCAATTCCGCTTCATGCGTCGAAAATCACAGGTTGCCGGCGATCTGTTCAAAGGCTCTTTCAACCGATTCAAAGCTGCTGTGCGTGTAGACATCCAACGTCACACTGGCATTGGAGTGTCCCATCAGGTATTGCAGGCTTTTTACATCCAGCCCGGCTTGTTGAACATTGGTGCAGAAGGTGTGTCGCAGCACATGAGGTGTAACGCGCGGAACAGGTTTGCCGTACGCCTTCTCAAACTTTCCCTGCACGCCACGCATATAGTTTTCCAAGTGCATTGCCACCTTCGGCATTCCGGACTTGTCCAGAAAGAGAAATCCGCTGCAGCCATCCACCAGTGCTTCTACCTTTGTGGATGCTCTGGCTTTTACTACACGCCGCAACGCTGCACAAACAGTATCTGTCATGGGAACATTGCGGATACCGCTTTTTGTTTTCGGCGGTGTGACAAAGTAGGGCTTTTCAGCCGTCCGGCAAAGCTGCCGCCGGACATGGATACAGTGCCGTTCAAAGTCGATATCTGCTCGTGTCAGGCCATACAACTCACTCACACGCAAGCCGGTTCCCATAAGAATGACGATATCATCATAATAGTTGCCGCCATAGTCTTGAACGAATTGCAGATATTTCTCCTGCTGTTCTCTGGTCAGGGCATTGCGCACATAAGCGTCCTTCGGCACAACGTCCGACAGCTTGAACTTAAATGGATTTTTGCGGATAATGTCATCCTCTACCGCCATCTCAAACGCCGGTCTGATAACACTTTGCAGAATTCCAATGGTGTTTTGCTTGAAACCGCTGTCATGCAGAAACACGAACCAGCCTTTCGCATCGGACAATTTTACCGTTTTGATGGCTTTTTGCCCGAAAGGGTCAGCATGAATCCGCTTGACCGCTGTGTTGTACGACCGAAGTGAATTGGGTTTCAACCCACGCTTCAGGTTCATATAGCGGTCAACCAGATCAGCCACCGTCATCTCTCCGGCGGCGTAGTCGATGCCGTCTGCCAGATCGCGCCACAGTTCTTCCTCTTTTTTCCGCAGCTCTGTCAGGGATTTAGCGTAAATACAACGCCGTTTCTTGTGGATATCGGTATAACGATAGTCGTAGGTGCCGTTTGCTCTTTGGCTTTCGCCATCCTTCAAAACACGGCCCTTGCTATCTTTGCGCTTTTCAGGCATTCAGAAGCTCCTTTCTGTGAAAAGCGCATCTATAAGGTCAGTGTCAGTATAACACATCAACCATGCGATTTCCACCCGCAGCGAATGAGAAAAGGACGGTTTCACATTTGCAGCCTTTGGCAGCCTCTCAAATAGAATATGCTTGCTCGACAAAGCAATCGAACAGGCGACGTTTGATCAGACGCTTGTTTCCCACCCAAAGGACGAATTTGCATTTATCTTCATTCGTAATTTCACGCAGTTTGTTGATGCCAATGCCAGAGTAAGCCGCAGCTTCCTCCAGCGTTAAATTGCTCTTTTCCCAAATCGGAACTTGTCGGGACTTGGTCCCTCCATCTTGCTGATGCAAGACCGTTCCGTCGCTTAAAGTCCCCACTGGGGACTTCATTGCTTCGCAAACGCGAACTTCCTTCATAGGCAGACCTCCACTTCCTTGTAACCGAACGCCTGTAACCGTGCAGGAAAACTCTCTTTTTCTGCACACAGGGCATCCGGTGGGCTTTATACTTTTTCTTCTCTTTTTAAGGTTACATGGTTACAGAAAGAGAAAAACACAGCAGTCATGCGGTTTTTCCGCCGTAACTGAGGTGTAACCGAACCTGTAACCAGACGTGTAACCGCTGCTCGTCAGAAGGGAAAGCCCAGCTGCTTGGCTTCCGCATCCGTTATTTCGGAGAAATCTTCAGCCCCGGTTTCGGGGCTGGTTACGCGCTCCCAGCCTTTCTGAACGCCGTACTTCGGGTAACGCTTGGCGGTTTTATGAGCCTGCCAGCCTTGAATATCGCCGCGCGAAATTCCGGTGTTCATGATCTCGCAGATAGCACGGGTCTCCCACTCTGCCGGGATGTTCGTGTTGCCCAGCGCTTCCGCATAAAGCTGCTTGGAACACACCCGGTCACCCGTGTAGTCCTCCAGAAAGGCATAGATCATGCCAGCCTGCGCGTCCTCCTGCATGAAGTCCTGCTGATGGACTTGCAGCGTTTCCTGCATGGCGGGGCTGAATGCCAGCTTGTAATTACCGCTGTTGTAAATCGTCATGGCTTCTGCCCAGAGCTGGTCGATATAGGTGCGAGATTCCTCCTCATTGTCCAGAATGTAAACTTCGGCCAGTTCCGCATCCACCGGGATGGGGATGAAGCGGCGGTTGCCCGTGCGGTCACGGGGCAAAAAATCCTGCCGATTGGTCGTACCAGCAAAGACGCACTGGCGCAGACGGTCGGCAGGATGAGTCTCGTAGGGGACTTTATAGGTCTCCTTCTGTTTGCTGAGAAAACTCTTGATCTCCTCGATACTCTTGGCATTGGCGGTGGCAATCATCTCCGACATTTCAATGATCCAGTGACCTTGCAGCTTGCGGTACACGTTGTCGTCGTCCAGCCGCCGCAGGTCATCCGAGAACCATTCATCCTTGACTGCCAGCAACCGGAAGAAAGTGGACTTTCCTGGGTCTCGCCTGTCGGCTCGGTCGGTGCTTCAAAATGCCTGCAGCATTTTGAGGTCGCCACTGGCGACCCGCACCCTTGCCCGCCCACCAGACAGAGCATGGTTTCAAATTTGCATCCCGGCTGGAACACCCGTTTGATGGCTCCCAGCAAGAAAATCTTCATGGCTTCGCAAGTGTATTCGTCCTCCGCAGCACCGAGGAAGTGGTGCAGGACGTGGGCTATCCGCTCTATTCCATCCCATTACAGGCCGTTCAGATAGTCCCGGATGGGATGATAACGGTTCTCGTTGGCAACGATGCGGATAGCAGATTCGATTTTCTTTTCGCTGGAAATGCCGTACTTCTCCATTCTCCGCAGGATATACTTCATGTCAGTGTCGTTCAGCGTCTTGCCGGAGCGGGGCCAGCCCACAGGCTTTACAATGTCAATGCGTTCACTCAAAAGGTTCAGCCGGATGGCATCGGCCAGCACATGGTCGTTCTGCAAAATCGTGATGCAGTTCTGGATCGTCCGCTGGATCTCGCCGTTGGAGTGCTTGGTCAGCATTTCTTTCACATCGGCAACGGTTCGGGGAGCACGTTCTTCTTGATTGACTTCTTTGCTCAATAAACATCACCTCGTACTATTATTGAAAACGACTTTTTGACTTCTCGGCGGTAGGCGGTGCAGATGGATTCCGCTGCGCCTGTTCTGCCTGCAAACGGCTCAACAGTTGCAGAACGGAATCCCGTGCTTTCTCCTTGACCTGATCCCTGCCTTTCTGCCGGACATCCGGTCTCGGGAGCTTTTCCTGCAAGCGAGTAGCAGTGGTCTGCATGGTCTTGAGGAACTTGTCCAGCACGGTGTCCAAACGGTGAGCGGCGTACTCTCTCGTGGCCTGCGGAGCATTGCGTTCAGGGGACAGCAACCACTTCTTCGTGTCCTCGATCATCCGCATATCCTCTTTCCGGGTCTCGGTGCGCACCACGTCCGTCACGACCTCCACCGCCTTGTCGTAAGCCGCAGCCGATACCTCGTCGATCAGTGTTTCCATGTCCGAAACTTTCAGGGTCAGCTTGTCCAGCTTGTTCTGCTGGGCGGCAAGCTGCTCCTTCTGCTTTGCAAGGATGAAGTCCTGCTTTTCCAAATACTTGCGGTTGCCGTACTCCGCTTCTTCCTCCAATTCCAGCCCATGCCGCTTGGCGATCTCGAATAGCATCTTTCGACAGGCGGCATCGAAAGTGATCTTGCGGTTGTTTCGGCGGCTGAGGGGCTTATCCGGGTCGGGCAA
Organism: Faecalibacterium sp. IP-1-18; assembly: GCF_023347355.1. NCBI lineage: Bacteria > Bacillati > Bacillota > Clostridia > Eubacteriales > Oscillospiraceae > Faecalibacterium > Faecalibacterium sp. IP-1-18. Next base: position 1,771,954 of record NZ_CP094472.1, read on the forward strand.
CTCAAAGCCCAACGCTTCCAACGTCTTTTCCTGCTGGGGTGCCACCTCACCGTATTTGTTCTCACAGTCGAACACATGACGCTCGTGGATGTGGGGTGTGCTTTCGTCCAAATGCAGCGCCCAGTCCAGCACATGAACGTGGTCGCCAAACTTTGCCTTGAACTCCTCGATGAACTCTGTGACGACGCTCAGCAAGTCCTCTGCCGAAGCGTGTTCATCCAACGTTCCGAGCTGATAGATGGTTTCTTCTGGGCAGGTCTTGCGGCTGGACAACAGGTCGGGAATGGAGCGGTTGCGCTCTGTGTGCCGGATCTTGGCGTTGCGCTCGTTCTGGCTTTCAACGAAGGCCGTGTAGTGGGTTTCGTAGAACTGCCGTTCCACATCCGAGAAGGTTACCGCCAGATCGTCCGGGTCTTGTGGGTCAAGAGCCGAACGGAAACCGTGAAAGCAGTCCCAGTAGATGTTGCCCTTGGCTCGTTCCGGGTCGATGTGCTCACTGTTGGCAAGGTTGAAACTGCGGTCATTGTGTTTTGGGTTATAGGTGCCGTGGGTTCCGGCTCGTCCGTTGTGTCGCGTTAATTTCAGATAGACATCCCTCCGTTTCAACAGCTTGGCGGGGAAAGCGCAGCAGCGAAGCTGCTGGATCTGCCGCCATTTTGCGCCAGATAATACCCAGTAGGATATGACGCACAGCATCATATCACTGGGCAAGGCGTTCCCCCTTGACTCCCTTCAACGGGCCATTTTGGCCCGTTGATTTTGGCAAGCTGGCGGTCAAAGATTTGCGAATCCCTGTCCACCAACTTGTCCGGCTTTTTCAGTTGGCCAAAATGACCAACTGATTCTGTTACGGGTAGAATCAAGTGCCGGGTGGCGGCACCTGATTTTCAATAGGCCTTGCAGCGTTACAGGTGGAATCAGGTGGTCATCTTGACCACCTGATTTTTACGAGTGGGAGTGACGTGTTACAGGTAAAACCGAAGTTATCAAAATGAGAACTCCGGTGGCTCTGCCACGGATGAAATCAAGTTACCATTTTGATAATTTGATTTCAGATGACAGCCCCAATTCCCACTTTGGGGATTTGGGAGTGAGCGATTAGGCGTTACGGTAAAGTGGTACTTCCCAAAATGGGAAGCACCACTTTACAGGATAGAAGCAGCATTCGCTTTGCGCTGGCGGTAGTCTTTCTGCCGACAGGCATTGCTGCAATATCTGGCATCTGCCCGAATCGGTAAGAACTGCTCCCCGCAGCAAGCGCAGGTATACTTTCCTCGCTCAACGCGCTTTTTAAGGCTTTTCCGCAGATTCAGCATCTTGTGACCGCAGGTTTGGAAGCTGCAATACTTGCGGTTCCGGGTCTGGGTGTAGATGACCTTGCGGCAGTATTCACATTGGATTCTGCGCACACTGGGGTCGCCATCAATGAAATATTCCATCAGGGTGTCCTGATTTTCACGTTCCCATTGTTCTGTTGTCATAGGCATCCTCCTTTGGCTGTTACGGGTGTGTGGTGGATAATGAAAAGCATTATTTGCCCCAAATGTTACGGGTATATGGTGATTACCAAAATGGTAACCATCACTTTTACATAATAAAGCGTTACGATTGTCTGGTTGGTGATCAAAATGATCACCAACTAAAATCTGTGCGTTATGGCTGGGTGGTAAGTGGACATTTTGTCCATTTACCACTTCCAAGTGGTGAGTTGCGGTTTTCGTAACCCGCCACAGAACGATCGTGTTACAGTAATCTGGTAAGTACCGGAAATCAGCACTTACCAGATTTCACCGTGGCTTGACAAAATGTCGAGTCGAGGTCAAACGTAACACGAACGGAGTCAATGTGGACAAATTGTCTACATTGATTCAAGCTGCGGCCAATTTACCTCATGTAGACAATTTGTCCACATGAGGTAAGCCGTAACACATAAGGTTTTTCTGGTGAATGACACAAAGCGTCATTCACCAGATCAACTGGCCATTTTGACCAATTGATATTGGGTGTGCCGTTCTCCCTGCATGGATTTCCTGCCCCCTTCCGGCGGCGTTTTCCGGCTCTCCCTTGCGGGGTCATCGCCGGGTATCCCATGCAGACGGTCATGCGGTTTTCAAGGTGCGGTGCTGGATTTGGCAATAAAAAATCGCCACACAACAACCTGAACCTGACCATCCCTTCAGGGATGGCCTTGATTCGGGTTCGTTATGTAGCGATAAGAAAGTCAAAAACTTGCTCCGGCTCCTTCGGGAGCCGAGCTGGAACTCTAAGTAAATATGTTATATTAAATTGTTGGGATAGACTACCACAAAAATCGAGCCATGTCAACAAAAAGTTTTGAAAATACGATACTTTCGGCAGCTTGCAAGAAAATGTAAGGGGAACTTTGGCAAAAAGATAGAGAACAAGGTAGCCTATCCTGTTTGATATGGTGTTGTGAACTCGAAAATCATCTAGGTTATGAAATAACCGCCAGTTTCAAGTCAAAGTTGAAAGCTGACGGTCTGGTTTACAAAATGGCTTTGAAATTTGGAAAGCCCCCTAGGAGTCTCCGTAGCGTAAGCCAACAATTCGTCAGCATATAAACGGCATTTCGTTTTGCGGAATGTTTATTGGGAACACCTAAACCCGTAAACCGCATCCGTTAGATGAAGCCTGCACTAGCATACTGTCGCATAACTGTCGCTTGCGATTATGTAGAAGTCAGTATTGGTTTTTCTATATTATTAGCTTTTCAGTCCATTCCGTTTTTTCATCGGTAAACCGCAACTTCCAAATCATAGCGTTAATGTTGATTTTCTGGCTCTTATGGGTTAAAATGAACTTAATTAGCAAATGGTCAAATCCATCCACTGAAAAAGAGGTGACTTTCATTGAGTTTTGAAGCAGATGACAAACACGTCTACGACCTTTTCACCAAGCGTTGTTATGGAACGCCCCGAAACCAGCGACAGTATGTATGGAACAAAAGAAACTGGCAAGAGTTATTTGATGATGTCTTGCTCGTTGCTACCGGAAAAGAAGCAACCCACTTCATCGGAAGTATCGTTCTTTACAAAGAGAACGACCGCAAAAACGGCATCTCATATTTTACAATTGTAGATGGTCAACAACGAATTATTTCCCTAACAATTTTTCTTGCAAGTGTAGCCTTTTGCCTTCATTGCTATGAATTTGACGACGAATTTCGAGGAACAAAGCAGTATTTGTTCACTCGTGACGATTTAAATCAGGAAGCCATGGTCATCAAGTCTGAGCAATATATTGCACTAGAGCGAATTATTACTGGACTCTTTTCAATTTCTCCAAATATGGCAAAGCGTTTTGAAACCGCAGCACTTGTAAAGCAGTTTTCTCAAAACAACAAGAATCTCGCAGCTGCCTTTGTGTTTTTCATAAACAGCATCTATAAACATATTGAAGAATCTACTCTTTCCCCAATTCAAGTCCTACTCAATTTACGAACCGCCATAACGGACAATCTGCTATATGTTGATATTACCGCATCTTCCGAGGAAGATGCGTACACGATTTTTGAGATTTTAAACGCTCGCGGCTCAGCATTGGAAGGGCATGAACTATTAAAGAACTTTATTCTAAGAGGCATTAGACCCGATGGAGATGTCGACACTGCGAAAACCACTTGGTCGGAGATCGAATCGCTTTTAGGTAACAACATCGAACGCTTTGTAAAACATTATGCAACCCACAAATATAGAACCTCTGTTCAGGAAGGTATCAGCGATTATAAACTCATTCGTGATTCCAACAAAGGCATTCCAACTGTTCCGCTTCTTGACGATATTTATCAGAAGTCCATCTACTACAACCGCCTTCTTTCTCCTTCTCAATCTGAGGAATCTGCAAACTGTTCGAATGTTGAATTTAAAGTGTATGCTTTTTTCAAAAAGCATCGGCAAGAACAAATTCGTCCTATCCTTTTAAGTCTAATTCATCAATATGAACTCGGTCACCTCAGCCAAGAGAAGTACGAGGAGACCCTTCTGTTTCTCTATGATTTTTTCATCTGCTATACCATTATTGGACAAGAAAATTCGAACAAAATAACAAATGCGATTTACAAAAATTCCAGTATTCTCGAAAACCACTACTCCGACTCCGCATTGGAATGCTTTATCTCAGAGTTAAAGAATAAACTTCCCAGCAAAGAAGTCTTTCTCAAAGCATTCTCCAATTTAGGGTGGTCACATCACGCTGGGTATTACGACGATGACCGAAACAAGGAACGTGTGCAAGTTGTTTTGGAAGTCCTTGAACGATACAAATGTGCCAGTAAGCAGTGTGCTGCCTTCACGATCGAACATATCTTGGATGATACAAATTCCCCTGAAAATGGCATTATTGGGAATTTGATTCCTCTTGAAGACAGCCTAAATTCACGGTGCAATGGAAAAGATTTCGCCAGCAAACTTAAAATTTATGAAACATCAATGTTTTATACCGCACGGAATATCGCTCAGCGATATGCTGGAAAGTCCACGATTGATATAAATGAGCGGACGAATATCATGGCAATGGACTTCTACAATCGTATCTTGAAATCCAGTATCTGCTCGGTTCAAAAAAACACCAATGATACAAAGATGCGCAAGCAAGGGATCGAAACCAAGTCCACCATCAAAAAAACCATTGGAAACATGATGAAAAAAGCCAATCATTCCACACCTGAAAACGATTTGCCGGACGTTCAACAGCTTTCATTTTTGTAACAGGCATAGCACAAAAAGGCGGCCATCTGCACCCATGCAGACAGCCGCCTTTGTTTTTATGCTGTATTCTATTTGTCAGTCTCTGAAAATCTTATCCAGTTCCCTTTCCATGGTGCCCGCCTTGGCAAATTCCAGCGTATCCGCCTGACGGATATGGTGGGCGGTGATGCCGTGATCCTTTGCAAAACCCAGAATGTAGCTGATGGCAATGCGGTAAATGATCTCTGTCGGGGCAAGCCCATAGACCTGCTTGGCAAAGATATGTTCCAGCCGGGCGTTATCGTCCGGGAAAGCCTGCCGCATCTTCTCGCTGCGGTAAAGGCGCTTGACGATTTCCGTAATGTACAGACCGGACTTCATGTAGGGGTCCAGGAAGGTCTTGCCGGGGTCATCGAAGCAGCCGGGGTTTTCCTGCTCCAGCAGGTCCACCATCTTTTTCACCACCCACTTGGGGGTAAAGATCTGGTTGGTTTTCTGGGGCGGGATGTAATCGAAGATATCCTCGGTGCGGCTCTCGTCAAAGTAATCCGCCAGTTTGACCTTCAGGTTCAAAAACTCCTTCACCGAATCGTCAAACACCACCGGGTCGAACAGGTGGCCTGCAAAATGCTCCTCCTGTCCAGTGGTCTGGTTGATGTACGGCCCGCCGTCCCGCAAAAAACGGAACTGCTCCAGCGTGATGCTGGTGACCTCCTGAAAGACCTTGTCCGGGATGATCCGGTCAAAATTCGCCAGTGTCACGGTCTCGTCGCCGTAGGCCATGAGGAAGGACGGGATGGTGCGGGAAAAGCCCCGGAGATGGTCACGGACGGTGTCCTCGTAGCCCTTTTTCTCCTGCTCCTTCTGGTTGGTCTCCACGGTGCGCACGATGGTCTGCTGCATTTCCTGCGCCGTCTGCTGGATGGTGGATTGCAGGTTTTCCATCAGGGCGGCGGTGCTCTGCTGCTGCTTTGCGTCAAACTCCCGGTTCACCTGCTTGCGCTGCTGGGCGGTGGCGCAGCTTTGCAGCTGCTGGGTGCGCTGGGTCTCCAGCTGGCTCTGGTCGATGCGGTAGTTGTCCACCACCTTGTTCACCGCCACGTCCATCTTGGCTTTGGCGGTGCTCTCGAACCGCTTCTGGTCGGACAGCTTCAGGTCCCGACCATACTCCTGCTTTGCCTGTTCCACCATAGGGGTGATGATTTCCTTGGTGATGCTCTTTTTCAGTGGTTCCAGATACTCTTCTTTGGCAGGAGCCGGGGCATCGGTCAGGTCTTGCAGGGCGGTGTCCAGTGCCGGGGTGCTTTCGTAGATCTTCTCCCCGAACACATCCGCTGCCTTGCCGATGACGTAGCCCTCGTCCAAATCCACCTCGCCCTTGTCGTTCAGGGAGAGGTCTGCGCCGGTCTCCGGGGTGATCTGGATGGGCTTTGCCTTTGCCTCGCTGATGGGCTGGAAGTTTTGCAGAATGTCCAGCACCTCCTGCGGGGCACTGAACACGTTGGAAATGTTCTGGAACAGGAAGTTGCTCTGGAAGCCCATCCGCACCACTTCCTTGGACTTGATCTTCCGGGGAATGCTGAGGACTTTTTCTGCATCCAGCGGGATCATCTCCCCTTCCTCGTCCTCGCCGATGACCGGGAAGAAGTTGAGCAGATTCTGAATGTGCGCCTTGCGCTCCTCGGCGTCGCCCTTGCCGCTGGCGGTGTCCTGTGAAAGGTCGTTGGCGAACTGCTCGTAGATCAGCAGAGTGCGGGCAGGGTCAAAATCGAACACATAGGCGTTCTCTTTGCGGCGGAAAGTGCCGTTTTCGTGGAAAAGGCAGGGGTTCTGGGCACGGAACGCTGCCTGCATATACAGCGCCGGGCTTTTCAGGTTGGAGAGCATCAGCACCGCTGACCACTCCGGGATGGTGACACCGGTAGTCAGCTGCCCCACCGACAGGGTAATGGTCTTTTCGTGGTGGGCGATGGCGGCTTTCACCCGATCAAAACTCTTCTGGTTCTCGTCCGTGTCGTCCAGCTTGCCGTCACCGGCGGCAAGGATCACCTCATAGTCCCGGAATACCGGGTGCGCCTGCAGCTTTTTCGCCAGCGCTCTGGCACTGTCCACCCGGTTCAGCAGCCAGAAGGTGTGCTTCAGTTCGGCACGCAGTTCCGGGGTGGAAAACGGAAATTTGTTCTGGGTGGTCATGGCATCCAGAAAGCGGTCCACCTCGGCGTCGTGCTCAAAGCTGCCGCTGGGCTTTACCTTGAAGAACTCGTTCAGATCAAAGGCAAATTCCTGCGTTTCGCCGTCGATCTCCACCCCCTGCTGAATTTCGTCCCGGATGATCTCGGACATCTGGTAGGTGTAGAGGTTGAGCATGGGAAGGTTTGCGTAGGGGTTCTGCTGCCCCGGTGCGCCCTGCCAGTTCCGCTTGGCGGCTTGCTCGTCGGCGTAGGTCCAGTTGAAGATGGCATCCCCGGCAAACTTATCGTTCGCCAGCGCCTTGAAGGGCGTGCCGGACAGGTGCAGCGTGAACTTGCGGCGAATACGGTCAAAGGCAAGGTCGGTCTTGTAGGTGTCCACGCCCTCGTGGGCTTCGTCGATGACCAGCACATCCCAGTTCAGCTCGGTCAGGTGTTGCAGCTTGTCGTACTCGCCGCCGAAATACTTGGAGCCTTTCATGTCCTGCAAGCTGACGAACTCAATGCGTTTATACAGCTCCTCGCCCTGTGCGGCGGCATCCAGATAGCCCTGCTCGTCCAGCACATGGGGCTGCCCGGCAAGGGCATCCACATGGCTGACAAACAGATAGCCGGACTCCCTGCCCAGAAAGCGCACATAGTCGCTGTACCAGCTATTGGCGATGGCAGGGCGGTTGGTGACGATAAGCACCGTCTGTGCATCGACCTGCTTGCAGAAATCGTAGACGGAAAGGGTCTTGCCAAAGCGGGGCTTGGCGTTCCAGAGGTATTCTCCGCCGGGGTGGCTCTGGTAATAGATTTTGGTGTCGTGGACAGCCCTTGCCTGTTCTTCCCGCAGGGTGTAGGCGATGGCGGCATCCAGCTGCACCCGGCCCCGGTTCATGCGGAAATCCTGAAAATACCGCCGGGACTGCTGCCCATCCAGATGGAACCACTCGTTTTTGCGGTCGTTCTCCACGTTCAGCTTGCGGAGGTAAGCGTGGAAATCGTGGTCGGTGAACACCTCGCCGCTGCCGTCATCGTAGACGGCATTGCCCCGCCACTCCTCATGGTACAGCACATCGGCGGTGTGGGTCTGCTGTTTCAGGCGTTTGTCTACCGACTGCTCGGTATAGCCGATCTTCGTCCAGCCGTTGTGCCGGGCAATTTCCGGGGTGGTATAGGCGTAGATCATGGGCACCACCTGCCGGGCAGTGCGCAGGGTTATGCCAGCCATTATGCCATCTCCTTTATCATTCCTTGAATATAGTTTACTTCTTTACTAGACAAATCATATCTTTCAAACAGTTGTTTGTCTGTCCATTTTCTTGTAAGATCCTGACAAGGAACAAATGCGAATGACGCTTTGCTTAACTGCTGCGTCATTGCAATTTGTAGGATAAGAAATCGAACAAATTGCGTCTTTAAGTAATCCATATAGTTGGTTGCTTCTTCTTTTGAATCAAATGCTCCCGCCACAAGATACGTTTCGGAACATATTTCACCCGGCTTCAAAAGCTCCATCGTCGAAAGAACACGGTACTTTCCATCCTTGGCTGGTTGTCCTGCGTGTTCTGCCGTAAGACGAGAAATGATAATTTTCCATTGGTCAATCATTTCTGTTCCTACCCTTATCTCGGTACTTTTATATGGGCCACGTCCTCCATTGTATCGTAGTGTAATGTCACCGGTTTTCATTGGCTTTGCTGTTGTTGCAAGTCCAAATGGTTTTCTGCTGGAAACCACTTTATCCAGTGTTAATTCTCCATCTTCTTTTACTTTTTTGACTATTTCGGATGCAACTGGATAGCGAATAAATGTTTGAAACTCATTCAAATCTCTGTATGCTGTTGTAGCTTTTCCATTTCGTATGTATAAGCACTTCATCATATATATTACGAATTTTTTCTGTTGCGCCATGGAATTCATTGCTATTGTAATAGTCCAATGGACTTCTTTTATCGCTTCTGTTCTCACATAAAAACATGTTTTTTAAAACATCTCTGTAATATTCAATAAGTTCGTCATCATCTTTTTCCAACACCTGAAACCAATAATCATATTCCCCTGCCAGCTGCGTCAATTCTACACTATTTGATGCTTCATGTAATTTTGCTTTCCAACTTTGAATGTAAGTTTCTATCTCCTCATCAGTTTTGTAATAATTTGCTTTATCACCGGCTTCCTTGAATTTTTGATAATGTTTTTGAAGGGTTTCTTCACTAAGCATCTTAGAGCTTTTAAAATAGTTATAGATATCATCCAATAATGCGCCACTAGATTGAAGACATACATAGTTTGCAAGTCGGACATTTAAATGATTGCTCAAGATATGCCCATCTTTCCGGTATCTGCTGTTAGTATTTTCTTTCTCTATTGAATCGTTTTTATAGTATAACTTATCTACATCTTCTACAACAACAGCAAAGCAGAGCATCTTTACTTCGTTCATAAATTGTTCGTTTTCTATTTTCAGGCAATACTGTTTCACATCATTATAAAAATTTTGAGCCTTTTGCAATGTTCTCAAATTTTTTGCTTTATGATGCATCAAAAAGACATCAATAAATTCTCCATCTATTCCATACACTCCCCACTTAATCGATGCCGAGTGTTCCGTTACCTCAAAGATACGATCAATAGTTTTTTCTTTATACTTATTGAACGTAGTTCTTTCATTTTCATGAATTTCATTTGAATTGGCAATAAGAATAACCTTAATATAGTTGGACTGCTTTAGTTCCTCAATCACTCCAAAGAGTTCCTCCAAATCCAATCCAGCCTTTCGGCGTTCCAAATCGTCAATGACGATAATTCTGTTCTTTTTAAATTTGCTTGCCGTAACTGCAAACAACTCTCGCTCAGATACCGTTTGTGCAAGTGCACTATTCAAGTTTGCAACTTCTGCGCAGAAATTACCGGCCGCTTTGGCAAATCCTTTTGCCCTGCTTGCGATTTTCCCTCCATGAGAAGTACGCAATGCCAACTGAAAAAATGCTTCATGGTATATTTTTTGAACGTCATCCATTCCAAAAAGTGAGATAAAGCACGTTCTGTCCTTCATATCCTCCAGCGCTTTTCTTACCATGTAGGACTTACCAATTCCCCAAGCGCCATCAACTAAGATACATTTATAAGATTGCTTATCAATATTCCTGATGATATTTTCAACATAGTCAGCATTCATTAATTCTACCTCACACGAAAAGAAACTACTTTTATATCATTGTTGCCGTATGCTTCTTTAGCCCATCTCACGTTCTGATGTTACGATACTGCTCGTCGATCTCCTTTATGTTATAGTCCATCAGGCCGGGAATCCCCATTTCGCCGCCACATTCGTTGCAGAAAGCAGCCGTGATTTCAAAAGTATACTCCTTTTCCCGGATGGTCCGGTTGATTTTGATTTTCTTCAAGGTGTAGCTCGTTTCTCTGCGGCATTCTGTGCAGAAGTCCTTTTGATTCTCCAAGGCGGCACACTCCCTTCCGTCTTTACATCCCTTTCTATTATTGTATTCCTATCTCTATTCTTCGTCAATAAAAAACCGCTGACAGTCTGCCGCTCGCAGAATCCATCAGTGGGTTTCATAAGTCTTCAAATCCCCTAGACGCAAAAAATCGGCACCCGCTTTTCAGCGAGTGCCGATTTTGTTACCCTATAGTGCGCTTTGATTTTTGGCGTAAGTGGCGTAAGTTTGGCGTAAATCCGCTTTTGCGCGCTCCAAAAATCAAGGATTCATGCGGTTTTTAGGCAGTTATTAGTACATGCCGCCCATGTCACCGCCGGCAGGTGCGGCGGGAGCCGGGGGTTCCGGCAGGTCAGCAACAAGGCTCTCGGTGGTCAGCACCATCTCAGCGACGGAAGCTGCGTTCTCCAGAGCGGAACGGGTGACCTTGGTCGGGTCCACGATGCCTGCAGCGATCATATCCTCGACAAAGACCTCGTTCTGGGCATCGAAGCCGTAGTTGGGCTTGTTGGCAGAGACGATCTTGTCGATGATGACGCTGCCCTCCAGACCGGCGTTCTTGGCGATCTGGCGCAGAGGAGCCTCCAGAGCCTTCAACACGATCTTGGCACCGGTGCGCTCGTCGCCCTCCAGCGTATCGCACAGGGCGCGCACAGCGGGGATGGCATTGATGGGAGCGGTACCGCCGCCGGCCACAACACCTTCCTGCACAGCTGCCTTGGTAGCGTTCAGTGCATCCTCAATGCGCAGCTTCTTGTCCTTCATCTCGACTTCGGTAGCAGCACCGACCTTGATGACAGCCACACCGCCGGCCAGCTTAGCCAGACGCTCCTGCAGCTTCTCGCGGTCAAAGTCGCTGGTAGCGGCCTCGATCTGGCTGCGAATCTGGGCAATGCGAGCTGCAATGGCGTCCTTGTCGCCTGCGCCGCCCACGATGGTGGTGTTCTCCTTGGTCACCTTCACCTGACGGGCATGACCCAGCATCTGGACGGTTGCGTCCTTCAGCTCGTAGCCCAGATCAGAGGAGATCACGGTGCCGCCGGTCAGGGTAGCGATATCCTGCAGCATCTCCTTGCGGCGGTCGCCGAAGCCGGGAGCCTTAACAGCCACGACATTCAGGGTGCCGCGCAGACGGTTGACAATCAGGGTGGACAGCGCCTCGCCCTCGATATCCTCAGCCACGATCAGCAGCTTCATGCCGTTCTGCATCACCTGCTCCAGCAGGGGAACCAGATCCTGAATGACGCTGATCTTCTTATCGGTGATCAGGATAGCAGCGTTGTCCAGATCGGCCACCATCTTGTCGGTATCGGTGACCATATAGGGAGTCAGATAGCCGCGGTCAAACTGCATACCTTCCACGATCTCGTTGTAGGTCTCTGCGGTGGTCTTGTTCTCCTCGATGGTGATAACGCCGTCAGAGGTGACCTTCTCCATAGCCTCGGCAATCAGACGGCCGATCTCGGGGTCGCCGGCAGAGATGGTGCCGACGCGGGCGATATCGTTGCTGTCCTTCACCTTCTGGCTGTGTGCCTTGATGGTCTCCACAGCGGTGGTAACGGCCTTGCTCATGCCGCGGCGGATATCCATGGGATTTGCGCCGGCGGTAACGTTCTTCATGCCCTCGTTGACCATGGCCTGTGCCAGCACGGTAGCAGTGGTGGTGCCATCGCCTGCGGCATCGTTGGTCTTGGTTGCGACTTCACGCACCAACTGTGCGCCCATGTTCTCGAACTCATCCTTCAGCTCGATCTCTTTTGCAATGGTCACGCCATCGTTGGTGATGACCGGTGCGCCGAACTTTTTGCCCAGCACCACGTTGCGGCCCTTGGGGCCGAGGGTAATCTTAACGGTGTTAGCCAGGGTATCAATACCGGCACACAGTGCCTTGCGGGCGTCCTCGCCCTGCTTGATCTGCTTTGCCATAATACATCGCTCCTTTATAATACAAGCTCAATTGAAAAGGGAAAATTCAGTTTCAGTCTTCCACAACAGCCAGAATATCACTCTGACGCACGATGGTGCACTCTTCGCCGTCCACCTTGACCTCAGTGCCAGAGTACTTGCTGGTGAGGACCTTGTCGCCGACCTTGACGGTCATCTTGACTTCCTTGCCGTCCACGACACCGCCGGGGCCAACTGCGATGACCTGTGCGACCTGCGGCTTCTCTTTTGCGCTGCCGGTCAGGATCAGGCCGCCCTTGGTGGTCTCCTCAACTTCAACAGTCTTGATGACAACACGGTCTGCAAGAGGAATGATTTTCATAATTCTTGCCCTCCAATTATATTGAATTTATTTGAAACTTTGTTGTGTCCTGCGGGGGCTTCGTGTGTGCTCCGCAGCGGTTTAGCACTCCTTTTCTCTGAGTGCTAATTGTATTGTACTCATCTTGCTCTGAAAAATCAAGGGGTTTTGCAATTTTTCTTTGTTAAGAATTTATGACGCCCAAAAATCGCACCCTACTACGCAAAAAAGCGGTGTGTCCTTGACAGGACGCGCCGTCTTTTTTATACTTATAGCGCATTACAAAAACACAGCTGACGCGCTTTGCGGCAGAACGGAGGATACTTTGACAGACAAAAAGCTGATCTCATCTTTGCAGGGGCTGCGGGCAGTCGCATTTCTGAGCGTAGTCCTCTCCCATTGCGGGGCACCATGGCTGGGGCCGTGGGCGATCACGGTATTCGTGGCGCTGTCCGGTTTTCTGATGACCTGCAACTATTACGACCGCCCGCGCACAGCACCGGGACTGCGGTCCGCCATAGCCTTTTCTCTGCAAAAAATACGCAAGCTGTACCCGCTGCACCTTATAATGATGGCTGCCGCGTTGTTATTTGTGCTGAAGTGGCTTCTGGCGCAGCCCTCTGCCTGCGGGGTGCTCTCCTGTGCGGCGCAGCTTGTGGTGAGCATTTTCCTGCTGCAAACATGGATCCCCTCCAGCCGTTTCTGGTTCTGCCTGAACGGAGTGGCGTGGTATCTTTCGGTACAGGCTTTTCTGTATGCCATCTTTCCCCCGCTTCTCGCCGTACTGAAAAAGGCCGATGTCCGCAGGCTGCGTTGCATTGCCGTCGTGATCTTCTGCGCACAGTGCCTTGCGTCCTTTGTTTTCTGGAAAGCCGGGCTCAGCGGAAAGGCCGCCTTTTACCTGACCTATCTGTGCCCTGTGTTCCGGGCGGGAGATTTTACCATCAGCTGCTGTGCAGGCTGCCTTTACCGCAGCCGCAAGCAGGAGAGTACACTGCCGCGCGGTGTTTTCTCCCTATCGGAATTGGCCGCTGTACTGCTTACGGGCGGCTGCCTGTTTATCGCCGCCAAGCAGGTGGGGGTTCTGGGCGCGGTGGCCTTCCGGTACAACGTGCTGTTCACACCCTCTGCGGTGCTGCTGGTCTGGCTGCTTGCCGTGGGCAAGGGAATCATTTCCCGGCTGCTTTCCGCAAAGCCGTTTTTGTGGCTGGCCGGGCTGTCCCCTTACGGTTTTCTGATCCATCAGGTGCTGATCCGGTATATGGAGTGGACTGCGGACAAGTTCAGCCTTACGGTACATCCTGTGGTCTGGACCCTGACCGTATATCTGCTCACGCTCTGCCTGAGCAGCTTTTACAAGGCGCTGGAGCACAGGGTACGGCAGCGCCTTGCAAAACAATAAGCAAAACACAAGGCCGCTGCACGGAACAATGTGCAGCGGCCTTGTTTGGGTCTGATGGTTTATTTCTTTACTTCACAGCCGCTTTTTTGGCGGTAAAGCGCTGGTAGGCGGGCAGCGGCAGCAGCACGCGGCCTGCCAGCGGCTGCACCTGCACCGACACCTGCTTGCAGGGGGCGCACTCGCCGTCCACTGTGGCAATGATGGGTCCGCGGCCATCTGCTGCCCGCAGACTGACCGATTTTGCGCGGCGGTAGATAAAGTAGGGCTTTGCGGCCTCGGTCAGCTGGCCGTTTTGAAAGTGCTGGCCGTTTTTGTACAACATCAGCAGTTTTGCAATGACCCGGCGGCTGACCTTGCGCACGATGAACACATCCAGCCAGCCGTCATCCGGCTGTGCCTCCGGCCCGGCCATAAAACCGCCGCCGTAGGCGCGGCCATTGCACACTGCGCACATCAGGCAGTCCACGGTCAGCACCTCGCCGTCAATGACGTACTCCACCCTGCGGCCGATATGCCCGCACAGCTGCTGAACAATGGACAGCGCATAGGCTGCCTCGCCGCCGCACAGCGGGATGCGCCGGAACTTGGGGATGCCGTAGGCCACCTGTGCGTCCAGACCGGCGGCACAGATGGTAGCAGAAAGCCCCAGACTGGTGCGCATCAGGTCGATGGGCACCACCCCGCCGGCCAACTGGGCGTCCAGATCCAGAAACTCCTCCTTTGTACCGTAGGTGCGCAGAAAGTCGTTGCCGCTGCCATAGGGCAGGCAGCCCACGGCGGTCTTGTCAAAGCCGTGAGCGCCGGTGAGCGCCTCGTTGAAGGTGCCGTCACCACCGGCGGTAAAAATGTGAAGCTCCACCCCGGCCTTCTGGGCGGCAGCGGCGGCTGCGCGGGACAGTTCCCGGGCGTGGCCTGCGTGGGTGGTGACGCGGATGGTGTAGTCCTCCGGGGCAAGCCCGGCACCGGCAGCAGCTGCCGCGATCTGCTGCGGCAGGGTGCGGGTACAGTCGGCCTTTCCGGCTGCGGGGTTCAGAAGAAACAGCGTGTGCATCGGGGTCCTCCCTGTTGTAACTCTATTTCCTCTATAATAGTCGAAAACCGTGCCGGTTGCAAGCAAAAACGCTATTTTGCTATTTTCTTATAGAGTTATGGTTTCATCCTCCCGCAAAACGATGCTGCCATCGGCGGCGCAGTCTGCTGTCCAGTGCTGCCCTACGCAGGCAGTTCCGGCAGCAATGCGGTTTGCAAGTGCCTGCTCCACCGCCCTGTCCACCTGACGGCGCAGTTCCCGCGCACCATAGGCCGATTGCGCCCGGGCAGCCAGTGCCGCCCCCACCTGCGGGGTGTGGCGCAGCCGGTAGCCGCTGCGGGCGGCGCGCTGCTCCAGCTGACAGAGCATTTTTTCTGCAATGGCGCAAAGGTTTTCCTCTGCCAGCGGGCGGAACACGATCACCTCGTCCAGCCGCCCCAGCAGCTCCGGCCGGAACCACTTTTTAGCTTCCTCCACAGCCTGCGCGGACTGCTTTTCAAACACGGCTTCTGCCCCGGCGGCAAAGCCCAGCGGCGCGTTCTGCCCCGCCAGGAACCGTGCGCCCAAGTTGGAGGTGAGCAGCACGATGGTGTTGCGGAAATCTGCCTTGCGGCCCATGGCATCGGTCAGCTGACCGTCCTCCAAGATCTGCAACAAGATATTCTGGATATCCGGGTGTGCCTTTTCGATCTCGTCAAACAGCACCACGCTGTACGGGCGGCGGCGCACGGCTTCGGTCAGCTGCCCGCCCTCGTCATGGCCGAGGTAGCCCGGCGGCGCACCCAGAAGCCGGGCGGCGGTGTGCTGCTCCTGATACTCTGACATATCAAATTTGAGCAGCGCTTTCTCGCTGCCAAACCAGCTGACCGCAAGCGCACGCGCCAGTGCGGTCTTGCCCACGCCGGTAGGCCCTAAAAACAGCATAGCACCGATGGGACGTCCCGGCTCTCCCAGACCGGTGCGGCTGCGCCGGATGGCTCCAGCCACGGCCGCCACCGCACGCTGCTGGCCAACAATTTCCGCATTCAGGCGGCTTTCCAGCTTGTCCAGACGCTCCCGCTCCTGCTCGCCCACCCGCTGGGCGGGCACGCCGCTGGCGGCCGCCACCACCCGGGCGATATCCTCCGGGGTGAGCACCGGCTGGGTGCGCTGCTCCTTTTCGGCAAGGATGCGCGCCGCCGCACAGGCTTCGTCCACAAGGTCAATGGCCTTATCCGGCAGACAGCGCCCGGGCAGGTACCGCACCGAAAGCTCCACCGCCGCCTGCAAGGTCTGGGGCGGCAGGCGCACGCCATGATACCGCTCGTAGCGGGGCGCAAGGCCGTTGAGGATCTCCACCGCCTGCGCAGGGGTGGGTTCTTCCACCTGCACCCGGCCAAAGCGGCGCTCCAGCGCGGCGTCCTTCTGGATGTGGGTGCGAAACTCCTGATTGGTAGTCGCGCCGATAAGCTGCAACTCGCCCCGGGCAAGCACCGGTTTCAGGATGCTGGCAGCGTCAATAGCGCCCTCGGCGGCACCGGCACCCACGATGGTGTGGAACTCGTCAATGAACAGGATGGCGGTGCCGTCCCGCACCAGCTCTTCCAGCAGGTTTTTCAGCCGCTCCTCAAAATCGCCCCGGTACTTGGTGCCCGCCACCAGACTTGCCATGTCCAGCGCCAGCAGCCGTCGCCCCTGCAGCGCTCTAGGCACCTGCCCGGCGGCAATGCGCAGCGCCAGACCCTCGGCCAGCGCCGTTTTGCCCACGCCCGGCTCGCCAATCAGACAGGGGTCGTTTTTCTGGCGGCGGCACAAGATCTCCACCATGCGGTCAAGCTCGGCTTCCCGGCAGAACACCGGGTCCAGCTCCCCTTCGGCGGCACGGCGGGTCAAATCGCGGCAGTATTTATCGCTGGCGCGGCTGCCCCGGGGGATGCTGGCCGACACCCGGGGCTGGGCGGGCAGCACAAACTGTCCGCTCAGCTGGCGGCACTCCCGCACCGCCTCGGTGAGCGAAAGCCCCATCTCCGCCAGCAGCAGCCCGGCGGCGCAGCCGTCATCTTCCAGCATGGCACAGAGCAGATGCTCCGGCTCTGCCCGGCTGACGTGGGCGTTCTGCGCCCCAATGAGCGCATAGTCCATGGTGCGGCGCAGGTCCGGTGCCATGGACTGCCGGTCCAGCCGCTGTGCCGGGCCGCTGCGCTGCTGCGCCAGCTGGCGGCGCACCTCTGGCTCGGTAATGTTTTTCCGGGTGAGGAACTGCGCCGCAGCGCCCTGCTGCTGCAGCATTGCCAGCAAAAGATGGCTGGTATCCGCC
Source organism: Faecalibacterium sp. IP-1-18 (assembly GCF_023347355.1). Classification (NCBI taxonomy): domain Bacteria; kingdom Bacillati; phylum Bacillota; class Clostridia; order Eubacteriales; family Oscillospiraceae; genus Faecalibacterium; species Faecalibacterium sp. IP-1-18. The sequence continues at coordinate 1,789,268 of NZ_CP094472.1, forward strand.
TGTTCACAGCCCAGATCTCCTGCCAGCTGCACCGCCTGCTGCAACAGCCGCGCCGCCGGGCGCGAAAAGCCCCGGTAACCGCCCATGCCCAGATTTTCCCAAATGCCCATGTGTCTGCTCCTTGCTGCATATAAAATCGTCTGCACTGGAAGTATAGCCCTAAAGGCGCAGAAAAAATCAGTCGTTTGTGTCGGGCGGCAGAAAAGTAAAAACCGATCCGCAGCGGTTGCCGGGACGCGGGTGCGACCGGCTGCTGCGGATCGGTTTTTGAGATTTTATCTTGCGGGGAACGTTTTCAGAACGAACCGCCTCCGCCGCCGTGGGTGGAGCCGCTGGAGGAGGTATGGGTGGAGCTGCCGCCGGAACTGCCGGAGTCAGTCTCCTTCGGCCGCTCGGTGCGGTGGATCTCACGGTACAGATACAGATCCCGCTGGTTGGTCAGCTTCATGCTGCCCTGCCGCACATAGCTGGTTGCGTCCCGCTGCGGTGCCACGCTCTTGAGCCGGCTCTTCATCACGCCGGTCGCGATCAGTGCCGTGATCAGGCCAATGACCAGCGCCACGCCCAGATACACGATCGAGAACGGCTCCTTGGGCATGTTGTCCACATCGTAGGGGTGGCCTTCGCGGGCGGCGGTAACATACGCGTCCGTCCACTGGATAAAGGTGTGGAAGGCGGCGGCGTAATCGCCGTCTGCCATATCGGGGGTCATCTGCTCGCCAAGGTACTGGATGCCGGCATCCGTAAAGGCGGTAATGCCGTAGCCGCAGGTGGAGATATGCCATTTGCGGTCGCCTATGCTCACCAGCAGCAGCACGCCGTCCCGGTTTTCACCGTAGCCGAACTGGCAGTAATCATACAGGTCATCGGCATATTCCTCCATGCTGGTGCAGCCCTCGCTTTCCAGCGAGTCGATGGTAGCAATGATCACATCAAAGCTCTGGCGGACGCTCAGTTCCTCCAGTGAAGCTTCCAGCTCGCCGTCCTCGTCCTCGGTCAGGACCTGTGCATTGTCGTTCATGCGGTAATACAGGTCGGCAAAGCCGTCTGCGGCAAAGGCCGGTGCGGCCAGCGCGACCAGCAGCACCAGTGCTGCCAGCGCGGCACAGAGGGAGCGCAGCGGGGTAACAGTCTTTTTCATCTTCCGTCCCTCCCTTACAGAATCCCGGCCAGCCACAGCAGCCACATCACCGCATAGGATGCAGCACCAACAGCTGCCGTAAGTCCCAGCGTCCACTTGCGGGCGGCGGCCTTATCCACCGGCAGATTGCCCACAAACTTGCCGGTCTGGCCGTTCATGGCAAAAATGTAGTTGTTGCCCTGCCAGCTGGTGCTCAGCACCCACACCGGGAACAGGGCATACTTTGCCTTGCCGCCGTGCAGCTGGATGCTGCTGTTTTCCATTTTCACGGAGTCGTAGCCGGTAACGGTCTGGGTAAAGGCGTCCTCGGTGGACTGACGGACGCGCTCATTGGCGCGCTGGATGCCCTTTTGGGCGTCCACATCGTACTTATCGGCCACATAGCCCGCCAGATACGCGGTCTTGAAGGGCACGGCATCACTCATGGCAAAGGGCTCGATGGATTCCATCAGGTCGTCCTCCATCTTGGAGGAGCCGTCCACCGGAACCGCGTCAAAGCCCAGCACGCCGTCCCGGCGCACGGAGTAGTAGCTGGTCTCGGTATAATCGTAGTCGTCATCCGACCAAAAGCGGGTGCGGGTAGCGGTAAAGCGCAGCTGGGCATCGGCGTCGCTGTCGTACAGCCAGAAGGGCACATACACGCCCTTGATCTCGTCGATGTGGTTCTGGCTGCGGAACACCTTGGGCAGCAGGGTCTTGCCTTTGAGGTGCTCCTGCAGCTTTTCCTTCGCCGCTTTTTTATCCAGCTTGAAGGGGATGATGAGGTCGGGGCGTAGGTCTCCGGCAAACTGTCCGGTCAGAACGATGGGGTTGCCGCAGAAGGGGCAGGCCGAGGCTGCCATGGTGTCGTCGCCCACGATCTCGCCGCCGCAGCTCTTGCAGACATAAGTATGCAGACCGGCGGTCTCGCCCTCTGCCCAGCTGCCGCCGGGGGTGGCCCAGTTCATCTCGCTGGGCTTTTGGTCTTTCAGGTCCTCATCGTAGCCCTTCAGTGCGTCCACCTCAAACTCGGTGTCGCAGTAAGGGCATTTCATCTTCTGGGTGGTGCTGTCGAACCGGATCGCACCATCGCAGCAGGGGCACTTATATTCCAGCATTCCTGCCATAGCGTTTCCTCCTATTATAATCTGCGGGGCAGGGGCTTTTCCCCTGCCCCGCAGTGTGATCGGTCATTATGCGCCGGGCTTAGCTGCGGTCGTTGTCGTCAAAGGGGTCGCCGCACTCCGGGCAGAACTTGGGCGGGTGTGCAGGATCTGCCGGTTCCCAGCCGCACTTGTCGCACTTATACTTGGGCGTACCGGTGGGCTTGGGTTTGCCGCACTCGGAGCAGAACTTGCCCTTGTTCACCGCGCCGCAGCTGCAAGTCCAACCCTCTGCTGCCGCCGGGCGGGGCTTGCCGCACTCCGGGCAGAATTTGCCGGTGACGGTGGCACCGCAGCTGCAAGTCCAGCTGTCAGCAGCGGGCTTCGGCTCCGGCTTTTTGCTGCCGCATTCCGGGCAGAACTTGCCGGTAACGGTAGCGCCGCAGCTGCACTTCCAGCTGTCGGCGGCAGAAGTCTGCTGCTGGGGTGCTGCGGGCTGCTGCCCCATGGCGAACAGGCTCTGGGCGTTCATGCCGTTTGCACCAGTTGCCATGCCCATGCCCATAAAGCCGGTCATAGCACCGGCGGTGTTCCCAGCAGCAGTCTTCATGGCATCGATCTGACCGCCCACCAGACGGGCTGCGGCGGTGGTGGGGTCGGTGGTCATGGCGTTTTCTTCCCACTCGGTGATCTTCTTCTGCTGCTCCTCCGGGATGGACAGGGAGTTGATGTTGAAGGAGAACACCTCGATGCCGCGCTTCTTGCGCCAGATATTGGACAGCTGCTCGTTCAGGGCGTCCGAGATCTCCAGCGTGTGGGCGGGGATCTCGTAATACTGCACCTTGTTGGCAGAAAGGGTGGCCAGCGCAGGCTGCAAAGCGTTCATCAGCTCGCTCTTCAGGCGAGGAGCCAGCTCCGAGGCATCGTACTGGGTGGAGACGTTGCTGCACACGTTGGTGTAGAACAGCAGCGGGTCGCAGATGCGGTAAGTAAAGCTGCCGTTGCAGCGGATGTTCACCGAGAGCTTGTAGCCTCGCTCCTCGCTGACCACTACGCGGAAGGGGATGGGCGTTGCGGTGCCGTACAGGATCTCGCCCAGCTCCTTGGTGTTGATGTAGTACACCCGCTGATCCTTGCCGGTGTCGCCGCCGTAGGTAAAGCGCTTGGCTACGGTTTGGAAAGTGGCTGCCAGACTGTCGCCGAAGTTGCCGGTGAACACGCTGGGCTCGGTGGAGGAATTGAAGGTATACTCGCCCGGTTCGGCGCACACCTCCACCACCTTGCCCTGCTCCACGATGAGCATGCACTGTCCGTCTGCCACAGCAATGCCGCTGCCGTTGGTGATGATGTTGTCCTCGCCGTTGTTGGAGCTGCGGCGGGAGGTGCGCTTCTGGCCCTTGACCATCAGCACATCCTTATCCAGCGCATCGCAATAGAAAAATTCTTTCCACTGATCTGCAAGAGTTCCGCCCAGTGCGCCCATACCTGCTTTGATCAAACCCATAATAATTTCCTCCTGTATGTTTTATTGTTTTTGCTCTCTTCTTTATCATGCAGAACGATTTCGTTTGTAAAAAAGGTTCTGCCTGCTCAGGGGTAAGGGTCAGATAATTGATATTATAATCATACTGCAATGCGGCGCTGAACGCAAGGAATTTCTAACCGTTGCCACCTGCCTTTGCAGCTTCTTTCACAAAAAAGAACACCGGAGCGTCCATAGAGACTCCGGTGTTCCGAAATACTATTTTTATGCTTGTCCCGTACCCAAAAAGGCTTAGAACCGCCGCCATGTATCCGGCATAAACAGCACCAGCATGGGGAAGATCTCCAAACGGCCGGCCAGCATATCGAAGATGAGCACCAGCTTTGCGGGGTCTGCAAAGCAGCCGAAGTTCTGCATTGGGCCTGCCATTTCCAAGCCCGGGCCGATGTTGTTCAGGGTAGCAGCCACGGCGGTAAAGTTTGTCACCATATCAAAGCCGTTCAGGCTGATGAGGAAGAAGGAGGCCGCAAAAATAAAGATATAGGCCGCAATGAACACGTTGGTGGTGCGGATGGTCTCGTGGTTGATGAGTTTGCCGTCCATGCGGGCGGGCGCTACCACCTGCGGGTGCAGGGCGGTTTTGAGCTCCTTGGCCAGGGTCTTACCCAGAATGAGGAAACGGCTCACCTTGATGCCGCCGCCGGTGCTGCCCGCGCAGGCGCCAATGAACATGAGCATGACCAGAATCTCTTTAGAGAGGGTCGGCCACAGGTCAAAATCGCAGCTGGAAAAGCCGGTGGTGGTGATGATGGAGCCCACCTGAAAAGCGGCCTGCCGCAACGCCTCGCCAAAGCTGTTGTACATACTATAAATATTGGCAGTGATGATACCCACTGCCACTGCGATGACCACAAAGTAGCCCCGCACCTCCTCGCTGGCAGCAGCGCGGCGGAACTTGCGCATGAGCAGCAGGAAGTAGGCGTTGAAGTTGACGCCGAACAGGATCATGAAGATGGTCACGACCCACTGGATGTAGGGCGAAAAGCTGGCAAAGCTGTCGTTGCGGAAGCCGAAGCCGCCGGTGCCCGCCGTACCAAAGGCGGTGAGCATGGCTTCGAACAGGGGCATTCTGCCAATCAGCAGGAACACCAGCTCCAGCATGGTAAGGGCAAAGTAGATGCCGTACAGGATCTTAGCGGTGGACTGTACCTTAGGCACCAGCTTATCCACCTGCGGGCCGGGGCTTTCCGCCTTCATCAGGTTGACGTGGGAGCCGCCGGTCAGCGGCAGCAGCGAGAGCAGAAACACCAGAACACCCATGCCGCCGATCCAGTGGGTGAAGCTGCGCCAGAACAGAATACCGTTGGGCAGCCCCTCCACGGCGGGCAGGATGCTGGCACCGGTGGTGGTAAAGCCGGAGACTGTCTCAAACAGAGCATCCACAGGGTTCGGGATGCAGCCGGTGAGCACAAAGGGCACCGCGCCAATCACCGAGATGAACACCCAGCACAGCGAGGTAGCCGCAAAGCCCTCGCGCATGTAGAACACCTTACTGCGGGGTTTGATGGTGTGCAGGGCGTAGCCGATGCCGGCGCTGACGGCAGCTGTGAGCAGAAACACGCCCAGCACCATCCACTCGCCATACACTAAGCTGGCGGCGGCGGGCAGCAACAGCAGTGCGCCCTCGATCATCAGCACATAGCCCAGCAGACGGAAAACGATCGCATAATTCATAGTCCGCCTCCGTCAGTGCTCCACGATATCGCGCAGATCGTGCAGACCATGCTCCAGCGTGACCACGATGACGTTATCGCCCACCTGGATCTGGTCGCCGCCGCGGGGGATCAAAATCTTGCTGCCGCGGGTAATGCAGCACAGCAGCAGGTTCTTTTTCAGGTGCAGCTGGCTCAGGGGCACACCGGTAGCGGCGCTCTCCTCGTGCACTGTAAACTCCAGTGCCTCCACGCGGTCATCCAGTATGCGGTACAGAGTCTTGATGTTGTTGCCTGCCTCGTTTTGCAGGGCGCGGACGTACTGCACGATGTAGTCACAGGTCATGTACTTGGGGTAGACCACGCTGCCCAGATCCAGCCCGGCCAGAATATCGTCAAATTCCAGACGGTTGACCTTGGTCACCAGCTTGCCGTTGGAGTGCTTTTTGGCAAACAGGGTCAGCAGCACATTCTCCTCGTCGATGTTGGTCAGTGCCACGAAAGCCTCGGTGGATTCCAGACCCTCGGAAAGCAGAAACTCGCGGTTGGAGCCGTCCTCGTTCAGGATCTGTGCGCCGGGCAGCTGCTCGGCCAGTTCTACGCAGCGGGCAGCGTCCCGCTCCACGATACGCACCCGCACGTGGTTTTCCAGCAGTTCCTGACTGAGGTAGTAGGCAATGGCACCGCCGCCCACGATGAGGGCGTTGCGTACCGGCTGCACCGGCAGATGCAGCTGCTGGAAGAAGGCGTGAGCTTTTTCCTGCGTAGCAAGGAAGGTGACCTGATCGCCCTTTTGCAGCATAAAGTTACCGTTGGGGATGATGACCCCGCCCTCACGCTCCACCGCGCACACCAGAATATCGCTCTTGAGCCGGGTAGGGATCTCGCGGATGGCCACGCCGTTCAGCGCATCGGGCAGCGCAAACTTGATCAGCCGCACACGGCCGTCCGCAAAGGTATCGATCTTGCTGGCACCGGGGAAACGCAGCAGATGAGAGATCTCCTTTGCCGCTGCCATTTCCGGGTTGATGATGGCGGAAATGCCGATCTGCTTTTTGATAAAGTCCAGCTCGTGGCTGTAGGATGGGTTGCGCACGCGGGCAATGCCGTGGCAGTGGCCCGCCTTTTTGGCAAACATGCAGCAAAGCAGGTTCAGTTCGTCCGAGCCGGTGACCGCAATGAACACGTCCGCATCCTCAATGCCCGCCTCAGACAGGGTGGTGATGGACGAGCCATTGCCTACAATGCCCAGCACGTCGTAGCTTTCGGTCAGGTGCTCCACGCGCGCTTTGTTGGTGTCCACCACAGTCACGTTGTGGCCTTCCTCGCTGAGCTGGCGCGCCAGAGCCGTGCCGACCTTGCCGCCGCCCACCAGAATGATCTTCATAACAAGTCCTTTCTCCTTTGGCAGCCCCTTTTTCCGGGGCATACAAGTACAGTGTAGTATACCATATCCCGATGCAAAGTTCTACCGTTTGTCCCGCAAATACAGCGAATTGCTTAAAAAGCGACAGTTCTTTTGTGCAAGATGGCCTGTTCTCAGCGTGAAAGCGCAAAAAGGGACTGCCGCACAGCTTTGTGCAGCAGTCCCCTTGGGACGAAACGATTTAGAATGCCCACCGCGTACGCTCTGGGCATCCTCAGCGGAAAAAAAATTGTTATAAGAGCAAGGTCGGTCAGCCTGCGGGCTGCCCGACCTTGCATTTTCGCGGAAAACAGGGTTCTCCCTTGCTGTCCGGTCTCAGTACCGCTCTACGCCGTCTTTGGTGACAAGGGCGTACACCAGCGGGGCTTCCTCCGGCTTTTCAGCGCCGTACACAAGGCCGCTGCGGTACTCGGCTGCGGCAGCTTCAAACTTGTCCGCAACGCCGTAGAAGGTGGCAAGGCTTTCGCCCTTATGGACGTAGTCACCGCGCTTTTTGTGCAGGGTGATACCGGCGGCAAAGTCCAGCGGGTCGCCCTTTTTCTGGCGGCCTGCGCCCAGCAGCACGCTGGCAGAACCGATCTTTTCCGCATCGTTGGCCACAATGTAGCCGTCCTGCTCGGCCAGCAGTTCGTAGCTGGCGGCGGGCTGTGCAAACAGGCTGTAATCATCCAGCACCCGGATGTCGCCGCCCTGCGCGGCAAACATTTCCTTGCACTTGGCAAAGGCAGAGCCGTCCGCAATGACAGCCTCGGCCATAGCGCGGCAGTGGGCGGCATCGCCCTTGCCTGCCAGTACCAGCATGTTGGCCGCCAATTGCAGGCACACCTCGGTCAGGTCTGCCGGGCCGTGGCCTTTGAGCACGTCCATGCTCTCCATCACTTCCAGACTGTTGCCGATGTTGTGCCCCAGCGGGGTGTCCATATCGGTGATCATGGCAGCTACCCGGCGGCCATGGTGGGTGCCAATGGCGACCATCAGCTGTGCCAGCTCAATGCTCTGGTCAACAGTTTTCATAAAAGCACCGGTGCCGGTGGTGACGTCCAGCAGGATGGCGTCCGAACCGGAGGCCAGCTTTTTGGACATGATGCTGGACGCAATCAGCGGGATGCAGCTGACGGTAGCTGTAACGTCCCGCAGAGCGTACATCTTTTTATCCGCCACAGCGATACCCTCGCTCTGGCCGATGACCGACAGACCGATCTGGTTCACCTGTGCAAAAAACTCCTCCTGCGAGAGGGCGGTCTTTGTGCCGGGCACGCTCTCCATCTTGTCGATGGTACCGCCGGTGTGGCCGAGACCCCGGCCGCTCATTTTAGCGATCTTCACCCCGCAGGCCGCCACGATGGGTGCAATGACCAGCGTGGTCTTATCGCCCACACCGCCGGTAGAGTGCTTGTCCACTTTGATGCCCGGAATGGGCGAAAGGTCTACCATCACACCGCTGTGCGCCATCACATCGGTCAGCTCAGCGGTCTCCTCATTGGTCATGCCGCGCAGATACACCGCCATCATCCATGCGGCCATCTGGTAGTCAGCCACTTCCCCGCTGACAAAGCCGTTGACAATAGCTTCCAGCTCCTCCCGGGTGTGGGTGCCGCCATCCCGCTTTTTTGCGATCAGATCATAAATACGCATCGTTTCACGCTCCTGTTCTTATTGTTTTTGGGGCGTTTTATGCCCGGATCTCCTGCCATACGCTCTTGCCGTCCAGCGTGGAAGCGTCCACTTCCAGATATTCGCAGATGGTCTGGGCGATGGTGCCGAAGCACAGCTTGGTGCCCAGATCCGTCCCCGCCTTCACACCCTTGCCGCAGACCAGATACGGCACATACTCGCGGGTATGGTCGGTGGTCTTGGTGTAGGAGGGATCACAGCCGTGGTCGGCAGTGATCATGAGCAGGTCGCCCTCCCGCATCCCCGGCAGGAAATCGGCCAGAAAACGGTCGAACTCCGTAGCGGCGGCAGCGTAGCCTGCCACATCGCGGCGGTGGCCGTAGAGCATATCAAAGTCTACCAGATTCACGAAGGCAAGGCCTTCAAAATCCCGGGTCTGCAGAGCCTTGGTAAAGGCGATGCCGTTGGTGTTACCGGTGGTCTTGATCTTTTCGGTCACGCCCTCGCCGTCAAAGATATCGTAGATCTTGCCCACGGCGATCACGTCCTTACCGGCATCCTTCAGCAGATCCAGCATGGTGGCGCGGGGCGGCTTCAGGCTCAGGTCGTGGCGGTTGGTGGTGCGGTAGAAGGTATCCGCGCTGTTGCCCAGGAAGGGGCGGGCGATCACACGACCTACGCCGTACTTGCCCTTGAGCATTTCCCGGGCGATCTCGCAGTAGCGGTACAGTTCCTGCACCGGCACAAGCTCCTCGTTGGCGGCCACCTGAAAAACGCTGTCGGCGCTGGTATAGACGATGAGGGCGTTTTCCCGCATGGCCTGCTCGCCGTAGTCCTTCAGCACCTGCGTGCCGGAATAGGGCTTGTTGCACAGTACCTTGTGGCCGGTCTTTTGCTCATACTCCCGGATCAGCTCCTCCGGGAAGCCCTCGGGGAAGGTGGGCAGCGGCTCCGGGCTGACCACACCGGCGATTTCCCAGTGGCCGATGGTGGTATCCTTGCCCATGCTCTGCTCCTGCAGGCGGGCAAAGGCAGCCGCCGGGGCATCCGTCTTTTCCCCTGCGGTCACGCCGTCAATGTTGAACAAGCCCAGCTTGCGCAGGTTGGGGCAATTGAAATTGGGGTGGTTCGCAATGGCACCCAGGGTGTTGGTGCCTGCATCGCCAAAGGCAGCGGCGTCCGGCTCTGCGCCGATGCCAAAGCTGTCCAGCACGATCAGAAAAACGCGTTTTTCCATAATGGTCACTCCATTCTCCGGGCGTTCCCCGGAACAGTACTACTTTATTACCCCTATTATAAGCAAAAACCCCCTCCGATGCAAGAGGAAGCAGTCTTGTATGTTCTTATCAGTTTTCACGTTTTGCAGCAGTTTTCCCCTGTCAGACAGCACGCAGAAAGCTGCGGCGCATCGTTAAAAGTTTTGCAATCTTTCCTTTGGGCATCAACAGATGCAAAAACTTGTATTCAAGCAAAAATTCCTCTTGCTCTCTTGCGCCGGAATGATTATAATAATAGGTGGTAGAGTTTTGGGTTTTCCCGCTCTGCCATATAAACCGACCCGCTGTACCGGGAGCTTTTACTCCCATTGGTCATACACAGCAGCCTGCAGGGATGCTGTGCCGGATATAGGTAAGAGAGAGTTGACGGAGGTATATTGCATGAGAAAGACGAAAATTATTTGCACCCTTGGCCCTTCCACCGATAAGGAAGGCGTTCTGCGCGAGCTGATCGCCAACGGCATGAACGTAGCTCGTTTCAATTTTTCCCACGGTTCCCACGAGGAGCATCTGGGACGCCTTGAAAAGCTGAAGGCTCTGCGCGAGGAGCTGGGCAAGCCCGTGGCCGCACTGCTGGACACCAAGGGCCCCGAGATCCGCCTGAAGGACTTCAAGAACGGCGTTGAGAATCTGGTTGCAGGCCAGACCTTTACCCTGACCACCCGCGATGTGGAGGGCACCAACGAGATCTGCTCCATCACCTATAAGGATCTGCCCATGGACGTGGAGCCGAACGGCACCATCATGCTGGACGACGGCCTGATCAAGCTGCAGATCCAGACCGTGAACGACACCGACATCGTCTGCACCGTGCTGAACAACGGCAAGATCAAGAACAAGAAGGGCGTCAACGTGCCCGGCGTACACCTGTCCATGCCGTATATGAGCCAGCGCGATAAGGACGATATCATCTTCGGCATCCAGCAGGGCTATGATTTCATCGCCGCTTCCTTTGTGCGCACCGCACAGGACGTGTACGATATCCGCAACCTGCTGAACCAGTACGATTCCAACATCCGCATCATTGCAAAGATCGAGAACCGCGAGGGCGTGAACAACATTGACAGCATTCTGGCTGCTGCCGATGCCGTGATGGTGGCCCGTGGCGATCTGGGCGTGGAGATCGACTTCACCGAACTGCCCGGCATCCAGAAGACCATCATCGACCGCTCCTTCTCCTTCGGCAAGCCCATCGTCACCGCTACCCAGATGCTGGACAGCATGATCGTGAACCCCCGCCCCACCCGCGCCGAGATCTCGGACGTGGCAAACGCCATCTACGACGGCACCTCTGCCATTATGCTGTCCGGTGAGACCGCTGCCGGTGCCTACCCTGTGGAGGCGCTCAAGACCATGTCCGCCATTGCCGAGCGCACTGAGCAGGAGGGTTTCCATCTGCGCGGCCGCATGATGGATTCCAACCCCGGCAAGATCAGCGTCTCTGACGCTACCGCCCATGCCGCCTGCCTGACCGCACGGGATGTGAACGCCGCCGCCATCGTGACCGTGTCTGAGTCCGGCACCACTGCCCGCCTGCTGAGCAAGTACCGCCCGCAGCAGCCCATCATTGCCTGCGTCATGCGCGAGCAGGTGCAGCGTCAGCTGTCCCTGAGTTGGGGCATCACCCCGCTGATGATGTCTCTGGCACACAGCACCGATGAGCTGATCGAGATGTCCACCGCTCTGGCCAAGGAGAACGGCTACCTGCACAACGGCGAGCTGGCTGTTGTGACCGCAGGCGTGCCCGTGGGCGTTTCCGGCACCACCAACATGATCAAGATCCACATGGTGGGCAACTGTCTGGCTACCGGCGTGGGTGTCGGCCCTGAGAACAACGATGTTGCCAGCGGCAAGGCCTGCGTCTGCCGCACCATGGACGAGGTGCGCGCCAAGTTCAAGCCCGGCATGGTGCTGGTAGTTCCTTCCACCAGCAATGAGATGCTGAGCTTTGTGCGCGACGCTGCCGCTCTGGTGGTAGAGGAGCCCGGCCTGAACAGCCACGCCGCCATTGCCGGCAAGGCACTGCTGAAGCCCACCGTTGTTGGTGCCGCCGGTGCTACCAGCCACATCCGCGATGGCCTGATGGTGGCTGTGGACTGCGCACACGGCAGTGTGCAGCGCCTGCAGGGCTGATAAAGGAGAACCGTAGTATGGAACGTATCGCAAGCTTTTGCGTGGATCACACACGGCTGGAGCGCGGGATGTATCTGAGCCGTCAGGACGGCGATGTGCTCACCTGGGACATCCGCATGAAAAAGCCCAATCAGGGCGATTACCTGACCACTGCTGCCGCCCACACGCTGGAGCATCTGTTTGCCACCTACGCGCGCAACAGCGCCGTGAAGAATGGGGTGATCTATGTTGGCCCCATGGGCTGTCGCACCGGCTTTTACCTGCTCACCCGAGGGCTGACCCCGGCACAGGCGCTGCAGCTGACGGTGGATGCCTACCGCTTTATGGCCGATTTTGAGGGTGCCGTGCCCGGTGCCAGCGAGGTGGAGTGCGGCAACTACCGCGATATGGATCTGCCTGCCGCCAAGGCTGAAGCCGCTGCCATGCTGCCCGTGCTGGAAGCGCTGACCGCAGAGGATCTGCACTACTGATCTGTCAATATAAAGAGAGCGCCGCACAAAATACCGTGCAGCGCTTTTTTGTTACAAAATGATGCGAAAGTATTATTTATAATTTTAGGGCAGGGGAACGTCTGCGGATGTTCCCCTGCCCTGTTTTTACTAAAAGAAATCTCAAATCAGCCCCAAGGCTGCAAATTCCTTAGAAATGCCGTCCTCGTACACCGAGGGGGCAATGCGGTCGCAGCGCTGCTTCAAGCTTGCAGAGCCGTCGGCCATACAGACACTGATGCCGACCACATCGGTCATCTGCAGGTCGTTGTCGCTGTCGCCAAAGCCGATGCTGTTCTGCAGGGGCACGCCGAGATAGTCACATACGGCCTTGATGCCGCGCCCCTTATCAAACTTGCGGTTGATGAGCTCGCCGTTCACATAGCCGCCGTTCAGACCGTCCAGCTTGCTCTCGCAGAACACGAATCTGTCCTCGTACAGGCGCTTGGCATCGTTCAAGTCCTCGCTGCGCTCTGCGATATATACGATCTTATACAGCGGCTCGCCCTTGTACTCGGCCAGCGGGCTCATGGTCATGCCGTCCTCCATGGCCTTGCGCCAGCGGGCGGCTTCGCTGTTCAGGGGGCCTGCATCCCGGTGGGTGAAGCTCCAGCGCTCGATCATCTTCAGGCTGCCGTAGGTGGCATCCCGCGCTTCCAGCGTGCACTCCACGCCGTGGCGCTCCATGGCGCTGCGCACGCCCTGTGCCAGCTGCGGCTCCATAGGCAGGTCTACCAGCACCTTATCCCCGCAGAACACATAACCGCCGGCGCTGCATACCGCGCCGTCAAAGCCATAGTCCAGCAGCGGCTGGGTCATGCGCAGGTTGCGCCCGGTGCACAGAAACAGCTTGTGGCCATTGGCATGTGCTTTGTGCAGCGCTTCCACCGTGCTTTGGGGGATCAGCATCTCGCCCGGGGGCAGCAGAGTGCCATCAATGTCTAAAAAAATCAGTTTTTGTTTCATTCGTTCCTCTTTTTTTACAGTGAGCCTCGCTCTACCAGCGTATAGCCCAGCGTGGTCTGGCGTACCGGTGCAGCGTCCGGCCCGGTATGCTCTAAGCTTTGCAGCAGCATCCGGGCAGCCTCCTGCCCGACCTGCCGCTGATAAAAGCGGATGGTGGTCAGGCCGGGTTCCACCACCTTGCCTGCCCAGTTGTCTCCGATGCCTGCAAGGCCGACATCCTGCCCTACTTTGCGCCCGGCAGCGCGCAGCACCTGCAAAGCGCCAAAGGCCACGGTGTCTGTCACGCAGACCACACCGTCCAACTGCGGGCAGCGTGCCAGCAGCTCTTCCATGCAGCGGTGCCCTTCTTCCATGGAAAAGGCGGCGCAGTAAGCGCGGGGCAGACCATCTGCGTTCAGTCCGGCCTCCCGCAGTGCATCCTGCACACCCTGACGGCGGGCTATGCCGGTGGCGGCGTCCTGCTCGCTGCCGCCGATGTACACGATATTTTTGCGGCCATGCTCCAGCATCTTCCGGGTCAGGTCGCGGGCAGCAGAGCGGTCGTCGTTATAAACGCAGGGCAGGTCTGCAAAACGCTGCCCCGTTACCACCACAGGCACACGGCAGTCCTTCAGCGCCTTGCACAGCTGCGGGCTGGAATCATAGCCCAGCAGGATGATACCGGCCACATGGTTGCGCTGCAGCGCTGTAAGATATTCCAGCTCCATCTGCCCGTCCAGCTCGGTGTCTGCCAGCAGCATCAGGTAGCGGCTGGCCCCCAGCTCGGCTGCAATGCCGCTGGTGATCTGCCCCACCGACTGGGAGCTGATGCTGGGCACAATGACCCCCACCTGACGCACCTTGCCGGTGCGCAGGGTCTGCGCCGCAGTATCCGGGCTGTAGCCGGTCTTTTCCACTACGGCTTGTATCACGGCGCGCTTCTGCTCGCTGAGGGGGCCGCCGTTCAAATAGCGGCTGACCGCAGCGCTGGAAACGCCTGCCATCTTTGCAATATCACTGATGGTCATGAGGTTCTTTTCTCCGTTCCCTCTCCGGTGGTAATGTGTAAACGTTTTCATGCTTATTATAAATCCGTTTCATATTTCCCGCAAGAGGTGCAATGACCGTTTTTCTGTGGGGCTGCCCGCTGCTTTTTTGGTGATTTTACACAATCCAAACAATCTTGCTTTCTGATTTACCGCCAGAATTGCGAAAACCGTAGCGCTTATACAAGTCCCATGCTGATGGCGCGTGCGATAAGTCCCAGCACCAGCGCTGCCAGAATAATGCCAAGTGCCACCCTGCTCTCGCCGCCGGTCTGCTGCTTTTTGCTGCGGGAGGCTGTGCTGCGGCTCTGCTTTGTACCGGTGCTGCGGCTGCGGGCGGCAGTGTTTTTGGTGCTGCGGGTCTGCTGTGCACTGCGGGGCTTGCTGCGGGCAGCAGCTTTCCCCTGCTGTGTGTTCTGCGGGCTGCTCTGGCGCGCTTTAAGAGGTTTGCCCTCGCTGCACCGGTTCAGGTAGTCCTCTGCCTCGCGGTAATACTGCGCCAGTTCGTTTTCCTTAAAGGCAGTACCGGCGTAGCCCTCCTCCAGCGCCTCAATGGCTTCGTTGAACAGCAGGGCTGCCTGTGCGCCGTCCGCTGCAACTGCCGCGTGAGCAGCTTCGTTGCGGGCGGTGCGGATGGCGTTGCAGGCATGGCGGGCGGCAGAGGGGTGCGCCGTGTTGCCCAGCAGGTCCAGCGGGCGGGCGGCATCGTTCTCCGGGTCCAGCAGCACCCGCATACAAAGGGTAGTGTCCAGCTGCTGCCAGCTGGTCTTGCCGGTAAGATCCGGCATACGGTCATAATAATCCGGGCTTTCCTGCTTGCGGGCAGCAATATGCTCCAGCAGTGCATCCAGACTGTGCGCCCCGGGCTTGCGCTCCCAGTGCCAGCGCAGCAGGCGGCGGCTGATCTCATCGCAGGCGGTCTTGATCTCAAAAGCCACCTGTAAGGCTTGTTCCGGCATGGTATTTCCTCTTTCTGTGCAGTGCACACAAAAGGCGGAGAAGGCACGCTGCCCCCTCCGCCGGGATGATCTCTTATTTTACAGCACGAACTGGTAGTACACAAAGCCGCACAGCGCGATGGCTGCACACAGGATGGCCGTAATAGGCGGCACCCAGCGGATCAGCGCTTCTGCCACGCTGTCCCGGTTATCCTCGTACTCTTCGTCCTCCTCCACAGGCGCGGGCTGACGCACCGGAGCCGGACGGCGGGTGGGGATCACGCGGGTACCCTCGTCTGCCGCAGCAGCGCCGGAATGCGGTGCGCGGACAGAGGCATCCAGCACCCGGGTAGGCTCCGAGACAGGCTGGATGGGGTCAGCCTTTGGCTCGTAGACCGGTGCTCCCACGACCCGGGTGGGCTCTTCTACGGGAGCCGCCGGAGCAGCAGGGGCTGCGCCCACGATGCGGGTAGGCTCCTCCACCGCAGCGGGCGCTGCGGGAGCAGCCGGGGCGTTAAGGGGCATTTCCATCTCGTCTGCCGGGGCAGCGGGCTGCAGCAGAGTGTTCAGCGCGTTCTGCAACAGGATACGGTCGCAGCCGCACTCCGAGCAGTAAACCGTGTCCTCCTCGGTGGGGTGGAAGGCGCCACAGGCGCAGTACCAGCCGTTCTCGAACACCTGCGGCTGATACTTGAGCCCGGTGCGGTTCATGCGGGCCTCCAGCGCCTTTTGCAGCTCCGGAGCCAGACGGCGGGGTGCGGGCAGACGCACACGCTTGATTCCGTCCAAATGCACCACGCGCTTGCCGTTGTACACATTGCACAGGGTAACATCCACGCTGGTGATGGCCTTGGCCGTGATGAACACGGCATCATCCTGCCCAAACAGCTCGCCGGGTTTTACCTGCAGATCCCGGTACTCGAACTTATCCTCGCACAGGATCACGCCATCCACGCCCTTGCACTTGAAGTGGATCTCCAGTGCGGTCAGGGTCACGCGGGAAATATTCTTAAAGGTCAGGCAGACAGCGTGCTCGCCGCTGACGTCTCCCTTGAGCAGCTCCACGCAGACAAACTGCACCGGACTGCCGGGGGTATAGTAGTTTGCGCGGGTCTGTGCGACCGGGTTAAAATTTTCCTCCACGATGCTCGCTCCTTTCCTAAAAAAAGCTTAGTCCTGCTGCTCCGGTGCATCCGGCTGCGGCATTTCCGGCTGGGCAGGCTCGGCCTGCTCGGCGGGTTCTGCACGCTCGGCAGTCTCCGCAGGCTCTGCAGGCTGCACCGGGGCGGGCTGCATGGTCTGGTCGGGCTGTGCCTGCTCGGGCTTTGCATCCTCGCAGGGAGGCAGGGTGCCGCCGGCCATAATGGTGTTGAACTGCTCCTCGTTGAGCTTTTCGCGCTCCATCAGAGCCTTGGCCAGCGCATGGAGCTGGTCGATGTGCTCGGTCAGGGTGCGGCGGCAGGTCTCGTAGGCCTCGTCAATGATATCGCGGGTCTCGCTGTCAATCTCGGCAGCGGTGGTCTCGCTGTAACCCTTGCCCTGACCAAAGTCGCGGCCAAGGAAGGTCTCCTCCTGCGAGGTGCCGTAAACCACGGGGCCCAGACGCTCGGAGAAGCCGTAGCGGGTGATCATCTGGCGGGCGATATTGGTGGCCTGCTGCAGGTCGTTGGAAGCACCGGTGGAGATGTCCTCCAAGATCAGCTGCTCGGCCACGCGGCCGCCCAAGCTGGACACGATGTCCTCAAACATTTCACCCTTGGTCACATAGCTGCGATCCTTCTCGGGCAGATACATGGTGTAGCCGCCGGCCTGACCGCGCGGGATGATGGTGATCTCGTGCACGCGGGGATGATGCTTGCAGTAGAAGCCTGCCACTGCGTGACCGGCCTCGTGGTAGGCGGTGAGTTTTTTCTCCTCCGGGGTGACCACGCGGCTCTTCTTCTCGGGGCCAGCCATCACCTTCATG
The DNA here is from genome assembly GCF_023347355.1 of Faecalibacterium sp. IP-1-18. Lineage (NCBI taxonomy): Bacteria > Bacillati > Bacillota > Clostridia > Eubacteriales > Oscillospiraceae > Faecalibacterium > Faecalibacterium sp. IP-1-18. The sequence continues at coordinate 1,806,519 of NZ_CP094472.1, forward strand.
GAGGCTTCCTCGATATCCTCCATGGTAATGGCCTTGCGGTTGCGGCGGGCTGCCAGCAGCGCGGCCTCGTTGACAAGGTTCTCAAGGTCTGCACCGGCAAAACCGGCGGTGCGCTGGGCAATAACCTTCAGGGAGACGTCCGGTGCAAGGGGCTTGTTGCGGGTATGAACCTTCAGGATCTCCTCGCGTCCCTTGACATCCGGCAGACCCACATAGACCTGACGGTCAAAACGGCCGGGACGCAGCAGCGCCTTATCCAGAATGTCGGCACGGTTGGTGGCCGCCATGACGATGATGCCGTCGTTGGCCTCAAAGCCGTCCATCTCCACCAGCAGCTGGTTCAAGGTCTGCTCGCGCTCATCGTGACCGCCGCCCAGACCTGCGCCGCGCTGACGACCCACAGCATCGATCTCGTCGATGAAAATGATGCAGGGCATGGTCTTTTTGGCCTTATCGAACAGGTCACGCACGCGGGATGCGCCCACGCCGACATACATCTCCACAAAGTCAGAGCCGGAGATGGAGTAGAAGGGCACCCCCGCCTCGCCTGCACAGGCACGCGCCAGCAAGGTCTTACCGGTACCCGGAGGGCCCACCAACAGCACACCATGCGGGATGCGGGCACCCAGCGTATTGAACTTGTCGGGGCTCTTGAGGAACTCCACAACTTCCTTGAGCTCCTCCTTTTCCTCGTCCTCACCGGCCACATCGGCAAAGGTGGCAGTCTTTTTGTTCTCGTGCTCGTCCTTTACCTTGGCCTTGCCCACGTTCATGATGCCGCCGCCACCGGCGCCGCCACGCATCATGGAGAACAGCAAAAAGCCGGTGCAGCCCAACATAGCCAGATAGAACAGGATCTCCATCCAAGGGATGGTCTCCTTGGCGGGCACATAGTCGTACACCATGGGCGCATCGGGGTTGGCTGCATCGTACTGGGCGATGTAGTCCGACACATGGTCCACGAACATCCGGGCGTAGGGCAGCTTATAGCTGACCGTCTCGGTGCCGTCCTCGTTCTTCTTCACCCCGGTGGGGGCAGCGGAAGAGGAGGACAGCAGGCCGGAAAGCAGTCCGCCCGTGGACTGGGTGGTGCTCTGCTCGGCAGCGTTGGGCAGCTCCTGTGCGCCCTCCTTCAGGGTCATGGTGATCACGCCGGTATTCAGATCCAGCGAGAATTTGGTGACCTGATTGCTCTCAAAATAGTGTACCACCGTGGAATAAGCCATGGAGGAGCCGTTGGCGTTGCCGCCGGTGCCGCCCAGCACCGACCACACCATCAGCACGGCTGCCAGCACAATGGCGATCACCAGCGGATTGAAACGGGGTTTCTTCGGTTGCAAAAAAATCAACTCCAGTTCTGGATTTTTATAATGGACACGTTACTTCGTGTAGACCTCGGGCTTCAGCACACCGACATAGGGCAGGTTGCGGTATTTTTCATCGTAGTCCAGACCATAGCCCACCACGAACTCGTCAGGCACCTGAAAGCCCTCGTAATCAGGCTGGATGTTGGCCTTGCGGCGGCTGGGCTTATCAAGGATGGTGCAGATCTTAACGGAGTTCGGGTTGCGCATCTTGAGCATGGGCACAAGGTTGGACAGGGTGACGCCGGTGTCCAGAATGTCCTCCACGATCAGCACATCCTTGCCAGACAGATCACCGTCCAGATCTTTGATGATCTTGACCAGACCGCTGGTGGTGGTGTTGCTGCCGCCGTAGCTGGAGACCACCATAAAGTCGATATTGCAGGGGATGCTCACAGCCCGCATCAGATCGGCCATAAAGACCACCGAGCCCTTGAGGATGGACACCAGCACCAGATTTTTACCGGCATAATCCCGGCTGATCTGAGCGCCCAGCTCTGCCACCTTGGCCTTCAGCTGCTCTTCGCTGACCAGAACGGTCTTGATATCATCGTGCATACTCATTTGTTTTTTCCTCCTGTGTTTCGATCTCTGCATCCAAGTGCAGGATCCATCTGCTTTCCGTGTCCGGTGCAAGGCCATCGGCAAAGCCTTCTCCACACACCCATAAAATTTCGCTTCCGCTGGCAAGCAGCGGCAGCGTATCTCGCAGTTCGTTCGGGACGCCGGCCTCGTTCATCCACTTTCGCAGCGGTTTGCTCAAGCCCCGCCCCGCAGGCCGGAAGCGGTCTCCCGGCTGTCGGGCACGCAGCACAAGGCCAGTGTACAACGTAGTTATTCTAGCATAATCCGCCCGATTTTTTAAGTCTTTTTTATGAACGACTTGTATTTTTTCTTCAAAATCGGCTGTTAACAGCTCCGCTTTCCCCTTCCAGCCCCCGCGCAGCCGGAATTCCGGCTGTTTTTCGGGCAAAAGGGGCACTTGCTGCGGTGCGCTCTCCAGCTGCCGGGGCAGCGCTTGCGGCAGCGTTTCCTGCCGCAGGCAGCCGTTTCCGGCGCAAAAACGCACCTGTCCGGTCAGCTGTACTGCACCGCTGCCCTGCCGCACCACGGCGCACAGCAGCTGCACATATTTTTCCTCTGCATCCCGCACCGGAGCCACAAGACTGTGCAGCGCAGTTTCCAGCAGCAGGGGGTCTGCCGCCTGCAAGGGCGCCAGCTGCCACGCCGGTTCTGCGCCGGGCAGGCGTGCCGCCGCCAGAAGCCTTGCAGCCTCAGCGGCAAAGTAGACATCTGCCCGCGCGGCCTTTTCACAGAACCGCGCCAGATTCTGCACCGCCGCCGCGTTGGTGCTTTCCAGCGCAGGCAGGGCGCTGTGGCGCAGACGGTTGCGGGCGTAGGCGTCGGTGTCGTTGGTCTCGTCGGTGACCCACGGCTGTCCTGCTGCCCGGCAGACGGCCTCGGTCTCGGCGCGGCTCAGGCAGAGCAGCGGGCGCAGGTAGCATCCGCGCCTTGGCCGGATGCCGCCTGCACCGTGCAGACCGGTGCCGCGCGCCAGCCGCAGCAGCAGCGTTTCGGCTTGGTCATTTGCAGTATGGGCCGTAGCGATGGCATCTATCCCCTGCCCTTGCAGCTGCGCAAAGGCCGTGTAACGCAGACGGCGCGCCCAGTCCTCCCCGGCGTGTGCCGGGGGCACTGCCAGCTCTGCCGCATGGAACACCCGCAGCGGCACGCCCAGGCGGGCGCATTCCGCCCGCACAAAGGCCTCGTCCCGGTCGGCGCTCTGCCCGCGCAGACCGTGGTTCACATGGCAGGCAGAAAGCGTATAGCCGAACCTCGGCCGCAATTGCCGCAGCAAAAGCAGCAGCGCCATGCTGTCCGCGCCGCCGGAGACTGCCGCCGCCAGATGCTGCGGTGCGCCGGGCTGCAAAAGCCCCTCCCGGATGCAGAAATCCTCCACCCGGGCAAGAATCGCGGTATCCATCAGCGTTTGAAGTCCACATCCATAAAGCGGGTGTGGGCACCATCCCAGCCCAGCGGCACGGTGCTGGTCTCGCCGTGACGGTTCTTTGCCACGATGCACTCGGCGGTATCGGCATCCACCTCGGCGCCATCCGGGTTCTGGCTGGCGTAGTAGGAGTCGCGGTACAAGAACAGAACGCAGTCTGCGTCCTGCTCGATGGAACCGGAGTCGCGCAGGTCCGAAAGCTGCGGGCGGTGGCTGGAGTTGTTGCCCTGCTTTTCCACTGCACGGGACAGCTGGCTCAGCGCGATGATGGGCACGTTCAGCTCCTTAGCCATGATCTTCAGGTTTCGGGTGATGGAGCTGATCTCCTGCACACGGTTCTCGCTGCGCTGGCCGGTTGTCATCAGCTGCAGATAGTCGATGACGATCAGGCCCACGTTGGGGCGGGCAGGGTCCTGATTCACCCGGCGGATCTTGGCCTTCATCTCGGTGATGGTGATACCGGAGGTATCGTCCATATAGATCGGTGCATCGTGCAGTTTTTCAGTTGCCAGCGCCAGATACTCCCAGTCCTCGGCGCGCAGCGCACCGGTACGGAAGGCCTGACTGTCGATACCGGCCTCCGACGAGAGGATACGGTTGGTCAGCTGCTCCTTGGTCATTTCCAGACTGAAGATGGCCACCGGCACCTTTTGCTGCATGGCCACGCGGGTGGCGATGTTCAGTGCAAAACTGGTTTTGCCCATACCGGGACGAGCTGCCAGAATGACCAGATCGCCGCGGCCAAGGCCGGTAAGCACGGTGTCCAGCAGACGGAAACCGGTGGGGATGCCCTTGTACTTATCCGCATCCGGGCCGCTGATCTTTTGCAGGTTGGTCAGCGTTTCCACCATGCTGGACGAAAGCGGGGTCAGGGCGCTGGAATCGCGGCCGGAGCGGATCTCGTAGATGCGCTGCTCTGCGTTTTCCAGCAGAAGGTCGGCGTCCGGCTCGTCTCCGGCGTCCTGCAAAATGTCCTTGGCAACGCCCATCAGCTGGCGCACCAGATATTTTTCCTGCACGATCTGGGCGTAGGCCTTTACATTGGAGATGCTGGGCACCGTTTCCGCCAGACCGGTCAGATAGATCTTGGCCTCGTCTGCGCTGGGGAACACACCATCGGACACCACTGCATCCAGCAGGGTGACAAAATCGATGGTCTGGTCGTTGGTGAACAGGCGCAGCATCTCGGTCCAGATCTGGGCGTTCTGCCGGGTGTAGAACATTTCCGGCTTGAGGATCTCCACAAGATCGGTCAGGGTGTCGGGCTTGAGCAGCACCGCGCCCAGCACGCTCTGCTCTGCCTGCATATTGTAGGGCAGATTGATGCCCACGCTCTCCAGATTCAGTTCATTGGAATAACGTCGTTCGTTCGGCATAGTAGTTTGTCCTTATCCAAAATCCAAAGCATCCTGTAAAGCCAAAAAGCGCCCCCTGCTGTGAGGGGGCGCAAACGGCACACAGATCAGGCCTGTTCCACTTCCACCTGGATCTTGAAGGAAGCCACGACGCCAACGTACAGACGGACCTTGCCGTTGAACACGCCGGCATCCTTGATGTCCTTGGTCTCCAGCTCGATCTTCTTTTTGTCGATGGGTGCACCTGCCAGCGCAGCCAGTGCCTCGGCAACTTCCTTGCCGGTCACCTTGCCGTGCAGACGGCCGGATGCGCCGCCCTTGGCCTTGATGGTCACAGTCTTGCCCTCGATCTTGGCAGCCAGAGCCTTGGCGGCTGCCACGTTCTCAGCCTCGTGGAAATCGGCTGCGGCCTCCTTGCCGCGGGCCATGTTCACAGCGCTGGCATCCGCCACAGCGGCCAGCTTGCGCGGGAACAGGTAGTTGCGGGCGTAGCCGTCGGAGACCTCGTGGATCTCGTCCTTCTTGCCAATGCCCTTGATATCCTGCTTCAGAATCACTTTCATGATAGTATCCCTCACTTCTCACCGGAAAACCGGTGCAGTCTTATGGTAATAGTATAGCGCATTTGTCGTTTTTGGGCAAGAGGAAGCGGGGCATTTACGCCAGCTCCTTTGCGGCCACGTCCAGCGCTACCTCAATGACCTTGTCCATATCGTAGTACTTATACTCGCCCAGACGGCCGCCGAAGATCACGCCCGGCTCGGCATCGGCCAGTGCCTTATACTGCGCATACAGGGCGCCGTTCTTCTCATCGTTGACAGGATAGTAGGGCTCGTCGCCTTTTTTCCACTCGGCGCTGTACTCCCGGCTGATGACGGTCTTGGGCTGGGTGCCGAACTCGAAGTGCTTGTGCTCGATGATGCGGGTATAAGGGGTCTCGGCGTCGGTGTAGTTGACCACCGCGTTGCCCTGATAGTTGTCGGTGTCCAGTACCTCGGTCTCGAAGCGGACGCTGCGGTACTGCAGCGCACCCAGACGGTAGCCGAAGTAGGCGTCCACCGGGCCGGTGTAGACCACCTTCTCAGCCAGTGCGTCCAGCGCAGCCTTGTCGGCCAGATAATCCACGTTCAGGTGCACTTCGGTACCGGCCAGCATCTTTTCCACCATAGCGGTGTAACCGCCATTGGGGATGCCCTGATACAGGGCGTTAAAGTAGTTGTCATCGTAGGTAAAGCGCACCGGCAGGCGCTTGATGATAAAGGCGGGCAGCTCGGTGCAGGGGCGTCCCCACTGCTTGCCGGTGTAGCCCTTGATGAGCTTTTCGTAGATATCGGTGCCCACAAGGCTGATGGCCTGCTCTTCCAGGTTCTGCGGGTCGGTAATGCCCGCAGCGGCCTTCTGCTCCTCGATCTTGGCCTTGGCTTCGGCAGGAGTCACAACGCCCCACATCTTGTTGAAGGTATTCATGTTGAAGGGCAGGTTGTAGATCTGGCCGTGGTAGTTGGCCACCGGGCTGTTGGTGTAGCGGTTGAACTCTGCAAACTGGTTCACATACTGCCACACAGCCTTATTGTTGGTGTGGAAGATATGCGCACCGTAGCGGTGCACGTTGATGCCCTCCACATTCTCGGTGTAGATGTTGCCCGCGATATGGTCGCGCTTATCGATGACCAGACACTTTTTGCCCGCCTTTTTGGCTTCGTGGGCAAACACGGCACCGAACAAACCGGCACCAACGATGAGATAATCGTACTGTTTCATGTTTTATTCCCCTTTTGCCGGTCGTGCTTCCGGCGTAGTCTTTTTCTGGGAGAGATAATATTGGTCGATGGCATCCTGAATGCGGCTGCGTGCCGCCTGCGGGGTGATGTGCTTCAGCTGCGCTGCTGCCATGGTCTGATGGCCGCCGCCGCCCAGCGACTCCATGATCACCTGCACATTCACGGCACCCATGCTGCGGGCAGAGACGTTGACCCCGTTGCCCACCTGCACTGCCACAAAGCTGGCGTCCACGCCCTGAATGCGCAATAGGTCGTTGGCAGCCTGCGCAATGGCGACCCGGGCTTCCGGGGCGACCTCGCCGCCAATGGAGATGGCACAGTTTTTGTACATCTGCGCCTTTTCCACCAAATCGGCCTTGGCGTTGTATTCCACCATGGTCACATCGAACAATCGGCGCACCCGCTCGGTCTCTGCGCCGTAGCGGCGCAGGGCAGCAGCGGCTTCAAAAGTACGCACACCGGTGTGCAGGGTAAAGTCCTGCGTATCCAGCAAAATGCCGGCAAGCAGACCTTCGGCCTCCACGCGGTTGGGCTTGTCGTCCCGCTCGCCCACATACTGCAACAGCTCGGTGACCAGCTCGCTGGCCGAGGAGGAATAGGGCTCGTGACAGACCAGTGCCGGGTTTTCGATGTAGCCCACGCCCTTGCGGTGGTGGTCGATGACGGCCACCTTGCCGCATTTTTCCAGAATGTCCTTGCTTTCCACAAGGCCAGCCTGATATGTATCCACCACAATGCACAGGGTGCGCTTGGAGATGATGGGCAGGGCGTCCTTGGGGTCGATGAAGTCATCCTTCTGCCCCGCCTTGCACAGCGCATCGATCAGACTGGCCGCCAGCGTAGCGTCTCGCCGGACGGCGATGACCGCCGGCACATCGCAGATCTTACAAATGCGCAGCACACCCTCGGCTGCGCCGATGGCATCCAGATCGCTCATGCGGTGACCCATGATGACCACATGGTCGGCCTCCTTGATCAGCTTGACCAGCTGGTCAGCCACAAGGCGGCTGCGCACCTTACTGCGCTTTTCCACGCCGTGGCTCACGCCGCCATAGAAGGTAAAGCCGTCCAGCGTCATCTCAGCGGCCTGATCGCCGCCGCGTCCCTGCGCCATATCCAGTGCGTGCTCGGCCATATCCTGCGCCTCCCGCAGGGTGCGCGCGCCGCGTCCGATACCAATGGACATTGAAAGGCTCACACTGGGGTCCAGTGCGCGGATCTTATCCAGCACGTCGTAGCCGCGGTTGGCGAACTGCTCCAGCTGGCGCTCCTCCACCACTGCGATGTAGCGGCCGCCGCTGCCTACCCGGCGCAGAAAGCCGCTGCCGCGCCCGATCATATCCTCCAGAATGCGGTTGACGCCCTCCAGCAGGCGGGCGCGCTCGCTGTCCATCAGATCCCCGAACACATCATCGTAGCCGTCCAGCTGGAAGGCAAGATACCCCGGACGGCTGGCCTTGTACTCTGCCTCAATGCGGCGCAACTCGGTCTCCTCGTTCAGCACCAGCAGGGTCACGCTTTCGGCTTCGCCGGGCACGGTGGAGCTGTGCACGCTCCAGTAGCCGTCGGCAAGGGTCAGCAGCTGTCCCTCGCGCTTGCGGCACAGCTGCAGATCCAGCCCGGGCAGCAGCTTCTGCACCCGGCTGGCCAGCACATCCTGCCCGCCCAGCAGGCGGGTGCGGAACTGGCTGTTGTACCACAGCACCGTCTCGCCGGAGAGCAGCGCCGCAGGCTGGGAAAGGGGCTCCAGACTGAACTGCACCTTGGATTTTTCAAACGTGGTGCCGCTTGTCCAGCGCACCACCCAGCGGCGCAGCTTGCAGCGGAACAAGGTTGCCCCTATGCCCCACAGCACCACCAGCACGGCCAGCAGCAGCCATGCCGTGGGGCGCTGCACCAGCAGTACCAGCAGCAAAAGGCCGCACAGCACCGCCAGACTGGCCGTAAGCATTTCCAGTGTCCATCTCGGTTTACGTTTCATTGGTTTTTTGCCTCCTCAGACGCTGCACCGCCTTGCGGTGCGCCCGGATCAGACCTCCATCAGGATGGGCAGGATCATCGGGCTGCGCTTGGTGCGCCGGTAGATATAGCTGCTCAGTGCCTCACGCACACGGGTCTTTACGCTGTTCCAGTCCCGGACGTGCTCGTCCACACAGCGCTCCAGTGCATTTTCCACAATGCTCTGGGCACCGTCCATCAGGCTCTCGTTCTCGCGCACATACACGAAGCCCCGGCTTACCAGATCCGGCCCGGCCAGCACCTTGCCGGTCTTGCTGTCCACGGTAGCCACGATGATGACAAGACCGTCCTCGGAGAGGTGCTTGCGGTCCCGCAGCACCACGTTGCCCACATCGCCCACGCCAAGGCCGTCCACCATGACGGCACCGGCGGTCACCGGCTCGCCCAGCTTCATCTCGTCCTGCGAGAGGATAACGTTGGAGCCGTTTTCCGCAATGAGGATGTTGCTGGTGGGAATGCCCAGACTTGCAGCGGTGAGGGCGTGCTTTTTCAGCTGCTTATACTCGCCGTGCACGGGCAGGAAGTACTTGGGCTTGGTCAGGGTGAGCATCAGCTTCTGCTCCTCCTGACAGGCGTGGCCGGAAACGTGCACATCGTACATGCTCTCGTAGATGACCTCTGCGCCCAGCAGCAGCAGACCGTTGACGATCTTGGTCACGCTCTTTTCGTTGCCGGGGATGGGGTTTGCGGAGATGATGATGAAGTCGCCGGGGCCTACCCGTACCTGACGGTGGCTGCAGGAGGCCATACGGCTCAGCGCGCTCAGAGGCTCGCCCTGACTGCCGGTGGTCACCAGCACCACCTGCTCCGGCGGGTACTGGTTCAGCTCGTCTACGCTGATCAGGGTGCCCTCCGGGATGTGCATATAGCCCAGTTCCTGCGCCATGGCGGTGTTGTTGACCATGCTGCGGCCGCTGAAGGCCACCTTGCGGCCATCCTCCACAGCCAGATCGATGATCTGCTGCACGCGGTAGATGTTGGAGGCAAAAGTCGCAATGATAATGCGCTTATTGCGGGCGCGGGCAAACAGGCTGCGCACACCGGCAGCCACCTTCTGCTCGGTAGCAGTAAAGCCCGGGCGCTCCGCGTTGGTGGAGTCGCTCAGCAGAGCCAGCACACCGCGCTGTCCGTACTCGGACAGAGTGGACAGGTCGGTCACGCCGCAGGCCAGCGGGGTGTAATCAATTTTAAAGTCGCCGGTCTGGATGATGGTACCGGCGGGGCTGTCGATAGCAAAAGCCACAGCATCCGGGATGGAGTGGTTCACATGGATAGGCTCCACGGTAAAGCAGCCCAGTTTGATCTTCTGACGGGGCACGATCTCCACAAACTTGGTCTTGCCGGCAAGGCCGAACTCCTCCAGCTTGTTCTTGATCAGGCCGCAGGTCAGGCGGGTGCCGTACACCGGCAGGCTGATCTTTTGCAGCAGATAGGGAATGCTGCCAATGTGATCCTCGTGGCCGTGGGTGATGAGCAGACCCTTGATCTTATCCTTGTTCTGCACCACAAAGGTGAAGTCCGGGATGACCATGTCCACGCCGAACATCTCGCTGTCCGGGAACACCAGACCGCAGTCCACGATGATCATATCGCCGTTGCACTCGTAGACGGTCATGTTCTTGCCGACCTCGCCCAGACCGCCCAGCGGGTAGATATGGATGGGGGTCGCTGCCTCCTTGGGCTGCTGCGCACGGCGCGGGCGGCGGTTATAGTAGGGGCGGCGGGTGGTGGGACGGGTGCGCTTTTCCCCTGCGGGAGCAGTGCCATTTGCGGCGGCTGCCTTGGGCGCTGCCGGGGCTTTTGCACGGGGTGTAGGATTATTTTCTTTTGCTTGAGCCATTCTTTACCTCCAGATTCAATTGCAGGCCAGGCCGCGCCCCCACCGGGGAGAGCAGCCGCACCTTGCACAGGGGAAGCACCTGAAACTGCATCGGCTTCCGGTTGATGCATCGTATAGAATTTATCGTTCAGCGTGCTTTTTGCAGCAGCGCTGTTGGTTCCGCAAGAGATTCTTGGCCAGGTAAGTCCATCTGTTCGATGCGACCGTGGCGTTTCTGCCGGAACAGCCGGGCGCACGCCTTTGGTGCACCCCTATACGCATTTTGTTACGCTAAGTATAGTATCTCGCACCGGTTTTGTCAATTCCAAGGTTTGGCAAAACTGGGTCGGCGTATACATTGGCTCTTGACATCCCGGGCAAAATAGCGCTAAATAAAGATATTCTATTCTATAAGGAGAACCCCATGAAACAGGTAGAGGTGTACACAGACGGCGCTTGCAGCGGCAACCCCGGCCCGGGCGGCTGGGGTGCGGTGCTGCGCTACCGCTTTGACGGCAAGGTGTACGAAAAGGAACTGAGCGGCGGCGACGCCAGCACCACCAACAACCGCATGGAGCTGACGGCCTTTATCGAGGCGCTGCGCCAGCTCAAGGAGCCCTGCGAGGTGCGGCTGTGCTCCGATAGCCAGTACGTCATCAACGGGCTGGAAAAGGGCTGGGCCAAGGGCTGGAAGCGCCGGGGCTGGAAAAAAGCCGACGGCTCCCCTGCCCTGAACCCGGACTTATGGGCACAGGCACTGGAGCAGGAGGCACGGCACAAGATCACCTACGTCTGGGTAAAGGGCCACGCAGGCCACCCGGGAAACGAACGCTGCGACCAGCTGGCCGTAGCACAAAGCAAAGCACATGGCGGGAGGCAAGGAACATGAGCGACGCATTTTTGCCCGGCAACGGGTTTGACACCTACGAAACACAGGACAAGGTGCTTGTCAGCATGGACGGCTCCGTAGATTGCGGCGTTGTGGTGCGCATTTTGCAGCAGCAGGGCTTCGGCGTGGCCGGGGCTGTGGTGCAGCTGGCCGCTGACCAAAGCGCGTGGGCCGCAGCCGCACGGCAGGCTGCCGAGGCTCTTGGCATTGAGTGCATCGTGCTCAAGGCAGAAGCACTGGCAGACCAGCCCGCCGAGGTGCTGGGCAGCGGCAACGACGCCCGGTTTGCCGCCCTGCTGACCGCTGCCGACAAGCTGGGCATCCAGTACATTGCCACCGGGCACCACGCCCGAGTGGAGCTGGGCAGCGATGGTGTGCACACCGTCTGCCCTGCTGTGGACGCTGCACTGGACGAGAGCGCCGCACTGGCAGCGCTGCCGCAGGATACCCTTGCCCGGCTGCTGCTGCCCTTGGGCGAGTTTACCGCCGCTGATGTGCAGGAGATGGCACAGGATTTTAAAGTGAACGGAACAGTCTGAGCCAACCGCTTTCTACGCAAAAAGAAGCGCCGCATCTGTACGATGCAGCGCTTCTTTTTTACATACTTTAGTTCTGGGGGTGCACGATATCGCGCCAGTCCAGATCTCCGCGCTCGAGGCCGTGGATCAGCACCTCGGCGGTGGCGATGTTGGTGGCCATGGGGATGTTGTGCACATCGCACAGGCGCAGCAGAGTCATCTCATTCGGCTCGCTGGGCTTTGCATTGATGGGGTCGCGGAAGAACAGCAGCAGGTCGATCTCGTTGCAGGCAATGCGGGACGCGATCTGCTGGTCACCGCCCTGCACACCGGCCAGAAAACGCTGTACCTGCAGGCCGGTGGCCTCGGAAATCAGTTTACCGGTAGTGCCGGTCGCCACCAATTTATGCTGGCTCAGAATGCGGCAGTACGCCGTGCAGAACTGAACCATCAGCTCCTTTTTGGAGTCATGCGCGATCAGGGCAATCGTCATCTGTAGATCTCTCCTCTATTGAAACATTTGTATATAAAACACTTGCTAAATTTCCTTTGCTATACATGATATCACAAACGCAACTCATTTACAACAGGTTTTTGGACACAATATTCAAATTTTCGTTCAAATTCACTGCTTTGCACGCAGCTGCGCCTTACTGCGCAAGCAGTGCATCGTTATTTTCTTCCTCTATCACCCCTGCGGGGGCAGTTGCCTGCTGCGGCTCCGCGGCTGTGGTATCGGTCTGTGCATCATTTGCAGCATCCGGAGCGGTCTGGGCGGCGGTATCCGATGCTGCGGCGTCCTCCTGTGCCACGGTGCGCGGGTCCACATAGGGGTCTACCTCCAGCGTGCCGTCCTTCATGGCAAAGTAGGCGTTGGCGATATCCACCACCAGATCACCGGTGCGGGCACCGTAGCCGCCGTACTCCACCGTGATGCCGATGGCGATCTCCGGGTCATCTGCCGGGAGGTAAGCGATCATCATGGCGTTCAGGTAGTGCTTGCCCGAGGCATAAGTCTCGCTTCGCTGGGGGGTACCGGTCTTGCAGGCGATGGCAATGGGGTAGCTGGAGATCTTGCCGCTGATGGTGCTGGGCACCTGTTTCATGCCCTGCCGCACCAGCTCAAAGGTGTTGCCGTTGCCCTCGATGATATCCATCACCTCCGGCTGAGTCTCACTGAGCACCTCGCCGGTGTTGGTATCCAGAATGGCCTTGACGAAGTGGGTGCGGTAGCGCACGCCGTTGTTGGCCAGTGTAGCGGCGTAGGTAGCCAGCTGGATGGGGCTTACCACCGTGTTGCCCTGCCCGATAGCAGCCTGAATATCCAGCGAGGAGGTGTAGTTTTTATCCGTTTTTTTGGTCAGGCGTCCCAGAGCCTCGTTTACCTCCACGCCGGTGCGCTGACCAAGACCCAGCTTGTAGGCGTAGGCATCGTAAACGTCACTGGTCAGGCGGCGTCCCACATCGTAGAAGAAGATGTTGCAGCTCCACTTGATAGCGGTGACCACATCAATGTTGCCGCTGTGGCCGTGGCGGGTGCAGCGGGGGCGGTAGTCCTTATAATAGGTATACACGCCGGTGCAGTTGACGGTGGAGTACTGGTTGATGAGGCCGCTGTCCAGCGCCGCCACTGCCACCGAGGGTTTAAAGGTGGAGCCGGGGGTGTACAGGCCCTGCAGCGCCCGGTTGAACAGGGGCAGGCTGGGGTCGGCGCTGTACTCCGAATAGTTGGTGGCGTACAGGTTCTGGTCAAAGCTAGGATAGTTGGAGGCCGCCAGCACACTGCCGTCCTTCACATTCAGCACCACCGCAGCACCGGCAGCGGCTTTCATATCGCCGGTGTTGTACACCCGGTTGATCATATCGATGTTATTGGCAAGGGCCTTGTCCACCGCCCGCTGAAAGTCGCTGTTGATGGTCAACTGCACGGTATGCCCCGGCTCCGGCACGGTGGTGATCTTGGTGTCCACGATCACGCCGTCCGAATTACGGGTGATGGTCTCCACACCATCCTTGCCGCGCAGCTCATCCTCGTACACGGACTCAAGGCCGGAGATGCCGATCACATCGTTCATGTTATAGCCTTTTTCCTTAAGCGGATAGGTCACCTGACCGTTTTCGTCGGTCACCTTCCACTTTTCGGCGGTGATCTTGCCCACGCGCCCCAGCACAGCGGGCAGGATATCGCCCTGCTCATAGCTGCGGGTGCTGGTCTCCACGATCTCCACGCCCGGCAGCGTGAGGGAATGCTCCTTGATGGTAGCCACCGTCGCCTGACTGACGTTTTCAGCCATAACAAAGTTATTTACGTTGGAAAAGGCCTGTCGGTCCATCTCGTAATGGATGCCCGCCAGCACCCGCTGCCACGGCAGCGAGAAACTTTCCAGCTGGTTTTTCTCCACCAGCATCTCCATCACATCGTTGGCGGTGGCGTACTGCTGCAGACCCAGCGTCTCCTTCATGTCTGCCAGCGTTTTCTGGTCGCTGGCACTGTCGGCGCTGTCCGTAAAGGTATAGTTTCCGGCGGCATCCGGCTCGCTGATGAGCAGGGTGTCCAGCCATTTTTCATCGTTCTTGCGCAAAAGCTCCACGATCTGCTGCAGCATGGTGTCCAGATCCTGATCTCCCATCTGCAGCTTGTTCAGCACCACATTATAACCGGTGCTGGTGGTAGCGATGTGCTTGCCGGTGCTGTCCACGATATCGCCGCGCGCAGCGGTGACCGTAAACTTATAATCCGTGGTGTTGGTGGCTTTTGCCTTAAAGTCGTCCCCGTTGACCAGCTGCAAAAAGATCAGCCGGAAGGTGTACAGCCCCATGATGGTGCAGGCCACTGCGATGAGCAGCAGCATCCGCCGCACCACGACCTTGCGTTCATTTTCGTTCATCTGGTTCTCCTTTTACGGGCTAGACCACACCGTTGTCGATCCTGAACCCGTCATGGATGTGCTGCACCAGCCAGAAGGCCAGCAGCGCTGCCGGGATGGTCAGCACCGCGCCGGGCAGTACAAAGGTGACATACCGCAGCGCTGCGCCGGTATAACCCGGCATATAGTAGAAAAACAGCCAGTCCAGCGAGAGCACCACCAGCGCCGTTGCGGTGCTTACTGCGGCAAAATTGCCGGGGTTCACCTGCAGATACAACTGTACCAGCACCGATACCGCAAAGCAGAGCAGCAGCAGCTCCAGCGCCAGCATACCTACCGTGCGTCCGGCTGTGCAATCCCACAAAAGGCCGCCCACCGTGCCCAGCAGTGCTCCGGCAAATTCTCCTTCAAATACCGCCACCGCCAGACACAGCGGCAGCACCAGCAGCGGCTTTGCCTCCCCCAGCTGAAACAGCCCGGGCGTGGTCTGCAAAGCGGCGCACACAAACAGCGCCAGCACATAACAGCCCCACTTCAGCAGCTGGCTGCGGCTGCGCCTGCGGCGAGATTCCATAGCAGTGTGTCCTCCTTAGTACGCAGTAACGATAAAAACGTGCTTGGCGGTGCGGGGGTCGGCACCGGGGCGCACCACCGCAATGGAGGATTTGCCGCTGGTCTCCGGCACCACGTCCTGCACCGTACCCACCAGAAGATCCGGGGGGAACACCCCGCCCAGACCGGTGGTGATGACCTGATCCCCCGCATGGGTCTCGGTGCTGCGCTCCAGATTGGTCAGGGTGCACAGGCCGTCCGCTGCATAGGTGGTATTGCCGTTCAGAATGCCGTTTTCCCGGGTGCGGGATACCACGCCCGCCGCGTTGAAGCTGGGGTGCAGAATGGTCATCACCTTGCAGCTGGTCGGATCAGCCTCTACCACCATGCCCAGCAGATAGCCCCGGTCACTGATGACCGCATCGTTCACTGCTACGCCGTCTGCGGTGCCCTTGTCCAGCGTGAAGCCGCCGAACTCGTCCAGCGGGTCGCGGCCAATGACAAAGCCGGACACATAGGTGGCATTGCTGTTCTTTTCCTGAATGTTAGCCAGTGCCTTGTAGGCCTCGTTTTCAGCCTTGATGCGGTCATAATCCACCATCTGCTGGCGCAGCTCGGCGTTTTCCGCCGTCAGCTGCTCGTTCTGTTCCATAACCTTGTCGATGCTGGCATATTTTTCCCACATCGCGCCCACACCGCCGCTGACCACAGCCCCTGCCTTCTGGAAGGGGGTCAGGATCACGCCCAGCAGTTCCTGCGGGGCAGCGGTCAGGCGTCCGTTGGCACCGGCATAGGCCATGATGCCCACCAGAAACACCGCCACGGCCACAAGGATCTTGAATTTCCAGGTATCAAAAAAATCTTTCAAAGGGTGCTTCCCTCCTGTCGGGATGCCCGCGCCCTACCGCAGGCCTTTGCATGAAAAAAGCGCGGACAGCCGTGCCATCCGCGCAAGATGCAGTGTTTGCAGCGGAAAAACGCACAGCTGCTGTGTCTGAAACTTTTCCGCATTCTGAGCAACACTCTCCGCAGAGAGCCGCTCTTACATATGTCCTCCATCGGTGTCCAGCACGTCATGCAGCACATCCACATGATCCAGCACTGCACCGGCACCCTTGGCCACGCAGTCCAGCGGGTCCTCCGCAATATGCACATCAATGCCGGTCTCGCTCTGGATCAGCTGATCCAGGCCGCGCAGCAAAGCGCCGCCGCCGGTCAGGGTGATGCCGCGGTCGATGATATCTGCGCTCAGTTCCGGCGGGGTGCGCTCCAGCGTCTCCTTGATGGCGGTGGTGATCTTGACCAGACACTCCAGCAGCGCGCCGCGCACATCCTCAGAGTGCACCACGATGTTCTTGGGCAGACCGTCTACAAGGTTGCGGCCCTTGATCTCCATGGTCAGCTCCGGGTCCAGTGCATAGGCAGAGCCGATCTCGATTTTGATCTGCTCGGCAGTACGCTCACCGATGAGCAGGTTGTACTTGCGCTTGATGAAAGCGATGATGGCCTGATCGAACATATCACCGGCCATGCGCACGCTGCGGGAAGCCACAATACCGCCCAGAGAGATGACGGCGATCTCCGCCGTGCCGCCGCCGATATCCACGATCATGCTGCCGGTGGGCTCGCTGATGGGCAGGCCTGCACCGATGGCAGCTGCCATGGGCTCCTCAATGACAGACACCTGACGGGCACCAGCCTTCAGGGTAGCCTCGCGCACAGCGCGGCGCTCCACCTCGGTAACGCCGGAGGGAATGCAGATGACCACCCGGGGACGGGAGAACATACTGTTTCCGCAGGCCTTTTTGAGGAAGTTCTCCAGCATATTGGCCGTGATGTCGAAATCGGCGATGACGCCGTCCTTCAGGGGACGCACCGCCACGATGCTGCCGGGGGTACGGCCGATGACAGCCTTTGCCTCGCCGCCCACGCAGCGCACCTCGTCGGTCTTGGTGTCCACCGCCACGACCGAGGGCTCGCGCATGATGATGCCCTTGCCCTTCATGTAGACCAGAGTATTGGCAGTACCCAAATCAATGCCAACGTCCTTTGACAGAAAACTCATTGTTCCAAATCTCCTTACGATCGTTCCTTAAATCTATCCCAGAATGCCGGACGGCCTGCTGCAAACAGTCCCTCCTGCGCAGAATAACACAGTTCTATTATAGCCGCAAGTGCTCCATTTCTCAAGCGTTTCGGCAAGTTTTCTATCATTTTTCCATTTTTCTCACAAAAAATGCGCCAGCGTCTGTACGGTGCGGCTGACCGGCAGCCCCATAATGGTGTAATAGTCGCCCTCGATGCGGTCCAGCCACAGGGCCGCGCGCCCCTGAATGGCATAGGCACCGGCCTTATCGTAGGGCTCCGGGGTAGCAGCGTAGAACGCGATTTCTTCCTCCCCCAGCTGGAAAAAGGTCACCTTGCAGCTGTCCACAAAATGCTCTGCCCTGTCCCCTTTTGCAATGCACACGCCGGTGTGCACCTGATGGGTCTTGCCGGAGAGCGCACGCAGCATCCGCTTGGCATCCTCTGCGTCATGGGGCTTGCCGAACACAGCGCCGTCCACGTCCACCACGGTGTCGCAGCCGATGACCACGGCATCCGGGTGCTGTTTTGCCACCGCAAGGCACTTGCCGATGGCCAGTTGCTCCACCAGCTGCGCCGGAGTGGGGGCAGTGACGGCGCTCTCATCAAAATCGCTGACACAGACCGTGAAATCGGTGGTGTACAGGGAAAGCAGCTCCCGTCTGCGGGGGCTGCCAGAGGCTAAGATCAAATGATTCATAAAACCCTCTCAGTCACCTGCGGTGACCGCTCTCCCGAAGGGGAGAGCTTTTTTCATCAATCGGTTTACTCTTTTAAATTCTCCCCTCTCGGGTGTCAATGCGAAGCATTGACGAAGAGGGTTATTTTCCGGTAGAGCCAAAGCCGCCCACACCGCGCTGGGTGTCGCCCAGCTCCTCGGCGGGCACAAAGGCGGCGGTGTACACCGGGGCGATGCACAGCTGCGCTACCCGCTCGCCGGGCTGGATGGTATATGCCTCGGCACCCAGATTGACCATGGGCACCTTCAGCTCGCCGCGGTAGTCGCTGTCCACCACACCCACGCCGTTGGCCATGCACAGGCCGTGCTTGATGGACAAGCCGCTGCGGGCATACACCAGCGCCACACTATGGGCGCCGGGCAGCTCGATGGCAAGGCCGGTGGGCACCAGCACCCGCTGCATGGGGGCAACGGTCAGTGGTGCGTCCAGCACAGCGCACAGGTCAGCGGCAGCTGCGCCGGGGGTGGCATAGGCGGGCACTTTTGCCCGGGCATCCAGTACCTTATATTTTACAGTGATGGGTTCCATCGTATAACCTCGTTTCGTTTTTCTTTTTTCACAGGCAAAGCTTGGGGCACTTCCGGTGTTTTGTCAGTTTGTACCCTTAAAATACAGACCGCGGGTAAAATCGCCCTCAAAGGGGGCGTGGGTGCGGATGCTGTCCAAGATCTGCGCCGCTTCCTCGCGGGATTCCAGCGTAAAGTAGGCCACGCCATAGTCCACCGCCAGTGCGCCGGGCTTATCACCCATGTAGATGGGCACCGGGTTATAGATGGTGCGCACTCCAAGGCCGCACCGCACCGGGAACTTTTTGGCCTTGCGGTCGGTCAGCACGCCGGTCTTATCGCAGTGGGCACAGTCATGGATGTTTTGCAGCGGGCAGGCGCGGGTGAGCATCAGCGGCATATGACCGTAGATCATCACGCCGGTGGGCACAGGCTTACCGTTCCGGGTGGGCGCAATGGACGCAATATCGCTGTCTTTTACCTCCGGCAGGATGAGCAGGCTGGAAAGTCCCTGCTCTGCATAGAACTGTGCCGCCACATTGTTGGTGATGTTCAGTCCAAAGCCGCCGGTCATGGGCAGGCCGCGGCACAGCCGCAGATGGGCGATGTTACTGACCTCGTATCCGGCAAAGCCCGCGTCCTGCGTGGCAGCAATGCGGCGGGCAGTGTCCTGCTCCAGCGCACCGAACATGACCCGGGGCAGCTCCAGAAGGGTCTTTGCCCGCCACTCCAGGGGCACACGGTCGGCCTGCGCAATGGGCAGAATGAGATATTCCACCCCGTCAAGTGCCCGCTCCGGCACCTGTTCCCAGCGCTCGAACCGGGCACGCAGGGTGCGGCGGGGCGGCAGAGTGCGCTGCGGCAGGGCGGCGACGTGCTCCTCGGTGGTGGGCCAAGGACGCAGCGCCTCCCGCTTTTTGAGCAGGGCATCCAGCGCTTCGCGACGCAGCTCGTTTACGGCACTGCCGGGGATGAACCACGGCCCGCCGTCCATTTCCACAGTGATCTTCTCCGCCGTAAAGGGGGTGCCGCCGGTCTTTGCCAAACTGCGGTTCAGGCTCTCGGTAGGGTCGGTGCGGGCGGGCTGCGGCTCGGCATCCCCATAGGCAAAGGCTTTGTTGCCATCAGCATCGGTGACGGTCAGCTTTTCGCCGCCCTCCTCGATCTCCAGTTTCATCTGCACCGGCACACGGGAGCGCTCGCGGCGGTAAAGCTCACGCAGCATGGGCAGGGTCTTTTTGGTCAGCTCGGCGTCAGCTTCGCTGCGCACACCGAACATGGTACCGTCGATTTTTCCGTCTAGATAGCCGGAGGTGAAACCGGAGCGGCTGAAGGCGTTCTTCAGCAGGTCGCGGTCGTAGGCGCGGCCCTCGCGGCCTGCCAGACAGGCACTGACCGCCGCTGCCACATACTCCGGCGTGCGGAGACGGCCCTCGATTTTTGCCGATGCTACGCCAAGCGCCTGCAGCTTGTCCAGCTTGTCGATGGCGGAGTTATCCTTGAGGGAGAGGTGGTGCAGCCGTCCGGGCTTGCCTTCCGGCAGGGCATTGGCTTCAAAGGGCAGACGGCAGGGGCCCGCACAGGAACCGCGGTTGCCGCTGCGCCCGCCCAGAAAGGCGGACATATAGCACTGGCCGCTCACGCTCATGCACAGCGCACCGTGGATGAAGCACTCGGTCTCGATGCCGCAGTGCTTTGTGATGTGCTCCACCTCGGGCAGACTCAGCTCACGCGCCAGCACCACCCGGGTAAAGCCCAGCTCCTTCAGCTCCAGTGCACCCTGCAGGGTGTGGACGCTCATCTGGGTGGAGCCGTGCCGGGGCAGCTGCGGGGCGATTTTACCAATTAAAGTAGCCACTGCCAGATCCTGACAGATGACTGCATCCGCGCCGCTGGCTGCTACTGCGCGGATAGCCTGCTCCAGCGCAGGCAGCTCGGTGCCATACACGGTCGTATTCAGCGCAACGTGCACCGCCACGCCCCGGGCGTGGCAGAAGCGCACGGCTTCCTGCAGACTGTCTGCGTCAAAGTTGCCGGCACCCGTGCGGGCGTTGAAGCCCGAAAAGCCCAGATATACTGCGTCTGCGCCGCTGAACACCGCAGCGCGGAGCATTTCTTCACTGCCCACCGGGGCTAAGATCTCGATCCTTGCCATAGTTCTCCTTCTGACTTCTATTTATATTCTGACTTCTATTTATATAAGGTACGTTCAGTTGGTCTCGTCTGTCTGCGCACTGTCTGCCGCCGGGGCTTCCGGGGCGGGCTGCTCCTGTGCAGTCTCTGCCGCAGCCCGGGCGGCGCGCTCCTCCCGGCGGGTCTCGCGCTGGCGCTCCTTGGCCAGCTGCTCCCGCAGGGCGGCAGCTTCCCGGCGCAGCACGGCGTTTTCCGCCAGTGCCTTGTCCTCAGCCAGCTTTGCCCGGGCTGCATCTGCAATGTAGTCCTGAATCTGGCTGCGCATATTCTCGGCGCTGCCGGTGCTCTTGCGGTATTCGTCCAGATAATCCATCGCGCAGAACACCGCCGCCTTGGTCACCGAGAGGTTATCGTTGGTGTCCAGCAGCTTTGTGATGTCCTCGTCCAGCTTTTTGGCAAGACCCAGGATGTACTTTTCCGAATCTGTGGTGGCGATGGCATACGGTGTGCCTGCAATGTTGACCCTTACCTTGTTTACCATGGTGTTTTCCCCTTTTTTCCTGTATCTGTACGGCGCAAGGCCGTTTGTTCTGCATTTTACCGGGATTTGGTATCGTTCCCGGTAACGTTTCGGCTTCCGAAAACGTTTCGGCGGAGTTTCCTGTGCCATTACTGCCGGAATTACTCCCCGAAAAACGTTTCGCGGCTCAGTTCTGCCTTCTATTATAATATAAATACGCCGCAAGAAAAAGTGGAATTTTTGAAATTTCGGCATATTTGTCAGAAAGTGGCCTGAAAAAATAGCAGTTACGGAAAAAAAGCGCCTGTTTCCTTGCATTTATAAATCGTTCATATTATAATAACTTTGTTATGTTGGCAGCCGGGCGAAAGAGGGAACGTTTCTGCTGCTATTATCTACTCAATTATTTTAGCAAAGCAAACGCTTATGCGGATAGGAGCACACTATGACATCAAAAGAATTTGGCAAAATTCTTCAGGACAAGCTCACCAGTGAGTACGGTGTGGAGCTGAATGTTGCCTCCAACCAGCAGATCTACCGTTCTCTGGCTCTGATCTGCCGTCAGATGATGAGCGAGAACCACAAAAAGTTCCAGTCCAAGGCTATCGGCACCGGCACCAAGCAGGTCTACTACCTCTGCATGGAGTTTTTGATGGGCCGCAGCCTGAAGATGAGCCTGTTCAATCTGGGTCTGGACGAGGTTGCCAAGAAGGCACTGGCCGACGCCGACATCAATCTGGACAGCATTTTTGAGGAAGAGCCCGATGCAGGCCTGGGCAACGGCGGTCTGGGCCGTCTGGCTGCCTGCTATCTGGACGGCATGGCCACCACCGATATCTGCGGCACCGGCTACTCCATCCTGTACGAGTACGGCATCTTCAAGCAGAAGATCGTGGACGGCTGGCAGCAGGAGCGCGCCGACAACTGGCTGCCCGGCGGTCAGGTGTGGCTGAAGAGCCACCCGGATCAGGCTGTGGAGATCCGCTTTGACGGCGAGATCCATGAGAACTGGGACAACGGCTTCCATTACATCCAGCACACCAACTACAACAGCGTCATGGCCATTCCCTCCGATATGTATGTGCAGGGCTACGATGGAAAGGGCGTTGCAAAGCTGCGTCTGTGGCAGGCAAAGGCCCCGGACTTTGATATGTCCAGCTTCTCTCTGGGCAACTACAACACTGCTATGAGCAAGAACGCCAACGCTGAGCTCATCTCCAAGGTGCTGTACCCCAACGACAACCACGTTGAGGGCAAGATCCTGCGCCTGCGTCAGCAGTACTTCCTGTCCGCTGCTTCTATCGGCGATATCGTGCAGAACCACCTGTCCAGCTACGCTACGCTGGAGAACCTGCCCGACAAGGTCGCCATTCAGCTGAACGACACCCACCCCACCCTGGCCATCCCCGAGATGATGCGCATCCTGCTGGATGAGTGCGGCTTTGACTGGGACAAGGCCTTCAGCATCTGCCAGAAGGTGTTCTCCTACACCAACCACACCGTTATGGCCGAAGCTCTGGAGAAGTGGAACGTGGACATCTTCAAGATGACCCTGCCCCGCATCTACCAGATCGTGGTGGAGATGGACCGCCGCGCCCGCGAGGAGCTGGCAAAGGCCTTCCCCGGCGATCAGGGCAAGATCGACTACATGGCACTGATCGGCGACAATCAGGTGCGCATGGCCAATATCTGCGCCTACACCGCCAACAGCATCAACGGCGTTTCCAAGCTGCACAGTGAGATCATCAAGGAGAGCGTTTTCCACGATTACTACCTGTTCAAGCCCAACGCCTTTAAGAACGTGACCAACGGCATTGCATACCGCCGCTGGCTGCTGGCCTCTAACCCCGGCCTGTGCAAGCTGCTGGACGAGACCATCGGCGACGGCTACAAGCACGATGCTTCTGATCTGACCAAGCTGAACAAGTACGCCGACGACAAGACCGTGCTGAAGAAGCTGAACGAGATCAAGCTGGCCAACAAGAAGGACTTTGCAAGCTATCTGGCAAAGAGCACCGGTCAGGTCATCGACCCCAATTCCATCTTTGACTGCCAGGTCAAGCGTATGCACGAGTACAAGCGCCAGCACCTGAATGCGCTGAACATCGCTGCACAGTACCTGTACCTGAAGGAGAACCCCAACGCTGACTTTATCCCCAAGACCTACATCTTCGGCGCAAAGGCTGCTCCCGGCTACTACATGGCAAAACAGATGATCCGCATGATCTGCAAGCTGGGCGATCTGATCAACAACGACCCCGCCGTGCGCGACAAGCTGCGCGTGGTCTATCTGGAAGAGTACTGCGTCTCCCTGAGCGAGCACCTGATGCCCGCTGCCGAGGTTTCTGAGCAGATCTCTCTGGCAGGCACCGAGGCTTCCGGTACCGGCAACATGAAGTTCATGCTGAACGGTGCGATCACGCTGGGCACTCTGGACGGTGCAAATGTGGAGATCGCCGATGCTGCCGGCAAGGAGAACGAGCTGATCTTCGGTATGCTGACCCCTGAGGTGAACAACCTGAAGCGGGTGGGCTACCACCCCAACGCCTTTATCATGGGCGACGACGTTGCTAACAGCGCCCTGAACTTCCTGGAGCGCGGCTGGAACGGCGAGAACTTCCACGAGGTCACCGAGAACCTGCGCAGCAGCGACCCGTACATGGTCATGGCCGACTTCAAGGACTACCGCCGTGCACAGGCCGACCTGCAGAAGCTGTATGCTGACCGCGAGACCTGGGCGCGCATGAGCCTGAAGAACATTGCCAACAGCGGCATCTTCAGCGCAGACCGCGCCGTGCTGGATTACGCCCGCGATATCTGGTACGCTTCCCCCGTGCCCATGGGCAAGTAATTTTCCCCTGTAAAACCGCAAAGCCCCGGTGGCATTTCGCCCGCCGGGGCTTTTTTGAGAAAGGACGATCTTTTTTGTCTTGTCTGTTCAACAGCTACGACCCCTACTTTAAGCAGCCCTTTGGTGCCGTGCGCGCCGGGCAGACCGTGCACCTAGCCCTGTGCATCCCCGAGGAGCTGGGCTATGTGGACCCGCACCTTGTACTGCAAAAGGAGGGCAAATACGATGTGCCCGTGCACTACCGCATGAAATTTGACGGCCAGACCCCCCACCAGAACCACTTTTCGGTGGATGTCGTGCTGGGCGACCCGGGCCTATACTTCTATTACTTTGACCTGTATACTGACTTCCGCCGCATCGTGCGCGGGGCCGACAACTGCGGCGTAGTCAGCTGGCAGGAGGGCGAAAGCTGGCAGATCACGGTCTACGAGCCGGATTTCCAGACGCCGGAGTGCATCAAGGGCAAGGTGTTCTACCAGATCTTCCCGGACCGGTTCTGTGAGGGCATTGAGAACAAGCCCATGCCCTTCCCGGACCGGCTGTATCAGGCCGATAAGCACGCCGAGCCTTTCTGGCAGCCCAACGAGACCGGCGGCCACCTGAACGAGGACTACTTCGGCGGTGATCTGGAGGGCATCCGCATCAAGCTCCCCTACCTGCGGGAGATGGGCGTGGATTACCTGTACCTGAACCCCATCTTTGAGGCGCACTCCAACCACCGCTACAACACCGCCGACTACCTGAACGTGGACCCGCTGCTGGGCACCAACGAGGAGTTTGAGGTGCTTTGCCGCGAGGCCGCCAAGTACGGCATCGGCATCGTGCTGGACGGTGTGTTCAGCCACACCGGCTCCGACAGCCGGTACTTCAACCGCGAGGGACGCTACGGCGAGGGCGGCGCTTACCGCGACCCCAACTCCCCTTACCGCAGCTGGTATGATTTTGACCCCAAGTACAAGGGCGGCTACTGCAGCTGGTGGGGCTTTGAGACCCTGCCGGAGGTCAACGAGGAGACCCCCTCCTTTGTGGAGTTCATCACCGGCGAGGGCGGCGTGATCGACACATGGCTGCGCCGTGGTGCTGCCGGCTTCCGTCTGGATGTGGCCGATGAGCTGCCGGACGCGTTTATCGAGAAGATCCGCACCGCCGTCAAGCGGGTAAGCCCGGAGAAGTTCTTGCTGGGCGAGGTGTGGGAGGACGCCACCACCAAGTTCGGCTTTGACCACCGCCGCACCTACCTGTTGGGCAAGGGGCTGGACAGCGTGATGAACTACCCCTTCAAGAACTCCGTGCTGGATTTTGTAAAAGGCAAGCCTGCCCAGCAGGCCGCCAACGAGATCCTTTCCATCTGCGAGCACTACCCTGCCCCTGCCATCAACACGGCACTGAATTTCCTGTCCACCCACGACACTGAGCGTGCTTTGACCGTGATCGCGGACGAGCCCGCCAACGGACGCGGCCGGGAGTGGCAGAGCGGCCGCAGCGTGACCGGCGAAGCCTACGAGGAAGGGATGCTGCGCCTGCGCATGGCCTATGCCATCATCTACACTCTGCCCGGCGTGCCCTGCCTGTACTACGGCGACGAGATCGGGATGCAGGGCTACCGCGACCCCTTCAACCGCGCCTTCTTCTGCTGGGACAGCCACGAGGAGCGTCTGCGCCCGGTGCTGGCACAGCTGGCGCAGCTGCGCCACAGTTGCGAGGCCTTCCGCACCGGTGAGCTGCGGGTGCTGCGGGCCGAGGACGGCATTTTGCACTACCAGCGCATCGGTAAGACCGAGACTGCGGAAATCATTGTGAACCGCTCTGAGCACATCATCGTGGAGCCGCTGGCTTCCGGCAAGCACACTGAGGTAAACCCCATGGGCTTTACCATCGTGGTGGAGGAAAACGGCCACAACCCCAACCACAGCTACTACGATATCCAGTGATGCCTGCGAGGCTGTAACCATTTAAAATGCTCTCCGCTTACGCTCTGAGCATCCATAGCGGGATCCTATTCTTTATTTGTAAGTCGGGAGGCTCTGCGGAGCCTCCCGACTTACTTTTTTCACAGGGTGGGACGCAGTGATTTACGGGCTTTTTTCCCATTTTTGTCTATATTTTGTTTTCTGTGCAACGTTCCAGTAAAAAGCTCTTGACCTTCCCCCAAGGGGATGCCGTATAATAGCAGCATAAGGAGGTAACATACCATGCAGATCTCCCCCATTCTCTGGCTGGCTGCAGCCGTGGGCTTTCTGGCACTGGAGGCCAGTACCTTTAATATGACCTCCATCTGGTTTGCCATCGGCTCTGCCGCCGCATTGCTGTGCTGCGTGTTCACCGGGTCGTTCCGGGTGCAGGCAGTGGTCTTTCTGGTGGTAAGCATCCTGTGTCTGGCAGCCTTCCGCCCGCTGGCGGCAAAGCTGCGGCTCAAGCATACCGCCACCAACGGCGACCGCAATCTGGGACGGGAGGCCATCGTGCTTTCCCCTGTCACTGCCGAGGTCCCCGGCCGGGTACGGCTGGACGGCGTGGACTGGAACGCCCGCTGCGCCACCCCCGGCGACACCCTCACACCCGGTTCGCTTTGCCGCGTTACCGAGATCCACAGCACCCTGCTCATCGTAGAGCCTGTTTTGACCGAAAGCCGTAACCCCCACACAACCACCTGACAAAGGAGATGTATTATGGTTCTGTTTTTTGTCATCCTTGCGCTTGTTTTTGTTCTGGTGCTGGTCATTGTTTCCAACATCGTCATTGTGCCGCAGTCCAAGGTATATGTCATTGAGCGGCTGGGCAGCTACTCCGATACATGGACTGCCGGCCTGCACGTCAAGATCCCCTTTATTGAGCGCATTGCCAAAAAGGTAAGCCTGAAGGAGCAGGTTGCAGACTTTCCCCCTCAGCCTGTGATCACCCGCGATAACGTGACCATGCAGATCGACACGGTGGTGTTCTTTCAGGTCATGGACGCAAAGCTGTACACCTACGGCGTCAACCAGCCCATTGCCGCCATCGAGAGCCTTTCCGCCACCACCCTGCGCAACATCATTGGTGAGATGGAGCTGGATCACACCCTGACCAGCCGCGATGTCATCAACGGCAAGATCACCGCCATCCTTGACGAAGCCACCGACAAGTGGGGCATCAAGGTGAACCGCGTGGAGGTGAAGAACATCATCCCGCCGCGGGAGATTCAGGAAGCCATGGAAAAGCAGATGAAGGCTGAGCGCGAGAAGCGCGCCGTCATCCTGAAGGCAGACGGTGAAAAGCAGGCCGCCATTACCGCCGCCGAGGGCGAAAAGGAAGCCGCTATCCTGCGCGCCGATGCTGTGAAGCAGCAGCGCATTCTGGAGGCCGAGGGCGAGGCACAGGCCATTCTGGCTGTGCAGAAGGCCAACGCTGATGCCATCCGTCTGCTGAACGAGGCCATGCCCAGCGACAAGGTGCTGGCCATCCGCAGCCTTGAAGCGCTGGCGAAAGTTGCCAACGGCAAGGCCACCAAGATCATCATCCCCTCTGAGCTGCAGAATCTGGGCGGCGTTGTGCCCAGCATCAAGGAGCTGATGACCGACCCGAAGGACGCCGAGTAAGCGCCCACTTATCCAGCAGTAAGCTAAAACAGCTCCCGGTCACGTTAAGCAGCGTGACCGGGAGCTGTTCTTTTGCTATTTATGCTTTATCCGGGGGATCACTTCTCCCCTTTTTCCTCGTTCTCCTGTGCCTGCTGTTCGCGGCGCAGCTCTTTGATGCGCTTTTTCTCGCTCTGGACGTGGGGCCACGGCCAAGAGAAGCCCTCGTTCTGCTTGCACCAGCGGGTAAGGGGGTAGAAGGCAAAGGCCAAACCAAAAATGTACAGCAGAGCGTACAGCAGGGCATCCAGTGTAATCAGGGCATCCAGTGCACCGATCACCGCCACAACGCAGCCTGCCTTTAAAAAGAACTGGCCGTTCTGGCGGCAGTATTCCTCAAAGTTTTCGGCCTTGACCGCCCTGCGCCCCTGATCGCCCCACACGCGGGGATTTTTCATCACCGAAAAACCGTAAAAGGCCATCATCAGGCCAAGGGTAAGCTGAAAGCCAAAAAACATGGGTCACACCTCTTTTTTTATCAGGATACGAAAAGCGGATCAGTCCTCAAACAGGGGCTTCATAAAGGGCAAAAAGTCCAGCGTTGCAAAGTAATCCCGCGGGGTCTGGGCGCGGCGGATCAGCCGGTGAGAGCCGTCCTCGCACAGCAGCACCTCGGCGCAGTGCAGTTTGCCGTTGTAGTTGTAGCCCATAGCGGAGCCGTGGGCACCGGTATCGTGAATGTAAAGGATATCCCCGATGTCGATCTTGGGCAGCATCCGGTCAACGGCAAACTTGTCGTTGTTCTCGCACAGGCCACCCACCACATCGTACTTGTGGTCGCAGGGCTCGTTCTCCTTGCCCAGCACGGTGATGTGGTGGTAAGCGCCGTACATGGCGGGGCGCATCAGGTTTGCGGCGCAGGCGTCCAGACCGATGTACTCCTTATAGATGTGCTTTTCGTGGATGACGGTGGACACCAGTGCGCCGTAGGGGCCGGTGGTAAAGCGGCCCATCTCGCTGAAGATGGCCACATCGCCCATACCGGCAGGCACAAGGATCTCCTCAAACTTTTTGCGCACACCCTCGCCAATGGCCATGATGTCGTTCTCGGTCTGCTCCGGGCGGTACGGGATGCCCACGCCGCCGGACAGGTTGATGTAGCTGATGTGCGCACCGGTAGCCTGCTGCACCCGGACAGCCAGCTGGAACAGGATGCCTGCCAGCTCCGGGTAGTAGGCGTCCGAGATGGTGTTGGAGGCCAAGAAGGCATGGATGCCGAACTGCTTTGCGCCCTTCTGCATCAGCTTTTTGTAGCTGTCGATCATCTGCTGCTCGGTCATGCCGTACTTGGCATCGCCGGGCTTGTCCATGACCTGAAAACCCTCTTCGCTCTCGCCCAGCTGGAAAGTCCCGCCGGGGTTATAGCGGCAGAAGATCTCCTGCGGCACCCCGGCCACCCGCTCCAGAAACTCCACCATGGTGGCGTCATCCAGATTGATATAAGCACCCAACTCGTAGGCCTTCTGCATATCCTCCACGGGGGTCTGGTTGGAGGAGAACATGATCTCGTGGCCGGTAAAGCCGCAGGCCTCGCTGAGCATCAGCTCGGTCAGGGAGGAGCAATCCACACCACAGCCCTCCTCCTTGAGGATCTGCAGGATAACGGGGTTCGGCAGTGCCTTGACCGCAAAGTACTCCTTGAAGCCCTTGTTCCAGCTGAAGGCCTTGTTGATGCGGCGGACATTCTCCCGGATGCCCTTCTCGTCGTAGACGTGGAACGGCGTGGGCACATCCTCGATGATCTGCTGTGCCATCGCCTCGGTCAGAAACGGTTTCTTTTCCATAATAACATCCCTCTCGTTTTGCGCAGCCCGGCATGTTCCGGCCTGCGATCTATCCCATGCGGCCCAGTGCCGCAATTCAAGCTGTTACAGTTTCAGGTTCTCCCGGGTGGGGGTAAAGGTGGGGATCATGGCCGCCAGCTGGCGCACCACACCCTCATCGTTGTGGGCAGCAGCGGCTTCCAGCGCCTGCAGCTGCTCGTAGAACTCGGCCAGATCAATGGTGCGGGGGCTTGCCACAAAGATCTTGTTGTGCTGGGTGCGGCGCATCTTGTCCTGCTCCTCGTCCATCATCAGCTCTTCGTAAAGCTTTTCACCGGGGCGCAGGCCCACGATCTTGATCTCCATATTCACGCCCGGCTCGTAGCCGTAAAAGCGGATGAGCTGCTTGGCCAGATCCATAATGCGCACCGGCTCGCCCATATCCAGCACATAGATATTGCCGCTTTCGGCCAGCGCACCCGCCTGCAGCACCAGCTGGGCTGCCTCCGGGATGGTCATAAAGTAGCGCACGATGTTGGGGTCGGTCAGAGTGACCGGCCCGCCCTTTTTGATCTGCGCTTCAAACAGCGGGATAACGCTGCCGTGGCTGCCCAGCACGTTGCCGAACCGCACTGCCACACACTTCATATCCGTGTTGCCCGCAAAGGTCTGGATGAGCATTTCGCAGATGCGCTTGGTGCAGCCCATGACACTGGTGGGGTTCACGGCCTTATCGGTGGAAAGCTGCACAAAGCGCTCCACCCCGTGCTCGCTGGCACTGACCAGCAGGTTTTTGGTGCCCAGCACATTGTTCTTTACGGCCTCGGCGGGGCTTACCTCCATCAGCGGAACGTGCTTGTGCGCCGCTGCATGGAACACCACAGTGGGGTGGTAGGTATCAAAAACCTCGTCCAGACGTTTTTTATCCCGGATGGAGCCGATGAGCACCGTGACCGGGATATCGCGGCCGTACTTCTGCTGCAGTTCCATCTGCAGCTCGTAGGCGCAGTTTTCGTAGATATCAAAGATGAGCAGCTTGCCGGGCTTGAAGCGCATGACCTGACGGCACAGCTCGCTGCCGATGGAACCGCCGCCGCCCGTTACCAGCACCGTTTTGCCGGTGAGGTAGCCGGAGATCTTGTCGGTATCCAGCGTGACCTCCTCGCGGGAGAGGAAGTCGGCGGGGTTCAGCTCGCGGAACACCTCCTGCTGGGGTGCGCCGCTGCCCACCAGCTGCGGGTCACTGAGCAGCTGCACCGCGCAGTGGGTGCTGACGCACAGGTCGATAACGTGGCTCAGCTTGCTGCCCTTTAAGGTTGGGATGGCAATGATGATGCTGTGGATGCCGTAGCGATTGCACAGCTCCGGGATATCCTCCAGCGTGCCCTTGACCGGCACGCCGTGGATGGTCTGGTTCAGCTTTGCGGGGTCATCGTCCACCGCCACCACGGCGTGGCCGTATTCCTTGTTGGATTTGCACACATTGATGGCCCATGCACCGGCTTCGCCCGCACCCACGATCAACACCGGGCGGTTGGGGTCCTTGGCGGGCACTTTGCGCATCCGCTCACCCAGCGGATGGTTCAAAAACAGCCGCCATGCCAAGCGGCTGCCGCCGATGAACAAAAAGATGAGCACCGAGGCCATGCAGTTGGCGGAATTAAACAGCACACCGTGGATAAAACGGCGGTTCACCACATACACCACGGCGGTGGGCACGGCGATCATCCCGGCAAGGCGGATCAGATCCCGCTCGCCGGCGTACTTCCACAGCACCGAGTACAGCCCGCCTGCCAGGAAGCAGACGATATACACCGCCACGATCCACGGCAGGTTTTCGTACAGCAGGGCACGGTTGTGGGGCCACCACCCGGCCTCCACGGCACCGTCTGCCCGCAGCAGCAGGGCAAAATAAAAGCTGAATGCCACAATGGCTGCATCCAGCAGCACCAGCAGCGCACGGCGCAGCAGCACCTGCGGGGTATTCTTGGTTCTATCTTTCACTTACGATCCTCTTTTTCCCTCTCAGCGCCAAGGGTTTGCCCTGCGCTGCTTTTTCGGCAGTGTTCTCCCCCGGCAATGCCGGAAGGATACAACTACACGTTTGTATTATACTCACAATCCCTGCCTGTGTCCAGAAAATTTACGTTTTTATCACTTTCCCCTGTTTTTCCCGGTCTTTGCCTGCCGCAGCACCGCCCGCAGCTCCTCCCAAAGCCCCAGCGGCAGCGCCGCCAGCAAAAACACGATGGCCGTTGCCGTACCGCCCGCCGTCAGCACTGCCAGCTGTTCCCACAGCCCCTGTGCCGGAAAGCCCGTCAGCGCCCGGCGCACACCCCGCCCTGCCGCACCGGCGGCAACCGCCGCCAGCAGCGGCGCACCCAGCCACCGCCGGAAGGCGTGCCCTGTGCCGCTGGAAAGCAGCAACCGCCCGGTGTTGGCTGCGCAGGTGTAAAAGCTGGAAAGTAAGATCACCGTCAGAAAGCCCCGCATCCCGTACCGGGGCAGCAGCACCGCCACCCCGCCAATGCGCAGCACCGCGTCCCACACGCTGTACCGGAAAGCGGCCTTCTGCTCCCCGATGCCC
The DNA here is from genome assembly GCF_023347355.1 of Faecalibacterium sp. IP-1-18. Classification (NCBI taxonomy): domain Bacteria; kingdom Bacillati; phylum Bacillota; class Clostridia; order Eubacteriales; family Oscillospiraceae; genus Faecalibacterium; species Faecalibacterium sp. IP-1-18. The sequence continues at coordinate 1,838,490 of NZ_CP094472.1, forward strand.
TTCATGGCGCCGTCCACCATGCTTTCCAGATACATCAGCGGCATGGCCGGGGCAAGGGTCTCCAGATAGAACCCGGCCTCCGGGCTATGGTAGAGCAGCTGCGCCAGCGGCCTGCCCCACACCCAGAACAGCGTGCCCGCCAGCATGGAGAAGTATCCCGTAAGCCGCAGCATCCGGTCCAGCAGGGCGTTCAGCCGGGCGGTCTGCCCCTCGATATGCGCCTGCGTGATCTCCGGCATCAGCAAAACAGCCAGACTGCCCAGCAGCCCAAAGGGGAAATTGAGCAGCGGCAGCGCCATGCCCTTTAAGGTGCCGTACTGCTCCAGCGCGGCGGTGCGCCCGCCGGAAGCCCCCAGATACACCGCAAGGCAGGCGGGCACCAGCATATTCTCGGCGGTGTGCAGCGCGCTGGAAAGCACCCTGCCGCCCTCTACCGGCCACAGGATGTCCCACAGCCGCCGGGACACCTCCCTTGGCGGGCGCGGCACTGTGCTGCCGAAGCAGCGTGCCGCCTCCCGCCGGTAAAACAATGCCATCAGGGCGGTGGATACGGCCTCGCTCAGGGCGGTAGCCGCCAGCACCAGCGCGCAGCGGCTGCCGTCCGGCCAGCCCTGCGTGCGGGAAAGCGCCCACACCACGGCGGCAATGCGCACCGTCTGCTCTGCCAGCTGGCTGAGCACGTTCGGCTCTACCCGCCGCCGCGCCAGAAAAAAGCCGCGCAGCACCGCCGAGATCGCCATCCACGGCAGCCCCAGCGCCGAGGTGCGCAGCGCGGCAGCAGCGCGGACATCCCCCAGCCACCATTTTGCCGCAAGGCCTGCGGTGGCAAGCTGGGCGACCATGGCAAGCCCGCCCAGCGTAAGCCCTGCCAACACCAGCCGCACCAGCATCCCGCGCGCAGCGGCCTTGTCCCGGCTGAGCTCCTCGGTCAGCAGCCGGGTAGCCGCCACCGAGATGCCCGCCGTAGCCAGCGTAACAAACAGCCCGTACACCGCCAGCACCAGCTGGTACAGCCCCATACCCGCCCCGCCCAAGGCGTTAGCCAGCCAGATGCGCAGCCCCATGCCTGCCAGCCGCAGCACCACGTCCGAACCGGTAAGCAGCGCCGCGTTTTTAAAGTAGTTCTGCCGCACCCTGCACCTCCCCCTGCCCCGGAACGGGCGTTCACGGTTCAGCCTATGCGGCAGCTTTGCAAAACATGAGCGGCGCTATGGGTTGTTTCTGCGCACTTTTTATGGTATAGTTAACAGTGGTCAGGCAGGGCGCAAGCCCGCGCCTGTATTTTGAGCAAGGAGGAAGCGCACCGCCCGGGTCCTGCCCCTGCCGTGCGCGACAAAGAGAATGAGCGAAGAATGTACCCATGACTGCTCTAATTGCAGTGCAGCCTGTTCTTCCCGCGATGCCGCTCCGCAGCACGATGCCCCCAACCCTAATAGCAGTGTGAAAAAGGTCATCGGCGTTGTTTCCGGCAAGGGCGGCGTGGGCAAGAGCATGACCAGCGCCCTGCTGGCCTGTGCCATGGCCCGCCGCGGCTACCACTGCGGCATTCTGGATGCCGATATCACCGGCCCGTCCATCCCCAAACTGTTCGGCATTCACGGCCGTGCCATGGCGGACGACAAGGGCTGCTGGCCCATCCAGAGCCGTATGGGCATTGATGTGATGAGCATCAACCTGCTGGTGGAGAACGAGGAAGATCCCGTTGTGTGGCGCGGCCCGGTCATCGCCGGTGCCGTCAAGCAGTTCTGGACCGATGTGGTCTGGAAGGACGTGGATTTCCTGTTCGTGGATATGCCCCCGGGCACCGGTGATGTGCCCCTGACCGTGTTCCAGAGCCTGCCGGTGGACGGCATCGTTGTGGTGGCAAGCCCGCAGGAGCTGGTAAGCATGATCGTGGCAAAGGCTGTGAACATGGCCGAGATGATGAAGGTGCCCATGCTGGGCATCGTGGAGAACATGAGCTACATCGTCTGCCCGGACTGCGGCAAGCACATCAATGTGTTTGGCAACAGTCATGTGGACGAGGTGGCCGCAAAGCACAACCTGCCCGTGCTGGCCAAGTGCCCCATCGACCCCAAACTGGCCGAGCTTTCCGACGCCGGTATGATCGAGACCTACGGCGGCGAATTTTTGGAAGGTGCCGCAGACGCCTGCGAAAAGCTGCTGAAGAAGTAACTGCACCCCACCCTGTGCCCGTTGTGACACAGGGCTTTTTGCTTAGATACGCCCGCTGACGCGTAAAAGACATTCTTTTCCGCGCGGCTTTGGAGTGGCAGCGCACTTTAAAAAACAAGGTTCGCGGCACATTCCGGCTTTTAATTTTCGTTTTGTGAAGCAGCTGTGACTTTTTATCTGTTTTTTTAAACAAATTCTGCTTTTTGCTATTGTAAAACCCACCGCAAAGCTTTATAATAATAAAGTAAGCATTGCCCGCTTGTGCGGGCGTGCCGTGCAAGCATGGAGAACCGGAAGCGCCCGGCATCTGCAAGGATACCCCCGCTGTGCGGCGGGCAGGGGCATTTCCGCTTTTTCAAATTTATAGAGTAATTGGGAAAAGGAGTATTCTATTATGCTGACGAATGAATACCTGAAGCGTGTTTACGAGGGTCTGGAAAAGCGCAACGCCAACGAGCCCGAGTTTTTGCAGGCTGTGCGCGAGGTGCTGGAGAGCATCCAGCCCGTTGTGGAAAAGCACCCCGAGTACGAGAAGGCCGGTCTGATCGAGCGCCTGGTGGAGCCGGAGCGCATCATCACCTTCCGTGTGCCTTGGGTGGACGATGCCGGTAAGGTGCAGGTGAACCGCGGCTACCGCGTGCAGTTCAACAGCGCCATCGGCCCCTACAAGGGCGGCCTGCGCTTCCATCCCTCTGTCAATCAGGGCATCCTGAAGTTCCTGGGCTTCGAGCAGACCTTCAAGAACAGCCTGACCACCCTGCCCATGGGCGGCGGCAAGGGCGGCTCTGACTTTGACCCCCACGGCAAGAGCGACATGGAAGTGATGCGCTTCTGCCAGAGCTTCATGACCGAGCTGTACCGCCACATCGGCCAGTTCGTGGACTGCCCCGCCGGTGATATCGGTGTCGGCGGCCGCGAGGTTGGCTATCTGTTCGGCCAGTACAAGCGCCTGACCAACAGCTTCCAGGGCGGTATGCTCACCGGCAAGGGCCTGACCTTTGGTGGTTCTCTGGCCCGTACCCAGGCTACCGGCTACGGCCTGTGCTACTTCACCGCTGAGGCCCTGAAGTGCATGCGGAACGACAGCCTCCAGGGCAAGACCGTAGTCATCTCCGGCTCCGGCAACGTGGCCATCTACGCCTGCGAAAAGGCGACCCAGATGGGCGCCAAGGTGGTTACCATGTCCGACTCCAATGGCTATGTCTACGACCCCAACGGCATCGACCTGGCCTATGTGAAGGACCTGAAGGAAGTGCGCCGTGGCCGCATCAAGGAGTACGCCGAGACCCACGCCGGTGTAACCTATGTGGCTGATTGCAGCAAGGTTTGGACTGTCCCCTGCGACATCGCCCTGCCCTGCGCTACCCAGAACGAGATCAACAAGGAGTCTGCCGAGGCTCTGGTAAAGGGCGGCTGCACCGTGGTCTGCGAGGGCGCTAACATGCCCAGCACCCCGGAGGCCATCGAGGTCTACCTGTCCAACGGCATCCTGTACGGACCCGCCAAGGCTTCCAACGCAGGCGGCGTGGCTACCTCCGGTCTGGAGATGAGCCAGAACTCCGAGCGCCTGAGCTGGAGCTTTGAGGAAGTGGATGCCAAGCTGAAGGGCATCATGGAGGGCATCTTCCACGCTTCCTACGATGCTTCTGTGGCTGCCGGTTCTGAGGGCAACCTGATGGTCGGTGCAAACTGCGCCGGCTTCCTGAAGGTTGCTACCGCCATGATGGCACAGGGCATCACCTACTAAGTCATACTGCATCGTCCAAGAGCCGCGCCCGCAGGGGTGCGGCTCTTTTTTGGTATAATCCCGCCCCGCTCTGCCCACACTGGCAGTACCTTATGGCAGAAAGGGAGTTTTGTATGGACGAGCAGATGTTTTGTTTTCAGTGTGAGCAGGCGGCGGGCTGCACCGCCTGCACCGGCGCAGCGGGGGTGTGCGGCAAGTCGGCCGAGACAGCCGCCGCACAGGACCGGCTCACCGGGGCGCTCATCGCGTTTGCCGGGCAGCTCATCGCGGCGGGGCGCGGCCCGGCCCCGGAACAGGCCCGGCTGCTGATGCAGGGGCTGTTCACCACCATTACCAACGTGAACTTTGACCCCGCCGCCGTGGACGCGCTGACCCGCCAGGTGCACGACGCCAGCCCCGGCACCGGCCCGGACTACGACATGCAGGCCCTCTGGCGGGAACCGGATGCCGACCGGCGCAGCCTGAAATGCTTTGTGCTGTTCAGCCTGCGGGGCATGGCCGCCTACAACTACCACGCCCGGGTGCTGGGCCGCATCGACCCGGAGCTGGACCGGTTCTTCTGTACCGCCCTGCAGGCCGTGGGCGACCCCAGCCAGACCACCGACGCCCTGTGGCAGCTGGTGCAGGCCACAGGAGAAGCCAGCTACCGCTGCATGGAGCTGCTGGACGCGGCCAACACCGGCGCGTTTGGCGATCCGGAACCGGTGCAGGTGCCCCTGACCATTGAAAAGGGGCCGTTCATCGTGATTTCCGGCCACGACCTCTACGACGCACAGCAGCTGCTGGAACAGACTGCAGGCCGGGGCGTCAACGTCTACACCCACTCGGAGATGCTGCCCGCCCACGGCTACCCGGAGCTGAAGCGCCGCTACCCCCACCTCAAGGGCAACTTTGGCACCGCATGGCAGAACCAGCAGCGGGAGTTCGAGGACATCCCCGCGCCCATCCTGTTCACCACCAACTGCATCATGCCCCTGCGCGCCAGCTACGCCGACCGGGTGTTCACCACCTCGGTGGTGGCTTACCCCGGCGTGCCCCACATCGACGAAGGGCGCGACTTTTCCCCGGTGATCGAAAAGGCGCTGGAGCTGGGCGGCTACGCGCAGGACACCCTGCTGCCCGGCCTGAACGGCGGCTCCACGGTGACCACCGGTTTTGCCCGCACCGCCGTGCTGCAGCACGCGGACGAGATCGTGCAGGCGGTGCGGGACGGTAAACTGCGGCACTTCTTTCTGGTGGGCGGCTGCGACGGTACCCGGCCCAGCCGCCGCTACTACACCGAGTTTGCCCGCCTTACCCCGCCCGACACCATCCTGCTGACCCTGGCCTGCGGCAAGTTCCGCCTGAACGACCTGCCCCTTGGCACCGTGCCGGGCACCGGCCTGCCCCGCATCCTGGACGTGGGCCAGTGCAATGACGCCTACAGCGCCATCCGCATCGCATTGGCGCTGGCCGACGCCTTTGGCTGCGGCGTCAACGACCTGCCCCTCTCGCTGGTGCTGTGCTGGTTTGAGCAGAAGGCCGTGTGCATCCTCATCGCGCTGCTGGCGCTGGGCATCCGGAACATCCGGCTGGGGCCTACCCTGCCCCCGTTCCTCTCGCCGGGGGTGGTGCGCACCCTGCAGGAACGGTACGGCCTCAAGCCCATTGCCACCCCGGAAGCCGACCTGCAGGCCATTCTGGGCGGGTGAGGTTTCGTTTGGTTATTTTACAACAAACCCGCAACTCAGAATTGGCGGTTCTGCCGGTGGAAGAGATCTCTCTGGCACCGGACCCCGACGCAGACGCCTCCGCCCCGGAAGCCCCGGCTGACTCTGACGACACCAACGGCACCGAAGCTGCCGCCGCATCCGACGCCCCGGCTCAGGCTCCCCACACGGAAGCTCCCGCCGCCGCACAGCCCGCTGCCCCGGCAGTGCCCACCCTGCCCCAGACCGGCACCACCGGCTGGATGGCCGGTGTGCTGGCAAGCCTGGGCTCCCTGCTGCTGGCCTGCGGATGGTTCTTCACCCGCAAATCAAAGCATTCCTGAGTCCTGAGTGTTCCGCATCACTCAGGGCAAATTCCTCCAAACCGCCGTACCCGCGTGCACAACGCCGGGTGCGGCGGTTTTGCTTGTATGCCGCGCACAGCTGCGGGGGCTCGCGGCGTTTCGCACAAGAAGCGGCGCAATGTGTGTAGCATATTTGGTGCAGCTGTCACTTGAAGATTTTTCAGGAATCTGTATAATATCAGGTATCGGAACAAAGGCGTTCCGCAGGGGCATCCTATGCCCTTGCGGGGCGCTTTTTTCTTTTTGCAGGGGATAAAAAGCTGCGGAGGGTGCCGCAGCCCCCGGTAAACAAGTAAAAAGGATGGGAAAGACTATGGAAAACTTTACAGAGCAGAAAACCACCCTTGGTCTGTACGACCCACAGTTCGAGCACGATGCCTGCGGCATCGGCGCTGTGGTGGACATCAAGGGACGTAAAAGCCACCAGACGGTGGACGATGCACTGTCCATCGTGGAGCGGCTGGAGCACCGCGCCGGTAAGGACGCCGAGGGCAAGACCGGCGACGGCGTGGGCATCCTGCTGCAGATCAGCCACAAGTTCTTCTCCAAGGTTGCCGAGGAGCTGAACATTCGGCTGGGCAATGAGCGGGAGTACGGCGTGGGTATGTTTTTCTTCCCCCAGAACGAGCACCTGCGGGCACAGGCCATGAAGCTGTTCGAGGTGGTCACCCGCAAGGAGGGACTGGAGTTTCTGGCATGGCGCGAAGTGCCCGTAGACCCCGATGCCGTGGGGCAGAAGGCGCGGGACTGCATGCCCGCCATCTGGCAGTGCTTCATCAAAAAGCCCGCCAAGGTAAGCAAGGGCATCGAGTTTGACCGCCGCCTGTACATCGTGCGCCGCGTGTTCGAGCAGGCCAGCAACGGCACCTATGTGCCCAGCCTGTCCAGCCGCACCATCGTGTATAAGGGTATGTTCCTCGTGCACGACCTGCGCCGCTTCTACGCCGATCTGCAGGACCCGGATTATGAGTCCGCCATCGGCATGGTGCACAGCCGCTTTTCTACCAACACCAACCCCAGCTGGATGCGTGCACACCCCAACCGCTTTATCCTACACAACGGCGAGATCAACACCATCAAGGGCAACACCGATGCCATGCTGGCGCGCGAGGAGAGCATCTCCAGCCCCATTTTGCAGGACGATATGAACAAGATCCTGCCCATCATCAACACCTCCGGTTCGGACTCCGCCATGCTGGATAACGCGTTGGAGTTCATGGTGATGAACGGCATGGACCTGCCGCTGGCCGTGATGATCACCATTCCCGAGCCGTGGGAGAACAACAAGAACATCAGCCAGAAAAAGCGGGATTTCTACCAGTACTACGCCACCATGCTGGAACCTTGGGACGGCCCTGCCGCCATCCTGTTCTCGGACGGCGATGTGATGGGCGCGGTGCTGGACCGCAACGGTCTGCGCCCCAGCCGCTACTACATCACCAAGGACGGTCGCATGATCCTGTCCTCTGAAGTGGGCGTGCTGGAATGCGACCCGGAGAATATTCTGGTCAAGGAGCGCCTGCGTCCCGGCAAGATGCTGCTGGTGGACACCGTCAAGGGCGAGGTGGTGGACGATGAAAAGCTGAAGGAGCTTTACGCCAGCCGCGAGCCCTACGGCGAGTGGATCGACCGCAATCTGGTGCAGCTGAGCGGGCTGAAGATCCCCAACGTGAAGGTGGAAGGCTACACCGGCGAGCAGCTGACCCGGCTGCAGAAAGTGTTCGGCTACAAGTACGAGGACGTGAACACCATGATCCTTGCCATGGCGCGGGCGGGCGCAGAGCCCTCCGGTGCCATGGGCACCGACACCCCGCTTGCCGTGCTCAGCAGCCAGCATCCCCCGCTGTTCAACTACTTCAAGCAGCGTTTCGCACAGGTGACGAACCCGCCCATTGACGCCATCCGGGAAAAGGTAGTCACCTCCACCAGCGTTTACATCGGTGCCCACGGCAACCTGCTGGAGGATAAGCCGGAGAACTGCAAGGTGCTCAAGGTGCACAACCCCATCCTGACCAACACCGACCTGTTGAAGATCAAGTACATGAATGTGCCGGGCTTCAAGGTGGCTACGGTATCCATCAACTACTACAAGAACACCAGTCTGGAAAAGGCCATCGACCGGGTATTTCTGGAAGTGGATCGCGCCTACAAGGAGGGTGCGAACATCATCATCCTGTCCGACCGGGATGTGGACGAATACCATGTGACCATTCCCAGCCTGCTGGCTGTTTCGGCAGTGTCCCAGTACCTCATCCGCACCAAAAAGAGCACCGCACTGGCACTGATTCTGGAAAGCGCCGAGCCCCGGGAGGTGCACCACTTTGCCACCCTGCTGGGCTACGGTGCCTGCGCCATCAACCCCTATCTGGCACACGAGACCATCGGGCAGCTGATCGACGAGGGTCTGCTGGACAAGGACTATTACGCCGCTGTGCAGGACTACGACAACGCCATCCTCAACGGCATCGTGAAGATCGCCTCCAAGATGGGCATTTCCACCATCCAGAGCTACCAGAGCAGCCAGATCTTCGAGGCTGTGGGCATCTCGAAGGAGGTCATTGATAAATACTTTACCGGCACGGTGAGCCGTGTGGGCGGCATCAGCATGGCAGACATTCAGGCCGATGTGGAAGCGCTGCATAACGCCGCTTTTGACCCGCTGGGGCTGGATATCAACATGGAGCTTGCCGACAGCGGTGCCCACAAGTTCCGCAGCGGCAAGGAAGAGCACCTGTTCAACCCTCAGACCATCCACCTGTTCCAGAAAGCCTGCCGCACCGGCGATTACGCCACCTTCAAGCAGTTCACCCAGACGGTGGACAACATGGGTGCCGAGGGTGTGCATCTGCGCAGTCTGCTGGACTTCAACTACGCCGCAGACGGCGGCATCCCGCTGGAAGAAGTGGAGCCGATCTCCAGCATCGTCAAGCGGTTCAAGGGCGCTGCCATGAGTTACGGCGCACTGAGCAGCGAAGCACACGAGACCATTGCCATCGCCCTGAACCGTCTGGGCGGCCGCAGCAATACCGGTGAGGGCGGCGAGCCCGAGGAGCGTTACCACAGCGAGAGCAATTCCAAAATCAAACAGGTGGCCTCTGCCCGCTTTGGCGTGACCAGCAAGTATCTGGTCAGCGCCGAGGAGATCCAGATTAAGCTGGCACAGGGCGCAAAGCCCGGCGAGGGCGGCAACCTGCCCGGTGCCAAGGTGTATCCGTGGATCGCCAAGACCCGCCACAGCACCACCGGCGTGGGCCTGATCTCTCCCCCGCCCCACCACGATATCTACTCCATCGAGGATCTGGCAGAGCTGATCTACGATCTGAAAAACGCCAACCGCAACGCCAACATCAACGTCAAGCTGGTCAGCGAGGCCGGTGTGGGCACCATTGCCGCCGGTGTTGCCAAGGGCGGTGCACAGGTCATTCTGGTGTCCGGCTATGACGGCGGCACCGGTGCTGCGCCCCGCACCTCCATCAAGCACGCAGGTCTGCCTTGGGAGCTGGGCATCGCCGAGACCCACCAGACCCTGATCCTGAACGGTCTGCGCACCCGCGTGCGCATTGAGAGCGACTCCAAGCTGCTGTCCGGCCGGGATGTAGCCATCAGCTGCATGCTGGGCGCAGAGGAGTTCGGCTTCGGCACTACCCTGCTGATGGCCGAGGGCTGTGTGATGATGCGCGTGTGCAATCTGGACACCTGCCCCATGGGCATCTGCACCCAGAACCCCGAGCTGCGCAAGAACTTCAAGGGCAAGCCGGAGTACATCATCAACTACCTCACCTTTGTGGCAGAGGAGCTGCGAGAGTACATGGCAAAGCTGGGCGTGCGCACCGTGGACGAGCTGGTGGGCCGCACCGACCTACTGCGGGTCAAGCCCGCTGCCCCGGGCAGCCGCGCCGCAAAGCTGGATCTGGACTGCATCCTGCACAACCCCGCCATTGCAAACAGCAACGTCCACTTTATCAAGGAGGACAGCTACGACTTCCATCTGGAAAACACGCTGGACATGAAGGTGCTGATGAAGAAGTTCAAGCTGGGCAGCAAGGCTCCCCAGAGCGTCAGCCTGAATGTTTCCAACGTGGATCGCGCCTTTGGTGCCATCTTTGGCAGCGAGATCACCCGCAAATACGGCAACGACCTGCCGGACGATGTGTACACCGTGCACTGCAACGGTGCAGGCGGCCAGAGTTTTGGTGCCTTTATCCCCAATGGCCTGACGCTGGAGCTGGTGGGTGACTGCAACGACTACATGGGCAAGGGCCTTTCCGGCGGCAAGATCATCGTGCGCCCGCCGCAGGGCATCGACTTCAAGCCCGAGGAGAACATCATCACCGGCAACGTGGCGCTGTACGGCGCTACCAGCGGCAAGGCGTTCATCTCCGGCGTGGCCGGCGAGCGCTTCTGTGTGCGCAACAGCGGCGCTACTGCCGTTGTGGAGGGCGTGGGCGACCACGGCTGCGAGTACATGACCGGCGGCACCGTGGTGGTGCTGGGACAGACCGGCAAGAACTTTGCAGCCGGTATGACCGGCGGCATTGCCTATGTGCTGGACGAAAACTGGGACTTCTACCAGCGGGTGAACAAGGAGACCGTCAGCCTGGAGCCGGTGGAGCACAAGTACGATGTTGCCACCCTGAAGGAGCTGATCCGCGCCCATGTGGAGGCCACCGGCTCTCCGCGCGGCAAGGAGATTCTGGACAATTTCAGTGCGTTCCTGCCCAAATTCAAAAAGGTGCTGCCTTACGATTACGACCGCATGCTGCGGGTCATCGCCTCGGTAGAGGAGCGTGGTCTGGACGGCGAGCAGGCACAGATCGAAGCATTTTATGCAGTGCAGAAGCATAAGTAAGGAGGGGCAGCAGCATGGGTAAGACAACAGGATTTATGGATTATGCGCGCAAGACCAGCACGGACGTTGCGCCGCTGGAGCGCCTTGAAAATTTTAACGAGTTCCACATCTGGCTCTCGCGGGAGCAGCAGCAGACGCAGGCCGCCCGCTGCATGGACTGCGGCGTGCCCTTCTGTCAGGCGGGCATGATGATCGGCGGCATGGCCTCCGGCTGTCCGCTGAACAATCTCATCCCGGAGTGGAACGATCTGGTGTACCATGGCAAGTGGGAGCTTGCGCTCCACCGCCTGATGGCCACCAACCGCTTCCCGGAGTTTACCAGCCGGGTGTGCCCCGCCCTGTGCGAGGCCGCCTGCACCTGCGGGGATGTGACCGGCAGCAGCGTCACCGTGCGCGAAAACGAGCACGCCATCATTGAAACAGCCTACGCCAAGAACTGGCTGACCGCCACCCCGCCGCCGACCCGTACCGGCAAGAGCGTTGCCGTGGTGGGCAGCGGCCCTGCGGGGCTTTCGGTGGCAGAGTACCTGAACAAGCGCGGCCACTCCGTCACGGTGTTTGAACGCGCCGACCGTGTGGGCGGTCTGCTGATGTACGGCATCCCCAACATGAAGCTGGATAAGGCGGTCATCGAGCGCCGGGTCAAGCTGATGCAGGCCGAAGGTGTTGTGTTCCGCACCGGCATGGATGTAGGCGGCGCCGTGCCCGCCGAGCAGCTGCTGGCAGATTTTGATGCCGTAGTGCTGTGCTGCGGCGCAAAAAAGCCCCGCGACCTGAACGTGCCCGGCCGGGACGCCAAGGGCGTGCACTTTGCCGTGGACTACCTGACCAGCGTGACCAAGAGCCTGCTGGACTCGGGTTTTGCAGACGGCAAGGCCATCAATGCAGCCGGTAAAAACGTACTGGTCATCGGCGGCGGCGACACCGGCAACGACTGTCAGGGCACTGCCCTGCGGCAGGGCTGCACCGACCTGATGGCGCTGGAAATGATGCCGCAGCCCCCTGCCGAGCGCACCGCCGCAAACCCGTGGCCGGAGTGGCCCCGGGTGCTGAAGGTGGACTACGGCCAGACCGAGTGCATTGCCAAGTTCGGCAAGGACCCGCGCGTGTACCAGACCACCGTCAAGGAGTTTTTGAAGGACGAGGCCGGTAACCTGACCGGTGCCGTCATCAGCTGCCTGAAGCCGGAGCGCGACCCCGAGACCGGCCGCACCAGCATGGTGCCCACCGGCAAGGAATTTACCTACGACTGCCAGCTGGCGTTTATCGCCGCAGGCTTTACCGGCTGCGAAAACTACACAGCCGATGCCTTTGGGGTGGAGCTGACCGCCCGGGGCAATGTAGCCGACCACAGCTTTAAGACCAACGTGGACAAGGTTTTCGTCTGTGGCGATATGCGCCGCGGCCAGAGCCTTGTGGTGTGGGGTCTGCGCGAGGGCCGCGATTGCGCCGCCGAGGTGGACCGCTGCCTAATGGGCTACTCGAACCTTTAATTTGCCATTCTCTTTCCTATCCTAAACAAGCAGAAGCGGGAGCCCGTTGCAAGGCTCCCGCTTCTGCTTTTGTTGTATGCTGTTTAATCTGTATCGTATTCCGGCTCTGTACTGCCCTCCGGGGGCGTTTCCGGGGTGGTAGGCTCGGTAGCGGCAGGCTCCTCCGGGGTGGCAGTGATCTGCACACTGGGGTCTGCGGCGATATACACGGTGATCACCGTACCCACCGTGACCATAGCGCCCTCTTCCTCGCTGGCAGAGACCACACAGCCCGTAGCGTAGGAGCCATCATTCACCACCATAAAGCAGCTGGCCACAAGCCCCCGGCTGCTCAGGATCTCAATAGCCTTATCCTGCGATGCACCGACGATCTTGGGCATCTCCACCTTCTCCGGGCCCTGACTGACCACGATCTGGATCACCTCGCCGTTCTCCATCACCTCGCCGGCCTCCGGCTCCTGCCGGATGATCTGCCCGGAAGGCACGGTATCGCTGTACTCCAGCACCGCCCGGAACAGGTACATACTGGTGTACTCGCGGTTATTCTTGATTTGTTCGTAGTCAATGCCCACAAAGTTGGGCACAAGGTTCTGGGGCTTCATTTCCTCGCTGCTGGCAGCTTCCGAGCTCGGCTCCGAAGAGGGAGTTTGTTCCTCCTTGCTGCTCACGATGCCCCACAGGGTGAGCAAGATCAAAACGGAAAGCAGGATCAGGATGCCCGCCAGCAACCCCTTCAAACTGAGCAGATGTTCCCTGCTCTGCGCGCTCTGCTCTGCCCGCACCGGATGCATCGGGGTCTCCGGCTTCATGGTGCGGGTCAGCTCGGCGGTATATTCCTTGGAAGAAAGCGCCTGATACAGCTGCGGCACGGTCTGGATGCGCTCCATGACCTTGAGCCGCAGCCCCAGCTGCAATACATCGGAGACATAGGCCGGTACGGCAGGCTCTACGGTGCGTGCCCGGGGGTTAGAGTCCGACACCACGCGCTGAGCAGCGGGCATGGGTGCCTGCCCGCACACCATGCGGTAAAAGACGGCGGCAAGGCTGTATTCGTCGGTATAGCGCCCCTCAAACTCGGCGGTGGTGTACTGCTCCGGCGCGGAGTAACCCTCGTACAGCTGCTCGTGCAGACCGCTGCCTGCGGTGCGCAGACCCACGGTGGCGTACCCGGCCAGACGACAGCGGCCATCCGACATTACCCGGATATTCTCCGGGCAGATGCCGCGGTGCACCAGCCCTGCCTTGTGCATGGCCGCCACGCCCTCAAACACCGGGCGCAGCATGGCGCAGGCCTCCTCTGCCTGCACCGGAGCGGGACGATTTTCCAGCCATTGCTCCAGCGGGGTGCCGCCTAAGTTTTCCAGCACCGCATACACGGTGTTGTTGGCCTCCACCACGTCCAGCACGGCCTCCAGACCGCTGGCGGGGGTAATGCGCTGGACGGCGCGGTACAGGTCTGCAAAGTCCATGCGGGTGGTCTTGAACAGCACTTCGCTGCCCTGCTTGGGGCGCAGGATGCAGTCCGCCCCGCGCTCGGCAGACAGGGTGACCGGCAGGTACTCCTTGATGGTCACTCGGAAGCCACCCAGATTCTCCACGCCGCTGTACAGCACGCCTTCGCCGTCCAGACTGCGCATCTCGCCCACGGTGTAGCGCCCGGCCAGCACCGTGCCCACCGGCAGGCAGCCCGCCGGGTTGCATCCCTCTAAGATTTTCCCACAATGGGGGCAGACGGTCGCCGCAGGCGGCAGTTCCCCCATGCAGAACGGACACAGGCGTTTTTGCTCCATAGTGTTCTCTCCCCTTCCAAACTTCTATACATTTTATTGTATCATAGTGTTCCCCGCCGTGCAAGCTGTCCGCATTTTGGTGCAAAAGCAAAAAAGACCGGGGCCCGCAGCCCAAAGGGCTGACAGGCTCCGGTCTTAAAGATGCAAGGGGTTTCCCTTATGCTGCGCTTAGTGGATGAACACAGGACCCAGCGGGTTTGCAATGGGGCTTACATAGCCGCCCAGCAGCTTGGGGATAGCAAGGCTGATGTCGGGGATGTAGGTCAGCAGCAGCAGTGCAATGAACATGCACAGGTAGAACGGCAGGGTTGCCTTGACTACCTTCTCCATGGGACGCTTTGCAACGGCAGAGCCGATGAACAGAACGGAGCCAACGGGAGGAGTCAGCAGACCGATGCCGCAGTTCAGAACCACGATGATACCGAACTGGATGGGATCGATGCCGATGGAGGTGGCGATGGGCAGCAGGATGGGGGTAGCGATCAGGATGATGGGAGCCATATCCATGATCATGCCCAGCACCAGCAGGATCAGGTCGATGAGCAATGCAATGATGTAGGGGTTATCGGTGAGGTCGGTGATGGCGGTTGCTGCCAGATCAGGCACATGCAGCATGGTCAGGCAGTTGCCGAACACTGCAGAGGTAGCGATCAGGATCAGCACGATGGACAGGGTGTTGACGCACTCGTCCAGAGCGTGCCACACGCCCTTCCAGTCCAGACCCTTATAGACGAACACGGAAACGAGCAGAGAGTAGATAACGGCGATAGCAGCGGACTCGGTAGCGGTAAACACACCGCCGACAACGCCGAACACCACGATGATGACAGCGGCCAGTGCCCAGATGGAAGTGCCCAGCTGCTTGACAAAAGCCTTGATGCTGAAGGGATCACCCTTGGGGTAGTTGCGCTTGACCGAGATGATGTAGGAGCCGATCATCAGCACGATAGCCAGCAGAGCGCCGGGCAGGTAACCGGCCAGGAACAGGCTGCCCACGGAGATACCACCGGCGGTGGTAGCGTAGATGACCATGTTATGGCTGGGAGGAACCAGCAGACCCTCGCAGGAAGAGGTAATAGTAACAGCGGTGGAGAAGTCTGCGCCGTAGCCCTGATCCACCATCATGGGGATCATGATAGAACCGATGGAAGCGGTATCGGCGGAAGCAGAACCGGAAATGCCGCCGAAGAAGTAGGAAGCCACGATGTTGACCATGGCCATGCCGCCGCGCATCCAGCCCACGCAGGCGTCAGCCAGTGCGATCAGCTTTTCAGAAATGCCGCCGGAGCCCATGAGCACACCCATGGTGATGAAGAACGGCACAGCCATCAGGCTAAAGGAGGAGATGCCCTTGACCATCAGGCGGCAGACGTCGGTCAGTGCCTGACCCTGCACCAGCATGCACAGCACGCTGGACAGACCAACGGCGTATGCAATGGGGAAGCGCAGGAAGATCATAACAAAGAAGCTGACAAGAAGGACAATGATTGCCAGTGTCTGAACTGTCATATTACATTTCCTCCTTTACAAAAAAGCTCTTGATATGGTTATACAGCGACTCGATCTCGAAGATGACCATGGCAACGCCGGCCAGCGGCACCGGGAAGTACATCCAGAAGCGGCTCAGCCAGGGCATGGAAACATAGAAGCCACGGCCGCCCAGCGTGGTGGCGTAGTTCCAGCCGACCGCCATCATGACCACACCAAGGATCATCACGGCCACGTCAGACAGGATGTCCAGCGCCTTGACCACTTTCTTGGGCAGGTACATATCAAAGGCAGTCATGCGGATGTGTGCGCCGCGGCGGATGGCCAGCGCAGCGCTCAGCACAGCCATGTAGCTCATGCAGGTCAAAACGACCTCCTCAGACCAGGAGGGGTCCGGAATAAAGGGGACGTAACGGCCAATGACCGACATCGTGGTAATGAGGATATCTGCGATCAGCAGGATCTTGCAGATGAACAGAACCACCTTGTAGGTAAAGTCGTACGCCGGTCTGATCTTATCCAGAGTGGTAAAGATTTTCGGCATAGAAATTCCTCCATATAAAAACCCGGCGAAGCCTGCGGGCGTATTCCCGTGGGCCCCCGCCGGGCAATGTACTACTTAGATTGGATGGAAAGCCAGCTTATGCCTTCATGTCCAGCAGCTTCTGGTACAGCTCAGCCTGATCAGAGGTGTTGTCCTTGATGACCTTAGCGCAAGCTTCCTGCCAGGGAGTCTTGTCGTCCACATCCACAACGTTGCAGCCGGAGGAGCGCAGCTCTTCCAGAACCTTGTTCTCAGCAGTCTCAGACAGATCAGCGTTGAACTTCTGGGTGTCGGCAGCAGCAGCCATAACAGCAGCCTGCTGGTTAGCAGTCAGCTTGCCCCATGCGTTGTCGGTGATAACAGCCTGCACAGCGCCCAGAGTGTGGCCGTCCAGGATCAGGTTGTTAGCAACCTCGGGGAAGGCGTTGGACTTGTAGTTTGCGATGGGCTGCTCAGCGCCATCCACAACGCCGGTCTGCAGTGCGCTGTACAGCTCGCCGAAAGCAACGACGGTGGGGTTAGCGCCCAGACCCTCGACCATGCCGTTCATAACAGGGTCGTTGGACACACGCAGCTTCATGCCCTTCAGATCATCGATGGTTGCAACGGGCTTGACGGTGAAGAAGTGACGGAAGCCCTCCTCGCCGTAGAACAGGCCGCGAACGGGCAGGCCCAGCTCCTGGGGCTCGTTCAGGAACTCAGGAGCCAGATCGCTGTTGGCAAAGTTCCAGAAGTGAGCGCGGTTGTTGAAGGTGAAGGGGATGGACAGCAGCTTGGACTTATTGCAGCCGTAGCTGGTCAGAGCGAAAGCAGAGATACGGCTGATATCAATGGAGGTAGAGCCGCCCAGAATAGCGTCCAGAACGTCGTTCTCAGAGCCCAGAACACCGGAAGCCTGCACATCAACGACCACAGAACCGCCGCTCAGCTCCTCGACCTTCTCCTTGAAGTGAGAACCGGTCTGGCCAACGATGGTATCCAGCGGGTTGACCTCGGCGTAGACCAGAGTCACCTTGGGATCGTTGGCAGCAGCTGCTGCATCACCGGCAGCAGCAGAAGAAGCTGCGGTAGAGGTGGAAGCAGCGGTAGAAGTGGAGCCGCTCTTGGAACCACCGCAGGCGGTCAGAGCAACAGCAGCGGTAGCTGCACCGGCAACGGCCATAAAGCTACGACGAGAGATCATTTTCATAGGAATCGTCCTCCTTAAATAATTGTGAAATTCTCCGGGCGCACAGGTGCCGGAGCTTCCGTTCATTGACTGTACACACTTTAGCAAATTTTCCGAAATGAAACAAGAGCTTTCGAAAAATGTCCTGTTTTTCGAAAGAATGTCAAGATTGTTTTTGACACATTGCACAATCGCTTTCCGTCTTGTTTGTGCAACACTACTGACCAGTTGGATACATTCCTGCATTCATAGCACAAAACAACACCCCGAAAAATGTCCATCCGGGCACTTCTCGGGGTGTCTTTTTCAGCTTTTCTGTATCCGGTCGATCAGTTCCTGCTGGGCAGAGAATTCATCGTACATGGGCTGCACCGCTGCGCGGAAGCGGGCTTTTTCGGCCTCGTCCAGCTCGGTGACGCAGATGCCCCGCTTGCGCATATTCTGCTCTGCGTTCGCCTCCCGCCGTGCCCAGAGCTCCCGCTCTGTCTGTGCGCTCTCCCGGGCGCAGGCACGGATCACCTCCGGGAAGCTTTCGTCCAATGCGGCAAGCTTTTCCATCACCGCCGGGCTGGCCAGCTGCACCTCCGGCACCCGGGTGTGCTCGTCCTTCAGGAAAAAGGGTGCCACCTCGTAGTGTCCCATCACTTCGTAGCTGGGCCAGTTGTTCTCTGCGCCGTCGATCTCGGCATTATGCAGGGCGGCATATACCTTGCTGTACACCACCTGCGCTGGCTTTGCGCCCAGTGCGGTGATCATGTCGCTCATCATGTCCGACTCCTGCACCCGGATGGTCAGCCCCTGCAAATCATCCAGCCCGGTCACCTTTTCCCGGGTGTAGAAGCTGCGCACACCGGCATCGAACCACGAAAGCCCCACTAAGTCCATCCCGTCCAGCATGGCCAGAAACTCATCGCCGATGTCGCCGTCCAGCACCCGCCACATCTGCTGGGCATCGCTGTACAGGTAGGGCAACTGCAACACGCTGAGCTCCGGCTCGTACTCTGCCAGCTGGCTCAGGGACACGCGGGAAAAATCCACCCCGCCGAACTGCATCTGCTGGATGACGCTCTGCTCTGCGCCCAGCTCTGCCCCGCTGTAAACCAGCACCTTCACCCGGCCGCCCGTGCGCTGCGCCACAAGCTCGGCAAAGGCCTTTGCCGCCTTGCTGGTAGGGTAGTCCTCCGGCTGGTTCTCCGCATAGCGCAGGATGAGCGGCTTCTCCTGTTGCGAAGAAGCAGACTGCGCCGTACAGCCTGTAACTGCCAGCGCCGGGGCTGCCGCAAGCAGACGCAGCAGCTGACGGCGGGTCACAGCCGCGCCTCCCGGGCTGCCTTTGCCGCTTCCTTCCGGTACTGGGTGGGGGTCATGCCGGTGCGCTTTTTAAAGGCGCGGGCAAAGTAGCTGGCGTCCTCGTAGCCCACCATGGAGGCCACCTCCGCTGCGGAGCGGAAGGGGTCGGCCAGCAGCTCCTTGGCGGCGTTGATGCGCAGCTCGGTCAGGCAGTCCAGAAAGTTCATCTTCTGGTACTTCTTGAACTGTGCCGAAAGGTACGCCGGGCTGATGTGCAAAATTTCGCTCACGCTGTCCAGCGAGAGGTCGGCCATATAGTTATCTTCCATATACTTGCGCACATGGTCCATCACCAGTGCGTTGCGGTCGCTCTCCCCTTCCCCGGCGGGCTCGGTCTCCTGCTCCGGGGCGGTTTCCGGCTCCGGGGCTTCCGCAGCCAGTTCGGCCAGACGGCGCCCGGCTTCGATCTGCCGGATAGCGCGGCGGATGGCGGCCTCGGTCTCGTCCGGGTCCACCGGCTTCAGCAGATAGTCGCAGGCACCCAGATGCACCGCCTCGTGGGCGTACTGGAACAGGCTGTACGCCGTGATGAAGATCACCTTGCACTCCGGCCGCTGCTCCAGCACCGCGCGGGCGGCATCCAGGCCGTTCATGCCCGGCATCTCAATGTCCATCAAAATCAGGTCTGCTTCCCAGAGCACGGCGGTATCGGCGGCTTTGCGGCCATTTTCCGCCATCTCCACCGTCACCTCATGCTCGAACCGGCGCATGACGATATCCGCCAGCGCCTCCCGCTCCATCCTCTCATCATCCGCGATCAACAGACGAATCATTCCTCAAATTCCTCCTCATTCTCCACCAGCGGCAGATACAGGATCACCGCAGTTCCCCGCCCCGGCCGGGAGCGCACCACCACCCGGCAGCGGGCATCCAGCAGCCGCAGGCGGGCGGCCACGTTATAAATACCGATATGTTCCCAGCGGGGTGCGGGCTGCTCCAATGCCATGCGCAGCTGTTCCAGCTGCTCCGGCTCAATGCCAACGCCGTTGTCCAGCACCCGGATGCACAGCAGACCTTTTTCCCGCAGGGGAATCATACGGATGCGCACCACGCCGCCCTCTTCCTTGGGGCAGATGCCGTGCTTGAAAGCGTTTTCCACGATAGGCTGCAAGATAAAGGACGGCACCATAGTCTCGGTCAGGTCCAGCGAATCCGAGAACGCCCACTCCATCTGCACCCGGTCGCCAAAGCGCACATGGTAGATGGAATAGTACTCATCCACAACGCGCACCTCCCGGGAGAGGGGCACCTGCTCATCGTTGC
This sequence comes from Faecalibacterium sp. IP-1-18, assembly GCF_023347355.1. Lineage (NCBI taxonomy): Bacteria > Bacillati > Bacillota > Clostridia > Eubacteriales > Oscillospiraceae > Faecalibacterium > Faecalibacterium sp. IP-1-18. Next base: position 1,858,410 of record NZ_CP094472.1, read on the forward strand.
TCATCAGGCTGTAACGCAGCAGATGGGAAAGCGCCATAATGAGCGCCTGCGTGCGGTAGGCGGACTCTGTGCCCGCCATCTGCTGGATGACGTTCAGGGTGTTGAACAGAAAATGCGGGTCGATCTGGCTGCGCAGCTGCTGCAACCGGCTGCGCTCCATGCGGTTCTGCAGTTCCAGCGCCTCGGTCTTTTGGCGATGCAACTCCCGCTCGATCTCGTTTTTCTCCTGTAAGGTGCTCACCTGCTGCGCCATAGAGTGCTTCATGCGGTTGAAGGACTCCGCCAGCTGGCCGATCTCCAGCTGCTTGGGCAGCGGGATGTCCGGGGTATCGAACTGGCTGCGGCTGATAGCGCGGGAGGCCTCGATCATCTGAGACACCGGAGTCAGCAGCTGCATGACCATCAGACCGGAGGCGCAGCCCAGCGCCACGCACAGTGCCACCACCACGATCTGCATCAGGGCGATCCGCTCGCCCAGCTCCGAGATCTCGGTGTAAGTAGTCTGGGCATCCAAGATCGAGGCTTTCAGCAGCTGCATGGTGTACTGGCTCAGATACCCGCCGCAGACCGAGACCTTGTTGTAGTACAGCTGGGAAGCCTTTGCTTCCTGCCCACTGGAAAGGTAGCCTTCCAGCTCCTCCAGCAGGGTGTTGTAGCTGCCGTAGGTGGTCTCCACCGCACCGTACAGCACCCACTGCTCATCGCTGACGTTCTGCAAGCCGTCCATATTGGATCGGATGCGCCACAGCCATGCGTTGCTGGTGGAGCAGGCTGCCTGAAGCTTTTCCAGCATTTCCTCAGTCTCGCCGTTCTCCCAGCGGTACGCTTCCAGAATGCTGATGGAGCTTTCCACACCGCCCTGAAAGCGGCTGATGGCGTTAAAGTTGCCCATCTGGTCGTCCTGCACCTGCTGCACCGCCCGCGCCTGATAGCCGTTCAGGGCAAGCTGCAATGCAAAGGCCGCAAAAAATGCTGCCAAGCACAGCACCATGCGCTGCTTGAGCGTAACGCTGTGCTTCCAGTTGCACTTTTCCATGCAAGGCTTCCCCCTTTTTCGTAAGGTGTATCTGAAAACAAAGAAAATGACGAATATTTCGCAAGCACAAGCGGGATTTAAGGCAAATAGCCGCAGGAATCCTTTGTGGATTTCAAGGCTGTTTAACGCAAAATCCAGCTGTGCTTGTAGAAATAGACTAAATTTTCGACTTTTCAGATACACCCCAGATAATATCTTATTTTACCACGCCTTGCGGGCGGTTTGCAAGCCGGATGCACCGCCGCCGATGCATCTTTTGCTTGCTTCTTGCCGGTAAATGTGGTACTATGCCCAAAAAGGAGGGTAACTTTATGACCCAGAATATTTGCGTTTCCGTTCAGATGGACGAAAAAAGCTTTCACGATTTTGCATCTTTCGACCTGCTGCGCCACAACAAGGGCTGGCAGCGCCCGGCGGTGTTCACCGCCATTCTGCTGGTGTGCGCCGGGATCTGCCTGAGCCAGATCGGCAAACGGGAGGGTGCCGGGCTGCTGACCGCCGTGCTGGCCATTGTAGCCCTTGGCCTGCCCGCCGTATACTTCGGTACCTTCTTTGCTAACCTCTCCAAGCAGATCAAAAAGCTGGGTCTGCCCCGCCCCTTCTACCGGTTGGAGCTGGACGCCGCCGGGCTTTCGGTCTGGATGGCCGGTGAGCAGAACAAGGCTGAGCCCACCAACCGCTACACTTGGAACACCGTGTACTGCGCCTACCGCACCAAAGAGGCGGTGTACATCTACGTCCAGAAGAATCAGGCCTATCTGCTGAACGAGAGCATGGATGCCGCATGGAGCCTGCTGGGCAGTGCCCTGCCCGCCGCCAGCCTGCACGACTGCCGGAAATAAGGGCATAGGGACAATTTTTAATGCGCTCCGCTTTGCTCTGCGCATGAATAGCGGAAAATTATGATTTTTTCGAAATCCCGGAGCGTCTGCGGACGCTCCGGGATTTCATTTTCACAGGAATGGGGTCGTAACCGGAAACTGCATTTGCAACGCTTGTTTCCTTCGGAAACAGTCGCGCTGCGGGGGCGTTTCCATTCCCGTGGAAAAACAAGCCCGGAAGGTTCGCAAACCTTTTAGACAAAACAAAAACCCACGCTGCGGCAAAGCAAAAGCGCAGCGTGGGTACGGAAATAGCGTTATAAAGTTTTAACGAGCCAGAGTGTACTTGTGCAGGGTCTTGCGCACTGCGCCGTTACCGGCGTACAGCTCCTTGACCATGCCCTCGATCTTTTCGCCCAGACCAACGGCGTACAGATTCACACCGAACACATCGGCACGGCTGTACAGAGCCTTCAGGCAGCTGAAGTCCTGCTCGCCTTCCTTGACCTGCAAGGGGCTGACGATGGCCTGCAGCTCAGCCAGCAGCGGATCGGGAGAGATCTCGAAGGGCTGGCCGTTGTCGTCGATGCCCTTCAGGTAGCGGGCATAACCTGCCAGCACCAGCGGGATCAGCACGAGGTTGGACTTGTCCAGACCGCGCTCCTCGTAAGCCTTGATGGTCTCGCCAAAGCGGATCGCCAGCTTCTGGGAGGTATCGGTTGCGATACGCTGGGGAGCATCGGGCATGAAGGGGTTGGGCAGACGGCGGTTGATGACAGCGCCGATGAACTCGTAGGGGTTCAGCACGCCGGGATCAACGACCACGGGCATCGCCTCGATATAGCCGACCTTCTGGATGAAGGAGCGCAGATCCTCGTCTGCCATCTCGGCAGAGATGAGGGTGTAGCCCAGCATACAGCCATAGATAGACATGGCAGTGTGCAGGGGGTTCAGGCAGGTGCAGACCTTCATCTTCTCGATCTTGTCCACGGTCTCGCGGTCGCAGTACAGCACACCGCCCAGCTCCAGCGGAGGACGGCCATTGGTGTAGTGATCCTCGATGCACAGGTACTGGGTCTCCTCAGCGTTGACGAAGGGAGCGGTGAAGGTGTGCTTCTCGGTAACGATGGTGTAGTTATCCTCAAAGCCATCCTTTGCCAGCATCTCCTGCACCTTTGCGTCCGGGCGCGGGGTGATCTTGTCGATCATGCTCCACGGGAAGGTGACCTTGGTCTCGTCCTGCACATAGGCAAGGAACTCGGCGGGCACCAGACCCTGCTCCACCCACTTTGCAGCGTAGGCGTGGACAGCGGTCTTGACCTTATCGCCGTTGTGAGAGCAGTTATCCATGCTCTGGACGGTCAGGGGCAGCTTGCCGGCCTTGAAGCGCTCGTACAGCAGAGCGGTGACCTTGCCCATCGCCAGAACGGGGGTCAGGCCGCGCTCCAAGTCAGCGGGAGCAACGCCGTAGCCCTTCTCGGTGATGGTAAAAGAGATCATCTGCAGGCTGGGGTTCTGGAAGATCTCCACCAGACGTGCCCAATCAGCGCCGAAGGAATAGTCAGCCTTCAGGCTCTCGGTAACGGAAGCGACGACCTTCTTCTCGATCTCGCCGGTGGACTTCAGGCAGACCAGCAGGCTCAGGTTATCGTAGGGCTGGTAAGCCTTATCGATGATCTCGTAGTCGAAGCTCTCGGCCACGATGACGCCGCGGTCGTACTTGCCGCTGTTCAGTGCGTCGTTCAGCACGGCAGCGGGGAAAGCGCGGAAGATGTTGCCGGCACCGAAGTGCACCCAAGTGGGCTCGGCGTGAGTCTTGGCCTTCACAGCCTCAATGTCGAATTTGGGCAGCTCGTAGCCCTTTTCTGCCCACTCGGCGGACAGATTGCCGTTTTTAATATCAGACAGCTTCATAGTAATCAGCCCTTCTTTTCTTCATCCAGACGGTCCAGCAGATCCCAGATACCCAGCATATACTGGATGCCCAGAGCACGGTCATACTTGCCATAGCCGGGGCGGCAGACGCCGGGACCTTCCTCCCACAGCTGACGGCCGTGGTCGGGGCGGATGTAGCCCTCAAAGCCGCAGTCATGGTATGCGCGCATTACCTCAATGATGCCAGTCTCGCCGCAGCAGTCGCGGTGCGCAGCCTCAGAGAAGTCGCCGTTGGGGAAGTGGTGGATGTTGCGGACGTGACCGAAAGCAATACGGTCGCAGTGCTTGCGGATGATCTCGGCACAGTTATTGTTGGGGTTTGCGTTCAGGCTGCCGGTGCACAGGGTCAGGCAGTTGTACGGATCGTCCACCATCTTCAGGAAGCGGTCGATGCTGGGCTCGTCCACCAGCAGGCGGGGCAGGCCGAAGATATCCCAAGGGGGGTCGTCCATGTGGATAGCCATCTTGATGTCACACTCGTGGCAGGTGGGCATCAGGGCTTCGAGGAAGTACTTCAGGTTCTCCCACAGCTTCTCCTTGGTGACAGGGGCATAGGCCTTGAACAGCTCGTCCAGCTTTGCCATGCGCTCCGGCTCCCAGCCGGGGAAGGTCATGTTATACTTCTCGGTGAAGGACATGATATACTCGGCCATCGCCTTGTAATCGCCCTTGATCTTGTCCTTCTCGTAGAACAGTGCGGTGGAACCATCGCCTACCGGATGGAACAGGTCGGTACGGGTCCAGTCGAAGATGGGCATAAAGTTGTAGCAGATGACCTTGACGCCGAACTTGGACAGGTTGCGGATGCACTGCTTGTAGTTCTCGATATACTGGTCGCGGGTGGGCAGACCGATCTTGATATCGTCGTGCACATTGACGGACTCGACAACATCCATGTCAAAGCCGTAGGCGTGGATCTGGTCTGCAACCTTCTGGATCTCGTCGATTTCCCAGATCTCGCCGGGCATTTTGTTGTGCAGTGCCCAGACGATGCTGGTCACGCCGGGGATCTGCTTGATGTCGCTCAGGGTGACGGGGTCGTTGCCCTCGCCATACCAGCGCCAACCCATTTTCATAGGCATAGAGAAGTTCCTCCTGTCGTTATTTATCTTATGGCACGCGCAGTACGCCTGCACGCTCTTCTTGCTTATATTCTAATATATCAGTTATAAAATAGCAATACGCACAATGCCATTTTTTTGTGTTTATTCTTGTATACTTTACACAAAAATGGCAAAATGCCAGTTTTTTAACAAGGTTTTTGGGCAGTGTGCTGCTCTCCTTCCAATCTTCTCCTGTTCCTCCGGCTGGTGCGGCTTTTTGACCGGTTTGCGCAAAAATATGTCCTGCTTCCGTTAAAAGTCCGTTCTGTGGGACATTTGTCCTGTTATACTGCAATTACACCGAGGGACGGCGGCGTCTCCCGCATCAACTGGAAAAGAGAGGCATACTATGGACGAAAACAACTTTGTGGTAAAGACCATCTTCCACGCCCGCGGCAGCTCCGAGGTACTTACCGAAAACTATTTTGCCACCCGGAAGGAGGCTGAAGAATTCTGTGCCCTGACCGACTACGCCATGAAGCTGAACTACGGCGCAGAGCAGCAGCTGGTGACCACCGAGATCGTGGCGCTCTGATCCGCCCGGCGAGCAGCCGGTTGACAATTCCTGTAAAAACCTTTATATTCAAGACACGCAGCGCTCCGCAAAAACCGCCGGGCGCGCCATCTGCTTTTACTTTTATATATAAAGGAGGATCCACTATGGTTTCACCTGCCAAGTGCATCTCCGGGCGTTCTGTTGCCGATTGGATCGCGGCATATCCCGTGGTCTCTGACCTCTGCGCCCTGAAGGAGACTGCATGGGTAAACCCGGACAAGCTGCCCTTTGCACAGGCTGCGGCTGCCTGCCCGCTGACTTTGGCCGACATTGAGGACGCCGCCGCACGGCTGGAGCGGTTTGCGCCCTATCTTGCCGCCGTCTTTCCCGAGACCGCTGCGGCGGGCGGCATCATCGAGTCCCCTGTTCAGCCCATCCCCCGGATGCAGAAGGTGCTGAAGGAGCGCAGCGGCACTCATATCGCCGGGCAGGTATGGGTCAAGTTGGACAGTCATCTGCCCATTTCCGGCTCCATCAAGGCGCGGGGTGGCATTTACGAGGTGCTGAAAACCGCCGAGGACATTGCCCTGCACAGCGGAATGCTGCACCTTACCGACAACTACGCCGTTCTGGCAGAAGAGCGCTTCCGCAAGCTGTTCTCGCAGTATTCCATCGCGGTGGGCTCCACCGGCAATCTGGGGCTTTCCATCGGCATCATGAGCGCGAAGCTGGGCTTTCAGGTCACTGTGCATATGTCCGCTGACGCGCGGCAATGGAAAAAAGACCTGCTCCGCAGCCGGGGCGTCAAGGTGGTGGAGTACGCCTCTGATTACAGCATCGCCGTGACCGAGGGTCGTAAGCTGGCGGCGGGTGACCCCCACTGCCACTTTGTGGATGACGAAAACTCCAAGACCCTCTTTCTGGGCTATGCTGTGGCTGCACTGCGGCTGAAAAAGCAGCTGGACGCGCAGGGCGTCACCGTGGATGCGGAGCATCCTCTCTTCGCCTATCTGCCCTGCGGCGTGGGCGGCGGCCCCGGCGGCGTGGCCTTTGGCCTGAAGATGCTGTTCGGCGATGCCGCACACTGCTTCTTCGCCGAGCCAACCCACTCCCCCTGCATGATGCTGGGCATGGCCACCGGCGAAAACAACAGCATTTGCGTGCAGGACTTTGGCATCGATAACCGCACCGCCGCCGATGGTCTTGCCGTGGGGCGCGCCTCCGGCTTTGTGGGCGGGCTGATGCGTCCCTTTATGAGCGGCTGCTACACCCTGCAGGACGAGCGGATGTACACCCTTCTGGCGCAGCTGGCAGACGCCGAAGATCTTTACCTTGAACCCAGCGCTCTGGCGGGAATGTACGGCCCGGTGCTCACCCAGCCCGGGCAGCTGCTTGGCGCTTACACCGAAGCCGCTCTGCCCGCCGGTGCGCTGGCAAACGCCACCCATCTGGTCTGGGCTACCGGCGGGAATATGGTTCCCCGGGAAGAAATGCAGCGCTACTACGCAAAAGGCAGGGCGCTGGCACAGGGGTGACCGTGTGTCATGTTTCGATTGCCGGTCGCATATTGACATTTTTACAAGCGTACGCTATACTGTACACGAAAGGAGTGATTCTACGATGACCACTACAAATATCACGAATTTCCGTAAGAATGCCTTCGACTATGTAGAGCAGACCATTAAATACAACCAGCCCATCAACATCACCACCAAGGACGGCAATGCCGTGCTGCTGTCTGAAGAAGATTACAGCGGCATCATGGAAACGCTGTATCTGGTCTCTGCACCGGGTATGCGCGAAAAGATCATGGACGGAATCGCCACGTCGCTTGAGGACTGTGTGGACGAAACGGCGGTGGAGTGGTAAATGTACAAGGTCGTTTACACCAAAACCGCTGCAAAGGACGTACCAAAACTGAAGTCTGCCCATCTGGACGAAAAGGCAAAGGCACTCATTGAAATCATCCGTGTTGATCCTTTCCAAAACCCGCCCCCGTACGAAAAGCTGGTGGGTGATCTGAACGGTGCATACAGCCGCCGCATCAACATCCAGCACCGCCTTGTTTATCAGGTCTATGAAAAAGAGCAGACCGTTAAGATCCTCAGTCTGTGGACGCACTATGAACGATAAATCTAATAGCACTTCTTCGGAAAATCCATCATACGATGAGGATATGCGTGCAGAGTACGATTTTTCTGATGCCAGAAGGAACCCTTATCCGCACGACATACAAAAATAACAAGCAAAAGCCGCCTTTCGTGCCAAACAGCACAAAAAGCGGCTTTTTATCGTTTTATTTCAGGAGCAAAGAGCCTTGCGGAAGCTTATTCCGGCAGGTCCTCTTCGTTCTCGAGAGAGTGCCAGACGTTCTGGACGTCATCGTTATCTTCCAGAGAATCCAGCAGCTTGCCCATCTGCTTCAGCTGATCGGGATCGGTCAGGCGGGTGGTGGTCATGGGCACCATGGCCAGATCGTCGGACAGGATCTCGTAGCCCTTCTCCTCCAGAGCCTTGACCACAGCGGAGTAGTTCTCGGGGTCGGTGGTGACCTCGGCTGCGTCCTCGCTGGCATCAAAGTCCTCGGCACCGGCATCCAAAGCGTCCATCATGGCCTCGTCGGCGTCCTTATCCTCCAGAGAGATGTCGATGACGCCCTTCTGGTTGAACAGGAAGGCCACGCAGCCCATAGCGCCCAGATTGCCGCCGTTCTTATCGAAGTAGTGGCGCAGGTCGGCAGCGGTACGGTTGCGGTTGTCGGTCAGGGTCTCAACCATGACTGCCACGCCGCCGGGGCCGTAGCCCTCGTAGGTGATGGCCTCGAACTCGGTCTTGTCGCCGCCCTCGGCCTTCTTGATGATACGCTGGATGTTATCGTTGGGCACGCTCATGCGCTTTGCCTTGGCGATCAGATCTGCCAGCTTGCTGTTGGAAGCCGGGTTGGGGCCGCCGTCACGGACGGCAACGCTGATCTCGCGGCCGATCTTGGTAAAGACCTTGGCGCGGGCGCCGTCAGTCTTTTCCTTCTTGCGCTTAATGTTGTTCCATTTGCTATGTCCAGACATGGGAAAGAGCCTCCTAAATTTATCGGTATCTCCGCCTGCGGGCAGACGGGCTGTGGTCGCCCGCTTGTGGCAGCACACAAAATCTAACTCTATTATTTTATCACAATCCACCGGCGCGTTCAAGCCTGAAAAGCCCGATTTTCGCCCGGATGCGTGTAAATCTGCGGTTTACAGCAGCCGCAGCGCCTTGGGATAGTGGTTTTTCACTCTCCCGCCGGACACCTTGCCGCCACCCAGCGGCCAGCCGTCCACGGTCACGCAGCACCAGCCGTCCGCTGCTGTGCGGGCTTCCACTTCGCGGCCGGAGAGGTACTCGGTGCAACGGCAGTCGGCAAGAGTCAGCTGCTCGCAGTTCGTGCAGAGGCCTCCAAAGGCCGTAAACAGATGATGCTCCGGCACAAAGCGGCCCTTCTGCACGCTGCCCACAAACACCCCCGCCCGCAGCACATGAAGTCCCGTCTGCGGAAAGGCCACCGGCAACAACACACCACCGCCGTGCACCACGGCCGGGCGCTGCGCCAGCGCGGGGAAATACTGCCGGGCAAACTCCTGCCATGCGGCAAGGCTCTGCGCCGGGGTGGCCTCCCCTGCCCCGGTATCCCGGGTGCGGCGGCTCGTGCCCTGCACGGCGTCCCGGCAGGCGCGACTGTCTGCGCGGCGGGCGCTGCGGGCATCTGCGGCCTTGGCAGGCTTCGCCTTGCCCTTGCCCTTTTTGCCCGCCTCGGCAGCGGCGGCAAGCCAGAGCTGCTCCTCCGGGGTGTATTCTCCCTCCGGCGGCAGGGTGCGGGGCGTACCGGCCTTGACCAGCCGGGCCATAAAGTGCCCTTCGCCGCCCTGGCAGGGCCAGATGCGGCGCACCTTGCTCACATCCAGCGGCAGACCGCCGGTGCGGTTCTCTTCGCCTGCGCTGCCAAAGGTGTAATCCACGTTGCCCAGCACATCTGCCAGTACAAACTCCGGGTGGCGCTGCAAAAACGCCGCCACCTGTCCCTCGTCCTCCTCCGGCGCAAAGGTGCAGGTGGAGTACACCAGCTGCCCGCCGGGAGCCAGTGCTGCTGCGGCGCAGTCCAGTATCTGTGCGCCCAGCTCTGCGCACTGCTTTACCAGTGCCTCGCAGTGCTGCTGCAGCGCTACCGGCTCCTTGCGGAACATTCCCTCACCGGAGCAAGGCGCGTCCACCAGCACCCGGTCGAAAAACTCCGGCAGCGCCTCGGCAATGCGGGCGGGAGTCTCGTTGAGCACCACGGCGTTGGAAACGCCCATGCGCTCAAGGTTGCTTTTTAAAATTTCGGCACGCGCAGCCACATACTCGTTGCTCACCAGCACACCGCGCCCCTGCAATGCCGCCGCCAGCTGGCTGCTTTTGCCGCCGGGCGCGGCGCACAGATCCAGCACCCGCATCCCCGGCTGTACTCCCAGCAGCGGCGCTGCTGAAGAAGCCGAGGGCTCCTGCGAATAGAACACACCCGCATGGTGGTACGGATGCCGTCCGGGCTTAAAATCCGGCTGATGCACCACAAAAGCCGCCTTGCAGAAGGGCGAGGGTTCCAGCGGGAAATCTGCCCTCTGCGCAAACTGCTCCGGTGTGGTGCGCAGCGCCGACACGGTGACCCCGCGCTCTGCCGTCTGCTGCGGGGCGGCATACAGCTGCTCGTACCGCTGGCCCAGCAGGGCACGCTCCCGCTGCTCAAAATATTCCGTAGGCATATTCTTTTCCTCCCATGGGATGTATAAAGCCGCCGGCTGCGGCCACACTATGGACTGTGAGGGCGGCCCCGCCCCCACAGCAACGACCGAAAGGAGCATTCACATCATGGAAAACCGCAGTGAGAACCGCAGTACCAATTGCAAGAACCAGACCTCTAACCGTACCAGCAGCAAGACCACCAACAGCGCAACCAACGAGCACAAGCACCCCAACCAGTACACCAAGGGTGCCGATGACGAGAGCGCCAAGAACTCCACCAACAGCCGTTCCAGCAACGCAAAAAACAGCCGCTGATGGCGTAAGCGGCATCTGACGGACCGCAGATGCCAACAAGCAAAGCCCGCTGCCCTCCACCACTGGTTTCCAGTGTGGAAAGCAGCGGGCTTTCGCATTCTTATTTCTGGTCAGGGTCAAACTGTTGCCACAGCACCTCAAACAGCTGGTGCACACGCTCCAGTTGTCCGTTCAGGTACAGCCATCCCAACAGGCACTCGAAGCCGGTGGAGGCACGGTATTCCTCCGGGGAGGCGTGCTTGGCAACGCTGGCCTTGCTGGCGTTGCGGCCGCGCTTGAACACAGCCAGCTCGTCCTCGGTGAACAGCGGCTCCAGCAGCTGTTCCTCTCTGAACTGCGCCTTGGCAGAGACATACTTGACCTTTTCGGCATTCAGCTTTCCGGCTGAAAGGCGGTGGTGCTCCACCAGACGCTGACGCACCAGCAGCTCCAGCACGCTGTCCCCCACAAAGGCCAGCGCCAGCGGGCTGAGCTCCCGCGGGTCGATCTTTTCTGATTCGTTCATGATGCTTTATCCTTAGAAGATATAGTCGAACTGATAATCGCCGATGAGGATGGTATCGTTCTCTTCCACGCCCTTCTGCACCAGCGCGTCCAGAATGCCGCTCTCGCCCAGCTGACGCTGGAAGAACTGCAGGCTCTCGTAGTCGTCCACGTTGCTGCCGGCCAGAATATACTCCAGCCACGGGGCATCCACGCTCCACACATGGGCTTCCATGCGCTGGATGGTGAAATCGCGGCCGTTCTTCTTGGGCTCCGGCTTTTTGTACTCGGGGGTGAACACCGGCACCTGCGGGATATCCTTGAGGCGGTTGTACACGAGCCCCGGAAGCTGCTTGACGCCCTGCATAGTGGCGGCAGAGATGGGCACAAAGGTCAGACCCTTGCCCTCCACATACTGGCGGAAGGTCTCGATCTGCTCTTCGGTGGCAAGGTCGCACTTGTTGCCCACCACGATCTGCGGGCGCTCGGCCAGCACGGGGCTGAACTTTGCCAGCTCCTCGTTAATCTTCTCAAAGTCCTCAATGGGGTCGCGGCACTCGCTGCCGGAAACATCCACAACGTGCAGCAGCAGGCGGCAGCGCTCCACATGGCGCAGGAAATCGTGTCCCAGACCAACGCCTTCACTGGCACCCTCGATCAGGCCGGGAATGTCGGCGCAGACAAAGCTTGCGCCCTCGCCCACCGACACAACGCCCAGCGTGGGCACAAGGGTGGTAAAGTGGTAGTTGGCGATCTTGGGCTTTGCCGCACTGATGGTGGAGATGAGGGTGGACTTACCCACGTTGGGGAAGCCAATCAGACCCACGTCCGCGATCAACTTCAGCTCCAAGGTCACCTGCAGATCCTCGCCGGGCATACCGGGCTTTGCAAACTTGGGGATCTGGCGGGTGGGGGTGGCAAAATGTGCGTTGCCGTAGCCGCCGCGACCGCCCTTAGCAATGGTGACCGGGGTGTGGTCGGACAGATCTGCGATGACAAGGCCGCTCTCTGCATCCTTGATCACGGTGCCCAGCGGCACCTTGATGACCAGATTCTCGGCATTTTTGCCGTGGCACAGGCTTGCGCCGCCCTTGCCGCCCTCTGGGGCCACATACTTGCGCTTATAGCGGAAATCCATCAGGGTGGACAGATGGTCGTCCGCCACAAAGATGATGTCGCCGCCCCGGCCGCCGTCGCCGCCGTCCGGGCCGCCCGCGGCCACGAATTTTTCGCGGTGGAAGCTCACCGCACCATCGCCGCCCTTGCCCGCATGGAGCCATATCGTGGCGATGTCGATAAAGTTAGTCTGTGCTGCCATACAGCCCCTCCTTAGCTTTATAGGCCTTTGCGTTTCAGCGCCCTCATCCGGCACTTCGTGCCACCTTCCCCCGACCGGGGGAAGGCTTGCAAACAGCGCCACACGAACGCATAGCCTTATTTCATCAAAAAGAGCCGGGCCACGAGGGTCCGGCTCTACGATTGCAGTTATTCAGAAAGAAGTTACTGCTTAACGCTGCACTTCTTGCCGCTCTTGCCCACGCGCTCGAAACGGACGGTGCCGTCCACCAGAGCAAACAGGGTATCATCGCTGCCCTTGCCAACGTTCTCACCCGGCATGATGTGGGTGCCACGCTGACGAACCAGGATGTTGCCGGCCAGAACGAACTGACCGTCTGCACGCTTGGTGCCCAGACGCTGTGCTGCGGAATCGCGGCCGTTCTTGGTGCTGCCTACGCCCTTTTTATGTGCCATTGTAATTTACCTCCTTAGCCGTTGATCGCAGTGATCTCAACCTTGGTGTAGGGCTGACGATGGCCCATACGGCGAGCACTGTGCTTCTTTGCGCGATAGGTGATGATGTTCAGCTTCTTGCCCTTGCCATTCTTGATGACCTTGGCAGAAACGGTAGCACCCTCAACAACAGGAGCGCCAACCTTCACAGAACCCTCCTCGCCAATAGCGAGAACCTGATCAAACTTCACTTCGGAGTCGGCCTCAACGTCCAGCTTTTCGATGTAGACGATGTCGCCCTGCTCCACGCGGTACTGCTTACCGCCGGTAACAATGATTGCGTACATTTTGTTCATTCCTTTTCGTTGTACTCGCTGGTCGTAAAGGCAGGCCCTTACAGCGGGCCATTTCAGGCGCCCACACCATGCGGCTAGAATATTATAGCAAAAACCAAACCGGATTGCAAGAGGAAATTTCCCTTTTGCGCAAATTTTTTACGCTTTTTTCTGCCCGGCCTGTTCTATGGCAGCTTTTACCTGCGCATTGTAAGCCTCGGTCTTTTCCAAAAACAGCTTGCGCGGGCTGGAGGCCAGCAGCTGAGTGTCCTTCCCTGCAAAGGAGATGGGGCCGTCCAGCTTCTTTTGAGCCGCCTTGTTCTCTGCGTTCATCGCCAGCGGCACAAGCAAAGGTTTGCCCTTAAACTTGCGGGTAAAATACACCTCCGCCGCAATGCCAGCCACCACAGCGATGCCTGCCACCAGCTGGGATACCCGCAGCCCGATGGAGGGCACCAGCATCAGGCTGTCGGTGCGCAGACCCTCGATCCAGAAACGGCCTGCGCCGTACCAAATCAGATACCGCAGGGTGATGTCGCCGTTGAACTTGCGTTTTTTGATGTAACGGAACAGCAGGAAAAAGCCCACAAAGCACCAGATGCTCTCGTACAAAAAGGTGGGATGCACCGGCAGGTTGGGGTCGATGACCACACCCTTGGGCACCGTGACCGTGCTGCTCATCAGATAAGCACGGGTAGCCTCGCTGTACATCCCCCACGGCAGGGTGGTGTTGCAGCCAAAGGCCTCCTGATTGAAAAAGTTGCCCCAGCGGCCGCAGCCCTGCCCAAGGAGAAAGCCCATGGCGGTAAGGTCGAACATGGGCAGCACCGGCACGCCCCGCCACTTGCAGGCCAGACCGCCGAACAGAAAGCCGCCGATGATGCCGCCGTAGATGGCAAGGCCGCCATCCCGGATGGCGATCATCTCCCAGATGCTCTCGTATTTAAAAGGTGCCATAGCTACATAGTAGGCGCGGGCGCTGATGATGCCCAGCACTACGCCAATAAGGATGACGTCCACCATGCTGTCCGGGTCTACGCCAAATTCCAGACTGTGCCGGAAGGCAAAGATCAGTGCCAGACACAGACCCACCGCAATGCACACGCCGTACCAGTAGATGCTGACCCCGCCGATGGTAAAGGCCACGCGGTTCAAGTGAAAACTCAGTCCCAGACCCGGGAACTGTACCAGATTTGTCATTCTTCTTCCTCCTCGTCCTCTTCTGCCGCCTGCGCCGTTCCATCCGGCAGGATGTACATGGTAGCCATGCGGTCGGTGCACAGGATGTGCTGCAAAGCAGCGTCCGCATCCTCTGCGGTCAGCCCGGCCAGCATGGAGATCTGCTGCGCCACCGTCTGGCCGCTAAGGGCAAAGTCTGCCATCTGGCTGGCCGAGTCTTCCACGTTTTCCAGATTTTCGATCAGCTGGCCGTATTTTTCGTTCTTGCACAGGGTAAACACTTCCCTGTCCACACCGGCGGCGCGTACCCGGGCGATCTCGTCCAGCAGCAGCTGCCGCACAGTATCCGGTACATCGCTCTCTCCGGTGAACAGGATGCAGCAGCAGCCGTCCACCCGCAGCACCTCGCCGCCAAAGCCGGGGTTCACAAGGCCTTCGTCATACAGGCGGCGGTACAGCGGCGACATCCCGCCCACGATGCAGCTGAGCACAAGGTCGTACAGTGCCTCGGTGCGCAGATCGTCCGCAGGCAGCGGCTCTTCCTTAAAGCCCACGCCGAAGCAGGGCTTGGAGACCGGCATGGTCAGCGTTTTTTCCGTAGCGGCAAGGGTCATAGGCTCCGTGGCCCACAGCCGCTGCACCTTTTCTGCCGGGCGGGGCTCCATCAGACCGTGCCGCTTGCAGGCGGCAAGGATCTGTTCCATGGTGGTGTTACCGGCAGCAGCCAGTACCATATTGCCCGGGGCATAAAAGGCCTTGCAGCTGTCGTACAGCATGGCGGGCGTGATCTCAGCAATGCTTTCCACCGTACCCGCAATGTCGCTGCGGATGGGATGGCTGTGGTACAGGCACTCGAACAGGCCGGTGATGAGCCGCCAATCCGGGCTGTCATCGTACATTTTGATTTCCTGTCCGATGATGCCCTGCTCCTTGGCGATGGTCTGCTCGGTAAAGTAGGGGTGGCCTACCATGCCCAGCAGCACGTCCAAGCTTTCGTCCAACTGCTGGGTAGCGGTGAACAGGTAGCAGGTGCGGTCAAAGCTGGTAAAGGCGTTGGCGTTGGCACCGGTCTTTGCGTACTTGGCAAAGGCATCGCCGTCCTCGTCCTCGAACATTTTGTGCTCCAGAAAATGCGCCACACCCGCCGGCAGATGCACCGTTTGCCCGTTCAGGCAGAAATCTCGGTCGATGGAGCCGAACTTTGTAGCATAGATCACATGGGTGCTGGAATAGCCCGGCATGGGGCGCACCAGCACCGTCAGGCCGGAGGGCAGGGTCTGCCACTGGTCGGCCACGGTCTTTTCCAGCAGGGTCTGGTTATTCTGCGGCATGGGCAGTATCCTCCTTTGTAAGCAGATAGCTGACCGAGAGGGTCAGGCGGCGCAGGATGTCCCGCACCTCGTCCTTGGTCACGGCGCGCAGGGCGCTGCGTGCCTGTTCCGGGCTTTGGATAAGCGCAGCGCTGTTGGCACCGGCACGCAGCACCTCGATGTAGTACCAGCTCTCGATGCCGCCAAGGCTGTCCTCTACCCCGTTCATGCCGCTGAGCAGCCCCCGGCGGCAGTCCTCGAATTCCTCGTCGGTAATGGGGCCGGTGCACAGGTCGGCAAGTTCCTTCAAAATTGCCTGCTCTGCGCGGGCGGCATCAGCGTGCTCCACACCGCTGTTCACCGCCATGCTGCCAGTAAAGCTTTGGAAGGAGGAGGAGCAGTAGTAGCACAGATGGTCCCGCTCCCGCACATTGAGGAACAGGCGGCTGGTCACACTGCCGCCGTACAGCGCCATGGCAAGGCGCACCGCTGCCAGCTGCTGCGGCTGCATGGGCTGCCCCAGTGTGAACAGCATACACAGCTTTGCCTGCACCATATCGTAGTTTTCGGTCTTATGCACCGGCGCAATGGCAGGCATGGCCATGTTTTCCACCAGCGGCAGCGGGGCGCGGTCGATGCAGACAAGCTCTGCCAGCAAAGCATCCCGGATGGCGGCGGTCTGGGCGGCGTCGCAGCCCAGCACCAGCAGCTCGATGTTGGCGGTGCGCAGCATCTGCTGATAAGCGGCGGTCAGCATGGCCGGGGTAAGACCGTCCACCTCTTCCAGATAGCCCTCCTGCCGCACGCCCGCCGGGCTGTCGCCAAAAAACTCCCGGTTGGCCTGATGCAGACAGTAGATGCGTTTATCGTTGATTTCATCCTCAAGGCCCTTTTTCAGCATCTGCTTTTCAATGCTGACGGCCTGCGGGTCAAAGCAGCCGTCCACAAAATACGGATGGAAGGCCGCACCCAGCGCGATTTTGGTATACTCGGCGGTCAGTGCCTCGCCCTCCAGCGCAAAGGCATCCTTGATGCCGGTCACACTGACGCAGAGGTTGTGGTTGCAGCCCATAGGGCGGGCGTCCACGGTCAGGTCTGCGCCGTAGAGCTTTGCCAGCTTTTTGGTGAGGCGGGTCATATCCGGGCAGTCCGCATAGCCGCGCTCCATCACCAGCGGCAACAGCGCATGGGCAGTGGCCGTTTTACGCTGGGCCGGGAAAGCAAAGTGGATGCTGATGCGGCAGCGGTTGAATTTAGAAGCCGGGTCGCAGGAAAGATGCACGCCCGGTGCAATGAGAGTACGTTCCAATGATAGTTCCCTTCTCTCTGTGCCGCAGCACAGAGCATTTGATTCAGTCTGCCCTCTGCAGGGCGATGAACTCTTCCAGGCTCAGGCCGCTGGCGCGGATGGCAAGGGCGTTTTCCACCCCTACATAGCGCCAGTGCCACGGCTCGAACACGATGCCGGTGGCAGCCTGCCGGTCCTGCGGGTAGCGCAGGATAAAGCCGTATTCCGCCGCGTAGGCCGTAAGCCACTCGTAGGCGCGGGTCTCGGCAAAACTGGTGTCCTGCTGCGGATTGTCCGCGCTGAGGATATCTGCCGCGTAGCCGGTGCCGTGCTCGTTGGCGTTGGCGGCGGGCTGGATGGTAGCCGCCAGACGGGCAGCTTCCTCCTCGGACTTGCGCTTATCGCGGTAGGTCTGCACCCGGGCCTCGTAGGCGGCCTGACGGGTGTCGGCGTCCTGATAACCGGCCACAAGGGTCAGGCTGACCCCATCCGCCTGCGCGGCGGCGGCCATACTGCGATACTGCATGGCAGCTTCGGCCTCCAGCTGCTGGCCGGTGGCCTCGTCGGCGGTGTCCAGCAGCGGGACGGGCTCGGCGGTATAGGGCAGGTTGGCGTTCACCAGTACCAGCCGGGCATCTGCGGCGTTAAATACATAGTCTGTGCCGTCGTACACGCTGGCTGCAAATACCTTTGGCCCGGCCAGCAGACCGTGCACCTTGGGCAGCAGCCACAGGATGCCGCCGGTCAGCAGCGCCACCACTGCCGCGCAGCCGGCCAGAAACAGTACCCAGTTGCGGGCCAGCCGCAGCATTTTGCGGCGCTTCCATTGTTGATAGGTCAGGCGCTTCTCAGCAGGCGCTCTGGAGGTACGGGTGGGTTCACTCATGCGGCGGGGCTCCTTTTCGGCATTGTTGCAGCGCCGGTGCGCCGCACAGATTCAAACTATATTATACACCCCTTTGCAATTTGTGTAAACGCTGCTGTGTGTAAAAAAATTATGACCCGCCCGCCCCCAGCAGGGAGCAGACAGGCCACAATTAAAAATTTTACGCAGATCAGTCAAACAGCATATCGTGGATGGCGCCGACAGCCTTGTCGGCGTCTGCACGGTCGATGATGCAGGAGATCTTGATCTCGCTGGTGGAGATCATTTTGATGTTGATATTGTTGTTGGACATTGCCTCGAACATCTTGGAGGCAACGCCGCTGTGGCTCTGCATACCGGCACCCACGATGGAGACCTTGGCGCAGGTGGTGTCCACACTGACATCGTTGAAGTGTGCACTTTCCTTCAGCACACGCATGGCCAGCTCGGCTTCGCCCTCGGCACAGGTAAAGCTGATGTCCTTCTTGCCGTCGCGGCCGGTGGACTGCAGAATGATGTCCACGTTGATGTTCTTCTGTGCCAGCAGGCCGAAGATCCTAAAGCTCATGCCCGGCTCATCGGGAACGTTGAGAATCGTGATAACGGCAACATCGGTGTCCTTGGCGACACCCTTGATCAGCATACCTTCCATGTCCTTTGTAACCTCCTTAACCACCGTACCCGGGATGGGGTTCAGGCTGGAGAGCACCTCCAGCTCCACATTGTACTTTTTAGCCAGCTCCACGCTGCGGTTGTTCAGCACCTGTGCGCCCAAAGATGCCAGTTCCAGCATCTCGTCAAAGGTGATCTCCTCCAGCTTACGGGTGTTGCTCACCTTGCGCGGGTCGGCGGTATAAACGCCCTCCACATCCGTGTAGATCTGGCAGCGGTCAGCGTGCAGGGCAGCGGCAATTGCCACAGCACTGGTGTCGGAGCCGCCGCGTCCCAGAGTGGTGATGTCATCCAGCTTGTTCAAGCCCTGGAAGCCTGCCACCACCACCACGCGGTTGCGCTCCAGCTCGGAGGAGATCCGCTCGGTCTCCAGCCGGGTGATGCGCGCCTTGGTGTAGGCACGGTCGGTACGGAAGCCCGCCTGCCAGCCGGTCAGGCTGATGGCATGGCAGCCCAGCTCGTTCAGCGCCATGGCCAGCAGTGCGATGCTGATCTGCTCGCCGGAGGCCAGCAGCATATCCATCTCACGCGCCGAGGGGTTATGGGTGATCTCCCCTGCCTTGGCGATCAGGTCATCGGTGGTGTCGCCCTGTGCGGAGACTACCACCACTACGTCATTGCCCGCGTTGTGGGTGTTGGCCACGATCCGCGCAACGTTGAAGATACGGTCACGGTCCTTTACGGAAGAACCGCCGAATTTCTGTACGATCAACGCCATATCTTGTCACTCTCCTCTTTAACGCCCCGCGCTTGCGGGGGGCTTGCCGGGCGGAAGCGTTCTTGCACTTCCCTTACCCATTTATCATTCCACGGTTGCGCCGGTGTTATCGGCATCCAGCTGCAACAGTGTAAATGCTTCACATCCGTCCAGACCTTCCAGCAGCTCCAGACCTTTTTCCAGCTTGGAATAGAACTTCTCGGCCTCGGCCTTTTCTGCCACAGCCATGACGGTGCTGCCTGCACCGGACACATACACGGCCTTTGCGCCGCACAGCCGCGCCATATCGAACACCTCGCGGGAGCCGGGCATCAGGGGCATGCGATACTGCTGGTGCAGCTTATCCTCGGTGGCAATGGCCAGCAGGTCGTGCCGCCCCTCGCAGAAAGCTGCGGGCACCAGCGCCGCACGGGACAGGTTATACACCGCGTCCTTATGGGATACCTCTTTAGGCAGGGCAGCGCGGGCTGCCTCGGTCAGCAGCTTGTAGTCCGGCACGATGGCAGCAAAGCAGAGGCTTTCATCCACATTCCGCTTGACCGAATACACCTTGCCGTCCTCGAACACGCTGCTGGTCAGGCCGCCCAGCAGGGCCGGAGCCACGTTATCGGGGTGTCCCTCAATGGCAGTTGCCAGCGTGAGCAGCTCCTGCGTGTTGAGCACATCGCCCAGCATCCGGTTTGCGCCCAGCAGACCCGCAATGATGCAGGCTGAAGAAGAGCCCAGACCCCGTGCCATGGGGATGGGGTTCGTCTGGGTGATCTTGAGGGGCGGGATCTGCTTGCCAACCTTTTCGAACAGGCCCTTGGCGGAGCGGTACACGAGATTCGACTCGCCCCGGGGGATGCGGGTGCCGTCCGATGCCGAGATCTCCAGCACCTCGCTGTCCTCAAAGGTGACCGTGTTGTACAACGTAACTGCCAGACCCAGCGCATCGAAGCCGGAGCCCACGTTGGCGCTGGTGGCAGGGACCGAAACCTTGATCTTCATTGCCGCAGTTCCTTTCCGTTACACTTCCTCGGGCAGACGCTTGAGCACCAGCTTCACACTGCCGCCCACGGCCTCCACCTTGCGCGCGGCCTCTGCCAGCGCACGTTCATCGGCGCGCTTCACAAAGTAGGCGCAGCCCTCGTACCGCTCATCCACCACCTTGCCGTAGCCGTAGATGGCCTCCACCACAGCGGGTGCAATGCCCGCCACACGCACATAATATGCAGCAGGAGCCGGGTCGGTGAGCATGCCGTCCACCGGGTCCGCAGGCTGCCAGAACAGGCTGTCGTGCACCTGTGCGCCGTTTTTCAGCGCATCCACCACGTCTGCCACCACAGCGCTGGCGGTAGGCAGCTTGCCTGCGCCCTTGCCGTAGAACACCACATCGCCCAGCATATCGCCCTTGACCAGCACCGCGTTGAACACATCGTCCACGCTGGCCAGCTGGTTTGCCTTGGGCACCAGACACGGCTCTACACCGGCGGCCACGCTGCCGTCCTTGCCAAGCTTCATCCATGCGATCAGCTTGATAACGCAGCCCAGCTTTTCGGCGCTGGCCACATCGGCGGCGGTAATGGCGCGGATGCCCCGGGTGGGGATGTTCTGGGGGTAGATCTGGTGGCCGCACACCATGGAGGACAGGATGGCGATCTTGCGGCAGGCGTCGCGGCCGTCCACGTCATCGCTGGGATCCTTGGTCTCTGCGTAACCCAGCTCCTGCGCAATTTGCAGCGCATCCTCAAAGCCCAGTCCCTCCCGCACCATCTTGGTGAGCATGAAGTTGGTGGTACCGTTCACGATGCCCTCCACCTCGGTGATGACGTTGGCCGCCAGGCACTGGTGCATGGGGGTGATGATGGGCGTACCGCCGCCCACAGAGGCCTCGAACAGGAAGGCGCAGCCGTGCTCCTTGGCCAGTGCCAGCAACTCTGCACCGTAGGTGGCCACCATCTCCTTGTTGGAGGTGCACACGCTGCGGCCGCTCTCCAGACACGCCTTGACGTAGGGGTAAGCAAAGCGGGTGCCGCCGATGGTCTCCACCACCACCTGGATCTCCGGGTCCTGCAGGATCACGTCGATATTCTTGACCACCAAGGGCTCCACCGGGTTGCCGGTAAAATCCTTCGGGTCCAGAATATATTTTACCTCCACCGGTTCGCCAGCCCGGCGGGAGACGCTTGCAGCATTGTGGCACAGCACCTCGTATACGCCGCTGCCCACCGTGCCAAAGCCCAGAATTGCAATTTTAGCCATACTCTCTTTCCCTCGTTTCCTGTTTTGTTACAGGTTATACCCACAGCGCACACTCACCACCATGCGCTGGCGCGAAAGTTTTTCGGTCAGTTCCTCCGGGGACATCTGCATGGTATCGGTGCGGATGGTGACCGCCACCAGC
This sequence comes from Faecalibacterium sp. IP-1-18, assembly GCF_023347355.1. NCBI lineage: Bacteria > Bacillati > Bacillota > Clostridia > Eubacteriales > Oscillospiraceae > Faecalibacterium > Faecalibacterium sp. IP-1-18. The sequence continues at coordinate 1,879,835 of NZ_CP094472.1, forward strand.
GCAGCCCCATTCTCCGGGGTGGACTGGTTGATGGTCACAATACTGGCGCCTGCGGCGCTGATACCGGCCAGAAGGCTTTGCAGCGCACCGGTCTCGTCCCGCAGGGTGGCCATGACCGTGATGACCTCACGGCCGTTCTCTGAATCAAAAATACAATCCTTATACTTATAAAATGCACTGCGCGAAAGCTCTACGGCGCGGGTCGCAGCCGAAATGCTGCGGGCTTCGCCGCTGGCCAGCAGCTCCTTGGCGCGTACCACCTTGAGAAAAACCTCCGGCAGCACCTGCGCATCCACCAGATAAAAACGGCGTTCCAACTTGTTCACCTCTCAAACACAAGTGTTCTTGCAGAAAATATAATAGCATCCGAACCCCTGCAATGCAAGAGCCCGGATGCTATTTTGTCACTTTGTCCAGTTTTGTCTTGTGAAGTGCGCCCTGTCCTTGCCGGATTTTTCAGCAAAGGGGTGAAAAAGTACGATTTTTGTCCTTATTCCGTGTCCAGTGCACTGGTATCGGTGGGTATGACCGGCTGGGCGGGCACAGCATCGTCTGTGTTCTCGGCAGGGGCAGCAGCCTGCGGTGCGGCATGGGAATAGGTGCAGGTATCGGGCAGGTCATCGGCACGGTAGTAGCCCACGGCAGTGCTCGGGCAGCCTGCACCGGCCAGCAATCCGCTCTGGGTGCAGTAGCGGCGCTCCACCACGCCTGCGGAGGTGGGGAATGCCTTATAGGGCAGGTCTGCCTGTGCCTGCTCCATCAGTGCCTTCCACGCGGTCACACAGGTACGGGTCTTGGCCTGCTGCTTGGACAGAGTCTTGGTCATATCGTAAGGTGCATCGTAGCCCCACCACACAGCGGTGACATAGTAGGGCGTGCCGCCCACGAACCACAGATCCTTTTCGTCGCTGGCAGTACCGGTCTTACCAAAGGCCTCCATGCCGTTGGAGTTGGGATAGCGGCCGCTGGCAGTACCCACACTGGAGAACAGAACGTTCTTCAGCAGGCGGTTCATGACGTAAGCGGTATCGGGGGTCAGTGCCTGATAGCTGGTGGCGTTGTTTTCCAGATAGATGTTGCCGTCCCGGTCCAGCACACGAGTGTACAGGTGCGGGGTGGTGTACTCGCCATCATAGAAGATCTGGAAGGCTGCGGCCAGTGCCATGGGGGTAACGCCCTTGGTCTGGCTGCCCATGACCATCTGCGCCAGACCCACATCGTTGGTGGGATCCAGCGTGTTCAGCTGCAAGGTGTTATAGACGAAGTTGAAGATATTGCTTGCGCCCACAAGGTCGCCCACGCGGACTGCGATGGTATTCAGCGAGCGGGCAAGGCCGTTCCACAGCGGGAGATCGCTGCCATCGCCGTAGTTGCCGCCGTAGTTGCGCGGCCAACTGCGCCATGCGTTGGGGTAAGCGCGGAGCTGCTTGTCGGAGAGCCCCATCAGGCCATTCTTGCGGCAGTAGTCCTCGTCCCGAATGATCATATCCTGCTTCTGGTACAGGGGGGAGTTGTTGAGCATGGTGGACCAGTTGACCAGACCGTACTCAATGCCCAGCGCATAGGCACCGATGGGCTTGATGGTAGAACCGGTCTGCCGCTCCACATTATAGGCGCGGTTCAGGGAAAGGCTCTTGGTCTTTTCGCCCAGACCGCCCGCAATGGCCAGCACGTTGCCGTCATAGTCCAGCGTGACCATAGCAGCCTGCGTGCGCACGTTGCGGTAATAGTAGACGGTGCCATCTTCGCCGGTGCGGGTCTTGGGGGTGCCGTCCTCGTTGAACACCTGCACATCATCGTCCGAAATGGAGGTAACCTCTTCCTCATGCCAGCCCGCCGGGAAGTAGGCATCGTCGGTGTTCAGCATCAGGTTTTCCATCTGGGACTGCAGCTTGGTGTTGACAGTGGCTTCAATGGTAAAGCCGCCGGTGTAGAGCAGCTTCTGTGCCTCGGACTCGCTGATGCCCTCCTTGGTCATGATGTCCTGCACGACCTCATTGAACAGTGCATCGGTGAAGTAGGAGGTGACGGTGCTGGGCTTTTTGCCGCTGTCTTCTTCGGCCAGCACAAGGGGCTGTGCAGCGCCGTTGCGGTAGTCCTCCTCGCTGATCACACCCTGCTGCCACATATTGTACATGATGAAGTTGCGGCGGTGGATCAGATTTTCGGGGTTCGTATAGGGGTTATAGTTGGTGGGGTTTTTGGTAATAGAGGCAATGGTAGCGCACTCCCACAGGCTCAGCTGGCTGACGTCCTTGTTGAAGTACTCGTTGGCCGCCGTCTGCACACCCTGAATGGTGCCGGTAAAGCTGATGGTGTTCAGGTAAGCCTCCAGAATGGTCTCCTTGGAGTAGCTGCGGCTCAGGCAGAGGGCGCGGTAGATCTCGCGCACCTTGCGCAATGCGCCATCGATACCGCTGGCGCTGTTGTCATCGGTCAGGTTCTTGATGAGCTGCTGTTCCAGTGTGGATGCGCCCTGCTTGGAGCTGTAAATGGGCAGCAGATACTCGTTGATCATTGCGCCGATGGTGCGCTTGAAGTTGACGCCGGGCTCTGAGTAGAAGTCCTTATCCTCGGTGCAGATGAAGGCATACTGCAAATTGGAGGGAATCTGCTCAAGGTCTGCCCATACGCGGTGGCTGTTGGAGGAGCGCAGGGTGGCATACTCCACCTGTGCGCCGGTATCCGGGTCGGTGGCTACCACCATACTGGACTGGCTCAGCTGAATGTTGTCCAAGTCCAGCAGGTCACCGTCGTTGGCAGTAGCCTGCACCACATAGAACACCATGCCCACGGCCACCACGCTGCCCAGCATAATGCCAAGGCAGAGCACCGTAGCGACGGTGCGGCCAATGAACCGCAGGATGGGATGCTTGCTCTTTTCCTTTGGCGGCTTGGGGCTTTTGGGTGCCTTGGGCGCGCGGGTACGGTTTTCCGCTGCGGAGTGTACCTCGCGGCGGCTCTGGGAAACATTGACCTTACGTCCCACCGGGCGGGCAGGCTGCTCCTCGCCGCCCCGGTGGATCTTTCTCATCTCATTGTTGGAGATAGGGATCGCCTCCTGACATTTCAAGACTGTTGCCGGGCATAGCTGCACCGGGCTTTATCCACATCGTTTGTGACACGAAATTTCAAACTGCAATACCATATTATAGCACGCAAGCCCCAGCCGGGCAAGAACCAATCTTTGCGCGCTGAGCAGATATAAATAGTATAACACACTCTCTTGTGGAAAGTACAGTATCTGCGTGTGAAAATTGTCTGCTATCCGCCAAAACGGGGCATACTTACCGGGGAAGGGAGTGTTTTTTATGCGCAAGCTGTCTGTCTGCCTGTTCTACGGGCTTTGCGTATTCACCATTGTATTCAGTCTGTTCTGGATGGCGCTGCCAAGGCTGCCGCTGTCTCAAAGCCCCGCCGGGTCTGAGACCGACCCCGCCTCTCCCCTGAGCCTTGCCGCGCAGGCAGTGCCCCAGACGGACACCGCCCGCTACTGCCTGCGGGACAGCGGCGGACGGGTGGCGGTGTACACCTGCCGCGCCGACGGCACCCCGGGCACTTTGATCCGTGTGACCGGCATCTACACCAATCTTCTGCCCGAAAACGACGCCTTACGCATCAAGCGCGGGCTTGTGGTCAACAGCCCCCGGGAGCTGGACTTGCTGCTGGAGGATCTGGGGGAATAAATGCAATAGGCCGCTGCACGATGTGCAGCGGCCTATTGCATTTATAGGATTCAAGCTTCCATTTCTTCCAGCGGCACAAGGTACTCCTTGCGGCACTGCTCATATTCCAGCATATAGTCCTTGCTGGGGTTGTGGTGCATAATGCTTTTCAGGGTGTGGGAGTCGTAATCATCGCCGGCCTCCATGCCCACCATGCGCACCGCAATGTTGGAGCAGTGGTCGGAGATACGCTCGGCATTGTTCAGCACATCTAGGAACACCACGCCGGTGTCGATGGAGCAAATGCCGTCCTTCAGGCGGCGGATGTGCTGGTCACGCAGACGCTCCACCATCACATCGATGATCTCCTCCAGCGGCTCCACCTGTGCAGCCTTCTGGGTATCATCGTTTTCAAAGGCCTCGTCCGTCAGAACCAGAATGCGCTCCAATGCGGCATCCAGCAATTGCAGTTCCTTTTTGGCGCTCTCGCTGAAGCTGGCTTCCTTGTCGTACAGCTCCTCGGCCTTTTCCATGATGTTCACGGCATAGTCGCCGATGCGCTCGAACTCGGTGACAAAGTTCAGCAGCTCGGTCACTGCGTGGCTCTCGTCATCGCCCAGTTCCTGATCGGTCAGCTTGATCAGGTAGTTGGTGATCTCCACCTCCATACGGTCGATCAGGTTCTCGCGCACCTTGATGGCGCTCACGGTCTCCTCGTCCATCTTCAAAAGCAGCGGCGCAGCCAGACCCACGTTGCGGGCGGCGCGGCGGGACATCTTGATCACCGCGTTCTTAGCCTGCTGCAGAGCCACAGCCGGGCTCTTGTACAGACGCTCGTCCAGCACCGGCATACTCAGTTCCTGTGCTTCCTCCACGCTGCTGGGCACTGTGAGCATCGCCAAGCGGCTCAGCACCCCGCTGCAAGGCAGGAACAGCAGCATAGCGCACACGCTGGACATGGTATGGATGTTTGCAATGGAGCTCTTGTTCATCACATCGCCCCACATGGGGATGCCGATGGTAAACTGCACCGCATAGATCAGCGCCAGCAGGATCACGCTGCCGATGACGTTGAAGTACAGGTGGATGAGCGCTGCCCGCTTACCATCCTTGGAAGAGCCGCCGATGGTGAGCAGCGGGGTGAACGCCGTACCGATATGCGCGCCCAGAATGATAGGAATAGCAGAGCTGAAGGTGACAAGCCCTGTGCTGGACAGTGCCTGCAAAATACCCACGGAGGCGGAGGAGGACTGGATGATCACGGTGACCACCACGCCCACCAGAACACCCAGAATGGGGTTGGTCATGGTGACGAACAGATTCTGAAAGACTGCGCTCTCCCGCAGGGGTGCTACGCCGGTATCCATCAGGCTCATGCCGGTAAACAGGATACCGAAGCCCAGCATGATCTGGCCGATGTTCTTCTTTTTGGCATTGCGGAGGAACACATAAAAAATGCAGCCAATAAACGCCACCACGGGGGCAAAGGTCTTGGGCTGGATCAAGGTCAGCCACAGGCTGTCGCCTGAGATATCCGCCATGCGGATCAACTGACCTGTTACCGTAGTACCAATATTTGCACCCATGATCACGCCTACCGACTGCGTCAGTGTCATGATACCGGAGTTGACCAGACCAACACAAATAACCACCGTACCAGCCGACGACTGGATGACGCCGGTGATCAGTGTGCCGAAGATCACGCCCTTGATGGTAGAGGAGGTAAGCTTTTGCAATACGCCCTGCATCTTGCCGCCTGCCAGCTTTTCCAGTCCGGCGCCCATGATGGACATACCGTACAAGAACAGCGCAACGCCGCCCAGCAGAGAGGTAATGTGTGTGATATCCATAACGATACTCCTAATATGAAACTTCCCTTTTTATCCTTTACAGCACACAGCTGCCGGAACCTTGCACGTGCACAGCACTTGCCCTGTTCCGGCAGCCGCTTATTTTTATTATACCATCAAAGGGGGCGTCTCAACAAGGTTTATTTTACACGAAAATTACTTTTTTCACACATTCCGCAACATATTTCCGGGTGACAAACAAAAAGCTTTCCGTTATTTTACATACATTTTACATTATACCATCTCGGATGCGGTATGCCTCCGCTTACCCGGCCAGCTCTTCCATGGCCTCGCGCACCGTATCGGCCGAAAACAGGAACACACCACTGCCGGTGTATACCTCCACATGACTGCCCACATAACGCAACTCAAAATCCTTCATGGTGTTTCCCTCCTGTGTGTCTGTTTTATTCCCGGGACTTCCCCGGTAAACACAGTATCGCACAATCAGGATACCATAAAAAGGACTTTCAAATGTTTTTGCAGACTTTTTGCGCAAAAATCGGATGATTTCCCACGGTCTGCTCACCCTGTCCGCAGCCACCCCCTTGGAAATCGGGGCTTTGGCAGTCCCCCCCGCAGCGCCGCATTTCCGCAGGAAACAGGCGCCGGAGCTGCCGTTTTCCGTCACGACCCCCTCCCGTGAAAATGGGATAGCGGAGCGTCCGCAGACGCTCCGCTATCCCGAAATTAAAAATATATTTTCCGCTGATCATGCCCAAAGCACACGCGGCTGGCATTCCAAATCGTCCCGCCCCGCAAAAGATGGCATCACTCTGCCGCATCCGTCACCCGGACGGGGTAGCCCGTCCGCACACAGCGCACCGCATACCGGGCGTTGCCGCCGGAGGTGCAGGTGAACAGAGTCAGATCCCAGCTGTCTGTCTCGGTGGCGGTGGTCATCTCCTCGATCTGGGTGGGGTGCAAAGTCTCCACGCTCTCCACCTCGTAGCTCCAGCGCAGACCGTCCGCATCCGTAAAATAGACCGGGCTGCCGATCGCCAGCCACTTGATGGGACTGAAATGCTTTGCATAGTTGTGGCCGCAGAGCACCAGATCATCGGCATAGGTAGTGCCGCTGTACCGTCCGGGGGCGACCTTCAGCCCGGCGTAGCTCCACTGCGCCATCACCGGCAGTTCCAGCCCTGCCGCCGGGATGGAAAGCACCCCGATGTAGTCATGCCCCTCCACCTCTACGGTGGTCATCTCCTGCGCCGGGTCCAGCACCGGCTGCGGGGCTGCGGTCTCGTTTTCCTGCCGGTGCTCCGTAATGGTCTTTTGCATGGTCTGCTCCAGCTCGCCCAATACTTCCTGCGAGGCCTTTTCTGCCCGGGCGGCATCCCACCGGTTGTAACCCAGCAGCCCGGCGGCGCTCAAGATCAGCACCGCACCCAGCACCATGCACAGCCTGCCGATTTTCCGTTTCATTGCATTCCATCCTTTATATAATAGTATCCGTCTGCTTCAGTATACCATTCCCCGCTCCGGTTTACAACCGTTCTTTCGGGCGATTTTTATCGGGCAGCAGCGCGCAGACCAGCCGCACCATCTGCCCGGTCAGGGGCAGCCAGACCAGCGCACACAGCCCGTTGAACAGGGTGTGGGCGTTGGCGATCTGCCGGGCGATCACGGCACACTCTGCCCCTGTGGGCGAGCACAGCCGCACCAGCGCCGCAAAGGGCTGCAGCAGTGCGCAGCACACCGCCGCGCCGCTCAGGTTGAAGATGGCGTGAGCTGCCGCCACCCGCTTGGCGTCTCTTCCCTGCCCGATGGCGGCAAGCACCGCCGTAACGGTGGTGCCAATGTTATCCCCCAGCAGAATGGGAATGGCAGCGGTCAGCCCCAGCAGGCTGTGCACGCCGTCCGCCCCGGGCTGCGCCGCCATGCTTTGCAGCAGCGCCACCGTGGCAGAGCTGCTTTGTACTGTCAGTGTCATGCAGACGCCCGCCAGAAGCCCATGCAAAGGGCTTTGCTGCACCCGGGCAAGCTCCAACCGGAGCAACGGGCTTTGCAGCAGCGGCTCCATGGCGCTGCGCATCACCGTGACGCCCTCGAACAGCAGCCCAAAGCCGAACACCGCCTCGCCCACGCAGCGGCCCCGCCAGTTTTTGCAGGCCAGACAGAGCAGCACCCCGCAAAACAGCAGCAGATACCGCCAGCTTTCCACCCGGAAGGCCAGCAGCTGTGCTGTGACCGTTGTACCGATATTCGCCCCGAACACCACCGGCACCGCCTGCCGCAGCTGCAGCAGCCCCGCCGCCAGAAAGGCAATGACCATGACCGTGACCGCCGAGCTGCTTTGCAGCACCGCCGTGACCGCCGCCCCGGTCAGCAGCCCCGCCACCGGGTTTGCGGTGCACCGCGCCAGCAGGCCGCGCAGACGCCTGCCCGCCCCCTGCTGCACCGCCCGGCACAGGCTGTCCGTCCCATATAAAAACAGCGCCAATCCGCCGAACACCTGTAACAACACTTGGAATCCCTGCTCCATCCGCACCCTCCGTTTCTGCCTGTCCTTTATTTTTATGCAGCGAGAACCGGTTTGCGCATTGACAAAGCTCACAATTTTTTTGTGAATTTTTGTTTAACATTTCCCTACCCCCTTGCAATCCGGCTGCAAAAGGAATATGCTTATCAGGCGTTAATATTTAACAGCTGTTAAGTATTTGAAAAATGCAAACGAGGAGGGATCGTTGTGTCCGAGCCAAGCACCCCCAGCTTTCAGGGGATGTGCCACTATATCGGGCAGCTGAGCAAGGCATCCAAGGCCGGGATACGGGCGGCGCTGGCCGATTGCCCCAAATGCCATTTTAATATGCTGGAAGGCCTGCTGCATTCCATCAACTGCCACGGAAAGGACGGTGCCATTTATGTCTCCGACCTTGCCCGAGAGATCCGTCAGCCGCTGCCGGCGGTCTCGCGCGGGCTGCGGCTGATGGAGCAGGACGGCACTGTGGTGCGGGAACCGGACCCCGCCGACCGCCGCAAAACGCTGGTGCGCGTCACCCCCAAGGGGTATGAGCTGTGCCACCAGTGTGAGCAGGCTCTGCGCGACTACTTTGCCAGCGTGCTGGCACGGTTAGAGCCGGAGCAGGTAGCCCAGATGGACGCGCTGCGCGGCGCGCTGATGGATGCCATTCTTGCGGAAAATACCGCGCGCAACATTGACCCGAAGGGAGAAACGAACCATGACAAAGATCTTTAAGCAGCTGGCCCGACACTGGGCGGTCTGCCTTGTGGTGTTCGCGCTGCTGTTCGTGCAGGCGTACTGCGACCTTGCCCTGCCGGACTACACCAGCAAGATCGTGGACACCGGCATCCAGCAGGGCGGCATTGAAAGTCCCCTGCCCCAGACGCTGCGCAAGAGCACGCTGGACACGCTGAGCCTGCTGATGAGCGAAGAGGATGCACAAAAGCTGCAAAACGCCTACCAGTACTACCTGCAGGACGATGGCGTGCTGCAGCTGCGCTCTGACCTGACCGAGGACGAGCGCACCGCACTGGAAGATGCCGTGACCACCCCGGACATCGTGCTGTATATGGCTGCCGCACAGGCCGCCAACACCCCCGCCGGGCAGAGCAGCATGGGCATGACCGGCCTTGCCGAGATGCCCTCTGCCGCTGCGGACACTGACACCGAGACCGTCACCCCCACGGCAGCAGATCTGGACACCGTTTGCAGCCAGTTTGCCGCCATGAGCCAGATGCCCGGCTTTGACCGCAGTATGCTGCAAAAGCAGCTGGACAGTGCCATGAGCCAGCTGGACAGCACCCTGCTGGAAAACCTGAAAAGCCAGTCTTTGCTGCTGGTGCAGCTGGAATACGAGGCACAGGGCGTTGCACGGAATGTGCAGATGGGTTACCTGTTCCGGGTGGGCGGCCAGATGCTTGCCCTTACTCTGCTGATGGTGGTCGTGGCTGTGGCCGTGGGCTTCCTTGCCTCCCGGGTGTCCGCTGCCATCGGCCGCGACCTGCGCCGGGAGACCTTCTCTAGCGTCATCGGCTTCTCCAATGCAGAAATCGAGAATTTTTCCACCGCCTCCCTCATCACTCGCACCACCAACGATATCCAGCAGGTGCAGTTCGTCTGCGTCATCCTGCTGCGCATGGTGGCCTATGCGCCCATTCTGGGCATTGGCGGTGTGCTGCACGTTGTGGGCAGCAGCTCCGGCCTTTCCTGGATCGTGGTGCTGGACGTGGCCATCCTGCTGTTGCTCATCATTTTCCTGATGAGCGTTGCCATGCCCAAATTCAAGGTGATGCAGCAGCTGGTGGACCGGCTGAATCTGGTCAGCCGCGAAATTTTGACCGGCATCATGCCGGTGCGCGCCTTCAGCCGCGAAAAGTTTGAGGAGCAGCGCTTTGACAAGGCCAACCGGGAGCTGATGGGCACCCAGCTGTTCACCAACCGTGCCATGGTGGCCATGATGCCCTTTATGACCCTGATCATGAACGGTACCAGCCTGCTCATCGTCTGGTTCGGCGGCAAAGCTATGGATGCCGGCACCATGCAGGTGGGCGAAATGATCGCCTTTATCACCTACACCATGCAGATCGTCATGTCCTTTTTGATGCTGGCCATGGTGGCCGTCATGCTGCCCCGCGCTGGTGTGGCTGCGGATCGTATCGACGAGGTCATCCGCACCAAAGCCTCCATCCACGATCCGGACGAAACCGCCGCAAAAACTGCACAGGCGCACACCGACTGGCAGGGCGTGGTGCAGTTCGAGGACGTAAGCTTCCGTTACCCCGGTGCAGACAGCGATGCACTGGAGCACATCAGCTTTACCGCAAAACCCGGCGAGACTACCGCCATCATCGGCTCCACCGGCTGCGGCAAGTCCACCCTGCTCAACCTGATTCCCCGCTTTTACGATGTGACCGGCGGCAAGGTGACCGTGGACGGCATTGACGTGCGCAAGATGCCGCAGGCACAGCTGCACGACCTGCTGGGCTATGTGCCCCAGAAGGGTGTGCTGTTCAGCGGCACCATTGAGAGCAATCTGAAATTCGGCGGCGAAGATATCACCGATGCGCAGGTACAAAAAGCTGCTGCCATTGCGCAGGCCACTGATTTTATTGAAGCAAAGCCGGAGGGCTACCAAAGCCCCATCGCACAGGGCGGCTCCAACGTATCGGGCGGCCAGAAGCAGCGGCTTTCCATTGCCCGGGCAATTGCCAAAAATCCCAAGGTCTATCTGTTTGACGACAGCTTCTCGGCACTGGACTACAAGACCGATGTAACGCTGCGCCGCGCTTTGAAGGCACAGACCGACAACGCCACTGTGATCATTGTGGCACAGCGCATCTCCACCGTGCTGCACGCAAACCAGATCCTTGTGCTGGACGAGGGCAGGCTGGTGGGCAAGGGCACCCACGCCCAGCTGATGGTCAGCTGCCCGGAATATCAGGAGATCGCCCGCAGCCAGCTGAGCCAGAAAGAGCTGGCGCTGGATACCTTGAATACGGAAAAGGAGGGTGAGTGATATGCCCAGACCCGGACGTCCCACCACTGAGCGCGCCAAGAACTTTAAAGGCACGCTGCGGCAGCTCATCCGCACTATGAGCCACTACAAGCTGCCCCTTGCGGCAGCCATGCTGTTTGCTGTTCTGTCCACCATCTTCAACATTGCAGGCCCCAAGGTGCTGGCAAAAGCCACCACCGCCCTTGCCACCGGCTGGATCGCCCGGCTGCGCGGCACCGGCAGCATCGATTTTGTGTATATCGGCCGCATTCTGCTGTTTTTGCTGGGAATGTACCTGCTGAGCAGCGCCTTCAGCTTTATTCAGGGCTGGCTGATGACCGGCCTTTCCCAGAAGGTCTGCTACGACTTCCGCCGCCAGATCAGTGAAAAGATCAACCGCCTGCCGCTGGCGTACTTTGAAAAGCGCACCGTGGGCGAGGTGCTCTCCCGCATCACCAACGATGTGGACACACTGGGCCAGAGCTTGAACCAGAGCATCACCCAGCTGATCACCAGCGTGACCACCATGATCGGTGTGCTGGTGATGATGTTTTCCATCAGCCCCCGCATGACCCTGATTGCCCTGCTGATCTTACCGGTATCGCTGGCGCTGGTGCTGGTGGTGGTCAAGTTCAGCCAGAAGTACTTCAAGGCACAGCAGGCTACGCTGGGCGTGGTCAACGGTCAGGTCGAGGAGATCTACGCCGGCCACAATGTGGTCAAGGCGTTTAACCGCGAAGCCGTGGTACTGGCAGACTTCAACGCCGCCAACGATAAGCTGTACGAATCCGCATGGAAAAGCCAGTTCCTCTCCGGTCTGATGATGCCCATCATGAACTTTGTGGGCAACTTGGGCTATGTGGCAGTGGCCATCGTGGGCAGCATTTTTGCTGCAAACGGTGTTATCACCATTGGTGATATTCAGGCTTTTATCCAGTATGTCAAAAACTTTACCCAGCCCATCCAGCAGCTTTCGCAGGTGTCCAATATGCTGCAAAGCATGGCTGCTGCTGCCGAGCGCGTGTTCGAGTTTTTGAACGAGCCGGAGGAGGCGCAGTTGGCCGACCCTGCCCGCCGCGCCGACCCCGCCGACATTGACGGACAGGTCACCTTTGACCATGTGCGCTTCGGCTACACCCCGGACAAGACCGTCATCCACGACTTCAGCTGCACGGTGCAGCCCGGCCAGAAGGTAGCCATCGTAGGCCCCACCGGTGCGGGCAAGACCACCATGGTCAAGCTGCTGATGCGCTTTTACGATGTGGACGCCGGTTCTATCACCCTGAACGGCCACAATGTGCGGGACTTTGACCGCAGCGCCTTGCGCGAAGGCTTTGGCATGGTGCTGCAGGACACATGGCTGTTTAAGGGCACCATCATGGAGAACATCCGCTACGGCCGGCTGGACGCCACCGATGAAGAGGTGATTGCTGCCGCAAAGGCTGCCAACGCCGACCACTTTATCCGCACCCTGCCCGGCGGCTACCAGATGGAGCTGAACGAGGACGCCTCCAACGTCAGTCAGGGACAAAAGCAGCTGCTCACCATCGCCCGCACCATTCTGGCAGATAACCGCATCCTGATTTTGGACGAGGCTACCAGCAGCGTGGATACCCGCACCGAGCAGCGCATCCAGACCGCCATGGACCGCCTAATGGAGGGGCGCACCAGCTTTGTCATCGCCCACCGCCTTTCCACCATCCGGGATGCCGACCTCATCCTTGTGATGCGGGACGGCGACATTGTGGAGCAGGGCACCCACGACCAGCTGATCGAGGCAGGCGGCTTCTACGCTGACCTGTACAACAGCCAGTTTGAGGACGTGGTGGATTAAAGCACCTGTCGTCACAATATAATTGCAAAAAGAGCACCTGTCGCCTTTTTAGGGCAATAGGTGCTCTTTGTTTTACCCTCTCAGTCATCGCTGCGCGATGCCAGCTCCCCCCGAGAGGGGGGAGCTTTTCTACATCTGTCGGTGCCTGAGAGGGTTTTCGTCTTTTCTTTATGATTCCTCCACCGGTTCCAGCTTCAGGCCGAACAACTTTTCCGCAAGGGGCGGCAGCTGTTGCTGCAAGGCGCGGACATAGGCCATTACTACCGGATCCTCGCGCTTTTGCCCCAGCACAACGCCGAAGCGGTGTCCCCTGCCCCAGTCCAGTACCCGCACAAAACTGAGGTCCGGCCTGCGGTAATAGACCGCCGGGACCATCTTGAGTGCCGGGTCGCCGTAGGCCGCACTGCGGATACCGCCCACCGGCGTAAACTCCACCCCTCGGTCCATTCCCTCCTGCAGCAGGCTTGTTTCGTAGACAGTCTGGTACATCTCCTTGATGGGTAGCCAGCGATATTGCAATGCCTGTTCCAAGGTCAATCTGCCCACCGGCATATCAGCGGGCGGGTGGATGGGGATGCAAAGTTCTGGCATATAGAACAGCGGCACAAAGGTAAGCCCCTGCGCGTAGAACTCTGCACTTTCCAGCTGGAAGGAAAGATCCATCTCCCCTTTTTTCAGGCTGCGCCAGACCTCGCTGCGGTTGGCACACCACCCCAGAATGGAGGTATACTGCAGGCACAAGTCACTTGTCAGGGAAAACAAGTCGTATGCGAACATCCGCATTGCCTCATGGCAGCCTGCAATCACCAGATGCCGTTCCGGCGGTTTTTCCTGCTGTTGCACCGCGCGGGCGTGGCGCAACGCCTGCTGATACAGAGCCACCAGCTGCTTTGCCTTGGGGTAAAAATCCTGTCCCGCCGGGGTCAGCACCACCCGGCGGGGCACGTGCTGGAACAGCTCGAACTGCAGCTGCCCTTCCAGCGTGCGGATCTGCTGCGAAAGTGCCGACTGGGAAAGATACAGTGCCTCTGCCGCCGCAGAAAAGCTGTTCAGTTCCACGATCTTTACAAAGCCTTCCAGTGCGCTCTCGTTCATGCTTTTCTCCCTCCCGCAATACATTAGGTTTTCCTTAATTATAATATTCAAAACTCGAATTGTAAATAGTGCCCTTCTACGCTACAATTGTTAAGGATTCCGCAAAGTGCCTTTTACTTTGCTGCACGATAAGAAGGAACACAAAGAAGAACAAAAAGAAAGAGAGCGTACCTATGAACAAAATTTCCCGTAAGGGCTTTATCAAGATCGCCGCTGCCGCCGCCATGAGCGGTGTGACCGCCGGTGCTCTGGCTGCCTGCAATTCCGCTTCCGGTTCTGCCTCCACTTCCGGTGCTGCCGGTCAGTACATCCCCGGCACCTACGAGGGCACTGCCGAGGGTATTTCCTCCACCGTCAAGGTCACTATGACCTTCTCCGACAGCGCTGTCACCGACGTGGTGGTGGATACCTCCGGCGAGACCGCTTCCTTCGGCGCTGCCGCTGCCGATGAGCTGCGCGAGCAGCTGCTGGCTGCTGGTTCTGCCGAGATCGACGGTGTTTCCGGTTCTACCATCACCTCCGACGCCGTGATGAAGGCTGCCAAGAGCTGCTACGCACAGGCTAAGGGCGAGGCCGTGGTCTCCAGCGTGCAGCTGCCCACCGGCGATGAGAACGACTGGCTGGGCAAAGAGCCTGACATCGACGAGGCCGCCATCACCGAGACCGTGGACACCGACATCCTGATCGTGGGCGCTGGCAATGGCGGTATGTTCGCTGCCGCCTATGCGGCTGCCAACGGCCTGAACTTCCGTGTTATCGAGCAGAACGCCAACGTGCAGGACACCCGTCACTGGTACGGCGCTGTTGATTCTGCTGCCGCTAAGGAAGCTGGCGAACCCGCCACCGATAAGGCAAAGCTGCTGAGCGAGATCTCCCGCTACGCCTCCGGCAAGTGCGACCAGCGCGTTGTCAAAACCTGGATCAACGAATCTGCTGCCATGCACGACTTTATGCGCAGCATTCTGGAAGATAAGTACGGCTGGGTGTGCGATTTCACCTCCGGCAGCGAGGCTGCATGGCCCGCAGAGAATGCCGAGCACAACACCGACTACCTCTACCCTGTGCAGGAGCACAACTACATGGCCAGCGAGAGCGCATCCGGTCTGCCCCGCAACGAGCTGCTGCTGCAGTACATTCAGGAGCTGGGCTACGATGTAGACTTCAAGACCAGCCTTGCCAAGCTGGAAAAGAACAGCGATGGCCGCATTACCGGCGTCATCGCCCAGAGCACCGAAGATGACCACTTCATCCGTTACAACGCCAATCAGGGCGTGCTGCTGGCCTGCGGCGGCTTTCCCGGCAACCCTTACATGATGGAACAGCTGGACCCGCTGGGCACCAGCGTGACCACCGCCTGCTCCTACTCCCCCGCCGACAAGGGCTACGGCATCCGTGCAGCAGTGTGGGCAGGCGCTAATCTGGACAAGGAAGCCGCTCCCATGCTGTTTGACCGCGGCATCGTTGCCCCCGGTGTGGATGCCGGTTATGTGGACAGCGACTCTGCCTTTGGCGGTAAGGCCTTCCCGGGCAAGATCCGCCAGTTCAACCCCGGCACCCAGCCTTTCCTGAAGGTGAACCGCAACGGCGAGCGCTTTGCCAACGAGAGCAGTCCCTACAACGATATCGTCTACGCCGCTGCCCACCAGCCGGGCCGCGTTTACGCCCAGATCAGCGATGCAAACTTCATCGAGGATGCAAAGCGCTTCCACACCATCGGCTGCTCTGCCCAGACCCGCAACCTCGGCGAGGACTACTTTGCTCAGCAGGTCGAGAACGGCGAGAAGGAGGGCTGCTTTTTCAAGGCCGATACCCTCGAGGAGCTGGCCGACAAGATGGGCTTTACCGGTGCGGCAAAGGACACCTTCCTTGCCACCGTGGAGCGCTACAACGAGCTGTACGATAAGCAGAACGACGAGGACTTCGGCAAGCCCGCTTACCGTCTGAGCGCCATCCGCACTGCTCCCTTCTACGGCTGCTGGCTGGGTGCCTCTCTGCTGACCACCGAGCAGGGCATCGCCATCAACGAAAAGGGTCAGGCTCTGGACACCAACAACCAGCCCATGGAGGGTCTGTACATCACCGGTGATATGTCCGGCAGCTTCTTTGCCAACAACTACCCCTGCCTGATGGCCGGTGTGGCTATGGGTCGTACCCTGACCTACGCCATGAAGGCTGTCAAGCAGATGGCCGGTCTGGAGAATGCCTGATAAAGCGCAGTTCTCCGACATACTCTAAGCGTTTCTTCTTTTCTTCTTTTTCATGTGAAGAGGGGCAGCCCGATTTGGGGCTGCCCCTCTTTGCGTTTTTGCCCCGCACACCCTCTACACAAATGCCCGCGATTGTGCTATGATAAGCGTGAAACCGGGCAGTTCATTCCCGCCCGGTCACAAGATCGAGGTGTTTGTACAAATGTCGGATATTCTGGATACCTTACGGCAGGAAGGGGTGGACCCCGCCCTGCTTACGGCGGTGCAGGAATACCGCGCCGCCCATCCGCTCAGCGAGGTGCTGCGCCCGCGCATCCCCGCCCCTGCCTTTACCTACTACGGCAAAGAGGTGTGGGAGCAGGCGCTGGCGGCCATCCTCTGCGGCGAAAACCTGCTGCTGGCCGGCGGCAAGGCCACCGGCAAAAACGTGCTGGCAGAAAACCTTGCCGCCGCTTTTGGCCGCCCCGCATGGGACATCTCCTTTCATGTAAACATGGACGCTGCCTCCCTCATCGGCATGGATACCTTTGCAGACGGGCAGGTAGTGTTCCGTCCCGGGCCTGTGTACCGCTGCGCACAGTGCGGCGGCTTCGGCGTGCTGGACGAGATCAACATGGCCAAAAACGAGGCGCTGGCAGTGCTGCACGCGGTGCTGGACTTCCGCCGCGCCATCGACGTACCCGGTTACGACCGCATCCCGCTGGCCGAGGAGACCCGCTTTATTGCCACCATGAACTACGGCTACGCGGGCACCCGGGAGCTGAACGAGGCGCTGACCTCCCGCTTTGCAGTGGTGCAGATGCCCACCATCACCCAAGATAATCTGGAAAAGCTGCTGCGGGCGCAGTTCCCGGATCTTACCGCAAAATATGTGCACCAGTTTGCACTGCTGTTTCTGGACCTGCAGAAAAAGTGCGACAGTGCCGAGATTTCCACCAAAGCGCTGGATCTGCGCGGTATGCTGGACGCGCTGCGGCTGATTCGGCGGGGCATCCCGGCCGGGGCGGCGCTGGATATGGGCATCACCAACAAGGCCTTTGACTCCTACGAGCAGGGGCTGATTCGGGACGTGATTGCCGCACGCATCCCGGCCAAGTTGGATGCCGGAAAGCTGTTTGCCTGATGGACGCCCAAAGCTACACCGCACAGGAGCGGCGCGCGGCCAATCAGGTCTGGGCCGCTGCCGGAGCCTACGGTTTTGAGCCGCTGTTTCTGGCCCGCAACACGGACGGCACCATTGATTTTTACATGAACTGCATCGTAGGGCTGGTGCACAAATACTACGGTGACGCGCTGATTCGGGACATTTTTTCCGCTTGGGAGGGTGACACACGCCAGCCCATGCTGGACGATATGGCGTGGCTATATCTGGAAAACGCCGCATACCGGCTGGAGCTGCCCCGCCGCCCGGTGCTGGAGGCGCTGCGGTTTGCCCACGCGGACTACTTTTTTGCCATCCAGTACAAGCTTTCGCGGCAGGAGTGGATGGCGAAAAACCAGCTGGTGTACACCATGCAGGCTGCACGCTGGCGCAAGGTGCTGGGACGCACCGCCCCGGTCATGACCCCTTACGAGAGCAGCCTTGCCGCCGCGCTGGAGCCGGAGACCGTATCGGAACCAGCACAGCTCAAAAACGACCTGCTGGCGCTGTTTGCAAAATTTGCCCTGTTTGACGGCGAGGTACGTCAGAAGCCCGCGCTGCATCTGCGGCTGCAAGGCTTTTGGGCAAAGCTTGCTACCAAAACCATGCCCACCCAGATGATCAAGACCGACCGGGTGACAGTAGAGCATTCCGGCGCGGTGGATGCCACAGGCAGCGGGCTGGCGGTGAACAAGCGCCAGGCAAACATCACCCTGAAGCAACGCGCCGCACAGGATCGCGCCTACATTGAAAGCTGCTTCGGGCGCTGCTTTTACCCGCCGGAGCAGCTACGCAAGACTGAGCAGGAGTTGTGCACTGGGGTGCATTTGGGCTGTCATTTGTGGTTCAGCGCCGGTGTACCCAGCCCGGCGCAGGCACCCACCCCGGAAGCGCGGCAGCTGGCGCAGCAAGCCGAATTGCAGGCCGAACGCAACCGCGCCTACTATGCAAAAAATCAGGAACTGCATCGAAGTGTTGTACTGCGCCTTACCGAGCAGATCCGCAACTGTATTCTGGTGCATCAGCAGCCCGACCAGCGGGTGGCACGCAGCGGCAACCTGTGCGCCGGGCGGGTGTGGCGCGCCCCTTACCTGAACGATAACAGGGTGTTTTTGTGCCCGGAGGAGGAAAACTGCCCCGCCTTTACGGTGGATCTGCTGCTGGACGCCTCCGCCTCCCGCCTGCACTGTCAGGAGGTAATTGCGGCGCAGGGCGTCATATTGGCCGAAAGCTTGGCCAACTGCGGCATTCCGGTGCGAGTAAGCGCCTTCAGCAGCCTGCGGGGCTACACGGTACTGCGGGTGCTGAAAGGCTTTGCTGACAAGAACCGGCAGAGCATCTTCCGGTACTTCGCCTCAGGTTGGAACCGGGACGGTCTGGCGCTGCGAGCTGCGGGCGATCTGATCCGGTATGCCCCCGGCCCCGCCCCGCGTCATCTGATGATCCTGCTGACCGATGCCAGCCCCAACGACAGCCGCCGCATTCCGCCCACAGCAGAGAACCCGCTGGGCTGCGCCTACGAGGACGCCGCCGGTGTTACCGATACCGCCGCGCAGGTGCGCACCTTGCAGCGGCAGGGCGTGCGAGTGTCTGCCGTTTTTATGGGCGAGGACAGCAGCGCCGGTGCCGCCACGCAGATCTACGGCAAAAATATGGCGCGCATCCGCGGCATGGATCAGCTTGCCCGCGCTGCCGGGCGATTGATCCAGAACGAGATCCGGGAGCTTGGCGATTGAAAAATATAAAATGACCCCTGTGGGAGCAACTCCTGCCTTAGCCGGCATCTCCCGCAGGGGTCATTTTTTCACAACCGCTTATCATAAAGTACAACCATGCTTTGAACTTCTGTTTGCTCTGCGCCATAAGCTTTTGCAAAATTTTGTCGTCTTGAAGAAACTTGCAGTTGTTTTTTTCTCAAAAGTATGCTATACTATGTTCAGAGAAGTTTTATACAGCCTGTCGGCCCGATCACCCGGCTGGCACTTTTACAACGTTTCGCTGTTTGCTTTTTAGGAAGGAGATCAATCATGGACGCTTCCCGTTATTTTGACGCCATGCACAACGCCATGTCCACCCTGCACGCCGGTGCACAGCTGCTGCTCACCATCCGTTTGCAGGACACCTGCGGCAACGATGCCTATCTTGAAGTAAAACAGCTGCCCGGGGAGCAGAGCGCCCTTGTGTGCTACTCCACCATGGGGCGGCGCTGCCTGAATTTCCAGCTGTTCCGCAAGGGCTGGCAGCTGTGCCACAATGCGGATGGGCAGTTGACCGGGCGTTTTCCGTCCAGTGCCGACAGCCTGCTCAGCCAGACCGACTTCCGCGCCTACTGCCGGGAGGATCGGCTGGATGCTGCCCGCACCCAGCGCCTTATTGAGGAGCTGGGGCAGCGCGCCGGGACCAACTATGTTGGTGCCATCCCGCAGAATGCCCGCACCGGTGCACAGATCACAGTGGAAAGTCACCTTGGCTGCGGTGCACGCTGGAGCTACTGGAATCAGGACGCTTCCCCCTGCCTGCCGCTGGGCGCAATTTTGTACTGGCTGGCTGATTTTCTGGCCGGGAACGAGCGCCGCGCCCTGCAGTCTGACCCGCAGGCCGCTGCTCTGGCTGCGCAGTGGCTGACAAAGGACACTGCTGTGTTCTTCTGCCCCTCCCCTGCCCTGACGGTATCCTCTGCGACCGGTCATAGTGTCCCTGCTGCACAGCGCACCCGCCCTGCCCCGGTGCCTGCTGCACGCAGCAAGAGCTGGCAGAGCGTTTTGGCTGCCATGGCTGCCGTGTAAGCACATGGTACCTTTTCACCTTTTCAATCTGGTTTACATATAAAAGACGAGTGCATCGGCGAAACCGAGCACTTGTCTTTTTTTACAAAACAACAGCAAAAAAGCACCCCGCCAACCGTTTCCGGTCAGCGGGGTGCTTAGTGCTTATAGTTTACGGTTCAGCTTACGCTGCACAGCACAGGGAGGAAATCACTCCTCGATGTAGCCGTACTGGAAGTACCAGTAGCCGTAGGGGCTGTGCCAGACGCCCTTCAGAGAAGAGCTCTGCAGCCAGAAGTCGTTGTAGTAAGCAACGGGGATGCAGCCCATATCCTCCATCAGGACGTCCTCAGCCTTATGCAGCTGAGCAAAGTGCTCGGCAGGATCAGCAACCTTGGAGGCCTCAACAGCAGCATCGA
This sequence comes from Faecalibacterium sp. IP-1-18, assembly GCF_023347355.1. Lineage (NCBI taxonomy): Bacteria > Bacillati > Bacillota > Clostridia > Eubacteriales > Oscillospiraceae > Faecalibacterium > Faecalibacterium sp. IP-1-18. The sequence continues at coordinate 1,900,273 of NZ_CP094472.1, forward strand.
AGTCAGGGTTGGAGTACTTACCATCGTTGTTGCCGTTGTCGGTGCAGAACATCTCGACCATGTTGGAAGGATCGTTGTAGTCCATGACCCAGCCGTTACGGGCAACATCGTACTCGCCTGCACGACGAGCGGCGGTGAAGGCAGACCACTCCATCTTGCTGATGGTCAGGGTAATGCCCAGATCACCCCAGACCTGCTGCAGGTACTCTGCCAGAGGCACATGGTAGCCGGCATCGTTGGTGCTGTACTCGATGGTGGGGTAGCCCTCGCCATTGGGATAGCCAGCCTCTTCCAGCAGCTTCTTAGCCTCGGCCATATTTGCCTCGTAGTCAGCTGCAATGTAGGGAGAACCGCCGTTCGCGTTATCGTAGAAGTAGCCCTGCGCGTCCACGATGCCAGGGCCGACCAGGTTGGAAGCAGCAGAGTAGGTGCCCTGCATGATGGTGTTGGCAACGTAGTCGCGGTCGATAGCCAGAGCCAGAGCCTTGCGGACCTTGGCATCCTTGAAGGCATCGCGCTGCAGGTTCATGCTGACGTAATAGGTGCCCAGAATGGTGTCAACATAGAAGTCGCCGCCATCCTCTGCCTTGGTCAGGCTGGGGATCTCGTCGGTGGGCACGTCCTTGATCAGGACAGCCTCGCCGCTGTTATAAGCAGCGAAGCAAGCGGAAGAGTCCTCCAGCAGCAGCAGGGTGATGCTGTCGGAAACGATCTTAGAGCTATCCCAGCCGCCAACGTAGTTGGGGTTCTTGGACAGAACGATACGCTCGGAGGGGGTCCACTCGGTGATCATGTAGGGACCGTTGGAGACGAAGGTCTCAGCGGAGGTGCACCATGCATCGCCGTTGGCCTCAACGGTAGCCTGCTGCACAGGGCTCATGGATGCGAATGCGGCCATCTTGTCGAAGTAGGAGCAGGGGTAGGACAGCACGATGGTCAGGGTCTTGCCGTCGTCGCTTGCCTTGACGTTCAGAGCATCGGGGTTGGGCTCTGCAGTGGGGTTGCCGTCTGCATCGGGGAAGCCGGCAGCTGCGTCAAAGCCATCGATCATGCCCAGGCAGGTCTCTGCGTAGGGAGCTGCGGTGTCGGGGTTGACCATACGCTTGAAGCTGTACTCAAAGTCCTTAGCGGTCAGGTCGGTGCCGTCGCTCCACTTCAGACCGTCACGCATGGTGAAGGTCCAGGTCAGGCCGTCCTCGCTTTCTTCCCAGCTCTCAGCCTGGCCACCAATAACTTCGTTGTTCTCGTTGATGATCAGCAGGGGCTCGAAGATGGTGATGATGGTGTTGGCGCCATCAACAGCGCTGTTCAAAGAGGGATCCAGAGTCTCGGGGTTGGGGCCGTACTGGACGGTAAAGCCAGCGGTGTTGACACTGCCGGTAGAAGAACCAGCAGCGGAGGAAGCAGTGCCGGAGGTTGCGGTAGAACCGGACTTGCTGCCGCCACAGGCTGCCAGACCCAGAGCAGCGGCACCCACGCCTGCAACCTTGAGGAAATTACGACGAGAAATGCGTTTCATAATAATATCCTTCCCTTATATCAAATTTGAGTGTGCCAGGTTCCCCCAGCCGCCTCTATATTCGATCCGGTGCAAATGTACACCGGAGGAACACGAATGATTATAATGCGTTCTCATACCGGTTACAAGCCCAAAACTTGGACTGTAACCATTTTGTGACAACATTTCAGCGCTAAGTTGAATTGCTTTCACTTTTTACCGGCGTGAAGTGTTCTCACTTCACGCGGTCAAGGTGATGGCAGGCTGCCCAGTGGCCGGTGGAGACTTCCTTGAACTCGGGCACCTCGTTGGCGCACTGCTCGTCTGCATAGGGGCAGCGGGTGCGGAAACGGCAACCGGACGGCGGGTTCAGGGGGCTGGGCACATCGCCCTGCAGCACGATACGCTTGGACTGACGGGCCGTAATGGGGTCTGCCACCGGAATTGCAGAGATCAGGCTGCGGGTGTAGGGGTGGATGCTGTGAGTGATCAGCTCGTAGCTGTCGGCCAGCTCCACCATCTTGCCCAGATACATGACGCCGATGCGGTTGGAGATGTGCTTGACAACGCTCAGGTCATGGGCGATGAACAGGTAGGTCAGACCCATCTCCTGCTGCAGATCCTCGAACATATTGACGACCTGAGCCTGAATGGAAACGTCCAGTGCAGAGACAGGCTCGTCACAAACGATGAACTCGGGGTTCACAGCCAGTGCACGGGCAATGCCCACGCGCTGACGCTGACCGCCGGAGAACTCGTGGCAGTAGCGGTTTGCGTGCTCGCTGTTCAGACCAACGCGCTCCAGCAGGGCGATGATCTTATCGTGGCGGTCCTTTTCGTTCTCGGCCAGATGATGGATATCAATGCCCTCACCCACGATGTCGCCAATGGTCATGCGGGGGTCCAGACTTGCGTAGGGATCCTGAAAAACGATCTGCATCCGGCGGCGGTAGGGCAGCATATCCACTGCGATCTTATTGTCCTTATCGAACAGCAGGTTGCCGTCATAGTAGATCTTACCGCCGGTGGGCTCGTACAGGCGCAGCAGGGTGCGGCCGGTAGTGGTCTTGCCACAGCCGGACTCGCCTACCAGACCAAGGGTCTCGCCCTTGCGGATGGCAAAGCTTACGTCGTCCACAGCCTGAACGTACTTGCGGTTCTTGCCCACACCGCCGGCGGGGAAATACTGCTGCAGGTGCTGGACTTCAACCAGCGTCTTGTGTTCACTCATTCTGCCTTTTCCCCTTTCTCAAATGCAGCCTTCTGCTGCAGCCAGCAGTAGGTATAATGGGTATCGCTGAGCTCGGTGCGCGGGGGCATCTTGCTCAGACAGATCTTCATGCAGTTCTTGCAGCGGGGCGCAAAGGGGCAGCCTGCCGGCGGATTCAGCAGGTCCACAGGGGTGCCCTCGATAGGCACAAGGCGCTCGTGCTCTGCGGTGTTCAGCTTGGGGATGGAGTTGATCAGACCCTTGGTGTACTCGTGACCCGGCTGATAGAAGATCTCGTCAGTGGTGCCGTACTCCACGATGTGGCCGGCGTACATGACGGCGATCTTCTCGCACATGGAAGCCACAACGCCCAGATCATGGGTGATCATGATGATGCTCATGCCCAGCTTCTTGCGCAGATCCTGCATCAGCTCAAGGATCTGTGCCTGAATGGTCACATCCAGTGCGGTGGTGGGCTCATCGGCAATCAGCAGCTTAGGCTCACAGGCCAGTGCAATGGCGATCATCACGCGCTGACGCATACCGCCGGACAGCTCGTGGGGGTACTGCTTCAGACGCTTCTCGGGCTCATTGATGCCAACCAGCTCCAGCAGCTCCTTGGCGCGTGCCCATGCATCGGCCTTGTTCTTATCGGTGTGCAGGCGGATGACCTCCACGATCTGGTTGCCGATGGTGTACACCGGGTTCAGGCTGGTCATGGGGTCCTGGAAGATGATGGAGACCTCGTTGCCGCGGATCTTGCGGAAGTCCTTCTCCTTCATGTTCTCGATCTCGTGGCCGTTGAACCACACCTTGCCGCCCACCAGCTTGCCGGGATAAGCGGTCAGGCCCATAACGGAGTAGGCGGTGACCGACTTACCGGAGCCGGACTCGCCCACAACGCCCAGAACATCGCCCTGATTCATGGTAAAGGAAACGCCGTTCAGTGCCTTTACTTCGCCCGCAGGGGTGAAGAAAGAAAGGCGTTCATCTTTGATATCAAGAATTTTCTCGCTCATTTCTGTTCACCTCATCAATTCTTCAGCTTCGGGTCAAAGGCATCGCGCAGGCCATCGCCGAACAGGTTGAACACAAGGATCATCACGCTGATCATCAGTGCGGGGGCGATCAGCAGATGGGGGTAGGTGTTCATGCCCTTGACTGCATCGGTAGCCAGAGAACCCAGAGAAGGCAGCGGGGCTGCAACACCCAGACCGATGAAGCTCAGGTAGCTCTCGGTGAAGATGGAGGCCGGGATCTGCAGGGTGGTGGTAACGATCAGGGTGCCGATGCAGTTGGTGAGCAGATGCTTTTTGATGATACGGCCGCTGGAAGCGCCCAGTGCGCGGGCAGCGGTAACGTACTCGCTCTCCTTCAGGATCAGGATCTGGCTGCGGACGATACGCGCCATGCCGACCCAGTACAACAGAGCAAAGATGATGAAGATGGAGATCATGTTGGGGCCCAAGGTCTGCATCCACTTAAAGCCAGGCTGTGTGGCCAGCTTATCCAGCGGATCTTTCAGAGCCATGCCCAGCAGGATGATCAGCAGAATATCGGGGATGGTGTACAGGATATCTGTAATACGCATCATGATATTGTCCACCCAGCCGCCGGCAAAAGCCGCAACCGCACCATAGGTGGCGCCGATGATCAGCACCAGCACAGAAGCGATCAGACCGACGGACAGGCTGACGCGGGTGCCCATCATGATACGCACAGCGAAGTCACGGCCCATACGGTCGGTGCCCAGAATGTGCGGGAACACCTTTTCGCCTGCATCGATACGTGCCTGCTCGGAAGCAGAGTACTCGAAAGGCTTCAGGTTGTTGCTGCCCTTCATCTGCTCGGAGTAGCTGTAAGGCCAGACGGCGGGCAGCAGGTAGGCAAAGATGGCAATGGCAATGATGAACACAAAGCTGACCATGGCGATCTTGTTCTTCTTCAGGCGGCGGATACCGTCCTTCCAGAAGTTGACGCTTTCGCGCATGACCACCAGGCTCTGCTTTTCTTCATTGCTGGCGGGCAGAAAATCCTCCGCGTTGAGCTGCAGGCTGAGCGGATTCTTTTTAATGTTTTCCATGAAAATCGCTCCTTTCTCTTACTGCAGCTTGATGCGCGGGTCGATGATCTTATAAAGGATATCCACGACCACGTTTGCAATGATGACCATGCTGGACAGCAGGATGGTGGTGCCCATAATCATGGTGTAGTCACGGTTGGTGATGGCAGACACGAAGTCGCGGCCCAGACCGGGCACGGAGAAGATTTTTTCCACCACGAAAGAACCGGTCATCAGGCTGGCCAGCATGGGGCCGACGTAGGTGATGACAGGCAGAATGGCGTTGCGCAGTGCGTGCTTGAACAGGATCATGAACTGGGACACGCCCTTTGCGCGGGCAGTGCGCATATAATCCTGACCCATAACGTCCAGCAGGCTGGAGCGCATCAAACGGGTGATATAAGCCGAGGGATAGATGGCCAGTGCAGTGACCGGCATGATATAGGCAGCTGCGCTGTTCAGACCAACGGTGGGCAGCACCTTCATTTTCATACCAAACTGGTACAATAGCAGCACGCTGGAAATAAAGCTGGGGATCGCGATGCCGCAGGTTGCAAACACGATAATAACGTTATCCAGCCACTTACCGCGGTTGTAAGCGGAAATGCAGCCCAGCGGGATGCCCACGCACAGAGCCACAACCACTGCAATGCCTGCCAGGCGGCAGGACACCGGCAGCTTGCTGGCAATGATCTGGTTCACGGTACGGCCGCGCTGACGCAGGCTCAGACCCAGATCGCCGTGCAGAAGGCTCTTCATGTAGTTGACGTACTGCACACTCAGCGGCTTATCAAGGCCATACTTTTCGGCCAGAGCCTGCTGAGCAGCGGTACTGATGGACTTTTCTGCCACGAACGGGCCACCGGGGACCAGGTTCATGACAAAAAAGGTAACCGTGGCCACAATGAAGATACTGAAGATACCCATTGCGACACGCTTGATGATGTACTTTGCCATCGTTTGATGCCACTCCAATCCTATCAATGAATTACTGTTTTTGCTCTCAGGCCGAGCCACACTTTCCCGCAGTCCGCCAGCCTCACACATAGCGGACGTCTGTCCTTGGCACGCGGACAGAAAAGCGAATAATAAAACGATGGCATCTTGCGGTTGCACAAACGCCATCGTCCATACCCGAGAAACACTCTATTTATTATAAGGATAACCACGATTTTTGTCAATTTACATGAAAAGAATTCACTTTATTATAGCAAAGCATGAGTGAAATCTTATACTTTATACAAATTTCCTGTATATTAGTAGGTAAAAGTGCTACTTTTCCGGCCTTTTGGGGGATTGTTCCGTTGGCGCGTACAATCCGCCCTCCCCTGTCGGCATAAAAGGCAGCGTCTCTGCCGCAGAGTCATCCCTCCATGTCCTTGGCATTTTTCTCCATATTACAGCAAAAAGGCAAAACAAAACCATCCGCAGCCCCTTTCCGGCACAGTCAGTGCCCGGGAGATGTGCTGCGGATGGTCCGTGGTCGTTTTGCGGGTCAGGAGTACAGTTTTGCGGTCAGCCGGGAGTACATGGCGCTCTTCTGTGCCTTATAGGAGGCCATGGCCTGATCCGCCAGTGCGGTGCTCTGGCCGTTGGCGGTCAGAATGGCGCGCATCTGGCTGACGATGCTCTCCACTTCCTTATCATAGGAGGCCTGCATCGCATACAGTCTGCCACTTCTGGCCAGCACGATGGATATCTTGCGCGCCTGTGTCTGCTGAGACTCCGGCAGCGATTTGAACTCTGCCTTTGCTCCGGCAATGCAGCTGTTCAGCTCTGCCTCGGCGCGTGCCTTGACGCTGTACAGCTGCCGCAGCAGTGCCTTGACCTCGGCCTCGTAGCCGGCCTCCTGTTTGCCGGAGGAGGACGCCGGTTTTTCTGTACCGGAATTGGCTGTACCGGCAGTCTCCTGCTTGCTGGAGGACGCTGTACTGCTGCTCTCCGTCCGGGAGGCAGCACTCCCCGAAGAAGCAGAAGAACCTGCCGGGGAGGAAACCGCACCTGTCTCCTGCTGCGGAGCGCTGGCGGATGCCTCCTGTTCCCCGCTGCCGGACGCGGCGGCTTCATCTGCCAGTTCCTCCAGCGTGATCTCACCGCTGAGCAGCTTATCGATCTCATCATCCGTCAGGGTGAACTGTGTGCTGTCTGCCGGGGCATCCGGCAGGGTTTCCGGCAGACTGGCTGCCATGCTGCGAAGATAGAGCAGCACACCAAGGACAGCTGCTGCCAACAATGCCACCAGCGTGCCCAGCACGATCAACACGATTTTCAGGACCTTATTTTTCTTCATATCAAAATCCGCTGCCCGGGCAGAGTATTCCTCCGCCCGGGCAGTTTTCTCCTTACTAATTGGATCAGACCCACATTCCCAAAAACTTTTTGGGCTGATGCAGGGTCGCAGCGTCCAGCTCCTGATCATGGAACAGTTCATCGCCGTTGCGCACGATGCGGGCAGCCGTCTCCTTGCCAAGCAGCTTTTCCAGCTGCTGCACTCCCTGTGCCATACGGGGCGGGCGCTTGTCCGGGGAATGGGTGTCGGTGGAGATGACATGGACTAATCCCCACTGAATGAACTTGCACAGTTTTTTGCACAGCTTGGGCTCCAGCAGTGCCCCTGCATTGATCTGTGCATAAGCACCGGCGGCCACCCAGTCGTACAGCAGAGTGGGGTCCTCCAGCACATAGGGATAGCGCTCGATATGCGCGATCAGCGGCACGATGCCCTGCTGCTGCAGCTGGTACAGCGTCTGCCGGATAAAGTGCGGCTTGTGGGTGGTGGGAAACTCCAGCAGCAGATAGGCGGTATCCCCCATACACAGCGCCCGGGTATCCAGCTCGCACAGACCGGGAGAGAAGAACACCTCTGCGCCCAGCTTGAAGTCAAACTGCATGGGCTGTCCCTCCAGTGCGGCGGTCAGCTGCTCAAAGGCAGCCTGTCGCTTTGCTGTAAAGGCTTCCACCGTGGTACGTTCGCTGTTGAAGTGGCTGGTGAAGGCGATATTGCGCACACCGTCCTCATATTCCCTGCGCAGCAGCTCCAGCGAGACCGCTGTATCCTTTGCGCCGTCATCAATGCCGGGCAAAATGTGACAATGCAGATCAGTCATAGCAGCGCTTCCTTATTCAACAACATCAGCCTTCTGTTTTTCGTAGGCATAATTGTAATTATAGGCATAGCTGTATGCGTAGCTGGAGCCCTTGAGCGCCTTCTTCATGTCGTAGCGGGTCAGCACGCTGCCCAGCACCCGGACACCGGCATCCTGCAGCTTCTTCACCGCGCCGCGCACTGCATCGGCGGGGGCGTAGTCAGAGCGCACCACGAACATTGCGCCGTCCACATAGCGGCCGATGACGGCTGCATCGGTGACCACGGACACCGGGGGTGCATCAAAGATGACCACATCGAACTTTTCCCGCAGGGTGTTGACCATGGCCTGCATCTGCGGCTGGCTCAGCATCTCGGAGGGGTTCGGCGGCGGGGTGCCTGCGGGCAGGAAGGTCAGATTCATTTCCTTCAGCTCCTGCAGCGCCTCGTCCAGCGTGCACTGGTTGGACAGCACGTTGGAAACGCCCTTTACGTTATGGCCTGCCTTCAGGTAGCGGTGCAGCACCGGCTTGCGCAGGTCGCAGTCTACCAGAGCCACCTTTTTGCCGCTTTCGGCCAGCGTCAGTGCCAGATTGACTGCCACGTTGCTCTTGGATTCCTCCGGCACAGTACTGGTGATGACCAACGTGTGCACGTCCATGGAGCCTGCCATAAAGTCCAGATTGGTGCGCAGAGACTTGTAGGCCTCCACATAGCCAAAGGGCATCTTTTTATCGGTGATCAGCTGCAGAGTACGGTGCTCGTCGTCAGTTTTGTTCTTTTTGTTAAACAGCTTCCACATCGTCTTACACCTCCGGGATCAGGCCCAGCACGGGCAGGCCGAGCTTCTTCTGGATATCTTCGTCGTCCACAACGGTATCGTGCAGCAGATGTGCCAGCACCAGAATGCCGCAAACCACCACAGCGCCCAGCAGACCTGCCAGCACAACGTACTTCTTGGTCTGGGGGAACACCTTGTTGGGATCGATGATCACATCGCTCACCGTCTTGCAGGAACCGGCTTCCACCTTTTCCACCAGCACATCGGGCACGATGTCGGCAATGGTCTGTGCGATCTCGCCTGCGCGCTCTGCATCGGTATCGGTGACCGTGATCTTCATGATCTGGGTAGAGTCCACATCGGCAACTTCCACCATCTTATACAACTCGGTGTAGGTCATATCCAGATCCAGTTTGTCGATCACCTCGTTCAGCACGGTGTTGCCCTTGATGATGACCGCATAGGTGCTGATTAGGTTCTTGGCAGAGTTGAAGTTATCACTGGTAAAGGTAGAGGAATTATCCTGCCGGGTGTTCACGATCATATTGATAGAAGCCTGATACTTGGGTGTAAGCGCAAACATACACACCAGCAGGCAGATCAGCGCTGCCGCAACAGCTGCTGCCACGATCTGCACAATATGCGCCCACAGCAGGCGCGCCAGCTCCATCAGATCAATGGTCTCCTCGTCCTCCATGCTTCGGAGCGGCTGTCCCATAGTTGTTTTTTCGTCCATAGTAGAGAAACTCACCTTTCTTGTTGTTCCGCAGTGCAAGAAATGTACACCGGGTTCCTATAGATACACATTCGTTTTTTAATGATAACATATCCCGGCGTATTTTACAAGCAGAAAATGCCATTTTCTGCCGGCAAACAAATGAACAAAATTTGCCATTTCCCGTACAAAAAAGGGCATCCGCAGCACTTTGATGGCTGCGGATGCCCTTTTTATGGATTTTTAGCGAAAGCGTTTAACGGGAGCCCTTGTCGTAGGGAATACCCTCGGCCTTGGGTGCCATGCTGTTCTTGGAAGTGAAGGCCAGAATGATCATGGATGCCACGAAGGGCATCATGTTATAGATGTTGCTGGACCAGTGCAGCTGCGCAAGGAAGGTGGAGTCTGCAATGTTGGCAAGGCTCTTGAACACAGCAAAGAACATGGCTGCGCCAAAGATGTGGAAGGGCTTCCACTGGCCAAAGATCATAACTGCCAGTGCCAGAAAGCCTGCACCGGCCACGCCGACTTCAAAGTTCCAGGTCTGCACCGGGGGCACGATATAAGCCAGACCGCCGATCGCGCCCAGCGCACCGGAAAGGATGACACCGGCGTAGCGCATCTTGTAGACGTTGATGCCCACCGAGTCCGCAGCCTGCGGATGCTCGCCGCAGGCACGCAGACGCAGGCCGAAGCGGGTCTTGTACAGCACGATATAGCTGACCACCAGCAAGATCAGCCCCAGCGGCACGAACACGCTGAGCTCCAGCCCGCCGATGCTGAACAGGAAGGGCTTGTTGGAGTAGTTCAGCTTGGCGCTGCCGCTCTCGCTGAAGTACTTGGAGATGACCACGGCAATGGCGGTAGCCAGCAGGTTCAGTGCCGTGCCGCCGATGGTCTGGTCTGCCTTCAGGTTGATGGAGGCAAAAGCCAGCAGCAGGCTGTAGATCACGCCCGCCAGCGCTGCCACCAGAATGGAGATCAGCACCACAAGGAAGGGCGAAAGGCTTGCAGGCAGCATGGTCAGGGTAAGCACACCGGCCACACCGCCGATGACCATGATGCCCTCCAGTGCAATGTTGATGATACCGGAGTGTTCGCTGAACATACCGCCCAGTGCCACCAGCATCAGCACGATACCGTACAGCAGGGTATATTTGATCAGAAGCAGCATATTACTTGCCCTCCTTTTTGGTCTTTTCTGCGGCAGGCGCAGGCTCTGCGTTCACATTGGTCTTTTCGGCATTCCGGAACAGCAGGCTCTGGATCTTGCCGCGGAACAGCATGGAGAATGCGCACAGATAGATGATGATGCCGCTGATCAGATCCGAGATCTCAGTGGGGTAAAACTTGGTGGACAGGAAGGAGCCGCCGACCGAGATATGGGAGATGAACAGCGCAGAGAACACGGTGCCAATGGGGTTGGAGCTTGCCAGCAGTGCCACCGAGATACCGTTGAAGCCCATGCCCGGCAGGCTGGTGGAGTTCAGCGGGTTCCACTGGGACACGTTGGACAGATAGAACAAACCTGCGCCGAAGCCTGCCAGCGCACCGGCAATGGCCATGGAGAGGATGATGTTCTTCTTCTCGTTGATACCGGCGTAACGGGCGGCGTTCTTGTTCAGGCCAACGGCCTTGAGCTCGTAGCCGAAGGTGGTCTTGTTCAGCACCACCCAGATCAGCACGGCCACCGCTGCCGCCAAGAAGATGGCAATGGTGGTGCTATTGGTCTGGAACAGCTTGTTCAGGCCGAAGTCCGGGATCAGGGACTGGGCAAAATCGGCGTTTTTGCTCAGGTTCAAAGTACGGGTGTTGCGCACGTCGTACATGGGGCCGGTGCCGTTCTGGTAGATGAGTTCATTTACCAGATACAGGCCGATCCAGTTGAACATGATGGAGGTAATGACCTCGTTGATGTTGAAGTAGGCCTTGAAAAAGCCGGGGATCGCGCCCCACAACCCGCCCAGCACCGCTGCTGCCAGCAGGCAGACGAACCAGGGCAGCTTGAGCATAATGGCGCAGTACAGCGCACCGTAAGCGCCCAGCGTATACTGACCGGCTGCACCGATGTTGAACAGGCCGGTCTTGAAGGCAAAGGCCACGGACAGACCGGTCATAATCAGGGGTGCGGCATTGGCAAGCTCCTTGCCCACGCCGTAGGGGGCATCGTGGAAACCGCCCTTGATGATGCGCACAAAGCCATCGCCCCATGCGTGTGCGGGGTTGATGGCTACCAGCACCAGAAAGCCCACCAGCAAACCAATCAGGATGCACAGCAGTGCAGCCAGCACGCTGGTAACAGAGCTTTGCAGGCTGCCGCTGCGGGAAAGTTTTTTCTTATTCATGTGTTACTGCTCCTCCTTTCCCTGCTTGCGGGCGCCTGCCATATACAGACCCAGCTCCTGCACGGTGGTGGTCTTGGGGTCAAACTCGCCCACGATCTCGCCCTCGTACATTACAAGGATGCGGTCAGAAAGGTTCATCACCTCGTCCAGCTCCAAGCTGACCAGCAGCACGGCCTTGCCCTTGTCGCGCTCGGCCACGATCTGGCGGTGGATGTACTCAATGGCACCCACGTCCAGACCACGGGTAGGCTGCACTGCCACCAGCAGCTTGGGGTCGCGGTCGATCTCGCGGGCAATGATGGCCTTCTGCTGGTTGCCGCCGGACATACTGCGCACGGTGGTCAAACTGCCCTGACCGCTGCGCACGTCGTACTGCTCAATCAGCCGGTCAGAGTACTCGCGCACCTTATCGGCACGGATAAAGCCACCCTTCTGGAACTCCGGCTGCCAGTAGCGCTGCAGCACGATGTTGTTTTCCAGACTGAAATCCAGCACAAGACCGTGCTTGTGGCGGTCCTCCGGGATGTGACCCATGCCGTCCTTGGCGCGCTGGCGGATGCTCTCGTGGGTGATATCCTTGCCGTCCAGCGTAAGCTTGCCGCTAGACAGCTTGCTCAGGCCGGTCAGGCCGTAGATGAACTCGGTCTGGCCGTTGCCCTCGATGCCCGCCAGACAGACGATCTCGCCTGCGTGCACCTTGAAGGACACGTCCTTCACCACATCCTTCTTGCGCTGGTCGTTGTGGATGGTAACGTTTTCCACGTCCAGCACAGTCTCGCCGGGGTGCGCGGGCTGCTTTTCTACCTGCAGCTGCACGTCACGGCCCACCATGCGGCGGGAAAGCTCTTCCTTGGTGGTACCCTTGATATCCACCGTGCCCATATACTTGCCCTTGCGCAGCACGGTGCAGCGGTCGGCCACAGCCATGATCTCGTTGAGCTTATGGGTGATGAACAGGATGGACTTGCCCTCCTTCTTGAACCCGCGCATGATCTCCATCAGTTCGTCGATCTCCTGCGGGGTCAACACAGCGGTGGGCTCGTCAAAGATCAGGATCTCGTTGTCGCGGTACAGCATCTTCAGGATCTCCACGCGCTGCTGCATACCCACCGAGATATCGCTGACCAGGGCGTCCGGGTCCACCCGCAGGCCGTACTTTTTGCTCAGCGCCATCACCTTTTTGCGTGCCTCGGCCTTCTGCAAAAAGCCCATCTTGTTGGGCTCAACGCCCAGAATGATGTTGTCCAGCACGCTGAAGCATTCCACCAGCTTGAAATGCTGGTGCACCATGCCGATGCCCAGTGCGTTGGCATCGTTGGGGTTGCGGATGGCAACCTCCTTGCCGTTTTTCAGGATCTTGCCCTGTTCCGGCTGATACAGGCCGAACAGCACGCTCATCAGCGTACTTTTGCCCGCACCGTTCTCGCCCAGAAGGGCGTGTACCTCGCCCTTGCGCAGTTGCAGGGTGATATCATCGTTTGCCTTGATACCGGGGAATTCCTTGGTAATGTGGAGCATCTCGATCACATAATCCTCTGCCAATCTGCTCACTCTCCTTTCGTGCCGTAACGACACCTTTTTCTATACTACAACCCATTATACCTGATTTTTTGCAGTTTGCACACGGCTTTTTGATTTTTTGTCAAAAAGCACAAGTAAAAGTATTACTTTTGTACGGTCTGCATGATTTCCTACCTGTTTCTCCCACACAGGCATACAAAAAGGGCGGGGTGCCCCTGCATGAGCACCCCGCCCCTATTACGGGAGTAATTCCGGGATAGCGATTACTGGATGTAGTTGACCTTGGTGAACTCGCTGACGGTGGGCTTGGTAGCGTCGTCAGAGCTGTTGTCCACAACGAGCTCGCCGGAAGCGATCTTGCTCTTCAGGGTCTCGTACTCGTCCTTGGTGAAGGTCTTGAAGTTCCAGCTGTCATCAGCAGTGGGCAGACCAACATAGTCGCCATCCTCCAGACCGAAGTTACCGTTGGTAGCAGCGATGTTGCTCCACTCGCCGGCCTCGATGTCGCCCAGAGCGGTGCTGACAGACTCAGACAGGCCCTTCATGGCAGAGGTGATGAACGGGTTGTAAGCGTAGCCGTCCTTCTCAACGCCATTAGCACCGATGTAGTTCTGGTCAACGTCAACGCCCACAACGTAGCCGTTGTTCTTCAGAGCAGCCTCGACAGCGGAAGTGTAGATGCCGCCGCCGCAGGCAAAGACGATCTGGGTGCCGTTGGCATACCAGCCCTCCATACGGGAGGTGATGTTGGCATCGCCGTAGAACTGGCCGCCGTAGAAGTAGTTGATGTCAATGTTGGTGCCCAGCTCCTTTGCAGCAGCGTCAGCGCCCTGCACATAGCCGTAGCCGTAACGGATAACGGCGGGCACAGCCATGCCGCCCAGGAAGCCCAGCTTGGTGTAGCCGTCCTTAACAACGGCGTAGCCTGCCAGATAGCCTGCCTGCTCCTCCTTGAAGGTGATGCAGTAGCAGTTGGCGGGGATGCTGTCGGTGCCGATATCGCCCTGGGTCACATCGATCGCGATGAACTTGATGTCGGGGTACTGCTCAGCAGCCCATGCCAGAGATGCGCCGTACAGGTAGCCAACGCAGACGATAACGTCGGCGCCGTCGTTGACAGCCTGACGGATCATGGTCTCGCGATCCTCATCGGAAGCATCGGAATCGGGGATGTAGTACTGGCAGTTGTCGCCCATGTAGCTGGAAACAGCAGCCCAGCAAGCCTGGTTGAAGCTCTCATCATCGATCGTGCCAGTATCGCAGGTCAGAGCGACCTTAGCGATCTTCTCAGCGCCGTCTGCTGCGCCGGAAGCGGCGGAAGAGCTGGCAGCTGCGGAAGAAGCAGTGCTGGTAGAGGAAGCGGAGGAACCGCCGCAGGCGGTCAGAGCAGCGGCAGCGGCAGCAGCACCGGCCACAGCCAGAAAGTTACGACGAGAAATCTTCATAAGAAACTCTCCTTTTATTTTAAAAAATTGCGTCAAATGAATGAAATGTGCACTCTGGCACATCTACTGGCTCAAGTATAGCGGGTGGAAGTGACAGATGCAAGCAATTTCCGATTACAAATTCTTTACAAATCCCTTGTATAATTTATAAAAAAGTAATGCTTATTCACCAAATTTCCCCTGCTTGCGCTGTTTTTCGCAGAAGGACAGTTACTTTCCTTCCACGGCGCTGTTGCCCGCCACGTTGGAGGGGCCAAAGCCGAAGGGCAGCAGCTCGTCCATGCTGCGCTCAATGAAGTCCTCCGGGGTCTTTGCCATAATGACGTTCAGCTCCGGCCCGCCAAACTCGAATAGTGCCTGACGGCACACCCCGCAGGGCGAGGTGATCTGCCGGTTCACTTCGCCCCGGCGGCTGCCCACCACCGCAATATCCGTAAACGCGGTCACACCTTCCGCCACCGCCTTGAACAGGGCGGTGCGCTCGGCGCAGCTGGTGGGGGTAAAGGCGGCGTTCTCCACGTTGCAGCCGGTAAAGATGCGGCCATCCGCAGCGCGCAGTGCAGCGCCCACCATAAAATCACTGTAAGGCGCATAGGCCTTTTCCCGTGCGGCCAGTGCCATGCGGATCAGCTGCTGTTTTTCTTCCATGGTCAGTTTCGTCATGCTGTTTCCTCCTTTTACGGGCAAAAACAGCGCGGCTGTGCCTTGGGGCGGCAGCCGCGCTGGAAAGTTATGCGATCAGTACTCTGCGCCCAGAGCGACCTTCATCATGTCGGTAAAGCTCTTCTGGCGCTCCTCGGCGGTGGTAATGCCGGGGGCCACAAAGCTGTCCGAGATGGTCAGCAGGCAGGCGGCGTTCTTGCCCAGCACCTGCGCGTTGGCAAACAGAGCAAAGCTTTCCATCTCCACGCACAGGCAGCCGTCCTCGTCCCGCAACTTTTCCCAGTAGGTGGGCTTTGCGTCCGAGGGCTGGCGGTAGAACACATCCGAGGAATGGATGTTGCCCTCGATCAGGGGAATGCCCTGCTTTGCAGCGGAGGCACGCAGCTTTTCGTTCAGGGCTGCGCTGGGCAGGGTGATGTTGCCGGTAAAGCCGCTCTGCACCCGGGCGTAGTTGCTCTCGCTCACAGCACCGGTAGCCAGCACGGTGTCAAACAGCTTGGCCTTCTCGGTATAGCTGCCAGCAGAACCGATGCGGATGATATTTTCCACGCCGTAGAAGTTGAACAGCTCGTAGGAGTAGATGCCGATGGAGGGCATCCCCATACCGCTGCCCATCACGCTGATGGGGCGGCCTTCGTAGGTGCCGGTAAAGCCCAGCATCCCGCGCACGCCAGTCACCTGCCGGACATCCTGCAAAAAGGTGTCGGCAATAAATTTGGCACGCAGGGGGTCACCCGGCATAAGGACTGTCTTGGCGAAATCGCCCATTTCTGCGCTGATGTGAGGGGTAGACATAGATGATCTCTCCTTTTTATTCATGATACAGCAGAGGGGCTTTCCCCCTGCGGAAAAGCCCTTGCTGCTATTTACCGATATTTGCTGCGGTTGAACACGTTCTGCGGTGCGATGTAAGAGCCGTTGCGCCGGATCTCGAAGTGGCAGTGGTTGCCGCTGGAACGTCCGGTGCTGCCCACATAGCCGATGAGCTGACCCTGCTTGACCGACTGACCGGCGTGCACCACCAGCGACAGGCAGTGGGCGTACAAGGTGGTGTAGCCGTTGCCGTGGCTGATGATGATGGAGTTGCCGTAGCCTGTACCCGCACCGGCGCGGTTATAGCCGGCCTTGGTCACCGTACCGCCTGCCGAAGCGTAAATGGGCGTACCGGCGGCGGCGCAGATATCCACGCCCTTGTGGCTGCCGCCGTACCAGCGGGAGCAGTTCCGATAGCCGGGCACCGGCCAGATGAACCGTCCGCTGCCGGTGATATAGGATGCACCGGAGGACACCTTTTTGGTGCCCACCGTAACTTTTTCAGTCACAGGCTCCTTGGTCACCACAGTGCTCAAAATCTGCTGGGAAAGCTGATTGCCGTTTGCATCGTACACCCGCTGTGCCGTCACGGTGCGGATGCCGTTCTCGCCCTTCTGGGTAACGCGCTTGGTACCGGAGTTCAGCTCTTTGGACTTGGTGGTCTCGGTGGTGTAGGCGATCTCTTCCTCCCAGCTTTCCACCTTGGTGATGCGCACCTCCAGCGTCTCCTCCTCCCGCACCACGGTCAGTGCATCGCCGGGCAGGATCTTGGAGTTCTGGGTCAGGCCGTTTTCCCCGTTGGCGGTAAAGCCGGTGTTCATCTCGCACAGTTCCTTCACGGTCAGGCCGTTTTTCTGGGCAATAGACCAGATGGTATCGCCGCTCTGCACCGTATAGGATTTTTCCGCCTGCTGCACGCCGGAGAGCAACTGCTCCACCTCGGCTTCCTCCTGGAAGCTCTCGTTGAAGTAGATGCCGTTTTCCAGCGTGACATCCTTGTTAAAGCCCACGGTGGTGTTGGGGTCATCGGGGTTCTCGTAGGGTTCCAGCAGGCTGCTGATGTACCGTTGCAGGCTGTTGCCGTCCGCACACACGGCGGTCAGCTCACCGTCCAGATATAGGGCAGTGCCCTCGCTGATCTGGTCGCTGGAATTCTTAAGGATGGCGTCAGCCACGTCATTTTCGTCCATCACGTCATGGGCGACGGTCACGGAATAAGTAGGCTCCACGGTAAAGTGCGCCTGCTCTGCGCCGGAATAATTGATACGCTGCTGCACAGCTTCCAGTGCAGAGTTAAACACCTCTTCGTTGGCCACATAGCCCACGGTCTTGTCGTCCACTTGCACCTGCAAAGCGTAGGGCTGGCGGATGGTGGTCTGGAACACGGTCACCATAACAGCCAGCGCTGCCACCGGCAGCACATACATAGCCATGCGGGGCACAAGGCGGATGTTGTCAGCGATGCCATGGGCAAGAAAGTGGCCGCTTGCGCGCAGCGCAGCACCAAAGCCGTTTTCCTTGCGTACCCGGTGTGCGTGGCGCAGCAGCGCCCCGGTGCCCCGCAGGGCAAGCACTACCGGGCCGAACAGATCCCGCAGCAGCTGCGCCGCCCCGGGAAAGGCCATGAATGCAATATTTTTCAGCAGTTCTCTGACCGTTTGCAGCAGACGCCGCAGCCCATGCTGCAAGCGGCGTCCTGTACGGACCACGGCATACTCGGCGGAAAAGCCGATGGCGTACAGCGTCTCGCCCACCATAGGTGCTATGGGATTGTGCAGCAGCTTGTGCCACAGCTTTTCCCAGCGGTGCTGACGCTTGCGGCGAATCCTGTGCCGCCGCAGCACGCCCCGGCATTGGAACTGCGCCCACAGCGAGCGCAGCTTCTGGCGGCGGGGCTGCCGTACAGGCTGCGCAGCAGGCTGCTGCTCCTTTATTTTATCTTCAGTCAACGGGATTTTTCTCCTTCCTGCGCTGCTGCAGGGCATTTTTCCGGCCCGGAACACAACAGCTAGATGGTGTACGTTCCCCTGTTCAAAAGGCCAACAGGGCCTGTACACAATACGCTCTCTTTTTATTATACACTTTGCATGGTTTGAAACAAGCGCTTACATAAAATTTGGCTATTTTTTCACGCAGTTTTCACGAAAAGAGCGCTTCCATATCCGGCGGCAGCGGGCTTTCCACCGTGACGGTGCGCAGCTGCAAAGGCATTTCCACCCGGATGCCATCCGGCAGCGGGGTGTATACAGGCACGGCAAAGCTTTGCCTGGCGCAGTGCAGCGCCTGCCGGGCAATGCGCTCCCGGCTGCCGCCGTAAAGATCATCCCCGGCAAGAGGATGGCCGATGGACGCAAAGTGCACCCGGATCTGATGGGTGCGCCCGGTCACCGGCACGCAGGCTGCAAGGCTAAGGCCGTTTTCTTCCCTTATAATAGTATACTCGGTGCGGCTGGGCTTGCCCTCGGGGGTAACGCAGCGCCCGATGATGCTATCGCCCCGGCGGCCGATGGGTGCATCGATTGCTCCTTCCCCCAGCGGCAGCGCGCCCTGCGCGATGGCATAATACAGCTTTGTCACTCCGCCCGCCAACAGCGGCGCGGCGTAGGCGTTTTTGGCCGCCAGTACAAGGCCGCTGGTGTCCTTATCGATGCGGTTCACCGGGCGGAAAACCGGGCTGTGGCCGTGGGCAGCCGCCCACGCCGCGTAGCCGTTGGCCAATGTGCCTCCGGGGTAGTTCAGGGTGGGGTGCACCGCCAGCTGCGGCGGCTTTTCCAGCACCACCGCAAAGGCATCCTCGTAGACCACGTTGACCGGGATCTCCGGCTGCGGGGTCACGCCATCCCCCTCCGGCGGCAGGGCAAAGGAGAGCATCTGCCCGGGGTAGATGCGCCGGTTTGCCAACACAGGCACGCCGTCCGCAAAAAAGCCGCCGCCCCGGAACTTGACCGCCCGGGCAAGATCCGTAGAGACGGCACACTGGCGCAGAAAGCTGCGCACCAGCACCCCATCGTGGGTGGTGGCCGTATCCGGCACGGCAAAATACAGCTGCATGGCCTGCCCTCCCCCTGCAAAATTCACAAAAACACAAATGTTATTATAACAAAAATCCGTTTCACTTGCAAATCTTACTTTTTTATGGTATCATGAGGAACGGAAAACGAGTGGAACATACGGCGGCGGGGCGGCTTTGACCGCTCTGAGGAAAGTCCGGGCCTCACAGAGCACGGTAACTGCTAACGGCAGCCGAGGGTGACCTTAGGGAAAGTGCAACAGAAAACAAACCGCCGCAGCAATGCGGTAAGGATGAAACGGCGAGGTAAGAGCTCACCAGCGCATGGGTGACCATGCGGCTTTGTAAACCCTACCGGAAGCAACGCCTATATGGGACGTACAGCGCTGCTCGCGTGTCCCGAAGGCGGCACGAGCCTGTCAGCAATGGCAGGCCTAGACAGATCGTCGTTTAATACAGAACCCGGCTTACGGTCTATCTCGTTTTCCCTTTTGTGTTTTTGCGCTGTCTGCTGCTGCAGGCAGCTTTTTTGTTGCAGCAACGTAAAAAGAGGCCACCGCACAGGATTTGTGCAGTGACCTCTTTGTTGCATACAAGACTATTGAAAATGCCCGCTGCGTGCGCTTTGGGCATATTCAGCGGCATAATCATTTTTAATTGCACCCGGGAAAATCTGCGGATTTTCCCAGGTTGCCTTTTCACGGAAAGGGGTTGCTCAGTTCCCGCTTGCGCCCAAGATGGCGTCCAGCACGGTGGAGGCGGCGCTGTACAGCGAGCCTGCGGCCTGCTCCACCTGCTCCTGCGTGGGCAGGCTGACGGCGGGCGTCTCGGTGCTGCCGCCCTCGGCGGGAGCAGTCGTTTCCGGCTGGGGCGTCTCGGTGGCAGCGGGCTGCTCGGCGGGCGTTTCCGCGGGCTGCTCTGCCGGCTGCTCAGCGGGCTGCTCTGCAGCCTGCTCCGGCACGCTTTCCGCCGGCACTTCCACGATCACGCTGTCGGCGGGCGTCTCGGGCACAGAGACGGCGGCATCGGGGTCGGTGGTGGGGGTGTACACATCCGTCTTTTCCGGGGTCTGGGTGGTGGAACTTACCGTGCCTTCGCCGCCCATCACCGCCGCGATCATCTCTTTGGCCTTTGCCACAGAGGCTTCGTCCGGCTTCATGACATAGAGCTTCTGCCCCTTGGCAGAGTAGCACTTGGTGCTGCTGCCGGAGGTTCCAGTAACGGTATAGCGTTCAATATTCCACTCTGCAAAATCGCTCAGCTGCATGCGCACCAGCGCGCTGATCTGGTTGGTAGAAAGGCTGGTGACAAAGCTGTCGGCAACAGCGTCCAGAATTTTGGTAAAGCCCATCAGCAGCGCCGGGGACTTGATCTTGTTCAGCATGGCATCGATCACCTTCATCTGGTTGATGCCGCGCTGCACATCGCCGGTCTTAAAGGCGTGGCGCTCGCGGGCAAAAGCCAGCGCAGCCTTGCCATCCAGATGGTTCCAGCCCTCCACAAAGGTGGTGGGGTCGTAGTAACCGGGGCTGCCCACCGAGGTGAACGCCTGATCGGAATACACGTCCACACCGCCCAGCGCATCAACAATGTCGATAAACCCTGCAAAATTGATGCGGATATAGTGCTCCACGTTCACACCGTACAGGTTGCCGAGGGTGTCCATGCTGGTCTGCACACCGTAAAGCCCGGCGTGGGTCAGCTTATCCTTGCTGTTTGTTCCGGCAAGGTCCACATAATAATCGCGCGGGGTGTTGATCAGCACCACCTGCTTGGTAACGGGGTTCACTGCAGCAATGATATTCACATCACTGCGCGCTTTTTCGGTCAGATCGCCGCGGGTGTCCACGCCGCTCAGGTACAGCACAAAAGGCTCTTTGGTGATCTTATTAGCCTCGGCGTTGCTCAAAAAACCGTTGGTCATATTGCCCAGCGCGTCGAGGCCCTGCTGCGCCCACACGCAGCCCACCGCCATGGCGGCGCACAGCACCACCGAGAACACCCGGGACACTGTGCCTGCAGTTTTGTACTCCTGACAGCGCTTGACCAGCAGCCACAGCAGCACCAGCAGCGCCGCCAGCACCACCAGATACAGCACCGGCAGCATCTGGGTGCGCCACAGCTGCACCAGCGCCAGAACGCTTAAAATTGCCTGTACGATCAGCAAGATCTTCCCTCGTTTCGGGGGCTGGTACGCCCCATTCTCCCCGCCAGCAGTGTTGCGGCGGGTGTTTTGCTGCGGGCGGCGGGGCGGTGGAGCCTGCTCCGGCGGCAGCTCCGAGAAAAACGCGGCGCTGTCCACCACTACAGTGGCGTCCTGCTGCTCAGCCTTGTGCAAAAGACGATGCAGGGAACGACCGTCCTCCTTGCGGGAATGCTCGTTTTCGTCCAACATGAGAATACTCCTTTTTTCAGCCCACCGGAACGATGGTCAGCACGGCGCGGGCAGGCAGGCAGGTGGCGGTCTGATCCTCCGCCGACAGCCAGCCAAAGCCCTCGCAGATGTGATCCGGGCAGGGCGATTCAATAAACCGCGCCCTGCCGTCCTTTACCTCTATATGCACCGTATAATAACCGGTGTCCACACTGTAAGTTTCGTCCTTTTCCAACGGAATGTCCATCACAGCGTTGTTGTCGCCGTAAATCAGCTGTGCAGTCAGTTTTCCGCCGGTGGCATTGTGGCTGCGCACGGCCAGCAGCACCGCTGCGATGGCCAGCACCACCACCGCAAACAGGATATTGGTCAAAAGCTTTTTGTTCTTCATGGCTTACTGCTCCCCGGGCTTGAGCTGCTCCAGCTCTGCCAGCCAAAGGGTGGCGCAGGCATCGCTGGGCATGCGCCAGTCGCCCCGGGGCGAAAGGGTCACGCTGCCCACCTTGGGGCCGTCCGGCAGGCAGCTGCGCTTGAACTGCTGAGCAAAAAAGCGCCAGTAGAAGTTGCGCAGCCACTTGTACAGCACGGCATCCGTGTACTCTGCTCTGCCTGCAAAGGCCGCCTTTGCCAGCCGGTAGATCTTTGCCGGGCCAAAACCGCAGCGCAGTACATAATACAGGTAAAAATCGTGCAGCTCGTAGGGGCCCACCAAGTCCTCGGTGATCTGTGCGATCTCGCCGTCCTTGGCGGGCAGCAGCTCCGGCGACACCGGGGTATCAAGAATATCCAGCAGCACATCGTGCAAAGCAGCGGTGGCAGCAGTCTCAGCTTCGTACTGCACCAGATAGCGCACCAGCGTTTTGGGCACACCGGCATTCACGCCGTACATGCTCATGTGGTCGCCGTTGTAGGTCGCCCAGCCCAGCGCCAGCTCCGAAAGGTCGCCCGTGCCCACCACAAGGCCGCCGGTGCGGTTGGCGAGGTCCATCAGCTCCAGCGTGCGCACCCGTGCCTGCCCGTTTTCAAAGGTGACATCCAGCACGGTCTCGTCCTGCCCGATATCGGCAAAGTGGCTGCGCACGGTGCCGGCAATGCGTATCTCCTGAAAGCTTACGCCCAGCTCCCCGCACAAAATTTCGGCGTTGCTGCGGGTGCGCTTGGTGGTGCCAAAGCAGGGCATGGTCACCGCCAGCACATCGGCGGCGGAGCGGTGCAGCTGCTTCATGGCGCGCACTGCCACCAACAGGGCAAGACAGCTGTCCAAGCCGCCGGAAATGCCAATGACCGCTGTTTTTGCGTGGGCGTGCTCCAACCGCTTGGCAAGGCCGTCGGCCTGCATCTTCAAAATCAGCTCGCAGCGGGCGGCGCGGCGCTGCGGGTCACCGGGCACAAAGGGTGCGGGGTCAATGCGGCGGGTGAGCACCGTTTCCTCCGGTGTAAGGTCAAATTCCACCGTGATGTAGCCCTCGGCAGTGTGCTCAAAGCTGGTGTTGCGGGCACGCTCGGCCTCCATGCGCTGGCAGTCCAGCTCGGTCTCGGCGTGGTCGCCCGCAAAGGGCGCAGTCTCGGCAAGGATGCTGCCGTCCTCAGCGATGAGGTCATGCCCGGCAAACACCATGTCGGTGGTGCTTTCGCCGTGCCCTGCCGAGGCGTACAGGTAGCCGCACAGCAGCCGGGCAGACTGGTTTGCCACCAGTGCGCGGCGGTACTCCGCCTTACCCACGGTCTCATCGCTGGCAGAAAGGTTTGCAATGACGGTCGCGCCCGCCAGTGCGTGGAAGGTGGAGGGCGGCAGGGCGCTCCACAAGTCCTCGCACAGCTCCACGCCCAGCACAAAGCTGGGCATCTGGCGGCAGCGGAACAGCAGCGACGTACCAAAGGGCACCTGCTGCCCGCAGACGGTCACCGTCTGTACCTCGGTGCTGCCGGGGGTGAACTGCCGCTTTTCGTAGAATTCGCCGTAGTTGGGCAGGTAGGTCTTGGGCACAACGCCCAACAGCTGCCCGCGGCACAGCACGGCAGCGCAGTTGTACAGCTTGCCGTGCACCAGCAGCGGCAAGCCAACCAGCACTACGGTGTCCAGTGCGCGGGTCTGCGCAAGCAGCCACTCCAGCGCATCCAGTGCGCCCTGCTGCAAGGTGCGCTGCAAAAACAAATCGCCGCAGGTGTAGCCGGTAAGGCAAAACTCCGGGAAAACCGCCAGCTTTACCCCCCGCTGCGCGGCAGTTTGCAGCTGTGTCAGCATCTGCTGTGCATTATAGGTGCAGTCTGCCACCCGCAGCGCGGGCGAAAAAGCAGCCGCCTTTAAAAAACCATCTTTCATAAGAGGATTTCACATCCTGTCTGTTTCAATGTTGCCATGGTGACCCATGTTGACCATAGTATACCACAAACCGCATAAAACGGAAAGTAACAGACTGGTAAAAGAAGTGTGAACGTGGGAAAACCCTCTCAGTCTCGTTTTTCCAGTTAGCGACTTCCCGGAGTGCACCCCTTCCGTCTGCTCACTTCGTTCGCAGCCACCCGCTCCCCACTCTGTCGCCAACGCGACATCTCTCCCCGGCCGGGGAGAGTCTGTCCAAGGGGACGGCTTTGGGCGGTGATAGCAAACTTTCCGGCAGTGCAAAAGGCGTCCCTATTGGAGGAGCTGGCGAGCGCAGCGAGACTTAAGGGATAAAAAAACACCCCCGCAGGCATAAGCCTACGGGGGTGTTATTATGCTAGTATGTTCCCTGCACCCCTAGGGGTACAGTCACGCAAGCATGAGCCTATCAGTCAAGCTGATTACTTAAGCTTTGTAGACGCCCTCGCCAACGATGTTCTTAGCGGTGCCGAAGCCCAGGTTGTAGATAGCAGCCAGGTTGCCAGCAACGTTCAGGATGCTGTTCACAACGCCCAGAGCGCCGTAGCCGAACTTCTGAGCGCCAGTGGACTCACCGGTCACATTATCGGTGTAGTTGTCCTTCCAGATCTTGCTGAACTGGCCGCCGAAGCCGGTCAGGCCGTCGCCGGGGGTCCAGGTGCCGCTGAACACAGCGCCAACGGTGTTGTCCAGGAAGCCCTGAACGTACTTGTTACCAACGATGGTAATCAGGTTCTTGTGGAAGTTCTGCCACTGAGCAGCGCCCATAGCGGGTGCCAGGTAGTCAGCAACGCTACCACCCATAACGTAGGTCATCTCGTTCTCAGACACAGCAGAGAAATTTGCAGGCATCATCATAATGAATTACTCCCTTCAAAAATAGAAAAAATATTTTCGAACCGGTGTTTCCGGCTCAATCCTTATTAGGATGGCAATAATATACCACACTTTCCAGAAATGTTCAAGTACTTTTTTGAAAAAAGTGTAAAAACTGTGAAACATCGTCCCGGCTTTTGTAGCAAAACTGCACTGTTCATGCGGGTTTTTCTGGTGTGACAAGTTTTTTCGCAAATTTGTGAAAAATAGACTACCAGAACCATAAGGCGGTGCTTTGCAATGAAAACAGTTGTTTTTGTGGACGAATTGCTGCTGGTAAACTTTGCCGCAGCCGCCGCGCTGCTGCTGGGCGCGGGGCTTTTATGCGGGCGCAGCTGCACCGGGCTGCGGCTGTGCGCGGGCAGCGCGGCGGCTGCGGTCAGCACCCTTGTCCTGCTGGCCCCTCCGTGGCCCGCCCCGCTGGCGGTACTATATAAAATCGCCAGCTGCTGCGGGGTGGTGGCGGTGTGCTACGGCGTGTCCGGGGCGCGCAGCTTTGCCCGGCTGTGCG
Organism: Faecalibacterium sp. IP-1-18; assembly: GCF_023347355.1. Taxonomy (NCBI): domain Bacteria; kingdom Bacillati; phylum Bacillota; class Clostridia; order Eubacteriales; family Oscillospiraceae; genus Faecalibacterium; species Faecalibacterium sp. IP-1-18. Next base: position 1,925,544 of record NZ_CP094472.1, read on the forward strand.
GATGGTATGCGGCGCTGAACGGCCTGCTGTGCGGCGCGGTGGTGCTGCCCGGGGTACAGGCCAACAACCTGAGCGTGCTTTTACCGGTGCGCCCGGGGCAGCTTTTGCTCTGCTGCGCCGGGGTGTACGGACTGTTGCGCGGGCTGCTGGCGGTGTTTGGCCGCCCGCAGCGGGGCTGCTTTGCCGCTGTGCTGCAAATTGCGGGGGCAACAGTGCCGGTACAGGCCTACCACGACACCGGCTTTACCCTGCAAGACCCCCTTGCTGGGCGGCGGGTGGTGCTGGTGCAGTACCCGCCGTTGCGCAGCCGGCTGCCCGCACCGCTGCGCGCCTACTTAGACAGCTGGTTTGCCTCCGGCACTGCCCCGCCTCCGGGGCTGAGGGTGCAGTTTGTACCCTGCGCCGCCGTTACCGGCCATTGCCTGCTGCCCGCCGTGCCCGCCGCGCTGTGCCGTGGGCAGCGCCGCGTGCCCGGCCTGCTGGCGGCCTTTTGCGCCCCGGACGCCCCCACCGGCGCATGGACGCTGCTGTTGGGGGACGACGTGGCGGAGGAGGTGGGGGTGTAGGAGTTTTCCGCCCTCTCAGGCGCTCCCGCGCCAGCTCTCCCGGAGGGAGAGCTTATAGCATTGCCGTAATCTTTTATCATTCATCCGATACTTTTTCCGTCATGGCAAAAAAGCTCCCCCTTTGGGGGAGCCGGCACGGCGTAAGCCGTGACTGAGAGGGTTCAGCCCTCCCTGATGCAGTTTCCTTATAATACATATAATAAATAGTGCACAGGAGGGATATCCATGTTGCAGTTTTTCCGCAAGGTCTGGCAGCGGCTGTGGGGGCGTTTGCGCTACTGCGGCGCGGTGCATTATCTGGCGGGCGGGCCAAGCCTGCCCCCGCCCCTTACCCCCGAGCAGGAAAAAGCCCTGCTTGACCGCATGGCTGCCGGGGACGCTGCCGCCCGCGAGGAGCTGATCACCCACAACCTGCGGCTGGTGGTGTATCTGGCCAAAAAGTACGAGAACAGCGGTGTGCCCGCCGAGGACTTGGTAAGCATTGGCACCATCGGGCTGATCAAGGCGGTAAACACCTTCACCCCTGCCCGCAGCATCAAGCTGGCCACCTACGCCAGCCGCTGCATCGGCAACGAGATCCTGATGTACCTGCGCAAAAGCTCCAACCGCCGGCAGGAGGCCAGCATCGACGAGCCTTTGAACGTGGACGGCGATGGCAACGAGCTGCTGCTCTCGGACATCCTTGGCAGCGATGCCAACGCGGTAAGCCAGCAGCTGGAGCAGGACGCCGAGCGCGCGGTGCTGCGCAGCGCCGTAGCGGCGCTCTCGGCACGGGAGCGGCAGATCATGGAACTGCGTTTCGGCCTTACCGACGGCGTGGAGCGCACCCAGAAGGAAGCCGCCGATGCCCTTGGCATCAGCCAGAGTTACATCTCCCGGCTGGAAAAGCGCATCATCCGCACCCTGAAAGCCCGCCTTGAAAGCGAGTAGCCGCTGGTGCATACCATAAAATTACAGCTTTGTCTATAATGCGCCCCTCTTTTGCGGAGGGGCGCACAATTTTTTCCACGCATAGCGCCCGGCGCGCAGAGCCATACTTCCGGTAAAGCTAAAAGACCGGGGGCGTTTGGATGTACAACAAGGTGGAGCTATGCGGTGTGAACACAGGGCAGCTGCCTGTGCTGACCGAGGCGGAAAAGCGGCAGCTGCTCACCCTTGCCCACGCCGGGGACAAAGCCGCCCGGGCGCGGATGGTGGAGGGCAACCTACGGCTGGTGCTCAGCGTAGTGCAGCGGTTTGCCCAGCGGGGCGAAAATCTGGACGATCTGTTTCAGGTGGGGTGCATCGGGCTGATCAAGGCCATCGACAACTTTGACCCCGCACAGCCGGTGCGGTTTTCTACCTACGGCGTGCCCATGATCATCGGGGAGATCCGGCGGTTTCTGCGGGACAACAACGCCCTGCGGGTAAGCCGCACCCTGCGGGACACCGCCTACCGCGCCATGCAGGCGCGGGAAACGCTGGAAAAGCAGCTGGGGCGCGAGCCAACCATGGACGAGATCGCCACCGCAGCGGGACTTGCCCGGCGCGAGGTGACCGCCGCGCTGGAATCGGTGGTGGAGCCGCTCAGCCTTGACGAGCCGGTGTACACCGACGGCGGCGATGCCATGTATGTGATCGACCAGGTGCGGGACCCGGACAGCGAGGAAAGCTGGATCAGCGGGTTGCAGTTCCGCGATACGGTAGCCGCCCTTTCGCCCCGGGAAAAGCGCATCATGGAGCTGCGATATCTGCGCGGTAAGACCCAGATGGAGGTGGCGCAGGAGATCGGCATCAGTCAGGCGCAGGTAAGCCGGCTGGAAAAAGGCGCGTTGCAGCAGTTTCACACCGGGGGATGAAAGCAGCCGCTTGAAAACCCTCTCAGCAAAAAAGACCGCTGCGCAGTGCAGCGGTCTTTTTTGGGCTTCAGCGGCGGCTGTATCTGCGCCGGGTGGCAGCCCCGCCCCGCAGGTGGCGCTCGGCCTTGTTGCGGGCCAGCACGGCGCGCACCTGCCCGTACAGCGCAGGGCTGATGCTGCGCAGCCGCACGGCAACGTCCTTGTGCACGGTGGACTTGCTGCACCCGAACGCAGCCGCCGCTGCACGCACCGTGGCGTTGTGGGCGGCAATGTACTCCCCCAGCTGCACGGCGCGCTGTTCCGGATCGGCTTTCATATCCCGCCTCCCTGCGTTCCAGCTTTGCAATGGTATAACATACGCGCCGCCGGGGCGGATTATGTCTGCGGACTTGACTTTTTGTCTCCCGGCGCGTATACTGTGGGCGGACATAAAAACAGGGGCGCCGTAAGGCTGAGATCCGCATAGCGCGGAGTACCCTTTACCTGATCCGGGCAATGCCGGCGTAGGGAGTTTGCGGAACCGTCCGGTACGTTCAACAAACCTCCATGCGTCTGCTGCCAGCAGACGCATTTTGTTTTTGTGTACTATTATGAGAGAGGAATCTTTTCATCATGTCCAAAACCTATTCCAAGACCCGTATTCTGGTGGAATGCGCCCTGATGATCGCCATTGGCACGGTGCTTTCCAACATCAAGTTCTTCACCATGCCCAACGGCGGCAGCATTACCCTGCTGAGTATGCTGCCCTTTGTGCTGGTGTCCTTCCGCCACGGTGCAAAGTGGGGACTATTCACCGGCTTTGTAAACGCCTGCCTGCAAATGATCATGGGCTTCTACCCTCCTCCCGCTTCCACCTTCCTCTACTTCCTCGGCGAGGTGCTGCTGGACTATGTGCTGGCCTTTATGGCACTGGGTCTGGCCGAGCTGTTCGCCCGCCCCTTCAAGAACCGCACCGTGGGCGTAGCCGTGGGCACCTTTGCCGCCGGTTTCCTGCGCTTTATGTGCAGCTTTTTGTCCGGCGTGCTGGTGTGGGGCAACCTGAATGATGGTCTGGCCGCATGGACTTACAGCCTGACCTACAACGGCAGCTATATGCTGCCCGAGACCCTGCTCACCATGGTGGCCGCTGTGCTGCTGTGCCGTGTGGCTCCGCAGATCTTTGACCGTCAGGCACGCTAAGGCGTAGTTTTTCCCAAAAGAGCACTCCCCCGCTTTTTCGATCCCCGCCGGGTACACGCCCTGCGGGGATCTTTTGCTGCAAAAAATTTTCAAAAAACTGTTGACAAGCGTCCCTCCGGCTGGTATAATTACACACGTCGTCAGGCACAAAGCATACATCTGGGGGTTTAGCTCAGCTGGGAGAGCGCTTGCATGGCATGCAAGAGGTCACCGGTTCGATCCCGGTAATCTCCACCAGAAACAAAAAGCACTACACAGAAATGTGTGGTGCTTTTTTGTTGACGCCAAACGAGTGAGGGTTTAGCTCAGCTGGGAGAGCGCCGTGCATGGACTGCAAGAGGGTCACCGTGATCAGAATCGGCCCGGTAATCTCCACCAGAATGAAAGCACTACACGGAAACGTGTGGTGCTTTTTTGTTTTATCTGCCGTTCACCTTACGTCCCCTTTCATGAAAAAAGCGTTTGTCGCAGCCCGCAGGCCGTGACAAACGCTTTTTATTTTACTGTGCGCCCAAGCGCATTTTGAAGTCCTGATAGCCAAAGTGCACCAGCTCCCGGCAATTGCCGTCTGCGCCCAGCAGCCAGATAGGCGGCAGGGGCATCCCATTGAAGGTGTTGTTCTTGCAGGTGGTGTAGATGGCCATATCGCCGAAAATGAGCTTATCGCCCTCGGCAAGGGGGGTGTCAAAGCTGTAATCCCCGATGATATCCCCCGCAAGGCAGGTGGGGCCGCCCAGCCGGACGGTGTGCGCCTTCTCTCCTGCCTCGCCGGCGTCCAGCAGCGGCGGGCGGTAGGGCATCTCGATGACATCCGGGGTGTGGCAGGCTGCGGACATATCCAGAATGGCAAGACTGGTATCCCCGTTGCGCAGGGTGTCCAGCACGGTAGTGACCAGATAGCCTGCATTCAGCGCCCAAGCCTCGCCGGGCTCCAAATACACCTGTACGCCGTACTTCTGCCGCACCGAGAGGATGCAGTTTTCCAGCGTAGCAAGGGCATAGCCCGGGCGGGTGATGTGGTGTCCCCCGCCGAAATTGAGCCACTGCATTCTGGGCAGCAGGTCGGCAAACTTTTTCTCCACTGCGGCCAGCGTTACCGCCAGCGCATCGGCGTCCTGCTCGCACAGGGTATGGAAGTGCAGACCGTCCAACAGGGCGGGCAGCTCCGGGTGCGCTGCCACAGCGGCGTCCCACTGAGCACGGGTGGTGCCCAGACGGCTGCCGGGGGCGCAGGGGTCGTAAATTTCATGACCCTCCTGCGTGGAGCACTCCGGGTTGATGCGCAGACCGATGCTTTTGCCCGCCGCCTTTGCCGCCGGGCCGAACTTTGCCAGCTGGCTGGGCGAGTTGAACACGATGTGGTCGGCGTATTGCAGCAATTCCTCAAACTCATCTGTCCGGTAGGCGGCGCAGAACACATGGTTCTCCTTCTCCGGCAGCTCTTCCCTGCCCAAGCGGCTCTCGTACAGGCCGCTGGCCTCGGTACCTGCCAGATAGGGTGCCAGCACCGGGTAGACGTTAAAGTTGGAAAAAGCCTTCTGCGCCAGCAGGATGCGGCAGCCGGTGCGCTGCTGCACACCCAGCAGGATCTCGCCGTTGCGGCACAGTTGGGCTTCGTCCAGCAGATAGCAGGGGGTGGGCAGGCGGTGCAGCTGCGCCTCGGACAGGTTTGCCAGCCCCGCAAAGGGCGGGCGGCTGTCGCGCACCCGCATCAGTCCACCAGAGCCGGGTTATGGCTCTCGGAGCGGGGCAGGCCGTACTTATCCAGTGCATCCAGATACGGATCGGGATCAAACTCCTCGACAGTGTGCACGCCCTTGGTGGTCCACTTGCCGGTGAGCAGCATCAGGGCACCGCACATGGCGGGCACGCCGGTGGTGTAGCTGATAGCCTGAGAGCCCACTTCCTTGTAGCACTCCTGATGGTCGCAGACGTTGTAGATATAGTAGGTCTTATCCTTGCCGTCCTTTTTGCCGGTAAAGATGCAGCCGATGTTGGTCTTGCCTTTGGTACGGGGGCCAAGGCTGGCGGGGTCCGGCAGCAGAGCCTTGAGGAACTGGATGGGCACAATCTCCTGTCCGTTGAAGTTGACAGGGGTGGTGGACAGCATGCCCACGTCCTCCAGACAACGCATGTGGTCCAGATAGCTCTGGCCAAAGGTCATGAAGAAGCGGATGCGCTTTGCCTCCGGGATGTTCTTTGCCAGAGACTCGATCTCCTCGTGGTGCAGCAGGTACATATCCTTGTCGCCCACCTGATCGAAGTTGTACTCCCGCTTGATGCTCATAGCCGGGATCTCTACCCAGTGGCCGTTCTCCCAGTAGCTGCCGGGAGCGGACACCTCGCGCAGGTTGATCTCCGGGTTAAAGTTAGTGGCAAAGGCATAGCCGTGGTCGCCGCCGTTGCAGTCCAGAATATCGATGGTGTCAATGGTATCGAACTCGTGCTTTTTGGCATAGGCACAGTAAGCCTGGGTCACACCCGGGTCGAAGCCGCTGCCCAGCAGGGCGGTCAGGCCGGCTTCCTCGAACTTTTTGGCGTAGGCCCACTGCCAGCTGTAATCAAAGTAGGCAGAGAAGCCGGCCTCCTTGCAGCGCTTCTCGTAGATGGCGCGCCACTCCGGGTCATCGGTGTTCTCGGGCTCGTAGTTGGCGGTGTCCATGTAGTTGACGCCGCAGGCAAGGCAGGCGTCCATGATGGTCAGATCCTGATAAGGCAGGGCGATGTTCATCACGAGGTCGGGCTGGTAAGCCTTGATGAGGGCGATGACCTCCTCCACCTTGTCTGCGTCCACCTGTGCGGTGGTGATCTTGGTAGTAGTGGTGGGAGCCAGCTCAGCAGCCAGCTTATCGCACTTTGCCTTGGTACGGCTGGCGATGCAGATCTCGGTGAACACCTCGGGCACCTGGCAGCACTTATGGATGGCAACAGAGGCCACGCCGCCGCAGCCGATGATCAGAACTTTGCTCATGTCGGTTACTCCTTTATCTGTAAAATGGTAGGTTCGTATTTATACCTGAAAGCCCGGCCAGCCCTTGTCCAGCGCGATCAGGGTCTCGCGCAGCACCTTGCAGGCGGTGGCGGTGGAAACGCCGGTGGTGTCCAGCGTGGGGGCAAGCTCGTTCAGGTCTGCACCGATGATGTTGGCCTTGGTCACAGTGCGGATGGCCTCCAGCAGCTGCAAAAAGCTTACGCCGCCAGCCTCCGGGGTACCGGTGCCCGGGAAGCAGGAGGGGTCAAGGCAGTCCAGATCGATGGTCAGGTACACCGGCACCTTGCTCTCGCACAGCTGTGCGGTCAGCTCGGCAAGGCCGGTAAAATCGAACTTGTGCATCTCGGTGTGCTGGGCAGCAAACTCAAATTCTGCCCGGTCGCCGCTGCGGATGCAGAACTGATGGATGTGGCCATCCCCTACCAGCTCGTGGCAGCGGCGCAGCACACAAGCGTGGCTGAGCTTCGCGCCCAGATAGTCGTCCCGCAGGTCGGCGTGGGCGTCGAAATGGACGATGTGCAGGTCGGGGTATTTCTTCACCGCAGCACGCACCGCACCCAGCGTGACCAAATGCTCGCCACCCAGCAGCAGCGGGAACTTGCCGTCCTTCAAAATTTCCTCTGCCCGGGCCTCGATATCGGCCAGTGCCAGCTCGCTGGAGCCGAAGCACAGCTCCAGATCGCCGCTGTCGAACACATCAAAATCGGTCAGGTCGGCGTTCTGGTAAGGGCTGTAAGTCTCCAGACCGTAGCTCTCGTGCCGGATGGCCGCCGGGCCGAACCGTGCACCGGGGCGGTAGCTGGTGGTGGAATCGTAAGGCGCACCGTACAGCACGATGCTGGCGGCGCGGTAGCTGCTGTCGCAGCCGATAAAGGTCTCAACGTTGGGGTGCATCAGTGTTCCTCCACTTCCCGCAGCATCTCCTCCAGAAAAGCCGGCAGGTAGAATGCTCCGATATGCAGTTTGGTGGTGTAGTAGCGGGTGCGCATATTCAGCGCCTTCCACGATTCAGCGTCCAGATCATCGATGGGATGGTATTTTTTGCTTGCAAAGCCGAACAGCCAGTACCCTGCCGCAAAGGTGGGGATATGCGCCTGATACACCCGGCTGATGGGGAAGGTGGATGCAATGCGCTTGTGGCTGCGCTGCATGGCGCTGGCGTCCTCGGCGTAGAAGGGGCTGCCCTGCTGGTTGACCATGATGCCGTCCTCTTTCAGGGCGTTGAAGCAGCTGCCGTAGAACTCGCGGGTGAACAGACCCTCAGAGGGGCCGAAGGGGTCGGAGGAGTCCACAATGATAAGGTCGTACTCCTCCTCGCAGCGGCGGATATACTTCAAGGCATTCTCAAAATAGATATGCACCCGACGGTCATCCATACGGCAGGCATTGCTGGGTAGGTAAGCGCGGCAGGCCTCCACCACCTGCGGGTCCATCTCCACAAGGTCGATGCGCTCCACACGGTCGTAGCGGGTCAGCTCCCGCACCACGCCGCCGTCTCCGGCACCGATGACCAGAATATCCTTGGCTTCCTTGTGCACCGCCATGGGCACATGGACGATCATTTCATCGTAGATGAACTCATCGCGCTCGGTCAGCATCACGTTGCCGTCCAGCGTGAGCACCCGGCCGAACTCCGGGGTCTCAAAGATATCAATGCGCTGATAATCGCTCTGCTTGGAGTAGAGCTGCTTGTTCACACGAATGCTGTGCTTCACATCCGGGGTGTGAAACTCTGAAAACCAAAATTCCATCTCTTTCCCTCCTTATGCCAGAACATTCAGGTGCAAAATTTCGGGGTCCTCCGGGCCGGTCATGCTGCAGCCCTTGGCCTTGGCGTACTCGATGTAGTTCAGGATCTCCTTGGTGATGCGCTCGCCGGGTGCAAGGATGGGGATGCCCGGGGGATAGCACATGACGAACTCGCTGCACACCATGCCCTCGGTCTCCCGCAGGGGCAGGCTCTTTTTGGGGGCATAGAAGGCCTCCTGCGGGCTGGCAGCCACCACGGGGTCGATGTATTCCTGACTCAGCAGACCCGAGCCATCGGTGCGGTAGCGGCGCTTGATCTCGGCCAGCGCACTGACCAGACGCTCCACCTCCTGCGGGCGGTCGCCGATGGACAGGTAGGCAAGGATGTTGCCGATATCGCCGAACTCGATCTGAATGTCATACTCGTCCCGCAGGATGTCGTAGACCTCGATGCCGGCAAGACCAATATCCAGCGTATGGACGCTGAGCTTGGTGGTGTCAAAGTCAAAAACAGAATCGCCGTTGCACAGCTCCTTGCCAAAGGCGTAGTAACCGCCTACGGCGTTGATCTCCTCGCGGGCGTACTCGGCAATGTCTGCCACCTGATGGAACACCTGCCGTCCCCGCAGCGCCAGATTGCGGCGGGAGATATCCAGACTGGACATCAGCAGGTAGCTGCCGGAGGTAGTCTGGGTCAGGTTGATGATCTGGCGCACATAGCCCGGGTGCACGTTGGGACCGATGAGCAGCAGGCTGGACTGGGTCAGGCTGCCGCCGCTTTTGTGCATGGAGACCGAGGCCATATCCGCGCCCGCCGCCATGGCAGAAACCGGCAGGCCGCCGCCAAAGTAGAAGTGGGTGCCGTGGGCTTCATCCGCAAGGCAGAGCATACCGGCGTCGTGCGCCATTTTTACGATGGCACGCAGGTCGGAGCAGATGCCGTAGTAGGTGGGGTTATTCACCAGCACAGCCACAGCGTTGGGGTGCTCCTTGATGGCCTTTGCCACCTGCTCCCGCTTCATGCCCAGCGAGATGCCCAGGCGCTTATCCACCTCCGGGTTCACATACACCGGCACCGCGCCGCACAGCACCAGCGCGTTCAGCACGCTGCGGTGCACGTTGCGGGGCAGAATGATCTCATCGCCCCGCTTGCAGGCGGTAAGTACCATGCTCTGCACGCTGCTGGTGGTGCCGCCCACCATTAAAAAGGCGTGTGCCGCGCCAAATGCATCAGCGGCAAGCTCCTCAGCTTCCCGGATGACCGACACCGGGTGGCAAAGGTTATCCAGCGGCTTCATACTGTTCACGTCCACGCCCACGCACTGCTGACCCAGAAAAGCGGTCAGTTCCGGGTTGCCGCGGCCTCGCTTGTGGCCGGGCACGTCAAAAGGCACCACCCGCATCTGCCGGAACCGCTCCAGCGCCTCGTAAATGGGCGCACGGCGCTGATCCAGCCGGGAACGCGCTTTGTTCTCGTTCATCATTTCCTCCGTCCCTGTTCTTCTTTTTGCACAACAAAAAAGCGCAGACACTGCACAAATCTGCAGACCTGCGCTTGGAGCAGCTTTTTCCGCGCTGATAAAGCACCCAGCCGTAAGTGCCGGTGCTGCGCGTTATTCGCGATCCAAAAAGACGGGGTGATGAGAGTCTATATAGCAACTACACTTTTACTACTCTTATTGACCGTTTCACAAGTCTGCGCATAGGCTGCGCAATTTCATGGTTGTAAAGGAACCAACTTATAAAATTTGAGCTTCAAACTCAATCAATAATGGCAGCTTGCGCCGCCGGTCGGCAGTGGACCCGGCTGTCCGTATGGCCTTAGCCCCGTTTGGGCGGTCCCGAGTAAATTGCTTTGAAAAGACTCTGCAAGGCGGCGTCTCTCAAAATCAACAAAAGAATAACATGATTCGCCCCGTCTGTCAACCAAAACTTTTTGGCAGTCGCCCGCTGCAGATGCGCAGGGCGGCGCTCGGCGCGCAAAATGGAGCGTTTTGTGCAAAAAAGCAGATGCCCTTCCCGCCGCAGTATGCTATAATAAAGGAACAATGAATGGAGAAAGAGGGTGTATGGATGGCACTGCCAATCGCCATCGTAGAGGATCAGACCCCGGACGCCCAGCGGCTGGAGGAGTTGCTGCAACAGCAGCTGCCCGAAGCCGAGTGCACATGGTTTGCCTGCGGGGATGATTTTCTCCGTGCCGCAGCAGAGCCCGGCTTATACGCCGTGGTGTTTCTGGATATCTGCATGGCGGGCACCAACGGCATCGAGACCGCCCGCCGACTGCGGCAGGCCGACCCGGAGGTGCTGATCGTATTCGTGACCTCCTCGCCGGAATATGTATGGGATGCCTTTCCGGTGCACCCCTTCGATTACCTGCTCAAACCCTATCAGGAGGAAAAATTCGTGCACCTTGCCGCCGAGCTGCGGCGGGCGCTGCGTTGTAAGGAGCCGGAACTGGAGATTCGCATTGCCCGCCAAAGCATTCAGCTGCCGCTGCGCAAGGTGCTGTATGCCATTGCCCGGAACCACTACGTCCTTATCACCACCGAGGATGGTGAGTACCGCGCCATGTGCAGCTTTGCGCAGATCGAAGAAAAGCTTACCGCACGGGAAAACTTTATGAGCTGCAACCGAGGCGTTATCATCAACATGGACAAGGTGCTGCGGTTCGGGGAGGACTGCATCGAGATCTTGGACGGCACCCGCCTGCCGGTACGGCAGAAGGATAAATGCACTCTGCTTGCCCACTTTACACAATACCAGTTCCGCCACATGCGGCAGGAGCTGCACTGAGGAAAGGAGCAGCCGCCATGGATCTTGCTCTGTTCGGCCGTTATTTTCTGGATTTTGCGCTGCTGTATCCCAGCGCGTTTCTGTGTCTGGCATCCCTATGGGAAAAGCTGCGCACCCCCAGGCGCACCGCCTGCATCGCTGCCGGATGCATCACCCTGCTGTGCATCGGCTGCGCCGCGCTCTGCGCCGTGTTCGGGCTGAACAGCAATTCTCTCCTGCCCGCCATCGTGCTGGTCTCCTTCTGGCTGCTGCGCTGGCGGGTAACGCCGGAAGTGACCGTAAGCCAGACCGCGTTTCTGTTTTCCATCTCTGCCGTGATGATGGCGGTGTGTTCCCTGCTGTCGACGCTGCTCAACGCCCAGACCGAGATCTCCAACCCACAGACCGTCTGCCTTGCCTCCACGGCGCTGCTGCGGCTGGGCCTTGCCGCGATGCTCACCGTGCTGTTCTGGTTCACCGCCGTGCAGTGGAGCCGGTGGCTGCTGCGGGAGTACAGCGGTGAAGCCTTCTGGCAATCTGCGTGGCCGCTGCCCGCCCTCTATGCCGTTTTTCTGGTATACTGTATGCCGCTGAACCCCGCCGTGGTGCTGGTCGGGCGGCTGAAGATCATCTCGGTGCTGGCGGTATCCATCTCGCTGTTCGGCATCTTTCTGCTGCTATACGAGATGTACCGCGTTGCCCGGGAGTTTACCCGCAATGCCCGGCTGGACCGGGAAAACCAGCTGCTGGCCATGGAATCCCGCCGGTACATGGAGTTACAGACCTATCTGGACAACACCCGCCGTCTGCGGCACGACTTCCGGCAGCATCTGCATGTGATTGCCGGACTGACCGAGACCGGGCAGCTGGAGGAGCTGAAAAGCTATCTGCACCAGTATGAAAGCGAGCTCAGCGAGCACCGCCCCAGCCTGTGCGCCAACGCCGCCGTGGATGCACTGGCCGGATATTACGACCATGCAGCCGGGCAGCAGAGCGTTCCTGTGGAGTGGAAGCTGGCACTGCCTCGGCAGCTTCCCATGCCGGAGGCCGACCTGTGCACCATTCTGGGCAATCTGCTGGAAAACGCCCTGCACGCCAGCCAGAAGCTGCCGCCGGAGCAGCGCCGGGTGCAGGTGATGGCGCAGATGCTCAGTCCCGCCATGCTGGGGCTTGTGGTGGAGAACCGTTACGACGGCATGCTGAAAAAACAGCAGGGCATCCTGCGCTCCACCAAGCACGAGGGCACCGGCATCGGGCTGGTATCTGCCGAGACGGTAGTGCACAAATATAACGGCAATCTGCATCTGGAGACCGAGGAGCAGATCTTCCGGGTGAATGTTCTGTTAAATCTGTAACCACCGGCAGGCCAACGTGAAAGCGTTCACAAAAAAAGCAGCGCCGTCCTTTGCAGAGAGGTTTCTCTACGAAGGGCGGCGCTGTATTATTTTTCAAGCTTCTCCGTGCTTTTTTGTGCGGCTTCCAGCTCGTCCACCCGCTTTTGCAGGGCGGTGATCTTATCGTCCATTTTCAAAAATGTCCAGACCAGAACGGCCAGCACCAGCGCGGGAGGAACGACCATCCACAGGGACTGCTGACACCAGAGCAGCAGCGAATAGCCGCCGAATACAGTAAAAATAAATACGGCAAACAGACTTGCAGCCAGTACAGCAAAAAATCCCATACAGAAAGTCTCCTTTCAGTTATTCTTCCGTTTCTTCCTCGTCCGGGTCCAGCTCAATGCTGAACACGGCTTTTTTCAGCTTTCCGCAGCCCTGCGCCTTCAGGCCGGATTTATACGGTTCCCCTGCCAGATACAAGGCAAAGCGTCCCTCGCACAGCATTCCGGCAATGCTGGTACCGGCAGTGCCTACGGTGGTGTCGGCGGCTTCATCGGTTGGCTTGGTGGGCGTCAGCTCCGCAAGGCTTACCTCAAACAGCTCACTGCCGTCCAAGTCAGTCTCCAGCGTAATGTGATTGTCGTGCCGCTGGAACAGTGCCTTGTCGGAGGTCTGGGGCGTGACGGTGCTCACGGTGACCACCGCCTTGTCCCCATCGATGCGGGTGCGCCCGGCAGGCAGGGTGGTGATATCCCGCGCCATGATGTACTCGATCACGGTGTCCAGATTGTCGCTTACGCCCAGATAGTTGGGCAGGTTGTTCAGGGTATCGTAGATCATAGAAAAAGTCCTCCGTCTGTGTTGTTTCAGTTACCTGTATGGTATCACAGGTCAGGGACAGATGCAATATGTGTGCGGGCAGATGTCGCGAGCCGCGCAGAAAAGGAACCCGGGTCGCGGCTCCCAGCGGCTGCATCGTGCCTTGGGCGGCACGCGCATCCTGCTGGCCGCAGCCCCAACAGCTCCTCCCTGTTTCTGCCGCTGGCAGCGGTCGTCGCTGTTGCACAGGGGCTTTCCCCCGCCGGACTATTCGGCGGGTCGATGCTGTTCGAATCCACCCTTGCAGCCCCTTTTCAAGGCAGATAAAACAGAAACTCCAGTACCCGGTTCGGATACTGGAGTCCTTGGTGGGCGCGTGTGGATTGCGCGAGCCGCGCTGCTAAAAACAGCCCACTGGGCTGTTTTTGCGCTGTCTTCTGCGACAGCGCCGCAGCTGTTCGAATCCACCCTTGCAGCCCCTTTTTCAAGGCAGGTAAAACAGAAACTCCGGTACCCATTGGATACCGGAGTTCTTGGTGGAGCGAAGCAACCCAAATCCGAACCATTGCCCTCTGAGGCATCTTTGGCGGCAATTTCATTGAAAGAGATGGTTTTTGTGCCGTCTTTGTAGTTGAATGCAATCAAAACTTTTTCATCATAGAGATAAACAGCATTCACGAATGTATTGATAAGCGTCTCACGGTGGCTTTTCACGTTCGGGTCGAGTTTGCGGAACCGGGTCAGCCAGAAACGAACCTGATTTTCGCTTAACCGTGGCCGAGCGATTTTTTCTTCGGCGATCCGAACCTCAAGTTCTTTCTGCTGGGCTTCCAGCTTTTCCAAACGCGACTTGGTGGAATTGGTCAGCACACCAGCTTGAATGGCGTTCAGCATATTTTCAATGCCGTTCTCCACCTCGCGCATCTGCTTTTCCAGCAAAGGGAGTGTGGTGTTTTCCTGTTCCTGCAACTCCATGACCTCTGCAACGATGGCATCAATCACGGCATCGTCTTGAATCAGCTTCATGGTTTCAGCTATGACCAAATCTTCCAGCCACTCTTTACGGACGGTCTTTTTCTTGCAGGTCTTGAAACGCTTCGCGGTGGCGCACTTATAATAATGATGAACGATCTTGTTTCTACCCGTACCGCACTCGCCGAACATCATCGCGCCGCACATTCCGCAGAACAGCTTGGTGGTGAGCAAGTAATCGTCCTCGGCCTTGTGACGGGCAGGAGCGCGGCTGTTCTTCTTGATTTTTTGCTGCACTTCTTCAAACAAGTCCTTGTCCACGATGGCCGGGATACTGTCGGGCATCACAATGTCCTTGAAGTGGTTTTCTCCGATGTACCGTTTGTTCGTCAACAGCGTCTGAACACTGTTGTAGGTGAACTTCTGGTTGCGGTTGGTAGTCACACCGCTGTCGTTCAGCCAGTTCATCAGCTCCTTCATGGTCGCACCATCGTTGTACCGCTGGAAGGCTTCTACCACAAAGGGAGCTTTCAGCGGGTCGACTTGAAAGAACTTCTCCTCATCCACCTTAAACCCAATGGGAATCGTGCCGCCGTTGTACTTGCCCTTCAGAACATTCTCGGTCATGCCGCGCACAACTTTTTCAGAAAGTTCTGCCGAGTAGTATTCAGCCATGCCGGTGAGCATACTCTTGACCATGATACCCGCAGGGCTGTCAGAGATAGGCTCCGTGGCAGATACCAGCTTGACATGATTTCGTTCCAACTGGTACTCATAGTGGGCCGAATCATAACGGTTTCGGGCAAAACGGTCAAGTTTCCAGACCAGCACAATGTCAAACAACCGTTTCTCGCTGTCCTTGATCATCTGCTGGAAATCCGGGCGGTTGTCGGTTTTGGCAGAAAGGGCGCGGTCAATGTAGTGCTTGACCACGGTGATGCCGTTCTTTTCGGCATAAGCCGTACATTCACGAATCTGGCCTTCGATGGATTCCTCACGCTGGTTATCGCTGGAATAGCGAGCATAGATCACGGCGGTCATGCGAACACCCCTTTCACTTCATTCTCCGCAGGCGGCGCACAAGGTCGGATGCACTGTACAGCACACGAGCCACCGACACGGCATCCTCGCCCACAATGTAGAACACCGAGTAGTTGTCCACCAGCATCTGCCGCAGCCCTTGGGTGCGCTCCGGCTCACTTTCCACCAGCGCACATCGTTCCGGCAGGATGTCCAGCGACTGGATGGCTTCTGCAATACGATTATACTGCCCCATAGCCGTGTCAGGCTCCAGCAGACGGTCAGCAATATAGCTGTAAATCTGCTCCATGTCGCTGAGGGCTGTATGGGAAATTTTTACGTCATACTGCTTCATCTGTGCTGTTCCCTGAACTGTGCGAATGCGCTTTCCGCATCAACAGTATCACCGTTTTGAATCTCTTTGATGCCCACCTGCAAGGCTGCATGAAGCTGATCATCGGTCATGGTGTCAGCGTTCAGCGCAGCCGGAGCCTTCGGCAGGGACAGCGAGAACGGAATGCCACCGGTCAGAGTGATTTGACGCAGGTACATATCAATAGCCGTTGCCATCGGGATACCCAGCTGCTTCAGCACATCTTCGGCTTGCTGTTTGACGCTGGGGCTGACCCGGACGTTCAGCATCATCGATTTTTCCATAGTTATCACCTCGGATTTATTGTAATGCTTTTTGCATTACAAGTCAATCGAGTGCGAAGTCGCAATTGAAATTCTCTGTATTACACAATATATTCGTCGTTAAATTGTTTAAAACGCAGAATATTCATTCGTTAGAATAAATCTTTGGAGTACGCCCAGTTTGTGCTGGGTGGTGAGATTGAGCATTATCTCTCACTCAGCTGTGACCATGGCAGATTTAGAGGATTGACCTTTAATTGGAATATACAGATAAAACCGACAGCCCTCTACTTGCAGTCGTTGCAAATAGAGGGCTGTCTATTATTAACTACGCATTTTAACAATGATTTTTCTTTTCAACAAGCATTCCGATAATAAACGAAAGTAGGAAAACGAGCAGCCAAATCAAAACTCCGTAGTGTGCCTTGAGCTGCCATACTTTTCCTATATACATATCCGGCGTGATTTTTGTGGCGTTTATTTTGATAATAAAATCGCCCAACACTTGTCCGATCAAAATTCCTGTCCAGTTTCCAGCTGTTGTGATAAGAGCTGCTCTATACATTTCCAGAAAACAGAAAGTAACAGATGCAACCCATAAACACAAATAATAATGGGCTGCTGTCCATTCAAACAAGTAGACTTCATGAAACACTGTTTGAGAAAGAAGATAGCACACCACATATGCTAAAAATACGATCAGCAAAAATCCGAGACAAGTTTTCTTTTTTGATGCTGTGTTCTTCATACGGCTTTTGAATCCTATTCCAATGTGTACTGCCATCTTTGCGTTTCATTATAAAACAGCTTGGCTGCTTACTTCGATACTATTTCGACAGTTGGCATTTTGCCTTCCAATCCGAGTTCGTCATCTTCTGCAACTCTATAATTGGTAACATTTATTGAATACATATAATCTGAAATATTTGGATTTTCTTCATCGTCTGGAAGTTCAACTTCAAAAGTCTCAAACTCAAACACATAAGCTGTTCCTTCAATAAGTTCACCAGTTAAGTCTTTCTGGAAATGAAGCAAAAATGGTCTGTCCTGAAAGAAGTGAACAACTGCAACCGTTTTTCCCGGCAGCGCATAGTAATCGGGCAGGAGTTGCTCAACAGTAGCCGTAAAAGAACCCGAAAACTGTGCAAAATGCTTTTGGCTTTCGGTCATTTGCTGTTTCCCGTCATTATACCCTGCCTCGTAACCAGCGGCATAGCCTTCTTCGTATTCTGCATTGTGCGCATCTGAACTTTGAGCATTATTTCCGCAGCCAACCAATGTAAGTATCAGCACAAGGCCAAGAACTATTGTAGCCCTCTTTTTCATATTGTTTCCTCCTTCCATGTTTTCCTTCGCCTTTATCGGACTTTTCCACAGCTTTTGCAAAATCGTCGAGAAAAAGTTCTGTATCTTTTTCATTCGTACCACTTTACCCCATTATTAGAATTGAAAATTAGTAGCCCTTTGATATAAATAAGTAAACGATGAATCCACCCCACAAAACAACTTCAGCAATTATCAAACACTTCAAGTGTTGCTGCAATTTTTCGGGGTCAATTTCGCCTTTTTTCAGAAAATCATAAATTGAATTTCGCAATTTATCTATGTCTTCCTGCTTGATTTCCAGTTTCAAATAAAAATTTTTCCCGAAAAGGAGCTGGTGCATCCCATAATATATTGAAAGCAATATTAAAAATGAAGTAATACTTACAAG
This sequence comes from Faecalibacterium sp. IP-1-18, assembly GCF_023347355.1. NCBI lineage: Bacteria > Bacillati > Bacillota > Clostridia > Eubacteriales > Oscillospiraceae > Faecalibacterium > Faecalibacterium sp. IP-1-18. Next base: position 1,943,141 of record NZ_CP094472.1, read on the forward strand.
CGCTGGCTGGGTCCAGCTTATTGTCATACCTTCTACCGATGTAAGATTTCTATAAAAAACAATATCACTTAAACCAGCTACAAACAACAGAAAATTCCAAACCAAAAATGTATATAAAGTTTTCTTCATTGTCTATACCTTCTTTCACTACTGCCCACATTGCTGGAAATATCAAACGCCTACTTTATTTTTATGCCCTCATTTTTTACAAATCATCAAACCTTCCCGCCTTGCTTTTTTGTTTAGATAACGAAATTTAAGCCTGATTTATTTCGTTTGTCCACAAAATTTTTCAAAATCGTATAGATGCACATAAACTTCCTGGAAATTTGTAGCACAATCGCAATCTTCTTTTAAATAAACACGCTATAAGGATAAACTTTTTGTTTTACCTCGATTGAAAGCCATCTTTAGCTTTCTGGTTTGAGAACTGTACTTCGGGCCGGATTCTTTGGGTCTACTAGAATTTTTATTGGTGCCCCTTTCGGAATACATGGATTGAACCAAAACCACTGCGACTTTCCATTATAGGTTTCACCTTTAACTTTATACTGATAATGTACCACATATGGATAGATTACATCTTCATCGGCAAGGTGGTAGGTACTCATATGAAATTTTATATGTACTCGTTTTGTTGCTGTAACCTTTCCGATGATTCTTGTTCCATTTTTCAAAAGTTCTGCCTTTTTATAGTCGGAAATAATCGCCAATCCGATAATTATACCTGCTACAATCCATGCTAATATCGCAGCCACCCAAATACCAGACTTACACGCTCCAACCGATATAATTGCCGCCACGAACATTCCGACATATGCCAGTGTATGAATAAGATCTTTTGAAAAAAACATTTTATCTCGTGTAATTTTCATAAAACGGCATCCTCCTCAAATCCTACAGTCGGTAATCAGCAGCTTCGTGAAATCAACGTTCCTTAGATACTTAGATTTAATCCTATTTTGTTTCATCCGTCTACAAAATTTCTCAAAATCGTATAGCTGCACATAAATTTCCAGAAAACTTGTAGCACAATCACGATTTTTCTTTTCACTCAGATAAACCACCACGGCAATTCCAGCCACAGGTTATCCATAGCCTGTTCCTCGGTCTTTTTGGCGCGGCCTTTTGTCAGGTGAAAGTATATCGCCGTGCCGATCAGCGGATGCTCCTCGCCATCGGTGAAGCCATAGCGATACAACAGATAGGTCTGTTCGCGCTGGGTCAGCCGTTTCAGACCATCGTACAGTTCCCGGCGCGATTCCTGCTCTTCCATAATGGTCTGCGGCTGCATGGCGTAGGGGTCGGCTATGGCTTCGATGCGCCGCAACTGCTCTTCTCCCGGCAGAACATCGTCCAGCGAAACGCGCTGGTAGCAGATACCGTCCTTATCCTCCGTCACCATCCGCTGCTCAAAAGCAGTAAAGGCATCCCGCACCATGTCCATCATGGCATTATGAATGGCAGGAGCCGCATAGGTCAAGAACTTCATGCCGCGCGCTGCATCGAACTTTGGCACGGCCTTCCACAAGCCCATATTCCCTGCCTGTTTCAAATCGTCCGTGTCAAGGTTCAGGCCGGACTGTGCCAGATTCATGCTGCGGAAAAGGTCATTTGCCGCCTTGCCAATAAAGGACTTGTTGTTGTCAATCAGGCTGTCCAGCGCGGCAGCATCGCCTTTCTGCGCCAGCGCACAAAGCCGTTCATTCGTCTGCTTCATGGGCGTTTTCCTGCTCTGCGGCAGACTGCAAGATTCCCAGCAGACCGTTCCGCAGCTGTTCCAGCGCTTCCGGCGTAGCTCCTTCCATGCCCGAAACGCTGTCCAACATTGCATCTGTCAACTGCTCTGCCGTAATCGTTGGGTGCTGCACATCCTGCCCTTTAGTCAATTCGGTGAACATCTTCTCTGCCACTTTCTTGCTCATGGCTTCCTGTTCGGCGTAATGGCTCCCGATACCCTTTTTGATTTCCTTGACCGCCGCCATGAAGTACATTTCAATGTCATCAAGATCACCTTGATACACCGGCTTTCTCCGAAGGCTGATGTCCTTTGCAGCTTTGGCTGCCTCCGGGGTCTTGACCCTTGTGCGCAGCAGGGTGCTCAATGTCGTGAGTATGGCGTTCTGTGCTGCGATGCCGGAAGCAAAGGTATCATCAAAATACTGCGCTATGCGGAAGTAAGCTCTGCAAAGCGAGCGTTTTCCAGCAGCAGGTTGACCACCTCTGTATTGACACGTCCTGTGTAGAGGTTCTTTGCAGCTTCTACGGACAAGCCCAGTTCGGCAATGTCGTAATTTTTGCGGTCGGGGATGTTGGTTTCTCCCAGCAGAAAATCCGTGGACACGTTGAACAGCCTTGCAATTTTCAGCACCTGCTCATGGGTCAGGGTTCCTTTTGCGCCACTGATAAAACGGCTGATAGTGCTTTTAGAGCAGCCGATTTCCTTGGCAAGCTCCGGTTGGCTGATGTTGTGCTCTTTCATCAAGTCCGCAAGACGGACGTTGGACGGTGCAGGCAGATATTCCTGTGCCATGTGATCGGCCCTCCTTTTTGAGCTTTTTCCTCATTATAATACGCTCTGCCGTTTTGTTCAATATACGGTTACCTCTCCACCCTTGCTGTTGCAGCCCTGCAACCAGTAAGGGCATTTTTCTTTTTCCGTTGCAGTTCTGCCGCTTTTTCGCCTTTCCTGCAAAATTTCCCGTATATTCAGGCATGAAGCAAAAACACCAGAGTTCCCACTTTGGGGTCTCTGGTGCAGTACATAACATCGCCCTGCCCGGTGGCCGCAGGGTGCGGGGTTTCGTGGGCATTGAGCCGCTTGTCCACCCCTGTCCGTAAAAAGTGCATTTTTTCACGGAAGAAGTTCGCACAACCTGTACGGTCTGTACTTGTACGCACCCGTACGGCGAATCGAAGCAAATTAAAACGTGTTATCGTTTTTATTTTAGATTTCCGTACGCCGTACAGACCGTACAGGTTATTTGAAGTCCGTACGCAATTTTTTCAGATGCGTACGGAGCAATCAAGTTCGCATTGTGCGAACTTGTCGGGGCGAGGCCCCTCCATCTTGCTGGCGCAAGACCGTTCGGTCACTTAAAAGCCCCACTGGGGCTTTCATTGCTTCGCAAACGTGAACTCGATTAACTCTCCCGCAGGAGACGTTCTCCCTCGGAGAGTCCTCGAAGAACCCACTACACTTTGCAGCCCATAGGGATGAAAGTGTCATAGTGGGTTATTACACTTCCGCAGAAGTGCATCTCCGTTCCCCGTCACCTCTCGACGAACCTTGAAAGGAGGGATGCCCTTTGGCAAGAAATGATGGCATTGACCGCACCAGTGTCCGAAATCTCGCCGTTTCAGACAAAGCCGTTGGCAACACCCAGCAGCACAACGAGCGCGAAAAGGACAGCTACCGGAACCCCGACATCATCCCCCAGCGCACTGCATGGAACATCCACTTCAAAAAGCCAACCGCCAGCTACACCGACCTATTCGCCCAACTGGAAGCCGCCGAAACCATCTCCACGCGCGGCCTGAAGCCGGATGCTACCCACTACTGTGAACTTGTCTTTGATGTCAACTCGGCCTACTTTGACAACCACGGCGGCTACGAGTTCGCCAAGCAGTTCTATGAGGATGCCTACAAAGCAGCCTTTCAGATCGTGGGTGGTGAGCAGTATATCCTCTCGGCAGTCATGCACGCGGATGAGATCAACCACGCCATGACCGAAGCACTGGGCCGGGAGGTCTACCACTACCATCTCCATGTGGTCTATGTGCCTGTGGTGGAAAAGCAGATCCTCTGGTCGAAACGCTGCAAGGACAAGGCACTGGTCGGCACAGTCAAGGAGACCGTCATGCAGGTCAGCCGAAGCAAGAAGTGGGCTTCCAAGCCCATGCTGGACGATGCCGGAAAGCCTGTCCTGCAAAAGAGCGGCAAGCCAGTCCTGAAGAAGTCGTACAGTGTCCTGCAAGACGATTTCTTCCACTATATGCGCAACGCCGGGTACACGGATGTAGAGCGCGGTGAGCGCGGCAGCACCGAAGAACACCTGACCGTCACCCAGTTCAAAGTCCAGCGGGAGCAGGAACGTCTGGACAGCCTGACCGCCCAAGCCGACCAAAAGGCGCAGTCGCTTGCCAAAACCAGTCAGACCCTCTCCAAAAAGGAGAATGAACTTGCCGCTGTGCAGAAAAAGGCCACGCTCACGAAAGAAGCCCTCATTCATGCGCGCGATCTGGATTATATCGGCAAGCGCACCTTTCTCGGTAACTACTCGCTGACCGAAGAAGAATTTTCCAAGCTGAAAAAGCAAGCCGACCACGGCTATATGATGGACGTGGAGAACCGCCGCTTGAAAGAAGAACTTTCCACCGCCAAGAAGGAGGCCGTTCGTTGGAGCAACAAGTACCACGACCTGTGGTACGAGGTGAAACCCTATCTGGATGCTCTCCACCGTGCGCCCGAACTGGTGCGTGGCTTTCTGGAAAAGATTCTTGCCCCCAAGCAGGAGCTCACCATGAATGTGCAGCAGCGAAACCGCAGGCGTGGGCAAGATATGGAACTTTGATTTTCGGAGGATACCATTTGAACAAAAAGAAGAAGTCGAACAAATCCGGCTACCCGGATGAAGCAATCAAGACCCTTGCGCGTTGCTTTTATCCCTCCATGGTTGAGTTTTTCAACAGCGAGGAAGGCCAGCGTGAATATGAGGAATGGCTGAAAGAGCAGGAAGTTCTACAAGCCTTGCCTGTTGCAGCATAAAAACAGCAGGACGCTCCCAGTAAAGGGAACGCCCTGCCTTATATAGATGTATCTCACCGAGGTGTGTCCAGTTGGGCACACCTCTTATTTTTTTGCCCTTAATCTTCTAACCCATGGCTCCCGGCTGCATTTTTCAAATATTCCTCTGGGTCACCGTTCAGAATCAAATCGGCATAGCTCAGCGGGTCATTGTAGATAAGGTAGTCCAATTCCGTCTGCTGTGCCATAGTCACATTCAGTGCATCCTCGACCCCGGTGCAGCCGATGGAAATTTTTCTCCCATCTTGGAGAGTCAACTCCACACACCCGGTATCCATGTTAAACTTGCAGGCTCTTTCATCGTACTTCATAATCGCATCCTCCAATTCTCGTTATCGGCTTACGGTCTATGACAAGGCATCAGAGTTTTGCGCCGTCCACGGGAGCCTTCATTGTTGTACCCGAAGAAAACGAAAAATCCGAACCCTTCTCCAATCGGAAACAGGTTCGGATTTTTCTTGTTTGGTGGGCGCGGGTGGATTCGAACCACCGAAGCTGAAAGCAGCAGATTTACAGTCTGTCCCCATTGGCCACTCGGGAACACGCCCATATTCATTTTTGCAGTCGTTTGGACTGCCTGTATATGTTACCACTGAAAGCGCAATTTGTCAACCCATAATTTGGGCTGGGCGCAAAAAAAGAAGAAATAAAGGCAGAGATCACAAAAGCCCTCCCGCTCGGGTGCGCTTTACAGCGTCCGGGCGGGAGGGCTTTTCAGCCTGACAAAAACAGGTCAGGAGAAAATCACTTCTGGTTCTTCATGTAGATGTGGTGCGGCAGACCGGCGATGTACAGCGGGGTCAGCTCGGCCTGAATCAGCGGACGGGCGTAGTCTAAGAAGTCCTCGGTCATCTGGGTATGGTTGTTGTTCATCCAGCTCAGGGGAACCTTCTTTTCCAGGTTGGCGACCTCGCTGATGGGATGCAGCTCGGTGGTGCACTGGTAAGGATTGTTGGAGATGCGCTTCAGGGCAACCATCTGGCCGGTAACACCCTCAAAGGCTGCCTTGGCGGCAGCACCACCCACCTGATAGGCCTCGGTGATGTCGGTGCGGCTGGTCAGGTGACCGGCGCAGCGCTGCAGGGTGGAAAGCTCGATGCAGCGGGTCTTGGTGTCCAGATTGCGGGCCACCACATTGGCCAGATACCGTGCGGTACCGGTCAGCGCCTTGTGACCGAAAGCATCCACGGCGTGCACGTCGTCCGCCAGCTCACAGACATAGCGGCCATCCTCCAGCTTTACGCCCTCGGAAACGGCAATGACGATGCTGGGCTTCTTTTCCTGCATCACACGCACCTTTTCCACAAAGCGCTCCACGTTGAAGGGAACCTCGGGCAGGCAGATCATGTCCACGCCCTCGCAATCATCGCTCTTGGCCAGTGCGGCGGCAGCGGTCAGCCAGCCGGCATTGCGGCCCATGATCTCCACCACGGTAACGTACTTGGTGCCGTACACGGTGGCATCGCGGATGATCTCTTTCATCACAACGCCAATGTACTTGGCGGCAGAGCCGTAGCCGGGGGTGTGGTCGGTGACCATCAGGTCGTTGTCGATGGTCTTGGGCACACCCATAAAGCGAATGTCACTGCCAACGCGCTGGCCATAGTCAGCCAACTTGCCGATGGTGTCCATGGAGTCGTTGCCGCCGATATAGAAGAAGTAACCGATGTTCAGCTTTTCCAGAATGGCGAACAGCTTTTTGTACACCGCCTCGTCATCCCGCCAGTCGGGAAGCTTATAGCGGCAGCTGCCCAGAAAGCTGGACGGGGTGCGCTTGAGCAGCTCGATGTCCAAGTCATCGGTCAGCAGGGTGGAAAGATCCACCACCCGCTCCTCCAGCAGACCGGCAACACCGTTGCACATACCGTACACGATGTCTGCGCCGCGGTTCTTGCAGCTTTCAAAGACACCCGCCAGACTGGCATTGATGACAGAGGTGGGGCCGCCGGACTGACCGACGATTGCATTTTTTCCCATGATGATTTCTCCTTTTTTGTTTTTTCTGTTTCGGCTATAAAAACGTGCAGTCGCACGAAAACAGACGCGGAAGGGAAAGGCAGATCACAGACGGATGTGGCGGGGGGTACCGTTCACATACACGGGGGTCACCTCATCCAAAATCAGCGGACGGGCGTACTCCTCAAAAGCTTCGGTCACCTGCATCCCGTCCGGAGTGATCCATTCCAGCGGAACCTTCTTTTCCAGATTTGCCACCTGCTGCACATCCACAGACTCGGTGATGCACTGGTACGGGTAGTTGGAGACCCGCTTGAGGGCGATCATGCGGCCGCTCTCGCCTGCAAAGGCAGCAGCGGCGGCGGCACCGCCAACGGCGTAGGCCTCGTTCACATCCGTGCGGCTGGCCAAATGGCTGGCGCAGCGCTGCAGGGTGGAGAACTCGATGGCACGGCTCTTGCACTGCAGCTTGTCGTGGATGAGCTCCGAAAGGTAACGGCTGGTGCCGCTGAGGATGGCCTTGTGGCCAAAAGCGTCCAGCTGGCCGGCGGTGGACACCAGATCGCACAGGTAAGTACCGTCTGCGGTCTTTACGCCCTCGCTGGCTGCGATGATAACGTTGGACTTTACCCGCTGCAGCTCGTCCACCCGGGCAAGGAACTTGTCCTGATCAAAGGGCACTTCTGGCAGCAGGATCAGGTCGGGGCCTTCGCAGTCCTCGCCGCCCGCCAGACAGGCCGCACCGGCCAGCCAGCCTGCGTGACGGCCCATGATCTCGGCCACCGTCACGCTGCGGATGTTATACACCGAGGAGTCGCGGATGACTTCCTTTAAGATGGTAGCAATGTACTTTGCGGCAGAACCGTAGCCGGGGGTGTGGTCGGTGAGGCACAGGTCGTTGTCGATAGTCTTGGGCACACCGATAAACCGCACATTGCTGCCCACCTGCTGCCCATAGCGGGACAGTTTTGCGATGGTATCCATCGAGTCGTTGCCGCCGATGTAGAACACGGCACAGATGTCGTACTTGTCAAACAGGGTGAACAGCTTGACGAACGGGGTGGCATCGGTGTCCGGGTCGGGCAGCTTGAAGCGGCAGCTGCCCAGATAGCTGGACGGAGTACGCTTGAGCAGCTCGATGCTCATGCGGTCGTCCAGCAGGACGTTGAGCTCCAGCAGCTCTTCCTTGAGCAGACCCTCGATGCCGTACTTCATGCCGTACACCTTGTCTGCACCCAGACTGCGGGCGGCTTTGTATACGCCCGCAAGGCTGGAGTTGATCACGGCGGTAGGGCCGCCGCTCTGACCAATGATGATATTCTTGGCCATGGAAACCTCCTTCAGATCATATAAAATGTGTCCGCTGCCGGGCAAACGGCTTTCCGCACCGTCCGGTAAAGTGGTCTGTCGGCCCTGCACTGCCAACGGACCGGGACGGCAAAACAGCCATCTGCCGCAACTGACACAAAAATATTTGCAGCTTGTGTATTTGCTTTTTGTAAAATGTGCAAAATAAGCTGCAATTCTATTGTACCCGTTTTGCCTGTTGTATGCAAGACCCAATTGGTTGCACAGGCAAAAAAAATATGATAAAATGGGTGCGCACTCCAAAATTACCGGGCAGAAGCACCTGCCTGTTGGGATAAATGCAGAAAGCTGGACAGAGAATATGGGCATTTCACACGAGTATCATTCGGCACCCCGGCGGCGCACACGCGGGGGCATCGGCGGCAAGCTGCGGCTGGTGGGGGTCATTGTGGCCATCCTGCTGGTCGCCTATGCGGTGACCGCTATCTTGGAAAAAGGAACCGTTGAAGAGGACAGCACCCCGCAGACCGGCGCAGGCGGCATTGCACAGAACATTCTGGCACCGCTGCCCATGCAGGGCGAGGCGGCTTCCGGCAGCGGCAGCGAGGGTGCAGCCGATAGCAGCGGCACGGCGCAGGCGGTACAGCTGGAAAGCTTCGGCCCTGCCCGGCAGACCGACGGTGCCTATACCATTAAGGCTTACGACGCCAGCGTCATCCGGCAGCCGGCCTGCGGTCAGGTAGACCTGAGCTATTTTTCGGACGCCGCCTTTCTGGGCGACAGCCTGACGGTGGGCTTCTCGGACTATCAGATCAATCTGAGCGGCGCGCTCATCTGCGGCTATACGGGTGTGGGGCCGGACGCCATCGTCAACCGCGCCGCCGTCAAGAGCCCCACCCGCGGGCAGGAGATAGCGCTGGATGTGCTGGCAGCGGCGCAGCCCAAAAAGCTGTATATCCTGCTGGGCACCAACACCTTGACCACCTTGGGCGCCGCCGACCGTTTTCTGGCCTACTACGGCCAGATGCTGGACGAGCTGCGCCAGACGCTGGGCGAGGACTGCATTATTTATGTGCAGTCCATCCCGCCGGTACGGCCTGCGGCAGCGGAAAAGAAGCCGGGGCTTGCCTCGGACGTGCTGCGCGGCGTGAACGAGCAGCTGGCACAGCTGGCCGCCAGCAAGGGCTGCGTTTATCTGGACCTGTGGGAGGCGCTGGCTGACGGCGAGGGCAACCTGAAGGAGATGATTGCCGCACCGGACGGCGTACACCTTTCGGCCGGCAACGGCTACGGTGCATGGGTCACCTACCTGCGCAACCACGCAAAATATTCCGCAAGTAACCCGTGGATCATGGGCAGCGCTTACAGCGCAGAATAAAAAACAAAAAGCAAGTGCACCACATCTTCATCAAAAGCGTTGGCTTTTGAAAAGGTGGTGCACTTGCTTTTTTATTACTTTTTATCTTTATCCTGTGGGTCATCCAGCCCTTTGAACATCACCATGCCCAGACTTGCAAAGCTGGCGCCCAGCGCAAAACCGACTGTTCCCAGCGACACGCTGAACAAAACGCCCATGGCAACGCCGAACAGGATGCCCGCGAGCTGACTTTTCTTCATTTTACTGCTCTGCCTTTCCGTACCATGCAACGGACAGCCGCCACGAGGCAGCATACAGCGCCAGCGCCGCCGCCAGCACGACCACTCCCACCAGCGCAGAGCCATGGGCGGGTAGGATGCTGTTCAGCAGAATCCCACCGGAGGACACCGTAATGCCCATCAAGGCTCCCAGCATACCAATGCAAAGATAATACACATATTTTGCCTTCTCGTAGCCAAAGCGGTAGGTCAACGGCAGCAGGATGATGTTGCCCAGCAGGGTCAGCATCGCCACCTGAAGCAGAGTCGCCACGGTGAGCTTCACCGTCACTGTACCCCAGAGCAGCTGTGCTGCTGCCAGCGCCGCCATACTCAGCAGCTCCGCCAGCGCCATACCGCACAGACCAATGAGGTATTTGCCGCCCACCAGCTGCTCTTTTGTCACCGGCAGGGCGGCACTGCAAACGCTGAACCGGCTGCTCTGGTCGTAAGCCAGTAAGGACATTGGCGACAGCCCCAGCAAAAGCCCGCCGTACAGCATAAAGAAATTAGAGCCTTCCTTCATGAAAAACGTTCCCATCAAGATCATGGCTACCGATGCCAGAATGATCCATCTGGTGTAGCTCCACATCTGATAGGCATCCTTTAATAGCAGACCCTTCATTGCACATCCTCCCCTTTCACCATCAACACAAACAATTCCTCAATGCTTACCGGGGCAAGCTCTGCTCCGGCGGGCATTGCGTCCCGGCGCACAAGCGCCTCTGCCCCGTAGGGGGTGACCCGCTTGCCGTACACCCGTACATCCAGTGCCGCCAGCTGCGCCGCCGTGCCGTGCCACAAGGCATATTCTTCCCGCAAAGCATCTTTTTCTTCGCACAGCAGCAGCCTGCCCTTGTGCAGGAATGCAATGGTATCGCACAGCTTTTCCAGGTCGCTGACAATGTGGGAGGAAATGAGGATGGAGCGTTCTTCATCCCGGGCAAAATCCAGCAGGATATCCACCACTTCATCCCGCACCACCGGGTCCAGCCCATTGGTGGCTTCATCCAGCAGCAGCAGCTTTGCGTGGTGGGAAAGCGCCACCGCAATGCACAGCTTCCTCTGCATTCCAGCGGAGTAATCCTTATACTTTTTGTCCGGCGGCAGGTCAAATTTCCGGCAAAACGCCGTGTAGTCACCAGCGTCCCAGTTGCGGTAGATGCCCGCCATCACCTTGCCCACCTCCACAGCGTTCAGGCACTGCGGAATGCCATCGCTGCCCAGCACCACGCCGATCTCCTCCTTGGCACGGACAGAAGCGGTGCGGCTGTCCCTGCCAAGAATGGTCACGGTGCCGCCGTCCCGCTGCACCATGTCCAGGATCAGCCGGATGGTGGTGCTTTTGCCCGCCCCGTTTTCGCCGATCAGGCCACAGATGGTGCCGCCGGGCAAGGTCAGGTCCAGCGGCCCAAGGGTAAAGTCCTTATAGTGCTTTGTAAGCCCCTGCAGTTCCAGTGCGTTCATATTCAGCCCTCCCATAGCAGTTCCAGCATCTCCCGCAGTTCTTCCCTGCTCAGCCCGCAGGATGCGGACAGGCGGACGGCCTCGGTAAGATGTTCTTCAATCTTTTTCAGGTTTTCTTCCCGCAGCAGCTCGGTGTTTTTCGGGGCTACAAAAAAGCCCTTTGCCGGTACTGCGTAAAGAAAGCCCTCTTTTTCCAGTTCATCGTAGGCGCGCTTGGTGGTAATGACGCTGATGCGCAGATCCCGTGCCAGCCCCCGGATGGAGGGCATAGCTTCGTCCGGCTGCAAAGCCCCGCTGATGATCTGCTGCTTGATCTGATTGTAGATCTGGTCATAGATGGGCGCGCCGCTTTTGTTGTTGATAAACAGTTCCATCGGCTGCTCCTTTGACACTTGTGTTTCGTCTGTATATGCACAGTATATACAGTAGATACGGATTTGTCAAGAGGGTGCGCAAAAAAAATACACCCGCCGCCCAAAACGGACAGCGGGTGCTATTTTTATAGGTTTTACAGTGCTTTAATAGCGGTCTTGATGCGCTCGGCGGCAAGCTTGGTCTTTTCCGCATCGCCGAAGGCGGTCAGGCGGAAGTAGCCCTCGCCGCACTCGCCAAAGCCCACACCGGGGGTGCCCACCACGCCGCAATTTTCCAGCAGCCAGTCGAAGAACTCCCAGCTCTTCATGTTGCCGGGGCAGCGCAGCCAGATGTAGGGGCTGTTCTTGCCGCCGCAGTACCACACGCCGCACTCGTCCAGTGCATCGGCGATCACCTTTGCGTTGCGGCGGTAGTAATCCAGATTGGACTGGATCTCGGCCATGCCGCTCTCGGTGAACACGGCGGCAGCGGCGCGCTGCACCACATAGGGCACGCCGTTGAACTTGGTGGTCTGGCGGCGCAGCCACAGCTTGTTGATGCTCATCCCCTCGCGCTCCAGTTCCTTGGGCACTACGGTGTAGCCGCAGCGGGTGCCGGTAAAGCCTGCGATCTTGGAGAAGGAGCAGATCTCCACAGCACACTCGCGTGCACCCTCGATTTCGAAGATGCTGCGGGCCAGCTCGCCGTCCGAGATAAAGCACTCGTAAGCGGCATCGTACAGGATGATAGCATCATTCTTGCGGGCGTAATCCACCCATGCCTTCAGCTGTGCGCGGGTGTAGGCAGCGCCGGTGGGGTTGTTGGGGCTGCAGATATAGATGATATCTGCCTTCACGTCCTCGTCCGGCATCCCGAGGAAGCCATTTTCCTGCCCCGTGCGGCTGTAAATGATCTTGCGGCCATCGGTGACGTTATCGTCCACATAGGTGGGATACACGGGATCCGGTACCAGCACGGTGTTGTCCACATCGAACAGACCCAGCAGGTTTGCAAGGTCGCTCTTTGCGCCGTCCGAGATAAAGATCTCGTCCTCGGCAAGCTGGGTGCCGCGGCTGGCGTAGTAGCCCTGAATAGCCTGCTTGAGGAAGGGGTAGCCCTGCTCCGGGCCGTAGCCGTGGAAGCCCTCTTTGGTGCCCATCTCCTCGGCGGCGTCGCGCATAGCCTGCACCACGCACTTCGCCAGCGGCTGGGTCACATCGCCGATGCCCAGACGGATGATCTCCTTTTCCGGGTGTGCTTCCTGATATGCAGCCACCTTGTGGGCAATGTCCACGAACAGGTAGCTGGCCTTCAGCTCGTTGTAATGCTTGTTCATCTTCATGATACTTTCCCTCGCTTCTATATTGTGGAACCCTCTCAGTCATCTCGCATCCGCTCGATGCCAGCTCCCCCGAGGGGGGAGCTTTTCATTTTGAAGGGAAACTTTTCCTCTTGATGCAGAAAAGCTCGCCCTTCGGGAGAGCTGTCGCCGTCAGGCGACTGAGAGGGTTCTTATTTACACTTCGGTCGTGCCCTCGCACACGGTCTCGGCAGCGCCGGTCATCAACAGCTGCTTGCCGGGCAGCACCCGGATGGTCAGCTCGCCGCCGCGCAGCTGCACATGGACATCCTCCCCGGCGGGGCAGATGCCCAGCTCGGTCAGGGCTGCCACAGTGGCACAGGTGCCGGTGCCGCAGGCCCATGTCTCGCCGCTGCCGCGCTCCCACACACGCATTTTCAGGTGGGTGGCGTCCACCACCTGCACAAACTCGGTGTTGATGCGCTCCGGGAAGTTTTCGTGGTGCTCAAAGCCCGGGCCGATCTGCTCCAGCTTCAGGCTGTCCACATCCGGCACAATGGTCACACAATGGGGATTGCCCACGCTGATACAGGTCACCCGCCACAGGTTCTCTTCCACCTGCAGGGGTAGGTCTACCAGCGGTCCTTCGCCCATGTTCACGGCGGGCAGCGCCGCTGCCATGGCGGTGTAGGTGCCCATCTCTACCTGCCACAGACCTTCGCCCATGCGTGCAACGGTCTTTAAGCCGCTCAGGGTGTCGATGGCAAGCTTCGGCTTTGCCGTGCCGTGGGTGTACAACCACTCGGCCACGCAGCGGATGCCGTTGCCGCACATCTTGCCCTCGCTGCCATCCGCATTAAAGATGCGCATCATGGCGTCTGCCCCGGCTGTGACCGGTGCGCAGATGCAGATAATGCCGTCCGCCCCGATGGAAAAGTGCCGCCGGGACAGCCGCTGTGAAAGCGCCGCGATATCCTCCGGCACGCCGGAGGTGCGGCAGTCCAGATAGATATAATCGTTGGCGCAGCCCTGCATTTTGGTGAATGAAAGCTTCATGCTTATCGCTCCTTATAAAAGGGACCGGTCAGTCCCCGTAAACTCATTACTTTATAATGATAAAAAAACCGGCACGAGATGTCAAGGGAAAAAGCAGCTTTCAGACAATTTTCTTCAGTTGCTGCAAAACAGGGCTTGACAATACGCACTGCATGGGATATAAAAAAAGAGAGCGCTTTGTACAGCAGGCAAGGCCGTGCCGGATACCGGAAGTTTTTCCGGGGCACGGCGGGCTGTACGCGTATGCAATACAACTGCAAAAAGGAGACCACAGGAATGGATACTTTTGAGAAAATCCGTGCATTGCTGGCTGAGCAGCTGGACGTTGACCCGGCAAAGATCACGCTGGAAAGCGATATCATGAGCGATTTCGAGGCTGACAGTCTGGATATCGTAGATATGGTGATGACGCTGGAGGACGAGTTTGGCATCGAGGTGCCGGACGACGCCATCGAGTCCCTGCGCACCGTAGGCGATGTGGTAAACTTTGTGGACAGCCACGCGCAGAACTGATTCTTTTAGGCAAAAGCCCCGCCTTTGCAGTGCGGCACACGGCCGTGCAGGCAGGCGGGGCTTTATTATGGTTCGTGCGGAACGCACAGCGTTTGGCGCACGGCCTTGGGAGGATAAAACAAAATGGCAAAAGACAACAAGAAGCTCGTGCAGGCGATCACCAGTCAGGAAGAAAACTTTGCACAGTGGTACACCGATATCTGCGTGAAGGCAGAGCTGGTGGAGTATTCCAGTGTGAAGGGCTTTATCATCCTGCGCCCCTATGGTCAGGCCATCTGGGAGCTGATCCAGAAGGATCTGGACACCCGGTTCAAGGCTACCGGCCATGAGAATGTGGCTATGCCGGTGCTGATCCCGGAGAGCCTGCTGCAGAAGGAAGGCGAGCTTGTCAATGGCTTCGCGCCGGAGGTGGCGTGGGTCACGATGGGCGGCTCCGACAAGCTGGAAGAGCGTCTGGCAGTGCGTCCCACCAGCGAGACCATGTTCTGCGACCACTGGTCCCGCGTGCTGCACAGCTACCGCGAGCTTCCCATGAAGTACAACCAGTGGTGCAGCGTAGTGCGCTGGGAAAAGACCACCCGTCCCTTCCTGCGCAGCCGCGAGTTCTGGTGGCAGGAGGGTCACACCATCCACGAGACCGCTGCCGAGGCCGAGGCTGAGACCCAGCAGCAGCTGAACTGCTATGCAGACACCTGCGAGCAGGATCTGGCGATCCCCGTGGTGAAGGGCCGCAAAACCGACAAGGAAAAGTTTGCCGGTGCCGAGGCCACCTACACCATCGAAGCCATGATGAAGGACGGCAAGGCACTGCAGAGCGGCACCAGCCACTACTTTGGCGATAAGTTCAGCAAGGCTTACGATGTCACCTTTACCGGCCGCGACAACCAGCTGCATCATCCGTTCCAGACCAGCTGGGGCGTTTCCACCCGTCTGGTGGGTGCCATCATCATGACCCACGGCGATGACGACGGCCTGATCCTGCCCCCGGCCATTGCCCCCATTCAGGTGGTGGTGGTGCCCATTGCCGCCCACAAGCCCGGCGTTTCCGAAAAGGCTGCCGAGCTGGCCGAGAAGATCAGCAAGTACGCCCGCGTGAAGCTGGACGACAGCGACAACGCCCCCGGCTGGAAGTTTGCCCAGTGGGAGATGAAGGGCGTGCCCCTGCGCCTTGAGATCGGCCCCAAGGATCTGGAAAAGAACCAGTGCGTTCTGGTGCGCCGCGACACCCGTGAGAAGGTCTTTGTAAGCTTGGACGAGCTGGAGACCGCCATCCCCGCCCAGCTGGAGGCTCTGCGCAAGGATCTGTACCAGCGTGCGCTGGAAAACCGCGAAAAGCGCACCTGGGCTGCCACCACCATGGACGAGGTGAAGGAGCTGGCCAAGGCTAACACCGGCTACATTAAGACCATGTGGTGCGGCGATCTGGCCTGCGAGATGAAGATGAAGGAAGAGGCTGGACTTTCCAGCCGTTGCATGCCCTTTGAGCAGGAACAGCTCAGCGATGTGTGCCCCTGCTGCGGCAAGCCCGCCAAGGCCATGGTCTACTGGGGCGTTGCTTACTAAGCAATCGCTTCTCTGAGCCTTTGCGCGGGACGATCTGAAATGGCCGCCGCGTGCGCTTTGGCCATCTTCAGCGGAAAGAATATTTTATAGTTCGGGACAGCGAAACGCCTGCTGGCGTTCCGCTGTCCCCTTTTTACAGGAGGGGTCACAGAGGGAAACAGCTGCCCTATTGCTGACAACCTGCACATTCTCTGCTGTGGCACTCTCAGCAAAAAAGAACCGTCACCCTGACCGGTGACGGTTCTTAGTTTTTAAGACGGTTCATCAAAAGGGCTGATTGCTTGTCGCAGTGCCTTTTCTATTTACAATATACACACTTTTGAGGTTTCTGTCAAGAGCACGCCGTTTCGTTTCTGCGTGCTTTTTTCTTACCGGTCAAAGGTGGTGCTAAGGGTGGTCTGCCAGCTTTCGCCGGGGGCAAGGCAGGCGGCTGCGGCGCGCTGCTCCCAGTCCTGCGGGTCGGTGGCAGCGGCGGGCAGGCTGTGCCACGGCTCAATGCACACAAAGCGCACCGGCTTTGCGGGAGCTGACCAGATGAGCGAATAGGGGTAGCCCTCCACCCGGCAGGTGATATTGCGGCCGGTGTCCTTTTCGCAGATGCCGATGGTGCCAGTGCGCAGGCCTGCCATGCAGAAGCTGTCGTTGGCAAACAGATCATCGGTCAGCGGGATGGCCTGCTGGTTCTTCCACTGGTAATAGCTCTTACCGCTCAACAGGCCGTTGGGGCGGGCATCGAGGATGACCGGGCTTTCCGGCCGGTCAAAACGGAACTCGTAGTCGGTGGTGGTGTGCTTGGCATCGAACGGCACATTGAACGCCGGGTGGAAGCCGATGCCGAAGCGCAGCTCCTCCGTGCCGGGGTTCGTTACCTGCAAAGTATGGTGCACGGTCTTGCCCTCCAGACGGAAGGTGCTGGTGAGCACAAAGTCATAGGGGAAGCGCTCTGCCTTGATAGCATCGTCTGCCCGCAGCTCCAGCTGGATGGTGTCCCCTTCTGCCCGCAGCAGGGTATGCTCCAGATCCCGGGCAAAGCCGTGCTGACCGCCCTTCCATGTTTTGCCTTTGGCGGTAAAGCTGCCGTCCACCAGCTTGCCCGTCCACGGGAACAGGATGGGTGCGTGGCGCTTCCAGATGGCAGGGTCAGCCTGCCAGAGCAGCTCTTCGCCTGCGGTGTTCTTCAGGCTGACGGCCTCTGCACCGTGGGTGTCCACGGTCAGGGTCAGGAATTCGTTGTGAATGGTTGCCTGCATTTTCAGTATCTCCTTTGTCCTTCTTATTTTCCGGGGGCTTCTGCTTCCAGTATACTCTCCCGTATGCCAAAAATAAAGCCCCAGTCCGCCCGGTTTCAACAGGGCTGTGCCAGCGGCAGGGTGACGGCAAAGGTAGTGCCGTTTTCGCTGCTGCTCTCCACGGTCACGCTGCCGCCGTGCAGCACGGCGATTTCCCGCACAAGGGCAAGGCCAAGCCCCACGCCGCCCATTTCCCGGCTGCGGGACTTATCCACCCGGAAAAAGGGCTGGAAGATGCTGTCCCGGCAGTCCGCAGGGATGCCCGGGCCGGTATCCGCAACGCGCAGCACGGCGGCCTGCTTTTCCTGCCGCAGGGTAACGCGCACCGCACCGCCGGGGCGGTTATACTTGATACCGTTTTCCACCAGATTGAACACCAGCCGGTAGATCAGTGCATCGCTGCCCACCATGCCAAGCTCCGCGCAGTCCTGCTGCAAGGAGATGTTGTTTTTCTGGGCAAGCGGGGTCAGGTCGGTCAAAATCTCCTCCACCAGCGGCGCAAGGGCAATGTGGTCGGTGCGGGAGACCGATTGCAGATTGCTCATTTCCAGCAAAGTGCGCACAAGGGCAGTCAGACGGTCCAGCTGCTCCCGCAGGGAGCTGACCAGCCCGGCGGTCTCGGCGTCCATGGCCGGGTGCTCCTCTGCAAACAGTTCCAGCTTTGTCTGCAAAATGGCCAATGGAGTGCGCAGCTCGTGGGCGGCGTTGCCCGCAAACTGCCGCTGCAATTCAAAGGATTGCGCCAAGCCATCCAGCATCCGGTTCACCGACCGGCTCAGCTGCCCGAATTCCTGCACGGTATCTTCGTCCAGACGGACGGTGGCGATGCTGTCCTGATCGACCCGCTGCGCCTGCTGCGCAAGCTGCTGCAAAGGCTTCAGCGCTCTGCCGCTGACAAAATAAGCGATGGCTGCGCTGAGGATGGTGACCACGGCAGTGATACACCAGCCCTTGCGGCCAAAAACCACCTTTGCATCGTAGACTTCCTGTGAAAAATGCGCCAGCAGGCTGGACATTTCCTCCTGCGGGATCTCGATGGTCAACGAATCCGCACTGCCGGGCTGATACTGCATCATAAAGCCGTTGAGGGCATCCATGCCGGTAACGCCGGTGCGATACAAAAGCAGATTCATGCACACGCAGGCGCAGGCGATGAGCAGCGCCGTCAGCAGGGTGATGCGCCATTGCAGGGATAAACGCTTCATTGTGCCTCGCCTCCGATCTCGTAGCCTTCCCCGATGCGGTTGCGGATGGGGTCGTAGCCCAGCGCCGCCCGCAGCTTTTTGCGCAGGGCAGAGATATGTACCCGGATGGAGTTGCTGAAGCTGTCCACGCTGCCGTCCCAGACGTGCTCAATCAGCTCTTCCTGACTGACCGGGCGTCCCTGATGCAGCAGCAAATATTCCAGTACGCCGCTCTCCTTCCGCGTCAGCGCAAGGGTCTGGCTATCCACCGTGGCAACGCGGCTGCGGGTGTTGAAGCTCAGCCGCCCGCAGCACAGGCAGACGTCCTGCTGGATGAACTTGCGCCGGGTCAGGCTGCGCACCCGGGCTTCCAGCTCTGCAAGGTGGAAAGGCTTGGAAAGATAATCGTTCGCTCCGGCATCCAGTCCCTCCACCTTATCCGCGATCTCGCTGCGCGCCGATAAGATCAGCACACAGGTCTCAAGGTCGTGCTGCCGTAAGCTGCGCAGCACCTGCATCCCGTCCACCTTGGGCAGGTTGAGGTCCAGCAGTACAAGGTCGTACCGCTCTGCCGCCAGTGCTTCCAGCGCGGCTTCGCCATCTGCACAGGCATCCACCTCGTACCCGGACAGCCGCAGCTTCCGGGCAATGTCCTCCCGCAGGGAGTGCTCGTCCTCTACCACCAAAAGACGCATCTTGTGTTCCACCCTTCCCATAAAAATTGCGTTTTTTTCATTATAACAGATTATAGCAGACGGTGTTAAGATTCGTGTTAAGATTTTCTTAGCAGAAATTTTATCCCGCATGGTGTATACTGGTGCCATCAAACAACAGGAGGCTATGATGTTCATGACAAAAAAACAGGCGCAGCTGCTTTTGCTTGCCGCCGGGGTGCTGATGCTGCTGTTCGGCGTGTGGCGGGGCGAGGCAGACACCGTATTTTCAAAGGCCATCCGGCTGTGTATGGAGTGTGTAGGCATTGGATAAGAAAAAATTAAATCCCCTTGCTCGCTTCCGGGGCTTTATACAGGCCGGGGCGACCCTTTTAACCAACCTCCACCTGCCCAACTTTGCCAAAGGGACACTGTATCAGGGCAGTGGCAAATACGTCTGCGTACCGGGGCTGAACTGCTATTCCTGCCCGGGCGCTGCCGGTGCCTGCCCGGTGGGAGCGTTTCAAGCGGTGATAGGCTCCTCCAAATTCCGCTTTTCCTACTACATCACCGGCATCCTGATTCTCTTCGGGGTGCTGCTGGGGCGGTTCATCTGCGGTTTCCTCTGCCCGTTCGGGTGGTTTCAAGAGCTTTTGCACAAGATTCCCTCCCCCAAGCTTTCCACCAAGAAGCTGAAGCCGCTGCGCTATTTAAAGTATGCTGTGCTCCTGGTCATGGTGGTGCTGCTGCCATTGCTGGCGGTCAACGAGCTGGGCATGGGCGACCCGTTCTTCTGCAAATACCTCTGCCCGCAGGGCGTGCTGGAAGGTGCCATTCCCCTCTCCCTGACCAATGCGGGCATCCGCGCCTCGCTGGGCAAACTGTTCACATGGAAAGCCTGCATTCTGCTGGCAGTCATTGTGGGCAGCGTGGTGTTCTACCGCCCCTTCTGCAAGTGGCTGTGCCCGCTGGGCGCTTTCTATGCGCTGCTGAACAAGGTCTCGCTGTTCCAGATGCGCGTAGACACCCACAAATGCGTCTCCTGCGGTGCCTGTGCAAGGGCCTGCAAGATGGACGTAGACATTACCAAGACCCCCAACCACGCCGAATGTATCCGCTGCGGGATGTGCATGAAAGCCTGTCCTACGGATGCCATCCAGTACAAGTTCGGGTTGGGAGACAAATCAAACACTGAAGCAACAAAGGAGTAAAACCATGAAGCTTAACCGTGTAACCGCACTTTCGCTCAGCCTTGTGCTGGCTTTCAGCCTTGCCGCCTGCGGGCAGGGCGCATCCTCTGCATCTTCTGCATCCTCTTCTTCCGCTTCCTCTGCGGCAGCGGAAAGCAAGACCGAGGAGCAGCTGCTGGCCGAGGAAAACGAGATCCTTTCCGCAAACGATGCCCTTTGGGAGAAGGTGTTCACTTCCATGGACAAAAACGTGACCGAGACCACCCTCAGCACGAACTACGGCGATTTTCTGCGCAATGCCGTAGAAAAGGCAAAGGATCAGTTCTCGGACGAGGAGTACAAGACCTTGACCGCCGATGCAGAAAAGATCCGTGCCATTGAGGAACAAATTGCTGCTCTTGCCCCTGCGGACGCGGCTGCTTCCAGTGCCGCCGCACAGGGCACTGCTTTCCCCCAGTTTGAGGGCAGCGATTTAGAGGGCAACCCGGTGGACAACAGCCTGTTTGCGGGCAACGCCTTTACGGTGGTGAACTTCTGGTTCAACGGCTGCAAGCCCTGTGTAGAGGAGCTGGACGACCTGAACGCCCTGAATGAAAAGGTCAAGGCACAGGGCGGCGAGGTGGTCGGCATCAACACCGAGACGCTGGATGGCAGCCAGCAGGGCATCGAAGCCGCCAAAAAGCTGCTGGCTGCAAAGGGCGCAAGCTACCGCAACATCTACTTTGCCTCCGGCAGCGAGGCCGGCAAGTTTGCACTGAACATCATGGCCTTCCCCACCACCTACGTCTTTGACCGGGACGGCAATGTTGTAGGCCAGCCCCTGCTGGGCGGCATTGACAAGGAAGAAAACCTTGCCGCCCTGCAAAAAAATATTGACGCCGCCCTTGCCAAGGACAGCGCCAAATAAGCTATTCTCCCCTGCCGCCTACGGGCGGCTTTTTTTGTTTGCCGCGGACATTGCCATGCACGCCCGGGCACCGGACGGAATACGCTGGGGCAGAAGCATACTTTTACCAGCAAAGGAGCGTATCTCCATGAAAAACACCGGAACTCTCCGCATCCAGACCTTTGCGGCACGCCAGTCTGCCCCCGTGGAGGGGGTGACCGTTGCGGTGCAGGGGGACGGCTTTACCCTGCACTGCATCACTGATGCCACCGGCAGCGCCGCCGACATTCCCGTTGAAGCCCCCGCCTGCGCCCTGTCGCTGGACGAGGACAACACCACCCGCCCCTATGCCATTGTCAGCCTGACCGCCGCAAAGCCCGGCTACCGCACCGTGCGCATTGAGGGCATCCAGATCTTTGCCGGGCAGGTAACGCTGGCGCAGCTCCAGATGCTGCCCGACACCGAGGAGGGCCGGGACATCCCGAACGCACCCATCGTCATCCCGCCGCACGCCCTGTTTGCCGGCAGCGGCGGCAGCGGCCCGCAGCCGGCGCTGCACTGCACGCCCCGGGTGCTGGATCAGGTCATCATCCCCAAAAATATCACGGTGCATCTGGGCAAACCGGCAGCTGCCGCCCGCAACGTGACAGTCTCCTTCCGGGATTATATTGCCAACGTAGCCTCCAGCGAGGTGTATCCCACATGGCCGGAGCAGGCACTGCGGGCGAATATCCACTGCCAGATCTCGTTGGCGCTGAACCGCATCTATACCGAGTGGTACCCCAGCAAGGGCTACACCTTCAACATCACCAACTCCACCAGCTACGACCAGTACTACGTCCACGGACGCACGGTGTTTGAGGTGATGGTGCGCATCACGGACGACATCTTCAACACCTATCTGCGCAAAAGCGGCACGGTGAACCCCTATTATTCCGAGTACTGCGATGGCAAGTCGGTCACCTGCCCCGGGCTCAAGCAGTGGGGCACGGTAACGCTGGCCAACAACGGGCGCAGCGCCTTGCAGATCTTACGCTACTACTACGGCAGCAGCATCGAGATCGTGCGCACCAAAAATATCCGCTCTATCCCGCAAAGCTACCCCGGCACGCCGCTGCGGCAGGGCAGCCGCGGCACGGCGGTTTTCACCCTGCAAAGGCAGCTGAACCGCATCACCAAGGACTATCCCTTCCTTGGCAAACTGACGGTAGACGGCGTATTCGGCAGCCGGATGGCCGCCACGGTGCGGGCGTTCCAGAAGCAGTTCAATCTGACCGCCGACGGCGTGGTGGGGCGGCAGACATGGTACAAGATCAGCTACATCTATGTATCGGTAAAGGACCTCGCCGAGCTGACCAGCGAGGGCGAGACTTCCACCGGCACCCTGTCCAACGGCACATGGAACGGCACGGTGCTGAGCACCGGTGCTTCCGGCAGCGCGGTGGAGCAGGTACAGTTCTGGCTGAACACGCTGGCGCAGTACGACAGCGCCATTCCATCCGTAAAAGTGGACGGCGTATTCGGCACCGCCACCGCCAATGCGGTACGCGCCTTCCAACGCAAATACGGCCTTACAGTGGACGGCATAGTGGGCCAGACCACTTGGAAAGAACTGTACGACGAGTTTTTGAGCATCCAGTCCGACAATGGCACCCCCAACGCCTACCCCGGCACGCCGCTGCGGGAGGGTTCCTCCGGGCAGAATGTGAGGCTGGTGCAGTTCTGGCTGAAGATTGCCCGCACCGTGTACACGAGCCTTGAAAGCGTGACTGTGGACGGAAAATTCGGCGCGGGCACGGCGGCAGCTGTTCGGCGTTTTCAGCGGTACTTCGGGCTGACAGCAGACGGCGTGGTGGGGCGCACCACATGGCAAAAGCTGTACGAGGTGTACAACGATATCGCCAACCGGCTGCTCTCCTCTTCCCTGCGCCCCGGCGAGTACCCGGGCGTGCTGCGCAGCGGCTCCACCGGCACGCCGGTGCGGGAACTTCAGTTTTACCTCTACCTCATGAGTGCCTACGAAAGCAGTATCCCGCCGGTAAGCATTGACGGCAAGTTCGGCGCAGATACCGAGCGGGCGGTGCGGGCGTACCAGCGGTTTGCAGGGCTTACCGTGGACGGCGTAGTGGGGCGCACCACATGGAACTCCCTTTATGGCCGCGCCAGCCAGCTGCGCTCTTCCGGCCCGGTGGTCACCTTAAAGCGTCTGCCCTACCCCGGCACCCCGCTGACGGTGGGCAGCAGCGGCAAGGCGGTGCTGTACTACAATCTGCTTTTGCTGCGCATCGCCTATTATTTTTCCAGTGTGGAAGCCCCGCCCCTTGCCGACCGTTATACCGACGAAACTGCCACAGCCACCCGCAGCGCCCAGCAGCTATTAGGGCTGGAGCAGACCGGCATTGCCGATGCCGACACATGGACGGCGGTGGAAGCGCTGAGTTTGCAGCTGGCCGCCCATGCCCCGAACCCCGATAGAGACACACCATCCGGCACCGCCTACCCGGGGCGCGCCATCGCCGAGGGCAGCGCCGGGCAGGAGGTAGGACAGGTGGAGCGCTGGATCAACCGCCGGGCACAGCTTTCCTGCGGCGAGGGCTATGTGGCCGATAACAACCGCTTTGGCGCGTCAGACGCCGCTGCCGTGCGGGCTGTCCAGCAGCAGGCGGGGCTGCAGCCGGTAAACGGCATCGTGTACCGCGAAACATGGCACGCCTTGCAAGCCCAGTGTACCGACCCCTGCGGCTGCGAGAAGGAGGAATGAGGGATGGCACGCCTTTTGATCTATGACGCCTACGAAAACAAGGTATACACCTACGCAAACCTGAACGAGAACGACCCCATGCCTTACAGCACCCTGACCACCCTGCGGCTGCGGGAGTTCCGGGGCAAATCGGCCAGCCCTACCCTATGGACCACCATTGCAGCCATGGAAGCGTGGAACCTGACCCGCCGCAAATACGGCAGGGGCATCCCGGTAGGGTACGCTTTCCGCCGCATCTGGGAGGGTGGCCACGGCACCCGCAGCCAGCACTACGCGGGGGTAGCGTTCGATGTGGGGCAAAGCCTTGACCAGCGCCAGCGCACCGCCATTTACAACGCTGCCCGCACTTCCGGCGCATGGGGCTATGTGGAGCCGCTGAGCCAGACCCCCACATGGGTGCACTTTGACCGCCGCTACGGCACCCCGGCGTGCAGCGGCACCACCGCCGGTTACCCCACCCTGCGCCGGGGCAGCCGGGGCTGCTATGTCATGATTTTGCAGGATGCGCTTTCCACCCTTGGCTACCAGACCGGCAGCCGTATCGACGGCATCTTTGGTGCCCGCACCGAGCAGGCTCTGCGCGGCTACCAGAAGCGCACCAGCCTGCGGGTGGACGGCGTGTGCGGCTGCGACAGCTGGAAAAAGATCTCCACCGCCGTCATCGGCATCGGGCGCACCAAAACCACCATTGACTAACGTTTGTCCTATATAGCTTATACAGAAAGAGCGACCGCACAAAACAATGTGCGGTCGCTCTTTTTCACTCACTTTACGGCCTGCTTCAGCTGTTCCAGATCTGCGGCATCCGGGTGGGAGAGCGCCTTATCGAAGTTTTCGATCAGGGCATCCAGATTGGGGATGTGCAAAGGCTTTGCCTTCATGGCCTCGTACCGCTGCCGGACGGACACCGGCATTTTGCCCTGACACATAAAGCTGCCAATGACGGTGTTGCTGCCGTCCAGCGCCTTCCGGGTGGCGGCAAGAATCTTTTCGAAGTAGGGCGCACTGCCGCCAAAGCCTGCGGTGCCAAACAGGAACACCCGCTTGCCGTGCAGCTGCTGCAAGAAATCCAGCGTGTCGGCGTCCGCCTTGCCCTTGTCTGTCCAGAAACCCACATACAGGGTGTCTGCTGCCAGCGCGGCAGCGTCCGGTGCGCCGAAATAGCAGCAGTCTGCCTGCGGCAGCTGCTCCTGCAGGGTCTGTGCCAGCAGTGCGGTGTTGCCGGTTTTGCTGCTGAATACGATGGCGTAACTCATTTTTACCTCCCTCAGAGCAGCGGCAAAGCTGCCGGATGCTCTTGTGCATACGTTATTTTTACGGCAGTTCCTTTGCCGGGAGAGCCTGAAATCATGGAACAGTATAGTACAGTGCCCTGCCAAAATCAAGGGTTGACGATATTCTCGCCTTTCCCGGCCAGAAAGCTGCGCAGGTTGCCGGTGGTGATATCCATCAGCCGCTGCAATGCTTCCTTGGTGGTCCATGCGATATGCGGGGTGAGCACCGCGCCCGGCAGACTGCGCAACCGGCTTTGGGGCGGCAGCGGCTCGGTGGCAAAAGCATCTGCACCGTAAAAGGCAAGCTTGCCGCTTTCCAGCGCATCGGCTACGGCCTCCTCGTCCACCAGTGCGCCCCGGGCAGTGTTCAGCAAAATAGCGCCGGGCTTCATTTTTGCAAGGGCTTCCCGGCTGACCAGCCCGCGGGTTTCCGGGGTGGCCGGGCAGTGCAGGCTGAGCACATCGCTGCGGGCAAGCAGGGTGTCAAAGTCCACGAACTCCACCCCATCGGCGGCGTACTCCGGGCGCACCGTGCGGGTGCACACCAGAACCTCCATGCCAAAGGCCCTTGCAATGCGGGCGGTCTGGCGGCCGATGCTGCCGTAGCCGTAGATGCCAAAGGTCTTGCCCAGCAGCTCCACCTGCGGCAGCAGACCGTACTCTGCCGGGATGCCCAGCTGCCAGTATCCGGCCTTTACTGCCCGGTCGTACCGCTGGGCGCACTGGCAGATGGCCAGCAGCAGGCTAAAAGTCATCTGGGCCACGCTATAAGTAGAGTACCCTGGCACGTTGGCCACTGCCACCCCATGGCGGCGGCAGGCTTCAAGGTCGATATTATCCGTACCGGTGGCGATGATGCCCACCCACTTGAGGTTCGGGCACTGCGCCAATATTGCCTCGTCAATGCGGCACTTGTTGATGAGCACCAGTTCTGCATCCCCGATGCGGGGCGCGATGTCGGCGTAGTCGGTGCGCACATAGCTGGTGGTGTCCGGCACCAGTGCCTTTACCCCGGACCAGTCCAAGTCCCCTTCTTCCATCACATAGCTTTCCAGAATCACTGCCTTCATAATTTCCCATTCCCTCTCTGGTTTACGTTATTCCGTTTCTTTCAGCGGATAGAGCGCCAGTGCAAGACTGCCGCCGTAGGGGCGGCTGTCCAGTGCAGCATAGCCCTTTGCCAGCAGCAGCGCCAGCTGTACCCTGTCCTCCAGCGGCACCCACACCGGCGCGGTGCGGGCGGGCACGCAGCCGGTGCGCAGCAAAAAGCAGGGCGCAAGACTTTCCAACGGGCGCAGCGCCCGCAGTCCGAAGCCCTGCCGAAAATACAGCGGCAACAGCGCTGCCGCCGTTTCGGTGCACTCTACCACCGCCCATGCCGTGCCCTTGCGGCGCAGCCGGTCTGCCCGGGCTGCGGCAATTTCCACCAGCCGGGCGGGCAGCTCCTCGCCGGTATTTACCGGCGGGGTGAGCAGGCAGCCGCCCTCCAGCTGCCGACGTCCCAGCCAGTTGCGCAGTGCCGCTGCGGCGGCGGTATCGGCGGTAAGGGGTAGCACCAGCAGCGCTGCCCCGGCTGTGCCCCACGCCTCGCCTGCGGTCAGCATCCGCAGCACCTCGGAGCGGGGACGGTAAAACCCCGCCCCGCCGCAGCGCACCAATGTAAAAAATTCCTCGGCGGAAAGCCGCCGTACCTGCCGCTGACGCGGCGGGTCGCATACCTGGATCATTTGCAGTTCCTCCGTTCTGTCGTTCTTTCCATCAGCATACGGAAAACTGCGTGCGAACCGGCGCGAAACAGCGCGCCTTACAGTGCAAAAATCAGTCCAGCGAGATGTCCTCGCTCAGCACCTGCCCGATGGGCTTTGCGATGCACAGGTCGGCAGAGGCATCCGCTCCGGTGGGCTGCATGTTGATGACCACCAAATTATCGCCCCGGAAATACCGGATGAGCCCGGCGGCGGGGTACACCACCAGACTGGTGCCGCCGATGATAAGGGTATCGGCATGGCGGATGGCATCCACCGCGCCGGACAGCACCTCCTCGTCCAAGCCCTCTTCGTAAAGCACCACGTCCGGCTTTACGATGCCGCCGCACTCGGTGCAGCGGGGCACACCGGTGCTGTTTGCGATGAAATCCACATCGTAGAACTTTCCGCAGCGGGTGCAGTAGTTGCGCAGGGTGCTGCCGTGCAGCTCGTACACGGTTTTGCTGCCCGCCGCCTGATGCAGGCCGTCAATGTTCTGGGTGACCACTGCCCGCAGCTTGCCCTGCTGCTCCAGCTTTGCCAGCCGCAGATGGGCGGCGTTGGGCTTTGCACCCTTTACGATCAGCTTGTCGCGGTAAAAACGGTAAAATTCCTCCGGTTTTTTCTCCCAGAAGGTATGGCTGAGGATGGTTTCGGGCGGGTAGTCGTATTTCTGGTGGTACAGCCCGTCCACGCTGCGGAAATCCGGGATGCCGCTCTCCGTAGAAACGCCCGCGCCGCCAAAAAAGACGATGCTGCTGCTTTTTGCAATGATGTCTTCCAGTGCCTTGACCATAGTTGAAACGCCCCTTTCCTCATGGAAGCTTTTGTGTTAAGATAATACCAGTATAGCACATTCTTACAGGAAAGGAAGAGGCCGGTTTTGAACGTCTGGTACATCAACAGCATCCTTGGTGCCATCTGTCTGGAGGAGGAGAACGACGCGCTGTGCGGGGTACATTTTTGCCCGGACGGTGCGCCGGAGCTGGAGCCGCTGCCACGCAGGGTGGTGGAAACGCCCCTGCTGCAGGAGGCAGAGGAGCAGCTGAACGAATATTTTGCCGGGGTGCGCCGGGAGTTCGACCTGCCGCTGGCAGCAAAGGGCACGCCCTTTCAGCAGGCGGTATGGGCGCAGCTGCACAAGATTCCCTACGGGGAGGTGCGCACCTACGGCCAGCTGGCGGCGGCGCTGGGCAAACCCAAGGCAAGCCGCGCCGTGGGCAGCGCCTGCCACCGCAACCCGCTGTGCATCGTGGTGCCTTGCCACCGGGTCATCGGCGCAGACGGCAGCCTGACCGGCTACGCCGAGGGACTGGAGATCAAGGAATATCTGCTGGAACTGGAACGATTTTAAGAGAATGATAAAGGCTGCTGCGCATCGTTTGCGCAGCAGCCTTTGGTGTTTTATGCAGTTTTAAAAGCCCGTGGGCGGGACGTAATAGCTTGGAATAGACCCGCTTTTGGGCGTAGCTGCGGCCTGCTGGCGCAGCGCCGAGCGGGTAACCTCTGCCCAGGAATACTGGGTCATATACTCGCCCCGGTAGGCGTTGAAAGCCGAGCGGTCTCCCCGCAGGAAGTTATAATAATCGCAGTCCACCTTGCTGGTATCCAGCGCCAAGGTGCTGCGGCCGCGTACCAGCAGCCCGTTGACCCCTGCATCCTCCAGCGTATGGCTGAGGTCAAAGATCAAATTGCGCAGATGGCTGTGCAGCGAGGCGGTGTCGGGCTTATCCTCCCACAGGACAGCCAGCATCTCGCCGTTGGTACAGGTGGCGCCGTTGCGGTCCACAAGGTAGGCCAGCAGCTCCTTGCTTTTGCTGCGCTTGAAGGAGAGCGGACGTCCGCCCACAAAGATCTCGAAGTTGCCGAAGCACTGGATCTTGATGCCCACAGGTGCCGTTTCCGGCGGGTAGCGCAGATTTTCCAGCACATTGCGCACGTCCGCCTCGTTGGCGGGCTTGAGCAGAAAACCGCTGACGAAGATCTGCAATGCTTCCAGTGCATACTCCGGGTGCTCGGTGACCACGATGATATTGCAGCGGGGCTGCAATTTCTGGATCATGCGGGCAAGGGCAAGGCCATTCATGCCCGGCATTTCCAGGTTCAAAAAGGCAGCATCCATTGGGCCCTGCCGCATCCACGTCAGGGCATCGTCAGTCGTCATGGCACTGATATAGTCACAGTCCGGTGCCACCCGGCACAGGATGCGGATCAGCGAATTGATCGCAAGCTGACCGTCATCCACAACCAGTATTTTCATAGCTTCATCCCCCTATCTGCTTACGCAAAACAATTCCCCGCTGTTAGTTTAGCACGCTGCAAACTTTTAGGCAAGTTTTTTTCCGGAAAAGCCCAAAAAAGAAACGTTTTCGCCCAGATATCTGTCCATCTTCTCCTGTCTCTTCAAGTCATTTCCGCAGCTTCGGTCGCCTTTTTCGACGAAATACCGGAGCATTGCGCGCTCAATTGATATATCAAATCAGCGCTCATTTGTCCCCGCTTCCCGCCGGAAGGCACGGCTTTTCCCCGACAAACACAAGGCCGCTGCACCGGTCTTGTGCAGCGGCCTTGTGAATAATTTGCGTTTGGCGTGCTCTGCGGCGCGCTCCAAACGTTTTTTCACGGGTTCTTCAATGGAGATCCAGCTCCGGCGGGACATCCAGCTGGTCGGAGACATATTTCCCATTCTTTTTGCGCTGACGCACACACTCGGTAAGCAGATATTCGATCTGCCCGTTCACCGAGCGGAAGTCATCCTCTGCCCAAGCGGCAAGGGCATCGTAGAGCTTGGCGTTCAGGCGCAGGGGCACCTGTTTTTTCGGCTCGGCCATCAGTACAGGCTACCGCTGTTCACGATGGGCTGGGCATCGCGGTTGCCGCACAGCACCACCAGCAGATTGGATACCATTGCCGCCTTGCGCTCATCGTCCAGTTCCACTACCTTGTTCTCGTTCAGACGATCCAGCGCCATTTCCACCATGCCCACAGCGCCGTCCACGATCATCTTGCGGGCGTCAATGATGGCGCTGGCCTGCTGGCGCTGCAGCATGACCGCTGCAATTTCCGGTGCATAGGCCAGATAGGTGATGCGGGCCTCCACCACCTCGATACCTGCCTCTGCCACGTTCTTCTGGATCTCGTCTCGGATGCGGGCAGCCACCACCTCAGAAGAGCCGCGCAGGCTGCCCTCATCGGCTACGCCGTCGCCGGTGGTGTCCACGTTGGGAGAAACATCATAGGGGTACACCCGCACCACGTTGCGCAGGGCGCTGTCGCACTGCAGGGAGAGGTATTCCTTATAGTTATCCACGTTGAACACAGCCTTGGCGGTATCGGTCACGCGCCAGATGACTGCAATGCCGATCTCCACCGGATTACCCAGACAATCGTTGATTTTCTGGCGGGAGTTGTTCAGGGTCATCATCTTGAGGGAGATCTTTTTGCTCATGGACTCGACGCTCATCTGAGCATTCTGGCCGTTATTGCCAAACAGCGCAGCCACGCTGTTCTCCTTGCTGTTCACGTCTCCGCTCTGGCTCAGGCGGGTACCGGCGGCAGGGTTGACGGCGGTGCAGAAGGGGTTCACCCAGTAAAAGCCCTGTCCCTTCAGGGTGCCGATGTAATCACCAAACAGGGTGAGCACCAGCGCCTCCTGCGGCTTTAACACCTTAAGGCCGCAGAACAGGAAAATGCCTGCGATCCAATACGCAATGGACAAAATCAGCAGCGGCACGCCCAGAAGCATCCGGTCTGCATTCAGCAGAGTGATGCTGTAAATGAACAGGGCGATGGATGCCACATAGCCCAGCAGGGTGAGCAGCAACATAGCCATACCGTTTTTGCGGGTATTCAAAATTTTCTCTTCCATAACAAGTCCCTCCTTATCAGGGTCGGAAACGTTTCTTTGTGATATCAAAATCATATCATTTTATAAAAAAATTGTCAAGTACTTCCAACAAAAAATCCCCGCCTGCCCGGATACTGCGGACAAAGCGGGGTCAAGCATTATGGGTGCGCCGGGCAGACAGAGTTTCAGGCGTCTGCCTGCGCTTCTCCCCCGATCAGCACCACGGCAACATCATTGACGTTGGTACCAGTAGCGCCTGTGATAATAAGCCCCTCCACCGCCTGCAAGGCGTGGTAGGCATCGTTGTTTTGCAGGGTGTCGAACACGTTCCGACCCGCTGCTGCCAGTGCTGCGGCGGTGTCGCCGTCCACATAGCCGCCGGCGGCATCGGTGGGGCCGTCGGTGCCGTCACTGCCCACGGAGAACACTGCGGCGTTCTGTCCCGCCAGCGCCGGGGCTGCGGCCAGCGCCAGTTCCTGATTGCGTCCGCCCAGCCCTTTGCCGGTCAGGTGCACCACGGTTTCCCCGCCCGCGATAAAGGCCAGCTTTTTCCCCTGCCCCGCATGGGTGCGGGCGATGGCACTCAGAAAGCTGCCTGCCTCCTTGGCTTCGCAACAGAGCCGGTCGGTGAGGAGGATGGGCTCATATCCCAGCTCCCGGCAGGCTTTAGCGGCAGCAGTGCACAGCTCTCGGACGCTGCCGGTGATATGAGTGGTCACGTTGTCAAGGGCTTTCGGCGTTTCCTGTGCCAGCAGCGCCTTCGCCTGTTCCGACAGGTTCAGGTGGTATTTCTCCGCAATGGCAAGCGCTTGTGCACAGGTGGAGGAATCCGGCACCGCCGGGCCACTGGCGATCATATCCAGCGGGTCACCCAGAATATCGCTGAGCACGATGCTGAACACCCTTGCAGGCACGCAGTGCTGCGCGAACCGCCCGCCCTTGACTCCGGACAGCCGCTTGCGGATGGTATTCATCTCCACGATATCGGCTCCGCTGGCAAGGAGCTGATTGGTGATGTCCTGCAATTCCCCGCCGGGGACAAGCGGCTTTTCAAACAGGGCGCTGCCGCCGCCGGAAAGCAAAAACAGCACCGTGTCCTCTGCGGTCAGCCCCTGTACCAGCGCCAAAGCTTTTTCGGTGGCTGCAAAGCCGTTGGCATCCGGTACGGGATGACCTGCCTCATAACAATTTACACCGGGGATTCTGCCTTTTACATGGCCGTACTTGGTCACCACCACGCCGCCGTCCACGCGCCCCAGTGTCTGCACGGCGGCGTATGCCATCTGCCAAGCGGCCTTGCCTGCCGCCACCAGCAGCACTCTGCCGCCTCCGGGCTGAAAGTCCTCCAGCGCGCGGCACACGGCTTTATCCGGCAGAACCGCCTGAATGCTGGAACAGATGATCTCATCCGCATCCCGCCGCAATGTGGTATTCATAATACAGTCCTCCTAACAGAGTTTGCCCATTCTCGATCCGAATGACCTGCTGCGCAATTTCCGAGTGATGCAGGGCTTTACGCGGTCAGGTCTTTTTTGCCGGGGTTCAGGACGAGCCACACGCCCTCGCCTTCACGGTTGCGGTTTTCGTGGCTGCCATAGTAGACATAGAGCTTGCTCAGGGATACCGCACCGATCTCTTCCGCAGTGGGGGCGGCGGCAGTCAGGGCTTCGGCGGTGACTGCGCCGTTCTCGGCTTCGCTCACGTCTGCCCATGCGGTCTCGTTGGCAGTCGTCAGTTCATTCACCTCGGCACGGCCCATGTATGCCGGAATATGTTCCGGGTCAAGGCCGATAGCTTCCGTAAAAGACGCCACAGCCTCGGTGTAGTTCAGCTCGGTCAGGTATTTCCGTCCCAACTCGATCTTATCCGCTGCCGTAACCGCTTTTTTGCTTTTTTCAGTTGCTACATTTTGTATTCCTCCAAAGCGCAACCCCAAAGTTATGCTTCAAACATTTTCCAGCTGACACAGCCGTCCAGCCAGAATTTTCCGTTTCCAGAGGTCATGCGCACCTTATTCTGTGCATCCAGATCGTTAAAGTGCCACCACTCCGAGGCCAGCGGTGTCATGCCTGCATTGGTACAGTACCCCTGCAGCCGCCGCGCACCGTCTGTCATGGATGCCGATGCAGTGGCCCGCTTCCATGCGGTGGCCGAATTAGAAGTTACCGGGCCGGTAAAGCAGGCCGCCGCACTGCTCAGCTCGTGCATGGCAGAGGGCATGGCGTATTCCTCACCGGTCACCTGTACAAAGGGACACCCCGCCATGCTGTGCTCTGTCTGCTCAGTGATGCGCAGCAGGGTCGTGTCCATTGCCACACCGCGCTGATGGTTGGAAAGAGACGTTGCAATAAACCAGCCGATATTCCACGCGCCCTTGTTCAGCGCCGTCATCAGTTCCTTGTCCATCCTTGCCTTGGCGTACACCGCATCCTTTACCAGCATCTGCACCTCATAGGGTCGGAATGTCTCTATGATCTTCAGGCAATCGCCCTCCTTCAAAGCATTTTTCTGCGCTGCACCAACCTTTTTTGCCATAGCGTAATTGATAGGCATTAGATACTCATCCCGCCCAAGGCGCTGGTTGTAGAACAGGCCGTCATACAGTTTCTGTCCCGTAATGCCTTCAATATCCTTTCCGCAGGTTTTAAAGATCGATGCCTTGGCATTGGGGTTTTCGTATACGATGGAAGGCAGAACATCGGGCAGATTGATCATACACAGTTCATTTTCCAACCAGCCCACGGTGCCGTCCAGCAGGCAGACCTGCCAATATGCGCCAGACTCCTGCCGGATATAAAACATATCTCCCGCTGCAAGTCTGCGCAGTACCGTACTGGCCCCATCCGGTCTCTCGTACAGCAGCATCACAGCCGCCCCTGCAAAGCCTGTTGAACCTTCCAACGGCAGTTCGAAGTTCTGGGGAACGCGGATACCATCCCGCAGAACCGCATTGTCGTCCAGTGCTGCATTCCACATCGGTCCGGTTTCAGAGACCGGATCACTGACTTCCTGCTGCTGCCAGCTGACAGCCCGCTCTTCCACTGTGGGGTTCTGGCAGCCCGTCAGAAGCCATGCGCATGCCATGGCCGAAAGGCACAGAAAATCACGTCTTGTTGTTTTCATGTATTTTCCGTCCCTTCTTCCTGCTGTTCCTGTGCCGGAGTTTCCGGCGCTGTCGGTGCCTTCAATGCGGTCTCCTGCTCTGCCGCCGATCCCTCCGGCGACTGCGTCGGCTGTTGTGCCGCCGGGGCAGTCTGCCCCGCTTCCGTTGTTTCGGTCTGTGTCGGCTGCGCTTCCAGCAGTTCTTCCTCCGGCGGTTCGCCCTCTGCATCCTTTGCAAGATCGTCCTCCGGTGCCTGATCCCCAACCGGCTGAACACTGCCGCTGCCGTTCAGGTTGCTGCTAAGTGCGCCCTCCCCGAATGTGCCCGACTGACTGACGCCGTTGATAAAATAGTAGCTTTTTTCATGGGAATGATCCCATCCCTGCTTCGGTTCTCCATTTGTCCCAAAAGCATAGGGCTGGCCATCGATCACACACCACCCGGTCATCTGATTTCCGTTGCCGTCCAAATAGCGCGTGCCCGCATCCGTTTCAACCCAGCCGGCCTGACTGACACCGTCCACAAAGAAATAATCCTTTCCATCGATCTCTGTCCAGCCCTGTGCCGGTGCGCCGCTGTTGTCGTAGTATTTCAGGACGCCGTCCGTTTTTTTCCAACCGTTCAGTCGGTTTTTGACCCGTCCATCGCTATCCAGTTCCCAGACCTTTCCGTCCTCCTGATAAGTACCGGTGCGCGGATGTCCGGTTTCGTCAAAGCAGTACTGCACTCCGTCCAGCATGATCCAGCCGGTGTACAACTGTCCGGTCTCCGGTTGGAAATAGTAGTATTTTCCGTCTATCTTCGCTTCGCCCTGGGTGAGCTCTCCATCTGCGTTGGCATAGCCGACATAGCCGTTCTCTTCAATCCAGCCGACCTTCAAAAAGTTGTTGCTGCCAAAATAGTAGAGCTTATAGTTGATCTCATACAGCCCCTGCGCACGGGTGCCGGTAGTCGGCGAGATATAGTAGCGATGCAGTCCTTCGCCGTGCCACCCCGTAGTCTTACTCTGGATCACATTGTAAACTCCAAAAGCGGCCCCTGTGAGCAGACACAGGCACACCAGTACTACACCGACGGCTTTCAGCGGCGTTGCCGCCCTTCTTCTGCGCGTATTCTGCGTCACGCTAAACCGATATCGTTTGATCTTCTGGCGTTTCATTCTCATCTTCCCATATAAAGATTCAGCCCCCGGTGGAATGCCAGAGGCCGAATTTCATGTTTAATAGGCGTCCTGTACCGTCTCTTTACCGTTTTCACGGTAGGTCGTCACAGTAAAGCCGTTGTAATACAGCAGGCCATCCTCGCCATCACCGATGCAGCTGGAAGCATACTCCGAACTGTTCGGCTTGCCAATAGCGGCATACAGCTTGGAAACGTCTTTGCCCACATACTTCAGGGCAGTTTCCAGGCTGGCAGTTTCTGCCGGAGCAGTTTCTGTAACGGGCTTGCTTTCCACAGGCTCCGTCTTTTCTTCTTTGGAGGAAGCAGCCGTCTCCTGCTTTGCAGGCTTAGATTTTGCCGCAGTCTCGGCCTTGGATTCGGCCTTGGATTCGGCCTTCGACTCTGCCTTGGATTCGGCCGGTTTCTCCGATGCCGCCTCGCTTACCGCAGAAGAAGCTTCAGAAACTGCCTCCGAGACAGCCTCGCTTTCCGGCACAGCCTCCGACGAAGCAGCCTCCAATGCCACAACGGAAACCGATTCGGATTCCACAGCCGAGGAAGCGGTCGTTTCTGCTTTTGCCCCGCATCCCGATGCCAGAAGCATCGCACCGCAGAGCACTACACCCATCATCTTATAGTTTACATTCATTTTGTTTGTTCCTTCTTTCTATTCTTTCAGTCAGTCGGCCAAGGCGCAGAAGACCCATTCACCGTCCGACAGAAATGCTGCTTTTAGTTGCTGCTCCCGCACATTCTGCGGAAGATACGCCGTAAACGGCTGTGTTCCCTCTCCGCAGGGGGAGGCTTCGTAGGTTCCGGTCTCTGCCAGAATGTAGATCGGAGAGTCGTCATCCACACGCTGCCCGCTCAGATCGCCTGTCAGGCAGAAAGTTTCCTCCATTCGGCTGTCCTTCCGTTGTGCCTTCGCACTTGTACCGGTATCTGCTGCCGGGACTGCCGTGCGTTCCGGAGCAGGCATTTCCGGGGCGCGTTCCAGCAGCCAGTTCAGGTTGCGTTCCACCAGTTCCACCAGCAGCACATCGGGATGCTCTTCTGTAACAGCCGTCAAAAGGTAGGGCATATTCCGGGAGAAACAGGCATTGCCGTAGCTCTGTGCCAGAAAAGGATGCAGATTGATGCCAAAGGAATCGCGGTATACAAAAATGCTTTCGTCTGCCGCCGAATTTTCCGTGTGGATCGTGATATCATCTGCCGAGTGGAATTTTTCGTCATACTGATAGGTAAAGTCGTATGCCGTATCCTGTTCCGTCTCGTTTCCGGCAGGGTACACCATCTCATACAGATCGCCGGTATGCGGGGATGTTTTTCCATTGATGCAGGAATCAAACTCCGCTTCAGAGCCTTTCAGTTCTTTCAGCAAAGTCTGTGCTGCCAGCTGTGCGCCCCGCATATTCCAGTGGCTGTCCCGACGGTAATACAGCTGCTCTTCGTGGTCAGACAGTGTTTTGAACAGATCCACATACCGGACATTCTGCTGTTCCATCTGCTGCTGAAGCAGTTGGGCGTTCCGTACGGAGGCTGCCGTATACCGTGTCGGCATCTGACCGCCATACAGGGAATTTTTATTGGGTGCGATGGTAAAGCAGAACCCAATGCCGTTCTCTTCGCAGTATTCCTGCATCAGACCCAGTACATGAGCGGCCGCATAACTCTGCCGGGCTGTAAAGGGTTCTGCGCCGGTATAGTCCGCAAGGGTGCTTTTATAGAACAGCCAATCGTCTTTTCCCAACAGCACACTGCTGCTGTCCAGCGTTTTGAGCACGGTTCCGGTAAGCTGATCGTTCAAGGTGATCATCTCATGACGGAGCCCGAAATGATCCGCAAAATAATCCGAAAACTCATTCAGGATACCGGTATTGAAGCTGCCATCCTCTTTCCGTAATTCAGGAAAGGATGCAAGCTGCTCATTGCCCACCGCTTTTTCCGTCTGCCAAGGCATCACAGCCACAGGCAAAATGCAAATTGTGGCAATGACCCCCACAAACAGGATATATCCTAATTTTTTCACTTGCATTTTTCCACCTCAGAACTGGAAATAGATAAAAGGCACATAGGATGCAGCCGACAGATGCAGGATATCCACCAGCAAAAGCGCCAGCGCCCCTGC
This sequence comes from Faecalibacterium sp. IP-1-18, assembly GCF_023347355.1. NCBI lineage: Bacteria > Bacillati > Bacillota > Clostridia > Eubacteriales > Oscillospiraceae > Faecalibacterium > Faecalibacterium sp. IP-1-18. Next base: position 1,980,321 of record NZ_CP094472.1, read on the forward strand.
ATAACTCAGTGCCTGAAGGCATGCATACACGCTTCCGGTCTGCTGCTCTGCTTTACGGCAGACCAGCGGCAAAACCGGCGTACTGCCCACAAGGCCAACCGCCAGTGCAAACAGGGTCAGCGGGGTCAGACACTGCGCCAGCAGCAGCCCTGTCTGCGCAGAGGCAGAGCCCCCGGAAAACATGGCTCCTATCATTGAGAAGGCCTGCCCCATGTTGTCTGCACGGAAGATCACAAAGCCAACCAGCACCACAAGCAGGGTGTACAAATGTTTCAGCACCGCACACGCAGGGTTCCGCCCGCCTTTGCCATGTTTTTCCAGTCCGAACAGCTTTTTAACGGCGTCCTCTGCCACGATAAAGAAGCCATGCCATAGGCCCCAGACGATAAAGGTCCAGTTTGCACCATGCCACAGCCCCGTGCAGAAAAACACGATCAGCTTGTTCCAGTAAGTCTTTGCCTTGCCCTTCCGGTTGCCGCCCAATGGGATATACAGGTATTCCCGGAACCAGGTGGAAAGGGAGATATGCCATCTGCGCCAGAATTCCTGAATACTGGCCGAGATGTACGGATAGTTAAAGTTTTCCTTGAAGTGGAACCCAAAGCACAAGCCCAGGCCGATGGCCATATCGCTGTATCCGCTGAAGTCGAAATAGATCTGCATCAGATAGCACACCGCGGCCAGCCAAGCCGTCCGGCTGTCCAGCACAGAGCGGTCGGCGTTGTAGATCAGTGCTACAACATTGCCGCAGATATCGGCGATCAGCAGCTTCTTGCTCAGGCCCACAATAAACCGGCGCAGGCCTTTTGCCAGCTGCTCCAGCGTATTTCGGCGGCTATGTATCTCATCTGCCACGTCCTCATAGCGGATGATCGGTCCTGCCACCAACTGTGGAAACAGAGCAATGTACAGCAGTACATCCCGGAAATGAGTGCTCTTCAGGCGTTCATTCCGGTATACATCGATCACATAACTCAGCCCTTGAAAGGTGAAGAACAAGATACCCACCGGCAGAACGATGGAAGGCACCGGGATCGTCACGCCCGGCAGCCGGTCTACTGTCTGTACCAGAAAAGTCAGATACTTGAAAATACCCAAGATTCCCAGATTAACGGCCACAGCGGCATAGAGCACGCTCTTTCGCCCGGAGACGAACAGACCGGCCAGATAATTGCAGAACACAGAGAACAACAGCAGCAGAACATACCACAGCCCGCTGAAGGCATAGAACAGCAGACTGGCTGCGACGAGCCAGAGATTTTTTGCTTCCCGCCCGGGCAAAAGATAATAGCATCCCAGCACGATGGGCAAAAACAGAAACAAGAAAATTACGGAACTAAAAACCATTTTTCGGCTACCTCAGCAATCACGGAAACTGGTAGCTGAACACCGTTTTATTCAGCGGCATTTTATACATATTATATTCTGCATGGCCGTATCTGCCGGCACGATAGCCCCACTCCAGTTCCACATCATAGATATAGGGAACTCCGTTCTCGCAGATCATGACCCATGCATGGTCCGAGTCCTTGCGGCCCACACCGCCAGACACTACATAGGCATTGTAGCCCAGCCGCCGGGCCATATAAAGGAACTGGCCTGCAAAGCAGTAGCAGTTGCCCTTTTTGTGTTCAAACATGAACAAAGCGCTCTCTTCTGCCCAAGCCGTTGTGCCTCTTGCCTGATGCGGACGGGCAAGGTATGCGCCGTGATCCCGGACATACAAATAGGCGGCGCGCAGCTTTTGCGCCTTCGTCATGCCAGAGTTTGTGCACGCAGCCAGTGCCTGATCCACATAGCTGTCCAGCGTTGCATTGCCAGAGGTATAGCGGCCATTCGCATCAAAAGTAAGGTATTCTACCGCGCTGTTCGTCAGGAACGAGCCATCCTCTTTGACATAGTACATTCCTCCGTCGATCTCGTGCAAACCCTTGGCGTACCGATCGATGGCATAGCCATTCTTCGAAACATGATACAGCTTGCCGTCAATCGTCACAAAGCCACCTGTGCCGGTGCGTCTACTGACTGCACCGCGTATGCAGTCGGCACCAGAAGCATGGCCGACATTGCAAGAATAACAGCCGTTACACTAAGTTTTTTCAGCATTTTTTCATACCCCTTAATCGATTGATTTTTATTGATACTCGTTCCAGATCTGTTCCTTCAGCTTTTTTTCCTGCTGCGCAGGATCCATGCTGAAACGACTGCCGCAACAGCCGAAACGATCATGCCAACGATTCCAACCACAAAAAAGATCTGTCCGGTAGACGCAGGTATTCCCTCCTTATTTGAGCCATCCGCTGGTGCGGAGCTGGTCGATCAGAAGATAGGCCATCTGCATATCAAAACGATAATCCGATGGATACTGCTCCTGCAGATCTTTCAAAACCTTTTCAGCTTCACTGTACTGATCCAATGCCTGCAGTACAGTTGCCAGATTCAACCGGGTGGCAATAGTATCGTAGCCGCTGTCCACCAGTTCCTCCAGCAGTTGCTGCGCTTCAGCATAGTATTCTTCTGCATTTTCTTTGTCAGATGCTGCCTGCTGCATCATAAGATCCGCAAGCATCTCCTTTTGAAGCACAGCCTGACCTTCCGGAAGGTTCTGGCATCCCTGTTTCAGAATGCGCACAGCCTTTTCCATATCGTCCTGATTCAGCGCTGCATTTGCGGCTGACAGGTAAGCATGGCTCAGGAGCTGCGGGTCCTCCACCTCATTGAACACTTTTATGTAAAGCGCAAGCGCCTGATCATAGTTCTTTTGCAAGGACAGAATCTCTGCCGCAACCAGATCACAGTCACCGAAGGAAGCGCCTTTTTTCTGCAATGTATCCAGCTCCTGCTGTGCCTCTTCCAGCTTTCCATCATTGGCAAGTGCAATAGCAAGACCCCCGATAGCTTTCAGTACCTGCTCCCTGTAACCGGACGGCCGCCTGCAGTTCCAGCACCGCATTGGCGTAATCCTTATCATAATACTTAAAGATCGAGCAGATCGTAGAGTACCCCACTCTACAGCCACTATTCTTTTTTAGATTTTACAGCTAATTCCGCAATCGGTCAATGAAAAACACTCCAAAATCCAATTTTTTTGGGGGGAAAAATTGTTTGACGCAATCGACAGTATTGCCCAAAACCCGACAATTTGATTGTATGCTCCGTCAAACAGGCCCATTAAACAAAAAGAATTGTATCGCCGATGCAGGCGTTGGGCGTGGATATCCAGACCATCCAGAGCATCGTAGGCCATGCCGATACCGAGATGACTGAGCATGATCTCCATGTTCAGGAATCCATTCGGCAGAGTGCGGTCCAGTTGTTCAGCGAGGCGTTTTCGGCCTGAAAATTGGACGGAACGGCACGAATTATCGCGAGCCAGCTTTTCAAATCGTTGGCATCAACGCTGGCTCGCATATCGCAGCAGATGATGTTGCGTCAAAAAAGCCCACTTGCCCCTGCGATTGACCAGATAAAATCTTTGGCATTGTGGTCAAAATTGTGGTCAAAGCCAAATGAGGCCAGCCTATAAACAAAAAAGTCCAACGATTTCTAACGTGAAATCGTTGGACTTATGGTCCGAGTGGCGAGAATCGAACTCACGGCCTCTTGAACCCCATTCAAGCGCGCTACCAAAACTGCGCTACACCCGGATATCTGTTTGCTTTTGCCGCTCACAGCTTGATTAGTATACCCGACTTTGTCCGTTTTGTCAAGCGCTTTTTCCAAATTTCTGATGCAGTTTTTACATTTTACTGTCCCGGCTTTTGCCCGCCAAAAGGATGCGCGAAAGAGCGTTATTTTCAAAAATCGCGATACACATCTTCCTCATCGTCCTCATGGATGGGGGTGGTGTCGTCCGGCGGTGCGCCAAACTCCACCGTGGCAAAGGCCAGCGCGAATACGCTGTCTGCCCCGGCGTGAAGCAGTGCCTGCGCGCAGGCGGCAGCTGTTGTGCCGGTGGTGATGACGTCATCCACCAACAGGATGCGCTTGCCCTCCAGCTGCTGCGGCTGTGCCGCCCGGAAAGCACCTGCCACGTTGGCTATGCGCTGTTCCAGCGGCAGACCGGCCTGATGCCGTTTGGCGCGGGTGCGCTCCAGTGCCTGCGGTGCCAACGGCACCTCCATAGCCTTGGCCAGCGGCAGCGCCATCAGTTCCGGCACATTGTAGCCGCGCCTTTTACCGGAGGCCGGCACCGGTACGATCAGGTCGTACCCGATGGCCGCCCACGGCACCGGCTGCGGGAGCAGCTCGCCGTACTGCACGGTCAGTTCACCGCCAAAGGCCAGCTGTACCAGACGGTTGCCCATCTCCACAGCCCGCCACGGCTTGCCCTGATACTTTGCGTTCAGGATGCCGCGCCGCACACAGCCGCTGTAACGGTAGGGCGCAGCCGCACCGGCCAGATTGCTGATATAGTGCTGCGCCGGGTCCAGCCGGATGCCCGGCTTGCGACGCAGCGTTTCCAGCTGCACTGCACAGTCCGGGCAATCTCGTACATCCCCCAGCACCCGGCCGCAGAAGGGGCACTCGCGCGGGTAGAGCAGCTGCCGTACCGCCCGCAGCGCCCTGCGCCGGGGGTCATAGTAGTCCATCAGTCCTTTTTGACCGCCACGATCACCCGCACGCGCTTGCCTGCTGCGCAGCCAAAGTTATCGTACCAGCCGGTCAGGTAGTAGCCCTCAGAGTTCACCTCAGAGAGCTTGGTGGCGTAATACTGCCCCTTGTACCATAGGTACACCTGCATATCGTCAGCCGTCTCGTAGCGGGTGCCGTTGCTCATCACCGAGGCTGCACCCACCTGATCGATCTTCATGGGCATCAGCTGGATCATGGCCTTTACCGTGCCGTTCACGTTTTGCCGCACTGCCAAACCGCCCGCCAGCACCGGATACTTGATGGAGGTGGAAAAGCTGGCCTGACTGCCGTTGACGTAGCAGATGTAGGTAGCGCCGCCGCCCACAAAATTGAGGATGGTGCTCATAGGCTGGCCGGTAATGTTGGCCAGCTGCTTGAGACCGATGCTCAGCAGCGAGCCGGAACTGCTGGTGATGCGGTTCCAGACCGTGCTCAGCAGCGAGCCGTCGATCACGCCCCACAGGATCTCGCTAGTGGTGGGCACCAGCACACTGCGCAGATCGTCCACCACGGTGGTGGTGGTGGTGCCGCCGGTAGAGCCGGAACCGGAGGAGCCGTCCCCGGTGGAACCACTGCCGGAGCCGGAAGAACCGTTCCCGGAAGAGCTATCCCCCGAGCCAGAGGAGCCACTGCCGGTCAGGGTGCCCAGAATGGAACTGGCGTTGAAGGCCAGATTCTTCACATCGTCCAGCACGCCGTATTTCCACAGATCGCCGGTGACATCGTTCAGGATCAGGCGGTCGATCTGTCCCTGCTCATTCAGCGTATAGTAACGCACAGCCAGCGTGTTCAGCTTTGTCCCCGCTATTCGGCTGGGACGAACCGTCCCAGCCAACCCCTCCGATGTCGTATCCAGAATTTGTACGTCATCGGCCAGAGTATAGTCCCCCAGCGCGGTGGCGGTGTCGTTGATGGTGCCGCTGACCGATTTGGACTCGATGGCGGTCACCTGTTCCCCTTCGGGGGTCACGCTGATCTCCACCAGCCAGCCGGTGGGGTAGTTCAGGCTTTTGTCGATATTCACAGTGCGGGTAATGCCGTCGGTGCACATCACCGAGATCTTTTGCAGCACGTCTGCGCCGTTATCCTCTACAAGGCTGCGGGTAGCGGTCTGCACCACGCCATAGAACACGCTGTCGGCTTCCTCGCCGGTGATCACATCGGCTACCTCGTTGTCCATGCCCAGCAGCAGGGTGACCACTTCGCCCACGCCGCCGCCGTTCAGGGAGGAGATCTTGGACGCCACGGCAGAGCTGCCCAGCGTGTAATTGCTGCCCGCCACGGTCAGCGCGGTAGGCGCGCTGGCGCTGGGCGATACTGCCGTGATGCGGCCTGCGGCGCGGCGGGTGTAGATCCACACCGTCTGCAGGCTCTCGCTGTAATAGTACACGTCGTACTTGTTCAGCTCTGCCGAAGCAGAGGCCTTATCGTTGCGGTAGACGCTCACCGGCGTAAAGGGCAGCTGGGTGCCCTCTTCTGCTACAAAGGGACCCTTGCGGCTCTTGAGCAGCACCGAAGAGGTATCCACCTGACCGTTGGACACCGTAAAGCCCAGCGAGCTGCCGTAAGCGCTGCCGCTGGCGGTGTTGGCGCGCAGGGCGTTGTACAGCAGCAGGGTGCTCTGCTCGTAGGTCATGGCCTGTCCCTGCGTGCAGGTCAGCTGATCCCGCAGACCGATCTGCTGCGCCTTGTTCAGCTGTGCCTGCGGGAAGGAGCCGGTCATGTCGGTGGTCTTATAGCTCAGCAGCTTCAGCACCGCCGCACAGGCTTCCTCCAGCGTGACGGTGTTGTCCGGGCGGAAGGAGCCGTCGGTGTAACCGTTCATCCAGCCCTGCTGCACCGCAATGCGGATGTAGGGTGCCCACTGGGAGCTGCCGGGCACATCCCGGTACAAAGTGCCCACCGTGCCCTGTGCGCCTACGCTCTCCCGGTAGGTGGAAAAGGACACCAGCATTTTGGCAAAAGCGCCGCGGGTAATGTTGGCGCTAAGCTCCTGACCGGTGGGCACAGCGCCCAGAGTAATAGCCGTCTGCAGGGCCGTGTTGTTGATGCTGGCCGCCGAGACCGGCAGCACCAGCACCGACACCGCAATGCTGACCGCCAGCAGAAATGCGAGAATCCGTTTTTTCATTGGTCGTACCTCTTGTTCTTTGTTTATCACGCCGCCGCGATCAATCGTAGCGCAATGCTTCAATGGGGTTCAGCCGGGCTGCGCGCCGCGCCGGCAGATAGCCGAACAGCACGCCGATGCCCACCGAGATGCCAAAGGCCACCACAATGGAGTTGAAGGAGGGGCTTACCGTAACAGTGGTATCGGTCATGAACATGGGCAGCACCTTGTTTGCCGCCATGGACACCGCATAGCCCAGCGCAATGCCTAAAACGCCGCCCAGCGCCGAGGTAGTGGCTGCTTCCACCACAAACTGCGCCAGAATGGTGCGCTCCTTTGCGCCCAGCGCCTTGCGGATGCCGATCTCGCGGGTGCGCTCGGTCACAGACACCAGCATGATGTTCATAATGCCGATGCCGCCCACCAGCAGCGAGATGCTGGCAATGCCGGTAAGTATCACGATGACCATGTTGATCATCTTGTTCATTTCCTCCAGCCACTCGCTGGCGCTGTACACATAGTAGCCGTTTTCGGTCTTGAGGATCGACATCAATTCCTCTTCCATCGTGCTCTTGGCCTCGTTGGCAAGGCTTTCGTCGGCCATCATGGCGGTGTAGCAGTCCACCATGCTTTGGCTGGAAAGCCGCATCACGGTGGTGTAGGGCAGGTAAACGCAATCGTCATCGCTGCCCTGCTGCATAGTGGGGTCGCTGACTTTGGCAGACAGCACACCTACGACGCGGAACTTGTTGGCACCGATCTTGAGCGTCTGCCCCACACCGTTGCCGCCAAAGGCTACGCGGTTGAGGTAATCGCCGATGACGCAGACCTGCTTGTTGTCCTGCATATCCATGTATTGCAGGCCGCGCCCCTGAACGATCTGGTAATTCTTCATTTCGGTAAAGTTTTCGTCCACACCGCTCATGTTGGACCAGCGGTAGCTGGTGGTACCGATCTTCAGCGTACCGCTGGCTTTGCCGCTGAAGTTGACCTGCGGCGACACCGCCTTGATCAGGTCGGAATGCCGCTGGCAGATATCATACATCTCCTCCACCGACACGGAGCGGGAGCCGTAGCCCCACACCTGAATGCTGAGGGTGTTGGTGCCCAGTGCGGAAAAGCTGTCCCGCATGCTCTTGGTCATGCCGTTGCCCAGACCCACGATGACGATGACCGCCATCACGCCGATGATGATGCCCAGCATGGTCAGAAAGGTGCGCAGCTTGTTGCTCCACACGTTCTGGATGGCCTGCCGGAAGGTTTCAAAGATCATGCCTGTTCCTCCTTTTCCGGCGTTTCGGGCAGCAGGGTGGGCTGCACCATGGCCTCCGGTGCGTGGGAGTCGCCGTCATACACCACCTGACCGTCCTCCAGCCGGATGATGCGGTCGGCCTGCACGGCAATGGAATTGTCGTGGGTGATCAGCACTACGGTGTGTCCCTGCTTGTGCAGCTGCTGCAAAAGCCCCAGCACCTCGCGGCCGGTATGGGAGTCCAGCGCGCCGGTGGGCTCGTCCGCCAGAATGACCGGCGGGTTGCGCACCAGTGCCCGCGCAATGGACACGCGCTGCTGCTGGCCGCCGGAAAGCTGGTTGGGGCGGTTTTTCAGCTTGTCGCCAAGCCCCACCTGCTCCAGCACCTCCCGGGCGCGGATGTGGCGCTCGGCGCGGGAGATGCCCGCATACACCAGCGGCACCTCCACGTTTTCCATCAGGTTCAGCCTGGGCAGCAAATTGTATTGCTGGAAGATAAAGCCCAGCATCTCGTTGCGGACAGCGGCCAGCTCGTTGCGGTTCATCTTGCCCACATCCCGGCCATTGAGCCGGTAGGTGCCGTAGGTAGGCACATCCAGACAGCCGATGATGTTCATGCAGGTGGATTTGCCCGAACCGGACTGACCCACGATGGCCACGAACTCGCCTTTTTCGATTTTCATGGTGATGTGGTCGGCAGCCTTTACCGTGGTATCGCCCATCTGGTAATATTTGCAGACTTCATCAAACTCGATCAGAGCGCTCATTCATCCCTCCTGCGTCAATCCACCACGACTGCGCCGGCCTCGGCGGGGTCGATGCCCTCTGCGGGCTCTTCAGCGTCCGCTGCGGGGGCTTCACCGTTTTCCGTCTCCTCCGGCAGCGTCTCCTCGCCGCCCTCGGCAAGGTCTGCATTGTTTCCGGCGCCGCCGATCACTTCGCCGTCCATATCGTCATAGCCGCCGTCGTCATAGTAGCTGTCGCTGCTCACGGAGCTGGGGTCGTAGGCGATGGTATCACTCTCGGACAGGCCGCTGGTCACCTGCGTATAGTTGTCGTCGCTGACACCGGTCTTGACCTTGACATACACATAGCCCTCCGGTGCGCTCATGGAATCATCGGCGTTCACGGCGCTGGGAGAATCCTGCCGCACCAGCACATAACCGCCCCGCACAATGGCGGCATTGGGCACGGTGAGCGCATTTTTCGCCTGCGCCACCACGATCTCGGCGTTGGCATTCATGCCCGGGCGCAGACCATCGGTCTCGTCAATGCGCACGGTCACCGGGTAGGTGGTGGTACCGCCGCTGGTATCACCCTTCATGGACACACGGGTGACCAAGCCCTCGTAGGTCTTATCCTTCACGGCATCTGCGGTCACCTGTACGGACTGCCCCACCTTCAGGCTGCTGACCTGCAGCTCGTCCACGTTGATGGTCATTTCCAGATAACTCAGGTCGTAGATGGTGCACAGGTCGCTGCCGGTGCTCAGGGCATCGCCCACCTTGGCATTTTTCTCGATGATGGTGCCGCTGATGGGCGAGGTGATGGTGTAGTTATCCATGGCGTCCTGCATATTTTGCATGGACAGTTCCGCGCCGCGCAGGGTCTCGGAGGCAGACTGGATGGACTCTGTCAGTTCCTCACCGCTGAGGGTCAGGATGATATCGTCCTTGTTCACGCTGCCGCCCTCCCGCACATTGATGGCGGTGACGGTACCGGAAGCCAGCGCAGTCAGGGTACGCTCGGCCTGATACTGGAAGTTGGCTGCTGCAATGGAGCTCACCCCGTTGATAGTAGCCGTTGCAGCCTGTGCCGTGGTCAGACCACCCGCATTGGACACCGAGAGGGTCACAGTGCGGGTGAGCAGGTTGCCCGTGCTCAGGGCATCGGTGCCGGTCACAGCGGTAATAGTGCCGGGCAGCACCTCAAAAGTACCGTCCAGCGTCACCTGGGCGGTCTGCCCCGCCGAGAAGTTAGCAGCATCCGCAGCCGGGAACTCCAGCACCAGATTCATCTTGGAGCTGTCCCGCACCACGGCCACCTCCTGACCGCTCTTTACCTCATCGCCCTTGTTCACCTTCAGGCTGCTGACGACGCCCGCCACCTCGGCACGCACATACTGATGGTCGGCGGTCTTGTCGTAGCTGCGCTGCGCCTGCTGCAGGGTGATGGCTGCCTGCTCCACCTTGGTGGTTGCATCGGAGGAATCCACCGTGTAGAGCACAGTGCCCTCCTCCACGATATCGCCCTCCTCAAAGCCGCCGGTCAGCACCTTGCCGGGCACCAGCGATTTGACGCTGTAAGTATTGGCAGGCTTCAGCGTACCAGTGCCGCTGAGCGTGTTGGAGACATCCCGGGTCTCCGGCACTGCTTCTGTATAGGAAGTATCCACGTTGGCGGGCTTTGCACCCTTGGGCTTCAGCAGCCACCAGCCGCCTGCCAGCACCACGATGGCCACCGGCACCAGCCACTTCCAGTTCTTTTGGGCAAAGGCTGCTGCACCGCCTTTTTTGGGTGCAGCCGCTGCGTCCTGCTGCGGGTCGGCGGGCTGTTTAGACTTGTTCCAGATCATTCTTGCCGTTCCTCCTAGGTTCTTTTATGACAAGGTGCTTTTTGCAAAAGCACCCGTCAGAAACTCTTATTTGTAGTGTATCGCATTTTGCCCCGATAAACAAGCGTCCAATTTTCGTTTCACGGCATTTCCACAAAGTTTCAGACTTTTTTAACAAAGAATGGCTTTCTTTGTGCGCCGCTGAGCAGTTGCTTATCTTTATATAATACGATTCAAACTGCCTCTCCTCTGCTCTCCTTCCTGTGAAAAAGGGTTCTGAAAAGCCCGCAGGCTTTTCAGAATCTCAGATGGGGGAGATTCTCTGCAACTATCGGCTCACGCCAAAAAGCTCCCCCTTCGGGGGAGTTGGCATCGCACAGCGATGCCTGAGAGGGTTCTTTTGCCGTTTTTCCCTCAAAAAGAAAATCAGCCGGACCCGAAGGCCCGGCTGATTTATTCTTTTTTACCCTGCGTCTGTGATGGGCTCTACCACCACATACACCCCTGCGGGCACACAGGCGGCCCATGCGCCGTCCTTGTCCAGCCAGCCGAATTGCTCACAGACATGGTCCGGGCACTGACTGTCCAAAAACGCGATGGCACCATCCTTCACCTGCAGATGCACGATGTAGTCCCCTACCTCGTACAGGTAATCATGATCCTGCGCAAGGGGCAGGGTCTCGGTAACGCCGTCACCGAAATCCACAACGGCCTGTAAGCCGCTGCCCTTGGCGGGGTGCTGCGCCCGCACCGCAAGAAAAATACCTGCGGCCAGTGCCAGCACCACCAGTGCAAAGATCACATTTTTCTTCCACGCGCTGCCCTTGGGGGCGGCGGTGTCAGAATTTTTTTGCTTTATGCTCATGCAGCGTACTTGCTGGCAGCTGCACCGGCAATGCGGCCAAAGACGGTAAAGTCGGCCACAGCGTTGCCGCCCAGACGGTTTGCACCGTGCACGCCGCCGGTCACCTCACCTGCTGCGAACAGGCCGGGGATCACAGAGCCGTCAGCCTTCAGCACCTCGGTGTTGGTGTTGATCTTCAGGCCGCCCATGGTGTGGTGCACACCTGCGGTGACCTTGATAGCATAGTAGGGAGCAGTATCCAGAGCCTTTGCAAAGCTGGTGCGGCCAAAGTCGGGGTCGTTCTTGGCGGCAACGTAGCCGTTCCAAGTCTTCATGGTCTCGGCAAAAGCAGCCTCGTCCACGCCCATAGCCTTTGCCAGTTCCTCGTAGGTCTGGCCGGTCACGGTGTAGCCCTTCTTGATGTAGCCCTGAATGACGCTGGAGGCATCGACCATAGCCTGATCCACCACCAGCCAGCTGTAGCTGCCGGTCTGAGCGATCTCGGCAGCAGAAACCACGTCACGGGTGCCCACTTCATCGATGAAGCGCTTGCCCTCGGCGTTGATCAGCACAGCGCCGTCGCCGCGCAGACCCTCGGTGATCAGAGCAGCGGTGTTAGCCTCCACGGTGGGGTGGATCTGGATCTGATCCATGTCCACAGTGTCAGCGCCCACAGCGGTAGCCATCTCAATGCCCTGACCCTGTGCGCCTGCGGCATTGGTGGTCATAAAGCCCTTCAGCTCGGGCTTGTACTCGGTGACCATGTCCAGATTTGCGCCGAAGCCGCCGGTGGTCAGCACCACAGCCTTGGCATTCACGGTGATGGTCTCGCCGGTGGAACCGGTAGCCTTCACGCCCACAACAGCGCCGTTTGCATCGGTCAGCAGCTCGGTAGCGGTGGTGTTCAGCAGGGTCTGCACGCCGGCCTTGTCGCAGTTCTCCTGCAGCAGGGGGATCATGTAAGAGCCCACAGAAAGGGTCTTGCCCTCAGCATCCACGGGGCGATGGATACGCTTGACGGATGCGCCGCCGAAGCTGGAAACGCTGTGCAGAGTGATGCCGTGCTCGTCCAGCCAGTCGATGGCGTCAGCGCTGTTAGAGCACAGAGTCTCCACCAGAGCGGGGTCGTTGATGCCCTTGCCGCCGATCATGGTGTCCAGCTCCATCAGCTCCACAGAGTCGAAGTAGCCCTTGGGGTCTGCCTGATAAGCTGCCCACTGCTCAGAGACGGTCTTTGCCAAAGCGGTGATGGTGGCGTTGTCGGCGTACTTTTCAGCAGCGGTCTTCAGGGTCTTTTCCACGCCTGCGGACTCGCCGAACTCGTTCTCATCCTGATACACGGTCTTGCCGGCGTTCATGCCGCCGGTAGCGCGCACGGAGTTGCCGCCCACCATGGGCTGGCTTTCCAGAATGACCACGCTCTTGCCCTCGGCAGCAGCAGTGATGGCAGCAGTCATGCCTGCACCGCCTGCACCCACGATGGCAATGTCTGCATCAATGGTGGAGTCCTCGGCCTTGTTTTCCTCGGCCTTGACCTCGGTCTTGTAGTCATCAGCGTTCAGGCCGGCTGCGACCAGAGCGGCAGCAGCAGCCTCCTTGATGGCGTCGGAGGTGATGGTTGCGGTGGCCACGCCGTCCACGGCAATGCTGCCGCTCTCGGCAATGGCGCCGGGCAGCTGCTCCAGAGCCATGGTGCCGATGCCGGGGGTCTCATCCTTGCCCTCGGCGGTGCAGCCGGTGATCTTGCCGTCGGTCAGGGTCAGGGTGACGGTAACATCGCCGCCCATGCCCTTGGCTGTACCGGTGAACTCGCCGGACACGCCTGCGGTGGAGGAGGCAGACTTGCTGCCGCAGCCGTAGCCCAACAGGCTGACGCTTACAACAGCCGCCATGGCCAGCGCAGCCACGCTCTTGCGGATCTGATTCTTTTTCATTGTTTCATCCTTCTTGTTTTGGGTTGCTTGTGTTCGGATATCTATCAGCAAAAAAGGGGAAGCTGCTCATTCGGAAAGCAGCTCCCCCTCGCTGAAACTTAGGAAAGACTTAGGCGTTGGCCTGAGCTGCAGCAACAGCGCAGGCAACGGTGGCGCCGACCATGGGGTTGTTGCCCATGCCGATCAGACCCATCATCTCAACGTGTGCGGGCACAGAAGAGGAGCCTGCGAACTGAGCATCACCGTGCACGCGGCCCAGAGAGTCGGTCAGGCCGTAGCTTGCGGGGCCTGCAGCCACGTTATCGGGGTGCAGGGTACGGCCGGTGCCGCCGCCGGAAGCGACGGAGAAGTACTTCTTGCCGTTCTCGATAGCCCACTTCTTGTAGGTGCCGGCAACCAGATGCTGGAAGCGGACGGGGTTGGTGGAGTTACCGGTGATGGAGCACTGCACGTCCTCCTTCTTCATGATGGCAACGCCTTCCATAACGTCGTTAGCGCCGTAGCACTTAACGGCTGCACGCTCACCCTCGGAGAAGGGGATCTCCTTGACCACAGTCAGGGTCTGGGTGGGGATATCGTACTCGGTCTGCACATAGGTGAAGCCGTTGATACGGGAAATGATGTAAGCTGCGTCCTTGCCCAAGCCGTTCAGGATGACGCGCAGGGGGGTCTTGCGGACCTTGTTTGCGGTGCGTGCGATGCCGATAGCACCCTCAGCAGCAGCAAAGGACTCGTGGCCTGCCAGGAAAGCGAAGCAGGTGGTGTCCTCGCTCAGCAGACGAGCGCCCAGGTTGCCGTGACCCAGACCGACCTGACGCTGCTCAGCAACAGAGCCGGGGATGGTGAAAGCTTCCAGACCCTCACCGATAGCAGCTGCGCACTCGGCAGCGTCGGTCAGGCCGCGCTTCACAGCGATAGCAGTGCCCAGAGTGTAAGCCCAGACAGCGTTATCAAAGCAGATGGGCTGCACGCCGCGGACGATCTTGTCGCAGTCGATGCCCTTGGTGAGGAGCATCTCGTTGCAAGCGTCCAGAGACTCCAGACCGTTAGCCTTCAGGCATGCCTCGATTTTAGGCATACGGCGATCCATAGATTCAAAAGTTGCCATTGAGTTGTTCCTCCTCTCTTATTCCTCACGCGGGTCGATGTACTTCACAGCGCCCTGCTCCTTGCTGAAGCGGCCGTAAGTACCCACATTCTTCTCGTAAGCCTCGTTGGGGGTCTTGCCGTGACGGATATCCTCCATCATCTTGCCCAGCTTAACGAACTGATAGCCGATGACCTCATCGTTAGCGTCCACTGCCAGCTTGTTGATGTAGCCCTCGGTCAGCTCCAGATAGCGCACGCCCTTCTCCTTGGTGGAGAAGATGGTGCCGGTCATGGAGCGCAGACCCTTGCCCAGGTCGTCCAGACCTGCGCCGATGGGCAGACCGTCCTCAGAGAAAGCGGTCTGGCTGCGGCCGTAGACAATCTGCAGGAACAGCTCGCGCATAGCCACGTTGATAGCGTCGCACACCAGGTCGGTGTTCAGAGCTTCCAGAATGGTCTTGCCGGGCAGGATCTCGCCTGCCATAGCAGCAGAGTGGGTCATGCCGGAGCAGCCGATGGTCTCCACCAGAGCCTCTTCGATGACGCCGTTCTTGATGTTCAGGGACAGCTTGCAGGTGCCCTGCTGGGGTGCACACCAGCCCACACCATGGGTGTAGCCGCTGATGTCCTTGATCTCATAGGCCTTGACCCATGCGCCCTCTTCGGGGATGGGAGCCGGACCATGCTTAGGACCTTTGGTGATCGGGCACATATTCTGTACTTGCTGCGAATAGGTCATAATCATACTCTCCTTTTGACAAATGTCGCTTTGGCAGCACAAAACCGCCGCCGCGCCCTGCCGGCACAGCTGCTGCTCCATACTGCTTGCATCCGAACCGGGTGCGCTGCTCTCTTTCAGCGCCTGCACCGGTACTACCACGCATGATTTTATTATAGAGAAAACGGACGAATTTTGCAAGTCATTTCCTGCAAAAAGTACAGTCGGCTTTTACGGTCATGCAGAGCTAACTGGCATTTCCACCGCTTTACACAAATCAGTCGTCAAGTTTTTGTCAATTCTGCCGTAAGCACCGGCAAACTTTTTGCACCCTTTTCTTTTTGCGCGTTTCAGCGCGGGTCTTTCTGCACCGGATGCAGCGCCCAGATGGCTGCAAAACCCGCCGCCGCACCGGCCATGGCAAGCAGGTGCCGCCCGTTCTCCAGCGCCAGCAAGTTGGCTGCAAAGGGGAACGCAAGACTGCCCACGCTCTGCCCCAGCGCCAGAAAGCCGTAGTTCACCCCCGCGTGGGGCAGGCCGAACAGGTCGGTGGAAAGGGCGGGCAGCACCGCAGCCAGCGCCGAGTAGCAGAAGGTGAGCCCAGCGTAGCACACCACCACCCACCAGCCCCGCGCCGCCCAGAACGCCGCCGACAGCCCAAGCGAAGCCGCAAACAGCCCAAGGTCGGTGGCGCGGCGGCCGATGTGGTCGCTGAGCATGGGCATCAGCATCCGTCCCGCAGCGCTGCCCACGCTGCCCAGTACGATGCTCCACAGCGCAGCAGTCTCGTCCAGCCCGCGTTCCATGCCCAGCTTTAAGATGATGGGACTGAACAGCAGCACCGCCGGAGTGGAAAAGCATACCGCGCCCGCACACAACCAGTACTGCTTTGTGCGCAGCATCTGCCCCGGAGAAAGGTCGAGGGTGTTTTTGCCGCTTGGCTGCTGTTTTTTCTGCGGCGGGTCGCTGAGCACCGCGCTGCCCGCAAGGCACACCGGCAAAGTAAGCGCACCCAGTGCCCAAAAGGCGCCCCGGATGCCCTGTACCGGGCCAAATCCCCGCAGCGCCGCCCGAACGAACAGGGTAAGGAACGCGCCGGAAAGTCCCACCGCTCCGCCGATGACCCCGGTCGCCAGCCCCTTGCGCCCCGCGTACCACTTTTGGGCGCAGGACTGGATAGAGGGGTACAAAAAGGCTGTGCCCAGCCCCGCCGGGATGCTGAAGGCCAGAAAGAACCCCCACCCTGCCCAGCCCGGCAGAAAGGCCGCTGCAAAAAAACCGCCGCAGAGCAGGGCTGTGCCCCACAATGCTGCGCAGCGCGGGCCCTTTTTATCCTGTAAAAAACCGCCCAGCACACACCCCACCCCAAAGGCGGCAATAAGCAGGGCAAAGGCGTAACCCGCCCCCTGCTCCGAAAGGCCGTATTCCTCCATGACCGGCTGCTGAAAAACGCCCCAAGCCGCCGGTAAGCCGGTAAGCACCTGAATGGCTGCCCCCGCAGCCAGAATGGTCCACGGATGTTTTGCTGCAAACTGCTGCTTCATACTTTCACCTCAAAGATTTGTGCAATTTGCGATAGTGTGCCCATTTGGATTGACAATCCGGCATTATCCTTTATAATGGTAAAGTACTGAGTTAAAAAACGCTCCCGCCCCTTTTCAGGCATCGAGGGCGGGTACAATTTACAGATAGAGAGGAATTACTATTATGAAAACACAGGCTTTGAAGGGTATGCGGGACCTGCTGCCCGCCGAACAGACCCTGCGCGATTACATTCAGGGCAAGATTCTGGAGACCTACCGCTCTGCCGGTTTTGAGCGGATCTCCACCCCCATGCTGGAGGATATGGAAAATCTGGACAAATCCGAGGGCGGCGACAACCTGAACCTGATCTTCAAGGTGCTCAAGCGCGGTGATAAGCTGACCGCTGCCCTGAACACCGGCGACCCCAAGCAGCTGTCCGACATGGGTCTGCGCTACGACCTCACCCTGCCGCTGAGCCGCTACTACGCCGCCAACAAGGACAAGCTGCCCAACCCCTTCAAGGTGATCCAGACCGACCGGGTGTTCCGCGCTGAGCGCCCGCAGAAGGGCCGTCTGCGGGAGTTCGTGCAGTGCGATATCGACATTCTGGGCGACGCTTCCCCCAACGCCGAGGTGGAGCTGATCGACGTGACCACCCGCGCTTTGCTGAACATCGGCTTTACCGGCTTTACCGTCAACATCAACGACCGCCGCATCCTGCGCGGGATGCTGGAGAGCATGGGCTTTGCTGCCGACACGCTGGATTCCGTCTGCATCACCTTTGACAAGATGGACAAGATCGGTGCCGAGGGCGTGAAGGCTGAGCTGACCGAGAAGCAGCTGCCGGAAAGCGCCATCCAAGCACTGGCCGACTTCATCGCCGCCGGGGACGTGACGCTGGACGCCGTAGCCGCCCGCTGCGCCGACCCCGCCATTGCCGATGACCTGAAGTATGTTCTGGCTACCGCCAACACGCTGGCTGCCGGCCGCTATCAGGTGGCCTACTGCCCCAGTCTGGTGCGCGGTCAGGGCTACTACACCGGCATGGTGTTCGAGGTGACCTGCCCGCAGTTCAGCGGTGCTGTGGCCGGCGGCGGCCGCTACGACAACATGGTGGGCAAGTTCCTTGGCGTACAGGTGCCCGCCGTGGGCTTCTCCATCGGCTTTGAGCGGGTGTGCGGCATTCTGCTGGAGCAGGGCTACCAGATCCCCGGTGCAAAGCAGAAGATCGCCCTGCTGTACGGCAAGGACACCGACTTCCCTGCCGTGCTGAGCAAGGCCGCTGCGCTGCGCGAGCAGTACAACGTCACCGTGCTGCCGCAGGGCAAAAAGCTGGGCAAGCAGCTGGGTCAGCTGGAAGCCGCAGGCTTCGCGGGTGCCGCCTTTATGGACAAGGACGAGGTAAAGATCTTTGCCCAGCAGTAACCCGCCCGCCTGACGATTTTAGAGTTTTGTGGGTCAGAAACGTCTGCGGACGTTTCTGACCCACTTTTTTCAGCCGTCACGACACTAAAAAAGCAGCCCTGCCGGTGCTCCGGCGGGGCTGCTTTTGCGTAACAGTGTATTTTTTAGAACTCGATCTTGCTCTCGATGTAGCTCTTCAGCTCGCTGATGGGCATACGCACCTGCTCCATGGTGTCGCGGTCACGGACGGTGACGCAGTTGTCGGCAGCAATGCCCTTGGCCTCATCGCCCACAGTGTCAAAGTCCACAGTGATGCAGAACGGGGTGCCGATCTCGTCCTCACGGCGGTAACGCTTGCCGATGGAACCGGTATCGTCGTAGTCCACCATGAAGTACTTGCTCAGCTCGTTGCGGATCTCCATAGCCTTCTCGCCCAGCTTCTTGCTCAGGGGCAGCACAGCGCACTTGTAGGGAGCCAGAGC
This sequence comes from Faecalibacterium sp. IP-1-18, assembly GCF_023347355.1. Taxonomy (NCBI): domain Bacteria; kingdom Bacillati; phylum Bacillota; class Clostridia; order Eubacteriales; family Oscillospiraceae; genus Faecalibacterium; species Faecalibacterium sp. IP-1-18. Next base: position 1,998,867 of record NZ_CP094472.1, read on the forward strand.
CGGATGCAGATGCAGCACGGTGCGGATATCCTCCTTGCCCTTGCTGTCGGTCAGGTGCTCCTCGTCGTAGGCCTCGCACAGGAAGGCCAGCGCCACACGGTCGCAGCCCAGAGAGGGCTCGATGACGTAGGGGATGTAGTGCTCGTTGGTCTCGCTGTCGAAGTACTCCAAGCTCTTGCCGGAAGCCTCCTGATGGCGGGTCAGGTCGTAGTTGGTACGGTCTGCAATGCCCCACAGCTCGCCCCAGTCGGTGAACGGGAAGGCATACTCGATATCGGTGGTAGCGCGGCTGTAGAAGGCCAGTTCTGCGGGCTCGTGGTCACGCAGACGCAGGTGCTCCTTCTTGATGCCAAGGCTCAGCAGCCAGTTCTCGCAGTAGTCCTTCCAGTAGGCGAACCAGTCCAGATCGGTGCCGGGCTTGCAGAAGAACTCGCACTCCATCTGCTCAAACTCGCGGGTGCGGAAGGTGAAGTTGCCCGGGGTGATCTCGTTGCGGAAAGCCTTGCCCACCTGGCACACACCGAAGGGCAGCTTGCGGCGGGTGGTGCGCTGGATGTTGGCAAAGTTGACAAAGATGCCCTGTGCAGTCTCGGGACGCAGATAGCAGGTGGAGGAGCTATCCTCAGTCACGCCGATGGCAGTCTTGAACATCAGGTTGAACTTGCGGATGGGGGTAAAATCGTGCTTGCCGCACACGGGGCAGACGATATCCTCGTGCTCTGCGATGAAAGCGTCCATCTCGTCAAAGCTCATGGCGTCCACATTCACCTCGGGGTGCTCCTCACCGATCAGCTTGTCGGCGCGGTGGCGTGCCTTGCAGGCGCGGCAGTCCAGCAGGGGGTCCGAGAAGCTGGACACATGGCCGGTGGTCACCCAGGTCTGCGGGTTCATGATGATGGCAGCATCCAAACCCACGTTATAGGGGCTTTCCTGCACAAACTTTTTCAGCCATGCCTTTTTGACGTTGTTCTTGAACTCCACGCCAAGGGGGCCGTAGTCCCAGCTGTTGGCCAGACCGCCGTAGATCTCGGAACCGGGGAACACATAACCACGGTTCTTGCAAAGATTGACGATCATGTCAAGGGTCTTTTCGCTCTGTTCCATTGTAGTACATCCTTTCCGTCCGCGGCTGGTTTGCCGTGTCGTATCGTGTTGTGTGCCGACGGCTTTCCCACCGCCGGGCGTGCTTGCGGCTTGCACAAGCACAGTATATTTACTGTACCATGTTTTGCCCCGCTTGTAAAGCCCGGCAAAGAGTTCAGCTGCGCTCTGTCAGGTATTTTACCAGCAGGCGGTACAGGGTATCCGGGTCGATGGGCTTTGACAGATGCTCGTTCATACCGGCCTGCAGCGCTTTCAGGCGGTCCTCCGCAAAGGCGTTTGCCGTCATGGCAAAGATGGGGATGCTCTTTGCGTCCGGGCGGTCCATGGCGCGGATGGCGCGGGTGGCCTCGTGGCCGTCCCGCACCGGCATCATCACGTCCATCAGGATGGCGTCAAAGCCGCCCACCGGCGAGGCTGCAAAGGCCTCCACCGCCTGCTGTCCGTCGGCGGCTTTTGTCACCTTTATGCCCACATCGTTCAGCAAAAACTCTATGATCTCCATGTTCAGGGCGTTGTCCTCGGCCAGCAGCACCTGCCGCCCACGCAGCACAGTAAGGTCTGTCTGCTGCCGCTCCGGCTCTTCGGTTGCAGTATTGTCGATAGCAAAGGGCAGGGTGATGGTGTAGGTGGTGCCTACGCCCTGCTTGCTTTCCACCCCGATGGTACCGCCCATCTTATCCACAAGGCTTTTGGTGATGGACATGACAAGGCCGGTGCCGCCGTATACCGAGCGCGCCCCGGCGTTTTCCTGCGTAAAGGGCTCGAACATCCGCTGCTGGAACTCCTCGCTCATGCCGATGCCGGTATCCGCGCAGACAAAGCAGATCTGCACCTTGTCCCCGGTACAGCTCAGTTCAAAGCAGTCCAGCATCACGCGCCCCTTCTCCCGGTTATACTTGATGGCATTGCTGAGCACATTCATCAGCAGCCGCTTGACGTGCAGCGGGCTGCCCACCAGCCGGGGATGCGGCAGCCTGCCGTATTCCCGGTGCAGCACAATACCGCGCTCTTCCGCCTGTTTTTCCAGCACATCCGTGATCTCGTGTATCAGCTCGGGCAGATCAAAGGGCACATTTTCCAGCACCACCTCGCCGGACTCCAGCTTGCCCATATCCAGCACCTCGTTCACCAGTTCCAGCAGCAGGGTGGAGGCCTCCCAGATCTTTTTGCGGCAATCGGCCTGCCGCGCCATATCCTCCGGGCAGCGGTCGCCGATCTCCACCATACCCCGGATGCCGTTGATGGGGGTGCGGATATCGTGGCTCATGCGCTGCAAAAACTCGGTCTTGGCAAGGTTTGCGCTCTCTGCCTTCAGCGCAGCCGCCTTGAGGGTCTTCTGGTACTCCTGCTCCCGGCGCAGCTGCTGCTCCCGGTAGCGCCGGGCAGTCTTGCCGCGCAGCAATTGCAAAAGGAACAGCACGACCATGTAAGCAAAGGCCGCCATGCTCACATTGCGCATGGTAGAGGCATACACCTCCTGCTCCGGGCGGTAAACATAGATATAAAAGCTGCGTCCCTGCCCCACAATACCGTAGGCGTACTGCTGCCCGGTGGTGCTGTGCACATGGATCATGCCGCCGTCTGTGCTGCGCGCTTTTAAGGCAGAAAGGGTGGGGTTTTCGTCCACAGTGGTATCCAGCAAAGAGGTATCGTTGCTGGCCACGATGCGGTCGCCCCGGGTCACCACGATAATGCCGTCCACAGCGGGGTTATAGCCCTGTACGCAGTTCTGATAGGACAGACTGTAATTGCGCACATATTCTGCCGTGGTGCGGTAGTACACCACGAGCACCCCGTCCCCATCTTTCCGGGCACAGGCTGCGGTGTCCACATAGGAGCTGTCCTCCTTTTCCGTCCGCCCGGCATAGACCTGCTGGGGGTGGTCGGCCACCTTCAGCACGATAGAACCGGCCAGTTCCTTTTCCATCTGTTCCCGGACCTGCGGGTCAGCCACCCGGCCATCCTGTGAGGCACCGCACAAAATTTTGCCCTCTGCCGAAAGCACAAGGATGCCGCTGAGGGTATAATCCTGCAAATATTCTTCCATAGCGGCATCGTCCAGCACCCGCCCGGGGTTCTCCTGCTGGTCCCGGGCGATCTCGCTGCACAGATGCTGCGCGTTTTCCATCACCCGCATCAGGCTTTTGGCCTCGGTGGCAAGGTTCAGGTTATCGTAGCTGGTGCACTGCTCCTTAACATAGCTGATGGTATCCTCAAACTGCTTTTCTGCATTTTGCAGGTCGCTGTGGGCCGAAAGCCCCAGCACACCGCCCAGTATCAGCAACCCAGCAAGCGCACAGATCAGAATGTGCTGCTTCCGGCTGATAACCAGTGACCCTTTTTCCATTCCGTCATGCATGGGCGCTGTCCTCCAGTCCATCCAGATAGTGCCCGGGGTCGTCCAGATAGCGGCTCACGATCTGCCGGACGGTGCCATCTGCCAGCATCTCCCGAAAAACCTCCGTCAGCTGCTGCGGCAGGTCATCGCCGCGCTCTTTGGCAAAGGCAACGCCCAGCCGCGCCGTCATCAGCGGCTCGTCCAGAATGCGGTATTCAACGCTGTAATCCTTCATGAACTGCCGGATGGCGCTTTCGTGGGCGGCTAAGGCGTCCGCGTAGCCTTTGAGCAGGGTGGTGTAGAGCAGATCCCGATTCTGCAGGGAATACAGCCTGCGCAGCCGGGGCAGACCGTTCTGCTCCGCATTCAAAAACAGTTCCTCCGGCTTTGTGGTGGACTGCACCGCCACCACCTTACCGGCCAGATCCTGCAGAGTGCGAATGTCGCTATCGGAGCGCACCGCCACCACCTGACGGCTGTACAGATAAGGCCCTGCCCATTGGTATTCTTCCTCGCGGCCATCCATGGAAAAGCTGCCCCAGATGCAGTCGATGGTGTCGTTTTCCACCAGTTCCTTCTTCTTTTCCCAGTCGATGGTCACAAATTTCACCCGGTAGCCCAGCCGCCCGAACGCCTCAGTGGCCAGTTCCACGTCAATGCCGGTGGGTGCGCCGTCTGTGCCCATATAGTTGAAGGGCGGGTAGTTATCGCTGCCCACCACGATGACCGGCATCGCTGCCGTATAGCTGTCGGCTTTTCCGGGATGCAGGCAGCTGCAAAGCAGCACCGCACACGTTGCCAGTGCCAGCAGGCAGGCCGCCAGCCGCAGTCCTCTTCTGTATTTTTTCATGGTTCTTCCATCCTGTATTTTTTGCTGTATTTTACAGCAGATCGCTCCATGTTATCAGTATAATAAAATCTGTTCCAAAAGAAAAGCCAAAAATCACTTTTCCGGCAGTTTTTACGCTTTTCTGTAAAAAGAGCTCCCGGAGCGTTCGCAGACGTTCCGGGAGCCAAAATAAAACTTTTTACTTGTGGTACTTCATGCCCGCATTGATAGTGCAGGCGCGGTAGATCTGCTCGGTGAGCACCAGCCGTGCCAGCTGATGGGGCATGGTGATGCGCCCCATGCTGAACTTGAGGGCAGCGGCCTTTTTCACCTCATCGGACAGGCCGTGGGACGAGCCGATGACAAAGGCCACATCCCCTGCCCCGCTGCCGGCGCGCTGTGCCAGAAACTGCGCCAGTTCATCGGAAGAGATCTGCTTGCCCTCGATGCACATAGCCACGATAGCAGCACCCTTGCGCACACTGGAAAGGATGGCTTTTCCCTCTTTATCCAGCGCCTTTTTCACCACAGCGTCCGAGGCGTTTTTCTCCTCGATCTTTTCCTCCGGCAGCTCAAGGATGCGGAAAGCGGCAAAAGCCGCCAGACGCTTCTGGTACTCTGCCACGCCCTCGGCAAAATATTTGGCGTTCAGCTTGCCCACACAGATCAGGTCGATATTTTGCATGACTGCTTCCTCTTTTCAGGATAAACGATTTAAAATTGTCTCCGCTTCGCTCTGACAATAACAGCGGAAAATTTTTTATAATTTGTAACTCCGAAACGACTGCGGTCGTTTCGGAGTTACTTTTTCACGGGAGGGGACTTTTCGGAAAGGCGGCGGGGAGTTTCCTGAGCAAATTCCGGCGAAGTGGGGCCCCGGTGCGCAGCACTGGGGCGGAACAGGGGGTTCCGGACTCATTTGCGAAGGAAAGTTCTCCGCCGCCTGCCATCACAGCAGGCTCATCTGCTCGCCCTCGTCCTCGGCGCGGATCAGCGCACCGGTGGCGGGCAGGCTGCGCACGCGATAGCGGTGTGGGTTGGCCAGCTCTAAAGTGTCGGCCGGTACCACCGAGGCGATGGTCTGGTTCTTTTTCAGGGTGACCACCGCCACACCCTGACTGTCGCGGGTGGTCTTGGCGGCGATCTGCGCCGTACCCACCAGCAGCATCCGGCTGGCACTGGTGCGGATGGCAAGCTCGGTCTCCTCCGGCTGGTAAAGCATCATGGCAAGCGGTTCCTTATCGCTGTACGCCTTCAGCAGTTTGCGACGGTTCTGCTTGGTGGCGTAGGAGCTGAGGGGGATCTTTGCGCACTTGCCGCTGGCAAAGAAGAACAGCATAAAGCCGCTGTAATCGCCGGTAATGACCATGCTCAACACGTTTTCGCCCTCGTCCATGCCCAGCCGTCCCGGGATGAAGATGCCCATCTGGGCCACCTTGCCGTCCTCCAGCTCTGCCAGACGCACCTTGTACACCTGCTGCTTGTCGGTAAAGAACAGCGCCTCCACGTTGTTGCGGGTCTCCAGCTGCTGGATGATCTCGTCCCCCTCCTTCAGCTTGTGCGCACCGGCGGTGCGCAGGCTCTGGGGCGGGATCTTTTTAAAGTAGCCCTCCCGGGTAAAGAACACGGTCACCGGGTAGTCCGGCACAGCTTCTTCCTCGGCGGCGGCGTCCTCCTCGGGCAGATCGTACAGGATCTCGCTGCAGCGGGGCTTGCCGTATTTTTTCGCTACATCGTTCAGTTCGTTGATGATGATGCGGCGGATGCGGGCGGGCTTTGCCAGCACATCGTTCAGGTCGGCAATGTCCTTTTCCAGCTGCTCGATCTCGCCGGTGCGCTTGAGGATGTATTCCCGGTTCAGGTGTCGCAGCTTGATCTCTGCCACATAGTCGGCCTGCACCTCGTCAATGCCAAAGCCGATCATCAGGTTGGGCACCACCTCGGTCTCCTCCTCAGTAGTGCGGATGATACGGATCGCCTTGTCGATATCCAGCAGGATGGCGGCAAGACCCTGCAACAGGTGCAGCCGCTTTTCCTTGCCGTGCAGGTCGTAGTAGGTGCGGCGGCGCACACACTCAATGCGGAATGCCGTCCACTCCTTTAAAATCTCCCGCACACCCATGACCCGGGGCTGACCGGACACCAGAATGTTGAAGTTGCAGCTGAAGCTGTCCTCCAGCGGGGTGGCCTTGAACAGTTTTGCCATCAGCTTGTCGGCATCCACGCCGCGCTTGAGGTCCAGCGTCAGCTTCAGACCGTTCAGGTCGGTCTCGTCACGCATATCGCTGATCTCCTTGACCTTGCCGGTCTTGACCAGTTCCGCGATCTTGTCCATGATGGCCTCCACCGTGGTGGTGGGCGGGATCTGGGTGACCTCGATCATATTTTCGCCGGGCACTGCATTGTAGCGGGCGCGCACCTTTACGCTGCCGCGGCCATTCTCGTAAATTTCACGCATCTGCGCTTCATCATACACGATCTGGCCGCCGCCCACAAAGTCCGGGGCGGGCATGGTGGTGCCGATATCGTGGTGCTCGTCCTTCATCAGTGCCACGGTGGTGGCACACAGCTCCGCCAGATTGAAGGAGCAGATGTTGCAGGCCATGCCCACCGCAATGCCCAGCGTGTTGTTGGCCAGAATGGTGGGGAAGGTGACCGGCAACAGGGTGGGCTCGGTGGTGGTGCTGTCGTAGTTGGGCACAAAGTCCACAGTCTCCTTGTCGATATCCCGGAACAGCTCCTCGCACACGCTTTCCAGCTTTGCCTCGGTGTAACGGGCAGCGGCGCAGGACATATCGCGGCTGTACGCCTTGCCAAAGTTGCCCTTGCTGTCCACAAAGGGCACCAGCAGGCTTTCGTTGCCGCGGCCCATGCGCACCATGGTGTCGTAGATGGCGGCGTCGCCGTGGGGATTCAGGTGCATGGTGCTGCCCACGATGTTGGCAGATTTGGTGCGTGCGCCCTTGAGCAGACCCATCTCGTACATGGTGTACAGCAGCTTGCGGTGCGCCGGCTTGAAGCCGTCGATCTCCGGCAGCGCGCGGCTGACGATGACGCTCATGGCGTAGGGCATATAGTTGGTTTCCAGCGTACGGGTAATGGGATCCTCCAGCACGCTGCCTGCGTTTAAAATTTCAACGCCGTCACCCAGCTGCGGGCGCACCGGCTTTAAGGTTTTCTTGGTCGATTTTTTTGCCATTACAGTTCCTCTCCATAGGGAAAAACCCTCTCAGGCTACTGCGCAGCCAGCTCCCCCGAGGGGGGAGCTTTTGGGGTCGTCCCGCAAAGTTTCCCTCTTGTGCCAAGCCTCTCCCCTTCGGGAGAGGTGGCATCGCGTCAGCGATGACGGAGAGGGTTCTCAGCTCACGTCCAGATCATCCAGATACTCTGCGCCGTGCTGAGCGATATGCTCCTTGCGGCCTGCTAGATTGTCGCCCAGCAGGATATCGAACACCTGCGCGGTCTGCACCACATCGGTGGGCATTACTTTGATCAGGCGGCGGCTTTCCGGGTTCATAGTGGTCAGCCACATCATCTCAGGGTCGTTCTCACCCAAGCCTTTGGAGCGCTGGATGGTGTATTTTTTGTCCCCGATCTTTTGCAGAAAAGCGGCCTTTTCCGACTCGGTATAAGCAAAATAAGTGCGGTCTTTCGTGGTGATCTCGTACAAAGGCGACTCTGCGATATACACATAGCCCTTGTTGATCAGGGTGGGGGTAAGGCGGTAAAGCATGGTCAGCACAAGGGTGCGGATCTGGTAGCCGTCCACGTCGGCATCGGTACAGATGACGATCTTATTGAACCGCAGATTGTCGAGGTTAAAGGTAGCCAATTCCTTATTATGCTTTCCGCCCAGCTCCACACCGCAGCCCATCACCTTTATCAGGTCCACAATGACGTCCGACTTGAAGATGCGGGCATAGTCTGCCTTCAGACAGTTCAGGATCTTGCCGCGGATGGGCATGATGGCCTGATATTCACTGTCCCGGCTGGACTTGACCGCGCCCATAGCCGAGTCGCCCTCCACGATATACAGCTCGCGGCGGGCGGAATCCCGGGTGCGGCAGTCCACAAACTTCTGCACGCGGTTGGCTAAGTCGATTTGCGTAGAGAGCGTCTTTTTGATGCTCTGGCGCGTTTTTTCCGCGTGCTCGCGGCTCTGCTTGTTCACCAGCACCTGCTGGCAGATCTTCTGGGCCTCCTCCGGCTTTTCCAGAAAATACACTTCCAGATAATGCTTGAGGAAGTCGGTCATAGCCTGCGAGACAAATTTATTGGTGATGGCCTTTTTGGTCTGGTTTTCGTAGCTGGTACGGGTGGAAAAGCTGGAGGACACATACACCAGACAGTCCTGCACGTCCTGAAAGCTGATGGTGCTCTCGCCCTTTTTGTACAGGTTCTTTTCCTTCAGGTACTTGTTGATCTGGTAGACAAAGGCGGTGCGCACTGCGTGCTCCGGGCTGCCGCCGTGCTCCAGCCACGAAGAGTTGTGGTAGTATTCCAGCAGCTGTACCTTATTAGAGAAACAAAAAGCCGCACTCATGCGCACCTTGTAGTCCGGCTGGTCCTCGCGGTCCCGGCCCACGGCCTCGCTCTCGCAGCTGAACACCGGGGTCAGGGTGTCCTCCCCAGCCACCTCTGCCACATAATCCGCGATGCCGTTCTGGTAGCACCAGCTTTCGTGCCACGGCTTGCCGGTGGCGGGGTCTTTTTCCTTTTCATCGGTAAAGTTGAGGGTAAGCCCCGCGTTGACCACGGCCTGACGGCGCAGCACATCCTTATAGTAGCTGCCGGGCACATCGATATCGGTAAACACCTCATCGTCCGGCTTCCAGTGGATAATACTGCCGGTGCGGCGGCCCTTGTAGGGCTCCTTTTGCAGGCCGCCCACGTTCTCGCCCTTTTTAAAGTCCAGATGGTAGTGATAGCCGTCACGGTAGATATCAGCGGTCATCCATGCCGAGGCGTACTGGGTGGCGCACAGACCCAGACCGTTCAGGCCAAGGCTGAACTCGTAGTTATCCTCGCCTTCGCCGTACTTGCCGCCCGCGTACATCTCGCAGAACAGCAGCTCCCAGTTGAAGCGCCCCTCGCCGTTGTTCCAGTCCACGGGCATACCGCGGCCAAAGTCCTCCACAATGACGCTGCCGTCCTTGCAGCGGGTCACGTTGATGGTATCGCCGTGGCCGTCGCGGGCTTCATCGATAGAGTTGGACACGATCTCAAAGATCGAGTGGGCACAGCCCTCCACACCGTCTGAGCCAAAGATGACTGCCGGGCGCTTGCGCACACGGTCGGCACCCTTTAACGAGGTAATGCTCTCGTTGCCATATTCCTGTTTTTTTGCCATGCTGCTCCTCCCGGCCCATCGCAGCTGTGCCGCGCAGGCCGTCCTGTAATCAAAGCAGACGCCCGCCCTTTCTATTATATAAGAAATATAACAGCATCTCTGCGGGCATAAGCGCCTGTGTTCTTTTCTTTTATTAAACCATAGGTTGTAAAACTTGTCAAATATTCTTTCTCTCTTTTCCCGTACTGCCTCCGGCACGAAAACCGCGAAAAAAAGTCGTTCTTATTTTGCACGCAGAGACGCCGAAAAGCAAAAACTTTTCAATTTTTTCAAAAAAATTTGCATTTACCCCTTTACAAAATCGAAATTTCAGGTATAATAATCATCGTCCGGTGCGCCTCTGTAGCTCAGTCGGTAGAGCAGGGGACTGAAAATCCCCGTGTCATTGGTTCGATTCCGATCGGAGGCACCACGTCAAGGAAACCCAATAGGGTTTCCCAATATGCGGCCGTAGCTCATCTGGTAGAGCGCCACCTTGCCAAGGTGGAGGTAGCGAGTTCGAGCCTCGTCGGCCGCTCCATTAAGGAGCAGCAACAGTTGCTCCGGTATGGCCCGGTAGCTCAGTTGGTTAGAGCACCAGCCTGTCACGCTGGGGGTCGTCGGTTCGAGCCCGATCCGGGTCGCTTCGTCGGAATGTCAGTCGTTTGTCTGGCAGTCTTACAAGTAAGACCGCCGTAACAAACTCTGAAATTCCTCCTCTTCCCCACAAAACTTTGCTTCGCAAATTTTTGCAGGGGCCCCGAAATTCGCAAGAATCGCTCGGGAGGGTGCAGGGACAAATGCACCGAATATGCGGCCGTAGCTCATCTGGTAGAGCGCCACCTTGCCAAGGTGGAGGTAGCGAGTTCGAGCCTCGTCGGCCGCTCCATTGGAGTGGTATTCATCACTCCCTTATATGGTGACGTGGCCAAGTGGTAAGGCAAGGGTCTGCAAAACCCTCATCCACCAGTTCAAATCTGGTCGTCACCTCCAAAAGATTCCCGGAAGCTTCGGCTTCCGGGATTTTTTGTTTTGCACTGTCCCCTGCCGGGGGCAAGGCCAGTGACTGTTCAAAACACCCTTATAAAACTCTATTACTACTATGGACTTTTGAACAACTAGAACTTTTTAGCTTATCTACGTTTATTCCTAGTTGTTCAAGATGAACAACTAGAGCAAAAAGCACCGTTTTTGTTCGGTTAGCGTTTCTAGTTGTTCAAAACCCCTCTGCTTTTTGAACAACTAGAGATACAACGTATATACGCCATTTATTTTTCTCAAGGCTGAAAAGTCGCCGAAAGCTGCGCTTTTCTGCGCATTATTTTTTTAGTTGTTCAAAACCCCCTGTGTATCATAGGAGACTTTTGAACAGTCGCCCTTGCCGGGAAGTGGGACGATTTAAAATGTGCTCCGCTATCGGGTTGCGGCACCCAGCATCCGCATCGTGCCTTGGGCGGCACTTGCGTCTTGCTGGCCGCTGCCCCAACAACTCCTCCATGTTTCCGCCACTGGCGGCGGTCGTCGTCGTTGCACTCTAGCCATCTTCAGCGGAATGATTATTTTTATTTCGCGTTTGGAGCGACCGCGTTTGCGCAGCAATGAAAGCCCCAGTGGGGCTTTTAAGCGGCAGAGCGGTCTGCGTTAGCAGATGGAGGGGCTTTGCCCCGACAAGCTCTGCAGAGCGCTCCAAACGCTATTTTCACAGAAGGGCTGCAATGATTAAAGTGCGGTCTGAATTGCAAATGCCGTTTTCCTCCACGACCCCTCCCGTGAAAAGGGGATTCAGAAAAGCCCGCAGGCTTTTCTGAATCCCGAATAAAAAAACTAATTCCGCTATTTATGCGCAGAGCGCACGCGGCGCGCATTCCAAACCGTTCTCTCAGAACCGCAGCCGCATCTGATACCACACCACCCCGCCGTGGGTGGAAGTGGAAACGCCCTCGTTCGCAAAGTCGAACTTTGCATAGTAGTGCAAAAGCTTCTCCTTGCAGGTCAGTACCAGCCCCTTGCGCCCCTGTGCGCGGGCATCTGCAATGGCTCTTTGCAGCAGCAGCCCGGCATAGCCCCGGCAACGGCAGCGCGGGAGGGTGTTCACCCCAAAGATCATCTGCCATGCGCCATTTTCATCATGCAGGGCGGCGTCCGCGTACATCTCATCGGTCAGGTCGGGCATATCGGTGCAAAAGCCGTCCACAAAGGCCACCAGCTCCCCCTGCTCAAGCAGCAGCCAGAAATGACCGGCATAGTGTGCCAGCCGTCCGGCAAATTCCTCTGCCGTGGCAGCCTCCGCTGCCGGAAAACAGGCCGCCTCCACGGCGGCAATGGCCTGTAAATCGTCCATAGTTGCGTTGCGGATCTCCATGGTATCTCCCCCTCTTCTCTTTTTCTATTCAGTATACCACAGCTGCCGCGCAAAGGCAAAATATTTGCATCTGTTCCCCGTCCGTGTTACAATGGCTATACTACGCTTGGAAGGGAGTTGAAACGCCATGCCCACCGAAAACCGCACTACCTTAACGCCGGACACCCCGGTGCGCTACCTGAAAGGGGTGGGGCCCAAGACCGCAGAGCGGTTCGAGAAGTTGGGCATCGTGACGCTGGCAGACCTGCTGTGCCACTACCCCCGGCGCTACATCGACTTTTCCAAGCCCTACTCCATTGCGGAGGCTCCCGCCGACACTGAATGCGTGGTAAAGGCCGAGGTGTTTGCAAAGCCCGGCGGGCGCATTCTGCCGGGCGGGCGGCGGATGGAGCGCATCACCGCCGGGGACGATGTAGCCAGTCTGGAGATCACATGGTTCAATAACCCCTACGCCACCCAGAAGCTGCAGCTGGGGCAGGAATACTATTTTCAGGGCATCGTGACCGGCGGGATGCTGCGCCGCCAGATGGTCAACCCGCAGGTGCGCACCGCCGAGCAGATTCAGGCCGCGCCCTTTGAGGCCGTTTACCCCCAGACTGAGGGGCTTACCAGCAGCGCCATCTCCCGCTGCATCCGGCAGCTTTTGCCCCACGCGGAGCTGCTGCCCGACCCGCTGCCGCCGGAGATGCTGCAAAAATACCGTCTGCTGCCCAAGGCCGAGGCGGTACGCGCCATCCACTGCCCTGCCACCGAGGAACAGGCCGCAGCAGCGCGGCGGCGGCTCATTTACGAGGAATTGCTGGTGCTGCAATTGGGCATCGGGCGGATGCGCAGCCGGGGCGCTGCGGCCACCGGGGCACCCATGCGCCGCGCCGATCCATCCCCTTTCTGGCAGAGTCTGCCCTTTGCCCCCACCGGGGCGCAGCGCCGTGCAGTAGAGGAGATTTTAAACGATATGGCGGGCGATACCGCCATGAACCGCCTGTTGCAGGGCGATGTGGGCAGCGGCAAAACGCTGGTGGCTGCTGCCGCCATCTGGGCGTGCATCCGGGCAGGATATCAGGCCGCGCTGCTGGCCCCTACCGAAATTCTGGCCGCGCAGCACGCCGAGGGGCTCAACCGGCTGCTTGCCCCCTTCGGGATGCGGGTGGCCCTGCTGACCGGCGGCATGAAGGCCGCCGCCCGCCGCACCACGCTGGCTGCCATCCGCAAGGACGAAGCCGACCTTGTGGTGGGCACCCACGCCCTGATGAGCGAAGGGGTGGAGTTTGCCCGGCTGGGTCTGGCGGTCATTGACGAGCAGCACCGCTTTGGGGTGCGTCAGCGCGGCGCACTGGCAGAAAAAGCCGCGAACCCGCACCTGCTGGTCATGAGTGCCACCCCTATCCCCCGCACGCTGGGGCTGCTGATCTACGGCGACTTGGACATCTCCATTCTGGACGAGCTGCCCCCCGGGCGCACCCCGGTCAAGACCCGGTGCATCACCGGCAAGCGGCGGCGAGACCTGTACCGTTTTCTGGACAGCGAGATCGACAAGGGGCGGCAGGTGTATCTGGTCTGCCCCGCCATCGAGGATGTGCCGGACGGCGGGCTGAACGCCGTCAAGACCTACTACGAGGACATCGCCAAGGCGTTGCTGCCCGACCGCCGGGTGGGCCTGATGCACGGCAAGCTGAAGCCCAAGGAGAAAGCCGCCGTCATGGAGGATTTCAAGGCCGGGCGGTTGGACGCACTGGTGTCCACCACCGTCATCGAGGTGGGCGTGGACGTGCCCAATGCCAGCGTGATGGTGATCGAAAACGCCGAGCGCTACGGTCTGAGCGCCCTGCACCAGCTGCGCGGGCGGGTGGGACGCGGCGCTGCCGAGAGCTGGTGCTTCCTTGTCAGCGACAATACCAGCGAGGCCGTGCAGAAGCGGCTGAAATTCCTCTGCTCCACCACCGATGGCTTTGCCGTGGCACAGTACGACCTGGAGACCCGCGGCCCCGGCGACTTTTTCGGCAGCCGCCAGCATGGTCTGCCCACTTTGCAGATCGCCGACCTGATGAATGACACCCGTACCCTGCACGCCGCCCAGAGCGAGGCCACTGCATTGCTTGCCGCCGACCCGCTGCTGGAAAGCCCTGCACACGCTTTGCTGGCCGCGCAGGTGCAGCAGATGTTCGACAAGGCCGGGCCGATGAACTAAAAAAGCGCTGTCGCACAAAAAACTCGTGCGACAGCGCTTTTCTTTACGTTTCCTTGCTCCCAACAATGTTTTGCAGGATGCGGGTGGTCAGGGCGTCCAGCTTTGTTTCCAGTGCGGGCAGGTGCAGCAGGCGGTAGAGCCGCTGATACACGGCATCCACCGCGTAACCCGCAGCGGCGATCAGCAGCACTGCACCGGTCAGGTAAGCCAGCGAGGGCAGCAGCGCCCCGCCAAACCGGGGCAGATCCACCAGCTGCCACAGCAGCGCCCGGGTAAAATCGCTGTCGTGCAGCAGATACACCCCAAAGGACAGCGGTGCCAGCCGGAATACCCAGCGCCGCCAGTAGTCCGAGCGGATATGGATATTCTGGAACAGCAAAAACATTGCTGCCGAGGCGATGACCGTAGCCAGTGCCTGATAACCGTTGACGGTATTCACAAAGCCGTTCAGGTGCAGGGCGTTTTCCACCCGCAGCGCCAGCATCCGGTTGAACAGCCCCGCCGCCGAAGCTGCCAGATATGCCAGCAAACACAGCCCGCTGGGCACGGTCACCCGGTATTTGCGGAAATAAGCCGCAATAAAATACAGAGTGTAGAACCAGATAAAGCTGTACCCGTTATTCACAAAGGTTTCATCCGTTGCCCAGTAGAACAGCGTGCCCCACACGCTTTGCAGCAGCAGCGCCACCAGCAGCAGCGTTTTGTACTGCCGCCGGTCGAGGCTCTGCACCACCGCGTTCAGCACCGGCACCGAGAGGTACATCAGAAAATAGGCCGAGGCAAACCAGTAGCCGTTGGAGGTAAGTGGTAAAAGTGCCCGGAGCAGCGAAATGGCTGAAAGCGGCACCGCACCCGCCTTGACTGCAACGCAGAAAGTGAGCATGGAGTAAAACCACACCTGTGCCCCGATGCGGAACAGCCGCCCGGCGCGGACAGCCCCCTTGCGCTCCGACAGATAATAGCCGGAAAGCATTACAAAGCAGTTGGTGGACACACGCGCCAGAATAAACAGCAGCCAGTAGATCCAGAATGCCGCCGACCCCTGCGGTGCCGCACTGCCCAGCCCTCCGTGCCCAATGCCGTGCATCAGAACGATCATCACCATACTGAGAATGCGCATCGTCTCAAAGCCGCTATGCCGTTTCTGCTCTTCCATACCCCATTTTCCCCCTTACATTACATTTCCCCTGTTTCCAGCTGCCGCAAAGCCTGCCGCACCTGCTGCTCCGGCCGCAGCCATGTTTGATAATACGCTGCATTGTGCTGCGCCATAGCCAGTATCGCCGCCGGGTCTGCCAGCAGCTGCCGCAGCTGCTCCTCACACTCTGCCGGGGACGTATATGTTTTATAGTTTTTGCCCTCTTCAAAGCCGCCCGGCAGGGTGTACCGCAGCGGCTCGGTAACAATGGCACGTCCCGCCGCCACATACTCGGCCAGTTTCCAGCCGGTAGAGCCGTGCAGTCCGGTAGAAGCCACACAAATTTCCGTGTGCTGCATCCGGTGCAGATAGGCGCGCTTGCCGGTCAGCTTGTCCGGCAAAATCAGTTCCGGGCACTGCCGCCGGGCGCAGGCGTTGTCCGATACGCCGCCGGTGAACTGTTCTGGAAAAGCAGCTTGCAGCCGGTGCAGCAGCTCGATGCGGTCTGCGTTCACCTGCCGCCACTCTGCCTGTAACTCCGGGTATTGCTGCACCGCCGGCTCCTCCGGGTCCCACAGACGGGTCAGGAAGAGGATGCGCGGCTTTTTGCGCACCCGGGTCAGCCGGGCTTCAAAGTCCTGCGGGTAGCAGCGGGTGGAAAGCGCCCACTGCTTCAGGCGGCTCTTTGCGCTGCGCTCCGCTTCCAGCGGCGAGCCCGGACAGGTAACGTAATAGTTCAGCCCCAATGGCCGCAGCTTTGCGGAGATATCGCCCGGGAACTGCCGGTTCTTTTCGGCTGAAAAAGAACGTTTGAACACCACATCTGCCCGTTGGAACAGCGCCAGCACCGCCGCCGGGTCGTTGTAGAAGTAGCCGTCCATCAAATCGAACACCACCGTGCGGCCGTCGATCTCGGTTTCCAGCAGCGCTTCCCGGGCAAGGGGACTGCCCTGCCGCTCGTCCTGCACCCGCAGGGTCAGCTCCCCGCGCTTTGCCAGCAGGGTAAAGCCCGCCAGAATGCCGCTGACGTGCGCCGCCCCCTCCCGGGCAGAAAGTTTTACCGTGACCTGCATTTTGCCTCCTATCGGTGGAACAGCCCGGTGCGCCGCTCACCCATGGGGATGACGTCACAGAACACACACCGGCTCTTGGTGGAAAGCTGCACATCCTTGTGGTAGCAGCCAAAAAACCATTTTTCGTAGGTCAGCTTGAGCAAGATTTCGTCCAGAAACAGGTGCAGACGGTTGCTTTCGCCAAGGGCAAGGGCGGTAAAATCCAAAAATCTGCTTGGTGCATCGTGGGTCAGCACATAATCTACCTTGTAGTCTACTGCCTCTAAGTTGCGGCGGCAGGTGTCGTACTCCTCGTCACTGGGCATCTCCTGCTTCCACCAGTTCACGCCCGGCTCCCGGTCGTCCTTATCCTGACTTTCCGCGCCGCCGAAGCAGAGATAAGTCTTGCCCTCCAGCTCCAGCACACTGCCCCGGCACACATGATACACATTGCCGCCAAGGCTCTGCACCCTGCCGCCGAAAAGTTCCGTCTCCGGGTACTGTGCCAGCAGGTCGTAATTTTCGTGGCTGCCGTCCAGAAACAGAATCGTGTAGGGGCGCTTGCGCAGCCAGTCCAGCCGCTTGCGCTCTGCGGCGCTGCCGTCCCACACAAAGCCGAAATCCCCCAGCACCACCACGGTGTCCTTTTTGCCCAGCCAGCGCAGCTTGCCCTGCTTGAAGCGCTGGATATCGCCGTGGGTATCCCCTGTAAGATATACCATTCCTGCCCTCCCTGCCGGAGCGAAAGAACGGTGTAAAACACCGCAAGGCTCTTGTAACACCCCGGCAAACCTGTTATTATTATAGAACACAGCACGCTTGCTGCAAAATTGATCTTCCGGCGCGCCGCACAGCGCAGCCGTATCTTGTATATTTTATCGCTTTTTAAAGGAATTGTCCACATGAAACGTATTTTTGCACTGGTTCTTTCATTTGTATTTCTGCTCAGCTGCCTTGTGCTGCCCGCCGGGGCCATGTTCGACCCCAGCCCGGTGTATCAGGTGCAGGCTGCAAGCGCCTATATCGTGAACACCGATACCAACATTATCGTCTATGATAAGGACAGCACAAAGCAGGTATCTGCCGGCGGTCTGACCAAATATATGACCCTTGCCGTGTTGCTGACCAACTACGCCGACCAGCTGGACAACACCTTCCAGATGCCCTTTGCCATCTCGGACTATGTTTATAACACCAATAACGCAGATATGCGCTCCAACGAAACTTTCACCTACCGGGAAGCCATGTACGCCATGCTTACCCGCAATGCCAACGAGGCAGCCATGGGTGTGGCGTACACCCTTGCCGGCGGCGATCTGGACGGCTGGGTGGCGCAGATGAACACCCTGTCCCAGCGCATCGGCACCACCGCCAGCAACTGGACGGACGCCTGCGGCATCGACAGTGGCAACACTACCTGCGCGGTGGATATGTACCTGATCCTGCGCTACCTGATGAGCTTTGACGCCTTTGTGGAGGTGTCCGGCGCGCCCAGCTTTACCATGCCCGCCAAGGAGAAGCACCGCTCTTCCTCGGTGCTGGTCAGCCAGAATGCCGCGCTGAGCAAAGCCAGCGGCGGCAGCTACTACCGCAGCGCCATGCAGGGCGGTATGTGCAATGTGACCGCCTTTAAAAACGATACCGGCACCCAGAGCTATGTTTCGTGGGGTAACAAGGACGGTGCCACCTATATCTTCTGCGTGATGGACAGCCCCGACAGCTGCGATACCTTCGGCTACGCCAACCGCCGCCCTGCCCTGTTCGAGACGGTCAAACTGATGGACTGGGTGTTCGACAGCTTTTCCATTCAGGCTGCGCTGGACACTGATTTGACCATTGCGGAGATCCCGGTAAAGTATTCCTCCGATACAGACACTTTGCAGCTGTACCCCAACGACAGCATGATGACCCTGCTGCCCTCCACCAGCGACGGCACCGTCACTCAGAAATACTTCCACCTGCCGGACTACGTCTGCGCGCCCATCCAGCAGGGCGACGTAGTGGGCACGGTGGAGCTGAAGCTGGCGGGCGAGACCATCGGCGTGGTTGAGCTGATCGCCGGGCAGGACGTAGCCCGCAACCCGCTGCTATTCGGGGTGGACAAGGTGAAGGAGTTCCTGACCAGCCTGTACCTGAAGGTGGTGCTGGTGCTCAGCCTGATTGCCGCCCTGATCTATGGGCTGTGGCTGCTGTGCGCCAACTGGAACCGCCGCAAGCCCACCAAAAAGATCCACCGCCGCTATTAAGTAAAGCAAAAGCCCTGCACCGGATGCAGGGCTTTTGCTGTATTGTAGCGCCTCAGGCGCGGTTTTTCAGAAGTTCTGTCAGGCTGTGGAAGGTTTGGCCGTGGTTGCCGGTAACAGTCTCGGCGTGGAGCAGGCTGCTGAGAACGCTTTCCTCCACGCACTCTGCCACCGCCCGGAACAAAGGGTTGATGGCATCATCGTGGAGCAGGGTCATGGGCAGCAGGGCTTTCTCCGAGTAATGCGGCACCCGGTTGGCGGTGGTAAAGGCGATGACGATCTCGCCGCTGCCGTTGCCGCAGTAGGAACCTGTGCGGGAAAGCCCCACCAGCGCCCGGCGGCACAGCCGCCGCAGCTGCCGCTCGCTCAGGGGGATATCCGTGGCCAGCACCGTGATGATGGAGCCTTTATCCTCGTGGGGCGGGATGCTGTCATCCAGCAGGGTGTGGATGGGCGTGCCCGCCACGATGAGGTCATCGAACAGCGCATGGTTGGAGAGCACCAGTGCGCCCATGGTGTAGGGTTTTCCGTCCAGTTCCACCACCCGGGAGGCGGAGCCGATGCCGCCTTTCAGCCCGTGGCAGCGCATCCCCCGCCCGGCACCTACGGCACCCTCGGCAAAATCTGCCTTGCAGTCTGCCAGCGCGGCAAAAACGTGCTGCTCGGTCACATGAAGCCCCCGGATGTCGTTCAGGCCGCAGTCGTTGCACTCGCAGACCACCGGGTTCACGCTGCCGGTGGTCTCGCAGATGTCGGGGTTTTTCTCCAGCATATACTTTACCAGCGCGGTCTGCGCCGTGCCCACGCTGAGGGTGTTGGTAAACAGGATGGGCGTTTCCAGCGTGCCCAGCTCGTCGATCTGCACAAGGCCGGTGGTCTTACCAAAGCCGTTGATGACATAGCTGGCCGCCAGCACTTTTTCGTGGAAAATATCCCCTTGGTGCGGCAGCAGCGCCGTTACGCCCGTCTGCACCACGCCGTCTGCCAAGGTGCAGTGCCCTACCGTCACCCCCGGCACATCGCTGATCTTATCCCGCGCACCTTTGGGCAGCGTGCCCACCTGAAAACCCC
This sequence comes from Faecalibacterium sp. IP-1-18, assembly GCF_023347355.1. Lineage (NCBI taxonomy): Bacteria > Bacillati > Bacillota > Clostridia > Eubacteriales > Oscillospiraceae > Faecalibacterium > Faecalibacterium sp. IP-1-18. The sequence continues at coordinate 2,018,521 of NZ_CP094472.1, forward strand.
ATTCGTTCCCTGCAATGCCCATCGTAGCTCCTCCTTGCTTTTTTTCTAAGGTGTATCATAGCATTTTCGCTGCCAAAAGTAAACCACTGTAACAAGCCGGGGCGGGCGCAGAAAAAAGGCTCCCGCGCTGCACAAAATCATTGAGGTGCCGCTGCATTTTCCGTCGGCCACGATCTTCTGAGCGCCGCATAGGAGACCAGAAAGTTCGCAAGCCACCCTGCCGGGACGGCAAGCCAGACAAAGGCAATGCCAAAGCGCGGTGCACAGAGCAGGGCAACGGACAGGCGAATGGCAAGGTTTACCATATTTGCAATGAGGAACGGGCGCATGATGCCAAGCCCGCGCAGCACGCCATCGGTCGCCATCTTGATGCCCATGAAGATGAAGAAGTAACCCAGCCACCGCATATAATCACCGGACACCTGATAGGCCAGCGCCGTTCCGTCCTTGCCCAGAAACAGCGAGGAGATCTGGGTGTGCAGGGTTTCAATGACCGCAAAGGCAATGACCGCAAAGCACAGGTCCAGCACCAGTGCAGCGTGGTAGCCTTTTTTGAGGCGGTCGATCTTCTTTGCACCAAAATTCTGGGAGATATAGGGCGAGACCGCATTGCCGATGGAGACAAAAATCAGCGAGAAAACATTTTCTACCCGCATCGTTGCTGCATATCCGGCAAGCGCCTGTGTGCCAAAGGGGTTTACCACCGCCTGCACGATCATCATGCCGATGGACACGGTGGACTGCTGCAAGACCGACGGCACCGCAATGCGGAGCATGGAATACAGCTCCTGCCGATCGAATTTATTAAAGGGGCTTTTATATTGCCGCATCCGGTGCAGGAAGATCAAAAACGAAAACACCGCAGAAATGCCCTGTGCGATCAACGTGGCAAGGGCTGCGCCAAACACGCCCAAGCCAAGCCCCGCCACCATCCAGAGATCCATAAAAATATTCAGGATGGAGGAAAAGATCAGCAGCCCCAGCGGGATCCTGGACTCCCCAATGGAGGTAAACATGGTGGAAAGAATGTTGTACATGAACAAAAACGGAAAGCCTACAAAATAGACCCGCAGATACAGCACCGCGTCCTCCAGAATGTCGGCGGGGGTCTGCAAGCCGCTCATCATAGCACGGGAAAAGCTAAAGCCAAAAACGCCAAGGACAACGCTCAAAACCAGAAAGCTGAGCAGGGACGTTGACACGATGGTTTTCATTTTGCCATAGTTTTTAGCGCCAAAATAGCGGCTTACCAGCACACCGGCACCCACACCGGCACCCAGTGCCACGCAAATAAAAACATTGGTCAGCGCAGCACAGGCACCGACAGCCGCCAGTGCCGAGGAGCCGACAAACTGGCCGACTATGATGGAGTCCGCCATATTATAGACCTGCTGAAAAAAGCTGCCCAGGATCATTGGCATTGCAAAAACCGTCAGCGCTTTCAGCGGCGCATCTGTGATCAAATATTCATCTTTCGACATGATCTATTTCCTTTCAAGCTGTGTTTCTCTCAATTTTTTTAAATTGCTCTGGCCAAGTATACCACGCTTTTTCCCTACTGAAAAGCTCCCGCTTGCATTCTCGCAAACTGCTTTTATAACGTCCCGTTTCCCTTTCTCTCGTCTTGACAAGCCCTTTTCTTCCGATTACAATACCAAAAAGAGCCGGCGGGCGGTCTTTTTGCTGCCTGCTGCCACAATCTTCCGGGAAAGGAACTTTTTCATGGAACCAAAAACAAAACAATCTCTGCTCGTTACCGTGATAGGGGTAACGCTTTTTGTAGCGCTGCTGCGGCTTTCTGACGTTCTGGCCTTTGCCGCAAAGCTGATAGATCTGGTACTGCCCATTCTGGCGGGCGGCATTCTGGCGCTTTTTATCAACGTGCCCATGACCGGTCTGGAAAAGCGGCTGAACCGCCTGTTCGGCAAGGCCAAAAAGCAGCCCTCGGCGAAAGCCATCCACCTTCTCAGCTTTTTCATCACCCTGCTGGGCGTTGTGCTGGTGCTGGTATTGGCGCTGACCCTACTGATCCCGGAGCTGGTGCAGTCCTTCCACAGCCTGTATGTGCAGATCGAGGCCAATATTCCCCGCTGGACTGCCTATCTCAACGCACAGGATGCTGACATGGGCTGGCTGATGAACTGGCTGGAGGGCATCAACTGGGAGCAGCTGCTGCACAAGGTCACCGCAAGCATCGACACGGTGCTGGTCAATGCGGTAGGGGCTGTCTCTGCCACGGTGAATATCGCGATCACCGCCTCGTTTGCGCTGATCATCTCCGTCTATATGTCCCTTAGTACGGAGAGCCTCGGCCACCAAGCCCGCACGCTGGTGTGCGCCTACCTGAAGCCCGCCCACGCCGCCGGGGTGCTGAAGTTCTGCCGGCTGTTCCGGCAGTCCTTTGCAAACTTTTTAACGGGACAATGCAGCGAGGCAGTGATTCTTGGCGTTCTGATGGCTCTTGCATTTTCCGTTTTCAAGATCCCCTACGGCAGTCTGGTGGGCGTGCTCACCGCCATCTGCGCCATCATCCCCTATGTGGGTGCACTGATCTCCTGCGTGGTCAGTGTGTTCCTTGTGCTGTTGGTAGACCCTGTGCTGGCGGTGCGCTGCCTGATCGTGTACCTTGCCGTGCAGTTTGTTGAAAACCAGTTCATTTATCCCCGTGTGGTGGGAAAATCCGTGGGGCTTTCGCCGCTATACACCCTTATTGCCGCCATGATCGGCGGAAAGCTTTTTGGCATCATCGGCATTATCTTCTTTATCCCCCTGACAGCGGTGGTCATCGAGCTTGTAAAAGAGGACACCTTTCGGCGTCTGCGCGCAAAAGAGCCCCTGCAATAAAACAGCGTGCCCGGAATACCATACCCCCTGATACCCTTCCCCGGTGTCAGGGGTATTTTTATGCCGTGCAGCTGCAAAGCACGCGGTTGTTCGCCCTTTTCCACGCAAAATCCTTCAAAAAACAGCTTGAAACACTTTTGTTACAATGATACAATATGATTGTTATTTTATGGGAAAATCGGCGTATGCCCCGTGCGGACAGGCCGCGAGCGTAGGGGTTCCTGTGGGGTGTGTAAGAATCGCTAAGGTAGCACTGCGCTCCTGCACTTGCGCAGTACTGCCTTCCGAAAATGTGAGGAAAGTATATTTATATGATAAAAAAGATCTCCCGCCGCTCCTTTTTGCAGGCTTGCAGCGTTGCAGCTGCCACGGCAGCGCTGACCGCCTGCGGCGGCGGCAAGGCTGAAAGCAAAACAGCAGATGCGCACGAAGCCGTCACCTTTATGGCACCTTATAAGGAGATAGAAGCCTTTATTGAGCAGGTGCACAGCGTTTACCCGGAAGTGAACATCGAGGTCGTGCCATACAGCGGCGATAACACCACCACCTGTTTGCAGAATATGTTTGCGGCAGGCGACCTGCCGGACGTCTGCACCTTGACCTACTACGACCCCCAGATCGATCTGGTCTCCGACAAACTGCTGGACCTTTCCGGCTACGATTTTACGGATAACTATGTGGAGTCCCGTCTGCAGGACGTGTTCGACAACGGTGCCATCTATCTGCTGCCCTCGGTTTACAACTGCTACGGCATCACCTACAACAAGACCCTGCTGCGGGAACACGGCTGGGAGCTGCCCAATTCTTTCGCTGAGCTGGAAGTGCTGGCTGCAAAAGCCAAGGAAGCCGGGGTCGATCTCTGCCTGTCGCAGATCCAGTACCCGGGCTACGGTTTCCAGTATCTGTGCAACATTGCAGATGCCGATTTCCTTGGCACGCTGGACGGCAGACTGTGGCAGAAGGATTATCTTTCCGGCAAGGCAAACGTCAGCAACACCCCCGGCATGATGCAGGCAATGGCGTATGTCAAAAAGTGGAAGGACATCGGGATGCTGAACGACTCCGGCGATGCTCTTGACGACAATGTGACCCTGCAGAGGATGGCCGAGGGGAATACCCTGTTTTTGATCGGAAACACCAACGGCATTGTGGAGGCAGACGGCAACGCCGATAAATTCGGCCTGATGCCCTATCTTTCCGAGGACGGCACCCAGAACGTTTTTGTGCTGAATGTGAACCGCTTCTACGGTCTGAATAAAAAGCTGAAACAGAACCCCCAAAAGCTGGAAGATGCGCTCAAGGTGATGCGTGTGCTTTCCACCGTTGCAGGCACCAGCGCTCTGCAGCCCGCAACGGCGCTGAAAAGCAGCCTGTTGCCCTTCAAGGGTGCAAAGGCAGACGGCACCTACTATGCCGACATCGCCGATACCCTGAACGCAGGCAACACCGCGCCCTTTATCTATTCCGGCTGGGAAAACACCTTCGTGACCACCGGCCTTAAAATGCTGGACTTCATGAAGGGCAACGCCACCATGGAGGATGTCATCCGTCAGCTGGACGAGGATCAGGACAGTGTGGTGAACAACACCCCGGATGTCATCACTACCGTTACGGAGGAGCTTTCGCAGCAGGACTGCGCCATGCTGGTAGGCCGCTGCTTTGCACAGGCTACCGGCAGCGACCTTGCGCTGGTCTCGCTGAGCACATGGATCCCCGGCAACCCCACCGAGCAGAACCACCACGGCGTAGCCGCCAAGCTGTACGCCAAGGGCATTACGGATTACGACCTTTCGGTCATCCTGCCCACCGGCTGGAACCGCACCATCCAGACCGTCACCCTGACCGGGCAGCAGATCAGCGACCTGCTGGCTTCTGGCTACGATGCCTACGGCAACGGCAAGGGCTACCCCTATGTGCTGGTAAGCCCGGTGCAGCCGGAGGCGGGCAAGACCTATCAGGTTGCCATCTGCGGTGTGAGCGACCGGCTGGCTGCCGAAGCAACGGTGACAGACAGCGGCGTGGTGGGCATGGATGCCGCAAAAACCTTCTTTGGTGCTTACACCACCATCAGCCGGGCAGACACCGCATGGAGTTGAATAAAACGGACAGGAGATACTGGATGTGAACAACAAAATCTATAAAAAGCTGTTTGTGGGCTTCGGCTTTGTCAGCATCGTGTTGATCCTGACCCTTTTTGTCATGAGCCAGACCTACATCCAAAACCTTGTCTACCACGAGCGTCTGAGCCAGATGGAAGAGGTCACCCACCAGATGTTCCACAGTCTGGAGGATGTGATCGACAACCACTGGGACGAGGTGGATGTGCAGTGTAATTATTTATACTACACCCCGCTGGAGACCGATACCGATCTCTACCGCTATCTGAAAAAGCTGTCGGAGCTTTCCAATTACCATGAAAAACAGATCGACCTGATCGCCGTGGACTCTGCCGGACATTATTATACCACGCATGGCCGCACGGGTCTGCTGCGAGGAATAACCTATCTGGAAAGCGCACCGGAGCGGGTCAGCTATGTTTCCAATTCGTTGACCGTGGACGACTCCCGGATGGTGTTCCTGAAACAGCTCCCCACCCCCATCACACTGCAAAGCGGAGAGAAAGAGATCACCCTGCGCTACTTTGGCATCGCCCAGAGTATGACCCAGCTGAACGATAATTTCCGCTGCGACGCCTACGAAAATAACAACAGCGTCTATGTGCTGGACAACAACGGCTTCAAGCTGTTCAACGCCAATGACACTGAGCTGCTGAAGGGGCATAACGTATACACCGTGCTCTCCCAGATGTCCTATCTGCACGGTTCTTCCTTTGCAGCAGCAAAGGAGCGGCTTACCCGCACAGGCTCCTGTTATTCCAACGCCGTGCTGGACGGGACTGAGTATTACTACGCCCTGAAGCAGATGGAAAACGCCCAGTGGACGCTGGCGTTCCTTGTTCCGGCAGAATATGTGGCCGTGAATACGCAGAAGCTGGTCAATATCGTCATGGCCGTTATTGTAGGCTTTGCAACGGTGTTTTCGATCATGGCAGTCATTGCTGGCTGGTTCCTTTTGCGGGAAAAGCAGCAGCGGGAGCTGCAGGCTGAAAAAAAGACAAACCTCCGTCTGGAGCAGTATAACGTCCAGCTGACGCAGGCCAACGACGAGATGCGGCGGGCGCAGGATGCTGCCGCCGAGGCGTTACAGTCCGCCGAGCGTGCCAGCAAAGCCAAGACGGACTTCCTTTCCAACATGAGCCACGATATCCGCACCCCCATGAACGCCATCATCGGCATCACCGCCCTGATGAAAAACGAGCTGCACGAGCCGGAAAAGCTTGCCGAGCATCTGGGCAAGCTGGAAAGCTCCGGTCAGCTGCTGCTGGGCATCATCAACAATATTCTGGATATGAGCCGCATCGAGAGCGGCAAGACCACCCTGCATGTGGAAAAAATGAATCTGCCCCAGCAGATCAGTCAGCTGGACAGCATCATCCGGCAGCAGGCAGGTCAGCGCAGTCAGAGCTTTACGGTAAGCACCAATTTGCAGCACGAAAACGTGCTGGCAGACCCCAACCGTCTGAATCAGGTGCTGATGAACATCCTCTCCAACGCGGTCAAGTATACGCCCACCGGTGGGCACATCCGTTTGGAGGTGGAAGAGCTGCCCCGGAACGAGCACTACGCCCGGTACCGCTTTGTGGTGCAGGATGACGGCATCGGCATGAGCGCGGACTACCAAAAGACCCTTTTCGACCCCTTTACCCGGGAGGAGCGCTCCGGCACCAACAAGGTGCAGGGCACGGGTCTGGGTATGGCGATTACCAAAAGCGTCATAGACCTGATGGGCGGCTCCATCAGCGTAGAGAGTGCCACCGGTAAGGGCACCCGCTTTGAGGTGGTGCTGGAATTTCCCATTGACACCGAAGCGGACACGGTGCAAAAGGCGCAGGCGCTCCCGGAGGAAGAAGAGACCACTTCTCCCCTGTCCGGCATGAAGTTCCTTTGCGCCGAGGATAACGCCATCAACGCCGAGATTCTGCAAATGCTGCTGGAAACAAAAGGCGCAAGCTGCACCATCTGCCCCAACGGTCAGGAGATCGTGGATGCCTTTGCCAGCGTCAAGCCCGGCGATTACGACATGATTTTGATGGACGTGCAGATGCCGGTGATGGACGGCCTGGAAGCCACCCGCCGCATCCGCAGCGGCGAAAACCCGCTGGGACGCACCATCCCCATCCTTGCCATGACCGCCAACGCCTTCCTTGAGGATATGCAAAAGAGCAAGGAAGCCGGCATGGACGAACATCTGTCCAAGCCTGTAGACATCAGCGCACTAGAACAGGTGGTAAAGCGCTTCCGCGTTACCCCCCGAAAATAAATAGCGGTCTGCAGCGTTTTTGCCGCAAACCACCGCATAACCTTGCATAAAAAAACTGCTGCCCCTTTGCCCGGACGCTTTGGCATCCGGTACGGGGCAGCAGTTTTTTGCGTTATAGAGGGAATGTTACGCTCAGATGGGCATGGTCTGGTAGAACCAGTCCGAAATGGCCTTGCGGGTGTCGGCGAAGAACTTTTTCACCGGGCAGGCGGCATCCCGGGCTTCCTGTTCCAGATCCGTGCCTGCGGGGAAGTTGCGGATGACGGTATACGCCACCGACTGCGGCGGCAGCGACATCATCACAGCCGGGTCGTGCACCACGCAGATCTGCTCGCCTACCGCAAGGGTAGCGGGGTCGGAGGTGGTCTTTTCGTCATGGTCCTGCCAGACGGTGCTGTCGGTAACGATCATCTGATAGGTCTCCTGCTCTTCCGCAGTCACCAGAATAGACTCCACCTTGCCCTCCACGGTGCGGCTGACGCCCTCTACTACACCATAATAGTAGAGCTTCTTGGAAAACAGCGCCGAAGCAGAGGGCAGCACGCTGACGCTGAGCAGCAGCACCGCAAGCAGACAAAAGAGCGAGCGATAGGTCTTTTTCATAGAAAACCTCCATTTTTGATGTTGCAGCGGAGCGCCCGGCGCTCCCGGATGCCTTATTTTACCATAACTACCGTCGGATTTCTATATCCGGGCTTAACCGGCCACGGAAAATCAACTTTTACACAAAAAGGACTGCCGTGCAAAACAGCGCACAGCAGTCCTTTTTATGCTTTTATCCGTTTACTTGCTGATGGAAAGGGTGCCGAAAGCAGTCTCTTCAAAGTGGCTGCTGTACAGCTCCTGCATCAGTTTGATGAGCGAGAGGGTATCCTCTGCGCCGGCGGTCTCGTAGCAGGAGTGCATCGCCAGCTGGGGCAGGCCGATGTCCACGCAGTTCATGGACACCTGTGCCATCGCCAGATTGCCCAGCGTGCTGCCGCCCACCTTATCGGAGCGGTTTGCAAAGTACTGCAGCGGCACACCGGCGCGGGCAGCCAGCTCCCGGGCAGCGGCAACGCTCATGCCGTCGCTGGTGTACTTCTGACCTGCGTGGGTCTTGATGACCACGCCCTTGTTCATGTAGGTGCAGTTGTTCACATCGGTGTGCTCCGGGTGGTTGGGGTGCACAGCGTGGGCGTTGTCGGCGCTGACCATAAAGCTGGAAGCCACCGCGCGGTGGAAGTCCTCGTCGTTGCCGCCAAGGCTCTGGGCAATGCGGTGCAGCACATCGTACAGGAAGGTGGAAGCTGCGCCCTGCTTGGTGCCGGAGCCGACTTCCTCGTTATCAAAGAAGGCCGCCACGCCGATGGAGCGGGCGTTCTTGGCGGTCAGCAGACCTTTCAGGATGCCGTAAACGCACTGCTGGTCGTCCAGACGGCCGCAGGAGATGAATTCCTCGTTGCAGCCCCAGACGGTGGCCTTTTCCCGCACATAGAGGAACAGGTCGCTGCCAAGGATCTGCTCCTCGGACACCTGCAGCTCCTCTGCGATCAGCTTTTTCAGCGCGCCCTCCTCGCAGGCACCGCCCAGCACAGGCAGCATATCCACCTGCTTGTTGAAAGAAGCCTTATCGTTGACCTCGCGGTTCATGTGGATGGCAACGCTGGGGATCATCAACAGGTCGCGGTCCAGTGCCACCAGACGGGATACGATAGCGCCGTTCTCCTGCACCAGCACACGGCCCGCCACAGACAGCGGACGATCCATCCATGTGGCGCAGATCATACCGCCGTAGCCCTCGGTGTTCAGCTTGGTGTAGTTCTGCCCCATGTGGATTTCGGCGTTCTCCTTGATGCGGAAACAGGGAGAATCCGTATGGGCGGCGGCAACGTTGAAGCTGTAATTTTCCAGCTGGTCGCCCATGCGGAAGGCGATGATGCTGGAACCGTTGCGGCAGACAAAGTAGTCCTTGCCGGGTTCCAGCGCCCACTTGCGGCTTTCCAGCAGCTCGGCAAAGCCTGCCTTCAACAGGATATCCCGCACAGCGGCGGTGGTGTGGTATGCGGTGGGGTTGCCGTCGATGAAGGACAGCATTTCACGGACTTCGGATGCGATCATAAAAATAAACCTCCTTGGGTGTATCTGAAAAGAGCCGGTCAGTGCTGACCGGCCCTTTTTAAGCATATTCAGGTTACTTTTTGGCAGCGGTCTGCTCGCGCTTTGCAAGGGCGGGCAGAATGAATCCCAGCACGGTCAGCACTACGGGGGTGATAACGTTCAGTGCAAAGGTAAAGGGGTCCTTATCATACATACCCAGCACGCAGCACACGGCGGTAACGGCAAAGCACCAGCCGCCGAAGAACTTGGCCACGGCCTGATTTTTGACAAAGCGATACTCGGCAGGGATGGTATCGTAGGCGTTGCGCAGGGCGATGTAGGCGGCAAACACCCACAGATAACGCATGGGCATACACACAGAATTCAGCTTGGTCAGCTGGCGCAGAACGGCAGCAGCACCGGGCACGAAGGACTGTGCCAGAATGATGGAGCCGGACAGCACAGCCACCATCTTGATGCCGTTGCTGTGCACACCGTGGGCGTTGACCTTGTGCAGAGCCTGCGGGATGAACTGCTTGGTGTGCTCGTTATCCAGCAGCATACGCAGCGGTGCGTCGATGCTCAAAATCAGCACGGCGAGCTGGCTGATGACGTTGCACAGGGCGTAGATGATCATGAACAGATCGCCCACATGGTAGTACTGACCCAGCTTCTGGAAAGCCCAGTAGGAACTGTTGGCGACATAGGCGTTGAAGCTCTCTGCGCTGGCGTTGATGACGGCGGGGTCGAACATACGGCTCATGGCCAGCGTGCCCAGAATGGCGCAGGTGACCACCATGACGGCCAGCGCGATCATGCCGCGGGGGAAGCCCTTGCTGGGGTTCTCGACCTTATTGACGTAGGGAGAGATCTTCTCGCAGCCACCCACAGCGAACACCAGAATGGACAGAGAAGTAAAGTAGGTGACGTTGAAGTTGGGGATGAGGCTGCTGAAGCTCAGGTTTGCGTGGACGTACTCTGCCGTGGGGTTGATGGCCGGGGCAGCGAACATCATCACGATGTACAGCAGGGACATGACGAAGGTGCAGGTGCCTGCGGCAGTCAGCAGCTTTTTCAGAGGGTTCAGACCCAAGCTTGCAATGTAGCAGCCCAGCAGCAGGATGCAGAAGGTAGCCAGCTGGATGTAGCGGGTGGGGAAGGAATCGTAGGTCTCCGCGTTGCGAAAAATTGCCCAGCTCAGCGCCTTCAAAAAGCCGCTGCCCTTGCTGGCGATGTAGGTGATGTGGCAGGCCCAGTAGGTCCAACCGGCGTAGTAGGCCAGCTTGGCGTTGGTGGTCTGGTGCAGCCAGGAGCTGACGCCGCCGCCCTCGTTTTTAAAGGCAGAGCCCAGCTCACCCACCATCAGCGCATAGGGGATGAAGTACAGGACAAACATAAAGATCCAGCTGAAGATGACCTGCGGACCGTTAAAGTACACAAAGCCGTTGGTAATGTTGCCGAAGCCCCAGACCGTAGAAAAGGCCATGAAGGCAAGGGTAAGCCACGAGATCTTTGTGGCTTTTTCTTTGTTAGACATGCGGACAATTCCTCTCTTTCTTTTCCACACAGGGCGGAAGTTCCTGTAAGAAGGCCGATGTTCCGCATACATTTCGCAATTTTTACCAAAAATACAGCAGTACTCGACCGATCACTTTGATAGTATAGCATAATTGCAGATTGTAGACAATCTGCAATTTCCATAAAATGATTGGTCAAAATTTAGACGGTCAGCCAAATTCCCCTTATTTTGCTGCTTCGTCCGCTGCCTGTGCGGCGCTGTTTGCGCTGCGCATCCGCTCCATGGGCTCCATGTAGTGGGCGTAGACGGCGCGGCAGGCAACCTCGGTGTCGCCGCTTGCCAGCGCCTCGTACAGCTTGGTGTGAATGCCGTTCTGCCGCTGCGCCAGCGTCTCGTGGTTGGAGCCGCTGTTCGCCCCAACAAGCAGGTTGCCGTAGTTCAAGTCGTCCCAGAATTTCAGCAGTCTGGGCAGCCCCGCCCGCTGCACGATGACCGCATGGAAGCGGTTGTCGTTCTCCACGATCTGCGAAAGATCCCCCGGCCGGACATTGCGCATCTCCTCTAAGATGCCGCGCAGGGTGCGCAGATCCTCCTCCGGGAATTTGCAATCAAAATAGCGCAGTGCCGTCATTTCCAGATTTGCCCGCAGCAGGTAGATCTCGTAGGCGTCCTCCGGCTTTACCCGGCGCACCGAGCAGCCCACATTGCGCGAATACTCGACCATGCCCTCCTGTTCCAGCTGCCGCAGCGCCTCCCGGATGGGTGCCCGGCTGGAGCCAAACTCCTCGGCCAGTTTCTGCTCGGCCAGCTTTACGCCCGGCTGCAGCTCCCCGGTAAGGATCTTGCTCCTGATGGCAGAGGTGATACTTTCCCGTAAAGTCTGAAAGGCAAATTCGCCCATGACTTTTATCCCCCTTTTTTCTTCTATACGTTCTTTTTTTGCCGCACGCAGTCCGCAGCCGCTGCCAGTGCAGCCGCAGGCCTGTATTGCGTGCGCCTTATAAGGATACCACGAAATGGTAGAAAAATAAAGTTTTCTGGCAAAAACAGGTACTTTCTCCCCTCTCCGTCGTCGAAAGCCTGAACACAAAAAATGCCCCCGGAGGGCTTATTGCAGCTCTCCGGGGGCATCCTATATACGTTATGCCTTGACGCACACGGTCAGCATTTACTCGATCTCGATCAAATTCGGGTTCTCAGGCAGAGCCTTTGTCTGCTGAGGAGCGGGCAGCTGGATGTGCAGGACACCATCCTCGAACTTTGCGTGGATGTCCTCCTTCTTCACCTCGCCCACATAGAAGCTGCGGGCGCAGCTGCCGGAGAAGGTCTCGCGCCGCACATAGCGGCCCTTGTTGTCCTTTTCGTCATTGCTGTGGCTGCGCACTGCCTGAATGGTCAGGTAGCCGTCGCTCAGATCCATCTGAACGTCTTCCTTCTTGCAGCCCGGCAAATCAACGTCTACTTCGTAGCCGTTGTCCGTCTGCTTGACATCGGTCTTCATCATGTTTGCGCCGCGCTTGCCAAAGGTGTCGCGGGCTTCGCGGTTCATCGCACGCTCCAGTGCACCCTCGTTCCAGAACGGATCAAAGAGATCATCGAACAGGTTCTCATGAAAAACAGTCGGCATAAACATAAAACATACCTCCAATCCCGGCGTTCGGGTCGGGTATAAAATTACATTTTGAAGCTCCCTGCAAAGGGCTTTCCGGGGAACCTTGCGGCTCTCCTTTTGCCCTTCCTCCTGAGCACGCCACTGTTATAGCATAATTATTTAGCACTGTCAAGCGTAGAGTGCTAAAATTCATAAAAGTATAATACTTTTGTCACAGCTTCTGCGATTTCTTCAAAAATGCTGCGCAGAAGCGTGTTTAATTCCGTTCAAACCCCAGATAACGCGTGCCCTGAAAGCTCAGCTTTCCGGTATCGCCCTCGACAAGCATTCCGTAATCCGAACCATCTACTTCCAGTTCCATGCGGTCACCGCTTTCTACCTGAAAGGTGGCATAATAGGTAGTGAACGTATGCGACATCGTATTGTCCGTATGATGGCGGGAAACGTTCGTCCGCTTGGCCACCACAGTAGCCGGGACGGTAAGGCGCGGGGACGCATTATTTTTGCCCCATGTGCGCAGGTTGCTCACCACGGTAAACAGGATCATGCCCAGCACCACCAGAAACACCAGCGGGAACAGGATGCTGAAAAATGCGTCAAACCCAGTATAAAACATATTACCCCTCCAAAATTTCTTCCAGCAGCTGCTTTACGTCCTTCAGAAAGGCATCTTCGCCGAGGGTGTTCATTTTAAAGAACACCGCCTGACTGCCGCCCGCCGCAATGGCCGACAGTCGGATAGGCTCGTCCCCGTTCTGGAACAGGGTCAGCGTCAGGCTAAGGCGGTTGCCGCCCACCATGCTGTACCGCTCAAACACCCGCACGCTGCACCGGGCGCTGCCCTCCTTGAAATCGCTGCCGGCTTCCAGCTCTGCCGACCAGCTGCTGTCCGGGATGGCGTGTTCCAGCTTGCGGAGCAGGGTATCGAAGTTCTGGTTGCGGATGGTCTTTTCAAAAATAGCCATAGCTTCCTCCTTTTGCAAAATGCAGTCCCTTTACTCTGAATACGAATGAGAGCGGGCAGCAATTGCAGCGCCCGCCCTTATTTTGCTGCAGTCAAGCTTTCTTTTTTCGCAACTTGGGTGCGGTGGCGGTGTAGCTCATATCCAGCACCAGCCGGAGTTTATCCTCCGGGGCGCTGCCGTCCAGCGCGGCGGTGATCCAGTTTTCCTTGTTCATGTGATAGGCAGGGTAAAAGCCCGGTTCTGCCCGCAGAGAACCGATAAGGATGGGGTCACATTTCAGGTTTACGATATCCACCGGCTGCTGCCCGGGCAGGCCCAGCTTGCTTTTGGGCACAGTGGTGACCAGCGCAAACCATTTGCGGTTTGCCTCATGGCGGAACACCGCCGACTCCGGGGTGTCCATCCACGGATAATCCGGCTCTACGCTGTAAGTATCAAAAATGAGCTGTTCCAAGCCCTTGCGGTCCATGGGCTCGCCCCCTTTACGGCTGCTGTGCCAACAGCTGCGCCAGCACATCCTCCGGGCGGGGGGTGTGGTTTTGGTATTTTGCCCGCAGCGGGGCGGCGGCGTTGTCCATAATGTAGGGCACACCCACCACGTCCAGCATGGTCTCGTCGTTGTAGTTATCGCCAAAAGCCATGACCTGTGCGAGGTCGATGCCAAGGATGCGGCACACGCACTGCACCCCGATGCCCTTGTTGGCAAAGGTGGTATCGATCCAGAACGGCCCCGCCACGGCGCAGTTGGCCTGTTTCCAGCGGGGCACAAAGCGCTCCACATAGTTTTCCACGCCCTCGTGCAGGTACACCGACACCTTGGTGATGTCCTCCGGCACCTCGGCGGGGCTGTGAATGATCTGGTAGTGGTTGCCCACGAACTGCACCCGCTGCAGCATGCCAAGACCGCGCTCCATCAGGTAGGCGGTGTTCTGGCCGGAGAGCATCACCTCGCCCTGCCCCTCGCTGCGGGTCCACATATCGTTGGCAATTTCCTCTGCCAGTGCCCGCGGCATGGGATTTTTGGCGATGCACTGTTCTTCTTTAAAGATGGTGCCGCCGTTTTCGCAGATAAATACGCAGCAGTCCGCCACCGGTGCAAAGAGTTTGCGCAGGCTGGTATACTGCCGCCCGGAGGCCGGGCAGAACCAGATGCCCCGCTGATGCAGCGCCCGGATTTGTTCGAATATTTCGCCCTCCAGCTCCTTTTTGCCATATTGCAGCAGCGTACCGTCAATATCGCTGCAAACCAGTCTGATGTCCATGGCTGTTATTCCCTTTCCGTTTTTTCTTATTTTACCACGGTTTTCCGCTGCGGAAAAGCCCCGGCACGGCTTTTGTGTCCTTCCCCTGTACCGCGCTCAGCGCTTGGGCTGGTAGTGCATGCTGGACACATTATAAATCGTAACAAAGGCCTTTGGGTCCTCGCGGTTGATAAAGTTCATCAGCTTCTGATACTCGTTTTTGTCCACGATGGTAATGATCTCGTTGTGCTTTTCAAAGTTATATGCACCGATGGCCTCGTACATGGTGGCACCGCTGTGCAGGTCATTGATGATGAACTGCCGCAGCGCCTCCTCCTTCTCGGTAATGATGCACACCCGGCGCTTGATGCTGTTATCGAAGATGAAATGGTCCAGCACGATGCCGTTGAAATAGGTGCCAAGAATGCTCAGCACCACGGTTTTTTTATCGTAGACAAGGGCAGCAGAAAGCGCCACACACATGCCCGAAAGGGACATGGCCTTGCCCAGCTCCATGTGCAGGTACTTGTTCATGATCTTTGCCACGATATCCAGCCCGCCGGAGGATGCGTTGCGGTTGAACAAGATGCTCAGACCCACGCTGACCACCAGAATATAGCACAGCACATCCAGTTCCTGACTATCGGTCATGGAGCCAAAATCCGGGAACAGCCGCTCGAAAAGCCCCAGAAACACCGGCAGCATCACGCTGGTATACACGGTTTTTGCGCCAAACTCCCTGCCGCAGGTAAAAAACCCGATGATGAGCAGCACGATATTCAGCACCATAGTAATAGCCGAAAGCGGCAGCGGCACAAAATTAGAAAGCACGATGCCAAGGCCGGAAATACTGCTGACGGATGTATGACTGGGCACCAGAAAAAAATAGACCGCCGCTGCAATAATGGCAACGGCCCCGGTCAGGATGGCCATCTCCTTGGCAATTGCAGGGTAGTTCAGCTTCTTGTTTGTCATTGTTGCTCCTCCAAGCTTTTGTTTTCAGCATTCAGTATACCATGCTTTGCGCTTGCAGGAAAGCACCGGGCGCAAAAT
This sequence comes from Faecalibacterium sp. IP-1-18, assembly GCF_023347355.1. Lineage (NCBI taxonomy): Bacteria > Bacillati > Bacillota > Clostridia > Eubacteriales > Oscillospiraceae > Faecalibacterium > Faecalibacterium sp. IP-1-18. Next base: position 2,034,214 of record NZ_CP094472.1, read on the forward strand.
AACAAGGCCGCCGCACAAAACGCTGTGCAGCGGCCTTGCCACCTTATCAAAATTCGTCTTCCGGGTCGCCGCGCTCCGGCATGGTGCGCATCTCCCGCACCAGCATGGCACGCAGATGATACTTGCGCTGCTCCTGCTCGGTCTCCGAACTGGTGCGCAGCTCCACCGTACCGTCAGGGCGGCTTTCGCCCGTGTACAGCGGAATGCGCACCACAGCCTGTGTGCCTTTTTCGGGCGCAGGCTCCAGCTGTAAGCTCCAGTCCATCCGGCGGCAGCACTCCCGGCAGAGCAGCAGTCCCAGCTGCGCCCCGCCCAGAAAGCTGCGGCGGTTTTCCAGTGCTGCCTGTACATCCTCACCGGGCAGACCGCAGCCATCGTCGGTGACGGTCAGCTGCCAGCCGCTCTCGGTGCGGCGCAGCGCAATGCAGACGCTGCCGCCCTCCCGGCTGGCGTGCAATGCATTGGAGAGCAGATGCAGGCACAGCAGCTCCGCATCTCTGCGGTCTGCCATTACGCAGCAGGCAGTACACCCGCCGTAGTCCAGCCGGATATCCACCCCAAGCTGCGCCCGGATCATATCAGACTGCGCCGCCACCTGCTGCAAAAGCTCACACAGGTCAATGGGGTACAGCTGCGGCTTTGTGTCCTCGCGCAGAAACTCCAGCAGGGTGATCGCCTCGGTGAGGGTGCGGTCCAGCTGTATGGCAGCGGTGTCGATATCTGCCACCGCCTGCCGGGTAGACTCGTCTGCACCGGTGCGGTCAAAATGCTGCTCCAGATATTCACAGTTGCGTCCGATCAGCGCCAGCGAACGGAAGCAGACCTCCTCGACCCGCTTGCGCTGCTCTGCGGTGATAGACCGCGTTTCTGTCTTTTGCTGCTCCATTGCTCTGCCTCCCCGGGCGATGCCATTTTTCTAAAGGAACGCCGCCGTGTTCCAAAGCCGTGTGCAAGCCTTACAGGCGGGTGGATGGCACTTTTTGCCGCAACACAACGTCCCTGACCGCGTAGATCAGCTTGCCAGTGGTAGGTTTGCCGCTGCCCAGCCTTGTATCGGCCTTAAACGCCAGCCACGCAAGAGGCGGCTTTTCCTCCAGCTGATCCACCATCCGGCGGATGCCGCTTTCCACAGCAGCGACCGATGTATCAAACTGCTCGCTCACCGCCTGCAAGATTTCCTTGCGGATCGCCAGCTTCTGGCTGGTGCTGCATGCGATGCCGACCGCGCAGGATAGATATCCGGCGTTGACATCCCCCTGCGGGATGCCCCACGCCGCATACAGCTGGCTGCACCGCTGCTCCAGCTGCCGGTTCTGCCGCCCGGGCATCCGGTAAAGCTGCCACAGCAGCCTTTTCAGCTCAGTGCCCTCTACGCAGTAGCACCCCTCGCGGAGCTTTTGCAACGCCGTGCCGCTGCTGCGGCCATGGCTCTGTATCAGAAGCATCGGCCGCTCCTTCAGCTGATAAAACTGCCGGACAAATTGCTCCGCAGGCAGATCCGTCAGCTCGCTGCAAAGCACCACGGCATCATAACGGACACCCTGCCGCAGCTGTGCCAGCAGCTTTTCGCCGCTGCAAAAGCAGGTGCAGTCAATGGCGGTTCCCTGCTCCTGCAAATAACGCTTCTGGACACGCAGTTCTTTCAGATCATAGCTTGCAAGGGCGACTTGCAGTTGGGCTGTTCGCTCACTGTTCACGCCATGCGCCGCCTTTCTCGCCTACCAGCCCGGCAGCTGTCAGGTCTGTGACCGCATCCCGCCAGAGCTCCGGCTGAACTCCATTTTCACACAAGTAGCGCAGGAGCCGGTAACAGAACTCCGGCGCTGCCGCAACATGCTGACTGACGATCTGCTGTCGGCTGCCGATCTGGCACAGGGTCAGCCGACAGCCTTGTGTGCCCTCTACCTCCATGGCATACACCAGCGTATACGCCTGCTGCAAACCATCAATGGCAGAATACTGCCGGATCATAGGTGAAAATGTACGTTCCATTTCAGTTCCTCCTTACTACAAGGGCCAAATTTTTTCTGCCTTGTTTATCCTTTTATTATTGTATAATTGTATAAAGCAGGAGAAACTGTTACAATCCTAAAGAAGTGTTGTTCCGACAGCCTTTCAGGTAATATAACGCCGTTTTTTCCGGCGCAGCCTGTCTGCCAGCTTTAGAATATCACGTTCAGCCTGTAAATTCAACCGGTATCTTTTTCCGCTTTTCTTTTTTGCCCCGTCCTTTCGGCAAAACCGCTGCCCGGGCGCAAAAGTGCCGCAGCTTCAGCATTCCTACGGAATAATTTCACGGTTTCTTCATTTTTATTTGCTAAACTAAATTAGATATTGTCTGCAAATGTTTCCTACTTTTAAACCACAGGCAGCAGCGCCCGGCGGCGCAGTACCGGAAAGGCACATCTATGCTCAAACTTAAACAGATCAACAAAGAATACAAGACCGGCGAGCTGGTGCAGCACGCACTGAACAACGTCAGTCTGAACCTGCGGGACAACGAATTTGTGGCCATTCTTGGCCCCAGCGGCTCCGGCAAGACCACCCTGCTGAACATCATCGGCGGTCTGGATCGCTACGACAGCGGCGATCTGGTCATCAACGGCATCTCCACAAAAAAATACACCGACCGCGACTGGGACTCCTACCGGAACCACACCATCGGCTTTGTGTTCCAGAGCTATAACCTGATCCCCCACCAGACCGTGCTGGGCAACGTAGAGCTGGCACTGACCATCTCAGGCGTTTCCAAGGCCGAGCGCCGCCGCCGTGCCGCCGCTGCGCTGGAGCAGGTGGGGCTGGGCAACCAGCTGCACAAGCACCCCGGCGAGATGTCCGGCGGGCAGATGCAGCGCGTGGCCATTGCCCGTGCGCTGGTGAACAACCCCGACATCCTGCTGGCCGATGAGCCCACCGGCGCACTGGACAGCGAGACCAGCATTCAGGTGATGGAACTGCTCAAGGAAGTGGCGCGGGACCGTCTGGTGGTCATGGTCACCCACAACCCGGAGCTTGCCGAGCGCTACGCCACCCGCATCGTAAAGCTGAAGGACGGCGTGATCCGCTCCGACACCATGCCCTACGAACCCGAGGACGAGGCTGCTGCCGTTGCCCCCGTGCACCGGAACATGGGGCACTCCTCCATGTCCCTGCTCACCTCCCTCTCCCTCAGCTTCAACAATCTGCTCACCAAAAAGGCACGCACCCTGCTCACCGCCTTTGCCGGTTCCATCGGTATCATCGGCATTGCGCTGATCCTTTCCCTTTCCAACGGTGTGAGCCGCTATATCAGCAACATGGAAAAATCCACGCTGGCCGCCTACCCGCTGCAGATCAGCAGCACCGGCGTAGATCTGGCCAGCATGATGGACCCGGACACCTACACCAGCGCCTCGTCCGGCTCCTCCTCGCCGGAGGGCATGGTCACGGTGAGACAGCTGCTGTCTCAATTGAACATCGGCGCTGCCAGCAACGACCTGCGCTCGCTGAAAAAATATCTGGACAGTGACGCCTGTACCATCCGGGACAACGCCACGGTGGAATACACCTATTCTGCTTCTCCGCTGATCTACCGCCAGAACCCGGACGGCACCGTGCAGAAGCTGAACCCGGACACCACCTTTTCTGATATCGCCAGTGAGAACACCTCGGTGACCAGCCTTATGACCTCCATGGCCAGCCCCTATGTGTTCTGCGAAATGGCCGAGACCCCCGCCCTGTACGAGGATCAGTACGATGTCAAGGCTGGCCGCTGGCCGGAAAAGTACAACGAGCTGGTGCTGACCCTGAACGCGGACGGCAGCGTTTCGGACTATGCGCTGTACGCCATGGGTCTGCGGGATCAGGCCGAGCTGGACAAGATCTTACAGCAGTATGCACAGAATCAGAAGATCGATCTGCCCACGGACTACGGCACCTATACCTATGACGATTTTCTGGGCATGACCTTCAAGCTTGTCAACAAGGCCGACTGCTATGTCTACGACACCGAGCACAAGGTCTGGCTGAGCAAGCTGAATGATGAAGCCTACATGCAGCAGTTGGTGGCCGACAGCGAGGAGCTGACCATTGTCGGCATCGTGCAGCCCAAGGCAGACGCCACCTCCACTATCCTGCACAGCGGTCTGGACTACCTGCACGACCTGACCTATTACGTTATCGATCAGGCGGCCAACAGCGAGATCGTGCGCCAGCAGCTGGCAGACCCGGACATCAACGTGCTGACCGGCGAACCCTTCGATGCTGCCAGCAACAATATGCTGGACATCGCCTCTCTGTTCTCGGTGGACACGGACGCCCTCAAGGACGCTTTCCAGTTCGACACCAGCGCCCTGCACTTTGATCTGGACGGCGCATTCGACCTGACCGACGATTCCTTCGATCTTGCCACCCTCATCGATCCTTCCAGCTTCAAGCTGGACCTCAGCGGGCTGCCGCTGCCGGACATGGAGATGGACATGGGCGAGCTGTTCGACGGCATAGAGTTGAATATCTCTCAGGACGGTTTACAGACGCTGATGAAAAAGATCATGAACGGCTACAAGCGCTATCTCATCAGCAACGGCCTGCTGAATCTGGATAAGATCGGTTTTTCCTCCTATATGCAGACCGAGGCCTTCCAGACGCTGCTGGCCGAATCCATGGGTGATCTGCTGGACACCTCCGGGCTGGAGGAGCAGTTTGCCGGTACCCTCCAGCAAAATCTGCAGACCGTGATGGAGACCTACTCCGTCCAGCTGGGCGAGGCGCTGCAGACCCAGCTCACCGCCGCTTTGCAGGAGCAGATGGGTCCCGCCATCCAGAAGCTGGCCGGGCAGCTGGAGCAGAAGATCGCGCAGGCCATCCAGAGCAATATTGCGCAGCTGAGCACGCAGGTGGAAAGCGCACTCAAGATCGACCCCACTGTGTTCCAGCAGGCCATTCAGATCAACATGACCGGCTCCGACCTGACCGAAATGATCAAAAGCACCCTGCTCTCCTCCGCTTCCAGCTACGAAAAGATTTTGGACGACCTCGGCTATGTGGACTACGCAAAGCCCGATGCCATCTATATCTACCCCAACAGCTTTGATACCAAGGCGCAGGTGGTGAACGAGCTGGACGCCTACAACGCCTCCATGCGGCAGCAGGGCGAAGAGGGTAAGGTGATCCACTATACCGATATGGTGGGCACTCTGATGAACTCGGTCACCGAAATCGTGGGCATGGTCAGCAATGTGCTGGTGGCCTTTGTGGCGATCTCGCTGGTGGTGTCCTCCATCATGATCGGCGTCATCACCTATATCAGCGTGCTGGAGCGCCGCAAGGAGATCGGCATTCTGCGCGCCATCGGTGCCTCCAAGCACAACGTCTCGCAGGTGTTCAACGCCGAGACCTTTATCATCGGCCTGTGTTCCGGCGTGATGGGCGTGGTGCTCTGCCTGCTGCTGCTCATCCCCGGCAATATGCTCATCCACCACATCGCGGGCGATGTGAACGTGGTAGCCTCGCTGCCGCCGCAGGCCGCGCTGATCCTGATCGTTCTGGCCACCCTGCTTACCATGCTGGGCGGCGTGATCCCCGCCCGCAGCGCCGCAAAGAGCAACCCTGTCAAAGCGCTGCGCTCTGAGTAAACTATTCCGCATTCAAATCCCTGCTGTGCTCTGTGTGCAGCAGGGATTTTGCATTCCGGCCCGGCTTGTGCTACAATAGAAAAAACTTCATTTCAAAGGAGCCTTTCCATGCCTGTCATTCACGAGATCACCGACCTTACCGCCCCGGAGTTGGACGTCTACACCCGGCTCACGCAGGCGCAGCTGCGCAACCGGCTGGAGCCGGAAAAGGGCATCTTTATCGCCGAAAGCCCCAAGGTGATCGCCCGGGCGCTGGACGCCGGTTACCAGCCTCTTTCCCTACTGATGGAGCGCAAGCAGATCACCGGCCCGGCACAGGAGATTTTGACCCGCTGCGGCGATGTGCCGGTATATACCGCTGACCGAGAGCTGCTGGCACAGCTCACCGGCTTTGCGCTGACCCGGGGCGTGCTGTGCGCCTTCCGCCGTCCTGCGCCCAGCACGGTGGAGCAGGTTTGCGCCCATGCCCGCCGGGTGGCTGTGCTGGAAGGCATCGTAGATTCCACCAACGTGGGTGCCATCTTCCGCAGCGCTGCCGCGCTGAACATGGACGCAGTGCTCGTCACCCCCTCCTGCTGCGACCCGCTGTGCCGCCGCGCGGTGCGGGTAAGCATGGGCACCGTGTTTCAGGTGCCGTGGGCGCAAATTGGCACCTGCCCTGCCGACTGGCCGGAAAACGGCAGTGCCCAGCTCCACGCGCTGGGCTTCAAGACCGCTGCCATGGCACTGAGCGACCGCTCGGTCAGCATCGACGACCCCGCCCTTGCCGCTGAGCCGAAACTTGCCATCGTGCTGGGCACCGAGGGCGATGGGCTTGCCAATAGTACCATCGCCGCCTGCGATTACACCGTAAAGATTCCTATGTCCCATGGGGTGGATTCCCTCAACGTAGCCGCCGCCAGCGCCGTGGCCTTCTGGCAGCTTGGCCGCTTGTAAGTCCCCTGCTCACGCTCTCCGAAATTGCTTGACAAACGCCCCAAAACGCGGTACACTATCAGCGTCATCATCATGGGCCTATAGCTCAGCTGGGAGTGCAAGCGTATCGCTTTTGTGCCCCACAGAGTTGTGGGCATTCAAATGGGGAGTATGTCGGTTGGTCGCCCAACCGCGTCACGCCCCTAAATATGGGCCTATAGCTCAGCTGGGAGAGCGTTCGGTTCGCATCCGAGAGGTCAAGGGTTCGAATCCCTCTAGGTCCATAAAACGCCGTATCGTTTTGTACGATGCGGCGTTTTTTATGCTCAAAAAAACTTTGGCAGACCGTGCCGGGCTCCGAACCCTGAAGTCGGATGCGAACCGGGCGGGGTCATCCATGTACTTTTTGAAAATCCATCGATTTCACGTCTCTTTCTTTGCATTTTGCAGAGTGCTGCGGGCAAGCGCATCGCTTTTATGCCCCCTTTTCGGAAATTTCTTCAAAAATTTCCGCGCCATCGTAGGTTGATACAGCCTTGAGCTGTTCCACTTGGTTGAAGCTGGCGTTCAGGGTAATCGAGATCTCATAGTCTTTTCGGACGCGAATCTCCTTAATGAACTGCTGCAAAATGGCGCGGCGTTCATCGTGGTTGGCGGTGTCGTACACATCCGCCCATGTAAACAGCTCGTTGCAGATGTAGTTGCTACGCTTTGCCGTTTTGGTGGCTTCTTCGTATTCTTCCTGCGCCTGAACAAGCTGCTTTTCCAGGGTTTCCAGTGCATCTTTTGCTTCGGCCACCAGTGTGCCGAGCAGTTCTTTGTCCAAGGCACTCACGCCCCGAATGACCAGAATGGTTTCGGCTTTCAGGTCGTCCAGCTCTTTCTGCTTGGCTTCCAAGTCTTTCTGGATTTTCTTGATTTTCTTCTGGATGCGGGCGGCATCGTTGGTCTTGACCGATTCCAGCAGCTTCTTCCGGGAAACCTCCCGGAACTGTGCGAAGATCTGCCGGACAACTTCTTCCACAATGGAATCCAGCTTAGAAACACCATAGCCGGACTGCCCATCGCAGTCACCCGGATAGTAGCGCTTTCCGTTTGGCGCTACGCCGCCCTGCACATAGCAGCAGAACCGTTCCTCGGACAGGTTGGAGCCGTAGCAGGCATACCAGACTTCTTCCTCATGCTTCGGCTGCCAGCAGGAACGCTCTAAACAGCCCTGCGTACTCTTATTATATAAAAAAAGAAAGAGCCCGTTTCCGGACAAATTCGTTGGAAGCAGATTTGTTCGGAACGGACTCTTGTAGCCGATATGCAAAGTCATGAAACATATAAAATAGGAAAAGCGTCAAAAATCATCTTGGCCAGCGCTCTTTTCTGGACATGAGTGGCGCGAATGGTACATGAGGATGCGTCTGGTACCAGTACGCTGTGGTAGCGACATCATCCTGACGTTCAAAAAGACCTCCGTGACTGGCACCAATCTGCTGCAGAGTTACCTTAAGGTCCTTCTCAAAAAGGACAGGATCAAGAAGGTGCCAGCGGTAGAAGCTGCGTTGTGGCATCTGATCATCATTGTGGTAATCATTATGAAGGAAGGTATCGTGGCTAGAGTAGTAAGGATAGCCACGATACGGAGTACAGTACTGATTTTCAACGGTTTGGCCATTTTACTGTGTTGCAAAGCTCCAGGCACCGCCGAAGTAATCTTCTGTTCCGGTTCCGCAAATGGTTGGATAATCCTTGTCTCCATCGATGTAGAATTTCATCTCACCTTCTCCGTACCAGTAGCGTTCGAGGCTGGTAAGCGCAAGATAAGTTCCAACGTACTGGCCCTTCCCTTTGATGTTGTCGAGGACAACGTAGTCTTTTGCCTTTTCCGTTATGCGCTGACGACGCCACTGGGCATGGAAATAGGCAGCATCCTCCGGAACCGTTGTCAGGCAATAGTCGATCTGATAAAAGAAGGCCGGAATCGGCTCATCACACTGATTTTCAATGGTAATACGGGCGTTTTTACGGAACGGCATCGGGAAATAGCTGTTGAAACCACGGGTCGGATTGACAGCAATCGGGACTGAGTTTACCTGGTAGGAAACACCGAAGCCGCAGCAGAAGAAATCGCCAAGCGGGCATTCAACGGATGGGAATTCTTCATCGTCCCAGTACATGCGCAGAACAAGATCCCGCAGAACATAACGGTTACGTTCACTGGTACGGTCTGTAACGGTGATCCAGATGTGCTGAATCATGCCTTCTCCCTGGATCTCACCAAGTGTTACGGTCTCTCCTGCTTCTATTTTCGGGATACATGGAGAACCTTTTCTGGACGGACCAAGATCGCTGGATGCCATGCCGCCTTTTCCTTTTTCTCCGTTCCGGTTTTCCCAGTTGATGGAACGGGACTGTCCGTTTTTCAGCCGGAAAATATTCTGTAAACCACAATCAAACATCATATATTCCTCCTACTCACAAATGAGCAACTGTCTTTTATGTTGAATTGAATTCATTCAAACAATTCCGCTTAACAGGTACAGTCTCCACCCATGTTCCAGTTGATTCCTTGAAGGGGATTGCTTGGCAAAGTTGTTATTATTGTACACCTTTATTTGTATAAAAGCAATGTGCTACTGCCATAAATCTTTAGCACCACACTCATGAATGCATAACCACAACATGAATTTTAACAAACAGACAGATAAGCCGACTCAAAAAGAAACATCATTGTAGACCAATTACGAAAAAGCCTGTACCTTTTTGGCGCAAGGGTCAATAGAAGAATTTGATGGTTCATGGTACAATAGCAGACGTTGCGTGCGGCTGTGTGAAGATTGGCTTATAAAACAGGACCGCTGCTATATAAACTAAAGAACGCCGAGGGTTCCTCCCACATGGGAAGGGATTCCTCGGCGTTCTTCATTTCATGCTTTTTGATTGCCCGGTCAACAGTATCACGTGCCTTACTGCAATGCACAGATCACAGCCACTGTTTCAGCACATCGTTCAGCTTACTCAAATCAAGCGGTTTGGCGATATGCTCGTTCATGCCGGTGTTCTTTGCCAATTGCACGTCCTCGGCAAAGGCATTTGCCGTCATGGCAATGATGGGCACTTTGCCCCGGCTTCCGGCAAGCGCACGGATCGCAGCAGTGGCTTCGTAACCATTCATGATGGGCATCTGGATGTCCATAAAAATGAGATCGTACCACTTTTCTGGCGCTTCCATCACCTTTTCGACTGCAATTTTTCCGTTTTCGGCGCTGTCGATGGTCACGCCCGTCATGCCTATAATCTCGGTTGCGATCTCACGGTTCAGCGCATTGTCTTCCACAAGAAGAATCCGCTTACCCGCATAGTTTTCCTTCGCAAAGTCTTCCAGATAGTTCCGAGCGTTTTTCTCCTTCTTCCCGGATGTAAACTGCCGCAGAGTTGCCGTCAGACGAGAACGGAACAGCGGTTTTGCCATAAACGCATTCACGCCCACTGCTCTGGCTTCTTCTTCGATCTCGCTGAAATCAAAGGAAGTCAGGATGATGATCGTGACGTCCTCCCCAACGCATTCCCGAATCCTTCTGGCCGTTGCGATGCCGTCCATCTCCGGCATCTTCCAGTCCAGGATCACCGCAAAATAGTCGCGGCCGGTCTTGTGCCGCGCCGCGCAGCGTTCCACGGCTTCCTTGCCGGTCAGGACCCATTCGCCCGCTATGCCGATCTCCTGAAGGGTTGCAACGGTGCTTTCGCAGCAGGTCTTGTCATCGTCCACGACCAGTACCGGCAGATCGAGCAGTTCTTTTTCCTGTTCCTTCTCGTTCTCCTGAAGCTTCAGATAGACCGTGACCGTGATCTTCGTTCCCTTGTTGGGAGCGCTTTCGACCTGAATGTCACCATTCATCAGGTTGACGATGTTTCTTGCAATGGCCATGCCAAGACCGGTGCCCTGCACCTTGGTCGTCCGGTGATCGTCTGCCCGGCTGAACGGCTCGAACATGATCTTCTGGAATTCCGGCGTCATGCCGATGCCGTTGTCCTCGATGGAAAACTCGTAGCAGCCAAGCTCCGAGAAGCCATTCGGTTTTTCCTTGATCGTAAGGGTGATGTTTCCTCCATCCGGGGTGTACTTGACGGCGTTGCTCATCAGGTTCACAAAGACCTGCTGGATGCGCAGGCTGTCGCCGCAGACAGCTTCGTGCTCGATGTGCTCAACATGGACTTCGAGCTGATGCTTGTGCTCGTCGATTGCCGGTTTTGTGAGGGTGAGCAGGTTATCGACCAGCTCCGGCAGGCTGAAATCCTCCTCGGCAAGGCTCATTCGCCCGCTCTCGATTCTGGCCATATCCAGCACCTCATTGATCAGTCCCAACAGATGACGACTCGACTTTGTGATCTTTCCAAGGCACTCGACCACCCTGTCCTGACTCTCGATATTCGCACCCGCAATGGCGGTCAAGCCAATGATTGCATTCATCGGTGTACGGATATCATGGGACATATTGGAGAGGAATTCCGTCTTGGCACGGCTTGCGTTTTCCGCCGCCCGGTACGCATCCTTCAGTGCCTTATGGGATTCGATCTCGGCCTTTTTCTCCTGTGACACATCCATAGATGCCAACAGTGCTTTGACCAGCTTTGTGCCATCCCACTCCAGCGGAATGAAGGAAGCGATCTTATAGGTGTTTTCGTCTATGGAGCAGTATTCAAATTTGTAGATGTCGTTCTCGCCCTGCAGATTCTTGCGGATATTTTCCGGTGAGAACAATGCGTCCACCGCCGCCAATGGCTCCAACGTCTTATACCTTACAGCCACCTGCTCCACAAAATCATGGTAGGTTCCCGTCGGCGCGTATATCATTTCACCTTGCAGATTATAGAACCGATACCGGTCATTCTCCAGATCGCAGACGACAAAGCGATCCAGCAGACGCACCATACTCTTGATCAAAAGATCCATCGATGCGTTATCTGAGGCCATCTGCATCCGCCGTGCCGTCTCTGCTTTGGACTCTGTGATGTCCCGCAGAAAAATCATCGCATATTCGGAATCTTCAATCTCGCCGCGCATGACCACGTTGCTGACCCATCGTTCCTCCCCATCCAGAACGATGCGGCACTCCTGACGCAGCTCCGTCTCAAGCCCCTTTAGTTTTTCCGTGATGTAGGCGCGATTGTAGAAATCCGTTACAGACTTTTTGTCCTCTTCAACCACATAGTTATCCACAAGGAATCTGACTAGTCCATCCCATGTGTGGTTCTGCTCAAAGGCCGTCATCAAAGAGGGCTCCACTTTGAAAGTGTCAAAGGTGTTCTTTTCCAGATTTACATAGTATTCGCAGAGGTTTGCGCTGGTAAATGCACGGTGAAATGCCGCTGCCCGCTGCGCCTGCATCCGGCTTCTTTTTTCCGCGTCAATGTTGCTGATGATTCCGGCAATTCGATTGGCCGAACCATCCAGACGGCGTATCACCTCCGCCGATGCCCGGAACCAGTGGTATTGGCCATCCTGCATTTTCAGTCGGTACTCAACATTATACTTTGTAGTATTGGCTTTGTCCGCAATCGTTTCCAAAAGCAGCTGCATTACCCGGTCATAGTCCTCCGGGTGCAGAAGGTTCGACCACGAATCCAGTTTGTTCGGAAAATCCAGAATGTCATGATAACCAAGGATCTGCCGGAACGCATGGCTCCAGTTCACATGAACGATCTCACCGTTTTCATTACACTCAAAATACCATAGTGCAGAATGGATGGATTCATTAACCAGCGCAAGGTTCTCATACGCCCAGTTCATCTGTACTGACATGATCCAGATCGGTGTTCCATCCGTATCGACTGCATCTTTTTTGTAGAGACGCACATAGACGGGAGCCCCATCTGCCGTGAGGATCCGGCCTTCCCCTTCGCCTTGAATCTGACGAAAGCGTGCATTGTCGAGGAATGCGGCATCTTTCTTATAGAAAAGATTCTTCAGCGAACCCTTTGTCTGTTCCATCAGGGATGCATAGCTGTGGTTCAGATTATGCAGCAACAGATCACTGACCGACAGGATCGACAATTCGGCATCATAGTACCCGGTAATGGTTCCGACACCGCCATTATGATAGATCGTCTCCTGCATGGCCTGAAATGCATTTTTTCCCAGCCTTACCGTATCGGAAGTGTAGATTTCATCTGTAAGTCTTCTATCGAATTTCATTTTCATCCTCGTAGGGTTTTGACCCCGCCGCACGCTTCAATTCTGGTATGCCTTTTATGGTCAACTGGCATACTGATTTGTGATCAAGCTTGTACAGTATAACTAGTATAGTATACTTGCGCAGCGTTTCGTTTTCAAGCGCTAATTGGCATTGGTTGTGTAAAACAAAGAGAGGCCAATCTGCGTGAAAATTTACGCAGGTTGATCCCTGTACTTTTCCACGATCCGGCTATCCGTATAGACAGTCGCCCTGCGATGCGGTATACTCGAACCAGATCAACATTTTCAGGAGGAAAATCATGGTGGGAGAAAACAACAAGGTGGTCATTGTTACCGGAGGAAGCTCCGGCATCGGGCGGTGCACGGCATCCGCTCTGAAGGAGAACGGCTGCATCGTCTATGAGTTCAGCCGCAGAAATATCCCTATGGAGGGCGTTACCCATCTGTCTGTCGATGTGACCGATGAAGATGCGGTCAACGCCGCTGTGCAGCAGGTCATCCAAAAAGAAACTAAAATCGATGCAGTGGTCAACTGTGCAGGCTTTGGCATTTCCGGTGCGGTGGAGTTTACGTCCATGGAACAAGCCAAAGCACAGTTCGATGTGAATTTCTTCGGGACAGTCACTGTAAATAAAGCGGTTCTCCCCTTCCTGCGCCGTCAGGGGAAGGGGCATATTGTGAACATCAGCTCTGTTGCCGCCGTAGCACACATTCCGTTCCAGACCTTCTACTCCGCAAGCAAAGCCGCCGTTTCTTCTTACTCTTACGCTCTGGCAAATGAAGTCAAGCCCTACGGCATCCATGTTACCGTCGTAGAACTGGGTGACATCTGTACCGGTTTTACAAAAGCACGTCAGAAAAGCATTCTCGGCGATGATGAATACGGCGGGCGCATCTCCCGGAGCGTCAGTCAGATGGAGCATGACGAGCAAAACGGCATGGACCCGGCACGCATTGGACGGTACATCGCCGGTATTGTGGAGAAAAAGAAGCCGGCGGTCGTTTATGTTGCCGGTGCACAGTATAAGTTCCTGAGCCTGCTGTGCAAGCTTCTGCCCGCCGCAGCACGCGGAAAGATCGTGGGGAAAATATACGGGTAACAGGCGCATTGCTCCGAAAAACTGCTATATAAACTAAAAAATCCGCCGAGGATGCCTCCCAACTGGGAAGCTCCTCGGCGACTTTTTTAACGTGTCTGTGTTTTCTCGGTGGTGTTCTTTTCCTCTGCAAAAAAACGTTCTACATTTTTCTGTGCCCGAACCAGTTCCTGCCTCTCGTTCCGCGCCTTGCGGTAGTCCGGGTATCGTCCTCATACTGGTCAACCTCCCTACCAAAAACAGCCCTCCCGGCCGTCATGGTCAGGAGGGCTGTTTTAGTCGATAAGCTTTACAATTCCAGCCGCATAGAGATCAGTTCCTGATATCCAGCGTTTCGAGAGCGAAAACCTTTTGGGTTTCTGCCATATTCCACAAATCCTGCCGTCTGGTACATGGAGATTGCTCTTGCGTTCTCCGCCACTACCTCCAGCTCCAACTGAGCGTATCCGGCGGTTTTAGCGCAATGGATACAGGCTTCCATCAAGGCTCGCCCGATCCCCAGACCCCAATACTCTTTTAGGATACCGATGCCAAATTCCGCGCGATGCGCCACTTTATACTGCGCTCCGATTGCATCAATTCCAGCAGTTCCTGCCACTTTACCGTCCACAAAGGCGATCAGTTCGATCTCATTCGGACTGGTTGCTTTTTTCTCCAAGTAGCGGCTTTCCTGTTCCGCATCAAAGTGATTTTCATCGGGATAACTCAGCAGATAATCTGTTTCTGCGTGTGTCAGATCAAAGTTTTCAAGCACAGCGCTTCCATCGGATGCCACGCCGTTTCGGATGTGGACGATCAGTCCTTTTGGTGTGATAACCGTTTGATCGTATTGCATTTTTCCTCCTGAATCTCTCAATCCGCTGCGCCTGCTAATTTCAAAAATTTCTTGTCCGACTGGATGCCCTGTGTCACGAATTTCCCATCCCGGAACAGTGCATAGGTGGTGACGGGTGCAGGCACATTCTGTGCCGTCTCTTTCTCTGTGACGTGGATGGCTTTGAACGGAATCCCATGTTCCTTTGCGGCCTCCTGCACCTTTGGCACCCAATAATAGGTGTAAGGGCACTGGTCGGTATAGTAGAGGACAAAGCCGTTTTCCTCCACCTTGGGATGCTTGGCGCAGGCCTTGAATTTTGGCGATTGGGCACTCTCTGCAAGGGGCAGGTACATGAGGTTGATGCCGCAATCGGAGGTGTCCGAAACCTTGAAGCCCTTATGGGTCAAAAACTTTGGGTCAGCGAGAAACTCCCGTTTGCGCCCCTCTGCACACAGGATGCAAACGCCGTTTTTGCCCTGCGCCTTGGCATCCCGAAGGCATTCTTCCAGCAGTTCGCTGGAATAGCCGTGCCCTTTCAGGGAACCGGAGACCCACAGACAGTTGATATAAAGCCAGCCTGCCGCTTCAATGGGCACCCATGCGTTTTCCGCCGGGATGTACTCGATAAAGCATTTGCCGCGCTCCGCACTGCGGTAAAAGACAAGCCCCTCCTCAAAGCGCTGCTTGAGCCATTCCTTCTTGGCAAGGCTCTGTTGACCGGACATGGCACAACAGATGTGTTCCTTGTCGATGTTTTCTTTTGTGATTCGGATATACTCCATCTTGTAGTTCCTCCTGCGGCTTACCGCATCCGTCCATCGCCGCCCATCAAGGCGGTCATTTCCTCAATATAGTCCAGCGGGAACGGCGGAGAGCACAGCGGCTTCATGGCAATGCTCATGAGCTTCATGGGGTTGTCGTCTGCCGCCACACGGTTGGAACTGAGCTTTCCGCAGCGTTTGCAGCGGTGGATGATGGCCCACTCGCCGCCCTTGCGTACCCAGACAGCTACCGGCTCCATGATGCCGCCGCAGTCGGAGGCGCGGTCACCGGGTTCTTCGTCCACATGAAGGCTGGACAGGCAGTTGGGGCAATGGTTGCGGTGGTCGCTGCCGGCATTTTGCGGGGTGCAGACCCGTCCGCAGACTTTGCAGGTAAAGGTGTCGTTGCAGGCGTGGGTCTTATAGTAACCTTTTTCAAAGGTCTTGCGTTTATTTTCACGATTCATGGTAATATCCTCCTGAAGAATTGTGTCTGTTCGTCTTCGGGAGGCGTGGCTTGTAGTATTTGCCAGACCTCCCGGTCAGCCCACAAGTCCCAGTGCAAATGTTGTATGCTTCAAAAAGTTCTCCTTTGATTTTAGCATTTATGGCGTTTTTCTACTTCAACATAAAATTCAAATTCAAAAATTCCTTTATTTTTCACCTCCCTCGATGTTAAAGGTGCGGAAGAACAGCTTTACATGGGCGTCCAGCTTTGCAGAGGTTTTGGCCTCCGGGCGCAAATGCTGCGGGTGCATTCTTTTTTATTCACCTGACCGGCGTTTCATTTACAAAATTTTGCGCAGTTCCTGCACAAGGTCGTCGATCACGATGGGCTTGGACAAAAAGCCGTTCATGCCGCTTTCCAAGACGTTGCGGCGGTCCTCGTCAAAGGCGTTGGCGGTCATGGCAAGGATCGGCAGCTTTGCCCGCGCAGGGTCGTCCAGTGCGCGGATCTTCCGGGTGGCGGTATAGCCATCCATGATCGGCATCTGCACGTCCATCAGCACCAGATCGTAGCTGCCCGGCGCGGCGGTACTTACCTTTTCCACCGCTACGGCGCCGTTTTCTGCCGAATCGACAAGGAAGCCGTACTCCCGCAGGATCTCCTGCGCGATCTCGCGGTTCAGCTCGTTGTCCTCCACCAGCAGGATGTGCTTGCCCTTGAAGTCGGCGTTCTTTTCCGGCAAAAGCCTCTGCACCGCATCCGCCGGCTTCTGGCCAAGGGCGCTCATCAGGGTCTCGCGCAGGTCGGACATGAACATGGGCTTGGCGCAGAAGGCGGTCACGCCGGCTGCTTTTGCTTCCACTTCAATATCCGACCAGTCGTAGGCGGTCAAGATGATAATAGGCGTATCATCGTGCAGGCTGCGGATCTGGCGGGTGACCTCGATGCCGTTCATATCCGGCAGACGCCAGTCGATGATATAGGCGTGGTAGACATCGCTCATCTCGATAGACTGCCGCGCACGCAGCACCGCTTCCTTGCCGGAAAGGGTCCACTCGGCGCGCATGCCCACCTTGACCAGCATCTTTGTCACGCTGTCGCAGGTGTTGAAGTCGTCATCCACCACCAGTGCCTTCAGGCCCTCCAGCTCGGTGATCTTTTCCACCGGGCGCTGCTCGGTCTGTGCGCGCATGGGCACGCAGACGGTAAACTCGGTGCCCTTGCCCTGCGCTGTCTGCACCTCGATGGTGCCGCCCATCATATCCACGATGTTTTTGGTGATGGCCATGCCAAGGCCGGTGCCCTGAATTCCGCTTACCGTGGAGGTGCGCTCCCGCTCGAAGGGCTCAAAGATCTTTTGGGCAAACTCCTGGCTCATGCCGATGCCGTTATCCTTGATGCGGAACTCGTACTGTCCGCAGCCGCGCACTTTACCGGCAAGCTGCCGCACCCGTACCGAGACCGTGCCGCCCGCCGGGGTAAACTTGATGGCGTTGGACAGCAGGTTCAGCAAGATCTGATTCAGCCGGGTCTTGTCGCAGTAGACGTCTTCGTCGGTCACGTCCATGGCATCCATGTAAAGTTCCAGCTGTTTTGCATAAATTTGCCCGCTGACGATGGTTTTTAAATCGTGCAACACATCCGAAAGGTTAACTTCCACCTCTTCCAGATGAATTTTTCCGCTTTCAATGCGGCTCATATCCAGCACATCGTTGATGAGGGAGAGCAGATGGTTGCTGGATGCAAGGGTCTTGCCAAGATAATCCTTCACCCGGTCTGTATCGTCAATATTGCTGAGCGCCAGCGTGGTAAAGCCGATGATGGCGTTCATGGGGGTGCGGATATCGTGGGACATATTGGAAAGGAAGGTGCTCTTGGCGCGGTTCGCGCTCTCTGCTTTTTCCACGGCGACCTGCAATTTTGCATTCAGTTCCTGCGTATCGCTTGCGGCTTTCCTTGCAGCAGCTTCGGCTTTACGCGCCTTCTGGAGCAGCATCAAAATCGTGAGCAGAACAACTGCAACAGCAATGCTGCTGATCAACATAACTTTAAAGAAGTTATCCTTTATAAAATCGCTCAGGGTAACCTTCCGCGCGGAGCTCTTATACATCGCAAGCGCGCCGGCAAGCATATTAACAGGCATTGCCTTGATCGTTTTGTTCAGGATGGACAGCAGGCTGCGGTTTCCGCTATTGACCGCAAAGCAGGATCTTACAGGGTTTACCAGCGGAACGCTGTAAAAGCTGTATTTCTTGCTGTATTTATTCTCACTGCTGATCCCGGTAACAAAGCAATCTGCCTGTCCGTCTTTGACCAGCCTTGCCGCATCCTCCTGTGTATCGCAGTCCACGATCTCCCACTGCGGGTAATAAAACGCAAGGTACTTTTTCAGGGAGAGTTTGTTTTGGGGAACGGCAATGCGGTTTACATTGTTTTCGTTAAAGTGCTGTTTGTTCGTGACCGCCATCAGGTTGGAGGTCCACGTTGTGTTGGTACAGGCAAAGTGATACTCTTCCGCCAGATTGGGGTTCTGGTCGCAATGGAAGATCATGTCGATCTCGCCCGATTTCAGCGCATCCAGTTCTGCTTCCTTGCTGTCATAGCCGACCAGCTGGAATTCCAGTTCCTGATTGCCCAGACAATCTGCTGCAAACTGAATATAGTCCGTGATTACCCCGGTAAACTCCCCGGTGGCAGGGTCAAAGGTGCTGACGCCGCTGTCGCTCGCCAGAAAGCCCATCCTGATCGCACCGTGCTTTCTGAGCCACGCCTTTTCCTCCCCTGTAAGGATGGGCGTATAATCCATTGAGAAATATCTTTTGTACAGATCCGCCGTATAAAAAGGCACAGCTTCGTCCAACGCGCGCATCGCATCGTCAAGTTCTTCCTTGATATCAGGCCGGTTTTTGTTGATCGCATAGTAGATGCCGGATTCTCCCACACGGGTTATGGTCGAGATGCCACGCTCTGCCCAGAAGGATTCTTCCAGCGAAACAAAGCAGTCGATCTCGTGGTTTGCCAGCTTTTGCTTCACATCCTCGTTGTTGGAGATGTTGACGTGTTCCGTTTTCAGGCCGTATTTTTCTTCCCACTCGGCCAGCATCACTTCCGGCTCTGTTCCCATCAGAACGCCGATCTTTTTGCCGTTCAGCGTCTTGAAGTCGGAGGCGGAGATGTCTGCGCGCGAGAGATCGGCGTAGAGGTAATATTTTTCCACTCCCATCGGCTCGTCTGAAAACAGCATCTCTTGGGTGCGGTCCTCCGTATAAGAGATACCGCCAATAATGTCGATCTCGCCGTTTTTGAGCTTTTCGAAGCAGTCTGACCAGTCGCAGGTCACATACTCGAACTGCCAGCCTGCATAGCCGGACAAGGTCTCCAGCAATTCGTAGCCGTAGCCCTTTCTTGCGCCCTTCTCGTTGACATAGTTGAAGGTGTCCTCAAACGAGCCGACACGAACAACCTTTGCAGAGGCGGTTTCCGCGGCAGCTTTCACAGGGAGCACGGCTGACAGTAGCAACAGTAGGCTCAGCATCACACAGGCGCTTTTCCGTGTCAAGGTCTGCATGGTTTCGCTCATTCCAGAGTTTTTCATTTTATCCAATCTTTCTCCACCCCAGACGGTCTCATTCCGGCTTTATTTTCACTTCACCGATTTCAGGAAGGTGCTTGCAATATCATTCTCGTTCTGCTGTCAGCAGCTTTTTTGAATATCTATCCTATTATGTAGCATAATTGTAACATTATAACAGAAGCGTTTCAAGATTTTTTCTTGTAAAGAGCACCTATTTTCTATGGAACGCTTTTATCCCTTACCGGCAAAAAGCCGTTCCCGCAAAAATACTGCGATGACGATAAAAAAGCGAGCAGCCTTTTTCAGGTCGCCCGCTTATGGAATCTATGGTATTTTACCGCAAGGCAAGAAATGCGTAAAGCATTAAAAGGCGGTATAGGTCTGCCCTGTGCTTTTAATCCAGAATTTTTCCGTCAATGGAGATGGTGACCACCTGCCACGGAATGAACTTTCCGCTGGTCTGAAGCGCCTTTTTCGCCGCCATCTCCAAGCCGCCGCAGCAGGGCACCTCCATGCGGAGGATGGTCACGCTCTGGATATCGTTGCTGCGCAGGATCTCGGTCAGCTTTTCGCTGTAATCCACAGCATCCAGCTTCGGGCAGCCGATAAGGGTCACCTTGCCGCGCATAAACTCCTGATGGAAATTGGCGTAGGCATAGGCCGTGCAGTCCGCTGCAATCAGGAGCTTTGCACCCTCAAAGTAAGGCGCATGGATGGGTGCCAGCTTGATCTGAACCGGCCAGTTGCGCAGGCGGGAGACCGGCTGCACAGGGGCGGCAACTGCACTTTCGGCAGCGGTCTCCGGCTGTTCCAGCATCCGCATCCGGGAGCCGGGGCAGCCGCCCTCGTGGAGGTGCTTCATCTTCTCCTGCAATTCCTTTTTCTTTTTGTTCTCCTGCACCGCTGCCTCGTCGTAGGCAGGGGCTTCCCGCTCCTCAAAGGTGATAGCTCCGGTGGGGCAGCCCGGCAGGCAGTCGCCAAAGCCATCGCAGAAATTTTCCCGCACCAGCTTTGCTTTGCCGTTGATGATATCAATGGCTCCCTCGTGGCAGGCGGTTGCGCACAAGCCGCAGCCGTTGCATTTTTCTTCGTCAATATGGATGATCTTCCGAATCATATCTATACTCTCCTGTTGTGGTTTTTTTTTGCATTTGCAGGTTTATTATAGTATACTAAAGCCATCTTGTATGTTTGAATTCCAACAAGGAGAGCCTTTATGCAAAAATATCTGCCTGTTCTGCGGAGCTGCCCCTTCTTCACCGGGCTTACTGACGATGAAATTTTGTCCATCCTGCACTGTGTCAGTGCAGCGAAAATCACCCGGCCCCGGGGCTCCTACATTTTCCGTGCCGGAGATTCCACGGAGGTCATGGGGCTCATGTTGTCCGGCTCCACCCTTGTGATACAAGAGGATCTTTGGGGACACCGCAATATCCTGTCCAAGTGCAATACCGGAGACTTTTTCGGGGAGCCTTACGCCGCCACCCCCGGTGCCATCCTGAACATCAGCGTGGTGGCAGAGGAGGATTGCGAGATCCTGCTGCTGAACGTCAAGCGGTTGCTCACCGCCTGCCCCACCGCCTGCGACCATCACCAGAAACTCATCCGCAATCTGGTCAGCGTTCTGGCAAACAAAATACTGCTTTTTAACGATAAAATCACCCATGTCAGCAAGCGAACCACCCGGGAAAAGCTGCTGTCCTACCTGTCCGCCGAATCCATCCGGCAGTCCTCCCTTTCCTTTGACATCCCCTTTGACCGTCAGCAGCTGGCGGATTTTCTCTGCGTGGAGCGTGCCGCCATGTCGGTGGAGCTTTCCAAGCTGCAAAAGGAAGGGCTGCTGGTCACCAAACGGAATCATTTTGAGCTGTTGACCCGTTGACCGCTTGGCACATTGCCTGCAAGCACCGGCTTCTTTGCGGAAACCGGTGCTTTTTTTGCAGTTGCACTTTTCCCGGGAGATTATTATACTTATCTTATAAAAAAGACCGGGTGCTGCAAGGGCAGGAGGGAAAGCGTATGGCACGGAACAAAACCACACAGGGCGGCATCTCCCTGCGCAGCAGGGTCACGGCATGGCTTGCCGCGATTTTGCTGGTCACCATGCTTTCCACCGGCATCGCTACCATGGCGGGGCAGTGGACAGTGCGCTCCTTTGATACGCTGCTGGCCGACAACGCCGTCTGCTACACGGTGCAGAACGCCCTCAAGGACGAAGCACAGGCCTTTGCACGCTATGTGCGCCAGCCTACTTCTGAAACGGAGCAGGCCTATACCGCCGCCTGCGCTGCCGCCGAGCAGAGCCTTGCGGCCCTGCCCTTCGATTACGCCCGCATCGGCGAGGAGCGCTATGCCCGCACCTGGAACCTTTTACAGGGATACGCGGGTTACCGGCAGGAGCGAGATGCCTTTTTGCAGCTTTCGCCCTCAGCAGATACCTATATTGAACAGATGTACCATGTGATGGCGCTGCAAGACTACCTTGCCGAGTATGCGCTGCGCCTGACACAGGCCACGCTGGAACAGGAAAACGCCCTTTACAGCAGCACAGAGACCCGCCTCCGGCATCTGCCGTGGCTGTATCTGGGGCTGTTCCTGACGGCGGCTGTGCTGATGCTGCTGCTCATCCGGGTGCTGAGCCGTGCGGTGGTGCGTCCGCTGCTGCGGCTGGCGCAGGCTTCCCGCAGCATTGCCGAGGGAGATTTTTCCAGCCCGGACCTTCCGGTGAAAAGCAGCGACGAGGTGGGGCGGCTGACGGCCACCTTCAACCAGATGAAACACGCCATGGCGCAGCAGCTGACCACCCAGCAGGCCTTGCACCGGGAAGAGGTGCGGAACCTTGCGCTGGAAAAAGATCTGGAACACACCCGGCTGGAGGTGCTCAAAAGTCAGGTGAACCCGCATTTTTTATTCAACACCCTGAACATGATCTCCTGCATGGCGCGGCTGGAGGATGCTGCCACCACCGACCAGATGATCGTGCATTTGGGCAGTTTGTTCCGGCACAACCTGCGCACCAAGCGCCAGCAGATCACGCTGGAGGAGGAATTGGACGGGCTGGAGGACTACATTTATTTGCAGCAGATGCGGTTTGATGGACGCATTACCGTAGAAAAAAGCATTCATGTACAGTCTGCAGCGGTTTTAGTGCCGTCCTTTATGCTGCAGCCGGTGGTGGAAAACGCTTACTCGCACGGGCTCAAGTCCTGCGAGGAAGGCGGACGCATCCTGCTGCGGGCATGGATGCAGGGCAAGGTGCTGGTGCTCACGGTCGCGGACAACGGCAAGGGGATGACCCCAGAGGAACTGGACGCTGTGCAAACTAAAATTGCGCAGAGCGAGCAGACCGGACGCAGCATTGGTCTTGGCAACATTTCCCGCCGCATCGGGATGCTGTATCCGGGCGGTAAAATGCAGGTATACAGCCGCGCAGGTCACGGTACTGTGGTGCGGTTTGAGCTCCCGCAGACGCAGCAGCCGGAAGAAAAGGAGGAGACGCTCTCGTGAAGTGCAAATTGCTGGTGGCAGAGGATGAATTGATCGAGCGCAAGGTGCTGTGCCGGACTTTGCAGAAGTATCTGGGAGATCTGATAAGCCTGTATGAAGCAAAAAACGGCAGGGAAGCGCTGGAAATTTTTGCCCGCGAAGCGCCGCAGGTGGCTGTGCTGGACATTGAAATGCCGGGTCTTACCGGGCTGGAGGTGGCGCGTAAGATCCGCGAAACGGACAAAAATTGCGCCATCCTGTTTCTGACTGGCTTTGATAAGTTCGACTACGCACGGCAGGCAATCTCTGTGCGGGCGCTGGACTATCTGCTCAAGCCTTACAACGAGCAGGAGTTGGTATTCGCGGTGGAGGATGCCATCCGGCAGGTGTCGGTGCAGCTGCCCGCCCGCCCGCACAGCCCCCTGCGCCTGCAGAGCCCCTCCGCCGGGAAGAGGACGAGGATATGCGCACCGCCATCATCCGTGCCGAGATCAGCCGCTTCATCGACGCTCACTATGGGGAGGATATTTCCATGCAGGATGCCGCCGCTGCGCTGCGCTACTCGGACGCCTACTTCTGCAAGCTGTTCAAGCAGTGCTTTAAGGTGAACTTTTCGGCCTACCTGAACGAATATCGGGTGAACAAGGCGCGCCAGCTGATTTTGGACCCGCGCCTGAGCCTGAAGGATATCGGCGCTGCTGTGGGTTACAGCGACGCCAACTATTTTACAAGGGTGTTCAAGCGCCTGACCGGCCAGACCCCTTCGGAATACCGCGTAGCCGCAGCGGAAAAAGCGGTACAGGGATAACTCGGATCCAAAAGAAGCGCTCGTTCTTTTCTGCCTGTCAGCAGGAGAGGGACGGGCGCTTCTTTCGTTTTTGCCAGTTTCTTTCGTCCGCAAAATACAAAAATTGTACTTGGATACAACAAAGACAAAATCGTACTGCGTTTCACAAAATAATCCGGTTTCGCAAAAATGAACGGTTTGTTAAACTATAATCATAGAAAAACGCGAAAAGAGAGGATGCCATTCATGAAGAGAAGAACGTTTCTGTCGTTGATGGGCGCAGCGGCACTGACCAGCAGCATGATGCTTACCGGCTGCGGCGCCGGCTCCGATGACGACCGCAAGATCGTGCGCATCGGCCATGTGCAGTCCCAGACCCACCCGGATCATCTGGGACTGGAAGCCTTCGCCAACTATATCAACGAGAAGCTGGGCGACAAGTACCGCGTGGAGGTGTACCCCAGCGAGCTGCTGGGCTCCCAGACCGAAATGGTGCAGCTGACCCAGACCGGTGCCATCGACTTTGTGGTGGCGTCCAATGCCATCATGGAGACCTTCAGCGCCAAATACCAGATCTTCAACCTGCCTTACCTGTTCTCCAGCGTAGAAGCCTACCACGAGGCCATGGATGACCCCGAGGTGACGGACCCCATTTTCAAGACCACTTCCAAGGCCGGTCTGGAAACGGTGGCGTGGCTGGATGCCGGTACCCGCAACTTCTACACCATCAAGACCCCCATCAACCAGCCCTCCGACCTGAAGGGTCTGAAGATCCGCGTGCAGCAGTCGCCCACCAACGTGGAAATGATGCGTCTGCTGGGCGGCACCGCTACCCCCATGGGCTTCGGCGATGTGTACACCGCATTGCAGGCCGGTATTCTGGATGGTGCCGAGAACAACGAGCTGGCTCTGACCGATAACGGTCACGGTGATATCTGCAAGTATTACTCCTACGATATGCACCAGATGGTGCCGGATCTTCTGGTGGCAAACTACGCCTTCCTGAACGAGCTCAACGACGAGGAGCGCGCGATCTTTGAAGAGGGCTTCCAGATCGTGAAGCGCACCGAGCAGGACGCCTGGGAGGATGCTGTGGCTGAGGCGAAAGATAAGGCCGAGAATGAGCAGCACGTCAACTTTATTTACCCGGACACTGCACCGTTTCAGGAGGCTATGGCTCCCCTGCACGATTCCGTGCTGGCAGCAAACCCGGAATTGCAGCCCATTTATGACCTGATCCAGCAGCACAACGCTGCCCATACTGCGGACTGAGGAGGAGCATCATGGAAAAACTGAGAAATACCCTGAACAAGGTGCTCAACCTGCTGGCAGGTCTGAGCATGACGGTCATGGTGGTGCTGACCACCTATCAGGTCATCGTGCGTTATATCTTCAACTCTCCCTCCACATGGTCGGAAGAACTGGTGGGTTATCTGTTCGGCTGGAGCACCATGCTGGGTGCTACCATCGTTTCCGGCGAGCGCGGCCACATGAACATCCCCGTGCTGGTGGACCGGTTCAACCCCATCATGCGCAAGGCGTTCCACATCTTTGCTGAGGTCATCGCCTTCCTCTTCTCCGCGACCATTCTGGTGTTCGGCGGTTTTCAGGTGTCCCAGCTGGCTATGGGACAGCAGACCTCCTCGCTGGGCGTAGCCGTGGGCGTGTTCTACTGGGTCATGCCCATCTGCGGCGTGATCATTCTGGTGTATTCCGTGCTGAACATTATCGGTATCGCCAACGGCTCCATCTGTCTGGATACCCCGGAAGATGCAGACTTTGCAAAAGTGGAAGCCGAAATGGCTGCCGATGCCGACAAGGAAAACAAGGAGGACTAAGCTGTGGCAATTCAAGCGTTACTCGTAATTCTGGCAGTGCTGCTGGTGCTGCTGTTCCTCGGCGTGCCCATCTCGTACGCCATTGCAGTCTCTTCCCTGACTGCCATTCTTTCTTCCATTGATCTGAATGTGGCCGTGCTGACCGCTGCCCAGCGCACCTTTGTGGGCATGAGTAAGTTCAGCCTGACCGCCATCCCGTTCTTTATTCTGGCCGGCAACATCATGAATCAGGGCGGTATCGCCAAGCGTCTGGTGGATTTCGTCATGGCCATTCTGGGCAAGCTGCCCGGCGCACTGCTGGTGACCAACATCGGCACCAACGCCCTGTTCGGCGCCATTTCCGGCTCTGCATCCGCTGCGGCTGCTGCTGTTGGCTCCATGATCCGCGACGGTGCCGACGAGCAGGGCTACGACCCCGCCGTGACCGCTGCCACCAACGCCGCTTCCTCCTGCTCCGGCCTGCTGATCCCGCCGTCCAACGCCCTGATCACCTACTCTCTGGCGTCCGGCGGCACCTCTGTGGCTGCGCTGTTCATGGCTGGTTACATTCCCGGCATCATCTGGGCACTGTGCTGCTGCGTGGTGGGCGTGCTGCTGGCGATCAAGCTGGGGTACAAGGGCACCCCCGGCAAGTTTGACTGGAAAAACCTCGGCGTCTGCACCCTGCGCGCCCTGCCTTCGCTCTCCCTGATCATCGTGGTCATCGGCGGCATCATCGGCGGCGTGTTCTCTGCCACCGAAGGCTCTGCCATCGCGGTCGTCTATGCGCTGGTGCTGGCTTTCTGCTACCGCTCCATCAACCTGAAGAGCCTGTGGAAGATCATCGTGGACTCTGCCAAGATGTCCGGCATGGTGGTGTTCCTTGTGGGTGTTTCCAACATTCTGGGCTGGGTCATGGCCTTTTTGCAGATCCCGGATGCAGTGGCGGCAGCCCTGCTGAGCCTGACCAGCAATAAGTACATCATTCTGCTCATCATGAACGTGATTCTGCTGGTGTCCGGCACCTTTATGGATGTGACCCCGGCCATCCTCATCTTCACCCCGCTGTTTCTGCCCATCTGCCAGAGCTTTGGCATGAGCACCATCCAGTTCGGTCTGATCCTCGTGTATAACCTTTGCATCGGCAACATCACCCCGCCCGTGGGCAACGCCCTGTTCGTGGGTATCAAGGTGGGGCGCACCTCGCTTTCCAAGGTCATGCCGTATATGCTTATGTACTATGTGGCCATCATCGGCGGACTGCTGCTGGTCACCTTTATCCCGGCAGTGTCTACTGCACTGCCGCAGGCAATGGGCCTGATGTAACTGAGACATCTCCTTCTTGTTCTTATTCTTCTTCTCCTAAAAAGGCGGTACCTGCTTTGCGGCGGGCACCGCCTTTTCCTATCTCTTGCACAAAGGCAGTCTTGTGCGCTATACTATCTGCAAAGGGAGGGAGACACCATGCGCAGACGGACCTTTTTAGCCGGGCTGGGCTTTGCAGCCTTGCAGCTGGCAGGCTGTGGCGCAAAGCCGCAGACCACACCGGACTATGTGCTGACCTATGCCGACAACCAGCCCGCCGGGTACCCCACTACACAGGGCGCGCAGTATTTTGCAGACCTTGTGCAGCAGCAGACCGGGGGCAAGGTGGTCATTCAGGTCAAAGCGAACGGCGAGTACGGCTCGGAACAGCAGGTGTGGGAGCAGCTTGCCATTGGCGGCGTAGATTTTGCGCGTGTGTCGCTCTCGGCGGCCACAGACGATCTGCCCCGGCTCAACGTACTGCTGCTGCCGTATCTCTACCGGAATGCCGACCATATGTGGCGTGTGCTGGATGGCAGCATCGGAGCAGAGTTTTTGCAGGACTTTACCGCGCAGGGGCGGGTGGGGCTGAGCTGGTACGACGCGGGTGCCCGCTCGTTCTATGCCCGTCAGCCGGTGCGCAGCCTGAACGATCTGCAGGGCAAGACCATCCGCGTGCAGGATTCGCAGATCGTGATCGACATGATCCGCCTGCTGGGTGCAGTGCCGGAGACCACGGCTTACAGCGACGTCTACTCGGCGCTTGAAACCGGGCAGATCGATGCCGCCGAAAACAACTGGCCGGCCTACTATTCCATGGAGCACTACAAGGTGGCGCGGTACTACATGGCCGATGAGCACAGCCGCGTACCGGAGGTGCAGCTGGCTTCCGGCCGCACATGGGATGCACTGCCGGAGGAGTACCAGCAGATTCTGCAGAAATGCGCCCGGGCATCGGCGCAATACGAGCGCCAACTCTGGGCGCAGGAGGAAACAGCCGCCCGAGAAGCGGCATTGGCTGGCGGGTGCCGGGAGCTGCCGCTGCCCGAAGAGGAAATGCAGAACTTCCGGCAGCTGGTACAGCCGCTGTACCGGAAATACTGTGTCGACTATCTGCCGCTGGTGGAAGAGATACAGGCAGAATGACAACAGAGAAAGTCCTTTGAGGGTGCAGGGAACTGCTCCCCACCATCGTGCGCGATTTTCAGGCGATCATCTCCAAGGAGATCAAGGAGTTGCTGCTGGGAAAGCGGAGAGCGGCTTTTATACCGTTCTCCGCGCTTTGTTCTTATTTTATCTTCGGTGTTTCCTTTCGCTGCCGGGTGGAGCTCAGATATTCCAGCAGCGTCTGGCTCACCACCGAGCTTGCTGTCTTGGAAAACGCCAGCCCCAATGTCCGGCAGCAGGCAGGCTCCAGCGGACGGGACACCACACCGGGGCAGCCAAATGCCTGCATCACCAGCTCCTGTGAGATGGTCACGCCCAGTCCGCTGCGCACGAACGCCATGATGAGGGTATCGTCCCGGAAGCTGTAAAAAATATTCGGCTTCACCGGGCATTTGAGCATCAGGTGCTGGATGTCGTTATCACAGCCGGGCGTTTCGATAATGAGCGGATACTGAAACAGCTGCGGCAGGGTCACACTGGAATGTGCAGCCAGCGGATGCCCCTCCGGGAACACAGCGCACAGCGGGTCGTCCCGGAGCGGGTAGAATTTCAGGTCGTCTGCCACAATGGACGAGAGAAAACCGCAGTCTACCTGTCCACGGATGATCCATTCCCGGATTTCATCATAGTTGCCGTCCAGAATTTCAATCTTCACCTTCGGGTAGTTTTCCTTGAAATAATGCACAACTTCCGGCATCCAGAGCGTTGTGATGCTAGAAATGCTGCCCACCCGCAGCTTGCCCTCCACCTTGTGGTTGATATTGAACGCCGCCTGCCGCAGCCGGGTCTTCTGGTTGGCCAGCTCCCGGATGTAGGGCAAAAGGCGGGTGCCGTTATCTGTCAGGGTCACGCCCCGGTTGATGCGGGCGAACAGCTGCACGCCCAATTCCTCTTCCAGCCCTGCCATCATCTGGCTGATGCCGGATTGGGTATAGTTCAGTGCCTCCGCTGCTTTGGAAAAGCTGCCCGTTTCGCATACTTTCAAGAATATCTCGTATCGGTCTTTCTGTTCCCGCATTGCAAACACTCCATAAGTAAAATTTATAGGTCGTAGTAATTTTATTGGGTTTACTGATATGATACTTCATGTTATCCTATATTACAATAGGTTTTTAGGATAGGAGTTTGAGAATCATGGAAAAGAAAGCAAGCAGTTTCTCTGGACAAATCGGATTTGTCCTTGCTGCCGCCGGAAGTGCGGTGGGTGTCGGCAACCTGTGGCGGTTCCCGTACCTTGCCGCAAAGGATGGCGGCGGTTTGTTTTTGCTGGTGTATCTGGTGCTGGTGCTGACCTTCGGTTTTACCCTGCTCACCTCGGATATTGCCATCGGACGCCGCACCAAGCAGAGTGCCATCCGCGCCTACGAGACCATGCGCCCCAAGTGGAAATTTCTCGGCATCCTCACCTTTCTGGTGCCGGTTCTGATCATGACCTACTACGCCGTCATCGGCGGGTGGATCACGAAATATGCGGTGGTCTACCTCACCGGGCAGTCTGCCGCCGCTGCGGAGGACGGCTATTTTACCAGCTTCATTACCTCGCCGGTGTCGCCTGTGGTGTTCGCTCTGCTGTTCATGGGCGTGACGGCTTTCATCGTGTACAACGGCGTGGAGGGAGGCATTGAGCGGGTGTCCCGCTACATGATGCCCATTCTGCTGGTGCTGGTGGTGGTGATCGCTGGTTACGCCCTCACCCTGCGCCACGAGGACGCTTCCGGCCAGATGCGCACCGGTCTGGAGGGGCTGCGTTACTACCTGACCCCGCACATGGAAGGGCTGACCGTCAGCCGCTTTTTGCAGATCTTGCTGGACGCCATGAGCCAGCTGTTCTTCTCCCTCAGCGTGTCTATGGGCATTATGATCACCTACGGTTCCTACGTCAAACCGGAGGTAGACCTGAACAAAGCGGTGAATCAAATTGAGATCTTCGATACTGGCGTGGCTCTGCTGGCCGGTGCCATGATCATTCCTGCCGTGTATGTGTTCTCCGGCACCGAGGGCATGAGCGCAGGCCCCAGCCTGATGTTCGTCTCACTGCCCAAGGTGTTTGCCGCTATGGGCAAGGCCGGTACTTTCGTGGGCATCCTGTTCTTTGTCACTGCTATTTTTGCCACTCTCACTTCCTGCATCTCGGTGCTGGAATCCATCACCGCCAACTGCATGGAGATCTTCCACTCGGGCCGCAAAAAGACTGTGCTGGTGCTGACGGTCATTTATCTGGCCGCGTCCGCCATCATTGCGCTGGGTTACAGCATCTTCTATTTTGAGGTGCAGCTGCCCAACGGCTCTGCGGCTCAGCTGCTGGATATCATGGACTACGTCAGCAACAGCGTTATGATGCCTTTCATCGCCCTGCTGTCCACCATCCTGATCGGCTGGGTCATGACACCGGATTACGTCATTGACGAGATGCAGCGGGGCGGCAAGACCTTCCGCCGCAAGAAGCTCTACCGGGTGATGATCCGCTATGTTGCCCCGGTGATGATGCTGGTGCTGTTTTTGCAGTCCACCGGGATCCTTGCTTAAAAGGCTACTCTTCCATGTATCAGGACGTAAACTTCTGCATTCCCACGGAAGTTGACGCCATTAAGGGTGCATATAAGTACCGGAAAGACTGATGATGCCAATTTTAGCGGATGGTTCTGCGGAGCCATCCGTTTTTTCTTGCTCTAATCGCATTTTTCTGTTTTCTCTTGACGATGCACCGCCAATGGAGTAGGATGGTGCTGCAAAAATGAATTGCAAAAGAGGAGATCCAAATGCAAATCAGCCTTTTATTGATGCAGCAGATTGCGCAGCTATTTCTGGTTCTGCTGATGGGATATGCCGTTGTAAAAACCGGCTTGTTGAAGGCATCGGACAGTAAGGTGCTGTCTGTGGTCTTTGTCTATCTGGTCATGCCTTGTGTCGTTCTGAACGCCTTTCAGATCAAGGATACACCGGAGATTCGCACCGGACTGCTTTATTCCATGGGCATCGCCGTTGGAATGCACGTTGTATTTCTGCTTCTGAATGCGCTGTTCCGCAAAGCTCTCAAGCTGGACGCCGTGGAGCAGGTCAATATCATTTACAGCAATGCCGCCGCGCTGGTCATCCCCATTGTGCAGGCCCTGCTGGGGGAGGAATATGTTGTCTACTCCTGCGCCTTTGTCATTGTACAGCTGGTACTGCTCTGGACCCATGCAAGTGCCTGCCTGCAGGGGTCTGCCCAGCTGGAATGGCGCAAGCTCCTTACCAATGTCAATCTGATCGCCATTGCAGCCGGTGCGCTGCTGTACCTGCTGCACGTCTCGCTGCCCGCCCCGATCACCAGCACACTGAGCAGTGTCGGCAATATGATCGGCCCCATGGGAATGCTGCTGGCAGGCATGGCCATTGCGGAAGTGCCCCTGAAAAAGGTTTTCTGCACCCCGCGCAACTATCTGCCGGTGTTTCTGCGTCTGCTGGGTGTTCCGCTGGTCATTGTCTTGCTGCTTTGGGCAGTTCACGCATCCCTTTGGATCCCGGACGGCAAGTCCATCCTGATGACGGTCTACCTTTCTGCCATTACCCCCGCCTGTGCAACGGTCACCTCCATGGCACAGCTCTATGACCGGGATGCTTCTCATTCCAGCGCGATCTATGTCCTGAGCACGCTGCTTTCCATCCTGACCATGCCGCTGATGATCGGGTCGTTTGAGCTGTTGCTCTGAAATACGGAAAAAGGCCGTCCGGCACCGCAGCAGGGCAGCCTTTACAACTACAAGGATGTGTCTCTATGAAACTACTCAAACAATTCATTCAGCAGGAAACGGTCCTCACCGCAGCCGCTGTGCTGGCCGTTGTCTCCGCCTTCTTTGTTCCGCCGGATGCGCAGTATCTCGGCTACATCGACCTGCGCACGCTGGCGATCCTGTTTTCCCTGATGACGGTCATGGCCGGGCTGCGGCGGCAGGGCTTTTTTGATGGACTGGGACGGGCATTGCTGTCCCGCACCCACAGCACCTTTCAGCTGACACTGGTACTGGTCGGGTTGTGCTTTTTCGGAAGCATGTTCATCACCAACGATGTTTCCCTGCTGACCTTCGTTCCCTTTACGTTCGTGGTTCTGAGCCGTCTGGGAGCGGATGTCCGCCGCGCTCTTCTGATCCCGGTGGTCTGTATGCAGACCATTGCGGCAAACCTTGGCAGTATGCTGACCCCCATCGGCAACCCGCAGAACCTCTATCTTTACGGAAAAAGCGGCATGAGCATCGGTGGATTTGTTCTTCTTATGCTGCCCTACACCCTGGTCTCTCTGCTCCTGCTGCTGGCTTGGGCAGCGCTGGTCTGCCGGAAAACGTCTACCGCCCTCTCCGTGGACGAGCTTGTTTCTTCTGCATCTCAGGGGGATCAGAAAATTATCCTGCTGTATCTGGTTCTGTTTGCCGTTTGCCTGCTGTCCGTGATCCGGGTGTTGCCCTATGGCATTGCCTTTGCCGCTGTACTCGTCTGCGCCCTTTTTGCAGACCCGCACACCTTACGGGCAGTGGACTATTCCCTGCTTTTGACCTTTGTGGCTTTTTTCATCTTCATTGGCAATCTGGGGCGCATTCCGGCCTTTTCCGGCTGGCTGCAGGAGTTTCTGACCGGCCGGGAAGTTCTGGTGGCGGTTCTTGCTTCGCAGGTCACCAGTAATGTTCCCGCCGCCCTGCTGCTGTCCGGGTTCACGGCAGAGACACAAGCCCTCATCATCGGCACCAATCTGGGAGGTCTTGGCACTTTGATCGCATCCATGGCCAGTCTTATTTCCTACCGGCAGATCGCACGGGAACTGCCACAGGGGAAGAAGCAGTATTTTGGGCTGTTCACCCTGTCCAACCTGATCTTTCTTGCGATCCTGCTGGGCGTGTGGTTCTTGCTCCGTTGACCATGGCAGATGACTTATGGTTTTTCTATAAAGCTAAAAAAGGGGAGTTCCGTCACGGACGAAGATCCGGGCAGAGCTCCCTTTGGTTTTATCGTATACAGTTATCAAGTAAAGAATAAAAGTTTTGCAAAACAACCACTACAAAGCTCAAATCGTAAGCGGTCAACTGCTTTTGAAAAGAGCCGGCAAACAGCACCCACATCCCCATGGGCATCCCGGCATATTTCATTGTCTGTCTCCAAATCCGATCTTCACGATCTGCATTTTCATCCCGTTGTCCCCGACCTTGGCGAGAAACCGGAAAAAGCCGCTGACAGAAGGATCTTTCAAATCGTTGTACCCCATCATATAGCCCCTGCTGGATACTTGCAAACGGTTGTCCCATGGGGAAAGCTCGCTTTTCGCATCCGAAACCGCGAAATATGCCCCCACATCCTTGATTTTCGCCGTCCTGAGCCACGTTTTGGCGATCATCTTCACCGCCGTACGGTTGGCAGCATCAAAGACCAGCACTCCGCCGGGAAAAGCATCTGCCATCCCCTGCACCAGCGCCTTGACCTGCTGGGTCAGGAAGTAATAGAACACCCCGGAGGCAAAAAACACCGCCACGCCGGAGGCATTGATCTTGGCAAACCATGCGGGGTCTTTCAGGTCGCAGGGGATGTTTTGCTCCCGCTCCCCGGCAGGCAGCAGCTGCTGCCGCAAGGCAATGACATCGGGGAAGTCCAGATTGTAGATCTTGCATCTGCCGTTGTTGCAGGCTCTGCCGGTGTTATCCAGCCCGCAGCCCAGATTGACCACTGCCGCACAGGGGTGATTTTTCAGGTACGCCCGCACCTCAAAGGCAAGGTCATTCTGCCGCATGGCGACCTCCAGCGCACCGAACCGCTGCATCAGGCTGCGGGAGTTTTTCTCTGCCTCTGAAAAGTCGTAGTCGATCTGGTCGATCAGATGCACCGCTGTTTCGTCTTGGTAAAGGTTCGGATACAGCTCGGTGCACAGCTTCCGGGAATACAGCGGGAGGATCAGCGTCTCCTGCACGGTGTTTTTCTCGATTTTGTATTTCATAGGTTCCTCCCTGTTCTCCTCATTCTGCTTTCCGGCAGGCAAACCATGCCATGCTCTTCACTGTTCCAAATGTTACGGTTGCACTACTTCACCGCTTTTGCGCCGTAACGCAAAGCCAGCCCTTTTTATTTTTGTGGCTTTGGATCTGACAAAATCCTGCTTTTTCCAGATACTTTTTCAGTGCAGTATCCGTATAGATGGTCATGCCATCGATGATCTGCGTCCATTTGTCGTCTTTTGTCGTTTCGCCGTTTGCTTCGTTACAGATGAAAAAGATTCCGCCGGGCTTCAGCACCCGATAAATCTCTCTGAAATTCTGCGCAAGTTCCGGCCAGAAGTAGACCGTTTCAAAGGCGGTCACCACATCAAACTGCTCCGCTTCAAACGGCAGCTCTGCCACACTTGCCTGTTGCACGGTACACCGTCCTGCCGCAAGGGCTCTGGCATTGACCTTTCGCGCTTTTTCCACGCTGACGGCTGAGTAGTCGATGCCCTGCACCTTGCCGTTGGGGCACAGTTTCAACAGCGTTTTAATGTTCGCTCCACCGCCGCAGCCGCAGTCCAGCACCATGGCATCCGGGGCAGGCTGTAAAAAGCGCAGCCCCCATTCTGCCATTGCGCTGTGTCCAAAGTTCATCATAGCAACCATGATCTTCCCGCCAAAGCCTACGGGCTTTCGGGTGTTTTCAAAAAAGGACATAACGCCACCCTCTTTCTATTTACCGTTCACAATGCAATGCTTTTTACCAGATGCGCCCACTGCACCGGATGACAGGCCAGCAATTCCTCGTGCTGCAAGTTAGGTAAAGCTAACTTGCAGTCTTATAAAAAGCCGCTTCTCAGCGGTCCTTCTGCCAAAATAATACGCCCTGCTGTTGCCTCTGTCAAGAAGTTTAGGCATTTTCGGAGATTCCGAAAAAGATTTCGCCTTCGAGGGCTCCATCCGTCACCCCAGTGCCACATCCAGCACCATCATCACGCTGAAGCCCACCGCAAAAAATACCGTGCCAACGTTGGAGTGCTGCCCCTGCGACATTTCCGGGATCAGTTCCTCCACCACCACATACAGCATGGCTCCGGCGGCAAAGCTGAGCAGATAGGGCAACGCGGGCACCACGATGCCTGCCGCCAGAATCGTCAGCACTGCCCCGATGGGTTCTACGATGCCGGACAGCACGCCACCCCAGAATGCCCGGCCTTTTTTCATTCCTTCCGCCCGCAGTGGCATGGAGATGATGGCACCCTCCGGGAAGTTCTGGATAGCAATGCCAAGGGAAAGTGCCAGCGCCCCGGCGGCGGTGATCTGAGCCGTTCCGGCAAGGTAACCGGCATAGACCACGCCCACCGCCATGCCCTCCGGGATGTTGTGCAGCGTCACCGCCAGAACCATCATGGTGGTGCGCTGGAGCTGGCTTTTTGGCCCTTCGGCCTGCAAACTGTTCTGGTGCAGATGCGGGATGAGATGGTCCAGCAGCAGCAAAAACAGGATACCCAGCCAGAAACCCACCGCCGCCGGGAAAAACGCCAGCCTGCCCAGATCTGCGGCCTGCTCCATAGCCGGGATCAGCAAGCTCCATACCGATGCCGCCACCATCACTCCGGCGGCAAAGCCGGTGAGGGCGCGCTGGATGCCGTCACACAGAGAGTTTTTCAAAAAGAACACACAGCCCGCCCCAAGACTTGTGCCCAGAAAGGGGATCAAAATCCCCCAGAATGCGTCTTGTATCATGTAGTACCTCCTTGTGGTTAAATGAAACTAACCGTGCAAACAGTATACTGCGCTCCGGCAAAAAGGTCAAGGGCTTTGCGGTATAGAGGATGCAGATCGTTTCCTGCACCAAAAAATTTACCTCTGCAAACTTGCCGGTTTCTACTTGACAACGCCCGGTGGGAGTGCTATTTTTACTTTGTAAATTTGTTTTGCCTAACCATCTGAGGGGCTTTACCCCTGCATTTTTTTGCATCGATTGTTAGGCTAAGCTAACTGTTTTTTCAAAACTGAGATAGAGGTGTGTTACCATGAGATTGAAAAAAGTATTTGCAGGTGCACTTGCGGCCGCTATGCTGGTATGCGCTGTGGCAGTCCCGGCCTTCGCTGCGGAAGAGGTGGAACAGGAAAACTGCCTGACCTCCAGCTATGTCCAGATGAACATCCCCTACGCCGACTTCTACAAGGCTGCCGGTGTGGACAACGCATCTGAGATCGACGCTGTGACCAGCGCCACCAAGAACAAGACCCGTGCGGGCAACCTTGCCGGCGGTTCCTACCACGTCAACGCAGATGGCACCGACATCACCGGCGTTTCCTTCCCGGTCAAGGTGCTGACCCCATGGGCGCTGAAGAACGCAAAGCAGGTCACCGATGCCGACAGCTACGACATTACTGTTACCCTGAAGGGCAAGGAATCCACCACCACCTACACCGGCGCAGATGCCTTGTTTGAGAACGAGAGCTACGCTTACTACAAGCTCAGTGAGACCCCTGCCTACTACATCACCGCATGGTATAACCTGCTGAGCGGCAAGTGGGAGTTTGGCAAGGTCCACGCCACCGAGACCACCGTAGAGGGCACCACTGTGGAGCTGAATACCAACGGTCACCACACCACCTACGAGATGAAGCTCTCCGGTTTTGATCTGGACTACAAGGCCAACAAGGTCTACGGCGTAGTTCTGACCACCGCCGATGGCAGTGAGTACGGCCTGCATCATGTGACCAACATCTGGCATGGTACCAAGCTGGGCTTCAATGCCGATGATCCTTACTTTGCATCCATCATCGGCAAGACGATTACTCAGATCACCTTCTACGCCGCCGACGGCGTGTATGTCCTGCCGGTCAATGTGGCACTGTGAATACACGGGAAAGTGCCTAATTTATTGTAAAATATAACACAAAAGGGCAAGGTCTCCTGCATGCAGGCGGCTTTGCCCTTTTTTATTGCAGATGGAGCCCAATCGCAGGGTCAACAGTTTTTACGTCTGCAATACGGAATCAATATTGCCGGCATTACTCTGCGAATCACAAAAGGGTCCATCCAACAGCGTTTTGGCGATGCTGGCAGGCTCCACGCCCAATGCGTGGGCTGCCTCTGCCACGGTTGCCGAGGACTCGTTCAGCACAATGACATGGTCTCCCAGACCTTTTTCTTCTAGGTCTGCTTTTGCTTTTTCAAAGGACATTTTCCCACTTCTCCGCTCTTATTCGGTAATGGCCCAGACCCGTGCGGGCAGACCAGTTGCACCTTCAATGCGGGGATAAGAAACGATGACCACCGCACCGGCAGGCTGAACTTTATCCAGATTTGCAAGCACCTCCACCTGCAGCTTGTCGTTGTCCAGAACATAGCGCTCGCAGGCAAGGTCGCCCTTTTCTTCCGCCACCGCAGAGGAATCGGTATCCAGCGTTTCGTGGCCGTTGGCGGCGGCGTTGCGCACCTTGTAGATATACTCCAATGCTTCCAGCGACCAGCCGGGGGCATTTTCTTTGCCCTCTGCGTCGATGCCGGACAGCGCATCCATATCCGGCCACTTCTTATACCAGTCGCTGCGCAGAGCCACCAGCGCACCATCCGGGATAGGACCGTACTTTGCCTCATAGTCCTTGATGTCCTCCACCGTCACAGCGTAGCGAGGGTCTTTCTTGGCCTGCTCAGAAATATCAATGACCACCAGCGGGAAGATCAGGTCGTTCACATCATACTTTTCGGACAATGCTTTGCCCTTGATGAAGTGACCCGGGAAGTCGATATGGGTACCGAACTGTCCGGGGAATTTGGAGGTCTGGATCAGGCATTCCAGTTCCGGCTTGCCCCAGTCCCACACGGTCTTTGCCAGCTCCACAGAGCCTTCCGGGATGCCGGACCAGTAGGGGCTTTCGTTGTTCAGCGAGTGAGAAAGTTCCACCCAGCGATATTTTTTAGCATCCTTCAGTGCGTTCCACAGTTTATAATCAGCCATTGTCGGTTCTCCTTTTATTGTGACGATGTATGTTCGGGCACTTCTCCCAGACAACGGCATCTTCCTGTTTTTTCTCAGTCTGTCTGCCGGGAATTTGTCTGGGAGTAGCGCATTCGCCCGGGTAGTCTGTGCCGGGCATCTGCTGTATGTTTCATCTGCCTGTGCTCCCTTCCTTGTGTTGGGGATAGTATAAACCCATTTTCGTACCATGTCAATAGGTTTATTCTATCAAAGACAAATCTGTCCTTTCGTCCGCCGGTTGCCCGCCGCCGGAGCCCCCTTAACTTCATACGTCCTGCTTCTTTTCCAGCGCTTCAAAGTGATACCGTGGCTTTCCCCTGCTCTTTTTGCCGTACTCGATGGCTTCTTTGTGGCAGTAGCAGATGCACGCCATGCAGTGGGTGCAGTTCTTGCCCCAGACCGGCCTGCCGTTTTCCAGACGGATGTTGTTCAGAGGGCACAACTCCACGCACTTACCGCAGCCGATGCAGGCGTCCGTTGCCCGGAAGGCATCCGCTTTTACAAAAAAGCGATAAAACACCGGGTTTACCGGGCCGCTCATAAGGCGGTCGTAGAGGTTCTCTCTCGGTGGAGGAAATTCCTGCCCGGCCTTGAGCCGGGTCAGCACCTTCTGAAGTTCAGGCTCTGCCTGCTCCACGATGCTCCGTGCCTGCTCCTTTTGGGGCGCATTGAACATGGCAATGTAGTTTTCCGGCATGATGATCTGGGCAGTCCCCATATAATGCAGGTGTTTTTGCGCCGCAAGCTGCCGGTTATAGCCTGCCGCATTGCCAATTTCGCTGCCGCAGTCCATCACAAACCAGATACGCTCTGCCCCGGTCAGCGCGGTCTTGCCCAGCCACCCCGACACCACCCGGGGGATGCGCCATGCGTAGGTAGGCGTCACCAGCACCACATCCCGTCCGGTCTGCACCGGGGCAGTATCCCCTGCCTTGATGTAAGCGTTCAGGTCGTAAAGCGGCATCTCCAACCCTTCGGCAATGCGCCGCGCCAGATACCGGCTGTTGCCGGTTCCCGTAAAATAAAGTACCATGGTTGCTCCCTCATTTTGTGTTTTTCAGTTACCTGTCTGCCCGACAAACTGGAATTTTGATACCTACAATTCTTTAACACCTAACTGGTATTATAAAGTGTTACGATAAAATCCGCAATGCCTTGATTTTACTACAGTTTTGGCAAGTGAGCTTTCCCTTAGACTTTCCCTTATGTTATATCCTTTTCCCTTGTGTTACGACACCTCATAAGGGCAAAAACAAGGGAAGCAAAATCCGGTAACAGCTAATAACATTATATAAATCACATAATCGGCTGGAACTGGTCAAGATG
This sequence comes from Faecalibacterium sp. IP-1-18, assembly GCF_023347355.1. Lineage (NCBI taxonomy): Bacteria > Bacillati > Bacillota > Clostridia > Eubacteriales > Oscillospiraceae > Faecalibacterium > Faecalibacterium sp. IP-1-18. The sequence goes on from NZ_CP094472.1 coordinate 2,073,450, forward strand.
CTTCTACAACTGAAACAGATAAGAGAAAGGACTTTGCAATATGAATATCGTTCATGCAGAATATAATAAATATCACAACATCATAGACATCAATTATTACAATGGCTACATACTTCGGATTGACTGTGGCAAGGCAGAAGATGGATTGATTACTACTCCTAACTCTCAACGAATGTTGGATGCACTGGCGATTGACAATCCACTAGAATATGCCCGTTTGTATCTTGATTCAGAAATGCAAGATTGGGTGAATGCGATGAATATGGAATGGTATAGCACTTGATAAAAGAACATAAAAATGAGAAGAAATCTGTCAAAAGTATTTCTATAAAATACGATATTTCTTTAGCCCTTCCATAAATAATGAAATAGAGCCGATAACTCACAATCGAAATAACGAGTGATTCATCGGCTCTATATTTTATGGTTATGGATATCATGAGTATCGCTTTATATGCAATTGCTATTTTGTTAATTCCCAATATTTATGACCCATAAAGAAGATTGTTAATTCGTTTTGATCTACTTCTATCTCAAAATTCACGCTATTATCTCTCTGTTCCACAAAAATCATATTTGAGGAAGATATGCTATATAATGCATTGCCACAGGTAATACCCAATTCGGGCATATCTTTGTTTACAACAAGTCCTCCATTTTCTTGAAAGGTAAACACTTCCTCTGCATTTGCATTCTTCCATGTACCAATAATATTTTTTTTATTCTGAATGTGCTTTATTTTTCCAACACATACAACGATAAGTATAGCTACACTTACAATTAAAGCAATGCCTACAACACTCTTTGCCAATTTCTTTTTATTCAATTTCTATTATCTCCATTTTTAGTTTCTTTAAGATTGAATGATTCCATATTGCTTAATTCAGTATCTCCATGAATTTCTAACATTGATACGCTTCTCACAGGAAATAGAATAGGAGAGATTCATTCATAAATAATTAAATCATTCATACTTACCTGAATTTGTAATGTTTTTCCATATTTTCTCATAATTATCTACTATAGTTTTTTCTGAGGTCAAAAATGCAAACATAGATATACTTGAATAGAGAGTTTCCGCCGAATCAAAAACCACACAACTTTCATCATGAGTTAGATTTCTCTTTGAATATATTTCCGATACAGGCATAAATGAATTTTCTTCCTCTTTGGTGTATTTATACCCATCAATACATCCTAGATTTTTTAAAAATATTAAATAAGTATCTTCGGTCTTCAGATATTGCCATCCGTTAGTGTAAAATTCTTCACCTCTAACAAATGATACAGGTTCTATAATGTAAATACAGTCACCTACTGAAAGATTAGCAGAATTATCCTTATAGATTTCCTCTATTTTTACCATTGTTTTTGTTGATCGTAAACTCATTTCACGAGAATTTGTTACAGTTATACGAGCTATTAAAGAAGAATCTTTTTCCATATCATCCAATGAGTAATTACTTTCATTGTTAAAGTAAGAAGTTTTCTGCCCTCCTGTATAGAAAATTTCCATAGCTGTATTTTCTGATAAAGCAATATCAGGATCATGAACCCCTGTAGTTGTTTTTATCCCAGTCTTTCCATAGAATAAGGCTGTCACCATACAAATGATTACAACACAGATAGTTAATACAAATTTCTTCATTACATCAACTCCTTAATTTTACCAAATTCCATGCATATCTTCTCATCCGCTAATATTTCAATATCTTCTTTATTATGGCTTGTCAGTATAGTAATGGTATCATTCTTTTTTTCTTCCAATATACGTTCACGAAATAAATCAATGCTATGCTGATCCAATGCGTTAGTTGGCTCATCCAAAAGCAAAATTTTTGGATGTTCCATCAGTGCTTGACAAAGAGCTAGTTTTTGACGCATTCCTAATGAATATTTATTTACTTTTTTCTTTGATTTGGGATCAAGACCAAAGTATATCATTATTTCATATATTTCTTCATCTGATACAATTCCTTTTATATTGGAAAGCATTTTCAAATTTTCAAATCCTGAATACATACTCCAAAAAGAAATATTTTCAATAACAGCTCCTAAATCTGGTAAAACATCCATATCTTTATGTAATGCCTTGTGATTATATTTTATGTATCCTTTGTCTGTATTTATAAAACCTGCAATGGCTCTGAGTAGCATTGTTTTACCTGAACCATTTTTACCATATATTCCATATATTTTACCAGATTCAAATGTATAACTGATATCATCAAGCACTTTTTCACCTTTAATTGACTTTGAAATAGATTTTACATATAAATTCATGGATATCATTCACCTCACAATATTTGTTTTTTTTCGCAAAGAAATTTACCTATCCACACCAAAACAGCGGATGATATAACTGAAATGAGACAGCTTGACTTAAAATTCAATAAATCTATATTGCTTGTAGTCCATTCGTAATTTTCTTCGACATAATATATAATAAGCTTGTTATGCCAATTAAATAAAGGAATATGTAGCAAGGAATAATGCCAAATTTTCCATATAACATTTCCCATTGAAAAATAAAATCCACACACCATTACTGGAATAAAAAATACAATAAATGCAACGATGTATCCTATAATTGAATCTTTCCAAAATGAAAACAAATAACTAATCATTTGCAAATGAAAAATCTCTATCAATAGCATAAAAATAACTTTGAAATCTTCTAAGCCATTAGAGGTATGCTCTACAAAAAGAAAAAACAAATAATCGGAAACAACTACAATACAGTCACGTAATATCATTTTTATTAATATATCCTTATAAATTATGTGTTTTTTCCCATAACGAGGAAGTAGAATTACCATGTTATCATTTGCATCATTAAATAAGTCCATTGTAAGATAACAAATCTCAAGGATAAACAAAATCGCAAAAAATGATAAAGATATAAGGTCAAACGAATGATCTATTAGTATTCCCCCAAAATATATTTGTGAACGTACTCCTTCTGTTATTGTAACCAGACTATTATGAAACCCCAAGTACACATTAGCATAAAAATATCTAATTACAAATGTTATAAGTGATACTAGTAAGCATTTTCCAACATTAACATTCAAAATTTTTTTCTTATATAACTTCATAATTTTTTATTTTTCTCTGTATAATGCCAATACTTAATCCAAAAATAAGCAATATCAGAACAATTTCTCCTATTATATTTCCATGAACATTAGGCATAATATAACCTTGTATAGAGAATTCATTTAGCCCAAAGACAGAAACAATCAAATTAAAAACAATATAGAATATAAACAAAGCACCAGGTATCTTTGCGAAATATAGAACTTTCATTTTGTTATAATATGAAAGAGCATAAGCTAAGATAGCTAATCCCGAGCCAAAAATTCCGTAATTAAAAATGTATATTAGATTATATAAAGTTGGATGTTGCAATCTCACCATATCAAGAAAATTGTCAGCGTTATATGATACCAAACCTATAGCGTAATCAGGTTCTCCCCAAGCACTGTCATATCCATGTATTGGATATGTCAAGTGGCATAATAATAAATTTATGAGCATTGGTATTGTTATTGTCAAAAAGGTTACAATCAGAATGCCAAATAATTTTCCTGCTAAATATTTCTTTTTCCCGATTCTTTGAATAAGTAGGATTGAACTATTGCTTTTTTCTTCTCTTATTAAGGAAAGTGATGCAATAATTGTTGCATAAACAGGCAATAACAGATACATTATATATGGAATATATGCCGCTTCAGTGCCCTGTAATACGAAATTTTCATTTGCTGAACGAATAAATTGATAACTTTTTCCTATATCATTTTTTACACATAAAATATACGAAGCAATATTTAAAATCATTAGAGCAATAAAAACAACTTTATATTCTGCACGATCAATACAATGTTTGATTTCTATAAGAACCATTTTTTTCATAATCTTTACCAAAAGGGCATAAACCCACGAAGAGGTTTATGCCCATCCCTTCTGTTATCTAAAATCTACATTTCCACTTACAAATGCAGTTGATAATTGAGATTGATAATTTTCCATTCCCATACCGACCTGTGTGTTAGTAGAATTATAACCGCTCTTGGTAAAGATTAAATTACAAGATCCTGTTCCAACACCCTGCTTATACTTATTAGATATTTTACTCTTGCTGTTATTGACAGCCCAGAAATTTGCGTAAGAGGTATTGGTAATTGCTGTTACCTCATTTGTGATGTAATCATCGGATGTTGTTTTTGCATGCATAGAGGTAAAGTTATTAGTCTTATTCAGTTTAAGTGCATAAGCGGTGTAAGATGCCGCCTGAGAATATGCTGCTGAAGAAAGAAATACACATCCTGCACAAAACAAACCAATACCTACTTTTGCAATCTTCTGTTTTAAACTTTTTAACATCATAGTCAATTCCTCCCAATCTTATTTTTTTAACTGCGTTGGTACTTTTGGTTCATACAACAAACCACGGCACAATGAATTTGCATTACTTCGAGCAATAGCAGTCACTGCCTGAAGTACGAGACGGGCACTTTTCTGGGGTGCCTTGTTTACTTGCTTATTGTCCATCGTTTTCACCCCCCCCTCCTTAATTGTCTGACAATTACAGACAACTTTATTTGTTTACCATGGTATGTGCTTAATATAACAGAGTATTTAATTTTTTTCAATCCCTCTATGCACGAATGGTAGCCCAACATGCACGAACTGTTCTACATATAGGTATAAAACCGAAAAGATGGCAGATAGGTTAAGCACCTACCTGCCATCTTTAATCTATATATTTCAGAAATAATGATTAATTATTGTCAGTCTCATATATAGATTTATAACGCTCTCGATCAACTGGAATAATCTCATTATCATTAGCATCTTTATATGTAATAAACTCATCGTATTCTGTAACTGATTTTTCCTCTGAGACAGAATTAATAGAATACATATTCGAATCGTTACACATTACATTTGAATTTGGACCAGAAATTAGTAACGAACCATCCTCTTGTGCATATGCCAAAAAGATATAAATGGAATTTTCGGAAGGCAGTGAATCATTCTCAAACAGATAAATAGCATCTTGTTTTTCTGAAATTCCGCCTTGTTTAACAATAGGAATAGGTTTATCTGTAATAAGTTCACCTTTTATATTTTCGAGAACCTGAATAGTATAATTAGTGTAAGGCGAACCGACCTCCTTAGGATTTCCTTTTTCATCTTCAGTCGTTATAACATTTCGATACTCGGTTCCATCGCAACTGACAACCTTTGCTACAAATACGTAATCACAGATACCAACAGCTTCGCGAATGTTATCAGTATCATATACAAAAGATGCGTGCATCTGGTGGATTGGCAAGTTAGATACATTTGTATTCAGTTGACTTGCATTATTTTTGGATGCACATCCTGTAAAAAACATTCCTACGATAAGAACAATAGACAAAATACCATAGATACTTGATTTTTTCATAGCGTTCTCCCTCCCCTAATAATTATTATATGCGGCATCATATGAATCTTTATCATTTTGAGATAATGCCTGCGTACTAGTATGTCCCGTAATTGCTGCATCCATAACATCTGTTGAAGTACTGTGATCCAACCCTAATGCATGTCCCAATTCATGTGTCGCTACATTCTGTTTTTTACTATTACTATAACCGCTCATATAATAGGTATTGAGTTCAATTTTACCACTAGAATATGTCATGCCTGCCCATCCATTCGAAGCATTGACATCGCTTACGTATACATCTTCTACAACAAAAGCACTGTCTTTTCTGATTACTCCAGATTTATATGCATTCCATGTGGCAGCCCCAGTGTTAATATAACTCATGTAAGTGCTGTTTCCGTCATAGTCTAGATGTTTGCCAGAATCAACAAGATCCCATGTTTGTACATAAGCTTGTGCAAATGCCGTAATAGGAAATAGCATTGCTATAGCCATTAAAGTTATAATGCTATACAATAAATGATTTTTTAAAACAGATTTTTTAAAATGCATACTCCTTCACTCCTTTTCAATCATGTAACAACGGTTATCTTCAATTATTCTTAAAGGTTATCTTTATGAAAATTGAAACGCAACACATACTAGTACACATTATATATCCTGTTAATATTCCTAAAGTACGACATCTTATCATCTCCACTCCATATTATAGATTCTCAGAATACTTAAGATGTAGTAGTATACCTTGAATATAACAAAATCTTTATACTTTTCAATACCTCTATGCATGAATGGTAGCTCACTATGCACAAACGGTAGCATATTATGTTGTGTACCTACTTTATTGATGATAAAATATGACGGAGAATGATTAAAGGAAGTGGTAGCTATGCTATATATTGACTCAATATGGGAATATATTGTTAATTTCTTAGAACTGGCATTGTTTATAATATTTATCCATAAAAAATTGCGTATTCGAGCAAATTATAAACATCAAGCAGTTTTGATGTTTCTTTTCGTATCATTTCAGTTTGCTGTGTTATGCACGCTGAATAAAATGGGAATATCATCCTACAGCACTTTGATGTCATCTTGTGTTTTGGACATTGGATATGCAGTATTGTTCTATCGTGATAGTATAATTCGCCGTATCTTTTGGGGCTTTTCGTATTCCATCATTTGCTTAGTTGCAGAACAGATTTCGTTCTTTATTCCCGTTACTCTTTATAAAGGAGCGTCTCTGGAGCTATTATTAGGTGGAACATTACGGAAGCCATATACCATGTTATATTTGGCAATGATAGCTGTTTTTGTCTTGTTATTTCATTCTATTGGAAACAAAGACATATCTCTTTCACCGTTCCAAAAAGTTGCATATATTTTCATCGCAATTTCTGGACTTGCAATCGGGCACTACATATTAAGGCTGACTTTGGAATCTGTTGATAAATTTGGTGATTCATCCTTTTCAGCTAGGCTATCATTGGTTGACTTGTTTTTTATTATTTTATTTTTAGTATTGATGCTATACATATACCAGCTAGGTTATTCAAAAGAAGAAAACATACGATTACTGGAAGAACAAAAGATTTATGAGCTGGAAAGGACTGAGTTCAATAGCTTATCTGAGACAACTGAACGATTACGAAAAATGAAACATGATATGCAGATTTATGTGGATGCAATCAACGTATTAGCAAAAGACAAGAAATGGGATGAACTTATAGCATATACAGAGCAATACCATAACACTCTTGCAACTACGCAAAGTGCCATAGCAACGGGAAATATTGCTATTGACTGCATACTTACCGCAAAACTTGATTATGCTGAAAAACACGGAATTAAGACAGAATATTCTATTATGGCTCCTGAAAATTTTCCGCTTGATTCTGTTGAGCTTTCATCCATACTTGGAAATATATGGAATAATTCCATTGAAGCAGGAGAAAGACTTATAATCTCTGATCCAACCGAGCATCCATACATTTATTTTTATATTAAACCTTACCAGAATATGATACTGATTCACATTGAAAATAATTATGATGGTGTGATAAAAGGTAGCATTGATGGAGACATTTTGAGTGTTAAACAAGGAAAAGAACATGGACTTGGGATAAGACGAGTAAAAGAGCTTGTAGAAAAGGCAGATGGCGTATTGCAGATTACATCTGATAACAAAATTTTTTCCGTACATATTATGATACCGGATAAGGAGAATAACAAACTACTATGAAAATGAAAATAACCATACTTGAAGATTCTGTGATCGAATCAGAACGGCTGAAAAATGGAATAAGAAAATACGGGCAGCAATATGATTGGGATATTGAAATTGACGAATACGAATCGGGCGAAGAATATTTTTCAAAAAATTCTGAAGGCACAACTATACAGGCTTCAGCATTTTTCCTTGACATACAAATGGGGCAAATGAATGGAATTGAGGTTGCTAAACGCCTTCGTGAATCTGGTTATCAAGGTATTATTGTATTTTTAACAGCTTTTAGAGAATATGTATTCCGAGGATATGAAGTCAGAGCTTTAAACTACTTGCTAAAACCCGTCAAGGAAAATACTCTTTTTCTGTGTTTGGATGAAATCGCGAAGGAGTTATCTAATAATACCTACATATACCGAAACAAGCAGGAAATTGTAAGTATTCCCTATGCAGATATATTGACATTTTCGAGCAGATTACATTATGTGGATATATTGACCGTAGACGGCAAATGCTATGAACAAATGTCTACCCTAAATAAGATTATTGTCCATTTGCCAAGTGAATTTATCCGAACCCATCGTTCTTATATTGTAAATATGGCACATATCTATCGTATTACATCAGGAACGATTGAATTGTCAAATCATCTAACTACACAAATCGCACGTTCTTATTCCAAAGACGTGATAAGTGCTTTTGCCAAATATACAACAAGATTTGATACAAGCGGGGATTTTGAATGATTACGAAGTGGGCTACATCTATTGCTAATAAGTTAGCAGAACTATCCGGGGAGGATGTTTCTGCGGATCAATTAGAAATATACATATATGGCTTAGAATGTTTTTTGAATACTTTTATAACCATAGTGTTATTGTTCGTATGGGGAGTTTTATCACATACACTCGGCTATACCCTAATTTGGGTAATTACCTTTTCATTGTTACGACATTATACCGGAGGTGCCCATGCTCCAACGCAGTTAACATGTATCTTAGGCAGCTTTTTTCTCGGTTGTCTTGATAAGTGGGCTATAATCTATTTAAAGCCAACTGTACTAGGATATTTGATACTTGTCCTTATGTGTATATTATTTGCACCTATAAGTAACCATAAAATATGTTTAACCACCAAACAAAAATGGATACATAAACTTATTTCTGTGATAATTGTTAGCATTGGATTTCTGCTGTTTTATAAAATTGGAAACACGAAGATGAATACCACATTGTTTTATTCCTTTTTCTGCGTAATCATTCTTATGATAGTCGAAACAATTAAAAATCTAATGAGACACTTTAAATAGCAGGATGACTTTTCATAAATATTCAAAAAAGATAAAGAATTTGATGGTCTTTATCTTTTTTGAATTTAATTAGATTATCTAGCTCCTCTGTCTGATGGCGAACGATAGTTAAAATCTCTGTCCTGTTCCCGTTTCTGAACTTCTGCCTGTTTTTCTGCCAGCTTTCGATGGATTGAGTTTTCTCCATACTTGGAGTTCCATTCCTTGTTTGCTTTGACATAGGATTCATACTCGGACTTGCCTTGTTTATAGACTTGCAGGAACGCATCTACCGTTGGATATTTGTAATCCTGCACGATATGGGATAATCCCTGCTTCATAATCTTAATCGTTTCTGCGTATTTGTTAGACTGTGCCTGCAATTCCTTTCGTTTCTTTCCTTGGAATAATCCTGTACAGTTCTTCAAATCCTCGTCAATAAGGTCTTTTTTCACTTCCTGCGTATGAATGGCTCTGTTTTGTCGTTTAAGTTTCTCCATAATCTCTTCAAGTCGCATCTCATAATCGTGTGCCAGCTCAGACATTCTTGGTCTTGGCGGAATAACGGTCTTTTCTGCGGTAGTAGTAGCAGGTGCTTTGAATGGTTGGGTCACAGCAGGAATTGTCTGATTGTCTGTCTGTGTAACGGATGGAGCTGGTTGTTTCTCTTGTTTTTCATTTCTTCGCTCCATAAGGTCGGAGATTCTGGCTTTCTGTTGTTCCTGTTTCTGTATCAGCAACTTTATGAGTTCTTTTAACAGCTCGATTGCCCGAAAGATAATCATAAACAAAAGCTCCGGATGATTGCCATACTTGTGAATGGATTCCTTAATCGGAGTTGAAATCTGTTCCTGCTTTACCTTTAAGATTTCCTTTCGCTCCATCCCCGATACCAAAGCGTGATCCACAGTACGATTCCAGTCCTGTATGACCTTATTATTGAGTGTAATCTTATCTGCCTTTGGATTGTTCTTACCGATTTTCTTAGTGGCAAGATAGACATCCCCACGCTTGAATGCAGACAGCTTTTCTTTCTCATCTTTGACAAGTCCGTTGATGACATCGGTATAAAATACCTTGACCTCATCTAAGAAATGTTCCTGCTTAAAGCGAGCGTCCTTGATGGTAAACATCTGTCTTTCGTAGACCTCACCTTTCTTGATCACCTTACACCTTTTACGGATAGTTCCATTCTCGTCTAGGATTTCTTTCTTGGTACGAACATGATTACCTTTCTCATCATAGAACATATTTCTGGTGGCAATCTTTTCTATCGGTTCGTCAAGATAATTTCGTTCTGCAAAGATAAGATGGATATGATAATTCGTCTTTCGTTTGTTATGATGGAGTGCTGCAATACAATCAACACCATACCGACTTTTGAATTTATCCGTCATATATTTTAATAGTCCGTCTGGCGGATAATCCACAAAGGATTCCGGCAGGGCAATGATAAATTCTCTTGCTTCGATACATTTTCCCTCTGTACCGCTTTTCTTAAATTCTGCCTGATTGCACTTGGCAAGTTCTGTCCAAAATTTTCGGTCTGTGGTTTCATATACCGCATAGAGATTTTCCTGTTTTTTGTCACTGGAGATATAATAGATTCTTCCACGAACATTATGGAGCTTTGACATCTGCACAAATGAATTTCTTGGCATAGCGATTTCCTCCTTTCCCAGTTTTGATTTTGGAAAAGAGGACAGATAAGATAGATGAGATGTGAGTAGTAAACTTTCCCTGTGAGCGAGTGCATAGGCACTCGTCTTGCGAACACATCCGCCTTGTGGCGGCTAAGCCTCGCAGAGCGAAATACACAGAGTACAAAACGAAGTTTTGTGCGATGGGTGTATTTCGCTCTCAAACGCCGAGGGCTTGCTTATGAAGTTCACTTTTAGCTGTAACTGTTCCCTCAGCACCTAATTTTGTGCCTTTAATGGCACACTTTTTATGTGCCGTATCCGGCACTCCCTTTTCTTAACAGAAATGCTAGAAGATTGCTATGAAAATCAGCGAAACAATAGACGAATCCGTTAGCACTTTTGCCTTAACAATAGCATTGTTCTATTATTCAGACTTTTTAGCAAAAACCGTAGAAACAGTAGAAGTCTGCTATTAAAATCGAAAAAACAATAGCACGATTCGTTAGCATTTTTGCCCTGACAATAGCATTGTGTTACTTCGCTTACTTTTAAACTGTGTCTGGCAAGGAAGTGGTAGTAAAAGTTCCTATTAAATTTCATTTTTAATAGTGCATTGTTTTATTACATTTTGATTTTAATAGAGCTTTTTACTATTAACTCTTTGAAAATGTACCCCATAGATTGGACACTCAAAATCATAGTAGCGTACACTTTTTGTCATAGGTCGGACAGCTTTTTTCATAGCTACACTTGGTATGACTTCTCACAGCACTTTTTGTAAGTTGGGTGGACTTGTCCTACCAGTCGGCTTCACTTGGGTGGATGGTTGCACCCACTTCATTTTCTGGCTTGGGTGGACTATTCATAACACCTTTTGCATCTTGGGTGGACTTGTCCTACCAACAAGCTATAACTGGGTGGACGATTGCACCCATTCACATCCATCTTGTCCTCATTTTCCAAAAGTTCTGGTTGTATCTGAGGACTTGTCCGTGATATAATCTATTTGCGTGTAGGTATATCATGGCTTTTAGTCAGATACATACCAGAGGGATGGTCTTAGGACTGTCCCTTATTCATTTTTCATTGTTCCCTTGACCGCTTTTACTGCGTGTCTGTCTCGTAAATCCTTCCCCTCATTGAGAATCAGAAACTCGTCTAATCGTTCCCTGCGGATTAAGATTTTTCTTCCCACTCTAAGGATAGGCAGCTTTTCCCATTCCACAAGATTTCTAAGAGTGTTTCTTCCGATACCTGTATAGTCGGCAGCTTCTTCAATGGAGAGAGCAAACTTTAATTCTGTCATTCGATCACCTCATTCCTGCGTAGGATTACAAGTCTTGTATATCAGAGGATGTTCCTTTTTGAAGAAAGGATTAGCCTTTTTTAAAACTTGCGTTACGCAATTCTGATTAAAGTATATATCTTTTATAACGCTATGTCAAGCCTTACGAAATTCTATCATCTTTTATAGAATTGCGTATTGCAATATATCGTGTTATGTGGTATAGTAATGACATACCGAAAAAGGAGGTTCGCAAGTATGTTAAAAGATAAAGAATTGCGAAAGACAATCGGTAGCAGAGCAAAAAGCCGTAGACAGGAGTTAGGATTGAACCAGCCTTATGTCGCTGAAAAAATGGGCGTGACAGCCTCAACCATTCAGAGATACGAAGCAGGAACGATTGATAACACCAAGAAAATGACCTTAGAAGGTCTGGCAGATGCACTTCATGTATCTGTGGAATGGCTGAAAGGTGAGACGGACGAATACGAAACAGACATTACGGATAAAAGAGAATTACAGATTCGTGATGTGATGACTTCCATTCTGAATAAGCTCCCTTATGATATGGAACAGTCCGAAAGTGATTTTTCCAAAGACCTGCTACTACTGATGTTACGGGAATACGAGCTGTTCGTGGATTCGTTCCAGTTCGCTTGTAAGAATTTCAAAGGAAATACAGATAACAAAATGCTCGCCCAGACAATGGGGTTTGAATCCAATAAGGAATACAATGAGATTATGTTCCTTAGAGAAATCACCCACACCGTCAACGCATTGAACGATATGGGCGATATTGTAAGACTGTATTCTAAGAATCCTGAGACAGCGAAAAATCGACTAGCCAATCTTTTATCAGAAAAAGATCCCGATTCGGTATAGATAGGCAGACGGAGCTATGATATACTTACACGCAAGAAGCATTTCACCAGTTCCGATTGCCGATATCGAAAGGAGAAACGATTATGGCAAAAGGTTCTGTAAGGAAGAAAGGCAAGAAATGGTACTACCGCTTTTATGTGGAGGATGCAAGTGGTAACTTGGTTCAGAAAGAATTTGCAGGTACGGAGAGCAAATCAGAGACAGAGAAAATGTTACGCAAGGCTATGGAGGATTATGACGCAAAGAAATTTCTAGCCAAAGCGGACAACCTCACACTCGGACAGATGCTAGATGTATGGGCAGAGGAAGATTTGAAAACGGGTTCACTTAGCAACGGTACAGTCGGTAACTATTTACAGGCAGTAAACAGGATTAAACAACACCCAATCGGAAACAGAAAACTAAAGACAGTCACTTCGGAGCATTTGCAGAAGTTTATGGATTTACTTGCATTTGGCGGTGAGGAAGGAAATTTTAAGTCAAAGGGTTACACCATCGACTATATCCGTTCTTTCCACGCAGTCCTGCAACAGTCCTTCCGATTTGCAGTCTTTCCAAAGCAGTACATCACATTCAATCCAATGCAGTATGTGGTAATGCGTAGGAAAGCCGAGGAAGATGTGGATTTGTTTTCTGATAATGATGAGGATGCAGAGGTTATCAACCCGATTACACCAGAGCAGTATCAAACGCTTATGGAGTATCTGGAAGAAAGAAACAAGCCTGCTGTCCTGCCGGTACAGATAGCGTACTACACAGGTCTTAGACTTGGAGAGGTATGCGGACTGTCTTGGAGTGACATTAACTTTGAGGAACAGTATCTGACAGTACGAAGAAGTGTCCGTTACAACGGAGCAAGGCACAAGACCGAGATTGGTCCGACAAAGCGAAAGAAAGTCCGTATCGTGGATTTCTGTGATACGCTCGCTGACATCTTAAAGAAAGCGAAAAAGGAACAGAGAAAGCAGGTATTCAGTTACGGAGAACTCTATCAGAGGAACTACTACAGGGAAGTTAAGGAAAAGAATCGTATCTACTATGAGCTTTATCATTTGGATGGCACAGAGGACATTCCGCTTGATTACAACGAGATTAACCTTGTATGTATCAGACCGGACGGAGCATACGAAGCCCCTGCAACGGTTGAGACAGCTTTAAGGACAGCAAGGAAACGATTGTCGGAGCTTGATGATAATTTCCACTTCCACACCCTGCGACACACTTATACCACAAACCTGCTCTCAAATGGAGCAGCACCAAAGGATGTACAGGAATTACTTGGACACTCGGATGTAAGTACCACTATGAATGTCTATGCACACGCTAACCGAGAAGGTAAGCGAAACTCAGCCCGACTACTTGATAAGGTGGTTGGAGAATAAAATCGAATAAGAAAAACTTTCCCTTGTAGATACCTCATAAGGGCAAAAACAAGGGAAAAGGATACATATAGAGTGGCAAGGCATACCGCCAAGTCGCATAAAATAAGGAAAGTTGAGATTTTAGTTATACAAACTTGAATTTGACACTTTGTATTTATCGAGAATACTCTTGAAACCATTTTGCAAAGCGTGATTTATTGAAAATAATGAATTTATATAGTTCTCCATTTTTCATATTAACTGTTGCAATTGGAAAGACTATCCACTTCCAAGAGATTTCTTTTATTTCCTGCATCGGCAAAACTAAATTTCTGTATTTTTTGCCAACTGTAAGCTTGTTTGTCTTGTAAGTAAGCGACTGACTATCGAGGTACAGACCTCCTCCAACTATGCCATTGTGACACAAACTGCAAACAAAAGATTTCATAGAAACATCCCTCCATTAAATTCCAAGTTGTCGTTCTTAGTGTCCCATGGTTTCCGCACACAAAAAGCCCCCTGTGCAAGGTGTGTTCTTACACCTCGCCCGCAAACTTCATGCCCCAGCTCATGCGGATATCATACATCAGACGGGTCAGGGCAAGGCTGTCCTGCGGGGTGTAGCGGTCGCTGCCGGTACGCCCCTGCTTCACGCAGCGGCTTGCTTCCCGGATCTCATACTCAAAGCCGTTGATATCCACCGGGCAGCGGATGACCTCCGGCTCTTTGCCCTCCACTTCCAGCGTCATGGTCTCGGCGTGCTGGAAATCCGGCAGGAAAATACTGCCCTTGGTGCCAAGGATGCGGGCATTGCGCTCCAGCTCCTGCCCGATGGTCTGGACCGACTCCGCCTTGCAGCCGCCGGGGTAGGTCAGCGCAAGGCGGCTGTAATCGTCGGTGCCGTACTCGTTGATGTGCACCTCTTTGGTTTCCACCTTCTCCGGGTCCTGCCCGGTGAGAATGCGCAGAAAGCCCAGATTGTAGATACCGATATCCAGCAGCGCACCGCCGCCCAGACCGGAATCAAACTTGCGGTCCTTCCGGGCACCGGAGGCAACAAAGCCGTACTGACAGGTGATCTGCTTCAGTTCCCCGATGGTGCCAGCCGCAAGGATCTCGCGCAGGCGGTCGTACAGCGGCAGCAGCCAAATCCAGAACGCCTCCATGAGAAAGAGGTGCTTTTCCTCTGCCAGACGGTACAGCTGCTGCGCCTGCTCCGGGCTGATGGTAAAGGGCTTTTCGCACAAAACGTGCTTGCCCTGCTCCAGACAGAGCTTGCAGTTTTCGTAATGCAGGGTGTTGGGGGTGGCAACGTAGATAGCCTCCACCTCCGGGTCGGCGGCAAGGGCTTCGTAGGAGTCATAGCAGCGGGGAATGCCGTACTGCTGCGCAAACGCCTGTGCGCTTTCCATGTGCCGTGACCCCACGGCAACAAGCTGCTCTCCTTCTGCGCCCATCTGTTCCACCGTAGACGCAAACTTTTTGGCAATGGTGCCGGTCGCTAAAATTCCCCACTTCATAACGGTACCTCCCGGTTTATTACTTTGGATTCGTTGCGTTCAGTATACCATGGTTTTCCCTTGCGGAAAAGATAGTGAAAAGCAAAAATGCCCCCGGAGGGCTTATTCCAACTCTCCGGGGACAGATTCTATGCACCGGTATCTTTCATCTTGTTCCAAACATTCTCATCCATTATAATAGAGATAGAAAGAAGGTGCCAACATGAAACATCGCATTGTGACGGCTGCGCAGATGAAGGAAATTGAACAAGCCGGGGATGCCCACGGTCTGCCCTACCCGCAAATGATGGAAAACGCCGGGCTGGCGGCTTACGCTGAACTGCAAAAGCAGTTCCCGCATCCCGGCAGGCTGCTGGTGGTCTGCGGAAAGGGCAACAACGGCGGCGATGGGTTCGTGATCGCCCGTGCCGCTGCAAAAGACGGCTGGAATGTGACCGTTCTTCTGGCCGAGGGCGAGCCGAAAACTTCTGACGCTATCCGCAATTTTGAGCGTCTGCACTCCCTGCCGGTGCACATCTGCACTGACGGTTCTGTACTGGAAACCCAGAGCTTTGCTGCCGTTGTGGATGCCCTCTACGGCACCGGATTCCATGGTGAACTGCGGCCTTCCGGCCTTGCTACCTGCGGACTGATACGCCATCTGCACAAGGGCGGTGCCTTTGTGCTGGCCGTGGACCTGCCCAGCGGCATCAATACGGACACCGGCGAGGTTGCCGACGGTGCTGCCCATGCAGATTTGACCGTAACCTTCGACAGCTATAAACCGCTGCATATCGCAAAAATCTCTGCGCCGCTGTGCGGAAAGATCGTCTGTGCCGACATTGGCATTCGGGACGAATGGCACCCGGAGTTTTGACGAGGGCTTGCCGCTGCGGAAAAGCACCTGCGCACAAAAGAGCCGCCGCACAGATCCCTGTGCAGCGGCTCTCTAGCTCTCAGCGCCGACGGTGTCACATCCTGCGCTCAAGGTTCTGCCGGAACAGCTCATACGCTGCCCGCATCTCCTCCGGCAGACGCTTCAAGGTCTCCTGCTGCAATTCAGACGGCATCCCGTAAAAGGCTTCGGCAATGCCGCCGGTGATGCAGGCAAGGGTGTCGCTGTTTCCTCCTTTACTCCTGATGCCGCTTCTTGAAGTCGGCTTCAATTTCCTCTTTCCACTCTGCGCCGATGGATGCCGGGCAGGCTGCCTGCCGCATCCGGCAGACCGTTTCGCTGACCACATGGTAATTGACTGCCACGCCCTGCGCATCATTCTCGAACCGCACCGCCCGGTCTGCCCCGATGCCGAAGCGAGCGGCCTCCTGCACGGCGTCCATGTTAGCACCAAGGAACAGAAATTCCCAGCCGTACCGTTCTTTTTCCCGCTCGATCATCCGGCGAATCTTCTCGTAGCCAAACCGCTTGCTGGCGTTTTCCAGCCCATCGGTGGTGATGACAAAGATGACCTTTTCGGCACGCTCGTCCTCCGGCAGATGGCGCTGGATGTTTACCATCTTCTCCACGCCGTAACCGATGGCATCCAGCAGCGCCGTACAGCCCCGGACGTAGTAGTCCTTTTCGGTCAGCGGCGCAACGGCGTGCAGCGGAAAGCGGTCGTGCAGCAACTGCACCTCGTGGTCAAACAGGATGGTGGTCACGTTGGCTTCGCCTTTCTGCTCCTTCTGCCGGGTCAGCATGGCGTTGAACCCGCCGATGGTGTCCGGTTCCAGCCCACCCATGGAGCCGCTGCGGTCCAGAATGAAAACAAGCTCGGTAAGATTTTTCTTCATAATAAATGCCCTCCGTTTTTTGTGGTGTTCTGTCTTTCTGACAAGAGGATACCACAAACCGGAGGGCAAAAGGTCAACGGGCAGGCGACAAATCACGCACCCAGCTGTTCCTGATCGTATTCAAACAATAGCGTATTGACCTGATTGATGTTATAGATTTTGTGTTCCAGACAGTACCGCACGATCCAATCCCGCTTGGAGCCATCGGAGAAGGCATAGCCTGCGCTTTTAAGCAGGTCGATGGTCTCATCCTCCGACAGATGCAGCCCCACCGCAAAGGCAAGCACGGTCTTCTTTTTGGGGTTGTAGTCCCGGTTACACTGAATTTTGGAAAAATGCTGCCGGGAGATGTTGGACTGCTTGTACACGGTGGAGTCTTTCAGCCCCCGCTCGTCAATGAGCCGCAGCAGCCGGGTGGTGAAGCTCTCGCCCAGATTGTCCATCAGGTTTTCCAGACTGCGGGCTGCCATGGGGGTGGCAGGCGGAGGCGGTGCAGCCGCAAAGACCGGCGGCGCGCACTCTTGCGCAGGATACTCCCGGTCGGCAAGCGCAGCATCTTCCCAGCGTTCCACGTATTCTCTGCGCCGACGGTCAAACTGGTAGCTTTCATCGTTCTGGGCTACATAATGGTCGTCGATGTACTCCTCTACCGAGGCGAACAGCTTGCGGCTCACAGCCAGCGAGCGCCGGTCGTAAAGCACCAGATACACGGTCAGGTCGTGCTCCATGACGTACTGCGTGATGGTATCCACTGCAATGCGGAAAGCCTGCTCCTTGGGGTAGCCGTAGTTTCCGCTGGACAGCAGCGGAAAAGCCACGCTCTCGCAGTGGTATTCTGCGGCTAATTCCAGTGCAGAATGGTACGCACCGGCCAATTGTTTTGCTTCGCCAAAAAATCCGCCGTGCCATGCCGGGCAGACCGCATGAAAGATATACTTTGCGGGCAGTCCGAATGCCGGGGTGCACACCGCCCTGCCCAAATCGCAGTGCCCGATGGCTTCACAGGCGGCGGTCAGCTCCCGCTCCCCTGCCGCCTGATAGATGGCACGGCTGGTGCCGCTGCCCTGCAAAAGGTTCCGGTTGGCGGGGTTGACGATGGCATCCGCTGCCACCTTGGTGATGTCGTTGCGGATCATCAAAAAAGGCATGGTGGTTCCTCCCTTACACGGTTTTCTTCATCCTATCACATCCGATGGGGCGGTGCAAGGGCTGCGCTTATTTTGCTGTCCATACAACCATTATAACGGTGTCATGCTTCCTTTCCACGGAAAAGCGTCTACACGCAAAACAGGCTCCTGCAAGCGTTTAACCACTGGCAGGAGCCCGTTTATTTCTTACAGCTTCGTCATCCACAGACCATGCAGGTTGCAGTAAGCGTAGACCGCCACCGGCTTTTCGCTGCCCAGCTCAAATACCGCCTTGGGTGCCTGCCCGGGGGCGAGGTAGCGGAGCTGTCCGCCGTTTTCCGTCTCCACAAAGAGCCACTGGATGTGGTGCACATCCACCATGGGATGCTCCACTGCACCCACCGTAACCGTGAGGGTGCTGCCGGAAAGCTCTGCCACCGGCAGATGCTTTTCGCCGCTGGCTTCCACGGTGTTGGGGAGCAGTTCCTTCATCTTTTCGCCGCAGCAGACCAGCGGGACGCCTGCGTTGTGGATGGTGGTGACCAGGTTGCCACAGTGCTCACAGATATAAAACTTTGCTTTCATATTCAATTCCTCCATCGGAATGTTGTTGGTGTTTCCTGTGACTATATGATAACATTTCCTAGTTATGCTTTCTGTGACCGGGTCACGTAAGACAGCCTTGTGCTATGGAAATGCCCTCAGTTCCCCATGCCGAGGAGCACCAGCACGACCACCACCGCAATGGCGATGAGGCAGCCGCAGCCGCTGCCATCTCCCCCGCCACCGCCGCCATTGTTGTGGTTCCCACCGCCACCGCCGCCGGACGAGCCGCCGAAGTTGCGGTTGAAAGCCGTCATGTACTGGGCATAGCCCGTGTCACCTTTGCCGAAATAGCCGTAATCACCGTTTGCCATTGTGTTTTCCTCCATCCGAAGTGTGTTTTGCTTCTTCTGAGGTCATTTTACTGAAAGAGCTGTCCCATAAACATCTCTTTCAGCATTTCTTGTCATCTCATTCTTCCCGGATTCCCAGATATGCGTCAATTTCCATGATGCCTTCCCCGCTGACCTCCACCAGATCTTCAAAGGGCACCACGGTGTCGCCCACCTGCAAGGTGCGGAACACCGGGTCGATGCGGTCTGCTTTTCCGGTCAGTGTGATGTAGTTGCCCACCGCGGGAACCTCCGGGTGGGCAGTATCCTCTTTGAAATACCGCGCTGTGATGGTCATGCCCTTGGTGACCTGCATCAGCCGATCGGACAGAGCCGACATTTCTTCCTCGGTCAGAATGCGCTTGGTCACGCGCTCGGTGCGCTGCTTTTCTGCGGCAAGCTGCTCGTCATAGCCCCGCAGCGGAGAGAAGGGCGAGAAGATCTTGGCACGGTTCTGAAGGGTCATGCGGGGGTGCTTGCGGAGGGATTCTTCGGTCTGGGGGCGTTCCATCTCTAGGATATCCCCGTACTTTTTGGCGGTCTCCAGCCCGATTTTGCTATTTTTGTAGTTTTCCATCTGAACCTCCCGCCGAACTTCCTGCACTGTGCCCGCCGATTTGTGCGTTGCGCCGGCGCATGGTGGCACCTTCCTCGTAGCTGCTGGCTTTCAGCACGGCGTTTTTGCCGTACTTGTTCTTGATACCCAGCATGGCTTGCTGGAGTTTTTTCTCCTTTTCCAGCTTCTTGGTGTCGGTAAAAAAGTCCACCTGATAGAAGCCCTCGTCCGGCGTGACCTTGTTGGCGTTGAGAGTAATGCGCCGCACCGTCAGCGCCGGGTCGGTGATGCGCTCAAACAGCTTTGCGCTTTCGTTGATGAGGGTGCTGCCCAGATTGGTAGGGGCATCAAACCGGATAGTGCCGTGAGCAGCCTTAGGGATGACCCTGCCGTAGCGGTCGGTCTGGGTCATCCCACGATAGCCGCCCTTGTCCACGTTCTCCCGGTCGTAGCCTATCTCCAAGGTGATGGATTCCGTCACCAGCTTCTTTTCGGTAAGCCGGAACATCAGAATCTCCGCCATCTCCCGGACGATGAGCTTGGCTTTGTCGTTGGGGTAAGGGCAGGTCAGCACCTGTCCCTCGCTGATGCTGTTGGTGCTGGGCTTGTAGCTTTTGATTTGTTCCATGCCGCAGGGTTCATAGCCCCATGCGTGGTCAATGAGAATTTCCGCATCCACGCCAAAAATCTCATACAGCCGATCTTCTCCATGGATGGAAAACCGTGCCAAATCCCCCATGGTATAAATGCCGTGGGCTTCCAGCTTTTTCACTGTGCCGGGGCCGGTCATCCAGAAATCCGTCAAAGGGCGATGGTTCCACAGCAGATACCGGTAGGACTGCTCGTCCAACTCCGCAATGCGAACACCATTCTTGTCCGCCGGGATGTGTTTTGCCACAATGTCCATGGCCAGCTTTGCAAGGTAGAGGTTTGTGCCGATGCCTGCCGTTGCGGTGATGCCGGTGTTGTACAGCACCTCCCGCACCATGGTCATGGCAAGCTCGTGGGCGCTCATGTGGTAGTAGGGCAGATAGCCCGTCACATCAATGAAAACCTCGTCGATGGAGTAGGGGTAGATATCCGCCGGGGACACATATTTGAGGTAGGTCTTGTAGATTTGGGTGGAAACGTCCAGATACCGCTGCATCCGGGGCGGCGCAACGATGTAGCTCAGCCCCAGTGCAGGGTCTGCGTTCAGGGCGTTAGCATCAAAAGAGGTGCTGGCAAAGTGGTATTTTCCATCCTCTCCCCGGACCGCCTTTTTCTGCCGGATGGCGGTCTGCAGCCGCTGGGCGTTGACCTCTTTCACCCGCTGAACGGCTTCAAACAGCCGTGCTCTGCCGGGTATCTTGTAGGCTTTCAGGGAGGGCGATACCGCAAGGCAGATGGTCTTTTCGGTGCGGGAGGCGTCTGCCACCACCAGATTCGTGGTCAGGGGGTCCAGATGGCGGTCTACGCACTCCACCGAGGCATAGAAACTTTTCAGGTCGATTGCCAGATAGGTGCGCTGCGCTGCCATAATTCAGCCCTCCTTTGTAAAAGTCACAACTATTTATCTTATTATAATAAATCTTTACGCTGTTTTCAAGATGGAACGCTATTTTATCTGTGATACAGACAACGAAAAAGAGTGGCAGCATTTCAAGCTGAAACGCTGCCACTCTGTAGGAACTGCGTAATGACTGACGATTATCCTTCTACTTTGACCGTAGCACGATCACTCTTTGCGTTTCCATCCGCATCCAGCGTGATATGCACAAAATGTTCCGGCTTATCATAATCCCTTGTCTCGCCGTCATCGGTATAGTATTCATAGGATGCACCATCGGGAGCATAGGCAAGCAGGCGCAGATCTGCAAAATCCACATCGGCAACGCTCTGGATCTTTTTGCCGTCCTTGGCAAGGGGCAGAAGGTGTCCCTTGCGCAAAAAGAACACCACTTCATCCAGCTCCACCGGAATGTAATGATGGCCTGCCGGCAGCACACTGGTTTCGATGCGGTTGCTTTCGCTGTACTTTACCCGCACCTGCAGCATCTCCTCCGGCAGATAAACATACCGACCTCGGGCGTTTTGCTCATATACCGGGGCGATCAACAAGCTTTCACCGATCATCACCTCATCCTCCACCCGACGGGCAAAGTCATCCTCCGGGAAGGCAAAAGCCAACGGCATACAGTACATGCCGTCGTGCAGGGCAGCTTTCATGTACTCGCTGTAAATGTAGGGCAGCAGCAGGTAGCGCAGCTGTAAAATACCGGCAAAGGCGGCCTTGTTCTTAAAGCGGTAGGGTTCCTGCCGGCGGGTGCCGTTGGCAGAGTGGTTCCGCAGCAGCGGAGAGAAGATGCCCAAGCCGTACCAGCGCAGCACCAGATCCTCCGTGGTATTGCTGCCAAAGCCGCCAATGTCGGGGCCTTCGTACAGGAAGCCGCACATATTCAGGGAGGGCATCATGTGCAGCGCAAGCAGAATGTGGCTCCACCAAGAATGGTTGTCGCCGGTCCAGATGCCGCCATACCGGTGCATCCCGATGCAGGCAGAACGGGAGTACATCAAAATGCGCTTGTCCGGCTCCAGCCGCTCAAAAGCCTCGCCTGCCGCACGGGTCATGTTATAACCAAAAAGATTATGTACCTTGTCGTGCCGCATACGCCCCTGCTTGGTGTTGTGGTAGAACAGCTTATAATCGTTTTCGTTGTTGGAAAGCTCTGCCACCATGCCGGTAAAAGCAGCAAAGCTGGAAATATCCAGGTTTTGCTTGTTATATTCCTCAATTTTAGCAAAGGTCTTTTTCAGTCTTTCCTCTGCGTAGAAGATAGCAGGCTCGTTCATATCGTTCCAGAAGCCCTCGATCCCCTGATCCAGCAGAACTTTATATTGACTGCCAAACCAAGCACGGGCTTCCGGGTTGAGCATATCGGGGAAGTGTACCCGTCCCGGCCACACACCGGCTACAAAGGGGGTGCCATCCTGATTCGTGCAGAAGTAGCCGTTTTTCACGCCCTCCTCGTACACATCATATCCCTCTTCGATTTTGACTCCTGCATCGATGATGGGGACAAGACGGATGCCCTGCGCTTTCATCTCGGCGGCAAAGTCTGCAAAACGCGGGAAGCGCTGCGCATCCACCGTAAAGTCCTTGTAATGCTCCATGTAATCAATATCCAAAACCACAGCGTCCAGCGGCATATTATTGGCACGGTAATTTGCCACCACCTCGCGGACCTCGTCCTCGTTCATGTAGCTCCAGCGGCTCTGGGCGTTGCCAAAAGCCCATTTGGGCGGAATATAACTGCGTCCCACCAACTGGCGGAACTGGTGCACAATATCGGTCAGGCTTTCGCCCTCAATGATGTAGAGATCGTAATTTTCCTCGGCCACCGTGATGCGTAAGGTATCCAGGTCGGTGTAGCCGCAGTCAAAGGTGACCTTGCCCGGGTAGTCGATAAAAACGCCAAATGTATCCTTGCCGGACACGATCATAAAATTATAAGCACCGTACAGCGAGGATTTACCCTCGGTATGGTTGCCGTCATCGGAGCATTTGCTTTCGTACACCCACCCGCGCTTGTTGATACCACGGACGTTCTCGCCAAGACCATACAGGACATCCTGCGGCTCCATGGCATAGGAGAAACCATCCGGCTCCTTGGTCAGATAGGGTATCGTTTCCATCATGGGCAAAAAAGAACCCACTACACTTTCGGTATCAAACGGTTGTCCGTATCGCTTTTTGTAGATCATAGTAAAATATCTCTCCTCTGTTTTTTGAATTGTCACTGTGTAAAACGTACCAACGTATTTTTGATGGACAATTAAGAAACTCTGACATTGACTGGAGCAATTGGGGCTTCAGCTTTTTTTCAACCCAATCGCTGCGGTTGTGCAGCTATTTCAATACAAGATCCTTGAAACGTGATGTTCCTGTTTACCCAGATACAGCTCCACGATCATCCGTCCGTTTTCGGTATTGCAGAGGTTTTCTTTGCAATAGCCGCAGAGCTTTCCGTCTGCCTGTGCCACATAGCAGCGCAGCGGCTGCTGAAGCTCCTGCGGGATGCTGCTCCACGGGATCACATAGCTCATGCCGGTGTCCCCCACATCCACGATGCAGGCCCGGTCGCTGTCCTCCTCTGATAAAATCAGCTCTACCTGAAACACATCCGCAAAGGGTGCGCCCTGATACTGGGCTTTTTCCCGCCTGCGCTGGGCACGCAGGTCAGACAGGGCGGCGTTCAGTTCCGCCTCCGGCACATCGGTCTGGTACAGCAGAATGTGCAGTTGCTGCTCCGTTGCCTCGCTTCCCTGCTCCCTGTCGGGCGGCAGGGTCACGTCTGCATGAATAGCACAGACCTGCTCCCGCAGCTCGGTGCGCAGCCGGGCAAGCATCTGCTGACGCTCCGCCTCCACCTCCTGCGGTGTTTTTGGCTCCGGGGCGGGTAGGTTTTCGGTATCCGGTACGATGTCCGGCAAGGGCTTTTCCGGCACAGCAACAGTTGATTTCTCCACTGTTTCACGGGGCGGCTTTGCCTCCGCAGCAGGGACTTTCAGCCTATCTGCCGTGGATGCCGATGCGCTCTTTGCTGTCGTTTTCGGCGCAGACGGAGACGACCGCTGCTTTTTGGACTGTGCTGCATCTGCGGTTTTCGGGGCGGCTTTTGCAGGTTCAGAGGGATTGCTTCTTGTACCGGAATCGTAGGATGGTCGGAACTCATTCCCGGTGCGGCGGTAGTACCGTCTGCCCACCTGTTCCCTGCTTTTCTTCACACCATCGTAGATCCACGCAAAGATCATGTACCGGGTAAGCGTGTCCCAAAAACTATTACGCCGGCAGCGCCCCTTACGGTTTTTATGACGGCGGCGGGAGTTGTGGTACGCCAGCGACATGGCTTCAAAGACCAGAAAGCCGCACACAAAGCCCATGCCGGCAAACAGCTTTTTCCAGAAGTTCATTCCTCGCACCTCCCGAAGTGTGTTTTGCGGTGAGCTTTTCTAATCACAAGTCAAGAAATTAGTGCAACATTCAAACAGCATATTTGCGATACGCAATTCAACGCTGTTGCTGCTGTATTAAAAAGTTGAATTGCTAAGTTTCCTGTTGTAAAATATTTGCAGCAAATTCATCTATCAGCCGATTCACCTGTTCGGGTTTGTCTGTGTTGGAATTATGCCCTGCTCCTTCGATCCACGTCAATGGGATTTTCGTATTGCGATGCCATGCTTTGTTGTACCGTATACACGAACCTGCATGATCTTGTGTGCCGCATATCAGCAACGCCGGACATTTGATCTCATACGGCAGATTCTTTTCTATGGCCGCTGCCAAAATACGAAAACCATGTCCGGCAATTTGTGCATAGCGTTTCTGGTTTCCGTCATAAGTCAGCATCATTTCACGCATGAGATTTCTACCGTAATCAGACGTAGCAACGCCTTCCGACCCCGATTTCAGGAGCCATTTCCACGGATAGTGAGCATATACCGGTTCCATCCGTTTCAAAAGCCAAATTTCAACTGCCGTCACATAGCTTCGTTGCAGCGGTGCAGAGTCAATGGAGACAAAGCCTGTCATTTTGTCTGGGTAAAGCTGTGCATAAGCCTGTCCCACATATCCACCCATGGACTGCCCGACAATAACAGACTTTGTGATTCCTTCTTGGTTTAAGATATCGTTCAGCCATTTTGCCTTATCGAACAGATCAAAATCAAACCGAAACGGCCATGAAGAAGCATGTGCCGGTGCATCCCAGACGATAACATTATACCTGCTCTCAAAATACTGAATCTGCTTATCAAACAATCTATGATCCGCAGTCAATCCCGGCAGAAAAACAAGCGTAATTGTATCCGGGTTTGACACACTTACCCAATACCGAATCGTTCCGCACCGAGTTTGACAAGTCTTTTCTTTCATCAGGCTCCCCTCCACAAATTACGAGTTATCCCCCTCAGTATACCACGCTTTTCCCCTGCAGAAAAGCTGCTGCGCACAAAAGGCTTCTCCGGCAACTATCCGCGCCCCGGCTCATACAATCTAACAACTATGTACCGGGAGGGATATCGTGTGCTGCTGACCTTACTACAATTTTTCGTCACAAAATTTCTGTTTCTGGCGCTCCATCTGGAAAGCGGCTGCTTTCCGCGTCCGCTCACAGCCCGGGAAGAGGCCGCCGCTTTCAGCGCCCTGCACGCCGGAGATGCCGCCGCCCGGGAAAAGCTGATCCGCCACAATCTGCGGCTGGTGGCGCACATCGTAAAAAAATATTACGCCCTGCCGGGTGATCAAGAGGATCTTGTTTCCATCGGCACCATCGGGCTGATGAAAGCGGTAGATACCTTTGATGCCACACGCAAGGCGCGGTTTTCCACTTATGCCAGCCGCTGCATTGAAAATGCTATCCTCTCCCCAGCGCACTTTGGGATGGAAAAGAGAATCCACCTCTTTCACGCAATGACGCATCTACGTCAAAATGGATTTTTTGGAGCCGAGAGAGCGGTTCCTTTTTTCTGCTTCAGAGGGTGTCATGTGAGGGTTGTGGTCTAACCCCTCTATACATCTTACAGGTAAGTTTGGCAGGCCCCCGCACCACCGTAGAGGCGCAGGCGTTCTACCGTATGTACCACTCTTACGCCGACATCCCGAATCCATGGGACCGTCTGCGTTGGTGCCGCTATGGTCTTGACCTGCTGCAAAAAGAGGTTGCCGCCATGGTGGGCATGGAGGAATGGCTCTATCGGGATCTAGAAAGCGGCATATTTCACCGCAGCTTTACGCCGGAACTTGCGGACAAGCTCGCCGCCCTTTACGGCATCCCGGTGGAGGACATTCTGGACGACTACACCCTGTTTCTGCACCGGGGCGGAGGAGACTTCCTCCGCAGATACCGGGAGGCAAAAGGCTGGAACCGTCAGCAGCTTGCCGACCATGCAAAGGTCAGCAGGACAAGCATCCGCTGCTGGGAGAGTGGACAAAAGACCATCAGTCAGAAGTGCTTTTGCCATCTGGTGGAAAACCTTGGTTCCGATTTTCCATCTATGCTTCGCATGTGAGGTATGGTAATTTTTCTCCGGTCAAACGAAAAAGCCTGTCTGCAAGCCACGATATGTGGCAGCGCAGACGGGCTTTCGTTATGGAATCATTCTGTTTCAATTATTCTGATATTCGCTCTGACTTACATGGCGTTCCGTAAAACACGCAGTCGTTCTTCAAACGTTGCTTTCCATGCCGGATGCTCGGAGAATACGGTGTGCTCCACCTGACGGACTTGGTTCAGTCCGATGTTCCGCACCGCTTCCACTGCAGCATCTTTTTGGCTCAGATGGCGTTTTCCCACGGTCAGACAGTTTGCGCCTTCTGGCGTGTCGTACTGCTGAAACGCCCGGTTGAAGTCCATCAGGTCATGCAGACGGATGGGCTGATTGGTTTCGTTGTCTACCAGCAGACCCCAATTTTCCCAATGACGGTCGGTATTGCCCACCAGATAATCCAGAATGTTCATCATATAGTAGCCGGGAGCATCCAGCTCTAAGATCTTATCCAGCGTATTCCAATCACGGTTCGTGCAGTAGACGTCATAGGCTGCATAGGTCACAAGACTGTATCGCTGAGATGTCATGATTTTGCTGATAGAAACCGGCTCATTTTCAAACATTCCCTGCTCATACAGTACCTGATGGCAGTCAAAGCACCGGCAGATTTTGCTTGCCAGCACTTCACGTTCCACCGCTTCCCTGCCACCATCCTTGTAAAGATAGAAGCCATCCTCTTTTCGCACCCACGCCTTGGGGTACAAGCCGCCCGTAGACAGGTCATTTGCCAGAAGATGGGCGTTTGTCACCGTCATTTGGTGCCCCCGCAGCGCAATATCCACAAGCGCATTGCTTAAGGAGTGTGCAAAAAGGTTGATATCCTCGAATCGAATGTTCTCGTTTTCTTCTTTCACCCAGAACACATCCAGCAAAGACAGACAATGGTAGGATAATGCAATCTGTGCTCGTTCCCTGTCCGTAACACTCTGAGATGCACCGATACTGTTCAGGATTTCCTTGGCGTAGGTGCGATCCAACGTCAACATCCGGGAGGCGCACCAATAGTAAAAGTTCGTTACATTATTGATGCGCTCGTCAAAATCATCCGATTCCACCAGAACCAGATCATAGGGCATGAAATCCTCGAGGCAGACCCTGCATTCCCCTGTCGTGCTGAGTTGTGCCACACAGCTTTCCCGGTGCATGATCTCGTAAAACATGGTTTTCATCCCTCCCTGCGTTCTGTGTCTTGCTCTGTATTTATATTACCTTCTTTTTTCACGGGACGCAAGAGCTTTTACTTTTCAAAAAGCTTTTTCTGCTGCTCCATCAGGACGGTTTCGATACGCTCTTTCAGCAAAAAGCGGAACTGTTTTGAGTGTTATGCAATGCCATAGGATACCATATTGGCCGCCAACAATCAATGATTTTTTGTCAGCAAAATTCCAAAAACTTATGTAACACAAAAAGCCCCACGCTCAACACTGCCTCTAAATCTGACCGTCTCTGGTCAGAGCAGAAAAGCATATGTTGAGCGTGGGGCTTTGTTTATCGGCTCGGCTGCCAGCCGGGCTTTTGGTGTTCTTTGGGTTTGTAGGTTCCTTTGGTAGTATCGATCACCGCCTGCAGCAATTCGAGCTTCTGCCATGTGGGGCAGTTCAGACGGTCGATTTTTTCGATCACATAGTTGGCGTGGGCGGTTGCGACCCGTTTTCCGAGTTCGTCCCATCCCTCTTTCGTTTTGGGGTAATGTACCACCACTTCAATGGGGGCACTCTTTCGCATGGCTCACTCACCTCCGGTTACATCGCTATCACCTCATTTTTACGGGTTACTGGTTGTCCGCTATTCGCTGCGGTTTCCGCTCAGAACGTTCAGAGCCAGACTGACCAGCAAAGCCATATCAATGCGGAGCATTTCAGCCTTGCTGGCATAGCCCATAAAGCGTTCGATGCGGGATTTATCGATCGTGAAGATCTGCTCCAGAAGAATCATGGACGGTTCTTCAAAGGCCGGGTTGGAATCCACCAGCACATGGGTGGGCTGGTTTTTCTTCTTTTCCGTCCGGGTGGTAACAGTTACAACGATCAATGTAGGCGAATGACGGTTTCCAATGTTGTTCTGCAGAACTACCACAGGGCGTTTCCCGCCCTGTTCCGAGCCGATATGCGGCTCCATGTCTGCATAGTAGATGTCCCCTCTGAGATATCTCCAATTGTTCGGTAACATAAAAATCAACCTCCTTTTTATGTAAGAAACAGCCGCCGCAGACGGATACCACGACGGCTGTTGTTCAGGAGGTAAAACGAAATTGTCAGTTTTTCAGCGGCAGACTCATCTCACGGCTGGCACCGTTATAGATGCGGAGAATCTGCCGCATGTGGCGGTTTGCAGAACTGCCGGTGTCTTTCTGAGCCAGCTGCGTGATGGTTTTCGGGTGTGTCCTTGCCAGCTGCTGCACCAGGCGCTCCCGGCTGTACTCGCCCTCGTATACGGAGATGAAGCGGGCCACACCACGGATTACACCGGCAAGGTAGGAATCCACATTGCCCTTCCACGCCTCGTTGATGATGTGAAGCATCTCGACGTAGCGCTCACAGCCATACTGCTTGTACAGTTCGTATGCCGTTTCGATGCAGTAGATTTTCCAGGGTGCCCGGATGCCGTCATAGGCAAATTCCACACCGGCATTCGACGTGATCCCCACAAAGTAAAGTGCATCCGGGTTTTCGGCCACCAGATTTGCACGAAGACGTTCGCCCGCCGTCAGGCAGGTAGCATTGCCCGTCTGAATCGCAAACAGCGTTGCTTCGTCTTCTTTGGTAAGGCCATAGAAGACCTTGCAGCGGATGGGCAATTCCATACCACCGTTGCAGGTTCGACGTGCTTCTACCGTGTTCTGCCCATCCAGAATGTAGCCATTCCATGTGATGATGGGATTCAGAAGACGACCCTCGGCAATGATGTTCTGCTCAAGCTGCTGTTCTTCCTCAAACTGCAGCGGCGGAATTTTGCTTTGGAACTCCGGGTCAATTTTAAGCTGGCTCAGTTTCACGTCGGTTCTCCTTTCCGGTCATTTTTGATTTACGGACAATGGGCTGAACGTAGTAGTCAAACCCATATCGTGTCTGGCAATACGTGCAGACATCCTTGACGAGCTGCCTGGGGTCGGCTCTGCGGAGATGGACGCCCTTTGCGTCCAAAAATGCCCCTCGGCAGACGGCGCACAAAGTTGTCAGGGTGGATTCATCCACCTTTTTTGTGGTCTTACGGTTCATTTGCGTACTCCTTTTCGCTGATATATAAAAACGCCGTCCGTGGTTCCCCTCGAACGGCGTTTGGAAAAGGTTTTGTATGGTTTCTCTTACGCGGTGACAGACCAGACTCTGAAAATCAACACCGAGAAAAAGGTCATCTCGCTGAATCTGCAGATCGACACCGACATTTGCAGCATGTACGAATATTTTGAGATTTTCCTGCAGCGGATGCTGATGTGCCGTGGGGCTGCCGATATGCTGGGAGCAACCTTCAAGTTGACGGCCAATGGGGCCAAAGTTCTTTAATGTGTAGCCATCTCCTTAAAGAACAGGAACCAGCCTTTACAATAAAAAACAAAAAGTCCCGCCTGAAAGTAAAGCTTTCACTTTCAGGCGGGATGTCTTTCAATATGACTGCTATGGCGGCATGCGTGATCATGAACTCTGCACGATGTCAAGTCCTAGACAACTTTTTTCAAATACAAATCTTCAATGATGGTGGTTTCATCGTATGCAGCAACTGTGCAAGCGATCCCTGTTCTGCTACTACTCCATCTTTGAGCACCACAATCTTACCTGCACTGGAAACAGTGCGCATCCGGTGGGCGATGATGAGGACGGTTTTATTTTTTTATCAGCCGGGATATTCAAGACTCCTTTTTTATTGAGTGTGACTTCTCTCATAAACCGCAGCCGCGATGCACCAGACCATAATGGCACTGTTCGTGCTGCTCTGGCTCATTACGGACATCCATGTGGCCACCGGCACCTGCATGGCCTGTGCAATATCAGGAACAGTAACCAGCAGAAGATTCCATGTGACCGGGTGAAAAGCCAGCATCCACCGGGAATACCGTGTCTTGCCCGCAAGCAGCATCACGAAATGGATGCCGAAAGCCAGTATCATCGGAACGTACATCGGCGCAATGGCGAGGAGCATGCCGTCTTGATAGGCGGTGACCGCCGCGATGGCAGCTTCTTCTCCGATGCGCGGGCCCAGATAGGTGGTGAACCACGCCATGGTAGCCACCCAGGTGTGGATAGTCAGCGCCACCGCAACGGTGAAAATTCCGCACAGATACTGAATGATCTTTGTTTTTCTGTACTTTGTATCAATGTCCGCATTCAGCGCTTTTACTACGAAGTAATAGAGAAAGCCGCCGACCGCTCCCAGCCCAACGGTAAGCACAGGCTTCCACAGCCCGTAGGAGCCGGACAGATAATAGGCTCTATTGAAAAGACCGGTGTCCGTTTCCCGAAGCGGAATGCAGCCCAGCAGCCAGTCCCCGGCAGCCATAAATCCGCATCCGACTGCGCCAAGAATGCACCAGCGAATCAGCTTTTTCGGTTTCTCCGTCTTCATCTTTTTTGTCTCCGATTGCAGTTCATGATTCTGCTTTTCATTTGGGCAATTTCCAACTTCTTAGAAAATCAAATGGACAATACCGCCGACAATTGCCGCTCCCGCAACCCAGATCAGCGCCAGTATGCTTCGCTTTTTCAGCACCTGCCTCCAGGTCTGCACGAACGGCGCATCTTCTAGCCCTGGCAGCACCCAAAACTGGCTGTGCCCGACCCATAGCTTGTCGATTACAACGCCGTCATAGATATTCATAACCTCAAGAAACAGCAGCGCCTGCCAATAGGCCTCACCAAAGGAGGAAGCCCCGTTCCACAAACCGATGATCAGCACAAGAGCAGCAAGCATCACGATAAAGAACGGTATCATAAAGCATTTTCGTTTCCGGTTCATCGTATTGCGGTCGATCAGTCCCAGTTCGATGGCGCGATCCTGCACCTCCTTGGGATAAAAGTACAGTCCGTTGACAGCACCACCGATCACAGCGATTTTTACCATTGCGGTAAACAGCAGACAATAAAGCAGCAGTTGCAGTACGATCATTGTTTTTCTCCTCTCAGTCTGCGTGCGAATCGGGCATATGCTCCCATTTCCTTCGTCTTCCATTGTGGTTCATACAAAACAAGAACGTATGCCAGAAATACCATGTACCAAATCGTTTGATTTCCATTTCAATATGCCGCCCACTATTATCTGACCTTCATGCAGAAATCGCAGCGGTCATTTCCACGCCCCAGCGTCATGCTTCTCTCCCAGATCAGCTTCGGATGCAGCCCGGTATAGCTGATGTCATCGCTGTCACAAAAACAGCGGCACAGCTCCGGGCAGCCGTATTCTGCGCAGGTGTCGTGATAGGGACACTTCATCATATCCACACGCCAGACGCCGTTACCGGTCTGCAGTTCTTTTGGGGCAAAGCCCGCCGCCGGGCCGAAAATGCTCCGGGTGGATTTGACGAAAACGCCGGGAACAAGGCGGTAAAGCCCCGGTATGTGCAGCAGGGCGGCAAGCTGTTTGTGGCTCGTTCTCGCCAAGTGCTCCACATAGCCGTGAACGGTTTGCAGTGCCTCCTCTTTCGGCATGACCCGCTGCAAGGTCTCGTAGGCCGCAATGCCCGGCAATATCTGCCGCTTGAGGTGGTATTGCTTTTCCTTGCTTGCACCCGCGTTTTCAGCCAGCAGCGCATTCAGGCGCATATCAAAAGCGGCGTTCAGCTGCTTTGCCTGCGCAGGAAAGCGTTGCGCCGCAGTCTCCCGAAAGTCACGGGAAAGATAGGTTTCCTTCGCCTTCATCGTCCGTCACCCCTTCTTTTTGTACCCGCAGTCGCAGTAGGGTCCGCCGGAGGCAAGGGTGTACTGCCGCACAAAATTTGTCACGCCGCCCGCTTCGCTCATGGTGTAGTCCAGACGGCACAGCGCGGGAGTGAGGTCATATAGCCCCAGCTTTTTCATCAGCACACAGATGCCGCATTTGGTGAAGCGTCCCTCGTAGCCGCTGCCATCCGGGTATTCGTAAAATTCCATGTTCCACGAATAGGGGTTACGGTCGGCGGCTTTCAAGGTGGCGGTCGCCTTCATGCCGGAAATATCTTTGGGGGTAAACTTGTTTTTTCCGCTCTTGCGGCAGAACCACTGCATGGGCTTTGTCATCATGGACTTTGCGTAGTAATCCGTCAGCCTGTCCACCTCCGGACGTTGCGGCATGGAGAGGATGAACGCGCCGAGCATTGCGCAGTTGACGATGTTCATCTTGAAGCGGTCCGCTTTTTCAAACTCCGGCAGCCTGCGGATGATCTGCCGGTATTGCGGCTTTGCCTTTTTCGTGATAGCTCTTGCGGTGGCTGCATCATAGCCCAGCACAGCGGTCAGCTGCTTTTGAAAGGAACCGGCAAACAGCATCCACATCCCAAAGGGCATTCCGGCATACTTCATTGCAGATACCTCCCGGCTTCCGCTTCCAGTGCCTGCCATACCGGGTAGACTGCGCCATGTTCATCGAAAAATTTCTTGAGATCCCGATTCAGCGCACTCATTTCGTCGATGGCGTTCATGGCATGGTCGGAGGCGCAGAGTTTCCCCAGCGAGGTGGCACACATCAGCTTGAAAAAGCGCAGGCAGGTCTTGCGGTATTTCTCCCCTTCAAAGTCTGCATCTTCCTTGGGCAGAATGGTGTGCCCGGCATCTCGGATGGCGCGGTATCCCTCGATGTTGGCATCCAGCACACGGTTCAGGTACGCGGTATCTCCCCTGAGCTTTTTCAGGTCGCCGTCTGTCTTATAGCAGGCGAAGGCCGCAGGCATCACAAACGCGGCATGGCAGAGCAGATAGTCCTCCATGTTCGGCTCGTAAACGACCTTATATTTTGTGCCGTGGAAGATGCGCCCGATCAGCTGTTTATTGGAGATTGCACCCGGCAGCTGTCCGATGGTGATCTTTTTCAGGTCGATGGAGACCACCCGGTCAACCTCCCGATGCCCGGCAGAAAGTGCAAAGGCAAACAGGACGTTCTTTTCCGGCAGTACCGCCGCCAGTGCCCTCGCCTGCACATTGTTCCCCACAAAAACGATGTTCTTCGTCCGGTTCGCCCGCAGCGTGTCCAGAACGGAATCCAGCTGTGTATAGCGCAGGACCACAAAGATCACATCGTACATTGCATCCGGTGCAAGTTCAGTCACCACCGGAATGCGGCTGACCGAGGTGCAGGGTGAAAACTTATCCTTGATCCGCAGGCCGTTCTGCTTGATCTCCGCAGCCCAGTTTCCCCGCGCAAGCAGAGTGACATCCTTTCCGGCGCGCAGCAGATTTCTTGCCAGATTGCACCCCAGAACGCCTGCACCATATACCAGAATCTTCATTTCTTGCCTCCAAATCTGATCTTCACGATCTGCATTTTCATCCCGTTGTCTCCAACCTTTGCGAGGAATCGGAAAAAGCCGCTGACAGAAGGGTCTTTCAAATCGTTGTACCCCATCATATAGCCCCTGCTGGATACTTGCAAACGGCTGTCCCATGGGGAAAGCTCGCTTTTCGCATCCGAAACCGCGAAATATGCTCCCACATCCTTGATTTTCGCCGTCCTGAGCCACGTTTTGGCGATCATCTTCACCGCCGTACGGTTGGCAGCATCAAAGACCAGCACTCCGCCGGGAAAAGCATCTGCCATCCCCTGCACCAGCGCCTTGACCTGCTCCGTCAGGAAGTAATAGAACACCCCGGAGGCAAAGAACACCGCCCCGCCGGAGGCATCGATCTTGTCAAACCATGCGGGGTCTTTCAGGTCGCAGGGGATGTTTTGCTCCCGCTCCCCGGCGGGCAGCAGCTGCTGCCGCAAGGCAATCACATCCGGGAAGTCCAGATTGTAGATCTTGCATCTGCCGTTGTCGCAGGCTCTGCCGGTATTATCCAGCCCGCAGCCCAGATTGACCACTGCCGCACAGGGGTGGTTTTTCAGGTACGCCCGCACCTCCCACGCAAGGTCATTCTGCCGCATGGCCACCTCCAGCGCACCGAAACACTGCATCAGGCTGCGGGAGTTTTTCTCTGCCTCTGAAAAATCGTAGTCGATCTGGTCGAACAGCCGCACCGCTGTTTCGTCCCGGTAAAGGTTCGGGTACAGTTCGGTGCACAGCTTCCGGGAATACAGTGGGAGGATCAGCGTCTCCTGCACGGTGTTTTTCTCGATTTTGTATTTCATATCGGGTCCTCTCACTTTCTGATAAACGGCAGCTTCGGCATACCGTCCTGCTCAGCGATAAATGCCAGCATTTCAGCAAAGCCCTTCGGATCACGAATCTGATATTGCATGTGATCGTATCCCTCAAATACGGGGTAATTGCCGCAGGGATAGGCTTCCATCACTGCCTGACGGTATTTGAAATGCTCTTCTATGCTGCCAAACTCGAAATAGAGATGCTTTTGCAGTTCTTCGGGAAGGGACGGAAAGGGTTTATCCTCCAGACTGTCCAGAATCTGTCGCCGCAAATTTGTATAGGTCAGATTTTCCCCTGCGGCTATAAAATACGGCTTTATGGAATTATCGTCACACCACAGTATCTTTTTCAATGTGCCGCCCTTTGACCAGTACAGGCTCTTGATGGCCAGATACAGAAACGGTGTCATCATGCGGCGTGTACCTTTTCCGATTTGTGCAAACTGCCCGCCGTCAAAGAAAACATGTCCGATGGGCAGCTTCGTGCCTGTCAAAAACGCCATGGCAAGGTCAGCACCGATCGAAGAAGCCACAACCAGTTCAAGGCGTTCCACCCCCTGCGATTTCAGGTATTCTTCCACCTGACGAACCTCGTCCGCCTTGCTGACATATTTCTGCCCTTTGCAGTACACGGTGGAGGTAGGTAAAATGCAGAAATACCGATTCTGTAAATAGTTTGCAACCGGTTCGCTGCTCTCCCCCGTCACACCCATAGCATGAAAGAACAGCACCGCAGGATGATTCCTGTTGCCATAAGTTTGAAACATCATTGATATCGCCTCAGTTTTCCATAAGAAACATCATAATTCTCGCCAGCGCCGCCGCTATGACTGCCATGCCCACCGTGCCGAACAGCCACTTTTTCTGCTTGTCTTTTGCGGTGATGTACGGCTTCAGATCTTCTGTTCCGGGGATCGTCCATGCGTTCGTGTGCCCCACCCAATAGCCGTCAACCAACAGGCGGTCCATGAGATTCATAACGGACAAGATGACGAGTAACTGCCAGAAGCCCGCCGCAAAGCTGCGCGCACCGTTTATCCCATAGACACAGACCAGCACATAGCTGATATAGCCGGGGACGCAGACGGCTTTGAAAAGTAGAGAATTGCGCTTGATTTTCTCGTGTGTTGTAAGTCCCAGCTTCACGCACCGCTGCTGCACCGCCGGGCTGTAAAGATGCACCATCCCAACAGCCCCTTTGCAGATGCCCACAGCACAGACAAGAACCAGCAAAGCCCCCAGCCCAAGACCTTCCAGAATCACCTGTAAAAGCATTACTTATTCCTCCTGTATCCGTTTTCGTCCCGGTATTCTGGATGCTCCTTTAAGTACGGATCCTTGTCGCCGCAGATGGTATAGTCGCATCGGCAACCGTCCACGCAGGTGGTCGTCCGCACCAGCTTGGCATGGAGCAGTTCCATGGACGCATAGTCCACATTGCACAGGGCGGGCATAATGTCCGTAAATCCGAACCGCTTGGCAAATTCCGCCGCCGGGCACGCCGTAAATTCATAATAGATGGGCTAGTTCTTTTCGTAAGGAGCCACCGTCATTTCATAATCGTGCCATTTGTCGCAGCCGCTTTTCGCACGAACAAACGCCTTGTACATCAGCTTCCTCCAGAACGGCTTGTTGCAGTCCACAAATTTCAGCTTGCGGAAAGTTGGAAGAATCAGTTTTTCCTCCATCTCTTCAATTTCACGGAATGTGGTCACATCCCGGCACACATCGTAATAGCACATAATGGCGATGCAGTCGTAGGTGCCGCCTACGCCGTTGTGAAAATTCTTTTTACCGCCGAGGTCGGTGCGCCACTTGGAAAGAAGCTCTGCGTATCTCAGCTGCACCTGCTCCCAGACCACCTCGCGCTCCACCTCCGGATAGTGCAGGGCGATTTTCGCCAGAATTTCTTTTTTGCAGGGCGTGGAATACAGCACATGGCAGTTGCGGTCAATTTGTAATTCGCTGTCCCTCATCTTCCCACGCCTTTCAGAAAACCGCTCTTTGCATTTTCTTCAGTGTCGTCCGATTCGTCGTAGGCATCATAGGGTGCCGATGGGTCATGTACTCGTTTTTTGAATGGTGAACAGCTCTTGTCTTTGTGGGCAAACGCAAAGGCAAAATTGTCCGTCCATCCCGTGTGACCGGTGATGAAATATGGATGCAGCCCACGTGCGCGCAGTTTCCGCTCCAGCTCCGCCAGTGACTGCACAGCCAGCTTATTGTCCTCCGCCAGCGAGGAAATGAAGCTGTAGCCGCCGTCCGCGCCAAACCACAGCGTGTCGCCAGTAAAAAGGTACTTATCGTCAATGAGGTAGACCATATGTCCCCATGTATGGCCGGGAACCCGAAAGCACTCGATCCTGACGCCGTCAATGTCAAGTACCTGCCCATCGTGCAGCAGTACCTTTTCGTTGTTGATCGTGACCTGCGGCAATTTATAGAGATGATAGATGACTTTTCGCCGCTCCTCGCCGGTGAGATACCGGTTCTCGATCTCGCCGATGTACAGCTTCGCATTCCGGAACAGCCCCGGACTGTCTGCTTCCACCGCACCCACATGGTCGGTGTCCTGATGGGTGATAAGGATATGGTGTATCGACTTCGGATCAATCCCAAGCCAGCCCATTTTTTCGGCAAGGCGGTCGTAGTTATATCCCGCATCGACCATAATGGTGGTATCGCCCTTGCGGTAAAAGAAGATATTTGCCACCCACTCCCGCACACAGGCGACATTTTCATCAATCCTGCCAGTGTTCAAAGGCTTGAAGATTTCCTTGCCCCGGTACATCCGGCTCATTGCTTTTCTTTGAAATTCCGTTGCCATTTTCGACATGATCGCACCTCATTTCTGTGCTGTGATGCAAAGCCAGCCCTTTTTATTTTTGTGGCTCTGAATCTGACAAAATCCTGCCTGCTCCAGATATGCTTTCAGGGCAATATCCGTGTAGATGGTCATACCATCAATGATCTTCGTCCATTTGTCGTCTTTTGTCGTTTCG
Source organism: Faecalibacterium sp. IP-1-18 (assembly GCF_023347355.1). NCBI lineage: Bacteria > Bacillati > Bacillota > Clostridia > Eubacteriales > Oscillospiraceae > Faecalibacterium > Faecalibacterium sp. IP-1-18. The sequence goes on from NZ_CP094472.1 coordinate 2,111,840, forward strand.
CCGTTTGCTTCGTTACAGATGAAAAAGATTCCGCCGGGCTTCAGCACTCGATAAACCTCTCTGAAATTCTGTGCAAGCTCCGGCCAGAAGTAGACCGTTTCAAAGGCGGTCACCACATCAAACTGCTCCGCTTCAAACGGCAACTCTGCCACACTTGCCTGCTGCACGGTACACCGTCCTGCCGCAATGGCTTTGGCATTGACCTTTCGCGCTTTTTCCACGCTGACGGCTGAGTAGTCGATGCCCTGCACCTTGCCTTTGGGACACAGTTTCAACAGCGTTTTAATGTTCGCCCCACCACCGCAGCCGCAGTCCAGCACCATGGCATCCGGGGCAGGCTGCAAAAAATGCAATCCCCACGCTGCCATTGCACTGTGCCCAAAGTTCATCATGGCAACCATGATCTTCCCGCCAAGACCTACGGGCTTGCGGGTGTTTTCAAAGAAGGACATATCACACCTCCGATTTCACACATTCCGTATAGGTCAGCGGAAAAGATGCCTTTAGAACAACACTTTTTCGCACTGTCCAATCATTCTGTTGCAGAAATTTTAGGTATTCTTCACTCGTCCACTTGCTGTGGAGAGGAAAGCCTGCCAGATTCATGAAAAAGGCTTTGATCTTACCGGGAAATGAGTTTTCTGCGTGCGTAAAGGTAGGCGCAATCAGCACACCGTCATCCTTCAGCACCCGTTTGATCTCTCGCAGTGATTTTTCTGGCTGAGGCACAATGTGCAGTGCGTTTGATACGATTACCACATCGAATGATTTGCTCGCGTATGGCAGAGAAAACATATCCTGCACGGAAAAACGCAGCTTCGCAGAGTAATTCCCCCGTTTGGCCTCTGCAATCATTTCCGGAGAGGCATCCGTCGCCTCGATGTGTGCCGCTGCTTTTACGATGTGCTTGGCGATCAGTCCCGTTCCGGTAGCCACCTCCAGCACTGTTTTGTCTTTCACGACCGGACGGATCAGCTCATACATTTTCTCGTATACTGCCCTGTCTTTTCGCATAAAGCAGTCATACAGACCTGCATTTCTGTCCCAGAAATTCTTGTGTTCTCGCATTGCTGTCTCTCCTTTTATAGTTAGTTTTGTCTAACCAGCACGCGCACATTTACAAGTTAGGTTCGGCTAATTTCATGCATTTAGGAAAAGCCGCATTTCTGCGGCCTTTCGGCTTATACAAATAGCTTGCTGCAAACATCACACATCTGCGCTTTCAGCCACTGAGGATAACACCTCTCGATCTACCCCTTATGGAAACAGCCAAAATCTATTTTCACACCATTGCGGTGACTTTTGCCTTCTTATCCATATTATATCGTGCTCACTTCTTTTTTGCAATGGTATAGTATAGTAAGTTTAACAAGAATCCTCCGATTTCGCGTCGGCCTCATAGGCGCACTTTAGTTGTCCTTGCAGGACTACCTACGGTTCGTTTTGACTTTTCAGTGTTCTATACAGCCGAATTGGGGCAAAAAATACCCCGTTAGTTTCCCAACGAGACATCGAAGATGATTCTATTCTGTTTTCTGTATACCATTTGTTGAAATTTGCGCGAGGTTCGGCAGGTAAAACAGCTTATTTCCAGAAAAATCAGTCAACGGCAGAGGCTGCGCAAAGTTTTGCCGCAGCAATTCGGCAAATTCTTTGACGCTGACAGTCGAGTACTTGTATTCCATCCGATTGAGTTCAAACAAATGCTTATCTGAAAGCATTTTGGCAAACTGTGCCCCATCCATTCTGTCCACCTCGCAGTTGATACTTATTGATACTATATAGTATCAATATATCGATTCTTTATAAAAAGGTCAACCGAAACAGGCCGAACCAACTTTTTTCCATACTCTCCGTCAAAATTCCCGTGGTACAGCCACGAATCACATCTCCATCGGCTTATTCCCCACTTCGTCCAGATACGCATTCAAAAATTCCGCTGCAAGGCTGTTGGGACGGATGTTTTCTCTGGCTTCCTGTGGGGTGAACCACTTGCAGCGGTCCACTTCGTGGTTGATATGCAGCGCCTTTGCGGTTCTGACGAAAGCCGTAAAGTTGCACATCAGCGTGTTGGACGGCTCAAAAAACTTAGTACGGTTGAACCGGAGGTGCTCTACTTCCAACCCGGTTTCTTCCCGGACTTCCCGCACCACGGCGTGTTCTTCTGCCTCACCGCGGTTCACATATCCAGCCACCAGAATATAAGAGGGCTTGCCGTACTGCTGGATGAGCAGAATTTTCCCGGTTTCCTCATCCACAACAATCATGCTGACTGCCACATTGTACATCGGGAACCGATATTGCTGGCATTTCGGGCAGTAAGGCACAATGCCCTCTTCTTCCAGTTCTTTTTCAATCAATGCCGTACCGCATTCAAAGCAATGCTTCTGAATCATTTTTACACTCCAAACACTGTTTTCATCAGCCGGATACCCGCTGCCGTCTTCATCGTATGTTCCATAAAGGTTCGGATTGCCTGCTGGTCGTACCCGCTTTCGGACGCATTGACGATATAATCTGCCTCAATCAGAATCTGATAGTCAATGCCGTCGATCTGCGCCGGACTATGGTGGTGCCCTACCAGATAGGCCACACGGTCGATCTGTTCTGCTGTCATGCCGGTATCCGCCAAGAACTCCCGCACCAGCGGGGCACCCTCCTGCTCCTGATATTTACCATTGGTGTTGCCGTACTTTTTGCGGCAGAGCGGGCAGGCGATATCGTGGGTGATGGCCGCCACCTCCAGAATAAACTGCGTGTCTGCGTCCAGCTCCTCCAGCTCACCAATGGTTTTGGCATAGGTCCACACGCAGCTCAGGTGCGTGATATCGTGAATATTCCCTTCAGAAAAGGCGATCATCTTTTCCATGATCTGTGCAATGGTCATCATTTGTTTTCACTCCCGTTTTTAATACTTAAATGTTCACCTTGATAAACGCGAACTTATTCTTCAAATTTTTTATGACACTTTGGACATTCTTTAGGGATCGGCCTATAACCAACAAGCGAGCAACCGCAATAAGGACATTTCATCATGGTGAAATGATATACAATACCACCACCAACAACCATTGCACCGATTAGCAGGCATAGGTTTACTCTGTACTCCTTTGCCGTCATTGCTCCTATTACTGCGAGCAATATTCCTATCATCAAAATGATCCAAGAAATGGCAGCCTGCTTTTGTGGGCTATTGTTTTTCATATAATCACACCCCCTCTACAAATTCCGATTCATAAAATCCCCGTCAGAAGAGCCACCGGTGTTCAAAGTTCCGTCTGGCCTAACCGTCAGTATCTTGGAGAGCGTTCCCGCCGCTCCCAGAAACACCACGGAAAAGCCCGTGGCTTTGATGATTGTATCCTGATAGTGCTCTTTCAGAAAGCGTTTGAACAGAATACCCAGCACACCGCCTATCACAATGGCCAGCGCATTGATGATCGTTCCCAATCCCCGCATTTTCGTTTTTCCTTTGCTTACTGATTCCTGTATTTGTTTAAGACTTCATCCGGGATATGACAGTAGTTGCAGTCTTCCGGGTACCGCTCCAGATGGTGCTGATGCTCCTCTGCACTCCGGACGTAATTCGTCAGCGGCAGCACTTCCACAACGATTTTATCCCGGTCCTTCCGGCTGTCAATGAAGGCTCTTGCTTCTTCCAGATGTCCGGGATTTGTGCTGTAAAGCCCCGTGCGATACTTTTTTCCAACATCAACGCCCTGTTTGTTCAGGCTGTACGGGTCGATGATTTCAAACAGATGCTCCATAAGCTCTGTAACACTGGTACATTTCTCATCAAAGACCACTTTAACGCACTCTGCGTATCCATCATACTGGCCGTCCAGCGTGTTTGTTGTTCCGTTGGCTCTCCCGGCTTCGGTTGTCCGTACACCGGGCACCGTGTCAAAAAAATGCTGGACGCCCCAAAGGCACCCGCCTGCAATGTATACCGTTTCCATACTCTTGACTTTCCTTCTTTTACTGGTACAGTTTGCATCCATGCTTTGTACTCCTTACGGTTTCCTTGCTAGCTGCAAATCGATCCATCATACCAACTCACAAAAAGTGCTTCCGCACCATTGCAGAGTAATTATCATATTGTTGAAAGCCATATCGCTCATAAAATGGGATTGTTTTATTGTTACAGCTCTCCGGGGCCACTTTATGTGCGTTGTGCCTCGGCGCAGACCGTCAGCACTCCACTGCCACCTTGATCACGCCGTCCCGTTTCTTTTCAAACAGCTCGTAGCCCTCTGCGATTCGGCGCAGGGGGTAGGTGTGGGTGATGAGCGGTTCGGTATCGATCTTGCCTTCTGCGATGAGACGCAGCGTTTCTTCACAATCGCAGCCGTCCACGCCGCCGGTCTTGAAGGTAAGGTTTTTGCCGTACATCTCCGGCAGCGGCAGGGTCTGTGCCTTATCGTACAGCGCCACCACCGTCACAACGGCGTTGGGCCGTGCACACTCCCATGCCAGCCGGAAGGTGGAGTCTGCCCCTGCCACCTCCAGCACCACATCGGCCCCGCCGTGGTCGCTGTGGGCACGCGCAAAGGCGGCGCAGTCCTCCGGCTGCACGGTGAGCACCTGCGGGTAGTGCCGACGGATGAACTGCAGGCGGCTTGCGTCCTTTTCACAGACGATGATGCGCTTGGGGCTGTGCAGCATGACGCACAGCAGCGTGCAGATGCCGGTCGGCCCTGCACCGAGGATCAGCACGGTATCCTCGGGGGTGATTTCCGAGATGCGTGCCGCCCAAAAGCCGGTGGCCAGCACATCGCCCACCAGCAGCGCCTGCCGATCGGTAACGCCGTCCGGGATCTTGTTCAGTCCCTGATCCGCAAAGGGCACCCGGACATACTCGGCCTGCCCGCCGTCGATGCGGCAGCCCAGCGCCCAGCCGCCGTTTTGATCGGTGCAGTTGTTCACGAAGCCTTTTTTGCAGAAAAAGCACTCTCCGCAGAAGGTCTCCACGTTCACCGTCACCCGGTCGCCGGGTTTCACATTGGTCACCGCACTGCCCACTTCTTCTACGATGCCCACCATCTCGTGCCCTACCGTGATGCCGGGCACCGCCCGGGGCACGCTGCCGTGCTTGATATGCAGATCGCTGGAGCAGATACTGGCAAGGGTCACCTTTACAATGGCGTCCCGCTCGTGCTGCAACACCGGCTTTGGTTTTTCCATCAGGGCAAACGTTCCCTCTGAAACATAGGTATAGGTCAGCATGCTTTTTACCTCCATGCGCTTTGATCTTTCCGAACGGAGTATACCGCAAAAGCCAGCCGCTCTCCCGGCTCACAGGATAGTGAAGTACCTCCATAAATTCTGAGTTGCTGTTCTCAGTATACCATGGTTTTCCCTTGCGGAAAAGATAGCGAAACAAAAAATGCCCCCGGAGAGCTTGTTGCAGCTCTCCGGGGGCATCCTATATACGTTATGCCTTGGCGCACACGGTCGGCATTTACTCGATCTCAATCAGATTCGGGTTCTCAGGCAAAGCCTTCGTCTGCTGAGGAGCAGGCAGCTCGATGTGCAGGACGCCATCCTCAAACTTTGCGTGGATGTCTTCCTTCTTCACATCGCCCACGTAGAAACTGCGCGCGCAGGTGCCGGAGAAGGATTCGCGCCGCAGATAGCGGCCCTTCTTATCCTTTTCGTCGTTGCTGTGGCTGCGCACTGCCTGAATGGTCAGGTAGCCGTCGTTCAGATCCATCTGAACGTCTTCCTTCTTGCAGCCCGGCAGGTCAACCGCTACTTCGTAGCCGTTGTCCGTCTGTTTGACATCGGTCTTCATCATGTTTGCACCGCGCTTACCAAAGGTATCACGAGCCTCACGGTTCATCATACGTTCCAGTGCAGCGTCATTCCAGAACGGATCGAAGAAATCATCGAACAGGTTTTCATGGAAAACAGTCGGCATAAGCATAAATCATTCCTCCAATCCCGGCGTTCGGGTCGGGGCAAAAAATCTGAAGCGTCCACTCAGAAAGGCTTTCCGGGGAGCCCTGCGGCTCTCCTTTTGCCCTTCCTCCTGAGCACGCCACTGTTATAGCACCGTTCATTAGCAGTGTCAATAGAAGAGTGCTAAAATTCATGAAAGAATAATACTTTTATAAAATCCTATGCAATCTTTTCAAAATTCAGTCGCATCATCGTGTTTTTATCATTTCTGCCGGTACATCGGCGTAGACAGATATTTCATGCCGTTGTCCGGGACGATGACCACGATGTTCTTTCCCTGATTCTCCGGTCTGCGGCCCACCTGCACCGCTGCGTGCAAAGCCGCTGCTGCCGATGTGCCCAGAAACAGTCCTTCCGCCCGCAGCACCTCATGGGCCGTTTCGTAGGCTTCCTCGGTGCGGACATTGATGCACGCATCGCTCCAGTCTGGCCGCAGATAGTCGGAAAGTGCGCTTTCCGGCACATCATACGCCGGCAAAACGCCATCTATGCTCTGCGCATAATCGTAGTTGAGGGAACCAAACGAAAGGATTTTCATGGTATATCTTTTTTACTTCATTCTCTGAATCACCGCACCCAGCCATCGGCACAGGGTATCGCCTGCCTGATTTGCGATCTCCAGCACGCGGGCGTGGCTATGCTTGACCGTCTGGATGCCGGTGGCCATGTTAGTGATGCAGCTGACGGCCAGTACCTTCATGCCCATGTAGTTGCAGACCATGGTTTCCGGCACGGTGCTCATGCCCACGGCATCGGCTCCCATCCCCGCAAAGGCGCGAATTTCAGCCGCCGTTTCATAGCAAGGGCCCATAAAGCCCATGTAAACGCCCTCCTTGTAGGCAATGCCCAGTTCATCGGCAGTCTGCTTGGCAAGGTTCCGCAGTTCCAGACTGTAAGATTCGGTCATGTCCGGGAAGCGGGGGCCGAAGCGCTCATCGTTGGGGCCAATGAGGGGGTTCGTGCCCATCATGTTGATGAAGTCGGTAATGAGCATCAGGGTGCCCGGCGCAAACTCCCGGTTGATGCCGCCGCAGGCGTTGGTCAACACCACCTTTTCCACGCCCAACAGCTTGAACACATAGAACGGGTAGCAGACTTCCTTCATGGAGTAGCCCTCATAGAAATGGAAGCGGCCTTCCATGGCGTAGACTTCCGTGTCCCCCAGCTTGCCAGCCAACAATGCGCCTTTGTGTCCTGCCACCGTGGATACCGGGAAGTTGGGGATATCCTTGTAGGACAGTTCTTCCGTGTCCGTAAAGTCCGCGGTCAGCTTGCCAAGGCCGGAGCCCAGCACCACCGCGATCTTCGGGCGCTTTTTCGTGTGCGTCTTGATATATTCCGCACTTTCCAGTGCCTTTTCATAAAGATGTTCCATACCGTTCTCTCCTTTTCCCAAAAAATTCGATATACTCTCTGGGTTCAGTATATCGGATTTTTCAGGCCGATGCAAGACGCCCTTCATCGAGTCTTATTAAAAACCAAGGAGCAGATACTTCACATCACGAGTGTGTTGTATCTGCTCCTTGGTTCTCCGAATGTCTTATCTCTGGCCGATGTTCCACCGAAACAGCTCATATCCTTCCCGGATATTCTCCGGCAGACGTTTCAAAGTCTCGTCCCGCAGTTCCTGCGGCATCCCGTAAAAAGCTTCGGCAATGCCGCCGGTGATGCAGGCAAGGGTGTCGCTGTCGCCGCCCAGAGAGACCGCATTGCGAAGTGCATCCCTTTATATCAAGTTTCACCTTTGAAATCAGAGAGAATCATAGTATTGATGTATTTTCTCGGCCATCAGTTCCCGACGCCTTTGTAGAAAATCCTGATAGTCGCCAATCTCCATGCTTTCAAATCCGTCTGGAATACAATTCTGTTTAAGATTTTCAGCCAGCCTATCTTGTTCTATGATTCCACCATAAACAGGCTTTTTCGTATTGCATTGCCCTATCACTTCAGTCATATAGTGGGCTGGCGAACTATCTTTAATTTTAATGTTGATTTCCTGTTGAATAAAAGCATAATTCGCAATTTGATTGTATTGTGCTTGCACAATTCCATTTTTTATCAAGTAATTTTTCGGGAACAAATGGTGAATATCGCCTCTGTTTTCCAACATGGACTCAATATCAATTTCCATCGACAAAAAGCCTTTATCGTGTGCCTTGACCTGTGCCACAAGGAACATATTGAAATATGGACTGCTCGCAACCGATGTGTTCAGCCGTTGAACAAGATTCACCTTCCAGTACGCCTCAGATAATTCGCCCGCCTCTGTGATATTCAGGTACTGCGTCGGATCATCATAAGCAAAGAATCTCTTAATGTCGTAATCAAATGCAGACTCTGGCGAGCCAGAAGAATATCTTCCCGTCAAAATAGACAAAGCCAGCCACTTGCGTACAATCTTTTCAATTTGATTACTATCCACTTTTCGTTCACGAAGTGCAAGAAAAAGCGCATAGCCAAAGTTCAAAACATTTTGTGAACGAATCAGCGATTTTTTCACAATTCCCGCTGAGCGCACAATCATCAAATACCGTTCGTAATTTGTCTGATTCACCGCTTGCAGAACTGCCTCATGTAATTGATTGAACGACCTTTCTTCTATTTCGATCTTAAATTCACGCGTTTCAAAATCTCGACCTGAAAGCAAGCTAACCAAATCTGCTAGCTTTCCTCGCTTGAATTTATATGTAAATGCAACACGAAGAATATCCGTATAACATGTGCGATAAATCGGTGCATTCTTTGCAGCTGCCCACTTTATAGCTTCGAATTCCGGTCTCGCCGCAAATTCAGCATCATTTTTCTTGATTTCTTTCAAATCCTCCGGAGACTCCAACAAATGACAGAAGTAATCAATCGTTTTTCGGGTCACATTTCCATTATATATTTCATTCGAAGAAATCTTAGACATTGCAAAATCTGCTTGCGACAGAACCACACCCTTAGAATTGATTCGAATAAAAATTTCCGTTACACTGTCAATATCCAAATCTTCTGCCAGCGTAATAACACCAATGCTATTATTTTGTATTGCCCTCAACCGATTGATTGTGTCATTGATTTCCTGTGCTTTGTCCATAATTCCGTTTTTCTGGCAATATTCCATCACAAAAGAAAAAGAACCAAAGGACACATCCAGCACTTTTGCAATATCCGGAATCCATTTACTGCTTTTTTGATTTGCGGAATTTGCCACTTCAAATATTTCGTCAATGGGGTTAAACGCAATACAGACCCGTTTCCATTTATAGTGGCTGTCTAAAACCTCCTGTCCCACAATTGCAGCCGCCATAGCAGTAATACGCTGTTGCCCGTCGATCAGAACTTTTTTCCCTATTGCAACTGTTCCGTCTTTCAACTTTACACTTGGATTTTGCCATACGATAATATATCCGACCGGAAAGCCCTTATAGAGCGAATCCATCAAATCACGCACTTGCGTTGCGTCCCATACAAATGGACGTTGCATTTCCGGAATCGCAATATTACCGGATTTTATATCCGCCAAAAGCACATCCACCGTATAATTATTCACGCTATATCGTGCCATAGTCAAATTCCTTTCTGTTGTATCATCCTGGAATTCTATCTAAAGTTGTTTTCATACAAAGCGTTATTAAATTTTGTTTAATCTTATCACATCCGGCGGGGCGGTGCAAGGGGTGCTCTTGTTTCCTGTCCGCGCAGCTATTATAATAATAGGTACCGAAAGAAGGTGAGCTTCCTGCACGACATCTGGAATCCATGGCACGGTTGCGTCAAGTGCAGCGAGGGCTGCCAGAACTGCTACATGTATTTTCTCGACCGGATGCGGGACCAGAACGGGGCCGAGATCTACAAAACGAAAAGCGGCTTTTCCTACCCGCTCCAGAAAGACCGCGCCGGACACTACAAAATCCAGAGTGGTGAGCAGATCCGGGTCTGCATGACCTCGGATTTCTTCTTGGAAGAAGCCGACCCGTGGCGGGTTGAGGCGTGGGACATCATGCGCCAGCGCAGCGATGTGGTGTTTTTTCTGCTCACCAAACGGCCGCAGCGGGTACGGGAGTGCCTGCCGCCGGACTGGGGCAGCGGTTGGGACAACATCTTTTTCAACGTCACCTGTGAAAATCAGCGCCGCGCCGATGAGCGCATTCCCATTCTGTTTGACCTGCCCTTCAAGCACAAGGGCATCATGTGCGCGCCCTTCATCGGGCCAGTAAGCATCCGGCAGTACCTTTCCGCCGGGCAGATCGAGCAGGTCATCTGCGGCGGCGAAAACTATGATGGTGCCCGCCCCTGCAATTTTGATTGGGTCAAGTCTCTCCGGCAGGAATGCGTGGATGCCAATGTGACCTTCTGCTTTATCGAGACCGGCACTGTGTTCATCAAAGACGGTAAACGCTACCACCTGCCCAGCAAGCAGCTGCAAAGCCGAATGGCCTGTAAATCCGGCATGAACTATCAGGGCAGGCCCATTCATTTTGACCTCGTGGACGACTGGGGCTACCCCATCCCGCAAGAGGATTTATATGTGCCGCATTTCCGCGCAAACTGCGAGACCTGCGGCAGCAAGTTGATCTGCAACGGCTGCAGCGATTGCGGAAAATGCTTATAAAATAAAGGAGTTCTATGAAGAACCAGAAGAAAAAATCGTTTCCCCGCAGAGTGTTCCTCTGCCTGCTGGCTGTTTTGCTGGCCGTCTGCATCGCATTCGGCATTTACGTCAGCGACTACTACCACACAGACCCCGCCGCCGAGGATGCACTGGCGGCGGGGATGAATCTTCAATAAAAAGCAAAATATCCCGACCATTTTCCTGTATGTCACAGGAGAATGGCCGGGACTATTTTTATTATTCCGCGAACCAGCACTCAATACAAATGGAACTTATGGCTGATCTGGTGTGCAATTTCATCCGGCAGCGGGCGGAAGCCGATGCAGGTCAGGGTCATGCCTTCTCCGTTTTCATCAAATTCTTCCGGCTCCAGCTCGGTGTGGCAGGCATCCCGGATAAGGAAGAAGTCTTTGTTTTCCACAAGGCCCAATTCCTCGGCAATTGTCTTTGCTTTCAGCAGTTGATTGCGGTTCTTTGCCCCACATACGGTCTTGGTAAACGAACCATCGAACCATTCTTCATAGGTTGCTTTCTCCAACATGATTTCTGCCCGATAGCCGGTAATTTCTCCGTCTTTCTCGATGGGTTCCACGCCCTGTCCCATGCCGATGGGGTCGGTGAGGAATGCCAGCGAAGCGTGGCAGCACTGCGCCGCCAGCTTACCGGGAGACATCTGCAGATCTTTTCGTGCAATGATGAGTTGACGCATTTTTTCTCCTTCTTACGACAGCTTGATCTTCAAATCTGCCAGCAGATTCACCGCTTCCGGCAGGGAAAATTTCGCATCCTTCAGGCGGCTGCCCAGAATGTCCACCTTATAACCGGCGGCATCCCGGAAATCCGCCTTACGCAGGTCACACTGGTAGAATTCCGTTTCGTGAAGTTCCACGCCCTTGAAATTCGCCAACTGCATCTCGCATTTGGCAAACATTGAGCCGACAATTTCGTTGCCATCCGAAAAGTCGAAGCGGTTAAAGTTCATTTCGGTGAAGGTGTTATATTTCAGACTGCACTCTTTCAGCGTGTGGATAGGGTCCGGGAAGGCACCGTTGGACATCAGCGGTGCCCACTCGATTTCCTGCAAACGGCAGTCCTCAAAATCCAGCGATTGCACCGAAGAATGGGTGCTGCGCAGACCTGTGATCTCACACCGCACGAATTGGCACTCGTTCAGCGTGGTATGATCCAGTTCGCATTTGGTAAAGGAGCAATCCACAAACACGCAGTCGGTAAAGTCGCAATTCTCAAAAGCCTCCTCGGTGAACGACAGGTCAGCAAACCGTTCACCCTCACAATAACGCTCTGTCATAAAATTCTCCTGTCAGTGCAGTTCTTCCGGCAATGCCGTGCAGCCTTCCAGCACATCCTGCCAGGTAGCTTCAAAGTGCCCGGTATACCATGGGTCGGCCACATCGCCGGGGCGACGGGTATGATCCATCAGCAGAGACACTTTATGCTCCGGGTCGCCGCCCACAAAGCGCGCCATATTGCGCAGGTTGTTGTAATCCATGCACTGTTCGTCCTTATAAATCACACCGCCGTTTTCGCAGAGAAACACACAACAGTCTGCCACCGGTGCAAAGAGCTTGCGCAGGCTGGTATACTGCCGACCGGATGCCGGGCAAAACAGAATGCCGCGCCGGTGCAGCTCCCGTATCTGCTCAAAGATCTCGTCTTCCAGCTCTTTCCTGCCGTATTGCAGCAGCGTACCGTCAATATCGCTGCAAATCAGTCTGATTGACATTTTCCGTCCTCATTTTTCAAGATAATTTTAGGCAATTCCCCGGCATCCAGAACACGGATGCCTTCGTCCATCAGCATCTTGGCAAAAACACCCGTCCGGGAATCTTTGTCCCGGAAAACGTTCCGTCGTAGATTTCCTTCACGCCGCAACTGGGACTGCGGGATTGCAGGATGGCAAGCTCCACCCCATTTTCTTTTGCGATGGCAAGGGCCTTGGCTGCGCCCGCTCGGAACTCCCGGTCCACATTGATGCCCTCTTTGTTCGTGACAACGCCCTGCACGATTTCCGCCGGGCACCGCGGTGTGGGCAGGCCGCCCAAAACCTCCGGGCAGACCGGAACCACCTGATGCCCCCGCGCAAAATCACAGACCGCCTGATTGTAATTGTTTCCGCCGCTGTATTTGCAGTTTTCGCCCAGCAGGCAGGCGCTGACCAGAATCTTCATTGTTGCGCGCTCCGTTTTTCAGATACTGAATCTTTTCCCTATTCTACCACGCTTTTGGGCATTGAAAAAGAGGATTCTGCTTTTTCCTATTCCCATACCGGGAGGTCCGCCGTAATCTTTTCTAATTCCTGTGCAAGAAACGTCAGTCTTTCCCTCAGATGGTTGTTATGCGGTGCATCTCCGTTCAGCAGATAGTCCGTTCTGACATTCAGGCAGGACGAAAGATCCTGCAGCAACTCAATCGAACAGCAGCGGCTTCCCGTTTCAACTTTTGCAAGATGGTTCGCACTACACGCAGCTTATCCGTAGATTGCAAGTTTGTTGCAAGTTAGTTTTAAGTTTCGTTGCAAGTCTCCTATTCTTACAGATACCACTCTGGTCTGCTGCTTCATTGTAACCGTCAAAAGAAAAGACGCTTCAGCCAACATTAAATTCTCATCAAAAAACAGGGAGTGACATCAAATCACTCCCTGTTTGCATTGATTGTATCAGAGTTTCGTCATCCAAAGGCCATGCAGGTTGCAGTATGCGTAAACAGCCACCGGCTTTTCACTTCCCAGTTCAAACCCCACGTTGGGAGCCTGCCCCGGATTCAGATAGCGGATCTGCCCGCCGTCCTCAGTCTCCACAAAAATCCACTGAATATAGTGAACATCCGCCATGGGGTGCTCCACCGCGCCCACTGTGACCGTGAGACGACTGCCGGAAAGCTCTGCCACCGGCAGATGCTTCTCGCCGCTGGCTTCCACCGTATTGGGAACCAGCTCTTTCATTTTCTCCCCGCAGCAGACCGGCGGAACGCCTGCGTTATGGATGGTAGTGACGAGGTTGCCGCAGTGATTGCAGATGTAAAACTTTGCCTTCATATCGAAATCCTCCATCGGAATGTTGTCGGTGTGTTTCTTGTGTCTATATGATAACATTTCCTAGTTATGATTTCTGTAACTGAATCACGCAAAGCGTTTTTCTGCCGTCTTCACCCTTCCCTCTGCTCCACGATTTCCAAGCTGTCACGCCCCACACGGCAGAGCAGAAACAGCACCCTCACGCCTGCGGCTTTCGCTTCAGCCAGCGCTGTGCCAAACTCCGGCTGCGTGCCAACATTCGGCCTCACCTCGGTGATGCCTTCCATCTGAATCACAAAAGCCACTGCGCACCGATACCCTGCCCGCTGCGCCTGCGCTAACTCGCGCAAGTGCTTCACGCCCCGTTCGGTGGGTGCATCCGGGAAATAACCAATGCCGCCCACTTCCAATGTGCAGCCCTTGACTTCCATCAGATACTTTTGCTCGCCCTTTTCCATATAAAAGTCGATGCGGGACTTGCCATAGGTGAATTCCGATTTGATATAGTCGTAGCCCTGTTTTGCCAGCCACTCTCCTACTACCTTGTTAGGTGCTTGACTGTCCATATTGACCCAGCCAAGGCCCTGCTTGTGTACCGTCACAAGGTCGTATTTTGTTTTGCGTTTCGGGTTATCCGACACTTCCAGCCGAACCGCCGTGCCGGGCAGCAATAGCTCTTTGCACCGCCCGGTGTTCTTGACATGGACGGTTTCCACTGCTCCATTCACTTCCACATGGGCAATAAAGCGGTTGGGACGGTCAACAAAAATGCCGTCTGCGATTTCTCTGTATTTCAATCTTCACTCCATTTTCAGTACAGGATTCGGGAGCTGTGTCCATCCTGCCTGCCAAGATACAGTTCCACGACCATCCTGCCGCTTTCACTGTTGCAGAGTTCTTGCCTGATACACCCGCTCCGTCCGGGCATCGAAGCAGCAGAAAATCACCTGCATGACGTAATCCGCGTGATCTTCCAGCCACTGTGCCACTGTTTTGACTGCAATCTCCGTGGCATCTTCCAGCGGGTAGCCATACACGCCGGTCGAAATTGCCGGGAACGCAATGCTGTGGACGTCATGCTCTTTGGCAAGAGCCAGCGAATTGCGGTAGCAGTCCGCCAGCTGCGCGGCCTCCTCTGCTGTGCCGGAATAAATCGGCCCCACTGTATGAATGATATACTTTGCTTTCAACCGGTAGCCCTTAGTGATTTTTGCTTCTCCAGTGCGACAGCCATGCAGCGTGCGGCACTCCGCCAACAGTTCCGGCCCTGCTGCCCGGTGGATGGCACCATCCACACCGCCACCGCCCAGCAGACTGCGATTGGCCGCATTTACGATGCAGTCACAGTCCAGTTTGGTAATATCACCCTGCACCACTTGAATCTGATTTTTTACTTTTTCAGAAATCATTGTAAACACCTCACTTTTTGAGCAGTTCCAGCGCCTTGTCCATGGGCACACAATCGGCATAGCGGTCCGGCCAGAGGAATTCATTGTAATAGTGGTAGCTCTGCTCCCCTGTCATATACTCGTTGTCCTGCGTGGAATTTGCATAGGCAGGAACGATCATGTGCAGGCCATGCTCAAAGCCCGCCTCCACCGTTGCATTGATGCAGAAGTCGGTCATGATGCCGCAGACCATCACATCTTTTTCGCCCTTTTCCGTCAGATATTCCAGCAGACCGCTTTCTTTTTTGAACGCACTGCATACGGTCTTGACGAACCGTCTTTCAGTCGGCAGCGGTGCAAATTCGGAATAGACCTCGAATTCATCGTCCCCGATGGAAAAGCCAGTGCCGGGTCCATCGTCATGCTGGACATAGACGACCTCGATTCCCTGTTCGCGGGCAGTCCGGATTAGTTTCCTGATGTTGCTGACAAACTTTTCAAACGCATACAGGCGTTCATCCACGATACCTTTCTGTGTATCCACAACCAGTAAAACCTTGTGTAAGCCCTCCTGTTTTTCTTTGATTTCATGTTATCATAGACCGCCGTTTTCTACAAGCAGATTCGAAAAATTTACTTCTTCCAAAGCCTGTCTGATGGGTTTGTTATGGCTCCCCATCGCCGCAGCAGTCCACAGGCGGTTTTGAAAGATAAATCTCCTTCATTTTCATTTTCTGCTTAACGGCAGCAATAAAAAAGACCCCCGCAGCGTATGATTTGACGCCGCGGGGTTTCTCAATTGTTCGGTTTGTATTGCAGCACCTTCTGGGAGAACGTCCGATCGAAGAACTGGATGAAGGGCCCAAGGCAGAACGCACAGATCAAGGTGCCAAGGCCCACAAGGCCACCCAGCAGCCAGCACAGCAGGGCGCTGAGCGCATCGGTGAAGATGCGGCACCCGAAGTACGGGCAGGGTGTGTAGTCCCGCAGACCGAGGGAAAGGTAATCGTAGGGCGCAATGCCGAGGTCGGCGGTCTGGTAGAGCGAAGCGCCCAGCGCCGTGACCAGCACCGCCGCGATGACCCACGCCAACTGCACCGCCAGCGACGGCGCGTCGCCGAAGTGGGCGTGAATGGGGTCATAGAACGCCGTGACGATGTACCCGATGCAGATGCCGTTGACGAAGGTGCCAAGGCCGATGTACTTGCGCCCGAACCAGAATTCCAGCAGGAAAAACAGGATGTTCGTGCACAGGTTCTGGGTGCCCAGCGAGATGCCGAGCAGCTCCGCCAGCCGCATGTTCAGGGCGCTGATGGAGTCGTTGCCGAGGTGGGACTGCTTGAAAAGCGCAATGCCAAGGGCGATGATGACGATGCCCGCCACCATGCCCACCACCCGCCGGACAGTCGGTTTGCGCAATGCGGTGCCGTTCATAGGGGATTCTCCTTTAGCGTTTCTTTTCCCCTATTATACGCCTACTTTGGGCGGGAGACAAACTATTTATGGAAAGATACAACGATATACGGGGGATCCGCCTTACCCCTTTAATCTCACCTCAATCCGTTCTTTCTCCAGCCCCTCCCCGATCACGATGAGCACTTCCTGCCCCTTGGGGATAGCGTTTGCCGTCAGGCCGTCGGCGGTGGCGTTCAGCTCCACCCAGCCGTTCTCGTCCTGTACGAAGCCTTTCGCCCGCAGCACATGGCCGCACGCGGGGTCGGTGAAGAGGGCCGGGATATTCTGTTCGAGCTGCTGGCACGAGAGGCCCAGCTCCAAAAAGTAGGCCGAACCAAAGGCCCTATGCGGTTGGCGTTACCCGCTTCTAATTATAGCAAAAGGAGGTTCTTTTTCTACCGTTTCAACGCTACGGCTCTTTTCTTCCACAAGCATAGCTTGTGGTTTTCTCTATGAATAAGAGCGGGACCTTGCAAATGATATGTACCCGGTTTTCTGGACACCGGTTCAAAATTGAATAATTAAGTTTCCATCATGGATGCTTCCCTGAATTTAGAGGGAGGCATCCATTTTGTTTTCGCTTGGATCCTGCTGTTATTGTAATAGTCGATATAATCAGCAATAGCTTTGGAGAACACTTCAAAGGAAGGATAATCTTTCTCAAAACCATAGAACATTTCATTTTTCAATCTACCAAAGAAGGTCTCCATAATACAGTTGTCATAGCAGTTACCTTTTCTGGACATGGATTGAATGATTCCGTGTTTCTGAAGTTCATTGCGGTAGAATGCGTGCTGGTATTTATCCTTTGGTAAAGTACAGTTTACAAGGGACTACACAGGGTAACGGTCTGACGGGAGGGGTTCCGCCCGTCAGATTTTCCATGTGATGTTCAAGCTGTCGCTTGTAGCGGCTATGGTGGTAATCATCAAATCCACCACCCGCCGCTTGTCGTCAAAGGATACATTGTCCCATGTGTCGAGGTAGCCGGAAATCTGGCTGACCTGTTCTGGGCTAATGGCTTCCACCGTCAGTTCCGCTATCCTCGCCAGAAGTTCCTGCTTGCGCCCGTCCAGTTCTGCTATCTTCACATTCACATAGGAGAGCAGGACATTGTTTGCACCCGTCAGACTGTCCACCAGTTTTTCAATCTCGCCGTCCACATGGGCAAGTTCCACTTGCAGGGCGGCAATTTTAGGGTTTGCCTTTGCCGCTTTCTTTCTGCCTGTCAGCGTCTTGTAGCTTGCCAGTTTCTTTACCATCTGCTGATAAACAACCGCTTCCAGTTCCGAAGTAATGATTTTCCCGCACCCCGGACAACTCTTGTTATCCAGCCGTTTCGTACAGCGAAGGTATTGCTTGCCGGAGGGATTGAAGATACTCATAAGGGCATACCCGCAGTTCCCGCACTTGATTTTTCCCGCCAGCCATGTGTGGGTGGCTTTCCGGGCAGACTGGATTTTCATGTTGTTCATCAGCTTCTTACGGCAGGTCAGCCAGATGTCGGAGGGAACAATGCCCTCATGGGGAGCCAGTACCAGCATTTGGTCTTTCAAGTCGTTCTTTTTGCTGGGCTTCACATCCCGCCCTTGATACAGATAGCAGCCGTTCATGCCTGTAAAATCGGCAGCGTCATTGACAATGATTGTCCCTTGACTTTTGAAAAATTCGTACACATCAAGGTCTGCCTGCACATAGACAGGATTGCGTAACATCTGCGCTAGCGTGGGGCGTATCAGCTCTTTGCCATGGAACAAAATCCCCTGTTCCGCAAAGTACCGGGTAATGTCCCCGTAGGAGGTTGTGGGCTGGGCATACATCTCAAACATCAGCCGGATATTTGCTGCTTCGTCCGGGTTTACCACCAGCTTCTTTGTGTTGATACCGTCCATCTTAATCGGCTCTGTATGGAAGCCGTAAGGGGCTTTCCCGCCCATCTTGAAGCCCCGCTGACTGCGGGAGTAGTAAGCGTCCGTCACCCGCTTCTGTATCGTTTCCCGTTCAAGCTGGGCGAACACGATACAGATATTCAGCATAGCCCGCCCCATCGGGGTGGAGGTGTCAAACTTCTCCGTAGAGGACACAAACTCCACTTCGTACTTTTGGAAGAAGTCCATCATCTTCGCAAAGTCGAGAATGGAACGGCTGATGCGGTCGAGCTTGTAAACCACCACTTTCCGCACAAGGCCGCTTTCAATATCCCGCATAAGCTGTTGGAATTGTGGACGCTCCGTATTTTTCCCGGAATACCCTTTGTCCTTGTACTCTTTGCAGTTCCCGCCTTTCAATTCGTATTTGCAAAACTCAATCTGGCTTTCAATGGAAATGCTGTCCTTTTTGTCTACCGATTGTCTTGCATAGATTGCGTCTATTCGATTGTTCATATTGTCGCTCCTTTTCTTAAAAAAGAAACGGAGCTGCTGACACCTTTATTATACCGCCAGCAGCCCCGCAAATCAATGATGGCTTCGGAAAACCTTATGCCCCGGCTTCCTCACTCTGCCGTTTGTCGGCATACTTGCGGAATACCTCATAAAGCTGCTGTTCCAGCTCCCGGCGTTTTGCCGCTTCCTGCTCCGGCGTGAACACCGGGGAGAGATTTTCCAGCGTGATTTCCTTTCCTTGAAAAGTCACGACTTCGGTTTCTTTCTTGTATCTGATATGCTCCATAGTACCTCCGTATTTAATTTTCAAAGTGCAGTGCCGCCATGCTGCGGCGTGAAATGTTTTCTGTCATCAATCACCTCTCCTTTGTGTGCTGCTGCTGCCGTTTCAGTTCTGCCAGCACCTCCGGCGGGATACGGTCTACCAGCCGCTGAATGTCTTTCAGCTCGCTTTCCAGCTTTGCCCGTTCCATCGTATCTTTCATCTTGCCTTTTTCACTGGCTTTTGCTCTGGCTTCCAACTGTTCATTTTCTGCTAAAAGGTCGTTTATTGTGACCTTGTATTTTTTGAGCTGACCGGAGAAATTCTCCATCTGCGGAAACCACTTTTTCAGCAGGGAGAGGGCTTCCTCTTTCTTCTTTCCGGCGTTGAACGGGGTAATACCGTCCAGCGTGGCTTCAATGGCTCTTGCCTGTTTGGAGAGATTGACCGCCTGCTTGAACAAACGGGTGGGGATATGCTTCCTGCCTGTCTTGCTGGCACTTTCCCCACGCTCCAAGTCGGGATATTTCTCCACCATATAGGCGTGAAAATCGTCCTGCCATTTTGTGAGGCTGGCTCTGTTCCCAATAATCTCCTTTGCACACAGGCGGTTGTCCTCTGTCAGCGGGACAAAGACCAAATGCAGGTGGGGCGTTTTCTCGTCCATGTGTACCACCGCCGACACGATATTTTCCCGGCCTACCCGCCCGATTAAGAAATCAGCCGCCCTCTGGAAAAATTCCTGTATCTCCTTTGGGGGCTTCTTCTTGAAAAACTCCGGGCTGGCGGTAATCAGCGTATCCACAAACCGGGTACTGTCCTTGCGGGTTCGGCACCCCGCCTGTTCAATCCGGCTCTGAATGAAGTGGTAGTAGCGTCCCTCCGGCTTGACGATATGGAAGTTGTATTTGCTCCGGCTGGTGTCAATGTCGGGGTTGCTGGCGTATTGCTCCTTTTGCCGTTCGTGGTGGGCTTCCAGCGGCCTTGCCGGGTTGCCCTTGTGTTTCTCAAACCGCAAAATTGCGTGTTGTGCCATTCTGCTCCTTTCCCCATTCCGTTCCTTTCCGGGACTCTTCCACAGGAAAATCCCGCCGGAAATAGCTCTGATAGGATTGGAATGGAATTGATATAAATAAATCTGTTAATCTCTGTATTTCTATCTTCCGTCCGGTTTTCGTACTTCAAGAGGATTGATTTTCGTACTTGTCAGGTACGCTTTTCAGCCCTCCGGCGTACCGGAACCGGATTTCTTGAAGTCAGTGTTTGAAACCGCTTCATAGGATTTTGGGTAGATACGGTTTGGTTTTCCACAGCCCTGTTTCTGTATCTCCACAAGCCCCGCATACTGTAATTCCCGCAAGGTGTTGACCGCCTTTTGCCGCCCACAGTGGAGCAGGGCGACCACCTCGCAGATTGGATAATACAGGTAAATGCGCCCGTACTCGTCCGCCCAGCCGTTCTTGCGGGATAACTCCGTCCGGCGCAAGATAAAGGCGTACAGTATCTTCGCTTCATTGGACAGGGGCGTAAATGTAGGGGCTTCAAAGAGAAAATTCGGGAGCCGGGTGAAGCTGACCGATTTCTCCGGTTGATGAATATAAATCGTGTTTGTCATAGTGTGCTTTGTGGACAGTTAGAACGGCATTTCCGGGGGCAGACGATATTTTATATGACCTGCCCCGGTTCTGCCCTCTGGAAGCCTTATAAATCAAGGCTTTTTTCCTGCCTAATTGTCCACACTCGACCTCCTTTTCCGTTCACTTTCCGCTTTCTGCCGCCTGTGAACTCTGGCGGCACAGTCGGGACAATATTTCGCCCGGTTGGACTTTGGGACGAACACTCTGCCGCAGACCGCACAGCGTTTTAGCTCCTTATCCCGGAAAATCTCTGCTTCCAGCGTCCCGATTTGCGGCAAGACCGACCAGCGGAACCACTTACAGCAGACCGAGAAAGAAATGGTCTGGGGGCAGGTGTGGGTGTCCCCATCGTCAAGGAGCATACAGTTCCCGTCCTCATAACAGCAGCACTCCCGGCGGATCAGGGTGTTTGCCTGTTTCCTCTGTGCCGGTGTCATGCGGTAAAGGGAACCGTCCTGCCTGCGTTCTATGGGCGGCAGTCGTTTATATGGGTTCTCTCTCATGTGTTCCCTCCATTTTTCCTTAGCCGTTCTCCCCGAAAAGGCTTCCTGCCCCATTCCTGCGGCGTGTTCCAGCGTTGGCACGCTCCCCGGACTTCGGGACATTTTGTCCCTAAGTGGCTCGTTGCGGTGCTTCCCCTGCCGGGGTATTCCTTTTCGGACGGTCATTCATTTTTTAAGGTGCAGCTCATCGATGAACTACCCTAAGTCTACACCTAAAAGACCGCCCGCCCCGTATATCCATAAGGTCGGAAATCACCCCGGAAAACTCTCTATTTCCACGCTCTCGGAATTGTGGTAAAATGGAAGAAACGGAACAGGAAATCGAAATTTGAAAGGAGAATTGTGATTATGATAGAGTTGGGTACATTCAAAAAAATATTGGAAGAAAATGAAGAACGTTTTCCATTACTAACGCTCGATGAATTTTTCAATGGAAATACAGAAGAGGACTCCATTGCTCCGAACCAATGGGAATTTGGGCGACCGACTCTTTCTGAAATATGGGATATGCTACAAAAGATTGAGTTAATGCCTAACATAGCGTGGGTGCGTGTTGCTCTGCACGATGATACAGAAATCGTAGAAAACAATGGGGCAGAAGAATTAGTTCTTGCAGGAGATTCAATCGTGATTTGCACAACCATTTTGCCTACGGAATTAGAAAAATTAGTAAATTGCGAATGGCTATGCTCTGACGGAGTAATTACAATAAAGGCATCTGAATTAAATATTTATTCGTGTGTACCACCAATTCCAGAAAACTTTAATTGTTTGGAAATCGTGTGGGACTAATCTACAACTTTCAGTTTATCAAGCAGACAAGGAGGGAGAGCATGGAACTTTCCATACAAGAACGATTGAAAGACCTGCGTGTGGAGCGTGGGCTGACGCTGGAACAGCTTGCGGAGCAGACGCACCTCTCCAAGTCTGCATTGGGCAGTTATGAAGCGGAGGATTTCAAGGACATCAGCCACTATGCCCTTATCAAGCTGGCGAAGTTTTACGGCGTGACCACTGATTATCTGCTGGGGCTGTCCCAAACAAAAAATCACTCAAACGCCGATCTTGCAGACCTGCGTTTGAGTGATGATATGATTGAACTATTGAAAAGCGGGCGGGTGGACAATTCCCTCTTGTGTGAGCTGGCGGCGCACCCGGATTTTCCTCGGCTCATGGCTGACCTTGAAATCTATGTGAACGGCGTGGCGGGAAAACAGGTGCAGAGCGCAAACGCCATTGTAGACGCTGTGAGCGCGACCATTATGAAGCAGCACAATCCCGGCTTGACCGACCCGCAGTTAAGACAGCTTATCGCCGCCCATATTGATGATGACAGCTTTTGCCGCTATGTGATACAGCAGGACATAAACAGCATAGCTCTTGACCTGCGGGAAGCCCACAGGGACGATTTTTTCAGCGTCCCGGAGGATACCCCGCTGAAAGGATTGTTGCAGGCCGCCGATGAAGTTGCCAGAGAGGACAGCGACCCGGAGCAAGCGTCGCTGGCGTTTATCTGCAAACGGCTTCGGCTGAATTATAAGAAGCTGTCCGAGGAAGAAAAGAAATGGCTTAAAAAGATTTCGGAGAAGTCCGACTTGCTGAAAAATCCGAACCCACAGCGAGGAAAAAGGGGGTAGTACATGGAGAATGTCGTTGCATACTTAAAAGACCACTGGCAGTATGTGGTGATTGCGGGCGGTGGGCTGACACTGTTGGGAGCAATTTTTAACTGGCGGTGGGTCACAAGCCCGGATGGAGAAAGACCAAACGGCCCCGGACGCTTTATCTATGACATATTCGGACAGGGCGGGTATCGTGTCTTTATGGGCGTTCTGGGCGTTGTAATTATTGCTTGTGGGATTTTCTTTCTTTTTGTGGGAAGATAAAGCAAAAGAACAAATCGAAATATGGAGGAAATGCAAATGGGAATGATTGCAAATTATCAACCAACCACTGACATTGAATTAGAAAAAATCACGTGCCTTGATGATGTGGAAGAATTACAAGAAAGTGAGGACATAGAAATTTGTGATATAGATAAAATGTGGGACGCACTTCATTTTTTACTGACGGGGAAATCTGCCAGCGAACCGATTGAAGATGATTTAATCAGTGAAGCGATTGTAGGACAGTTCAATATATCTGAAGAAGACTTTATATCTGGAACGAAAGCTGATAGGGTGAAAGAAATAGCCAGGGCGTTGCAAGAAATTGATTTTGAAACATATCTTGATAAATTTGATATGAGTGCGTTTTCCCAAAATGATATTTACCCCAATATTTGGGGATACGAAGATGAAGCAGATGAAATTAAAGATGATTTAAGAAATTCATTTGAAAATTTGAAAAAGTTTTATGAAAAAATGGCAGCACAAGAGAGCGCCGTTTTAGTGTCAATCTATTAACTGTATAATTTCAACTGTTGCTGAAATAGCAAAGTCAGCCGATCCAGTCAACGGTCAAGATGAACGGCGCATAAATGCGCCGCCGTTGACAGTCCCGTCCGCCTTTGCTAATAGGCAATCAAGGCGGGAAAGCCCTTAAAATGGCTTCCCGCCCATTTCAATTTTGAGAGAAAAATCCGGCTGCTTTTTCGAGAGTGTGTCCACAAGTTCGGGACATTTTGTCCCGAAGTCTGGCGTGGGACGAGGGACGGGGGCTTTCATATACGCCCTGTCTGCTGATGAAACCAGTCCTGCGGTTGCGGCTCCACGCCACGCAATCACAGCCCCGTTTTCCTGCCGCTTCAAATGCCCTTGCCCTCCCCGGCGGCAATGGCATTTTTACGGCAACGCCGACAGAGCGTATAACACACTACACTTTGCAAGCAAAGTCGTGTGCCAAGGGGCAAGCCCCTTTGGAAACCCCGGACAACAAAACAGGCTGAATATCTCGCACTTTCCCGGTGCTTGATACTCAACCTTTATTTGTTGTCAGCAGCCCCCGTTTCGTGGTCTGCGTGTAGTTCCTTGTAAACTGACCTAATCTCCAGATAAACACTAATCTCCATGATTGTTACCATTGAAGGAATACATTTGCGACGATCTTCGGGCATAGATCATCAGCTGATCCGGGTAACTGTATTTGTACAGCCGTGCCGCTGTGATCAGAAATTCTGCCCAGTGCTCCCACCGTCGCGAAAAGCTGTCTGCCGTTTTGCAGGCAAGTGCAAGATATTCTTCGGTTTTGTTTGGCATTTGAAGCCTCCTTTCGGTTTCAGGGTACAAAAAGAGCGGGCAGCCGTTTCATCGCTGCCCGCAGAGGTATGGAATGATTTACTTATTTGATAAACTGGAAGTTAGCGATTTCTTTTTCCGGTATTCTCTGTCCCTCGGATTTCCTCATGATAGAAATAATCCACGATCACCGGATGTCCCTGCGGGACTCTGCCATAAGGCATTTCATTATCCACAAAGGCACAATCATACTTCTTAGCCATTTCCGCAGCTTTTACTTCAAGTGCTTCAAAGTAGCTACGGTTATGCTTGTTATAGATCTCGTCGTAAAGTGGTACAAGATCAGGATGTTTTTCGGCGATATAATCCATAATTGCCTTTTTGAAACCGCCTCGAAGATTGAGATTTTCGAGCCAGAACAGATCGCACTGATCCTTTACCCGATCAAAGATTGCTTCAAAATCCGTGATACCGGGAAATACCGGGGATACGAAACAGACTGTACGGATACCTGCTTCATATACCTGCTTCATAGCAGCGATACGGCGCTCAATGCTCGAAGCAGAGTCCATATCGTTCTTGAAATTTTCATCCAGTGTGTTGATCGACCATGAAACGGTTACACGTCCAAGCTTCTTCAGCAGATCAATATCCCGTACCACAAGATCCGACTTTGTGCAGATCAGAATATCTGCGTCACTGCCGATCAGCTGCTCCAGAAGTTTTCTGGTATTCCCGAATTGCTCCTCCTGTGGATTGTAGCCATCTGTCACAGAACCGATGACCACCCGCTGTCCGGCATATTTCTTCGGATTTTTAATTTTCGGCCAATGCTTCACATCAAGGAAAGTGCCCCATTCCTCCTTGTGCCCGGTAAAGCGCTTCATAAAAGAAGCATAGCAATACTTGCAGGCATGTGTACAGCCCACATAGGGATTGACCGAGTAACCGCCTACCGGCAGACTGGACTTAGTCATGATGTTCTTTGTTTCCACCTCACGAATGAGGATTCCATTTATTACTTCTTCCATGATTTCTGTACCTCTAACACTTTATTAAATGCTTCCGGCATTTCCTGAATCATATTTTCATCCCCTATGATAGGGACAAGGTCTTCCTTCATAAACACCGGAATGCCGAGCTTATCTGCCTGGTCCGCCAGAGACCATGCCCATTCCGGCTCCGTATGAATCTTCCTGCTCTGAGCTCCGGTCATAGTGCCGACAACGATCCAGTTGATTCCGGAAAGGTCAACTGTGCCGGGATCGTCGAATAACGGCTCAAAGGTAACATGGTAATGTTTTGCTCTGACGTTTTTCCGAAGGGCATCAATACGCCACCGTTCTGCTTTCCTCGTCACTGTAACGCCAAACCATGCGTTTTCCAGATCGGTATCAAAATCCAGAAGATCGGGGCGCTTGGTCAGAAACAGAAACTGATGCTGTGGATTTTCACGGATCTTTGCAAATACCTCGTCTCTCCATTCCGGCTTCCATCCGGAGAGATCGCTCATGCCGGTAAGAAGAAAGTTCTGCGGACGTTTCTTTTCCATCATCTTGAGCTTACCCGGAAAGAATTCAGGGTCAGCGAAGTCATCAATCATATGCCAGCGTTTCACGTTGTTGCGGGCATAGCAATATGTACACCCTACTGTGCAGCCAATGACGATATTCATGTTCTGAATCTGCTCTTTGATACAAATACTCATGACTTCTGCCACTCCTCAAGATTCTTTCTGATGCGGTCGAGGCATTCCTCAAACTGGGCAATTTCTTCTTCTGAAAAACCTTTGTAGTAAATACTTCCCATCTCGTCAGATACAGAATCGTACTCGCCCTTTAAGGAATGTGCTTTCTCAGTCAGAAACAAGAGTGTTTTCCTTTTATCCGTTTCAGACTGAACACGTCTTATCAGCCCTTGATTTTCCATTTTTTCCAGCATCGTCGTAAGAGATGTTATCGCTAATCCGCATTTGACCGAGAGTGACCTGATTGGGATACCATCCTCCTGCCACAGCACATAAAGAATACGCCCTTGAGCTCCATTAAACGCATCAATATTTTTTTCGCTGAGAATTTTTTCAAAAATCCGGTCTCCAAGTTGTTTTATTTTGGTGACAAGAAATCCGCCATTTGTTTTCATGCAAAAGCTCCTATATAGTAGTTTTTTAATAATACTATATAGGAGTTTTACTGTCAAGAGTTTATATGTCTTAATAGGTAAATTCCGTTTTTTTCAATTCTCCAAACTGGAATTTAACGAACTAACCTCTTTACTCTTTCAACATAATCATCTGCATGATTTATGCTAATATCTCCGTGATAATATCCTTGTAATGCTTCAAGTTCACTATTTGGTATTAAATGAACAATTTTAGTTGCTGATTTTTTCATAATAGGTCTTTCTTTACTTCCAACTAATACGAGGGTCTTTGCTTTAGTATGCGATAAAGTGTTTTTTACTTCATAATTAGAATTTGACTTCATAAAAGCAATTAAATTATCTTTTGTAATTTTACAAGTATCTTCATAATATAGAGCAAACAAGCTTTTTTTAAGTTTCAAACTTTTAAATTGTAGTTTTGAAAACCACTTTTTACTTATCAAACAATATGATAAATTAAATATTGGCTCTATCATTTTATAGGTAAAGTCCATTGGCATTACAAAAGCACTTCAATAATAGCACATTCACATATATTAGGATTTTTAGATAATATTTCTAATAAAATTTGTCCGCCTAATGATAACCCTCGTATTATAAAAGAGTAGTATTTATAGACCGCTCTCCAGCGGTATGCTACAATGTTTAGGATGCTGTGGATTGGTAATTTTCACCTACCGTAAAGACGGTTTATTGGAGGCTCCAACCACAGCCTCTTTGTTGAAATGTTAATCAGTTAGATACCGCCAGACGGTTTATTTAGAACGAGGTTACAAGAGCAAAGAAGTCTGTGGTCCTGAACAGCATCGAAATAAATATGCCGGAGGTATCAAAATGGTTTGTGTTGGAATTGATGTTGCCAAGGATAAGCATGACTGCTGTATTCTTGATTCAGACGGAATGGTTCGTGCTGACTGCTTTACCATCCCCAACAACATGGATGGATTTAAGCAACTGCTTCAAACGATTCGAAACTGTACCCAAAAGTCAGACAAAATAAAAGTAGGACTTGAGGCTACCGGACATTACAGCTACAACATTCTTGGATTTCTTCTTGACAAGGACCTGGCCGTCTATGTCATGAATCCTTTGCACACCAACCTACCGAAAAAGTCTCAGCCTTCGCAAAACTAAAACCGATCGTGTGGATGCAAGAACGATTGCAACTATGCTATTGTCCGATGTAGACCTCAAGTCCTACACGGATACAGCATACCACAACGAAGAGTTAAAGTCACTAACAAGATACCGATTCGATAAGGTTCGTGAAAGAGCCAAGCTGAAGCAGTCAGTGTCCAGACTGGTCACGATTCTGTTTCCAGAACTGGAGAAGCTCGTTACCTCTCTCCATATTGCTTCGGTTTATGCGCTCCTCAGTGAATATCCCGGTGCAAAACAGATTTCAGAAATTCATCTCACCAAGCTGACAAATCTTCTTGCAACAGCGTCCAAGGGACGCTACGAAAAAGAAAAGGCCATCCAGATTCGAGAGGCCGCCAGAACTTCCATTGGTTCTGTCATGTCTGCCAAATCTCTAGAATTGAAGCACACCATTAAACTCATTAAGGAACTCACCTCCGAGATTGATGAAATTGAAGATTCGATTCAGCAAATCATGGATGAATTGCATCCACCGATTCTTTCTATTCCCGGAATGGGTGTTCATTCCGCTGCCATGATTCTTGCTGAAATCGGCGATTTCTCCAACTTTGATTCTCCTGACAAAGTCCTTGCTTACGCTGGCTGCTCTCCGTCTACATACCAGTCAGGCAAACTCACAAACTGCTATGCTCACATGGAAAAACGCGGTTCTCGCTATCTGCGATACGCTCTCTACAACGCAACCAAGTACGTCTGCCACTGGAATCCCGTCTTTGCTGAATACCTTGCCAAGAAACGTTCTGAAGGAAAACACTACAATGTTGCCCTGTCCCATGCCATGAAGAAACTCGTGCGGCTGATCTATGCCTTGCAAAAGTCTGGAAAAGCGTATCTTACGGCTGCTGCTTGATTTTCTCCAGAGCCTGAGCGAAATCCAAGAACAACTTAGCTGGCGCAGCGAACCCTTGACAAACCGAAGCATTCAAATGCTATCCTGTTTTTGCGAGGGTTAGCTGGGCTTGCTTTGCTATTCTCTCCGTCGCCCTCGCTGTCCCAAGACCAGCATTTGAATGCTGTTTGTCATGGGCAGCGAATGGTTGACGGATTTTAGGGGATTTTTTCATTTTGGGGCTTGACTTTTAATAGTTAGTCTCCAATTAGTTTTACTTTTCCATTATAATTTTTATTTATAAAATTTATTATTTCTAGAGCATTGCTTTCAATAGAAGTAAAATTTGTATCACTTCCTGAATGTCCATCTAATATAGGAATAACTATGTGAAATTCATTTTCAAGCAAGGATATTTCATCTATATAATTCCACCAAGAAAGACCTCCACCGTGTAATAAAATTATAATATCATTATTCTTTGATCCATATTCTTTATATTCCATCTTACACCTCTAAATTCCGAGTTATCCCCCCAGTATACCACGCTTTTTCCTCCTGCGGAAAAGATACCGCGCACAAAAGGCTTCTCCGGCAACTATCCGCGCCCCGGCTCATACAATCTAACAACTATGTACCGGGAGGGATATCGTGTGCTGCTGACCTTACTACAATTTTTCGTCACAAAATTTCTGTTTCTGGCGCTCCATCTGGAAAGCGGCTGCTTTCCGCGTCCGCTCACAGCCCGGGAAGAGGCCGCCGCTTTCAGCGCCCTGCACGCCGGAGATGCCGCCGCCCGGGAAAAGCTGATCCGCCACAATCTGCGGCTGGTGGCGCACATCGTAAAAAAATATTACGCCCTGCCGGGTGATCAAGAGGATCTTGTTTCCATCGGCACCATCGGGCTGATGAAAGCGGTAGATACCTTTGATGCCACACGCAAGGCGCGGTTTTCCACTTATGCCAGCCGCTGCATTGAAAACGAGATCCGTATGCAGTTCCGGCGGGAGCGCAAGAGCGGGCAGACCGTTTCCCTGCAAGAATCCTTGGAGGCAGACGGGGACTCTGCGCTGACCTTAGCGGACGTGATACAGGACGGCTTTTGCATGGAGGACAGCTGTGAGCGGCAGGAGGATGTCCGGCGGCTGCGGCAGCTGCTGGACACCCTGCCCGCCCGGGAGCGGCAA
Organism: Faecalibacterium sp. IP-1-18; assembly: GCF_023347355.1. NCBI lineage: Bacteria > Bacillati > Bacillota > Clostridia > Eubacteriales > Oscillospiraceae > Faecalibacterium > Faecalibacterium sp. IP-1-18. The sequence goes on from NZ_CP094472.1 coordinate 2,141,577, forward strand.
ATCTTACTGCTGCGGTATGGGCTGGCCGGGCAGCCGCCCCTGACCCAGCTGGAGACCGCCGGGCTGCTGGGCATCAGCCGCAGCTACGTTTCCCGGCTGGAGACCCACGCGCTGGAACTGCTGCGGCAGGCGTGGGGCAAAAACGGCTAGTTTTCACTCCTGCAAAATTTTCAACTGTAACTCGTCCAGTTGTTCAAAAGTATATAGCCGGTTAAAAGCTTCTACCAGTTCCTTTTTGGAAAGGCGCGGCGGCAGCCCCAGCGCATTCAAGAGTCTAGCCTTGCGCTCGGCGCTGCCGGGCTTGCCGGAAAGCCCCCACTCGTACAAATCAGTATAGGTGATCTGCCGCCCCGCCGGGCGCACCGGCGCGGCACCGACTTCCGCGCCCAAGGCGTCCAGCAGTGCCTGCCGCACAAGGGCGTCATCCACGCCCTCTACCCCCAGCAGCCCCTCCTTGCCGGGCTGCGCCTTGCGCTTTTCCTTGCCGTGGATGGCGGGCACATAAGCCTGCACCACGTTCTGCGCACCCACCATGTTGGTGATGTAGTTGCGGATTCGGAAGCCTGCCGCGTCCGAATCCGTGAGCAAGATCAAACCGTTTTTCTGCGCCAGCGCCCGGAACAGCTGCTGGCGCTGTTTGTCTTTATAAATGCCAAAACCATCCGTCAGCAGGATCATGGCATCGGTCAGGTGCGCCAGACGGACGGCATCGTACTTGCCCTCCACGATCAGCACCCGGTCGGTATGGATCATCTTGCTTTGCATCATCTTCCGCTCCCCGCCAGCGCCAGACGGCACAGGGCTGTTTCCAGCAGTGTCTGCGCCGCCACAGGCTGGCTTTTCAGGCTCTGGTCCAGCTCCAGCAGCACCTGCAAGCAGGCCTCCAGCTGGGGCAGGGTGTAGTGGGCGGCAGTTTCTGCCGAGCGCTTCAGCCGGTAGTCACTGCCCTTATAGCCAAAATCTTTGTGCACCGCACTGTAATTCTTCCGCTTTGCCGCCCCAAGCTTTACCCGGTACAGGTCCACATAGCTGCCGATCATGGCCGCTGTAATGGCAATGGGCTCCTGCTGCAGCCGCAGCAGGGTCTGCAGCTTTTTGCAGGCTCCGGTGGCGTTTTTGGCGGTGATCATGCGGATCATCTCGAACACATCCGCTTCAAGGCTCACCGTGCCCATCTCCGCCACCATGGAGGCGCTCACGGTCTGGTAGCCGGACAGGGCACAGAGCTTGTCCACCTCGTTTTCCAGCAGAAACGGGTCCTCGCCGCAGCGCTCCAGCAATGCGGTGGCTGCGCCGTCCGGCAGGGTTGCCCCCTGCGCCTTTGCACGTTCCATCATCAGATTTTTCAGTTCAAAGGGGCGGGGCTTTGCCAGTTCTTCCGTGTAGCCAATGGCCTTGCACTGGGCTTGCAGCTTTTGCGCCTGCTTGCCCAGCTTGAGCTTACCGCGTTCCAACGGGAATACGCTACCCAGCACTGCCACGGCGTTTTCCAAGCTGGCAAGAGTGCTGCACAACTCGTCCAGGTCCTTGCTGCCGTAGGCTGCGGGGTCTATTTCCGGCAGCACCACCACGCGTCGGGTACCAAAAAATGAGATGGTACCCGCTGCCATGATAAGCTGTTCCAGTTCCGGCGCAGCGCCGTCCAGGATGGTGGCGTCCTCGTCGCTGTCTGCCGACAGCATCCGCACCGCCGCCGCCACTGCCTGCCGCACCAGATACCGCTCGCTGGAATAAAAATAGTAGACCGGGCAGCCCTTGTCGGCCAGCTGCCGGAGTTTTGCTTCCGTGGCCATGCAAATGCCCCTTTCCTGTTATAAAATGCTCCTTGTATTGTACCACACTCGACCCGGATTGCAAAGCATTACCCCAGGGTGTATCTGAAAAGTCGAAAATTTAGCCTATTTCTACAAGCACAGCTGGATTTTGCGTTAAACAGCCTTGAAATCCACAAAGGATTCCTGCGGCTATTTGCCTTAAATCCCGCTTGTGCTTGCGAAATATTCGTCATTTTCTTTGTTTTCAGATACACCTTAGCTTTCACCGCCGGTGCGGCGCAGGCTGAGGGAGGCAGTGTACTGCGTTTCCGGTGCCATCCAACTGTAACTGCGCATCGCCAGCAGTTTTTGGTACTGCACTGTCTCCGGCTTTTTCGGCGTGGCGATCAGCCACTCTGTCTGCAACGACTGCGCCAGCTCTGCCTTTCCGCTCAGGGTCACAAACTGCCGGTTGCCGATGCTCAGCCGCACAAGACACCCTTCCCGGGTGCGCAGCAGTTCCACCGCCGCCGGGGTGCAGCGCAGCTTACGGCTGGTATTGACCGGCAGACGCTCTGCTCGGATGCCCTGCTGCGCGGGCAGGGTGCAGGCGGTTTTTGCATTCATGCGCAGGTCTGCCACCAGTTCCACAGTGCGCACGCCCCGCCGCGCTAGCTGGTTTTCCACCGCACGCTGGGCGGCGCTGCCGCCCCGGAACAGTACCACTGCCCGGTCGTTCTGGGCAATTACCACCGCAGGCGCCTGTGCGCTGCCCACAAGGTCGATGTGCACCACGTCCCGGCTGAGGGCATTGCCCAGCCCGATGCCCACCGCTGCCGCCAGCAGAATGCCCGGCAGAGCCACCCGCAGACGCACCCGCCAACGGAAAGCCAGCACCCCAAGCCCGCACAGCAGCAGACAGACCAGCGCTGCGTAGGCGGTATTAAAGTAAATGGATGCCCCGGGCTTTGTGCTGAGCCAGACCGCCCAGCCGTTCAATAGCCCTGTGAGCAGGTCTGCCGCCCGGGAAAGTACCCCATGCACCGGTGCCAGCCACGGCACCAGTCCCACAAAGGCTACTGCCAACCCCAACAGAAGCAGCGGCTGCACCATCCACAGCACCGCGATGCTGGAGACCACTGCCCACGCGCTGACGCTCAGGCCCCGCAGCACCAGCACCGGGAAGGTAGCCGCCGAGGCGCAGGCGGCAATGCAGGCACTCTCTACAAGACCCTGCACGCCCTTCGGCAATTTGCTGTACCACGGGCGTCTGACCGGCTTTTGCAGATTTTCCCCTGCTTTGACCCAGAAGCGCCTGTCGTGGGCGTCCCGCATCCGGCGGATGCAGGCGTTGCCTGCCACCGTGCCCACCACTGCCGCAAAGGAGAGTTCAAAGCCGATATCCCACACCGCATAGCTGTTGGCGGCGGTCATCAGGATGCCTGCCGCCGCCAGCGAGGTAAGGGCGTCCGGCGGTCCCCACACCCACACGCCCAAGGCGCTGACCCACACCGCCACGGCGGCGCGGCGCACCGAGGGTGTAAAGCCGGTCATGCCCATCAGCACCAGCGCCAGCAGGCTTTTGCCCACTGCACGCCGTCTGCGGCGGCGATAGCTCTGCTCCCAGCGATAGGGCAGCAAAACGCTCAGGATATCCCCGCACAGGATGGAAACGTGCATGCCGCTGACCACCAGCACATGGGAAAGCCCTGCGCCCCGGTAGGCGCTGCGCAGCTGCGCCGAAAGCCCGCTGCGGTCGCCCATCGTCATGGCAGCCAGCACGCCGCCGGTGTCCCGGTGCATGGCACGGCGCAGGCTCTCGCTCAGTTTTTGCTGCAAGCGGTGGGTGCGGGCACGGAAGCTACCGCTCTCACCCAGTACGGTAAGCTGCGGCTTTTCGGCCAACGGCTCTGCCTGCAGGGCAATGCCATCCGCGTACTGCGCCGTCTGTTCTTCCATGTCCGGTTGTTGCAGCGTGAACCAGCCCTGCACCCGCTGCCCTGCTGCGCAGGCGGGCAGCTCTGCACAGGCTATGCGAAAGCCCGCCGGGCTGCCGTTCACGCTTTCTACCCACAGGGTCGCGTCCACTGTGTCCGAAAAATAGTTACTGTCCGCGCGCTCCACCTCAGCAGTCAGCAGCACGGTGCGCCCGGCGTAATTTGCCCGGGCACGCTCCAGCCGGGCGCTCGTGGTATGCACCGCGCAAAGCCCCGCCAGTGCGCCCAGCAGCAGGCAGACCGCCAGCTTGCGGCTGCGGCGCGGGATGCAAAGCAGCAGCAAAAAGGCAACAAAAAATGCCGCAAACGGCATAAAAAGCTCCGTTTGCGGCAAAAAAGTCCACAGGAAACTAAGGCCCATCATTCCGGCGCAGAACGCGCAGAGCGGGCGGCGCATCCCGGCTTAGTGGAAGAACAGGGGCAGCGGCTCAAGGAAGATGATATCCTTGCGCTCAGAAGCATCGCCCTCGGCCAGAACAGCGGCCTGACCCACGATGGTGCACTGGGTCTTTTCTGCCAGCGCGTCCAGTGCCTTCAGAGAGCCGCCGGTGGAGATGACATCGTCCACCACCAGCACCCGCTTGCCGTTCATCTTTTCCAGTTCCTTGCGGTCGATAACCAGCTTCTGCTTACCGGCAGTGGTAATGGACTGGTCCTCCACCACCACGGGGTCCGGCATATACAGCTTGACACCCTTGCGGGCGCAGATATAGGGCTTGCCGCTCTGACGGCTCATCTCGTGTGCCAGCGGAATACCCTTGGCCTCGGCGGTGAGCAGGATATCAAAATCCGGGCACTTCTTCAGCAGCTCCGCAGCAGCGGCCACGGTCAGCTCGGCATCACCCAGCATGATAAATGCGGCAATGTCCATGTGGTCGTTCACCTTGCAGATGGTCAGCTCACGGGTCAGGCCTGCGACGTGCAGGGTATAAGTTTCAGCCATAATCAAAATCTCCCTTTCGTATTGGAATCAGACAGGCAGTTTTTCGCCGCCCAGAACATGGAAATGCAGATGCTTCACGGTCTGGCCTGCGTCCTCGCCCACGTTGGAGATGATGCGGTAACCGTTTTCCAGCCCCTGCTCCTTGGCCAGCTTTGCGATGACGGTGAAGATGTGGCCCAGCAGAGCACCATCCTCCTCGGTCAGCGCAGCGGCAGAGGAGATGTGCTTGCGGGGAACCACAAGGAAATGCACCTTTGCCTGCGGGTTGATGTCGTAGAATGCCACTACCTGGTCATCCTCGTACAGCTTTTTAGAGGGGATCTTGCCCTCTGCGATCATGCAAAACAGACAATCTTCCATGGGGGAACACTCCTTCCTGCTTCTACAAAAGCCCGCCGCCCGGCGCGCATCCGGCACCGGGCGGGGGACATGGATCTTTTTAGCCCAGAGCCTTCTTGACGATGGCGCTCACAGCAGCCAGTGCCTCGTCGATCTTGGTCTCGTCCTTCAGACCGGCCATTGCAAAGTCCGGCTTGCCGCCGCCCTTGCCGCCGGCAATAGCAGACAACTCCTTGACCAGCACACCGGCCTTCAGGCCCTTTTCCTGTGCCAGCTTATTCACGGTAACAGCCATGGTGATCTTATCCTCAGCCTTGCCCACCAGAACAGCCACCACGGGGTTCACGGCCTTGTCGCGGATGCTGTCGCACATGCCGCGCAGGGTGTCGCCGGTGGTACCGGTAAAGTATGCAGAGGCGATCTTCACGCCGTCTGCTTCCTCAGCATTGTCGAACAGGCTGTCCACCTTGGAGGCGGCGATCTTGGCCTTCATCTCCTCCAGCTCGCGACTCATGGCCTTATTCTCAGCCATCACAGCCTCGGCGCGGGCGGGCAGAGCAGCCACGTTGTTGGCCTTCAGGGTGTTGGCCACATCATGCAGCATAGCCTCCTGCAGGTTTGCACGGATCAGCAGGTTGCGGCCGGTGACAGCCTCGATACGGCGGATGCCGGCAGCCACAGAGGACTCGCTGACGATCTTGAAGCCGCCGATCTGGGCGGTGTTCTTGACATGGGTGCCGCCGCAGAACTCGGTAGACCAGCCCTCGATATCCACCACGCGGACCACCTTGCCGTACTTTTCGCCAAACAGAGCCATTGCGCCCAGCTTCTTGGCTTCCTCCACCGGCATCTCCTGCACGGTGACGTTCATGGAGTCAAAGATCTTATCGTTGACGATCTTCTGCACCCGTGCCAGCTCCTCGGGGGTCACGGCGCTGAAGTGGGTAAAGTCGAAGTGGGTGATGGAGGCATCCTGATAGGAACCAGCCTGATGCACATGGTCGCCCAGCACCTCACGCAGGGCAGCCTGCAGCAGGTGGGTAGCGGTGTGGTTGCGGGCAATGGCCATGCGGTAGCCCTTGTCCACCTGTGCGGTCAGCACATCGCCCACCTTCACAATGCCGCTTTCCAGCACGCAGGTGTGGACGTAGTAGCCCTTGGGGGTCTTTTTCACGTCCAGCACACGCAGGCTGCACTCGGCACCGTTCAGCACGCCGTGGTCGGCAGCCTGACCGCCCATCTCAGCGTAGAAGGGGGTCTTATCCAGCACCACCAGCACGCCGTCCTTTGCCTCCTCATCGGTGGCAATGGCATCGGTCAGGGTCTCTTCATCGCTCAGCGCCACAACAGTGCCCTTGTCGGTCAGGGTGTCGTAGCCGGTAAAGACGGTGGGCTCGGCTTCCAGTGCGCCGAACAGATCCTCGCTCCAGCCGGAGATGTTCTTCTTCAGACGCTCAGCGCGGGCGCGCTCCTTCTGCTTCTTCATCTCTGCGTGGAAGCCGTCCTCGTCGATCTCCAGACCCTGCTCGGCGGCGATCTCCTTGGTCAGATCCAGCGGGAAGCCGAAGGTATCGTTCAGCTTGAAGGCGTCCATGCCGCTCAGCAGCTTCTGGTGTGCCTTCTCCAGACGGTCGATCATGTTGTTCAGGATGTTCATGCCGGCATCGATGGTGCGGGCAAAGTTTGCTTCCTCGGTGCCGATGACCTTCTTGATATAGGCGTCATGCTCGCGCAGCTCGGGGTAAGCGGACTCGCTGGACTGGATGACAGTCTCCACCAGATCCACGAGGAAGGGGTGGTCGATGCCCAGCATCCGGCCGTGGCGGGCAGCGCGGCGCAGCAGACGGCGCAGCACATAGCCGCGGCCCTCGTTGGAGGGCAGGATGCCGTCAGACACCATAAAGGTGCAGCTGCGGATATGGTCGGTGATGACGCGGATGGAGATATCGGTCTTGGGGTCCTGCTTGTAGGTCTTGCCTGCAATGTGCTCCACATGATGCAGCACGCTCTGCACGGTATCCACCTCGAACAGGTTGCCCACGTTCTGCATCACGCAGGCCAGACGCTCCAAGCCCATACCGGTATCAATGTTGGGGCGTGCCAGACGCTCGTAGTGGCCCTTGCCGTCGGCGTCGAACTGGCTGAACACGAGGTTCCAGATTTCCATATAGCGGTCGCAGTCGCAGCCCACGCCGCAGGTCGGTTTGCCGCAGCCGTACTCGGGGCCGCGGTCAAAGTAGATCTCGGAGCAGGGGCCGCACGGGCCGGAGCCGTGCTCCCAGAAGTTGTCCTCCTTGCCCAGACGTACCATGTGGTCCGGGGCAATGCCAACCTTCTTGGTCCAGATATCGTAGGCCTCGTCGTCCTCCTCGTACACAGAGATGTGCAGACGGTCCTTGGGGATAGCCATCCACTCGTCACTGGTCAGGAACTCCCATGCCCAAGGGATGACCTCGTCCTTGAAGTAATCCTGGAAGGAGAAGTTGCCCAGCATCTCAAAGAAGGTGCCGTGGCGGGCAGTGATGCCCACGCGCTCGATATCCGGGGTGCGGATGCACTTCTGGCAGGTGGTCACGCGATGACGGGGCGGCTCCTCCTGTGCCAGAAACCACTTCTTCATGGGAGCCATGCCGCTGTTGATCAGCAGCAGGCTGGGGTCGTTCTTGGGTACCAGGGGGAAGCTGTCCAGACGCAGATGACCCTTGCTTTCAAAGAAGCTCAGGTACTTTTCGCGCAGTTCATTCAAACCGGTCCATTGCATAGATCTTTCTCTCCTCAATCGTCTTTGGCGCTTATGCGCCGTTTTTATGCTGTTATGGCAGAGGGGCGGCACGGTGAAAAAACAAAAAACAGCCCTCATCCCAAAAGGGACGAAGGCTGCTTGTGCATCAAACTCCGTGGTACCACCCAAATTGCAAAGGATCACTTGTCCCCTGCCGCTTTCGGCGCATTAACGCTGCGCAGCGTCCGGTTTACATTCGCCGGAAGCTCCGGGGTGGCGCGAAATGATCCCGACCGGAGCACCTTACAGCCGTGGGCGCTCTCTCTGGACGGTGGTGTGTGCATTTCTGACCCCATCATTGCCATCTGTCATAATTTTACATTCCGCAAGGCAGGCGAAGTGCCCCTTTGCGTACAGCTAAATTATAGCATACCCAAAACGTTTGTCAACGTTTTTTCCGAAAAAAGGTGGTTTGCCCCCAGCCTGCGCGGAAATCTGCTTCTTTGCGCCGCGCCGTGCTTGACGTGCGGTCCGGCTTTCGGTACAATAAAGAGTGATATCAAGTCCATTCTGAGCATAAAAGGAAGGAATATTCCGTGAAAATTTTAAAAGTAAAGTGTCTTGCCCCCACCCGGCTGGACAATTATCTGACCCAACAGTACCCCGCCCTGACCCCCGGCCGTCTGAACAAGGCGCTGCGGGAAAACAAGATCAAGCTGAACGGCAAAAAGCAGCCGCTTTCCACCCGCGTGATGGCAGGCGACGAGATCAAGCTATTCATTCTGGATGACGTTCTGGACGCCGACCGCCGGGTAGAAGGCCCCGCGTGGAAGAACGCCCGCACCCCGGCGCAGGTGGTGTACGACTGCCCGCAGATTTTGATCGTGAACAAGCCCGCCGGCGTTGCGGTGGACGGCCCGGAGGACGATACTCTGCTGAACCGTGCGCTGCTGTACCTGAACAAGCAGGGCGAGTACAAGGAGAACGACCTGTACACCCCCGCCTTGTGCCACCGGCTGGACACCGGCACCAGCGGCCTTGTGATCATTGCCAAGACCCCGGAGGCTGAGGAGCTGTTCCTTTCTGCCATCAAAAACCGCGAGGTGCAAAAGACCTACCTCTGCGTCACCTTTGGCCGTCCCATGCCGCCGGACGCCACCTTGGGCGGCTATCTGCTCAAGGACGCTGACCGCGGCATCGTGAAGATCGTGGAGGACAAGCAGCCCGGCGCCAAGGAGGTGGAGACACGGTACGAGACCATCGCCGTCTCCGGCCGTCTGGCCCTGCTGAAGGTGCAGCTGATCACCGGACGCACCCACCAGATCCGCGCCCACATGGCCAGCATCGGCTGTCCCATCCTTGGCGACAGCAAGTACGGCAACAACAGCGCCAACCGGGAGCTGAAGCTGAAGTATCAGGCGCTGTGCGCATGGGAGCTAACCATGCCCCGCTTCACCCAGCCGGACTTTGCCTTCCTCAGCGGCAAGACCTTCCACGCCCCGAAGCCGTGGTATTACCAGCAGGTGCTGGACGGCACTTTGAAGTAACAAAAAAGGAGATGTCCTGCCGGGCATCTCCTTTTTGTTACTTATAATAGAAACCTCAGACCCGCACCATATCCGGGGTGATCTCAGCCAGCGTATGGGCACCGCACATCTGCATGGTGTCGGCCAGTTCCCCGGCAAGCTTATCGATGTAGCACTTCACGCCCTCTGCGCCGCCGCCGTAGACAGCAGTCACAAAGGGACGGCAGATCAAAACGCCGTCTGCACCCAGCGCCAGCGCCTTGAACACATCCACACCGGTGCGGATGCCGCCGTCTACCAGTACCTTTACGCCGGTGCCCTTGAGGGCTGCGGCGATCTCCGGCAGCACCTCGGCGGTAGCGGGGCACTGGTCCAGCACACGGCCGCCGTGGTTGGACACCACGATGGCGGCGGCTCCGGCCTGCTTTGCCTTCAGTGCGCCCTTGACGGTCATCACGCCCTTGACGATGAAGGGACGTTCTGCCAACTGCACGATCTCGGCCAGCTCCTCCACGCTCTTGCTGCCGGCGGGCGGGGTCATGTTCTTCAGGAAAGGCAGACCCGCTGCATCCACGTCCATAGCCACGGCAAAACAGCCGCTGGCCTTGGCCTGTACCATTTTCTCGCGGATGGTGTCGATGTTCCACGGCTTGATGGTGGGCACACCGCAGCCGCCCGCAGCGCCGATGGCGCGGGTAGCCATCTCCATCACGGTGGGGTTGGTGCCGTCGCCGGTAAAGGCAGCAATGCCGTTTTCGGCACAAGCACGCACCAGCACATCATTATAGGTCATGTCGGTGTAGGTATCAGAGTAATGCAGGTTCACTGCACCCACGGGGCCCGCAAAGAAGGGATAGCGGAAGCTTTTGCCGAATAGCTCCAGCGTAGTGTCCGGTGTACCGCCGGGGCACAGGGTATCCATGTTCACCCGGATGTCCGCCCACTTATTATAATTGCGGATAGCGGTATCGCCCACGCCCTTGGCACCCGGGCCGGGGATCTGGTTTTTACAGGCCACGCCGTTGCACACCGGGCAGGCCTTGCAGTATTGACCAATGCAGGTACGGGCATTGGCAAGCACTTCAGGATAAGTCATAAAAGCATCCTCCTTATATTTCCCGCCGCTGCGGCACAAAATGACCCGCCGCAGCGCTCTCTGCCCTCAATATAGACCCATTTTAAGGGTGCGTCAAGGGCTTTTTGTGCTTTCCGTCCATGCGGCAGAATACTTTCTCGCGTTTTTTCGTCACTTTTAAAAAAGTCTGATTTTTTTCAAAAAAATCCTTGACAAAAAGCCTGCTTTCAGGTATTATAGTGGAGCGCCAAGGGCACTCGCCCAAAGGCAGAACAAAAGATGTGGAAAGATGGCTGAGTTGGTCTAAGGCGCACGACTGGAAATCGTGTAACGTGTCAAAAGCGTTCTGGGGTTCGAATCCCCATCTTTCCGCCAGAAACCTGAAACAGAAATGTTTCAGGTTTTTTGTTTTGTCCGCAGTTTGCGGCGCTTGACATTTGCGGGCAGTTCCGTTATGCTGGAACAAATACGTTTTACCGGAAGGAGAGGTTTCCCATGGCATCTTCCCACAAAAAGCACACCGGTCTGCGGGCGGCGCTGATCGTTCTGCTGTGTCTGGTTCTGGTGTGCGCGGTGGCTGCGGCGGTGCTGTACAGCTTCGTCAGCCGCAAGATCAAGGCATTCCAGAGCGGTGCCAGCTTTGCGCTGGACTACACCATCACCTCCACCGAGGCCGAGCCCCCTGCTCTTTACGCCCTGCTGGACAAGTTCGGCGGCACCACCGGCAGCCTGACCGGCCAGTACACCCCCCGGGCGGTGCAGCTTGCGCTGTACCCAACGGGCACCAGCACCGTCAACGATGCCCCTCTGACCCGGATGTACATCAGCGAGGAAGAGACCCTGTACGATGCCGGACAGCTGTACAACAAGCTGCGCAGCACGGTCGTGGCCGAGTATCCGCTGGCAAGCCTGCTGCTGCCGGGCTGGTCGCTGGGCAGCTACATTTCCCAAAACCAGCTGGCTACCCTGCTGGGGGTAGACCCCGCCGCCACCGGCTTGCAGCAGGTGAATGACTTCCAGCTGGATCTCAAGCAGCTAAAAACCGTGCAGCCCGCCAACGCCAAGGAAGGCTACCTCTACCTTCAGCTGCCGAACCTCACCGCCGGGGAGGACGCGCCGCAGCTGATTCTGGGCATCGAAAAGCAGGGTCTGCTCAAGACCCTGTCCCCCAAGGTGCACATCCTGCTGGACGTGCTCGCCCACCACATCCATGCAGAGCTGACCGGCACGGTGACTGCCGCCCAGACCGTGGTGACCGCTCCCACCTCCCGGATGCAGGACTCTGACGTGGAAAGCCTTGTGCAGCTGCGCAAGACCATCGAGAGCATCGTGCAGTTCGTGCAGACCGCTGCCCAGAGCGATGATGCTGTCACCTCCCCTGCTGCATAAAAAGCTTCTATAAACGCAAAAAATCGGACAGATCGCACTCTGTCCGATTTTTTTGCTGTTTAAAAGTTTTTTTACTTCTTTACGGTCTTTTTGCAGGGTGCACGCTTTGCCTTGGGCTTTGCAGCGGCGGGGGCAGTCTTAGCTTCCGCAGCAGGTGCGGCCTTAGTTGCAGGGACAGCAGTCTCGGTCTTGGTCTCCACGGCGGGAGCTGCCTTCACCTCTGCGGCGGGGGCAGCAGGCTCAGCCTTTGCCTTAGCAGCCTTCTTCGCAGCGGGCTTTTCTGCCTTGACCGGTTCTGCGGCCTTTGCGGTGGGAGCAGCGGGCTTCTCCTCCACCTTCTTGGCGGTGCGGGGCTTGCGGGCTGCGGGCTTCTGGGCAGAAGTGGTTTCCTTGGCCTGTGCTGCCGTAGTCTCAGCAGCGGGTGCAGGTGCTTCCTCGACCTTAGCAGCACGCTTTACGCGGTCCTTTACCTCAGAGATGACCCACAGCTGGTCGCCACCGCCGGGCACTTCCTGCCAGATCTGCAGCACAGCGCCCACCTCGGCACCGATACCCACGGTGTCCACGCACTTGCCGCCTGCCCAAGAGGAGCGCAGACGCACAGTGCCCTCCGGGGTGTGCTCTACCTTCCACATCTGGGACGTGCCGCCCACGTCCTCCCACAGGTGCAGCCATGTGCCGTTGGCAGTGCCGGTCATGGTCAGATCCAGCAGCTTGCCGGAGGCACGGTTGCGGATGCGGTACACACCATCGCCCTCGCGGACAAAGCTCCACTCCTGTTCGGGCTTGTGGTCATACTTGCCCAGACGGACAGTGCCGCCGTCCTTGCTGCCCTCCACTGCCTGAATGACATTGCCGGTGTGAGCGGCAATGGTATAAAAGCGGTCGGCCTCGATCACAGTTTGTGCTACGGATTTCATGTACAAATCCCTCCCAATCATAAAATGCACAGATTTTTCCAATTCCTTCTTATAAAGAATACCACATATCGTGATTTTTCACAAGCAATTCGACAATTCTTTAGCACTTTATATAGAATCCATCCTGTTTTCGCCTGCTTTTTCGCCCCTTCGCAGGGGCGAAAGGCCGTTTTTACTCCCTCTCGACATTTTGTCGCAACTGCGTTATACTGTTTTCATCAGGACTATCTGCCGCTCTGGAAGGGGCGGCTTTCTCGTTTTTGAAGGAGGATATTTTCCCATGACCCAGCAGGACCGCACTGCGGTGCAGTATCATAAAATGACCGAGACTCCGATCCCCCGGCTGATCCTCAGCCTTGCCGCGCCCACGATTTTGAGTATGCTGATCACCAGCATCTACAATCTGGCCGATACCTTTTTTGTAGGGCGCATCTCCACCAGCGCTTCCGGCGCGGTGGGTGTCGTTTCCAGCCTGATGGCCATCATTCAGGCGCTGGGCTTTATGCTGGGGCACGGCTCCGGCACCATCATCAGCCGCCGCTTGGGCAGTCAGGATACCCACGCCGCCACCCGCTTTGCTTCCACCAGCTTTTTTACGGCGCTGGCCTTTGGCGTAGTGCTGGCGGTGGTCGGCCTTGCCACCCTGCCGGACTTTATGATGCTGCTGGGCAGTACCAAAACCATTCTGCCCCACGCCTGCGCCTACGCCCGGCCCATCCTGCTTGCCGCACCGCTGATGATCTCCAGTCTGGTGATGAACAACATCCTGCGGTATGAGGGCAAAGCAAACCTTGCCATGGTCGGGCTGGTCACCGGCGGACTGCTGAACATTGCACTGGACCCGCTGTTCATGTTCGCTTTAGGGCTGGGCACTGCCGGTGCCGGGATCGCCACTGCCCTCAGTCAGACCATCAGCTTTGGCATTCTGCTGTATATGTTCCTGCGGGGCAAAACGGTCAGCCAGTTCCGGCTTTCTGCCGTCACCCGGGAGCCGCGCGAGTTTTTGCAGATCCTTGCAGGCGGCGCGCCCAGCTTTGGCCGTCAGGGGCTGAACAGCATCGGCGGGATGCTGCTGAACATTGCCGCCCGCAGCTACGGCGATGCCGCCGTGGCGGGCATGAGCATTGTGTCCCGCATTTTTATGTTCATCCTCTCAGTGGCCATCGGCGTGGGACAGGGCTTGCAGCCGGTGGCGTCCTTCAACTACGGCGCCCGCAAATACCACCGAGTGCGGCAGGCCGCCGTCTTTACCCTGAAAGCCGCCTTTGCGCTGCTGGTGGTGCTGATCGCGGTGTGCTGGCGGAACGATGAAAACCTGATCCGCCTGTTCCGGGATGACCCGGCGGTCACCGCCGTGGCGCTGCCCGCCTTCCGCTACCAGTGCTTTGCCATCCTTCTGCAGCCGGTGATCGTGGTGACCAACATGACCTTCCAGAGCGTGGGCAAGGCCGGGCGTGCCACCTTTCTGGCCTGCTGCCGGCAGGGCGTGTGCTTTATCCCGTTGATTCTTGTACTTCCCCGGGTGCTGGGGCTTGTGGGCGTGGAGCTTTGTCAGCCCATTGCGGATACGCTCACCTGCTTCATTTCTCTACCCTTTTTGCTGGCCTTTCTGCGGCAGCTGGAGCAGATGGACAAGGCAGAAGCGTCCCATGCCCCGGCGCAGCTGTAATGCAATTGTAACCGTTTTTAGCCGCATTTTTCTGCAAGACCTGCAATGAAAAATGCGGCTGCTTCGTATTCTGAGTGAACGGAAAAATTTTCCTCCCTGTTTTTGCAAAGGAGTGTTTTTTATGAAGCGTGTTGTCTTGCGTATCGGCTGCGGGGCGGTCTGCGCTGCCCTTGCCCTTACTTTAGGCTGCGGCTGCGCCCTGCTGCCGCCCGCCACCGGCGTGCCGGGCGCTGCCAGCTCTGCCGTTTCTGTGCCCACGGACGACAGCGGCAAGCCCCTGTACGACCCTGCCGTGCTGAACGATAGCCGTTTGCGGGTGCTGTACTGCGACAGCCGTTCCGGAAGCAGCACCACCATCCTGTGCGGCAGCACCCCGCTGCACCAGTCTACCCGCAGTGAGAACGTCTCGCTGGTGGAGGACAGTGTCACCGGCACCGCAGACTACTGGCTGCGCAGTTGGTCCGACCCCACCGGCCGGGGCGGACGCCGCACCGCCCTGTACGACAAGACCGGCACCGAAGTAATGTCCTTTGAGGGCGAGCAGAGCGCCACCCTGCAAAACGGCCTGCTGGTGCTGCAGGAGAGCCGCCTGATCGATGGCGGATACGTCCCGGAGTCCGGTTATGGCACCTGTCAGGTCATCGACCTTGCCACCGGCGCAGCGCTGCCGGTACCGGAAGGTGCATACAGCTGCACCCTATGCGGCGATAAGCTGGTGTTCAGCTGCTACGCCCGCCCGGAGGGACTGGACGATTACGACTGGGATACCGACTACCAGCAGAACCGCTGGGTGGTGGTGCAGGAGAAGGACGGCACCCCCGTCTACCGCGCCGAGGCCGCCTCGGCATACCGCCTTTTCTACGACAGCGACACCCTGAGCGACTGGGTGAAGCTGGACGTTGCCACCGGAGAGGAAACCACCGACCAAATCCTGTACAACACCCAGACCGGCGAGCAGTACACGGGCTTTTTGCAGGTCTATCCGGGTGGTCTTGCCAGCTTTTCCACCAGTGACGGCCGGTACGAACTGCGGGACATGACCACAGAGGACCGCGGACTGATCTCCACCTTTGACGAGCAGCCCAGCCAGTATTTCCCGGGCTATGTGGTAACATGGCACAGCGGCGAGGGCCATGGCTACGAACTCTATGATTTGGAGACAGGCGCAAAGACCCCGCTGTACGATGTGGACGCCACCGACAACACCGTAGCCGTCTACGCGCTGGACGGCAGTCTGCGGGTGTACAGTAAGGACAACGGCAAGCTGCTGACCGACACCACCGTAGAACCGGTGGAGCACCAGCAGCGAGTACGGATGAGCAACTGCGGCACCGGCTACGTCTGGCTGGAATTGCAGGATAACGACCGCTACGAGACCACCGCCACCCGGCTGTACGGCCCGCAGGGGCTTGTCAGCGACCTGACCGCCCTGCAGGGCAAGTACAGTTACGTCAACTACCTGACCACCGACCCCGACGGCAGACCCATGTTCTACGGCAGCCGCGCCGCTGCGGGCAGCGCCTACGGCAGCGTATGCGATGTGCTGAATGCAGACGGCAAGGTGGTGCTGCAGGGACTTTCCAGCTGCACCGGGTACTATTCCAACAGTCTGAATGCCCTGCCCGACCATGTGTTTGCCGCACAGCGGGGCTTCTATGTGGGCTGGATGGACACGAGCGGCAACTGGCTGTACTGCCAGAGCATTTTCTCGTCTGCCACTGCGGACGATGTACCGAGTTATGGCTATTGAGTTAGGAGGGCTTTCTTATGAAAAACGCTAAAATTTCCCGCCGCAGTTTTCTGCTGGGGCTAGCTGCCTGCTCCGCCGCCGGGGTGCTGACCGCCTGCAAGGGCACGGATGCGCCCTCCGGCAGCACCGCTTCCTCTGCCGCAGAGCCGCCCGCGTCCTCTGCAGCGTCCTCGACTGTGCAGCAGCCTGAGCCGTTCCTGACCGAAGCGGAGTTTCCCCCGCTGGACGGCAGCACCGCCTGCATTCCGCTGATGGCGCAGATGCTGGCCGATACCACCGGCATGGACTTGGAGGAAGCCCGCAGCAGCATTACGGTAAGCACCACCGCCTACGCATGGGAAAACTTTGGCCTGTACGACACCACCACCCGGATGCTGGTGGTGTACGAAGCGCCGGACTATGTAAAGGAAGAGCTGCAAAAGGCCAATGTGGAGCTGGAGCAGAAACCCATCGGGGTGGACGCGCTGGTGTTCATCGTCAACGAGGATAACCCCGTGCAGGCGCTTAGCCAGCAGCAGCTGCGGGACATCTACGCCGGGAAGATCACCAACTGGAAGGATGTAGGCGGCAAGGATCAGGAAATCGTTGCCTTCCAGCGCGGCGAGGACTCCGGCAGCCAGACCCTGTTCAAAAAGCTGCTCATTCAGGGCGGAGAGTTGATGACCCCACCCTCTGAGCTGGCACCTGCCGCCATGGGCGAGCTGGTGGACAGCATTGCCGATTACAACAACAGCGCCAACGCCATCGGTTTCTCCGTGTATTACTACATCGACCAGATGTATTCCAAGCCCGGGCTGCGGCTGCTGGCGGTGGACGGTGTGACCCCCAGCAACGACACTCTTGCCGACGGCAGCTACCCCCTGTGCAACGATTTCTACGCCGTCATCCACCCAGATGCCGCCGCCGACAGCCCGGAGCGCCGTCTGTACGACTGGCTGGATACCGACGCCGGGCAGGACTGCATCAAAAAGTCCGGCTATGTGGCCGTCGGCCCGCAGACCACCGTCACCATCGTGGATTGAAATTGACAGACCTTCTCTCGTCTGCTACAATAAAGGCAGGATTTTGTCGATCTTTATGCAGCAGAATGCCGAAAGGAAGGTCTTACTATGGAACATCCCTCTCACCCGGTAGAAAGCCACTGGCGTACCTCCCTGCGCAACCGCATTATTCAGGCTTCCAGTCTGCTGGAAGTGCTGTTATCCGGGCTGGTGCTGATTGGTCTGCTGCTCAGCGTTGTGCCCCTGATCCGCTGGATGCCCGGCCTGCTGTTCGATGGCAACGAGGCAGAGATCCGCACCTTTCTGGAGCGCAGCTTGGACATTGTGATCGGCATTGAGTTCATCAAGATGCTGGCCAAGCACAGCCCCGGCAGCAGCCTTGAGGTGCTGCTGTACGCCATTGCCCGCCATCTGGTGGTGGGACACGATTCCGCCGTGGAGAACCTGCTCAGCGTTGGCGCGATTGCGCTGATCTTCATTGTGCGCAAGTTCTTCTTTGTCCCGGCCTTTGGCGCACACCTGCCGGACGGTCATCCTGCGCCGGATCTTACCCCCGCCCAGAGCGGCATCCCCGCCGACTGGTTCCGTCGGCGGCATTCCGAAGCAAAGCCTGAGGAAGAGACCGAGACAAAGGAATAAGCATATACAAAAACCACCCCGCAGCGGCCGGTGAACGGCTGCTGCGGGGTGGTTTACTATTTTCTGTTACTTTTTGCCGTGACGGCCAAAGCGGTACTCCTTGCCCTCGCGGATGCGCTGGATGTTGGAGCGGTGCATATAAATGACCATCGCGCCCATGATCACCGAGCCGATGGCACACACGGTAAGATCGGCGGCGGAGTAGCCCCGGAACACACCGTACAAGATGGTGAGCACCGGGTAGAGTGCCGCCATGGTCACGCTGCCCAGCGATACCATGCCCGTGGGCAGCAGGCAGGCCAGAAAGATGACCGCCAGAAAGGGGATCAGCACCGGCTGGATGGCCAGAATGGTACCACCCGCCACCAGTACGCCCTTGCCGCCCTTAAAGCCGAAATACAGGGGCTTCAAGTGGCCGATAATGGCAAAGATGGCGGCAAGATACACCGCAAGATACGGCGAGAGCGTGGTACTCTCCGGCATCAGGGTGAACAGCCAGCGGCCGATGCACACAGCCAGCACGCCCTTGAGCACATCGCCGAAAGCGGTAAGTGCCGCTGCCTTTTTGCCGAAGGTGCGCAGCATATTGGTCATGCCGGCAGCGCCGCTGCCGTACTTGCGCACATCATCGTGGTACAAAAACTTGCTGACGAGGATACCGGTGTCGATGCTGCCCAGCAGGTATGCCTGCACGGCGGACACCGCAGCGATGAGAACAGATTCCATCATCTGAGCCCTCCTGACGTGTTATACGTCCTTGGCACCCACCTCGCCGGAGCCGCGCTCCCGCACGACCAGACGAATGGGCGTATGCTCCAGACCAAAGTTTTCGCGGATCTGGTTGATGAGATACCGCTGATAGCTGAAGTGGAACAGGTGCTTTGCGTTCACGAAGGCCACGAACGTGGGGGGACGGGTAGAGACCTGCGTCAGGTAGTAGATCTTCAGGCGGCGGCCCTTGTCGCTGGGGGGCTGCATCCGGGCGGTAGCGCGGGCAAGCATCTCGTTCAGCACACCGGTGGGTACGCGGGCACCGTTCTCGGCGTCCACATCCCGGATCAGCTGCATCAGCTTGTTCACGTTGTAGCCGGTCTGGGCAGAGATGAAGATGATGGGTGCGTAGCCCATAAAGCTGAAGCACTCGGCATAGCCGCGGCGCTGCAGTTCCATGGTATTGGTCTCCTTGCCTTCCACGGCATCCCACTTGTTCACCACAATGATGCAGGCCTTGCCCTGCTCGTGGGCGTAGCCAGCCACCTTGCTGTCCTGCTCGGTAAAACCGACAGTGGCATCCACAAGGATCAGCGCCACGCGGCTGCGCTCTACAGCAGCCAGTGCGCGCACCACCATGTAGCGCTCCAGACCATCGCTGATGTTGCTGCGCTTGCGCAGACCGGCGGTATCGGTAAAGATGAACTTGCCGTAGGCGTTGTCCACCGGGGTGTCGATGGCATCGCGGGTGGTGCCGGCTTCATTAGCCACGATCATGCGGTTCTCGCCTAGAATGCGGTTGGTCAGGCTGGACTTGCCCACGTTGGGACGGCCGATGATGGCAACGGGGATGCGGTCCTCCTCCACCACGGTCTCACTGAAGTCCAGATGTGCACACACTGCATCCAGCAGGTCGCCTGTGCCGTGACCGTGCACGGAAGAAATGGGCATCACCTCGTCAAAGCCGAGGTTGTAGAACTCGTACAGCTCCATGGGAGCTTCGCCCACCTTGTCGCACTTGTTCACGGCAAGAATGATGGGCTTGTGGCTGCGGCGCAGCATATGCGCCACGTCCTCGTCGGCTGCGGTCAGGCCGTTGCGCACGTCCGTGACCATGATGATGCAGTCGGCGGTGTCGATGGCGATCTGTGCCTGCTCACGCATATGGGCCAGAATGCCCTCGGTGGCCTTGGGCTCAATGCCGCCGGTGTCCACCAGCAAAAACTCGTGGCCGTTCCACTCGCAGTTGGCAAAAATGCGGTCGCGGGTAATGCCCGGGGTATCCTCCACAATGGCAAGGCGCTGGCCGCACAGCTTGTTGAACAGGGTGGATTTGCCCACGTTGGGGCGGCCCACCACTGCTACGATCGGTTTGCTCATGGGGTCTCCTCCTTTCTTAAAAGGGGTAAAATACAATAAAAATGGCGTTATCAGCTGCCGCTCTTTCTTCTGCGGGCAATGTGCAGGCCGCTGCGCAGCAGGGCGCGGGCTTCGTCCCCGCCTGCTGTGGGCAGAACCTCCACCTTTACGCCCAGCTGCTGCCCCAGCTGCTCCACCGTGATATCGTCAAGGAAGGTATCTTTTTCCTCCCGCAGCATCACAGCCGGGATGCCCAGCGTTTTTGTGGCAAGTTTGCCTGCGCACTGGGCAATGATATCGGTGGCAGTGATCAGGCCGGTCACCCCAACATTGCCGCCGAAAAAGCGGTTCTGGATGGTGTGGACGTGCACGGTGATCATGGGGTACTGGCGGTGCAGCTCCTCCATCATGCGTGTGATGAGGGGCGCTGCCATGGTGCCGGTGACCACATCCAGCTCCTTGGTGCCGTAGACCCGGTGGGGCTTGTCCAGCTCGGCCAGAAATTCTTCCTCGAACAGGCGCATCATGCCCACGCCGTTTTCCAGCTGGTCGTAGTCCTCGTAGAACTCCGGCGCAGGGATGGGACGGCCTGCCTTGAGATACCATTCATCGCTGGGGTAGATGATGCGCTTGCCGTGGCGGCGCTTGCACTCATCGCCGAACTCTTCCATAATGTCGATGACCTCGGCGCTGGTCTTTGCATCGTAGGGCACCTGCGGGTACAGATTTTTGCGGTAATCCGTAATGCCGCAGGGCACGGCAGCAATGCTTTGCACCATGGGGGTCAGTTCCAGCAGGTCGGCAAGGGTGCGGCGCAGCTCGTCGCCGTCGTTCACGCCGCGGCAAAGCACCAGCTGACAGTTGACGGCAATGCCGCCCTCCACCAGCCGGGGCAGGTACTTGAGCACCTCGCCGCCGCGCTTATTGGCCAGCATCCGCACCCGCAGCTGAGGGTTGGTTGTGTGCACCGAGATATTGATAGGGGAGATGTGCATCTTGATGATGCGGTCGATCTCGTGATCCTGCATATTGGTCATGGTGATGTAGTTGCCGAACAAAAAGCTCAGCCGCTCGTCATCATCCTTGAAATACAGGCTCTCGCGCATGCCCGGGGGCAGCTGGTCGATGAAGCAGAACATACAGTGGTTGGAGCAGGAATGCTTTGCATCGCCCAGATAGGTCTTGAACCCGCAGCCAAAGGGACCGCGCTGCGGCCGCTGTACTTCCCACTCCCGGATGCCGTCTGCTACCCGGGCTTTCAGGTGGAAGCTGCTGCTGTCGGTATAAAAATCGTAGTCCAGCGTGTCGTTCAGCTCGTTGTCGTCCACGCTCAGCAGCTCGTCACCGGGGGCAAGGCCAAGAGCTTCGGCTTCGCTGCCGGCATCTACCTGCTCGATCCGTATCGCCATCTGCATCCACCTCCTCTAAAGAACAAGAAGGGGAAGGCTTTGCGCCCTCCCCTTCTGTACATAACACCATTATGCCACCAATTACGCGCAAATTAGGCCTTCTTGATGACTTCCTCGCCCTTGTAGTAACCGCAGTTGCCACATGCCTGGTGGGGGAGCTTCAGAGAGCCGCAGTTGCTGCACTTCACCAGTGCGGGGGCCTCCAGCTTCCAAACATTGCTGCGACGCTTGTCGCGGCGGGCCTTGGAAAGATGTCTCTTAGGTACTGCCATATTTTTGCACCTCCTTGATGGGTTTATCTGTTCAGCAGTGATTTAAGGATCGCGAGCCTAGTGTCTACGGGGGCATCGGTCTGCTCTGCCGGTGGGCAGGTGCATTCCGCCTTTTTCTTACCGCACTGCGGGCAAAGCCCGGCGCAGTCGGGGCTGCAAAGCAGCACCGTGGGGATCTGGAACATGAACTCCTGATTGAGCCATTCGTCCACGTCCAAGTGTCCTTTTTCATCCAGCGGAAGATCGAAATCCGGGTCATCCAGATCCCGCTCCTTGACGATCCACTCCGTATCGACTGTCTCTTCCCGGGTGACCGGGTCCAAACAGCGGGCGCACTCTCCGTGCACCAATGCCTTTGCCCGCAATGTTATCTGGACCTCGTCGCCATCGGTCTGCGCGTCAAAGACGGCTGTGACCGGCTGCGGGATCCTTGCACCGGCATAATCGTACGCAGATAAATCACACTGAAACTCTGCATGGTACGGTTTTACGCCGGTCGTGATAAACTTTCTCAGGTCAAATTGCATAGTACACCTCTGAAAAGGCTGCTTTGTTAGTATAGCGCCAAAGCAACCCTTTGTCAACACCAAAACAGGCAGAAAACCGAAAAAATTTATTTTTCTCCGGTCTTCTGCCTGTTGGAAAAGCTTTTAGCCCTGTTCTTTTATCAAATTACAGGTACTTCTTCACATCGTGGGGCAGTGCGGCCTCGTCTGCGCTGACGGTCACGGTGACCTTCACGCTGTCGCCGGCAATGGCTGCCATCTCATCCAGCACAACGCCCAGACGGTTGATATCGTGATCCAGCACCTTCAGGATGCCGTCAATGTACAGGTCGGTGATGTCGTAGTTGCTTGCCATCAGGCCGGCCACAAAGCCGTACAGCATTTCGCCGCCGGAGATCTTGTACTCGTCCAGATCGATCAGACGTGCTGCAGGAGCGATGTCGTAGGTGAGCTTCATGCCCTTTTCCACAACAACAACATTGCCTTTGGAGGTCTTGACCGCGTCGTTGATCTGGTCGATCATAGCCTTGGTCTTGCCGGAGCCCTTGGTACCAACAATCAGTTTAATCATAGTTCAGTCCTCCTGTATTTTCCACGCCTTGCGGCGGGAGATCTTTTTTTACGTTCGGCTTTTACTTCAGCTTTGCTTCCAGCTCTGCGGTCAGGCCCTCGTAGCCGGGCTTGCCCAGCAGGGCAAACATATTCTTCTTGTAGCTTTCCACGCCGGGCTGGTTGAAGGGGTTCACGCTCAGCAGGTAGCCGCTGCAGGCGCAGGCACGCCAGAAGAAATAGATCAGGTAGCCCACATTATAAGCAGACAGGTCGTCCACCTCGATCAGCACTTCGGGCACGCCGCCGTCGGTGTGTGCCAGAATGGTGCCCTCCATGGCCTTGCGGTTGACCACGCTCATGTTCTGGTTTGCAAGGAAGTTCAGGCCGTCAAAGTTGCCCTCCAGCTGGTCGATGAACAGATCCTGCGCGGGCTTCTTCACGTCCACGATGGTCTCGAACATAATGCGGGCGCCTTCCTGAATGAACTGACCCATAGAGTGCAGGTCGGTGGAGAAGATGCAGCTTGCGGGGAACAGGCCCTTGTTGTCCTTGCCCTCGCTCTCGCCGAACAGCTGCTTGTACCACTCGTTCATCAGGGTGAAGTCCGGCTCGTAGCACTCCAGGATCTCCACAGCCTTGCCCTTGCGGTACAGGATGTTGCGGATGGCGGCGTACTTGTAAGCATCGTTATCGGGGCTCAGCACGGAGAAGCGCTCCATAGCATCGGCAGCGCCCTGCATCAGAGCGTCGATGTCGATGCCGGCAGCGGCGATGGGCAGCAGACCCACGGCGCTCAGCACGGAGTAGCGGCCGCCCACATCATCGGGAACTACAAAGGTAGGCCAGCCCTGTGCGTCAGCCAGCTGCTTCAAAGTGCCCTTGGCACGGTCGGTGGTGGCGTAGATGCGCTTGTTGGCTTCCTCCACGCCCATCTCCTTTTCCAGCAGCTCGCGCAGCACACGGAAGGCCAGAGAGGTCTCGGTGGTGGTGCCGGACTTGGAGATGACGTTGATAGAGAAGCGCTTGCCCTTGCACAGGCTGATGATATTGTTCAGGTAGGTGGGGCTGATGCTGTTGCCGCAGAAGTAGATCTTCAGACCATCCTCCAGCTCGTTGTGGTACATACCCTTAACGGCCTCCACAACAGCGCGTGCGCCCAGATAGCTGCCGCCAATACCGGCCACCACCAGAACGTCGGAGTCCTCGCGGATCTTGGCAGCGGCTGCCTTGATGCGGGCGAACTCTTCCTTGTCGTAATCCCGGGGCAGGGTCATCCAGCCCAGAAAATCGCTGCCGGGGCCGTTCTTGGCTTCCAGCTGCTTGTGGGCGGCTTCTACCTGCGGGTAGATGGCTGCATATTCCTCTTCGCTGATGAAGCTGGAGAGGTGTTTCGTGTTCAGTGCGACACTCATTTTATTAAAACCTCCAAACGATCTGCCGGGCCTTTGCCCTGCGAGGAAATATCTTGGTATAAGTGTACCGTTCCCTCCGGGTAAAGTCAAGGTCAAATTCCTTAGATTTCATACAATTTTAATAGTGTTTTTTTGTTTCTTCATCCAGATTTGTTCAGGTATCCAACAGTCCCGCCGGGCGTCCGGTGCACTTTTGTGCGCTGAAGCGCCTTTTTCGGCACAGGGTCAGGCTGCTGCCCCCCGCAGGCTGTCCCACAGCAGCTGCAAGGCGGTGTCAAAATCCATGCGAGGCGCATCGGCGGCGGCGCACACCGGGTACTCCCCCTGTACTGCTTCGCCGCACAGCAACTGTGCCTTGCCCACCGTCTGCCCCCGGGTCACCGGGGCTTCCAGCGTGTCGGGCAGTTCCAGCTGCACGGTCAGCTGTCCGGCGCTTTCGGCGGGCAGCAACGCGGTCTGCGGCAGAGCGGCGTAATCCAGCGGCACGGTCTCCTCGGTGCTGCCCTTTACCTTTAATTGCAGCGGGCGCTCCTGCGGCAGGGGCACCGGTGCGGCACGGTAGGCCGCAAAGCCGTAGTCCAGCAGGGTGGTGGCGGCTTCGAACCGTTCCTTGCTGGAGGGTGCACCCAGCACCACCGCGATGAGATTCAGCCCGTCCCGGGTGGCGCTGGCGGTAATGCACACGCCCGCTCCGCCGGTGGTGCCGGTCTTGAGCCCGGTGATTCCGTTGTAACGCCGCAGCAGCTTATTGGTGTTCACCAGCTGGGTCTGCCCGCCCCGCAAAGTGTCCGTCCAGATGCCGGTATAGTGCAGCACCTCCGGGCAGGTGTTCAGGATGGTGCGGCTCATGATGGCTACATCCCTTGCGGTGGAAAGATGCCCTTCTGTGTCCAGCCCGCAGGCGTTGCGGAAGGTGGTGTGCTCCATGCCCAGCTCTGCGGCGCGGGCGTTCATCTGCTGCACAAAGGCAGGCTCGCTGCCGCCCACAAGCTCTGCCACCGCCACTGCTGCATCGTTGGCAGAGGACACACAGATGGCCTTGAGCATCTCGTCCAGCGTGAACTGCTCCCCGGGCTCCAGCCAGATCTGACTGCCGCCCATGTGGTAGGCGTGCTCACTAACCGGCACGGCGGTGTCCATGGTCAGCCGCCCGGCGTGCACCGCCTCAAAGGTGAGCAGCAGGGTCATCACCTTGGTAATGGAGGCGATGGGCATGGTCTGGTCAGCGTTCATCTCGTAAAGCACCGCGCCGCTGGTCTGGTCGATAAGGATCGCCGCGCGGCAGGGCAGGGTAAGCTGCGGCGGGGTGACCGTCAGGGTCTGTGCTGCCGGTTCCGCCTGCGTTTGCACCGCCGGTTGGATGCGCAGTCCCCTGCCCTGCGCCGTGCCGAAGGCCAGCGCAAACAGCCAGAAGCAGACCACCCCCGCGCACAGCAGCGCCAGATTTCTCCGTTCCATTTCCGTCCCTCCCCGTGCGAAGTCTCTTGCTGCTACTGTATGCAGTGGTCTTTTCAGGCATGCCGCTCGTCAATTTTGCCGTACTATTTTTCATATTGTGTTCGTTTTCTGTTAACTTTGGTACCTGTCCCTTGACTTTTCACGGCAAAACTTGTAAAATTGAACTGTTCCCAGAAGGGAGCAAGCCCAGTTTCATACAATCATGCAATCACAAGGAGGGTCTCATTATGAATCTTTCTCGCCGTAACTTTATAAAGATCGCCGGTCTGTCCGCTGCTGCTGTTGCAGGTGCCGCCCTGTTCACCGGCTGCTCCGGTCAGCTCATGCTGCCCGTCCGGTTCTCTGCTACCGTGATCGGTAAAGATATCCAGAAGGCTCTGGACACCAAGCAGTTTTCTGTCGTGGCCAGCCTGAAGCCGGACGCCCAGGAGAACGCCATCAACGCTTTTGTGAGACGTCAGCTTCCCCTGTCTATGTACGAGGTCGATTTCATTGAGCGCAAGACCGATACACTGGACGGCAAGGAGACCGATTATCTGTTCGTTACCCTGAAAAACAGCTAACGGCTCGTCATTCCTTCCTGCAGCTTTGGGACGCGAGATTTTTCGCGTCCCTTTTTGTTTTGACGCACTGCAAAAGACCGGTGTCTCCGTGCAAAAACAGTCTTGCACCCCGGTGGGCTTCTGTTATATAATGAGAAGAAATGCAAAACACCCCCGTTTTTATCGAAAGGATCGTTCCCCATGCGAGTTTGTTTTTATACCCTCGGCTGCAAGGTCAACCTGAACGAGACCGGTGCGCTGGAACAGCTGTTCCGCGCCAACGGCTTTACCATTGCGCAGGAAGGCGAAGCAGCGGATGTGTTCATTGTGAACAGCTGCACCGTGACCAACTTCGGCGACCAGAAGAGCCGCAAGTGGCTGCGCCGCAAAAAGCGCGAAAACCCCGGTGCGGTGACGGTGCTGACCGGCTGCTACCCGCAGGCCTTCCCGGAGGAGGCCGCACAGTTCATGGAGGCCGACCTTGTGTGCGGCAACGGCGACCGCAAGGCCATCTTGGAGAACGTACAAAAGCTGCTGGACGGCCACGAGCGCATCGTAGCCATTGCCCCGCACCAGCGCGGCGAGCAGTTCGAGGAGCTGCCGGTGGAACGGTTCGAGACCCACACCCGCGCCTTTATCAAGGTAGAGGACGGCTGCAACCGGCAGTGCGCCTACTGCGTCATCCCCCGCGCCCGCGGGCCGGTGCGCAGCCGCGCCGAGGAGAGCATTCTGGCCGAGCTGCACCAGCTGGCCGCTGCGGGCTACCGCGAGGTGGTGCTCAGCGCCATCTCCCTGCCCAGCTACGGGCTGGACACCGGCACAAACCTTGTGGAGCTGGTGGAAAAGTGCGCACAGGTGCCGGGCATCGAGCGCATTCGTCTGGGCAGCCTTGACCCCGATATGCTCACCCCGGAATTCATCTCCCGCTTGGCAGCGGTGGACAAGCTTTGCCCCCAGTTCCACCTGAGTTTGCAGAGCGGCTGCACCGCCACCCTGCGCCGGATGCGCCGGGTGTACACCGCGCAGGAGTACGCACAGGTGGTAGAGCAGATCCGCGCCGCCTACGGCAGCCGCCCGGTCAGCTTTACCACCGACTGCATCTGCGGCTTCCCCGGCGAGACGACAGAGGACTTTGAGGAGAGCTGCGCATTTTTGAAAAAGATCGGTTTCCTTAAAGTGCATGTGTTCCCCTACTCCCGCCGCAGCGGCACCCCGGCTTATGATTTCCCGGATCAGATCCACGAGCGGGAAAAGCAGGAGCGCAGCCGCCGCATGAACGCCATAGCCGAGCAGGTGCGCTGCGAGGCACTGGCCGCCTTTGAGGGCACCGAGGATGAGGTGCTGCTGGAAACGCCCCTGTCCGGTACGCTGTTCACCGGCTACACCCGGCTGTACATTCCGGTGGTGGTCTCTGCCCCCGGCTGCGAGAGCGGGCAGATCGTGCGGGTAAAGCTTGGCCGCTACGATGGCGAGCGGGTGCGTGCAGCACTTTGCTGAAATTTTTTCATTTTACTTGTACATTCTGTGCATCCGCATGAATACAATAAATTTTTAACAAATTTTGTGTTTTGCTCTTTCCATACGCACGTCTTTATGTTAAAATGAAGATGGATTTATCGGGTCCGGCGTGCTGTAAGCAACCAGCACGGTACCATCCGTGCCCGTATAGTGCCGTTTTTATGCTCTGCACACAGGGCAGACGGCTCCGTTTTTTGGCTGTTTCTGAGCAAGGAGAGATTGGAATGAGTTTCAGAGGAATCAATACTACGGTCATCCAGATCCGCCGTCAGGTGTTTACCGAGGTCGCCCGCATGGCTTACGCCAATGTCAAGGGCGAGCAGGCCAACCACCTGATGCGCAAGATCCCCTACACCATCATCCCCGGTGAGGAGGGCAAGCTGCGCAAGGACATCTTCCTGGAGCGCGCCATCGTTGAGGAACGCGTGCGTCTGGCTATGGGTCTGCCCACCCGCCGCATGGACGAGCACAACAGCGTGGTCTCCGGTCTGGAGGATGCTTCCATCGCCGATAAGTACTATGATCCCCCGCTGGTCAACGTGATCAAGTTTGCCTGCAACCGCTGCCCCGAAAAACTGGTCAAGGTGTCTGACCTGTGTCAGGGCTGCCTTGCACACCCCTGTATGGAAGTGTGCCCCAAGAAGGCCATTACTTGGGAGAGCGGCCGCTCCACCATCGATCAGGACAAGTGCATCAAGTGCGGCCGCTGCGTCACCGTCTGCCCCTACAACGCCATCGTCAAGACCGAGCGTCCCTGCGCTGCTGCCTGCGGCATGGGCGCTATCCACTCTGACGAGCTGGGCCGTGCCGAGATCGATTACAGCAAGTGCGTGTCCTGCGGTCAGTGTCTGGTAAACTGCCCCTTCGGTGCCATTGCCGACAAGGGTCAGATCTATCAGCTCATTCAGGGCTTCAACCGCGGCGACCGCATCTATGCGCTGGTCGCTCCCGCCTTTATCAACCAGTTCCCCTCTCTGGCTTCCACCGGTAAGCTGAAGTCCGCCCTGAAGGCCATCGGCTTCTGCGACGTGGTGGAGGTTGCCATCGGCGCCGACCTGTGCACTGTGGACGAGGCACACGACTTCCTTGAGGAAGTGCCCGAGAAGCTGGACTTCATGGCTACCTCCTGCTGCCCGGCATGGAGCATGATGGCAAAGACCGCCTTCCCCGGCCTTGCCAAGAACATCTCCATGACCATGACTCCCATGGTGTTCACCGCCCGCATGATGAAGCAGGCCGATCCCGATGCCCGTATGTGCTTCATCGGACCCTGCGCCGCCAAGAAGCTGGAGGCCTCCCGCCGCACCGTCCGCTCCGACGTGGACTTCGTGCTGACCTTTGAAGAGCTGGCCGGTATCATTGAGGCAAAGGACCTGGATCTGGACAATCTGGAAGTGGATCCCGCCGAGATGGATCTGTGCTACGCTTCTGCTGCCGGCCGCGGCTTTGCACAGTCCGGCGGCGTGGCCAAGGCCGTTGCCGACAAGATCAAGGAATGGCGTCCCGACATGGAGGTGAAGATCGCCTCCGCACAGGGTCTGGCCGACTGCAAGAAGCTGCTGATGCTGGCCAAGGCCGGTAAGTACAACGGCTACTTGCTGGAGGGCATGGGCTGCCCCGGCGGCTGCATCGGCGGTGCCGGTACCATTGCCGACCCCGTGCGCACCGCTGCTGTGCTGAACAAGTATGTGAAGGACGCCACGTTCACCGACCCCGAGCAGAGCGCCTTTATGTCCAACATCCACATGCTGAAGGACGATCCCAACTTTGAGGTCTGAGCCGCTATAACGTAATCATCCAAAAGGACGCTGCATTGTCGCAGCGTCCTTTTTTATCACATTTTCCACATTCTGTGTTGGATTCGAAACATTTTTGTGAAAGACTGCCAAGGCGCATTGACAAGGCCCTCCGGTCATGCTATGTTAGTATTGACAAATCAGTACCTTATGGAGCATTATATACTCTGTTTCACCATGCCGTAGCTGCGGCAGAAAGGATAAAACCATGACTACCGCCTTAAAACGTACCGGCGCTGCCCTGCTGACGCTGCTGATGTTCTGTATGCTCACACTGGGCGCTTCTGCCGCCGCGAATACCCCCGTTGGGGTCAAATTCTGGAAGGAAAAGTCCGATAAGGAATCCATGGCTAACTCCGGCATTGATTCTGACCGCGAGGCTACCCTTGCCCGCCAGTCCAACGGCACCTACACCCTGATGCTGCCCGTCAAGCAGGTGACCAAGCTCAATGTGACCGGCTGTCTGACCGGCCTGACCATCGGCGATGTGACCTACACCGGCACCCTGACCGGCGAGATCGAAAAGGGCAACGGCATCCTGACCATCAAAAACCTGCCTGCCTCGGTGCTGACCGGCAGCGATGTGAATAAGGCGCTGACCGTGACCTGCAACATCCAGATGGATCTGAGCCTGTTGGGCGAGATCAACACCACCGCCCGGATGTGCATCTGGGTAAAATAAGACGCAAGATAACAAAAGCGCCGTTCCACCCGGGACGGCGCTTTTGCTGTTCAGCAGTCGATATGCTTTTCCACAAAGTCGGCGGCCATCTTATCCAGCTGCATCACTGCATTTTCCGCGCCCTTCATCACCTTGCGCACATTGCGGCGCATCTGGCGCTTGCTCTGGGTAGCCATCATGGCACCGGCAGCCCCAAGGACTGCACCGGCGGCCATGCCCACCACCATGCCTGCGGCGGAATTTTCTCGCTGTTTCATCCTGAATTTCTCCTTTCGGCCTGTCATGACAGGGCTTGCAGTGCTATTATTTCCGCAAAAGAATCTGGTATACGCTTTTTTTATGCAGCAATTTGTGGTATACTGTTCTATGATGCTTTTTATAAGCCGCTGTGCGCGGCTTTTCAGCAAGGAGGTTTTCCTATTTGCAAAAACCCGTTGAACCAAAAAAGATCCTTTGCATCCACGATCTGTCCGGCATAGGCCGGTGCAGCCTTGCAGTGATCCTGCCCGTGCTGTCGGTCATGGGCTTCCAGCCGGTGGCGCTGCCCACGGTGGTGCTTTCCACCCACACCGGCGGTCTGGGCACCCCCGCCCGGATGGACGGCAGCGCCTACGGCATGGCCGCGCTGGAGCACTATCAGGCGCTGGAACTGCAATTTGATTGTATCTATACCGGCTATCTGGGCGGCGAAGCACAGGTAGCGCTGGCTGAAAAAGCCTTTGCCCTGTGGCCTGCCGCCTACAAGGTGGTGGACCCCGTGATGGGCGATAACGGCAAGGCCTATTCCACTGTTACCCCGGCGCTGATCGAGCGCATCCGCAATCTGTGCCGCGCGGCAGACCTGATCCTGCCCAACTACACCGAAGCACAGCTGCTTTTGCAGCAGCAGCCCGTGACCGAGCAGCTGGACGATGCCGCCGCGCAGGCGCTTGCAGATGCTTTGCAGCCGCTGGCCCCCAACGCGGTGGTCACCGGCCTGCCGCTGGGCAAGTACATCGGCTGTGCCGGTACCGGCGCAGACCGCTTCGTCATCAAAAAGCTGCATATCAGCCGCAGCTTCCCCGGCACGGGGGATCTGTACGGCGCAGTGCTCATCGGCTCGCTGCTGCAGGGCAACGCCCTGAGCGCTGCTGCCGATAACGCTGCAGAGTTTGTTTCGCTGGCTATTCAGGGCACGCCCTACACGCAGGACACCCGCTTCGGCGTGTGGTTCGAGCCGCTGCTGCCCCGTCTGTGTCCCCTGCGGGAGGAACCGGAGGGCATCTTATGATGGACAAACCAACTTTGAATATCGTTCTGGTAGAGCCCCGCATCCCCCAGAACACCGGCAACGTGGCGCGTACCTGTGCCTGCACCGCCTGCCGTCTGCATCTGGTAGGCCCCATGGGTTTTGCCATTGACGACAAAAAGCTCAAACACGCCGGGCTGGACTACTGGCACTATCTGGACATTACCTACTACGATGGCCTTGCGGACTTTTTTGCCCGCAACAACGGCCCTTACTATTACTTTACCACCAAGGCACCCCAGCGCTACACCGATGTACAGTACCCGGACGGGGCTTATCTGGTGTTCGGGCGCGAGGATGCCGGCCTGCCGGAAGCACTGCTTGCGGAAAATCAGGAGCACTGCATTCGGATGCCCATGCGGGACACCTGCCGCAGCCTGAACCTTTCCAACAGCGTGGCGGTGGGCGTGTACGAGGTGCTGCGGCAGTGGGATTTTCCGGAGCTGCTGGACCACGGCCACCTACGAGATTATGAATGGAAATGAGGGAAATTATGAGCAAAATCGCGATCCTGACCGATTCCTCCTGCGATATCCCGCAGGAGATGGCCGAAAAGTACGGCATTGATATCATGAGCTTCCACATCCTGCTGGATGATGTGGACTACGTTGAGCGTGTGGACTGCACCAACACCGAATTCTACGATAAAATGCGCGCGGCAAAGGGTGTGCCCTCTACCGCCGCCATCACACCCATCCAGTTCTGTGAAAAATACTGCCAGTATGTGGACGAGGGCTACACGGATGTCATCCATGTACCCATCAACAAATCCGGTTCCTCCACCTATAACAACGCCCTGATGGCACAGGGGATGTTGCGGGAGGAGCGCCCGGAGCACCATCTGAACATCCACTTGCTGGACCCCCACACCTATTCTATGGTGTTCGGCTGGTATCTGTGCGAGATGGCACGCAAACTGCAGAACGGCGCAGAGATCCGCCACGTCATCCACGAATTTGAACAGCAGATGAACTGCATGGAGGTCGTGCTGGGGCCTTACAGCCTGAGGCAGATGAAAAAGAGCGGCCGCATCTCTGCCGCAGCAGCCGTCATGGGCGAACTGATGGGCATCCGCCCCATCATTACCCTGATCGACGGCAAGACCAAGGTAGAGGCCAAGGTGCGCGGCGATGAAAAAGTCGTGCCCGCCATGGTGGATCTGTGCCAGAAGCGCGCCGGGGATGTGGAGGATTTTGAGTATATGATCGGCCACACCAACATCCCGCAGGCCGCTGATCTGGAAAAGGCCTGCCGCAAGGCCTTTGGCAAGCCGCCGCTGGCCGTGTTTGAGCTGGGCGGCGTGGTCTCTGCCAACACCGGCCCCGACACCGTAGCGCTGACATATACTGGCCACCCCAGAGGGTAAAAACATCCGGCGGAGGGCTGCCGCAGAATAGCATACCTTCAAAATATTGAAAGCTCCAAGACAGCTTCTCAAAAAAGGGTAAAAAAAGCTGAGCACCTGTGAAAGATCAGGTGCTCAGCTTTTTTACATTTTTCGTTGACGCTGTTTCGCAGCAGTCCTTTTTGTTATTTATTTCTCGTGTTTTACCCGTTGGATATCTCCCAGATCATAGGGAGTGTTCTGGTAGACGTAATAGTTCAGCCAGTTTTCATACAGCAGGTGGGCGTGGGCGCGCCAGCGGAACAGCGGCGGCTTTGCGGGGTCGTCATCCGGGTAATAGTTGACGGGCACATGGATGGGCAGGCCCTTGGCTACGTCCCGCTTATACTCGGCATCCAGCGTATACTTATCGTACTCCGGGTGACCGGTAACAAAGATCTGCCGCCCGTTCTCGGTGCTCATGAGGAAGGGTCCGGCGGCGTCGCTCTCGGCCAGAATGCGCAGTGCGGCGCAGTTGTCCACATCCTCCCGGCAGATGCCGGTGTGGCGGCTGTGGGGGGCGTAGAACACCTCATCAAAACCGCGCACCAGCGGGTTTGCCGGGCGGGTGACCCGGTGCTCGAACACGCCGAACATCTTTTCCGGCAGCAGCTGCTTGCGCACGCCGTAGTGGTAGTAAAGCCCGGCCTGTGCGCCCCAGCAGACATGGAGGGTGGAGTAGACGTTCGTTTCGCTGAAGTCCATGATCTCGCACAGTTCGTTCCAGTAGTCCACCTGCTCAAAATCCATGGTCTCCACCGGCGCGCCGGTGATGATCATGCCATCGTAGCGGTTGTTCTTTACCTCGTCAAAGGTCTTGTAAAAGGCCTCAAGGTGGGCAGCCGACACATGGGTGGCAGAGTGGCTGGCAGTTTGCAGCAGGGTCATGTGCACCTGCAGCGGGGTGTTGGCCAGCAGCCGGGCGATCTGGGTCTCGGTGGCGATCTTAGTGGGCATCAGGTTCAGGATCAGAATTTCCAGCGGACGGATATGCTGCGCCAGCGCCCGCTCCCGGTGCATGACAAAGACGTTTTCTTCATACAGGGCGTCAAAGGCGGGTAAGGTCTTGGGGATGATCAGCGGCATAGGATGGTTGCTCCTTTCATACCTTATCCAGTGCCTGCGCGATATCGGCGATAAGGTCCTCGGCAGATTCCAGACCGCAGCTCATGCGCACCAGCTCAGCGGGCACACCGGCGGCAGCCAGCTGCTCGTCGTTCATCTGGCGGTGGGTGCTGGAGGCAGGGTTCAGGCAGCAGGTGCGGGCATCCGCCACATGGGTCTCAATAGCGGCAAGCTTCAGCTCCTTCATAAAGGTGCTGGCGGCCTGACGTCCGCCGGCCAGACCAAAGCTTACCACGCCGCAGCTGCCGTTTGGCAGGTACTTCTGCGCCAGTGCGTGGTAGGGGCTGCTTTCCAGCCCACAGTAGTTCACATAGGCCACCTTGGGGTGGTTTTCCAAGAACTGTGCCACCGCCATACCGTTGGCGCAGTGGCGCTGCATCCGGACGTGCAGGCTTTCCAGACCAAGGTTCAGCATATAGGCGTTCATGGGGGACTGCATGGAGCCGAAGTCCCGCATCAGCTGCGCGGTGGCCTTGGTGATGAAAGCCCCCTCCTTGCCGAAGCGCTCGGCATAGGTGATGCCGTGGTAGCTGTCGTCCGGGGTGCACAGACCCGGGAACTTCTCGGCGTGCGCCATCCAGTCGAACTTGCCGCCGTCCACGATAGCACCGCCCAGCACTGCGCCGTGGCCGTCCATGTACTTGGTGGTGGAGTGGGTCACGATGTCCGCGCCCCACTCAAAGGGGCGGCAGTTGACCGGCGTGGGGAAGGTGTTGTCCACCATCAGCGGCACGCCGTGGGCGTGGGCGGCCTTGGCAAACTTTTCAATGTCCAGCACGGTCAGGGCGGGGTTTGCGATGGTCTCGCCGAACACCACCTTGGTATTGGGTCGAAAGGCGGCATTCAGCTCCTCCTCGGTGCACAGGGGGTCTACGAAGGTGGCGGTGATACCCATTTTAGCCATGGTGACCGAGATGAGGTTGAAGGTGCCGCCGTAGATGGTGCTGGAGGCCACGATGTGGTCCCCTGCCTCGCAGATATTGAACAGGGCAAAGAAGTTTGCGGCCTGTCCGCTGGAGGTAAGCATAGCGGCGGTGCCGCCTTCCAGCTCGCAGATCTTTTTGGCTACCATGTCGCAGGTGGGGTTCTGCAGGCGGGAATAGAAATAGCCGTCTGCCTCCAGATCAAACAGCTTGCCCATGTCCTCGCTGGTGGCGTACTTGAAGGTGGTGGACTGAATGATGGGGATCTGACGGGGCTCGCCATTGCCGGGGGTGTAGCCGCCCTGCACGCAGATGGTATCACGGTTCATACAACATACTCCTTTGCTGGTTTTTTGGTCGGGAAGGACGATTCCCCGCAGGAGGGGCTGCCTCCGGCGGGGAATCGAAAATTCAAAGTTTCTTATTTCCGCAGGCGCTTATCGCTCTTGGTGGCCCACAGGGTGCCCACAGACTGGAACGCCTGCACCATCAGCACCAGCAGCACCACGCAGACGATCATGATATCGGTCTGGTAGCGGTAGTAGCCGTAGGACAGGGCGATCTTGCCCAGACCGCCGCCGCCGATGACGCCGGACATGGCGGAGTAGCCCAGAATGGTGGTCAGTGCGGTGGTCATGCTGGAGATCAACCCGGGCAGGCACTCCGGGATCATGACCTTGGTGATGATCTGAAACGGGGTAGCGCCCATGCTCTGGGCAGCTTCCACCACACCCTCATCCAGCTCCCGCAGGCTGGTCTCCACCAGACGTGCCACGAAGGGGAAGGCGGCGACCACCAGCGGAACAATGGTGGCCTTGGTGCCCACCGTAGTGCCCACGATGGCGCGGGTAAGCGGGAACACGCAAATCATCAGAATGAGGAAGGGCACACTGCGCAGGATGTTGATGACGATGTTGATCAGATGCATCAGCCAGCCGGGCAGGGGCAGAATGCCATCCTTGTCACCGGCTACCAGCAGCACGCCCAGCGGCAGGCCCAACACCAGCGCAAAGGCGGTGGAGAGCACCGTTACATAAAAGGTCTCCCAGATGGCAAAGCCGTAAGCTGCGATATTCATATACCGGTCACCTCCTCTACCGTTACGCCGGACTGGCTGCGCATATACTCCACAGCCTGCTGTGCGACCGCAAGTTCTGCGGGCAGCTTGAGCAGCATGGAACCGTAGCACTGGCCGCTCAGATCGCGGGTATCGGCGCTGAGCACCGACACCAGAATGCCCTTTTCGGCGGCAAGGCTTGCCACCAGCGGCTTTGCAGTGGAGGAACCATTAAAGGTAACGCGCACCACATGGTCATCCGGCGCAAAGCAGGAAAGATCCCGCGCTGCGCTGCCGCCGTTGGGAGCCACCAGACGCTTGGCAGCCGCCGTTTTGGGGTTAGCAAAAATCTCCTGTACCGAGCCCTGTTCCACGACCATACCGCCGTCCAGAATGGCCACGCTGTCGCAGATCTCCTCCACCACGCTCATCTGATGGGTAATGACCACCACGGTGATGCCCAGCTTACGGTTGATATCCTTGATCAGGGTCAGGATGGAGTGGGTGGTGTTGGGGTCCAGCGCACTGGTAGCCTCGTCGCACAGCAGCACCTTGGGGTTGGTGGCCAGTGCGCGGGCAATGGCGATGCGCTGCTTCTGACCGCCGGACAGCTGTGCCGGGTAGGCGTTGGCCTTATCCGGCAGACCCACCATCTCCAGCAGTTCCATGGCGCGCTTTTCGGCCTCCGCCTTCTTTACGCCTGCCAGCTCCATAGGGAAGCAGACGTTCTTCAGGCAGGTGCGCTGCATAAGCAGGTTGAACTGCTGGAAGATCATGGTGATCTCCCGACGGCGCTTGCGCAGCGAGGCGGGAGACAGGGTCTCCATAGCCACGCCGTCGATCACCACGCTGCCGCCGGTGGGGCGTTCCAACAGGTTGATGCAGCGCACCAGCGTGGATTTGCCCGCACCGGACATACCGATGATGCCGTAGATGGAGCCATCGGGAATGGTGAGGTTGATGTTCTGCAGCGCTTTCACCGCGCCATCCTTCATCTGGAAGGTCTTGGAAAGATACTTGAGTTCGATCACAGAAATTGCTCCTTTAGCTTATCCCTCGATGGTAGATTATCCCTCGATGGGTGCCAGACTGTCCTGCTTGCCGCCGTAGACGCCCATGGGCTCTACGTGAATACCGGCAACAGATACCAGATGGGTACCCTTTTCGGCGTTGAAGTTGTCCAGATACGGCTGATGCTGGAAGTAGTTGGTGTCTACCTGACCGTCCTCGACGATCTGGTTGGGGATCACATAGTCGTCGTACTCCTGGATGTCCAGCGTGATGCCCTTGGCGGCAAGGATCTCCTTGCACACCTCCAGCACCTCGCAGTGGGGAGCGGGAGTAGCGGCGCAGCTGACGGTCTGGCCGTTCAGAGCGTCATAATCCACAGTGGAATCATAGCCGTCGGTGGGGTTCTCCACAACGGACACCACGGAGCCCTTGTAGGTCTCGTCCATGAAGTCCTTCACCTTCTGGCTCTGCAGGGCAGCAGCCAGAGCCTTGATCTTAGGCTCCTCCTGATTGCCGTCCTTGCACACCAGAATGTTGACGTAAGCAGAAGAGCCGTCCTCCATGGCCAGTGCATCGGTCATGGGGTTCAGACCGGCAGAGATGGCGTAGTTGGAGTTGATGACGGCGTAGTCCTCGTCCTGCAGGACGTTGGGCACCTGAGCGGCCTCCACCTCGTCCACGGTGACGTTCAGGGGGTTCTCCTCGATGTCATTCTTGGTGGCGGTCAGGCCGGCATCTGCCTTCAGCTTGAAGAAGCCGTTCTTCTCCAGCAGGGTCAGGGCACGGGCCTCGTTGGTGGTATCGTTGGGCACAGCCACCTTGATCTTATCCAGCTTAGCAGCGGCAGAAGATGCCACGCTGCCGGATGCAGCGGCGGAAGAAGCAGTGGAAGAAGAACCACCGCAGGCAGTCAGGGCAGCGGCTGCGGCTGCCACACCGGTAACTTTCAGAAAATCGCGACGAGTAATCATAGTTTTGTTCCCTCTCTATTGTTCTCTATTATGTACTGCGGCCCGCACGGCACCTTTCCGCGCGCAGCCTTGAACGGATGAATGAAAAAATGCCCCCGTCCTTACGAGCCTTAGACTCTGCAAGGACGGAGGCATGAACATCCTTCCGTGGTACCACCTTGGTTCACTGTACCCTTACGGATACAGCCTCGATGCTGCGGCAGCGTGTACTGCTTACAGCCGGACGCTGTAACGGGCGCATCCCGTTGCGGGCTTAGCACTCCTGCGCCTCGTCCGCACGGCTCCGAGACCATTTTCAGCTTCCTGCTTCCTGCCCTTTTCCACCGCCCGGGCTCTCTGGTAAGGATCAATGCGAAGGCCTACTCTTCTCTTCACAGCCATTTTTGTGATATTGACACTATAATAAACCCATCGGCGGCATTTGTCAACACCTTCAACGAAGTTTTTGGGTAGGGATATGGCTTCCGGCCTTTTGCCGCGCCCGTTTTGCTTGACAATGCGCACAAAAAGGGTTATACTATAACTACAAAAGGCACTGCGACAAGCGGTTGGCCCTTTAGGTTTTTAGTTTAACTTTTATCCAAAGAAAAACCGTCACCTGTGGGGGGTGGCGGTTTTTACTTTCTTACCTTGATCGTAAACGTAAATCCAAACAAGTGGAATGTCAAAGTAATAGGCATGTTCTCACCTCCTTCCGGAAGTGAGAGCCAACCGCCTGCCGTATGTGCAGTACCTTTCGATCGCTTTTCAGCGACAGGACAATTATAACATATTCCGACCCTTTTCGCAAGAAAGCTCTGGTGTTTCCAGAGCTTTTTATTATACGCCCTTGTATGCGGCTGGTGCACATGATAAAATAGGGTATCATCTTTTGCAAGGAGCGCAGGCAATGAACAGCAGAGACCATTTTCCCGATGAAGAGCTGCGCCGCCGCATCATGGATTTTATCATGGCCGCAGGGCAGACCCTGCTGGAAAATGGTGCGGAGGTGTTCCGGGTGGAGCAGACCATGGAGATCATGGCGCGCAGCTTCCATCTGCGGGAGTTCCACGTTTATGTGCTGACCAACGGCATTTTTGCCAGTGCCGGCACTGCCGAGATCAGCGAGGTGCGCAACGTACCGGTGCGCACCACCCATCTGGGGCGGGTGGCGGCGGTGAACGAGCTTTCCCGCCAGATCGCCCAGACAGGGATGACCTTGGACGAAGCCGAGAGCCGTCTGGTGCTGGCGCGGCAGCTGCCCTTCCCCAAAGATCATGTGCAGCTGCTTTCCGGGCTGTGCGGGGCGTTCTGCTTTGCCATGATGTTCGGCGGCAACCTGCGCAGTGCACTGGCAGCTGCCGGGGCGGGGCTGGTGGCCAGCTGGTATCTGCTGTGGTGCGGGCGGCATGAGGTGCCCGGCGGCTTCCAGAAGATCAGCACCGCCGCGCTGATCACGCTGGTGTGCATTCTGCTGTGCAATCTGCTGCACACCTCTGCCAGCCACGCTATCATCGGCACGCTGATGATCCTGACCCCGGGCATCGCCTTTACCATGGGCATCCGGGACTTTGTGCAGGGCGATTACCTTTCCGGCACCATCCGCATGATCGATGCTTTGCTCATTGCCGCCAGCATTGCCATAGGCACCGGCCTTGTGCTGCGGCTGTACACGGTACTTACGGGGGTGGTCGTGGTATGATGTCCCTTACAGCTGCACAGATCGGCGAGCTGACCGCGCAGTTTTTTCTGGCCGCGGCAGGCACGCTGAGTTTTGCCATTCTGTTTGCATGCCCCAGGCGCTGTCTGCCCTACTGCGCGCTGGTAGGCGCTGTGGGCTGGCTGTGGTACGAGTTGCTGACCCTGCTGGGCGCAGACGCCGCCACGGCCTCCCTGCTGGCGGTCATTCCGCTTACCATCCTTACCCGCGTGTTTGCCATTACTCAAAAAACGCCGGTCACGGTGTTTTTGCTGACCGGCATTTTCCCGCTTGTGCCGGGCGCAGGCATCTACTACACCGCCTACTATTTCATCCAGAACGAAAACACCCTTGCCCTTGCCAAGGGCATCAGCACCTTTAAAATCGCCGTGGCGCTTGCCATCGGCATCAGTCTGGTGCTGTGCGTGCCGCTGCCGAAGAGAAAGTAAGACCCTCTCAGTCATCTCGCCTTGCGAACGCAGTGAGCCTGAGAGGGTTTGCAAAGCCGCAGGCTTTGACGGAAGCGGTTGCCCGTTGCCGAAGAAGTGGCAGAACAAGGGTTCAACCCTTATATACGTCATTTCGTTAAAAATGGGCATCTGCAAATGCAGATGCCCATTTAGTGCTTATTAACCTATTAAGTTACTACGCGCACAATCAAGCGATGTGCTTAATGGGGAAAACGTAGGTAGCGATATCGTACTGACGATCCATCTCGGTACCCTCTGCCCAAGTAAAGCCATCCGGCAGAGTGATCTCAGCTGCGGAAATAGTGGTTGCATCCTTCTTAACGTTAGCCTTCACAGTAGTCATGACAGCTTCGCCAGCCTTCGGATTGGTGATAGCCACCTTAATATCAACTTCCTTGGTAGCAGGCGTGTAGGTCACATCAGTCACAAAGACGATGATGTGCTCGCCCTTAGAGGCATCCTTGCGAATCTCGACGACTGCCTTTTCGTTCTCCAGATGGTAACCTTCGGGCAACAGCTTCTTATCGATGTCAGCAACCTTCACAGAGTCCTCGGTCTTCAGAACATCAATCTTGGCAGTCTCACCCACAACCACGGTCTCGCCATTGCCTTTGTCTGCCATAAAGATGACCATCACAGGACGAGTGG
The DNA here is from genome assembly GCF_023347355.1 of Faecalibacterium sp. IP-1-18. Taxonomy (NCBI): domain Bacteria; kingdom Bacillati; phylum Bacillota; class Clostridia; order Eubacteriales; family Oscillospiraceae; genus Faecalibacterium; species Faecalibacterium sp. IP-1-18. The sequence continues at coordinate 2,182,073 of NZ_CP094472.1, forward strand.
TCACTTCAGGAATCACAGGAACATCCTCCTTGGAGCAGCCAGCCAGCACGCCAGCAGCAGCAACAGCCAGAGTAGCGACACCTGCGCCCTTCAGGAACTGACGACGAGAGATATTAGACATAATAATCAACCTCACAATCTTTCTTTCAAGCACGCCTTACACTGCATGTAACGCGTTTACACCTATATAATACCTTTACCTACCCCCCATTGTCAAGTATTTCATGGAAACATTCACCAAAAAAATACAAGGATACAAGAATAAGTGTCACTATCCTTTACAATACAGCCGCCGTATCCGCAAAAAACCACGCCGCAGCCATTGCTGTGCGCCGGTGCATCTGTTATACTTTATATAGTTTTTTTCCGTTTTGTATTTTACCGGATAAAGGAGCGATTTATAATGTCTGTTATGGAACTTCTGACTACCCGCCGCACCTACCGCCGGTTTGCACAAAAGGCCGTGCCGCAGGATGTGGTGGATGATATCGTACAGGCCGTGCGGCTGTCCTCCTGCGGGGCAAACCGGCAGGAGGTGCGTCTGGTGCTGGTGCAAAGCCCGGAGATGGTGGCCAAGGTACAGCCGCTGGTCAAATGGGCTGGCTATCTGCCGCCGGAGCAGGGCACGCCCAAGGCGGACGAGCTGCCCACCTTTTATGCAGCTGTGGTGCAGGATACCGCCATTCCCGGCGACCTTGCCACCGACACCGGCATTGCACTTGCCAACATGACCCTTGCCGCATGGGACAAGGGCGTGGGCAGCTGCATCATGGGCGCGATCAATAAGCCCGCCCTGACCGCGCTGCTGGGCATTGAGGAGCCGCAGAAGCTGGCCTTTATGGTGGCTTTTGGCTACCCCACCCACAAAGCCAGCATCGTCCCCATGACCGAGCAGACCGGTGTAAAGTACTATCTGGACGAAAACCGCGACTACTGCGTGCCTAAGCGCAGCGCGGAGGAGCTTGCAAGAAGCCTGTAAAAGCCGGTTTATACTGCATATATTCACATATTTTCTCCGTTATTGCATAAATGTTTGCAAAATCGTTTCAATTTCACGGATTATTATGCACAAGTATTGACTTTTCGTTTTGTACAAACTATACTAAGTGCGTTCCCCGAAAGCGCGATGAATCGCATCCCATCGGGGCAAAGCGAACTATATTGCATAGATTGAGGAGTGTTTGAATATGAAAAAGATCTCTCGCCGCAGCTTCATGGCTGCCGCTGCTGTTTCCGTTGCTGCTCTGGCTCTGACCGCCTGCGGTGGTTCCGCAAGCTCTGCTGCTTCTTCTGTGGCAAGCTCTGCCGCTTCCTCCGAGGCTGTTTCTTCTGCCGCTGCCGCTGACCTGACCACCGTAGAGGCCGGCAAGCTGACCATGGCTACCAACGCCGCCTTCCCTCCGTACGAGATGACCACCGATGCCGGCGAGTTTGAGGGCATCGACGTGGACACCGCCAAGGCCATTGCTGAGAAGCTGGGTCTGGAGCTGCAGATCGATGATATGGACTTTGACGCCGCACTGCTCAGCGTGCAGCAGGGCAAGGCCGACATCGTGATGGCAGGCGTTACCGTGACCGACGAGCGCAAGGCTGTGATGGACTTCTCCGACAGCTACGCCACCGGCATCCAGTCCATCATCGTGCCCAACGATTCCGAGATTGCTTCTCCCGACGATCTGGCCGGTAAGAAGATCGGCACCCAGCGCGGCACCACCGGCTACATTTACTGCTCCGATGATTTCGGTGATGAGAATGTGGTTGCTTACGACGACGGTCTGACCGCTGTGCAGGCCCTGAACAATGGTCAGGTGGACGCTGTGGTCATCGACAACGCTCCCGCACAGGAGTTCGTGGCTGCCAACCCCGGCCTGAAGGTGCTGGATACCAGCTACGCCGAGGAAGATTACGCCATCGGCATGGCAAAGGGTTCTGCTCTGGAGGACGCTGTCAACAAGGCTCTGGAGGAGCTGAAGGCTGACGGCACCCTGCAGGCCATCGTGGACAAGTACATCAACGCCAACTAAACCGCGTGCCCTGTACCATTCCCGTACCCAAGGAGGCGCCCCGCTCCGGGGCACCTCTTTTTTTAGAAAAAAGTGGTTACAATTTATTGACAAACAGAAAGCGAGGATGTGAATGGCTGCGCAATACGAACTGCTCAAAGAGCTGCTCAACAGCGGCACAAAGCTAAGCTTTGGACAGGATTTCTTTTTTAAGTTTTATCAGGCCTTTCTACTGAAGGACCGCTGGATGCAGTACATCAACGGTGTGGGCACCACCCTGCTGGTCACCGCACTGGCGCTGGCGCTGGGCGTGGTGCTGGGCAGCGTGGTGGCGCTGGTGCGCGTGACCCACGACCAGCAGCGCCCCGGCCACAAAAACGCGGTGCTGGGCTTTTTTAACGCGGTGTGTCAGGTGTACACCACCATCATCCGCGGCACGCCTATGATGGTGCAACTGCTGATCATGAGCATGGTCATTTTTTCCAACAGCCGCAACTTTACCATGGTGGGTGCACTGACCTTGGGCATCAACTCCGGCGCGTATGTGTCCGAGATCATCCGCGGCGGCCTGATGGCTGTGGACCCCGGCCAGATGGAAGCCGGGCGCAGCCTTGGCCTGAACTACATGACCACCATGGTGGTCATCATCATCCCGCAGGCCATCCGTGCGGTGCTGCCTGCACTGGGCAACGAGTTTATCGTCCTGCTCAAGGATACCTCCCTGATCACCACCATCGGCGGCAAGGAGCTGCTGTATGCTGCACAGGGCATTATGAACCGTACCTACGAAGCCATGTTCCCCCTGCTGGGCGTTGCACTGATCTACCTGATCCTTGTTATGCTGTTTACATGGCTGCTGAGCAAGTTTGAGAGGAGGCTGGCACAAAGTGACCGATAAGATTTTGGAAGTACGCGGCCTGACCAAGACCTACGGCGGCGTAAAGAAGCGCGGCGCAAAAAAGGCCGACCCCACACTGGATGTGCTGAAGGGCATCGACCTTGATATCTACCGCGGCGACGTGGTTTGCCTGATCGGCCCTTCCGGCTGCGGCAAGTCCACCTTTCTGCGCTGCCTGAACCGGCTGGAGACCCCCTCCTCCGGCTCTATCAAGTTTGAAGGCGTGGAGGTGGACGAAGCGCACATCGACCCCGTGCGCCAGAAGATGGGCATGGTGTTCCAGCACTTCAACCTGTTCCCCCACCTGACCGTGAAAAAGAACCTTGAGCTGGCACCTACCCTGCTGAAGCTGAAGGACAAAGAGGCCATCTCTGCCCGCGCAGACGAGCTGCTGGCCCGCGTAGGTCTGGCCGACAAGGCCAACGCCTACCCCAAGAGCCTGTCCGGTGGTCAGCAGCAGCGCATTGCCATCGCCCGCGCGCTGGCTATGGACCCGGACGTGATCCTGTTCGACGAGCCCACCAGCGCCCTTGACCCCGAGATGGTGGGCGAGGTGCTGGAGCTGATGAAGGAGCTGGCACACACCGGCATCACCATGCTGGTGGTCACCCACGAAATGGGCTTTGCCCGTGAGGTGTCCAACCGGGTCATCTTCATCGACGATGGCAAGATTCAGGAGGATGAGCCGCCGCAGGAGCTGTTCACCAACCCCAAGCACCCCCGCCTGAAAGCCTTCCTCTCCAAGATGCTGTAATAATATAAAAAATTCAAGCCCGGAAGGTCGGTAGACCTTCCGGGCTTGTTTCGTTGAATAATGATGCGCTGCGGCTTAAAGCTCTGCCAGAATGGCATCGCCCATGGCGGTGCAGCCAAGGCAGGTGCAGCCATCGCTCATGTTGTCGGCTGTGCGCAGACCCTTGTCCAGCACACGGCTCACAGCGTTCTCAATGGCATCGGCTTCCTCTGCCATGCCAAAGGAGTACCGCAGCATCATGGCGGCGGACAGGATGCAGGCAGTGGGGTTTACGATGTCCTTGCCTGCAATGTCCGGGGCAGAGCCGTGGATGGGCTCGTACAGACCCCGGGTGCCGTCGCCAAGGCTGGAGGACGGGATCATACCGATGGAACCGGTGATCATAGAAGCCTCGTCCGACAGGATGTCGCCGAACATATTCTCGGTGACGATCACGTCAAACTGCGCAGGGTTCTTCACGATCTGCATAGCGCAGTTGTCCACGAACATCTCGCTGTACTCCACGTCCGGGTACTCGGCCTGCAGCCGGTGCATCACAGTGCGCCACAGGCGGCTGGTGTCCAGCACGTTGGCCTTGTCCACACAGCACAGCTTTTTGCGGCGCTTGCGGGCAGTCTCGAAGCCGATGCGGCCAATGCGCTCGATCTCGTGCTCTGCGTAGGGCATGGTGTCCACGGCCTGCTTTTCGCCGTTTTCCAGCGTGTGGGTCTGGTGCTGGCCGAAGTACACGCCACCGATCAGCTCCCGCACAATGATAAAGTCAATGCCCTGTGCCACGATCTCGGGCTTTAAGGGGCTGGCAGGCGCCAGCTGCGGCCAGATCTTGGCGGGGCGGTTGTTGGCGTACAGCCCCATGCCGGCGCGCAGCCGCAGCAGGCCCTTTTCTGGCCGCTGCTCCCCGGGCAGGCCCTCCCATTTGGGGCCGCCTACCGCGCCCAGCAGCACGCTGTCGGCGGCAAGACACTTGTCCAGCTCGTGCTGGGGCAGCGGGTCGCCGTATTTATCAATGGCCTCGCCGCCCATGGCGGCAGCGGTGTAGTGGAAGGTATGGCCGTACTTTTCAGCCACCTTATCCAGCACCCGGAGGGTCTGCTTTACGATCTCCGGGCTGGAGCAATCGCCCCAGATGACAGCAATATTTTTTTCCATGAGGTACTCCTTTTACAATAATTAGCAGCGCCTGCAAACCACCCCTTCCGTCACGGCTTACGCCGTGCCACCTTCCCCAAGGGGACGGCTTTTCGCGGTAGTGGGAAAGTTTGCGGCATTGCTGTAAGGCGCCCCCTTGGGGGAGCTGCCGAACGAAGTGAGGCTGAGGGGGCTTATTTCTGGATTGCCTTCATCAGGCCACCGGCAGAGATGATGTTCTGGATAAAGGGCGGGAAGGGCTCGGCGTGGAACACCTTGCCGTTGGTCTCGTCGGTGATGACGCCGGTGTCAAAATCTACCTGAACGGTGTCCCCTGCTTCAATGGCGTCCACAGCCTCCGGGCATTCCATGATGGGCAGGCCGATGTTGATGCTGTTGCGGTAGAAGATACGGGCAAAGCTTTTGGCAATAACCACCGCAATGCCGGCAGTCTTGATGCACAGGGGTGCGTGCTCGCGGGAGGAGCCGCAGCCAAAGTTCCAGCCGCCCACCATGATATCGCCGGGCTGCACCCGGTTCACAAAGTCCTTGTCGATATCCTCCATGCAGTGGCTGGCAAGCTCCTTGGCGTCCTGCGTGTTCAGGTGGCGTGCCGGGATGATGACATCGGTATCCACGTTATCCGGGTATTTGAAAACAGAACCTCTTGCGTTCATGCTCATGCTCCTTTCGGGTCAGACCGTGCGCGGGTCGGTGATGTAGCCGGTCAGGGCGCTGGCGGCGGCGGTGGCGGGAGAAGCTAGATAGACCTCACTGTCCACATGACCCATGCGTCCCACAAAGTTGCGGTTGGTGGTGGAAACGCAGCGCTCGCCCGCTGCCAGAATGCCCATGTAGCCGCCCAGACAGGGGCCGCAGGTGGGGGTGGATACGATGCAGCCCGCATCGATAAAGGCGGTAGTCCAGCCCCGCAGGATGCACTCCTTATAAACAGCCATGGTGGCGGGGATGATGATGCCGCGCACGCCCTTGGCGATGTGCTTGCCCTTGAGGATGTTGTAGGCGGCTTCCATGTCCTCCAGACGGCCGTTGGTGCAGCTGCCGATGACCACCTGATCGATCTTGATGTCCTTGCCCTCGCTGGCAACATGGGTATTCTCGGGCAGGTGGGGGTAGCTGACGGTGGGCTCCAGTGCGCTGAGGTCGATCTCGATGGTCTTTTCATACACGGCATCGGGGTCAGCTTCGTAGAACACCGGCGGGCGCTGGCTGCGGCCTGCAAGATAAGCCTTGGTCACCTCGTCCACCGGGAAGATGCCGTTCTTGGCACCGGCCTCAATCGCCATATTGCAGATGCACAGGCGGTCGTCCATGGTAAGGCCTGCCACGCCCGGGCCGGTGAACTCCATAGACTTATACAGTGCGCCGTCCACACCGATCATGCCGATGATATGCAAAATCAGGTCCTTGCCGGACACCCGGGGGTTAAACTTGCCGGTAAGCACGAACTTGATGGCAGAGGGCACCTTGAACCATGCCATGCCGGTAGCCATGCCAGCGGCCATATCGGTAGAGCCTACACCGGTGGAGAAGGCACCCAGCGCACCATAGGTGCAGGTGTGGCTGTCCGCGCCGATCACGCAGTCACCGGCAGTGACGATGCCTTTTTCCGGCAGCAGCGCGTGCTCAATGCCCATCTGACCGACATCGTAGAAGTTGAGGATATCGTACTTATTGGCGAACTCTCGGCACTGCTTGGACTGGGTAGCGCTCTTGATATCCTTATTGGGTACAAAGTGATCCAGCACGATAGCGATATGCTCTTTATCAAACACGCGGTTAAAACCGGCGCGTTCAAACTCGTTGATGGCCACCGGGGTGGTGATATCGTTGCCCAGCACAATGTCCAACTTTGCGTTGATCAGCTGGCCTGCCTTGACCTCCGGCAGTCCGGCGTGTGCGGCAAGGATCTTCTGCGTCAGGGTCATTCCCATGGTAGTTTTCTCCTTTTTATCGATTGTTGATTGCGCTGACAAGGGCGCGGATACCGGCCACGATAATGTCGGTGTCGGTACCGGCACCCCATGTGACCGTGTTGTCTCCCCAGACAAGCCCCACATAGGAGGCTGCGCGGGAGGTGGAGCCCTCGTCCAGACTGTGCTCAGAGTAGTTTTCCAGATGGAAGTCCATGCCGGTGGCGCTCTGGATGGCGTTGGCTACGGCATCCAGACGGCCGTTGCCCACCGAGGTGACCACCTTGCGCTGGCCGTTCAGCTCCAGCGTGACTGTGGCGGTAATGCCGTTTACCTGCGCAAAGTGGGCTTCCACCACATTCAGCGGCTTTGCACGGTTGAGGTAGGTATCCTCGAAGATGTGCAGCACCTCGGCAGCGCTCAGCTCCTTGTGGCTGTGGTCGGACACGCTCTTGACCTTGTAGCCCAGCGCCTCCCGCATCTTGGGGGACAGATTGTAGCCGTAGTTCTGTTCCAGTACAAAACCGATGCCGCCCTTGCCGCTTTGGCTGTTGATGCGGATAACGTCGGCATCGTAGGTGCGGCCGATGTCGTGGGGGTCCACCGGGATGTAGGGACAGGTCCAGCGGTGTTCGCCGGTCTGCTTGCGGTACGCCATGCCCTTGGCAATGGCGTCCTGATGGCTACCGGAGAAGGCGGCAAACACCAGCTGCCCGGCGTAGGGGGTGCGCTCGTAGATGTGCATCCGGGTCACCCGCTCGTAGGTGGCGCAGATGGCGGGCATATCCGAGAAGTCCAGCTTGGGGTCTACGCCGTGGCTGTACATATTCATGGCCAGCGTTACGGCGTCCACATTGCCGGTGCGCTCGCCGTTGCCAAACAGGCAGCACTCCACGCGCTGTGCGCCCGCCAGCACTGCCAACTCTGCGCAGGCTACGCCAGTGCCGCGGTCGTTGTGGGGATGGGTGGAGATGATCACGCTGTCGCGGTACTTCAGGTGCTTGTCGCAGTACTCGATCTGGTTGGCGTACACATGGGGCATGCTCATCTCCACGGTCACCGGCAGGTTGATAATCATGGGGCGCTCCGGGGTGGGCTGCATGATATCCAGCACGGCGTTGCACACCTCTACGGCGTAATCCACCTCGGTGCCGGTAAAGCTTTCGGGGCTGTACTCAAACAGGAAGTTGCCCTCGTACTCCTCGCTGAGCTGCTTGACCAGCTTTGCACCGTCCACGGCGATCTGCTTGATCTCCTCTTTGGACTTGTGGAACACCTGCTCCCGCTGTGCCACGGAGGTGGAGTTGTAGAAATGGATCACCGCCCGGGGTGCGCCCTTGACGGCCTCGAAGGTGCGGCGGATGATGTGGTCGCGGCACTGGGTCAGCACCTGCACGGTGACATCGGCGGGAATCATATTCTTTTCGATCAGGGTGCGCAGGAACTCGTACTCGGTCTCACTGGCGGCGGGGAAGCCCACCTCGATTTCCTTGAAGCCGATCTTCACCAGCATCTGGAAGAACTCCAGCTTTTCTGCAAGGCTCATGGGCACGATCAGCGCCTGATTGCCGTCCCGCAGATCCACGCTGCACCATGCGGGAGCCTTTTCAATATGGTCTTTTTTTACCCAGCTGTCATAACCGGCGGGTACCGGATAGTACCCCGGTGCGTACTTGGTAGCGTCCATCATCCTGTTGTCCTCCTGATGTTGTGGTGCATAAAAATGCACCCCTTCCGTCTGCTCGTTTCACTCGCATCCACCTTCCCCAAGGGGACGGCTTTCCGGAATGCGGTAAAGTTTGCGGCATTGCCCAAAGGCGCCCCCTTGGGGGAGCTGGCATCGCGTAGCGATGCCTGAAGGGGTATCCGCATACAAAAAGGCTCCCGTCTTTCAAGGCGAAAACCTTGAGAGACGAGAGCCTGTAAATTGCTTTTACAGGGCACCCGTGGTACCACTCTCCTTGCTGCACGGTCAGGTACAGCCACTTTGCACGATCGGCCAAAACAGCGAATCGCTGCCCTTGTAACGGTGGGCATCCGTCAGAACCTACTTGTCCGTTCAGTTCTGCCGCTCGGGGGCCAGTATCCGAAGTTCTCTGCACCCGCCTTGCACCACCCGGCGGCTCTCTGCACGCAGAAGAAAGATCGTTTTATCCCTGTCAACGCATTTGCACTTTGTTGAAAGTGAGATAATTTTAGCACGACTGCCAGAAAGTGTCAAGAAGTTTCGTTCAGGATAAAGATGAAAGCATTTCACAATACCATGGGGTAAATCATGCAAAATTGAGGTCGTTGCTCCCCTGCCCCCTCATCCGGCAAGCCCTTTGCGCACCTATAATATGGTAACTGAGCGGCTTTAGCCCTCTTTGTTAAGAAACTGCTAAGTTTTTGCAAAGTTGCCCTCGCTGCGCTGTTGCTAGGCGGTAAGGTGTGGTATACTGGACGCAGCAAACGGGTGGAAGCCCACTTTATATAGAAGGAGGAACATCCCATGAAAGAAGTCAAGCCATCCAAAAAGCCGCTGGCTATCTACTATGCCATCGTGTTGCTGGTGCTGCTGGTCATCAACCTTGTGGTCATGCCGTGGCTGGCCGAGCGTCAGGTGCAGGAGGTAGACTACGGCACCTTTATGAGCATGACCGAGCAGGAAAACATCGGCAAGGTGGATATCCAGTCCAACCAGATCATTTTTACGGATAAGGACAACAAGCAGATCTACAAGACCGGCCTGATGAACGACCCCAGTCTGACCGAGCGCCTGTACGACGCAGGTGCACAGTTCTCCAGCGAGATCGTGGAGCAGGGTTCGCCGGTGCTCAGCTTTCTGCTGTGGTTCGTGCTGCCCATCCTGCTGTTCAGCTTCATCGGCAACCAGATGAACAAAAAGCTGATGGAAAAAGCAGGCGGCGGCCCGGGCTCCATGATGTTTGGCGGCGCGGGCAAATCCAACGCAAAGGTGTATGTGCAGTCCACCCACGGCATCCGCTTTGCGGATGTGGCCGGTGAGGACGAAGCCAAGGAGAACCTGCAGGAGATCGTCAATTATCTGCACGACCCCAAGCAGTACGAGGAGATCGGCGCCTCCATGCCCAAGGGCATTCTGCTGGTAGGCCCTCCGGGCACCGGCAAGACCATGCTGGCCAAGGCCGTGGCAGGCGAATCCAACGTGCCCTTCTTCTCCATCTCCGGCTCGGAGTTCGTGGAGATGTTCGTGGGCATGGGTGCCTCCAAGGTGCGTGACCTGTTCAAGCAGGCCAAAGAAAAAGCACCCTGCATCGTATTCATTGATGAAATCGACGCCATTGGCCAGAAGCGCAACAGCGGCCAGTTTGGCGGCAACGATGAGCGCGAGCAGACCCTGAACCAGCTGCTTACCGAGATGGACGGCTTTGAGGGCAACACCGGTGTCATTATTCTGGCGGCTACCAACCGCCCGGATTCCCTCGACCCTGCCCTGACCCGTCCCGGCCGGTTTGACCGCCGTGTGCCCGTGGAGCTGCCCGACCTGAAGGGCCGCGAAGAAATTTTGAAGGTACACGCCAAAAAGGTGAAGATCGCCCCGGGTGTGGACTTCAACACCGTGGCACGCATGGCCTCCGGTGCCTCCGGCGCAGAGCTGGCCAACATTGTGAATGAAGCTGCTCTTCGTGCCGTACGGGCAGGGCGCAAGAGCGTGACGCAGGCCGACCTTGAGGAGAGCATCGAGGTGGTCATTGCCGGCTACCAGAAGAAGAACTCCATCCTGACCGACCACGAAAAGTGCATCGTAGCCTACCACGAGATCGGCCATGCCCTTGTGGCAGCCAAGCAGTCCAACTCTGCCCCGGTGCAGAAGATCACCATCATTCCCCGCACCTCCGGCGCACTGGGCTACACCATGCAGGTGGACGAGGGCAACCACTACCTGATGAACAAGGCCGAGCTGGAAAACAAGATCGCTACCCTGACCGGCGGCCGCGCCGCCGAGGAGGTAGCCTTCAATTCTATCACCACCGGCGCGTCTAACGATATCGAGCAGGCCACCAAACTTGCCCGCGCCATGCTGACCCGCTACGGCATGAGCGATGAATTTGACATGGTGGCGCTGGAGACCGTGAACAACCAGTATCTGGGCGGCGATACCTCGCTGGCCTGCAGTGCCCAGACCCAGCGCGAGATCGATCAGAAGGTGGTAGATCTGGTCAAGACCCAGCACGAAAAGGCCATCCGCATCCTGACCGAGAACCGCGCCAAACTGGACGAACTGGCCCAGTACCTGTACCAGAAAGAGACCATCACCGGCGAGGAGTTCATGGATATCCTCAACCGCGACGACACCGAAAATAAACCAGAAAATCCCTGAAAATAAAAATTTTTGAATCTTTTGCAATAATCCGGCCGCCGTATCCGTTTACAAAGCAGATACGGCGGTTTTCCATTGTGAATGCGCCGCAGCTGAACCATGGTTCCAAAAAAGATTATGATGCAAAAAAACAAGGCAGTCCCTGCGGCTGCCGTTTTCAGGAGGTATTTCCTATGAAGATGCTGAACAAAAAGTTTGTCCGTACCCTGAGCTGTGCCGCTGTGGCGGTGTGTGCCGCTGCCATGCTGAGCGTGGGTGCATTTGCCGCCGAGGTGGATTCCACCTGCGTGGAGGGCTATCTGCCCCCGCAGGAGCAGATGGTGCAGGGTGACATCGCACTGCACAGCGGTGACGTTGCCGTGGGCGAAAAAGACCCCAGCTACGGCGGCTACGGTGCCCCGGAGGGCAATCCCATTCAGGGCAATATCATGCTGATCTCCGGCGATGAGCTGGCCGACACCGCAAAGACCGAGGCACGCTACACCGTCAAGGGTCTGCTGGGCAAGCAGCTGCTGTACACCGCCCGCCAGAAGGACGGCGTGCTGACGCTGGACGTCCCCGCCGAGGTGGCTACTTTCCGCACCACCATCGAGGATATGCAGACTTTGCAGGCCAACGGCGTGAAAACGCTGGTGCTGGTGACCGAGAAGAACACCACCACTCTGAACCTCTCGCTGCTGTGCGAGGGACAGAAGTCCGGCACCCGCGTCACCCTGCGGCATCTGGGCAGCAATGCTACCCTCTCTGTGGGTCTGCGCTGCCGCCGCGACCTGCTGATCGGCCGCTGAGTAAGACGGTTTGAAATGCCCGCCGCCTGCGCTTTGGGCATGATGCAAGGAAAAATTATTTTTATTAGAGCAATACCGGAGCGTCTGCGGACGCTCCGGTATTGCATTTTCACGGGTTGGGTCGTAAAAGATAAACGAGATGACAAGACCCCCGGCGGGCAGCCGGGGGTCTTGTCGCACACTTATGGAGACTTGGACAGGAATAAAAGGAAGATCACATTCCCTTTGCGGGAAAGAGAATCGCTGCTTACTTGCCGCGGACGGCTGCGAAGCCGGCTTCCAGATCGGCAAGGATATCATCAATGTGCTCGGTGCCGATGGACAGGCGGATGGTGTTCTGGTAGATCTGCTGCTCGGCCAGCTCGGCATCGGTCAGCTGGCTGTGGGTGGTGGAGGCCGGGTGGATGACAAGGCTCTTCACATCCGCCACGTTGGCCAGCAGAGAGAAAATCTTCAGGTTGTCGATGAAGGTAAAGGCCTCCTCGCGGCCGCCCTTGATGTTAAAGGTAAAGATGGATGCGCCGCCGTTGGGGAAATACTTCTGGTACAGGGCATGATCCGGGTGATCCGGCAGCGAGGGATGGTTCACCTTTTCCACCTGCGGGTGGTTGGCAAGGAACTCCACCACCTTTTTGGTGTTCTCCACATGACGCTCAATGCGCAGGCTCAGCGTCTCGGTGCCCTGCAGCAGCAGGAAGGCGTTGAAGGGGGAGATGGTAGCGCCGGTATCACGCAGCAGGATAGCGCGGATGTAGGTGACAAAAGCGGCAGGGCCTGCGGCATCCGCAAAGGAGACGCCATGGTAGCTGGGGTTCGGGGCGGCAATGTTGGGGTAACGGCCGCTGGCCTTCCAGTCGAAGTTGCCGCTGTCCACGATGATGCCGCCCAGCGTGGTGCCGTGGCCGCCAATGAACTTGGTGGCAGAGTGCACCACGATGTCTGCGCCGTGCTCGATGGGACGGATGAGGTACGGGGTGCCGAAGGTGTTATCAATGACCAGCGGCAGGCCGTGCTTGTGGGCGATGGCGGCAATGGCGTCGATATCCGGGATATCGCTGTTGGGGTTGCCCAGCGTCTCCAGATACACAGCCTTGGTGTTGGGCTGGATAGCGGCCTCCACCTGTGCAAGGTCGTGGGCATCCACAAAGGTGGTGTTGACGCCGAACTGGGTCAGAGTGTGCGCCAGCAGGTTGTAGCTGCCGCCGTAGATGGTCTTTTGTGCCACGATGTGGTCACCGGCCTGTGCCAGTGCCTGAATGGTGTAGGTGATGGCGGCTGCACCGGAAGCGGTAGCCAGTGCTGCCACGCCGCCCTCCAGCGCTGCGATGCGCTTTTCGAACACATCCTGCGTGGAGTTGGTCAGACGGCCGTAGATGTTGCCTGCATCGGCCAGACCGAAGCGGTCGGCGGCGTGCTGGCTGTTGCGGAACACATAAGACGTGGTCTGGTAGATGGGCACCGCACGGGCATCGGTGGCGGGGTCGGCCTGCTCCTGACCGACATGAAGCTGCAGGGTCTCAAATTTATATTCAGACATTGTTATTTACCTCTCTTTATATACCAAAAGTATTATTATTGTGTATAAAAAATCCCGATGCGTTTTCAAAGGCGCACCGGGCAGTGTGGTCTACCGGAGCTACTGCTGTCACATTCGGGTGCACATTCGCACAGCCGAGGGCAACATACAGTACACATCCGATGCCGGTGCCCGGTTGGTATGCATTCGCCCACAGCGATAATTTGCGTGCAGCAGTTCTTTCCAGATCAGCTTCATCTTTGTGCCCTCCTTCCGGTAAAACTTTTCCATTCCTCTATGTACCACCTGCCGGGGAACCTCTGTTTCATTTCCCTACAAGACTGGTGGATTGGATGTTTGCATTATATCCCGTTCTACCTAGTTTGTCAATAGGTTAATTCCACTTTTTTCAAGGATGTATTTTTTGCATGATAATTTTGCCTGTGCCGCCCGCGTCCGACAGCATTTTGTACAGCGACCCCTCTGAACAAAAACGAAGCCCGGAACGTCTGCGGACGCTCCGGGCTTCGTTTTTTCATAAAATGGTCAGACCTGCTTTGTCTCTTCTGTCCGGGTGGAAATGCTGAACAGCACAAAGCCGATGACAAACAGGATGGCAATGGAGCCCACACCCACGTTGGCGCTGCCGGTCAGCTGGCTGCCCACGCTGACGATCATGGTGCCAAGGAAGGAGGCGCCCTTGCCGCAGATGTCGAACAGGCCGAAGTATTCGCCAGATTTTTCCTGCGGGATGATCTTGGCAAAGTGGCTGCGGCTCAGCGCCTGCACACCGCCCTGGAACATACCCACCACCACGGCAAGCACCCAGAACTGCCACTGACTCTTCAGGAAGAAGGCAAAGACGGCAATGCCGGTATAGGCCGCGATGCACACCGGGATCAGGGTCTTGGACGCGTATTTCTGGCTCAGGCGGCCAAAGATCAGCGCCGAAGGGAAAGCCACGATCTGAGTGACCAGCAGCGCCAGCAGCAGGCCGGTGGTATCCAGCCCCAGTGCCGTGCCGTAGGCAGTGGCCATATCAATGATGGTATACACGCCGTCGATGTAGCAGAAGAAGGCCAGCAGGAACCAGAACACCTGCTTGTCCTGCGGCAGATGCTTCAGGGTCTGCCCAATGCGCACAAAGCTCTGGCGGATGGCGTGCTGCTCCACCTCCACATAGTTGATCTGGCGGTACTTTTTCAGCAGCGGCAGGGTGACCGCCAGCCACCACACAGCAGTAATGACCAGCGCGATGGACAGCGCGGTCATCTGGCTGAGCCCCACCACACTGCTGCCCAGCACCAGCGCCAGACAGACCACAAAGGGCACGCAGCTGCCGATATAGCCCCATGCGTACCCGCGGGAGGACACCATGTCCATCCGCTCCGGGGTGGTCACATCGCCCAGCATGGAGTCGTAGAACACCAGACTGCCGGAGTAGCCGATCTTGGCAATGATAAAAATGACCAGAAAGGCCAGCCAAGTGCCCGCCAGACCCATGGCGCAGCAGCCGATGACGCCCACAAAGAGGCAGAGCATGAAGATGGGCTTTTTAAAGCCCTTGGTGTCAGCCAGCGTGCCCAGAATGGGGCCCAGAATGGCGGTGACCACCGTAACGATGGAGCTTGCGTAGCCCCAGTAGGCCAGATAGTCCACCTTGCTCACGCCGCCGGCTTCGGCCAGCGCATTGAAGAAGATGGGCACCAGCGTGGCAATCATCAGCACAAAGGCCGAGTTGCCCACATCGTATAGGATCCATGCCCGCTCCAGCGGTGTCACCTTGAATTTTTCAGTTTTCATCGTATTTCCCTTGTCCTCTTTGCACCGCCGGGCGGCGCGTTTTTTAAAACTCCCCAAAGGTATGGTCGTAGGCGGCGTCCAGCGGCTCGTCCGTGTCCAGCTTTGCCACATACTCTAAGATCAGCCGCTCTGCCAGCGGCAGCGCCCTGGCGTACAGCGCATCCAGCTTGCGGTTGCTCTCGGTGCACTGCGGGTTCGGCTGCGGGTTTGCCACAAGGCCGTGCATCCCATCGTACTTGCCCAGCACCTTCATGCCGGTCAGCACCACCCAGCGCTTGACCGGGTTCGAAGCCTGCAGCACCTTATGCACCAGGATCATCCCCTTCAGGGATTCCAGTGCGGTCTGCTCCGAAATATCCTTGTAGAATGGCGCAATAACCCGGGCGTTCTCTGCGCTGGGGTGGATATGGCTGGCGGTAAAGAAGGTCAGCGGGTCATAGCCGTCCCGGCGCAGCAGCATATTGTCGAACTCGGTCTCGATCTCACAGTGAGTCACACCGCTCTCTCGGGTAAACTGTTCCACAAAGGGGTGGCAGGTGCTGTCCAGCGCAAAATGGCACACAAAGCCCAGCGCGTAGGCCAGCGCAGCCTCGCGGTCGGCTTCCTCGTGCACCACCCGCCGTGCCCGGTCAAAGAACGTTCTGCCCGGCTCGTCGTGCATGGCGTTGCCCAGCGCGGCGACCGGGGTGGACTTTTCCGCATGGTAATAGAACAGCACATCCGGCCCGTGCAGGCCGATATCGTACAGCTCCCGGTGCGCCTCCAGCTTTTCCCGCAGCGGCGCGGGCAGATGGTCCAGCACATTTGCGCCAAAGCGGCGGTGTGCGTAGGTAGAGGGCATTTCTCATTCCTCCTTCTTGCAGTGCCAGCGCCCGCCGCTCTGTTCCGGCTGCACTGACCAAAAATTCTATCGTTTCCAGTATAGCAGAAAGTTTGCCGACCTTCTACCCTTTTGTGTCTGTTTTCTGTAAAAAGTTTTAATAATTTTGCTGTACCTCCCGCCAAATAAAAGAGGCTTCCGGAATGCCCGCAGACATTCCGGAAGCCTCTTTTCGATTATTTCAGGTTCACACGCTCTCATAGCCCTGCGGCATCTCGCTCTTGCGGTCGCGGGACATCAGGTTGCGCAGCGCATCGCTGGCGCTCATGCCCTCCTTGACGATGGCGTTCACCGTCTGGGCAATGGGCATTTCCACATGGTACTTCTCGGCCAGCTCCATGGCGGCGGGCAGGGCGTTGATGCCCTCCACCACCATGCCGACCTCCTTCACAGCCTGCTCCGGGCTTTCGCCCTTGCCGATCAGGATACCGGCGCGGTTGTTGCGACTGTGCATACTGGTGGCGGTGACGATCAGATCGCCGATACCGGCCAGACCCGCAAAGGTCTGGACATTGCAGCCCATGGCCACGCCCAGCCGGGCGATCTCGGCAATGCCGCGGGTGATCAGAGCGGCGCGGGCGTTATCGCCGTAGCCAAGGCCGGTGGAGATGCCGACACCCAGCGCGATGACGTTCTTCATAGCACCGCTCAGTTCCACGCCCTTGATATCAGTGTTGGTGTACACGCGCATACAGGTGTTGCTGAACACCTCCTGCACTACCTCGGCAGCCTCCAGATCCGGGCTGGCGGAAACGATGGTGGTGGGCAGATCCAGCGCCACCTCCTCGGCGTGGGTGGGGCCGCTGAGCGCCACCAGACGCACCGCCCGGGGGCCGTTCTCGTGGCTCAGCTCGTCGGCAAGGATCTCGGTCATGGTATATAAGGTATCGGGCTCAATGCCCTTTGCCACATCCACGATGATCTGGCCGGAGCGGATATAGGGCCGCGCCTTGGCCGCCGTGGCGCGCACGAACACCGACGGCACCGCAAACAGCAGCACGTCCTTGCCGGTGCACACTTCCTCTATGCTTTTGGTAAAACGCAGCTCCTGCGGGATGACCATTCCCGGCAGATTGGGGTGCACCCGGGTGGTGGAAAGGTTGTCCACCTCGGCCTCAATGGCCGACCACACCTGCACATCGTTGCCGCTGACGGTCAGCATCCGTGCCAGAGCCATGCCCCAGGTGCCTGCACCCAGAACACCAATACTAAACTTTTTCACGTTCGTATCCTCCGTGTCTGCACCGGGCAAGGGGCAAGCCCCTGCCGGTGGATTTGCGCCGCGCCGGGCCGTTGCCCCGCACCCGCGCACTGTTATGTTCATTGTACACGAAAGCGCCCACAGCGTCAAGCATCTGCCGCATTGCACAAATATTTAACAAGTTTATGCAATTTTTCGGGCACATCACACGTTTTGTGCAAACTGTTTGCGCTGCGGGGCATTTCATGCTATTATAGTATTCTGGTAGGTTTTGTAGGGATTTGTGATTCAGTCTCTTGACTTTGACCCTACTTTAAGGTATATACTGCTTTAGCCGGCAAAAGCCTTGCCGGTCTGCGCATTTTATTTTGAGGAAAAAACGATGTTTGAAGCACTTTTATCCAACCGCACGGTCAGCGTGCTGATGGAGGCGCTGCCCCGCATCCTGACGGCAGGCCTGACCATGACCATTCCGCTGACCCTTCTCTCCTTCTTTTTTGCCATGATCATCGCAGTGGCGGTGGCGCTGGTGCAGTACGCCAATGTGCCGGTGCTGCGGCAGATCGCCCGGTTCTATATCTGGGTCATCCGGGGCACGCCGCTGCTGGTACAGCTGTTCATCATCTTTTACGGCCTGCCCAGCGTGGGCATCATGCTGAACGCCTTTCCGGCGGCAGTCATTGCCTTTGCCTTCAACGAGGGTGCCTACTGCGCCGAGACCATGCGCGGTGCGCTGGAAAGCGTACCGCAGGGGCAGCTGGAGGCCGGGTACTGTGTGGGCATGAGCTGGTGGCAGATCATGCGCCGCATCGTGCTGCCGCAGGCACTGCGCACCGCTGTGCCTGCGCTGTCCAACTCCCTTATCGGTATGATCAAGGACACCTCGCTGGCGTCCAATATCACGGTGGCAGAGCTGTTCATGGCCGGGCAGCGGGTAGCCGCCCGCACCTACATCTTTCTGCCCATCTACTGTGAGGTGGCTGTGGTGTATCTGCTGTTCTGTACCGTCATCACCAAGCTGCAGGCGCTGCTGGAACGTCAGCTCAACGCCCGCGGCTTCCAGTAAAAAGGGAGGTGCGCACCTATGGCTATGTTAGAGATCCGCAATGTGCAAAAAACCTTTCGCACCTACGCAAAGCCCGGCCTTTTCCACCGCCCCGGTGCACGGAAGGTCATCAGTGATCTGCCCGTGCTGCGCGGCGTAGACCTGACCGTGGAAAAGGGCGATGTGGTGGCCATTCTGGGGCCGTCCGGCTCCGGCAAGACCACCCTGCTGCGGTGCCTGAATTTTCTGGAGACTGCCGATGCCGGGCAGCTGGTGTTTGACGGCGAAAGCTTTGACCTTGCCCATGCCAGCCGCGCCGACATTGCCCGGCTGCGCAAAAAGACGGCCTTTGTGTTCCAGAACTACAACCTGTTCCGCAACAAGACCGCCCTGCAGAATGTGACCGAAGGGCTGATCGTAGCGCGTAAGCTGCCCAAAGAGCAGGCGGATGAGATCGGCATGAAGATGCTTGCCAAGGTAGGCCTTGCCGACCGCGCCGACTACTACCCCCGCCAGCTTTCCGGCGGGCAGCAGCAGCGGGTGGCCATTGCCCGTGCCCTTGCCGCCGACCCGGAAATTATTTACTTTGACGAGCCCACCAGCGCCCTTGACCCGGAACTGACCGGCGAGGTGCTCAGCGTGATGCGGCAGCTGGCCGAGGAGGGTATGACGATGCTGGTGGTCACCCACGAGATGGGCTTTGCCCGCAACGTTTCCTCCAAGACCGTGTTCATGGAGAACGGCGTGGTGGTGGAGCAGGCACCCTCTCAGCAGTTCTTTGCATCCCCCAAGGAGGAGCGCACCCGGGCCTTCCTGCGCAGGATCGCCCATACGGAATAAAACCACTTCTCTTTTTGCATTTTTTCACGACAGAAAGGAATTTTTACTTATGAAACGCAGAACCTTTATTTCTCTGATGGGTGTTATGGCCGCAGCCGGTGTGCTCAGTCTGACCGGCTGCTCTTCCAAGGACACCGCCGCCAGTACTGCCAGCTCCGCACCGCTGAACAAGCTGGACAGCATCCAGAAGAGCGGCAAGCTGGTGGTGGCGCTGGAGGGCGCATGGCAGCCGTGGAGTTACCACGATGCTTCCGACACGCTGGTGGGCTACGATGTGGAGGTCTCCCGCGCCATTGCCGAAAAGCTGGGCGTGGAGCCGGAGTATGTGGAGAGCGACTGGGACAGCCTGTTTGCCGGTCTGGACGCAGGCCGCTACGACATGGTGTGCAACGGCGTGGAAGTAACCGAGGAGCGCGCCAAGACCTACGCTTTTACCACCCCCTACGGCTACATCCACACTGCGCTGGCGGTGCGCAAGGATAACGAGGATATCCACAGCTTTGAGGACCTGAAGGGCAAGACCACCGCCAACAGTCTGGCTTCCACCTACATGGAGCTGGCCGAAAGCTACGGCGCTACCGTGCAGGGCATCGACACGCTGGAGGAGACCATCCAGCTGCTGACCGCCGGCCGCATTGATGCCACCCTGAACGCAGATGTTTCCTTCTACGACTACCTGAACGTCCACCCGGACGCAGACTTCAAGCTGGTGGCGCAGACTGCCGAGGCCTCTCATGTGGCCATCCCGGTGCTCAAGAGCGAGGACACCGCCTATCTGGACGCGCTGAACACCGCCATTGAGGAGCTGCGCGCCGACGGCACCTTAAAGACCCTGAGCGAGAAGTATTTCGGACAGGATATCTCTTCTGAAAACTGAGAAGCTCGGCCCTCTCAGTCTGCTCACTTCGTTCGCATCCAGCTCCCCCGAAAGGGGGAGCTTTTTTGTTATCTGCCAGTCCGTGCGGTAAAGCTCCCCCCTTCGGGGGCGCTGGCGAGCGCAGCGAGACTGAGAGGGTAAATTCTCTATTGACTTATGCAATATTATATGATATATAATATTATAGAAACACACCCTACCGAAAGGAGGCTGTTCCTGCATGAGTTTTCCCATCAGTGCCGCGCTGCTGGATGCCATTGTGCTGTCCGTGGTGGCGCAGGAGCCGGAAGGTACCTACGGCTACAAGATCACCCAACAGGTCACCCACACGCTGGAGCTAAGCGAATCCACCCTGTACCCGGTGCTGCGCCGGCTGCAGAAAGACCAGCTGCTCACGGTCTACGATGCGCCCTTCAATGGCCGCAACCGCCGCTATTATCAGATCACCTCCGCCGGGCGGGCGCAGCTTGCCGCCTACGCGCAGGAGTGGAGCCGCTACCGTTCTTCCATTGACACATTTTTCAGAGAGGTGGAATGATCTATGACCCGTACTGCATTTCTTGCTGCGCTGGAACAGCTTCTGGCTCCCCTGCCGGAGGCCGAGCGCAAGGACGCTTTGAGCTATTACGAAGATTATCTGGATGCCGCCGGGCCGGAAAACGAAGCCCGCGCCATTGCGGAGCTGGGCAGCCCCGAGGAGGTCGCTCGCAAAATTCTGGATGAGCAGACCCCGGCAGGCAGTTCTGCCGCCCCGGCATCCCCTGCACGCAAGCCGCATTCCCGCTGGCGCATGGTGCTGGGCGGCGGGCTGGCGGTGCTGGTGCTGGCCTGCTTTTTCTTCCAGCACTCCAAGGCCACCCCGGTACAGCCGGTGGAGCCCGTTTCTTCTGCCTCGGAAATTCCTGCTTCCTCTGCGGAAGTGTCAGCTGAGAGCACTCAACCGCAGGCCGTGGATTCCGTTTCTGCCTCAGACGGTCTGACATTCTCCCTCTCTGCTGAGATGGTCCACGATAAGCTATCCCTGAAGTTGGATTATGGTACCGTTCTATTTGTTGTTGACCCAAATGCTTCTGACATCACGCTGCAGTTTGATGGCTTTAGGACCCGGTACCTCACCCATTCCAGCGAAAAAGCTGGGACCACAGAGTTTTCCTACCATATTCCCAAATACAACGCTCTCCCTGATTCCGACAGCGCTTTGCTCACCATTACCGTTCCGGAAAATATCCTGCATGAGGTGGACATTGATCTTGCTATGGGGGACGTTGACCTTGGCACCCTCTCTCTGGATGAACTGGATTTGGAACTTGCCATGGGGAGCGTCTCTGCCGACAGCCTAACTGTGAAGGATGCAGATTTTGATCTTGCCATGGGCGGCTGTCACATTGACCATCTGTCCGCACCGGAATTCGATGCCGAACTTGCCATGGGGGACTGCACCATCGGTATGCTGTCCGGTGCTCAGGATGTCAACATCTCGGTCACCCTTGGCAAGGCCGCCTTGACCCTGGAGGGCAGTGCCTCGGACTATACCCTCGTCACCAATGGGCTTATGGGCACTTCCATCCAGGATGGCAAGGCCAATCCCTCTCGTAAAATCTCCCTCAGTACCACCACCGGCGATCTCTCCATCTCCTATACGAATTGACCCCTAAACGCAGAATACCCCCGGCATCCGAACGAAACGAAAACGGATGCCGGGGGTGTTTTTATGCTTCCCTGTGAAAATAATCGTAGATGGTCTGTGCCAGCTGCCTGCCCACACCAGGTGTGTTTTCCAGCTGGTCGGGGGTGGCGTCCTTCACCGCGCCCACGCTCTTGAACTGCGTCAGCAGGGCTTTGGCTGTTTTAGGGCCTACGCCCGGCACCTCGGTCAGGGTGGAGGAGTAGCTTTTTTGCTTCATCTGCTGCTTGCGGTAGGCGTTGGCAAAGCGGTGGGTCTCGTCCTGAATGGCAGTAATGAAGGTAAAGGTACCGCGGTTCATGTTGATGGCAATTTCCCGCCCGTCGCTGTCCACGATGGCGCGGGTGCGGTGGTGGTCATCCTTTACCATGCCGTACAGCGGCACATCTGCCAGCGCTGTACCGGCAAGCGCCTCCTTTGCGGCGCTCACCTGTCCCCTGCCGCCGTCCATCAGCAAAAGGTCCGGCTTCTGCCCGAACCAGTTGCCGCTGGACTGACCGCTTTCAGCCTGTGCAGCGTATTTTTCGTACTCTGCCGCCCGGCGGGAAACGGTCTCTGCCAGCGAGGCATAGTCGTCCGTGCCCGCCACGGTTTTCATTTTGAACTTGCGGTAGCCCGCCTTGAAGGGCTTGCCATCCTTGAAGGTGACCATGCCGCAGACGCTGCTGCCATCGCCCCAGTTGGAGATATCGTAGCTCTCGATGGCGCGGGGCGACTTTGAAAGCCCCAGCACCTGCGCCAGCTCGTCCAGCAGCTTTTCTTCCCGGGCGTAGCGGCCGCTCTCCCGCGCCAGACGCTCCACCGCGTTGGTGTGCGCCATTTCCACCAGATGCGCTTTATCGCCCCGCTGGGGCACATACAGCTGCACCTCGCTGCCCCGTTTCTGGTTCAGCGCCTGCTGCAAGGCGTCCACGTCCGGCGGCAGTGCGTCCACCGCGATGATCTTGGGAATTTGTTCATCGTCCAGATAGTACCGGGGCAGAAATTCCTCCCGCACCGCGTCGATATCCGAGGTATCGTGGAACAAAAACTCCCGCTTGTCAGTCAGCCGTCCCTCCCGGAAGCGCAGCACCGCCGCGCACACGCTGTCCGGCGTACCGGCCAGCGCCACCACGTCCATCTCCACGTCCGGGTCTACCACCACCTTCTGCCCTGCCGTCAGCTTGGTGATGGCGTTGATCTGATCCCGCAGAAGAGCGGCGGTCTCAAATTCCAGCCGGTCGGAGGCCTCCTGCATCCGCTCATTGAGGGTTTTCAGGATATCCTTTTTACCGTAGCGGATCAGGTGCACCGCGTTTTTGACCGCCTGATTGTAGGTCTCGCAACTGATCTTTCCGCTGCACACTGCCATACACTTGCCGATATGGGCGTTCAGGCAAGGGCGTCCTTTGCCGATCTCCTGCGGGAAGCGTTTGGAGCAGCGCGGCAGCAAAAAGGCATCCATGGCCGTTTCTGCCATCTGCCGCGCCGCAAAGCTGGAGGTGTAAGGGCCGATATACTCCGCCCCGTCCTCCTCCTTTTGCAGGGTGAAGGAAAGGCGCGGCCAGTCCTCCCGGGTGACGCGGATATAGCTATAACCCTTGTCATCCTTGAGCAGGATGTTATACTTGGGCGTGTGCGCCTTGATCTGGCTGGCTTCCAGTACCAGTGCCTCGAACTCGCTCTGACAGACGATGACGTCAAAGGCGTAGGCGTGGGCGATCATCTGGCTGACCTTGTTATCGTGGGGCACGCCCTCGCGGAAATACTGGCTTACCCGGATGCGCAGGCGCTTGGCCTTGCCGATATAGATGATGGTGTCGCTTTTGTCCCGGATGATATACACCCCGGGCAGCAGCGGCAGCATACAGGCTTTTTGATAGAGTTCGGCCTTAGTCATGCAGCACCTTCCTCCGTATTTGTGGGATGGGGCGTCCTGCAATGGAAAGCCCTTTGCTCCCGGTAAAAAGCTTATCAAAAAAGCGGCAGGGAGCCCCCGCCGCTTTCTGTTGCTTGTGATACAGACTTACTCTGCAAAGCCGGACTCCACCAGCTTGATCAGGCCGTCCACGGCAGCCTGCTCATCAGCGCCGTCAGCGATGATGCGGATGGTGGTGCCGCCAACGATACCCAGAGACAGAACGCCCAGCAGGCTCTTTGCGTTCACGCGGCGTTCTTCCTTTTCGACCCAGATGGAAGACTTGAACTCGTTTGCCTTCTGGATAAAGAAGGTAGCCGGACGAGCGTGCAGACCAACCTGATTTTCAACGGTAACTTCTTTTACGTACATAGTAAAGCGCTCCTATCTAATATCGTTTTGGTGTACAAAAGCATAGTGTGCCTGTTGTGTTACACTCATTTTAGCGCAAGTCGAAACGGTTGTACAGTCCCCTTTTGCATTTTTGGCGCTTTTCCCAATGAAACAGGGAGCATTTTTCAGGTTTTGTACAAAGACAATAAAATTATGCCCCGAAGGTTAGAGGGGTAATACAAAAGTTTTCAACAACTTTTAGACCGCCGGGGAGTTTTGCCCTGAATTTTGTGTATTTTCACCGACATTTCCGGTGCCGGCTCACTCCTGCACAGGGCCTGCGTAGCGCATCTGCACCAGTGCGCATTTACGCGTCACGGTGGGGTATTGCTGCGGGTCAAATTCCAGACTGGTGCTGCCGTCCAGCTGCCAGCCCATGCGGGTATACAGCGCAATGGCGCGGGTGTTGGTGTTCAGCACACTCAGCACCGGGTGTGCGTGCTCCGGCAGCTTTTTGCGGGCAAAATCCAGCAGCTTTGCGCCGATGCCGTTGCCCCGG
The DNA here is from genome assembly GCF_023347355.1 of Faecalibacterium sp. IP-1-18. Taxonomy (NCBI): domain Bacteria; kingdom Bacillati; phylum Bacillota; class Clostridia; order Eubacteriales; family Oscillospiraceae; genus Faecalibacterium; species Faecalibacterium sp. IP-1-18. Next base: position 2,206,555 of record NZ_CP094472.1, read on the forward strand.
GCTTTTTCCGTGACGAACAAATGCTCGATATGCCCCGCCTTATGGCTGACGCACACCATGCCGTCCGGCACGTCCTTGGTGGTGTGCAGGTAGCATACCCAGCCCGCCGCCTTTTCCTGCTGCAACTGCAGCAAAAACTGCGGCTCGGTCAGAGTGCGGCAGTATTCCGGCGTCCAGTTGTCGGCGCAGACAGCCTGCCGACCCTCGGCAAACAGCTTTGCGGCGGCAGCAAACTGCTCGGCAGTCTTTACCAGCCGGACATTCTCGCCCCGCTTCCACTTTGGCACTTCGGCAATGGGGTGGCTCGTACACCACTGCTCGTACAGCTCCGGGCGGCGCAGACGGGTGCGGGTGCGGCTCTGCTCGCCGCGCCACGCGTCAATTTTTGCATGGTCGCCGCCCAGCAGCACCTCGGGCACAGCACGACCCTCCCACACCTCGGGGCGGGTGTATTGGGGGTATTCCAGCAGGCCGTCCCAGTAGCTTTCCTCCTCGTAGCCCTTCTGCTCGGCCAGTACGCCGGGCTTCAGGCGCAGCACGCTGTCTGCCACAACAAGGCTGGCCAGCTCGCCGCCGGTCAGGATATAATCACCAATGGAGATCTCCTCGTCCGCAAAAGCTTCGATGACACGCTCGTCAATGCCCTCGTAGTGGCCGCAGACCAGCGTCAGGTTGTCATATTCAGCCAAGCGCTTTGCGTGCTCCTCGGTGTAGCGCTGGCCGCCCGCCGTCAGAAACACGATATGCGGGGCAGGGCGTCCCTGTTCGGCCACCTCGCGCTGCACTGCCCGCAGGCAGTCCGCGATGGGCTGGGCGTACAGCACCATGCCGCAGCCGCCGCCGTAGGGGTAGTCGTCGGTCTGCTTCTGCTTGTTCAGGGTATAGTCCCGGATCTGGTGGCAGTGGGTCTCAATATAGCCCCGCTTTGCTGCCCGGCCGATGATGCTGGCATCCAGCACCTGCTGGCACATCTCCGGGAACAGAGTCACGATGTCCACACGCATTCCCATGGCTTACTCCTCCTCCCGCTCGCTGTCAAAATCGTCATCCAGCAGACCGGGGATGGGGGTGACAAGGATATACCCCTCCGGCGGGTTGCGCTCTTTCAAAAAAGCGTCCACCCCAGGGAACATATATTCCTTGCCGCCGGGTGCCTTGACGGTGTAGATATCCTGCGCACCCGGGTGGTCCACGCTGGTCACCACGCCGTACACCTTGCCAGTGTCGGCGTCCCGCACTTCACACCCGATAAGGTCCGCCACATACCACCGGCCTGCTGGCAGGGTGGCATCGTTGCGATCAAAGTAGAACACCTGCCCGCGCAGCGCCCGGGCGGCGTCCATATCGCTGACCCCCTCCAGCTGGAGCAGCGCCATCTGCCCCTGCGGACGGATGGAAAGGATCTTATACGCCTTGCCGCCCTGCGCCGAAGGGTACAGGCGGCCTACTTTTTTCAAAAAATCCACCCCGTCGCACCAAAGCTCCAGCTTCATTTCCCCGCGCACACCGTGGGTGGTAACAACTTTTCCGGCTTCCAGATATTGCTGCATCGTTTTCTCCTGTAAGAACCCTCTCAGTCAATGCCTGCGGCATTGCCAGCTCCCCCGAGGGGGGAGCTTTTTGACGAAGAGGTGGTGTATTGCTTGTTTGTTCAGAATGCTCCTGTGTACAGTCTGCTCCAAGCTCCCCCTTTCGGGGGAGCTGGCGCGAAGCGCCTGAGAGGGTTTTCTATAACCAAAAAGGCCCCTTGCCGCAAGGGCAAAGGGCCAGTAGGGTGCTCAGTCGATCTCAACAAGGACCTTTTCATCGACCCGCACAGCAGCCGCGCGCATCACCACACGAATGGCTTTTGCGATCCGGCCCTGCTTGCCGATGACACGGCCCATATCTCCCTCTGCCACGCTCAGGTGGTAGACGATGGTACCGTCCTCGCGGGGCTCGTCCACCGTAACCTTGACGGCGTCCTTGTCCTCCACGAGACCGCGGGCAACTGCCAGCAACAGCTCCTGCATGAGTCAGCCCTCCCTACTTACAGAACGTTAGACTTCTTCAGCAGGACACGAACGGTATCAGTGGGCTGAGCGCCGTTAGCGATCCACTGCTTTGCCTTCTCGGCATCGATCTTCACCTCAGAGGGCTCCTTGTTGGGATCGTAAGTGCCGATCTCCTCGATGAAGCGGCCATCGCGGGGGAAGCGGCTGTCAGCAACGACAACACGGTAGAAGGGGGCCTTCTTGGCGCCAACGCGGCGCAGACGAATCTTAACTGCCATAATAGATATCCTCCAAAAATTGTTGTTTTTGATATATGTTACAAACCCCGCCGGGGTTGTATACCGTTGTTATTTCAGTCCGCGGAAGGCGTTGGGGTTGCCCATCATGCCGCCCAGACGGCGGGCAAAGCCCTTAGGGCTCTTCTTGAACTGTTTCATCATCTTCTGCATCATCTCGTACTGCTTGAGCAGCTTGTTCACGTCCTCCACGCGGGTACCGCTGCCTGCGGCAATGCGGCGCTTGCGCTTGGGGTTGATGATGGAGGGCTTTTCCCGCTCCTCTTTGGTCATGGAATAGATCATGGCCTCGATGCGGTCAAAGGCTTTTTCGTCGATCTGGCTGGCATCGATACCGGATGCGCCGGGCAACATACTGAGCATCGCGCCTGCGCCGCCCATCTTGCGGATCTGGGCGAACTGCTCCAGCATATCGTTCATATCGAACTTGTTTTCCATCAACCGCTTGGCGGTCTCCTCGGCGGCCTTTTCGTCAGCGGCATCCTGTGCGCGCTCGATCAGGCTGAGCACATCGCCCATGCCAAGGATGCGGCTTGCCATGCGGTCCGGGTGGAACACATCCAGATCATCCAGCTTTTCGCCGGTGCCCTGAAACTTGATGGGCTTGCCGGTAACGGCCAGCACGGAAAGCGCTGCACCGCCGCGGGTATCGCCATCGGTCTTGGTGAGGATGATGCCATCCACGCCCACCGTCTCGTTGAAGGTCTTGGCCACATTGACGGCATCCTGACCGGCCATGGCGTCCACCACCAGCAGGGTCTCATCCACGGGAACGGCAGCCTTGATGTCCACCAGCTCCTGCATCAGCACTTCATCGATCTGCAAGCGGCCTGCCGTATCCAGAATAACGATGTCGTTGCCGTAGTCCTTGGCGTGTGCCAGTGCCTTACGGGCGATCTCCGGCGGCTTTGCGCCGGGCAGGGTGAACACCGGTGCACCGGCCTGCTTGCCCACCACCTGCAGCTGGTCGATAGCCGCAGGGCGGTAGATATCGCAGGCTACCAGCATGGGGCGGCGGCCCTGCTTGATATAAAACTTGGCAAGCTTTGCCGCATGGGTGGTTTTACCATTGCCCTGCAGGCCGCAGAGCATGATGACCGTCTGGCCCTTGTTCTTGATGTTCAGGCGGGCGGCTTCGCTGCCGCCCATGAGGGCTACCAGCTCCTCATTGACGATCTTGACCACCTGCTGGGCGGGGGTCAGGCTTTCCATGACCTCCTGACCCATGGCGCGCTCGGACACCTTTGCGCAGAAGTCCTTGGCAACCTTGTAGTTGACATCGGCTTCCAGCAAAGCCATCCGCACCTCGCGCATGGCGGCTTTAATATCTGCCTCGGTCAGCTTACCGTGACCGCGCAGCTTTTTGAATACACCGGCAAGGCGGTCGGTCAGGGATTCAAATGCCATTGTGCGGTGCTCCTTTCAAAATTCGATCAGCTTTCGTTTGCTTCATCCATCGAGCGGATGATCTCCAGCATTTTTGTCAGCGTTTCCACATATTCCGTGGTGGTGATATTGGCGCGGGGGCCGGTGCACTCGAACCGGGTGTCAATGACCAGCTGTTCCAGCTGTTCCAGCTTCTGCTGTACCCGCCGGTAGCGGGCTGCAAAGCCTACCTTTTCTTCCAGTTCCTTCAGGGTGGTCTCGCCGTGCTTGATGGCGTCCCGTGCGCCCTGCCGGGTGATGCCGAAGTTTTCGCCGATCTCGCTCAGCGAAAGATCATCGTTGTAATACTGGCGCAGCATCTCGCGCTGCTTCTGGGTAAGCACCTCGCCATAAAAATCCAGCAGATACCCCATTTCCAGATCTTTTGCCATTGCTGTTGACCCCCGGTGCTCTGCTGTCTGTGCTTGCTGTGTTGTAAAGTTTTTTTGCTTTACGGATGGAGTATACCAGAACCCCTGCCCCTTGTCAAGGGGATTTTGGAGTTTTTTCTGAAATATCTGCCCAAAATTCGCTGTTTTTGCCAAAAGGCATCTTGACGCAGCCGGGGGCTTTGCGTTAGGATAATAGTGTTGTATCCCAAGAGAAAGGAGTGCCCTTGTGCCGATCTACTCTAATTTTTACCAGACCCTTACCACTGCCTGCCCCATTGTGGAGCTGCGGGGCTATGCCGCCGCCTGCGGGCTGAAGGGGCATCTGTACGCGTATCTGGATTTTAACGGCCCCACCGGCACCGCCCGGGACGGCCTTGCCGAGGGGATGCTGGCCCTTGCCATTGAAAAAAAGCAGCTTGCCCCGGGGCAGCCCATCATCGAGGCGGCCTCCGGCCCCTTTGCCACCGCCCTGACGCTGGCCAGCCTGACCGCCGGGCACCCCATCGTGCTGGTGATGCCGGAGGATGCCCCTGCCCTGCGGCAGGAATACCTGCTGCGGCTGGGTGCACAGATCCGGCACAGCCCTGCCCGCAGCGGTCTGGCCGGGGCACGGGCACTGGCGGCGCAGACCGCCGCCGCGAACGGCTGGTACTATATGAACTGGCTTGCCAACGACGACAACCCGGAGTACCACCGCCGGGTCACCGGCCCTGCCATCGTGCAAAGCATTGCACGGCAGAACCAGAGCCTTGTGGACGCCATTACCATCGGGGTGGGCAGCGCCGGCACAGTGACCGGCGTGGGCGAGACCATCAAGGCATGGACGAACGATGTGCGCATCGTGGCGGTGGAGCCGTATGAAAATCAGGTGCTGGGCGGCGGGCTTACCGGCCCCCACGGCATCCCGGATATCGGCTACGGCATCGTGCCGGAAAACTACAACAGCTATGTGGTGGATAACGTTTCTGCCGTGGCCAGCCGGGACGCCCAGCGGGCTGCCCAGCAGGTGCTGCGCACCGATGCCATTCCCGCTTCGGTCAGCGCCGGTGCTGCCCTGCACGCCGCCGCCCAGCTGCTGGCCAACTGCAACAGCCGCGCGGCGCTGGCCATTTTCAGCGGACGCGCCAGCATCGTATAAGCGGCCGCTTCTATCAATAGGAAAGAAGGACGTTTTTCATGACCAAGGACATGACCAGCGGCGCTATTACGCCGTTGCTGATCAAATTTACCATTCCGCTGGTGCTGGGCAACCTGTTCCAGCTTACCTACAACGCCGCCGACAGTATCATCGTGGGCAAGTTTGTGGGCGAGGATGCACTGGCTGCCGTGGGCACCTCGAACCCCCTGATGACCCTTGCCATCCTGTTCATCAACGGGATGTGTCTGGGCGCGGGCATTCTGGTCAGCACCGCCTTTGGCGCGGGGGACACCAAGCTGGTGGAGCGGCAGGTATCCACCACTGCCATTGCGGGCACGGTGTTCTCTTTGACCTTCTCTGCCCTGTGCGTGCTGCTGGCAGACCCGCTGCTGCGGCTGCTGCAGGTGCCTGCGGCTATTCTGCCCATTGCGGTGAATTATCTGCGCATCGTGTTTGCGGGACTGATCTTCACCTTCTTCTATAATTTCCTTGCCGCCACCATGCGTGCGCTGGGCGACAGCAAGAGCGCACTGTATTTTTTGATGATCAGTGCGGTGCTGAACATTGGCGGCGACCTGTTTTTTGTGGAGGCGCTGGGCTGGGGCAGCGAGGGCTGCGCTCTTTCCACCGTGCTCAGCGAGGCCGCCTGCTGCCTGCTGTGCGTGGTGTACATCCGCTATAAGGTACCAATCTTACAGCTGGGCAGGCGGTGGCTGGTGTATGACGGCAAGCTGCTGCGCAAGACCGTGAGCTACGGCTGGGCCAGCGCGATGCAGCAGGCCACGGTGCAGCTGGGCAAAATTGCGGTGCAGGCCATCGTAAACACCATGGGCGTCAACGCCATGGCGGCCTTTACCGCCGCCTCCCGCATCGACGACTTCGCCTACACCCCGCAGCAGAACATTGGCCACGCCATGACCACCCTGATGGCGCAGAACCGGGGCGCAGGCAAGACCGACCGGGTACGGCAGGGCTACCACTGCGGTATGCGCATCGAATTCGTCTATGCGCTGTTACTTACCGGTGTCTGCCTGCTGTTTGCCGAGCCCATCATCCGGCTGTTTGCCGCCGACCCTGCTGTGGTGGACCTTGGCGTGCGGTTCTTGCGCACCATCTCGCTGTTTTATCTGATGCCCGCCGCCACCAACGGCATTCAGGGCTTTTTCCGGGGCATGGGCGATTTGAAGGTCACCCTGAACAGCAGTATGCTGAACATGGGCGGTCGTGTGGCTGCCGCCGCCCTGTTTGTGCTGGTGATGAAGATGGACATCGAAGCCTTGCCCTTCAGCTACGCCGTGGGCTGGCTGCTGATGCTGCTGTACGAGCTGCCCCTGCTGGTGCGTTTTCTGCGCAGCAGCGAGATGTAAGATAAAAAACAATGCCGGAGCGCTGATGCTCCGGCATTGTTTTTTATAGATATGTTTTACTTGGTGCCGTAGATACGGTCGCCTGCATCGCCCAGACCGGGCACGATGTAGCCATTCTCGTTCAGGCGGTCGTCCTGTGCGCCCAGATAAATGTCCACATCGGGGTGTGCCTCGTGCAGAGCCTTGATGCCCTCCGGTGCGCCCAGCAGACCGATGAACTTGATGCGCTTTGCGCCGTGCTTCTTGATCTGGGTGATGGCGTCGATGGCGCTGCCGCCGGTAGCCAGCATGGGATCCAGCACCAGAACGTCACGCTCGGCGATATCCTGCGGCAGCTTGCAGAAGTACTCCACGGGCTGCAGGGTCTTTTCGTCGCGGTACAGGCCGATGAAGCCGACCTTGGCAGCGGGCAGCAGGGTCAGCATACCGTCCAGCATACCCATGCCGGCGCGCAGGATGGGCACCAGAGCCAGCTTGCGGCCTGCCAGCACCTTGGTCTTTGCCATGGTGATGGGGGTCTCGATCTCCACCTCTTCCAGCGGCAGATCGCGGGTAGCCTCGTAGCACAGCAGCGTTGCGATCTCGCCAACGAGGTCACGGAACTCCTTGGTGCCGGTCTGTTTGTTGCGCAGCAGGCTGATCTTGTGCTGCAGCAGCGGATGTTCAACGATCATCGGGGTCATAAAAACACGCTCCTTAATTTATATAGAACATTCTATCGGGTACTGATCTGTGGCCTTGCCCGCCCGGTGGGCGCACAAATAGCTTTTTTTCACAGAGAAGCTTGCAGCGCAGGCTTCTCTGTGAAATTACAAAAATTTCAATCAGCGGTTTTCCAGTGCGGTCAGCTTGTCGATGCGGCGCTGATGGCGGCCGCCCTCAAACTCGGTGTTCAGGAAGATATCCACCAGCTGGCAGGCAAGGCCTGCGCCCACTACACGGCCGCCCATGCACAGGGCGTTGGCGTCGTTGTGGCGGCGGGTATACTCGCAGCTGAAGCTGTCGGAGCAGCAGCAGGCGCGGATGCCCTTGATCTTGTTGGCTGCCATGCTGATGCCCACACCGGTGCCGCAGAACAGCAGTGCCTTCTCGCACTGGCCGCTCACCACTGCGTCACAGGCGGGCACAGCCATATCGGGGTAGTCCACGCTGTCGGTGCTGTGGGTGCCAAAGTCGATATACTCCAGACCAAGCTCTTCCAGATGTGCCTTGACAGCCTCTTTCAGTTCAAATCCGCCGTGGTCGGCGGCAAGTGCGATGGGTTTTGCCATGGAAAAACGTCCTTTCCCTGTGAGTGGTCACAGTTCCGCTTTTATTGTTTGTTTGCTGCGGCTTCGGCAGCCAGACGCTCCGCCCGCTCCCGCTCCGCCTGACTGAGACGGTGGTAGTCCGGCAGCAGCGCCTCCGGCAGCACAGCCTGCCCGGCTGCGGCCATCTGCTTTGCCACAAGTGCTACGGCAGCGGCACGGCCGCCCCGCAGCGCCGGGGGTGTTTGCAGCACGCCCGGCACATTGCTGTATTTATTATAGCACAGACCCGCGCCATCACCAACAAAAAACAGAGGCTTTTTGCAATTTTCTACAAAATCCGCCAGATCTGTCACCGCCCGGGCGTCATCGTCCAGCAGACGGGTGTGGGTGGCAAGGTCAAATGCAGCACTGTACACCTGTGCACGGCGGGCGTCCAGTGCACAGAGCACCGTACCCTCGCCGGTGTGGGCAGCGGCCAGCGCTTCCAGGGTAGACACCGGGGCACACAGCGTCTCGCGCGGGAAGGCCAACCCCTTGACGGCGGCCAGCCCGATGCGCAGGCCGGTAAAGCTGCCCGGGCCTGCGTTGACGGCGTACAGGTCGATGTCCGCACAGGTCAGCCCGCACATCTTTAAGCAGCTGTCGATCATGGGCATCAGCGTTTCGCTGTGGGTCATGCCGCCGTCCAGATATACCTCGTACAGCAGGCGATCATCCTGCAGCAGAGCCACACCGGCGGTCTTGCCCGCCGTATCCACGGCCAGAATATTCATACCGTCACCCCCTCAATGGTGATCTTGCGGGTGGTATCGTCCAGACGTTCGATGTTCACCCGGATGGGGTTTTCCAGCGCCAGCAGGTCGGCAAAGTTCTCGCTCCACTCTGCCGCCACCACAGCGCCCTGATCCAGATAATCGTAGAAGCCTGCCGCGCACAGATCGTTCTCGGTGGAAATGCGGTACAGGTCAAAGTGCGCCAGCGGGCGCGGACCCCGGTAGTAGTTCACGATGGCAAAGGTAGGGCTGGACACCGGGTCGGTGCAGCCCAGACCCTCGGCAAGACCCTCGGTAAAGGCGGTCTTGCCAGCGCCCAGACCGCCGGTAAAGGCGATCAGTGCCCCGGGAGCCAGCACAGCGGCCATCCGCTTGCCCAGCGCCACCGTTTCGGTGCGGGAATGGGTGATATATTCTGACATGAAGGTTACCTCATCGTTTCAAAAAAGGGATGGCAGACACTCTGCCATCCCTAAGTATAATATAAAACACACAAAAGTGCAATGGTCAGGCGGCGGCAGGGGTCTGCTGCGCCGCTGCGCCGTTCGTCAACGTGCCGGGCGCGGTGAGCCGGGCAGCGGCATCGCCCTGAATGATGGGATAGGACGCCGCCGCGTGGGGACGCCGTCCGGTGTTCTGGTTGAGATACCACACGATGTCGTTTTCGCCGTAGACCTCAAGGCCGTAATCAATGGCCTGCTGCAAGGTCTCGCCCTCGATCATGCGGTTCACGGTCGCCCACAGCATACTGCGGGAGTACACACTGTATACGTTATTCACAAAGCCTGCCACGGCCTTTGCCCCGCCGGAGAGCAGCCCGTCCGAAAGAGCGGTGTCCACATGGCCGCTGCGTCCGTAGAACTCGCAGGTCTCTGAGAGCACGATGGTGCCGTTCAGCTTACCGCCCCGGTAGGCATTGCCGAAAAAGTCCCCGGTGACGGCGTAGCAGCCGTTCACCTTGATGACCCGGTGGCTAAGCAGCTCCAAGCCGTAGCGCAGGTCGTTCCAGAAATCGGATTTTTCCAGCAGCAGGATGATAGGCGCGGTGGCCTGCTTTTTCCACAGCCAGCCGTACTCATAGGTATAGTACGCGCCGTGGGCGCTGAGGACGGCAAGGTCGTAGTCTGCCATCCGCTTCAGGTCGGAGACAGTCACCATCATGTCCAGATGGGTGTCCAGCCCATAGCCGTTCCAGTAGTCCTTCATATAAGAATAGTAGGGGTAGCGGTTGCTGTTGACGCCATTATCAAAAGCATAGTAGATGACCGCATTGCCCACGGTGCCGTTTTCGGCAGCGAGCAGGGCGGGCGCATCCTCCATCTCCGGCCCGGGCAGGGCGGCGTCCGCCTCGCTCTCGGTATCGGTGAGCAGAATACCGCCCAGTGCGCCGCAGCTGTAAGTAAAGCTTACCATGCCGTTTTTCGCATCCACATAGATGCTGTCTTTTTTCACAAGCCCCTGCGCCACCAGTTCGTCCAGCTGCGCCAGCGCAGCCACCTGACGCTCTTCCTCCGACATTCCGGCGTAAGCGGCGCTGTCGGTCAGGGCGGTGACGGCGGCATCCGTCTGCTGCATCTCCTTTACCTCGGAAGCGGTCAGGGTCTGGGGGGTGCCGGTGGTTTCCTCCGGCGCGGCGGCCATTGCCGGGCACACTGCCGTAAAGGCCAGCGCAATGGCACACACCGCGCTGAACAGACGGCGATAAAACGTATGTTCCATTTCTTCTTTTCCGTTCCTCTCCCCCGGCACACCGCCGGGGCTGTTGTGCGCAAGGCTGCGCCCACAGGTTCATTGTAGGATGCAACCGGGGCTTTGTCAAGCACCCCGGCAATGTTTTACCATTCCGTCACACCCGGCGCATTGCATTGGCGCAAGGATTTGTGTATAATAGCGATATGCTGGGTTTTTATCGCCTGTACACAGGCACGCCCCGGCAGATTGTTCTGACGAAAGGCGGTGCTTTCTTTGGATAGCATTCGACAATATTTTAAGCGCACCGATAAGATGTATCTGCTGCTGTGCATTTTCAGCAGCGTGATGGCGGTGCTGGCGCTGTCCTCCTGGGCAGCCAAGCAGGGCAACGGCTTTGCCACCGATGAGGTGACCGGTGCCATCATCGGCATTGGCGACTACCGCCGGGCGCTGGTGCAGGCGGGCGCTGCCGCCATTGGCATCGTGATTGCGCTGCTGCTCTCCTGCGTGGACTACCGCAGCCTTGTAAAGGTGTGGCCGGTGCACGTTGTGCTGACGTGGGGTCTGGTGCTGCCCACGCTGGTCATCCGCAACGTATCCATCGGTCCGCTGACCATCGGCTACAACGCCGGTGATACCGACAACTACTCCTGGTATAAACTGGGCGGCTTTACCTTTCAGCCCACAGAGCTGGCAAAGATCAGCTTTATCCTGACCTTTGCCATGCACCTGAACAACGTGCGCAGCCGCATCAATGAGCCAAAAGAGCTGGCAAAGCTGTTGCTGCACCTGCTGGTGCCCATTGCCATCATCCATGTGCAGGGCGACGACGGCACGGCCATCATCTACGGCATCATCGGCTGCTGCATGATGTTTGCGGCGGGGCTGAGCTGGAAGTATATCTTTGCAGCCTTTGCGGCGGCGGGTGCTGCCGTGGCGGTGGCCTTTGCCTTTTTCAGCGATAAGATCGGCAAGGGGTACCAGTGGTACCGCATTCTGGCGGTGCTGGACCCGGAAAACACCACCGGTTGGGCCCCCAGCGAGACGGTATGGAAGAACATCATCTACCAGCAGCAGCGCGGCGAGATCGCGCTGGGCTCCGGCGGCATCTTTGGCAACGGCCTATTCGGAGGCAGGTATTACAGCGTGCCCAACGCCCACAACGACTTCATCCTCAGCTGGATCGGCAACGTGGCGGGCTTTGTGGGCTGCTGCGTGGTGCTGGGCGTTCTGCTGGCGCTGGTGATCAAGACCTTTGCCACCGGTGCCCGCAGCGAAGATCTGCTGGGCAGCTACATCTGCGCCGGTATCGGAGGTGCCCTGATGGCGCAGATCGCGGTGAACGTGGGCATGAACCTGCGGGTGCTGCCGGTCATCGGTGTCACCCTGCCCTTCTACTCCGCAGGCGGTAGCTCGGTGCTTATGCTGTATATCTGTGTCGGTTTAGTACTATCCGTATACTCTCACAACACTAAAAGCCTGTTCAGTTAAAGAATGTTCTATAAGCAAGGACGTGCAGCCCGCGGGCTGCACGTCCTTGCTTTTTAGGTAATTTTAAAACAAGCAGCTTTTGTCGCGCTCCGCAGAGCGCGACAAAAGCTATATTGAACAAACAAAAATTCCATAAATCATGCCCAGAGCAAAGCGGAGGGCATTCAAGAGCGTCCCAGCTTTTTCAGCTCCACTACCGGCCAGCCAAGGGCGCGGATAGCGCTTTTATCGTGCGTAGCCAGCAACACCGGCTTGCCCGCGCAGCGCTGCCGCAGCAGCGCCGCCGCCCGCTGCAGGGTGTCCGGGTCCATGCCGGTAAAGGGCTCGTCCAACAGCAGGGTGTCGCTGGGTGCCCACAGCGCCCGCAGCAGCGCCACCCGCCGCTTTTGCCCGCCGGAAAGCCTGCGGGCGGGCAGCTGCAAGGCGGCAGTGCCCATTCCAAGCTGTTGAAAATCGCTTGTAATTTGCTCTTTGTACTGGTTTTCCGCCCCCGGCAGCACCAAGGTGACGTTCTGCACCGCGTTCAGCTGAGGACAAAGGCGGTCTTCCTGAAAGACCGCCGCCACCCGGCCTACGCCCTCCACGCTGCCGGTGGTGGGGCGTTCCAGCCCCATCAGGATGCGCAGCAGGGTGGTCTTGCCCCAGCCGCTGGGTGCCCACAGCACCACGGGGGCATCCACCTCCATGCACAGGTCGGTGAAGAGCGGTGCCGCGCCGAACCGTTTTGTCAGGTGTTGAAGCTTCAGCATTTTGTCCCCTCCTCTCCCAGCACTGCGCCAACGGCTTTATCCAGTGCAAACAGGAACAGCTTTTCAAAGCCTGCGCTCAGCAGAATGATGACAAAGGTCCACGCAAACAGTTCCCCGGTGGAAAGGGTGATCTTGGCACGGTACAGCGCATCGCCGATACTGCCGTTGGGCAGGCCGATGACCTCGGCCGCCACGCCGCTTTTCCAGCAGATGCCCAGCGCCACGCTGCACCCCTGCCGGAAGGCCGGCAGCACCGCCGGCAGCCAGATTGCCCGCAGGCGGCGGCCTGCAGGCAGACGGAACACCGCCGCCATTTCCAGCAGCTGCACGTCTGCCCCGGCAATGCCGGTGCGCACCGCACCGTACAGCACCGGCAGCACCATTAAAAAGCTGATAAGCACCGAAAGGGCGCTGCCCCGCACCCAGACCAGTGCCAGAATGATAAAGCTTGCCACCGGCGTGGTCTTGACCAACTGCATCACCGGAGCCAGCAGTGCATCGGCGGCGCTCCACCGGGCGGCGCACACCGCCAGCACCACGCTGACCACTGCGCCCAGCACAAAACCCAGCAAAATGCGCCCGGAACTGAAGCCCACCCGCTGCCAGAAATCTGCCCTTGGCAGCAGCTGCACCAAGGTGCGCAGCGCCTGCACCGGCGATACCAAAAACACCTCCTGCCCGATGGCCATAGCTGCGGCCTGCCAGACCGCCAGCCAGAACGCCACCGCCAGCAGACGGCGAAAAAATTGCTTGTTCTGCTTCATAAACTGCCCTCCTCCCCTGCCTATTATAAGGTATAGTATACCATACCGCCCCGCAAAGGGGAATGACCTGTGCACCATCTGCGGCGGGTCGGCTCACGCTGCATATACTTTTATTCAACCGTCGTATGCTTGACATGAATTTACATCCAGTGTAAACTGGATACAATATGCGGTGCAACTTTGGCACCGGCGCAGGAAAGAGGGGACAGTTTTGACACAAGCGCTCAAGGGCCGCTATCTTCATGCTGGCCTGCTTCAACACCTGTGTGGGGCTGATCGCTTGTGTGGGGGAGTATTTCCACACCCTGCTTTCCCGCATCCCCTACCCTGCTCTTGCCGCCTTTTTTGCCGCTGCCAGTATGCTGATCGCAAATCTGGGGCTGGCAGATATCCTACGGTTATCCGTCCCGGTGCTCAACGCCCTGTACCCGGTAGCCATTGTGCTGATTACGCTTTCCTTCGTGCCCGGGTTGGAACAGCGCCGCCGGGTCTATCCGCTGTGCATCGGCTGCACTGCCGTGCAGAGCATTGCCGCCGCGCTGCCGCTTGGCCCGCTTTCTGCTCTTGCCAACGCCCTGCCGCTGGCGGCGTTGGGCTTTGGCTGGGTGCTCCCGGCGGTCATCGGGCTGCTGGCAGGCATCTTTTTAAGCTGCACTGAAGAATAAAGGAGATATTACTATGATCCAGCCTATCATGCACGACCCGCTGTTTCTGGCGCAGAAGTCCGCCCCTGCCACCCCGAAGGATGCCCCTGTCGCGCGGGACTTACTGGAGACCCTAACCACCCACGCCGATGGCTGTGTAGGCATGGCTGCCAACATGATCGGCGTGCTCAAGCGCATCATTGCAGTGGAAGCTGAGGACGGGTATCTGGTGCTGTTCAACCCGGTCATCCTGAAAAAATCCGGCCAGTACGAAGCCGAGGAGGGCTGTCTTTCGCTGGAAGGCGTGCGGAAAACAAAGCGCTACCAGAGCATCAAGGTGCAGTACCAGACCATGGACGGCAAACCGCGCATCAAGACCTTTACCGGCTGGACGGCACAGATCATCCAGCACGAGATCGACCATTGCGATGGGATCTTGATTTAAGTTTTTTACCACGCACAAAGCCCCCGAGGGTGTGACCCCCGGGGGCTTTGCTATGCTGTAACAGAGATGTCGCAATTTTAGCCTTTGACACCGCCAAGCGCAACGCCACGGACGATAAACTTGGACAGCAGCAGGTAGACGACGATGACCGGCAGAATGGCGATGGCCACCATCATGTACACCTTGCCCATATCGAACTTCAGGAAGTCCGCGCTGCGCAGCTGAGCGATCAGGATCGGCAGGGTCTTTTTGTCGGCAGTGTCCAACACCAGAGCCGGGATGAAGTAGTTGTTCCAGCTGGCCACGAAGGAGAAGATGGCCTGCACAGCCAGAGCCGGCTTCATGATGGGCAGCACGATCTTATTAAAGGTATAGAACTCGCCTGCACCGTCAATGCGGGCGGCCTCCACGATCTCCATGGGAAGGGAGGCGTCCAGATACTGCTTCATGAAGAAGAACACAGTGGGTGCCGCAATGCTGGGAACGATCAGGGGGATGAAGCTGTTTTTCAGGCCCATCTTGGAGATCAACTGCAGAAAGCCCAGTGCGGACACCTGTGTGGGCATGGTCATGATGAGCAGGATCAGGGCAAAGGCAGCCTTTTTGAATTTGAAGTTATAGGCGTAGATGCCGTAGGCCGTCAGAGCCGAGAAGTAAACGCTGAGCGCTGCCGAGCAGGCAGACACCAGCAGGCTGTTGCGGATGCCGCTCACCACAGGGATGTTGGCGTCCGTAAGCACATTGCGGAAGTTTGTGATGATGGACTTGCCCGGCATCAGCGAGAAGCCCTTCTGGATCTCGAAGTGGGTGCGGGTGGAGTTGATGATCAGCACATAGAAGAAGAACAGGCACAGAAAGCTGATCAGCACCAGCACCAGATAGCACCACGCACGGCGGGCGGTCAAGATCGCCTTTTCGGACTGGTTTTTAGGCGTATGTGCCATACTTATTTCCCTCCTTTGGCAGCAGCCTTTTTGGCTGCCTTCAGTTCCTTGCGCTGAGCCTTGGTCAGGCCGTCATCTTCCTTGGTCAGCGAGAAGTACACGACGACGCACAGCACTGCACACACAAGGAACAGCACCACAGATACTGCACCGGCCATGCCGTAGTTCTTGCTGAACAGGTGGTTGTTCAGGTACATGATCATGGTGGTGGAGGTACGGTCGGGGCCGCCCTTGCCGTTGGTCAGGATCTGCGGCACATCGAACATCTGCAGGCCGCCGATCATGGAGGTGATCATCACATAGACCAGAATGGGACGGATCAGGGGCAGGGTGATCTTCCAGAACATCTGGTTCGGGGTGCAGCCGTCCAGCTCTGCGGCCTCGTACAGGGTGGGGTCCACGCCCATAATGGCTGCCATCAGCATGATGGTGGTGTTACCGAACCACATCAGGAAGTTCATCAGGCCCACAAGGCCACGGTTGCCCCACACGGTATTCAGAAAGCTGATGGGGGTCTTGATCCAGCCCATGCTCAGTAGCACTGCGTTCACCGGGCCGTTATCCGAGAACAGGGCGAAGAACAGCATTGCGAAGGCCGAGGCCATGATCAGGTTGGGCATGTAGATGACCGTCTTGAAGAAGGTCTGTCCCTTCAGCTTCAGTCGCAGGTCGGTGAACCATGCCGCCAGCAGCAGCGAGACGATGATCTGCGGGACGAAACCGATGATCCAGAGGATCAGCGTGTTGCTGAAATACTTGGGCAGATCGGTCGCGAACAGGGTGATGTAGTTTTTCAGACCCACAAAGTTGGGTCCGATGATCTTCAGACCGCTACGGTAATACTCAAAAAAGCTGTAATAGATGGTGGATGCCAGAGGGATCAGCTGGAATACCGCGAAGATGATAAAGAACGGTGCAATGAAGATATAGCCCCATTTCGCGTAGCTGATCGACCCTTTCTTCTTTGTTTTTTCTCCCATGAGATCTCCCTCCTGCCGGGTCACAGCAAAACCAAAGGGGCGGGCGAGATACGCCGCCCGCCCCTTTGCTTCAATTTTCAGTTCGGAGTAAAACCGCTTATGCGGGCCATACCACGTCGGTCAGCTCGGGGTACTTCTCCTTGATGGCGGTCTCGAAGTTTGCCTTGGCGGCATCCTCCTCCACGTTGCCGGTGAAGTAATCCTTGAAAGCGTTCTGGAAGCTCTCGTTCAGGCCCTGATCGTACGGGCCAGCATTGGACATATCGATCTTGGTTGCAGCCTCTGCAAACAGAGCGATGTGGTTCTGGCCGCCGAGGAAGTCGGACTTGTAATCGCTGTTGGCGATCTCGTTCATGGCCTTCTCGTTGTTGGTGTAATCCTGCGTATCCATGGTGATCTGCTTCATGATGGCTTCATCGCAGGTCAGCTTCAGCATAACGTCCTTGATGGTTTCAAGGTTGTCGCTGCCGGCTGCGCCGCAGATCCAGGTGCCGCCCCAGTAGTAGGGCTGAGGGCCTTCGCACACAGCGTAGTCGCCGTAGATGCCGTTGCCAACCTCTTCCTTGCCGCCCTCAGCGGTAGGAGTTGCCAGAGAGTTGCCCAGCAGGGTGAAGTTGATGCCCCAAGTGGAGTAGAAGAAGCCGAACACCTTACCGGTGGGGCCCTGATCGGAAGCCCACTGGCTGTCCCACAGGCTGGACTTGTTGTTGTAGCCCTTGTCGGTGTACTCCTTGGTCTGGTCCACCCACTTCATCAGGTTCTCGTCCACGGTAACGGTGGTGCCGGTGACCCAAGGTGCGGAGACGTTGTTGGAGAAGGTGCGGTATGCATCGTCAAAGCCGGACAGCATCTTGTAGCCCTTGGCAGCAGCCTTGGCAGCTACATCGTTGAACTTATCCCAGTCGGACAGGTAGGTCTGCACTTCGGCGGGGTCATCGGTGCCCAGCACCTCCTTGGCAATGCTGCGGCGGTATGCGAACAGACCCGGGGTAGCCTGCCAAGTGGTGCCGCGCTGGCTGCCGTCCACAGAAACGATGTCCTTGGTGTACTGGTACTGACCGGCCAGATCGGAATCGGTCAGGCCGATATCCTTCTTGACATCCAGAACGTAGTCGGAATCCACATACTTCAGAGCGTAGTCAGCCTCGATCAGGAAGATGTCGATCTTGTCGTCATCGGCAGCGGAGTCCTGATTCAGCAGAGCCTCGTCCAGCTTGTTCTGGTAGTTGTTGTTCTCGTTGGCGTTGATGGTCCACTTCACGGTGGTGCCGTCCTTCAGGGTGGTGGTGGACTTGTCGGCTGCGATCTCCTTGACCTCGGGATAGTAGTCGTTGAAGCGGCTCTGGAACTCATCATTCCAGCACCAGATGTTCAGCACCTTGCCCTCGGCAGCAGCCGGAGCAGAAGCAGCTGCAGAGGATGCAGGAGCGGCAGAGGAAGCAGCAGTGCTGCTGGAAGAACCGCCGCCGCAGGCTGCCAGAGCAGCACCAACAGTCACGACACCGGAAGCGAGCAGGAAATTACGACGAGAGATCTTTTTCATAAGGGTAAACCTCCTTCATGGTTTTCCAATTAAAAAATTCATTCTCAAAAACTCCGCGCTGGGAGTCATGGGTCTTTGTTAAAGGATGCGGACGGAGCCGCCGTCCAGCAGTTTGCCGGACACCCGGATCTGCTCCGGCAGAGTCACACGCGGATGCTCGATCAGCTCGATCAGCTTATCCGCTGCCAGCCTGCCAAGGGATTTTGTGTTCTGCTGGTAGGTCACCAGCGAGGGTTTGACTACCCGGGAGAGATAGATGCCATCGTATCCCATCACCGAGATGTCCTCCGGGATGCTCAACCCCGCTTCGGTCAGGGCGTTGTAGCCGCCCAGTGCGGAAAAGTCATCCGGGAAGATGATGCAGGTGGGCCGCTGCGGCAGTGCCAGCAGCGCCCGGGTCTCCTCTGCGCAGCGATCCACATCGTGGTACACACCGCAGCGGACGTACTCCTCCGGCACCTTCAGCCCCAGCTCCTCGCAGGCTTGATAGAAGCCTGCCAAGCGGTTCTCGGTAACGGCGGTCTTTTCGCCGTGGATGAAGGCGATGCGCCGGTGTCCGCAGGCCCATGCCTGCTGTACCAGAGCCTTTGTGCCCACCACGTTGTCTGAAAGGATCGCCATCCGGTTGTTGAACACATGGTCGATGGTCACCACCGGCACATCGCCGTTGACCAGTTCCACCACCTGCGGATCGTAAAAGTTCACACAGGCGATCACCACGCCGTCCACACCCCGGTAGTGGCAATGTTCCAGATAGCTCATGGACTTGCCGCTGATGTTGTGGTTGATGAAGGTGATATCGTAGCCGCGCTTTTCCGCTTCTACCTTGAAGCTGTCCAGCACTGCGGAGAAGTACTCGTGGGTCAGGCCGCTCTGTTTTTCATCTACGAACAGAACGCCAAGATTGTAAGTGCGGTTGGTTTTCAGCGCCCGGGCCGCTGCGTTGGGCAGGTACCCCATGCGGCGGGCCGCTGCACGGATGCGCTCCCGCGTGGCCGGTGCGATATCCGGCTGGTCGTTTAAAGCCTTGCTGACGGTTGCGACGGATACGCCGCATTCTTTCGCCAGATCCTTCAGGGACGGCATCTTTTAGCCTCCTTCCGAGGATAGGAGCAGCGGGATGTTTCTCGCGAGTTCCTTAATCGTTTTCGCAACCTCAATATATCGCATTCTGTACCAAAAATCAAGCGGAAACGCAAAAGTTTTAGCTCAGCTGCATCACTTTTGGCATTTTGTTCCAATACGGCCTGTAATAATTGTGCATCTCGATTCACTTTCGTTACATTTCGATTAAAACGAAAAAATTTTCGTTGCAGTTTCGTTATGGTTTTCGGTGCCGGAGGCCGTATGTATATATTACTTTTAAAATGGGGTTTCGGGTCTTTCGTTCGCCCTTTCGCCGGTGTACGCCGTGCCGAAAGTCCCAGAAAACTGCCGGGGCTTCGCAGATTATTTTAAAATTTCCGTTGAGATTTTTGCAAAAAGCTCTTGCATTTTTCGGTGGGATACGGTATGCTTAGCGTGATGAGATTGCTTCTTTCGCAGTGTCTTAATCGTTTTCGTTCATCGACACACTGCCCGCCCGACAAGGCGCAGTTTTAAGGAGGAAGCATTATGAAGTTCGGATATTTTGATGACCAGAATAAGGAATACGTCATCACCACCCCGCAGACGCCCCTGCCCTGGATCAACTACCTTGGCAGTGAGGACTTCTTCAGTCTGGTCTCCAACACAGCGGGCGGTTACAGCTTTTACCGGGACGCCCGGATGCGCCGCCTGACCCGCTACCGCTACAACAATTCCCCGCTGGACATGGACGGCCACCGGATCTACATCAAGGATGGCGAAACCGTATGGAACCCGGGCTGGCAGCCCACCAAGACCCCGCTGGACAGTTACAGCTGCCGCCACGGTCTGGGCTACACCATTCTGGAGGGCAAAAAGGACGGTGTGACCGCCCGGCAGGAGCTGTTCGTCCCCAAGGGGGATGCCTGTGAGCTGGACCGGGTGACAGTGTGCAACGGCAGCACCGTTGTCAAGGAGCTGGATCTGTTCAGCTATGTGGAGTTCTGCCTGTGGGATGCCGTGGACGACGGCTCCAACTTCCAGCGCAACTACTCCACCGGTGAGGTAGAGGTAGAGGGCAGCGTCATCTACCACAAGACCGAGTACCGCGAGCGCCGCAACCACTACGCCGTGTTCTGGGCAAACTGCCCGGTGGACAGCTTCGACACCACCCGGGATGCCTTCTGCGGCGTGTACGGCGGCCCGGCAGACCCGCAGGCCGTCCGCGCCGGGCACTGCTCCGGCAGCATTGCCCACGGCTGGGCACCGGTGGGTGCGTTGCACATTCACCTGACCCTCGCCCCCGGCGAGAGCCACAGCATCCTGTTCGGTCTGGGCTACATCGAGAACCCGCAGCAGGAGAAGTTCATTGCCCCGGGCGTCATCAACAAGACCCGCGCCCACGCCATGATGGAGCGCTACGCCACCGATGCACAGGTCGATGCCGCCCGCGCCGCCCTGCGCACCCACTGGGAGCAGCTGCTGTCCACCTACCATCTGGAATCCGGCGAGGAAAAGCTGAACCGCATGGTCAACATCTGGCACCAGTACCAGTGCATGGTCACCTTTAACATGAGCCGCTCTGCCAGCTACTACGAAAGCGGCACCGGACGCGGCATGGGCTTCCGGGACAGCTGTCAGGACCTGCTGGGCTTTGTGCACATCATCCCCTCCCGCGCCCGGGAGCGCATTCTGGATATTGCCGCCACCCAGTTTGAGGACGGCAGCGCCTACCACCAGTATCAGCCCCTGACCAAAAAGGGCAACCGGGATATCGGCACCGGCTTCAACGATGACCCGCTGTGGCTCATTGCCGGTACCGCCGCCTACCTGCGGGAGACCGGCGACTGGTCTATTCTGGAAGAACAGGTACCCTTTGATAACGACGCCACCAAGGCGCAGACTCTGATGGAGCACCTGCGCCGCAGCTTCAACTTTACCTGCACCCATCTGGGTCCCCACGGTCTGCCGCTGATCGGCCGCGCCGACTGGAATGACTGCCTGAACCTGAACTGCTTCTCCGAGCACCCGGGTGAGAGCTTCCAGATCACCGGCCCCAGCGAGGGTCCTGTGGCCGAAAGCGTTTTCATTGCCGGTATGTTCGTCAAGTACGGCCACGAATACGCCCAACTGTGCGACCATCTGAATCTGACCGAGGAGGCCGCTGCCGCCCGCAAGCACATTGATGCCGTGGAGCAGGCCACCTTGACCGCCGGTTGGGACGGCGCATGGTTCCGCCGTGCCTACGATGCTTTCGGCAAGCCCATCGGCAGCAAGGAGTGCACCGAGGGTCAGATCTTTATTGAGCCGCAGGGTATGTGCGTCATGGCGGGCATCGGCAAGGAGAGCGGACAGGCCGCGCAGGCGCTTGCCAGCGTGGAGGAGCGGCTGGACACCAAATACGGCGTGGTGCTGCTGCAGCCCGCCTATACCAGCTACCAGCTAAATCTGGGCGAGATCTCCAGCTATCCTCCGGGATACAAGGAGAACGCCGGTATCTTCTGCCACAACAACCCGTGGATCAGCTGCGCCGAGGCAACGCTCGGCCACGGTGACCGCGCCTTTGCGGTGTACCGCAAGACCTGCCCCGCCTACATCGAGGACATTTCCGAGATCCATCGCACCGAGCCCTACGTTTACAGTCAGATGGTAGCCGGTAAGGACGCCCCCACCTTTGGTGAAGCCAAAAATAGCTGGCTGACCGGCACGGCGGCATGGACCTTCTTCAACATCAGCCAGTACATTCTGGGCATCCAGCCCACCTTGGACGGCCTGAAGGTAGACCCCTGCATCCCTCACACCCTGTCCGGCTTCACCGTGACCCGCCGCTTCCGCGGTGCGGTGTACCACATCACGGTGGATAACGCCGCCGGGGTGCAGCACGGCATCAAGGCCGTTACCGTGGACGGCAAGGCCATCTCCGGCAACGTTCTGCCGCTGGCTGCCGCCGGGACTGAGGTAACGGTGCAGGTGACCATGGGTTAACCCGACTTTTTCTGCTTTTTCATATTATTCTCCTTTCTGTGACCAAAGCCGCCGCGCAGACCCCTGCACGGCGGCTTTGGTTTATAATGAAAACATTTTAACAGCTTAACGATTGAAAATGCGCTCCGCGTTCGCTCTGCGCATCTTCAGAGGAAGGATTATTTTTATTTCGCGTTTGTCGCACTCTGCGGAGTGCGACAAACGCCATTTTCACGAGAGGGGCTGCAATGGTTAAAGGGCGGTCTGAATTGCAAATGCAGTTGACCGCTACGACCCCTCCTGTGAAAAAAGCATTTCAGCCAAGCCCGCAGGCTTGGCTGAAATGCAAATTAAAATCATAATTCCGCTATCTATGCGCAGAGCAACGCGGAGCGCATTCAAAATCATTTCACCTGCCCGCGCATTCCAAATCGTCCCCTTCCCTCTTGCATTTTTTGGGAAAGAGGTGTAGAATACAGTCACAATCAAACACAGGGGAGCTCGTGCAGCGGGCTGAGAGGAAGTATAGCAAGCTTCGACCCTTTTACCTGATGCGGATAATGCCGCCGTAGGAAGTCATACCCTTTATGATTTTTTGCAGGAGGAGCCGTGCCGGGCCCCTCCTGTTTTTTTGTGCCTCTGCGGAGGTTCCGCAGCCAGCTGAGGGGGAGCGCCCTGAGCCTTGGATGAATGCAGCGATGGGAAGCCGTGTTCCGGCGTGAGAGGAAGCCAGTAAGCTTCGACCGCACCTTCCGTACCTGTTCCCGCCTTGTTGCGGGCACGGGCTGTTTTGTTGCGGGAGCGCCGGTGTTCGTCCTGCGCTGCCGCAGATGGTTGAAAAGGAGCTAATTTATTATGAAAAATCTCTCTGTCAAAAAGCTTGCCCTCGCCGGTATGTTCTGTGCCCTGTGCGTAGTGGGCAGCGTGTTCAGCTTTCCCATGTTCGGCAGCAAGTGTGCCCCGGTGCAGCACATGGTCAACGTGCTGTGCGCCGTTCTGCTGGGGCCCTGGTGGGGCGTGGGCGTAGCCTTTGTGGCTTCCCTGCTGCGCAATCTGCTGGGTCTTGGCAGCCTGATGGCTTTCCCGGGCAGTATGTTCGGCGCACTGCTGTGCGGCCTTGCATACCACAAGACCAAAAACCTGATCGCCACCGTGGTGGGTGAGGTGTTCGGCACCAGCATTCTGGGCGGCCTGTGCGCATGGCCCGTGGCCATCTTCCTGATGGGCAAGAGCGCTGCGGACATCGCTTTCTACGCCTATATCGTGCCCTTCCTCATCTCCACCGCCGTGGGTGCGGTGATCGCCGGTGCTGTGGTGTTCAGCCTGCAGCGCTCCGGCGCTCTGCGCTCCATGCAGAACAGCCTTTCCTGAGCGGAGGTGCCGGGAATGCTCAAAACCGCCTTTGAGAATCTGCGCAGCCGCAGCCCTCTCATCCACAACATCACCAACTACGTCACCGTGAACGACTGCGCCAACATGGTGCTGGCCTGCGGTGCCTCCCCCATCATGGCCGATGATGCCGCCGAGGTGGAGGAGATCACCGCCATCTGCGGCGGGCTGAACATCAACATCGGCACGCTGAACAGCCGCACCGTCACCAGTATGCTGCTGGCGGGCAAAAAGGCCAATCAGCTGGGACACCCCGTGGTGCTGGACCCGGTGGGTGCCGGTGCTTCCCGTCTGCGCACCGACACCGCCTTCCGCCTGCTGCGGGAGGTGCAGTTCACAGTGATCCGGGGCAACATCTCGGAGATCAAGACCCTTGCCTCCGGTGCAGGCACCACCAAGGGCGTGGATGCAGACGTGGCCGACAAGGTGACCGAGGAGAATCTGGACAGCGCTGTGGCCTTTGCAAAGGCTTTTGCCGCCCGCACCGGCGCGGTGGTAGCCATTACCGGCGCCATCGACATCGTAGCCGATGCACAAAAAGCCTACTGCATCCGCAACGGCAACGCCATGATGAGCAGCATCACCGGCACGGGCTGTCAGCTTTCTGCCCTGACGGCGGCCTTTGTCACCGCCAACCCCGACCACCCGCTGGAAGCTGCCGCTGCGGCGGTGTGCGCCATGGGTCTGGCGGGCGAAGTTGCCCACCAGCGGCTCACCCCGCAGGATGGCAACGCCACCTACCGCAATTACATCATTGATGCCATTTACAACATGACCCCCGAACAGCTGGAGAAAGGCGCAAACTATGAAGTGCGATAAACACACCATGCTCCTGTACGCGGTGACCGACCGCGCATGGGTGGGCGAGCAGACTTTGTATCAGCAGGTGGAAAGTGCCCTGAAGGGCGGTGCCACCTGCGTGCAGCTGCGGGAAAAGCAGCTGGGCGACGCGGATTTTTTACAGGAAGCCATCCAAATCCACGCTCTGTGCCAGCAGTACGGTGTGCCGCTGTTCATCAACGATAACGTGGAAGTGGCACTGCAGTGCCACGCCGAGGGCATCCATGTGGGGCAGGACGATATGGCCGCCGCACAGGTGCGCCAGCGCGTGGGCGAGGGCGTGATGATCGGCGTTTCTGCCCACACGGTGCAGGAAGCACTGGACGCTGTGGCGCACGGCGCGGACTACCTTGGCGTGGGTGCGGTATTTGCCACCCACACCAAGACGGACGTGAGCGAGATGCCCCGACAGACCCTGCTGGACATCTGCAACGCCGTGGATGTACCGGTGGTGGCCATTGGCGGCATCCACAAGGAGAACATCCTGCAGCTCAAGGGCACCGGCGTGGACGGTGTGGCGCTGGTAAGCGCCATCTTTGCCGCAAAGGACATCGAGGCCGAGTGCCGCGAACTGCGTGCCCTTTCGGAGCAGATCATAAAGTAAGCTATCACCCCGCGGCAAACCGGGGGCACCACCTTGGGCCGCGTTACAAAATTCATGGAGAAAACCAACATGAAAAGCGTATTTTGCGCAGGTGCCGGCATCCAGAGCGTACTGTTTTTTCTGAATGACGGCTACTTGCCTGCTGGCCGGGAGCTTTCTCCTCGGACACGAATCGGGCCATTCCATCGCCCGCCCTACTGCCTGCGGCAGCAGGGTCCCACCCCAGCGGACGGTCCTCGGAGAAACTCCCGACCGGCGGTTCGCTCCCACATCACTGCATGACCAGCACCCTGCTGTTCAGAGATAAACTGTCATTTGGAGGAACACAGCGTATGCAGACTTATACCACCCAGATGGATGCCGCCCGCAAGGGCATCATCACCCCGGAGATGGAGATCGTAGCCAAAAAGGAATACCGCACCACCGAGGAGATCCGCCAGTGGGTCGCCGAGGGCAAGGTAGCCATCCCCGCCAACAAGCACCACAAGTGCCTGAACCCCGAGGGCGTTGGCTCCATGCTGCGCACCAAGATCAACGTGAACCTTGGCGTCTCCCGCGACTGCAAGGACTACAACATTGAGATGCAGAAGGTGATGAGCGCCGTGAACATGGGCGCAGAAGCCATTATGGATCTGTCCAGCCACGGCAACACCCAGCCCTTCCGCCAGAAGCTGACCCACGAGTGCCCGGTGATGATCGGCACTGTGCCGGTGTATGATTCGGTCATCCACTACCAGCGGGATCTGGCTGAGCTGACTGCACAGGACTTCATCGATGTGGTACGCCTGCACGCAGAGGACGGCGTGGACTTTGTTACCCTGCACTGCGGCATCACCCGCAAGACCATCGAGCAGATCCGCAAGCACAAGCGCAAGATGAACATCGTGAGCCGCGGCGGCTCTCTGGTGTTTGCGTGGATGAGCATGACCGGCAACGAGAACCCCTTCTACGAGCACTTTGACGAGATCTGCGAGATCTGCGCCGAGCATGATGTGACCATCTCTCTGGGCGATGCCTGCCGTCCCGGCTGTCTGGCTGACGCCACCGATGTGTGCCAGATCGAAGAGCTGGTGCGTCTGGGCGAGCTGACCAAGCGCGCATGGGCACACAACGTGCAGGTGATGGTAGAAGGCCCCGGCCATGTGCCCCTGAATCAGGTCGCCGCCAACATGGAGGTGCAGAAGAGCATCTGCATGGGCGCACCCTTCTATGTGCTGGGACCTCTGGTCACCGATATCGCCCCCGGCTACGACCACATCACCGCTGCCATTGGCGGCGCAGTGGCAGCCGCCAGCGGTGCAGCCTTCCTGTGCTATGTGACCCCCGCCGAGCATCTGGCTCTGCCCAACGTAGATGACGTAAAGCAGGGCATCGTGGCCTCCAAGATCGCCGCTCACGCCGCCGACATCGCCAAGGGCATCCCCCACGCCCGGGACATTGACGACAAGATGGGCGATGCCCGCCGCGTACTGGACTGGGATGCACAGTTCGCCTGCGCGCTGGACCCCGAGACCGCCAAGGCCATCCGCGACGCCCGCCTGCCCGAGGACGACCACAGCGACACCTGCAGCATGTGCGGCAAGTTCTGCGCCGTGCGCAGCATGAACAAGGCGCTGGCCGGTGAATACATCGATATCCTGTAAGCTTTCCCCGCGCTGAAAGGCGCTTCTTCCTCCGGGACTGCTGCACAAACCGTGCGGCAGTCCTTTTTTTGTGGGACGATTTAAAATGCCCTCCGCTGCCGAGCTGCGGCATATTCAGTGGAATTATTATTTTGCATTTGCTGCACTGCGTTCAGTTTGGTCAATCTATTCTATCAATTTTTTAGATTTTACAATTCTTCTGTGCTGTACTATAATGAAGTAGCAACTTTATTACTCAAAAGTACAGGAGGCTGTTTTCTTGATAGTTGATCTGATTGAAGCGTTTTACCGCCTGCTGTGGGGCGATTTATTCACCCTGCCGGTGGCGGGCGGCATTGGCATCTCCTTTATGGTAGTGCTGTTGTTTGCAGCCGGTATCGGCTTTACCCTGCGCACTCGACTGCTGCCGGTACGCCTGTTCCGGGATATGATCGGCGCAGTGTGCGAAAAAAAGCAGGCTGCGGGCGGGCTTTCCTCCTTCCAGACGCTGGTCATCTCCACCGCCACCCGGGTGGGCATGGGCAATCTTGTGGGCGTGGTGGCCGCTGTTTCAGCGGGCGGCGCAGGCGCGGTGTTCTGGATGTGGGTCACTGCGCTGCTGGGTGCTTCCACCTCCTTTGTGGAGTCCACTCTGGCGCAGAAATACCGCGTGCCGGACCCGCTGTACGGCGGCTGGCGCGGCGGCCCGGCCTACTATCTCCATGTGCTGGCCGAGCGCAAACGGGGCAAAAAGCTCAAGCGCTCTGTGTGTGCAGCGCTGTTTGCAGTGTCCGGTCTGATCTGCTGGTGCGGTATCAGCCAAGTCATCTCCAACTCGGTCAGCTCTGCCTTTGAAAACGCCTTTCAGGTCCCGCCGCTGGCCACCACCGTGGTGCTTACCCTGCTGGCAGCGTTGATCGTGCTGCGCAAGAATGCCACCGTGAAAAGCCTTGACTTCATCGTGCCGGTCATGGCGGTGTGCTACTTTGTCATCACGGTGGGCATCGTGGTGCTGAATCTCCGGCAGCTGCCCGCCGTGCTGGCACGCATCTTTGCCGAGGCCTTCGGCCTGCGTCAGGTGGCCGCAGGCGGCTTTGGCGCGGTGCTGATGAACGGTGTCAAGCGCGGGCTGTTCTCCAACGAGGCGGGCAGCGGCTCTGCCCCCTGCGCCGCTGCCGCTGCGGAGTGCGACGACCCGGTAAAGATGGGTCTTGTACAGGCGCTGGGCGTATTGATCGATACCGTGGTCATCTGCAGCTGCACTGCTTTTCTGATGCTGCTGGTGCCGCAGGAGATCACCGCCGGGCTGACCGGCATGAACCTTTTACAGACCGCCATGCAGTACCATCTGGGCAGCTTTGGCATCGTGTTCATTGCGGTGATCTTAGCACTGTTCAGCTTTTCCACCTTTTTGGGGGTGCTGTACTACGCCCGGGGCAATGTGGCCTACCTGTGCGGCGACAACTGGTGGAGCCAGACCGCCTACAAGCTGCTGGCGCTGGCCATGCTGCTGGTGGGCGGTACACAGGCCTACACCGTGGTGTGGGATCTGGGCGATGTGGGCATCGGGCTGATGACCATCTTCAATATGCTGGCGCTCGTTCCCCTTTCCGGCGAAGCGCTGACCGCTCTGAACGACTACGAAAAGCGCAAGAAAATAAAATAAGATCACAAAAACGGGCTGCTGCACAAAGTTCTGTGCAACAGCCCGTTTTGTAATATGCGAAAGCTTTCAGCTATGCTGCTTCAGGGCGCAGACGGCGATGCTCAGGGCGCTCCATGCGGCCTGATACATTAGCACTGTGGCGATGGAAAGCTGCCAGATGCTGCCCGCATAGGTCAGCAGCACCGCAATGAACACCGAGAAGCACACCGACACCAGCTGCACCGTAGTAGCGCTGGTCTCGGCATTCTGTGCCTGATCGGCAGCCTGTAAGCCGCCGGTCAGGCTGGCAAAGCCCCGGTGGTGGTACAGGCAGCAGTCGGGCTTTTCCGGGGCAGCATCGGCGGCTTCAATGGCCTGACACTGGTCGCCGTCCAGCACGGTGACCATGCCCTCCGGCAGATGATAAGCCTCGGTGATGTGCCGTGCCGTCAGGCTGGGATCCTTGCTGGTGACCAGCAGACGGATGTTTTCCCTTTGCAGGGAGGCAAGGCTGCGTGCCACATTGCGGCCGCCCACATAGCGCAGCACGAACATGGCGTGCAGGTTGCCGGACACTGCCAGATACAAAATTTGCAGCTCACCGTTTTTGGAGTGGCCGTCCTCGTAATCCTGCTCCGGCAGGGTCACGCCCTCCTGCTCCATGTAGCGGCGGGTGCCGATGAGGATGCGGTTATTGTCGCACCATGCCGAGAAGCCCAGCCCGGTGTGCTGCTCCAGATCCTTGACCGGGAACAGGATATCGATGCGGTCCTCGATGATCTGGCTGAACAGCCCGCGCAGGGTGTCGCAGCTCTCGTTCAGCACACTGGCTGCATACAGGATAGCGCGGTCGATGCGGCCGCCCTTGAAGATGCGGATATCCTCCAGCGTTACGCTGTCGGCGGTAAACAGGTCGTCGGCGTCCAGCTCAATGGTGTCGATGCCGCCCAGCTCCTCAATTGCCGCCCAGCCGGGCACCACAGCGCCCACAGCGGCAGCAGCTCTTTGCAGACGCAGCGCCGCCAGACCGGGCACCAGCACCGAGGAAAGGGGTGCGCCCATGCACAGCACGGCAGCCGCCGCAGCCACGGCGCAGTTGATCCCGCCGCCAAACAGCAGGAAGGCTACGCAGCTGAGCACTGCCGCCGCCAGCAGGATACAGGCCACCTTCCGGGCGCGGCGCTCGCTGGCGCGCTCGCTGAGGCTCTGCTCCACAAAGTCATTGCTGGCGGTCTGTACCGGGCGGCTCAGCAGCACCCACGGGTCCTTCTGCTCCAGATCCCGGGCAAGGGCGCGGATGAGGTCCTTATCGCGGGTGCGGTAAGCGCCCCGCAGTTCGCCGCCCTCTGCTGCCAGCGCGTAGCCGCCCTGCACGGCAGCCAGCATCACCCGGCTGCCCACCAGCGCCAGAAACAACCCCAGCGCCGCCATACCGGTCAGCAGACCGATGCCCTCGGTGCTACGGTAGGCGTTGGCATTCAGCATGGCCACCACCGCCTGCAGCAGCGCTGCCACAGCAGCCAGCGCGGGCATGGTGTCCGCACTGGGACGGCCGCGCAAACCGGTCAGACCGTCCCGCAGCACCGGGTAGCCCACAAACAGGCTGGCGGCAAACAGCAGCAGATTGGCGGCATAGAACGCCGCCGGAGCAGCGTCCGGGTCCAGCACCGAAAGCGGCGGCAGCAGACGCTCTGCTGTCAGCCCAAAGTGCAGCAGCACTACGGCCAGAATGCCCGCCAACACACACCGCAGGGTCAGTTCTGCAGCCATGTGGTGCAGCTTGTCGGTGGTGGATTCCGGCACAGTATCCTCGGCAGGGGCAGCCGCTTGCGCTTCCGGTGCGGTCTCCGGCTGTGCCGGGGTCGCGGCAGCTGCCGGTGCGGATACAGAGGCGGCAGTCTCCGCTGCGGGGGTGCCGTCCTGCTCCAGCGGGAGCAGGGGCAGGCTCATAGTATCCTCTTTTTCCGGCTTGCGGGCAGCGGGCTTTTCGTCCTCTGCCGTGCCGAACATCTGGAAAATAGACTTTTTCTCCGGCTTTTTTGGCAGCGTTTCCGGGTCTGCCGGCGCGCTGGCAAACACCACCAGCGGCAACTCCTCGGCGGCGTTCTGTGCAGCCTTTGCCGGGGCTTTCTCCGGCTCTGCCGCAGGCTGTGCAGGCGCGGGCTGCACCTTGGGCTGCGGCGCTACCTGTACGGGCTTTGCGGGCTGCGGGGCAGGCTTTGCCTTGCCGCTCATGCCGTTGAGCATATCCTTCAGCTGCTGCATCTCCCGCTGCTCCAGTTCCTCCTGCGGCAGCAGCGTCTCCGGGGCGTTCTTCGCCTTAGGCTGCTTTTGGGGGGCTGCAACAGGCTGCGGCACCGGCTGGGGCGCGGGCTTTTCCGGCTCCGGCTGCACGGCAGCAGCCGCCTTGGGTGCAGGCACCGGCTCTGCCGGAACTGCCTTGGCAGGCTCTGGGCTGGCGGGCTGCATCGGCATTGCCGGAACAGGGTCTGCGGTACGCAGTTCCAGCGCCATGTCCTCCTGCTCCGGCTGTACCGGCTTTGCATCTGCCCCCAGCAGGATCTCGCCGGTGGGGATCTCCAGCACAGGCTGTGCCGGGGCGGGCGTCTCTTCCTTGTCGTGGCTGAACAGCTTGCCCAGCAACCCGGCCTTGGGCTTTTCCTCCACCGGGGCAGGCTCGTCCCGGCGGGTCATCTCCTCGGGCAGATCAATCACACTGGTGCTGAAAAAGTTGCGGAAACGCTCCTCTGCCGAGAGCTCCCCCGCCTGCTTGCCCTTGCGTTCATTTGTATTGTTCGGCATCCTTGTCCCTCCCACTGTTCTGGATGGAGTTTACCGCTTGTTTTATTCTTCTACGGCGCGCTGCGACTGGATCTCGTACAGGATAATGCCTGCCGCCACCGAAACGTTATAGCTGTCCACGCCGGTGCCGGGGGCAGCCATATCCAGCCGCACCACGCCGTCACACAGCTTCTTGACCAGCTGGGATACCCCGCTGCCCTCGCTGCCCAGTACCAGCGCGATGGGGCCTGTCAGGTTATTCTTGCGCAGAGACACGCCGTCCATGTCGGCGCAGTAGACAAACACGCCCTGCTCCTTCAGGCGGCGGATGGTCTCGCCGATGTTGGCCACGCGCGCCACCGGCAGACGCTCGGCAGCGCCTGCGCTGGACTTGATGACGGTGGGGGTAACGGATGCACCACCCCGCTTGGGGATGACGATGCCGTGGGCACCGCACAGCAGTGCGCTGCGCATGACTGCGCCCAGATTGTGGGGGTCCTCAATGCCATCGCTCAGCACCAGAAAGGGCGGCTCACCCTTGGCCTTGGCTGCGGCCAGCAGATCCTCCACGGTCGCGTACTCGATCTCGCTGGCAAAAGCCGCCACGCCCTGATGGCTCTCGGTGCCGGTCATCAGGCGCAGCTTGTTAGGGTGCACCCGCTTGACCGTTGCTCCGGCCTCCTTGGCCAGTGCCGTATAGTATGCCGCCACTGCCGGGGCCATCCCCTCGGCAATAAGCACAGTGTCCACACCGGAGCCGCTCTTGAGCAGCTCGGTCACCGGGTTTTTGCCGTAGATCAGGCTCTCACTTTTCTGCTGCGGCTGCTCTGCATCGCGGCGCGGACGGCGCGGCTGGTTACGTTCTTCCATCTTTTTATGCTCCTTCCGTTCCGGGCGGGCTGCGCCGCACAGGAACGTTTTATTTTGTTTATGATAATCCAAGATAAAGTATACCATATCTCGCCCGGCTTCGCCACAAATTGCAGGGATTTTATTTTCTGACGCCTAAAATTTTTTCAGTAAAACGCAGCTTCCCCGCCGGACAGGGCAGCTGTAAAAATGTTTTGCCCGCTGCCCGGGCAGCACGGCGCATTTCCGCTGTTTTGCCAAAGCAAAAAGTTTTCCACAAAATGTGTCTATACATTCCGTAAATAGCCTGCGATTTTTCCACAAGTTGAAAACTCAGTGGAAAGTGTGTAAAAGTCTAGCCGCAGCGCCTGTTTTCCGGGTGGAATTAAACAGTTTCCACCGGGTTTTCAACAGCAGGTTCCCCCATATCCTGGCAAAAGCCTTACAATTTGTAAAATTCAAGTTGGAATTATGACAATTTTTTGAACCAGAAATTGTCCGCTTTTGCAATTTCCTCCAACATCATTTTGACGAATGTTAAAATCTGTTGAAAACCCGCGCCGCTTCCGCACAAGGCGGATGTTGCATCGTACATGGATTTTTGTTGTCAAGCACAGAGTATTTCTGCCGCAGCTGCATCAGCCGTTTTGTGCCGTGACTGTTCCGCAGCAGCTCTATGCAAGAAAAAGCGCCTGTTCGGATTGATTTTAGGCGCAGTTTGGGGTATACTAGCCATGTGGGCTTGTTAAACCATGCACAATGCGGTGTGTGGCAGAGCCGGAACCCCGATAATTTTTGGAGGTAATGAATAATGTTGGTAAATGCAACCGAAATGCTGCTCAAGGCACGCGATGGCCACTACGGTGTGCCGCAGTTCAACATCAATAATCTGGAGTGGACCAAGGCAGTCCTGACCGCCTGCGAGGAAATGAAGAGCCCCGTCATTCTGGGCGTTTCCGAGGGTGCTGGTAAGTACATGACCGGTTTCAAGACCGTTGCCGCCATGGTCAGCGCCATGGTCGATTCCATGGGCATCACCGTTCCCGTTGCTCTGCATCTGGATCACGGCACCTACGAGGGCTGCAAGGCCTGCGTTGAGGCCGGCTTCTCCTCCATCATGTTCGATGGCAGCCACTACTCCATCGAGGAGAACGTGGAAAAGACCAAGGAGCTGGTTGCTCTGGCACACGCTCATGGTATGAGCATCGAGGCCGAGGTCGGCTCCATCGGCGGCGTTGAGGACGGCGTTGTAGGCGCTGGCGAGATTGCTGATCCCGAGGAGTGCGCAAAGATCACCGCTCTGGGCATCGACTTCTTGGCTGCCGGCATCGGCAACATTCACGGCGTCTACCCCGCAAACTGGAAGGGTCTGGACTTCGAGGCTCTGGACCGCATCCACAAGGCCACCAACAACATTCCTCTGGTTCTGCACGGCGGCACCGGCATCCCCGACGAGATGATCGCAAAGGCCATCAGCCTGGGCGTTTCCAAGATCAACATCAACACCGAGTGCCAGCTGGTGTTTGCTGAGGCCACCCGTAAGTACATCGAAGAAGGCAAGGATCAGCAGGGCAAGGGCTTCGACCCCCGCAAGCTGCTGGCTCCCGGCGCAAAGGCCATCGAGGCTAAGTGCAAGGAGAAGATCGAGCTGTTCGGCTGCGCAGGCAAGGGCTAAGCTGAGGCTTGTATCGTAACCGGTACACCACCCAATAAAGTATGCGGCCCCGCTGCACTGTTATGCACAGTGCAGCGGGGCCGCTTTTTATTTTGAAATTCGATAATGCCCCACGATGTCGGTTCGTTTTTCCAGAATGTCCTGTTCGTAAGCTGTCTGCCATGGGTCATTGTGGTGAATGATATAAGGCACTCCGTTTTTATTTCGCCGGTCGGACACGATGCCGATATGTCTTTCAAAGATCACAATATCGCCGCCCTGCCATTCCTCTATTTCTGAGACATCTGTGGTCAGGGCAGCTGCTGTGTGTGCAAAAAACACCTTCAGGTTTCGTACCCGTCGGAAATCTATGTTTGCATCCGGTTCTTCCACCATATAATCCTGTGGCTGCTCCCGGATATCTGCGTCCACAAGCTCTTGTAGATCATATCCCGCATTCTTCAACGCATATGCAACTACATCGGTGCAAACGCCATAACCATCGTCAGGATAACCGGTCTCATAATAGCGGCTTTTGTATTTTGGATGTGTGCTCACATAGGCCAGTGCGCCGTTCAGAATATCCAACTGATCGTCTACGCCGTCATCATCCCGATCTACGCTACTATGAAACTGCGATATCCTGCCCCGATAATCGTCCTCCGGCCGGATTGCCGTGGTGCGCTGATAATGTGTCTGCACATTAAATACGATGCTGCAGAACAGTAAAAGCGCCAGTACCGCTATATAACGCTTTGCTGTATCCTTGCGGGTTCTGTCCGAACGCATATTCTCACCCCTTCCTGCTTTGAGGATACCAACTTTTTCCCTGTTCTGCAACCCCTTGGCATATAGCGCAACAAAAAAGCCCTGAGACTTTCATCTCAGAGCTCTTTGTTAAGTCGGCGACTACCTATTTTCACAAGCCGTTTCCAGCTAACTATCTTCGGCACAAGTAAGCTTAACTTCTGTGTTCGGAATGGGAACAGGTGGAACCTTACCGTCATCGACACCGACCAATTTGACTGAATCAGTATAACACATTTCTGTGCTTCTGTCCAGCATTTCTTAGAAGGACGTGCCTTCAAAACTGAATAATCACTGCTGACATTTTTTCGTTAACTTAAAAGTCTCAAGCGAATTGTGGTCAAGCCCTCGACCTATTAGTACACGCTTGCTGAATGGATCGCTCCACTTACACATCGTGCCTATCAACCTTGTAGTCTTCAAGGGGTCTTACTTGTTTGAAACAATGGGATATCTTATCTTTGGGTCGGCTTCACGCTTAGATGCTTTCAGCGTTTATCCGATCCGTACATAGTTGCCCAGCTATGCCCTTGGCAGAACAACTGGTGCGCCAGAGGTACGTCCGCTCCGGTCCTCTCGTACTAGGAACAGCTCCCATCAAATATCCTGCGCCCACGACAGATAGGGACCGAACTGTCTCACGACGTTCTGAACCCAGCTCGCGTACCGCTTTAATTGGCGAACAGCCAAACCCTTGGGACCGAATACAGCCCCAGGATGCGATGAGCCGACATCGAGGTGCCAAACCTCCCCGTCGATGTGGACTCTTGGGGGAGATCAGCCTGTTATCCCCAGGGTAACTTTTATCCGTTGAGCGATGGCATTTCCACTCACATACCACCGGATCACTAACTCCAACTTTCGTTACTGCTCGACCCGTCAGTCTCGCAGTTAGGCTCGCTTCTGCGTTTGCACTCTTTTGCTTGATTTCCGTTCAAGCTGAGCGAACCTTTGAACGCCTCCGTTACTCTTTAGGAGGCGACCGCCCCAGTCAAACTGCCCACCTAACAATGTCCCCCGCCTTGATTCAAAGGCGCAGGTTAGAATTCCAATATCGCAAGGATGGTATCCCAACGGCCACTCCACAAATGCCAAAGCACTTGTTTCCCTGTGTCCCATCTATCCTGTGCATGCAACATCGAAACCCAATATTAGGCTACAGTAAAGCTCCATGGGGTCTTTCCGTCTTGTCGCGGGTAACCGGCATCTTCACCGGTACTACAATTTCGCCGGGCGGGCTGTCGAGACAGTGCCCAAATCATTACGCCTTTCATGCGGGTCAGAACTTACCTGACAAGGAATTTCGCTACCTTAGGACCGTTATAGTTACGGCCGCCGTTCACTGGGGCTTCGATTCAATGCTTGCACATCTCCTCTTAACCTTCCAGCACCGGGCAGGCGTCAGCTCGTATACGTCATCTTTCGATTTAGCACAAACCTGTGTTTTTGGTAAACAGTTGCTTGGGCCGATTCTCTGCGGCTCCATCTCTGGAGCACCCCTTCTCCCGAAGTTACGGGGTCAATTTGCCGAGTTCCTTAACAACCCTTCTCCCGTTGGCCTTAGAATCTTCTTCCTACCTACCTGTGTCGGTTTGCGGTACGGGCACCGCAGAAATACACACAGCTTTTCTCGCCATCTTCCATCCCGGACTTCGGTACTAACTTCCCTCGATCGCTACCGGAACCAACACCCGGCTCCGAGACTTCAAATGTGTCCCTGTGCTTAACTCTTTTGGTGGTGACGGAATCTCTACCGTCTGTGCATCGGCTACGCCGTTAGGCCTCACCTTAGCTCCCGACTAACCTGGAGCGGACGAACCTTCCTCCAGAAACCTGAGGCTTTCGGCCATGCAGATTCTCACTGCATTCGCGCTACTCATTCCGGCATTCTCACTTCTATACACTCCACAGCCGCTTGCGCTACTGTTTCACCGCGTATACAACGCTCCCCTACCCAATACATTGCTGTATTGCCTAAGCTTCGGTGTCAGGTTTAGCCCCGTTAAATTCTCCGCGCAAAGACGCTCGACCAGTGAGCTATTACGCACTCTTTGAATGTGTGGCTGCTTCTGAGCCAACATCCTGGTTGTCTACGTATCTTCACATCGTTTTCCACTTAACCTGACTTTGGGACCTTAGCTGTAGATCTGGGCTGTTTCCCTTTTGACAATGACATTTATCTGACACTGTCTGACTCCCAAGCATCAATACTCTGGCATTCTGAGTTTGATAAGCTTCGCTAACCTCTCGGCCGCTAGGCTATTCAGTGCTTTACCTCCAGGTATCTAACTTGAGGCTAGTCCTAAAACTATTTCGGGGAGAACCAGCTATCTCCGGGTTCGATTGGAATTTCTCCGCTACCCACAGTTCATCCGCCGCCTTTTCAACGGAGGTCGGTTCGGTCCTCCATGGAATTTTACTTCCACTTCAACCTGACCATGGGTAGGTCACCCGGTTTCGGGCCCATTGTATGCAACTTAACGCCCTTTTCAAACTCGCTTTCGCTTCGGCTCCAGACCTTAAGTCCTTAACCTTGCTGCATACAATCGCTCGCCGGACCGTTCTACAAAAAGTACCCTATCACACATTGACGTGCTCTAGGTGCTTGTAGGCACAGGGTTTCAGGTTCTTTTTCACTCCCCTCCCGGGGTGCTTTTCACCTTTCCTTCACAGTACTATACGCTATCGGTCACTGGGTAGTATTTAGGGTTGGAGGGTGGTCCCCCCATATTCCGACCAGGTTTCACGTGTCTGGCCGTACTCTGGAACTCGCTCAGCTCTTGTCGTTTTCACCTACGTGGTTCTCACACTCTCTGACCGGCCTTCCCATGCCGTTCGGTTAACAACTCAAGTCCTAAAAGCAGTCCGTACCCCGGAAGTATTTCTACTTCCGGTTTGCCCTCTTCCGCGTTCGCTCGCCACTACTTACGGAATCTCGTTTGATGTCTCTTCCTCGCCCTACTTAGATGTTTCAGTTCAGGCGGTTCCCTCGATATACCTATTTTTAAGTTCAGTATAACGTACCTGAGTATGAACCCAGGTGAGTTTCCTCATTCAGAAATCTCCGGATCAATGCTTATTTGCAGCTCCCCGAAGCTTATCGCAGCTTATCACGTCTTTCATCGGCTCCCAGTGCCAAGGCATTCGCCCTGCGCCCTTGTTCGCTTGACCTTTCAAACGTTCTTTTGGAACATTTGGTATCCTCTTGATTCTCTCTTGCCAACGAAGATTATTGTTACCCTTCCTTTTGAAATTGTAATATTTCTTAAAAAAGAACTTACTATAATCTTTGTTTCGCAGTTATTATTCAGTTTTCAAGGTACGTCTTTGAGTGTCCTTTTCAGGGCCCTCAAAATCGAACAATATCTACTTAAACTTTAACTTGTCACCTGTTCCAATGACCGACCATCTTAGATGCTCTGTCATTGCCTGACTCCTTAGAAAGGAGGTGATCCAGCCGCAGGTTCTCCTACGGCTACCTTGTTACGACTTCACCCCAATCACCAGTTTTACCTTCGGCGGCGTCCTCCTTGCGGTTAGACTACCGACTTCGGGTCCCCCCGGCTCTCATGGTGTGACGGGCGGTGTGTACAAGGCCCGGGAACGTATTCACCGCAGCATGCTGATCTGCGATTACTAGCAATTCCGACTTCGTGCAGGCGAGTTGCAGCCTGCAGTCCGAACTGGGACGTTGTTTCTGAGTTTTGCTCCACCTCGCGGTCTTGCTTCTCTTTGTTTAACGCCATTGTAGTACGTGTGTAGCCCAAGTCATAAAGGGCATGATGATTTGACGTCATCCCCACCTTCCTCCGTTTTGTCAACGGCAGTCTGGCCAGAGTCCTCTTGCGTAGTAACTGACCATAAGGGTTGCGCTCGTTGCGGGACTTAACCCAACATCTCACGACACGAGCTGACGACAACCATGCACCACCTGTCTCTGCGTCCCGAAGGAAAAACATATTTCTATGTCCGTCGCAGGATGTCAAGACTTGGTAAGGTTCTTCGCGTTGCGTCGAATTAAACCACATACTCCACTGCTTGTGCGGGCCCCCGTCAATTCCTTTGAGTTTCAACCTTGCGGTCGTACTCCCCAGGTGGATTACTTATTGTGTTAACTGCGGCACTGAAGGGGTCAATCCTCCAACACCTAGTAATCATCGTTTACAGTGTGGACTACCAGGGTATCTAATCCTGTTTGCTACCCACACTTTCGAGCCTCAGCGTCAGTTGGTGCCCAGTAGGCCGCCTTCGCCACTGGTGTTCCTCCCGATATCTACGCATTCCACCGCTACACCGGGAATTCCGCCTACCTCTGCACTACTCAAGAAAAACAGTTTTGAAAGCAGTTCATGGGTTGAGCCCATGGATTTCACTTCCAACTTGTCTTCCCGCCTGCGCTCCCTTTACACCCAGTAATTCCGGACAACGCTTGTGACCTACGTTTTACCGCGGCTGCTGGCACGTAGTTAGCCGTCACTTCCTTGTTGAGTACCGTCATTATCTTCCTCAACAACAGGAGTTTACAATCCGAAGACCTTCTTCCTCCACGCGGCGTCGCTGCATCAGGGTTTCCCCCATTGTGCAATATTCCCCACTGCTGCCTCCCGTAGGAGTCTGGGCCGTGTCTCAGTCCCAATGTGGCCGTTCAACCTCTCAGTCCGGCTACCGATCGTCGCCTTGGTGGGCCATTACCTCACCAACTAGCTAATCGGACGCGAGGCCATCTCAAAGCGGATTGCTCCTTTTCCCTCTACCCGATGCCGGGTCGTGGGCTTATGCGGTATTAGCAGTCGTTTCCAACTGTTGTCCCCCTCTTTGAGGCAGGTTCCTCACGCGTTACTCACCCGTTCGCCACTCGCTTGAGAAAGTAAACCTCCTCTCGCTCGTTCGACTTGCATGTGTTAGGCGCGCCGCCAGCGTTCGTCCTGAGCCAGGATCAAACTCTTTATAAATGATATTTATCACTTAAAAGTGTTAAATCTTGTTTCGCTCAGCACGCAATCGCTTGCGTCCTGTGTGAATTACTTTTGTTTGGAATTGTTTACCGTGTTTTTCCAACACGAAAATAGGTTCCGTTACAAGTTCTTTCGATATTGTTCAATTTTCAAGGTCCTGTGCGCCTCAGCCTTTCGGCTGACAGCTTATTTATTTTATCACTTTCGTGATAAATTGTCAAGCACTTTTTTGAGAAGCTTTTGAACTTTTCTGAACTTGGAGCGCTTCAGGTTTCTCGGTATCAGCCGGAACTTTTCAGCGTCTATTGGTTCTTTTCAAGGGCTTCCTGCTGAGGCTTCAGAAGTCATTCTTTTGTCTCAGCGCTTGGCGCTCACATATAGTACCATATCGCAACTACTTTTGCAAGCCTTTTTTACATTTTTTTCGCCTTTTTTTGCGCTTTGT
Source organism: Faecalibacterium sp. IP-1-18 (assembly GCF_023347355.1). Taxonomy (NCBI): domain Bacteria; kingdom Bacillati; phylum Bacillota; class Clostridia; order Eubacteriales; family Oscillospiraceae; genus Faecalibacterium; species Faecalibacterium sp. IP-1-18. Next base: position 2,246,062 of record NZ_CP094472.1, read on the forward strand.
ATACATCATCCAGTTTTTCGCTCGGTTTCAGGGGATGTTTTGACCTTTCTTCCACCATTTCTGCGCTAAAACAGCCGCCGCACAAAAAGTGCAGCGGCTGTTGCCTTGGGATTCAGTTCTTTTCTTCCTGCTTCATCTCCCGCAGGGTCAGCCAGACCGCTGCTGCCAACATCGGCAGCGCGGCGATCAGGCCAATGGGCATGGGTCCCAGTACATTATAATAGGCATCTGCAGGGGTGACCAGCACCTGCGGCAGTGCTGCAATGGCATTGAACGCGCCGTGCGCAATGGCAGGCACCCAGATGCTCTCCGTTTTCTCATAGAGGATATCCAACAGAGTGTTCAGGGCAAAGCAGACCACGCACCACACCACCAGACCCAGCAGGGGGGCACCCAAATAGTCGGTGCCGTACTCGTAGCCCACCAGCAGCATCAGCGGCCAATGCCAGATGCCCCACACAACGCCGCCCAGCAGGCGGCCATTCAGCAGACCGAACTGCTCCTTCAGGCGGGGCATCATGTAGCCGCGCCAGCCGACCTCCTCGCCCAGCGCGGGGAACATATTGATGGCCGGGGCAAGGAGCACCGCAAACAGGCCATTCTGCAACAGGTAGCCGAGGGTGGAGACCCCCAGCTGACTGCGCAGAGTCTGGGCGTCCATCTCGCCGCCGTAGGCGGCTACCAGCCAGCTGCCGGAAAAGTCCAGCCGGGAGGGGAACACCGCAAAATACAGCACCGCACCCAGCAGGGTGAGCACCGCCGGGCCGAACCATGCCGCCAGCCAGAACCGCCGCTTGCCCTGCACCTTCCAGCCAATGCCGGTAGGTTGGCGCAGAAAGGCCTTTTGCACCAGCAGAACCGCCAGCAGCGGGCAGAACATGGTAACGATGAGCGCCAGCTGATACAGCACAGCGTTATTCTGCTGCAAAAGTGCTATGCAGCCGCCGACCTGGCACAGCCACGCCATGCCGAAGGCGAACAGGAAGTACAGGCCGAAGCCCTGTTTTTCTTTTGCTGTCATACAAACTTCACCGCCGTTCCGTAAGCGATGACCTCTGCCGCGCCCTGCATGACGCTGGCAGAGGCGTATCGCATTCCCACAATGGCATCCGCGCCAAGGCTTTCCGCGTCCTTGACCATACGTCCGGTAGCGATCTGCCGCGCTTCGGTAAGCATCTCGGCATAGTCGGTCACTTCGCCGCCCACAAGGGTGCGGAAACCGGCCATCATGTCATGGCCGAGGTTGCGGCTCTGCACCGTGCTGCCCCGCACCACGCCCAGCGCTTCCAGCTTTTTGCCCGGGATTTCGTTAATAGTTACGATAAGCATCTTCTTCTCCCTTTCCGATCTCTTCGATCCGATCCAGCAGCACCTTCAGGGTGCCCACGATGCAGCCCGCCGGGATGCCGAACATCACCACCAGCAGCGGCAGCGGCGGGGCATCCTGCGGGTCGGTGTAAACTGCCCAGCCCATGGTGGCCATTATAAAGGCCATCATAGCCACAAAAAGGGCAGCACCAATGCAGGCGCCCCGAATGCGGCGGGTCTTTTGGTCGGTACGTTCAATGTTCACAAAGGTCACTCCCTGTTCTTCCCGTGCGGTCAGGCGCGCCAGCGTCTGTTCCACATCCAGTTGTTCCAGAGGGCCGTTCTCCTGTTGGAGCAGCGCGCAGAAGCCGATTGCTTCTTCCAAGTCGGCGCGGCGGCTGCGCAGACGTTCCAGCTGCAGGCTCATGCCCTCGGCCAGCGTGCACTGCCCTTCCAGCATCTCCCGGATCTCTGCCAGCGGCACGTCCAGCTTGCGCAGCAGCTTGATGCGGCGCAGGCGCTCCACGTCCGCCTGCGAGTAGCTGCGGTAGCCGTTGCCCGGCTCCCGGCTGGGGCTAATCAGCCCCTCCTCCTCGTAAAAGCGGATGTTCTTTTTGGTCACGCCGACGGCGGCTTCCACTTCGTTGATCTTCATGGGTCACGCCCCCCTCCTTACGGGAGTATTCTACACCTTCCACAAAGGGGAAGGTCAAGCCTTTTTGCAAAAAGAGCCGCCGCACAAGGTCGTACAGCAGCTCCTTCCTTTAAAAATAGCACTTGATCTGGAAACGGTCGGCGTTGTCCTGCTTTTTCTCCACCACGATATGCTCGTGGTTGAAGTCAAAGTGCACCGGGGTGCACAGGTCGGTGTTGCGGGTCAGGCGCAGCAGCTCCTGCACACGCTTCTTTTCCTCCGGCACATAGAACAGGTAGCTTACGCCCTCCTTTTTGGCGCGGCCGGTGCGGCCGATGCGGTGGGTGTAGTGCTCGTTCTCGCTGGGCACATCGTAGTTGATAACGGCATCCACGTCCGAGACGTCAATACCGCGGGCAGCCACATCCGTAGCCACCAGAATGGCCAGCTTGCCGTCCCGGAAGGCCTGCATGATCTGGTTGCGCTCCTTCTGGGAGAGGTCACCGTGCAGGCAGTCCACCGAGAAGCCCAGCCGTGCCAGTTGGTTTGCCAGCGTGGCGGTGTTGAACTTGGTATCGCAGAACACCATCACCCGCTTGTAGCCCTCGCCGATGATGATCTGTGCCAGATCCGACAGCTTGTTGCGACCGGAGGTTTCCAGCATATACTGGGTGATCTTGGGCTGGCTTTCCTCCCGGGGCTGCACGGTGATCTCCTCGGCGTTATGCTGGTACAGCCAGCCGATATCCATCACCTCACGGCTGATGGTGGCGGAGAACATGGACAGCGCCTTGCGTGCCTTCATCATCTCGATGATGTGGCGCACATCCTTATAAAAGCCCATGTTCAGCATCTCGTCGGCTTCGTCCAGCACGATCTGGGTCACATGGGAGATATCAATGCTGTGGTGTTTATAGTGGTCCATCAGCCGTCCCGGGGTAGCTACCACGATCTGGCAGCCCTCGGCCAGACGCTTTGCCTGCTTTTCCATATTGGCACCGCCGTACACACAGGCCACCTGCACCTCGGGCATAAAGTAGGTAAGGTTGGTCAGCTCCTCCGCGATCTGCTGGGCAAGCTCCCGGGTGGGTGCCATGATGACGGCCTGCGGATATTTATTTTCCGGCTGGATATGCTCCACCACCGGGATGCCGAAGGCACAGGTCTTACCGGTGCCGGTGGGTGCCTTGGCGATGACATCATGCCCGGCCAGCATGAGGGGGATGGTCTTTTCCTGAATCTCGGTCATTTCGGCAAAGCCCATGCGTTCCACAGCCTTGTGGATGGCTTCGCTGCACTGCAACTCGCTGTAAAGCATTTGGACAACTCCGTTCTTTGTGGCGTTTTTTCTCGTTGCAACAAGTATAGCATGAAATGCCGCGCTTGTCAGCAGAGAAACAAAAAGAACCGCACCCGGGGTCACGGGTACGGTTCTCATTATGCAGGGATCAGGCGGTCTCTTCCACGCTCTTCTTGCCGGCTTCCAGCTTCTGCTTGAAGCGGCCGCTGGCCTTGAAGCCGGGGATGGAGGTGGACTCCAGCTGGCTGGAGACCTTGGTCTTGGGGTTGGTGTAAGCCTTCGGCTTGCGGGGACGCATCTCAAAGCGGCCAAAGCCGGCGATGGTCACCTTTTCGTCAGCGCGCAGGCAGTCCGCGATCTGGTCAAACATTGCATCCATCGTGGTCTCGACCTGAGCTTCGGTAAAGCCGGTCTTGCGTGCCACGGTTTCGATCATCTGGGAACGGGTCATGTATCGATATCCTCCTGGAATGTCCAAAAGTAACGTCTTTTGGCAAATTTTGCGTTGTTGAGTATAACATATTTATCGTACTGTTTTCGATGGATTGCGCACGAAATGCAGTTTATTGCACACGAACCGTATTCAGTTCCGTGCACCCCGCACAAATACAGCGCCCACCGTTTCGGCAGGCGCTGTACAGAACTATTTTATGCGGGTCTCAGGGCTTATTTGCCGCGGTACAGAGTGGCGATATCCACCAGCGGGATGTTTGCCAGGCTGTGCTCGCTGCGCAGGCAGTCCACCAGAGAGGCGGCGGTGTCCACTGCGGTGATGCAGGGGATGCTCAGCTCCACGGCCTTGCGGCGCAGGCGGACGGAATCGCGCCGGGGGTCACGGCCCTTGGCGCTGGTGGAGAACACATAGTCCACCAGACCGCTCTGCAGCAGATCCACGATGTTGGGTGCCTCGCCGGAGATGTTGCGCACCTCGTTGCAGGGGACCATGTGCTTGTTGAGCCATGCACAGGTGCCGGAGGTACCGTAGAGCTTATAGCCCATATCCTTCAGCTTCCATGCAATATCCACGAACTCGGGCTTGTCGCTGTCCTTCACGGTGAAGATGCAACAGCTGCCCGGGCCGGGAGTCTTGAAGGTATAGCCTGCACCGATCAGACCCTTGAGCAGGGCGTCGTGGTAGTTGGGCGCAATACCCAGCACCTCGCCGGTGGACTTCATCTCGGGGCCGAACTGGGTATCCACGGCGTGCAGCTTTTCAAAGCTGAACACGGGCACCTTTACCGCCACATAGGGGGCGTTGGGGTGCAGACCGGTGCCGTAGCCCATATCCGTCAGCTTCTCGCCCAAGCAGCAGCGCACGGCCATATCCACCATGGGCACGCCGGTGACCTTGGAGATGTAAGGCACGGTACGGGAGGAGCGGGGGTTCACCTCGATGACGTACACACGGCCATGGGAGACGGCGTACTGCACATTGACCAGACCGGTGACATGCAGCTCGCGGGCAAAGCGACCGGTATAGTCCACCATGGTGTCGATCTCGTCCTGCGTCAGGTGCTGTGCCGGGTAGACACAGATGGAGTCGCCGGAGTGCACGCCGGTACGCTCTACCTGCTCCATGATGCCGGGGATCAGGAAGTTTTCGCCATCGCAGATGGCGTCCACCTCGCACTCGGTACCCATGATGTACTTATCCAGCAGCACCGGGTGATCCATGTCGACGTGCTCGGTGATAACGCCCATGTACTCGATGATATCTGCCTTGTTGTAGGCCACGATCATGTTCTGACCGCCCAGCACATAGGAGGGGCGCATCAGCACCGGCAGACCGATCTCCTCGGCAGCGGCCAGAGCCTCGTCCAGATTGAACACGGTACGGCCCGGGGCGCGGGGGATGTTGCAGCGCTCCAGCAGCTCGTCAAAGCGCTCGCGGTCCTCGGCCTCGTCGATGGCGTCCGCCGGGGTGCCCAGAATGGGCAGACCGATCTCGTCCATGTGCTTGGCCAGCTTGATGGCGGTCTGTCCGCCGAACTGCACCACGCAGGCATCCGGCTTTTCGGTGGCAATGATGTTGTCCACGCTCTCCGGGTTCAGCGGGTCGAAATACAGACGGTCGCCGGTGTCAAAGTCGGTGGAAACGGTCTCGGGGTTGTTGTTGACCAGAATGGCCTCGCAGCCGTTTTTCTTCAGAGTCCACACGCAGTGCACAGAGCAGTAGTCGAACTCGATGCCCTGACCAATGCGGATGGGGCCGGAGCCAAAGACCAGAACCTTCTTCTTTTTAGGCTCACCCTTGGCAGCGGTCTCGGCTTCCTTCTCGGCGATGAAGCTTGCAGCCTCGTTGTCGCCGTCGTAGGTGGAGTAGAAGTAGGGGGTGTTGGCAGAGAACTCGGCAGCGCAGGTATCCACCATCTTGAAGCCGGCGCGGTAGTTCTCCACGGGCAGGGTGTCCACCTTTGCCAGACGGCGGATGGTCTTATCCTGGAAGCCGTACTTCTTGGCAGTCTTGTACTGCTCCAGAGACAGCACACCGTTGCACTGTGCCAGACCCTTTTCCAAATCTGCCAGATGCTGCATCTTATCAAGGAACCACCAATCGATCTTGGTGATATCGTAGATGACCTTGTGGTCGATGCCGCGCTTCAGCGCCTCGTACACGCAGAACACGCGCTCGGCGTCCTGAACGTGCATGTGCTCCACCACTTCCTCGTCGGTCAGCTCCTCAAAGGGCTTGTGGGTCAGGGTGTCCATACCCAGCTCAATGGAGGAAACGGCCTTCATCATGGCGGCTTCGAAGCTGTTGCCGATGCTCATCACCTCGCCGGTAGCCATCATCTGGGTGCCCAGAGACTTGTCGGCGTAGACGAACTTATCGAACGGCCACTTCGGGTACTTGACCACGATGTAGTCCAGCGCAGGCTCGAAGCAGGCGCAGGTCTTGCCGGTGACATCGTTGGTGATCTCGTCCAGCGTGTAGCCGATGGCGATCTTGGTTGCCACCTTGGCAATGGGGTAGCCGGTAGCCTTGGAAGCCAGCGCGGAGGAACGGGACACACGGGGGTTGACCTCGATGACCGCGTAGTCGAAGCTGTCCGGCTTCAGGGCGAACTGGCAGTTGCAGCCGCCCTCGATGCCCAGCTCGGTGATGATATCCAGTGCGGCGGTACGCAGCATCTGGTACTCGTGGTCGGTCAGGGTCTGGGAGGGAGCCACGACCACCGAGTCGCCGGTGTGGATACCCACGGGGTCGAGGTTCTCCATGTTACATACGGTGATCACGTTGCCCTTGTGGTCGCGCATCACCTCGTACTCGATCTCTTTCCAGCCGGCGATGCACTTTTCCACCAGGATCTGATGGATGGGCGAAAGGCGCAGGCCGTTGGTGCCGATCTCGATCAACTTTTCGCGGGTCTCGCAGATGCCGCCGCCGGTGCCGCCCATGGTAAAGGCCGGGCGCACGATGACCGGGTAGCCGATGCGGTCGGCACAGTCCAGTGCGTCCTGCAGCGTCTCCACCACCTCAGAGGGGATGATGGGCTGGTGCAGCTTTTCCATGGTCTCCTTGAACAGCTCGCGGTCCTCGGCACGGTCGATGGTCTCGGGCTTGCAGGCCAGCAGACGGATGCCGGTGCGGTCCAGATAGCCGGAGCGTGCCAGCTCCATGGACAGGTTCAAGCCCATCTGACCGCCGAGGTTGGGCAGCACGGAGTCCGGCTTTTCGATATCCAGAATGCGCTCCACGACTTCCAGCGTCATGGGCTCAATATACACATGGTCGGCCACGTCCGGGTCGGTCATGATGGTAGCGGGGTTGGAGTTCAGCAGAACAGTCTCGATGCCCTCTGCTTTCAGGGCGCGGCAGGCCTGCGTGCCGGAGTAGTCAAACTCCGCAGCCTGACCAATGATGATAGGGCCGGAGCCAATGACCAGCACTTTTTTGATTCTGGGGTCCTTCGGCATTTCAGCGTGCCTCCTTTGCTGCTTTGACGTTGTTCAGGAAGCGGTCGAACAGGAATTCGGTGTCCTTGGGGCCGCCGTTTGCTTCCGGGTGGAACTGCACGGTAAAGCAGTTCCACTTTTTGTACTTGATGCCCTCGCAGGTGCCGTCGTTGGCGTTCACCTGTGCCACCTCGCCCATCTCGGCGGGCAGCTCCTCGCCCACGACCGCATAGCCGTGGTTCTGGCTGGTGATAAAGGTGCGGCCGGACTCAAAGTCGGTCACAGGCTGGTTGGCACCGCGGTGGCCGTACTTCAGCTTCATGGTCTTGGCACCGGCTGCCAGTGCGGACAGCTGGTGACCCAGACAGATGCCGAAGGTGGGGATGTTCAGCTCAAAGATGTGCTTGAGGTTCTCGATGACCTCCACAGGCTCGGCGGGGTCGCCGGGGCCGTTGGACAGCATGATGCCGTCCGGAGCAAGGGCTTTGATTTCCTCTGCCGTTGCAAAGGCGGGCATCACGGTCACCTTGCAGCCGCGCTTGACAAGGCAGCGCACGATGTTGCGCTTGCAGCCGTAGTGCATTAGCACGATATGGGTCTCGCCTTCCGGGTTGAACACCTCGGGGGCGGCGCAGGTCACGTTCTTTACAGCATCGGTCACGGCGTAGGCACGGATCTCGGCCAGCAGTGCCTCGGTCTCGGCCTTGTTGGCCGGGTCGGCGGGGTCAAAGGTGGTCAGGATGGCGCCGTTCATCACGCCGCTCTCCCGGATGATGCGGGTCAGGTGGCGGGTGTCGATGCCCTCGATGCCGATGGTATTGTTCTTTTTCAAAAAGCTGTCCAGCGTCTCCTCACAGCGCCAGTTGGAGGGGGTGGTACAGGCTTCGCGCACGATGTAGCCCTTTGCCCAGATGCGGTCGGACTCCATATCATCGTGGTTCATGCCGTAGTTGCCGATGAGGGGATAGGTCTGGGTGATGATCTGGCCGTAATAGCTGGGGTCGGTCAGGGTCTCCTGAAAGCCCACCATGCCGGTGGAGAACACCACCTCGCCCACGGTCACGCCCTGCGCGCCCACGGACTGTCCGGCAAAGACCATGCCGTTTGCCAAAAGAAGATATGCGTTCATAGTTTTCCTCGTTTCAACAAAAGCTTTCAGTTTACAGGGTCTGCTTTGCTTCCTGCTTCATCTTGCGGCTGCCCAGATGCACCAGCGGCAGCTTGCCCTCCTTGCAGATGGGGCACTCCTCCGGGGTATAGTTGGGCAGGTCCAGCTTCAGGGCGCTGGCCAGAATGGGAATGGGAGACGGAGCCTCGGGCTTGGTGCGGTCCACCACGCAGGTGATGCCAAGGCAGATGCCGCCGGCCTCTTCGATGACGCGCTTGGTCTCCAGAGAGGAGATGCCGGTGGTCACCACGTCCTCGGCGATGATGCACTTTTCGCCCGGGTGGATGGCAAAGCGCTTCAGGCACATCACGTTGTCCACGCGCTCGGTAAAGATGGCGCGCTTGCCGGTCTGGCGGGCCAGCTCGTAGGCGTACACGATGCCGCCCATGGCAGGGCCGACGATGACGTCCACATCCATCTCCTTGACCTTGTCAGCCACAGCCTTCATCACCTCGGCGCAGCGGTCCGGGTACTGCTGCAGATAAGCCATCTGGCAGTATGCGCCGGAGTGCCGGCCGGAGGACAGCAGGAAGTGACCCTCCAGAAATGCGTCACAGCTCTTCAGAATTTCAAGTGCTTCACTCATTGTACTTCTCCCTCTCTTTTCAGTGGTGTATATTCCTTTGGGTGGTATTGTACCACGCTTTTACACTATTTGCAAATTTATGCGCTAAGTTTTATTTTATGCGCATAATTGTAGATATTTTATGGATATATCAATTTTTATTCTGCATGACGGGCGCAGCCGCGGATCTCATCCAGCGTTTTCACGCCGTTCTTGTCCATCCATGCTGCCATCTCGTCCGCAATGGTCTCCATAGCGCGGGGGTTGGCAAAGTTTGCCGCGCCCACCTGCACTGCGGTGGCACCTGCCATGATGAACTCCAGTGCGTCACGGCCGGTGGCAATGCCGCCCAGACCCACCACCGGGATGTTCACGGCACCCACGGCCTGCCATACCATGCGCAGAGCGATGGGACGCACCGCCGGGCCGGACAGACCGGCAAAGATGTTATTGAACACCGGGCGGCGCTTTTCCAGATCAATGGCGCAGGCCTGGAAGGTGTTGGTCAGGCTGATAGCGTCCGCACCGGCGGCCTCCACAGCCTTGCACATCTCGGGGATGTTCTCGGCCTGCGGGCTCAGCTTGACCATCAGGGGCTTTTTGCAGGCAACGCGCACCATGCGCACCACCTCGCCGGCGGCTTCGGCTTTCACACCGTAGGCCATGCCGCCCACCTTGACGTTGGGGCAGGAGATGTTCAGCTCCACGATATCCACTGCGCTCTCGCTCAGCATCGCTGCGCCTTCCACATACTCTTCCTCGCTGTGGCCGCCAAGGTTTGCAATGGCCACCGTGCCGTACTTCTGCTTCAGTTCCAGCATCTCGGGCAGCTCCACGTCAATAAAGTGCTGCACGCCGGGGTTCTGCAGGCCGATGCTGTTGATGAGGCCGGAGGGGGTCTCCCACAGGCGCTCGCCCTTGTTGCCGTACTGGCCGTGCAGGGTAAGGCCCTTGCCGGAGATGCCGCCGATCTTTGCAAAATCGGCCAGTTCCTCGTACTCCACACCGTAGCCCACGGTGCCGGATGCGCCGATGACCGGGCTGTTCATCACAAAGCCCAGCAGGTTGGTTTTCAGGTCTGCCATCAGAAGAACACCTCCGTTGCGTCAAATACAGGGCCGTTCTTGCACACGCTCTTGCCCTCGCCGCCCTTGGTCTCGCAGGTGCAGCCAAGGCAGGCACCAATGCCGCAGGCCATCTTCTTTTCCATGCTTACAAAGCAGGGGGTGCCTTTTTCCGCACACAGGCAGGCGGCGTTCTTCATCATCACGGTGGGGCCGCACACCAGCACCACGTCGTAATCGGCGGGGTCGTACAGCTGGGTGACAAAGCCGTGGAAGCCCACCGCACCGGTGTCGGTGGACACCTTGACGAGGTTTGCGATCTCGCGGTACTCCTCCATGCAGTAGGGGGTGTCGCGGAAGCCGAAAAACACATCCGGCTTTACTCCGGCAGCGGCCAGCTCGCGGGTGAGCTGGAACATGGGCGCAGTGCCGATGCCGCCGCCCACCACGGCGATCTTTTTGTACTTGCTCACAATGTCCGGCACATCAAAGCCGTTGCCCATGGGGCCGGTGAGCTGGAAGGTATCCCGCTGCTTGAGCTGTGCCAGCTTTTCGGTGCCCTCGCCCACCACCTGATACAAAAACTCGATGGTGCTGCTGTCCGGGTTCCAGCGGTGCACGCTGATGGGGCGGGACAGGAAGGGCGCTTCGTCTGCGCCCCAGGAGCGCAGGGTGAAGAACTGGCCTGCGTGGGGGGCGTGGTCGCGGTCCGGCCACACCACGGTCAGCAGGCGGATGTCCGGGGCAATGACCTCATTGCGCAGGACGGTGGCTTCACAGCAGGCTGCACGCATGAGCAATGGCCTCCTTCATGTTCACACACTCGTTGTAAGCGGCCTCGTCAAAGGCAACGCCCGGCTGCTTTTTGTAAGCCAGCAGGATACCGCGGCTGGAGTTGACCACGCCGCCGTTGCCCTTGGTGAGGTACTGGGCGATATCCTCGGCCTTGCCGCCCTGTGCGCCGTAGCCGGGGATCAGGAAGAAGCTGTCCTGATACTTTGCGCGGATCTCGGTGGCCTCCTCGATGTGGGTGCCGCCGATGACCAAACCGATGGAGGAGTAGCCGTGCTCGCCCATGTAGTCCTTGCCCAGCGCGTTCAGCTTGTCGCCCACCAGATCGTAGACGTGGCGGCCGTCGGCCAGCTTCTCGTACTCAAAGTCCTTGGCACCGCCGTTGGAGGTGCGGCAGAGCACGAACATACCCTTGCCCTGCTTTTCGGCGTAGGGCAGGTAGGGGCTGATGGAGTCCAGACCCATGTAGGGTGCCAGCGTGACGAAATCGCTCTCAAAATCGCCGGTGAAGTGACCCATGGCGTACATCTCGGCGGTCTTGGCGATATCGCCGCGCTTGATGTCCGCAATCACCGGCACACCGGCCTCGCGCACAGCCTTCAGGGTGTCGGCGTAGGCCTTCATGCCCTCCATGCCCAGCGACTCATAGTAAGCGATCTGCACCTTGTAGCAGCCAGCCACAGCCTTGGTGGCATCAATGAGCTTCTTGTTGAAGCGCACGATGTTCTCGCCCTTGGTCAGGGTGCTGTCCACAAAATCGGCAGGCAGGTAGCTGAAATCGGTGTCCAGACCCACGCACACCGGGCCGCGGGCTTCCACAGCTTCGTACAGTTTGTCCATGTTCGTCATTTGGGTGTCCTCCTGTTTGTTCTCTGTTATATTAGGTATCGTTATATCGCATCTTGTAAGCGTCCTCGCCCTCTCAGCCTCACTTCGTTCGGCAGCTCTCCCAAAGGGAGAGCCAAGCCCCTTACCGTAAGGCTTTGCCTGAGAGGGTTTCGTTCTTTTTACTCCTCGGCCTGATAGGTGATCTTACCGGCCTTGATGGTGGCAAACACCTTGCCGTAGAGCTGTGCACCGTCAAAGGGGGTGTTGTGGCTCTTGGAGTGCAGCTTTTCCTTTTCCACCGTGTAGGGGGTGTCCAGATCCACCAGCACAAAGTCGGCATCGAAGCCCGGCTCCAGCTGACCCTTGGCAAGGCCCAGAATCTCGGCGGGGCGAGTGCTCATCAGGTGCACCAGCAGCTCCAGCGGCAGACCCTCCTGCTTGCAGAGCTTGGTATAGCACACGCCGAAGGCGGTCTCGCTGCCCACCATACCGGCCATGCCCTTCAGCTTGTCTTCTTCGGAGTGGGGTGCGTGGTCGGTGGCAATGGCGTCCACGATGCCGGTACGGATGCCCTCCACCAGCGCCTCCACGTCATCGGCGGTGCGGATGGGCGGGTTGACCCGGTAGTCGCAGGTGTCGTTGGTGAACCACAGGTGGTGGGGGGTCACCTCACAGGTGACCGGTGCACCCCGCAGCTTTGCCATGCGGATGGCGTCCAGCGCGCCCCGGGTGGACACATGGCACATGTGCAGCCGGGTCTGGTAGTACTCGCTCAGCCAGCAGTTGCGCACCGTCTCGATATCCTCGGCCAGACGGTAATCCCACGGGCTGATCTCCATATCCTCGGCGTGGCTCATGACCGTGATGTCCTTCTGGGTGCAGATGGCAAAAGCCCGTGCCATGGTGGCGTTATCCTGCACGCCGTGGCCATCCTCGGTGATGAACTTCACGCTGGCGGGCAGGGTCTTGAGGTGGTCGATGCTCACACCGTCAAAGTTCTCGGTGATGGAGACGGTCTGGTTTGCATCGCACAGCCCCACCTCGGCAGCCTTCTGCTCCACCATCATGGCCTGTGCGGCAGAGGAGCAGACGGGCTTGGTGTTGGGCATCAGGTTTACAAAGGTGTAGCCACCGGCAGCAGCGGCACGGCTGCCGGTCTCGATATCCTCCTTGTACTCAAAGCCCGGGGTGCGCCAGTGGCAGTGCAGGTCCACAAATGCGGGCAGCACAGTCAGCCCACCGGCATCCACCACCGTCTCGTTCTCGGCGGCAAGGGCGGAAAGATCCTGCCCTACGGCAGCGATTTTGCCATCCTTTACATAGATCTCGAGCGGCCGTCCCTCGGTGTTCACAGCGTTTGTCAGCAGCATCGCGGTTCCCTCCTGTAATGATATTTTTGTGTGTCAGGCGCCCGAAAACGGGCAAAAAAAAACTTTTCCCCGCAAAGGGAAAAGCTCATTGCGCAAAAAAAGGAAACAACGAAGCCACGGCAAAACCGGACGCGAACTGCTTGTTCAGTTTCGGGTTCTGGGCGCTGCACAGCATGGTGTTTCTCCTTTTCTTGATGGTTGCGTTTTCATTCGTATTATTTTATCATAGAACCGCAAAATGTGTCAATGGCTGTGCGCAAAAACAGGTGCTAAAAGGTTTCTGGTATCTCTCGCCGAATTTTGGACACTCTACCCAAAACCCGAGTCACGCGGCAAAATAACTGCCATTTTGTTCCACAATCCCTAGTGCAGCACTGTACTTTCGTCTCCTGCTGTGCTATTATAATACGGTAAAAGGGAGAGCCCCGCCGCGTGGGCGGGTGTTTATGGGAAAGAGAGGTTTTCCGCATGGGTTTACTTGAGGACGCGCGGAACATCCAGCGCAAGGACCCCGCCGCACGCAGCGTGCTGGAGGTAATGCTGCTGTACCCGGGATTCCACATTCTGGTGTACCACCGCATTGCGCACTGGCTGTACCAGCACAAGCACTTTTTTCTGGCACGATGGGTCAGCCAGCATGGCCGCCACCGCACCGGCATCGAGATCCACCCGGGTGCCACCATCGGCAAGTGTCTGTTTATCGACCACGGCATGGGCATCGTGTTCGGCGAGACCTGCGAGATCGGGGATAACTGCACCATCTACCACGGGGTAACGCTGGGCGGTACCGGCAAGGATACCGGCAAACGCCACCCCACCTTGGGCAACAACGTGCTTATCGGCGCGGGCACCAAGGTGCTGGGCCCGGTGTTCATCGGGGATAACGCCCGCATCGGTGCGGGCAGCGTGGTGCTGCGCAACCTGCCCGCTAACTGCACCGCCGTGGGCGTACCCGCCGAGGTAGTGCGTATCAACAACAAGGCGGTGAACCCCGCCGACGATCTGGACCAGCAGGATCTGCCGGACATCGTCTCGCAGCGGCTCACCGATCTGGACCGCCGCCTGAGCCAGCTGGAAAAGGCCGCGCAGGGCGATATCCCGCCCACTGCCGCACAGATCGCCGCCCGGCAGCGGAAATAAAAGATTTCTTTGAAAAAAAGAGGAGACAGGCTTCCCGGAAAGGTCGCCTGTCTCTTTTTTTGTTGTCAGCTGCGGTTATAACACCGGCTCACCGTTTTCTTTATTGCAATACATCCGGGCATCGGCCTGCCGGATGGCCTCGGTCAAGGGCTGCACATTGCACACGCCGCCAATGCTTACCGAAAGCCGGAGCTCCGGGTGGCTGGGCACCCGCGCTGCCTGCACAGCGTTCTGCACTCGTCGGATGACGCTTTCTACGCCGTCAGGGCAGTTCTGGGGCATCAGCAGCAGAAATTCATCGCCGCCATAGCGGATCAGGATATCAGTCTGACGCAGACAGCTCTGCATGGCTGCGGCCACGGTCTGCAATGCTTCGTCTCCCACCAGATGTCCAAAGCTGTCGTTGACCGACTTGAACTGGTTCACATCGATCATCGCCACACCGCCGTGCATCTCGCCCCCGGCAAGGAACTTATCAAAATAGCGGCGGGTGTAGGCTCCGGTCAGGGGGTCTACGAAGGCGCTGCGCTCCATGCCGTTGCAGCGGTCCAGCAGCAGCCGGTGGCCGCCCATATCCAGCCAGCGGCCATCCGTCAGCCGGGTGACCAGTTCCAGCATACAGCCCCTGCCGCCTACCTCGATATACTTGGAAATGACAAAATAGGCTTCCTCGTCCTTGAACTCGATCTTATTCAGGATGGTCTTGCGGGCATAGGCCTTGGCGGAAATGCAGTTTTCGCACCGGGTATCCTTGTTCCATACCATGTGGCAATTGCCGGGCTTTTCGGTCAGGATGCCGTCACTGTCCAGCGCAAGCACCTTGCGGTGCTCCGGGTCTACCAGACGCACCACATCAAAGATGCCCTGCAGCCGCCGTAGGAACCGGGCGGGATCTTCCTCCGGGTCGATGGCGGTCAGCAGCTCTGCCTGATGCTCCACGCGGTGCTGTTCATCGGTGAGGTGCCCCAGCACGTTCACGCAGCGGCGCACCCCGGCACCGCTCCAGATGGTATGCAGCGCCATCCGGTGCAGGTGCGGCTTCCCATCTCGCTGCACCATGACCGGCAGCACCACGTCCGGCGCTTCCGGCGTGGCGCGGCTGATGGCCTTGGAAAGCTTGCGCCGATCCTGCTCGTTCAAAAAGCCAAGTCCCTTGCCCTGCGCAAAATCGGTTACCGTTTTTTGCTGCAAGGGCTCGGCATGGTAGTCATACACGGTCACGCTGCCAGCCAGCAGGTCGTAGTCGAACCGGATGCCGCCGCACTGGGCGGCGTAGAAATCCGTGCGTTCCTTTTCCTGCTCCAGCAGCAGCTGGGAGTGGTTCTCCCGGGGCAGCGCCTCCCGGTGCAAAATCTCCTCGGAAAGGCGGTGGGTCTCCTGCCGGAAGCCCCTGTCCCACTCCGAGCGGGTCAGCTCGGTGCGCAGCTGTTCCGAGGACTCTCGCAGGCAGTCCAGCAGCAGCGGGTTGAACGCGCCGCACTCGCCGTTCAGGATCATGCGCAGCGCGGTGTCGTGGTCGTAGGCGTGCTTATAGCAGCGCTCGCTGGTCAGGGCGTCGTACACGTCCGCCAGTGCCACCACCTGCGCCGCAATGGGAATCTCATCCCCTTTCAGCCGGTCGGGGTAGCCATTGCCGTCCCAGCGCTCGTGGTGCCAGCGACAGATGGCGTGCGCCACCTGCAAAAGCGGCTCGTCCCGCGCAATCGCCTGTCCCAGATCCTGCAACATCTGTGCGCCCGCCACGGTATGGTTCTTGATAATGGCAAACTCCTCGGCAGTCAGGCGGCCGGGCTTGTTCAGGATCTCCTCCGGGATGACGATCTTGCCGATATCATGCAGCGCCGAAGCGGTGCTGATGAGGGCGATATCGCTTTCGTCCAGCTGATAACGATCAGTCTTTTGCACCAGCTGATGCAAAAGCAGGTCGGTCAGGGTGCGGATGTGCAGGACATGCAGCCCGCTTTCGCTGTTGCGGAACTCCACCACATGGCTCAGGATGCTGATCATCAGCACGCTGTTGTGCTCTTTTTCGTACACCTGATCGGTAACAAGGCGGGTGAGCCGCTTTTGCTTGGCGTACAGCATGAGGATATTCTTCACCCGGCGCAGGATCATAATCCGCTCGAAGGGGCGGCGGATATAGTCTGCCACACCCAGATCATAGGCACGCTCAATGTTGGCGGTATCCTCTGCCGCCGAAATGACGATGACCGGGATCTCGTCCAGCCATGTGTGATACTTCATCACCCGCAGCACGTCAAAGCCATCCATGCCCGGCATCATCAGGTCCAGCAGCAGCAGGGAGATATCCGTGCGCTGCCGCATCAGTTCCACTGCCGCTGCGCCATCCTCCGCCTCCAGATAGTCATAGCCATCGCCCAGTATCTCCTTGAGCAGGGCACGGTTGATCTCGGAATCATCCGCGATCAGGATCTTCGGTTTCTCGTTCATGGCCATGTTTCTCCTTTTGCGGCGCATCCATCTGCTCCGGCTTTGTTCCGGGTACGCTGCTTGCACTGACCGGATACAGCGGGCTTTCCCCGGCATCCGCTTTTTTTACATTCATTTATACTTTACTGGATTTTACAGCAAAATGCAAGGCTGCGTGCAACATTTCTGCCTTTTCCGGTATTTTCTGCAAACGTTTTCATTCCCGGTTGTATAAATGCAATCCAATTTTTACAGTACCCTTTGCAAACGTTGTTCGAAAGCAAGCCGTTTGTCGTTACAGCCCTTCCTGTGAAAATGCGGTTGCCGCGCTCCGCAGAGCGCGGCAACCGCGAAATATAAACCTTATTTCCGCTGATGATGCGCAGAGCAAAGCGGAGCGCATTTCAAATCGTCCCACGCAGAAAGAAAAAGGACTGCTGCGCAAAACACGCAGCAGTCCTTTTAAGATTCATTCTTGGGGCATCATGGCATCGAACCAGCCCATCAGCTCCGCAGCCATCTGTTCCAGCCGGGTCTCCGGCTGCCATGCAGGCTGTGCAGGCTCCGGGGGCAGTGCCTGTTCCGGGGCGCAGAGGCTTTCTTCCGTTTCCGGTGCAGGCTGTTCCGGTGCAGCCTCGCACTGCGGCACAGCCTCGGGGGCTGTATCCGGCTGCGCAGGTGTTTCCGGGGCGGTCTGCTGCATGGCGGCAAGAGCAGCCTCGGCTCTGCGGCAGGCGGCTTCGGCCTTTTCTGCCCGGGCATTGGCCTGTTCCAGCTGCTCCCACGCCTGCTCACAGGCGGCTTCCAGCTCTGCATTATCGTGCTTGAGGGCAAGCAGGGTGCGCTCAAAGGCGAACATCCGGGTCTGATACCGGCGCACCTCGGCGCGTGCCGCAGCCAGCTTGCGGCTCAGCTGCTCTGCCTGTGCCCGGGCGCTTTCCGCCTGTGCTGCGGCAGATGCCTGTACAGCGGCCTGCCGGGCAAATTGTCCGCGCAGGGCACCGGTCTCCCGCTCTGTCTGCACCATGATGCCCTCCCATGCACACCTTGCACGGGGCTTTCGCTGACCGCATGGGCGCAGCTGCCAGCCCCATTGTAGCCTGTAATTACTTCCGCTTGTTCAGAATAGCCAGCAGCTCGTCGTAGTAACGATTGTCGCTGCTTTCCTCTTCCACGGCCTTCTTTTCAGCCGGAGCAGCAGCCGGGGCGGCATTGGATGCCGGGGCTGCGCTTGCGCCGGTATCGCTGCTGAACACCGCAGACGGCACAGACTGTGCACCGCCCATGGCGTTGTTGATGCTGTTGCGCAGGTCGCTGGCGCTCTTGTTGTCAAAGCCGGTGGCCACAACGGTCACGCGCATCTCGTCGGACAGGTTCTCATCAAAGGCAGTACCCCAGATGATGTTTGCATCGGGATGTGCGCTCTGGGTGATGAGGCCTGCGGCGGTCTCCACATCCTCCAGACCGATGTCCGGGCTGGAAGTGATGTTGATGATAACGCCGTGCGCACCGGCAATGCTGGTCTCCAGCAGCGGGCTGGAGATAGCAGCCTTGGCGGCGTTCTCGGCCTTGCCTGCACCCTTGGCGCTGCCCACGCCCATGTGGGCGTAGCCGGCATCCTTCATGATGGAGCGCACGTCGGCGAAGTCCAGGTTGATGAAGGCGGGCACGTTGATCAGGGCAGAGATGGACTCAACGCCCTGACGCAGCACGTTATCGGCGGCCTGGAAGGCATTCATCAGGGTGATCTTTTCCTGACTGATCATCTTCAGGCGCTCGTTGGGGATGACGATCAGGCTGTCAACGTGCATCAGCAGGTTGGCAATGCCCTGCTCGGCCAGACCCATCTTGCGCTTGCCCTCAAAGGAGAAGGGCTTGGTAACGATGCCAACGGTCAGGATGCCCAGATCGTGTGCCACCTCGGCCACAACGGGTGCCGCACCGGTGCCGGTGCCGCCGCCCATACCGGCAGTGATAAAGACCATCTGGGAGCCCTTGAGGGCATTGGCGATCTCGTCCTTGCTTTCTTCAGCGGCGCGCTGGCCGATTTCCGGGTCTGCACCCGCACCGCGACCCTTGGTCAGCTTGGAACCCAGCTGCACCTTGACCGAGGCATGGTTCTTAGCCAGTGCCTGCTGGTCAGTATTCATTGCGATGAACTCCACGCCCTGCAGGCCATCGCTCACCATGCGGTTCACGGCGTTGCCGCCGCCGCCGCCCACACCGATCACCTTGATCGTCGTAACGTTTTCGTCCAGTTCTTCATCGAGCATCAATGCCATAACTTTGTCCTCCATCGGATTTTTATGTGGAACTGCGCAAATGCCGCACAGAAATTATCATACGATATTTATATAACTGTATCGTATCATTTTTTTGCTCCGATTGCAAGACAAAATTGCTTTTTCGTGGGTGTTTTTTTCACAACCCCACTCCGGGCGGGTATTTCCTGCCAAATCTGTGCGCCCAGCCCCGCCAAAAGCCGGTCAAGGTCTGCATATCCGCGCCGGACAAACTCCACCCCGCCAAGGCGGCTGCTGCCCCGGGCAGCCAGCGCCGCAAGCGCCAGCGCCGCCCCGCCCCGCAGGTCCGGTGCAGTCAGCTTTGCCCCGCGCAGCGTCCCGCCCGGCTGCACATACAACGTGCGCTCTGCCACCCGGACGTTCGCACCCAGCGCCGCAAAGCCCTCGGCACAGGCAAAACGATTTTCAAACACCCTGTCCTGCAGGCGGCTTTCCCCCTGTGCGTAGAGCATCACCGCCGCCAGCAGCGGGGCGGCGTCCGTGGCAAGGCCCGGGTAGGGTGCTGTGTGCACGTTTCCCGCGCCACGCAGTGCCCCGAACCGCGAAATGGCGGCAGCATCGCGTGCCCGCTCTACGGTGCAGCCCATTTGTTCCAGAATTTCCAGCAGCGGGGCATACAGCCCGGGTGCGCAGCCCGCCAGTTCTACCCTGCCGCCCGCCGCTGCTGCCGCGCAAGCCAGCGTAGAGGCGATGATGCGGTCTGCCACCGGCATGAAGGTGCAGCCCGCAAGGCAGCGCCTTCCCTGCACCCGGATGGTGTCGGTGCCCGCCCCCTCCACGCAGCCGCCGCAGGCGTTGAGGAAGGCGGCAAGATCCGCGATCTCCGGCTCTTTTGCAGCGCCATGCAGCACGGTCTGTCCCTGCGCCGTGGCGGCGGCCAGCAGCAGCGTCTCGGTAGCGCCCACGCTGGGGAAACTAAGACAAATTTCTGCGCCCCGCAGCCCCGCCGGGGCGTACAGCGTAAGCTGTCCGGGCGCTGCGGGCAGCTGCCGCACGCCCATCTGCGCCAGCCCCTGCAAATGCAGGTCGATGGGTCTTGCCCCGATACGGCAGCCCCCGGGCAGTACAGTGCTCACCCGCCCAAGCCGCGCCAGCAGCGGCGCACAGAACAGGATGGATGCCCGCATCCGGCCTGCGGCCTCCGGTGCAAGGTCGGTGCGCATAGGCTGTCCCTGCACCGCCAGTTCTGCGCCCTGCCAGCCTGCCGTGCAGCCCACGCCCCGCAGCAGGGCAAGACAGTCCTCTACGTCCGTCAGGCGCGGCACATTTTGCAGCCGCACCGGCCCGCTGCACAGCAGCGAAGCTGCCAGCAGCGGCAGCACACTGTTTTTGGCCGCAGGCACTTCCACCCTGCCCTGCAAAGGCCGCCCGCCCGTAATGATCCAATCCCCAGCCATGCCAAGACCCCCGTTCTGCAAAAGATACCCCATGGTATGCAAAACGAGGGTCTTTGGTCAACAAAACGCACGGAAACGGCTTTCCCGCCGTCTGCGGGATTTGTCCGGTCATTTGTCCGCTTTTTTCCGCATTTCCGCGCCGGTTTTGTCCCGCTGCGGCAGGAAATATCGCCTTTTATCAGCTTTCGCCCCGGGACACCGAAAGCACGATGCCCATCTCGCCCAGAAGCATCATCAGGCTGGTGCCGCCGGAGGAGAAAAAGGGCAGGCTGATGCCGGTGTTTGGGATGGTGTTGGTGACCACCGCGATGTTCAGCACCGCCTGCAGCGCCACCTGCACCACAAAGCCCACCACCAGCAGTGCCCCGAAACGGTCCGGTGCATAGGCCGCCAGTGTGATGCCCCGCCACAGCAGCGCGCTGAACAGCAGAATGACCGCACACGCGCCCAGAAAGCCCAGTTCCTCGCAGAGGATGGAAAAGATGAAGTCGTTCTGCGGCTCAGGCACGAACAGATGCTTCTGGCGGCTGTTGCCCAGTCCCAGTCCTGCCGCCCCGCCAGAGCCGATGGCGTACAGGCTCTGGATGGTCTGGTGTCCGTCCCCCAGCGGGTCGGCAAAGGGGTCGAGCCATGAGTTGAGACGATCGGCGGCGTAGGGCACCAGCTCCGGCATGAGCACGATGGCCGTGCCGATGGCGGCAGCGCCGCCCGCCCCTGCCAGCATAAACCACCGCAGCCCGGTGCCGCCCACGAACATGAGCACCGCGCCGATGCTCAAAATCAGCACCGTGCCGGAAAGGTGGGGCTCCAGCAGCATGAGCACCGCCACCACCCCCAGCACCAGCGCAAAGGGCACCACCCCCACCGCAAAGCTGCCCATGCGGTCGTGGTTCAAAGCGATAATGTGGGCAAACACCAACACCACCGCAAATTTTGCGATCTCGCTGGGCTGTAATGTGCCAAGCCCCGGCAGCACAAGCCAGCGCTTGCAGCCGTTATATTCCGGCATGAACAGCACCGCCGTCAGCAGCACCAGCGAGAGCGCCAACAGCGGCCACGCAAGCTTATGATAGATGTGGTAGTCCACCCGGCTGGCCGTCCACATGGCCACCAGTCCCATGGCGGCGTACAGCAGCTGCGGCCGCACATAGGCAAAGGCGTCCTGCCGCCGGTACAGTGCCACCGCGCTGCTGGCGCTGCACAGCATCACCAGCCCAAAGGCTACCAGTGTGAGCACCAGCACCAGAAAGGGCAGGTCCATGGGCGGCAGCGGCCGCAGCAGCCCTTTGCGGGCAGCAGTTCTGTGCAATCCCTGTCACCTCCGTTTCTGTTATTGTACGCGGATGCGGGGGCGGTTAGTCATACGCACCGCCCCCGGGCGCATAAACTGCCCGCAAAGGGGGTGCTGCCATGTGCGGCTCAAAACCCACAGACGCCCTGCGCACTTTGCCGGAGCGGGCGTTCCGTCTGCGGGCACGGCTCATTGCAGTGGGCCTGTGCGCCGTCTGCTTTGCAGGGCTCATCGGGCGGCTGTTCTGGCTGCAATTATGCACCGGCGGCTGGTACACCCAGCGGGCGCTGGGGCAGCAGCTGCGAGACACCGTTGTGCCCGCCGACCGGGGCAAGATATACAGCGCCGATGGTGCGCTGCTTGCCGCCAACAGCAGCTGCTGGACCCTGCGCGCCAGCCCCCGGGAGATGCCGGAGGAAAAGCTTGCCCTTGCCGCCAAGGGGCTTGCGGAGATTCTGGAGCTGGACGAGGCCAAGCTGCTGGAAAAGTTCAACGACCGGCGCTCCAACGACTGCCTTCTGCGCTACCGGGTGGAGCGGGAAATTGCTGATGCCGTGCGGGATTTCTGCGCGGCGAACGGCATTACCGGCGTGCGCATCAATCAGGACTCCAAGCGCTGGTACCCGCAGGGGGAGCTGCTGGTCTCGGTGCTGGGGTTTACCAATGTGGACAACGCCGGGGTCAGCGGGCTGGAGCTGAAATATAACGACACCCTTACCGGGCAGAATGGGGTGGTGCTGACTGCGGTGAATGCTTGGGGCTACACGCTGGCGCAGAGCTACGAGACGGAACTTACGCCCGTGGAGGGCAGCGGGCTGCGGCTGACCATCGATGCAAATATTCAACATTACCTTGAAAATGCGTTGAATTATGCGGTGCAGGAGCATCATGTAGCCGCCCGCAGCGTGGGCATCGTGATGGAGGTGAACACCGGGGCAGTACTGGCCATGGCCACCACCCCGGCCTACGACCCCAACCAGCCCCGGGTGATCGCCGACAAAGCCGCACGCGCCGCCGTGGACGCTCTTTCCGGTAAAGAGCGCGCCGCCGCCCTGCAGCTGGCACAGCAGACCCAGTGGCGCAACAAGGCGGTAAGCGACTTATACGAGCCGGGCAGTGTGTTCAAACTCATCACCTGTGCGGCGGCGCTGGACGCCGGTGCTATCACCCGGCACTCCACCTTTTACTGCGGAGACTCCATCTCGGTGGCAGGCACGCGTTTCCACTGCGCCAACCACAAACGCCACGGCAGCCAGACCGTGACGCAGGCGCTGGAAAACTCCTGCAATCAGAGCTTCATCCAGATCGGGGCGCGGCTGGGCAAGCAGGCTTTCTGCGATTATTTTGCCGCTTTCGGTCTGCGGGAGCCCACCGGCATCGACCTGCCCGCCGAGCCAAAAAAGAGCCTGTACTACACCGCCGACCGCATGGGGCCGGTAGAGCTGGCGTCCTGTGCCTTCGGGCAGAGCAGCAAAATTTCCTATCTGGAAATGGCTGCTGCCGTCTGTGCGGTGGTAAACGGCGGGCGTCTGATGCAGCCGTATCTGGTATCGGACATCCTAGCGCCGGACGGCAGCGTTTTGCAGCACAACCAACCGGTCTGCAAGCGGCAGGTGATCCAGCCCGCCACCTCCGCCGCCATGCGGGAGATGATGGAGGCGGTGGTGCTGTACGGCGGTGGGCGCAACGCGCAGATCGCGGGCTACCGGGTGGGCGGCAAAAGCGGCACCAGCCAAAAGCTGGACAGCGCCGACGAGAAGGCGCGCATTGCCAGCTTTGTGGCTGTAGCACCCATCGATGACCCGCAGTTTTTGTGTCTGGTCTGTCTGGATGAGCCACACAGCTGGACCACTGCCGGCGGCAGTCTTTCGGCACCGGTCTGTGCCGAGGTGCTGGAGCAGACGCTGGTGTACAAAGGAGTCCCCCGGGCAGCAGACACCGGCAGCGCAGACGCGCAAGCCGCTGCCCTGCCCGCTGATGGAGACAGCTTTGATGGGGCGTGATGATTTGGAATGCGCGCCGCGTTCGCTTTGCGCATAAACAGCGGAAGAATGATTTTTAATTTGCAATTCTGGAAAATCTGCGGATTTTCCAGAATTGCCTTTTCACGGGAGGGGTCGTGGCGGGAAGCAGCATTTGCAGCGCCGCTTTCTACGAAAGCGCGGCGCTGCGGGCGAGCGCTTGCTCCCCCTCGGGGGAGCTGTCGCGCAGCGACTGAGGGGCTATGGATGGAGAAGCGAAAAAAGCGTTAAAGCGATAGCGCCGACTGGCGCAGCGCTAGCTTTTTTGTGCTTCGACTTCTTCTTTAGGATTGTCAAGGGCGAGCAGCCCTTGGCCCGTTGCGGGGTGGGTGGAGTCCAGAGGTAGGGAGGGGGGAGTCGGAACACCCCTCCCTGCCTCTGGCCCAGCGGAGCGTCTTTGCACGCTTGCGGCAAGCAGATACCTTTACCCGCAGCGCCGCTACAAATGCTGCTATTCAGCCGCAAAAAAATAACGGAACGTCCGCAGACATTCCGTTACGCTGAAATGTATAATAATTTTTAGTTCTGGTTCGGCTGGGGACGGAAGGTGATCTCGCCGGTGGTGCTGTCCATGGCGTCCACGATGGCAAGGCTCTCCAGCTGGATGCCCTTGCTGCGGATCAGCTCACCGCCCTGCTGGAAGCCCTTTTCCACAGCAATGCCGATGCCCTCTACGGTGGCACCGGCTTCCTCGGCCAGTTCCAGCAGACCCATCAGGGCGCAGCCGTTGGCCAGAAAATCGTCGATGATCAGCACATGATCCTCCGGAGTGAGGAACTTTTTGGACACGATGACGTTGTATATCTTTTTATGGGTGAAGGACTGGATCTGGGTCTTGTAGTTGTCGTAGTCCAGATTGATGCTCATGGATTTTTTGGCAAACACCACCGGCACGTTCAGCTCGCTGGCTACCACAGCCGCAATGCCGATGCCGCTGGCCTCGATGGTGAGCACCTTATTGATGGGCTTGCCCGCAAACAGGCGCTTCCACTCCCGCGCCATCTCGCGGAACAACGGGATGTCCATCTGGTGGTTGATAAAGCTGTCCACCTTGAGTACGTTGCCCTCGCGCACAATGCCGTCCTTGCGGATACGATCTTCCAGCATCTTCATAAAATATATCCTCCAACCCTTGCAGGTGCGTTTTCTGCCTCCGGCTCGCCCGCCGCGAAAAGCGCCTGCCTGTTTTCCATTCCCGGGCGCGCGCCACACGCACCCATCATATAATGTTTCACCTAGTATACCGGAAGCATCCCGCTTTGACAAGGGGTTTTCTTTCCAAAATTCGTAAAAATACGGCACCAAACCTCTTCGTTTTTTCTAAAAGTATGACCTTGTCCAAAAATACCGAAACTTCGTGAGGTTGTCGGGTCATTTTTGGTTTATCCTCCCTTGTTCTTTCGCGGTTTTTGAGTATACTATTCTTAATAGGAGAAGGGTCATATCCGGGATTTTTGACCGGACGAGGAGGAAAATGGTATGAAAACAGGACTTGTGCTGGAAGGCGGCGCTATGCGCGGAATGTTCACCGCCGGCGTACTGGATGTGCTGATGGAGCATAACATCCAGCTGGACGGTGCCGTTGGTGTGTCGGCGGGGGCAGTGTTCGGCTGCAACTACAAGTCGCACCAAATCGGGCGCACCATCCGCTACAACACGGAATACTGCACCGACAAGCGCTACGCCAGCTTTGGCAACCTGCTGCGCACCGGCAACCTGTACAGCGAGCAGTTCTGCTACCATACCGTGCCGGAAAAACTGGATCCCTTTGACACCGAGGCTTTCCGGGAGAACCCCATGGACTTTTTTGTGGTGTGCACCGATGTACGCACCGGCGAGCCTATCTACCGCAAGTGCCGCACCGGCAACGCCGAGGATATCCAGTGGATGCAGGCTTCGGCATCCATGCCGCTGGCGGCCAAAATCGTGAAGATCGGCCACTATCAGCTGCTGGACGGCGGTGTTGCGGATTCCATTCCTGTGCGCTTTTTCGAGTCTATCGGCTACAAGCGCAACCTGATCATCCTGACCCAGCCCAAGGGTTTTGTAAAGCAGAAAAACAAGATGCTGCCCCTTATCCGGGCAAGGTATGTGCGCTATCCCGCTTTTGTGGAGGCCGTGGCAGACCGGCACCAGCGCTACAATGAGACGCTGGCCTATATTTCCATGCTGGAGCAGTCCGGCCGGGCCTTCGTCATCCGCCCGCCCATCCCGCTGGAGATTCCCTCTATGGAGCGTGATCCCGCCCAGCTACGCCGCGTTTATGAGACCGGCCGGGCCGTGGCACAGATCCAGATCGACAAGATCGCAGCCTATGTGGAGGAGTCCAAGGCTACAACGGAAGAATAATACGAAAGGCTGCTGCACAGGTTTGTGCAGTAGCCTTTTTTTGAGCGGAATTTGATTTTAGGCTTCAGAAACGCCTGCGGGCGTCTCTGAAGCCTTTTTTCACGGAGAGATACAAAAAGAGGCCTGCACCTTGCGGTGCAGACCTCTTGATGTTCAAGAAAGAACGGTAAGAGAAGGGGTTAAATTACTTAACCTCAACCTTAGCGCCAGCCTCTTCCAGCTTCTTCTTGATGTCGTCAGCCTCAGCCTGGGAGACCTTCTCCTTGACAGCCTTGGGAGCGCCATCAACGATAGCCTTAGCCTCCTTCAGGCCCAGACCGGTGATCTCCTTAACGACCTTGATGACCTGCATCTTGGTAGCGCCAGCCTCAGCCAGGATGACGTCGAACTCGGTCTTCTCTTCCTCAGCGGAAGCAGCAGCGCCAGCAGCAGCGGGAGCAGCAGCAGCAACAGCAGAAACACCGAACTCCTCGCAGTAGGTGTCGATCAGTTCCTTCAGCTCCAGAACGGTCAGGCCCTTGACGGACTCGATGATGGCAGTAATCTTCTCAGAAGCCATGGTAATAACCCTCCAATATCAATGGTTTTAGTTTGTTTCAGTTTTTTGTTAAGCGGCGGTCACGCGGCCATCAGGCAGCGGGCTCCTCCTGCTTGTCGGCATAAGCCTGCATTGCAACGGCCAGACCAGACAGAGTGCTGGTGAGGGCGCCTGCAAACATGGACAGCATACCTTCGCGGTTGGGCAGCTTTGCGATAGCGTTGGTCTCGGCGGCGTTCATAGCCTTGCCTTCCATGAAGCCAGCCTTCACGACGAACTTCTTGGACTTATCGCCATCCTGATACTTGCACAGGATGCGGGCAGCAGCCATGGGGTCATCCTCGTGAGCAAAAGCAACAGCGGTGTCGCCCTTGAAGTTCTCAGCCAGACCCTCCAGAGCGGTACCCTTAACTGCCAGACGCAGCATGGTGTTCTTCACGACCATGTAATCAACGCCTGCCTCACGCAGCTCCTTACGGAGCTTGGTGTCGTTCTCGACGTTAATGCCGCCGTAAGCGACGACGCAGCCGGAAACCGCACTCTCAAACTTTGCCTTCAGATCAGCGACGTAAGCCTGCTTTTCAGAAAGAATCTTTGCACTGGGCATTCGGTTTCACCTCGTTTCAAAAACTTGTATCGAAAGCCGGAGCAATGAAAAAAGCCTCTCTCCCGCGCACTGCGCCGAGAGAGAGGCATAAAGCAACTTTACGCACGTTTCTCGGCAGGCGGTCAAACTTTACACTGGACTCCAGCGCCTGCTGTCTTAAAAGCAGCATGATTATAATACCGCAAACGTGCGGCGTTGTCAAGTACTTTTTTCAATTTCCGACAAAATTTTTCTGCCATTCCGCAGAACGGCAGAAAAACATCAGAAATCTAAATTAGACACCGTACTTCAGGGTGTTCAGACGGATGCCAGGGCCCATGGTGGTGGCGATGGTAGCGCTCTTGAAGTAGGTACCCTTTGCTGCAGCGGGCTTTGCCTTGGCAATAGCCTCCATCACAGTGTCCAGGTTGGTGTACAGCTTCTCTGCACCGAAAGAAGCCTTGCCCACGGGCACATGGATGATGTTCTGCTTGTCCAGACGGTACTCGATCTTACCAGCCTTAGCCTCGCTGACAGCCTTGCCCAGATCGGGAGCCACAGTGCCGGCCTTGGGGTTGGGCATCAGGCCGCGGGGGCCCAGAACCTTACCCAGACGGCCAACGCGGCCCATCATATCGGGGGTAGTCACGACGACGTCAAAATCCATGAAGCCGCCGGCGATCTTTGCGATCAGCTCGTCATCGCCAACGATATCAGCGCCAGCAGCCTCGGCAGCAGCAGCTGCGGGGCCCTTAGCAATAGCGCAGACGCGGACGGTCTTGCCGGTGCCGTTGGGCAGAACGACAGCGCCGCGGACCTGCTGGTCAGCGTGACGGCCATCAACGCCCAGACGGACGTGCAGCTCGACAGTCTCGTCGAACTTGGCGGAAGCGGTCTTGCAAGCCAGCTCCAGAGCCTCGTTCACATCGTATGCCTTAGTAGAATCGACCAGCTTTGCAGCGTCGACATAGTGCTTGCCATGTTTCATTGTATATCCTCCTGTGTGGTCATGCGGGCAGTGTTATGCCCTCCCACTGTTTATGTCTCAGCCCTCGACGGTGACGCCCATGGAACGGCAGGTGCCGCGAACCATGCTGCAGGCAGCTTCCAGAGAAGCAGCGTTCAGGTCGGGCATCTTGGTCTTGGCGATCTCCTCCACCTGAGCGGCGGTCAGAGAAGCAACCTTTTCCTTGTTGGGCTTGCCGGAAGCGGTGTTGATGCCAGCGGCCTTCTTGATCAGAACAGCTGCCGGAGGAGTCTTGGTGATGAAGCTGAAGGAGCGGTCAGCGTACACGGTGATGACGACGGGGATCACATAACCCATCTGGTTCTTGGTACGCTCGTTGAACTCCTTGGTGAACGCCATGATGTTGACGCCCTTCTGACCCAGAGCAGGGCCAACAGGGGGAGCCGGAGTCGCCTTGCCGGCCTCGATCTGCAGCTTAATGTAGCCAGTAACTTTCTGTGCCATGATAAATGCACCTCCAAAAATCTGTGGTGAGTTGCGGCGCAGTGTCTCTGCGCCTCCCACGAGCGCGTGCACGCTGCACACGCTCTATAAGAACCGCACTGCGGTCTTACCTTGGTAAACGGAACTTGCCGGTTGGTTACGGCAGCTCGACCTGACCGATCTCCACCTCTGCGGGGGTCTCGCGGCCGAACATATTGACCTTGAGCTTCACCTTGAAGTTCTCGGTATCAATGGCCTCCACAAGGCCCATAAAGCCTTCCAGAGGACCGGCGGTGATCTGCACGGTATCGCCGACAGCAAAATCGACGCTGAGCGGTGCAGCCTTCTCCACGCCCATCTTCTCCACTTCCTCAGCGGTCAGCGGAACAGGCTTGGAGGCGGGGCCGACGAAGCCGGTGCAGCCGCGCGTATTGCGCACGACATACCAGGTATCGTCGTTCATCACCATTTTGACCAGAACGTAGCCGGGGAACAGCTTGTGCTCCACCATCTTCTGCTTGCCGTTCTTGTCGATCTCAGGAACCATCTCGACGGGAACCTTGATGTCGCAGATCAGCTCCTGCAGGTGACGGTTCTCCACCATGGTCTGCAGGTCGTTGGCGACCTTGTTCTCGTAACCGGAATAGGTATGCACAACATACCAAAGAGCCTCAGTGGACTCATCTACCAGCTTGGTTGATTCTTCCATTTTGGTTGACCCTCCGTTTCAAGATGATTCTCAGGCGCCGATGATCAGGCCCAGAATACCACCAAAGATGGCATCCAGCAGGATCATCACAACCGCTGCGATCGCGACGGTCACAAGCACGACGATGGTGTTGGTCTTGACGTCCTGCTTGGACGGCCAGACCACCTTCTTCAGCTCGCTCTTGGTATCGCGGAAGAACTTTGCGACCCGTGCGCAGAAGCCCTTGACAGCGGCTTTAGCTTTGGCCACAAAGCCCGGCTTT
Source organism: Faecalibacterium sp. IP-1-18 (assembly GCF_023347355.1). Classification (NCBI taxonomy): domain Bacteria; kingdom Bacillati; phylum Bacillota; class Clostridia; order Eubacteriales; family Oscillospiraceae; genus Faecalibacterium; species Faecalibacterium sp. IP-1-18. Next base: position 2,275,464 of record NZ_CP094472.1, read on the forward strand.
TTCTCGGTTTTGTCTGCCATTATGCTCCGCCTTTCTTTTACTTGGTTTCGCGATGAACGGTGTGCTTCTTGCAGAAACGGCAGTACTTCTTCATCTCGAGACGATCGGGGTTGTTCTTCTTGTTCTTCGTGGTGTTGTAGTTGCGCTGCTTGCACTCGGTGCAGGCCAGAGTGATTTTAACGGTCATTTGTTGACACCTCCATTATAACGGTTGTTTTGAACCTCCCTCGGGTGCGGGTGGCAGCTGTAAAAACAGGCGCACTTAATAACCCCGCAAAAGAGGTGATATCATTGTACCACGCGTTTTTCAATCCGTCAAGCAGAAAAAAGCGATTTTGAGAAACTTTTTTCGCAGCTGCTGTCTTTTTGTCCCAAGGCGGCTTTTTTGCATTCTGCTTGCATCGCGGGCGTAGATATTGTATAATGAATCGAAACGGAATTTTACCGGTTTGAAGCCGCCCCTTTACCGGGGCTTTATAAATAGGAGTGAGATATCATGCAGTCTGCAAATAAAATGTGCGTGGCTCTGTTGTTTGGCGGTATGTCCAGCGAACATGAGGTCAGCTGTGTCTCTGTGGGCAACTTTGTCCGCAACATCGACCGCAGCAAATACGAGGTGCTCACCGTGGGCATCACCAAGGAGGGCCGCTGGCTCTATACCGAGGCCACGGCGGAACAGATGGCCGATGGCAGCTGGGAAGAGCTGCCCGGCAATATGGCCTGCGTGATCAGCCCGGACCGCGCCGACCACGGCATGATCCTGTTTACCCCGGACGGCCGGGTTGAAAAGATGCACCTTGACGTGGTGATCCCGGTGCTCCACGGCCTGTGGGGCGAGGACGGCACCGTGCAGGGCCTGCTGGAGCTGGCAGGCATCGCCTATGTGGGCTGCGGCGTGCTGGCAAGCTCTGTGTGCATGGACAAGGCTGTGGCCAACGCCCTGTTCGAGGCCAACGGTGTGCCCCACACCAAGTGGGTAGCCGCCAACCGTTGGGAGATTGAGAAGGATCTGGAGGGCGTTTGCGCCGGTGTGGAACAAAAACTGGGCTGGCCGGTGTTCGTCAAGCCCGCCAACGCAGGCTCCAGTGTGGGCATCTCCAAGGTGTCCAATCAGGAGGAGCTGAAGGCCGCCATTGCCCTTGCGCTGGAAAACGACCGCAAGGTGGTATTTGAAGCCTTTGTGGACGGACAGGAAGTGGAGTGCGCCGTCATCGGCTCCGACCCCGCTGTTGCCACCCGTCCCGGTGAGATCCTTGCCGGTGCAGAGTTCTACACCTATGATGATAAGTACAAGAATGGCGTGAGCCAGACCGTCATCCCGGCACATCTGCCGGAGGCCAAGCTGGACGAGGTAAAAACCTACGCCGCCATGGCCTACACCGCACTGAACTGCGAGGGTCTGGCACGGTGCGATTTCTTTGTGGAAAAGAACACCGGCCGGGTGCTCATCAACGAGATCAACACCTTCCCCGGCTTTACCGCCATCAGTATGTACCCCAAGCTCATGGAGCACGAGGGTCTGCCGGTGCCGCAACTCATCGACCGCCTGATCGCACTGGCGGTGGAAAGGACGGAAAAGCAGCATGGATAATCGCCCCATCGGTGTGTTCGACAGCGGTCTGGGCGGCCTGACCGGTGTGCGGGAGCTGCGCAAGCGCCTGCCCCATGAGGATATCATCTACTTCGGCGATACCGGTCGGGTACCCTACGGCAGCCGCAGCCCGGAGACCATTCTGCAGTACGCCCGACAGGACGTGGCCTTTCTGCTTTCCAAAAACGTCAAGTGCATCATGGCGGCCTGCGGCACGGTGAGCAGCACCTACCCGGCTGCGGAGGCAGCCCAGCTGCCGGTACCCTACCTTGGCGTAGTGGATGCCGCCGCCCGGGAAGCAGCCTTTGTCACCCGCAACCGCCGCATCGGCGTCATTGGCACAGCCGCCACCATCCGCTCCCGCAGCTACGAAAAGCTGCTGCGGCAGCTGGTGCCCGGGGTGGAGATCACCGCCCGCGCCTGCCCGCTGTTCGTACCGCTGGTGGAAGCCGGGTATGTAGATCACAGCGAAGCCGGAAAGCAGCAGATCACGAAGCTGGTCATTGCCCAATACCTGACCGAGGTGCGCGAGGCCGGGGTGGATACCCTGATTTTGGGCTGCACCCACTACCCGCTGCTGAAAAGCATGATCGGGGAGTTTATGGGCCCGGGCGTCACGCTGGTGGACCCCGCCATGACCGCCGCCCATCATCTGGAGCGGATGCTCGCCGAGCGCGGGCTGCGCGCCAGCCATGAAAGCGGGCAGGCACACTTTTACGTCAGCGATGTGCCGGACAGCTTTGTGCAGACGGCAGACCTGTTTCTGGGCGAGTACAAAGGCGGCCCGGTGGAGCAGATCGCCATTGATAAATATTGATAAGGAAAAACAACGTGAGCAAGCCACTGAAGGAAGACTATATCATCCGCATCAAAAGCCGCATTGAGCAGCGGCTGGACGAACCGGCTGCGGAGGAAGAAAAAGAAGAATTTGTGGAGCTGATGACCCGGGGCAGCTTTGTGCTGAAGGGCGGCAGCTATTATGTGACCTACCGCGAGACCGAGACCACCGGCTACGAGGGCTGTACTACCACCCTGAAGATCGCCGCAGACGGCAGCCGGGTGGCGATGCTGCGGTTCGGCAAGGGCGGCGGGGCTGGTACCCAGCTGCTGATCGAAAAAGGCCGCCGCAACCTGTGCCACTACGAGACCGGCTTCGGCTCTATGACCTTGGGCGTGACTGCGGACGAGATCGACTGTCAGCTGACCGAAAAGGGCGGCACCGCCCGGTTTGCCTACCTGCTGGATGCCGACAGCGCCGAGCTGGTGAGCCGCAACCGGCTGGAAGTTACCGTGACCCATGTGAATTGATGAAGTTCCCTGAGACTGTGAAAGGAATCCGACCCATGACTGATTTTGAAAAGACCTACCAGAACTACAACCCCCGGCAGGCTGCGCTGGACGAGGCACGCGCTCTGCTGACCGCAGCCGCCAAGGCTGCTATGGCAGACGGCACCCTGCCCGAGGCAGAGCTGCCCGCCTTTATCGTAGAGATCCCCGCCGACGTGAAGAACGGCGATATCGCCTCCAACCTCGCCATGGCCGGTGCACGCACTTGGCGCAAGGCTCCCAAGATGATCGCAGACGCCCTGCTGGCACATCTGCCCTCCCTTGAGAACAGCGTTTTCTCCAAGGTGGAGGTTGCCGGTCCCGGCTTCATCAACCTGTTCCTGTCCCAGAGCTTCTGGGCAGGCGTGGTGCTGGGCGCCTGCGCCAACAAGGAGTATGGCCGCACCGACCACGGCAAGGGCGCAAAGTACAATGTGGAGTTTGTTTCTGCCAACCCCACCGGCCCCATGCACATGGGCAACGCCCGCGGCGGCGCACTGGGCGACTGTCTGGCCGCTGTGCTGGACTGGTCCGGCTACGATGTGACCCGTGAGTTCTATATCAACGACGCCGGCAACCAGATCCAGAAGTTCGGCAAAAGTCTGGCAGTGCGCTACCTGCAGCAGTTCTGCGGCGAGGAGGCCTATCCCCTGCCCAAGGAGTGCTATCAGGGCGGCGATATCAAGGTGCTGGCCGGTGAGTTCGCTGAGCTGAACGGCGACAAGTACGTTGCCGCCTGCAAGGGTATGGACGAGGAAGCTCTGTTCGAGAGCGAGGCCTTTGCCGCCCTCAAGGACGCACTGGTGGCCTATGCCCTGCCCAAGAACATTGCTGCTCTGAAACGCGACCTCGGCAAGTACCGCATTGATTACGACGTCTGGTTCCACGAGAGCACCCTGCACGAGTCCGGCGCAGTGCTGGCTGTGGTGGACAAGCTGCTGGAGCTGGGTGCCTGCTATAAGGCCGAGGACGGTGCTATCATGTACCGCAGCGCCCAGTACGCTGCCAAGTACGGCACCGTGAACAAGAAAAAGACCGAGGACGGCACTGAGGAGGAGGCCAAGGACGAGGTACTCGTCCGCGCCAACGGCATTCCCACCTACTTTGCCGCCGATATCGCCTACCACTACAACAAGCTGGCTACCCGCGGCTTTGCCAAGGCCATCGACGTGTGGGGCGCAGACCACCACGGCCATGTGGCCCGCATGAAGGGCGCCATGGATGCCATCGGCCTGAATGGCGAGGATCTGGACGTTGTGCTGATGCAGATGGTCAACCTGATGCGGGACGGCCAGCCTGTCCGTATGTCCAAGCGCACCGGCAACGCCATCACCCTGACCGACCTGCTGGAGGAAGTGCCCATCGACAGCGCACGCTTCCTATTCAATATGCACGACGCCGGCAGCGGCATCGACTTTGATCTGGATCAGGCCGTCAAGACCGACAACGACAACCCGGTGTACTATGTGCAGTACGCCCATGCCCGCATCTGCTCCATCCTGAAGAAGATGGAGAGCGAGGGTGTGCAGTTTGCCGGTGCGGAGCACATCGATGCCACCCTGCTTACCGAGCCTTCCGAGATGGATCTGATCCGGATGCTGGCTGCCTTCCCGCAGGAGATCGTGATGGCTGCCGAGAAATACGACCCCAGCCGCATCAACCGCTTTGTCATCGATCTGGCCAGCGCCTTCCACCGCTTCTACGGCAACTGCCGCATTCAGGGCGCTGACCCCGCCGTGCAGCAGGCACGCCTTGCCCTGTGCATCGGCGTGAAGAACGCCATCTTCAATGTGCTCACCATGTTCAAGATCAACGTGCCCGAGAAGATGTAACATAAAATCACAGGGGCTGTTGCACCAAACAATGTGCAGCAGCCCCTTTTTGATAAAACAGATACAAGGAGAACCCATGGAACCTTTGAAGATCGGCAATATCACCCTGCCCCACCGGGCGGTGTTCGGCCCTATGGCGGGCTTTACGGATGCCCCCTGCCGCCGCCTGATGGCGCAGCACGGCGCTGGCTTTACCGTCAGCGAGATGGTATCCAGCCGGGCGCTGGTGTACGGCGACCATAAGACCGTCAGCCTGCTGAAGGCAGCGCCCAACGGCGCACCCTACGGGGTGCAGATCTTCGGCGAGGTGCCGGAGATCATGGGCGAGGCCACCGCCGCCATTGAGCAGTATGAATTTGACTTTGTGGACATCAACATGGGCTGCCCTGCCCCCAAGATCGTTTCCGGCGGGGCGGGCAGCAAGCTGATGCTGGACCCCGACCGCTGCGGGCGTATCGTGGAGCAGGTGGTGGCGCACACCAAGCGCCCTGTTACCGTAAAGATGCGCAAGGGCTGGGACGCCGACCACATCACCGCCGTGGAGTGCGCCAAGGCCTGCGAGCAGGCGGGCGCGGCACTGGTAGCGGTGCACGCCCGCACCCGGGAGCAGATGTACACCCCGGGCATCGACCCGGAGATCATCGCCCGGGTAAAGGACGCGGTGAAGGTGCCGGTGCTGGGCAACGGCGATATCCACTGCGCCGAGGATGCCCTGCGCATGGTGCGGGAGACAAACTGCGACGGCGTGATGATCGCCCGGGGCGCACTGGGCGACCCGTGGCTGTTTGAGCGGGTGAACGCCGCGCTGGAGGGTCTGCCCGCCCCCAAGGAGCCGAACCTGCAAGCGCGGATGAACGCGCTGCGCCGTCAGGTGGAGGAGATGGTAGAGCAGAAGGGCGAGTTTGTGGCTATGCCGCAGGCACGCGCCCAGACCATGCACTACATGAAGGGGCTGAAGGGCGCTGCCGCCCTGCGCCGCTACTGCTGCACCCTGACCCATTTAGAGGACTTGGACGAGCTGATCGCCGCCGTGTTTGAAGAGCAGCGCAAAGCCGGGCTGGACCCTGACGATGTGCGGGAAGTACCGTTCCCGTAATTTGACCCGAAGCAGAGCAATGCCGGGTAGCCTGTGGGCTGTCCGGCATTGTATTTTTTTACGGCTTCGTCAGCTCGTCCAGATTCTGGGTGTAGCAGGGCAGGCAGTGCTCCAAAAACCAGTCGGCCTCCGGGCATTGCATGGCCTGCAGCGCGGCGCGCTGCTGCGTGAGCGCGGCGTCAAATTCGTGGTTGCCGCTGCGCTGCTCCTCGGTGCATTTGATCAGCGCGCTCAGCCGGTCGGCAGCCTTGAGCAGCCGGTGCTCCTCTGCCGTCAGGACGCTGCCGTCCATGCAGGGGGTCAGCTCTGCAGCCAGCTCTGCGGGCAGCAGAGCCGCCATGGAGCGCACGCTCTCGGTCTCCAGCGCCTTGTAGGCGTCCCGCAGCGCCGGGGAATGGTACTTGACCGGCGTGGGCATATCCCCGGTGATAATCTCCGGCGCGTCGTGGTACAGCGCCGCCACTGCCACCACCTCGGGGCGGCAGGGCGTGCCGGTGTAGTGCTTGGCGATGAGGCACAGCAGGTGCGCCAGCAGCGCGGTGTCACAGGTGTGCTCGCTGAGGGATTCCGGCCGAGTGGAGTGCATCAGGCTCCACCGGGTAATGTACTTCATGCGCGCCAGCAGAGCGCTGAAGGGATACAGCATGGCAATACGCCTCCTTTTCTTCACCATACCCGCCCCGCGTGCGCTTGTCAAGCCCTTTTTTCTTGCGCGCCGCCGTGCTATACTACAAGGTGACATCAAATCCACTTCCGCGCCGGTGCGCGGAGAAAGAGGAACGCTATGGAAAAGTTCAAAAAACCACGGCTGCTCACCCCAAGGGGGCAGAGCCATAAAAAATTCTGGCAGGCGGTGGGGCTGTGCGCCCTGACGGCGGCCATCTTCTTTTTGCCGTTCTACATCCTTGACGGCGGCTTTTTCCACTATGCAGGCGATTTTAACAGCCAGCAGATCACCTTTTACCGGTATATGAACGGCTTCGTCAAGGGCGCAGGTTACCCGGACAGTGCCTTTGCCGGTGCGCCGCGCAATACCTTTTCGTGGGCGACCGACCTTGGCAGCGGGGTGATGAACGCCTACTCCTTCTACCTGTACGGCTCGCCGTTCTTCTGGCTGTCGGTGCTGCTGCCGCAGAGCTGGCTGCCCTATATGATGGTGCCGCTGCTGGTGCTCAAGTTCGGCGTGGCGGGCGGCGGCGCGTTCCTGTATCTGCGCCGCTACGTCAAAAACGAGAACTACGCGGTGCTGGGTGCCTGCCTGTACGCGCTTTCCGGCTTTGCGGTGTACAACGTGTTCTTTAACCACTTTGTGGATGTGGTGGCGCTGTTCCCCTATCTGCTCTGGGCGCTGGACGAGGCCATTTATGAAAACCGTCACGGCCTGTTCGCCTTCTGGGTGGCGGTGAATCTGCTCAACAACTACTTCTTCTTTGTGGGACAGGTCATTTTCCTGTGTATCTACTTTGTGTGCAAACTGACTGCCAAGGACTTCCGGCTGACCGGGCGCAAGTTCGGGCATCTTTTGTGGGAGAGCGTGCTGGGCGTTGCCATGGGTTGTCTGCTGCTGTTCCCGGCAGTGCTCAGTCTGCTGCAGAACCCGCGCACCATTGACCTTTCCTCCGGCTGGGGCTTTTTGGCCTACGCCAAGGTGCAACAGTATCTGGCTATCCTGCTCAGCTGGATCCTGCCGCCGGACTCCCCTTACCTCACCTCGGTGTGGTCGGAGGGCGTGATCAAGTGGACGAGCATGACGGCCTACCTGCCCCTGTGCAGTCTGGCTGGTGCCATGGCCTACTGGCGCAGCCGCAAGGCCGACAGCAAAAAGCGCATCGTGGCAGTATGCGCCGTGTGCGCGCTGGTGCCGGTGCTGAACAGTGCCTTCTACGCGCTCAACTCCAGCTACTACGCACGCTGGTACTATATGCCCACCCTTATCCTTGCCGCCATGACCGTGAACGCGCTGGAGGACCCGGATGTTGATCTGGACGCCCCCGCCCGGGGCATCGGCTGGATCATGCTGGCTACGCTGGTGTTTGCGGTGGTGCCCGTGCGGGACGATACCACCGGAACATGGTCCTTCGGCGTGCTGAAGAACCCGGAGCAGTTCTTTGTCGTGCTGGGCTTTGGTCTGCTGGGGCTTATGCTGTACCGCTACCTCTGCGGCATATGGCGGCAGAACAGCCGCTTTGCCCAGCGCATGACGGCGGCGGTGCTGGTGTTTGCCTGCGTGTTCAGCATGGTGCACATCGGCATTGGCAAGTTCGGCCAGTGGCACACCGACAGCGACCTTGTGGAACAGGATACCAACGCCCTGCAGCTGAAAAACGACCTGCCGGAGGGCGACTACCGGATCGACACCTACAAGATCCACGACAACATCGGGATGTGGCTGGATAAAAGCTGCCTGCAATACTTCGGCAGCACGGCGGCTCCCAGCATCCTCAGCTTCTACCCGGGGCTGGGGGTCAAGCGGGACGTGCGCAGCGAGCCGGAGATCACAAACTACGCTTTGCGCGGCCTGTTGAGCGTGGAGTACCTCATTACCACCCCGGAAAAGCGCGAAAGCTTTGAGGACGAGGCGGACGCAGGCTGGACCTATCTTGCCGACGTGGACGGCTACACGCTGTACCACAACGATAACTACGTTCCCATGGGCTTTACCTACGACTACTATGTGACCAAGGCTACCTATGAGGCCTCGGTCAAGACCCTGCGCTCCAACCTGCTGCTGCGGGCGCTGGTGCTGGAGGACGAAGACGTAAAGGCATACGGTCAGTACCTGACCGAGCTGCCGGACGCGATGCTGGACGACCTGCACTACGACAGCTACACGCAGGACTGCGCCGACCGCCGTGCCCACAGCTGCTCGGTGTTCCAGATGAACAACGCGGGCTTCCATGCCGAGATCACGCTGGAAAAACAAAACCTCGTCTTTTTCTCCGTGCCCTACGATGACGGCTTTACCGCCTATGTCAACGGCGAAAAGGCCGACATCCTGCGTGTGGACGAGGGACTGATGGCGGTGCTCTGCCCGGCGGGCGCAAGCAGCATCGACTTTGTGTATCAGGCCGCCGGGCTTTCTGCCAGCCGGATGGTGACCGCAGTGGCCATCCCGGTGTGGGTGGTGTACGTTGCCTACTTTGTGCGCCGCAAGCGCCGCAGCACCGGTGCCCCGGCAGAAGAATGACTTTGACCGGGCCAAAAAATAAAAATTTAAAAATCCCTCTTGACTTTACGAAGATAAAGTGTATAATGCAATCAAACCGATGAGGCGGAAGAGAACCTGCACAGCGCATCTGCAGTGAGCCCGGACAGTGCAAACGGGCGAAAGCGGGGCAGAGTTTCGTGGGCCGCCGAGGGCCGGGCAAACGGGCACAAACCCCAGTAGCTTTGGACGGAAGTCTCCGTTACAGGACAGGGGAGTGTTGGCTCTCCGTGAGTGGCTCTGCTGTATTGGATGCAGAGCAAGCAAGGTGGCACCGCAGAATCGTATTTACCGATCCTGTCCTTGTGGATAACACACAGGGACAGGGTCGTTTTGTTTTAAGACCCGTCCCGCAAAGGGAGCGGGTCTTTTGATTTGCCGCCCGCTCCGGGAAAGGAGTTACCACTATGAAAAACCTGAACATGATTTCCCGCCGCAGCTTCCTGAAGGCCGCTCTGGCCGCTTCCGCTGTTTCTGCCATGGCACTGACCGGCTGCGGCGGCGCTGCTTCCAGCACCGCCTCCAGTGCAGCAGTCTCCTCCTCCGCAGCGGCTTCCGGCAGTACTGCCGCCGCTGGCGAGACTTTCAAGGTGGGCATCGTCAACTATGTGGACCACGCCTCCCTCAACCAGATCGTGGAATCTGTGGAGAGCCGTCTGGACGCCATCGGCAAGGAGAAGGGCGTCACCTTTGACTACGCCGATTACTACGCCAACGCACAGGCCGACCAGTCCAACCTGAACCAGATCGGCGCAGACCTTGTGGCTGACGGCGTGGACGTGATCGTAGCCGTGGCCACCCCCACCGCCGCTACCATGCTGGCTGCCGTGGAGGACACCGACATCCCGGTGGTCTACTCCGCTGTGACCGATCCCGCTGCCGCAGGCTTTGACGGTGAGGAGAACATCACCGGCACCTCCGATGCCCTGAACACCGACGCCATCATGAACCTGATCGTGGCGGCAAACCCCGGCATCGATACCATCGGTCTGCTGTATGACCTGAGTCAGGATGCCTCCACCCAGGCCATTGCGGACGCCAAGGCCTTCTGTGAGAAGAACGGCATCAAGGTGGTGGAAAAGAACGGCACCACCACCGCCGAGGTGCAGATGGCTGCCGAGGCACTGGTAGCCGCCGGAGTCAAGGCCGTGTTCACCCCCACCGATAACACCATCATGACCGCCGAGCTGTCCATCTATGAGAGCTTCATCGAGGCCGGTGTGCAGCACTACACCGGTGCCGACAGCTTTGCGCTGAACGGTGCACTGGTGGGCTACGGCGTGGACTACGTCCAGCTGGGCGAAGCCACCGCCGATATGGTCAGCCAGCTGCTGTGCGACGGCAAGACCCCCGCAGACCTGCCCTACCAGACCTTTGATAACGGCATCGTCACCATCAACACCGAGACCGCCGAGGCGCTGGGCTTGGATCTTGCCGCCCTGAAGGAAGCTTTCAAGCCCTACTGCACCGAGATCACCGAGGTGACCACCGCCGAGAACTTCTCCTGAGCGCCCCGCTCCGTCAAAACCTGACGGTTTTTCCGGCTCTCCCGCAAGGGAGAGCTTTTGGCGGTTCTGGGGAAAGTGGTTTCCCTCTCCCGTGAAAATGCGTTTGTCGCACTCCGCAGAGCAATGCGGTGCGCATTCAAAATAACATAAAAGGAGCATACACCATGCTGGCGAGTATCTTTTCCCTCAACGTTTTGCAGACAGCGCTGGAGCTGGGCTGCATCTACGGACTGGTGGCGTTGGCGCTGTTTCTCAGCTACTCCATCCTGAATATTGCCGACCTTTCCACCGACGGCTGCTTTACGCTGGGCTGCGCCGTGGCCTGTCAGGTGGCGCTGACCGGCCACCCCATCCTTGCGCTGGCGGCAGCTATGGCTGCGGGAGTGTGCTCCGGCTTTGTCACCGCCTTTTTGCAGACAAGGCTCGGGGTGGAAAGCATCATGGCCGGTATCATCGTCAACACCGGCCTGTACACCATCAATCTGGCGGTGATGGGCTTCTCTTCCACCATGTCGCTGGTCAAGACCCCTACCATCTTCTCCATGGCAAAAACTTCGCTGAGCTTTCTGGGCAGCTGGTACAAGCTGGCGCTGGCGGCAGTTGTCATTGCCATCGCCTGCGCGGCGATGCTGGGCTTTCTGGGCACGCGGCTGGGGCTTTCCATCCGCGCCACCGGCGATAACGCCGCCATGGTGCGGGCTTCCAGCATCAACCCCGCCTTTACCATCACGGTGGGTCTGTGCGTATCCGGTGCGTTGTGTGCACTGTCCGGCGGGCTGCTGGCACAGTACCAGAAAAGCTGCGATATCAACGTGGGCACCGGCATGGTGACCATTGCACTGGCTTCCCTCATCATCGGTGAGACGCTGGTAGGCAAGCGCACCATGCTGCGCCGCATCCTTGGCGTGGTGTTCGGCAGCTGCCTGTACCGCTTTATCGTGGCGGTGGCGCTGCGGTTCAACGTGCCCGCCGCCGCCATGAAACTGGTATCGGCCATCATCGTGGCAGTGGCCATCTCCATGCCCGCCATCCGGGAGCACTTCGCCTTTGAAAAGCGGCGGCACGCTGCCCGTGCCCGCCGCACCGTGACCAACAGGGAGGGACAGTAACATGGAAATGCTGCAACTGAACGACCTGCACAAGACCTTTAACCCCGGCACCGTCAACGAAAAAGTGGCGCTGAATGGGGTGAGCCTGCAGATGGAAGCCGGAGATTTTGCCACCATCGTAGGCTCCAACGGCGCGGGCAAATCCACCCTGTTCAATGCCATCACCGGCGGCTTTATCGCCGACGAGGGCAGCATTCTGCTGGGCGGGCAGGACATCACCTTTGCGCCGGAGCACCAGCGCAGCAAGGTCATCGGACATCTGTTCCAGGACCCGCTCAAGGGCACCGCGCCCAACATGACCATTGAGGAAAATCTGGCGCTGGCCTACCTGCGGGCAGGCACTGCGCCCAACGCCATCTTCTCCCGCATCTCCCGCAAGGATAAGGCGCTCTTCCGCGAAAAGCTGGCGTTGCTGGACATGGGGCTGGAGGACCGCATGAAGCAGCCGGTGGGGCTGCTCTCCGGCGGGCAGCGGCAGGCGCTTACCCTGCTCATGGCTACCCTTGTCACCCCGAAGCTGCTGCTGCTGGACGAGCACACCGCCGCGCTGGACCCCGCCACCGCCGAAAAGGTGCTGGCGCTGACCAAGAGCATCGTGGCCGAGAAAAAGATCACCTGCCTGATGGTGACCCACAATATGCATCAGGCACTGGAACTGGGCAACCGCACCCTGATGATGGACGCCGGGCGCATCGTGTTTGACGTAAAGGGCGCAGCACGCAGCAAAATGACCGTGGACGATCTGCTGGAAAAGTTCCGCGAGAATGCTGGCAAAAATCTGGATAATGACCGTATCCTGCTGAGCAAGGTGGAGAAATAAGCCTGCCGTTTTTCTCCTCTTGTGAAAAGTCGAACAGCCAAGCCCGCAGGCTTGGCTGTTCGTATATTATAAATAACAATTCCGCTGATTATGGCCAAAGCGCACGCGGCGGCCATTCTGAATCGTTCTGCTGACAAAAGGCAAAAGGTCTGCTGCACCGTGCGGTGCAGCAGACCTTATAATTTTTATTCTTTTACCACAGGCGGATGACCTTGATGACGCCCTCGGCTTTATCGCGGGCCAGCTCCAGATGGTGCTGCAGCGCCATGGCAGCGCCGTCCCAGTCCCCTGCCAGAGCAGCATCCAGAATCTGCAGATGCTCCTCACAGGTCTGCTCCTGATTGATCATGCTCACCTTGCCGGTCATGATGCGGAAGCGGGTGTTCAGGCCGGTGATGCGGTCGTAGGCAGAGCGCAGATACTTGTTGGGCAGGGTGCTCATCAGCAGCTCGTGGAAGTCGTCGTCCGACTTGCAGAAGTCCTCGATGCGCTCGCTGTGGTGCATCAGTTCGGTGTAGGCCTCCAGCTGCTCCCGGGGGATGGCATTGCCGTAAGTACGCAGAGCGTAGGGCTCCACCAGCAGACGCATCTCAAACATGCTGTGCACGTCCTCTTCGGTGATGCCGGAGACCATCAGACCCTTTTTGGGCAGAATGGTGATCAGCCCCTCCTGCTCCAGACGCCCCAGCGCATCCCGCATGGGGGTGCGGCTGATGTTGCCCATCTCGGCGCAGAGTTTCTGCTCGTTCAGAAACTCGTTGGGGCGGTACTCGCAGTTCAAGATTTTGGTTTTGAGGTACTGGTACGCCTGCAGCTTCAGGCTGAGCTTTGCCTGTGCGTCCTGCTCTTTCATAAGCACATTCTCCTATTCTTCTTTGTCTTCTTCTCCAAAAAACGTTCCAAAACGTCCGAACCGGCAGCACAAACCCACCGCTGCCGGTTTCTTCTTCATGTTCAGCCAGCTTGTATCCCGGCTGCAATCCAACCACTTTATCTAATACATTATTTCACATCAGGGCATTTTTTACAAGACTTTTTGCTTAACTTTGGAGTGTTTTCCGTTTTATACAAAGATTACGCCTCGATTTTGCTACTTTTTACAATGTTTTTTGTGCTTGTCGCCAAACAGGCCGACTTTCCGCCCGCTTCTTTTGCATCCAAGCGCAAACTGTGCTATAATAGGGGTAAAAAACAACACATCTACACCGGAAAGGACCGAAACTCTCATGGCACGAAGCGATGGCTACAACACCCGCACCCGGCAACTCATCTTAGATTACCTCATCAACAACTGCCAGCACGCAGTAAGTGCCTCCAACATTCTGGAGCATCTGGAGGCACAGGGCGCAAGCCCCAACCCCACCACTGTATACCGTTATCTGGACAAGCTTGCCGGCGAGCAGCGCATTATGAAATATGTAGCCGATAAAGGCGAGCGGGCGGTGTTCCAGTATGTGGACGAGGGGCGCCATTGCCGGGAGCACCTGCACCTCAAGTGCGTGCAGTGCGGGCGCATCTATCACTTGGACTGCCATTTTATGGATGAGGTGCGCGCTCACCTGATGGCAGAGCACGGCTTTACCCTGCAATGCGAGGGCAGTGTGCTGTACGGGCTGTGCCGTCATTGCGCGCAGAACGCGGCACCGTCCGCAGCGGAAGAACAGCCTGCAAAAAAATGCGCCTGCTGTGTTGACACGGACAAAAACCCGTGATACAATGCAGACAATAAAAGCGTTGACCGGGAAAAGTAAGGTTTCACCCTTTTCTTACAGAGAGTGCGGGATGCTGGAAACCGCGCAGAAAACGAAGCCCGAAGAACACCCGTGAGCCGCTCCCTGAACCTGCGTGTGCAGCAGTAGGGGCAGACGTGCGCCGCTCGTTATCGCGGCAGTGCTTTCAACGGGGAGAGCGCACAAAAGTGACCGGCGTATTGCGTATGCCGGTAATTTAGGTGGCACCACGGATACGGCAGCATATTCGTCCTAGGACTATGGGATGAATGGCTGCCGTATTTTTTTATTTTAAGAGGGGTAAGAAGTATGTGTTGTGTTATGGGTTATACGGGGCACGACCTGAGTGCCGAAAAATTCAAAGAGTATCTGCTGCGCACCGTGGACCGCGGGCCGGACGACCAGCGGGTGGTGGAGGGTCCCTACGGCCTGATGGGCTTTGGGCGGCTTGCCATCATGGGACTGACCCCGGAGGGGATGCAGCCCTTTTACCGGGGCGCTGACTGCGTGGTGTGCAACGGCGAGTTGTACGGCTTTCGGTTCGAAAAAGAGATCTTAAAGCGCCGGGGCTATAAGTTCTGCTCCGACTGCGACTGCGAGATCCTGCTGCCGCTGTACTACGAGTACGGGCTGGATATGTTCCGCCACATGGACGCGGAGTTTGCGCTGATCCTGTACGATTCCCGCAAGGATCGGCTCATCGCCGCCCGCGACCCCATCGGCATCCGTCCGCTGTTCTACGGCTACTCCAAGTCCAGCCACAAGATTGCCTTTTCCTCCGAGATGCGCAACCTCATCGGCTGGTGCGATGATATCCGTCCCTTCCCCATTGGCAGCTACTACTGCGACGGCCGCTTTGTGCGCTACGAGGACATTGCCGATGTGCCCGCCCCCATGCAGGACGATATGCCCACCATCCTGCAGAACATCCGCGAGAAGCTGATCGCCGGTGTGGAAAAGCGGCTGGACGCCGATGCGCCCGTGGGCTTTCTGCTTTCCGGCGGGCTCGACTCCTCCTTGGTGTGCTCCATTGCCGCCAAGAAGCTGGGCAAGCCCATCCGCACCTTTGCCATCGGCATGGACACCGATGCCATCGACCTGAAATATGCCCGGCAGACTGCGGACTATCTTGGCAGCGAGCACCACGAGATCATCATCAACCGTGAGATGGTGCTCAGCAGCCTGGAAGAGGTCATCCGGCTGCTGGGCACATGGGATATCACCACCATCCGCGCCAGCATGGGCATGTACCTGCTGTGCAAGGCCATTCACGAGCAGACCGATGTGCGTGTGCTGCTGACCGGCGAGATCTCGGACGAGCTGTTCGGCTACAAATACACCGACTACGCCCCCACCGCCGATGCTTTCCAGCAGGAGAGCCAGAAGCGCATCCGGGAGCTGTACATGTACGATGTGCTGCGGGCAGACCGCTGCATCTCCTCCAACAGCATCGAAGCCCGCGTGCCCTTTGGCGATTTGGATTTTGTGCGCTACGTCATGGCCATCGACCCGGAAAAGAAGCTGAACCGCTACGGCAAGGGCAAGTACCTGCTGCGCAAGGCCTTTGAGGGCGACTGGCTGCCGCCGGAGATCCTGTGGCGCGAAAAGGCCGCCTTCTCGGACGCCGTAGGCCACAGCATGGTGGACGACATCAAGGAGTACGCCGAGGGCCTGTACACCGAGGAGGAGTTCCAGATGCGCCGGGCAAACTACTCGGCACACTGCATGCCCTTTACCAAGGAGAGCCTGTTCTACCGCGAAATTTTTGAGAAGTATTACCACGACCAGAGCCGCACCATCGTGGGCTTCTGGATGCCCAACAAAGCATGGCCGGGCTGCAACGTCAACGACCCCTCTGCCCGCGTGCTGGCAAACTATGGTGCTTCCGGCGTATAACGCCAGAGCATTTTTCAGCAGAAAACTTTTTATGATTTCGGAACACCGGAGCATCTGCGGACGCTCCGGTGTTCCATTTTTACGCAAAAAAGCCCCCGCCGACAGAGGGAAAAAAGTGTCGGCGGGGGCTCGGGGAAATGTCAAATCAGGGGTTCAGAGCTCAGTCGTCTGCGGCTTCGTCCAGATTGCCCAGCTTCTTGGCCTGCTCCACAACGGCAGGCACCAGCATCTCGGGCAGGGTCTCGTAACGGGCGAACTCGGTGGTGAACCAGCCACGGCCCTGCGTGGTCTGCCGGATAAAGGTGGTAAAGTTTGCAAGCTCTGCCAGCGGCACCTCGGCAATGATGGTTTGCAAGCCGTCCTCGTCCGGCTCCATGCCCAGCACACGGCCGCGGCGCTTGGTCACATCACCCATGATATCGCCGGTGTTGTCGTTCGGCACATGGGCCTTCAGGGTGTGGATGGGCTCCAGAATGACGGGGCCGGCCTCCGGCATAGCGGCTTTATAGGCCAACTTTGCAGCCATGATAAAGGCCATTTCAGAGCTGTCCACCGGGTGGTAGCTGCCGTCCAGCAGGGTGGCCTTCAGGCCGACCACGGGGTAACCGGCCAGCACGCCCTTTTCGGCAGCCAGACGCACGCCCTTTTCTACGGCGGGGAAGAAGTTCTTGGGCACGCTGCCGCCGAACACCTTTTCCTCGAACACCACCTGCTCGCTGTCGCAGGGCTCGAAGTTGATGATAACGTCACCGAACTGGCCATGACCGCCGGTCTGCTTCTTGTGGCGGCCCTGTTTCTGGCAGGCCTTGCGGATAGACTCGCGGTAGGCAATGCGGGGAGCTTCCAGACCGATCTCCACGCCGAACTTGTTCTTCAGCTTGGCCTTGACCACATCCAGATGCTGCTCGCCCAAGCCGCCGATGACCTGCTGATGGGTCTCGGCGTTGTTGATGTAGCACAGAGTGGGATCTTCTTCCATCAGGCGTGCCAGTGCGCTGGAGATCTTGCCCTCGTCGCCCTTCTTGGCCACGGTAACAGCCATAAACAGGCTGGGCTTGGGGAACACAGGGGCGGGCAGCTTGACCACGCGGTCTGCATCGCACAGAGTATCGCCGGTCTTTGCGCTCACCAGCTTTGCCACTGCGCCGATATCGCCGGCACCGATGCCGTCGTTCTCCATCTGTTTCTTGCCAAGGACAGTCAGGGGTTTAGTGATCTTTTCCACCTCGCCGGTGCGGGCGTTGGTCAGCGGTTCGCCTGCGGTCACCTTGCCGCTGATAACACGCAGATAGCTCAGCTTGCCCACGAACGGGTCGGCCACGGTCTTAAAGACGTAGGCGGCAGTGGGCTCATCCTCGGTGCAGTGCAGTTCCACCGGCTCACCGTTGGCGTCCTCAGCCAGCGTGCTGGCCTCGTGCTCCGGGCTGGGCAGCAGCTTGTGCATATTGAACAGCAGCATATCCAGTGCCTGCATATTCACGGCGCTGCCGCAGAACACGGGGGTGATCAGGCCGTCCTTAACGCCCTTGCGCATACCCTCCACGATCTCCTCGGTGGTAAAGGGTTCGCCGCCGAAAAACTTTTCCATCAGCTCATCGTCGGTTTCTGCAATGGCCTCGCTCATGGCCTCGATCAGGCCCTGGAAACGGTGGCCGATGTCCGGCAGGTCTACCTGAATCTGCTTGCCACCCTCGTACTTGAAGGCCTTCTGGCTGAACAGGTTGATGTACACAGGGGTGCCGTCATCCAGCTTTGCAGGCACGACACAGGGGCAGATGGTGGAGCCGAAGCGGATCTTCATATCCTCAAGGATCTTGAAGTAGTTGGCGTTTTCCAGATCGCACTTGGACACGAACACCATGGTGGCCTTGCCGTTCTTGCGGGCCAGCTGGAACGCCTTTTCTGCGCCCACAGTAACGCCGCTGCGGCCGGACACGCACACCAGCACGCTCTCGGCGGCGCGGATGCCCTCGTACTCGCCTGCTTCAAAGTCGAACAGACCCGGTGCATCGATCAGGTTGTACTTGATGCCCTCGTACTCCACCGGCACAACGGACGCCGACAGGCTGGCCTTGCGCTTTGCTTCCTCGGGATCAAAGTCCGAAATCGTGGTACCGTCCTCAACCCGGCCCATACGCTCGGCAGCGCCCGAAAAATAGACCAGTGCTTCGGTCAGCGTGGTCTTGCCGCTGCCGGCATGGCCGGCAATCAGAATATTGCGGATGTTGTTGCTTGCGTATTTCATATCGGTTTTTCCCTCATTTCCGCCGCACGGAGCGTTCTCTCCGTTTTTGTGGCATATTTTACAAAGATAATACCACATCCGAAACGATTTTTAAATATATCGTTTCAAATTTTAGCAAAAACGCCTGCCAAACTTCCGGGCACTGTTTTGTGCAAGTTGACATTCGGGTGCAAAACGGGCGGGCAGAAAAAGCAGAACTCCCGGCAGCGCGTACAGGCGCGGAGCCGGGAGTTTTCGTTGCAAATATGCGGTTTTTGTGGTATGCTGTAAGTGCCGCTTCGGCGGTAAGGGCGTTGATTGCATAATCGGTGGTCTAGTTCCTTCCGGCTGCGCGCCAGAGGGGGACGAAAAACTTTTTGCTTCCCCTGACGCGAAAGCGGAAAGGGGGGATGCCTCATGACGTTCGAACAGGTCGTGCTGTTGCTCACGCTTCTTGGCGGAGCAATCTACATTACCTTCGAGATCGCATGGACGATTTCCAACGGCAAAAAGAAATGACCGCTCATGCCCTCAGAAAGCAAGCGGTCATTCTTTACGACTGATTAGCCGGATGAGGAGCTGACCATTGCAGTCAGCGCTCTTTCTATTCGTAGTATAGTCTATTTTTCCGGGTTTGTCAAGTCGCAGACCCGCCGGAAGAGGCAGGAGGTTTTACGCGATGAAGCGCGAGGATTATATCAACTGGGACGAATATTTTATGGGCATTGCGCTGCTTACCGCCATGCGCTCCAAGGACCCCAACAGTCAGGTGGGTGCGTGCATCGTAAGCCCGGAAAATAAGATCCTTTCTCTGGGCTACAACGGGATGCCCATGGGCTGCAACGATGACGAGATGCCTTGGGAGCGGGAGGGCGCGCCTCTGCAGACCAAGTATATGTATGTCTGCCATGCCGAGCTGAACGCCATTCTCAACAGCGCCCACAACAACCTGAAGGGTGCCCGGGTGTATGTGACCCTGTTTCCCTGCAACGAGTGCACCAAGGCCATCATCCAGTCCGGCATTGCCGAGGTGGTGTACTACGGCGACAAGTACCACGACAGCGATTCCAGCATTGCGGCGCGGTTCATGTTCGAGCACGCCGGTGTCCGGCTGACCCCCTATAAGCCCACCGGACGCCGGGTAGAGCTGGAGCTGTAAGCTTCCTCTTGACCTTCCCGATGCAACGTACTATAATAGAATCATAGCTTGAATAAATATTCAAGAGCGTTTGCATAGAGAGGGAAATATACAATGGAACTGAAAAATCGCAGCTTTTTGAAGCTATTGGACTACACCCCTGCCGAGATCGGGCAGCTGCTGGAGCTGGCCGCTGACCTGAAGGCCAAAAAGAAGGCCGGTATCCGTCATGACCAGCTGCGGGGCAAAAATATTGCTCTGATCTTTGAAAAGACCTCCACCCGCACCCGCTGTAGCTTTGAGGTGGCCGCCCACGATCTGGGCATGGAAGTGACCTATCTGGACCCCTCCGGCAGCCAGATCGGTAAAAAGGAGTCCATCGCCGACACCGCCCGGGTGCTGGGACGGATGTTTGACGGCATCGAGTACCGTGGCTACGGCCAGCAGATCGTGGAGGATCTGGCAAACTACGCCGGTGTTCCGGTATGGAACGGCCTGACCAATGAGTTTCACCCCACCCAGATCTTAGCCGATTTCCTCACCATTCAGGAGCATTTCGGCCATCTGAAGGGCATCCACTTCGTTTACTTCGGCGACGCCCGCTACAACATGGGCAACAGCCTGATGGTAGGCTGCGCCAAGATGGGCTTACACTTTACCGCCTGCGCCCCCAAAAAGTACCAGCCGGATCCCGCACTGGTGGAGCAGTGTCAGGCCATTGCCGCCCAGACCGGGGCGACCCTCTCCTTTGAGGAGGATCCCGTCAAGGCAGCAAAGGGCGCGGACGTGCTGTACACCGATGTGTGGGTGTCCATGGGCGAACCGGTTGAGGTGTGGGCAGAGCGCATCCATGATCTTGCCCCCTACCAGATCAATCAGGATCTGATGAATATTGCAGGCCCGGATGCAGTATTTATGCATTGCCTGCCCGCCTACCACGACCACAAGACCACCGTGGGCAAGGAGATGGGTGAGCGCTTTGGCCGCGACGCCATGGAGGTGACCGACGAGGTATTCGAAGGCCCCCAGAGCATCGTGTTCGACGAGGCCGAGAACCGGATGCACACCATCAAGGCGGTCATGGCAGCCACCTTGGGATATCAGGAATAAAGAGATAAGCCCGGAAGGTTCACAGACCCTCCGGGCTTATTCTATCTAATAATAATTTTCCGCTCAGCGATCATTCCGAAACTGCATTCTGCAGTTTCAGCACGCCTGCCTGCGTCAGGCGCTTACGCAGCAGCGCACCCACGATGCAGGACACCACGATCTTTGCAAGATCCAGCGCAATAAAGGGGTAGACGCAGACGGTCAGCGCGTAGCCCAGCTCGCACTGCATCTGGAACACGAACCATGCCGTGCCCAGCACATAGCAGGCGGCATCGCCCAGCACCAGACCCACAGCGGAGACCACCGGGTTGCCCTTGCTCTTTTCAATGAACATCCCGCCGATGAAGGCCAGCAGCAGATAGCCCACCAGATAGCCGCCGGTAGGGCCTGCCAGCTTGGCAAGGCCGGCACCGTAGCCGGAGAACACCGGAATGCCGATGGCGCCCAGTGCCAGATAGATAACCACGCTCAGGGTGCCGAACTTCGGCCCCAGCAGCCATGCGGTCAGGCAGATAACAAAGTTTGCCAGCGAGATGGGCACGGCTCCGATAGGCACGGTCAGCGGGCCCAGCACGCACAGCACGGCAGCCATCACCGCGGTGACAGCCATCTGATAGGTAGTCAGTTTTTTGTCTTTCATGGTCAGTTTTCCCTCTGTTTTTTCGTTTTGTAAGGCATCTGTGCCCGAGTATACCGCACCGGTGCGCCACAGGTCAACGGAAAAGTTTGCAAAGGGTTTACAATCAATAGATATATTGTAATCCGTCAAAAAATATGATATTCTAAGAATACGGCGCTGATTGCATAATCGGTGGTCATGCTTTCCCATCCCGCAGCACTGCTTCTTCCTGTACATGGAACAAACCAGCGGCTTGTGGGAGGAGAACTTTTTTGAGCCAAGTCTCCCCAAGCCCTGAAGGCGAAGGGAGGGATGTCAGATGGATCTGTCGGAGATGCTGAACCTGCTGATGGTCATTCTTACGCTGTTGGGATTGATCATTGAGGTAATTCGCCTGACCCTTGAGGTCATGGATAAAGCTTCGCAGAAGAAAAACGATGACAACAAAAAAGATTGACCGCCCCAGTCTACCAAACTAGCGGTCAATCTTTTTGACTAATGCTGGATGGAAAGCTGACCTTTGCAGTCAGCGCCCCTTCTGTTTATAGTATAATCGCACCATCGTGTTTTGTCAAGGAGGTTCCCATGGGTGGAGGTCATGTATCGCGGCCGGATTTCGGGATGCCGCAGCCGGATGCGGCGTACCCGCTGACCGAGTTCTATCTGCTGGCGCAGCAGGCGCTGGAAAAAAGCGGCAGCTTTATGCTGCCCGCCCTCTACGCAGGGCTGCAAGCCCCTGCCCGGCGCATCTACCGGGAGGAAGCTGCCGGGTATCTGCAGCTTGCGGCAGCTCCGGCAGAGGGCTTGACCCGGCTGCTCTCCCCTGCCCGGATGCAGCTTTTATATAGCAGCCTACAGGTGCAGCAGGATGGCACCCCCGCCGCACTGCTGCTGACCGAGGAGTGCACCCGCCTGACCGTGGCGGTGCAGCTGCTGCCGCCCTTTGTGTGGGAGGACCCGCTGCCGCCGCTGCCGGATGTTCCGGCGGCGCTCACCCTGCAATTGACCATGCAGGACGTGATGGCTATCGACACTGCCCCCGCCGCACTGGCGCAGAAGCTGGTGCACAGCACCGACGGCAAATGCTGGCTGCATCACCCCAAAGCCGAGACCTTTCTCTCCGAGCGGCTGGCGCTGCTGCAAAGGGTCTATAAATAAAGAAGGAGCACCCTCCCCTCTTTTACTTTCTGCGATTCCGTGGTATACTGACCGGTAAACCGACAGGATATCCAACCTCTGTCGGAGAACGTGGACGTGCCTTGCGGTCCGGTGCGTCCGGTACACAAAAAATGGAAGGAACCGGGTTTTGTTCTGCAATAATCGGGGATGCTGAGCCGTATATCAAGTGAACGTCCCCGTGAGAACCACAAACATTCCATCGAGAAGCCCGCTTCCGGGCATCCAAGGAGAGTTTATACAATGGGACAGCTGACCAGAAACGAAGTATTTACCTTGGCGGTGCAGCGTTACAGCGACACCGTCTACCGCACTGCGGTGCATAATTGCCGCTGCACAGCCGATGCTGAGGATGTGGTGCAGGATGTGTTTGAAAAGCTGCTGCACTACAACAGCATCTTTGAGAGTGAGGAGCATCTCAAAGCATGGCTGCTGCGGGTGGCCATCAACCGCTGCCGGGACCTGACCCGCGCCGCCCACCAAAAGGACACCGAGCTGGACGAGAACCTGCCCGCCCCCGATGTTCTGGAGGAGGACGGCAGCGTGCTGGATGCCATCCGCACCCTGCCGGAAAACTACCGCAATGCCATCTATCTGCATTACTACGAAGGATACACTGCGGCAGAGATCGGGCGGATGATGGCGGTGCCCACAAACACGGTACTAAGCTGGCTGCGGCGCGCACGGGCACAGTTACATACGATGCTGAAGGAGGAGATCGAAGATGAGGTGGTATGAATATAAGATGGAGGTCGATGACCTGACTGCCCCGGACGATCTGAAAGCAAAACTGCTGGCCATGACCGACACCCTGACTGCGGAGGAAAAGGCTGAACCCATGATGGCTGCCCCTGCCCCGCAGACCGCTGCACCCGCAGCACCCCTGAACACCGAAGCCAAGAAGAAAAAGCCCATCCACTTCCCGGTAAAGCAGCTGGGCACGCTGGCTGCCTGTCTGGCCGTGTGCGTGCTGGGTTACAGCACCCTGCATCTGGGCATCGGGATGGGCAGCGCAAAAAGCAGCGCGCCCACCCTGTACGCAGCCGAAGGCTCTGCCGACAGCTCCGCTGCTTCTGTGGCAGCGGGCGGGTTTGATCTCCAGCATGCCGCGCTGGACAGCACCCCCGAGGCGGTGAATTACAGTCTGGAGGCAGACGACCGCTCTCTGGAAACGGAATACAGCGGCACCGGCAGCACCGAGGCTGCTGCCCCTGCGGTGGACAGTGCCAAGATCATCTACACCGCCAACCTGACACTGGAAAGCAAGGACTACGAAACAGCCCGCAGTGCGCTGGACAGCGCTCTTGCCGAGGCGGGCGGCTATCTGGAATCCAGCAGCGAGTACACGCGCACCGGTTCCAGCCGCTCCGTAAGCCTGACCTACCGGGTGCCGCAGGCCAATTACCAGAGTTTTTTGGACGCTGTGGCCGCTGCCGGTAATGTGACCTATCGCAGCCAGCAGGCCGATGATGTGACCACCCAGTATATGGACGTGTCCGCGCGGCTTTCTAATCTGCAGGCACAGCGCACCCGCTTACAGCAGCTGCAGGCACAGGCCGAAACTCTTTCGGACTTGCTGCAGATTGAGGACTCTCTCACCGAGGTGCAGTCCCAGATTGAGAGTTGGCAGAGCCAGCTGGACTGGTACAGCGATCAGGTGCAGCAGTGCACCGTGTATATCGACCTGAACGAGGTGCAGACCTACACACCCGCCGACGAGGGCTTCTTCTCCCGCATCGGCACGGCCCTTGTCTCCGGCTGGGGCAACTTTGTGAATGGCTTGCAGCAGCTGGTAGTTGCGCTGGCCTCCGTCTGGCCGCTGGCAGTGCTGGCGTGCGCTGCTGTTGCCATGGCGCTTGCATGGCGCAAAAAGCACCCGAAGAAGTGACCCCATAGAAATCCATTTTCCGCATAAAGGCTTCCCCCGGGCTGGGGAAGCCTTTTGTTCAACCCCGTTGAAAAACCACCCCTGTCCCGCCGGGCTGCTGCACCGGGAGGCAGGGGTGGTTTTGTATATTTTACAGCACTTATTACACGCCGGAATAAGCCGAGAAGCCGCCGTCCACCGGCAGGCAGATGCCGGTGATGAAACCGGCTGCATCATTGTTCAGCAAAAACAGCAGTGCGCCCACAAGATCTTTTTCACTGTCGCCAAAGTGTCCCATGGGGGTGGCGGCAAGGATCTTTTTGGTGCGGTCGGTGGGGGTGCCGTCCTCGTTGAAGAGCAGCTTTGCGTTCTGCTCGCTGGCAAAAAAGCCCGGGGCAATGGCGTTGACCCGGATGCCCACCTTGCTGAAGTGCACCGCCAGCCACTGGGTAAAGTTGGTCACAGCAGCCTTGGAGCCGGAGTAGGCAGGGATCTTGGTCAGGGGCAGGTAGGCGTTCATGCTGGAAATGTTCAGGATGTTGCAGCCCTCGCGCCCTACCATCTGCCGTGCAAATGCCTGCGTGGGCAGCAGGGTGCCGATGAAGTTCAGGTTGAACACCATCTCCACGCCGCTCTCGTCCAGATCAAAAAAGGTGACGGTGTCGCTTTCCAGATCGGCCATCTCAAAATATTCCTTGTCCGTATTGGCGCGGGCGTTGTTGCCGCCGGCACCATTCACAAGGATATCGCAGGGGCCAAAGTCTGCCAGCACATCCTCGGCTACCTGCAGGCAGTTGGCCTTGTTCATCACGTTGCAGGTGTAGCCCTTGGCGGTGCCGCCCTCGGCTTCGATCTCGTCCGCAAGCTCCTTGAGCTTATCCATGTTGCGGCCCAGCAGCGCCACCTTTGCGCCCGCCCGGGCCAGCGCCTTGGCAAAAATGGAGCACAGCGTGCCGCTTGCGCCGGTGACGACAGCCACCTTGCCGGTGAGATCTGTGTTCAGTACATTCTTTTCCATAACATCCTCCTGTTACAGCTGTATTCATTGGCTAGAGTATAACAGAAAAAGACGGTCTTTGCCAGAACGTTCTTATTATAAAATGGGAAAGTTTTACGCTTTTTGCCGGGCAACAAACACGATATCCTCCGGATGCAGTGCAGACGCAATCGTGCAAAATCGCAAAAATGACCGTTTTTACCTTGAAGATCTTCTAACTCTTCCAAAGCAAAAGCAGTATGATTAGCTCCTATTAGGAAAACACACTGTCAAAGGGGTATGTAGCGGGGGTTAGCCCGCTACTGCGGGTTTTGTGGTGTTGATTTCAATGTATTCTGCTATGCGTCTAAATTCATCCGCAAACTTAAATCTCACACTAATGTTTCCATTCTCATAAACCTTGATATGGTCGATCAGCTCAACGAGAAGTTCCCGGGAAAGCTGGTCGATATTTTGATGTTTTGTAAAGGCCACCAATGCGGGATGCTCACTCTTTACACCGTTTGCCAGTTCCGCCCGTTCAGCGTTCAGCCGGGCCAGTACATCCGTAAGAGCGATGGTCTGTCGTTCATAATCGGCTTTCATATCCCGGTAGTCCTGCTGGGTAATTTCCCCGTCTTTCCAGTCTTGATAAAGGGACTGCTTGTAGCGGCTGATTTTTGCCAGTTCCCGCTCTTTCGCAGCAATCAGTTCTTCCAAACGGATGGACTGGCTCCTTTTGACCGGGGCGGTGTTAATGCGGGCAATCATTTCCGAGTATGAAACAGCCAGATGGATTTGCTGTTGTACCGCAAAGAGGACAGCGGCCTCCAGACGGTTATGCTTGATTGAGTGCATTGTGCAGGCTGTCCGAGAGCGGTTCTTGTAGGTGGAGCAGGCATAGTACACATTATTGTTGTTGCCTACGCTCCGGGTAATTGCCCGCCCGCAGTCAGCACATTTCAGAAAACCGCTGAACAGGTGGACTTCCCGGCCTTTTGGAGAAGTACGGGTATCCCGCTGTAAAAGGGCCTGTACCTTATCAAAGGTTTCATAATCAATGATTGCCTCATGCGTACCAGCTACTTCCACCCATTCTTCACGGGGAACGCTTTCAACCTCGTGTACCTTATAGCTTTTTACCCGACTGCGGCCCTGTGCCAAATCCCCGGTATAGGTGGGGTTCGTCAGAATGGAGTGGATCATGCGGGCTCCCCACATAGGATCGTCATATCCTCTTGTTGAAACGGGTATGCCCTTTTGCAGTTTATAAGCTGAGGGGCTGGGTACGCCGTGTTCATTCAGATACAAAGCGATGGTCCGTTTCGATGTCCCTTTTAGGAACAAAGAGAAAATAAGTTTGACGATTTCAGCGGCATCGGGATCGATGATCAACTGGTGTTTGTCCTTTGGGTGCTTTACATATCCATAAGGAGCAAATGCGCCGATGTACTGCCCGTTGCGCCGCTTGTAGTCAAATACCTGGCGAATTTTCTTTGAGGTCTGGTAGCAGTATTGATCGTTCATCACATTTGTAATCGGGACGATAATACTGGAAACGCTGTCCGGGTTGAGATAGCTGTCCACATTTTCAGCAAGACTGATGAAGCGAACGCCCATCTGAACAAACAGGTTATCAATCAGACTTCCCGCATCACTGTAATTTCTTGCAAAACGGGAAAGGTCTTTTACTACCACGCAGTTGATTTTCCCGCTCATTACATCGGAAAGGAGCCGCTGGAAATTCTCCCGGTTGGCGTCCGTTCCTGTGTGTCCATCGTCTACATATTCGGAAACACTTTCAAATTCTCCGATATGCTTCTGGTAAAAGTCATTGAGCAGATCACGCTGGTTGATGACGCTGTTGCTGTCGTCCTTTCCCTTTTTCAAGTCCTCCTTGGAAAGCCGGATATATTCGCCCAGCCGCCAGCGGCGGACGGTATAAGAGGGAGAGAAACTCTGTTGCAATCCTCTGTTTTTTGCTCGTGCCATTGTTCCTCCTTCCCTATCACATTACATCTATATTATACCTCTGCCCGGGCGGGACAACAAGGATGCCTCCGCCTCGGGACACTTTGTCTCGAAGTAGAAAGGGGCCATAACCGAAGTTACAGCCCGCTTTTTTGCCGGAGCAGAAAGTCCGTCAGCGTGTCCTGCAAGGACGGCCCGCTTTCCGCAAATTCAATTTTTACACCGATCCCGCCGATGCAAAAGCAGTATGGATTTTCTACCGCCTGCAAAAACAGAGCGATCCGCTCCTCCCGGGGGAGAGAGGTGTCAAAGGCCATACCGCTCACATCCGGCAGGGACTCGGGAGCCACTGCGCCGATGTCAACGCTTTTCATTTGTTCCAGTTCCTTTGCCGTTAATCTCACGGTAAAACCTCCTTATCAAAAATAGGATACGCCTCCCGCATATCGTGGGGAAACGCACGAGGGCAGCACCCAAACGATGCTGCCCTCGTGCCTCACTCCACCTTGGGACACAATGTCTCGAAGTCAGAAAAGGCTTTTTTGATAGTGGGCCTCGGCCTCCTCCAGAGAAACAAAGTCAAACAGCTCATGGAGCTCGGCCATCATACGGCGGATGTCATCACTGGAAAAGCCGCAGTTTTCCATCGCCATAATCACATAACCACGGCAGGCTCCGTTGCTCCACGGCTCGGCCATCATAGCGGACAGCGCAGGATCAAATGTCATGCTCTTTTCCTCCTCGTTCTCTTTTTCGATTTTGCTCCTTCAATGAAACAACCGGGAGCTCCTGCAATTCCTGTGGGAAACGCCCGCGATATAAGCGGTTATAATTTGCAACCAAAATCACATCGGCGTTGCCCTCTTTCAAAGTCTGGATCACAGATTGTAAGCCAGGACGATCCATTGTCCGGCCATGATACCCCACATCCAGATATATCCCCGCGATTTCTATGTTGTTTTTCTTCGCATAGTCCATGAGATATAGCTGTTGTCCCTTAATTGCATCAAGGGCAAAAGAAGTTTGAGGGCCATCTACTCGGCAATATAGCACCGCTTTCATATCGTCTGCCTCCTGCTTGAAATTTAAGGAACGCCGCTCCCATTTTCTTGCCCTGTCCAAAGACAACCATACTCAGAGCGGCGTTCCCTCGCAGATAAGAGGGCGGCCCGGAGGGACAGGCGGCCAGCCTGTCCTATGCCGGATCGTGGCCGTGGGGTGGCCCGGCCCAGTTGCGGCGTTGGTGTTGTTCGCTCGTTCTTCCAAAGAAAAAGTCACAGCGCACCCGCCGCCCGGCTCCCCGGACTATGCCCAGGGCCGCCGCTGTTTATCTGCGGAAAGAAGAATATCTCCTTTCATAAACCAAGACATTTTTTCATCATTTCCAAGTGGGGAAAATGAAAAAATCAAAAAGTTTTTTTCATGCGCTCAAGGCCACGCTTGATCGACTGGCGGACAGACTCCTCATGTACGCCCTCGGCCTCGGCAATTTCCTTGATGCTCTTTCCAAGAATGATGTGGGCATCAATCCTGCGGCCCTGGATCTCCGGCAAAGAGTTGAGTGCGTTCCACAGACGGATGAACAGCTCCATGCGCTCCAGAAGCTCCTGGGGCGTTGGCTCATGCAGGCAGGCGGAATATTCGATCCCGTCATCGCAGTCCAGAGAATACTGCGCCTTATGCCGGGAGAGCCGCCGCTGGTAGGCCATTTCGTGCCGGGCATCGGCCACAAACACTTCGGCTACCTCGTCAGAAACCTCGATAAACTGATCCTGTGTGTACCAATAATAAAAATCCTTCAGATTGATTGTAGTCATAAATAAACCTCCGTTTCGGTGTTGGGTGGATGAGTGACCGAAACGGGGCTTGGCGGGGAGCGACACTGGGGAATGACTTCGGGCCAACATGACCCGAAGCAGCCCCATAAGAACACAAAAGCGCCCGGGCGGCATGAAGCCACACGGACGCATGAAATGACATAACAATTAAGGTTCCAACAAATTTCGCATACATAGCCGGAATAACCCGGAGGCGGAGCTATGCTTTTTTTAACTGATGTAGGTCATGGGTACTATGAAAAAAGGCAAAAATAGACACGGCGGCAATCCTCCTATATGCCGCCGTGGATTTACACGGTGTTAGGTCGTCGTTGGTTTAGGATAGACGAAAAGAAACGGCGGCTCTGAAAATCAAAGCCACCGCTTCATGGGCGTGTGAATGTGTCTGCTTTACGACGGCTTTTTTTCTTTTGCCGTCGTGCGGCAGATTATTCCATATTTATGAAACTTGGTGCTTCGCAAATATATGGCGAGAAAAACCAGCGCCAATTCCCAAAAAGATCAATGCCGTTGGGATTGCCCATATCGCATACAGCATACCGTTGCTCATTTGTTCCACCGATAGAAGCGAAACAGCCAGAACATGGTAGACAGGAAGAAGCCCGACCAATCGGAACAATGGATTTGTTTCCGGGATCGGCAGCAAAACCGGGAACAGAAAAATTGCCATTGCCGCAACCAAAGCTACAATCTGATTTTTACTGATTGCAGACATCAACAATGTAATTCCTGTAACGCTGATGGTACAGGTAAATGCCAACAGGATTTGATATTTGAGCAGCGTCCCACAGGTGATATTAAAAGGGATAAATGCTTCAACATATTCGCTGGGAGCAAATAGAATACTGCAATTCAATCCTTCCGTTCCGTAAAAAGCACGCGCAAGAAATAAGTTAAAAGCTACTATCAGCGCAGTGGTGAGAATGGCGGTGAGAATGCCAGCTACTACCTTTGCAGTAGCACATTTGGTTTTTCCGTATTTGCTTGTCAATATGATATTGTCAACGCCTTCATACTCGCCGGAGAAAATCGGAGCAAGCATGATGATAACCGCAAGAGCAAGCGCGATAAAAACCCGCACCATGTTTTTACTTGTTGAAAGCCAACCATCTACATAGCCAATTTTGATTTCTTCATTACCGAACACATCGGAAACACTCAATCCGTTCCAATTTCCGTTCAGATCTGAAAATCGTGAAAAGGCTGCGGATTGCATGGCGTTTTGGTAAATATAGGCCGCATTCAACCCATGCAAATCTGATGTCGGCGCAAAATCAGACATCATTTGTCGCACTTTTTCATCGGTCAGGATTCCTTCATACTTTGCTGCGATTTCCTTGTCGATTTCTACTGCTGCTTTGCCGGAACCTTCACCGGCGTTCTGGTCAAAAGCGTATTTGTTTTGATAGGTGGAAAAAGAAAGCAAAGCAGAGAATAGAAGTATCCCGATAAGGGTAACCATAGATAAACGCTTGGAAAAAATCTTCCGCAGTTCAAAATAAATTAGTTTTTTCATTCTTCACAGCCTCCTTTGAAATAGAACAGGTACAAATCTTCCAAAGTAGGCTGTACCCTTACTGCATTTTCCATCGGCGGACGATCTCCAACAATCCGCAGGATTGTCTGGTTTTCGCTGGTATTCCGCAGATTGCTTGTATTATAGGAAGCCGCGTATTTTTCCGCATAGGCAGTCGGAACCGTACATTCCCATACTTGACCGTTGATTTCAGAAGTAATCTCCTGCGGATTTCCAAAATGAATGATTTGCCCGGACTTCATCATAATGATTTCCTCCGCGATAAACTCCACATCGGAAACAATATGCGTAGACAGGATTACAATGCGGTCTTTGGAAAAGGCACTAATCAAATTGCGGAAACGGACGCGCTCTTTCGGGTCAAGCCCCGCCGTCGGCTCGTCTAAAATCAAAATGCGGGGATCATTGAGCATGGCTTGTGCAATCCCTAAACGCTGTTTCATGCCTCCCGAAAAAGTTTTGATTTTGTGCTTACTTTCCTTTGATAAATCTACCGCTTCCAGCAGTTCTTTTGATTTCTTCCGCGCTGCCTTCTCGTCCAAGCCTTTTAGGGCAGAAACATATAGCAGGAAGTCAAACGCTGAAAAGTCCGGGTAATATCCGAAGTGCTGGGGCAAGTAGCCCAAGAGGCTTCGATAGCGTTCACCCAGCCCAACAGCATTTTTCCCATTCAACAGTATTTTTCCGGAAGTGGGATTTTGGATATTGCAAAGCAGCCGCATTAGCGTTGTTTTTCCTGCGCCATTTGCGCCCAGCAAGCCGTAGACACCATTAGCCAGAGTAATATTCAAATCGTCTACGGCGATTTTGGAACCGAACTTTTTTGTCAGTCCAACTGTCTTTAATTCCATAAAAAAGCTCCTTTCTCCATAGGGAGCAATAAAATACTCTCCATGTGTTTTCATGGAGAGTATAGCGGGTAAATATCTATTTTTTATCTACAAGACAGGAGTTTTGAAGAAGGCGGAAACTTTTGCTCCCACTTCGGTATTTTCAATCCTCAGATAACCGTTATGGTGTTCACAAAGTAGCTTACAAATATATAACCCAAGTCCGAAATGCTCGGAATGGTTGCTTTCCCCTGTGAAGTACGGATTTGCGGCTTTTTGTAGGCTGTCTTTATCAAAACCATTCCCATCGTCCGATACGGAAAGCAGCAAACCGTTGTCATGCAAGGCGAAAGATATTGTTACCAAAGTACGGGCATACCGCACAGCATTAGAAATCAAGTTGTTGCATACCTGTGAGATAAATGCACTGTCAAGAGATAGCTGCAAAATAGGGATGTCATTTTGTAAAATCAACTCTTTTCCGTTTTTCGTACAAACGATTTTTGCGCTGTCATATAAAGAAGATACCAACGGTTGCAAGTCAATCAACTTGTAATCCGGCTGCGTATCTTCCATACGCCTAAGATTGCTCATACTGCTCACATAGTTTTCCATACGGGAAATATGCTTTCCCATTGTGGCGGCGGTTTCCCTCGTTTGGGAATTGTCGCTGGCTTGCAGCATTTCATTATAGCCTTTTAGTACCGTCAGAGGGGTACGCAAATCGTGAGCAAAAGCGGCGTTGAGTGCTTTTCTTTCTTCAACTTGCCGCCACATTTTAGAGAAATTATCCGCAAGGGTTGTCCGCATGATTTCAAAGGACGCGCAAAGCTGCCCCAATTCATCGTTGCTGTCATAGTCGATTGAAAAGTCCAAATCATTGTTCGCTATTTTTTCAGAAGCCGCCCGCAGTTCAGCAAGCGGTTTTTTCAGTTTATTTTTGTAAAACAATAGCGCAGCCGCTATGATACAGAATGCAGAATAAATAGGGGGTGTAACGGTTGGCAACAAATCTAATATAGCAAGCAATTGTTCGTCTTGTTCGTTCAAGACAGGCAGCTCCTTATAAATATAAGTCCCTTCTCCCAAACGTTCCCCCTGTTCATTCGTCAAGTAGTATTTTTCGCCAGTATTAGGGTACTTTTCATTGATTTTATCGGCGACAGTTTCACATACAGAAGCAGTCATAATTGATAGGGCAAGAGCGAACATAACAAAGAGAACAATATAGAGTACAAGACTTTTACGCAGAGATAAATTTTGTACGGGTCGCATTATTTTAACCATTTATATCCGCACCCCCAAACTGTTTCAATATATACCCGGTCTGTATATGCCGCAATCTTTGTTCGTATCCTGCGGATATGCTCTGCCACAACGCTGCTGTCGCCCTCGCTGTCATAACCCCAAATACGCTCATAAATCCGTTCTTTATCAAAGACCTGTCCCGGATTTTGAGAAAGCAGTTCCACAATATCAAATTCCTTTTTTGCAAGACCGACACGCTTATCGCCAAAGAACAAGCAACGTTCCGAATAGTCAATCGTCAAATCACCGGAAAACTTGACTTGCGCTTCAAAGTTGTGTCGCGCTTCCCGGCGCAGATGAGCGCACACCCGCGCTTCAAGTTCCATAAGTGAAAAGGGCTTCACAATGTAATCGTCGCCGCCAACAGCAAAGCCGTTTACCTTATCTGTATCTTCGATTCGGGCAGTCAGAAAAAGGATTGGGCAGGATATGTGATCGCGGATACGCTTGCAAACCTCTAACCCGTCCGTTCCGGGCATATTGATGTCAAGCAAAATAATATCCGGTTGTTTTTCCACTTGCTTTAGTGCTTCTGCACCATTGGAAGCAGGCAAGACACGAAAGCCCTTGCTTTCAAAAAAGCTGCCGAGCATAGAAACAATATCGCTTTCATCGTCAGCAATCAGTATCTTTGCATTCATTATGCTCACCTCCTAACAGCAAATATAGCAATCCTTTTTCAATTATTTATCTATTTTCCGAAAGTCTTTTGTACGAGCATCCATAGGCTTCTCCGCAGTTTTAGGGAGCAGCCAAACACCGGCCATTTTCACAGCGCCGAGGATACGCCCTCCGGCACAATAATAATTTACCCTACGAGGTGTCACGCCCCACTTTTCGGCAGCCTCTTTCAATGTCATATAGTCCATTTCGCACCTCCACAGGATATATTATAGTTCTCTACCTCGAATAATACAAGTTAGAGCCTACACGGATGCGAAATAAAATACTACTTAATGTAAAATCTCATTACATTCTCATAATTCAACCCGAAATGTAGAATGATATAGGGTGATATGAGAATGAACCAAGATGAAAGAAGGTTTGACTTTCACGGCCTCGGAGCGGCTCTCAAACGAGCCAGAGAAGAAAAGGGCTGGACACAAGCCTATGTTGCGGAATTAGTAGACCGTGACTCCCGTACCATTATGAATATTGAGAACAAAGGTCAGTATCCCAGTTTCGACCTTTTTGTTAAACTCATTACTATGTTTGACGTTTCAGTTGACCAGTTTATTCATGCGGACGGAGGGGCAAGGTCAAGCTCTTGCAGAAAACACATTGATGTGCTGCTAAACTCCATGAATGAAAAAGAGCTTGTCGTGATAGAAGCCACAGCCGAGGGCATTAAGAAAGCCAGAGAAACGGAGGATGCGTAAGAAAAGCGTGACCTCCGTTTTTTTGCGCCATGTAGCGGAAGCGCACGAAACGGCAAGCAATTCGGGTGTGGCCACACTCCGAAATTTTTGCTGGCCGCAGGCCCGCAAAAATGCTTGTTGGGGAGCTCCCCAAACCCGCTGGACTTCGGGACAAATTGTCCCAAAGTTCCGGCGCTATGCGCCTGTTATCTGCGGCCTGTCGCTACCGCTCCTGGGCCTTATTTTCCCGCCCGTCTGTCACGCCGAGCAGATGATCTATGTTCGCTTTGACCGCCACAGTCTGCCGCATATCCGCCTGGGCCTTGCGGTATTCCGCATAGAGGGCTTTTTTCTTTCCCGCCAATTCCTGGCGGGACTTTTTCATATCCGCCATCTTTGGCAATTTTGCCCCGTCCAAAAGCTCATTCATAGTAGCCCGGGCCGCCCGGTAAGTAGCAAGCTCCGTCTCATGCTCCGACAGATACTTTTTACTGTACCGGGCCGCTTTGTAACCATCAAACACAGGCCGGGTTTTTGCGTAGTCCACAGTAGCCGCCATGAGCCCGGAGGTCTTTTCCAGCTCCGCCTCCGTTTGCCGCAATTCCTCGGACAGTGCGTGAAAACGCTCTACTGCCTTTTCTGTACTGGCCGCCAGCGCGTCATAGTCCATCAAATCCTTTTCCCGCAGGTACTGGAGCGCAGCAGCCATCTGTTTCAGATTGTAAACCTTGGCCCACCGTTCATAGGCCGGGCCCTTGCCCTGTGCCATGCGCTCTTGAATGTCTATAATCAGATTGACACGCCGGGCAGGAGCCGGAGCCTCCTGCGGGAGCTCCGGGATCGGACGCTCCCCGGCAATCACAGCCCGGATGTCCTCGGGATCAAAACCATCCCCGAGGGTAGATGCCCGCAGGCGGGTGGGCTTATCCTGCCCGGGAGCAAGGAAGGAGATCACACCGCCACGGCCATGCTTTACCAGAAAGCCGGACTCCTCCATAAGCCTCAGAAACGCCGGAAAATCGGCGGGCTGTTTTTGCAGAGACTCCACGATGGCCAGCCGCACCCGCTGTTTTGCAGAGGGCGGCTTTTCCCCAATCCACTGGCCATAATGGAGATACCGGCCCTTGCTGTGCTGTTTTGGATTTTGGATCACAGAGAGGTCATGCTCAATGCACACCCGGTCAGAGAGCCGCCGCAGGGCAAAGCTGGAGCCGATAAAATTATGGAACTTCCGAGAGCGGTCAAAGGCCGTTGAATTAAAATAAATGTGATTGTGGAGGTGGCCCTTGTCTGTGTGGGTGCAGACAAAAAACTGATACTTTCCCTTCGTCCAGCGCATGGCTGTTTCATAGCCAATCTGGTTGGCCTCCTCCGCTGTCACTTCGCCGGGCGGGAACGCCTGCCGGATTTGAAAAAACAGGGCTCCACGCTCTACGGCCCGGCCTGTTTCCGCCTGGTACTGGCTCTTTACCAGCAGAAACTCAGCGGGAGCCGTGGCCGGATCGCAGAGGTATGAGGACAGGGCTCCCAGCTTTTTCGGATTAAGCCCATAGTCAAAGCGTTCCTCCATTGTCTGGACAGCGCCTTTCCCAGCCGCCACCTTGTAGGGCCGGATATAAGTTGTAGCCGTGGGCACACCTCCTTCCAAAAGAAAACGGCGGCTGTCCGTCCAGCCGCCGCAGGGGACTTCGGGACAAATTGTCCCAAAGCGTTATCCTGTGATAAAACTCTTTAGCGAGTAGTTGAGACTGTCCAGCTTGTCAATGAGCCACTCCGCCACAGCGGGCAGGCCAAAGGGCGAAACAGCAAAGGCGATCACAAGCCCCTGTATGCCCCAGCGATCCCCCGTGAATAAAGCAAACAGGGCTCCGATCAGACAGAGAAAGGACAGGGCGCAGAACACCCATGACGCAAAGGAAAAAGCAAAATTCAATACTGCCACAAGGAGCGTGAGGGCCAGAACAAAGGGGGCCGCTAAAAGTTTCAGAATGATCCGCATCGCTTGATACCTCCTTGAAAAGTGTGGTTTATGGTTCCTTACATGATAATTATACCTCTGTCCGGGAGGGACAACAAGGATGCCTCCGGCTTTCAGCACCTCGGGACAAATTGTCCCGAAGTAGTGAAAACCGGGGAGCGGCATACGCCACTCCCCGGCAGGATCAGAGTTCTACCAATGCGGAGAGCTTTTTCAGCAGATCGGACAGCGGCCCCCACAGGGCGGCATAGTCCCGTTGCAGAGCGGCGATCTCCTCGGGATAAATCCCGCCGTAGGTGTTGGCCTGGATCGCCACTTGATTGAGGTTGTTTGAGCACCGCCGCTGGAGCGATACCAGCTCCCGGACGGGCGAGAGGTCAACATGGAGCACATAGCCATTGAGGGCCATTTTCCGCATATAGGCCCCCATATTGCGGATGCCCGCCTCGGCCATGCGCTGTTGAATAAGGGCCTGCTCCTCCTCGGACACCATCACATGGAGATGGATCGGGCGGCGGCGTTTCTTTGTCATCGTTCCTCCCGTTCCCGGCTTCGGCGCTTGTGGGGCGGTTCCTTAACCTTATCCAGCTCCTTTTCCTCCGGGGGCGGGGCCTGGTTATTGAGAACGCCATCCAGCATATTGTAATTGTGCTCGGTGGCGATCTCCGCACTTTTCATCGGGTTATATCTTTCTTCCATACAAATCCTCCTATCGGTCGCCCCGGTCGGGGGCCTTTTTCTTGTGAACAGGATCGCCCCGGCTGGCCTCGGCCAGAGCCCCGGCCTCCTTCATCTGCCGGGCAATCGAAAGGGGCCTGTCCTCGCTTTTCCGGGATAATTCAGAAATAACGGGGGCAGGACGGAGCTCATAGTCGGACGCCTCCTTTTCGGTCAGCGGCCTCGTATAAGTCAGATGCCCCCATGCCAGAAATGCGCCGCCCTCCACCGGGATGCGGCGGTCATAGTTGACGATCTCATCCGGGGCATTGTGGGGTGGTTTGGGGAATGTCCCGATGTCCACAGGCCGCTGGGTAGAGTAATACTTGTAAAAGCCGGGGGCCTCGGTCTGCACGATCCCCACATGGTAAAGCCGCTGATAGTCCTTTACCCGGTCTGAAAAATCCTGTTCCATAGCGGCCAGATCGTTGCCGTAATGTCCCCATTCATACTGCCGCTGGCCGTTCTTATCATCGTAACAGGCCCATGTGACATAGGGGGATGGGGCTGTGGGATGATGCCCCAGCGCAAAGCCCCTGCCATTTTCCAGCATCACAGCCTTCAAAATGGAATAGCCTTGATTTTTGTCCACAAATACACCTCCTTCATCGTGTCATATCCTTTTCCGTTTTCCGGGCAAAGGGCTGGAGCTGGTAAGGGCTCTGCCCATCCTCCGGGCGTAAAAACTCCATCCGGCCCGCCGCATAGATGGCATTTTTCGTAAGCTGTCTCTGCCATGCCCCCTGGCTGGGAGCCCACTTGAAACCGTTGCTTTTCATTTCCCGCCGCTGTTCCTCTGAGGGCTTTTCCTCAAAAAAGAGCTGCAAGCGGTTTTCTCCTTCGTTGATTTCCGCCCGCCCTCCGGGAAAGGCCCAGCCCGCATATTCCGACTGGCTTTTCAAATCCTCAATGCGCTGGCGTGTGCGGCGGATGTTGGCGTTGTTGTTGGTAAGCAGATAGGACGGATAGGGTACGGGATTTTTGCGCCAGTCGGATGCCATAGAGGACTGGAGCTTTCCGATTTCCTCGGCGGACAGGACGGGACAGCCCTCCAGCGTTTTATGCTTGCGGTAGTAGGCATTGACGGTTTTCATTTCCTCCTGCATGGCCTCCAGCCCTGCCAGCTTTGCCTCCAGCTTTTCCACAGCCCGGTCATCGTCTGCGCTGATCCCGCCCATACCTGTTGAGCGCACCTTATCCAGCAGGCCCTCGATCTGCATATATTCGCCCATGTTCTTATCCCGGGCGGCGTTCTGCTTTTCCTTTTTCCGCACCGGGAAGTTGGAGCCTCCGGCGATGAGGATGGAGGGTACACGGGCGTCTATGAGATTGCTCTGATTAATGTTCTCCGCCAGCTTGCGGGCATAGCGATCTATGAGCCCGTCAATCTTTTCGTGGTACATGGGATCGACACGCCCTTTCTGCTGTTCCCCGAGGGCATAGGCCCGATCCACCATTTCATGGTAAGCGGCGGTAGCGGAGCCGGGAACATAGTCGGAAAAGCTGTTGGCGTTTTTAGCACGCCGGGCGGTCTCCTCATTGATGGGGTAATATTTCGGCATAATTCCTCCTCTCAGAAAGCAGGGACTTCGGGACAAATTGTCCCAAAGTCCCGCTGTATGGATGTTGACAGCATCGGGGCAAACGGGGCCAGACCGTAGAATGATACGGCAGGCCACCGAAACGGCCCCGGAAAGCCTTGATATAAGCGGGTTTTGCAGGCCCTAATTGTCAACGGATGCCCCCCGCTTTCTTCGCATATATTCCCGTTGCTGGCGGCGGTGGGCTTTCTTTGCACAGGCCGCCGAACAGTACGCCTGCCGCCTGTCCGGGGGAACAGGCCCGCCGCATACCGGGCATATCTTAAAATCCGGCCTTGGGCCCTCGCTCATAAGGGACGCTTCCAGCGCCGGATCAAGTTGCAGGACGGACTCCCGGAAATAGCGGCAGTATGATCCCGTCCAGCATTTACCCAGCATATAGCAATCGCTATCCAGCGGCAGGCATCCGTATTCCCGGTCATAGTTGGCGCACCATGTTACCACAAGAGAGCGGATCGCTGTCTTTTCCTTGCGTGTCAGTTCACGGGACAATC
Organism: Faecalibacterium sp. IP-1-18; assembly: GCF_023347355.1. Lineage (NCBI taxonomy): Bacteria > Bacillati > Bacillota > Clostridia > Eubacteriales > Oscillospiraceae > Faecalibacterium > Faecalibacterium sp. IP-1-18. Next base: position 2,314,319 of record NZ_CP094472.1, read on the forward strand.
CATCACCTCCCGCCAGCCCCGGCCTTCAAAAGCTCCTTGTAGCAGGACACACAGGCGATCCCCCGCCAGTAACAGCAGCCATAACAGGCGGAGCCCCTGGGCGGCCTGTTCTCAGCGGGAGCCTGGGGACGGGGTTTTTCTTTCATCATTCGTTCAAAGGGACTGCTGGTAAAATTCATCTGATTTCCTCCTTTTCTTCGGTTTCGTCCTCCTCGTCCCACGGGGGGCCGTCATCTTCAAACTCGTCATAGTCCGGGTACTCCCCGCCATCGTCCTCCTCGGGTTGGTCAGCCTGCTGGTGTTTCGGACGGTAAATCTTGAAATACCATGCGGCCCCGCCGCCGATGCCCATGACAGCCAGCACCAAAAGGATCATCCCGGCGTTGCCCGGCTTCTCGGGTTCCGGCTCAGGCTCCGGGGCAGGCTCGGGCTCCGGTTCTGCGCCTACGCATTTTTCCAGATTGACGGAGCACACCGGGCAGTCGGTATTGACAGTCCCCGCCGCACATTTCTCCGGACAGGAGCAGACCGCCTGTTCCACGCCAGCGGCCTCGGCTGCGGCCAGCAGATCCCCCTCATCCACAACGCTGAAAAAGTAGGTTTCATACTGTTCGCCTTCCTCGTCCACAGGCTTGTCATAATCAATGACAATGTAAAAGGTATTGCCGCCGCTGGTCTGGACGGTAATAAACTGCTTGTTGGTGTGCTCGTCATAGAGCAGATCACGGGTTACAAGGTTTCCCTCCTCAGAAAAGCCCTCGCCCGGCGTAATGGTCGGCTCCGGGGCCGGGGGTTCCATTGTGGGATCGCCGTAGTCCTCGCCCTCGCCGCCGCCTGCGTAGGCATAGGCGGGAACGCTAAAGCCGCATAACAAAACAGCGGCACAAAGCGCCGCTGTCAAAACTCGAAACCGTTTCATATTCAGTTTTCCTCCTTTTCCTCATCCTCGGACTTCGGGACACTTTGTCCCAAAGCCCCGCCGCCTTTCAGCTTTTCAAACAGCAGGGGCAGTTCCGCAAGGGGGATGCTCATGCCACGCACGATGTCCACGATCTCGCTGTTTTCCGCCTCCAGCTTTTTCTGCTCCAGCTCCTTGAGCCGGGCCTGCTGTTCGCTGATTTTGGCCTTGACCTTATCAATCTCGGCCTGGATTTTCATGCTTTTTGCTGTTGCCATAAATGACCTCCAATCATGGTAAACGCCCGTAGGCGTAAAAATGAGACTGCCAGTAGCTTGTATTTAAGTTTGCATATCCGATGGGATCGCCACAATGGAGCATCCGCCCATCGCCTACATAAATCCCACAGTGGCTCACGCCCGGGGTATCATAGGTTCCCTTGAAAAACACAAGGTCGCCGGACCTTGGGGAGCTGGTCGGAGTACAGATGTTGTAAAGCCCCTGCGCCCCAAGGCGGCCCACATTCCAGCCGGAATGATTGATCACCCATGACACATATCCGGAGCAGTCAAAAGATGTAGACGGGCTGGAGCCGCCCCACACATAGGGATAGCCGATGTATTTCTCTGCCTCCGAGAAAATAGCAGCGAATGTTTCATCGTCCAGATATTCCCCCGGAACCTCATAGCCCTCCGGCGGGTTGGTAATGTATTTGTCCACATAGGGGGAGTCGGGAAACAGGTCGGGACGGTTGCCGAGGGTGGACATATAGATGGAGTACCGGGACATTTGTTCCTCGCTCAACAAGGAAACAGGCAGGTGGGACAGGTTTTTGTTTTCCAGCGTCACATAGCAGATGTACCACGAATAGGGTTCATCGTCGCTGTCATAGCGTGTCTCCACCTCCACACGCTCCGTCAGAATATACTGGCGGTCAAAGAGCATTTGCAGGGAGCCCTCCACCTGTGAAAGCGTCCATTCCCCCTCATGGAGCGCCGACAGCAGGGAAATAAGCACATAGGGATCGTGTTCAATCTCGTCCAGATCGAAGTGGTACTCGTCATAATCGTGGGTGCTTTCGTAGGTATCAAGGTAGGTTTGCAGTTCTGCCTCCAGCCCGGCATAAGCCGCCTCCGCCCCTAAAATCGCCTCATCCTCAGAGGGGTAAGTGGTGGCTCCCAGCGCCCCGGCTCCGGCGTTGCCGATGGACACCAGCGAGGACGAACAGGACTGGAGCAGGACGATCACAAGGACACAGGCCAGCGCCAGCAGGCATCCGACTGGATGGCGCTTCACAAACCCGGCGGCCCGGGCTGTCAGCTTTTCCGTGGCGGCGGCTGTTTTCCCGGCGGCTTTAGCTCCCTGTTTTGCGGCCTCCTTCGCCCGCTTCTGGTATTGCCTTCTAAGCCGCTGTTTCTGCCAGTACCGGGTAAAATAGTTTTGGGAAAGCTCCGGGTGCTCCTGTGCGGCGGTGTGGAAATGATAATCCGCCGCCGCTTTCTGATACCTGGCCTCGGCTCGGCTGGCCGCCCTTGCCGGATGCTCCCGGACTTTGCGTTTTACAAACCGGGAGCCATGCCGCAGGACAACCTCCCCGGCAAGCTCCGAGCGGTGGGCCCCTTCGGTTCCTACATTTTCCTGTTCCACCTCGTAGAGCTTGCCATGCACAAAGCCGTGAACGCCCCATCCGGCGGCCCCCGCCGCCTTACGGATCGGGCCTTTTTGTTTGGGCGGCTTCTGCTTTGCCAGCTTTTCCCGGGCGGCCTCCCGTTTTTCGCCCCGCTTTTCCATGCGGAGCTTGGATGCCGCCGCTTGTTCCTGCTGGCTTTTCTGCCGGAATTTTGACTTTGGGACACTTTGTCCCGAAGTGCCAGACGCCCCGGGCTCCTGTTCAGAGCCAGCCCCAAAAGCAGAGCCCTCGGGCTCGGCAGCCCCGTTTACGGGTTCCGTATGCGTTTGGGCCTCCGGGCGTGGTTTATTCGGTTTTCGCTTCATTCTTCATATCCTCCGGTCGGGTGGTTAAGAGGTCATAGATTTCCCCCTTCGGGAACCGATCCACAAACGGGATGGTCACATTCCCGTAAAACAGCAGGCCCTCGCCGGAATTAGAGTGGGTAATGTAGGAAAGCTGGTGCTCGGAAATACCGAGCTGTCTTGCCAAAATCGCCCGGTCACTCTGAGCCTGCGAGAGCAAAATCATAAAGTCGGTGTTATCCAGAATGTTCTCGATCTCCCGGCTGGCCAGAAGGTCTTTCACATTCTGCGTGAGGGCGCTGGGAACGCAGCCTTTCTTTCTCAGCATTTTCCACACCGCCACAAAATAGCTGGCGGTCAGCGGATCACGGAGCAGGACATGGAACTCATCGAAATAGCACCATGTCGCCACGCCCTCCCGGAAGTTGGTATCTACCGCCTGGGACACAAATTCATTTGTGATGTGCATGGCGATCTTGCGGAGGTTTTCTCCCATGTTTTTCAGCACGATACACACCACCCGGCTGTCGGTTTTCACATTCGTGGGATGGTTAAACAGGTTGAGGGAGCCGGTGCAGTAGAGCTCAAGGGCAGTTGCCACACGCCGGGCCTCGGGCTCCGGCTGTTTTAAGAGCTCCTCATACAAGTCCTGCAAAAGCGGGGTTTTTCCTGTATCAAGCCCAAGGGCCTGTTCCCGGTACACCAGCCGCACACAGCGGTCAACAACTGTCTTTTCGATGGGCTGTAAGCCTTCCTTTCCGCCTACCACCAGCTCGCACAGGGAAAGCAGGAAATCCGCCTTCATGGAAAGAGGGCTCTCCCCGGCGGCCATGTTAAGCTCCACATCCATCGGGTTTAGGTGGTGGGGGCTGTCCGGGGCAATCTCGATCACCTGTCCGCCCAGCCTGCGAACCAGCGGGGCATATTCGCCCATCGGATCAACAATGATAATCCGATCCTGGGGGATGGTCAGAAAGACATTGAGCAGTTCCCGCTTTGCCGCAAAGGATTTTCCCGAGCCCGTAGAGCCGAGGTACATTCCGTTGGCCGACTTCAGCTTTTTGCGGTCAGCCATAATGACATTGTGGGAAAGGGCGTTCATGCCATAGTAGAGGGCCTGCCCGTCCATCCGCAGCTCCCTTGTCATAAAGGGGATGAAAATTGCCGTGGAGCTGGTTGTCATACCACGCTGGATCTCCACTTCGTTGTAGCCGAGGGCCAGCGAGGACACAAAGCCCTGTTCCTGTTGCCAGTCCAGCCGCTTGAGGGCGCAGTTGTATTTCTGTGCGATGCCGCCCACGGTAAACACATCGTTTTCCAGCCGCTGGCGGGTAGGGGCCATATTGACTACCGTAAAAGTCAAAAGGAACATCCTCTCGTTGCGGGACTGGAGGTCAGCAAGAAGCTCCGCCGCATCCTTGGAAAAGGTAATGAGGTCGGGCGGGAGAATGTCGGGATCGTACCCGGCCCGGACAGCCTTCCGCTGTTCCTCCACCTTCATTTTCCCGATGTCGGAGATTTTTCCCTTGATGGTTTTGATGGCCTTTAGCTGATCCACCGTCTGGATATGGAGGGTTACAGTCATTTCCGCATCCAGCTCCAGGATTTCTGCCAGCAGTTTATCCGAGAGCTCAGACGCCAAAATCTGCAAGTAGGAAACAGCGCCCCAATACTGGCCCACCCGGAACAGGCGGGAGTGCCGGAAGTCAAAGCTGTCCGGGGCGATATAGTCCTTGGTGCCGAGCCCCGTCTGCGGGATGTCCTTCCATGAAAAGCAGAACGGTTCCCGGTTGCCCGGATGCATCTGGCTGTGAAGCAGGGCCAGTCTTGCCCGCCCGTCCATCGGTTCACAGGGAACACCCAGCCGCTTAAAGTTGCCCATCACATCGGCCTCCACACGCTCCAGACGGGGCCGGGCCTCCACGATCCCTCCGGCTGGGATGCCGAAAGTAATGTACTTGGAGCGTTCAATCCCGTTGTTAGACCGGGCGATCTGGTTTTTCAGCATCCCGGTAAATTCCTCCCGGACGCTGTTAAAATCATCATCCGCCTGGGGAATGTTTACCTTATAGCGGCTCCGGGAGTGGGAGCGGCGGTTGATAAAGGAAAGCTGGAACGGCAGGGAGCTGTCAAAGTAGTTGAGGAATGAGCTCCAGCCGCCAAAGATTGCAGTCTGATCCTCGGTGGATGCCACGGAATAATTGATGTCCTCATATTCCACGGTCTTTGTGTAGAGCCCGCCGGGGAGCTTGCATACCCCGTCCGGGTGCATCGCCACATAGGGGATCGTCTGCTGGGCGGACAGGGCCGCCCTGTTTTTAGCCTTTGCGGTTTTTCTTCCGCTGGTTTGATTTGCCTTTCGCAATCGCATCCTCCTTTCTCACAGCGCCCCGTCCGGCAAAGGGGGCGTAAATGTTTTGTGTCTGATAGGGCCTGACTCCGGGACGCAGAAACCGGGCCCGTATGATGTTTTTCAGCACCTTTTCCGCCGGGAGCCCGTCCTTTTCATACATGGCCAGAAGAAACGCCGGGAGCATCACGGCCAGCATAAGGAACATGGCCCCGGTATTACCGATAGAGCCTCGGGCCAGCAGATAGGACGGGATGCCTACCGCCGCCGCACAGCCAAAACAGATGAGCTGGCGCTTGGTAAGGTTTAGGGCCATTTTGGTTTTTACTTTTGACAGGTCGTTGGGTACATTCACATAGGGCATGGATCAGCCTCCTTTCCAGCCCCTTTAACCTCGGGACACTTTGTCCCAAAGTCCGGGATCGTGCTTTTCACTTCATTTCCCCACACCTCCCAGCCGGGCGGGGACTGTCTGGCAAAGAGCTCCACCCGGGGCAGGTCGCCCATAAGGGCCACGATCTTTTCCCGGGCCTCGTCCGGCTTTTTGCTGTGGGCTTCAATCGGGGAAATGATAAACTGATGGATATTTGCCGCCTTCCGTTTGGGATGGCCCTTGGTAGCCAGCAGGCAGATCTCCGCATTTCCCCTCGTCCAGAAGCCAAGACCATAAAACCAACTGTCTGCCTTTTTATTCTTTTTCAGCCAGACAAAGGCCACCGACTTATAGCGGAAGCCCCACGCCTCTATGAGCCGCAGGGCCTCCGGGAGCTGGGGGAAAGTCGCCCACAAAAAAAGTGCGCTGTCCGGGGCGGCCAGATCAGCCACCGGGAGCGCACACAGCTCGTCAATCCCCATTGTGGGATAATGGTTTTCTGCCGCCCCCTGTACTTTATTGCGCTGGTACTGCCAAGGGGGATCGGCGTAAATGATAGAATAGTTTCCGATAGTCATACTCCTTTCTGCCCGGCTTTGACCGCCTCAGTAGCCAGCCGGATGCGTTCTGTAGCCGGGGCGTAAAAGGCCGGGGCGGTTTCAAAGCATACAAAGCGGCGGCCCGTATTGACAGCAGCCACAGCAGTCGTGCCGGAGCCAGCGCAGATGTCTGCCACTACCTCCCCGGGCCGGGTATAGGTTCTGATGAGATACTCGCACAGCTCCACGGGCTTTTGCGTAGGGTGGACGGTGCGCTGTACGGAAGAAAAGGCCAGCAGGTTTCCGGGGAAACGAAGGCCATCCTCTGATCCACTGCTGGAACGCAGAAATTTTCCATAGTTGGGGCTGTTGCTCCCTTCACGGGAAATTTTCTTATAGGGCTTGCCCTGTTCAAACTGCGGATCGTAATAGGGCAATTTTTGATAAAACACCAGAATGTTTTCCGTCCGCTTTAGGGGAGCCCGCCTTGCGTTGAGAAAGCCAGTACACCTGCTTTTGTACCACACCCATTCATAGCGGAGCATAGAGAGGTTGGATGCCCCCAGTACCTTATCATAGGGGCATTGTGCGAAAAACAGCACTGCGCCATCCGGCTTGACCGCCCACTTGACCGCCTCCCACAGCTCCGGGAGCGGGAGCGGCACATCCCAAAAGTTCCGGGTAGTGCCATAGGGCGGATCGGTAAGGAGCATATCAACCGAGTGCTTCGGCAAAGAGCGCAGCCCTTCAATCCCGTCCATCAAAAACAGCCCCTCCGGGCAGGCTGGAGACTTCGGGACAATTTGTCTCGAGGTCACATCACCTGTCATCCCGGGCCTCCTTCTTCTTTGCCGGGGCGGTTCGGGCGGCATTTTCCTTCCCGGCCTCCCTTGCGGCCTGTGCCATCTGCTCCTTGATCGGGGTGGGGCGGACTGCCTCGGCCCGGGCGATGAGCTTTTCCACCGCTGAATGGTACGCCTGGGCTCCCGCCGCATTGAGCCGCTCCTGGGTGGCCCGGTCATTGATCCGCACTGTAGAACGGTAGCCCGTCCTGCTGGTGGGATCGGGTTTGCTGGGAGCCCCGAGGAAAATCCCGTTCTTACCATCCACCACCTTGAAATCGTCAATTACTACACCGCCATAGTTGACGCTGGCAAAGCCGATGAGCTTGCCCTGGGGCTCAATCGGGCGAACCGTGACTTCGATGGGAACAGCGGCCTCCTGCAAAATTGCGTCCGTCCGCAGCTTAACCGCCTCGTCCACCGTCACGCCTTTTACCTCGGCCAGTTCCGCAATCGGCGCATCGAACAGCCAGCGCCGCTCCTCGGCGGCGATCTGTTCCGGGGTTAATATGACATCCTTATCCAAAATCATTTCCTCCTTTCCCGGCCTCGGGACAAATTGTCCCGAAGTCCGTCTGTTTAATGCGCCCCGAAGATGCGCTGGGCGATGCCGCCTGTCTTAAACAGCATGAAGCACAGAAGAACCGTATAGCCTACGGTTCCCCATATCGCTCCAATCGGATCGCCGCCTGTGGCGATGCCCTGGACGAGCACCGCATAGATCGCAACACAGACCAGTATGAGCATCCCTTGAAAGCCCACGGCGAACAGGGATTTTAGGTAGTTCTGCCCTGTGCTGCCCAGCTCCCGGTTGGAAAGCGTGGCAACGGGGAGAGGGGCCAGACTGGTCATTAAATATATTTCAATCATTCTTCCGTACACCAGAACGAAAATGATGATCCCCATGATCTGCATGGTCAGCCCGATCACAGAGGACTGGAGCCACAGGCCAAGGAGCGGCCCCAAGTCCATGCCCTCCAGCGTGGTTTCCAGCTCCGCCAGCATATCCGGCGTAATGTCGGTGGAGCCCTGAATGAGCCCCGCCGCATCCGCAATTACGCTCTGCGACACATCGAACACCGCCATGACAATATCAAAGGTGTTGGAAAGAATGAGGATGGCACAAGCGGTCTTGAATACCCATTTGTAGATATTCGCCACATCAAACTCGTGCATATTGTTCTTTTCCAAAAGCATCTGTATCAGCTCGTAGGTGGCAACAAAGGTCAGCACCAATCCGGCAATCGGTAGGATCACCGTTTCGGAAAGCTGGCGGATGAGGGAGAAAACCCCGGCGTTCCATGCCGCCGGGGTAGTCCCTACCTGTACCGCAATCTCTCCGACTTTGGCATTGACGGTATCAAAGAGCCCTTCGAGGTTCCCCATGATGCCGCTGATCAACAGCTCTTTCAGCCAGTTCGTGAGCCAGTCGGTGAGAAAATCCATAAGCCCTCCTTAGAACAAGCCAGACAGCAGGGGGATCAGCGTGGTTCCCAAAAGGATGATGCCGCCGCCAGCCATGAGCTGCTTCATGCCCTGGCTTTTGGAACCTGGGTTGTCCGATCCGTAGCCCTCCAGCAGATTGACAACGCCCCACACGCCAAGTCCAGCGCCGAGGGCTACAACAAGAGTCTGCAAAGTATCAATAGCGGAAGTGAAAAACTGCATAGAGCCTCCTTTTCTCCGGGGTATTCCCGGCCATGAAAAAAGCCGCCATTTCTGGCGGCAGGTTACATACTTCGGGACACTTTGTCCCAAAGCCCTATTTATGCAAAGGCGTCCGGATCGTCGATGTCATCATAATTGAGGATGTCCTCGTCCTCGCTTGTGAGCCCATCGTCCGGCACAGCCACGGCATACACCTCACACAGCTCGTCCGGCCCGGGCCGCCTGCGGCGGTTAATGAGCCGGTCAAGGTCAAAGGCGTTTTTCTTTTTGTCGGCTTCAGCCGTATATCGGTAGTTCGGGTGCTTTTTCAAATCGTATTTCGGGGAATAGAACGGGGGCAGGCCCCGAAGCTGTAAAATGCACTTATCCCCGGGCATGGTTGCCAGCTCGCTGGGTGTCATCAGCTCCCGGCCCAGCCGCTGGTTATTTTGACTGTAGCTTTCCGACTGGCCACGGGAGCGGCTGTCCGTCTGCATGGAGATTGTAGCCTTACCCAGCCAGTTCTCGGATATTTCCTTGATGGTGCTGGCCTCCCGGCCCCCGAGGAATATCACGCTGTCCATATTTCCCAAAATGGTTTCGGCGTGTTTATCGTAAATCGCCTTACACTGGGCCAACTGCTGATAGAACAGCGTCAAGCTGATCTCACGGGAACGGATGACAGCCACAATTTTTTCAAGCTGGGGAACCTGCCCTGTGTTGGCGGCCTCGTCCCACAGCACCCGTACATGATGGGGCAGGCGGCCTCCGTGAACATTGTCGGCCCTCTCGCACAGCAGATTGAACATCTGCGAAAAGGCCAGAGCCACAAGGAAATTATAGGTTTGCGTAGTGTCCGAGATGATAAAGAACACCGCCGTTTTTCGATCCCCGATGCGGTCAAGCTCCAGCTCGTCATAGGCCATGACCTCCCTAAGCTGGGGGATGTCAAAGGGAGCCAGCCTTGCACCGCAGGAAATAAGGATCGACTTCGCTGTTTTGCCGCTGGCCAGTTTGTATTTTTTATACTGCTTGACCGCAAAGCAATCCGGCTTTCGTTTTTCCAGGCCCGCAAACATATAGTCCACGGCGTTCATAAAATCCTCGTCATCCTCCTTGACCTCCATCCCGGAAATCATGTCAACCAATGTGTTCATGTTCCGATCCTCGGCGGGGCCCTCGAAAATGATATAGGCGATGAGGGCGCAGTAAAGCAGGGTTTCCGATTTTGTCCAGAATGGATCGCCTTCCTTGCCTTCGCCTTTTGTGTTGGAAATAAGGGCATTGACAAACTTTAGAATGTCCGCCTCGGTCTTGATATACGCCAGCGGGTTATAGTGCATGGATTTTGTGAAATCAATGGAATTGAACACCTTGATCCGATACCCACGCTTTTGCAGGAAGTGGCCCACCTGCCCAAGAACGCCTCCTTTGGGATCGACACACACATAGCTGCATCCGCCGTTTTTGTCTGCGCTGGCCTGCAAAATCTGCGGGGTAAGCCAGAACCGGGTTTTGCCGGAGCCGGACGAACCGATCACACAGGCATTGAGGTTGCGGGCGTTGGCCGGATTTTTCGGACGGGTATTCATGGTAAGGAACTCCGTCCCGGTCAGAATGATGTTGTTTTCAAACTTTGGATCTACGAAAGGGGCTATATCTTTCGGACAGCCCCAACGGGCTGATCCATACTCCTCATCCCGCCGAAATTTTTTGGCGTTTTTGCTTTTCACATAGACCATCACCCGGAACGCCACAGTCCCCACAATGCCAACAAGCCAGTCAAAAGGAGCAAGCCCCGGGGCAAAGTCGGCAAAGGCCGGGCCAATGGTCTGGCCCAGCCCCATGAGCTTATGAGCAAAATCCGCACCCGCCGCCAGACGGTAGGCCGTCCCAAGTTTGAGAAAGGCCCACAGGACAAACAGATACGGGATGTTGGGAATAATGTATTTTTTGATGCTATCGTTCTTCACGAACCACCTCCTTTGTCCGTTCCTGTGTTTTGGGCGGTTCCTTTACAAGCTGTTCCGCCGCTTTTTTGAGCTGTTCCCGGATGGGGATGCGGCTGGATTTTGACTGTTCCAGAAGCCTGCGGGAATACCGCTCAAAACAGGCGGTAATTGCATCCGCCTGTCCTGCCTTGAAAAACAGCAGGTATTTGTCCGGCCCGGTTTTGTAAAAGGCATAGTCCACATGAAAACGGCGGGCCATACGGTCAAAGAGCTTCGGGGCCTCCACCTCGATGCTGTTCACATTTTCGCCGTGAGCCATGAGCTTTTTCACGCTCTGCCTGCCGTGGGGCCTTTGGGCTTTCTTATGCCGTTTGGCGATCTGGCGGCCCGCCGCCCGGAGCACATAGGCCAGCCCCCGGGCTGTCAGCTTGCTGGCCCGGACAGAAATCGCTATGGAGCTCCGGGAAATTTCTTCATCAATCAGTTACACCGCCTCCTTTCGCCTTGGGACAAATTGTCTCGAAGTCCCCGTTACCGTTCCTCGTGGTGTTTTTCAGCCAGCCGCTGGAACCCCTCCTTTGAGGAACCGTCAATAATTTCTTGATAAGCGGCCATCTGCTCCCGGATCGAAAGCTGGGGGTAAGCAAAAACCCTGTGTTCAGCGGGGATGTCCTGGGGGCCGTGGTAGACCTCCCGGAAATCGTCACTTACCTTCGTCACATAGCCGCCCGGTGCAAAGTGTCCGTTTTCGTTGATGGAAATGTCCCGCCCGTATGCTTCAAAGTCAAAGTAGGGTTTTATATTATCCGGCACTTCGAGACTTTCCATATCCTCCACATAAAGGCGGCCCAGCATTTCCTCATTGTCCACGCCGGGATGAAAGTCGTAGCAGTCCAGATTTTGCGTAAGGTTGATCAAGTCCTGCACCGAGCCACAATGCTGGCCGCTGTCCATAACCGCCTCCAGCGTTTCCCGTTCTGATGGGGAGAGCTCCTTCAGCAGATGGGCCAGATGGTTGAGCTCGTCAATGTTTTCATACTCGCCCAGATAGTCATAAAGGCCGAGAATGTCGCTGTCAAAGGAGATAATAAAGTATTCCTGGCAGCGCACCCCGTCCACGCCGATCCGCTTTAAGAGGGACTGCACCTCCTCCGTGTTGGTGGGGAAATGCAGCGTTTCCCCCACCAGATGCCCCGCACTGTAAAGGGCAGGATTTGAAATGAAAGCCTCAAAAACAGACTCCATCAGCGTTTGCCCTGTCCCTTGACGGTCAGGATGCCCTCAAGGGTGGTGGCGGTAATTCCCAGCCGCTGGGCCACGGCAATATCATTTTTCATGGCCTCGGTCATGGTGTGGCCGCAGACCACCAGCACATGGGAGCGGCGGAGCAGGTCACGGCCCATGTCGATGCCGCTTTTATGCTCCTCGGGTACTGCGTCATTGAGAAACAGGGGCAGATAAAGGAGCGGGCAGATCGGGGAAAAGCCTGCCTCATAAACCGCCCGGCAGTAGCGGGCGGCCTGTTCTGCGTTTTCACTGTCGCCGCTCAACCATGCGGCGGTAATGTATGCAAGGGGACGCTTCATAGTCAATACCTCCGATATTTTAATAAGAAAGTTCAGCCCAATCCCCCCGCCCTTTCCCAATCATGGGAAAGGGGGCGGCTCTGGAGGATATACCCCCGCCGCTTGCCGGGGAAATAGCACAGCCGGGGCAGACCGTCAAGGGCAGGCCGCCGTAAAACGGCGGTGCGATGCACCCTTGACAGCCCGCTCCCGGCTGTACGAAAAAACAGGCGGCGACGGGGGATATATACCACCAGAGCCATGATGCGGAGGGCAGGGCCCTCGGGACAAAATGTCTCGAAGTGGTTACTTGTCCTGCTCCATCTTTTTCGGAGCCTTCGCCAGTTCGGGCGGCTGTTTCTCTTTCCACTCGTCAAGCAAAGTCATGATCTGCTCCTTCATTTTGGCGGGAGTGGCCTCCTTGCCAAAATACTTTTCCAGTTCAGCGGTAGAAATAATCACGCCTCGATCCTCCTTTTTCTTTTCTGATAAGATGCCATCAATGACATCACCATTGAGTTTCCCGTCCTTGTCCAGCTCCCGGAGCTTTTTCGCTTGGGCCAGAGAGGGGGATGCCTGTTCTCCGTCAATGGAAACAGCGATCAGCCGCTGGTTTTTGGGGCGGATATAGGAAATCTCCACAGCGGGCATAAAGCCCATTTTTTTATCGTCCACCTTGTCCAGCAGTTCCGGCACAAGGGAGTTCAGCCGCAGATAACGCATGACCTTTTTATAGTTCATGTCGTGCGCCTCGCCCACGATCTCAACGGAGCGTTTTCCAATATCGCCCTCGGCCACATTTTTCAGCCGCCCGCCCTGGTGCTTGATGTCCTCCACTTCCAGTTCCAACAGGGCGGCCAGTTCGCTGGGGAGCGTCTGATCCCTCTGCTTGTTGCTGTCCTTCATGGCCTGTACCGCCTCGTGGTCAGTCATTTCCCGGACGATAAAGGGCATTTCCTCCAGCCCGGCCAGCTCACAACCATGATGGCGGCGATGGCCCGCCACGATCTCATAACCGTTGCCATCCTTTTCCGGGCGGGCAAGACCAGGAACCATTACGCCGTTTGCCTTGATGGACGCTACCGTTTCCTGCATTTTGGCGTCGTCCCGCACCTTAAACGGGTGGGGGCGGAATGTGTGGAACGGATGCATTTCGGAAAGTTTCAGATAGACCAGCTTTCCTTCCTCCACAGGACGGGGTGGAGCGGCTGGCTCAGGCGGAGCCTGTTCCGGGGCCGGAGCCGCATTTTCGGGTGGGGCCTTTTCGGGTTCCGGGGCAGCTTTAACCTCCGCAGCCTTTTTCCCACTTCGGGACAATTTGTCTCGCTTAGTCGGCGTGGCCTCGCCGGGGGCCGCCTTATCCGCCTTGGGTGGGCGGCCCTTGCGGGGCTTCGCCGCCTCCTTGCCAGCAGGCTCCGCTTTTTCCTCTTTTGGAGGACGGCCCCGACGGGCCTTTTTCGGTTCGCCATCCCCAGCGGCGGGAGGTTCCTCCTGCGTTTTCTCCTCCGGCTCTTTTGCCGCCGCCTCTTTTTCTACCTCGGCCCGGGCTGTCTGCCGCTTTTCATTCATCAGCTCATTGATTTTGTCAAAGGACACCACCACATCACCGGGCTCGGGCTGGGCAGGCCCCTCCTGCTGGGGTGTGGGAGCGGCAGTCTGTTCGGGAGCTGGAGCCTGGGGCCCGTCAACCGTAACAGGAGCGGGAGCCTCCGGGAGCTTCTCCTCACCGGGGCCTGTGTTCAATTTTTCATCTGCCATTCACTATCCTCCTTTTCGTGAAAGTTGCACAATTTTGCGGGTTAAATTTCTGTAATTATTTTTCCGCCTCCTTCCGGTCTATCCACGCAAAAAAGCCGCCCGATTTGAACGCCGGACGGCTTTTTGTGTAATGTGATAGATCAAATATTATTTTTTTGGGTTCGTAGGCTCCGAAAAGCCTTGTATTTACAGCGTTCCTAATAGGAAACAATCATATGATAAATGCATGACAAACACATACTGACTTCGGCTGCGCTGCCCGCAGCGGGCTACACTGTTCAAGCCGCAGCGGGCTGCGCCTATGACCCACAGAGTTTTGAACAATGTGGGCATTCAGACCTGGAAACACAGCATTCCGCACCCACAATGTTCAACCCGAACGATGTGAACATTTAACGTAGGACAGTTTCTTTTTGCACACTGATCAAATATAAAAAGTTATAATAATATTCTACACTGTTCACGCTGCACAATGTGCAACAGCGGCGGCGCTTCCCACTTTGATGTGAACACAAAAAAAGCAGGTTGAATTTAAAAAATTCAACCTGCTTGGTGGTTGCGGGGGCCGGATTTGAACCAACGACCTTCGGGTTATGAGCCCGACGAGCTACCAGACTGCTCCACCCCGCGATATTTACTTTTTTTGCTTTTCAGCGGCTCTCGCTGACTGCTCAAGTATAATACCACAGAGCGGGTAGAATGTCAACCCTTTTTGAGAAAAATTTTCGTATTCTCCTGCCGCAGCTTTTAACGCACCATTGTCCGGTGCTGTGCGCGGTATTCGGCGGGGGTGATGCTGTACAGACGGCGGAAGGTTTTCAGGAAGCTGCTGTAATCCGGAAAGCCGCTTTCGGTGCAGGCATTCAGGACGGAAACGCCCTCTTCCAGCGCCTTGCGGCAGTGCTGCATCCGCAGATAGGTCAGGTAGTTGTGGATGCTCTCCATGGTGCACTCCTTGAACGCACGGGAAAGGTGCTCCCGGCTGGCGTAAAGCTCTTGCGCCAGCTGCGCGGTGGTAAGGGTCGGGTCCTGATAATGGGTCTGAAGGTAGGCCACCGCGCGCGACCAGTACACTGGTGCTGCTGGGTGTTCTAATCCCTGACTGTTCCGGGTAAAGCAACGAATACGTTGCCCCCATTTCTCTGAAGATATCCTGCATCTAAAGGGGAATGGGGGCATTTTTTATCAAAAATCAACTGAGAGGAGTAAAAGCTATGGAGATCTGCTCCCGTTTTACCGGCATGGAGCGCAAGAACGGCGCTTTCCTGCTGCATACTGATAACGCTGATGTCAAGGTCTGCTTTGTGACCGATGAGATCGTCCGCGTCCGCGCAAGCTTTGACCATGAGCTGGCAGAGGAGCCCTACGTCCTGATGACCACCGCATGGGAGGATCGGATAAAGCCACTCCCTGACGCAGCCCTTTACAGGTCTACACGCATCCACCACACGCCCGATTCTTACACCAAACGCGAACTTGTCGGGGCGGGGCCCCTCCATCTTGCTTACGCAAGACCGTTCGGTCGCTTAAAAGCCCCACTGGGGCTTTCATTGCTCCGCTGCGCTTCGCAAACACGAACTTGTCGGGGCAAGGCCCCTCCATCTTGCTTACGCAAGACCGTTCTGTCGCTTAAAAGCCCCACTGGGGCTTTCATTGCTCCGCTGCGCTTCGCAAACGCGAACTTTTGAAAACACGTCACTTTCGGCAACTTGCAAGAAAAGACAAGGGAAACTTTGGCAAAAAGAGAGAGGGCTGGACGGTGCCAGCCCTCTTGACAAGGAAAAACACAAGGCTCTTTATTATAATAAAGCTATAAGAACATAATAAAGGCAATTATTTGAAATTTTTGAAAAAACAGAAATCATTTTGATGATATGGGACGTTTTAATAGACAGGAAGGGGGTGAACCGTATCCAGACAGAATTATTGCTGCGGAAAGTGCAGAGCGGAGATACGGGTGCGCTGGACACTCTGATTACAGCGTACTATCCACAAATTCTGAACTATTGCCGTTGGCATACAGCGGACGAGCAGCAGGCGCAGGATGCAGCACAGGAAACCTTTTTGAAAGCGGTGCGCTGGCTGGATTCCTGTGGTGGATTTCAGGGGGCATTCCGTCCCTTTCTGTACAAAATCGCAAAAAACATTTGCATCGATCTGAACCGTACGATGGAGCGGACGGAGGTATCGCTGGAGAGCTTGCCGGGCGAACCCGCCTATCAGGAAAGCGGCTTTGCTGCGGCAGAGGAGAAAGCAAACCTGCGAGCGCTGACGGCCCAGCTGGAGCCGGAACAGCGGGAACTGGTATTGCTGCGGTTCGCACAACAGCTTAAATTGCGGGAGATCGCGCAGATCACAGGTCTGCCCCTGCGCACAGTGCAGTCCCGCCTGCGTGCCGCATTGAAAACCTTGAAAATGCAATTGGAAAAGGAGGACTGGAGATGAATCGAGCCTTTGAAAAAGAACTGTCCAGAGCACTGGCGACAGAGCTTGACACAGCCGCACCGAAAACGCTGCTGCGCCGCTGCCGGGCGGAACATATCGTAAAACAACGGAGTGATTGGCGTGATTTGCTGCACTGCCAGTTCAAATTGCTGGGCTGGAAGGTCTGGGCGCTGGAAGCAATGGCGGCACTGGCGTTGTACAGTGTGGGCCGGGAACTTGCCCTGTGGGAGAAGGCATGGACATTACGCAATGCACTGTTTGGTCTGAGCACACTTGCCATGCTGACAGCCCTGCTCGGTCTGCCGTTTTTATACCGGGCAAGTCAATATAAGATGCTTGAACTGGAACAGGCCACATATGCAGGAATCGGTCGTCCGCTGGTGATGCGGTTTTTGCTGCTGCTGGCGGGGGAAACGATCCTGCTGGGAGTGCTGGTACTCAATGTGCGGGCAGCCGTGCCATGGAGCATCGGGCAATTGCTGGCGGTGTTGACCGTGCCATTCCTGACCGCAAACAATGAGCTGCTTCTGCTGCTGCGCTGGGTGCGCCCGGAATGGATGATGACCGGGGCTGTACCACTGTTTGCAGGGCAGATGTGTTTGCTGCGGTTCGTGCAATTATCGGAACTGCCGAAAGGTCTGCCGCTGGCGGCGGGTGTACTGGTGCTCTGCATGGTGTTGCAGTGCATCCGGCTTGCCGCCCGGTCAGAATATATTGCAGAAGCTTGAAAGGAACAAGTCATGGAACTGAAAATTCAGAATATTACAAAGCGATACCGGGATAAAACGGCGGTGGATGATGTGTCCATCACTCTCACGCCGGGTGTGTGGGGGCTGCTGGGGGCGAATGGTGCAGGCAAAACAACCTTAATGCGGATGCTGGCGGGCATTCTGCGGCCCAGCAGTGGCCGGATTTTGTGCGATGGGGTGGAGATTGGGACGCTTGGTGCGGCCTACCGGGAAAAGCTGGGGTATCTGCCGCAGGAATTCGGGTTTTACCCGGAATTCACGGTGCAGGACTATCTGGAATATATGGCGGCGCTCAAGGGTCTGCCGCGCACAGAGGCTGCCCGGCAGATCGACGCACTGCTGGAGCGGGTAAGCCTGACTGAGGTGCGCCGCAAAAAGATCATAAAGCTTTCCGGCGGTATGAAGCGCCGGGTAGGCATCGCACAGGCACTGCTCAACGACCCGGAAATTCTGATTTTAGATGAACCTACGGCAGGGCTGGACCCCGGAGAACGGGTGCGCTTCCGCAATCTGCTGTCGGAGTTTGCGCAGGAACGGATCGTTCTCATTTCAACGCATATCGTTTCGGATGTGGAATACATTGCGGCCGAAAATGCCGTGATGAAGGCTGGCAAAATCATTGCACAGGACACCACCGAAGGGCTGGTAAAGCAGATCGAAACCAAGGTCTGGCAGGGAAATATCCCGATGGAACAGCTTGCCCGGTGGGAACACCGACTGCGGGTGGTGAACCTGCGCAACGAGCCGGACGGAACGGTAACATTGCGGTATCTGGCGGATGCACCGCAGCTGCCGGACAGCATCCCGGCACAGCCCAGACTGGAAGATCTGTATCTGTGGCTTTTCCCAGAGGAAATGGAGGAAGCAAAATGAACCTGTATCGTTTGGAATTGAAACGTGTGTGCAAAACCCGTATGACAGCGATTCTGCTGGCCATTGCGCTGGTGCTGGCTGTGGTCATGGCATATCTGCCGGTGACCTTTATCGGCTGGACGGAACTGGATGCCAGCGGAAACAAAGTAAGTTACACGGGTCTGAAAGCAATCAGGAAACGGCAGGAGCAGCAGGTATCCGGTACCATCACGCCGGATGTCATGCAGGAAGCACTGGAAGCCTATCAGCGGGTGTACCGGCAGTATGATGCAAGCTCCATCAACGATATCCCGGTCGAGGTATTTTATAAAGAACTTGCCCGGTATCAGCCTCTTGTGAACAACGCAAAGGAAGCCTTTGCCGACCCGAAAACCGGCATGGCACCGGGCATGATGGGGCTGACCGCAGAGGATATGCAGAACTTTTACAGCCAGCTCCCCAAACGGCTGGAATCGGTGATTTGGCTGGAACAAGACGGAAAGACCGGCTATGAGCAGGCGCAGGCCATTGCACAGAAAAAGTTCGATGCTGTACAAAAACCGTTCACCTATTCATTTGGGGTCAGTCCAGACGCAATGGATTACCAGACCCTGTTGAGCTTGCTGCTCACCCTGCTGTGCGCGGTGATTGCGGCCCCGGTGTTTGCATCGGATGCACAGACCGGGGCGCAGGACATCCAACTGTGCACAAAAAACGGCGGTCTGCGGCTAGCAGCGGCAAAGCTGGCGGCGGCGTTTAGTATCACAGGGGCGGCGTATCTGCTCTGCGGCGTGGTGTGGATCTTGGTCACGAATGCTCTATTTGGCTGGGAAAGTACCCAAACTTCCGTGCAATGGCTGTTTTCTGTGACCAGCCTGCTGCCGTATACCGTTGGCCAGATGGAGTGGGTCATGCTGGTGGCAAACTTCCTGATCTTCTTTGCGGAGGTGGCCTTTGTGCTGATGGCATCCGTATGGGCCAAGAACAACCTGACCGCTTTGTCTGTGGCGCTGATCAGTGTGGTGGCACCGCTGATTGTTTATATGGTCGTGCCGGGCTCCTTTGGAGAATGGCTGTCCACCCTGATTCCGGCAGGGGGCATTGGGCTTTCCAACGCATTACTGTATAAAATGATTGGCTTTGATTTTCTCTATGCAGGCGGGCATGCCTTCTTTCAGGCAGATGTACTGCTGGCATCGGCACCGATCAAGATCGTTCTGCTCGTTGGATTGGCAGCATGGGGGTATCTGCGAAAGACCAAAGTGACTTAAGAGGAAACGCTACTGAAAAAAGTTCATCGGATGCATAGAAAACTGCATCGGATGAACTTTTGTGTCCTAAGCTCCCTGCCATGAATCATGGTTGTTGATGTACATTTGATGCGTGGTCTAACATTCTTTCCACAACTTTCTCGTATTATCTTTCAATAACAAGCACAAAGGCAGGCACACCATGTTTCCATAGTGTACCTGCCTTTTTCGTCTTTACGGGTTCAGTGTACCTACTACACCAATCCGCCTATTCAATTCTTACACCACACCGCTTTGTAAGGCTCCTTTTCGGGAAAACGTCCCAAAATTGGTGTAGTTGTGGTGTAGTACCGCAGATGTTGTTTGAAATCCGTTTTAAATTTCACCGTATCCGCGCTTTATTTTTGCGTTTTACTGCTCGATCGGCTTCATCGTGGGGATACTTTCCAGAACCAGCTTACAATGCTTCGTGATGCTTCACAATCGCGTTTTTACTTGCATTCCCGGTATTTATAATCCTTCGTGATTCGCCGTCATTCTCGTAGTTTTGCTGTCAATTTGCTGTCCTTGGAAGAATTTTGCTGTCAGACAAAATGCTCAGTAAGAGCCCTCTTTTGCTATCAAAAAATATCCAGTGTAGCAGCCAAACGCTCAAATGATTCCTGTTTTTTCTCCTCGGTCGCCTCGGCATAAATGTCCATCGTGGTCTGAATATCCTTATGCCCCATGACCGATTGGATGACCTTCAGGTTGGTCTCTTTTTCGCAAAGCCTTGTGCAGAACGTGTGTCGCAGATGATGTGCCGAAAAGTCCGGCAGCAGAACCGCTTCGCGATGCTGCTTCTTTGCTTCTACTTCCTCGCCTGCGTTGTAGTCTGCAATAATGCGCTTGATGGCGCGGTTCACAGATTGCGGATTCGGGACGTTACCAAAACGATTGCAGAAGATGAAGCCTGTCATACCATCAATCTCCACATCGTTCCAGCCGGATTCTTTCTGCTCCTCATGCAGCATTTCAAAGGCATCCTTCACAGTATCAAACATAGGGATCGTCCGAACGCCTGCTTCCGTTTTAGGTTTCGAGATGTGCAGAACAGAATTGCAGCTTTCGCCCACCGGGTAATAGACCAGACTGTGATTGATACTGATAGTGCGCCGCTCATAGTCCAAATCATCCCAGCGCAAGCCCAACGCTTCACCAATGCGGCAGCCTGTTCCCAGCAGTACCGTGAACAACGGCCACCAGTGGCAGAAGACCGGGTGATTGGCGATATGTTCCATGAACGCCCGCTGCTGCGGAATCGTCAGGGCATGACGCACACCAGTGGTCTGCTCGGAACTTTTCTTGATTTCTGCCATCACACCATCTGTGGGATTCTTGCGGACGATCTCATCCCGAACCGCCAGCTGAAAGGTGGGATGTAGCAGCGTATGAACGCTTTCGAGCGTGTTCGTCTGCAAGCCCTGCTTATCCAACAGGTAATTGTAGAATTGCAGCACATCCGAATACCGAATCTCTGCAATTTTCTTCTTGCCGAAGGTATCGCGGATGAAGCGGTCATACATATAAAGATAGTTGCTCCGGGTGGTCTGGCGTAGATTCGTTTTTAGGCTCATGTAGCGGTCAAACACAAAGTTGACCGTTGCTTTGCCTGCAACGTAAATATCCAGACCGTCCATCTGGTCTTTGGTGAACCGTGCTTCCTTCTCCCGAAGGGTCACAAGGTCATTTGCGTAGATGTATTTGCGCCGCCCCAGCGGGTCCGTGTAAGAATACGCATATCGCTTATCGGAGCTGCGCTGCATCTCACCTTTTCGCAGGGTACGCCCCCGCAGGTCTTTTCGTGTCGTTGCCATATCAATTCTCCTTCCCGAAAGAAGAAGGGCTTGATACTATTCAAAGTCGGACAAAACTTTGTCCAGCCCCTGCAAGACAACTTCTGTTACAGTCAGTTGATGTTGTTCGGCATAAGTGCAGATACGTTCATACAGAGCATCCTCCACCCGAATGCTCAAGGTTTTCTTTTTTGCATTTTCGGATTTTGGTCGTCCCATCTTTGCCATAGCTGCTCTCATACCTCCACAGTACCAGTATACTTTCCGTGTGACAGGAAGTCAAGCTGTAAAAAGCCCTTCTTGAAAATTTTTACGAAAAATCGAAAGTTCACACTCTGCTCATTGACATTTCGTCCTTGATTTGCTATTATAATGGTAACAACTCCCCCAGGCCTCTGCGCATAGCGTATGCACACTTGGGGGCGTTTTGCTTATAAAGGAGATTTTTCATGGCAGACAAGGACTTCAAAACGATAGACGAACAAATCGAGATTCTTCGTTCACGCGGCCTTACCATCGAGGATGAAGCCGAAGCAAAGGATTTTCTGCTGCGGAACAATTATTACCGTGTCAGCGGCTATTCTCTGACGCTCCGCAAGAACGATGTTTTTGCGAAGTCTGCCACGTTCCAAAATATCGAAGACATTTACAATTTCGACCATGAGTTCCGTCATATCATCCTGCACCATATCGAAACCATTGAGGTACAGATAAAGTCCATCTATGCCTATGAATTTACAAAAGTGTATGGGCCGTTGGGTTATCTGGATGCCGCAAATTTCTCCAATCAAGCAAAACATAAGGAAATCGTCGACAAAGCCAACCAGCAGAAGCGGCAGCGGCTGGCCCACGAAGCCTACTTAAAGCACTTCATCAACGACCTGCACCAAGAGATTCCGCTCTGGGCCTACGTTGATTTGCTGACAATCTCCGACATTTCTTTCCTGTATTCCATTTCCGAACGTCCGCTCAAAGAAACAATTGCCCATCAGTTCGGGCTTACCATGAATCGCGGCCCGGAAATTCTGGGGCAGTATATGCACAGCATGACGATTATCCGCAATCTCTGCGCACATGGAAGTCGCATTTACAATCGTCTCTTTGAGCAAAAACCTTCCCTCAACAAGAAAGAACAGGCGTTGCTGATCCGCCGCGAGGATGGCACGATGGATAACGCGCATTTCTTTGGGTTCTTCCTCGTCATGAGAAGGCTTCTGCCTGCTGAGAACTTTGCGGAAATGAAGGAAGCCGTCATTGCTCTGACGGAAAAATATCCGTTTGTGCGAATGGATTATTACGGCTTCCGGGATGACTGGAAAGAAAAGCTCTAATTTTGCATAGAATAAAGGTGACTTCTCCCACGAGCTGCTCTGCAGCGCAACACTGTGGGCGGTCTGGGGCCGGGGGATTTTCCTCCGGCCTATTTTTATGCAATGCGGAAGGTTTCCAGATACCGCTCGAAAATCTCACAGTTGACCAACGCCACCTTGTCGATTTTATAAACGGCTTTAGCTTCCTTTGCTAACTCCTGAAATTTTGTCAGACCAAGACTGTATTTTTCAGCCCCTTCCTGATAGCGGACAAACTTTTTCGCGTTCATTTTTGTTCTTTCAACGTCCTTTCGGGCGTAACCCATAAGCAAAACCCTCCATGTTTTATTTTTGATGTAAGTTCAAAATTGCCTGCTCACTCTGCTTATCCTGCACTTTTTGCACACTGTGAGCAGGCTGAGCAGGCTGAGCAGGGCTTTTTCAAGTTGATTCTTATTTTTAATCCCACGGACTTGGAACATCAACGGGTAAAAACAGGTCAACGGCTACATTGTGAAAGCCCCGGTTTGTGCCGATGCACTTATCATCATAGACAATGCCCAGACTTTTCTGATTGTCTTTTAGATGGTGGATAAAGGTGGATGCAGCCAGCGGCTTTTCCAGGTTATCCAGACACCAGCGTTCATAGACTTTATAGAAATCCGTGGATTTGCACTTGGCCCCCTTCCGAATTTCAAAGTAGCCCTCAGATTTGAGAAAGCCCAGAATGTTGTTGCCCTGCTCCATCGCTTCTTTCAGATTCGCGGCGGTGCGTTCGCTGATAGTAAATTGGTAATTGTTTTGAATCAGCCGATGCAGCCCCTCCAATGCCCAAAGCAAAATGCCCTCTTTTTCATTCCGCATCTTATCGATGAGGAAAGGATCGTCCACTCGGCCAAGAGGCTTTTCCTTGGTGGTGAGCAGTAGTTGGCGGCGATAGAAACCGTTGGACTTGTCATAGAGCGCGTGTAAACTGCCGTTTCCGAAGCAGGCAAACCGAACATACAGCGTACCCTGCACACTCTGCTGTCCTTTGCGCTCAATGTCGATTTTATCTTCCAGTGTAACAAGGGTCTTGATGTTGTTGGTCTGCGGCAGGGCCTCGGTTTTCATGTCATCGTCTACCAGAAGCAGCTTGTACTCCAAGCCTGCACGAGCAAAGCGGTTGGTTTCTACCTTTTGCAGACTGCCCGTGTACATACTGTTGCCGAACAATTCTCGCAGGATCAGCCCGATTCTGGATTTTCCCTCGCCGCCCTTGCCGACCATCAGCAGCATTTTCTGCGCTTTGGTAACAGGCAGCAGGCAATAGCCAATGTATTCTTGTAAGGCCGGAATATCTTCTTCGTATAGCAGTTCGTTCAAAAATTGCAGCCAGCGTGTCGGTGCTGGTGCTTCTGGCACATAGGAGATGGGCAGTCGGTTCATGCAGTATTCTTTTTCAGGGGTAAAGTGACCGTCCACAAAGTATGTGCCGTTTCGGACATGGATGCGGTCTGTCTGAATCTCCGGTGGTTCGGATGCACAGGCCAACTTAATCGCCTGCACAATATGTTCAATCCGCCGTGCTACGCTGGTGGTAGCGTAATAGCGGACTTGCTCATAGATTTCCTTCTTCAGTGGAGCTTCATCCTCTACCATGCCATCCACCGTGAACAGTCTGCCTTGAAAGCAGCGCATGGGGTGCAGGCTCAAAAAGTAGTCTGCAAACAATGGTTCAATGATTTTCCCGTTGTCACCCACCCAGTTTCGGGCGGGTGCACTATGCTGCATCTTCGGTTTCCTTGCATCGTTCGATTGCTTTTCCAAGG
This sequence comes from Faecalibacterium sp. IP-1-18, assembly GCF_023347355.1. Classification (NCBI taxonomy): domain Bacteria; kingdom Bacillati; phylum Bacillota; class Clostridia; order Eubacteriales; family Oscillospiraceae; genus Faecalibacterium; species Faecalibacterium sp. IP-1-18. The sequence goes on from NZ_CP094472.1 coordinate 2,338,469, forward strand.
GCGGTCACTTCCTTTCCGTTCAATAGTTGTTGCTTTTCATTTGGACTTCCCCGCAAAAGAATATCCAGCAGATATTGCACACGGTCTGCATAGTGTAGACTTGCTACAAAACAAGGATGCAGGGATGCTTCTGGATTTTTGGGTGCATAGGCCATGCGCCAATTTGCCAGTAGAGAACGATAGCCACACAGGATTTTGTAGAATTGCTCTTTCGGACTTAGCGGTTTTTCCACCGGCTTGCAGGGAAGTGGTTGAAAATTATCTGTTGCAGAAAGTCCAAAATCTGCAGCCAGCTTTTCAGCCGCCTGCCGCAAAGAAAGTTGAAACAGTTTTGCGGTGAAGTCTATCACATCGCCATCCGCTCCACAGCCAAAGCAGTGAAACCGAAAATCCACTTTCATGCTGGGATTACGGTCTGCATGGAATGGACAGCAAATCATGCTGCTGCGGTTTGGACGAAAACCATAGGCTTCTGCGGCCTGCCGGGTGGTGATATTCAGCTTTACGATTTCAAATAAATTGTTGTTCTTGAAAGTTGGCCTCCTTTACAGTTCTATGCCATGACTGCGCTTCTTTGGTTTGGTGTATGTCTGCTCACGCTGATTGATTTCTTCCTGCCGCCGATGCAGCTTTTGTAGAACAGACGGACGAGTATTTTCTTTGATTTGCTCGATGGCAGGTTTTTTGATTTCCGGCTTTATAAGGACAGTTGTCAATCTTGCGGTAATCCTGTTTACTGCTGCAATAATATTTTTTCGCAGCGTTGTGATTTGATATGTGGTGTAGTCCAATGTTTCCTTGCTTGCCGTTCGCCCCGGCTCTTTCAGCCAGTCCAAATATATATCGACCTGTTCTGTGCTTGCTTTCAAAGCATCGTTCACAGCGTTTTCTGAAACAACAGCCACAGCTTTGTCGTAGGCAACCGCAGAAATCTCATCCAACAAGTTCTCGGTATCTTCAATCTTCTGAGAAAGTTCACTTAACTGTTTTTCCTGCTTTTGAATTTTTTTATCGTTGCTCAGAAGTGCTAGGGACTGATAGGTTGTACGGCGAACCTGCTGATGATGTGCTTTCTCATTCTCTTGTTTCAAATTTTCAAGCTGAGCGGTCTGTTCCTGTACGGCTTTTTCCTGTTGAGCAAGTTGTTCTTTTTGCTTTGCCATGATATAGTCCTGCTTTTCCAGATAAGCCCGTCCGCCGTATTCCGGCACTTCGTCCAGTTCCAGACCATGGTGTTTGGCAATCTCGAATAGCATCGTGCGGCAGGCTGCATCGAATGTGATCTTGCGGTTGTTATAACGGCCAAGGGGCTTGTCCGGCTTTGGTAGTTCAAAGCCAAGTGCTTCCAACGCCTTTTCTTGCTGGGGTGCGGTTTCGCCGTATTTGTTCTCGCAATCGAACACATGCCGTTCGTGGATGTGCGGCGTTCCCTCATCCAGATGTAACGCCCAATCCAGAATGTGAACGTGCTTGCCAAAGCGCTCATGGAACTTGTCCATGAATTCTGTGGCGATTTGAAAAAGCTCTTTCGGGGAAGCGTGGCTTTCCAATGTTCCAAGCTGATAGATGCTTTCTTCAGGGCAGGTTTTCTTGCTGACAAGCAAATCTTCGGTGGAGCGGTTTCGTTCTGTGTGCCGGATTTTGGCGTTGCGCTCATTCTGTCTTTCGGTAAAGTTGGTGTAATGGAGTTTGTAGTAGAGCTTTTCGACTTCTTCAAAGGTGTCAGCCAGACTATCCACATCTTTGGGCTGCAAGGCAGAACGGATGCCGTTGTAGCAATCCCAATAGATGTTTTGCTGGACACGTTCCGGGTCGATATGCTCGCTGTTGGTAATTTCAAAACTGCGGTCATTGTGCTTTGGGTTATAAGTGCCGTGCTTTCCGGCGCGGCCATTGTGTCGGGTCAGTTTCAGCGACCATCTCTCCTTTCTGGGGTCACGCAGAGAGCGCCGTGCGCGGGGTAGGGGCAACGCGGTGCAGCGAAGCTGCAAATCTGCCGCCTGCTATGCGCCAGATAATACCCAGTAGGATATGACGCACAGCATCACATCCACTGGGCAAGGCTGCCGCCCTTGACCCGCGCAAAGAGCCGGTCTCGCCTGTCGGCTCGGTCGGTGCTTCAAAAGGCCAGTGGCCTTTTGAGGTCGCCGCAGGCGACCCGCACCTCTCTGCACTCTTGCGCCGAACAACCTGACAGACAAAACTTTGCGAAGTCCTCTCTGCCAGCTTGCCCGGTTCTTCTTCGGTGTCGGTCTGCCCGCAAGCTGTTCCTGCCCGATTTCCTCCGGCGTATGGCTTCTTCTTGGTGCGCTCTTGTCGTGGCGGCGCTTCTCCGAAAAAGCATAGTGGCTTGCAGCCGATCATGTTGTTGTCAAGGTACAATGTTGTTTTGTAAGAAGTTGTGGACTTTCCAAAATGCAAAGGGGTTCGTTTCTGAAAGTAGTCCCTACACCCTATACAAACTTAAAGGGGCGTTTTTAAACCGGGTCTTGCGAAAGTTCAAAGAAAATTCACTATTCTAACGTGTCCCTATACCTATAGCATTCTAAAATGGGTGTTTGGCAACCTAATTTTCAAATTTCGCTTGGAAAACTTCTTACACCAATATGAATCTATAGGGCTATTTTGAAATACAGTTTTGAAAATTTTGTTGAATTGACTAATTTTAGAATATAGATTTTGTTCATTTTCCACTTATAGAACCAGAGAAAAGCTGTTTTACAAAAGATTTTGAAAGCCCCTACACTAATAGGAATCCGCAGAGCTGTTTTGGAATACAGTTTTGGAAATTTCACAAATTTGGAGCAAAAGGAAAACGGCAAAGTTCGCAATGAAACTTTGCCGCTCTTGGGTGAGACTGTATTATTGTATTAACTGATACTGAAAAAATTCGAAGAGTTCTTTATTACTGTGATAGTAATCGGAAGCTGCACGCGTTAATTTTCCGCAAAGGCTATAAAGGTCCACCTTCATTCCACAATCCGAACGAGCACCATCGTAGTTTAACGCGAACTCAGATGAAGTTATGTGTTCATCCTTGTTAATCACGAGAATAAAGTAATCCATCATGCAACGCTTTTCTGTGATTCTGTTATTGTCGATATTGGGAGTTCCTTGATATATCCAAAACAATATTGATTTCTCGGCGTTCGCTGGGGTACAAGTCGCGCAGGATGGCGGATAGCTTTGCACGACTTTCCAAGCACTGTGGATATTTTATTAGGATAATATTTAAATTCATAGATTTTTTAGTCTGCTTTATTAATCCGCTGCCAATTCCTTAGTCAGAAAATTTGGAATTTCATCCATTTCTATTGGAATATAAGAATGAAAAATCAAATCTTCAATTGTAATCTGTCCCCAATTGGGTCGTCCATCAATCTCTTTAGCCAGCGCATGTAATTTTTTGCTTTGGAGAATTTCAGACGATATACTTTTTGATATAAAGTAATTGGAACTGTATGCAAAGATAAGATAGTTGATATATTGTAGTTTCTTTTCATACGAAAGAATGTTAAATTGATTTTGAAGCTGTCTGTATACCGCATCTTTACTATGGTAAAAAAGCAATATGACACTCGTGCTTTTCAAAGGAAGAACAAGCAAATGCAAAATCTGCAACTTATCAGAGTGAATTTCTGCTAAATCGTTTATTTCGTTATTCCAAAGATCATGTGACGGAGATAATAAACATTGCGCCGCTAAGGGAACTCTATATGGAAGCACCTCATAAAAAATAATACGAAAAGGGTTCTCTGATGGAGATTGAAGAATGCTTTTATAGAAACAAAGTTCATCTTCAAACTTCTTTATTGCATTGTTGACACTTTTTTCAATATAACCATAATCGGCCTTAAACTCAATTTCTTTGATGATTTCCGAGTAGAATGCTTTCTCTTCTATCTTTTCATCTAAGGTGTATAAAACATTTTTTATACAAATTTCAGCCAAAATCTTGTCAGTTAGATGTTTCTGAAGATTACGCTCATTTTCATAATCCTGAAAAAAACGTCCATCACATTCACGGCAAATTCTTTGAAAAATGCCAGAGTTCATTACTCCTTTTTCAACATCAAGCGATTCGATATCCATAAAGATGGACGGATGAAATACCATTCCACTTTCAGCGATATATTTGAGCGAAAATTGTGGAACTGAATGTGATTTGCAAAATCCATCTGTTTTCTTTCCACATAATAAGCATCGTGATCCCCTTGCCTTTTTCTTAACTCTATTGTAAAAACGGCTCAATATGATTTTAGATTCAATATTGTAGTCATCCAGTCCCATATATCCTCCTGAATAATGATCTCTGTTATCTTGGCCGATGTTTCCTAAGTTTAGGAAAGCCTCCATAATGAAATCTTAATTGTTCAATTTTGAGCCTTAGGCATAAATCCTGTAAAACAACAGACAATTGAGAGCAATCATCAAATATTTAGGATATAATACTGTGCGCCATCAGATAACGACTGGTCTTATACTGCCAATTATCGTGATGGATAATTCTTTCCGTGGCGTACTGCAATAGTTCATTGTACAAGCTGTGCCGCAGTTCCGTATTATTCATGCGTTTAAGATATTTCTTGACAAATTTTTCAAAAATATCTTTGCGATAAATATATAACGGCCCCATGGTTTTCGTAGTAAACTCAATAATGCTATACATTTCAAATTCGATTACAAGGCATTCGCTTGCAGATACACGATAAGCATCTGTACTATATGGAACATATTGGCTCCAGAATTGCAGACGTTCATCATTGCTGTTTTTGGAGAAGCTCTCTCGAATCAGAATATAATTCAGCCAGCGGTGATACTTGAGTTCCTGCTCAGGCGTGAAACCGGAAAAGAAATTCTTATACTTTAGCGTTCCTGCATCGCTGGTATAAATATTGCGAAGATAGGAGCCACACTGGTAGTATCTCTGAAAGTCCTCAACTTTCAGTTCTGTCAAGATATTCTTCAGGAACAGCTTTATAGAATCCGGAGAATACTTCTTCAAAGCAGGCAGCATATCCCGGTCAGAAATTTCAAGATAGCCTGTTCGATCACAGAAAGTAAGGTATTCCTGAATACAAAGCTGTCCTAGCCGAGTGGATGGCATGATTCCCAACGTCATCAGGCGGTCAGAAAAACGGATGCGGTCAGATTTTTGCCAACGCATACACTCTCTGCCGACTGCATAGGGGATATTTTTACTGGGAAACCACTGCATCATAGTGGTGTTTTCCAGTTTGGTGTTGGAAACGATTTTCTTTACCAGTTCAGGCTTGTCCTGTACGATACGATAAAGGAGATAGCATAGATCTTGATTCGTGAAATAATCCTGCCAGAGAATAAAGAGCGACCGTGCGATTTCTTCATTTGCGCGCAGAAATAAAATCCTTGTCAGGTTGAGAAGCGGAAGATGCAGAGAGTTTGCTGGCACATAATTTGCCAGCAGCCGCACTTTGCGAATTGGAATGGTAATGGCTTCTCCATCTACATCTTCTTTGGGTAGTTTAGCCCACTGGCGCACTTCGTCTAAGAAGCTATTATCAAGCTGATAATTCTTGATTTCAGAACTTGTAGGATGTTCTTTCCGCACCTGCGCAGCAATAGCCGGAAGTTTAGAAGGCTTATAGCTTGTTTTCATTTTGTTTCCTCAAGCATTTCGGCAATCTGATTTATCATTTCCTCATCCTTTAAGCGGAACTTGATTTCCACACGGCGGGATGCCTGCATATCAACCGTTCCGTCCGCTGCATAAATAGGCGCACTCCACGAGCGTCCATTTGCGGTCAGCAAAACGCGCAGCTCTTCCAACTGGCTGTCCGAAAGAAAATGGTTATTTTCATCCAGACAGTAGGACACGACGGCAAATGCACGGTTCTGCGACAATTGAAGGTTGTACATATAACCGCCATCTGTGTCGGTATGTCCCTCAATGATAATTTCAGCGACATACGGTGAAAAGTCCTTGCCCAGCAGAACAGAAAAGTATTTCGGCAAAAACTCTGCCAGAAAAGTCTTGCCGGAATCCTGGAGTTTATCATCGTTGTAGCCAAAGAGCAGCGTTGAATCAAAAGTGATTGCACCAGACTGTGCATCCACCTTGACGGAAAGGTCGTTACCAGAGAACTCTTTGCTCAGGGCATCAATCAGATCTCCACGAACACCCACAATCGTATCAATTTGCGACTGCTGATTCAGAATAATCTGTTCTTTTTCTTCCAGCTCGGCCTGTTTCGCTTCATAGGTTGCGCGGGTTTCCAGCAGGGTACAGGACAGGATCAGAATAAAGACCAGCAGCAGTGCCGCCATCATGTCAGAGTAGGAAAGCCAGAAATTCAGCTTTTCGCCGTTTTTATTTCGTTTGGTATAGCGTCTCATTGACGATTCCCTTCTTCATTAGCCACAGCAGGAGCCTTTTGCTCAACCAGTGCGGTCAACTTTTCCATTGCATCCAGATAACTCTGAGTCTGGCTGGTCAGTTTAGCGAGAACCGCTTCATACTGCTTCGTAGATTCACGGATAACGTGCGGCAGGGCCTCAGTAGTATCGCGCACATCGGCAATGGTGCCGCTCAGGTGCTGCGAAATATCGGTCAGGCTGCTGTCGAACGACGTAAAGGTGCGATCAAGTACATCATCCAGATTCTTATCCAGCAGCTTTGCCGCGTTCTCCATGCCAGCGGTCGCAGACTGAATTTCGCTTGTAGTCTGACCTGCAAAATTGGACAGACCAGACACCTCTTTATCCACAGCTTCCACCAATTTTTTGTGCTCTTGTTGTACAAAGTCGGAGAAGTCATTGGTAGCCTGCATCAAAGCATCCGACTGTGCCTGTGTTGCCTTGATTGCTTCCTCAATCTGCTGCTTGCTATTTTGCATCACATTATTTGCAGCCTCAGAAATCACGGACATCTGCTCAGAGGATGCCTTCGTCAGTTCCATCAGCTGTTTGTGGTTTTCTTCGCTCAGTTGGGCGGCAGTGTTGGACAGCAACTGCATTTCGCTTTCAGCAGTCTGTGCCAGCGTTTCCATCTGCGAATGGCTAGCCTCTGTCAAAACCTTTGTAGATGCGGCCAGAGCGTCCATATCTTGCTTGGCAGCATCCACAATACCACTGATCTGGTCTTTGCAATGGTCCGACAGCATATCAACGGCCTGCTGTGCAGCATCCGCTTCTTTTTTCACGTTGTCTGCCAAATCAGCAACACGGCTTTCGCTTTCCACCAATTTATCCAAATAATTGGCTTGTCGTTCGCTGATTTCATTGCTGTTTGCAATCTGCTGCTGAATGAGTTCTGCTTCAGAATGGAGTTTTTCCTGATACTCCTTCAGAAGCGTGACAAAACCGTTCATTTCTTCAACGGTCTGATGGGAAACGGCATTGACTTTTTCAATTTCGTTCGATGTATCGCAAATGCTATCCACAATTTTTTGCATTTGCTCGGTGGACGCTTTCTGCCATTCGCAAGTTTTCTGAATCGTTGCGGCCAGTTCATCAAACTGCCCACGCAGGGATTCGTTCATGCAGCGAATAAATTCCTGCACGACCTGATTTAGGCCATCTTTCTGCTGCTGGCTTGCAATTTCGCTGAACTCTTTAACAGTAGACTTCATTTCATCGAAAATCGGAACCAGCTCGGTACGCATGGTATTAGCGATAGAGGTGCTGACAGCTTCCGAAACGACGGTAGCAAAGTTTTTCATCAACTCGGTCTGCTGCTGTTGGTAACCCAAAAGCTGGTTTTCGGCATTACTGGAAGAGCCATCTAGATTCTTGTCATGGAATGCAGTTACAAAATCTTCAAGGCTTTGATTTGTGCTGTCGACGTACTTTTTATAGATATGTGAAAACGCAAGAGATAGTAGCACACCAACAATACTTGTCAAAAAAGCTGTACTCATGCCACCAAGAAGGTGGGTGATACTAACCATAACAGCATCTGTAGTGGATGTGTCAAATCCACCAACACCGAGAACTAAGCCAACAAAGGTTCCTAAAATTCCAAGGCCAGTCATAGTTCCGGGAACCAATTCACAGAATCCGGTGTGTCCCAATTCGTCTAAGAATTCCCCGTTAAAGAAATCTGTAATATCGACAAAAGGAGCCGCAAAACTAGTGCTTTTTGTTCGCTGATACGCAGCTCGATACTCTTCAAGTTTGGCGTTTAATTTATCAGACTGAAATAATTTGTTTTGCTCGCTAGTCGTTCCGTCAAGATACTCCTGTAAATCAATAACAGCCTGGGCATCGGTTTTAATTCTTTTCCCTATTAATGCAAAGTCTTTCTGATATTTTGATAGATTGACAATATGGTAGAATCCACATCCAACAAAAAACGCCATGAGTGCATAAATTATAATTGACACCAACAGGTTTAGACTCATAGTAGTCTGGCTCCTTTATAAATTCAATTCAATTTCAGCGGTTTCTATCGCGGTGCCATTTTTACAGACACACCGGATTTTATATTTAATTGTCTTTCCACCCTGAGCGGCAGCATCCAGATACATGGTCTGCTCCACAGGAAGCTCCGCAAGAGTTGTCCATCCATAGACATCCGAGTATTTCTGGACAATATATTTTTCTGCTTCAAAAAGCATACTCCATTTGAGTTGGAGGCCAGAAAAGGTAAACTGCAACTCTCGAATTTGAAATACAGGTGGCTTGCTTGGGGCAATCAGCTGAATATCTGCGGAATGTGCAATATCTTTTCCAGATTCATTCAATCCCCGGATTGCATAAGTATAGCAGCAGTTAGCTTCCACATCGTAATCCTGATACCGTGGAATAGGGAAAGAACCTTCCTTGATTTTGACAGGTTGCTCTGATTCTTTTGCCCGCCAGATTTCATAGCATTCGATTTCCGATTGTTTTTCCCATTGAAGCCGAATGCCCATGCGAATAGAATCCTGCGAAATTGATTCGATCTTGAGCAGATTTTCAGCTGGATTCTGTTGTGGCTTTATCGGAATTGCAGGTCGTGCAGTAGATTCAGCGGAATTTATGCGAGATTCTCTGCACTCGTCAGCATCATTAAGTGCACGATAAAGAATATCTGCATCAACGCTGTCTTGCCAATAATCAATAGCATTCTTAGCTGCGTTTTCCAGCATGGCATACTGGCTGACAAGACCTGTCGTGATTTTCAACCTATCATCTGTTGAAATCGGATTGCTGCGTTGGATGGCTTCTAGTATTCCAAGTTCATAGGCTGCTTGCAATACGCGAAACTTCGGCAAGTCATTCTTCAGAGCATCTTTTAGCAAACTTAATGTTCGGGTTTTATCTTTGAGTGCCGGTGGACACTGTTTCAGATATCTTCCAAATTCGGTCATGATCTTTCCTCACACACAACACAAAAAGGCCCACGCCACATCTGGCGAAGACCTTTTGACGAATCAATGTGAAATCCCTTGAGTTTCCTGCATTACTTCCGATTTTGCCGCATCCTGAATGGAAATCAAGTCTTTCGCATCGGAATCGGGTACAACTACATTCTCAGCCTGTATTGCAACATTCCCCAAGGTATCGCGTTCCAGTGCGTTCAGTCTGGCTTGCAGTGACTTCCATTCAGCCTGCGCCTTATAAAGAGCGACCTCCGATGCTTTTAGACCAGCTTCAGCATCCAGCAGACGTTCCGTCAGTTTCTGAAGTTCCGTCCGGTTTCGCTTCATGTTGTTTTCGATATAGTTTCTCTTCTCGATGGCGGATCGATGGGTGCGCTCTGCCTTTTCTAATTGGGCTTTCAGCCGGATTTCTTCGCCGCACAGCCTAATTTTAGCAACTGAACCTTCAGAAAGATCCGTGCGAATAATGCCTGCAATGGAAACATCATCACCGCTGCCCCGTCTGGTGATTTTTGGCAAGTAGTCACGGACTTCATTGTTACCAACTTCTGTACTATGTTCTGCAAAGACAATGAAAATGTTTCGATACAGTTCATGCAATTCCATCTCAGAGGAATAGCTGTCATCAATGCCATCACTTCCGATAAAAATTGCAGCAGGGAAATCCTTTTGAATTACATAACGAAATTCTTCAATTGCATCGCTGTCACAAATACTGGTGGTAATATTCTGTTCACAAGCTTCATCCCATGGGATAGGCTCGCAAAGCGTTCCATTTTCCAGAAGTTCAACACATTTCCCATCTCCAATGTGGATGCCAAACCAACCCTCGCTGGTCATACAGACTGCAATCAGGGTCGTTCCATAAGCCTTGGCATTATATTGCCCGGAAGCGTACCGTTGCTTATATTTCTCTGATACTTTTGCCAGTTCTTCCGGCTGGAATGGTTCACAGGCAACATCATTTTCTACCTGCGTATACCACCGAGCAAGAATATTTTTGGAAACCTGAATCAATTCGGTTTCAGAATCAGGAACAGTGGACAGATGATTTTCCCGCGCTTCCTGTACAAAGGCCTTGATAGCTGTCAAAGCCGCAGAAACCGCAAATTTACTGCCACGGTCTGTGCGAATATAGTTATCGCTGCCGTGACCGTCTGCCACAGCAATAATGCTTACATCTTCAAAGTGGCACTCACCGGATGCATCCTGACAAACCTTGTTTGCTTTAATATGGTTATAGCCTTGTACAGAATGAGCGAACTGGTAATATTCAGCCATAATTTGACCTCCCACCGAGAATCAGCTTTTACCAGTTGCCCCAATCCTGATCCAGTGAAACATCAATGGCACCAGAGTCACCACCAGAAACAGGGCTGTTCTGAGAAGCATCCTGCTTAATCTCATTGACGGCATCCTGTGCAATTTTGGCACTATCATCCTCGGCACTGGAGGTCGTATCACCGGATTGCTTGCTGTGACTCTGGAACTCCGATGCGCGGACACTGACCTTGCGAATCAGAGCTTTCAGCGTGTGCTTATCATTGACCGTAATGACAGACTCAATCGTTCCGGTAAACTCGGCCAGAACCGTCTTATCTGCATCGTCACCGATGGCAATGGCAATTTTAATAGCGTGTTTGAACCAGTTGTTCAGCTTCAGCTGTTTTAATTCCTTTTCCCAGTTGTCCGTGGGGCCGCCATCACTGAACAGCAGAATGACCGGAGCATACGCTCCTGTCTGGCTGTTCAAATACTCATTGCGAGAGAGTTTTTTATCCAGTTCCTTACAGGCTGCGCCCAAATCGGTCACGCCGCCTGCATTCAGATCGTTCCAGATCACATCTCCAATAGCAATAGGACCACTCTGCGGAGTGATCCACGAACAACCACTGCTGAACTGCATGATGGCCACTTTGATTTCAGCATCATCGTTTGCTGCGCTGATCTCCGGCAAATCACTGGTAATGGCTTCCTCCATTGCGCTGTTGACGCTGCCGATTTTGCTTCCGCACATACTGCCGGAGGTATCGACCACATAAAACAGCGTCATGACTTTTCGAGGGGCAGGTGCTACGTTATCCAACAGAGACATTTTTCTTCACCTTTCTCTTTTACTTGATAATTCCAGAATCATTCGTTCCACCAAGGAAATGGATTTCAAATCCAGCGCGAACGGGTACAACTTGCTGTGGTGGCAGGGGACGCTGAGAACCATCTGGCAGATTTACGCTCCAAGTGCGCTGGCTGAGGTTTCGGAGGCCAAGTAGTCTCGGATCTTTCGGATTCTTCACTACTTCGGCTACCTGTGTGCGGATATCTTCCAGAGAGCTGTCCACTGTCCACAAACTGATTTTCAAGCCGGGGAAGATAGGCAGAATCTGATTTTTGATTTGCAGAGCATTTGTAATGGGAATCTTTTTGCCGCATTCCATGCAGGGAATATCGTGGCTGCCCTTGAATGTATAAAATGTTTCCTGACCGCAGTATGGGCAGCGGCCAATTTCCGTGCGCAGGCGGATAAAAATATCCATCCACTCTTTTTCCAGAATGCGTGGCTTTTGCTTCATCATCACATCATGACTGAATGCACGGATAAAAGCATCTTTTACATAGTCTGGATAAACGTTCCAGAACAGCTTCAGATTGTGGTCGGTTCCCGGAATCGGACGATTTTCCGAAGTGGTCGGGTCATAGACAAAAATTGGAGCACTGCCATAATATTTCTGCTCTAATTCTTTTGTCATACAAGGAGGTGTACTATAACGGCCTTCCAACGGGTGATTGATAAACAACAGCCGGAACAATACCACTGCCAGACTGAACCGGTCGCTGTTCTTGTCCGGGTCATTCTTACCCATAACAATTTCCGGAGCCATCCAGCGCTGCTTACCCATAATGCCAAGATTGGTTCCGAATGGACTGACATTATCATTATCGCAAATCAGCACATCGCCATTTTCCGGATTGATAAAGAAGTTGCCGTTGTTGATATCCTGATAACTGTATCCATTATTGTGCAGAGCACGGAAGGCTTCGATAATATTGATTGCTGCCGTACAGAGGGCGTAGAAACTTTTGAAACGCGCCTGTTTCTGCTTTCGGCCACCCACAAAAAAGTTGGTCAGTTCTTCGTAACCAGACGGGCGCACATCCATCAGATAGCCAAACTGGTCGTTATAAACTTTGGTAATGGCTTTTGGCCAGAGAAAAGCATCCGTTGGCGCACCATTGCTAATATTGTTTTCGAGGTTCTTATAGAAGTCATTTTCCTTTCCCTTGAAAACTCCCGGATGATACCATTTCAGAGCATAGGTTTTGCCGTTGTACGATACCTTGTAGACCGTACCCTGACCACCAGAACCAAATTCATCCAGAACCTCAACCTGTCCACCAGCTTGAATATCCAGCTTATCATGTACTTTTAGATTTCCCATATTGCAATACCCTTTCGATGATTTACGTCATAATTTGAAGTGTCTGTACTGCCAGATCCGCACGAGGCAGAATAAAGTTTATGACCTTTTGTCCAAATTGAAACCCGATTGCGTTGGAATAGGGATGGAATGCGGAAAGAGAACCAATGGACTTTTCTAAGCCGCCTTTCTGTGAGGTGAAAATAATACGTTTGTTGGTAATATAAAGGTATCCCGGTATGTAATCCACCTTGGTCTCTGTCACAGGGACAGATTCGCTGCTGCCCATGTGATACCGTACTCCTTTGAAAAAGACGCTTGGCATACTGGTGCCGCCGGATTTCCGGATATTTCGTGTTGTGGTCGTTTCAACCATTTCATAGCTCTTGTCTACAAAGCAGCATTTTTCGCCTTTTTTAAGCATCAGGTTGGGAACGTTTAATTCCGCCAGACTGCCGCTTTCAATCCGGGAGATTGCAGCAGAAGGCAGAACCGTCTGACTGGTAGAAAAAGTCGGCATGGGTTTCTGTTGTGGTTTGTTGAAGATACTCATAATCTTTTACCGATCTCCGCTGCTGTCAAAACCAGAACCATCATAAATACCGAGTTTACCAGTCGTTCCGCACCATTCACAGGTGAAAAGACCGCCCAGACCAGAAGTATTATCGCAATTCAGTCTTCCGCAGCTGCATATTACGAATGACTGAGCCTTACAATAAGGACAACCCGGATAATCGTTTGTCGGCTCAATTACACCAACAATTGAAGTCTTATCGTAACCTTCGTGTTTTGCGGTTGATTCTTTGATTGGAAATGCCCATGTGTACTTCCAATGCTTCTTGCCTGCCTTTTCAAAGCGGACGCCGTAGACTTTATGAGTTTTTCCGCATTTGCAAAGGGCAACGGTTGCTTCGATGTCATTCGTCATAACTTTTCCTTATTGCTCAATTGTAAGGGCGTAGTTTGTGTGAATTTTATGTAACAATTATAATGCTTTTACAATAGTGCGTCAATGAGAATGCAAATATATTCCATTTTACATTCAAAATATTTTGAAATTTATGCTTCTGTATCAATTTGCAATCATAACTTATAAACATAAAAGGGGAAAACACCGCATAACTCAGCATCTTCCCCTTTAGGCATTACACAAAAATCAATTCGTTCTTAATAACTTCCTCCGCTCGGTTCTGGATGCTGTTCATCCTCTGCACCCATTCCATTTGATTTACAGCTTTCAGTTCTTCGTTCACGCCCTCACTTTCTGCCATTTGCTGGGTAAGCAACTCCAGCCGCCCCTCTGCCTGTGCATCAATGTCAGTCAGATAGCTGTTCAATCTGCCAGACAGCAGGAGAGCCTGATACCGTGCAGGGCAATGTTCTTTAAGATACCGTTTGTACATTCTACCCCAGCAGCTAACAGGACGAGAATCCTCTGCCAGAATTAAAGCCGGGAAGTAGTAATCTCCGACCAGCACATAGTCCAGCCCATTATTATCATCATGCAATCTAGTGTTCGACTTTTCCATCGCACACCTCAAATCTTTCTCTGCTGGCGCAGGTACTCTTCAAAAATGCTTCTCCGAATCAGAATCTTCCGGCCAATCTTATAGATAGCCCCACATTCATGTGCCATCCGGGTGACAGGTTTCAGTCCCAGTCCATAATAATCGCTTGCCATGCTATAAGTCACGAACTCATGCCGCATGAAATCCATATCTTCATCGTCGATCTGGTCAGAGAACATCCATACGCTGCCGCTCATTCGTCCTCGACCTCCTCCACGGTAATTTTTCTTGCAGGTTCATGGAAGCGTTCCAAATAGGCATCAAAAATCTCCCGGTTGATAAGTACCGTGCTGTCGAAGCGGTAGATTGCCCCGGCATCGCTGGCAAGCTCCAGCAGCTTCTTGTGAGAAAGGCTGTATACGATCTCTGCCTGCTGGTAACGCAGGAACTGGCGGCGCAGCTTGCGAAGCTGGTCAGGGATTCCTTTCATGGGTTTGATGGTCTTATAGTCGTTTTTCATAATCTTATCCTCCGTTTTTTGTGACTGTCTGACAGAAGTTGGCCGCAGGAGCAAACAAAAAGAGCACCTCTCGGATGATTCCAAGAAGTGCTCTTACAGCTTTGTTCAAGCCTTGTGCGTTTTGTCTGAAATCCGTCACGCTTCATAACGGGACGTGATTCTTCAGGATTTTGCTGTCAAATTGATGTCAAAACGGGAATGACACAGCTTTTGTAAGAAAATCAGAAGTACAATCTTTCGTTTCTATGTTGATTTTCTTGTGGTTCACTGGTCGATGGGCTTCATCGTGGGGATGTCATCGACGAACGGTTATAAGCCTTTATTTCTTGATACTACTCTACACCACAAGGGTTGAATTTTGCCATTCCATTTACATCTCTACACAAGCCTTTATCCGAACTGTATCGTTTGGCGTATGAATTGGCGTAAATGGCGTATGGCGTATTTGGCGTATGCTTTATTTTATTCTTCAGGGTCTTTCCACTGTGCGAACTGACGGTCAAGATTTTCAAATTCAGACTTACGCAATTCCTTGGTCACATCTGCATAGATGTTCAAGGTTGTGGAAATATCAGAATGTCCCAGCGCATCCTGAATCACCTTGATGTTCACGCCCGCTTCGCACATCCGGGTCGTGAAGGTATGCCGCAGGGTATGGCAGCTGAAACGCGGCAGGAGTACGGTGCTGTTCGGATTCTTCGCAAGCACTTCATCGTTGCAGTCCCGGATGATGCGCCGGATGGCCTTGTTCAGCGTTCCCTGATGCTGGCACTCACCAAAGCGGTTGACAAAGATAAAGTCCGTGTAACCGTCCACCGTTACCGTGCAATGGATCTCTGCTTCTTCCTGATAGGCACGTTCCTTTTCAAAGGCTTCTTTCACGAAGTCCATCATCGGAACAGTGCGGACACCAGCCTTTGTTTTGGGCGAGTGGCAGTTGAAGTAGCAGCCCTTCTTGCCGCCGTTGTTCTCACGGTGGTCGTAGTTGACCAGCGTGTGATTGACGGAGATCGTGCCTTCCTCAAAATCCACATCACACCAGCGCAGACCAGTGGCTTCTCCTACGCGCAAACCAGTTCCCAGCATGACCGCGAAAATTGGATACCAGTGCTGATACTTCGGCGTTTTGGAGAGGTAGGACAGCAGCAGATTCTGCTCTGCTACGGTCAATGCCTTACGGCGGTTGGTTTCAAACTGGTGTGCCTTTTTCAGCTCCCGCAGAACGTTGTCTGAGGGATTGCTCCGCAGATAGCAGTCATCCACCGCCATGTCCAGCACCTGATGCAGAACCGTGTGTACACTGTCAATCGTAGAGATCTGCAAGCCCCGCTCGTCTGCCAGCGTGTTGTAGAACTGCTTAACGTCCGACTTCTTGAGCGCAGACACCTTCGATTTGCCGAAATCCGGCTCCACGAACTGCCGATAAAGGTACAGATAATTCTGAAAGGTGTTGTCCTTCAGACCACGCTTCACCTTTGCCCACAGGGTGAACACATCATTCAGGGTGACGTACCGTGCTTCTGCCTTGATGCCTTCCAGCGAATCTCGCTGAATGTCGTTTTCCTTTTCCCGAAGTTCCTCCAAGGTCGCGGCATAAATAGAATGTCGCTTGCCATCCGGGGAAGTCCAACGGAAATCGTACTTGCCATCTTTGCGCTGGGATTCGCCCTTGCGGAGAACCACACGCGCCTTGTCCTTGCGTTTCGTATTCCGATTTGTTGCCATGAGCGTTGCTCCTTTCTACATTGCGGTACAGAAAAGAGCGTTGTTCTGTGTTCATAGTACCACAGATACGCCATTCTCTGCAAGACGTTTTGAAAAATATCCGGGACATTTTCAAAGCGAGTACATTCGCTCCGTGTATTCATCCAGCTTGCGCCGCTTGATGAGCCGCTTGGAACCCACCCACAGCACGAACTGACAATGCTCCTTATCCGATAATGAACGCAGCTTGTTGATGCCAATGCCGGAATAAGCCGCAGCTTCCTCCAGCGTTAAATTGCTCTTTTCCCAAATCGGAACTTGTCGGGACTTGGTCCCTCCATCTTGCTGATGCAAGACCGTTCCATCGCTTAAAGTCCCCACCGGGGACTTCATTGCTTCGCAAACGCGAACTTCCTTCATAGGCAGACCTCCAATTCCTTGTAACCGAACGCCTGTAACCGGGCAGGAAAGCTCTCTTTTTCTGCACACAGGGCATCCGGTGGGCTTTATACTTTTTCTTATCTTTTTAAGGTTACATGGTTACAGAAAGAGGAAAACGCAGCAATCATGCGGTTTTTGCGATGTAACTGCAGCGTAACCAAACCTGTAACCGACCGTGTAACCGCTGTCCATCAGAAGGGAAAGCCCAGCTGCTTAGCTTCTGCATCCGTTATTTCGGAGAAATCTTCAGCCCCGGTTTCGGGGCTGGTTACGCGCTCCCAGCCTTTCTGAACGCCGTACTTCGGGTAACGCTTGGCGGTTTTGTGAGCCTGCCAGCCTTGGATATCGCCGCGCGAAATTCCCGTGTTCATGATCTCGCAGATGGCGCGGGTCTCCCACTCTGCCGGGATATTGGTGTTGCCCAGTGCTTCTGCGTAAAGCTGCTTGGAACACACCCGGTCACCCGTGTAGTCCTCCAGAAAGGCGTAGATCATGCCAGCCTGCGCATCCTCCTGCATGAAGTCCTGCTGATGGACTTGCAGGGTTTCCTGCATGGCGGGGCTGAACGCCAGCTTGTAATTACCGCTGTTGTAAATCGTCATGGCTTCTGCCCAGAGCTGGTCGATATAGGTGCGAGATTCCTCCTCATTGTCCAGAATGTGAACTTCGGCCAGTTCCGCATCCACCGGGATGGGGATGAAGCGGCGGTTGCCCGTGCGGTCACGGGGCAAAAAATCCTGCCGGTTGGTCGTGCCAGCAAAAACACACTGGCGCAGACGGTCGGCAGGATGTGTTTCGTAGGGGACTTTATAGGTCTCCTTCTGCTTGCTGAGAAAGCTCTTGATTTCCTCGATGCTTTTGGCATTGGCGGTGGCAATCATCTCCGACATTTCAATGATCCAGTGACCTTGCAGCTTGCGGTACACGTTGTCGTCGTCCAGCCGACGCAGGTCATCTGAGAACCACTCGTCCTTGACCGCCAGCAGCCGGAAAAAGCTGGACTTCCCCGCACCCTGACCGCCCACCAGACAGAGCATGGTCTCAAATTTGCATCCCGGCTGAAATACCCGCTTGATGGCTCCCAGCAGAAAGATTTTCATAGCTTCGCAAGTGTACTCGTCCTCCGCAGCACCGAGAAAATGGTGCAGGACGTGGGCTATCCGTGCCGTGCCGTCCCATTGCAGGCCGTTCAGGTAATCCCGGATGGGGTGGTAGCGATTCTCGTTGGCAATGATGCGGATGGCGGATTCAATCTTCTTTTCGCTGAAAATGCCGTACTTCTCCATTCGCCGCAGGATATACTTCATATCGGTGTCGTTCAGCGTCTTGCCGGAGCGGGGCCAGCCCACAGGCTTTACGATGTCGATGCGCTCGCTCAACAGGTTCAGTCGAATGGCATCGGCCAGCACATGGTCGTTCTGCAAAATCGTGATGCAGTTCTGGATCGTCCGCTGGATTTCGCCGTTGGAGTGCTTGGACAGCATTTCCTTCACATCGGTAATGGTTCGGGGAGCGCGTTCTTCGTTGACTTCTTTGCTCAATAAACATCACCTCGTACTATTATTGAAAACATTTTTCTGACTTTTCGGCGGTAGGCGGCGCAGATGGCTTCCGCTGCGCCTGTTCCGTCTGCAAGCGGCTCAACAGGTGCAGAACGGAATCCCGTGCTTTCTCCTTGACCTGCTCCTTGCCCTTCTGTCGGACTTCCGGCTTCAGCAGCTTCTCCTGCAGACGTGCGGCGGTGGTCTGCATGGTCTTGAGGAACTTGTTCAGCGCATCGTCCAAACGATGGGAGGCATATTCCCTAGTAGCTTTGGGAGCTTTTCTCTCTGGCGATAACACCCACCTCTTCGTGTCCTCGATCATCCGCATATCTTCCTTGCGGGTCTCGGTGCGTACCACGTCGGTCACGACCTCCACCGCCTTGTCGTAGGCTGCTGCCGAAACTTCATCGATCAGCGTTTCCATGTCGTTGACCTTGAGGGTCAATTCGTCCAGCTTGCTCTGATGGGCGGCAAGCTGCTCCTTCTGCTTGGCAAGGATGAAGTCCTGCTTTTCCAGATATTTGCGGTTGCCGTATTCCGCTTCTTCCTCCAGTTCCAGACCATGCCGCTCGGCGATCTCAAACAGCATCTTTCGGCAGGCGGCATCAAAGGTGATCTTGCGGTTGTTGCAGCGGCTGAGGGGCTTGTCCGGGGCGGGCAGCTCGAAGCCCAGTGCTTCCAATGCCTTTTCCTGCTGGGGTGCCACCTCGCCGTACTTGTTCTCGCAGTCGAACACATGACGCTCGTGGATGTGGGGTGTGCTTTCGTCCAGATGCAGTGCCCAGTCCAGCACATGAACATGGTCGCCATACTTGGCTTCGAACTTCTCGATGAACTCTGTGACGACGCTCAGCAAGTCCTCTGCCGAAGCGTGTTCATCCAGCGTTCCAAGTTGATAGATGGTCTCTTCCGGGCAGGTCTTGCGGCTGGACAGCAGGTCGGGAATGGAGCGGTTGCGCTCCGTGTGCCGGATTCTGGCGTTACGCTCGTTTTGGCCTTCAACAAAGGCCGTGTAGTGGGTCTCGTAGAACTGCCGTTCCACATCCGAGAAGGTCGCAGCCAGATCATTCGGGTCTTGTGGGTCGAGAGCCGAACGGAAGCCGTGAAAGCAGTCCCAGTAGATGTTGCCTTTGGCTCGTTCCGGGTCGATGTGCTCACTGTTGGCAAGGTTGAAACTGCGGTCATTGTGTTTGGGGTTGTAAGTGCCGTGGGTTCCGGCTCGTCCGTTGTGTCGTGTTAATTTCAGATAGGCATTCCTCCGTTTCAACATCTTGGCAGGGAGAACGCAGCAGCGAAGTTGCTGAATCTGCCGCCGTTTTGCGCCAGATAATACCCAGTAGGATATGACGCACAGCATCATATCACTGGGCAAGGCGTTCCCCCTTGACTCCCTTCAAAGAGCTGCGGTCTCGCCTGTCGGCTCGGTCGGTGCTTCAAAATACCTGCGGCCTTTTGAGGTCGCCACTGGCGACCCGCACCTCTGCACTCTTGCTCCGGGCAAACTGTCCTGAACGGACAGCTCGTCCGGCTTTTTCAGTTGGCCAAAATGACCAACTGATTCTGTTACGGGTAAAATCAAGTGCCGGGTGGCGGCACCTGATTTTCAACAGACCTTGAGACGGTACGAAAAACGATGTGCTCATTTTGAGTACTTGCAGCATCTGTAACACGTTTTCGATAGACTTTTTGTCGGCAGGAGTTGCTGCAATATCGGGCATCTGCACGTTTGGGCGTGAATTTTTCACCGCAGCACTGGCAGACCAAATCCTGACGGCGCATTTGGCGGTATTCCCGCTGCCGCAGATTGTTGGCCTGATTGCCGCACCAGTAGCTGTGACAGTATTTCTTGGTGTAGATGGTGGTGTAGAACACCCGACCGCAGCCGCCGCAGATAAGTTTGTGGACGGCGTATCCTCCGGCGGTAAAGCCCGTTTCCTCATACGATTCTTTCAAATAATCCTGATTGTTCTGCTTCCATTCTTCGTTTGTCATATACATGGAGATGACCCTCCTTTCACTGGCGTTACAGAAAAACAATGTGGTCAATTTGACCACATTGTTTTCTGGTAACTGAGGAATCAACGTTTAGCCGTTCTCCCTGCATGGCTTTCCTGCCCCCTTCCGGCGGCGTTTTCCGGCTCTCCTTCTCAGGGTCATCGCCGGGTATCCCATGCAGACGGTCATGCGGTTTTCAAGGTGCGGTGCTGGATTTGGCAATAAAAAATCGCCACACAACAACCTGAACCTGACCATCCCTTCTGGGATGGCCTTGGTTCGGGTTTGCTATGTAGCGATAAGAAAGTCAAAAATTTGCTCCGACTCCTTCGGGAGCCGAGCTGGAACTCTAAGTAAATATGTTATATTAAATTGTTGGGATAGACTACCACAAAAATCGCAGTGTGTCAACGTGAACTTGTCGGGGCAAGGCCCCTCCATCTTGCTACGCAAGACCGTTCTGTCGCTTAAAAGCCCCACTGGGGCTTTCATTGCTGCGCTACGCTTCGCAAACGCGAACTTTTGAGAACACGCCATTTTCGGCAGATTGCGAGAAAATGCTCTGAAAACTTTGGCGAAAAGAGAGAGCCGGATGGCTCGTTTTACTTATTTGTTTTTTACCAGCAGTGACTGATACGGTTCCAGCTCCACATCCGCCAGCCAGACGGAAGTGCCTTCCGGGGTGTGGTACTCGCCACCCAGAGCGTCCAGACTTGCCCCCGCCGGGTACTCGGTAAAGTTGAACAGTCCCACCAGCGTTTCCTCGCCGCGCTTGCGCACCAGCGCCAGCACACCGGGGTTGTGGCTGTCCCATGTGGTCACCCACGCATCCGGGGCAAAGCAGGGGTCTGCCCGCATTTGGCGCAGCTGCTCCATGCCCTGCCACAGCTGGTTTTGCAGTGTGCCCTTTCGGGTGCGCTGCTTGGCATCTTCCCAGTTGAATTTGCTGCGGTGCAGGTTGCGGCTGTCCTCCACACGGTCAGGGTCGTTTTTGTAGTCCCAGCCATTGAGCTGTGCAATTTCATCCCCGCAGTTCAGCATGGGGAAACCCTGCAAAAACGCCATGGCAGTGTGCAGCAGAAGATCACGCTTCACGGCGTAGTCCAGTGCGGTCTTATCGTCCTTTTCCAGTGCCTGTTCGATACCGCACAGGCTGGCGGTGGTGCCGCAGCTCCGGGCATCGCCGGTGGCGGGGTCGTAGTTGTACAGCTCGCCCTTTGCCCAGCTACCGGGGAAATTGCCCTCGTAGAAGTGGTAGAGATATTCTTTATGCTTCTGCGGGTCGATGCTCAGCCGTTTTTCCACCGCCTCGTCCAGACCCCAGCCGATGTCATCGTGGCAGCGCAGATAGTTCACGAACCAGCAGTTGTCCGGCAGGGCGTGCAGGGCATCCAGCTGCGCCTTCAGCAGCCGGGTATCCCGGCTGGCAAGGGCACCCCACAGGTTGACCATGGTGGACACGTTGTAGAGCATGTGGCATTCCGGCTTTTCCGGGGTGCCGAAATAGGCGGCAAGCTCCTTGGGAGCCATGACTACCTCGCCCTTGAGGATGACCGCCGGGCAGACGCATTCCAGCACCATGCGGAGCATCCGCACGATGGTGTGCACCTGCGGCAGATTGCGGCAGGTGGTGCCCAGCTGCTTCCAGATGTAGGGCACGGCGTCAATGCGGAACACCTCTACGCCAAGGTTTGCAAGGTGCAGAATGCTCTTGGTCATGTCCACGAACACCGCCGGGTTGGCGTAGTTCAGGTCCCACTGGTAGTCGTGGAAGGTGGTCAGCACCCACTTGTGCATTTCTTCGCACCATGTAAAGTTGCCGGGTGCGGTGTTGGGGAACACCTGCGGCACGGTCTGCTCGTACTGGTCGGGGATGGTGCGGTCGTCATAGAGATGGTAATAGGCCTGAAACCACGGGTCGCCCGCCTTTGCCGCCATGGCCCAGCGGTGGGTGCTGGCGGTGTGGTTCATGACAAAATCCAGACACAGGCTGATGCCGGCTTTCCGCAGTTCACGGGTCAGGTTTTCCAGATCCTTGTTGGTGCCAAGGGCAGGGTCTACGGAATCGAAATCCTCCACTGCATAGCCGCCATCGTTGTGGGGATGGGGCATCTGCAGCAGGGGCATCAGGTGCAGATAGGTCAGCTTCTGCTCCTTGAGGTAGGGCAGTTTCTTTGCCAGTTCTTTCAAATTTCCGGCAAAGAGGTCGGTGTACATGGTCATGCCGAACATATTGCCCCGCTTGTACCACTCCGGGTCGGCAGAGCGCGCCTTGTCCAGTGCTTTCAGCTCGGCACTGCGGGCGTTGTAGGCTTCTGCCATCTCCCGCTCCAGAACTTCCAGCCCTTCCCGGTTGTGGTACAGTTCCATGAACAGCCATTCCAGTTCGTCCTTGTGCTTGGCAAACCGGGACTCAAATTCCTGTTTTGTTGCCATGGTTCAGCCCTCCACTTCTGCAAGGGTGGGCATGGCGGGGATGGCACCGTGACGGCTGGTGGTGATGCTGGCAGCCTTGTTGGCAAAGGCCAGAATGCCTTCCAGCTTGTCCACGGTCAGGGTGTTCAAATCCTCCTTGCAGAGCTTGGACAGAGCAGCCCCAAAGAAGGTATCGCCTGCGCCGTTGGTGTCGCCCACCTTGCAGGGGACGCCAGCCACATGGCCGGTCTTGTCCCCAAAGCGGTAGAATACGCCGTTTGCACCCAAGGTGACAAAAATCAGCCGGATGCCGTTCTGTGCCAGTTGTGCCGTGCCGCTTTCGCAGTCGGTGGTGCCGGTGAGCAGGGGCAGCTCTTCATCAGACACTTTCAGAATATCCACCAGCGGCAGGGGAGCCTTCATCTGGGCAATGGCATCCTCTTTGTTCTTCCAGAGGTTGGCACGGTAATTGGGGTCATAGGTGATGGTAGCCCCCAGTTTTTTGGCACGGGCGGCAGCGTCCAGCGTAGCGGTACGGGAGGGGTCAGCGGTCAGGCTGACAGAACCGAAGTGGACGATTTTGGCAGCTTTCAGAGCCTCGTCCGAAATATCCTCTTTGCACAGCATCACGTCAGCGTTGGCACTGCGGTAGAAGCTGAAATCCCGCTCACCGGTGGCATCCACCGAAACAACAGCCATGGTGGTGGGGTGGTCTGCATCCACAGCCATGCCGGAAACGTCCACCTTGTTCTCTTCCAGAACCTCTTTCAGGTAGCGGCCAAAGGCATCCGCACCCACCTTGCCGATAAAGGCGGTCTGTGCGCCCAGCCGGGCGGCAGCCACAGCCAGATTTGCCGGGGCACCGCCGGGGTTTGCGGCAAACTGAGGAATGCCCTTTTCATCCTTGCCGGTCTGGGTCAGGTCGATCAAAACTTCGCCAATCGTTAAAATGTCCATGGTTGCTCTCCTTATCATTCATCATAGTGGGGTGTCTGCTCCGGGAACTGCTGGCTGATCTTTTCTTCAATGCCATAGGCGGCATTGAAATCGTTGTACAGCAAAAAGAAGCAGACGAACCAGATAAACCACACACCGAGGAAAGGCACAAGAAAGCCCGTCCACGGCAAAAACAACACAAACAGCAGCCACCATACCAGCTGAAGTACGGCTGCACCCAGAACGTGCTTGCCGTATTTCAGGCAGAATAGCACGGCATTTTGCAGGCGGTGAAGGTTGCTTTCTTCAAACAATACCACCTGCGGCCAGAACGCAGTAAACAGCATGAACAGAATCAGCAGCCCGGCCAGAAAAACAGCCATGGTTCCGATACCGGGCAGACGCTCCCCGGAGAACAGCACCATGCCGAAAAACAGCTCGATGCCAAGTGCCAGGCTGAACACCACACCGGGCAGAAGGGATGCTTTCCAGTTTTGTTTCATGCCCTTGCAGTAGTTTTCCCACCAGCCCCGGGGCGCATCCCGGTAGCTGCGGAACAGCGCGTCCATCATGCAGGAAATGGCCGGCCCCACCAGCAGTCCGCCCACCACGCAGACCGGGATCAGCACCAGCAGACTGGAAGAAAGCAGGGCGTACCCCACCCCCAGCCCATAGGGGATGCACAGACCCAAGGTGACAAAATCCGCAAAGAGAAAGCTTTTCCAGTCTCGTTCCAGCAGCTCCTGATACCGGGGCAGACCAGTGGCGCGTTGACCATGGATGACCGGGTCACTCGGAAAGAATAAGCCCATTTCTACGCCTCCTTAATAGGTGCAGCCGTTCAGAAATTCGGTCAGTACAGCCAGTGCATCGCCGGTGTAGCTCTCCTGACAGGAAAGCTCCCACTCTATGGCACTGGTGCCCTTCTGTCCAAAGGCGGCAACGCCAAAGGCATAGGGGTTGCTCTTGTCCTGATAGGCAAACTGAATGACAGTGTACTCCTGCCCGGCGGCAGTCAGGGTCTGTGTGTCAGAAATATCGTAGTTCTGCTGTGCCAGCTCCTGCCAGCCGGAAACAGCGGAAGCTGCCTTTTCTTCGGTCTTGTTTTCCTGTACCACCAGCGTCAGCTGGGCATCATAGAGATCGACTGTCTTACCCTCGCTGTTTTCATAGGGCTGGGGTTCTCCGTTGACCCAAGAAGCATAGTACAGGCCGTTGGCGGCAAGGATATCCTTGTTGTCCAGCAAGGTGAAGTCCTCCGGCGGGGCAGGGGCAACCAGCGTTTTGCCTACCGGAGCCGTCCCATCCGCATTTACCAGCGGATCACTTTTCAAATTTTCATCCTTCACACCGCAGCCAGTACAGAGAACTGCCGCCAGCGCAAGTGCTACAACACACAACCAGTTCCGTTTCATGGAGTTGCTCCTTCCGTCAGAATCTCCCACAGCCGCTGTGCTCCTTCCCGGGCAAGGGCGGCTTTTTCGTTCTTGGGCTCTTCATAAAAGGCCCTGCGGCCTAAAAATAATCCGTTTACCAGTTCTGCGCTGCTGCCAGTAACGGTGGTTCCCAACACGGTGGTCTGATACGTTCCAAGGTCGTATCCGGCCAGCACCGGGCAGTCTGCCCAAGGCACGGTCTTTCCGGCGGCGGTATAGTCGTTGTCGCCCGGCGGAGTGCCGTCCCAGTTGGCAAGTGCCTGATAGTCCAGCTGAAAATGCGCCGGGTCATCCAGCAGCAGAAAATAGCTTTCCTCGGCGTTCATATCCGCCAAAAACTGCATCTGTGCGGCAAGCGCGTAAGTAGAAGCGTTTTCCACGTCCTCAGTGTCGCTGACATACTGGTTGAGCTTGACCGAAACGATTCCGTCGCCGTTCAGATCTTCGCCATACTGCGCAAAAGCGGCTTCGATGGCGTGGGCTGTATCCTCCGGCAGAGCACTTTTGCCCACATAGGCGATCTGATAGTCCGGCAGGGTTTCGCCCCAGTGCAGGGCGTTGCCCAGCCAGCTGATGCCGACCCAAAGCGCCACAGCCGCAATAATAAGGTAGAGCCAGTGGTAATGCAGCCAATTTTTGAACCAGTACCACCGGCCTTTTTCCGGGGCGGTCATGCCTTGGTGGTGCCGCCGTAGGCGTAGCGCACCGGCAGACACAACAGGGAGGGAGTGTTAGCGTGGGAGTCCTGCAGCACCAGATCCACGCAGGTCTCTGCCATGGCTTCTACCGGCTGGATGATGGTGGAGCAGTAGTAGTCCTGATCTCCAAAGGCGCGCAGACCGTCGTAGCCGATGACCTGCACATCCTCCGGTACGCGCTGCCCCATCCGGCGCAGCATCTTGATGACGGCGACCGCCAGCTTGTCGGTGACGCAAAAGATGCCGTCAAAGGCCAGCCGTCCGTCCTTCAAGTTCTCTTCTAGAAAGTGCTCGAACTCACTGAGCGGCGCGTCATCCATCAGGATCTTTTGGGTGCAGGGCAGCTGCATGGCTTCACACTCTGCCACAAAACCGTCCCGGCGTTTGTTGGTCTCGCTGGTCAGCGGGGAGCCGATGCGCAGGAATGCCAGATTTTTGCAGCCGTTTTCCACCAGCTTCTGGGCCGCCAAGCGCCCGCCGTTGTAGTTATCAGAGGCCACGCAGGTGGTGCTGCCACTGAGATAGCGGTCGATGGACACCGACCGCACATCCGGGGGAATCTTCAGGTCGGGGTTGTAGGTCAGGGCAATGATGCCATCCACCTTGTTCTGCGCCACCATCTGCACCATTTCCTGCTCCTTGGTGTAGTCGTATTCCGTATCGCACAGCAGCATCCGATAGCCGCGGTTCACCAGCGCCCGGTTGATGTAGTGTGCCACCATACTAAAGAAAGGGTTGAGCAGATTGGGCAGGATGACCGCCACGGTGTAGGTGCGGTTGTTCTTCAGCCCCTTGGCGTAGGCGTTGATGTGGTAGTCCAGCGTCTTGATGGCCTGTTCTACCTTTTTACGGTACTCGTCACCCACTGGGATGCCGTTGATGACCTTGGATACAGTGCCCAGAGAGACCCCTGCCTCCTTGGCCACATCCTTCATAGTAGGGGCGGTGTTCTGTTTTGCCATGCGGGCCACTCCTTTGTTCGTGAAACGTTTCTATTTCAAGTGGATATATATCAAAGGAAATCTTGCTGTATTCCTGCTAACTCTGAGGTTCTTGCAACTTCAGTATAGCATGGTTTTTCCAGAATGTAAAGACTTTTTTCGTGAAATTTCATGAACCGTTTCACGAACGCACGATGATGCATTTTGCACAAAAACATCCTACCGCAAGTGTGCAAAACGTTGAAAACATGGATACAAGGCATTTTTTGCGTAAAATCCTGTTGACACAAAAACGCTGGCGTGTTATCTTTGTGTTGCAAGCCGTGTAACGTTTCACGGGAAACGACAAAAAACGCTCCCCGAACGGCAGGGAACCCCGCCCACGGGCCTGTGGGCAGCGTAAAAACAAGAAGGAGGAGTTTTTATGACGCAGACCTCGCCAGCTGCTGCACGTCAGCTGGACGCTATCCCGGTCCACCGCAAAAGCCTCAGCCAACGGCTGCGGGAAAACTGGCAGCTCTATGTGATGCTGCTGATCCCGGTGGTGCTGACCATCGTTTATAAGTACTGGCCCATGTACGGCATCCAGATCGCCTTCCGGGACTTCAAGGCAAGCCGGGGCATCACCGGCAGCGAGTGGGTCGGCCTGTACTGGTTTGAACGGTTCTTCACCGCACCCAACTGTGTGCGCATGATCAAGAATACCGTGCTGCTGAGCCTGTACAGCCTGCTGTGGAGTTTCCCCATCCCCATCATCCTGTCCCTGTGCATCAACCAGCTGCGCTTTGCAAAGTTCAAGCGGGTGGTGCAGACGGTGCTGTATGCACCCCACTTCATCTCCACCATGGTCATCTGTGGTATGATCAAGATTTTCCTCAGCCCCTCGGGTGGTCTGCTGAACCTGATCCTGGGCACCAGCGTGGACTTCCTCTCGGAGAGCGCCGCCTTCCGCACCATCTATGTGGCATCCGGCATCTGGCAGGAAGCCGGATGGGGTACCATCATTTATATGGCTTGTCTGGCTGCTGTGGATACCAGCCTGTACGAAGCCGCTAAGATCGATGGCGCGTCCATGTTCCAGCGTATCCTGAACATTGATATCCCGGAACTGGTACCCATGATCGTGCTGCAGCTCATTATGAGTGTAGGCAACCTGATGAACGTGGGCTTTGAAAAGGTGCTGCTGCTGCAGACCGAACTGAACAAGGCCACCAGCGACATCATTGCCGTGTACGTCTATGAACAGGGCATCATCAACGCCAAGTACAGCTATTCCACCGCTGTGGGTCTGTTCAACACGGTGGTCAACATCATCCTGCTCATCATCGTCAACCGCATCGCCAAAAAGGCGGCAGACGTCAGCTTTGTGTAAAGGGGGCGAACCGTTATGGCAAAAAACATTGCAGCATCTCGTCAAAAGAAGCCCGGCGGTCTGTCCGATAAGGTCAGCGACATCGTTCTGGTGGTCATCTGCGCCGCCGTCATGCTCATCGTGGCCTATCCGCTGTACTACGTTCTGGTGGCGTCCTTCTCAGACCCCTACGACGTGTACGCCGGCAAGACCTTCCTGCTGCCCAGCCAGTTCACCCTGAAGGGCTATCAGGCTGTGTTTGCAGACAGTGCGCTGTTCTCCGGTTTTATGAACAGCATCAAGTACACCGTCATCGGCACCATCTACTCGGTGGTCATGATCTATCTGGTGGCATATCCGCTGAGCGTCAAAGACCTGCCCGGACGCAAATACATCAGTCTGTTCTTCGTCATCACCATGTATTTCGGCGGCGGTCTGGTACCTACTTACCTGATCGTTAAGGAAACGGGTCTGCTGGGCAGTATGTGGGCACTGTTCCTGCCCGGTGTGGTGGCTGTGGGCAACGTGATCATCGTCCGCAACTTCTTCGAGAACAACATCCCCCGGGAACTGCTGGAAGCCGCCGAGATCGACGGTGCCTCCAAGTGGACCGTCTTTGTAAAGATGGTCATCCCTCTGAGCCGTTCCATTATGGCCGTTATGGTGGTGTACAGCATGGTGGCCTACTGGAACGACTGGTTCACCGCTCTGATCTACCTGAGAGCCGATCAGGCTCCGCTGCCGCTGGTGTTGCGCAATATCCTGATCAAGAGCTCCACCAGCGCCAGCCAGTCCTCTATGGTAGCGGGCGGCTTTGCAGAACTGAATAAGCTGACCGAAATGATCAAGTTTGCTTCCATCATCGTGGCAGCTGCCCCCATGCTGATCGTTTACCCCTTTGTACAGAAGTATTTTGAAAAAGGCTTCATGGCAGGTGCAGTCAAGGGCTAAAATTGCGACCGCGGCCTGCGGCCGAAACAGGGAGCAATTTTTGGCGCAGCGGTCTGCAAGACGCGAGTGCCGCCCAAGGCACGAAGCGGATGCAGGGCACCGCAAGAGGTTTTAAACGACCGCAGCCTATTCCAGAAAACGAAAAGAACCTGATATAACATTACAGAAAAGGAGAACAACCATGAAAAAGATGATCTCTCGCCGCAATTTCCTGAAGGTTTGCGCCGTTGCCGGTTCTGCCGTGGCACTGTCTGCCTGCGGCGGCAGCAAAAAGGCCGCTGCACCCGATCCCTCCAACACCGACCAGACCAGCTTTGACATCGTGGGCGGTCAGTCTGCTCTGAGCCCCGGCTACAACGACAACGAGGTGCTGAAGAAGCTGGCAGATAACGTGGGCGTTAAACTCAATTACGAGACCATGAGCGACTCCCTCAGCGAGCAGGTGAACATCCGCATTGCAGGCGACCAGCTGCCGGACGCCTTTATGGGTGTAGGCTTCTCCAACTACGATATCGCCAACTACGGTGCAGACGGCACCTTCCTGGACCTGACCCCCTATATCAACGCCGAGATCATGCCCAACCTGACCAAGATCCTGGACGAGCATCCCAACATCCGCGCCGCTATCACCATGAGCGACGGCTGCATCTACGGTCTGCCCGCTGCCGAGCA
The DNA here is from genome assembly GCF_023347355.1 of Faecalibacterium sp. IP-1-18. NCBI lineage: Bacteria > Bacillati > Bacillota > Clostridia > Eubacteriales > Oscillospiraceae > Faecalibacterium > Faecalibacterium sp. IP-1-18. The sequence goes on from NZ_CP094472.1 coordinate 2,368,341, forward strand.
GATGGGCACTGCCGGTATCGGTGACGACGAGGATTACAGCATCTTCACCATTCCGCAGTTCTCCATGATCAACAAGCGCTGGCTGGACGAGCTGGGGCTGGAAGTGCCCACCACGCTGGACGAGCTGCACACCGCCCTGAAGGCCTTCAAAGACAACGATATGTCCGCCAAGGTCTACGGCAACGCTCCCGGCAGCACCATCCCCATGTCCACCGGCTTTGACGAGTGGTGCTGGGGTCAGAACATCTTCTACGCAGGCTTCGGATTCACCAACTGGCCCAACGATGTGTGCAACGATCTGGTGCTGCAGAAGGACGGCAAGTGCCGCTTTGTCTGCGCCGAGGACAACTACCGCAAGGCGATCACCTACTTCCACGACTGGTACGCCGAGGGTCTGATGGACGTGGAGATGTTCAGTCAGGATACCAACCAGCTGCTGGCTAAGGGCGCACAGGGCTATCTGGGCGTTTCCACCTGGTGGTACATCGAGGAGCTGATGGGCGATTACTCCAAGGACTATGTGTTCCTGCCCGTACTGGACGGCCCGGACGGCACTCACAACGTCACCGTGCGTACCGGCGGCGGCACTAACAGCGGCAACCTGAACGTGACCAACAAGTGCCAGAGCCCCGCCAACCTGCTGAAGTTCTTTGACCAGTGGTATGACGGCGAGACCGTGATGCAGCTGCAGTACGGCCCCATCGGCGTGTTCTTCACCGAGCAGGACGCCAACGGCAAGTGGAAATCTATCACCGAGGAAGAGGCCAAGGCAAAGTACAACAAGGGTGCCGGTGAGCTGAAATCCACCTACGAGGTCTGGGGTCCCAAGCTGATCCTCAGCGAGTACTACGACAAGTACTTCTACATGGAGGACCGCGCCATCGAGCGTCTGACCGACCTGAAGGACTTCTGGATGCCCTTTGTGGACGACACCACCACTTACCCCATCGACTGCGTGTTCACCAGCGAGGAACTGGACACCATTGACCGCTACCGTGCAGATTTTGAGAATGCAGTCTCTGAGCAGGAAGGCCTGTGGCTGAAGGATGGCGGCCCCTCTGATGACGAGTGGAGCGCATACCTCGACACCCTGACCAACAGCTGCGGCATGGACAAGCTGCTGGAAGTCTACCAGAACGCTTATGACCGCTACAAGGCCAACGTCTGATTTTGAGCGACAAGGAGGCATCCGCGATGCCAAGTGAAATTTTGAACAAAGCCCGTGCCTACGAGGCCAAGCACGGCGCTGCCATTTCCCCGGCGGAACGCCCTGCTTACCACATGACCCCTTATGTGGGCTGGCTGAACGACCCCAACGGCTTCTCTTATTATAAAGGGAAGTATCACCAGTTCTATCAGTATAACCCCTACGATGTGCGGTGGGCGCCCATGCACTGGGGTCACGCCGTCAGCACCGACCTGCTGCACTGGGAGTATCTGCCCTGTGCGCTTGCACCGGATTCTCCGGCAGACAATGGCCCCGGCTGCTTCTCCGGCTCGGCCACCCAGATGGATGACGGCAAGCAGCTGCTGATGTACACCAGCGTGGTGGCAGAAAAGCAGCCCAATGGGGAGATGCGGGATATCCAGACCCAGAGTATTGCCATCGGTGACGGTCTCGACTACGAAAAGCCTGCCTGCAACCCGGTGCTGACCCAGAAGGATCTGCCGGAAGGCTTCAGTAAGTTTGATTTCCGGGACCCCAAGATCTGGCGTGAGGCCGATGGCACCTACTCTGTCGTCACCGTCTGCCTGGCCGAGGACGGCAGCGGCGCAGCGGCACTGTTCCAGAGCAAGGACGGCTTCGACTGGCACTTTGTCACGGTGCTGGAACGCTGCAACAATCAGTACGGCAAAATGTGGGAGTGCCCGGACTTCTTTCCGCTGGATGGCAAGCAGGTCTTGATGCTTGGCCCCATGGAGATGCTGCCCAAGGGCGAGTTCCACAACGGTCACAACGTGATTGCCTTCATCGGCAACTACGACGAAGCCACCCACACTTTCACCAAGGAAAACGTGCAGCTGATGGACGGCGGCATCGACTTCTACGCCACCCAGACCACCCTTGCCCCGGATGGCCGCCGGATCATGACCGCATGGCTGCAGACATGGTCGGACACCGAGGATAAGCCCAAGGGCTGCAAGTGGTTCGGGCAGACCATCTGCCCGCGCGAGCTGCACATCAAGGACGGCCGCATTGTTCAGGCCCCGGTGCGGGAGCTGGATGCCGTCCACGGTAAGCGCACTTTCCACGAAAATGTGACGGTGCAAGGCGAAACTTCTCTGGAAGGCATCAAGGGCCGTGTGGCCGACCTGACCGTCACGGTGCAGCCCGGCGAATACCGCTCCTTTACCCTGAAGCTGGCCGCCGATGCAGACCATCACACCAGCCTGACCTACGACCCCTACACCTCGCAGCTGACGCTGGATCGCAGCTATGCCGGTTCCCGTGCCGACATCGTGCATACCCGCAGCTGCAAGGTGCGCAGCCAGAACGGTGCGCTCAAGCTCCGCATCCTGCTGGATAAGAACAGCATCGAAGTTTTCGCCAACGATGGCGAGCAGACCATGACCGCATGGATCTACACCCCCCAGTCTGCCGACGGCATTGCCTTTGCTGCCGATGGCGAAGCAACTGTTACAGTGGAACAGTTTGAGCTGAATCTGTAACCTGATATTCCCTTCATTTCTCCTTCATCAATACAGCCCCGCTTTGGCTTCTCCTTCGCCAAAGCGGGGCTGTGTTTGTTATGTCATGGATTTTCCAGCCTGCCGTGGTCACAGCCAAGTGACAGGTAGTGCTCAATCTCCCCTCTCAGCACAAGCTGAGCATACTCCAAAGGCTTATTGTATAGCAGTCAGTCCAGCTCTGCCCGCTGTGCCGGGGTGTTGCCGTATTCGTCCTCCACGGCGATGCAGTCGATGGCAAGGGTAGTGCCACCCTCGAACCGGGCTTCCACCCGGTTGGTGTCCATGTTGTAGAGGCAGGAAAGCAGTTTGTTCATAAGAAAGCCTCCATGTTTTTCACATTTACTTCTTCTGCGGTGGAAAGTTCCGGCTTGTCCGTTTGCAGATTCATGAATCCGCTTTGTGATGCAGCCCTTTGCAGGTCTGCACCCATCCACCACACGCTCCAATTTTACGCTAAATGCGAACAACGCTCTTTTTGCTCTGCACAAAATCCTACATCGTTTGGCGTAAAATTGGCGTATGGCGTAGTTTTCGCTGGAAATCCGTCAAAAGAAAAAGCCCGAAACTTCTCAGTACATCAAGAAGTTTCAGGCTTTGTTTTGCTTAAATTGGGAATTTACTGCTCAATCGGCTTCATCGTGGGGAACAGCAGCACATCACGGATAGAGGCACTATCGGTGAGCAGCATCACCAGACGGTCTACGCCGAAGCCCAGACCGCCCGTGGGGGGCAGACCGTACTCCAGTGCGTTGACGTAGTCGTAGTCCACCTGTGCCTTGCACTCGGGCTCCAGCGCCTTGCGCTCGGCCACCTGACGCTCGAAGCGGCCCTTCTGGTCGATGGGGTCGTTCAGCTCGCTGAAGGCGTTGCCGTACTCGGTGCAGTCGATGAAATACTCGAAGCGCTCGGTGAAGGCGGGATCATCCGGCTTGCGCTTGGCCAGCGGGCTGATCTCCACAGGGTAATCGTAGATGAAGGTGGGCTGGATCAGCTTGTCCTCCACAAAGGCGTCGAAGAACTCGGCCAGAATGGCGCCCTTGGTGGGCACCTCGGGCAGTTCCACGTTGTGCGCCTTGGCGGCAGCGATGGCGTCCGCATCGGTCTGCCAGTCGTTGAAGTCCACACCGGAATACTTCTTCACAGCCTCCACCATGGTCAGGCGCTCCCAGTGGCTCATATCGATCTGCTTGCCCTGATACGGAATGACCAGACTGCCGCAGATCTTGAGGGCAAGGCGCTTGTACAGCTCCTCCACCAGATCCATCATGCCATGGAAATCCGTAAAGGCCTGATACAGCTCAATGGTGGTGAACTCCGGGTTGTGCTTGGGGTCCATGCCCTCGTTGCGGAAGATACGGCCCACCTCGTACACGCGATCCATGCCGCCCACGATCAGGCGCTTGAGGTACAGCTCGGTCTCGATGCGCAGCACCATGTCCATGTTCAGGGTGTTGTGATGGGTGTAGAAGGGGCGCGCGGAAGCACCGATCTCGAACGGGGTCAGGATGGGGGTATCCACCTCCAAAAAGCCCTTCTCGTCCAGATAAGCGCGGATCTCCTTCAGGATGCGGCTGCGCTTGATGAAGGTGTCCTTCACCTCCGGGTTTGCGATCAGGTCCACATAGCGCTGACGGTAACGCATCTCGGTATCGGTCAGGCCGTGGAACTTTTCGGGCAGGGGGCGCAGGCTCTTTGCCAGCAGGGTCAACTCGGTGGCGCGCACGCTCAGCTCGCCGGTCTTGGTGCGGAACACCTCGCCCTTCACGCCGATAATGTCGCCCACGTCCAGCTTTTTAAAGGCGGCGTAGGCCTCGTCACCCAGCTCGTCGCGGCGGACATAAAGCTGGATATCGCCCTTGTCGTCGCGCAGATGGGCAAAGCTGGCCTTGCCCATGACGCGCTTGGACATCATACGGCCTGCCAGTGCCACCAGCTTGCCGCTGTCGGTCTCGTTGGGCAGTTCCTTAAATTCTTCCTTCAGGTCAGCGGAATACGCGTCCTGCGGGAACTTGGTCAGGGTAAAGGGGTCGTTGCCGGCGGCCTGCAGGTCGGCCAGCTTCTGGCGGCGCACCTGTACCTGCTCGCTCTCGGACAGACCCGCAGCGGGATTTCTCTTTTGCTCTTCCATGGTTACTCCTACTTAGTTTGCAGAATGGGTGATGGCCAGCACGGTGTACACCACGGTCTGGCCGGTGGGCAGCAGCACTTCGGCCTTATCGCCCACAGCCTTGCCCATCAGGGCGTGGCCTACGGGGCTCTCATCGCTGATCTTGCCGTTGAAGGCGTCAGCCTCGGTGCGACCCACGATATCGTATTCCTCGGCTTCGTCCTCGCCGGTCTCGCGGATGGTAACGTGGGTACCCACGGAGACGTTATCCACGCTCAGCTCGCTCTCGTCGATTATAACTGCGTTCTTGATGGTCTGCTCCAGTTCGGTGATGCGGTTCTCCACCAGACCCTGCGTATTCTTGGCCTCGTCGTACTCGCTGTTCTCAGACAGGTCGCCGTGGCTGCGGGCTTCCTTGATCTCTTCAGCCAGCTCCTTGCGGCGGACGGTTTTGAGGTATTCCAGCTCCTCCTGCATTGCCTTCAGACCGGCAGCGGACATCTTGATCTCTTGTGCCATTTGAGAATCTCTCCTTGTTATTAGCTGTATTTCTTTCGCGCAGCCACAAAGCCGCACAGGAATGCCATTTTGACTACACTATTATAATAGCAAGCCGGTGCCTTGTCAACAAAAAAGGCGGTGCTGGGGCAAAAAAGCACGCAGAGCGGAAGAACGGCAGGGGCAGAGCCGATCAAAGAGTGATACTTTCGATAATTCGTGCTCTTTTTGGGCATTTTGCGCCATTTCCCTTCCAAAATACGATAAAATGTAATATAATGGAAGTACCGTAATACATACCCCCCCCCCGTAAATAATACGAGGGGAAAAAGGAGGTTGTACCATGAAACAAGGCAAACTTATCCGACGTGCAGTATCGGCAGCGCTAACCGGATGCATGATGTTCACCCTCTCAGCCCCGGCTCTGGCTGAGAGCACTGATGCACTGATGCAGTTGAACATCAGCGGCAACCGTGCGGTCAGTGTGCTGGATGCGGAAAACGGCAACGGCATCACAGTTAATGGCGTAGAGGTCACAGATGCTAACAAGGACGATGTCCTTGCAGGAACCTTGAATGCCGGTAAACTCAGATATGAAAACGGTGCATTATGCTCAGATAATGTACAGCTCTCAGGTATTCTGCGTGTAACTGCGCCGGGCACGAATATTGAACTGAACGGCGGAGCGTACAGTCCTCTGGCTACAATCTATATTAATGATGCAGATAACGTAACAATCTCCAGCGATAACTACTCCGCGATTGGCAATAAGGCAGAGATTGACTGCACCGGAAAAGTAACGATCAATGCGTCTGGTAATTTTGGCACCTATGCCATAGGTGCCCGTTCTCAGGCAGACGAGGGCACTCTGATCATTCGGAATGCCAGTGCAGTAGAGATCAATGCACCCCAGTATAATCAGGTCATCGGCGGACGGAAGGGCATCGCCGATATTACCTGCAACGGTCCTGTTACCATCCGCGGTAATGCAGAAAGCGGCAATAGAATTGCCAAGAACTTCACCTACCAGCGCACGGATGGTGCAGACTACGTCTACTACACCAGCGAGGATGCGGAGACAGAAGCCATCGACGGAAGCATTACACCCATCCCGTCCGATGCACCCTACAGCTATCTGCATATTGAGGAAAAGACGTTTTCCGCAATTACCGTAAACAATGGAATCGCAAAAGCGGGCGGAAGCGAAGTGCAAATGGCCTTCAACGGTCAAAAAGTGACCGTCACCGCCCAGATTGATGAAACTGACGAGCGAAAATTTGACGGCTGGGAAGTAGTAAATGCTCCCGCAGGCTTTACGATCTCTGCCGAAAAACTGGCGCAGAAGGAATTTTCGTTCATCATGCCTACAGGCAATGTAGAACTGACCGCACACCACAGCAACAAGCTTGAGGTGTCCGGCGGTACTGCCAAAGTGAACGGTAACAGCAATGCAGACTTTGCCCGCCCGGGCGCAGCCGTTACCGTGACCGCAGGCAGCCCCGAGGATTACCAGTTTGACCACTGGGAGGTATCTGGCGGCAATATCGGCAAGACCGAAGAGGAGCTGAAGGTCAGCCCTCTGAGCTTCACCATGCCGGATGCAGCCGTCAAGCTGACCGCTGTCTACAAGGCTGCTGTCAAGGTGAGCAACGGTACTGCCCAAACGGACAATACCACCGGTGAGACGGTGTATGCACTGGAGGGTGCATCCGTTACCGTGACCGGTCACGACAGCAACGCAAGCTTTTCCAAGCTCGTAGGCTGGAAGCTCAAAAAGGGCAGCCTTACTGCAATCATCGATGCGGACGGCAATAGCCTGAATGTTACGGTGGACGCAGAAAACAATTATCTGCTGGATGCCAGCGGGGCAAAGATCAAAAACGAAACTTTTACGTTCACCATGTCTGACAAGCCTGTGGAACTGAGTGCTGTCTACAGTATTCCCGCCATCGCAATGAGTCTGCCGGTCATCGTGGAAGGCGGTACAATCAATTGCACGCAGGACAGCTTTGTGCGTGTAAAGGCGGGCGAAAAAGTCACGATCAAGGCTGATGCACCTGCTGAAAACATGCAATTCCATCACTGGAAAGTGGAAGAAGGCACCAGCGCGGACTTTGGCGTAACGGTCGGCACGCTTGGCTCTGATACGGAGCAGGGTACTGAGGAGATCGCATTCATCATGCCCCGGGGTGCTGTCAGACTGACAGCACAGTGGTCCGCTACTCCGGCGACCCGACCCGATCCAGATCAGCCGCTGGACGAGGATTTCGGTGTTGATACTCCTCAGCCGAAGCCCGAACCTGAAGAGCCCGAAGCACCCGCAGAGTCCGCCGCCGGTGCTATTGCAGCAGTCGCCATTGGCGGCGCAGCAGTCTGGGGCGGCTACGAGATCACTACCCGCGCCATCCTGAAGAACCTGCTGCCCGCAGATGCAGCCATCCCCAAGACTCAGGGCCAGCTGGCTGAGCTGCTGTGGCAGAACGCAGGCTGCCCCCAGCCCACCATTGCACAAGCCACCGATGCCGCTGCCGCCGCCCGCTGGTGTGTCGAGCAGGGCTATCTGGAAGAGGATTTCGCCCCGGAAAAGTATGTACCCAAATACAAGGTGATCCGTATCCTCAAACAGGCTAAAAGCGCCACATAACCTCTGATATCATCTCACATCACTGCACAAAAATGGACGGAGGAGCGTCTTTGACGTTTCTCCGTCCATTTTCTTTTAACACACTCAGACCAGCTTTGGCACCTCTGCGGTCAGCAGTTCTGCCAGCCGGGCGTGACCCTTGCAAGTCAGGTGCATAAAGTCCACCTCGTTGAACTCGCACTCGGCGGCGTCCATAAAGTGCACGCCCTGCCGCTCGGCTACGATGCGCAGCTGCTCGGCGACCCCGCGGGATTTTTCCACGCAGCCTGCGCCCATGACGGCATCGTGGAAGCCGTCCTTGATGCAGGGCGGCGCCACCACCAGAATGTTAGGCGCTTTGCCGCCCCAGCAGTCCACGCTTTTCACCTTGAGCAGCAGCCGCTCCATGCCCGCACCGATGCAGGCGGCGTTTGCGCCAAAGCGCTCCTTGACGTCATTCGTGCCCAGCATGATGATGAGCAGGTCGATGACCTCGTGGCTCTTGAGCAGGGCGTAAGCCACGCTCAGCGCATCCATGGATTCGTGCAGCGGGTCCACGAATACGGTAGTGCGGCCGGAAAGCCCCTCCTCGGTGACTAGATACTCCTCGCCCAGCGCCTTTTGCAGGCGGCAGGTCCAGCGCTCGTCCTCGTTGAAGCGGATGCCGTGGTCGGCGCAGTCGTTGGGGTCGGCGCAATAGCCGTGGGTGTTGGAATCACCCAGACAGAGAATATGCTTTTTCATAACCAAATCACTCCTTTTCCATCGTCTGCCGGAAGTAGTACACAGCGCCCACCATCCCGGCGTCATTGTGCAGCTGCGCGGCACGAATTTCCAGCCCTTCGGCAAAGGCGGGCATGACGGATGCTTTCACCTTTTCAGCGATAGGCTCGATAAGCAGCTTCTGCTGGGCAGACACGCCGCCGCCGATCAGGATCAGCTGCGGGTTGAAGATATGCACCATGCCTGCAAGCCCCTGCGCGATCTCGTCCGTCCATGCGTCCAGCAGCGCCAGCACGGTCTCGTTGCCCGCTTCTGCGGCGGCAAAGATGGCGCGGCCATCCTTCCATGCCGGGTTTTCCTCCTGCGCGGCGCGCACCAGAGCAGTGGTGGCAGCGTAGCGCTCCCAGCAGCCCTTTGCGCCGCAGGTGCAGTCCACGCCGTCCAGCGCATGGGTGCGGTAGTGGCCCAACTCACCGCCCAGACCCCGCGCACCTTCCAGCAGACGGCCGCCGGTCAGGATGCCTCCGCCCACGCCGGTGCCCAGCGTCACGCCGATGACGTCCGTATAGCCCTGTGCACCGCCGACCCACACCTCGCCCAGTGTCATGCAGTTGGCGTCGTTGGCTACCGTGACCGGCAGACCAAAGGTCTTTTCCAGCTCCGCCTTGATGGGTGCGCCGATGTAGTTGGGCAGATTGCCGCAGGTACCCGCCACGATGCCCTTGCGGCTGTCGATCTGCCCGGTGGCAGAAACGCCGATGCCCGCAAGGCTTTCCGCCGGGACGCTCTGCGCGGCAAGGAAAGCTTGTGCAGCCTTCAGCACGGTGATCAGGATGGGGGTGCGGTAGCCGTCAAAGCTTACGCTCTCTTCGGCTTTCGCCAGCACTGCACCGGCTTCGTCCACGATGCCCAGCTTGACGGCGGTGCCGCCGATGTCGATACCAAGATAGTGTTTCATAGCAGGCACTCCCCTGTGTTATTTCTTTGCGGCGTTGATGGCACCGGTAAAGCGTGCGGTGATCTCTGCCGGGCGGGTAATGGCACCGCCCACCACCAGCGCAAAGGCACCGGCTTCCAGCGCCTTGACCGCCTGCTCCGGGTAGTGGATATGACCCTCGGCAATGATCTTTGCCGGGCACTCTGCGGACAGCTTGCGGATGAAGTCAAAGTCGATATCATCAATGCCGGTGGTCTCCGGGGTGTAGCCGCGCATGGTGGTGCCTACAAAGTCGGCACCGGCTTCGGCGCAGAGCATGGCATTTTCAAGGTTATCGCAATCAGCCATCACCAGCTGTTCGGGGTACTTTGCCTTGATGGCGCGGATGAACTGCGCGGAGGTAGAGCCGTCCGGGCGCAGCGCACCGGTGCCCTGCACGGCAAGGATATCCACGCCGCAGGCCACCAGCTCGTCCACTTCCTTCATGGTGACGGTAATGTACATGGGCGTGCCGGGGTAATCCTTTTTGATGATGCCGATGACCGGCAGGTCCACCACCTGCTTGATCTGGGTAATGTCCCGCACGGTGTTGGCGCGGATGCCCACAGCCCCGCTCATGGCGGCAGCTTTCGCCATCAGGGGCATGACCCCGCCCTCCTTGGTATACAGCGGCTCGTGCTCCAGTGCCTGACAGGACACGATGAGTCCGCCCTTGATCTGTGCAAACAGCTTTTCCTTATCCATTCTTACTCCTCCATTCTGATCTTGACAACGGCCTTGCGCACGCTGACGCAGCCGTGCTGTACAAGGCCGGGTTTATGCAGTTCCTCCGGAAAGAACAGTACAAAGCGTCCTTCGCCCAGTGCACCGGTCACTACGCTGGCACTGTCCTGAAAGCCGCAGTCCCCGGTAAACTCCCCGATCTCCGCGCCGGGCAGATTGGTGTAGCCCCAGCCCTCGCTGCCGGTAAGATCCACCTGTAAATCAGCATAAAGCTTGTGGTACTCCGGGTGGTAGCCCGCGTCTGGGTGCAATGTGGCATCCATCAGGTTGATGAACACCTTATCGCCGTCCACCTCGGTGCGTCCCAGCGGCAGGGCGGCAAGGTCGTGGGTAAGCAGATAGTCAATGGCGGTATCCAAGTTGGGGTGCAGTCCCCTGTACCGGCCCAGATGCTGCAAGGTATCGCAGATCATTCGCGTTTCCTCCAATAAAAGAAGCGCCCGCCTCCCCTCTGAAAAAGAGACGGAGAGGGGCGCTTTTATCCTGTTACAGCTTTGCGATGGCAGCTTCGATCATGGCCTGTGCCTCGGCAACGATGGGCTCATCCTCGGGGATCAGGCCGGGCATCGGGGCGCGCACGCTGCCCAGCTCCAGACCATACATCCGGCGCAGAATCTCCTTTTGCACGGCATACAGGTTGCCGTGGGCAGAGCACATCTTGTAGATGATGCGGTTGGCCTCGTACTGGATAGCGCGTGCCTTTGCGATCTCGCCCTTTTCCAGATGGGCATTCATGGCCAGATACAGCTCCGGCATTACGGCATAAGTACCGCCGATGCCGCCGTCTGCACCGATGACGCGGCCGGAAACGAACTGCTCGTCCGGGCCGTTGAACACCACAAAGTTTCCCTCGCCGCGGGCGGCGATACCGGCATCCTTGAACATCTGGATGTCCTGCGTGGGCATGGAGCTGTTTTTCACGGCCACCACGTTGGGGTTCTTCAGCATCTCGTTCAGCAGGCTCATGGTCAGCGCCGTGCCAGCCAGCTGCGGGATGTTGTAGATGACGAACTCGGTGTTGGGTGCTGCTGCGGACATATCGTTCCAGTACTTGGCAATGGCGTACTCCGGCAGGTGGAAGTAGATGGGCGGGATGGAGGCAATGGCGTCCACGCCCACGCTCTCGGCGTGGCGTGCCAGCTCCATGCTGTCGGCGGTGTTGTTACAGCCAACGTGGGCAATCACGGTCAGCTTGCCCTTGGCTTCGCTCATCACGGCTTCCAGCACCGTCTTGCGCTCCTCGACGTGCTGGTAGATGCACTCGCCGGAGGAGCCGCCCACATACACGCCCTTGACGCCCTTGGCGATCAGGTGACGGGTCAGCGCCTTGACCCCCTCCACCGAAATGTTGCCCTCTGCGTCATAGCAGGCGTAAAAGGCAGGGATGACACCCTGATATTTTTTGATATCTTTCATGTTTCAAGCCCTTCTTTGCAATCAGTAATAATTCAAGATAAAATAGTCGTTCGTATCAGGTTCTGAGGCTTTTTGCTCCGGGCGGGGGGTATTTTTGCCCTCTTGCCGCTGTCGCAATTTTAGCCCTTGACCGCACCCATTGCGATGCCCTTGGTGAAGTACTTCTGGAAGATGAGGAAGATGATGATGATCGGCACTGCGGCCAGTGCGGCACCGGCCATGATCAGGCCGAAGTCGGTGCTGTTCTCTGCCTGCAGTTTTGCAATGCCCAGCGAGATGGTCAGGTTGCTGGTGCTGGACAGCATGATCAACTGCATGAAGTAGTCGTTCCAGCTGTTGATGAAGGTAAAGATGGCCAGTGCACCGATACCGGGCTTGACCATGGGCAGCACGATCTTGACAAAGGTGCGTGCCTCGCTGGCACCGTCGATGCGGGCAGCTTCCAGCATTTCTGTGGGGATGCCCTCACTGAACTGCTTCATCAGGAACACGCCGAACGGCCAGCCCACGATGGGGAAGATGACCGCCCAGATGGTGTTGTACAGGTTCAGTGCGCTCATCTCCCGCAGCAGGGGGATCAGGATGACCTGCTTGGGCAGTGCCATAGCGCAGACGATGAGGGTGAACAGCAGCTTGCGGCCCACAAAGCGCTTTTTGGCCAGCGCATAACCGGCCATGGCGGCGGTCAGGCAGGTAAGGATCATGGACATAACGGCCATGAACACAGTGTTGATCATCCAGCGGATGGCAGCGGGAGCCATGGGGCCTACCGAGAAGTAGACGGGCTCGCCGCTGGCGCTGAATTTGGAGCCGAAGGGCACAGCCAGCTGCCACAGCGGGGCACGCTTGCCGGCAAACAGCTTCTGGTAGTTGGTCAGCACCCACTGGCTGGGCCACCACTCGGGGGTAGTGGCGTTGATGGCGGCACCGGTCTTGAAGGAGCCGGTGATGATCCAGTACAGCGGGAAGGCGAACAGCACCGCCATGATGCTGATGAGGATGATCGCCAGAATGGCGTAGGCGCTCATCTTTTTCAGTTTACTGGGATGGCGCTCCAACGGTTTTTGCTTTTTTGCAGCAGTTGCACGCATTGTTCCGCACCTCCTTAATTATCCTTGTTGCCCAGCTTGAACTGGACAGCAGACAGAATGGCGATGATCACCGCCAGCACCACGCCCATGGCGTTGCCGTAGCCGTACTTGTACTGCTTGAAGGCGGTGTAGTAGATGTAGTACATAATGGTATCGGTCTTGTGGTTGGGGCCGCCGGAGGTCAGCAGCTGGATCAGTGCAAAGCACTGGAAGGAGTTGATGGTGGTGATGACCAGAATGTACAGGGTGGTGGGCATAATGGCCGGCCACTTGATCTTCCAGAAGCACTGGAAGTCGGTCGCGCCGTCCACTTCGGCAGCCTCCACGATGGACTGATCCACGTTGCCCAGTGCCGAAACGTACAGCACGATGGGCTGACCCACGGAGGTAGTGAGCAAAATCAGGATGATACAGCCCAGTGCAAACCGCTCGTCACCCAGCCAGTTGATGTTCTTGTCCAGAATACCAAGGCTCTTGCCCAGATAGTTGAAGATGCCATAGTAGTTGTTGTACATCCACTTCCACACCACGGTAACAGCGACAGAGCCGGTGACCACGGGCAGGTAGAACACGCAGCGGAAAAGGCTGGTGGCCCACTCCGGCAGGTCTACGATGGCGGAGGACACCCACAGCGAGAAGATGCAGGTGATGGGCACCGACACGATAACGATGACGAAGGTGTTCTTTAATGCGCCAAGGAAGATGGGGTCGGCAAACAGGGTCTTGTAGTTTGCCATCCCCACAAAGATATCCGCGCGGTTCATGGTGGAGTCAAAGAAGCTGGTCACCACGCAGAGGATCATGGGGTAGATGACGAAGCCCAGAAAGAAGATCAGGCTGGGCAGCAGGAAGCAGTAGGAGGCGAAGGTTTCGCGCCGTACCAGCGCACTGCTGCGTTTGGGCTCTTTCATTGCCGTCTTTGCAGCCAAGAGGATCACCAAACCTTTCGTTTGAGAGTGTTTTTTCCGTAAAAGGGCCCCTCCCTCACCCGGAGGAAGGGGCCTTGCGGTTCAGCTGTGATGCAGTTCAGAAAAAGTAGCGCTTATGCCTCGGCGGCAGCGGCTGCGTTTGCGTTGTCCACAAAGGTCTTGACGGCAGTCTCGACGGCCTCGCCGGAGCCCACGCGCTGCAGCATGTTCCACCACTCGGTGCGGGCAGTGGTCCAGCCCGGGGTGATCTGGTAGTAGTCGCCCAGATAGCCCATGAACTTGCTATACTCGCTCATGACCTCGTTGCCGGCGTAGATGTCGCCCACGCTGGTGCGGACGGGGAAGTAGGTGGAAGCCAGCACGCTGTCCTTGACCTGAGAGGGATCGGCAGCGATGAACTCGATAAAGGTCTTTGCAGCCTTGATCTTGGCCTCGTCGCCGTTATCAAAGATGCCGAAGCCCCAGATGCCGCCGCACAGCTTCGGGTCGCCGCTTTCGGTGGGGAATGCCATGGGGAAGATCTCGTCGCCGCTGATGGTCTGGCCTGCGGCAGCGGTGTCAGCGTTCAGCTGCTGTGCAATGTTCCAGCAGAAAGCCATCTGCAGGGTGCCGTTGCGGAACAGGGTGATCTCCTCGCCGCCGTTGATGGAGGGATCGAAGTTGACGCCCTTTGCATCGTACAGAGTCTGAATGGCCTTGATGTTCTCGGCAGAGTCGGCGGTGTACTTGGTGTGGGCTGCATCGGTAAAGGTGCCGCCGTACATATTGTTGATGATGGCGCGGGTGCCCTGGTCGCCGCCCTGACCGCTGCAGTAGATGGCTGCCACGTTCTCGTAGCCGCCCTTGTACAGTGCGTCCACAGTGTTCAGGAAGCCCTCGGTGCTCCAAGTGTGCTTGTCGGTATCAATGTACTTGTCCGCGCCCACTTCCTTGACCTTGGTCATGTTCACGGCCATGCAGTGTGCGGTCATGCACAGGGGGTACTCGTAGTAGTCGCCCTTCTCGTTGTGGCAGGCAGACTCCACAGAAGCGTAGATGTCTTTCTTGGCATCATCGGTCCACAGATCGTTCAGCGGAGCCATAACGCCCTTGGCACCCCAGTTGGCCACCAGACGCTCGGGGCCTTCCATGACCAGATCGGGTGCGCTGCCGCCCTCGATGGCGGTGTTCACCTGATCGTCGCCGTTGGTGTAGTCCAGATACTCCACGGTCACCTTGATATCGGGATACTTTGCGTTGAAGCTGGAGATCAGGTTCTGGACAGTCTCGTCATTGCCCCAGCCGCCGATGGGGTATGTCCACAGCTTGATGCTTGCGCCGGTGCTGGCTGCACTTGCAGCAGCAGAGGAAGCGGTGGAGGAAGCAGCAGTGCTGGTGGAGGAGGAACCGCCGCAGGCGGCCAGTGCACCGGCAGCGCCCAGAATACCGGCAGCCTTCAGGAAGGAACGGCGGGAAATGCAGTTTTTCATGGTAGATTCTCCTTGTTCATCTTCTTCGACCCATCGGGGGATCGTACTCCGTTTTGCTCGTAGCGGCTGCTCGTGTCCGCAGCCGTTGTTTGTAGCCTAATTATAGAAAATTATTTTCATTTTGTCTATTCGTTCTTTTCATAAATTTTCATTTTTAAACCCGGCAGTCTGCACAAAATTGTGGGATATCAGAAAAAACACAATATTTTCATCCACTTTACTTGTCAAAATAGTTACAAAACGGTACACTTTCCCCGGTTGCTCTGAAAATCACTTTCAGCTTTGAAATTGTAAAAATGAAAAGCATTTTCACCATTTGGGCCGTTTTTTCCTTCAAAACTGTGCCCTCTGCACAGAATCGGCGGGTAAAATGTGTTCATTACGCCTCTTGCACAGCGGCGCGGTTTCTCTTATACTTTTATATAAGAAGGTAAGCACGAACACGGCACCGGCACCCGCCGGCGGCCTAAGTCAGGAGAGGGAAGAATGTCTACAAATTTTTGGGAGCTGCTGCAGCAGCATCAGGGCGACCTGACAAAATCCGGCCGCACGGTGGCCGAATATCTGGTGCAGCACGCTGCGGAGGCACAGTATCTGTCCATATCATCGCTGGCCAGAGAGTGTCAGGTGGCCGAGGCCACGGTGTTCCGGTTCTGCCGGGCGCTGGGCTTTGAGGGCTACCACGAAATGCGCATTGCGCTGGCGCAGGCCAATGCCACCGGTGTGCTGGTAAACCAGCAGGAGCCCGCCCCGGACGCCGACACTGCCACCCTGTGCGAGCACGCCTCGGCGCTGTTCATGACCGCCATCAACGGCACCCAAAACGCCCTTTCGCCGCAGGCGGTGGATCAGGCTGTGGCGCTGCTGCACAGCGCCCGGCAGGTGTTCTGCATGGGACAGGGCGGCAGCATGACCGCCGCCAAAGAGATCTGCGCCCGGTTCGCCTGCATCACCAACAAGTTCCGTGCCGTTGCCGACAGCCACATGCAGGTCATGGCTGCCAGCCTGATGACCGAGCAGGACGTGGTGCTGTTCGTCTCTTACTCCGGCGCTACCCGGGACCTGATGGAGACCCTGCGCACCGCCAAGGCCAACGGCGCAAAGATCATCCTGATCACCCACTACGAGGACTCCCCCGGCGCAAAGCTGGCAGACATCGTGCTGCTGTGCGGCGCACAGGAAAGCCCGCTGGATTCCGGCAGCATCCCCATCAAGGTGGCGGTGCTGTATGTAGCCGAAGTGCTGGTGCTGCGGTACATTCTGGACGATAAGCCCGGCAGCACCGAAGCGCAGGAGCGCACCACCGAGGCGCTGGCTGTAAAGATGCTTTGAGCATCGAACTAAAATTTTAGGGATAACGGAGCATCCGGGGATGCTCCGTTATCCCTTTTTTACGCAAAAAAATCGGTCAGACCCGCAGGCCTGACCGATTTCCAGCTTATCAATGATGTTGCAGCGCTGTACGCTTAATCGCGGCGGCGGCTGTTGAGACCCAGCAGACGCACCACATACAGGAAGATGTTGATGAAGTCCAGATACAGCGTCAGTGCGCCGTAGATGGAAGCCTTTTCCGCCAGCTCGCTGTCCCCTGCGTAGTAGGAGTACATCTGGCTCAGCTTCTGGGTGTCGTAGGCGGTCAGCAACATGAACACCACCAGACCGATGCCGGAGTACAGCACCGTGCCCATAAAGCCCATGCCGAACAGCACACCGACGAAGCCGGTGATAATCAGCGCAAACAGTGCCATCATCAGTTTGGGGCCCCAGCCGGACAGATCTTTGTGGGTGGTGGTGCCGTAGACTGCCATCAGACCGAAGTACAGCGAGGTGGCAAGGAAAGCCAGCACCAGTGTGCCCAGATCAAAGGCAAGGAAATAGTAGCTCAGCACCATGCCGTTGAGTAGGGCGTAGCCTAAGAACACCCCTCTTGCCGCACCCACGGACATATTCTGCACCCGGGCGCTCAGCACGATCACCAGCGCCAGCTCGGCAATGGTGAACAGCAGGTACAGCGAATTGACCACATAGAACAGCGGGGTGGTGGCGGTTACAAACGCCGCCGCAAAGGTGATCAGCAGTCCCAGCGCCATCCAGCGGTAGGTGCGGGTCATATAATCAGCCGAGGTCATTGTAGGCTCTGCATAGCCACGGTTGTAATTGTTATAACTCATCTGGGTTCCTCCAGTCTATTCTGCCGGAGCATTTCTCTCTTGCTCCGGTCTACGGAATATAGTATACTGCATAGAAATGAACGTTTCATGAAAAAGGCTGTGATATTGTATGTCCCTTGGACTTTATCTGCATATTCCCTACTGTTTTTCCAAATGTCGGTACTGCGATTTTTATTCCCACCCCGGGGAGCGGGGCGTACCGGACGCCTATGTGGACGCGCTGCTGCGGGAGCTGCACCGCTTTGCGCCGGACGCGCCCCTGCGGCCGGACACCCTCTATTTCGGCGGCGGCACGCCCAGCCTGCTCACCCCGGCGCAGGCAGAACGGCTCATCCGGGCAGCAGACCCCGTGCCCGGTGCTGAGATCACCTTGGAGGCAAACCCCGAGACCGTCACCGAGGAGAGCCTGCGGGGCTTCCGGGCGGCAGGGGTGAACCGCATCTCCTTCGGGGTGCAGTCTGCCCGGGACACCCAGCTGCGCACCCTTGGCCGCCCGCACAATGCCAAGCAGGCGCGGGCAGCCTTTGCCGCTGCCCGGCGCGCCGGGTTCGAGAATATCAGCGGCGACATCATGCTGGCATTGCCCCACTATACGCAGGCCGAGTTTGACGAGACACTGGAGCTGATCGAAAAAGGCGGTGCCACCCACATCTCGGCTTACCTTTTAAAGATTGAGCCGGACTCTGCCTTCGGCAAGCACCCGCCGGAGGGTCTGCCCACAAGCGATGAAGCCGCCGATTTCTACCTTTACGCCGTGGAGCAGCTGGAACACCACGGCTACCGCCAGTACGAAATTTCCAACTTTGCAAAGCCGGGCTATGAAGGCCGTCACAACCTCATCTACTGGGACTGCGGCGATTATCTTGGCCTTGGCCCTGCGGCACACTCCTGCATGGGCGGCAAGCGGTTCTGCTACGCGCCGGACACCGTCGCCTTTCTGCAGGACGCCGCCGCACCCATCATGGACGGCAGCTGCGGTGCAGAGGACTACCTGATCTTACAGCTGCGTCTGCGCAAGGGGCTTGACCTTGATGCCTACAAAGCCCTGTACGGCAAGCAGTTTTCCACCGCGCAACTGGCCTTTGTGCAAAACTGTGTCCGCGCCGGATACGCCACCTTCGATGGCCGCATCCTCGCCCTGACCCCCGCCGGGCTTATTGTGCAAAACAGTATTCTAGCACAGCTGCTCTGATGGGAGGGCGAAGCAGAATAGCAGGAAAAAGTATCGTAAAGCAAAACCGCAGCGTATTTTGATACGTTGCGGTTTTTTGGTGGGCGCGGGTGGATGTCGCGAGCCGCGCAGAAAAGGAACCCGGGTCGCGGCTCCCAGCGGCTGCATCGTGCCTTGGGCGGCACGCGCATCCTGCTGGCCGCAGCCCCAACAGCTCCTCCCTGTTTCTGCCGCTGGCAGCGGTCGTCGCTGTTGCTGTTCGAATCCACCCGCCCTATAAGTTTAGCCTTGTTACAAAACAAAAACCTCAGCGTACTCGCATACGCTGAGGCTTTTTGGTGGGCGCGGGTGGATTACGCGAGCCGCGCTGCTAAAAACAGCCCACTGGGCTGTTTTTACGCTGTCTTCTGCGACAGCGCCGCAGCTGTTCGAATCCACCCGCCCTATGAGTTTAGCCTTGTTACAAAACAAAAACCTCAGCGTACTTGCATACGTTGAGGCTTTTTGGTGGAGCGAAGCAACCCAAATCCGAACCATTGCCCTCTGGGGCATCTTTGGCGGCGATTTCATCGAAAGTGATGGTTTTTGTGCCGTCTTTGTAGTTGAATGTAATCAAAACTTTTTCATCATAGAGATAAACAGCATTCACGAATGTATTGATAAGCGTTTCCCGGTGGCTTTTCACATTCGGGTCGAGCTTGCGGAACCGGGTCAGCCAGAACCGAACCTGATTTTCGCTCAACCGTGGCCGAACGATTTTTTCTTCGGCAATCCGAACCTCAAGTTCTTTCTGCTGGGCTTCCAGCTTTTCCAAACGCGATTTGGTGGAGTTGGTCAGCACACCTGCTTGAATGGCGTTCAGCATATTCTCAATGCCATTCTCTACCTCACGCATCTGCTTTTCCAGTAAAGGGAGCGTGGTGTTTTCCTGATCCTGCAACTCCATCACTTCCGCAACGATGGCATCAATCACGGCATCGTCCTGAATCAGCTTCATGGTTTCAGCTATGACCAAATCTTCCAGCCACTCTTTACGGACGGTCTTTTTCTTGCAGGTCTTGAAACGCTTCGCGGTGGCGCACTTATAATAATGATGAACGACCTTGTTTCTACCCGTACCGCACTCGCCGAACATCATCGCGCCGCACATTCCGCAGAACAGCTTGGTGGTGAGCAAGTAATCGTCCTCGGCCTTGTGACGGGCAGGAGCGCGGCTGTTCTTCTTGATTTTTTGCTGCACTTCTTCAAACAAATCTTTATCCACGATGGCCGGGATGCTGTCGGGCATCACAATGTCCTTGAAGTGGTTTTCTCCGATGTACCGTTTGTTCGTCAACAGCTTCTGAACACTGTTGTAGGTAAACTTCTGGTTGCGGTTGGTGGTCACGCCGCTGTCGTTCAGCCAGTTCATCAGTTCTTTCATAGTTGCACCATTGTTGTACCGCTGAAAGGCTTCTACCACAAAGGGAGCTTTCAGCGGGTCGATTTGAAAGAACTTCTCCTCGTCCACCTTAAAACCAATGGGAATCGTGCCGCCGTTGTACTTTCCCTTCAGAACATTCTCGGTCATGCCGCGCACAACTTTTTCAGAAAGTTCTGCCGAGTAGTATTCAGCCATGCCGGTGAGCATACTCTTGACCATGATACCCGCAGGGCTGTCAGAGATAGGCTCCGTGGCAGATACCAGCTTGACATGATTTCGTTCCAACTGGTACTCATAGTGGGCCGAATCATAGCGGTTTCGGGCAAAACGGTCAAGCTTCCAGACCAGCACAATGTCAAACAACCGTTTCTCGCTGTCCTTGATCATCTGCTGGAAATCCGGGCGGTTGTCGGTTTTTGCGGAAAGGGCGCGGTCAATGTAGTGTTTGACCACAGTGATGCCGTTCTTTTCGGCATAAGCCGTACATTCACGAATCTGGCCTTCGATGGATTCTTCGCGCTGGTTATCGCTGGAATAGCGAGCGTAAATCACGGCGGTCATGCAAACACCCCTTTCACTTCATTCTCCGCAGGCGGCGCACAAGGTCGGATGCACTGTACAGCACACGGGCCACCGACACCGCATCCTCGCCCACAATGTAGAACACCGAGTAGTTATCCACCAGCATCTGCCGCAGCCCTTGGGTGCGCTCCGGCTCGCTCTCTACCAGCGCACAGCGTTCCGGCAGGATGTTCAGCGACTGAATGGCTTCTGCAATGCGGTTATACTGCCCCATAGCCGTGTCAGGCTCCAACAGACGGTCAGCAATATAGCTGTAAATCTGCTCCATATCGCTGAGGGCTGCATGGGAAATTTTCACGTCATACTGTTTCATCTGTGCTGTTCCCTGAACTGTGCGAATGCGCTTGCAGCATCCACGGTATCACCGTTCTGAATCTCCTTAATGCCCACCTGCAAGGCTGCATGGAGCTGGTCATCGGTCATGGTGTCAGCGTTCAGAGCCGCAGGAGCCTTCGGCAGGGACAGCGAGAAGGGGATGCCGCCAGTCAGGGTGATCTGGCGCAGGTACATATCAATGGCTGTTGCCATCGGGATGCCGAGCTGCTTCAACACATCCTCGGCTTGCTGCTTAACGGTGGGGTTGACACGAAGATTGAGTGTCATCGTTTTTTCCATGGTTATCACCTCGGCCTTATTGTAACGTATTTTGCGTTGCAAATCAATAACTCCCAAACTTATAATTAAATTTCTCCATATTGCACAACATATTTATTTCAGAATTGTTCAAGAATCAAAATATCCGCCCTGTTGCTGAAATGAAATCAAGCCAATCATTCTTATTTTTCATGTATCGATTATCTTTTTTACCATTGTACAGAACAAAATCATCAGCGGAACCGCAAAGAGCAAGCATAGGACATTTTTTAATTCAGCATTATCCGTTGAAAGCTGCATCAAAATCATAGAGAGCGGATACCTTTCTTTGCTCTGCAAAAATGTCATGGGTTGTTCCAAAAGATTCCAGCTCTCAGCGATAGAAAGGAATGCCGCAATCATAACATACGGTCGTACAATTGGAGCATAAATTTTCCTAAAAAGCACCCAGTTACTTGCGCCGTCACAAATTGCTGAATCGAACAGGCTACTGTCAATTCTTTTTGCTGCGAACCAAAAGAGTAAAATCATCCAAGGCTGGAAAGCCGTCATTATCAATAGCCCTTCAAGAGAATCCAACCATCCAATATTCATCAGAACCAGATATTGAGGGAGCATAAGTGCTTGCTGCGGCAAAAGCAAAAAGAAAACACAGGTCAAAAGAAAAAATGTCTGCGCTTTCGGAGATGGGATTCTGGCAATCGCATAACCTGCAGGCAGTGCAATCACAATTTGAATAAGCACTCCGACAATTGCAAGAATCGCGGTATTTTTATAGGCGCAAATGAATTCCATCAGAGAATCCATCTGCCACAAGTCATCTGGGTTTATATCAAATATCGGGAAAACAAGAAATACGCATGGCAGCACAAAAATCACAGCAGCTATCAAAGATAACATCCTATATGTAGCTTCTTTTCGTGGGTTCATCAGTTATTCCTCTTTTTTCTCGCCAAACACATTCCACTCAGTACAAAGGCTCCAACAAAAATCACAACCAAGATAGATGCTGCTTCCAACCGTGCATAATTCATATTCATAAAATTGTTTTGCAAAAAGTGTTGAATGCTATATAGTTGCTCATTCGGATGACTTCTACCAATCAAATAGGCTTCACGGAAACATCGAAAGCTATTGTAAATCGTCAAGATTCCACAAATCAATAAAGAACTCTTTATGATTGGAAGCTTTATATACCAAAAACATTGTAAAGGGTTGACTCCATCCAGCATGGCGGCATCTATGATCTCAGATTCAATGGATTTCATAGCAACCATAAAAATTAAAATTGAGAATCCCAGCGTTTTCCATAACACAATTACAAGGAACACATAAAATGCAAATGGTGTTTCACCCCACTGGCCAGGAGATTTTCGTAAGATGCTTGATGCGATTGTCACAACACAAGCTGCCGGAAGTATTGAAGGAACAAGGAAGAACAGACAAAGTTTTTCTTGTCGGAACTTTATATAAACTTCCGCAATGAAAATGCCAATAACCAAATTGACGGGTATAATAATAGCCCACAAATGAAACAGATTTCTAACGGCAAGTGAAAATGCCTCATTTTCAAAAAGATCCACATAATTTTGTATGCCGACAAAATCAGTTCCTGTTCCAAGAAAGAGACTTTTCCAAAAAGCAATCAAGATTGGAAACAGATAGCAAAAAAATCCGGCAATAAGTGCCGGCAGAAGAAGGATATTGCTCTGAAGATTCTTTTTCATTTTATTCATCAAGGTACAATTTGAGCCGCGGAGTAAGTCGATCAACAAGCTCATCAAGGGTAATTTCATCATTCCAATACTGAACCATCGTTTCGCTTAGAAGATTTCCGCCATCCTCACTTTGATCAAGCTGCAAGGCACGGTACCAAATTGTGTGATATTGCGCTGCATTGATCTTGTCACATATTGTTTCAAGTTGATCTAGCTGTGCATCAGTCAAATTGTCACCATACATCTCTTTTCGGTTTTCAATATCTTCTTGCCCTATTTTTTCATGGGATGCATCATAGACACTGAATTGATATTGTGCTTCCATACATTTTTTAAGACATCCACGTCGGACAGGAAACATATCTTTATCTGCAAACGCCGAACTCGACTGGCATTCTTCACTAAGAAGATAAGCTAAAAGTGCTTTTACCTCTGTTGGATGCTTTGTGTTTCGATTTCCCATTGCGTAAGAACCGATTTCAGCAGTAACACCGCCTAGCTCATTGGGAATGGGAAGTGTTACGGTTTTGATTCCAAGAGCTGCACACTGCCGAAGAAGTCCCACCGTCATATAGCTTGGGTCAAGACTAGCAAAAGGTTCACCGTTTGCAAAATAATCTTGGACTACTTCTGGATTGAAACTGTCAAACAAACTATTTTGCATCTCATAAGAAATTTCACCCGTACGGAATTCTTTCTCGTATGCTAATGTTTGCCGACAACTAGCTGTGTCCAAGTTAATAATGTGATTCTTGTAATCGATGATCGGCTGCGATAACGCGCTTGTCATGCTAAAGTCCGTCACAACCAGCATTGGTTTTTCCTTATAGATGCGCAGCAGTTCATCCATCGTGGCAGCAAGGCTTTTTGATGCGGCTTGCATATCAAATCCGCTGTCTTTCAGAACGCTTTCTGCACTTGTCAGAGTTGGAACTGAAAAGCACAAAGGTAAAATATACTGTTTTCCTTTTAGTTTTCCAGCATCTAAAAGAGGCATATAAAAATTCTCTGCGGTGAATCCGTTTGAATCCATTACATCGGTGAGATCGAGAAAAGCTCCATTCATTATACTCTTTTCGATATCTGGAAATAGATTAACATTTGTCAATCGGTTTCCTTCCATAATAAAAAGGTCGGGACCCTTGCCTGAAAGGATTTCCGTATTTAGCTGATGAATCTCTGCCTCACGCTCTGCGGTATCACCCTCTTTGGGCGATACGAACTGTATTGTGATATTCGGGTTCTCTTTTTGATAATCTAGCAGTTTTTCATAGATAGGACAATGTGTATCAGGATTTGCATAGTGAGCCGTAAGGTAGACTGTTAACGTAACTGGATTTGAGCTATCCTCTGTGATTGGCTCGTCTGTATTGATTTCCTTTTGGGCAGATGAGCATCCTGTGATAAGAACAAGTAGGCTTACTACAATAGCACCGATGAATATGCTAAATCGGTTATTTTGTCTATTGTCATACATGATTTCAGATTCTCCGACATCTAAAACTTTACTTCATACCAATACCATGTCATAGGCTATGTACAATATGTAGTGCCATGTCCGCATTTTCTTTGTCCACAAATATCTCTGTGACATACTTCGGTTTTATGCCTAAAGATCCAATTCTTGCCTGATCGAACGTATTACGGCGATTGACATCTTTGGTTTTGCAATAGAATTTGATTCCAGCCGCCGCCAACGCATCCGTGATACGATTGCACTGGTAAGGGTCAGAAACAGCTGCAACTTGCGATTTGAAAAACTGCTCTAACATAAAAAGACCTCCTATATACATTCTAAAAGAATTTCTTACAAATCTTTATTAAAACAACGAAAGTTAAGTCTGTTTTATTTCATCTGTCCACAAAATTTTCCAAAATCGTATAGATGCACATAAATTTTCTGAAAATTTGTAGCACAATCGCAATCTTCTTTTAAATAAACACGCTATAAGGATAAACTTTTTGTTTTACCTCGATTGAAAGCCATCTTTAGCTTTCTGGTTTGAGAACTGTACTTCGGGCCGGATTCTTTGGGTCTACTAGAATTTTTATTGGTGCCCCTTTCGGAATACATGGATTGAACCAAAACCACTGCGACTTTCCATTATAGGTTTCACCTTTAACTTTATACTGATAATGTACCACATATGGATAGATTACATCTTCATCGGCAAGGTGGTAGGTACTCATATGAAATTTTATATGTACTCGTTTTGTTGCTGTAACCTTTCCGATGATTCTTGTTCCATTTTTCAAAAGTTCTGCCTTTTTATAGTCGGAAATAATCGCCAATCCGATAATTATACCTGCTACAATCCATGCTAATATCGCAGCCACCCAAATACCAGACTTACACGCTCCAACCGATATAATTGCCGCCACGAACATTCCGACATATGCCAGTGTATGAATAAGATCTTTTGAAAAAAACATTTTATCTCGTGTAATTTTCATAAAACGGCATCCTCCTCAAATCCTACAGTCGGTAATCAGCAGCTTCGTGAAATCAACGTTCCTTAGATACTTAGATTTAATCCTATTTTGTTTCATCCGTCTACAAAATTCCTCAAAATCGTATATCTGCACATAAATTTCCAGAAAACTTGTAGCACAATCACGATTTTTCTTTTCACTCAGATAAACCACCACGGCAGTTCCAGCCACAGGTTATCCATGGCCTGTTCCTCGGTCTTTTTGGCGCGGCCTTTTGTCAGGTGAAAGTATATCGCCGTGCCAATCAGCGGATGTTCCTCGCCATCGGTGAAGCCATAGCGGTACAGCAGATAGGTCTGCTCCCGTTGGGTCAGCCGTTTCAGGCCATCGTACAGTTCCCGGCGCGATTCCTGCTCTTCCATAATACTCTGCGGCTGCATGGCATAAGGGTCGGCTATGGCTTCGATGTGCCGCAGTTGTTCCTCTCCCGGCAGAACATCGTCCAGCGAAACGCGCTGGCAGCAGATACCGTCCTTGTCCTCCGTTACCATCCGCTGCTCAAAAGCGGCAAAGGCATCCCGCACCATGTCCATCATGGCGTTGCGGATGGCAGGAGCCGCATAGGTCAGGAACTTCATGCCGCGCGCTGCATCGAACTTCGGCACAGCTTTCCATAAGCCCAGATTGCCCGCCTGTTTCAAATCGTCCGTGTCAAGGTTCAGGCCGGACTGTGCCAGATTCATGCTGCGGAAGAGGTCGTTTGCCACCTTGCCGATAAAGGACTTGTTGTTCTCGATCAGGCTGTCCAATGCCGCAGTATCGCCCTGCTGGGCAAGGGCGCAAAGCCGCTCATTCGTCTGCTTCATGGGCGTTTCCCTGTGATTGCATGACCCCAAGCAGACCACTGCGCAACTGTTCCAGCGTTTCCGGGGTAGCACCCTCCATGTCAGAAACGCTGTCCAGCACTACATCGACCACCTGTTCTGCCGTGATGTTCGGACGCTGTACATCCTGTCCTTTGGTCAGCTCGTTGAACATTTTCTCGGCCACTTTCTTGCTTAGTGCTTCCTGTTCGGCGTAATGGCTCCCGATGCCCTTTTTGATTTCCTTGACCGCCGCCATAAAGTACATCTCAATGTCGTCAAGGTCGCTCTGATACACCGGCTTTCTCCGAAGGCTGATGTCTTTGGCGGCCTTGGTTGCTTCTGGGGTCTTGACCTTTGTGCGCAGCAAGGTGCTCAATGTCGTGAACATGGCGTTCTGTGCCGCGATACCAGACGCAAAGGTATCATCAAAATACTACGCCATACGGTATGTAAGCTCTGCAAAGCGGGCGTTTTCCAGCAGCAGATTGACCACCTCTGTATTGACACGCCCTGTGTAGAGGTTCTTTGCGGCTTCAACGGACAGCCCCAGCTCTGCAATGTCATAATTCTTGCGGTCAGGGATGTTGGTTTCTCCCAGCAAAAAATCCGTGGACACGTTAAACAGCCTTGCAATTTTCAGCACCTGCTCATGGGTCAGGGTCCCTTTTGCACCGCTGATAAAACGGCTGATGGTGCTCTTGGAGCAGCCGATTTCCTTGGCAAGCTCCGGTTGGCTGATGTTGTGCTCTTTCATCAAGTCCGCAAGACGGACGTTGGACGGTGCGGGCAGATATTCCTGTGCCATGAAGTCGGCCCTCCTTTTTGAGCTTTTTCCTCATTATAATACGCTCTGCCGTTTTGTTCAATATACGGTTTCTTCTCCGCCCTTGCTGTTGCAATCCTGCAACCAGCAAGGGCATTTTTCTTTTTCCGTTGCAGTTCTGCCGCTTTTTCGCCTTTCCTGCAAAATTTTCCGTATATTCAGGCACAAGGCAAAAAACACCAGAGTTCCCACACGGGGTACTCTGGTGCAGTACACAACACAAAGGAGGAATGCCCTTGAGCCTGTATCAAACTGTCAAGTCCGCCATCACCGTTCGGCAGGCGGGAGAGATGTACGGCATGGAGCCCGACCGCCATGGCATGGTGTGCTGTCCGTTCCACTCCGACAACCACCCCAGTATGATGCTGAACGACACCTATTATTACTGCTTTGGCTGTGGAGTCAACGGCGATGCCATCGACCTCACCGCCAAGCTGTTCGACCTGAACCCCCGGCAAGCCGCCGAGAAGCTCGCACACGATTTCGGGATCGACCCGGACAAGCCGCCCGCCAATGCCATCGCTCTGCCGCCGCCCAAGCGTGGCCTGACAGACGAGCAGTGGGCAGACATCGCCTACTGCCTGCGGGTGCTGACCGATTATCTCGACCTGCTGCACGACTGGCGAGAGCGCTACAAGCCCACCACCCCGGAGGAGCCGCTGGACGAGCGGTTCGTGGAAGCTCTCCACATGACCGAGACCGTCGAGCACCTGACGGACTGCGTTGCATTTGGGACACCCCAGCAGAAAGCCGCTGCCGCCGCACAGCTGCTGTCCGGGTCGTACCTGCTGATGCTGGAGGAGCGCACCGACCGCCTTGCTCTGGCAAAGTGCGCCTGATAATTTATTCACCTGAAGTGGTAGGTCTCACCGTGAGACCTACCACTTCACTTTCCTAAAGGAGAACCACCACATGAAGAAAAACATTTCCCGCAACCCTTTATGGCCGGACTGGTACAACGGTAAGAAGATCGATGAAGTCCAGTTTGGCCGTGCCTTTCTGGAACAGTGGCCGCTGAAATGCGTCAACGGTACGCTGTACACGCTGGACGGCCCGGTGGAAGACGAAAGCGAGATCAAGCAGCGCATCTTGGAGAACATCGAGGAATATGTCACCTCTGGCCTGTCCAAAAAGGTCACCAACATTCTGGAGACCATCAAGCTGCTGGCTTTTTCCGACCCGTTCCCCATCGAGCAGGACTGCATCCACCTCCAGAACGGCGTGTACCATCTGCCGGACGGCTCTTTTCAGGAAAGCCGCCTGTTCTGCCAGAACCGCCTGCCGGTGAAGTACGCCCCCAAAGCCCCCAGCCCGGACCGCTGGCTGACCTTCCTGCACGAGCTGCTGGACGATGCCGACATCCCCACCTTGCAGGAGTATTTGGGCTACTGCCTGATCCCCAGCACCAAGGGACAGAAGATGATGCTCATCGTTGGCAAAGGCGGCGAGGGAAAGTCCCGCATCGGGCTGGTGCTGAAACGGCTCATGGGGGATGCCGCCAGCAACGGCAGCGTCCAGAAAGTGGAAAACAACCGCTTTGCCCGTGCCGATCTGGAACGCCGCCTGCTGATGATCGACGATGACATGGACATGAACGCTCTGCCCAAGACCAATTATATCAAGACCATCGTGACCGCCGAAGCCAAGCTGGACTTGGAGCGCAAGGGTGTCCAGAGCTACCAGCGGGATATTTACGCCCGGTTCCTCTGCTTTGGCAACGGTGCGCTGACCTCACTGTATGACCATTCGGATGGCTTCTTTCGCCGCCAGCTCATCCTGACCACCAAGGACAAGCCTGCCGACCGCACGGATGACCCTTTCCTTGTGGAGAAGATGTGCGCCGAGTTGGAGGGCATCCTGCTGTGGTGTCTGGAAGGACTGCACCGGCTGGTGCAGAACGATTTCCGCTTCACGGTCAGCGAACGAGCCGCCGCCAACGTGGACACCATCAAGCGCAGCAGCAACAATGTCATCGACTTCATGGAGTCCGAGGGCTATTTCCGCTTTAAGGCAGACTACTCCATCAGTTCCAAAGATTTCTATGAAATCTACAAACTGTGGTGCGAAGATAACGCCTGCCACAGCGTATCTGCCATCCGTTTCAGCGCAGAACTGCGCCAGAATGACCGCCGCTACAACCTTGAAGCCACCAACAACATCTACCTGCCCGGTGGCCGCAGGGTGCGGGGTTTTGTAGGCGTCGAGCCGCTTGTCCACCCCTGTCCGTAAAAAGTGCATTTTTTTACGGAAGAAGTTCGTACAACCTGTACGGTCTGTACTTGTACGCACCTGTACGGCGAATTAAAGCAAATTAAGACGTGTTATCGTTTATATTTCGCATTTCCGTACGTCGTACGAACCGTACAGGTTATTTGAAGTCCGTACGCAATTTTTTCAGATGCGTACGGAGCAATCAAGTTCGCATTGTGCGAACTTGATTGTAGCTCTCCCGCAGGAGGCGTTCCCCCTCGGAGAGTCCTCGAAGAGCCCACTACACTTTGCAGCCCATAGGGATGAAAGTGTTATAGTGGGTTATTACACTTCCGAAGAAGTGCATCTTCGTTCCCCGTCACCTTTCGATGAACCTTGAAAGGAGGGATGCCCTTTGGCAAGAAACGATGGCGTTGACCGCACCAGTGTCCGGAATCTCGCCGTTTCGGACAAGGCCGTTGGCAACACCCAGCAGCACAATGAGCGTGAAAAGGACAGCTATCGGAACCCCGACATTATCCCCCAGCGCACTGCATGGAACGTCCACTTCAAAAAGCCAACTGCCAGCTACACCGACCTATTCGCCCAACTGGAAGCCGCCGGAACCATCTCCACGCGCGGCTTGAAGCCGGATGCCACCCATTACTGCGAGCTTGTCTTTGATGTCAACTCGGCCTACTTTGACAACCACGGCGGCTACGAGTTCGCCAAGCAGTTCTATGAGGATGCCTACCAAGCTGCCGTTCAAATCGTGGGCGGTGAGCAGTATATCCTCTCGGCAGTCATGCACGCCGATGAGATCAACCGTGCCATGACCGAAGCATTAGGCCGCGAAGTTTACCACTACCACCTCCATGTGGTCTATGTACCTGTGGTGGAAAAGCAGATCCTGTGGTCGAAACGCTGCAAGGACAAGGCACTGGTCGGCACCGTCAAGGAGACTGTCATGCAGGTCAGCCGGAGCAAGAAGTGGGCATCCAAACCTCTGCTGGACGAATCGGGAAAGCCTGTTTTGCAAAAGAACGGCAAGCCTATCCTGAAGAAGTCGTACAGCGTCTTGCAGGACAACTTCTTCAATTTTATGCGCGCTGCCGGGTACACCGATATAGAGCGCGGCGA
Organism: Faecalibacterium sp. IP-1-18; assembly: GCF_023347355.1. Taxonomy (NCBI): domain Bacteria; kingdom Bacillati; phylum Bacillota; class Clostridia; order Eubacteriales; family Oscillospiraceae; genus Faecalibacterium; species Faecalibacterium sp. IP-1-18. Next base: position 2,398,719 of record NZ_CP094472.1, read on the forward strand.
ACGTGGCAGCACCGAAGAACACCTGACCGTCACCCAGTTCAAAGTTCAACGGGAGCAGGAACGGCTGGACAGCCTGACCGCCCAGATTGACCAGAAAGAGCAGCACCTCATCCAAACCAACAAAACCCTCTCCAAGACCGAAAAGGAACTTGCCGCTGTGCAGAAAAAGGCCACGCTCACAAAAGAAGCCCTCATTCATGCGCGTGATCTGGATTATATCGGCAAGCGCACCTTTCTCGGCAACTACTCGCTGACCGAAGAAGAATTTTCCAAACTGAAAAAACAGGCTGACCACGGCTATATGATGGACGTGGAGAACCGTCGCCTGAAAGAAGAACTTTCCACGGCCAAGAAGGAGGCCGTTCGTTGGAGCAACAAGTACCACGACCTGTGGTACGACGTGAAACCCTATCTGGATGCTCTCCACCGTGCTCCTGAACTGGTGCGCGGTTTTCTGGAAAAGATTCTTGCTCCCAAGCAGGAGCGCACCATGAATGTGCCGCAGAAAAACCGCAAGCGTGGTCAGGATATGGAACTTTGATTTTCGGAGGATACCATTTGAACAAAAAGAAGAAGTTAAACAAATCCGGCTACCCGGATGAAGCAATCAAGACCCTTGCACGTTGCTTTTATCCCTCCATGGTTGAGTTTTTCAACAGCGAGGAAGGCCAGCGTGAATACGAAGAATGGCTGAAAGAGCAGGAATCTCTACAAGCATTGCCTGTTGCAGCATAAAAACAGCAGGACGCTCCCAGAGAAGGGAACGCCCTGCTTTACATAGATGTTTCTTACCGGGGTGTGTCCGCTTGGGCACACCTCTTATTTTTTTGCCCTTAATCTTCTAACCCATGGCTCCCGGCTGCATTTTTCAAATATTCCTCTGGGGCACCGTTCAGAATCAGCTCTGCATACGCCAGCGGGTCGTTATAGATTAGGTAGTCCAGTTCTGTTTGCTACGCCATGGTAACATCCAGCGCATCCTCGACCCCGGTGCAGTCAATGGAAATTTTTCTCCCATCTTGGAGAGTCAACTCCACGCATCCGGTATCCATGTTGAACGAACAGGCTCTTGCATCGTACTTCATCATCGTGTCCTCCAAACGCTTATTGTGTGGTTACGATCTGTGACAAGGTATCGGAGTTTTACGCCGTCCACGGGAGCCTTCATTCTCAAACCCGAAGAAAACGAAAAATCCGAACCCTTCTCCAATCGGAAACAGGTTCGGATTTTTCTTGTTTGGTGGGCGCGGGTGGATTCGAACCACCGAAGCTGAAAGCAGCAGATTTACAGTCTGTCCCCATTGGCCACTCGGGAACACGCCCATATTCAGTTGTTGTGCATCCGTGCGCCGGACGACTTGTTTATTTTAGCATGAGAAAAGGGTTTTGTCAACCACCTTTTTTCACTTTTTTTCAGCAGGCTTACTGTCCCCCGCCCGCCGCGCTTCATCCGGTTGAATTGCGTCCTGTTTTATGTTAAAATAATGTAAAGATTCTACACATTTTACAGGCAGGAGTGGGTCATTGCATGGAGTCAACAATCAGCGCCGCCCCGCAAATTTCTATCGACCGGGAAAAGACGCTGCGCAGCCACCGGCGTTACTGGGTGCTGCGGCGTGCACAGGACATCGTATTCTCCCTGCTGGCGCTGATCCTGCTTGCGCCGCTGGCACTGCTGATCAGCCTTGCCATCGTGCTGGACAGCCCCGGAGACGGAGCTATTTTCCGGCAGCGGCGGGTAGGACGGGACGGCAAGCTGTTCTGGCTGTATAAGTTTCGTACCATGTGCCCGGACGCCGAGGAGCAGCTGAATGAGCTGCTGAGCCAGAACCAGATGGACGGCCCGGTGTTCAAGATCAAGGGCGACCCCCGCATTACCCGGGTGGGACGTTTTCTGCGCAAGACCAGTCTGGACGAGCTGCCACAGCTGCTCAACGTGCTGCAGGGCGATATGAGCATCGTGGGGCCGCGCCCCGCACTGCCCCGGGAGGTAGAGCTGTACAGCGACTACCAGCGCCAGCGGCTGTACGTCACCCCCGGACTGAGCTGCTACTGGCAAATCGCACCCCACCGTAACGAGATGAGCTTTGACGAGTGGGTGGCGCTGGATATGAAATACATCCAGGAGCGCAGCTTCTGGGTGGACTGGAAGATCATCTTCCTCACCGTCCGCGCCATGCTCATGAAATACGGAGAGTGACAAAAGCGCCTGTTGTGCATCCGCACAACAGGCGCTTTCGTTACGTTTATTTCAGCACTGCACCCAGATTTGCACTGGTGACCATGCGGGCGTAACGGCTCAGCCAGCCGGTCTTGATGTTGGGCTCGGGCGCAACGTACTTTGCCTTGCGCTCGGCCAGCACTGCATCGCTGACCTCCAGCGTGATGGAGGCGTTGGGGATATCAATGGAAATGGTATCCCCTTCCTCGATCAGGCCGATAGGGCCGCCGGAAGCTGCTTCCGGGCTGACGTGGCCAATGGCAGCGCCGCGGGATGCACCGGAGAAGCGGCCATCCGTGATAAGAGCAACCGTCTTATCCAGCTTCATGCCTGCCAGCGCAGAGGTGGGGTTGAGCATCTCCCGCATACCCGGGCCGCCCTTGGGGCCTTCGTAGCGGATGACCACCACATCGCCCGGGACGATCTTGCCCGCGTAGATAGCGGCAATGGCTTCCTCTTCGCTGTTGAACACCCGCGCCGGGCCGGAATGCTGCTGCATCTCCGGGGCGACGGCGCTGCGCTTGACAACGCACCCGTCCGGGGCAATGTTGCCCCACAGGATCTGCAGACCGCCGGTCTGGGAGTAGGGGTTCTCGATGGGACGGATGGCCTTTTCGTTCAGGATATGGGCACCCTTGATGTTCTCGCCAAGGGTCTTGCCGGTGACGGTGGGCACATCCAGATCCAGCAAGCCCTTCTTTGCCAGCTCTGCCTGCACCGCCGGGATGCCGCCCGCTGCGTACAGATCCGGCATATGGGTGGGGCCTGCCGGTGCCAAATGGCAAAGGTTGGGGGTCTTGGCGCTGATCTCGTTGAACAGCTTCAGGTCGATGGGCACACCGGCCTCGTAGGCGATAGCCAGCAGGTGCAGCACCGTGTTGGTGGAGCAGCCCAGCGCCATATCACAGGTCAGCGCGTTGCGGATGGAGCGCTCGTTGATGATCTGGCGTGCGGTGATGCCCTTGCGCACCATCTCCATCACAGCCATACCGGCGTGCTTTGCCAGCTGCAGGCGCTTGGAGTACACAGCCGGGATGGTGCCGTTGCCGGGCAGGGCGATGCCGATGGCTTCGCACAGGCAGTTCATGCTGTTGGCAGTGTACATACCGGAGCAGCTGCCGCAGCTGGGGCAGCAGTTGCAGGTGCAGTCCTCCAGCTGCTCGTCGGTGATCATACCGGCCTTATAAGCACCCACGGCCTCGAACATTTTGGAAAGGCTCACTTCCTCGCCGCCGTAAGTACCGGCCAGCATAGGGCCGCCGGAGCAGACCACAGCGGGCACATCCATGCGCACCGCTGCCATTACCATGCCGGGCACGATCTTATCGCAGTTGGGCACCAGCACAAGGCCGTCCAGCTGGTGTGCCATCAGCATGGTTTCCACGCTGTCGCAGATCAGCTCGCGGGAGGCCAGAGAGTACTTCATGCCCACATGACCCATGGCGATGCCGTCGCATACGCCGATGGCGGGGATCAGGATGGGCGTGCCGCCTGCCATCTGCACACCGGCCTTGACGGCATCGGCGATCTTGTCCAGATTCATGTGCCCGGGCACGATCTCGCTGTGGGCGCTCACTACGCCGATGAGCGGGCGCTCCAGCTCCTCCGGGGTATAGCCCAGCGCATAAAACAGGCTGCGGTTGGGCGCGCGCTCCGAGCCTTTGGTCACGTTGTCACTTCTCATTGCAAATCCTCTTTTCTGATAAAACCCTCTCCGTCACGGCTGCGCCGTGCCACCTCTCCCGAGGGGGAGAGGTTTTCGCGGAGAAGCTATAAGGCTCCCTTTTCAACAAAAGCTCCCCCTTTCGGGGGAGCTGCCGCCGAAAGGCGGCCTGAGAGGGTTCTCCTCTTACTTCTTCAGCCAGCTCATCATGCTGCGCAGCTCAGCACCCACCTTCTCGATGGGCAGCTCAGCCTCCATACGGCGCTTGGCAAGGAAGTGCACCTTGCGGCCGCCCTTGGGGCTCATCTCGGTCAGGAACTCAGAAGCAAAGGTGCCGTCCTGGATCTCGGTCAGAACCTTCTTCATCTCCTTGCGGGTCTCCTCGGTAATCAGGCGCTTGCCGGTGCGGTAGTCGCCGTACTCGGCAGTGTTGGAGATGGAGTAGCGCATCTTGGAGAAGCCGCCCTCGTTGATCAGGTCAACGATCAGCTTCATCTCGTGGCAGGTCTCAAAGTAGGCCATCTCGGGCTCGTAGCCGGCCTCCACCAGCGTATCGAAGCCGGCGTGGATCAGCTCGGAAACACCGCCGCACAGCACGGCCTGCTCGCCGAACAGATCGGTCTCGGTCTCCTCCTTGAAGGTGGTCTGCAGAATGCCTGCACGGCCTGCGCCGATGCCGGAAGCATAAGCCAGTGCGATATCCTTGGCCTTACCGGTGTAGTCCTGCTCCACGCAGATCAGAGAGGGGCAGCCCTCGCCCTCGGTGTACAGGCGGCGCACGATGTGGCCGGGGCCCTTGGGAGCGATCATGATGACGTCCACGTTCTTGGGCGCGGTGATGGTCTTGAAGTGGATGTTGAAGCCGTGTGCAAAGGCCAGTGCCTTGCCCTCGGTCATGTAGGGAGCAACCTGGGTGTTGTAGATATCGGCGCACAGCTCATCGGGCACCAGCATCATGACAACATCGCCGGCCTTGGCAGCCTCTTCCACCTCCATGACCTTGAAGTTGTCATGGGTGGCAGCGAACTCAGAAGCCTTTGCCCAGTGAGCAGAACCCTTGCGCAGGCCGACCACAACGTTGACGCCGCTCTCAGCCAGATTCTCAGAGTGTGCATGACCCTGGCTGCCGAAGCCGATGACAGCGACGGTCTTGCCGTCCAGCACGCCGAGGTTGCAGTCGGAATCGTAGTATTTCTTGATAGCCATAATCGTTAGTCTCCTTTTACATTAACTGGTTGGTTTATCTTCCGGTCTTGTATGCTCTGTTCTATCTTTCGCTCACCCTGAGCGGAAAAGCAATGTAATTATGCCCGTCTTGCGCCCGGCGGGGGCAGCTGGACGGAGCGCACCTCCTGCGGCGGCTTCTGGATATGCTGGTGCATCCCGCCGCGCTCCAGTGCAGTAACGCCGGTGCGGCACTGCTCAAGGATGTTGTAGCCCTCGAACATTTTCAAAAATGCGTCCAGCTTGTCCGGCCGGCCGATCAACTCAAACACCATGCTGTCCGGGGAAAGATCGATGATCTTTGCCTTGTAGATGCAGGCGATCTCCCGCAGCTCTGTGCGGTTGTGCACGTCCGATTCCACCTTGAGCAGCAGCAGCTCCCGCTCCAGCGCTTTTTCGCTGTCCAGCACGAACACCTGCCGGGTGACTTCCAGCCGCTCGGTCTGCAATACCAGCTGCTGCAAGGCCTTTTCATCGCTGGTAATGGTCACTGTGATGCGGCTGACTGCCGGGTCGTTGGTGGCGGACACCGTAAGGCTGTCGATATTGAAGCCGCGGCGGCAGAACAGGCTGGACACCCGGGCCAGAACGCCGCTCTGGTTGTCCACCAGCAGGCTGATGACCCTGCGCTGATCAGATTTCATGATGCTGTGTCCTCCTTATTCCATGATGATGTCGTTGATATCGCCGCCGCCGGGGATCATGGGCAGCACCTTTTCGTCCTTGTCAATGATGCACTCGATCCAAGTGGGGCCTTTCTGCTGCAAGGCATCTGCAAAGGCTTCCTGAAACTCCGGCAGATTGGTGCAGCGGTAGCCCTTCAGGCCAAAGCCGTCTGCCAGCTTGACAAAATCGGTCTTGCGGTGGGGGTCGGTCTGGCTGTAACGCTTGCCGTAAAAGCTGGTCTGCCACTGGCGCACCATGCCCAGCACCGAGTTATTGAAGATGACCGTGATGATGGGCAGCTCGTAGCTGACAGCGGTGCAGGCTTCGTTCAGGTTCATGTGGAAGGAGGCGTCACCAGTAAACATCACCACACGCTGCTGGCGTCCCAGTGCCATCTGGGCACCAATGGCAGCGCCGTAGCCAAAGCCCATGGTGCCAAGGCCGCCGCTGGTGATAAAGCCACGGCTCTTGGTGTGGCGCAGGTACTGCGCCGCCCACATCTGGTGCTGACCCACGTCGGTAACATACACGGCGTCGGGGCCGCACTGGTTGCACACCTCGCCGATGACCTGATGGGGCATCAGCCGGGTGGGGTCAGACACGGGGTGGTAATCCTGTGCCTGCCAGCTCTGGATCATCTTCATCCATTCCGGGTGCTTGGCGGGCTTGATCTGGGGCAGCATGGCGTTCAGTACATAGGCTGCATCGCCCACGATGGAAAGATCCACATCCACGTTCTTGCCCAGCTCGCTGGCGTCAATATCGATCTGGATGATGGTGGCGTTTTTGGCAAAGGTCTTGGGGTTCAGCGCCACGCGGTCGGAAAAGCGGGTACCCACCGCGATGAGCACATCGCACTCTGCCACCGCCCGGTTGGAGGTGTAGCAGCCGTGCATCCCCAGCATCCCCAGATTCATCGGGTCGCCGTAGGGCACAACGCCTGCGGCCATCAGGGTGTAGGTTGCGGGAATCTCCGCCTTGTGCAGCAGATCCCGCAACGGCTGGCAGCTGGCTGCGCTGCGCACGCCGCCGCCAAAGTACACCAGCGGACGCTGTGCGGCGTTGATGAGGTCTGCCGCCCAGTGCACCTGCTCCTCATTATAGGTAGTCACGGTGCGGATAGGCTCCGGCTGCTTGGGGGTGAACTCGCACACTGCTGCAGTCACGTCCTTGGGGATATCCACCAGCACCGGGCCCTTGCGGCCGCTCTGCGCAATGCGGAAGGCTGCCCGCATGGTGTCAGCCAAGTCCTCTACCCGGCGCACCGTGAAGTTATGCTTTGTGATGGGCACCGTAATGCCCTCGATGTAAGCTTCCTGAAAGCCGTCCTTGCCGATGCTGCTGGTGGGCACGTTGCCGGTAAAGGCCACCATGGGCACCGAGTCCATATAGGCGGTGGCAATGCCGGTGACCAGATTGGTGGCACCCGGGCCGCTGGTAGCCAGCACCACGCCGGTGCGGCCGGTGGCGCGGGCGTAGCCGTCCGCAGCATGGGCTGCGCCCTGCTCGTGGGCGGTAAGCACATGGGTGATGCGGTCGGCATTCTTATACAGCTCGTCGTAAAGGTTCAGCACAGCGCCGCCGGGGTAGCCAAAAAGAGTGTCCACTCCCTGCTCGCACAGGACCTCTACAAAGATCTGAGAACCATTCAACTGCATGGTGTTGCTCCTATTCCTGTTCCACTTCTTATCCATTCCCCCGGGGAGAGCTTTTGAAAAAGAAAAAGCCCTTGTCCCCTGCTTTCTTCAAGAGACAAAGACCTTGTAACATCAAGCTCTCTGCGGTACCACTCTCGTTGGCGTGCTGTGCACACCCTCTCACGGGCTTCCAACAAAGCCCTGCACGGTAACGGCTGCAACCGGCGCTGCTTACAGGGGTTTGCACCCGTTGGGCAGGCTGCTCCGGGATGATTTTCCGCACGAAACGCTGACTGCCTTGCACCAGACGGCAGCTCTCTGAACAGTGGGGATCGTGTGGTACTTTTTCCCATCTGCGCATTTGTTGATGTAAATTATACTATAAACCGGGCTTTTGTCAATCGACAATTTGTAACCTGAATCACCCCAAAGATGAAGCATTTTTAACACCCCTTGCATCCCCGCCCGAACCGCTGTATACTTTTGATATCCGCGTACCTGCGTTTTGTAGGGTATGTGCCAATGGAGAGGAAAAGGGATCGACCTATGAAACTGAGAGAATGGAATGCCCATCTGCATGGGCTTGTTGTGTTCCGCGCCCTGCTGAACGACCCTGTTGTGGCAAAGCTTTTAGACCTGACCGACCGCATGGAAGCCGGCAGCACCTCCTACGGCCCGGTGTGCGATGCCGTAGCCGCCTTTGAGGCCGCTTTGTTCGAGTACACCACCAACTGGGGCAGCTACCTGAGCAATGCTGTGCTGGAGGCCGAGACCATCTGCGTGCGGCAGGCCGCCGCCGGGCAGCTGGACGCGCTGCTGCAAAGCGCCTTGGACAGCGAGCTGCAGTTTTTGCAGCAGCTGTGCGGGCTGACGCTGGACGAGCTGTTTCAGACCGCCTACTCGGAGCAGGCGCAGCGGCCGGAGTTGGCGTTCCTGCCCCGGTGGCAGACCTGTGAGCTTGACCTTGCCGCCGCCTACGCCCAGCGCATGAGCGAGGTGGGCAAAAAGGGCTACGGTATGTTTGCAAAGCACCATGTATTCACGGTGGAGAACGGCCAGCTTGTGCCGGTAAAATACCCCGACCCGCAGCGCCTTTCCGAGCTGCCAGGCTACGAGAAGGAGCGGGAAAAGGTGATCGCCAACACAAAGGCACTGCTAGCCGGGATGCCCGCCAACAATGTGCTGCTGTACGGTGACGCCGGTACCGGCAAATCCAGCGCGGTAAAGGCCATTGCCAACGAGTTTGCGCCCGAGGGACTGCGGCTGGTAGAGGTAAAAAAGAACCAGCTGTACCAGATCCCCGACCTGATGGATAAGCTGGCGGCAAACCCGCTCAAGTTCATTTTGTTCATCGACGACCTGAGCTTTACCGCCAACGACGACAACTTTGCCGCCCTGAAGGCCATTTTGGAGGGCAGCGTAGGCGGCCGTGCCCAGAACATTGCGGTGTACGCCACCTCCAACCGCCGCCACCTCATCAAGGAGACTCTCTCAGACCGCACCGGCGACGACATCCACGAAGCCGACACCCGGCAGGAGCTGATGAGCCTTTCCGCCCGGTTCGGCCTGACGGTCACCTTCCAGCGGCCGGAAAAGGCACGGTTCGAGACCATTCTGGAGGAGCTGGCAAAGCAGCACAACATCCAGATGCCCACCGAGCAGCTGCTGCTCAAGGCCGAGGCCTTTGCCCTGCGTGCCGGCGGCCGCAGCCCCCGGGTGGCCAAGCAGTTCATCGAGCAATGCGAGGCCGGGGTGCAGAAGTAAATGCACCAGTTTTAAGCGTTATCAAAAAACGGGACACCAAAGCATCCGCAGATGCTTCGGCGTCCCGTTTTTCCTATCTTTATTCGCTCAGTCCCGCACGGCGATGCACTCAATCTCCAGCTTTGCGCCCTTGGGGATGGCTGCCACCTGCACGCAGCTGCGGGCGGGGAACGGCTCGGCAAAGGCCTTGGCGTACTCTGCGTTCACTGCGGCAAAATCGTTGATGTCGGCCAGAAAGATCACCGTCTTGACCACGTTGTTCATGGAAAGCCCCGCCTCGGCCAGAATCGCTTTCAGGTTGGCAAGGCTCTGTGCGGCCTGCTGCTCCACGGTATCGGCCATGGTGCCGGTGGCGGGGTCTACCGGGAGCTGCCCGGAAACAAACACCATATTGCCCAGATCCAGTGCCTGACTGTAAGGGCCGATGGCGGCAGGTGCGTTGGCGGTAGATACGACTTTCATGGTATATTTTCTCCTTTATATTACATCAGGTTTAGAACAAATTCGCTTTTTTCTTCGGATAGAGCCAGATGAGGGGGTAATTTCCCGTAAGCCGCTGCTTGCCTGTGCCCTCATCCGTCTGCTCACTCCGTTCGCATCCACCTTCCCCCGTCCGGGGGAAGGTTTTCACTCTTGCAAACGATGAAGTTTACACCCGCTCGCTGACCAGCTGGAAACCGGCCTTCGTCAGCTCTGTGCGGATCTGCTCGATCTGGGCGGCATCGCGGGTCTCCAGCGTCAGCTTGAGGAAGCAGCTGGAAATGGGCATATTGGGGTCGGAGCCATCGTGCTGCACCGACACCACGTTGCTGCCGCAGCGGGACACCACCTCGGCCACCTTTTTCAGCTGGCCGGGTTTGTCCTCCAGTGCGATGGTCAGATTTGCCTTGCGGCCGCTCATCACAAGGCCGCGGGTGATAACGCGGTTCAGGATATTCACATCAATGTTGCCGCCGGAGATGACGCAGGCCACCTTTTTGCCCTCTACCGGCAGCTTGTGGAACAGCACCGCCGCCACCGGCACAGCGCCTGCACCCTCGGCCACCAGCTTCTGGTTCTCCATCAGGGAGAGGATGGCCGCCGCCGTCTCGTCCTCGGTCACGGTGACGATATCGTCCACATACTGCTCGCACAGCTGGTAGGTCAGCTCGCCCGGGGTCTTGACCTGAATGCCGTCCGCAAAGGTGGAAGCAGATTTCAGGGTCTGGTACTTGTGCTCGTGCAGGCTGCGGTACATACTGGGGGCACCCTCGGCCTGTACGCCGTACACCTTGACCTCCGGGCGCAGGGTCTTGATGGCAAAGGCAATGCCGGAGATCAGTCCGCCGCCGCCCACCGGCACCACCACAGCGTCCACATCCGGCAGCTGGTCAAGGATCTCCAAGCCGATGGTACCCTGCCCGGCGATGACCTGCTCGTCATCGTAGGGGTGGATAAAGGTCATGTCGTACTCCTTTTGCAGCTGCACGGCCTTGTCGTGGGCTTCGTCGTAGGTGCCGGGCACAAGGCAGACCTCCGCGCCCAGATTTTTGGTGTTTTCCACCTTCATCAGGGGTGCGCCGTCCGGCATACAGACGATGCTGCGGATGCCGCGCCGGGTAGCCGCCAGCGCCACACCCTGCGCATGGTTGCCCGCAGAGCAGGCAATGACGCCCTTGGCGCTCTCCTCCTCGGAAAGCTGGCTGATTTTATAGTAAGCGCCCCGCACCTTAAAGCTGCCGGTGGCCTGCAGGTTCTCGGTCTTAAGGTACAGCTGGCAGTCCTTGGACAGCTTGGGGGCTTCGATGAGGTCGGTCTTGCGCGCTACGTCCTTCAGCACAAAGGCGGCGTGGTAGATCTTATCCAGAGTCAGCATGACAGATACTTCCTTTATTTTTCGTGATGTCATCCAGTATAAGTTACAAAAATTGTTTTGTCAAATGAATTCCATTCACGATAAAAGGCGTAAAAAAGAGAAAGGCAGTGGTAAAGCCACCGCCTTTCTCTTTTTATTCTCATTACCGCCCACGGCCACCGCCGCCGCCATGGCTGGAACCACCGCCCATGCCACCGAAGCCGCCGCCAAAGCTGCCGCGCCCGGCACCTCCCCCGAAGGAGCCGCCGCCCATGCCGCCAAAGCCGCCGTAGAAGCCGCCCGGCGGGGGCGGCGGGTTATGCGGGCCGCGCCGCCGTCCACGGGGAGGCCGCGGCCCACCGAAGCACCACAGCCAGCCGCAGGGGCTGGCAAAAACATAGGCCATCGACCGGATAATGACGATGAGCAGCACAACGCTGACCACAAGGGTCAGGATGTCGGTCAGGGTGCTGCCGCCGCTGCTCTGCCCGCCCTGATAGCCGGGCTGCACGGTGCTGCCGTTGCCGCCGGAAAGGCTGACTCCGTAAATATCCGCGATGGTGTTTGCCACGTTGCGGGCACAGGTGGTCACCGCGCCGTCATAATTCTTTGCGGCGAACTGGTCTTCCATGGTCTGGGCGATGGCGCTGGACTGCTTTGCCAGCGTGGTGTTGCGGAAGCCGTCGCCATAGGTCAGGTAGTAGTCGCCGTCCGCATACTGTGCCGACTCCATCACAAGCAGGATCAGAACACCGTTATTGTTGGAGGACGAACCGATACCCCAGGCGTTGAAAGCCTGTGTGGCGTAATCCTCTGTGGAATCATTGCCTGTGTATTCTACTGTCAGTACACCGATTTGCGCGCCGCTGCAGCTGGATTCCAACTGGGCGTTCAGTTCGGTGATGGTCTGCACGGTGCTGCTGCTCAGCACACCAGCACCATCCACCACGCACTGATCTTTGGGCAGGCTGGGCAGCTGGGCGGCAAAGGCCGCCGGGCACAGCACCGCCGCGCTGAGCACCACGGCCAGCACCAGTGCGCTGATACGTTTTGCAAAGTTTTTCATGCGAAGGGTTCAACCTCCTTCACGCCGGACAAAGCGCCCAGCACACTGGCCGGGAAGCCGCCGACTTCCTTCTGATATTCATACACCGCCGTATTGTACTGCAAAGTACCAATGATGGTGGCTGCGCTGTTGAACTGACCGTACTGCCCCTGCACCGCGCCCATCTTCATGGGGTCGGCGGCCTGCTCCTGCAACTTTGCATACAGCTGGTCGATGGCAGCGCCCAGTGCCTGATCGGCCTGATACAGCGCGTGCATCGCGCTGCCCTGATAATAGGGCAGCGAGGTCAGCGACTGGCTTTTACCGCCGTTCTGCACCGCCTGCAGACAAGCGGAGAAATCGTTCAGCGCCGTCTGTGCAGCCAGCACCTCGGCGCTGTCTGCGCCAAGGGTGTTGGAGGCAGTGGTCAGAATATTCGCCGCCGTATTCTCCCGGGTGGTCAGCTCCTCGCTCAGGTTATAACCGTTGTCGGCGGCGACCCCTGCGGTGAACCACTGACGGGCAGTGTTGTACTTGCCGCGCAGCTTGGCGCTGCCAAAGCCGAAAAAGGCGGCCAGCATCACCACTACGCTCAAGGCCAGCGCCGCCGCCCGGGTGGAAAGCGCAGCGGGCAGCTTTGCTTCCAGTGCGGCCAGCTTCTGCTGGCGCGGGGTCAGCGTTACGGCCTGCTCCGGCTTTGCTTTTTCGCGGTAGCTGCCCGCGTCAAAGCCGCCGGGAGCGGTTTGTTTGTTCTGAGAAAAATCAGCGTTTGCCATTTCAGCTCCGGATCTCCATCATTTTGGTTTTCAGTTCGTCCTCGATGCGGGTCAGCTCCTGCTCGGCGGCGGCGCGCTTTGCGCGGCCCTCGCTCTGGATCTTGTTCAGTTCGTCCAGCGTCTCGATTAGGCTCTTGTTGGTCTGCTGTAGCGTCTCGATATCCACGATGCCGCGCTGGCTCTCCTTGGCAGTCTCAATGGTGCCCAGCTTCAGCGCCTCGGCGTTCTTCTTCAGCAGGTCGTTGGTCATGTTGGTCACGGCGCGCTCGGCCTGCATGGCCTGCTGGCTGTGTGCCAGCCCCAGTGCCAGCACCATCTGGTTCTTCCACAGCGGGATGGTGTTCACGATGGTGGACTGAATCTTTTCCGCCATCATGGTGTTGTTGTTCTGCAGCAGACGGATCTGTGGGCCCATCTGCAAACTGATGTTGCGGGTCAGCTCCAGATCATACAGCTTTTTCTCAAAGCGCTCGCACTGGTCGGCAAGGTCGCGGGCGGCCTGTGCATCCTCCGGCAGACCGGAGACCTTGGCCTTGTCCATAGCCTGCTGCAATTCGTTGGCACGCACATCAGCCAGCTTTTTCTTGCCGGCAAGGATATACATGCTCAGTTCCTTGAAGTAGGCCATGTTCAGCTCGTACATCTTGTCCAGCATAGCGATATCCTTGAGCAGCTGCACCTGATGGGCTTCCAGCATGGACTGGATCTTTTCCACGTTGGTCTCGGTCTTGTCGTACTTGGTCTTGAGGGCATCCAGCTGGCTGGTTTTCTTCTTGAAGAAGCCCATAATGCCCTTCTGCTGCTCCTCGTTGGCATCAAAGCTCTTCAGCTCGCCAATGAGGTTGGTGATCATATCGCCCACCTCGCCCAGATCCTTGGTGGACACCTTGGAGAGGGCTGCTTCGGAGAAATCGCCGATCTTCTTCTGGCAGGCAGAGCCGTACTGCAGCACCTGCTGGCTGTTGGTGATATCGATCTTCTGGGCAAACTGATCCACCATGGCCTGCTCCTCGGGGCTCAGGTTCACCTGTGCCTCCGGGGCAGGGGCAGCGGCGGGCTTTTCCTCCTGCGGCACAGCGGCGGGGGTGGGGTCCAGCGTCAGGGTGGGCACTGCGGGGGCATCCAGATCAAAATTCAGAGTATTGTCAGCCATAAGTGATTCCTTCCTTTCAAAATCCCGAGGGGATATTCTGGTTTTACTTGCTCAGGCCCTGCCCTTTCAGCATATTCTGCAAAACGGTCAGGTCTGCGGACAGGTCCATGCTCTCTGCCGCATACAGGGCATCCAGCTGGTTTTCAAAAGCCGTGGCAATGGAGGCGGCGTTGTGCTCCACCTCGGCGCGGATGGCGGCGGCGTTCTCGCCCCGCACACCCTGCTTTGCAAGCTTTGCATACTGCTGCAGAACGTTTACGGCGTCCGGCAGATAGTAGTTGGCAAACCGGCGCACCTGCTTTGCCTTGGCAGGGTTTGCCTCCACCGCCTCCACGATGGATCGTCCCGCCTTTTCCATACGGGTCATGGCGGCGGACAGCTGCGGGTCGGGCAAAGCCTCGTTCAGTGCGTGCAGGGTGTCCAGCTTCTGCTGGATATCGGTCAGCATCTGGTCCACATCCTCCACACCGGTGTGGAAGGGTACCTCGTGCTCCACCACCCGGGGCGGGCAGGTCTTTTTTGCCACGCCAAAGGCCACGGCGGCACCGCCCAGCGCCACCAGCAGCGCCCATAATTTATACACCGGCAGCACCGCGCACAGCACCACAAACACCAGCGCCATAGCGTAAAAAGGCAGCACGCTGGGCTTTTGGGTGCGGATGATCTTGCTCATGGTCATTTCTCCTTGTCCGGGGCAGTGCGCCCCTTATGATATCCATAATACAACGTCCGCAAAAAAACGCAAGTATCCCGCAAAAGAATTTACAGCCTTGTCATCATTTTACGATCCAGTCCGCCAGCGCAGCGCCCCAAAGCTCCTCCAGCCGGGCGGGGCTGCAGGCGGCGTTGGCGGGGCTTGTACTGGGCAGACGGACAGCCGGGATGCCGGTAAGCGGCTGCTGATATTTTGTGTAGATACGGTAAGCTGTGGCACCGTTGCAGAACACCGCCCGGATGGGTGCTTTGCGCAGCAGCCTGGCGATATCGTTGGGCACCACATCCCGGATGGAGGCATCCGATGCGCCGGTGATGGTGCAGCTTTCCAGCGTATCCCACAGCGCCAGCCCGTGGCGCAAAAGCAGCTGCTTTTTGGCGGCGATATCCTCCCGCACGGGCAGCGGCTCCCCGGTCAACGCCGCCAGCAGCGGCCAGAACCGGTTTTGCGGATGGCCGTAGTAAAAGGCCATCTCCCGGCTTTTGGGGCTGGGCCATGTGCCCAAGATCAGCGCCCGGCTGCGGTCATCGTACACCGGTGCAAAGCTCATAAGCTGCCGCCTGCACTTTCAATATTGCCCCATGCGGAGCCAAAATCTTTGCCGGAGGGCTCCGCGCGGGGGCCGTCGAACCACAGTTCCTCGATCAGCGCCGCCACGCCGTCCTCCCGCACGTCCCCGATGATCCGGTCGGCAGCGGCCTTGGCGTCCGGGGTGCCGTTTGCCATGCAGGCACTCAGGCCCGCGACTTTCAGCATCCCCACATCGTTGGCAGAATCGCCCACAGCCACGGCATCCGCCAGCGTAAGCCCCATCTGTGCACACAGGTCGGCAAGCCCTACGCCCTTATCCATGCCGCCGCGCACGATATCGTAGTAGCAGTAGCCGTCCGCGTTCTGCGCGCCCGTCTGCATCCAGTGCAGGCCAAGGTAGCCGTATTTTTCGTGGAAGCGCTCCACTTCCTGCGGCGGCATGGCGGCAAAGGCGGCGTGGGGCATATCCACCAGATGCCGGTCCTGATCCTCGCCGTCCACGCAGTCCAGCCCGGGGCTGTTCATCATCTGGTAGCCGGTGTGCAGATACTCGTACTCGCAGTAGGCGTAATAGGCATCCCGGAAGTTGAATTGCAGCGGGTAGTTATAATCCTCGCAAAAATCCACCAGCACATACATCTCCTCGCTGGTAAGCGGATGCTCGGCTATTACGTTGCCCTGCCCGTCCACCACGCAGGCACCGTTGCAGGTAATGGCGTAGTCGTACCGGATGCCGCCCAGCTGGTTTTTATCCCGGATGCCCGGGTAGGAGCGGCCGGTGCTGAGCACAAACTTACCCCCGGCGGCTTGCAGCTTTTTTACCGCCTTTACCACCGCCGGGCGGGGCTTTGCTTCGCCAAAGGGCATCAGCGTGTTGTCGTAATCGCTTGCCAGAATCTTATATTGCATGGTCATCTCTCCTGTGTGCATCGTTTTCTCCCAGTATAACACATTTCAAAGTCCAGCGGGAGAGGGGGAAAAGAAAAATGGGACAGCAGAATGTCCGCAGGCATTCCACTGTCCCGAAATCCAAAATATTTTCCTTATCAGGCAAACACCGCCACGACCACCTGCATGGCCACGCCCACAAAGGCACCGGCGGCCCATGTCAGGCCGGTGATGAAGAGGTTCTGCTTCCACGAGGGGTTGGCGCGCCACAGCACAGCCAAGCCCACACCCGCACCGGTGCACAGCCCCGCCACAAGGCTGGAAAAGCGCAGCGCACCTTCCACATACAGCTGTGTCAGCAGCACGCTGGCGGCGCAGTTGGGGATCAGCCCCACCAGAGCCGCCACCACCGGCTGGAAGAAGCCCATGCCGCCCAGCATCTCGGCAAACACGTCCTCGCCCACGCCTTCCACGATCATGCCGAACACCAGACTGAAAGCGAAGATGAACACAAAGATCTCCAGCGTGTGGCGCAGCGCCGCCTGCCAGATGGGCTTTTCGTTGCCCTCGGCATCGCTGTGCTCCTCGTGGCAGTCCACCTCGTCCGCATGGCCGGTGTAGCCGCCCCGCAGCCCCTTGGGCAGCACGCCCCGCAGCACAAAATCCAGCACAAAGCCCACCACGATGGCGTACACCACCTTGATGACCATCAGGACGGCCAGCTTATCCCAGTAGGTCGGCATGGAGACCAGCAGCGGGATCGCTTCGTCGCTGGTGGCAAGGTACACCGCCATCAGCGTGCCCAGCGTGATGACCCGGGAGGCGTAGAAGTTGGACGCAATGGCGGAGAAGCCGCACTGCGGCACACAGCCCAGTACCGCGCCCGGCACAGCGCCCCAGCGCCCGCTGCCCGCCAGCAGCGCCTCGATGCGCTCACCGTGGCGGTGCTCGATATACTCGATCAGCAGGTAGGCCAGAAACAGAAAGGGCAGCATCTTGGCGGTATCCACCAAGGTTTCGCCCAGAACACCCAAAAACAATTCCATAAATAATCGCTCCAAAGACCCGCAGGGGGTCGTCTCTCAACAATTTGCAATCAGTTTGCATTTTCGTGCAGGGAAGATTATACACGATATCCTTTCCAATTGCAATACCAAATTGCAAATTGGTTGCAATTTTATGTTATGGAACATTGCAGCGCGTAAAAAGCGTGAAAAAGAGGTTCTGAAAAGCCCGCGGGCTTTTCAGAACCTCAAAATTTCAAATCATTCTTCCGCTGATGATGCGCAGAGCAACGCGGAGCGCATTCCAAATCGTCCCACGCGGCAAGGAAGCTGCGGTCTGTTTTACCCCTTCAGCGGTACAAAGCCCACAAGGTCTTTGACCACCTCGCCGCCGATGATCAGACCGGCCACTGAGGGCACAAAGGCGTTGGAGCCCGGCACGGTGCGCCGTGCAGTGCACTTGCGCTGAGTGCCCGGGGGACAGATGCAGTGGTCCTTGCAGCTGATGGAGTCATCCTCGATGGGAGTCATGACAGGCTCCTTGGAGTAGACCACCTTCAGGTGCTTGATCTTGCGCTTGCGGCACTCGATACGCATCACCTTGGCAAGCGGGCAGACCGAGGTCTTATAGATGTCAGTCACCTCAAAGCGGGTGGGGTCCATCTTGTTACCTGCGCCCATGGAGCAGATGATGGGGGTGCCCGCCTCCTTGCATTTCATCACCAGCGCCAGCTTGCCGGTAACGGTGTCGATGGCGTCCACCACATAGTCGTACTGGGTAAAGTCGAAGTCGTCCTGCGTCTCCGGGCCAAAGAAGCACCGGTGGGTGGTCACCTTGATGTTGGGGTCGATATCGTGGATGCGCTGTTCTGCCACATCCACCTTATACTGCCCTACCGTGCTGCGGGTGGCGATGATCTGACGGTTGAGATTGGTCAGGCAGACCTTATCGTCATCGATCAGATCCAGTGCGCCCACGCCGCTGCGTGCCAGTGCCTCCACCGTATAGCCGCCCACACCGCCAATGCCAAACACTGCCACCCGGGCGTGGTGCAGCTTTTCCATAGCCTCTGCACCCAGCAGCAGCTGGGTACGGGAATATTGATCCTGCATTTTGTTCTCCTTACTTTTCTACGCGGGTGATGGTGCCGCCGCCCAGCACCACATCACCCTGATACAGCACGGCAGCCTGTCCCGGGGTGGGGGCACGCTGGGGCTGGTCGAATTCCAGCCGGAAGCCGTTTTCTGCGGGGTAAACGGTGGCCTGCTGCTCGGCCTGATGATACCGGGTGCGGGCGGTGACCCGCAGCGGCCCGGTCAGCGCCGGAATGGCGATCCAGTTCACATCCTCTGCGTAAACGATGCTGTCAAACAGTTCGCTTTCCGGCCCGACGGTGACGGTATTGGCCTGCATATCCTTGCCGCAGACGTACACCGGCGCACCCAGTGCGAGGCCAAGCCCCTTGCGCTGCCCCAGCGTGTAGCGCACTGCGCCGCTGTGGGTGCCCACCACCTTGCCGCTCCGATCCAGAAAATCCCCGGCAGGGTAGTGCTTGCCGGTAAACTGCTCCATAAAGCGGGCATAGTCGCCGTCCGGCACAAAGCAGATATCCTGACTGTCGTGCTTTTGGGCGTTGATAAAGCTGTGCTCCTGCGCGATCTCTCGTACCTCAGTCTTGTGCAGCGCACCCAGCGGCAGGCGGATATGTGCCAGCTGCTCCTGCGTAAGGTTATACAGCACATAGCTCTGATCCTTGCCCTCGTCCAAGCCCTTTTTCAGCAGCCAGCGGCCGGTGGCTGCATCCTGCTCCACCCGGGCGTAGTGGCCGGTAACCACATACTCCATGCCGTGTTCTTCCGCCCAGTCCAGCAGGTGGCGGAACTTCATATATTTATTGCAGTCGATGCAGGGGTTGGGGGTACCGCCCGCCTCGTAGACGCGGATAAATTTTTCAATGATCTGCGCCCGGAAATCGGCGGTGAAATCCAGCACCTGATACGGCATATCCAGTGCAAAGGCCACCTCGGCGGCGTCCTCGATATCCTTTTCCGAGCAGCAGGTCTGGTAGCCGGACTGTCCCAGCGTTTCGTTGTGGGTGAGCCGCATGGTGATGCCGGTGCAGTCGTAGCCTGCCTGCTGCATCAGACAGGCCGCCACCGAGCTGTCCACGCCGCCGCTCATGGCAATGAGGGCGCGGGGACGGTTTGCAGGGTTCTGTGTGGTCATAGGTTCTCCTTTTATGGGTTCAACATACTAAAGCAGTAGTATAATACTACCGCAGCATAAACCGCTTGTCAAGACGCTATAATTTTCTGCGCCGCAGCCAGCAGTGCCGGTTTTTCGTTGGGGTACTCTGCGCGTATCACGCCGTCCAGCAGCGCTTCCAGCACCCGGCGCAGCGCAGGCCCTGCCGGGATGCCCGCCGCCATCAGGTCGCGTCCGTTCACCGCCAGCTGGCGCACCCGGCAGCATACGCCGTCAGCCTCCAGCTGCCGTGCCCGCTGCGCCGCAAGGGCGCAAGCCGGGGCAGCTTGCGGGCGCAACGCCGCGCACAGCGCACACAGCCGCTCCACGGTGCACAGCCCGTATCGGCCTAAAAGCCGCCGAAGGTGGATATCACTGGCGCGTTCCGGGGCGTGTGCGGGAGTTTCTCCGAGGACCGTCCGCTGGGGTGGGACCCTGCTGCCGCAGGCAGTAGGGCGGGCGATGGAATGGCCCGATTCGTGTCCGAGGAGAAAGCTCCCGCACACGCCCTCCCCTGCCGTTTCCCGCACCAGCACGGCGGTCTCCTCGATGCAGGCGTTGGAGCAGCGCAGCCGCTTGAGCACCCGGCGGGTGTCGGCCTCGCCCAGAGTGCCCAGCAGCGCAGCCCAGCGTACCGGCAGGTTCTCCTCCCCCGCCGGGCAGGCATCCACCACCGGCTTTGCGGCTTCAAGCGCCGCCGGGGTCAACTCCGGCAGCACCACCGCCAGCACGGCGGGTTCCAGATACGCCCCCGGCTGCGGGGCAACCAGCAGCTTTGCCAGTTCCTCCTGAATGCGCTCGGCAGAGATGCAGTCCAAATGCGGTGCCAGCTGCCGCGCCGCCCGGGCTGTGGCTGCGTCCAGCGTAAAGCCGAATCTTGCGGCAAAGCGGTACAGCCGCAGGATGCGCAGCGCGTCCTCGGTAAACCGCTGCTGCGGCTCGCCCACCGCACGCAGCAGACCGTTTTGCAGGTCTTTTTGCCCGCCAAAGGGGTCTACCAGCCCCTCGGCTGCATTATACGCCATGGCGTTGATGGTAAAATCCCGCCGGGCAAGATCCTCCCGCACGTCCGGTACGAACTGCACCGCGTCCGGGTGACGGCCATCGGTATAGCTGCCCTCGGTGCGGAAGGTGGTAGTTTCGTACAGCTGCCCGCCGTATTTGATGGTGACCGTGCCGTGCTGCAAACCGGTGGGGATGCACTGCTCTGTCCCGAACAGTTCCATCACCTGCTGCGGCAGGGCACTGGTGCACAGGTCCCAGTCGTGGGCGGTGCGCCCCAAAAGGCTGTCCCGCACGCAGCCGCCTACGGCATAGGCTGCGTAGCCCGCCGCGTGCAGGGCGTCCAGCAGGGCAGCTGCCCCGGGGTCAAGTGTCAGCTTCATTCCTCGTTCTCCTCGTAATGCAGGGTGATGCGTTTGCCGTCAAAGCCGCATTCTGCCGCCGGGAAGATGCTTTGCGCCTGTGCAAGATGCTCCTCCGGGTCGGTGACCATGGGGGAATAGTGCACCAGCCACAGCCGCTTTGCCCCGGCTTTTGCCGCCAGCGCTGCGCTTTGGCCAAAGGTGCTGTGCCCCCACTGCGCGGCCTGCTCCTGCTGCTCCGGCAGGGCATAGGTGGCATCGCAGAGCAGCAGGTCTGCCCCCTGCGCCGCCTGTTCCAGCGCCGGGCAGGGCGCACTGTCGCCGGAAAAGACGAACCGCAGCCCCTTGCGGGGCGCGCCCAGCACCTCGGCGGGCTGCACCATACGCTCTGCCAGCGGGACAGCCTGTCCCCGCTGCAAAAGCCGCCACTGGGTCACCGGTACGCCCAGTGCCCGCGCCTTTTCCGGGTCGAACCTGCCCGCCCGGGGCAAGTCCAGCCGATAGCCCAGACTGCGCACCCGGTGCTTTGTTGCCACCGGCAGCAGCGTTGCCCCGGCGGGCCATCCATCCGAAAGAGCATCCAGCGCCACAGGCTGCCCGGCGCGGCAGACCAGCGGTTTTACCGCGTAGGGCAGCGGCCCGGTCAGAGCATACACCGCCCGCCAGACCTCCAAAAGCCCCTCCGGCCCCAGCAGCACCAGCGAACGGGTGCGCCCCTGCGCCCCAAGGGTCTGCAAAAGCCCGGGCAGACCAAAAATATGATCCCCGTGGTAGTGGGTCAGACAGATGGCGTCCGCGCGCATCAGGTTCACCCCGGCGCGGCGGGCAGCGGTCTGGGTGCCCTCGCCGCAGTCCAGCAGCAGGCTGTGCCCGCCGCACTCCGCCACCGCGGCGGTCAGGGCGCGCTCCGGCAGCGGCATGGTGGCAGCCGTGCCCAGCAGTGTAATGGTCAGCATAAGCAGTTCCTCCGTGGTTCTTTCCTGTTATCTTACCACAAACCCCGCTTGTGCACAATTCTTTCTGCCGCAGCATAAGCTGGGCAAAGCCTTGAAAAAGGAGGGCGCAGCCTATGCAGCGTGACCGCAGAAAACGCTATTCCCCCGCCCGGCATCCGGTGCTTTTGCGCAGGGTGCTTTTGGTGCTGTGCATTCTGGCGGTGCTGTGGCTGGGGTACAGCTGCATGATGCCACAGCTGCTTTTTTCTGCCCGGGGCACCATGATTTTTGTGCCAGACCCGCCACTGCGGGGGTAGCGGGAAAAATTTTCATTTCATGAATCACCAGACGCAAAAACAGGGCTGCTGCACGTTACTTTGTGCAGCAGCCCTGTTTCCAATTTATAAACTTTCCAATACCTTTTTCCCGGTCAGCGGGTCGGGGATGCCCAGCAGCGCCAGTATAATGGCCATGCGGATATACACACCGTTATGCACCTGATCGAAATAAGCGGCGCGGGGGTCGTTGTCCACGTCCGGCTTGATCTCGTCGATGCGGGGGAGCGGATGCAGCACCGGCATGGTGGGCGGTGCCAGCTGCAGCAGCTTTTCGTCCAGCGCATAGCAGCCTTTCAACCGCAGATAGTCCTCTTCGTTGAAAAAGCGCTCCTGCTGGATGCGGGTCATGTACAGTACGTCCAGCCCGGGCAACTCGGCCTCAAGGTCGGCGGTCTCTTTATAGTTCTGGTGCAGCGGAGTCAGGGTCTCGTCCTTGACGTACTGCGGGATGCGCAGTTCCTCGGGCGAGATGAACACGAACCGGTTGCCCTCGAACTGGCTCAGCGCGGCGGTGAGGGAGTGCACCGTCCGGCCGAACTTGAGGTCGCCGCAGAAGCCGATGGTCAAATGATCCAGCCGCCCCTTGCGCTGGCGGATGGTCATCAGGTCAATCATGGTCTGGGAGGGGTGGGCGTGGCCGCCATCGCCTGCATTGATGACGGGCACCCGCGCATACATGGACGCCCGCAACGGTGCGCCCTCCTTGGGGTGGCGCATGGCAATGACGTCTGCATAGTTGCTCACCACACGGGCAGTATCGGCCACCGTTTCGCCCTTGCTGGCGCTGGAAAGCTGCGCCCCGGCAAAGCCCAGCGTCTTGCCGCCCAGCCGCAGCATGGCGGACTCGAAGGAAAGGCGGGTGCGGGTGCTGGGCTCGTAGAACAGGGTGGCCAGAATGCGGCCGTCACACAGGTGGGCGTAGGGCGCGGGGTCAGCCTCCATCCGGTCGGCAAGGTCGAGCAGTGCCAGCTGCTCGGCCAGAGAAAAGCTGCCGGGCTCAATAAAATGTCTCACAGCCATTCTCCCTTCAGCACAAACTTTTCGCGCTCGGCGCCGGTGGAAACAAACTGGATCTCGTGCCCCAGCTGCTTTTCAAGGAACTCCACATAGGCCTTGGCTTCCTTGGGCAGCTCCGTCCAGCTGCGGCAGCCGGAGATATCCTTGTTCCAGCCGGGCAGCAGCGTGACCACCGGCTGCACACGGTCAAGGTCGGACAGGGTGTCGAAGCGGGGGACTTCCACGCCGTCCAGCTTGTAACCGGTGATGACCGGGATCTGCTTCATGCTGCTCAGCACGTCCAGCTTGGTCAGTGCGATCTTATCCGCGCCCTGACATTGCAGGCCGTAGCGGCTGGCAACGCAGTCAAAGGGGCCTACCCGGCGGGGACGTCCGGTGGCCGCGCCGTACTCGCCGCCGGCCTTGCGCAGCTTTTCGTTCCACGCTTCGCCCATTGCATTCTCTGCTGCAAAGGGGCCTGCGCCCACGCAGGTGGAGTAGGCTTTCAGCACGCCCACCACATGGTCCAGCTTGCAGTTGGGGATGCCCGCACCCAGCGGCGCGTAGGCCGCCAGCGTGTTAGAGCTGGAAGTGAACGGGAAGATGCCGTAGTCGATATCCCGCATTGCGCCCAGCTGCGCTTCCAGCACGATGCGCTTGCCGCTATCGTGCGCCTGCTGCAAGAAAGCGCCTACATCACAGATGAAGGGCGCAAAGTACGCTGCCTGCTGCCTGCACCAGTTCAGCAGGGCATCGTAGCTCATGGGCTCCTGATGATAGCAGCCTGCCAGCTCCATGTTCTTGGCGTCCAGGATCATGTGCAGGCGGTTCTGGGTGCGCTCCTCGTCCAGATGCAAAAGGTCACCCAGCCGCAGGGTCTTTTTGCGGTACTTGTCGCTGTAAGCGTAGGCAATGCCGCGCCGGGTAGAGCCGAACGCGCCGCCCTTTTTGGCAAGGCGGTCCTCTTCCAGCCCATCCTGTACCTTGTGCCACGGCATGGAGATGGTAGCTTTATCGGAGAGCTTCAGGTTCTCCGGCTCCACCTTTACGCCGCGCGCTTCAATGGCCTCCATCTCTCCGGCCAGATGCTCGAGGTCGATCACCATACCGGTGCCCAGCACGCAGGTCACCTCCGGGTGCAGGATGCCGGAGGGCAGCAGGTTCAGGATGAACTTGCCCTTCTCGGTCACAACGGTATGACCGGCATTGTTGCCGCCCTGATAGCGCGCAACGATATCGGCATTTTCGGCCAGCAGGTCGATGACGCGGCCCTTGCCCTCATCGCCCCAGTTGATTCCAGTAACAGCGGTCAGCATAAACTTCATTTACCTTCTTTTCATTCTTGTTTCCTGTTCGCGGTGTCTATTATACGAGCGTGCAGAGAATATGTAAAAAGTATCCTGTGTATAGCAGCAATATGTTTTTTACATTGCAGAGGCTGCTGCCCGCATCCGGCACAGCCAAGCCGTAAAAAGCGCTTGCAATTCCGGCGCGCCGTGCTATGATACAAGAAGAGCATAAAGCCGCTTCTGCCGCTGGCCGCGCCGGAAGCCCGACAGGAAAGAGGGCCGCACCTATGTATGTGGACTGGGAATACTACAAAATCTTTTACTATGTGGCAAAGTATCAGAACTTTACCCGCGCGGCGCGGGTGCTGGGCAATAATCAGCCCAACATCACCCACGCCATGAACCGGCTGGAAAGCCAGCTGAACTGCGTGCTGTTCATCCGCTCCAACCGGGGCGTCACCTTAACGCCGGAGGGAGAGCTGCTGTATTCCCGCATTGCCTCAGCAGCGGTGCAGATACAGGATGCCGAGGAGGAACTGAGCGCCACCGCCACGCTGGAGCACGGTGCCATCAGCATCAGCACCACCGAGACCGCTTTGAACATCTACCTGTCCGAAAAGCTGCGCGCTTTCCATACAGAGTACCCGGGCATCCGGCTGCGCATCTCCAACCACTCCACTCCGCAGGCGGTGCAGGCGGTACGCAACGGCGAGGTAGATTTTGCCATCGTGACCACCCCCGCAGAGGTGGAAAACGGGCTGAAAATGGTAGAGCTGATGCCCTTTTATGAAGTCCTTGTGGGCGGCAGGACCTTTACGGCGCTGGCCAGCCAGACCCTGAGCCTGAAGGAACTGGCCGGTTATCCCCTGATCTGCCTGAACGAGGAGAGCATGACCCGCAGCTTTTACCGGCAGTTCTTTCTGGAGCACGACGCGGTGCTGAAACCTGACACCGAGGCCGCCACCACCGACCAGATGCTCACGCTGGTCAAAAGCGAGTTGGGACTGGCCTTTATGCCAGAGCCCATGGCAGCACCCCTGCTGGCCAGCGGAGAGCTGGTACAGCTGCACTTGCAGGAGATCATCCCCTCCCGCTCCATCTGCCTTGTGTACGACCATCACCGCCCGCTGAACACCGCCGCCCGGAAATTCCAGCAGCTGCTGACCAAGGCCGGGACACGGAGCGCAGAGCGTAAATAAAACCAATACTCCGGGCGTTATTACACGACTGCAATCCTAACGGTTTCTACAAAAGGCTTCCCCCGGTCGGGGGAAGCCTTTTGTTCCGACAGCTTTCAGCCAAAAAGGGCTGCTGCACCAATGATGTGCAACAGCCCCTTTTTTGTTATTTCCGGGCGCTCTGCGTCAGCTCCCGCTGCTCCTCCTGCAGCTCCTGCTTCAGGGTGCGGTCGATCTCCCGGGTCTCCTGCCGGATGGCGGTCAGGTCTTTTTCGATGACCGGGTTCTCCTCCAGCTCTTCCCGTATGAACATCAGCGTAAAGCTGACCAGCAAAAAGCAGCAGGAGAGCCAGATGGCTCTGCCGCCCAGCTGCGCCGCGCTCTTGCTGCCCAGCCCTGCCCCCAACGCGAACAGGAATATGATGCCGAAGTAGCGCACCATCCTATCCTTTGCGTGGGGTTCATGGGACTTGCGCCAGATGCAAAAGGCCTCCACGCCGCTGCGCAGGTCGCCGATGCACATGGTACTGGCAAAGGCGTAGCCGTTCACCTTGCGGAAAGCCTGTACCTGCATGGCGCAGGAGAAGGAAACAATGGCGTTGGCCAGCAGGTTCTGCGATTGCGGCAGAAAGCCCACCGCGAACAGCAGCAGCACCTCGCCCAGCACCACCAGCTGCCGCCAGTGCAGCCGCTGCATCGCCTGAAAGTGCTCCCGCATTTTTTCCGCAGCCAGAACCCCCAGCGCAAAGGCGCACAACGGCACCAGATAGTGCAGCACCTTATCCCACCGGCCATCCATGATATTGGTGCTCAGCAGCACGATATTGCCGGTCTGGGCATTGGCAAACACCTTGCCCCGGAACAGATAGGTGTAGGCATCCTGCAAGCCGCCGGACAGCGAAAGGAACACCGCCGTAAGAAAGGACTCGGACATTTGCCCGTGATGCTTTGTTTTCATACTTGTACCCTCTTTTCGGGCTCTATTATAATACATTTTGCAGCAGTTTCTGATATCATTTTTACATACCGGCTATGTTTTCCGCTCCAAAAGGCACAAAAAGCGCGGGTGTCCTTCCCTATTTCACCGCAATCTGTTAGAATAGGGAAAGAGAATATTGCATACAGGAAGGAGCTCTTATTATGAAGATCGCAATTCCCTACGAAAACGGTCAGGTGTTCCAGCACTTCGGCCACTCTGCGCAGTTCAAGCTGTACACCGCCGAGGAGGGCCGCATTACCGGTGCCGAGGTGGTCTCCACCGACGGACAGGGTCATGGCGCACTGGTGGGCTTTCTGGTGCGCAACGGCGTGAACGTGCTGCTGTGCGGCGGCATTGGCGGCGGGGCACAGATGGCGCTGGCACAGGCCGGCATCCGGCTGTGCGGTGGCATTACCGGCGACGCCGACAGCGCTGCGGCGGCTTATCTTGCCGGCACGCTGGTCTTTGACCCCAACGCCCGCTGCACCCACCACGACCACGAGGAGGGCCACAGCTGCGGCTCTCATGCCTGCCACGCCGACAAGGGCGGCTGCACCGGTAGCTGCCACTAAAGGCCGCTCCCCTTTCCGGGCGGGACGATTTTGAATGCCCTCCGCTTGCGCTCTGGGCATTTTCAGAGGAAAAGATATTTAAATTTCGGGGTTCTGAAAAGCCTGCGGGCTTTTCAGAACCCCTTTTTTCACGGAAAGGAGTAAGCAAAATCGGGCAGCCCGCAGGCTGCCCGATTTTGCTAAAAAATGCTATTCAGAAAAGTACTCAGACCTTCTCGATGGTGATGCTCCACTCGCTGGTCATGGCCTCGTCCGGCTCCAGCACCTCGTGCTTGCCTTCCTCGTTCACGCTGTTGGCCCAGCCGTTCCAAGGCTCCATGCAGACAAAGCTCTCGGCATCCTGCTGCCACAGCACGCCGTTTTCAAAGGTCTCGTCGGCGTCTACGGTCACCTTGTGGCCGTTGCCCTTGTCGGTCAGGGTCATGGGGAACTGCACGCCGGTCAGCAGACGGACAGAGTTGTCTGCGCCCTCCTTGCGGGTGAGGGTGATCTTTTCCGGGGCGGCGGGCTGCTCGCCCTTGGCGTTGTCGGAGCAGGTGGCGCACTTGATGTCGAATTCCACGTTCTCCAGCTTGGAGGCGGTAAAGTAGGGGTGGTAGCCAAAGCTGAAGGGCATATCGGTGTCGCCCTCGTTGATGACGGTCAGGCTGACCAGAGCCTTGTTGCCCTCCAGATTATAGTTGAGCAGCAGGGTGAAATCGAACGGGTAGAGGAACTTGGTCAGCGGGGTGGACTCCAGTGCCAGCGTCACGCCGTCCGGGCCAACGCTTTCCACTTCCCATGCGCACAGGTCGGCAAAGCCGTGGGTCTCCATGGGGTAAGCCTTGCCGTCAAAGATGTGCACGCCGTTGTCCGGGTTGCCGCAGCTGGGGAACAGCACCGGCACGCCAAAGCGGGGACGGTTGCACTCCGAGAAATTGGGGCGGCGGGTCCAGACGAACTCCTCGCCGTCCAGCGTAAAGCTGGTGATCATACCGCCGCGCTCCGGGGTGATGGTGAGGGCGGTCTTTGCCTCGGGGTCGGTGATGACGTACTGCTCGTAGCAGGCGCCGTTCTCGGTGATGTACCGGGTGGTGATCTGATTCATAAGTAAAAGCCTCCTATTATTGCCGCCGGGTCGCCCCGGCGGGTCATTTTTCTTGCTCGGTCTGCCGTGCATCCAGCTTTTTGAAGTAGTAATCGATGCCGTAGCGGATAAAATATTTGATCAATCGTACTACACCATAAATGATAGCCGCATAAAGCAGCAGTGTCAACAGCAGCACTCCATTTGTGCCCAACATTTCATACACTTCCTTTCTTTTTATGCACAAAAAGGCCGCCGTACCGCTTTTTGCCGTACAGCAGCCCTTTTTTCAGTTACAGAACCACGCCGTCCTTGAAGATGGAGATCTCGCGGAAGCCGTGCTTTTCCGCCTTGGTCTGCTCGCCGCTGGCCACGCGGATGACCAGATCCAGCAGATCCTTTGCAGCCTCGTCAATGGTCTTTTCACCGTCTGCGATGACACCGGTGTTGAAATCGATCCAGCCGCCCTTCTTCTCTGCCAGCGGGGTGTTGGTGGAGATCTTCAGGGTGGGAGCCGGAGCGGAGAACGGGGTGCCGCGGCCGGTGGAGAACAGGATCAGGTGTGCGCCTGCTGCCGTCATGGCGGTGGCGGAAACCAGATCGTTGCCGGGGCCGTAGAGCATATTCAGACCCTTGGTCACCACGGGGTCGCCGTAGCCGATGACGTCCATGATGGGGGCGGTGCCGCCCTTCTGCACACAGCCGCAGCTCTTATCCTCCAGCGTGGTGATGCCGCCGGCCTTGTTGCCCGGAGAGGGGTTATCGTACACCACCTCGTTGTGGCTGATGAAGTATTCCTTGAAGCCGTTGATCATGTGCTCGGCCTTGACGAACACTTCCTTGTTGATGCAGCGATCCATCAGGAAGCCCTCTGCACCGAACATCTCGGGCACCTCGGTCAGCACGGTAGAGCCGCCGCGCTGACCCATCATGTCGGAGAAGCGGCCGATGGTGGGGTTGGCGGTGATGCCGGACAAGCCGTCCGAGCCGCCGCACTTCATGCCCACCACCAGCTCCGACACGGGGATGGGCTGGCGCTCAAACTGCCCGGCGTAGGCAGCCAGCTCTTTCAGGATATCGCGGGCGGCGGCAAACTCGTCCTCCACGTCCTGACAGGTCAGGAACTTGACGCGGTCGTGGTCGTACTCGCCCAGCTCTTCCACGAACTGATCGTGCTGCAGGTTCTCGCAGCCCAGATGCAGCACCAGAACGGCAGCAGCATTGGGGTGGCGCACCAGCGCAGCCAGCAGCTTGCGGGTCTGTGCGTGGTCGTGACCGGTCTGGCTGCAGCCGAAGGGATGGGTGAAGGTGTACAGACCCTCGATGGAGCCGGTGACCAGATCCTGATTGTCGGCAACCATCTTCTTGGCGATATCGTTCACGCAGCCCACGGTGGGGATGATCCAGATCTCGTTGCGGATGGCGGCGCGGCCGTCCTTACGGCGGAAGCCCATAAAGGTCTCCGGCTCGACCTTAGGCAGCGGAGCCAGATCCGGGGCGGGGTTGTAGCTGTACTCCACCTCGCCGGACAGGTTGGTGTGCACATTATGGGTGTGCATCCAGGTGCCGGGGGCGGCGTCTGCGGTGGCGTGACCGATGGGGAAGCCGTACTTGATGACGTTCTCGCCGTTCTTAATGGGCTTGACTGCCATCTTGTGACCCTGCGGGATATCCTCCAGTGCGGTGACGGCAAGACCGTCCACCTCCACCAGCGTGCCCTTGGCAATGGGGTGCAGGGCAACGACCACATTGTCGATGGGGCTGATATGAATTGCCTGCGGCATAGTTGTTCTCCTTATCGTATCGCACAAAAGGGCTGCTGCCCAAAGCAGCAGCCCTTTGTTGTGCGGGTAGGTTGATTTTCAGCTTACAGGCAGCTCTTGTAAGCAGCCTCGGCACCCTGGGTGCGGATCATTTCCAGATCTGCCAGCACAGCAGCCTCCAGACCCTCGATCTTGGTCAGATCCTGATCCCACATCTGGGTGTTGGTCAGCACAGCGTGCACCAGCTGCGCAGCGGTGTCGTCCTTGTGTGCGTAGTAGAAGTCCAGAGCCCATGCGTCGTCCTGGATCTTGTAGGTGTTGCCTGCGGGGCGCTTGCAGATCAGGCCGTCTGCGGTGCGCTCCTGAATATCGTTGGAGTAGAAGGCGATGTAGGCTGCCAGAGACATGGTCAGGCACTTGGGCAGCTGCTTCTGCTCCTCGATGTAAGCGAGGAAGGAGGGCATATTGCGAGCCTTCCACTTGGAGGTGGAGTTCAGGGAGATGCTCATCAGCTCGTGGTTGACGAAGGGGTTGTTGAAGCGATCCTCAACAGCAGAGGCAAAGTCTTCCAGATCCTTCTTGTCCAGCGGCAAGGTGGGGATGATCTCCTCGTGCAGCATCTTGTTCATAAAGCCGCGCACGGTATCGTTGTGCATGCAGTCGCGCACGATGTCAAAGCCTGCCAGATAAGCGCCCAGCACAAAACCGGTGTGTGCGCCATTCAGGATGCGGACCTTGCGCTTCTTGTAGGGGGTAACGTCGGGCACGACCATGACGTTGACGCCGGCCTTCTTGAACGGCAGCTTGTCCTCCAGACCTGCGGGGCCCTCGATGACCCAGACGCCGAACACTTCGCCCACGTCCAGAGCGGCATCGTGGTAGCCGTTGGCCTCTTCCAGAGCAGCCAGCTCCTGCGGGTCACGGATGCGGCCCGGAACGATGCGGTCCACCAGAGTGGAGCAGAAGGTGTTGGCGGTGTTCATCCAGTCGATGAAAGCGGGCTCCAGATCCCAATCCTTAGCGTAGTTGTTGCAGCACTTCTGCAGCTCCTTGCCGTTGTTGTCGATCAGCTCGCAGCTCAGGATGACCAGACCCTTATCGGCAGCGCCGTTGAAAGCCTTGTAGCGCTCGAACAGCACGCGGGTCAGCTTTGCGGGGAAGCTGTTGGGGGGAACCTGATCGAACTGGCTGTCGCCCTTGGTGTAGGCAATGCCGGCCTCGGTGGTATTGGATACAACAGTTTCCAGATCCTCAGAGCGAGCCAGAGCCAGAACTTCGTCCCACTTGCCATCGATGTAGGGGCACACGCAGTCAGACACGCAGGAGATCACCCGCTTTGCGTCCACCTTCTGGCCCTTTTCGCTACCGCGCAGGTACAGGGTGTACAGACCCTCCTGCTCGTTGATCCAGTCTGCCATCTGGGGGAAGTTGCCGATGGGCTGCACCAGCTTGACCTTGCCGTTGTAGCCGGCCTTCTCGTTTGCAATATCGTAGAAATAATCCACGAAAGCGCGCAGGAAGTTGCCCTCGCCGAACTGCA
Source organism: Faecalibacterium sp. IP-1-18 (assembly GCF_023347355.1). NCBI lineage: Bacteria > Bacillati > Bacillota > Clostridia > Eubacteriales > Oscillospiraceae > Faecalibacterium > Faecalibacterium sp. IP-1-18. The sequence goes on from NZ_CP094472.1 coordinate 2,430,105, forward strand.
TCACCTTAACGGGAGCATCCTTCAGGATGTAGCCGTTGTAGCCAGTGCCTTCCAGAACCTTGTAGTTCAAAGTTTCCATCTTATTGATCTCCTTTATAAACTTGCTTTGCATGGCAGGCTCTCGTTTTCCCTGCCATCTTCTGCTCCTATTTTATGCTGTTGTATACAAAGAAGTCAAGTGTTTTGTGCAATGTTTTTAGTCCAAAAATGGCCATTCAGCGCATTTCCAGCGGTTTGTACAATTCCAAGGGTGAAATTTTGGCAGTTTTTCAGTTGTATACATCGGCGTTTTCCGGTATACTAAGGATAAGGCAGCCTGCCCGTTCCAAGCAGGTGCAATTTCATGCCCGTTTTTGTCTAAATTTTAACAAATTCATCAGAGAAAAGGAGTTAAAATCCCATGAAAGCATTTATGGATAAGGACTTCATGCTCCAGTCTGCTACCGCACAGCATCTGTATCACGACTATGCAGCTGCTATGCCCATCTGCGACTATCACTGCCATATTCCTCCCCGCGAGATCTACGAGAACCGCCGCTTCGAGAACATTACTCAGGTGTGGCTGGGCGGCCGTAACCCGGACGGCAGCTACTTCGGCGATCATTATAAGTGGCGCGTGATGCGTTCCAACGGCGTGCCCGAGGAGTACATCACCGGTGATAAGCCCGACCGCGAGCGCTTCCAGAAGTTTGCCGAGGCTCTGCCCATGGCCATCGGCAATCCCATGTACCACTGGACCAATCTGGAGCTGCACGTTTTCTTTGGCTACGACGGCGTGCTGAACGGCGACACCTCTGAGGAAGTGTGGAACCTGTGCAACGACAAGCTGCAGCACGATCCCAAACTGACCGTCCGCGGCCTGATCGAGCAGAGCAACGTGGCCTTCATCGGCACCACCGATGACCCCATCGACGACCTGTACTGGCACAAGAAGATCAAGGAAGATCCCACCATCAAGTTCACCGTGGCTCCCTCCTTCCGCCCGGATAAGGCCCTCAACATCAACAAGCCCGGCTTTGCTGAGTACATGGCTAAGCTGGCTGCCGTTGTGGGCAAGGAAAAGCTGGCCTGCATCGACTGCGTGACCGATGCCCTGACCAAGCGCATCGAGTTCTTTGCTGAGATGGGCTGCCGCGCTTCCGACCATGGTCTGGATTATGTTCCCTACCGTGAGGCCACCAAGGACGAGGTGAACGCCATCTACCAGAAGGTGATGAAGGGCGAGAGCTGCACCGTGGAAGAGGCTGAGAAGTACCAGACCTACATCCTGATCCATCTGGGCAAGCAGTACCATCGTCTGGGCATTGCCATGCAGATCCACTACAACTGCCTGCGCGGCGTGAACCGCAAGATGAACAGCCTGCTGGGCCCCGACACCGGCTTTGACATGATCAACACCGCCACCTGCGGCGGCGAGATCGCACAGCTGCTCAGCGCCCTGAACGACACCGACGAGTGCCCCAAGACCATCATCTACAGCCTGAACCCCGCCGACGATGCACAGATCGGCACCATTCTGGGCTGCTTCCAGAACAGCGAGGTGCCGGGCAAGATCCAGCACGGTTCTGCATGGTGGTTCAACGACCACAAGATCGGCATGGAGGATCAGATGATCCGTCTGGCAAGCCTTGGCCTGCTGGGCAACTTTGTGGGTATGCTGACCGACAGCCGCAGCTTCCTGAGCTACACCCGTCACGATTACTTCCGCCGCATCCTGTGCAACATCATCGGCCAGTGGGTCGAGGATGGCGAGTATCCCAACGATGAGAAGGCTCTGGAGAAGATCGTCAAGGGCATCTGCTTCGACAACGCAAAGCGTTACTTCAACCTGTAAGCGCTTTCCCCTTTTCCTGAACTGAATCTCCGCGCCGCCCGCAGACAGCTTTGTCTGCGGGCGGCGCTTTGTTTTGCCCTTTTACGTCCAAAATGCACCGGATGTTCCTGTTTTTTCACCTTTTATCGGTTGTTTTCCGTCTTTTTCTACAACTTCTCCGTTATCCCTTGACTTCCCCGTATAAGGGGAGTATATTTTTGCATGGCATTCAGGCCATATTACTGTATTTTTTGATGGAGGAAACCCATGAACGGTTTAAAAGAAGCCTTCAGCCGCGAGAATCTGCTGAAGGATCTAAATTTCTTTGCCCTGTTGAACCTCGGTCTTGTGCTTACGGCAGTGGGCATCGTATATTTTAAAAATCCCAACCACTTCGCCTTCGGCGGCACCTCCGGCCTGTCCATCCTGCTGGCAGACCTGTTCCCCCGCATCAACGTGGGCGGCTTTATGTGGATCATCAACATCGTGCTGGTGGTGCTGGGCTTTATCTTTTTGGGCGTCAAGTGCATGGGCTGGACGATCTACTCCTCCTTTGCGCTCTCCTTTTTCGTGTCCGGCTGCGAGTGGCTGTACCCCTCCGGCGTGTCCCTGAGCGGCGACGCCATGCTGGATCTGGTGTTCGCGGTGTTCCTGCCCGCGCTGGGCGCTGCCATCGTGTTTGACATCGGCGCCTCCACCGGCGGCACCGACATCGTGGCGCTGATCCTTGCCAAGTACACCTCCATGGAGATCGGCAAGGCGCTGATGGTCAGCGATATCCTCATCGTGCTGGCGGCCGCCGTGCGGTTCGGTATGGGCACCGGCCTGTACTGTATCCTCGGCCTTATCGGCAAGTCCTTCGTGGTGGACGGTGCCATTGAAAACATCCGCCTGCGCAAGGTGTGCACCATTATGACTGCGAACCCGCAGCCCATTCTGGACTTCATCATCCACGATATGAACCGCTCTGCCACTGTGGAAAAGGCCTACGGTGCCTACACCCACCACGAGCTCAGCGTGCTGGTGACCGTGCTTACCCGCCGTCAGGCTTTGCAGCTGCGCAACTTCCTGCGGGAGAACGACCCGCACAGCTTTATCACCATCGTCAACTCCAGCGAGATCATCGGTAAGGGCTTCCGCTCCTTCAACTAAGACCGCTTCGTATCCTTTTTCATCCATTTTCCGCTAAAGGCTTCCCCCGGCCGGGGGAAGCCTTTATTCAGAGGATTGCCCCCCGCCGCACAAGTCCATACTTGAAGAAAAACGCAAAATAGTGTATTATATAGTATTATGAGTATAAGGGGCACGCTGTGTGCCCTGACAGGGGGAACCTATATGGCTGATAAAAACTTTCTGACAGATATCATCGATGCCGACCTTGCCGAGGGCAAGGTGCAGCAGATCCACACCCGCTTCCCGCCGGAGCCCAACGGCTATCTGCACATCGGCAGCGCCAAGGCCATCTATATCAACTGGTCCATCGCCAACCAGTACGGCGGCAAATTCAACCTGCGTCTGGACGACACCAACCCCGCCCGCGAAGGCGAGGAGTATGTCAACAGCATCATCGAGGATCTGCACTGGCTGGGTGCTGACCCCAACGGCGGCATCTTCTACGGCAGCGATTACTTTGATAAGTGCTATGAGTACGCCGAGAAGCTGATCACCGAGGGAAAAGCCTATGTGGACGACCTGACCCGCGAGGAGATGCGCGAGTACCGCGGCTCCGATGCCGGCAAGCCCTCCCGCCCGTCCCCGTGGCGCGACCGCAGCCCGGAAGAGAACCTTGACCTGTTCCGCCGGATGCGTGCCGGTGAGTTCAAGGAAGGCGAAAAGACCCTGCGCGCCAAGATCGATCTGGCAAGCCCCAACATGAATATGCGCGACCCGGCCATCTACCGCATCAAGTACGCCGAGCATCACCGTCAGGGCAGCAAGTGGTGCATCTACCCCATGTACGACTTCGCCCACCCCATTCAGGACGCCATCGAGGGCATCACCCACAGTATGTGCAGTCTGGAGTTCGAGAACCATCGCCCGCTGTACAACTGGGTCATTGAGAACATCTTCGGTGCCGAGTTCCCCAAGCAGCGCGAGTTCGCCCGCCTGAACATGACCAACACGGTCATGAGCAAGCGCTACCTGCGCGAGCTGGTGGAGATGGGCATCGTGGACGGCTGGGACGATCCCCGTATGCCCACCCTGTGCGGTCTGCGCCGCCGCGGCTACACCCCCACCTCCATCTTCACTTTCGTGCGGGAGGCCGGTATCTCCAAGTCTGACAACCTGATCGATATGCGCCAGCTGGAAGCCTGCATCCGCAGCGAGCTGGACCTGACCGCACAGCGCCGCATTGCCGTGCTGGAGCCGGTCAAGCTGGTGGTGGACAACTACCCCGCCGACAAGACCGAGTACTTTGACGTAGCCAACAACCCCAACCGTGAAGCCAACGATACCACCACCCGCAAGGTCGCCTTTACCCGTGAGCTGTGGATCGACGCCGAGGACTTTGCCGAGGTGCCGCCTCCCAAGTTCAAGCGTCTGACCGTGGACGGCGAGGTGCGTCTGATGGGTGCTTATATCGTCAAGTGCACCGGCGTGGACAAGAACGCCGACGGCAGCATTGCCGCCATCCACTGCACCGCCGACCTCGAGACCGGCAACGGCAACCCCGCCGACGGCCGCAAGGTCAAGGGCACCATCCACTGGGTAAGCGCTGCGCACTGCGTGGACGCCGAGGTGCGTCTGTACGACAAGCTGTTCACCGAAGCCAACATGAACGGCATCCCCGAGGGCAGCGATTACAAAGACTACCTGAACCCGGAAAGCGTTACCGTACGCACCGGCTGCAAGCTGGAAGAGAGCCTGAAGGACGCAAAGCCCGGCGAAAAGTTCCAGTTCGTGCGCACCGGCTTCTTTACCCCGGACAGCAAGAACCCCGGCGTGTACAACCGTGTGGTCACCCTGCGTGACAGCTTCAAGCCCGCAAAATAATCACCCGCAAGGAGAAGATACCATACCATGACCGCAAAAATGACCCGTAATATCCTGCTTATGCTGGTGGCCACCGTGCTGATGGGCATTGTGCTGAACCTGTATATCCACAACACCGGCACCGTACCCGCTGCCGACAACGCCGCTCCCCTGACCGACGGCAGCTACACCTCTGCTGCACAGGGCTGCATGGGCGAGGTGACTGTCACAGTCACCGTGACCGGTGGCAAGGTGACCGCCGTGCAGGTGGACGCTTCTGCCGAGACCCCGGAGCTGGGCGGCAAAGCCGCTGAGACACTGGCTGCGCAGCTGACACAGACCGGCTCCACCGCCGGTGCAGACGCTATAACCGGTGCTACCCTGACCAGCGAGGCCATCTTTACCGCCATGGACGCCTGCCTTGCGCAGGCGCAGTGATGCTGTAAACCACAGAAACAAAAACTGCCGCACAGTTGTGCGGCAGTTTTTTGTTTTACAGTGTGCTTTGCAGCCGTGCGCCGCTGGCGTACTGGGTGCGGCGGTCCATCTGGTTATCCAGCGGCTGACCGGCGGCATAGCGCCTGAGGTTGTGCGCAAAGATATCCACGATGTTGTCCAGCGTCTTGGGCAGGCTGAAGCCGCCGGTGACATGGGGCGTGATGATCACGTTGGGCTCTGCCCACAAGGGATGCTCCGGCGGCAGCGGCTCGGGGTCGGTCACATCCAGCCCTGCACCGGAGAGCTGCCCGCTGTGCACCGCCGCCGCCAGTGCCTCGCCGTCCACAGCAGTGCCCCGTCCCACATTGAGCAGGATGGCGCCGGGCTTGCAGAGCGCCATCCGCCCGGCGTTGAACAGATGCCGTGTCTCCGGCGTGTCAGGCAGGCTCAGCGCCACAAGGTCGGCCTGCGGCAGCTCTGCGTCCAGTTCGCTCTGCGCCACCACACGGGTGCAGTAGTCCGGGCAGGGGGTGTCTGGGTGCACGGTGCGGCGCACGCCCACCACCTCGGCTCCCAGCGCATGAGCCCGCCGGGCAAAGTTAGAGCCGATATCGCCCATGCCCACGCACAGCACCCGGCTGCCCGCGATGCTGCCCACAGAGTGGCCGGTGGGCGCCCAGCGGTGCTCCCGCTGGTTATCCCGGTAGGTGGGCAGCTCCTTGAGCAGGCTGAGCCACAGCGCCAGCATACACTCGCTGATGGCCAGCCCGTAAGCGCCGGTGGCGTTGGTCACGATGCAGCCCTCCGGCAGCACCCCCGGCTCCAGATAGTTATTAGGGCCGGCTGCGTTGGACTGGAACCACTCCAGATGATCGTTTTGCCGGATCAGCGGCACCGGCAGGTTGCCCAGCACGGCATCGGCCCACAAAGCATCCTCTGCCGTGGCGGTGTCCGGGGTGGTAAAACGGTATTCAAAGCCCTGCACCGTCTCAATGCGGACTCTCTGCTCTGCACTGATGGGCAGGCAGACAAGGATATGTTTAGACATAATAGGGTCTCCTTCCCTCTTTTTGTCTATCATACCGCAAACTGCGCGGCGGTACAAGGGGCGGTTCTGTACTTTCAGGCGCATCCCGTAAAAGAACAACGCCGGGCAACCCGAAAGCTGCCCGGCACCGCATTATCTTTCAGTCCAGTGCACGGATGGCGTCCATCGTGCATTGATACTGCTCTTCCACCTTTGCAAACTGCTCCTGTGTGCCCTCCAGCTGCCCGGCGCGCAGGGTCTCGGTCAGGGTATAGGCGGGCGCATACAGGTTGGAAAAGCCAAGATTCTGGCAGACGCCCTTGAGGGTATGCGCCCCACGAAATGCCTCTTTTACGTCTCCCCTGCGCAGCGCTTCCTCCAGGATCTGAAAGCTGTCGTCCTGCAAGAACATCCGCACGAATTTGCCGATCATGGCTTCGTTGTGCAGCCGCCCCAGCACCTCCTGATAGTCTGCGCCCATCTTTTTATAGCATTCCTGTATCGTCATCGCTTACGCCGTGCCTTTCTTTTCAGCCTCTGTCTAATTTCCCACCGCCACACTTCCCGGCGATATAGTGCTATGATAGCACCTTTCCAGCCAGCTTGCAACTAGAGCGCAACAAATTTTGTGTTCTGTCCAGTTTTTGCATCCGCTTTTCGGCAGTTGCACCAAAACCTCACCTTTTTGCAAAAGATGCCCGTCATCGCCCGCTTCCTCACTGCTGCTTTTATTGGCTGAAAAAGTCGAAAAGCACCAATGCCCCTAACTGCGGATTCTGTATTGACGAACCGCGCAAAAAAAGATATACTATATTCTGGCGGTGCAGCCGTGCCGCCAGATGCCGGGGTGTTGCGCAGTTGGTAGCGCGCCTGCTTTGGGAGCAGGAGGCCGCGAGTTCGAGTCTCGCCACTCCGATCCTGCAAACGCACGTTGATTCGATGAGGATCAGCGTGCGTTTTTGTTTTGTTGTTGAAATTGCCGGGAGGATATCTGAAAGTGTGCAAAAACTGCGCACACTGCAAGACCGTTTTCCAAAAACAGAGTAGCCTTTTTCTATTTCCTCCCCTTTTGCGGGATTGATAAAAGCCCACAAGTGCGGTATACTGAATAGTACTTTATTCGAGCGAAGTAAGGAGGTGCGGCCCATGGCGATCGGTGTGCCCCGCCCGCTGGCGATAGAAAAACCGCAGGCCGTAGATCTTGTACAGGCGGCGCGGTATTTCGGCGCGCACGGCGAACCGGACGCTACCACGCTGGCACTGCTGCAAAAATGCGCCGTGCCGTTGCTGGCGGCGGCGATGCCCCGGGCGGTGTGGCTGCTGGCAGACACCCCTGCCCTGACCGAGGCCGGGCTTCTGCCCGGCGAGGATGTGCACAAGCACCTGACCGGCTGCGGGCAGGCCATTCTGCTGGCGGTGACGCTGGGTCCCGGGGTGGATGCCCAGATCCGCCGGGCAGGCGTTGGCGATATCGCCGCCGGGGTAGCCTCCGATGCCTTGGGCAGCGCACTGGCCGAGCAGGCCGCCGATGCCGCCGAGGCGCAGCTGCGCCAGTGGGCGGCCACGGAGGGAAAGTATCTGACCGGGCGCTTTTCGCCCGGCTACGGCGATTGGGACATCGCGGTGCAGCCGATGGTGGCAGCGGCACTGGACACCGTGCGCAAGGCCGGGCTGTGTGTCACCGACACCAACCTGATGACCCCGCGCAAGAGCGTGACCGCCCTGCTGGGGGTCAGCGACCACCCGGTAAAAGGACAACTGGCCGGGTGCGGCCATTGCGTGCTGCGCACCCGCTGCGAATACAGAAAGAGGGGAAAGACCTGTGCAAGTGAATGAACTTTTCAGACAGAGCAATACCATCCTGCTGGACGGCGGCATGGGCACCATGCTGCAAGCTGCCGGGCTCAAGCTGGGCGCACGCCCGGAGGAACTGAATATCACCGACCCGGCGCTCATCGAGGGCATCCATGGGCAGTACGCTGCGGCGGGCAGCCGCATCGTCAACGCCAACACCTTCGGCGCTTCTGCCCACAAGCTGGCAGGCAGTGCTTACACGCTGGAGCAGGTCATCACCGCAGGCATTGAAAACTGCAAGCGCGCCTGTGCGCCCTACGGTGCGCTGACCGCGCTGGACGTAGGCCCGCTGGGCGAGCTGCTGGAACCCAGCGGAACGCTGGCCTTTGAGGATGCTGTGGCTGAGTATGCCCGCATCGTCAAGGCAGGCGAAGCCGCCGGGGCAGACCTGATCTTTTTCGAGACCTACACCGACCTGTATGAGCTGAAAGCCGCCCTGCTGGCTGCCAAGGAAAACACCCATCTGCCCATTCTGGCCAGCATGAGCTTTGAAGCAGGCGGGCGCACCTTTACCGGCTGCACAGTGGAAAGCTTTGCCGCCACCGCCCGGGGCTTGGGGGCAGACGCCGTGGGCATCAACTGCTCGCTGGGACCCAAAGAGATCTTTCCTATGGCAAAGCGGCTGGCAGAAGCCGTGCCCGGCAACTTCCCGGTGTTCGTCAAGCCCAACGCCGGTCTGCCCCGGGCGGACGGCAGCGGCTACGATATCACCCCGCAGCTGTTTGCCTTGCAGATGAAGCCCTACCGGGAGCTGCGCCTGTTTGCCGCCGGCGGCTGCTGTGGCACCACCCCGGAGTTCATCAAGCTGCTCAACGGCACCTTTGCAGGCTGCACCCCGGGGCGTCCCGCGCACCGGATGCCCTCAGTGCTGTGCACCCCGGTGGACACGGTCACGGTGGACGGCATCACAGTGGTGGGCGAGCGCATCAACCCCACCGGCAAAAAGCGCTTCCAGCAGGCATTGCGGGAAGGCGACATGAACTATGTGCTGGAGCAGGCCGTCAGTCAGGCAGAGGCCGGTGCGCAGATTCTGGACGTGAACGTGGGCGCACCCGGCGTAGACGAGCCGGTGCTGATGGAGCAGGTGGTCAAGGCGCTGCAAAGCGTGACCAGCCTGCCTTTGCAGCTGGACTCCTCCAACGTGGAAGCGCTGGCGCGGGGTCTGCGGGTGTACAACGGCAAGCCCATCGTCAACTCCACCAACGGCGAGCTGGAAAAGCTCGCCGCCATCCTGCCGCTGTGCAAGAAGTACGGTGCCGCCATCGTGGGTCTTGCCATCGACGAAAAAGGCATCCAGCCCAAGGCCGCAGACCGTGTGGCCATTGCCCGCCGCATCACCGAGGCAGCGCTGGCAGCGGGCATCCCCCGGGAGGATATCTACATCGACTGCCTTACCCTGACCGCCAGCGCCCAGCAGGAGGATGTGCTGGCCACGGTGCAGGCGCTGGAAGCCTGCAAAAAGGAGCTGGGAGTGCGCACCGTGCTGGGCGTGTCCAACATCAGCTTTGGTCTGCCCTGCCGCACCTACCTGAACACCACCTTTTTGACCATGGCCATGTACGCCGGGCTGGACCTTGCCATCATGAACCCCTCCAGCGAAGAGATGATGGCGGCGGTGTACGCCTACAACGTGCTGACCAACCGGGACAAGCAGAGCACAAAGTACATAGAGCGCTTTGCCGACCGTGTGCCCGCCAGCACCGCGCTGGCACAGGCTGCAAAAGCCGTGCCTGCCGCCAGTGCTGCCGAAGCAGAACTCACCGGTCCCTACGCCGCCCTGATGAAAGCGGTGGAAAAGGGCTTGAAGGGTGATGCCGCCGCCCATACCCGTGCCCTGCTGGCGGAAAAGCAGCCGCTGGAGGTGGTGGACGAAGCCTTGATCCCCGCTTTGGACATCGTGGGTGCCAAATACGAAAAAGGCACCCTGTTCCTGCCGCAGCTGCTGCAGGCTGCCAGCGCCGCCCAGAGCGCCTTTGAGGAGATCAAGACCGCCATTGCCCAAAAGGGCGAGGGCAGCGCCAGCAAGGGACGTATCGTCCTTGCCACCGTCAAGGGCGACGTGCACGACATTGGCAAGAATATCGTCCGGGTCATTCTGGAAAACTACGGCTTTGAGGTGCTGGATCTTGGCCGGGACGTACCGGTGGAGACGGTGGTGGACACCGTGCGGGAAAAGGACGTGCATCTGGTAGGCCTTTCCGCCCTGATGACCACCACCCTGAAAAGCATGGAGGAGACCATCGCCGCCCTGCACGCCGCTAAGCTCGACTGCAAGATCATGGTAGGCGGTGCCGTGCTGACCCCGGAATACGCTGAGAAGATCGGCGCGGACTGGTACGCCAAAGACGCCAAGCGCAGCGCCGACATCGCCAAGGAGTTCTTTGGAGTGTAACGCGGAAAAATTTCAGATTCAGACTGCTGAAAAGCGCGGACTTTTCAGCAGTCTTTTTTCATGGGCAGGGCGTTTATCGCAATTTTCAAAAACAGTGCCTGTCAAAACGGCATATTTGCGATATGCAGTTTGCGGATGTTGCTCGGACATTATAAACGCAAACTGCAATATTTGCAAACTGTTCAAAATTACCACAAAGAATTGCCACGATTGTCTGGCATAATAAGGGTGCACTCAGGGAGAACGGAACGGATATCCCCCATAACCTCCGAAAGGTTCTCCCCGCAAAGCCCATGCAGGCACATTTTCCTGCGGATGCGGCCGCAGCAGCGGCGCACAGCAGGCCCATAAAAACTGTCTCCCGTTTCTATGCGAGGCAATAGCCAGAACGGCGGACAGACTACCAAATCCCTCCTGATCAAGCCGCAATGTTCAGGGGTTCCTATACAGCAGGCAGTGTCGCTTTCCTCCTCCTTTCCACGACACTGCCTGCTTTTTGTTTGCGCATTTTTCCGTGAAATGCAAGAAAGCGCCGGGCGGAAGAACCCCCCTGCCGCCCGGTCTCCTGTACACAAAAACCGCCCCGGCTTCCATCACGGAAACCGGGGCGGTTCGTTTGCTTTATGGGTACTTTTTTCAGGCGCTCGCGCAAAACCTTGCGAGGGGTCTTTTGGTAAGCCCCGCGTATGCGGGGAAAAGTAGTCCATCATGCCGCGGAAGTTGGCGTTGCAGGGATCACCCCCGCGCATGCGGGGAAAAGATTTGTTGTTGCGTATATCCACGCAATAACATAGGATCACCCCTGCGTATGCGGGGAAAAGGAGCAGTGGCTCCGCACCGGCGAGGGAGAGATGGGATCACCCTCGCGTATGTATGCGGGGAAAAGACTAAAAAGGTCCCGTAGCACCGTGTCTCCCGTTGCTATTGTACCGCTGTTTCCTTCAGTTTGCAATAAACCTGTTGTATCAAATGGCAATCCGGCAGGGCGCGATGCTCCACTTTTTCTGCCAGCTGAAAATGCTGCGGCAGCGCCTGCAGGTCCGGCCGGATCATGCCCGGCATCTCGTCCCTCTCAGTTTCCTCCGCGCATAACGGTCATCAGTCCAAGGCCATAGGCCTTGCCGCGCCCTATGCCCTGACACAGCAGCGCCCGGAACTGCTCTGCATCGGTCACCTGTAAAACACCCTCATAGGTCACTGCCAGCAGGGTCACCGGCCGGGTGCCGTGCTTGGCAAAATGCTGCCACTGCACCCGGGTCACGGTAAATTCCTCCTCCCGCAGGGCAAAGCCGTGCTTTTCAGCGCGCTCCAACAGCCACTGCTTCTGGTACTGTGTTGTGCAATGTGCGGCCACGGTTCCCCGCACTGCGGGGTTTTGGGGGTCTTTGCAGCTTTTGGTGGGGTTTGCAGTCAGCCGAAACTGCCAGCAGATGCCCGGCTCCACCCGCTGCAAAAGCGGGTCGTAACTGCGGGTCTCCGCAGCCGCTCCGGTGCCAAACTGCTCCACCACGCCGGTCAACTCCGGTGCATCCTCGCTGAGCAGCAGCAGATACAGCCGCTCTCCCAGACGATCCAACCGCCACAGCCTGCGGCGGCGCTCCCCTGCAAAAGCGCTTTCCACTGCGCCATGCAGTTTTTGCGGTGCCGCCAGCGCAGCCATGGTGCTGCGGCGGGTGGGATCGAGTTCTACCCGTGATAAATACATTCTCTCGCCCCCTTTTTACAATTCCCGGAACGGATCGTGCTCCGTAGTCTCCGGGCTGTCCGGCATCTTCTGCCAAAGCTCCCGTACCGAGCGGTAGCCGTACTGCCGATGATGCGGGTCAAAGCTCACCGGCACATCCCGCTGCGGAGCCGTGCCCGGCTCCAGCGGATCGGCGTCCAATAGAATCCGGCTCTGCCGTCCCGGGCACAGGGGCGGTTCCGCTTGCAGCACCTCCTGCAAGCTGCCCGGGCGTACACCCAGACAGAGCGGCAGGGTAGGCGGACAGCAGCGGCGGCCGAGATACAGCGGAAACGCCGGGTGCAGCAGTGCCTGCTGCAGCTGCTGCAAAAGGGCGGTGTCGGTGCTTTCGATCCCGGCCAGAAACACGGCATCCTGCAAATAATGGCGGTAGGTCACATAAGAGGCCTTTTCGTCCTGCGTCTTTGCCGTGTGGTAGTCCACCAGCAGCTGCCCTTCCCGCTCCACGCGGACGCCGAACCGCAGCCCGGTCAGCCGGGTCAGCGCTTCGCGCTCGTCCCGCCGCAGTCCAAGGGCTGCTGCCAGCAGGCCGATCACGCCGCTCTTGGTGGGTTCCCGGCCCGTCTTGCGGGTCTCAAATTTAGAGTCCGCGCCCCACGCCTGCAAAGGCGCTGCCAGCCGAAGCAACAGCGTTGCCATTACCCCACCTCATTTCCGGCAAGCGCATCCCGGACAGCCTTTTCCAGTGCGTCCAGCATCGCCTTTGCCGTCTGCGCCGGAGCCAGCACCTCCAGCCCGCTGCCCACGGTAAAGCTTTGCGCCGGAGCCTCGGCAAAGCTGCTGTACATCTGCTGCGCATACTGCGCCAGTGCTGCCTTGGAAGGTGCGGCGTAACCCTGCGCACTGCGGGGCACGGGCTGCTCGAATGCGCCGCACAGGTTCACCGGCTGATCCTCCCGCAGGGTCACATATACCGCGTCCGGCAGAGTGCGGTTTGCAAAGGTGTTCTGCTTGCCGGTGGGCATGGAGAAGAGGAACGCCTCACCAAAGGCCCGCACCGTATCCGCTGCCTGCGCTGCACCCAGCTGCCCGGCCAGCTCCATCACGTTCACCGTAGCATAGCGGTACAGGGTGGAGGAGTTGTACTCCACCGTGCCCAGATGGCCTGCACCGGCGTTGTCCTCTGCCTGACAGTCATCCACGGCGGTAAAGTAATCGTACTCGTTCTGCACAGCATGGGTGGAGATGCTGTGCGCCACCTGCGCAGCGGCGTCATAGTTCAGAGAAGGGTCATCTGCCACCATGCGGCCAAACAGCACCATGTCCATCGAGGGCGCTGCTTTCAGGGCATCCCGATACTGCTTTTTATCCGCAGAGCCCTCCACAGCCAGCTCTGCCAATGCCTTTGCCTGCGCAGTGCTCATGAAGAACAGTGCCTTGGTGCCCTTGTCGTCGCTCTTGATGCCCGCATTCTCCAGCGTTTTCTTTGCCAGCTTGTCCGCATCCAGTTCCGGGGCCAGTGCAAGGATCTGCGCCTTCACCAGTTCTGCGGCCTTTTTGGTGCGCTTGCCCACGTCCAGCTGAGCATTCTCCGCAAAGGCTGCACGCATGGCGTGCTTCCATGCCTGTGAGGATACCCGGGCACGGGTCACACCGCCGTACACTGCCGTTTTGGGGCTGCCGGTATCGTCCCGGTTGATGCAGCTGGGCGGGACGGTCTGCAAAATGTGGAAATCAACATACAGGCGCTTCTTCATGGTCAAGTCTCCTTTTCTTTCTCTTCCGGTGCAGGCTTCGGGTCGCGGTACAGGTCCTGCCCCCACCGCAGACGGACATTGGCGGGGGTCTGCGCATACCGCGGGTCGGTGCATTGCAATTCATACAGGTCTGCCGCAAGCTGCGGATAGTCCAGCGGGATGCCGCCATCCTTTGCCGCACTCAACAACTGGATCATGCCCCGCAGATGGTGGCTGATCTCGGTAATTTCTTCTGCGGTGGCCAGCGCATTGAACCGCCGGAGCACACTGGCCTCGGTCCAGTCCTGTCCGGCACTGTTCCGCTCTGCCAGCTGCCGCACCGCACGCCCCAGCGTGTTGCCGGGGCAGTTCATGGGGCGGTCATTCCCCTGCTGATGCACAGCATACAGGGTCAGGGCAAGGTAGACCGCCCACTCTGCCGCCGAGGGAGCACTGCGCCCCTGAAAGCTTTCCGGCATTCCCAGCAAAAAGCATCCCCACAGCTCCGGCAGCTCGCCGGGTGCGTGGCCGATACCCCGCCGCAGCTTTGCCAGTTCTGCCCGCCGCTGGTTGTCCGGCAGAGCCTGAAGCCTGTGCAGCTGCTGCGCCGCATACAGTTTGACGTCCTGTGTTTTCATACAATTCCCCCTTTATGGTTCTGTTTTGGGATAGATTTCCCAAAGCCTTGTGCGGAAATGATTATAGGCCTTTGGCGCGGTATACAGAATGGTGCGCTCGGTCTTTTTATCCTTATCCACCACAATGCGGCGTCCCTTTAGGGCGGCGTTTCCGGCCTCCATCACCATCTGCTTTCCCAGCTTTTCCGCGATGCTGCGCGCCTGCGCCTGCCAGCGCAGTGCCGCCTCATCCGGGTCGTCCTGCTCCGGGTCGATCGCCTGCAGCCACTGCCGGAAGGGCTGGTCCACCGCAAAGTAGAACTGTGCACGAACCGCGCCGCCTGCATTTTCATTCCGGTCACCGGCGGCAATTGCCAGCTCCTGTGCAAAACGCCCGATCAGCGCCGCTGTCTGTTCACAGCGCTCGATTTCTCTGACGATCCGGCTCTGCCATGGGCGCCCTATCTCATCCAAAATCCCTGCCTGAAAGGTCAGGCTGTCGCTGAAAGAATCATTTACAAAGAAGTCCTTATCGCCATATTGGACACCGGAGATGCGGAAATGTATCTTTCTGCGGGGATCCAGAAGTTTCAATCTCTTTTCCTGCAACTTTTCGATCCAGCATACAACGCCCGGGCGATGCCCGCTGTCCTGACAAAAGACCGCCGAGAACTCCCGCCAGAATTGTTTGGCCGGGTCATGACGGCAGGGCACAAACACCACCGGTTCATTTTTCTTGATTGGCATCGTGCGCCAGATGGTCATCTGTTCGGCAAAGACGTTTTCTCTGGGAAAGAAATCTCCTCCCAGCAGACAGAACCCATCTACATTCTCCCCTGTCCTGTGCAGCAACAGCCTTCTGGATTGCAGGGTGAGCAGCTGTGCCGGGTTATCCGGGCAGCAAATTTCTGTCCGTTCCGCGCTCTTTGGTGCTTCCAATTCCCAACAGGGCTTGCTTTCGCCCCAGCATTCCCGGCCGTCGCGCAGCAGCGTCAGGTTCAGCATCAGGGTCTCGTACAGATTATCACCCTGTGCCTGAATAAAACCGATCTTGCCCAGCCACCCGGCTCCTACGGACGGAAGTCCCTTTCCTTTTGGCTTTGCGGAGGTGTCATCATAGCCGTTCACGCACAGCAGCCACCGCGCCGCCTGCGGATAGTTCAGCTGTTCCTTGCTCTGCCCCGCATACAGCGGAAAGAGCCGGAGTTTATTGCTGCTTTCCGACATTTCACCGTTGAGTTTGGCCGCACCGTATTCCGTGCCGATCTTTGCCTGCGGCACCTGCCAGAAGGGGTGTGTCGGGTGGAACAGCCAGAAGCGGTCCTTCCACTGCTCCAGATAATCCCGGACAGGCTCTGCCGGGAAATGCCCCAGCTGCCACAGCACGCTCCAGCGCTCCAGTGCATCATCGCTCTGCATCAGCGGGCGGGGCGCTCCCTTTGCATCCACCCGGGAGAACACGGTGAACAGCACCGCCAGCAGCAGCCGCAGCACGGCGGCGTTCTGGGTGGGCATCTCGCCCGCAAGGTCCACATAATCCTGCGCCGACACCAGTGCCTCGGTCAGGGACACCTCCCGCACCGTGTTGTCCCGCAGCCGCACCCGTATCCACGGTTCGGTCAGCAGATTGAATTCAATTTCCTTCATCCGTCTCCTCCTTTTGGTAATACAGGCCGTTTTCACGGTCATAACAAAGTTCCATGCCCACAAGTCGGGCAGTCAGGTTTTCATCCAGCAGCAGGATCAGTTCTCCGTGCAGCAGCGGCGACAGCTGCCACGCCGCAAGGCGGCTGCGGTTGTCCGCTTCCAACTCCCGGATGACCCCGTCCACCTTCCACGCCTTGCCGAACACCGCCGGGAGCCGCAGCTTCTGCCGGGCGATCTTCAGTGCCGTTTCCGGTGGGGGCGGGCTGTCGGCAGCTACGGCACTGCCGCCCTCCTGCCACGGCAGAAAGTGGATGCTGCCGTCTGCCCGGCACTGCATTACCAGCACCTCTACCGAGGGGTCGCCGTCCCGCACTGCCGCCCGCGCCGCCGGGTCGGAGCAGGCGCCCTCGTTCTGCATCCAGTCGTCCAGCGTGTTCAGCTGCGCCAGCCGGTGCGTTTCCGGCTGCGGCACAAGGTATGCTTCGGCGCGTGCTTTCTTTTTCTCCTGTGTCTGCTCATATACGCAGCGCATTTCCTCGCCCTGCGCCCCGCCGGGAGCTTCCCGCTCCCAGCCGTAGACCCGCTGCACCAGCGGAGAGATCTCCTCTGGCAGCCGGATGCTCCGGGGCAGTGCCTCCCGGGTGCGCCAGAGCAGCCACTGTCCATATACCGCCTCGCTGCCCGCGTCAAAGGCATCTTCCCCGGTGTCCAGCACCGCGCAGCAGGCCTGCTGCAACGGAGCGGGGCGGCTGCGGCGGTGACGGTGCAGCCGCCCGATACGCTGCAGCAGCAGATCCATGGGGCAAAGCTCTGTGACAAGAACGTCCAGATCAATGTCCAGCGACTGCTCCATCACCTGCGTGCCCACCACGATCAGGTCGTTCCGGCACTCCGGTGCAGAGCCCTTGCCGATGCGTGCCATCAGCTGGTTTTCCCGCGCCGCGCGGTCCG
Source organism: Faecalibacterium sp. IP-1-18 (assembly GCF_023347355.1). Lineage (NCBI taxonomy): Bacteria > Bacillati > Bacillota > Clostridia > Eubacteriales > Oscillospiraceae > Faecalibacterium > Faecalibacterium sp. IP-1-18. Next base: position 2,447,237 of record NZ_CP094472.1, read on the forward strand.
GCATCAGGAACTGCGCATGGAACAGCTGCACCTCTTTGTCCGGCAGGCTTTCCCGCAGCAGCTGCGCAATCTTCTGCGCTTTTTTGACCGTGTTTACGATCACTCCTGCGCAGCCGCCCTCGGCCAGCTTCCGGCGCAGCAGCGCGGGCAGCTCCGGCTCTGTGAGCGTAGTCAGCTGCACCGTTTGACCGGGTGCAGCCGGTGGGATGGCCGTCTGCTTTACCTCTGCACCATCCGTCCATGTCAGCAGCGGATAGCCGCAGCTGGTTTCCCACGGAGCGTCCGGGGCGGCCTTTTTCTGCTGGTAGGCCTCGACCAGCTCTGTGCGCCGCCGGGCGGGCAGGGTGGCCGACAGCAAAATGACCGGCACCTTGTACCAGCCCAGCCATTCCAGTGCGCGGTCCAGATAGCAGTTCATGTAGGTATCGTAGGCGTGGCACTCATCAATAATGACCACCTTGCCCGCAAGCCCCAGATGCCGCAGCATAACGTGCTTCTGGGCAAGTGCCGCCAGCAGCAGCTGATCCACTGTGCCAATCACGAAGTTTGCCAGCAGTGCCTGCTTGTTTCCCCGAAACCACTGGTGTACCTGCACCTGATGCTCTTCCTGCGCGTCCTCCTCCAGCTGCACCCCGCGCCCCTGCAGCCGCAGATAGCACTCATTCAGTTCCGCCATGCCGTGCGCCAACTTTATAGCCTGCGGCAGCGTCTCCTCAGACTGCGTGTCTGCCCAGCCAAGCAGCCGGGGAAAGATGCCGTTTGCCGTGGCCTGTGTGGGCAGCCCGAAAAAGACACCGCCCAGCCCGAACCGGCTGGCCATGATCTCCGCAGCGGCCAGCGCCGCCTCGGTTTTGCCCACGCCCATCTGTGCTTCCAAAATCAGAATGCCCGGTTCCGCTGCGGTATCTGCAGCTTCCAGAACAGCCCTCTGCACCGCATTGGGCGCAAAGCCGAACCGCACCGCAAACTCCTGCGGGTCTGCGATGCCCGGCTGTGCCTCCCACGGGAAGGGCAGCGCCAGCTTTTCCCACGCCCTGTCCACCCGCGCCGGGTAGTCCTCCATGCTGCCCAGCTCCTCTACCGGGATCAGGGGGAAGTATTCCGTATTGCTGGCGATCCAGTCTGCCATGATCAGAAGTCCGGTCAGAAGCACTTCCTCCTGCGGGTCCAGGTCGTACAGTTCCGCCGTATCATCAAAGCCGCAGTCCTGCAAAACAGTCATGAGCAGTTCTGTCCAGAAGCCCTGCCAGACCTTTTCCTGTCCCTTGGGGTAGTAGTTGCTCTCCCAGCACTCCAACTGGTCATCGACCGCCGCGCAGCTCTGTGGCCTGCCGTGATGCGCTCCCACAATGGAGGCTAGCCCGCCGGGACAATCATTCCACAACAGAATTGCCTCGCCCGCCCGGGCATGCGGCGACTCCCGGCGGTTCTGTTCAGGACAGTCCAGCGGCGTCAACATTTCCAGCCGCTGCCGCGCCTCCGGCAGCGTGCGCAGGATATTTGCCTGAAAGGCTACCGTAGCCTTGCCTATATCATGGATCCCGCCCAGAAACCGGGCATGCGCGAGCAACGCTTCCTCGCGCTCAAAGCCCATGGCCCGTTTTGCACTTTCCGGGAGCCACTGCCGGACCAGCCGCTCCATGATGCCCGCCGTATCCCACAGGTGCATCCAGAGCGGCAGCCACAGGCTGGTATTCTCCGGGTCCGTTTTACCAGCCAAAAGCCTTGTTTTATTCAACGTCCAGCGCATTTTTGCTCCTTTTCCGGTGTGTGCTTTCCGTGTACCGAGCATAGCAGATAATGTGTACTATAATCCGTACTTTTTGCATTTTATCTCCGCAAATGAAAAAAGCGGCACACCGGGTCGTGCCTCATCAAAACGAAAGTGTCCTTGCAAGGTAAAGAAAACTGCTATTTATGGCCCTGTTCCGCCTTCTGTTCCAAAGATACGCTTCTGCCCTTCTGCTGTCAATGACGCTGCGCCAATTCATCAAAGCTACAAAAAAACGATTTCTTTTTTGTATAAAAAACCGCCCCGGCTTCCATTGCGGAAACCGGGGCGGTTCATTCTGTTTATTGGTGTTCTTTCAGACACTCAATGCCTACCAACTGGCATTCAGTTTTTGAAGTTTTAGTCATATCTGTATTTAGAGGACTTTCCATACACCTTCCGGAGCGATTTTTTCAGGCTGACCACCGTTTCTTTGATGATCTTTGCCTCATCGGCAGAGCAATCTGCAAGCTGTTCGGTCATCCAGCTGTCGAACACCGGCTTTGCTTTTTTGATCTCGATGCACAGCAGCTCGTCTGCGGAGCAGTCCAGTGCGTTAATGATGTCGATCAGCGTTTTCAGGCTGGGCACCGAGTTGCCCGTCTCGATATGGCTGATGTGCGTGACCACAACGCCGACCTCATTGGCCAGCTGTTCCTGCGTCATGCCCTTTGCAAGGCGGCAGGCACGGATGCGTTTTCCGATGTCGGCGTAGTCCACCATAGTACAAGCACCCTCCGTTTTGTGAAGTGATACTTGTATTGTATGTGCAATCGACCGGGATTGTAATAACCTGAAAGTGCAGTGGACTTTTAGATACAGTTTTTATTCTATCTCAATATAAATTTTATATCCGTTACAAAACATCTTCCAATGTTGTTCTCTCCTTGAATGCAGTTTCATCGATAATGTTAAATCTCGACCATTTGCATTTATCTAAATAGTAAACCGCAAAGTCGTTATCTCCGCAATCCGCCACCGGAATTATACGGTTGGATTTAAAATCAACATGCAAGTCCTGTTCTGCATTTAGAATCTCTTTATAAGTAAGAGTTCTCACATCATTATCCAGAAAAACAGGTTCTTCTGCATTTGATACAATTTTTTGGAGCAATTCCGGAAGCTTTGCTTCATAAACATTTTGCACCGTTTCAACTTTATCTGAATCAATTTTCATATTTTCTACCAATTTCAAATATTCTGCCACATTCATATTTGTGTTCCTCCTAACGCTTGATCCAATTTACTATATGGACTGCCCAGTGCATGGATGCCTTGTTTATCATAATGAACTTCTGCGTTCAACGGGGTAATATTGCGCGCTTCATTGTTCCCTCCCATACCCAAAGGTTGAATATGGTGAGCATCATAATCACTTCCTGCTTTCCGAATCAAGTTCCCACTTGCAGAGTATATATCTTTCTTATACTTCGGCCACTGCAGACCGTTTATTTTCTCCCATTCTCGCTTTAGCTGAGTCTTATTGTCATTGAACTCCTCTCGCATTTTTGCGTTTTCTTCTGGTGTTCTCTTTTCAAGATTTGACACTTCAAAAGGTTTGTCTGGAATTGTTTCTGCACACTCTGATTTGCTCTTTAAATCTTTAAGATATTCTCCTACAAGCTTTTGAAGATCTTTTTCCGGATTTTCCATTTTTTGCTGTAGTCTTTTCTCATAAGTACTATGAGATTCTAGTTTTTCAAACGACTTTCTCACCGAAGAATCGAGTTTGTTTTCTGCTCTTTCAGTTTTTCCTTCCTGCAAACGCTCGAATGCCTTTCTGACAGAACTATCCAGATAGTTCTCCCGGCTTTTTGTTTCTACCGGCTTTACTTCCGAGATTTCCCGCCTCACAGCACACGACCTCCCTGCTGTTCAAAATTCGTCCTCAAATCTTCTACAGCCTCCGCATCCGGGTTCAGGCTCATGCCCATGCTTATCACGCTGTTCAGCACCCAGTCTGTGGCAGCAGCTTTCAGGCCGTACTGTCCCTGCAGCTGTTCCAGAAATTCCTTACGGGGTGTGAACGATTTTTCGGCTGCGGCACAGTAATCAATGACCGTGCTGATTCCATCAAAGAAATCAAACACAGCTTTCCGGGTCTTAGCCACATCCAGTTCGCCGCCTGCAAAGACCTGTTCCAGGTAGCGGCCGTCCTCCGGCTTCAACATCATCTCATGGCGTTTCAGCCAGAGCTTCAGCTGCTCCATCTCCGAAATGCTCAGCGGTTCCAGCTCTTTGCCCACTGCCAGTTGTCCAAATACAAACTCTGCGTTGATTTCATGCGGCATTTTTGAAGGCTTGTGGTAAACAGCATTTTCCGGCATGGGATACGCCTCAATCTTGCAGAGCACCGCCTCCGGCCACTCGTTCTGGTAAACGGCAGCCACACCCAGCGGCAGCTTGGACAATTCGTCGATCTGTGCCTCCTTCAGGGCGGCAGACTTACCTACCAGCTTGCGATCCTCTTCGTCCGGCAGGCGCAGAATAATTTTGGTGTTCGTGTTGCGGATGACCGACACATCCAGCAGTCCGGGTGCCTGGTCTGCAATGATAAACCCCTCACCATAAGTACGCATTTCCGCAATAGCATTTGCCAGCATTTCCACCGACTTGCCCTGCAAATTTGCACCTTCCTGCGACTGTTCCGCCGAGGTCTTGCGCAACAGGTTGTGCGCTTCTTCCAGCACTGTGACATGGCGCAGCCTGCTGTTCATCCCGCTGCTGCACATCCGGTATTCCTGTAACTTCATCACCAAGATGCCCATCAGCAGCGATTTCGTCTCCATAGAGCCCACTCGGCTCAAATCCACAATAACATTGCGGTCAAACAGCGCTTCGTCCGTCAGCGCATCTTCTGCGCAAAGCACACTTCCATAAATACCGTTTGTCAACGACTTTACGCGGGTGCACAATGCGCCCACATAATCGCTTTGGGTATCCTTGGAATAATGCGACTCTTCAATGACGCCCGGCAGAATATCCAGCAGGTCAAAGAAGGTTGGGAAAACTCCCTTCTCGCTCTCAGAATTGCGCAGATCCCAACCTACTTTCTGATAGCTGCGCTCAATAGCATCCTTCAGCACCGCTGGCATGGCTGCATACATCGGCCAGCAGGCGTTGAATATCTCCACCAGACGGTCAATATGTTCCAGAATATGGATATTCTCAGGGAATGCAAAGGGGTTCATGCGCAGCAGCGGCGTTTCTCTGGGGTTTGTACCAAACACCTGCACATCTGTACAATTGCCGAACACGTTCTTGTATTCGCCCTTGGCCGGTTCCACCACAAGAAACGTCGTTTGTCCGTTCTTTGTGATCTCATCCAGCAGATGGTAGACCGCATTGGATTTGCCTGTGCCGGTCGAGCCAGTGATGAATGTGTGGGAAGCCATCGCCTGCCGGTTCAAGAGCAGTCCTGCCGCTTCCTCTTTACCCATGTGGTAAATCTTGCCCAGATTCATCTTGTCCTCATCCGGCATCGCCTCATCCGGCACATTGCGGCCAAACTCCGCGTGCTCAATAATCGGCAAACCATGCACTGAGCGGGTGGGCAAACCAAGGTGCATCGGCAGTTCCCGCCCGCTGACCAGCGTACCTGCCGTGTAAAACAGACTGTCAGCTTCATTCTCCCAGAGCTGGCGTGCAAAGACAGGGTGTGTAAACCGTTTGAGATATTCTCGCATAGCAGTTACACTTGCACGGTCCTGCCAAAGATTGACCGCACCGCTTTCCACAGAAGAGCCTTCTCCAATCATCAGCGAACGATATGTATTAGCTGCAAGAAGAGCCTTGCTGGGGCGAGAGGACAAAAAATAAGCCGCACAACTGTAACAGCCGTAATCTTCACTTTCTTTGGTACGCTTGATTTGCTCGTCAATTCGTGTCAGCAGTTCTTCCACCGCCTTGTTGCAGACTTCTATCTGCTGCGTCCGCACAGTGCTGTGCGTATCCGTCGTCCCGTTGGAATGCTGTTCATTGGTGCTGTGCGCATTGCTGCGTTCCACCGTAGAGCTGTCTGTGTGCGCCGTGTTGTATCCCCGGCTCATCCCAAAGCCCATCGACTTTCCGATGCTCCGTGCCGTACTCCATGCAGTCCCATTTGTTTCATGTCCAGCCACCATAGGCACCACAGCGCCAAACAGCGGTCCAGCCTTTACCGCCGCACCAACTGTACTCGCCGCCGACACGATGGCTGCTCCGGCAGGCGGGAAGACTGCCGATGCCGCCACTGCTCCAAGCGCAAGGATACTCGCACCAGCCGCAACGCCGACCATCGTTCTTTTGCTCGGCAACCGAAGCCGTGTGACCGCGTGCGACTGTCCTATCGTATTCGTCGTTCCTTGGTTCATTCCAGCGTTAAAGTTAAATCCCGTGTTTCGGCCTTGTTCATCGCTGAAACCACTGCTCGTTCCGTCCGTTACCGTATCCGATGTGCCAGAGCAGAACGTCTCCATGACCGCATGGCTTTCGTTTTCTGTATAAGACCACGTTGTTTTGCGGAACGGAGACAACGCGCTATACAGTTCCTCATATCCATTTCGGATGCCAGCCTGTGTTTCTTCTGTAACTGGCTCTGCCAGAAATAACGCTGTATAAGCATCGCCATCCATTGCATCGATAAAACGCTCAATGCCCTGAATAAATGCTTTGTCCTCCGTCTTGGATTTATCTCGCAATGCCGCAACGCAGGAGACAGAAGCGATTGCCGATTGTGCCGAACCGAAAGAACCGTTATCGTCTTCCAGCAGCGCGTCAATTTCTTCCTGATGGAGTTCCTGTACTTCCGAACCGGGGAAGTTACTCTTCATCCCTTTTTCCAGCGCATCACCGGAAATTGCAAGGTCGCGGTTATCGATGCTCTGCCTGCCCGGATTCTGCCGCACCCCCAAATAAATATCTGCCGGTGCACCATCTGCCGGAACATCGATCATCACAGCCAGACTGCAACCAAGGGCCATGCTGGAATGATAAACGGTGGAGAGTTTTTGGAGCATATCCTCGCCTTTTTTCAGGGTCAGCTCCTTCATCTGGAACAGCTTGATGCAGGTCTTGACATCCAGCGTTTTCTTCATTTCTTCCGATGGCTCCACCAGCGAATAACTCTGCAATTCCGGCAGATATTTTTTGTACACCAGATGGTCTGCCAGCGTCAGTTGATTTGCAAGTTCTTCCATCGACTGCCTCTGGGAGAGATCCTGATTCGTCATTTGTAAATCGTTCATGTTGGTTTCCTCTTTTGACAGAAAGTCGTTTTATTCAAACATCGCTGCACCCATCACGTTTATATCTTCAACTGCTTTTGTTTGGTTCACCCAATATTTTCAGAAATCCATTTCCAATGCCATGCGCAGTCTTTTACGATTTGATGCTTTTTCTTTTGAGCGTTCAAAGCTTTTGTTCATCTTCAAAATTTCATCCATGGTCGTTTTGGTCTGCTTTCCTGCAAATACGTCCCTTGACATTTGCTTTATGGCTTTGCTCATCCTGCTTGCATCTTCCTTGGCCTCTGCTACTATATAGAGCACATCCGCGCGGTGCTTATCCTTTTCCACACCAATGCCATTCTGGTAGCAATAGGCCACATTGCTGTCTGCCACATAGAAACCATGATCTCCTTCACTCGCTGCCCCAAAATGGGCCAGAGCCTCTTTCCCATCTTTGGGTACACCAATGCCCCTTGCGTAGCAAACGCCAAGATCATTTATTGCCTTCATATATTCCTGCTGTGCTGATTTTTGGTAATACTCTACTGCTTGTTTCACATTTTGGGTCACAGCATTTCCGATAAAAAGACACGTTGCAAAAAGGTACTGTGCCTCAGCATCTCCTTGCTCCGCTGCCTTTTTATAGTACTTGACAGCTTCCGCAGGAAGTTTGTTTACACCCAACCCCTTCATATAGCATTTTCCAAGATTTCTCTGCGCTTCCTTCGAACCGTTCTCTGCCGCCTTTTGGAACAGTTCAAACGCTTTTCTCGTCTCTACCCCCACTCCAATATAATACTCGCCCAATTTATTTTGTGCGTCGGCATTTCCCTGTTCTGCGGCCTTTTCGAGCCATTCCATAGCCTTACTCTTGTCTTCCTCTACACCAATTCCTGCAAAGTAGGAACATCCCAAAAAGAATTGTGCTTCCGCCTTTCCTTGTTCCGCCGCTTTTTTAAACCATTCAAAAGCTTTACGCTCATCTTTTTCTGCTCCGATTCCCTCAGAATAAAAATTTCCCAAAACAACCTGTGCATCTGCATAGTCTTGCTCAGCGGCTTTCTGCACCCAGTAAAGTGCCCGCTTTTCATCTTCTTCAACACCCAAACCATTCAGGTAACAGGCTCCAAGATCATACTGTGCAGCAGCAAAGTCCTGTTCAGCAGATTTTTTGTACCATTCGATTGCCTTCTTTTCATCTTTTTCGACCCCATATCCATTAAGATAGATACCTGCCAAAACATATTGTCCTGCGGGATGGCCTTGCTCCGCAGCTTTTCGGAACCACTTTATTCCTTCTTGCTGAGCAGGGTCGTTCCAATCCGCGTCATCATTTGCTAAGGTCAAACCATATTTAACCTGCGCGTCTGCATTTCCTTGCTTTGCAGCCAGATAGAACCACTTTTTTGCTTCTTCTTCATCCTGCTGAACTCCATCTCCGTCGCTGTACATATCACCTACCACAGACTGTGCATCCGCGTCTCCCTGCTCTGCGGCCTTCTTCATCCATTTGAATGCTTCTGCATGGTCTTGCTCAACACCTTCACCATTGTAATAGCACTCTCCCAGATTAGATTGCGCATTTGCATAGCCTTGTATTGCTGAGTTGTAAAACAGCTCAACTGCTTTCTTCAAGTCTTTTTCAACCCCCTTTCCCGTTTTGTAATCTAACGCTAAATTGCATTGCGCCTTGGGATGGCCTTGTGCCGCTGACTTTGCATACCATTTGGCAGCTTCTTTTACATCTTTTGAGACACCTTCACCGCGATCATAGCGGACACCAAGACGATTTTGCGCATCTGCATTTCCCTGTTCTGCGGCCTTGCGGTACCACTTAGCAGCTTCCACCATATTTTTTTCATTACCTTTGCCTTCTGCGTAACAAAGGCCAAGCCGTAACTGGGCTTCCGCCGAATCATACTTTTCCGCAGCAGCTTTGTATGCCTGAAACGCTCCTTCCTCATCGCAGACCTTTTCACACCGCTGTGCGCTTTCCAAATATACTTGCGCATTGTCCTCTTTGCTCGTCTCTGCAACCATTTCACCAAGACCGTACTGCTGCACACAATAGGCAAACACACTTTTTGGCATATCTGAGCCGTAGAAATAGTAGCTGTATTGGGTATCAGGCCCTGCATTCCGTGTCTGGAGTTTTACTTCTTCGCCAAGACCCTTCCAGCTGGCACGGCCCGAAACAGGCATAAACCATTCTGGAATAGGCTTGTTTTCAATGGCTGTCAACCCTTCCATCTCGCATTTGTCGATACGGATAGATTGCAAAGCATTATCCTGATAGAAAACTTCGACCCGAACCTTGTTCATACAGCAGAACTCCTTTTATTTTTTCATTTCCGATATAATTTTGATGTAATCTCCCTGACTTCTCACCCACATATTGATACCTGTACCGAACACCTCAGCTTCTACGATCCAACCTTTTTCTGTTACCTGCAAAACCTTTGCAGTGGGCAGTCGGTCGAGAACGGATTCCAGACTTGGCCCGGTATACTCGAACCGGATGGTCTGCAACTCGCCGCCGTACATAAACTGGATGCGCTTGCGCATCTCGCCCTCCTGAAAGCGATCGGTATAGCGCTGGGCAAAGTGCCGATCGAGGGTCTTATAGTTCTGGATACGGTCGATGCGGTAAATCGTCGGGGAGTTATCCTGCGGGTTCTGGAAATGCTTATCCTTGTCGATACCCTCGATGAACGCTGCCAGATAGAAATAATACTCACTGAACAGGATGCCCACCGGCTCAATGGTGCGCACACGGGTCTCGCCGTCATGGGTGCGGCAGTAGGTAATTTCCATAACATTGTGATTTTCTACTGCCGTGCCGATCTCCCACAGGCTCTCAATGAACTTCCGGCCGTGCTGCGGCTCAACGTAATGGAAGCGTTCGTTGCTGATGAGGTCTTTCACCTGATTCAACCGGTCCAGCGGGGTGCACACCTGCACCAGCTTGTCCAGAATGGGGAACATTTCCTCCTTGACCATGGAACGGCTCTCCAGCAAAATCTTGCATACCGCCAGAATCTCGCTGCTGGTGAGGAAGCGGGAAAGCGTGTCATCCAGCAGATAGCCGCCCTTTGCGGAGTTGTATAAGATCTCCCGGCGCGGCTCGCTGTCTGCAAAATAGCTACGCAGGGTATCAAGATCGCGCTGGATGGTTTTCTCGCTGACACCGAAGCGGTCAGCCGTCTGCTGTTTATTCAGCACCCCGCCCTGTACAAGCACCTGCTGGATATAGAGTATACGGTCTAATCTACTATTACGCACGGTTCATTCTCCTTCTCTGCTCATTGTAACACAGTGCAACAACAGTCGCAATTCTTTGTGTGAAATTTTGTTGTTTTGTGAAACAGCTATAAAATTTTTGTCTCTTTTGCACAACCCCAGTATACAAAAAAAGATGGACAGCTTGTCTGTCCATCCTCCAAAAAGCCAAGTGCTTTTCTCACAAATTCCATCTGCGGTTCAGCCGGTAGATCACATCCCATACATCATCCTTAAAAGTGTACATTACCTGACGCGGTGATGCACTTCTGCTTGCCATGCAGACAACCAGAAACAGTTCGGCGGCAAATGCCGCGCCCAGCAGAAACATCCATATTTTTTTCATTGTGCACTCTCCTTTGATGGCGTTTATGCCCTTTTGTCTGTCTATTATAACGATCCTGTTGGACAGTTTGCTTGTCCTTTCTGTAAAAGATATTTTCTGCTTTTCCTGTACGTTGCAACACAAAAACCGCCCCGGCTTCCTGTTACGGAAACCGGGGCGGTTCGTTTGTTTTATTTGTGCTTTTTCAAGCGCTCACGCAATTACTTGCGGGGGTTCTTGATAGCAGCCTGCGCCGTACATACCTTGTGTATATAACGATGTACATTTTGAATTAGAGCTGTCCGGGCAGCTCACCGACGCAGGCTGCCCGGAAAAGGGATGGTGTGCCCCTCCTCATCAGCAAAAGGACCAAAGTGTAATTTACTATCCATAGAGCAGGTCGTGTACTTCCTCTGACCGGCTAAATTCAGAAAGGCAACTGTGGGCTGCGGAGAAAAGTCCAAGCACCAGGCAAAGCGGGAATCAGACAGTGGTGTAACCTGTGAAACAAAGAGATCAATGAAATCCTCGCTTACCAGACCGTCATGCATTTCAACTGCCTCGCACAACGCTGCTTCAATGGCTTCCATATCCAGGCGTCCGGGATTGTAGTCCTCTGAAGCAATTTGAGCTTTGCTCTGACGAAGGGCCTCCATCTGCTGCTGAATTTCTATGGTCCGCTGGAGGAACTTATCCTGCTCAATCTCTCCACGGGCACGGACCACAACCAAGTCATCCAGCTGTTGTTGGAGCAACTGAACAGAATCATCTTTCGCTTTCATCAAATCTGCTCGACGATCTGCGTCTGGCTTGTAGCAAGCATCCAGCATTTTGCAGGTCTGGAGGACGATTTCTCTTTGGTCTCCCCATACCCTCTCAAATATTTGGGAGGCCATCAGTTCCAGTTTGCTTTGTCCAACCGGCTTGATCTCACAGATAGGTGTTGGATTGCCTTGTTCATTCTGAAGGCGGATGCGGGGGGTATCATGGTGTCGCTTGCATTCATATCCATAGATAGGCTTTCCTGCATTATTGGTTCTCCAACGATGTCGAAGCATGGGAGAACCACAACGACACCTCATTTTTCTGCCCCACACATTCTGAGCCTGCTGAATACCAAAACTCCGTGTACGGCCTTTCTCATCAGTCAGCCGTTTGGTCCTACTGCGGCGAATGGCGTTACACCGCTCGTACTGTTCCTCCGAGATAATCTGAGGGAAGCCACCTTTTACATAGACAAACTCGCTCTCGTCACGCTTGATTCTCTTTTGCTCCAAATAGTTATTGGAATAGGACTGACAGTAAACTGTGTACCCCAGATAGTTTTTTCGCTTGATGATCTTTGATACTTTTCCGGCATCCCACTTGACCTTACCTACTCCGTTTTTGCGTCCAAGGCGGGTTAGCTCTTTTGCTACTAAGGTTTCTCCCATGCCGGAATCATAGAGGTCAAAAATCATTTTTACAGTTTCCGCCTGATCGGGATCAATTTCAAACTGCTTGGTGAGTTTGTTCCTGGTATATCCGAAAATGTTCCCGTTTCCATAGAGGACTCCTTTTTCGCGGCTGACCCGTTGTCCTGCAAGAGAGCGTTCACTGATTTTGCGGCTCTCTTCCTGTGCCATAGTAGCCATAATGGTCAGCCGCAACTCGCCATCACCGTCAAGAGTCCAAATGTTATCATTCACAAAATAGACTTCAATCCCTATGGCGGCGAGTTGGCGAACACAGACCAATGCATCTACCGTATTTCTGGCAAAGCGGCAGACCTCGCGAGTGACAATCAAATCGAATTTTTGCTGTTTGGCATCCTCCATCATCCGCATAAAGGCATCCCGCTTATAGACCTGAGTTCCGGTAATGCCTTGGTCGATGTAGCGGTTGATAACATTCCATTGAGGATGAAATCGAGCAACATCATCATACCACTGCATCTGATTTTGCAAGGCTTTGACCTGGGCCTCGTGTTCTGTTGAGGCACGGCCATATATGACTGCCCGACAGGGTTTGTCCCGAAAAGATCGAGATAATGAGTACGGAGACATATTGTACATAGCATCTTCCTCCTTTAGTGTTCCTGATTTCTTCTGACAAAACGAGAATACTCAAAAAATCTTTAATCTGCAATGATATGGACACTGGGCTGACATCCTTGACAACCCAGCGCAAAAAAACTACTTGTTCTGATAGGTTCGTTTCACATTAAAATAGGTTGCTTCGTTGATAAGTCCCTTCTTGTAGAGCATATCAATCAGCTTTAAGCACACATAAGTGCGGTCAATAATTGTTTCATTCATGGCTCATATCCTCCGGTAAGTGATGCTGTTGTGGTAATGCTGCAAGCCGGATCTTTTGAAGTGTCAACGCCGTAAGGCTGGATAATGTATAGTATTCGACGGGGCTGAGCGCAGACGCCTTGTTGTCCGCCGCGCGAGCTGCCATTGTATCAATACTGCGGCGAAGTTTAGCCAATTCATCAATCAGAGCTACATAGTCTGCTGGAGGGAGTTCAACAGGACGAACTCCTTTAATTAAACTGCGGATATATGCGCCTCTGGATGACGCACCTACACGACGAACTTGATTATCCAGGTCCGCCAAATCATCTTCCGTGAATCGTACATAGGCTATTTTGGTTGCACAGACATCTTTCTTGTTCATAACCTCGCCTCATTTCCTGAATGGTGGCGTGTCGATTTACGAGGAGTAATGATATAGTCATACCCATTGCGGACCCCACAATAAGTACAGGTATCTTTTACAAGTTGATAGCGATCCACACGCTGAATCCTTATGGTTGGCACATTATAAAAAGCATTGGCACAAGTTGCACACAGGCAAATCATCTGCGGCCTCTGTTGCCGATTTTCAGTTTCTTGTTTCATGGCCTGTTCGCTCCTATTACTGTTAATTTAGAGACTGAGGGACCCAATACCCTTCCCTGGCATTTGTGCCTCTCACTTGTAGGCCACGGCAGAGGCCGTTTGTTGCACAGATTACGAAATTTAATTCAAAAAGTAGCATAGCCCTGCCAAAATGGCAGGGCTGTGCTTTCGATGGTTTGTTGCTTAAGGATTATAGTGCATCATGGCATCCTGTATCTTCTTAATTTTTCTGCATATTGAGGACCGATTGACCCCTTGCTTACGAGCAATTTCTGCGGCAGAAAAACCCTCACACAAAAGGCGAGCAATTTGTTCCAGGTCTTTGGGAAGTGAAGTGAGAAAATCTTCTACTTCCAATTCAAGCTGCACGCGTTCCATATCATCACCTGTATAGTACCCTCCCATTCCTTCGGGGTCCTGAGCATCCAAAGAACAGTGACGGCGTGTTTGTGTGTGTTGATTATTGTATTCCAAGCGATCCAGTTCTCGCAATTCGGCAATCCAAGCTCCATTGACACAGGAAGTATCGTCTGCTCCTAAAACCAGCGTAGAACGCGATCCATCTGCAAAGTAGTAGACATAGGTATCGTGTCTTTGGGGAGAGTTCGTATGAACCACATCTTGATTGATAGTTCCTAATTCTTGGCGATGTGTTTTATAACGAGCTTGTGAGCACTCGGTAATAACTCTTTCGTTGTGACCATCAACATTTTCGGTTGTCTCAATAAAAAAGCGCCCAGTAAAGCAACCATTGCGGCGTGCCTTACTGAACGCTGAAAAACTGATTTCCTCCCATTCCTGTGGGCTGTTATTTTTCCAAATGAATACTCTTGTCATATCCTTTCCTCCGTTCAAATTCTTGGTAGTCAGTGAATTTGAACGGTGTCATGGATATTTTGCTATGTACGCCTCCCAGCGCATACCGGCCTCCTAATACCGGGCAAAGAAAAAGGCCGGAAGTGTTTTCACCTCCAGCCATGTTCCTGCCGCCATATTACAGCAGGAATGAAAAAAGCCCGGTTAATGCCGGGCCTTATGTAGAAAAGTATTCAATTTAGCGCATTCCTGCCACTATACCAAGTATAGCAGGTCGGAAGTCGGAAGGGAGTAGGGATTAGGTCGGGGATTTGTCGGAATTTAGTCGGGATTTAGTCGGGGCAGTTCCTCTAGGACTTCTGGAATAGAATATCCAAACAAGCAAACAGAAAATAAATAGATAGCTTCTCGTTTTCGGTCATAAAAGACACTGCGCTCTATATTTAGTTCTTCCAGCAATTCTTTCTCTGTACTGTTGAACCGATAGATGAATTGCTTAGTCAAAATTTCATAGTAAAGTTCTCCTCGATCTGGATACCGTTTCAGACGAAGGAGCGCACGGTCAATAATATTGACCAGCATTTGATTTTGAACAAGGCAGCACACTTTTTCTTCAAAGGCTTGTAGTTCAATATCTGGTGCAAAATTTTCAAGATAGCAGAGACCAGACTCTATATCTTGTTCTCCCATAATCCAAGCAGTTTCTTGCAATTCTTCTGCCCGTTCACTCAGAACCCAGACTACATCCCGGTAAATCTTTAGAATCAGCCTGCTTCTATGAAACGCAGCGTCGCTGTTAAGCCCTAAAGCTGTTAGTCTGCTGTTACATTTTTGAATTGTTGTGCTTTCTTTCCTCATAGAATATTCCTCCTTGTTCGCAATATTGCGAACATATTAGGTACAAAATAGCATAGCGGAGGAGATAGAGAGAGGGGAGAACCTCTCTCTATTCCCGCTCTTTGGTTATATCAGGTTCCTGGATTTTAGACGAATCTGCATTGCTTGCTTGGAAACCTCAAAAATGTTTGCCATTTCAGCAATGAGCTGTTCATCTGTCCGACCCATTCTAAGTCGGTAAAAACATTTTTTGATCTGCGGTAAAGGCATCAGCAGAGCAGAAGCCAGAGTATCTGCCTGGCGCTCAATTATGCCATGACTTTCATCGGAAGAAACATTTCCGTTATATGCAGCAACATCTCCTGTACCGGAGTACAACTTCTTATGTAGTACCCAATGAGCCAGCTCATGGGCACAGGTAAAACGGAGCCGCCCTAATTTTGATGGATCACAAAGCCGTTCATCAATTAAGATTGTACCGGCTCTTACTGCAATCATTCGATACTGTCTCTGTATCTGGTCATATAAAACAACGGCACCGTCATCGAAAATTGTTTCCCCTAATATCTTAGGGTTTTTTCTTAGTGTATGAAACTCCAGGATTAGATCAAACTTTGTCTCGATAATGGTTTCGATTGGCACAGGACATGGTTGCCCGGATAGCAGAGAGGAATCATATTCCATCAAGATTTTTCGCCCTACCGCTTCGATTGCTTCTGTACGGATTTGTGGAATTGACAAAGCTCTCCCCCCTATCGTTTACGCTCCTTTAGCATTTTCATAAATGTCTGCCATTCTTCATCGGTAGCGTCTACTTCTTTTGCCACACGCAAGGCTGCCCGAACAATATCTTTTTCCATGATATAGTCTGGCAAATCAGCAGATACTGTATTGCGTGATTTTGCAGCCAGATCCAAAAGCAACTCATGTTCTGATTTATCCAAATTCAGAAAGGCGGAGATGCGTTCCACAAAATCTCCATTGGGTGCAGGACGGCGGCTCTGTTCAATGTCACACAGATAGCCGTAAGCAATATTCAAATGCTTGGCTGTATCGCGTAAATTGAATTTGTGCGCCTTGCGTTTCTCGGCTATAAATGATCCAAAAGTTATATTGCCCACAGCATTCACCTCTCATTTGTTCGACGAACTGCGAACATCTTGCTTATATTGTATATCGAACATCCGTTCACTTCAAGGACAAAAATTCCATTTGAAAAGAGGTGTTAAAAATCAATAACACCTCTTTTGCACTATATAAATTCCTGAGCGATTTGCTGCATTTCCGTAATGCACTCTTTGGGAGAGAGAATTTTTATTTTCCCCTTGAATTTGAATATCCAGCCATAAAAAGTTCCACTGGGGTTTACTTCAATTCTTGCTGTGAAGTGTGCGTCATCATATTTCTCAACAGGTACATCTTCTCCATAATGGTCTATGATTACACGCATCAGTTCGTTTTCACATACCAGGGTTACTTCTTTCGATGACTCTGAGGTAAACATATCCACCATTTTGTTTGTATAGGAGGCTACATCAAATCCCTCTATCGGTATAAAGCAAGTTTCAAGGGTTTCTACGCCTGTTAGCCGATCTACACGGAAGTGAGCAATTTTCTGATGCTTCAGAGAAAATCCAATCAGATAATAGTGGTCATTTTTCCATTCAAGCGCATAAGGGTTTACGACATAATAATATCCATCATGCTTCAAGATTTTCTTTTTTTCCTGAGTATATTCATAGTATTGGAACCGAATTTGCTGATGGTTTCCAATCGCTGTTTGGATATTATCAATGATATAGTAAACCTTTTCATTATGCGGTTTGACACGGCTGGATAAAGCAGCAAATTTTTGAAGTTGCTCTGCCTGATGTGTGCTGGTCAGGCGGCATAATTTCTGTACCAGTTCCTCAGATTTCTTGGCAGAAATGATCTTCGAGGATGCTACTGCGTCTGTCAGCATTTTCAGTTCTGGATACTCAAACAGGCGGCTTCCCATAAAATATTGGTTTTGGGTACTCTTGACCACCACAATATCAATTCCTGCATCGATCAGCGCATTGGTATCCGCGCAAACAGTCTGCCGCACTGCCAGAATTCCTTTTCCATTCAGATGGGCAATGATGTCAGATACTGTGGCGGGATGGTTTTCATCGGTCCGCTCATAGAGAAACCGGAGTAATTCCAGTATCCGCATATTTGTTGAATTCTGCATACTTCACCTCCTCGATTCTTAAAATGGCCTATTTTGTGTGGTGTCCAGCCCCAAAGACCAGAAGCAGGGCAACAAGACAGAGAAGCAGGCCAATCCAATTTCGATCCATAATCAGCTTGATTACCGCCACAAGCAGCAGTCCGCCCACCAGGAGCACAACGCCGTTCATTCAGCGTCCTCCCGAGGCATATTTCCCCATGTGGATGTCCAGCACCCCTCTGGGCGGCTGGATCAGAGCGTCCTCATACTGGCACTTCCACTGAATCTCCCGGCACATCTGGCCATCCGCCACGCCGTCTATGGTTTCCCCATCCTGAATGGGGTTATCATGCTCCAATATGTACGATGCCACATTGTAGGCGTGGTTTACCACCCAGTTGGGGTCCATGTCGTGGAAGTGGTACTGGAGGTCGGGCAGGAACAGGGTGCTCATGCCCACCGTGTCGATGAGCATATCTTCGGTACCCTCAATGTTAAAGAAGCGGACATTGACGCCAAAGCGGATGAAGCGGTCCGAGCCTTCGATCTGATGGGAACGCACATCCTCCGCCAGAAACAGCTTGCCGCAGTTCTGGAAATAGAATGCTTCGCATGAGGGGTACAGCTCCGCCAGAGCCTCCAAGAAGTCGATGTCCAGATTGGCACGCTCCAGTGCCGGAAGCGCCGCCGTCAGCATATCGGTAGCTACCACCTGATATTTGCACTCCCGGAAGATCCGCTCCCGGTCCTCCTGGCAGTCCCACATCTGGCTCATCAAAAAGGCATCGAAGCCTTTGCCCTTGAACTTGTCGCATTTCATCACCATCAGCTGCACCGGGCATTTTCCGTCCTTGAACTCTGCAATATGCTCCTGTGCGGCAAAGCCGGCCATTTTCTTATCATAACAGAAGCACTCTGTTGATCCGATGTGCTTCTCCATTATGGCAGTCATTTTTTCTTTATCCGGCATTTCTACCGGTTCTTTGAACAGCATCTGAATGAGATAGGGGCCTCCGGGCTGGGGGCCTTTTTTGTCATCCAGGTTTTGCTGGAACACTTTATTGCTCATACTTATTCCTCACTTTTCCTGATGGCATCTTCGATCTGTCTGCTGACGGTGTCCATATAAAGATACACCCCATCCCGATCACAGTGGTACAGGTTTGAGTAGCTTGTACTCTCATTAGGGCGGATAGGGTTAGGCTCCACCACCTCGGTAGCTTCCAGCAGACCGACACTCAGTTCAGCCGCGGCAGTGAGGGCCTTTTTCAGCACAGCAAGCTGTCCGTTGCTCCAAATCCTCTCCAGATCTTCACACACTTTGGGGTCCTGCTCCAGATTACGGAGAAGTTGCACAACCTGCTTCGGAGACAGGTAGACACCGGCGCAGTAGTTTTCAATGATCTGATTTTCTGCCGGATTTGGAAAAGCTGTTGGCACCACCTGTTCCCATGAGGTAAAGTAGCGCGCATATTCTGGCTTCTCCTCTATCAAAAAGGAAAAACCGCTCCCTCTAGTGTAATAGTAATCCCGGAAAAAGCCCTGGATCACCGCAATATAAAAGCCGTGGCTCTTGTCAAACAATTCATCCGGCTCTGTCCCCGCACCGACCCGCAAGGTATCCAGATATTTTTCCGCATAGAAATCCTCTATCCCATTCTGTGCGGCAAGAGCCAGCACCTTTTCTTCCTGCCCCTGCTGGACCCAGGAAAGCGGGGTAAAATACCATTCCTGCATTTCTTCTGGGGAAATCGGGTGAAAACTCACATCGTATCCCATAAAATCCTCCTTTCACTCACACTCAGGCGATTCCTCTAATGAACCGATTATTTCCTGTAGTTCAAAAAGCGCATCTTCTGCCTGGCGGCCTGTTTCCTCGCCCCAAAACCGATTTCCCCCAGCTAACTGATCAATTAGATTAAATATGGCGACTGCGTCAGGGATGGGGATAGCTCCCGCTGCCTTCCATGCTGGTTGATTTTCAAGAAGATAGGCTTTTATTTTTCCAAACAACTGCACCTGAAATGTGTTATTACAACGCAGTTCCACAAGAAATCCATTTTCGCCATAAACTATATCTGAAAAATTTGTATTCAAATATTCCTTCATAGACATATCCTTCTGCTCAATCCCACCAGAAGTACCAGACGGTAGACTGCCTCAGGACATCCGCCAGATTGCCCACAGTGGGGTCATCCTGTTCTTGATCCACGATGTCCGGGCAGAAACCGTACTGCTCTGCGGCGACCTCCATGGCCTTCTCCTGGGAAACAGGGGCCGGGAGCAGGAATTCCAACTCATCGTGGCTCATTGCAGCGGGCACCGCCCCATGCTGCTCAAACCAGTATTTGGCCACCGCCATCAGTTCCGGCGTGTCTGGGCACTCGTTCCAGTTTCCGAAGGGCAGCCAGGCGAAGAGCTCCCAAGGGTTCTTCACGGGGATTTTAGCCAGAATGAGAGGATAGGTCATATCATTATCGGAATTCCAGTAGCTTGAAAAACGACGGTTATCATATCCGCCCTCCATCTCGCCCAGGATTTCCTCATCCCAGTCCATATCGTCATCCTCGGCTTCTTTCTTGCGCTGGCCGATCAGTGCCTCCAGGACCGCCTTGCTGTCCTTGACAAGTGCAGACAGTATCTTCTTCCGGTAGTCGGCTACCTTGTCCGGGTCGAAAGCATAGTCGTCCTCACCATCACTGTCCGGGTCGGAATTCATAATGAGGCACTCCCACAGGGTTTCGTCATCCGCCTTGATGAGCACTGGCACAAAGCCTTCTTTGACACTTTCCCGTTTGGCATAGCTGTATGCCGACATGATGGGATCATCGTCTTTCATGGAGGGGAAATAAGTGCATTCACAGTCCAGATACTCCATCAACGCCTCAGCCAGTTCGGAGGGTTCCAGCGTGTCCTCGTCGAAGTCCTGTCCCTGCCAGTTGGTGAAGCGTTCCTCGATCACCTTTGCCATGGCCTGGTAGTAGTCCTCGTCAAAGGGGATGAACAGCGGGGCCTTAAACTGGAACTCATCGGAGTAATACTTTTCTGGGCCGAGATATTCCAAGGCATAGTTTTCAATGTCACGAGGGAAATTGGGACTGTCAGGTTCGCCATAGTAGTAAGAAGTAAATGCTCGCCCAATCTTATTGAACATCGGAACCATAATCTGCCCGTTCAGTTTGTCCCGAATAAACGCCCGCAGATCCACGCTGGCAGGGTCGGCTTTGACCTGTTTGGCCACTTCGCCGTATTCGTTCAGAAAGTCCTCGCCCATCAGATCATGCTCTATGCACCAGCGCAGGTAAATGGCAAAGAGGTTATAAGCATTTATGGGGTCAATGGGCAGCCCCTTCTCCTCAATGCTCTCGATATGATAGGAGACATCGTCCATCTCACCGTCAAAATCATCATTGGAAAGAGTGCCACGAGTGATAGCATCCTGACGATCAGGCTCCACCACAAAGCTGATGCCGTTCATTTTGTCCAGCAGGGCGTCTGCGTCATGCTCCATCTTATATTCCAATTCCTCTCGGTAGAGGGGGATCACCTGATAGAAGTTGACCTCCTCGCCACTCGGCAGGATGCAGACCTCGCTGCCATCTTCGGTGTCCTGGGGGCCTGTCAGAATGGCAGCGCACAGCTTTGTGCCTTTTGCGAAGTCCTCCTCATTGTCCATGGTATGGCCGAAGCCCAGCCAGGTATCGCTGGCAATGGGCAGGCGAGCCAGGGTTTTCAGCAGGCGGATGGGCCAGTACCACCGCTCATTCTTCAAATCCTCGCGCTTCAACTTCCAGTTTCCCGGCAGCGCAATAGCCAGTTCCGCCCGCTCCAGTTTGTATTCGGCCAGTTCCTCCGGCACATTCATCCGGTGGGCGCCCATGCCCATCGTCACCAGTGTGTAATAGTCCCGTTCCTCAGAGGGAGGAACAACGCAGATGTCCACATGGATGTCAGGGGAAACCAGCTCATGGAACACATTCTCAAACTCACCAAAGGTGTTTTTGATGTGCTGCTCTATCGCAGACATCTCATCCTCCGAATAAACCTCCGGCTCGCTGTTTTTTCTTGAGGACCAGAAGGCATCCGCCTTTGTGCCGTCCGGGTTCAGGAAAATCTGAAAATATTGATCCTCTCCAGGCTGTTGATAGACAAGGCCAATGCGTCGCAGCTGATCCACAAACACACCTGTTAGAATGCCCTCTGGTTCTCCTTCAGGTGTGTGGGTCAGCCATTCGCCGCTGTCCAGCCGTTCCTTGAGCTGCCGCAGCCAGTCGGTTCCCATCTTGGAGAGTCCAGCTTCGTTCATACGGAAGGAAAGCTCCACAAGATGTTCCTTCACCGGGTATTGGAATTCACAGCAGGGGGAATTTTTCTTATAGCTATACCGCTCTGGGTGGAACAGTTCATAAAATTCGGCAAGTCCCGCTTCGTCCACCCGAATGCAGGCTATGGCGCATTGTTTATCATCCGCATTCTCGTCCAGTCCCCGCTGGAGCGTTTGGTCAGCATCGGGATTGATCCAATGATATTCCATCTGTTCCAGGGTGGCTCCGGCTTTGATCTCTTTTTTTAAGGTCAGGAACTCATAATCTCCCGGTTCCAGTTTTAATCCTTGCTTGACGGCATCCAGCGCACCGGATTTATCGCCAAAATGCGCCCGCAGCTTGCCCAGATGGAGCCAGATCCAGGGGTAGTCCGGCTCCTCCAGAGCGCCCCGCTCCGCATATTCCAGTGCTTCTTCCAGCCTGCCGCAATACATCAACGCCACAGAATACCGGTAGTACCAGGTAGCGCAGCCCGTGGCGTTTTTCTCCGAATCCTTCATCCATTCCGCAGCGCGGTAGTAGTGGATGTAATCGTCCAGATTAAGGCAGGCAAAGGCATACCAGAGGGCAATCTGCAAATCCTGGTGAGCCTGTTTTTCGCTGAATCGTCCTTCTTCTACGCCGCTTTTGATAAAATCCTCCAGCCAGCCGAGCATTTTCTCAAAGTAACCGGTGGTTTCTTCATCAAAGGATTCCAGTGTTTCAATATCCTCCGCCGAGAGCAGGGAGCCAGTTTCCTCATGAATATCAGGCTCCGGTTCTTTCTCGTCCAGCAGTGGCACACCACCCACATCCCGCCGGAATGCGTGGAAGTGAGCATAGGGCAAGTCGCTTACCTCAAAGAATGCCTGTGCTGCTGTTAGTACAGCGGGCAGATCCCAGGCGATAAAATCCAGATACCCACAATACAGACCAGTGGCCCCACCCAGGAAGATCACGGCTTCCTCTCCTGCATCCCGCAGGATGGCATCCCGCAGGTTATCCCGGAAATCCAGAATGGCTTTCACTCGTTCCTCACCGGTAAAACCGGACAGCGGGTACAGGAGGAATCCAGCGGCAATGCCATCCTTGTGGTACTCATCCACCATATCACTGCGGGCAGTCAGGTAGTCGTTGATGAGCACCGGCAGGCGGCAGCTTCCAGTATAGACATCCAGCCGCCAGTCAGCCTCCGGGTCCTCCACCGGTTTCAGTTCATAGGCAAGGTAGCTGTTTTCCAGGTAGTCGCTGCCATCCCGCCAGAGAGAAAGTCCCATGCTTTGCAGCAACTCCGGCAGTTCAGAAAGCAGCTTGGCCGGTTCGTCTTTCGGCTGAGCATAAACATCAAACCCAGCAACAAAGGCGATAGCGGAAACTTCTCCGATAGTTTGATCCACCAGCATAGAGAGTGCCCACCAGACCTTGTCTGTGTCCTCTTTCAAGATCGGGGTCAGCTTTTCACAGTAAAGGACCAGACTTACCTGATGATCCTCTGTTTCCTCTGCCCACATCTGCACATCATCAGCCCGAACTTCGATCTCTCCAGCTCGCAGCTCGAACCCCTCACAGGGCTGGCGGCCTACCCAGATATTCCAATGCTCCAGCACCGATTCTGGGGCCTGCTTCTGGAAGTACACCAAAGGGAACAGGCGGGAGCGAAGCCCCTCTGGACTGAGGATCAATTCATGCTTTTCGCCATTGAAGCCCAGCTCAAAGGAAGTATCGCGCAGGGCCGTCTTGAGTGCATTCCCGCACTTTTCAATCAGTTCTTCGCCACGCTGGTGCGTTTCGTCCGTATCTATGATTTGACGCAGCTCCGCCTCAATCTGAGAAAAGGCTGCCCATGCTTCCTGCGTCCTTTCACGGAAGTTCTTTTCAAAGCGAGGCAGGGACAAACGACGGCGGCATTCGTCTATGCACTCCTGGGTATCTTTGTCTCCGGGACGGGCTTCCAGGGCCTTTTCAAAGTAACGCAGGGCGGGACCTTCCTCATCCAGGCAATAATAAGCGGAAGCAGTCCGATAATTCCAGCAGTGATCTTCGGCAAAATACTCCTCATGGGGAGCCAGAAGTTCCAGCGCCTTTTCAAAAGGCTCCCGTTCTCCTATATGTGCAACGGCAATATATGCCTTGGCCAATTCGCTGTCCAGTTCCGGGGTGCGCTCCTCAGCAGGAATCGCTTCCAGGGTGTCGATTACCTTCTGCGCTTCATCCTGTTCAAACCATTGCTGGCATTGTTTCAATAAATCCATATCATGATCTCCTTTTCCATCTTCGGTAGGGATAGGTTTCACTAATAAGCAGAGCTTGTAATTTCAAAGCTAAAATTCATATCTGCATTTATGGTGGCTTCTTCATTTGTGGCTGGTTGTATCACAAACTCAAATGTAGGTTCATAGTCCCCGTCCTGCAAGGTTTCTCCACCCAAAATCTCGATATGATACCAGCCATTTGCAAGCTCAATCATCGGCTTCTTATGCACTCTATAGTAAGAAATCAGATCTTTCACCTTTTCAGGCGTAAACTGTTCCAATATTGGCCATGTAAAAAGCATCAGCATATTATGATCTACTTTGAGGGAATAGCCACTTTTTCTAAGCTGCAATCGGTTTCTTTCTTTGCACAGCTCCGGTCTATCACCAGAGAGATTGAACAATATGGTATAGGGATAGTTTTCAATACCGGTCATTGGGATTACAATTCCTTCGGCAAATATCCTGTCGCCGCTTTCGTTTGTGGTAAACTCCATCGCTAAATCATCTGAAAGATGATTTGCCTGCTTCCAGTCCTCCAGCAACAAAATGTCACCAAGGAGAAAATAATTAACAAGATCGTTTAATACTTCCGTAAACCTATATATCATCCATTATGCCTCCCTTACAATCCTGTCCGTTGCCAGCCGTCCAGCCGCTCATGTACCGCGTCAATCATCCAACCCTCGCCCACGCGCTTCATGAGAAAGCGGCGGTCAAAGCTGGTATTTTTCTCTCTGGTGTAGATGTAGAGCTTGTTCTTAGTGATCTGTTCCGCGTCAAGAAATTCTTCCCCCTTGTAGGTGCCCTGGGCACTGTATGAGAGGTCCAGAGGCAGATAGCCCGGACGGGGCTTTTCGCTCACATACTTCTCCCAGATCGCCAGCAGGCGGGGCACAGCCTCG
Organism: Faecalibacterium sp. IP-1-18; assembly: GCF_023347355.1. NCBI lineage: Bacteria > Bacillati > Bacillota > Clostridia > Eubacteriales > Oscillospiraceae > Faecalibacterium > Faecalibacterium sp. IP-1-18. Next base: position 2,472,012 of record NZ_CP094472.1, read on the forward strand.
GGATCTTCAAACCCAGCCTGCTCCATGTACTGCTCCCATTCTGTCATCTCGGCAAAGAAGGCAGACAACACCCTGCGGCATTCCGACGCTGCCTGCTCATCCAGCTGGACGGGCTTTTTGGCCTTTTCTCGCTGGAACTGAGAGAAGTGTTCCATTTGCTCCTTGGTGAACTGCACATGGACCACCGGCTTGATGTAGTTGTTGCCGGCGACAGCCAGCAAGCCCTCATAAGTGACAGCAGTATGGTCGATCCAGATATGGGATAGCTTGGGGATGGAAGCCGCCTGGAGCAGACCGGCATCATCCAGCCCAGTGTGGTCAAGGGCCAGCAGGTCCAGCTTACAGCTTTGCAGGGCGAACAGGCCGCTTCCGTCGATTCCGGAGTTCCCGGTCAGCAGCAGGATGCGCAGCTTGGACATGGCGGAAAAAACGGGGAAACAGGCGTCGGTAAGGGCGCTGTTCTCCACGCCGAAGTTGACCATACTTTTATGCCCGGCAAAGGGGGCAAGCAGTTCATCCGTCACCGGATACCCTTTCACATGGAATCCCACCAGGGTGTAACCGGCCAGCCGTTCCATGATCTCTGTGGTCAGCTCCGGAATATCAAATTTCTTTTCTCCATCTAAAGTTAGGACACCGTTTTCCCAATCCGCTGTTCGTGCCCGCTTTGGCCATTCCATAGTTTACCTCCTTACTCTTGCGCTCTATCTATTACCATTCTCCACCCGGATGTCTGCACCCGGATAACAGGACGGAAAAAGTCATAGTCATTGTGAATCTCATTATCTTCCCGAACCTCCGGTTTACAATGAGGGGAACAGGGTAAATATCCAAGCAAAGGACCCATGCCTCCGCAGATATTGCAGCCTCCGTCGCCGCCGCAGGTGGTCAATGTTTTCCCGTCTACCAACTCTCGCTTATAGGGGTCGTAGGCAATAGACAGGCCAAAGAAGTTAGCCTGCTCTATGTCGTATGACTTACCCTGTTCTTCCTCTCTTTCAAAGTGGTGTAGTTTCATCTTGTAGTCCAGTCCATCCCCCCAGGGAAACAGGGTTCGGCATCCGCCGCCGCACAGGTAGGCCCACTCATCCGGCGTGGGAAGGCTGGCTGCCAGCTCCCACAACAGGGACCGCTGAAACTCTGGGTAGGTCATTGGATGGCACAGCCACGCTCGCCAGCTATCAGCATTGCGTTCAAAGCGGACCGTTTCGTGTATTTCAAAGCTCTGGCTGTCCTGACCCGCCCACCTCTGCAAGTTCTCCAGCCACTCAGGGTGGGCGGTGATGCGAGGGTCGTTCATGGGTACACTTTCCCAGCCAATCTCCTCCAGTTTTCTGCCCACAAACATGGGGCCAATGGTCATCTGGCGTACTGGGGTCATACCTTGCCGAAGAAATTCCTCCGCAGTGCCCTCATATTCGATTTCCGCAAAAATATCCGCCAGTTCCTCTTGGTTGGCCTTGTCCATTCCTTGGATAAAGCCCTCCCAGCCAAGAATCACGGTATCGCCTGGGACAAAGACAAACTCCCGGCCACCTTTTTCAAACAGGCCGGTAGTGCAGCTCTGTCTCCAGCGGGAAAAGGCGTATAGTTCTTTGAATGTCAAATTATAACGAGTCGCCAGCGTCTGCATCAGCCAGAGCTTATCGGACAGTTTCAATGTATCAAATTGTGGTCTAAATAAATTCTCGTTCATATCAAGTCCTCTTTCAATTTGCTCCGGCAGACTGTGATTCCTTTTCCACAAGGCGAACCGCCTCCGTCAACAGCTTGGGAAGCTGATTCCTTTCTGCTGTTTCATACTGCTGGACTGGATGCGTCCAATCAAAATTTTGAATGATAGAAATGATATATCTGTCCTGATACCAGCCCATATCCAGCAAGAAACTGTTTGGATATTCCACTTGCAGCATATCTTCTTTTCGTGTGTCATCCAGAAAGGTGACCGTTCCGGTACCAAAATCCACCTTTGACCAAACTTGCACGGCAAAATTCCTCCTCACGATTCTCCGAAATGCTCCAGATACAACTCCCGCACGGAATAGGGACCAACAAGGGTCGTTTCCTTTCGGCCATCCCAGGAATACACATGAATTTCGCCTTCATCCCCAATGTACCGCTGCTCCTCAAAGGGTGCGGGAAAGGGGAAGCTTTCTACGATGCTCCAGTCAATCTTGGGCTTCAGCCCATCAAACTCCTCGCGCTTGAGCCTTTTGAAGTTAAACACCAATGCTGCCCCAATCCCATCGAACAGCAAGTCTGCGTATTCTCTGGGGGTGATGCTCTCGCTTACATTGGCGGCTTTGATGTCCACATTCAGGACCTTGTCGCCGCAGTTTGTCCATATTTTATTGGGAGAGAACCAGGTAGTCCGCTCCTTGCCGCCTACAAAATCCTCACGGAAATAGCTTCTGTTTGCGCTGTCCATCTCGACACCTTCCCGAAGCGGCCCGTTGTACGGGGAAAGCGGATAATATCGGTGTTTTGCTGGGTCAAACTGGTCAAACGAAATGTCCAACAGATACCCATGCTTCTCACTGCGCATAAGCTTGTGTGGCTTCACAATGTTTTCTTCGATGAAACTCCAAATGTACTCGTCCACATGAATAGATACACGAGGGCGACTGAATAATGTGATTTTGTAGTGATCCTCTCTGTCCATTCTCTCCGTATTGAACCAAATACGATGAATTTTAACCATAGTTATCCCCTCGCATGATTTCTGCCAACGACACTTCTGTTTCCGCCTAAAAAAGCAGTTCACCGAAAAACAGTCTGAGAACCACGGCAGATAATGATTCAAGCTGTGGCTTGCTGAGAGGAGTGTAGTGAAGGACGATTTCTCCATACAACTCCGTGTTGATGTGGTGTTCTTCCAGATACCGCAGAACTTTTCGGTTGTTCCGCACGATATTTAGACGAAACCTGGTATTATCAAGGGCATATTCAAAACAGTCCGGGTCAATCAACTGACCATTGGCTGGATCATTCATTTCCAAGCGGAGTGTTTCCGCGCCGGTCTTGCGGGAGAGTGTAAAGTAGCCATCCTCCAGTTCAAAGGACAGGCAGGACAGTCCTTCCTCATTGTCCAGCTCCCAAGTCATTCTTTTTGCAAATAATTCCATTGGTTTACCTCATAACTGTTCCAAGGTCATTTCACAAAGAACCAGCTTGTTTTTCTCATCGCTGAGAAATGCCCGGTTTCCCCATACATCCAGCACATGGAAGGAAGCGTATCCACGGGGCATGGCAAGGTCGATCAGCACCAAATCTGAAAGGCGCAGCACCTTTTGTTTACCCTTCCAGTCATCATTCTTAAAAATGGGAGACAGGATCAGGCAAGTCCTGTCACCGGAGAATTTTCCGCGCATCCCGTGTTTTCCGGGCAGGCGGCTTAAATTATCTTTGCCCCACAGTTTCTTTTTGAATAGTCCGTTTTCCTCCAGTTCCAGATACCAATAGTAGCCCATGAGAGAAAGACCTGCCGGATTGATGGTGCTGCTTTCCAAAAAGGCATAAAACTGTCCATTCTGTTCCAGTATAGAGCCAATCATAGGATAGTTGTAGTGAAAGTCTGCCTGGGCAAAATTTCCGCCAGCACGCTCTACTGCCGCCAAATGGGTCTGTCGGGTTCCTGCTTTGCTGTATACACAAGAGCCGCTTTCTGCCCAGTGTGCAGTCATGGTTTCAAGGTCTACCGTCAGGCTGGTAAAACTGTTGGTCGCATCAGCGGAGTTGTCCACTCGGCACACAATAGGGAAAACGCCCTGGCTTCCGGTGACTGCTACCGGCTTGGGAATACCCTGGGCACACCAGTTATCCATGGGGATCGGAATCCACTCTCCATCCATCTGCGGCATCCACCAAAGGGATTTACTGGCCGGGCAAACCAACAGTATTCCTCTGTCGCATGAGAGCAAGACAGGATCTTCCCAAACATCTTGCTGCTCTTTCGGCTCCGGGCTGGGAATCCACCTGGAAACTTCGCCTTTGACCCACAAAACGCCGCTGCACTTTTGCGCGAGATGATAGGTCCAAAACACAATTTCATCCTCGCTGCGGGCCACCATACCTTTGCATCCAGTCGGGCTGTATTTGAAGGAAGTTCCCGTCAGTTCAAATTCCTCGAACTCCCAGTCCTTTATCACTTTTAGTTTCGCTTTCATACTTTCACCTCACAGCAAGTCTACCTTGATACTGCACCGTTCCAGAACCGGCAGCACCTGTTCCGGCTTGGAGGACATGAGAGTAATATGGTTGAGATTGGGGAACTGGCGCAGTTCCGCCTCCGTAATGGTATTAAGATCAAAGGCTCCATCCTCGCCATCCCAGAACGGACAGAGCTGGGTATAAATCTCGCTGCCGCCATCCATCTCAATTTCTGTGACCTCCGGGGCCAGCCGCTCCGGGACAGGGTATTTCTCCAGCCACTTCCGAATCTCTGGGATGGGTTCATACCCTTCCGCGTCAATGTCGATCTTGCGTCGGCTATACTCTCTGGCAAACTCATGTGCATCCAGTTTAGGAGCCAGTAAGCCTTTCTCGTACATCAGGACTTCCATAACCGCCAGCTTGAAGTTGAAGCTGGTAAAGGTGAGCACTGGTTCAGTCGGCTTGGATAACTTGTATTTCTGCGCTTTCGCCGCCTTATTCTCTGGCTCTTTCCAGCTGATCTGTACCATGGCGGAGAGGGCCTCCAGCTTTGCTTTCTGCGCTGATTGCTCCTCTGGAACAGGACCCGGCAAGCGGGTATAAACGGTAAAGCCGCCTAATTTGAGGGTATGGGCAAATCCGGCGAAATCCTTCCAGCTGGCCTCTCGGTAGTCCTTGGACCCGATCCAAACCGCTCCGTCAAATGTCTGCCGGACCGCATACTCTCCCTGTGCCGCTACCCGGACACCAATGGTTTTGATGGTCTGCTCATCTTCGTCCAACCAGCCCTGTAGTCCAAGTTCGTCCCACAAAGCAAGTGCCTGGGTATAGGGACTCTCTCGGCCTGTAATGGGGCTTTTTCGTGTTCCATTTTGCAGGACAATGCGGGCGGGCCCCAGCTTTTCCGAAAGCTGCGAAAGGGTAAACGGCGGCGTAAATACCGACCCCAGGATAGTCAGGCTGTCTTTTTTGAGAATGATTTTTCGCTCCGTGGCCTTGGGCGGTAGAAAGATGGGCAGATTCGGGTACACTTCTTTGTACTCTCGCCATTCCAGCTTTTTGGGCTTGTTTGCCGTCCGCAGGAAGCCCCAGAAGTCGATGGGATAACGAAATACCGGCCCAACCCTATCCCGCCGGGTGACGATGACCACCGTGCCATCGGTGAGTATTCCAATGTGCTGCATGTTCTCCCCGCCGAACATTCCCGGACGGATACGCAGCACTTCACGGGTGTTCCTATTGATGAGCTGGGCAAAGTCATCGGAGAGGATCTCGCCGTTTCCCTGCACCAGCAGCCAGTCCCCGGTAAACCAGCGAAGTTTCAGCCCCTCGCCCATTCCAGGCAGGGGGGCAATTCGGCACCGCCCGGTGTCCATATCCAGTTCCAGCAGGCATTCTTCCATCCGCCCCTTGCCACTGACTGCGTGGATCATGGTAATGCGGCCTGTGCCGGGAACGGGAACGGCCTCGGAGAGATGGTCGTATCCATCCAGTGAGAAGGTGTGTTTTGTTACCTTGCCGTTTTCCCAGCGGTAAATCTGCCCCTTGTACCACTCGTTGGAAAAGTAGACCCGGCCCAGACCGTCTGTCGTAATGCCGCAATGGTATTTGGTGCTCCATCCATCTTCCGGCAGAGTCCAGTTTTTCACATCCTGACAGGTGCCCCGGTCTGTCAGTTCAATCCGTGTAGCGTTGGTGGGATCACCCACCCAGAGGGAATGGTCAGCCCAGCACAGGGTCTGGGGTGGACCGTCATATCCAATGGGGGACGGTTCGACCCAGTTAAGCGTGGCTGGATTCTTGCTCAATAATGCTCGGCCAATAGTCCCGCTGCCAGCGGCCCTGGACGCGGCATAGAGTCCATTTTCTGCGGAATAAGTGAGGCACCCAAGGTGCGGCAAGCTGTGGGCGCGGGTCACCTGGGGCGGACGCTGGCGCAGATCGGCCACACAGCCGTTTTTCCATTCTTCTGCATCCTGGTTTTTCCATTCGCCCGCCGCAAAATCACCCGCCAGGGAGTTGAAGAAATAATCGTACTCATCCTGAAGTATGTATTCCTCGCAGGGCATTAGCTTTCCAGGGTCCTGCTCCTTGGCATGGTCGCCCCATTTTCGTCCTTGCTGTTTCATCAGGTGACAATATTGCCCCTGCTTTTTGCAGTAGCGTTCCCATTCGCTGCGTTCTTCCTCTGGGATCAAGGCAAACAGATACTCGTCCTCATCGTCCAGGTTATACAGTGCCCAGCCGAAGGCAGACAGCTCCTGCCCCAACGCCGCCGCCCCTTTTTCATGGGATAGTTTCATATATTGAACGCCAACGGCATCAAAGCGTTCATCCAGCAGCGCCGGGACCTGCGCGCCCCATTTTTCTCGCAGTTCCGCCAGAGTGTCCTGTACGGCTCCGTCAAATTTCAAAATGTCCAGCTCATCATCTATGATTTGTTTGAACTCTGCCATAGGTAGTTTCTCCTTTTCCCATTTCCTACATCATAGCAACAGCCATGTGGTCAAAGCACTGATTTCCTCCCGCAGCAGCGGGGACTTCCCAGCGGCGGCAAAGGCTTTTTGGACACCGCCATAGCGCCGCTCGGAGCGATCCGCCAGCTGGAGCGCGGCTGCCTCCAGATTGGGAATCGCCATCACAGCATCTGCCAGCGCCTGGGCGGAGAGTTTATCCCCGATCAGAGAAGCGGCAAAGTAGCGCAAATGGCTGTGAGAGAGGGCGGACAAATCGTTTAGTTTATGCAGCTCATAGAGTTTCAGGGCATAAAGGGAAGGAAGCCCATCCAGAGCCGGTAGTTCCTGCACAGCTGGGAGTGACTGGAGATAGAGTTTCTGAAGCCGGGTCGCTGGAGTCAGGAAAGCGGCAAGATCTTCCGTTTTCCGCATTTCCTCCAAATGGAGATAGGTAATGCTGGTGAGAAGTGGGGTGATGTCGCCATTCTTTTCCCCACGCAGGTGGAGAACACGCAGGCCGGGGAGAGAAACATTGTCCCAGGAAACAGGGGCCGACAGCCATAGGGACAGTGTATGAAGCTGCTTTAGCCCGGAGAGAACTTCTACACCCTCACACTTTTCCATTAGGGTTAGTTCCTCCAGATTGGGATAATCTCGCAGGAAGGACAGATTCACCTTCCGCTCTCCCGTCACAGATAGGCACCGTACCGCATCCGGCTTTCGCCCATTCAGATCAATCTTTTCTCCGCCGCGCCAGAAAACTGCGGTGCAGTATGCCTGTTCCATTTTGCTTCTCTCCTTATTCCTCAAACTCTCCCTCAATCATTCCATTAAGATATTTTCCGGGATCAGCAATAAATTCCTCCCATTTGGTTAACGGATGAAACTCCTTATGCTCAATGTCCAGATACCAGAGTTTCTTATCTCTGGGACTCCACAGCAGCAAATAGTCGCTGTAATTGTCCATTTTCGCCATAAGGGAGAGCAACTTTTTCCGTTTCCAGGTCATCTCCTGTACATCCATGTAGGGGTACAGTTCCGCCCATTTCACCAGTTCCCGCTCTGGAAATTCCAGACGCAAGGGGCCGGTCTTTAAGTATTCCACCAGCTTGGCAGGCAGCTTGTAAGGCGTGAGTTGACGCGCCTTTTCCTGTTCGTTATGCCATTCCTCCGGCTCCAGAGCTTTTAAGTAGGCGGCCATTTCCTGATTTTTGTTCTGTACTGCCACGGTGTAGGGCCGGTCACCGTATTTATCCGGGATGGTGATGTCTGCACCCTGTTCCACAAGCCAGCGCACCATAGAAAAATCGTTGTGCCGTGCAGCTTCAGTGACAGGAGTCGAAGCGTAGGGAAACACCATATCTGGCTTGTGATAGTTGATGTCCGCCCCGTTTTGAATCAGATACTCCACCAGCAGCTGATTTCCATGGCTCGCCATACTGCGCAGGGCTTCACCGCCGTATTGTTTCAAATCCATGCCCATCCTTTTCAAAATGGGGAGTACATTAGGCTCATCCCGATCCACCAAGTGGAGAAACAGCCTGCATATATCCCTTTGCGTTGCGGGGATTCTGACTCCCACATCTACCAAAAAGGAAAATAGGGTCAGGTCTTGACTGCGCAGGGAACCACAAAGCAATTCTTCCGGGTTATGGGTCAAATCTGCTCCGCATTCGATCAGGAGCTGTACCATGTCCATCCGATTTTCCAGTACAGCCAATTCCAGCGGAGAGGCTTCGTCATCCCGAGGCCAATCTCCAATCATTACCTGATAGCATTGTGGCTCATTGGGAGAATGCCCTGCGTGAAGCAGGGAACGAATCGCCTCTATGTCACCACTTTTGATGGCAGCCATCATGGGAGGTACATTTGAATAGCTTACTTCACTCATCCGAGTCCTCCTTATAGTCTATTGAAAAATTTCCTGATACCTTTCTCTCAGTTCCTTCGGAGCCGTCTTAATGACCTTGCTGCCGCCGTTTTCAGAGGCTTGCCCCCAGATGGCCCAGAGCAGGCTCTGCCAAGCGATGGCCCGGAATTTCGGGTCTTCGTTTTCTTCCGGCAGGAGATAAGCGGAAAAGCGGCGCTTGACTGCCAGCAGTGCATCCAGGCTTTCCCCATTGGCGATCAGGCTGCGGAATTCTCTGGCAGGCTCCAGCCACTGCATAGATAATGCGCCCCGCACCAATACCTCCAGCGTCCATGGTTGAAACCCAAACTTTCGGATCAAGGCATGAAGGAATTTCTCTTGCAAAGAGGAGTGCTCGTCATCGCAGAGATCCAGATATTCCGTCACCAGCGGTGCCCACGGTTCTCCCTCCAGTCCCAGGGCAAACACGGCGAAGGTACCGGGCATCGCACAGGCTTCATCCGCAAGGTTTTGATACCACTCAAACTCCCGCATAGCCAAACGAGCGTATCGCTCCATAGCCGGATGAAGAGCAGGGTGCTGCACAGCACAGGCAAAGAGCTGATTGACGCCCTTTTTGGGCAAGCCGGGAATGGGCAGATAGAGTTTTTCCTTCCCACGGAACTCCACCGAGTAACTGCGGGGAAATTCCTCCTGTTCCAACACCGCACACAGGTAGTCCAGGATTTCAGCATAGCACTCCTCGGTGGAGTCCCTGGCGGTGATGCGGATGGCAGCAAACACATCATTGGCCGATGCGGTGAAATGCTCCGTCTTACGCCGCTGAATGTCCTTTGGCAATTTGCCGCTGCCATTGGTTTTCAGCTGCTTCACCATATCTGGGCGGAGCTGGGAAACCAGATCAAGGTAGTGTTCAGTTGTAATGGTATTATAGCTGGCTCCATATACCGTATAACAGACTGCGACATAGCAAGTAAAGCGCAGCAGGTTTTCGTCCACATCCTCTGGCCGCAGCTCCGGCCACACAGTGCAAGGCGGGAAAGGAGTAAAATCGTCCTCTTTTTCTCCAGCCTCAAAATACCTTTCCTGCACCTGTTTTTTGATATACTGCTCCAGTGTGTAATCAATCTCTTTCCAGCCCACCAACCGCCGCAGTGCATCGCAGAATACAACCGCTTCCTCATAGGGGAATCCCTTCAAAGGCAGTTTGGACAGATACCGACCCAGCAGCTGGCTGGGAAGAAAGGGCGTTCCACTTTGGTTCCGAACGACCACCGGATAGCCGGAATGGTTTTCTTTTGCAGTTCCATCCAACACATCCTGGATGCACTGATCGGCGTGTTCCAGCACTTCGGGGTTCGTATCTGGTTTCTGGATCAAATAGTAACGGCCTTGTACGCCGTCGCGTTTCGGCAAACTCATAGCAGGCCACCACTTCCTTCCTGGTTCTTCGTTATCGGAATAAAAATCTGTCGGTAAAGTTCCTTCAGTTCCTCCGGAGCTGCTTCCACCACTTTCTGACCACCCTTGGCGCTGGCTTTGCCCCAGATCACATAGCAGACCGTTTCCCATGCGTATTGCAGCACTTCCTCCGGGCTGGCTTCTGTTTCCTCGGCGGGTTCCTCGTCCTCATCGTCATCCTCGTCGGAGGAAAAACCGCTTGGAACGATCTCGGGCAGGTGGATTTTTGCCTCCAGCAGAGCGTCCAGGCTTTCTGCGTTTGCCATCCACGCGGCATAATCCTTGGAATACTTCATGTTCTGCATGGACAGCACCCCACGGACAAATACAGGGACGGTATCGGCGGTAAATCCGAACTGTTTCACATACTCCCGGAGGAATTTTTCCTGTAAGTGGGAGTGCTCATCATCGCAGAGATCGAGATAATCCCAGAGGAGCTGCCGCCACTCTTGCCCCAGCATTCCCAGGGCGAACACGGCAAAACTTCCGGGGAGCGCGCACTGCTCATCGCTGAGATTGGTGTACTGCTCATATTGCCGCATGGCAAGCCGGGCGTACCGTTCCATCAGGGGATGGAGGCCGGGGTACTGCACGGCACAGGCAAAGAGCTGGTTTACTCCCTTTTTGGGCAGTCCTGTGATGGGAAGATAACTCTTTTCCGGCCCTTTGAACTCCACCGCATAGCTGCGGGGAAAATCCTCCTGCTCCAGAAGCTCACACAGGTAGTTCAGTACTTCATGGCAGCACTCCTCCGTGCTGTTCCTGGCAGTAATACGGATCACAGCAAAGGCATCGTTGGCCGATGCGGTGAAGTGCTCTGTTTTCCGCTTTTGCAGGTTGAGCGGCAACCTGCCGGTCCCATGTTCTTTCAGCTTTTTCACCATATCCGGACGGACTTTCTCCACCAATCCAAAGAGGTAATTGGCGTCCAGATACTGAAAGTCCATACCATATACCTTATAGCTCACCGCCACATAGCAGGCGAAACGCAGCAGCGGCTCCGGGACCTGCTCTGCACGAATGCCTGGTTTCAGGGAATACTCCCGATCCCAAAAGTGGTCATCTTCATTGCCTGTTGCATCAAAATACTTCTCTTGCAGCTCCCGTTTGAGCATATCAAACAGATGGTGGTCAATTTCACCCCACCGGCTCTGGCGGCGCAGGTTTTCGCTGAAGGAAATGGCCTGTTCCGCGTCCAGAGTCTCGGCCCGCTGTATTTCGGTCCATGCCCTAAGCAGTTGCCACACCTCAAAGGGTGCACCTTGACTGCTGACCACTACCGGCGGCCAGTGGGAATCATCAAGCCGCGTGATTTTCCCGTCAATGGCATCCTGGATGCACTGGTCAAAGAGCGGTTGCAGTTCCTCCTGTACCTCGGGCTTCATCCAGTAACAGCGCCCGTCCGCACTATTTCGTTTTGGTAAATTCATATCAGGCCACCTCTTTCCGAACAATAAAAAATGCCCCACGCCGCACTGTCATAAAGACAGGCTGACGCAGGGCATGAAGAAGCCGCGTTGAAGGAGCCGCATCCACCAGCGGATGTAGTTTCTTCAACAACCAAAATATTTTTTTCGTATCTTAAAGCAGCAAATTGCTGTCCAATATATTTGTTCATAGCGGCACCATTTGTTCTGAGCATAGTTTTATATTTTATTATATCACAGCACTCCTTCAATGAAAATATTTTGTTGGAAATGCCAATGAAAAATTTTTGTGAATTTGTTAAGTCGTAGGGGTTGTTATTTCCATAGTATCTGGATGAATCAGAGTGATTGCTTTTCCGTTTCGTAAGGCATAATTGACTGTCTGTGCTGTGCCTGAGCGCAGCTTTTTCTGATTATCAAACACACCGATGATGTACTCTGCATGATCGACCATATAATAATTTCTTTTTTTATAACTGGAAACATCCGCAGAATGTGAAATAACAATAGAATCGTTTGCGTTTTGGATTAGTTTTTTCAATCTATGTCTACTCTGATCCGGCCATTTAGAGTCATAGCCGATGAAGGGAATTACAACGATAATTTTAATATCCTCGTATCCTGTTTGTGCCCTCAACGTCAGCAGCTGTTCTCCAGCCCACATATCCACACCAAGAGCACCGCCGACAAAAAAAGTACGGACAAATTTCTCGTCATGGAGTATGCGAAACTGCTCTATGAGACATTCTTTTAGCTTTTGACATAGGGGATCTTCCTCATTATATCCAAAGCAAAACCTTGTCGGTCTGTGGCCGGTAATGGCACAGGCATACTGATTCATACAAATCACCTTTGATAACTGCCTTGATTACGCATATAAAGCAAAAATAACGCAAATAATAATGCGTATAAAGGTTATATTACAAAATTATAACACAACACATACGAAGTATCAAGAATTGCTTTCTGCTATGCTAAAAGAGCAGAGAGGTGAGCGTATGGACGAAGAATTTATCCGCAATCGAATCACAGAATTACGATTGAAAAAAGGCGTTTCAGAATATCAGATGAGCATGGAGTTAGGGCAGAACAGAAGCTATATTCAGGCAATTTCTTCCGGGCGTTCTATGCCGTCTATGAAGCAGTTTCTCAACATCTGTGAGTATTTTGAAATCACGCCGCTTCAATTTTTTGATGCACAGGAGAATAACCCTCAGCTTATCAAGAAGGCTTTGGACGGAATGAGAAAGATGTCAGATGACGATCTGATTATGCTGATTGGTTTTATAAATCGCTTAAACACAGAAAACTAACGATAGGAGGCAGTAAGCATCCCGTCGTTAGTTTTTTCATTTTATGCGCAGCATATTGTGGCAAGCAATGCTTGTGGCTATCCATTTCGCCACAAACTGCTTGTTGAGGGCAGTGCCCCCAAGCCCCTTTGAACACAGAATTTCATTCTGTGGCTGCGCGTTCTGCGAACGCTTTTGACCAGGACCAGCTTATCGCTGGCCGTGGTCTTTTTCTTTTTCAACATCCTGTTCTACCTCCATTTTCAGCACTCGATCCACATTGGCCTTTGCCGTTAAAAGCTCCCGCATTTCCTCACGGGAACGCCGGTACTCGGCATAGGTCTTTTTCTTTTCTTCCAGCAATTTTGCGTACTCCGTCTGCAACTCTTTGACCTTGGGCAGCTTCTTGACGCCCATCTCATTAAAGGCATTCTTAGCAGCTTGGTGGAGCAGAATTTCTTCCTCATGTTCTTCCCGGAATTTCTTAGAATATCCTGCCTTGCGGTATGCCACATAGACCTCACGGGTCTTGGCATAATTTACAATGTGAGTACGCAGAACAGCAATCTCTGCCATGCGCTTTTCAGCCGCTTTGATCTGCACCGAAAGCTCATTGTGATGTGCCGTGGCAGCCGCAGCCTTTTCTTCTAAAATCGCATACTCCAGCAGATTGTTCTCTGATAGGTAATTCATGGTCTGTGCCATTTGTTTCAGATTGAAAACCTTAGCCCATCGAGCATAGCCAGCCCCTTTTCCGGCCTGCAATTTTGCCTGAATGTCCACGAGCAGATTGACCTTCGGCGGCTCTGCCTGTGCGACCACTTTCTTTCGTGGGGTATGTGCTTTCTTCCCGGAGAGAACCGCCTGCAAATCTTCCAATCCATATCCTTCGCCCAGGCTGTCCATACGGGCGGCTTTCTCCCAGCCAGGGAGCTTCAGGCGATACGATTTTCCGCGTTTTGATACTTCACAGCCGGACTCTTGCAGCAGCTTCAGCAGCTCCTCAAAATTAGCAGGACTTTGTGATAATGCGTTGTCAATCGCTACACGCAGCAGCTCTCGGTGAGAGGGCTTTGCCTGATCGCCCAGCCACTTGTTATAGCTCTTTCCGTGAGGTTTCGGATTCTCCACAATGGACAGTCCATTTTCGACGCAGACGGTGTCACTTAACTGTCGGACTGCCTTGGTGCTGCCCCAAAAGTTTCGGAATTTCCGGTCATATTCTAAGCTGACCGATGACCAGATAATGTGATTATGAATGTGCGATTTGTCTATGTGAGTACAGACCACAAAGGCATGATTGCCCTTGGTAAAACGCTTGGCAAATTCTACGCCCAGCAGGTTGGCTTCTTCCGGAGTGATCTCTCCGGGGCGGAAAGACTGGCGCACATGATAGGCAATCACATCGTCCGCACCTCGCACTCGTCCGGTCGCGGCAAGGTACTGTCGCTTTGCCAGAAGGAACTCTGCATCCGCAGTCCGACTGTCACACGCATAGCCGGTAATGAGCCTGCCGTTATCTGTTTTTTGGGGATTGGCCACATAGTCGATGATGTCACTGATCGCCCGACTTTCTGTGCGGCCCTTGCCGACATGAAGCGGCATGATTCTTGTGGTTGCCATAGGTCAGACCTCCTTTCCGAAAAGAAAACGGCCTGCCGTAGCAGACCGCGTTCTTTTAACCTTTTTGACTTCCAAAAATATTGCAGTTTCACTTCCGATTTTGTAGAGACAGGATGTTAAATCTGACATCCTGTTTCTTTATCCATACACCCTATCCTGAATGGCAAATTTCAAACTCTGCACCTTGCCCAGCAGCCAGATTGCAGCCAGTGGCAGACCCATGGGACTAATCAAAAATGCCATGACTAAAAGGATCACACCATTTTGCAGGGAATAGGTAATAAGCACAGCCACGCCAAGCAGAGCAATCACAATGCTGAGCAGGCCAAGCACCAGACCGGATATGTAGATCAGCCCCGTGCAGATCCAGACAAAAAGTGTCAGCACCAAAATGACCGGTGCAGTTACGATCATCAGCAGGCATTTCAAAATCTTCATTCCAGTTCCTCCTTCCAACGCTCCAGATGCCGTTTGCATAGGGCATCCGCTTCTCTCTCATCATCTTCCGTCACTTCTCGTTTGCCTTTAGTCAGTTCAATCTCCAGATAAGTCCGGTAATCATCGGCTAAGAGGTCGAACAGCTCCTTGGGAGTATGGCACACCTCGCCGGTGCAATAGTGAAAGTCTTGGTCAAATTCAACCCTTACACATCCATGACAGCTGATATAAACTTCGATGGTCTCGTCTGCGGCCAGATAGTCCGCAAAAATCTCCAACACTTTTTCAAAGGTCTGCATCTGTTTTCACTCCTTTGCTACACTGCTATTCTATTTCATATTATCCGGTATGGACAGTCAAAAGACAAGGATACCGGCAAAAAGAAAAAGCGGAGGGAGGTGCGGCGAAGAAACGCCTTTCCTCCCTCCGCAAATGGAGTACCTATCCCTGTTATGAAAGTTTAGAAAGCTGGGTAAGGATTTCCTTCACACCCTCCCATAACAGCTCCTGACGCTGGGACATATCCTTCAAATCAGCGTCGTAAACCCGCCCGGTCTCATGCACTTTACGGGTCAGCTGATTCAAGTTGTTGCTGCTTCGGCGCATTAGGGAGACCAGCTCCTTCAGCTCTGGCAGTTCCAGCTTGACCACATACCCATCCAGTGCCATTTTTCTTAGATAGGCTTCACGGTTTGAGGTTCCAAGCTGAGACATTTTTTGCTCAATTACAGCAAGCTCCTCCGATGAAACTCTAAAGTTTAATTGCATATCCCTCTTACGCTTTGCCATAGTTATCTCTCCGGTCCCTGTTTCTTCGGAGCGGCAGGCTTATGGGCAGGCAGCTCCTGCTTGAGCTTTTGCAGGACAGAGCTTTTTGCTTTCTCCTGAACGGCCCTTCGAGCCTGTCTTGCAAACAGGTCTACAAGTCCCGGATTGACCTGATCTACTACCAGATAAGCATTGCGGCGAAACGATTCTTTGTCCTCCGGCATAGGAATGGTCTTTGCCCATGCTTTGTTGTCACGGGAGATCCGCCCATCTGCATCCTTATGCTGAATGGTATTGGCGAGAATAAAGTTCATCCGCTCTGCTCCAAATTCCTCCAAAATCTCTTGCACCGCAGAAGCAGTATCCAGCCTGTTATCCCTATAATGGGCACTGATTGCCTGCTCAATGGCAACTTTACAGGAAAAATTCGCCTGGTCAGACAGCCAATATGCGTCTGTTTCTCCATGCTTAGTCGCGTATGAAGCAGAATGAAGATAAACTACCATGGGATTAAGTTCTTCTGGTTCTCTGCATACCTCATTGGCTCGGCTTTCAATGCTGTCCCGGATCACATCCATATAGCCGGTCTCCAGCTTTTCAAAATAGCGGTACACATCTTCCAGCGGCGAAGGAGATTCCAAAAGCGCCTCTGCCTGGGCATCGGTCAGCTCCAGTTCCTCCATCGCCATCACGATGTCCTCACGGACCGTGTACTCATAGGTGTGATTCAGGATTTCTTCCGGGGGCTGGCTTTTCAGCCAGTCCCTGTATTTATCCTGCTCAGCAGCCATCTTTTCATAAAGAGCTGTATTCAGATCGTTGGTATTCATGTTATCGCACCTCCTCATGCTGTTTTGGTTTCTTGTCGGTACTGCGGGGTGGCACCGGGCGTTTCAGATGATCCAGCACCGAAGGCCGTACGCTTTTGGCAACAACAGCCTCAGCGTGTGCCTGTTCCTTTCCGTCGATGTTGAGCAGGGTATCCAGCTCCACCAGACGGGCGTTTTTGCTTCTCAGTTCTTCTTCATAAAGGAATGGCTTTCCGACTTCCTCCTTTGCGGCAGCCTGCTGCTGATAGAGGTTATCCAGCTGGGCCTTTGCCGCCTCCAGACGCTGCGGCATCTGGGCGAGGGCATTGTCGATACGGGTAAGATTTCCGCGAGGGTCTGTACCAAGGGTTGCCCGGTGGGTCATCTGGCCTTTCAGCAGGAGCGTATATTCCTGTTTCCAGGCGGAAAATTCCACGGACATGGCATAGCCCCGGTAGCTGCCGATCTGCACCGGATCGGAGGTTTTGACCTCCTTGCAGGCATCCAAAAGGGCAGCACCGGCGTTCTCCTTATCGGTCAGCAGATCTCCACGAATCTCCATACCGGCAAAGCCTTCCTCCGGGTGCGGGTGAGCTGCCAAAACCTCCAGGTCAGATTCAAAGCCCTTGATAAAGCCCTTGTGCTTTTCAATCTCCTCCGGGAAATATTTGAGCAACTGATCCTCCAAGCGGTACTGCTTACTCTGGTGGTCGGCTTTCATCAGCTTCAGGCGGGATACCTCCACATCCAAATCCATACGCTCTTTGATACGGGGGTCTCCGGCACACAGAGCCTTGATCTCAGCAAAACTGAGGGCGGTTTCATCCACATCATCGCAGGAGCGCACCGGCGATTTAGAAGTCATGATCTGGCTGATGAATTTCTGCTTATTCTCCACCGTCTGCCACAAATAGGCATCAAAAGTCCCCTCGGTGACATAACGGTACACATGAACCAAAGGGTTGCTATTGCCCTGGCGCTCGATACGCCCCTTTCTCTGGGCAAGGTCTCCCGGTCTCCACGGACAGTCCAGATCATGAAGTGCCACCAGACGGTCCTGCACATTGGTGCCTGCGCCCATCTTGGCGGTGCTGCCCATAAGCACACGCACCTGACCGGTACGAACTTTAGAGAACAGCTCCTTTTTCCGCACTTCGGTGTTAGCTTCATGGATAAAAGCGATCTGGTCGGCAGGTATCCCCTGAGCAATGAGTTTCTGACGAATATCGTCATATACCGTAAAGGCCGGTTCCTGCTCCGGCAGGGGTACAGCGCCTTCCAGTGCGTGAAGCAGTGGATTATCCAGCGTTTTCGCCGCCTTGCTTGCAGGAGCTTTTGCCTGCGGGGTAGAAATGTCGCAGAATACCAGCTGGGTCAGCTTGTCAGCTTCGCCATCCCGCCAGATCTGCATGATGTTGTCCACGCACTGATTGACCTTTGTGCCGGGTTCGTCCGGCAGCATCTGGTTGACGATCCTCTGGTCCAGCCCCAGCTTGCGGCCATCCGAGGTAATCTTGAGCATATTGTCCTGGGACGGGTCAACGGTTCCGCTGTGTACCAGCGATGCGCGCTCCGAAAGGGCCTTGACCATTTCCTGCTGATGTTCGGTAGGCTGCGCCACGATGTTGTGGTATTCCACCTCCGGGGTAGGCAGATTCAGCTGGTCGGCAGTCTTAATGTCAGCCACTTCTTTGAACAGGTTCATCAGCTCTGGGAGGTTGAAGAACTTACTGAATCTCGTTCTTGCCCGGTAGCCGGTGCCTTCCGGTGCCAGCTCCAATGCTGTGACGGTCTCCCCAAATCGGGAAGCCCAGCAGTCGAAGTGGGTCATGTTCAGTTCTTGCAGGCGTTCATACTGAAGGTAACGCTGCATGGTGTAAAGCTCGGTCATGGAGTTGCTGACCGGGGTGCCGGTGGCAAAAATCACGCCACGGTTTCCGGTGATCTCATCCATATAGCGGCACTTGGCAAACATATCGGAGGATTTCTGCGCGTCCGATGTGGAAAGACCAGCCACATTCCGCATTTTTGTGTATAGAAACAGGTTTTTATAGTTGTGGGCCTCGTCCACGAACAATCGGTCTACACCCAGCTGCTCGAAGGTTACCACATCGTCTTTTCGCCCCTCTGCTTGCAGCTTTTCCAGTCTGGCTTCCAGAGACTTTCTGGTACGCTCCAGCTGCTTGACGGTAAAACGCTCACCGCCGCTGGCCTGCACCTCTGCGATACCCTCGGTGATCTCGTCGATCTGCTCATAGAGAAGCCTTTCCTGACGCTCCCGGCTGATGGGGATACGCTCAAACTGGCTGTGTCCCATGATGATGGCGTCGTAGTCCCCGGTAGCGATACGGGCGCAGAACTTTTTTCGGTTATGGGTTTCAAAGTCCTTTTTGGTGGTGACTAAGATGTTGGCAGAAGGATAGAGACGCAGAAACTCCGACGCCCACTGCTCGGTCAGGTGGTTTGGAACCACAAAAAGAGATTTCTGACACAAGCCCAGGCGTTTTGCTTCCATCGCAGCGGCCACCATCTCAAATGTTTTGCCCGCGCCTACTTCATGTGCCAGCAGGGTATTTCCGCCATACAGCACATGGGCGATGGCGCTTTTCTGGTGTTCCCGCAGAGTAATGGCCGGGTTCATGCCGCCAAAAGTGATATGGCTGCCATCATACTCGCGGGGACGGGTAGAGTTCATTTCTTCGTTGTACTGGCGCACCAAAGTCTGGCGGCGCTCCGGGTCTCTCCAGATCCAGTCCCTAAAGGCTTCCCGGATCGCCTGCTGTTTTTGAGCAGCCAGGGTGGTCTCCTTGGCGTTCAGCACGCGGCGCTCTTTTCCGTCTGCGTCCTCTATGGTGTCATAGATACGGACATCCCGCAGGTTCAGGCTGTCCTCCAAAATCTTGTAGGCATTGGCACGGCTGGTTCCGTAGGTGGTGTAGGCTGCCACATCGTTGTAGGATACGGAAGATTTCCCCTTGATCTGCCATTCAGCGGTAAAGGACGAATAGTTGACCTCGATACTGCGCTGGAGATAAAACGGGGTATTAAAGGTCTCATACATAAACTGCTGGATATATTCCTTGTCGATCCAGGTAGCGCCCAGACGCACCTCGATCTCCGACGCATCCAGGTCTTTGGGCTGGGCGGCGGTAAGAGCTTCCACATTGACTGCATAAACCGGGTCCTGCTGTGCCGCCCGCTGCGCCTGACGCAGTTTGCGGCGTACATTGCCGGAAAGGTATTCATCAGCAGTCACATAATGGGGTGTGCCGTCTTTCTCCAACTGTCCCGGTACACAGAAGATCACACCTTGCAGTTCTCCGGCCAGTTCTTCTTTTGTTTTTCCGGTAAGCCGGCTCATATAGCTCATATCCACGCAGGCTTTTTCCGAGATAGACACCGCCAGTGCTTCACTTGCCGTATCCACCACAGCCACCGCCTGATGGGGTTTGATGGTTCGTTTGGTGAACATATCCGCCTTGCGCTCCAGCTTTCCGTCCTCGTCGATGACTTCCAGCGCACAGAGCAGGTAATAGGAAGAATCATCTGCATAGGCCAGACGGTTTGCACGGTCATTGACGAGACCGTATTTGGCAGAAAAGCTGTCATAGAGCTGGTTCAGTTCCGCCTGCTTCTCCCGAATGGTGCTGTCCGGAACCGCTGCATCCATCTGAAGGTCGATCAGTTCCTGCACACAATCACGCAGTCCCACAAGACCTTTCACGCGGGCTTCTGCGGTGGCGTTGAGGTCAGGGCGCACCATACGGCTGTTTTCCCGGTAGTACACCTGCCCATCTACAATGGCATAGGAATAGTTCTTCACATTGGGGTCGGCAGGAATGGAGGTGTCAATAGCTTCGCCTTCGCCCAGCTCCGGCAGCTCTGCCTCCTGATAAGTGCCGCGAATGTACTTCACCGCATCATGCAGCTGGTCGGAAAGCTCCAGTCCCTCGATGGGGTTCACGGTGTAATCCATACCATGAGCGGTGCTTACCGGCTCCTGTCTGCCCAGCACCATTTCCGGGTGGTCGATAAAATACCGGTTGATGGCAAACCCGTCCTCCGTCTGTCCGGTCTGGGTCCATTCCGGCACGATGTCCAGCGGGCGGTCCCTCTTTTGGAGGAAGATGATGTCCGATACCACCTCGGCACCGGCATTCTTTTTGAACGCGTCATTGGGCAGACGGATAGCTCCCAGCAGCTCGGCACGCTGGGCAAGATAGCGGCGCACGGTGGAATCCTTGGCGTCCATGGTATAGCGGGAGGTTACAAAAGCCACCACGCCGCCGGGATGCACCTGGTCGAGTGCTTTGGCGAAAAAGTAGTTGTGAATACTGAAATTCAGCTTGTTGTAGGCTTTGTCGTTGACCTGATACTGACCGAAAGGCACATTGCCGATGGCAAGGTCAAAGAAGTCACGCCTGTCGGTGGTCTCAAAGCCGCCTACTGTGATGTCCGCCTTGGGATAAAGCTGCTTTGCGATGCGCCCGGAAACAGGGTCCAGCTCCACGCCGTACAGACGGCTGTTTCGCATTTCCTCCGGCAGCATACCGAAGAAATTGCCCACACCCATAGACGGCTCCAGAATATTTCCGGTCTCAAATCCCATACGGTCCACCGCTTCATAGATGGCCTGAATGACCGTAGGGCTGGTGTAATGGGCGTTGAGGGTAGAGCTTCTGGCGGCGGCATATTCCTCCGGGGTCAGCAGTTCTTTTAGCTGGGCATACTCTAAAGCCCATGCCGGTTTCTCCGGGTCAAAAGCATCAGAGAGACCGCCCCAGCCCACATATCGAGAAAGAATCTCCTGCTGTTCTGGGCTTGCCTGCTGTCCGGCAGCTTCCAGCTCTTTCAGCAAACGAATCGCATTGACATTTGCCTGGAACTTGGCTTTCGGACCGCCTTCGCCCAAATGCTCATCGGTAATGCGGAAGTTTTTTGCATTGCGACGCAGGTTAGCCTTGTATTCCTCATAGGAGGCTTCCTCGGCAGCTTTAGCATTGGGGAAGGTCTGCCACTGGCCATTGACCTGAATGGAAACCGGGTGTTCGTCCAACACCCCCTCAAAGGTTTTCTCCGGCTCAGTCACAGGGGCTGGTGGCTCCGGCTCCTCGATATGCAGTCGTTCCACCACCACATCATAAGGCAGATTGTTCTTGTCGCCCGGATAGACGGCCACGGTCTCGGAAAGGAAAGTCGGGGATTCGGCAGCCGGTTGGGGCTGTTCCTGTCCCAACCCGTCCTGCTGACGGGCGTACATCCCGCGCAGCAAAGGCGCAACTTCATCCCAGCGGAAATACAGCACAGCCAGACGCTTTTCCTCTGCGTCCAGGACTTCCAGCTCCATGCCCTGTGCCGTGGTACGGTAATCGGCAGTATCGCCGGTCTCCAGATTCAGCGTCTCGATCTCACCGGAATAGGCTCTACTCAGCCAGTAGGCGATCTCGCTGTTGCTCCTGCCGGATTGCAGCAGCGTGGAAACCTGTTTTTTATCTGCTTCATCCATCAGTCCATGGACCAATACATCCCGCAGGTCCTGATCTGCCTTGTCCGGGTCAATGGGAAGAAACTCGGTATAGTAAGCATTGCGGCGGTCTGCCCGAAGCAGCTGCTCGAACTGTTCTTTACGCTCTGCCCGGTAGATGGGATATACCATACCGGTGGGCAGAAGCTGTACGGTGTCATCCCGCAGCTCGGTGATCTGATAGGCGTCATCCTCGATATATACGGTATCGCCCACAGCATAAACCGGGGCGGCAGGGTCATAGGAGGTTCTTTGCGGAGTTGGGCGGCGAACTGCATCATATTCCTCATCGGAAATGGAAACTTCGGAAGTCTGCTCTGTCTCGGCAGCTGCGATCTGCTCTGCATCCGACATCACCCGCTGGATAAACGGGTCATTGTCCAGTTTTTCCGGGTCTGCCACATGGCCGTTGACAATCCCTCTTTCCTCCAGGGCTTCCCGGATGGCGATAGGGTCGATGTTGTCAAAACGGTCCTGTTCTTCTTCGGTATAGAACCGGTCCTCCTGAATAAGCTGGGCAATCCTGCGTTGTACCTTCGGCCAGGGCAGCTGCATTTCCTCCGGGCTGCCGGCACGGACAACGAACAGGCTGTTGCTGTTACTGCCGCCGTATTCCTGAGCCAGCCATGCAGCGGTATCTTTCTCTCTTGCATGGTCTTTCATATAGCGGACGACAGCGTGTTTACTCTCGATATTGCCGTTCCATGCACAAAGGGCAGTATCAATATCTTCCTGAGAAAGAGGGCGCAGAAGCTCATGGAGCTTTGGATAGGTTTCGTCGATCACTTCCTGGTGCAGACGCTGGCGGAACTCCGGTATATCAGAATAAAGGCGGATCAGCTCCATATCCTTAGAACCAAGGACCGCACGGCGCACAGCAGCATTGCCCTCGATGACAGCATTTTCACGGTCAGAATGACCGCAGGCATTGCGGTATGCGGCATCCTCGGAAATAGCGGCAGTTACCACAGGCTTATACTGTTCAAACTGCTCCCGAAGGGTGGGCTTTGGAGTTTCTTCCTCCACCTCCGGCTGCTGGGCTTGAATGGCATCTTCTTCGGCCTGTTCCTGTTCAGACTGGATCTTGTCATACTGTGCCTGTTCCTGTTCGGTAAGATAGCGGCCTTTCTGGACAAGAGAGGTAATTCGCTTGGCAACCTTTTCCCAGTTCAAGTGAACATCCGGGCAGTCCTGCTTTTTATAGTGCAGTCCTTTTCCGTCGTGATCTTCGCCGCTGTGCGTTGCGCCGGACAGTGCATGAGAGCGACCGCCAATGCCATACTCGTCTTTGAGGAATCTCACTTTTTCCTTGTCCGTGTGGTTTTCCATGAAGAACGCATAGATACGGCCTTTTCCTCCGGCGAAACTGCTGCCACCAGTCATGGCGGCGTCGATTTCATCCTCGGTAATGAAGTGCTGAACGGTTGGCACTTGGGAAAGGTCCGAAGAAAAAGTCCTGCGTGGCAGGTCAAGGTCCTTCAGGTTCTCCCAGATCTCCCTCGGTCTGTGATAGTGAAAACGCAACAGGTCACGATCCTGCTGATAGGCAGTCCAGAAGGCAGCGTATTCTTCCTTGAGGGTCTGGCGGAAAGCTGGGTCACTCAGCTGCTCCGTCAGGCGGCGGGTCTCCTCTGGGAACCCATTGCCTTTGATCTCTGACAGGCTGGACAAATATCCGGCTTCTCTGGCGTCCTCGCTGAAATCGTGATACAGATGCCAGAGCTTTTCCGAGAGGAGGGATCGTTCATAGCCTGCCGCTTCTGCAAGCTCTACATTGGAGGCAAACTGTCCGCTCTCCAAAAGCTCCCCGATACGCTCTGCGGCGCTCTCCCAGGAAATGACCTGGGCAGACCTGTCATAACGGACAGACTTCCCATGAGAAAGATGGATACCATCCTCGGCATACCATGCGCTCACACTGCCAAGGCCGTTGCCGCCGTGGTACAGCGTTTTCAGTATCCCGGCAATCTCAGCGGTGGTTTTCTGTTTTTCAAAGGCTGCAACCACACGCTCCCTCTGGCGGTCTGTATTGCCGCCCAAACGCAGCACATGGTCGATGTCATTTTGAGCAAAAGAAAAAGCAGAGGATGTATGCGCTACATTCTCTGCTTCATCTATGGATTGGATCTGTTCTGCTTCGGAGAGGAACAGGTTTAGGGTCAGCTGTTGATAAGCTCCGCCATCAGGATTTCCTCGGCCTGGGCTTTGCAGGTGTTCATCAGCCCCACCCACTTCATGGGATCGCTGGCTTTCAGTTCCTCGGTGGCTCCCGCTTCCTTCGCCAGTTGGGGTATCATCTGCTCCAGTCTGCTCTGGGCGGTCTCGTCGATCTCCAGAAGGTGCGGGTACAGCTTCTCGCTCAGTAGCATCTGGTTGTAGAGGATGGGACGGTGTTCCTTCAGGTAGGTTTTCCTCATCCTGCCGTACTTGCCCAGGGGTTTCTCCGGCTGCTGGCTCAGCTTCAGGTCGGGAATCAGATAGTCTCCGTTCTGGATATAGGTCATGGGATTGTTCATCTTGTTTGCTCCTTTCTTGGTTGGCTTCGCGCTCTGCATTTCGGACGGTGACGCCGATCTGCCGCAGCACCTGCTGGTTGATCTGGCTGACCGCTGTTCCCAGCGCCCCGATGGTGGACGGGGTGTTGAAATCAAAAATCGCCATGAAATCTTCGTGGTCGAAGTAGCGTTCCGGCTCCAGTCCGCAGCGGGACATCAAAGAGTAAGTGATGCTGACGGTGGCTGCTGCCTTGAACTGTACTCCGATGTTAAACTCATCATATTCCTCCAAAAAGGAACCGTCAACGATATAGAAGAAGTCCTGCTGATGCTCCGTCCAGTATTCCTCAGCCAGTTTTCCGGCTACCTCAGTGAGCTGTCCGGCAAGGTCATCACCGGAAACATCATAGGTGCGCTCCAGCATGGCCTGCACGGAATCCAGATGGCGCTCCTCCAGCTGCCACAGCCAGGGAGTGCGGGAATGTTCACGGGTTCCGGTGTCGGAAATGTCAAAAACATAGCGAAGGCGAGGTCTGTCCCCGGAATCGTCCACCAGAGCGATTCCCTTGGAACCGCGCCTTACATAGCGGCCCATCTTTTCATTCCACAAATCGTACTCTGCACAGGCGGTGGCGTCCGGTCGCTGGGCATAGATCATCAGCTGCTCATGGAACGGGTACTTGTAAAGGCGGGAAGCAGTGGTGAGAAACCCTGCCCATTCCTGCCAGCTCCCCGTGAGCTGTGTTGCCACCTTGTCCGCCATCTGTGCATATAGTTCAGCTTTGGTTGGCATGGTGTTCTGTCCTCCTTTCGGTTTTGGGGTAAAGAGGTGGGGTGGCAATTTGCCACCCCATCCCTGCGGTTATGGTGTTTACTGGTCAAAATCCGGATACAGCTCCAACTGGGCAAAGTCCTCATCGGTCATCGCACAGAGCTTCGTAAGGGCGCTGTCGGTCAGCTCCCTCAGTTCCGTTTCCTCCGGTGATAGCTCGCCGCACATCTCACGCAGGCTGTCGATCAATCCGGTGCGGTTGCCGGTATTGTAAATGCACATCAGGTTCATTTCCTCAAAAGTAAAGTTTCCCATATCAAATCTCCCTTTCCGTACTCTTTTTGGGTGCTGTCTTTTTGTGTTCTGCTTTGGGCTGGCTTTTCAGCTGATCCACAACGGACTTTTTCTTTTCCCGTTCCTCCCGATGAACGGCATCAGCCAAGTCCATCAGGGAAATGGGCTGACCGCTTCGGGCCTGCTGTTCCAGCTCTGCCACCGTAGGCTCTTTTGCACCATTGTTGATGATACCGTCGATCATGCCGTAATCGTCCTCCACGGCCATCTCCGCATTTTTCAGTGGATTTTGCGAAAAGAATCCAGGGATCTGGGTAAAACCAACGCTGTCACAGTAATGACAGGATACCTTACCGTCCTGCTTGATCGCAACGATGTCACTGACGCTCATGGAGGGGCTGTGAAAGTCCACGGGTTTTTCCAGATTGAATTGCTGATAGAGTTTTTCCAGCTGCTCCGGCACAGTGCTAGACTCACTCAGCGGAGCGGTGTAGATTAGGTCATAATTGCTGCGGTCTATGGAAATATCAAGGGACTTTAGCCAGTCCAGATTCATAAAGCGCACATTCTGCGGATCGTCACGGCTCACCTGATAGATGGCAAAGCAATCTCTATTCTGGGAGAGAAATGCCTGTTCTCGTTCCTGCTGATGTTCCTGACGCTCCATGACCTTTTCATGGAACTGAGGGCTTTTCTCCCATTCCTCACGGTCCACACCGCAAAGACCGCCATGCTCCATGATCTCCTGTGGGTCAAACACCATGCTCTCCGTATTGTCCTCATGCAGCACATAGACAGTCAAACCGGCGGCATCCAGTTCCAGCGCCCGTTCTCTGGTAACAGGGAGCATCCCATCATATGAGTATCCGTATTCCTGCATATCCGGTGTGGAGACCTGCTCATCGGGCATGGGGTATTCATCCAGTGCCTGCTCCTGTGCTTCCGGCAGTTGGGAAGAAGTAGCCATCTGACTGGCCTCTGCCTGCATCTGCTGATAGGCAGCTTCCTGCAAGGTCTCGATCATGAACAACGGTGCGTATTTTACCGAGTCTTTGCCCAAATCGTTGTCATCACAAATCTGAAGAACTGCCTTCATGCGGGAAAGCTCCGGCATATCCAGCTGACCGCCATCCAGCTCTTTCATGGATGCAACATCGTAAAGGGTGTAGTCCCAGCCGCTGTCACAGGGCTGGATATGAAGATAGGTGGCATCGTCGATCAGAAACAAAGCCTCCTGCTGGTTGGCGTCCGCCCCCAGCACCTCCATTTCCGGCATGGCCGCAGCCAGTTCCTTTACCGCTTTCTGTACCAGCGGATTGTCACGGTAATAGTCGATTGCCTGGATGGTATCCAGGTCAATGGTCTGCCCGGTCAAAATCGGAAACGGTCCTTCATAGTCGCTTCCGTCTTTCAGCTCAAAACCAATTCCTTTGATCCCGTTCATTCGCTCTGCCGGAATTTCCTGATAAATGCGAACCGCTTCCTCCAAAGACAGGTTATCGTGGTATTCTCCGAGGTTTGGAAACTCCATGCACTCTGCTACATAGTAGGTTAGATTGCCGGTCGGCTGCTCTATCGGGGCGGTTTCCGGCTCTGCCTTTGCATTGGGGTCAATTCCACGCTCTTTGCAGATTTCCTTATAGTGGCGTTCAATGTCAGAGATCAAAGTGCCGGAGGTCTTATTGATGGTCTCCAAACTGGCTCTCAGCTCTTTCAGTTCCTTGCCCTGACTCCAGCTTGCAATATAGCCGAAGCTGTTTTCTCCGGTCTCGATGCCAAAATACTTGCAGACCGCATAGGAGATACTTTCAGCCTCCACTTCCTCCGTGTGGCGATTTTTGATTGCCTGTTTTTCTGCGGTTGGATCTTCCTCAACTGCAAGACGCCATTCAAACTGATTTTCGTCCACATAGCGCCAATCCATATCAGAAGCAAACTGTTCAGCTTCTCTTTCTGTGGCAAAATCCAGCTTGAAATCATGCTTGGTTCCACCTTCACTCTCCAGCACAACCTTCCATGACGGTAGCATTTCATATTTTTTAGGATCATGGAGCTTGCTGTGGGCAATCTCGTGTACTGTGGCCGAAACCGTCTGCACCTCACTCATACCCTGACGAATGGCGATTTTCTGATGATCGGCAGAAAAATAGCCGTCCGTATCGGCGGCCATTGCTTCAAAAGTGATTGGCACCGGCGCACTACGGCACAGGGCCTCCATGAATGCCTCATAATTGGGTACATTTCCGGAAAGGGAGGAAGCAAGCTCCGGCAAAGGTTTCCCGTCGGTCTGACTCACATCAAAGACCTTGACCGGACGAAACATGGGAATCTCGATTTCTTTTTCCTCTGTAACGATCTTTCCGTCTTTATCCAAAATCGGAGCCTTGGTATCCGGGTCCAGCTTCTGCTCCTCGATTTTCTTCTTATACGGTGTAGGGGCGATGATGGTAATGCCATGCTCGCCCTTTTTTACATGACGCTCAAACTGGTCTTTCCACTTATTGTATCCGGCTACCAAAGTGGCATCCGGCTTCTGCATCTACCAAAGTGGCATCCGGCTTCTGCATATAGATGAGCATGGTGTTGTTTACCGAATAGCGGTGAAATCGGGACATGACGGACAGATAGCGCATATACTTTTCGCTCTCAAACAGTTCTTTGATGCCCTGCTCGATGCCATCTGTGATTTCCCTTAGCCGTTCTCGGTTGGTGGGTTTATTCTCAGCCATGATTTTCAATCTCCTTTCCAAGTGTGTGATTTCTGCTGTGTGTTCTGCAATCCATGCCTTTTGTTCTGCTTCACTTTCATAAAGAAAAAGGTCCAGCAGGTACTCTACATAGGCTTTCTTCTGGATTGCTTCCACAAAACGGGGGTGCGGTTCTTCCTCCGGTGTCCTGGGAGAACGGTCGGCTTCCCATTTTTTCAGCAGATAGTAGTAATCGGACAGTACGCGATAACACCGCTGCCGGTCCTCCCGAAACTTCTGCACCTCGGTTTTTTGCCGGACATATCTCCTGCGGGGCGGGGCCTGACTGTCATAGATCAGGCCAAAGTCCTGTGCCAGTTTCTCCGCCGCTTCTTTTGGGGAGAGGTTAAAGAGCTTTGCGGTAAAGTCGATCACATCCCCATCTGCACCGCAGCCAAAGCAGTGGAACCGCTGGTCTACCTTCATGCTGGGGTTCTTATCATCGTGAAAGGGACAGCAGGCCATACCATTTCGTTTGACCTCGATCCCATAAAACGCTGCCGCTTCTCTGGTGCTGACCGACTGCTTGACCGCTTCAAATACATTCTCTGCCATGTGCCTTTAACTGCCGGACTTTTTCACAGGGGGCTGGTATCCGGCGGCTTTCGCACGCTCACTGGCAGCTTTGCGGCGCTCGGCGCTGTATGGTTCCCGGACAGATACACACCGCTTGGGGACGGTAAAGTTATGGGCGTCCTTTCGGATGATCTGGTCGGGGTGCTTTTTTGCCAGCAGTTCCAGTTTCTCCATCAGGCGGGGATCGTGGGTGTAGACCTCAGCCATTGGTTCTGCCTGGTTATAGAGGAGAATGGTTTCCCGTTCCACTAAAGAGAGCTTCATCGGCTGCCTCCTTTCCGCTGGTCAAATTCCAGCTTGAAGTTGGCGTACTGTCCATCGTCCTCCAAAACCACAGTGGCATCGTAGGTCTTACCGGTCTTTTCGGAATAACAGCTGGTAATCCTTGCGCGGCCATCTTTGAGCAGTGCCGTCACCACAGCCTTGGTGGGCTGTTTTTTCTTGACGGTCCACCATTTGTTATTTTTCCAGATTGCAAATTTGCAATCTTTGCTCTGACAGAAGAAGCCTTTTTGCAGTTCTGCAACTTCACCGCCGCAGCGAGGGCATTTGCCCACCACCTCACGGGGCAGAGCGAACAGGTACTCGGTTCCCTTGATGACCTGATAAGTTCCCACCAGGTCTCCCAGCATAGTGCTGATCCCGTCCAGAAACTCCTCCGGGGCAAGCTGCCCGCGCTCGATCTCGCCCAGGCGGTACTCCCACTCGGCAGTCAAAAGCGGCGATTGCAGCTGTTCCGGCAGAACGGTGATCAGGGAGACTGCATCGTGGGAAGGGAGAAGCTGCACCGTTTTCCTGCTCTTTTTTCGTTCCAGAAAACCGGCAGATACCAGCTTTTCCAAAATACCGGCACGGGTGGCCGGTGTCCCCAGACCTTTTCTCTCGGCATCCTCCGGCATATCCTCTTTTCCGGCAGTCTCCATCGCGGACAATAGGGTGTCCTCTGTAAAGTGCTGGGGCGGACTGCTTTTGCCTTCTTTGATGATTGCAGCAGCAACCGAACGGGTCTGTCCTTCAGTCAGCTCCGGCAGGGCTTTCTCTGCGCCCTCTTTTTTCGGCTCTGCATCCTTCATTTTGGCACGGTAAGCGTCCTCCAGAGCCTTCCATCCGGGATGCTTCACCGTTTTTCCTTTGGCGGTAAACTCCCCACCGGCACACGCTGCAATCACAACGGTTTCCGAATAGATATGGGGCTGGGCTACGGCGCACAGCAGACGCAGGGCCACCAGCTCCAGCACCGCTTTTTCTCCCGCAGGAAGGGCAGAAAGGTCTGCATCCTTGAGATTTCTGGTAGGGATTACTGCGTGGTGGTCGGTTACTTTCTTATCGTTGATGACCGTCTGCGGATCACAGGTAATGGCGATCCCTTTGCGAAACGGCATAGCATTGGCAACCAGATTCACCAGCACCGGCAGGCTGTCTGCCATATCGCCAGTCAGATAGCGGCTGTCAGTACGGGGATAGGTGCAGAGCTTCTTTTCATACAGGCTTTGCAGATAGTCCAGGGTCTGCTGGGCTGTAAATCCAAGCAGGCGGTTGGCATCTCTTTGCAGAGTAGTCAGGTCATAGAGGGCAGGCGGCTTTTCGGACTTTTCCTTGCACTCCACCTTTTTGATCGTGGCAGCTGCACCCTGACAGGCTTCTTTCAGCTGCTCGGCAGCGGCCTTATCCGCCATGCGCTCCCCGGATACGGTAAGACCGGGCAGCTCCAGCGCCACGGTATAAAAGGGAACCGGCTTAAAGGTGTCGATCTCAGCTTCTCGCTGGACAATGAGTGCCAGCGTTGGGGACATAACACGCCCGATGTTGAGTGTGCGGTGATACAGCACGGAAAAAAGCCTTGTGGCATTGATCCCCACCAGCCAGTCGGCCTTGGCACGGCAGAGGGCAGCATCCCGAAGTCCGTCATAGTCCGCACCGGGGCGCAGGTTTGCAAAGCCCTCCCTTATGGCGGAGTCCTCCATCGAAGAAATCCAGAGCCTTTTCATCGGTTTTTGACAGCCTGCCAGCTCATAGACGCTGCGGAAAATCAGCTCGCCCTCGCGTCCGGCATCACAGGCATTTACCACCTCCGTCACATCCGGGGCGTTCATCAGCTTTTTGAGAATATCAAACTGCTTTTTCTTATCCTTTCCCACCACCATCTGCCAATGCTCCGGCAGAATAGGCAGGTCATCATATCGCCACTTTGCGTACTTGGGGTCATAGCTGTCTGCGTCCGCAAGACCGGCCAGATGGCCCACACACCAGCTGACACGCCAGCCGTTGCCCTCCAGATACCCGTCCTTACGGGCAGTTGCACCGATCACCGCCGCCAAACTCTGGGCAACTGATGGTTTTTCAGCAATCACCAGCTTCATATTCTTCAACCTCCCATTCTTCCCGCACAGGCGTGTGCAGTTTTTTCTCAATGCTGTTTTCCTCATCCAGAAGCAGGTTATAACCAAACCGGTAGTCATAGCGGTACAGTTTCCCCAGCAGGTCATTGATGATGATGCGGCAAGCCAAAATGACACGAGTTTTATCCACCTGCATCAGCTGGTAGCGTTGATAATTGCTGTAATATTCTTCATGGCGGTGGGTATTGCGGACAGCATCTTCAAGCAAACTTTCTACTGCATCCTGACAACCATCCTCTTTTTCACCCTCCATACAGTTCAGAAGTTCCATTACCATAGGAAAGCTCTGTTCATCCATAGGAGCTTCTGCTGCAAGAAAACCGATCAGGGCAGATAAGAGCAGACGGGCTGCTGCCTGTTCCTGGTCCGTCAAAACAGCCATCGTTTTCTCCGCATTTGGCAGAATCTTATCTTCCACAAAATCTGCCGCGTCACCGGAATAAAGCTGACGGACAGAATCTATGGATAATGAAACCATCACGGCATCCTGAGAAAAGTCAAAGGAATCTTCCTGTTTTGCTTTTCTCCGAAGTTTGTTTAACATGGTAGAAAGAATGTCTCCGCCAAAATACACGGCGATCACCAGCAGGTCAAAAACAACAATCAGCTTGATAAATATAATCAGAACACTCATTTTTTTCGTTTCCTTTCTTTGAGCCATCGTTCCATTTCCCGGTGGCAGACGCCTACGCAGGGACTTCCATAATTCCCGCAGCCATAACAGGGGTGGCTTGGGGGTAAAGAAGGAGGACGGGAAGTTTTCTTCCCGCCCTCCGGCCTGCGTGTCATCATGCGTTCATAGGGACTGTCTGTGAAACGGGTCATTTCATGCTGTCCTCGTCATCATTTTCTGCGCTGCCCCCGTCAGCGTCAGGCTCGTCCGACTCCTCATCCTCGGTTTCCCATTCCTCGGAATCTTCCTCGCCATAATCATAATCGTCCAGACTGTCATTCCCCTTGGTCTTAGGCTTGTTCTTAACAAGCTTCAAATAGGCAAATACGCCACCGCCGCCCAATAGAGCCAGCAGAAGGATCAGCGCAGCCGGGTTCAGTCCGGCAGGCTTCTCTTTTTCCGGCTCCGGTGTTTCTGCCGGAGGTTCCGGTGCTTTTCCCGTACATTTACTCTTATCCGTTACACAGACCGGGCAGGCCGTATTGACTGCCCCTGCTTCACATTTCTTTGTGCAGCTGCACACCGCAGGCGGCTCCTCTTTGGCATTTCCATCTTCCATCAGCGCCATCAGGTCTGCTTCATCCACCTGGTTCAGAAAGTGAACAGCAGTCTTTTTATCCTCGTTGACCCTGTCGATCAGGATATAAAAATAGTTGCCTGCCTTGGTGGTAACAGTAATGAGCTGCTTATTGCCACCAAAATCATCCACCAGAGCGGCGTTACCCTCCGGGGTCAGCGCAGGTGCTTTTTCGGGTTCTTCCACCACCACATTGCTGTCATTGGTGGTATCCTCTGCCGGGGGCGGCGCTGCGCCCTGGGCAAAAGCGGGAACGGTAAAGCCCGATGCCAGAACCAGCGTCAGGCAAAGGGCGGAAAGTGTTCGGAGCAATCCTTTATTCCTCATAGCTGTTTTCCTCCTGTTCGTTGTTGTCATCCACCATACTGCCGGGAACTGCGCCGCCGGACAGCATGACGCTCAGCTGAGCCGGGGTCATACGCAGTGCGCGCACCATCTGAACGATCTCCAGATTTTCTGCCTCGGTTTTCTGTGCCTCCAGCGCCTTGAGCTTTTCCTGATACTCTGCGATCTTCTCACGGACCTTTGTAATCTCCTGGTCAATGCGCTCAATTTTGTTCTTTGCCATCGTCTATCACTCCTTCTAATAAATTTCGGTTACCAGTTCATCAGGCCGTAGCCCTTAATGCTTTGATAATTCAGGTCATAACTCTTGATCTTGCAGGCATCACCGGAATTTCCCTCCACGGTATAAACACGGCTGCCATCGGTGCCGACAACAATTCCCACATGGTCTGCGGAACCATCCAGATCCCAATCAAAGAAAATGGCATCACCGGGGGCGATGTTCTCATATCCTCGTGCGCCCCACTGTCCATGAGACTGGAACCACGGAACACCCTGCCACTCACAGCCTGCAAAGCGCGGCTCACTTTTTCCTGCTTGGTTATAGCACCAGGATACGAAGCAAGCGCACCATTCCACGCGGCTGTCAAAGCCATACCAGCTCCAGTAGGGATAACCGCCCACATTGCCCACCTGACTTTTCGCCAGTTCCACCAGCTGCGGATTGCCGGGGCGGGTGCCGTTAATGAACTGCACACCGGACAAATCTTCCGAGCCGCTGGTATCAGGGGAACCGCCGCCAAACAACAGCGGCTTATTGCCCGTGGTCTGTCGGTAGACCTGATACATTTCCATCTGCTCCGGGGTCAATAGCTCCGACGCCACAGCGGAAATGGGCTTGCTGGTGAGTTTCACATTCAGAATGTAATACTCATAGGGGACTTCTTCTGAGGTGGTCTCGCCGGTCTCCGGGTCGGTGGAGGTCTCCGTGCGATAGCGGATCTCCACTTCCTCGGTAAGCGTCAGCTGATACTGTGCTGCAAACACACGCGCCAGCTCTGCCTGGGCGCTTTGCCGGGTATAGCCCTGCAAGACAGCAGAGAGAAATGCCGCCAGCTCATGCGGGTCATGGCCGATCATGTCAAGGTCATAGCGATACTCGTCATACCCTGGGTGGCTGTTTTCGATGTTGTCAATTTCCTCCTGCAACTGGGCTTCTCTGGCTGCATAATCTGCCTCCACCGCCAGCATTTCCGGGTCATCTGACGGATAGGTGGTGCCGGAGAGAACGGAACCGATGCTCTGCGCCATCATGGAGCAGGAGGACATGGTATTCATCAGCATACAGGCGATGAGGAACAAAACTCCTGCGATCAGGAAGCCCTTCTTGTGGCGCATGACGAATGCCCCTGCCTGCTGTGCCTTTTCTTTTACCGTCCTTGCGGCCTTTCCTGTTTTGGACG
Organism: Faecalibacterium sp. IP-1-18; assembly: GCF_023347355.1. Classification (NCBI taxonomy): domain Bacteria; kingdom Bacillati; phylum Bacillota; class Clostridia; order Eubacteriales; family Oscillospiraceae; genus Faecalibacterium; species Faecalibacterium sp. IP-1-18. Next base: position 2,506,113 of record NZ_CP094472.1, read on the forward strand.
CAGCCTGGGCGGTATTTCCGGCAGTCTGACCGGTGCGCTTGGCGGCGGCATACTGCTTTTTGATGGCCTGCTTTTGCTGCCAGCGGGAAAGAGGATTGCTGGAAAACTGAGGATTTTCCTGCAAAGATTTCTGGTACAGGACATTTACATTAGCCTTTTCCAGTTGACGCTCTGCCTGGGCTGCTTTGCGGTACGGCTTCAGCTTGTGACTACGGTAGCCCTCCCGCACCAGATAAGCGCCGGTCTCCACCGCCTCCTCAGACTTGTGGGCGCTTTCCACGCCCACATTGTCCTGCTCTGTTTCCCGGATCTCTTTGTGGAGCTTGCCCGCAACCAGATGGACGGGAGCTTCCCTGACTCCTTGAGAAACTTTGGAGGGTGGCTTTTTCTTGTCCTCAAAGGTCAGCTTCGAGGTCTTTTTTCCGGTATCTGGGTCAATGACCGTCTGCCTGACCTTTTTCTTTGGGATATTTGCCTGCGCCTTATCTGCTCTGGCCGCAGCTTTCTCCGCTTTACGGATCGGCTTTTCCAGTGCAGGGTCAGACCGTTCCTCATCAGTAAAGCGCAGGCGCGGTTCCTTATTCAAACCATTCTCCCAGCATGAGGGAGGACATCATGTAGTGCAGCTCTACATAAATGGCCATTCCCACAGGATCGTTGAACATACAGCCGGACAGGTAGGCATAAAACTGTGCCACCACATCGGACAGGATCTTCGCTTCGGTTCCTTTCAGAACCAGACCCCCCATACCTTCCTTGGCACGGATGGCGCTCCAGACCTCTGCCAGACGGAGCAGCCCCACCTGACCGGTCTCATTCAGTTCGGCTGCCTGATCTGCCGCCGTGCGACACTCACTTACCGCATCGGCCATGACTGTAAGCAGCTGGCTGCGCTGGGCATTTACCGCCCTGTCAAAAAACATCAGCGGATTTTTATTCAAAATGTTGGGGTTCATCATCATTCATCCTCCTTCTTTTTCAGTTCCTGGGGTTTGGTGGTCATAATGCGGTAAAGCTCGGTATTCTTCGGGAAGTGATCCACGAAAGGCAGGATTGTAGAGCCATAAAACAGCAGGCCCTCGCCCTCACCGGAGTGGGTCACATAAGATAATTGGTGTGTGGAAATACCCAGCTGCTTGGCGAGGATCTGACGGTCTCCGCCTGCCTGGTTGAGCATATACACGAAGTCGGAATTTTCAAAGATATTTTCCACCTCGCGGCTGCTCAAAAGGTCTTTGACATTCTGGGTGATACCTGTCGGAATACCGCCCCATTTTCTGAATCGCTTCCAGATTTCCACCGTATAGGCGGCGGTCTGCTCCTCCTTCAAAAGCAGGTGCATCTCGTCGATGTAGTAGCGGGTAGACTTGTGAGCGGCACGGTTGATGGTAACGCGGTTCCACACCTGATCCTGTACCACCAGCATACCGATTTTCTTGAGCTGCTTGCCCAGTTCCTTGATGTCATAGCAGACAATCCGGTTATCAATGTCCACATTGCTCTGATGATTGAACACATTCAAAGAACCCGTTACATAGATTTCCAATGCCGTTGCAATGTACTGAGCTTCTTTTTCTTCCTGCTCCCGCAGCAAGTTATAAAGGTCCTCCAAAATCGGCATATTCTCCGGCTTTGGGTCATTGAGATATTCGTTGTAAACCAGCCGTACACAACGGTCAATAATGGTTTTCTGCACCGGCTGCAATCCGTCCTTACCGCCCACGATCAGCTCACACAAGCTGAGGATAAAGTCAGACTTGAGGGACAGCGGGCTTTCATCATCCGAATAGTCCAGGTTCAGGTCCATCGGATTGATGTAGTTGGTTGAGGTGGGCGAGATCTTGATGACTTGCCCATGCAGACGCTCCACCAGAGGTGCGTACTCTGCTTCCGGGTCACAGATGATGACATCATCATTGGTAAGCAAAAAGCAGTTGGCAATCTCACGCTTGGCGCTGAAAGACTTACCGGAACCCGGCGTACCCAAAATCAAGCCGTTGGGGTTTTTCAGCAGCTTTCGGTCCACCATGATGAGGTTGTTGGACAGGGCGTTGATGCCGTAGTACAGCGCCTCTTTGCCGTTCTGGAATAATTCCTGTGTGGTGAATGGTACAAAGATAGCCGTAGAACTGGTGGTCAGCCCTCGCTGGATCTCGATCTGATTGAGTCCCAGAGGCAGACAGCTCATCAGCCCTTCTTCCTGCTGGAAGTCCAGCCTGGTCAGCTGGCAGTTATACTTCTGGGCAATAGAGCCTGCCTGAAAGATGTTGTTGCCAAGCTGACGGGGATTGTCCGCTGTGTTCAGCACCAAAAAGGAGACAAGGAACATTCTCTCGTTTCGGCTCTGCAAATCCTGCAACAGCTTTTTCGCCTCACTGCCGTAGGTGGCAAGGTCAGAGGGAATGATGTCCATGTCGTATCCGGCACGGACTGCTTTTTTCTGTTCCTCGATCTTACTGCGGTCCAGGTCGGTAATCTTACGCTTTACCGTCTTAATGGCTTTCACCTGATCCACCGACTGAATGTGCATACTCACAATGAGCGAGCTTTCCATATCTAGAAAATCAGCCAGCAGACGGTCATTCAGCTCCGGTGCAAGGATCTGCAAAAAAGAAACAGCCCCGTATTTCTTGCCCATACGGAACTGCTTGCCGGTGCGGAACTCAAAGGAGCTTGGTGCGATGAAGTCCTTGGTAGATAGGCCGGAAGGGGCCAGCCAGTCCCATTCAAACTGAAACGGGAGCTGTTCATCCATGTGGAATACCGCATGAAGCTGAGAAAGCCTTTCCTTACCGTCCAGTGTTCTGGCGGCTACACCAAGACGCTTGAAGTTATTGAGTATATCGGTCTCAATACGCTCCAGGCGGGGCTTGGCGGCTTTGATGCTGTCCGCGTCGATACCAAAGGTCAGGTATTTGGTCTTGATGAGACCATTGTTCCCTCTGGCCAGCTGATTTTGCAGCATCGTGGTGTATTCCTCACGGATACTGTCAAAGGCATCCCCCTGGGGAGGGATGGAAATGGAGTTTGCAAAGGTCTCCTCTGATGCCGCAAGGTTCAAAAAAGACAGCTGGAAGTGAATCGAGCTGTCGAAATAATTGAGGAAATCACACCAGCCCTCAAAGATCGCGGTCTTATCTTCATTTTGGGAGAGCTGATAGTTGATGTCCTGAAACTGAATGGTCTTTGTGTAGTGGCTATCCGATACACGGCAGATCCCGTCCGGCCACATCCGTTCATAGGGGATACTGTCCTGTGCCGATTTTCCTTTTTTGTCCGTGCGGTTGGCGCGGGCAATGGCCGCTTCGATCTGCTTCTTATCGGCGCGGGACAGCTTTTTCTTTGTCTTTACCGGCTGCACGGTCTTTTCTTCCGGTTTTCCCAGCAGACGGCGCAGCCAGCTTTTCATTGCGGTGAACAATGTCATACACCTCCTTATCGAGCATTTCCTGCCGCTTTAATACGACATAAAAGTTATTGGTCTGGTAGGGACGCTGCTTGGGACGGATCACAGCCACTTTGAGAATGTTGCCGACGATCTTTTCCAGGGGCTGTCCATGCTTTTCATACATTGCCAGCAGGAAGAAGGGCATCATGACCAGCATCATACACATGGCGGCCATGCTGTTTCCCGCAGGCTCACGGAGCAAAAAGAACAGCGGTACGCCTACAAGCGCCCCGGCGGTAAAGCAGACCAACTGCCTTCGGGTCAGATTGAACATGACCTTGGTTTTGACTTTGGTTAAATCTTTGGGTACGGGTACATAAGCCAATGTGGAAACCTCCTTCCGTTTTAGTGCGCCTGAAAGACTGATTTTGCAAGGCTTCCGGTTTTGAACAGCGTAAAGCACAACAGTACGGTGTAACCCACGCAGCTCCAGATCGCCATGATGATGTCATCTTCCAGAGCGATGTTCTGCACCAGCACAGCATAAATTGCCACGCAGACGATGATGAGAAACGCCTGAAAGCCCAGCGCCAGCAGGGAACGGAGGTAGTTCTGTCCCATACCGCCCCATTCCTTGCCCATCATGGCAGCCATTGGAACGGGAGCCACCGAAGTCACAAGGTAAATCTCGATCATACGGCCATAAATGACGATAAAGATACAGATATACAGCGCCCACATGGTAATGCCGATAAAGAGGGATTGGAACCAAAGCCCGAACAGCGGCCCCAGATCCATTTCCATTAGCCTTGGTTCCAAATCGGTCATAACTGAGGAAATGTCAATGGACGCATCCGAACCGATGATCCCTGCCGCCTGTGCCACCACGCTCTGCGCCATATCAAAGACGCCCATCACGATATTCCATGTGTTTGTGACAATGAGGATGGCAGCGGCTGATTTGAACACCCACTTGAAAATCATCCAGGTGTCCACATCATGCAGGTTGTTCTTGTCTGCGATCATCTGGATCAGGTCTACGGTCATCACGATAGCCAGGATCACGCCTGCAATCGGCACCATGATGGAGTTGGACAGATTCTCAATCATACTGAAAATACTGCCATTCCATCCCTGCGGGGTCTGTCCTACCTGTACGGATATATCCGCGACCTGTTGGTTTACGCTGTCAAACATCCCCGAAAGGTTGCTCATAATACCGCCCACCAGCATTTCTTTCAGCCAATTTGTCAGGGCTTCAAGTAAGAAATCCATACGGTGTCAACCTCCTTTCCGCCGCCCCCGCAAAACTGCGGGAGCGGCAAGGATTTCATACAGGGACGCTTAGACAGAGAAAAGCCCGGAGAGCAGAGGTACAAGAACCATGCCGACTACGGCTACACCAGCGCCGGCCATGAGCTGCTTCATGCCCTGGGATTTTGCACCAGGGTTGTCGTTGCCGTAACCTTCGAGCAGGTTGATAACGCCCCAGATACCGAGACCGGCACCGAGCGCGATAACGAGGGTCTGAAGAACGGTGATTGCCTGTTCAAAAAATGCCATATAGTTTGTTAGCCGGAATCTGATTAAAAAATAGGTTTGTCATGTTTCATAGGCATACAAAAGCCGGAACAATCTGCCGCCCGGGTTTCGGGGGCATGATTCCGGCTGTCCTCCTTTTTCATTATTTTTTCTTGCGATTGTCCGCTTTGTACGCCAATGGCCCGTAGAGGGCAGATGCGGCGAATAGATAAGATCACTCCCTTCAAAAGCGGAACGAAGTTAAGCGCCCTTTGTGTCTACTTCATATACATCGCAGACCTCATTGGGCTTGAGTTTCAGCCTTGCGGACAGGAATGCTTCAATGTCAAAAGCGTTCTTGTCATCCGCGTCGGCAGTGTACTTGAAATTGGGGTGCTTGGTAATGTCGTACTTATCCGAAAGGAATGGCCGCACACCGCGCAGCTGGAGGATACACTTGCCGCCATCCATAACAGCAAGCTCATCCTGGCTCATCAGCTCTTTCCCCAATTTTTGATAGTTGAGAGAGTGGGAAGTTTCCCGGCCACGGCTCTCTCCGGTGTTGTAGGTGTCGATGGTTTCCTTGCCCAGCACGGCAGCCAGCTCCTTGAGGGTGGTCGGCTCCTTACCGCCCAGGAAGATGGAAGTATCCATGTTGCCGATGATGGTATCCGCGTTGTCCTTATAGATCGCCTTGAGCTGACTCTGCGCCTGCAACACCAGACAGGCGGAGATCTCACGGCTTCGGATGGTTGCCACCAGCTTTTCCAGCTTAGGGATCTGCCCGATATTGGCGCACTCGTCAATGAGACAGCGCACATGGACTGGGAGCCTGCCGCCATACACATCGTCGGCTTTTTCGCAAAGCAGATTAAACAGCTGGGTGTAGCACATAGAAATTAGGAAGTTAAAGCTATCGTCCGTATCACTCATGATGAGGAACAGGGCAGTTTTCCGGTCTCCCAGAGTGTCCAGCTCCAGCTCGTCATAAGCTGTGACCTCACGCAGCTCTGCAATGTCGAATACGGCAAGGCGCGCACCACAAGAAATAAGAATCGACTTGGCTGTTTTTCCGGCGGCCAGCTTATATTTCTTATACTGGCGCACCGCAAAGTGGTTTGGCTTCTCGGCTTCCAGTGCATCAAACATCAGATCCACGGGGTTTTTGAACTCCTCGTCATCCTCACGGACTTCCATGGCGTTGATGAACTCAATGAGGGTGGAGAAGTTCTGCTCCTCCACCGGAGCCTCATAGTGGATATACCCAATCAGCGCGCAATACAGCAAGGTCTCTGCTTTGACCCAAAAATCGTCCCCGGCCTTGCCTTCGCCTTTGGTATTGGCGATCAGCGTTGTGACCAGCTTCAAGATGTCCTTTTCGCTATGGATGTCGGGTAAGAGACTGGCATTACTGCCAGCCCCTCCCCTAAGAACCGTACGTGACAGTTTCCCGTCATACGGCTCAAGCCTATCGTAAGGCCTCGTATAAAACGAAACCCGGCTCAAATCAAGTAACCTGGTTCATGCAGATTTCGGTGACACCAGGGATGTACCATAATAGCGGGCCATTTCCTGTTGTTTTCGGTGTTAAAATGCGTCTTGAATCCTGTTTCGGATGTAATTCTTTCTCCGCATACAGGGCAGCACCGTTTCTGGTTGTTCCAGATTTTAACGAGTTTCTCCCGTCCTTTGGTACTGTTCAGCATTCTTTCTCCGTCACGTTCCTCATAATATCCCGTCCATTTTTCATCGAATGGGTTAGCTTCGGCGGCGATTTTCCTGAATCGGATGATTTTAGTATTTGCCGCGTATTCCAGCTTGAGGTATTTTTCATCGAAATCTTTACCGCGGAAAGCAGGCTCTGTTGCAAACGTCCACGTTCGGTTATCAATATGGTGCCAGTATTTGTTGGCAATCCATTTCCTACCTTTTCGCTTGTGTCTGCGGCAAGCCCACCTCCATAGGCACTCGAAAATCCTGTGGTCAACCAATCCAAAAATATCCGCAGAAACTACATAGCGATGGTAGTTGACCCAACCACGAATGACAGGATTTAACTTGCGAATGAGCAAGTCCTGTGTGGCTGTTTTGTTCTCCCTAACGATAGTCCGCACTTTTTTGAGGAAGGATTTTATCGCATTCTTTGACGGCTTAATGAGCAATTTTCCGTTGTATTTCCGAACGTTCTGTCCAAGAAAATCAAAACCGTCGCTGATATGTGTGATTACCGTTTTTTCCTCGGAGAGTTGCAGGCCGCGTTCCGCCAGAAAGTCTTTGATGAGCGGGATAACCTCGTTACGTAGAGTTTCCGGGCTTTTTCCGGTAACGATAAAGTCGTCGGCATATCGCACGAAGTTAATCTGGTCGTAAACAGTTTTACCTGCCACCGTCCGTCTCATAGGGAATCTTTCTTTTAGAATCCGCTCCAGACCGTCTAAGGTCATGTTCATCAAGACTGGCGATATTGTGCCGCCCTGTGGGGTTCCTTCCTCTGTTGGAAAGAGCTTTTTGGTCTCCACAAAGCCACATTTCAGCCACTTTTCGAGCATTTCCTTGTCCATTGGGATATTTGCCAGCAGCCAGTTATGGCTGATGTGGTCAAAGCAACCCTTAATGTCTCCCTCCAAAAGCCATTGAGGGGAACCGGCTCTGCACAAATCGTTGAAGCATTGCCCGATAGCATCGTGTGTGCTTCTTCCAATTCTAAAGCCGTAGGAGTTCGGGTCTGCCAGAGTTTCTGCCAATGGTTCCAATGCAAACTTATATAATGTCTGCATGGCGCGGTCTGTCATCGTTGGGATACTCAGCGGGCGTAATTTTCCGTTTTTCTTCGGGATGTACACCCGTCTGAGAGGTTGGGGCTGATAGCCCCGGCGTTTGAGTTTGTCAATCGCTTCGAATTTGCCTTTTGGCGTTTTCCATAATTCATGGTCTACACCAGCGGTATTTTTGCCTTTATTACTTGTCACACGCTTCACCGCCAATGCCTTGGCATAGAAAGAGTGCGTCAACAGCCATTGCAGAGATTTCACCTTGTTGTAATGACCGCCTTTTTGAGCCTTTACGATACGCATTTGCAGCTTTTTAACATAGGCCTCCGCTTTTTTCCAATCAATGGATTCCCAGCTTTGTGCCTTGTCAGCAGGCGCACACAGTTTTCTGTTCATTTGCGATTCCTCCTCTCAAAAGTTCTGTAAATTCTCTCGTAAAGATAGACCTGCTGGAAGTCAGCCCGCTTTCGCGTGGGATACTGTTTCAATCCCTATCCGTCCTCATTACAAGGTCGGCATTCGCTTTTTCCAGCGTTCCTTACCCGCGTTTCTATCGGCTTTCCTTGCGGTCAGCTTTCCGAATATCGGAGAAAGCGCGGGCTTACCACGTTTCACGTAATCAACCGTGTAGGTTAGGTGCCGCCTATCCGCCGGCAGTCCTGTTTGTCCATGTGTTCCCAGCTTACAGGGGAACATCCGACTGCACACCTTTTGGTTCAGGCTTATCAGCAACTTTAGCCTGGTTCCCACTAACGACGTTTAACAGCGATTTACTTACATTCACCATACTACACAAGCCAAGCTCCCCAGCCGGACGTTGCTTCCAGCTTTTCGCCTCTGCCTCGCGGTTTCGGCTTGACCCTTTCGGGAGGGCTGCCTTTTCTCGCCATGCTGCCTCACGGCCGTTGCCAGCCGCTTCGGTGACGATAGGCTACTGCTAATGGAATAACAGGTTCGGTCAATGCCGAACAGTTTAATTACGCGACCTCGTGTCGCGCATAGGCGAAAGGGTTATAGTGCATTGATTTTCGGAAGTTGATGGTATTTAGGACCTTGATGCGGTACGGCTCATAAATGACCTTGCCGTGCTTATCCTTCATGGGCTTTCCGTCCTTTCCCAGTTTGGGTGCGCCCCTTTGGAGCATTTTCCCGCACTCCACCAAAATGGTTCCCTTCGGATCTGTGACCACATAAGAACTGTGCATCTGCATCAGATTTGGTTTGAGCCAGAAACGGGTCTTACCGGAACCGGAGCCGCCGATCACCAGCACATTTTTGTTTCTGGCGGTCTTTGGGGCCTTGGGGCGGCTGTTCATGGTCAGGCTTTCGGTTTTTGTGAGAATGACATTGTTCTGGAACACCGGGTCGATGTAGGGAGCAATATCCTCACGGGTTCCCCAACGGGCAGAGCCATACTCCATACCGTGACGGTACTTCTTGGCGTTTTTACTTTTGAGATACACCGCCAGACGCAGGCCAGAACCGCAGCACAGCCCCACCAGCAGATCCAACGGGTGCAGGCTGGGCCAGAAACTTTGCAGCGCCCCAGGCAGGACAGCAAACAGGGAAAGGAATTTCTCCGAAGCATTTGTCCCCTGAGCCAGTCGCCATGCCTCCCCGAAGTTGGTAGCAAACAGCCCCATCAGGAGATAGGGCAGGTTCAGCAAAACGAGCTTTTTGATGTCAAACTGCTTTTTCATCGTTCCAGCTCCTTTCGCTTGGTGCGGTCCACCACGGCATTTTTGACCATCTCTTTGAACTGACTGAGTTTTGCCAGCACAGACGGGCGTTCCGTTTTCTCGGCCTTCTTGACCTTTTTGCTGGTGTACTCAGTAAATGCAGCGGTCAGCGCATCGGCGTCACGGCCTTTGAAAAAGATCAGGTACTTGGGCGGGGAGCTGCTGCGGTCTTTCTTCACCGCATAATCCACACCATATTTCCGGGCGATCTTCTCAAATTCCTTGATGGAAGGGTCTGTGATCTCAATATTGGAGATCCCCTGATTCTGACCAATGAGCTGCTTGACGGTCTGTTTGCCGTGGGGTGTCACAGGAGCGTCACGGCTTCTCTGCTTTTGCAGCTTCTTTTCCTTGCAGTGGGCAAGGTACTTGGTGATGGCGGCCTTAAACAGCCTGCCAGTGAACTTTGTTCCGCTGACAACCAGCGTTAAAGTCCTGTTTTCCACTTCTTCCTGCATTTTCAACGCCTCCTTTCTACAAAATGTGCAGGGGTGGTGCATTTTCTTCTAAGGCGGGACCACCAGCCGCCGGAGAAAATATTTCTTCATCGCTCCATCCCGCGGCTCTTTTTCTTTACCGGCTTCTTATCCGGCAGATTCCACTCTTTCCGAAACTCCGCCACACCTTTGGGGTCAAATGCCTTCAACTTCTCCAGATCAAAGGCAACAGCAGAATATTTCCCATAACCGGACTGCACCTGATAGGGAAGCACCTTCCCCAATTTGTTCTCTTTGATGAATCGCAGCAAGTCCTTGCTGATGTCACCGGAAATAAACGCCTCTCCGGGGTCCAGGGAATACCCCGGAAGGTTCACCGTCATATCTGCAAACGGTTCTGCCCCATCTTCTGTATGGGTAATCATGCCGATATAAAGCCGCTGATTATTCGCATACATCCCAAGTTGCAGCGATATGGTTTCTTCCCCATATTCCCACTTGAAGGGTACTTTCTTTTCCTCATTCATATCGGATACCTCCTATCGTATCTGTTCTTTGTGGTCATAAAACAAATCTCCATTTCTGACCTTTGCATGGCTGAGAATTTTGATCTGCCCCTTTGCCTGACTGTCCAGCGCTTTTCCATAGCCTATATCTGACAAAAACAGGCGAGTCCGTTCTCCTTTCCAGCCCACCGGGGAGTCATCGGTCAGCACATCAAAAATAACCATGTGCCGGGTATTCTCCGCAAATCGCTGAAGATCCATGTAGTCATGGCCGTGGTAGTTCTGCGCCCCGGCCTTCTGGCGCATTTCCTCCATCAGCTGACCGATTGTTTTGCCTTCCTGCATAAAACCCACTTCCCTTCCGTTCTTATGAGACCAGCAAGATCATCTCCCGAAGCTGGGCAAAATACAGCTTGCCTTGCGGAGTTATCAGCGTATAAGAACCGGTATGACCGTGATTGCAGTAGTCCTTTACACAAAACAGCCCTTCATTGGCTGGCTTTGCATAGGGCAGTACATTGCCGGACGCAGTGCGGTACACAAAACGCTTTTCCAGAAGAAATCGGACAAAGCGGCGTTCCGGGACAGCAAGCTCTTTGGCAGTAGTTCTGAGATTGGTGCTATGCTCCAAATCAATAAATAGGTCATAGAAAGCGGCTTTACCCTCCAGCTGTGCGTTTGCTATGCGCAGAGATACATTCTCCTCTCGTTCAGCCAGGAGATCTGAGCAGAGCTTGAGCAGTGCCTCCGGTGAAGTGGCTACTTCCCATAGCTTTTCTTTTGTGAGATAGGACCCATGCTTGCGAATGGTAGGAAGAACCTCGTCAAAGACCCATTTTTCAAATCGTTCTGCCGATGGCAATTTGCTGTGGACAATCAAGCGATACAGGTTTCCTTCGCTGATGAATTTAGCTTTCTGTTTACGCCCCAAATTATCGGTGAGGTGGTAAAACGCCACCCCATCTTCTCTGCAATGTGTCTTTAGGGCATTTACTGTATCTTTGTATCCCAGAGATTTTGCAACATCAGCGCCGCAAAACAGGTATTTCCCATTTTCCTCGATTACTCGAATGCTTCCAAACTCTGGACTATTGAAAATCTCAATCTGATTCATGCTGTGCCTCCTTTGGTGTAATACAAAAGCGGCCGATTACCAGCCGCCTGCGTGCATATCGTGATTTACCAGTGAAGTGTAGTGGTTATTCATGGTGGTAGGAGCGTTGAACAGCACTGCAAGCAGGTACTGCTTGATGTTGCGTACCTGGGTGGTGTTCTTTTGCAGACAGTCCATGACAAACTCGATGTGAGAGCTGTCCAGCTTCAAAAAGCGGGAGCGTACAATCTCGTGAGGAAAGTCCGCGCCAGAGATCCGGGTTGTCTTTCGTTTGGCACAGACCGTTTCTACCAACAGCTCTACAATCTCATTCAGGTCATCCAGGTAGAGAGGATAACGCTGCTTCAGACAGTCATACTCGATATTCTCCAAAATCAATTCCCGATAATTTTCTATCTCTGTGACAGACATCGCATCCCTTCCTTTCCGTTCCGGCGGTATTGCCGCCGCTGTTTCCCGGAAGGGAATGGAATCGGTATTTGATCTATGAGTATTTTGTTTTTGGGTATTTGATTTCTTAGTATTTAATTGTGTTGGATTTTCCGGTAACGGATTTACCGCTGACGGGTTTACCGTTATCGGGTTTTCCGACGACGGCTTATCCAACATCGGTTCTCCCTCGATGGGACGCTCAAAAATGGTATACTCATTGGCTGCGAATTTACCAGAAGCATCAGTTGTCTGTCTGCGCCGAATGTATCCGGCTGTTTCAAGCTCATTGACAGCAGAGCGGATTGCATCTTTGCTTTCTCGATTGATATAGCTGAGTCCTGACAGCGTATAATCCCAGTCATCTGGCAGAGATAACATCTGCGACAAGAGACCCTTTGCCTTCAAAGAAAGCCGTTTATCCTTTAGATGGAAATTGCTCATAACCGTGTAATCGCCAGTGCGTTCTACACGAAAAACAGCCATTTACTTCACTCCTTTCATTTCTCAGGTATGAAAAAAGCCGCAATTCATAAGAGAATTGTGGCAGTGGTTAGGGTCTGTCTGTATCTTTTTTCTTGCGTCGGTAGGGGCGTTTTGGCATTGGTGGTTTATCAAACAGATCCCTTTCCTGAGAAAATGGTAAGGTTTGAAAAACACGGTCAATCTCGGTGGATTCCATATCACGCTGTGAGCGGCAATCTTCTTGAATAGCTTCTCGGATTTCTCTTACAGTACACATATTCATTCCTTTCCTTTCGTTGTATCGGTTATGAACGACGGTGTTTTTTAGGCTTGAAGTCGAGGATATGCCCCTCAATAACATGAGCATATCTCTTAATTTTGATTTCTCGACGCTGCTGGCTTTGCAGAGCTGACTGATACCTGTCCTCTGTGAGAAAAAGCCTCATTTCGTCACCGGGTTCTCCATAAGCAGTAGGGCGCAAGACAGTAAACTCAATCATCCAGCAAGTGCTGTCCCAAAATCGCTCCACTGCAAGAATGTTGTGGCCTTTCAGCTCCCTTGCTGCAATATCTTTCATAGGCTCTCCCTTCATCGTTCCTGATCTCGTTGGCGTTTTTTCTGCCATTGTTCCAGCAGTTTAATAATGGTTTCCTGCATTTTGGCCGGTGTATAGCTTTTGGGGAAATACTTTCGCAAGGTATCGCTGCTCAAGGTCACTTTATCCAGATCACCCTTTTTTTCCTCTGACATGATGGCAAGCATCACATTTTCTGACAATTTCCCGTCCTGGCTGAACTTTTTCATTCGCTGAGCCTGAGAAAGAGAAGGGGTGGCCTGCTCATAGTCCATTGTTTCCACCAGCATTTGCTGTTCGTCCGGTTTCAAAAAAGAGAGTTCATAGGCTGGATTAAATGCGATTTTCTTTTCATCCACCATATCCAAAAGCTCTGGAATCAGCTCAGTCAAACGAACATATCGCATTACCTGGATACCGCTTCGTTCACCGGCTTCTTTTGCCACCTGGTCTCTGGCGCTCAACTTCTGTTCAACTTGAACAGAAGTCAGGTCTGTTCTTGCTCCCTGATGTTTAATGGCTTCCAGCTTCATTTTGTAGGCAAAGGCCCTTTCACTGGGGAGCAGATTTTCTCGCTGCAAATTGCTGTCAACCATAATAATTGTGGCAGCATCGTCATCCAAGTCGCGCACAATGACAGGCATGGTTTCTTTTCCGGCCAACTCGCTGGCTCTGCGGCGTCTGTGTCCGGCTACCAGCTCATAACTGCCATCAGGCAGAGGTCTGGCAATCGCAGGAACCAACACGCCATACTTTTTGATGCTGTCTGCGGTTTCTATCATTGCATCATCATCCTTGACCTTGAAGGGGTGATCCTTGAACGGATGCAGTTCAGATAGGGGAATTTCCTGGATTTTTTCCAGTTGCTCGTCTTGCCGACTTTCTTCAGTAGAAAACAGGTCATCTACTGAGGCCAGCTCTATTTTTTTCGCGCTGCTTTTCAAGTTTCATCACCTCCTGGGTCAGATTCTTGTAACCCTCGGCCACTTTGCCCTTGGGGTCATGGGCAAAAATACTCTTGCCCTCGGCACTGATTTCCTTTGCTCGGACAGAATGGGGAATCTCAGTTCCGAACACTTTGATTTTGCTGCCGTAGGTTTCTCGCAGCAGAGCCGCAATCTCCTTGGCAAAGTTGGTGCGGTTGTCCACCATCGTCAGCAGGATACCGTCGATCTGGAGCTTGGGGTTGATCTGCCGTTTCACCTTATTGACCGTCTGGAGCAGCTGTTCCAGGCCCTTGGCGGGCAGATACTCCGCCTGGACGGGGATTATGACCCTGTTGGCCGCCGCCAACGCATTGACCGTAAGCATCCCCAGGGAGGGCTGACAGTCAATCAGGATATGGGAATACTGTCCCTTGAGCGTGTCCAGGTATTGCCGCAAGATGGTCTCACGGCTCATGGCGTTCACCAGGGAGACCTCCATGCCGGAGAGCTGGATGTCGGCAGGCATCAGGTCAACGCCTTCCGGGTGGTGCAGGATGCCCTCGCCGGGGCGCATCGGCTCGTCCATCAGGATACGGCCCATCGCGTCGGACAGAGTAAAGGGCAGCTTGTCCGGCTGGGGATGGCCCAGGCTGATGGTCAGGCTGCCCTGCGGGTCTCCGTCGATCAGCAGAACTTTCTTCCCCGTCTGCGCCAGCCCGATACCCAGATTTGCGCAGGTGGTTGTCTTGCCAACGCCGCCTTTCTGGTTGGCGATGGCGATAATTTGTGTGTTCATTTCAGTTTCCTCCTGTGTCTTGAACAGAAGATGGAATGTAAAGAGGGTAAACTACCCCCTTGGGTTTTCTTAAAATCAAGAACATTTCGGCATCCTTTTGATTTAGGATTCATTTATCACGGTTCTGTACCGGACACTCCCATTGCCTGCGACGCTTTTAACGCTCGGACTGTGGCTGAGTGTAAGTTTTCCCCCTGTCCCTGGATCGTGGCCTCAAGTTATCAAGCTCTTTACCGGCGATAGGGAAGTCGCTCGACCCGTAGGCGTCATGGCGTATCACCGGAGTGGCTCTCCGAGGGACGGTTGTACCTGATGTTCTTCTGAATTTTCAAGGTCCACGAGATGTAACTCTCACTTGTAGGCCACGGCAGAGGCCGTTTGTTGCGCAAAAAATAAAAAAAGGAGCAGAAAATTTTTCTGCTCCCTGTTGTGACAAGGTATAATGACCTTTTATTGTGTGTAGCCACGCTTTTTACTCCAATTTCTAATCAACAGTAAAATCGTGTTGTGCATCTGTTCACTATTGTAATGCGAGGGGAAATACTGCTTGATTTCTTCTTCTTCAACAATCATCGGCTCTCTCTGGTTTGGTTTCTTTTCCGATAAGATACAAACCAAGTAATCTTCTGTAAAGTCTGATTCACTGGCCTTTTCTCGGATGGCTTTTGCCTGAGAAATAGATGGGGTTGCTTTTAGTGCTACCATTACCTTATATAGTAGCCTCTGTTGCTTCTTGTCCAAGTAGGAAATAGATACTGCTGGATTCAATGCCATTTTTCGATTATCAACCATTTCAAGGATTTCTGGTATCAATTCAGTAAGACGGATATAGCGAGAAATTTGGTTGCGACTTTGACCGACTTGTTCAGCAATTAACTCTCTGGATTCTTTTCCGACACACTTCCGCCCAAGTTGGGCGGAAGTAAATCCTTTACGCCCCTGATGGCTCATAGCTACCAACTTCATTTTGTATGCAAAGGCTCTTTCACTTGGGAGAATCGTTTCACGCTGAAGGTTTGCATCTACCATGTTTACAACTGCCTCATCATCCGTCATAGACCGGACTAAAACAGGCATCTCAGAGTAACCCAATACTTCACAAGCCGCTTTGCGTCGATGACCAGAAATTAGTTCATAACAATCCTCACCAATCTGGCGAGCCACCGCTGGATGAATTACACCGTGAATTTCAATGCTCTCAACAAGACGCCGAAATTCCTCATCGTCTCGTACCTGAAAGGGATGATTCTTAAATGGCTTCAGTTGTTCCAAGGGAATGTTTTTTACTGCTTGCCTTTGATCGTCTCGTCTCATAATGGCCTCCTTTACTGAAAGCTGAATTCGTCCAAAATTACGGAATTGGCTGCTGTGAAAATAGCAGCGAGCATGGACAAAATGTATTTTTGAAATCAGAATACATTTTTGCGTTCCCATTTAGATTTGTACAAACAGCCCAAAATAACAACAAAAAACCCCCGCACATTGCCCAATTGGGAATGTACGGGGGTTTTGGTGATTAGATATAAACCTCCACGGTCAAATCATGCCATTTTGACGGTTTTATGCCGTATCCATGGGATTTATAGAAGGTTTGCGCTTCATCAAATCCAATGGTGAATGACAGAACTCTTACTTGCGGGGGTTCTTGATAGCAGCCTGAGCAGCAGCCAGACGGGCGATAGGCACACGGAAGGGAGAGCAGCTGACGTAATCCAGACCAACGTTGTGGCAGAACTCCACGCTCGTGGGGTCGCCGCCGTGCTCGCCGCAGATGCCCAGACCCAGATCGGGGCGGGTCTCACGACCGTCGTGGGCAGCCATCTTGACCAGCTTGCCGACGCCGACCTGATCCAGATGCTGGAACGGATCGCTCTCGTAGATCTTGTTCTCGTAGTATGCGCCCAGGAACTTGGCAGCGTCATCACGGCTGAAGCCGAAGGTCATCTGGGTCAGGTCGTTGGTGCCGAAGCTGAAGAACTCAGCCTCCTTGGCGATCTCGCCGGCAGTCAGGGCTGCGCGGGGGATCTCGATCATGGTACCGACCTGATACTTCATGTCAACGCCGGCAGCAGCGATCAGCTCGTCAGCAACCTTGACGACAACGTCCTTGACGAACTTCAGCTCCTTGACCTCGCCGACCAGCGGGATCATGATGTGCGGAGTGATCACATGACCGGTCTCAGCAGAGACGTTCAGGGCAGCCTTGATCACAGCGCGGGTCTGCATAGCAGCGATCTCGGGGTAGGTAACAGCCAGACGGCAGCCACGGTGACCCATCATGGGGTTGAACTCGTGCAGAGAAGCAACCACGTTCTTCAGGTCTTCGTAGGTCATGCCCATGTCGGCAGCCAGTTCCTTGATGTCCTCGTCCTTGGTGGGCAGGAACTCGTGCAGGGGCGGGTCCAGATAACGGATGGTCATCGGGCGCTCACCCATGATGCGGTACATGGCCTCGAAGTCGCCCTGCTGG
The DNA here is from genome assembly GCF_023347355.1 of Faecalibacterium sp. IP-1-18. Lineage (NCBI taxonomy): Bacteria > Bacillati > Bacillota > Clostridia > Eubacteriales > Oscillospiraceae > Faecalibacterium > Faecalibacterium sp. IP-1-18. The sequence continues at coordinate 2,523,250 of NZ_CP094472.1, forward strand.
AACGGCTCGACCTTGGCCAGAGCAGCCTCGCGCTCTTCCACGGTGCGTGCGCAGATCATCTCGCGGACAGCCTTGATGCGGTCCTCAGCGAAGAACATGTGCTCGGTACGGCACAGGCCGATGCCCTCAGCACCCAGATCCACTGCCTGCTGTGCGTCACGCGGGTTATCAGCGTTGGTCATGACCAGCAGCTGACGTGCTGCGTCTGCCCAGCCCATGAAGCGGTTGAAGTTCTTGTTGCCGGTAGCGGCCACGGTAGCGACCTGCTCGCCGTAGATGTTGCCGGTGGAGCCGTCGATGGAGATCCAGTCGCCCTCGACGAACTTATGGCCGTTGATCTCGAAGGTCTTTGCCTCCTCATCGATCTTGACCTCGTTGTCGTTGCCGCAGCCGGAGACACAGCAGGTGCCCATACCACGGGCAACAACGGCTGCGTGGCTGGTCATACCGCCGCGGACGGTCAGGATGCCCTGAGAGACCTGCATACCCACGATATCCTCGGGGCTGGTCTCCAGACGCACCAGAACGACCTTCTTCATCTTGCCGGACTTGACCATCTCCTCTGCCTCTTCAGCAGTAAAGACGATCTGGCCGCAGGCAGAACCGGGAGAAGCTGCCAGGCCCTTGCCGACGACCTCTGCAGCCTTCAGGGCAGCAGCGTCGAACTGGGGATGCAGCAGGGTATCCAGCTGCTTGGGCTCCACGCGCAGGACAGCCTCCTGCTCGGTGATCATGCCCTCGTCCACCAGATCGCAGGCGATCTGCAGAGCAGCCTGTGCGGTACGCTTGCCGTTACGGGTCTGCAGCATATACAGGTGGCCATCCTCGATGGTGAACTCCATATCCTGCATATCGCGGAAGTAGTTCTCCAGACGGGTAGCGATCTCAACAAACTGATCGTACACCTCAGGCATCTGATCCTTCAGGTGGCTGATGGGAGAAGGAGTGCGCACGCCGGCAACAACGTCCTCGCCCTGTGCATTGATCAGGTACTCGCCCATCAGCTTCTTAGCGCCGGTGGCGGGGTCACGGGTGAAAGCAACGCCGGTGCCGGAACGGTCGCCGGAGTTACCAAAGGCCATCTGCTGCACGTTGACAGCGGTGCCCCACTCGTAGGGGATCTCGTTCATCTTACGGTAGACGTTTGCACGGGGGTTATCCCAGCTGCGGAACACGGCCTTGACAGCCTCGATCAGCTGATCGCGGGGGTCCTGCGGGAAGGGACGGCCTTCGTTCTCCTCGTAGATCTTCTTGAAGGTGCCGACCAGTTCCTTCAGGTCGTCAGCAGTCAGGTCCACGTCGTTCTTGACGCCCTTGGCTTCCTTCATCTTGTCGATCTCGACCTCGAACAGGCTCTTCGGGACCATCATAACGACATCGGCGAACATCTGCACGAAGCGGCGGTAGCAGTCGTATGCAAAGCGGGTGTTGCCGGTCTTTTTAGCCAGACCCTCAACAGCCTCGTCGTTCAGGCCCAGGTTCAGGATGGTGTCCATCATACCGGGCATGGACTGACGTGCGCCGGAACGGACGGAGACCAGCAGGGGGTTGGTGTTGTCGCCGAACTTCTTGCCGGTGATCTTCTCCAAGCCCTTGAGGTGCTCAAAGATGTCAGCAGTGATTTCGTCATTGATCTGACGGCCGTCTGCGTAATACTGGGTGCAGGCATCGGTAGTGATGGTGAAGCCCTGCGGCACCGGCATACCGGCTGCGGTCATCTCGGCCAGACCGGCACCCTTGCCGCCCAGCGTGTTCTTCATGGTGACCTTGTCACCGCCGAAAGCTTCATTGCCTTCGCTGAAGTAGTACAGATACTTTTTGCTCATGCGTTGTTTACCTCCCATTCGTGACCGGCGGCATGGCAGCCGCGGTCTCATCGTTTGCCTTGTCTTGAACGTACGATGAACATTGTTTTGTGAATGCTAAACTATTATACCAGAAAATCCACTCCTTTCCACCATGCAAAATCCCGAATTTGTCTGTTATTTTTTATGCAAATCCCTTGAAATTTGCTAAGTTTTAAGGTAGTATAGAATGGGAGAAAGTTCGAGAGGTTTTTTGTTTATACACGCGATTTCTCGTCCTGTTGGATACAACTTTCTATCCCTGTAACTTTTTCATTTTTATTTTGTCGGAACAAAGCTTTCCGCAGCGGAGATGCTGGGCGGACAGGCAACAATTTTCCGGTCGCCTTTTCTGTCTCTCTTCCGCCGCGCGCTTTGGTGGGAAGGGAGATTTTTTTCATGCAGAATCCTATTTCTGAACAGGCCCGCGCCGCAGCTTTGGCACAGCTGGATGCCGCCGAGGCTGCCCGCGAGGACATCCTTGTGCAGCACATTGCAAACGGCGTCGTCATCGACAGCCGCACCGTGCAGATCGACCCGGAGGTGGTCATTGCCCCGGGCGCTGTGATCCTTGCGGGCACCATCCTGCGGGGCAAGACGGTCATCGGCGCAGGCTGCGTCATCGGCCCCAACACCCTGATCGAGGACAGCACCGTGGATGAAGGCACCACCGTAAACGCCAGCCAGATCTACGGCAGCCACATCGGCCCCCACAACAACATCGGCCCCTTCACCCATGTGCGAGTGAACACCGTCACCGACTACGGCGTGCATCTGGGCGCCTATGTGGAGACCAAGAACTCCAACTTTGCCCGCGGCAACACCGTGAGCCACCTGACCTACATCGGCGACAGCGATGTGGGCAAGTACTGCAACTTCGGCTGCGGCACCGTCACCTGCAACTACGACGGCAAGGATAAGTTCCGCACCCAGATCGGCGATTACTGCTTCATCGGCTGCAACACCAACCTTGTGGCCCCGGTCAAGGTGGGCGATGGTGCCTACACCGCCGCCGGCAGCACCATCACCAAGGATGTGCCCGCACAGGCATTGGGCATTGCCCGGGAGCGCCAGACCAATCTGGACGGCTGGGCAGAGCCCAAGATGGAAGCCTACATCGCAAAAAAGCAGAAGCTGGAAAACGAGCAGAGCAAGTAAACCTCTGCCGGAAGGGAGCCATGTATGAAGTCTGAAAGCTTTCGCAAGCAGGCGCTGAGCCTTGTCCTTTTCTTCGCGGCTGTTGCCGCCGTGTTCGTCCTGACCCGCCTGCGCAGCGACCCCGCCAAAAAGCAGGCCGAGTTCGTGGTGCAGCAGCTGCTCTCCTGCTCCTCTGCCGTAGAGCAGGCCGTGGATGCCGCCGCGCCCGCCGGCAGTGAACCGGGGCTTGCCGCAGCGGACACCGATGGGCTGTACGCCTTTCTTCAGGCGCAGCTGGGCGATACCATGACAGCCGACTGCCTGAACAAAATCATGGCGAACCGTCTGCCCACCCGCATCACCGCGCTGGCCGGGCAGTCCGGCGACAAGCTGGTGCCCGCCGACCTCACCCTGAAAAAGCGCGCCGGGGCAGAAAACTGCTACGACTTTTCCGCCGCCCTGCTGACCGCTACGGACAGCACCGCCGCCGCGCAGGTGTCCGGCACCATCACCATGGTGAAGGAGGACGGCCGCTGGAAGGCCTCTGCCATCACGCTGAACCTGTAATATAATGTTTTTCTGCCCCTGTGCCCTGCGGCATGGGGGCATTTTTTGCTTATAATGTATATCTTTTTGCGCGCGCGTATGTTATACTTAGATGTTGTATCACACTATTATCAGGAAAAGGTATTATCATATCATGAATGAAAACGATATCTGGCTCATTGCAGGGCTGGGCAACCCCGAAGCAAAGTACGATGGCACCCGCCACAACGCCGGTTTTGCCGCGCTGGACGCGCTGGCCGACAAGTGGAACATCTCTGTGGGCAAAACCAAGTTCCAAGGCCTGTGGGGACAGGGCGAGGTGAATGGCCACAAGGTGGTGCTGCTAAAGCCCCTGACCTACATGAACCTTTCCGGCGATTCCATCGCCCCTATGGCGGGCTTTTTCAAGATCCCTGCCGACCATGTGCTGGTGCTGTGCGATGACATCACCCAAGCCCCCGGCAAGCTGCGCATCCGTCCCTCCGGCTCTGCGGGCGGGCATAACGGCCTGAAAAGCATCATTGCCCGGCTGGGCGGGGAGAATTTCCCCCGCATCCGCATCGGCATCGGCGCAAAGCCCCACCCGGACTACGACCTTGCCGCATGGGTGCTGGGCAAGTTCCCGCCAGAGGACGCCAAGGCCATCGCCGACCGCTACCCCGACCTTGAAGCCGCCGCAAAGCTCATCATGGACGGCAAGCTCAGTCTGGCACAGAGCAAGTATAACGGGTAAAAATCATTCTCCCGCATCCTGACAGGAAAGGAGGTTTTTCCATGTACGAAGCCTTACTCAAGGCCACACCGGAATATCAGAAGGTCGCCGCAAGCTTTGGCTCCGCAGGGCCGGCGGCGCTGTTCGGTCTGCCGCCCGCAGGCCGGGCACTGCTGTATGCCGCCCTGCAAAAGGACCTTGGGCGGGTGCTGTGCATCGTGACCCCCGGCGAAGCCGAAGCCACCCGCTTTGCGGACGACCTCAAGGCGCTGGGGCTTACTGCTGCGGTGTTCCCGCCCCGGGATTTTATGCTGCGCCCGGTGGAGGGCGCAGGCCGCGAGTACGAGTACCGCCGCCTTTCGGTGCTGGGTGCACTGGCAGGCGGGCGGCTGCAGGCCGTCTGCGTGCCCGCCGAAGCCCTTTTGCAGTACACCGTGCCCCGGGCTGAGTTCATCCAGAATACCCTCACCTTAAAGCCCGGCATGGTGTATAACCGCGAAGCGCTGGTGGCGCGGCTGTTTGCCGCCGGGTATGTGCGGCGCAGTCAGGTGGACGGCCCGGGACAGTTCAGCGTGCGCGGCGATATCGTGGATATCTACGCGCCGGATATGCGTCAGCCCGCCCGCGTGGAGTACTGGGACGACGAGATCGATTCCATGTCCTCCTTTGACCTGCTGACCCAGCGGCGGGACGGCGCACTGGAAAAAATATACCTCTCCCCTGCCCGCGAGGTGCTGTTCGGCAGCACCGCCGAGACCGCCGAGGCGCTGCGCAGCGCCATCAAAAAGGCGCGCGGCAAGCACCGCACCGCGCTGGAAAAGGCCACCGAAGCCGACCTTTCCCAGCTGGATTCCGGCATGATGCCGGAGGCCATGGATAAATATTACGGCATCCGCTACCCCACCCCCGCCACGCTGCTGGATCATCTGGACGCACCGCTGTTCATTCTGGACGAAGTGGGCGGCATCCGGGATGCCCAAAAGGCCACTGAGTTCCGCCGCAGCGAGGAGCTGACCGGACTGCTGGAAGAGGGCGTGCTCTGCCCCGGGCTGGATGTGCTGTACCAGACCATGGATGATCTTGTCATTGCTGCCCAGAACCACAGCACCCTGCTGTGCGAGAACTTTCTGCGCGGGATGAACGAGTTCAAGCTGAAAGACCTCATCAACGCCGAAGCCTTTGCCGCCCCCAACTGGAACGGCGACCTTGCCTCCCTGCGGGAGGACTTAGACCCGCTCATCGCTCAAGGCTACGCCGTTACCCTGTTTGCCGGTACGCCCAAGGGCGCAGCTGCCCTGACCCGCGACCTTGCCGACAAGGGCTATTCCGTGAGCATGAGCCGGGATGTGCGCCCCGCCAAGGGCATTTTGCAGGTGCTGCCCGGACACCTGACCGCCGGGTGTACCTTCCCCTTTGCCCACGCAGCGGTGCTTTCCAGCCGCCGCCACGGGCTGGACGAGGAAGCCGCCGCCGAAGCCAAAAAGCGCAAGAAGAATAAAAACGCCCTGTCCAGCCTTTCGGACATCAAGCCCGGGGACTATGTGGTGCACCAGAGCCACGGCATCGGGATGTACGCCGGCATCCAGCGGCTGGAGGTGCAGGGCGCTACCAAGGACTACCTCAAGGTGCAGTATTCCGGCTCAGACGTGCTGTATGTGCCGGTGACCCAGCTGGACCTGCTCAGCCGCTACACCGCCCCCGGTGACGAGGAAAAGGTAAAGCTTGCAAAGCTGGGCGGCACCGAGTGGCAGCGCACCCGCGCCAAGGTGAAAAAGGCCACCGAGGAGATGGCGCAGGAGCTGATCGAGCTTTACGCCCGCCGCCGTCAGGCCACGGGCTACGCCTTCCCGCCGGACGGCGACTGGCAGCGGGACTTTGAGACCCGCTTTGACTACGACGAGACCGACGACCAGCTGCACGCCACCGCCGAGATCAAGCAGGACATGGAAAAGGGCTACCCCATGGATCGGCTGCTCTGCGGCGATGTGGGCGTGGGCAAGACCGAGGTGGCGCTGCGCGCCGCCTTCAAGTGCATCATGGGCGGCAAGCAATGCGCCCTGCTGGCACCCACCACCCTGCTGGCGTGGCAGCACTACAACACCCTGCTCTCCCGCATGGAGGCTTTTCCGGTGAAGATCGGGATGCTGTCCCGCTTCCGCACCGCAAAGCAGCAAAAGGAGACGTTGCGCGGCTTACAGGCCGGCAGCGTGGATATCGTGGTGGGCACCCACCGGCTGCTGTCCAAGGACGTAAAGTTCCACGACCTCGGTCTTGTCATCATCGACGAGGAACAGCGCTTCGGCGTGAAGCACAAGGAAAAGCTGAAGGAGAACTTCATCGGGGTGGATATGCTCACCCTGTCGGCTACCCCCATCCCCCGCACATTGAACATGGCAATGAGCGGCATCCGGGATCTTTCCACCATCGAGCAGCCGCCCATCGAGCGCCAGCCGGTGGAGACCTTTGTGCTGGAATATAACGACGTTATCCTTGCCGAAGCCATGAAGAAAGAACTTGCCCGGGGCGGGCAGGTGTACTACCTGCACAACCGGGTGGACAACATTGAATCCTGCGCCGCCCATGTCAGCCAGATGGTGCCGGGTGCGCGGGTAGGCATTGCCCACGGCAAGATGACTGAAGAAGAGCTGAACCCCGTGTGGCAGCACCTGCTGAACGGCGAGATCGACATTCTGGTCTGCACCACCCTCATCGAGACCGGCATTGATGTGCGCAACTGCAACACCCTCATCATTGAGGATGCCGACCGCATGGGTCTGGCACAGCTGTACCAGATCCGTGGGCGGGTAGGACGCTCCGGCCGCAAAGCCTACGCCTACTTCACCTTCCGCCGGGACAAGACCCTGACCGATATCGCCCAGAAGCGGCTTTCCGCCATCCGGGAGTTCACCGCTTTCGGCTCCGGCTTCCGCATCGCCATGCGGGATCTGCAGATCCGCGGCGCGGGCAGTCTGCTGGGGCACAGCCAGCACGGCCACATGGAAGCCGTGGGCTACGACCTCTACGTTAAAATGCTGGGACAGGCCATTGCCCGGGCGCGGGGCGAGCCTGTCCAGCGGGACAAGAGCGATTGTCTTGTGGACCTGCGGGTGGACGCCTTCATCCCGGAAAAGTATATCCCGGACGGCGCGGGGCGCATCGAAGCCTACAAGCGCATTGCCGCCATCCAGACCCCGGAGGACGCCGCCGATGTGCTGGACGAGCTCATTGACCGCTACGGTGACCCGCCGCCCTCGGTGAGTGATCTGGTCAACGTCTCCCTCGTCCGCGTGCAGGCCGCCGCCGTGGGCGTGTACGAGGTGACCCAGAAGAAGGACACCCTCGTGCTGAATCTGGAAACGCTGGAACTTGCCATGATCCGCGGCCTGCTGCAGGCTTTCAATGGCCGTGTCACCGCCGGAGCGGGCAGCAAACCCTATCTCTCGGTGGTATTGCAGCCGGACGAAAAGCCGCTGGAGCTGCTGCAAAGCATCCTGAAAGCCATGGATGCCATTTTGAACAACAAGGAGCCAAACCAATGAAAAAGAAACTGCTTGCGCTGGTATGCGCACTTGCACTGACCGTCAGCCTTGTGGGCTGCGCACTCTCCACCCCGGACACCGTGGGCAAGATCGGCGATTTTGAGGTGACCAGCGGCCTGTACCTGCTGGCGCAGTACGATGCCTACCAGCAGGCTGCGCAGCTGGCGGACTCTGAGCAGGACACCAGCAAGGTGAATTCCTTCCTCAAGGCCACCATCACCACCGATGCCGACACCGGCGAGACCGCCGTGGTAAAGGACTATGTGGCGCAAAAGACCCTTGAGACCTTGCAGACCCTTGCCGCCGTAGACGCCCGCTTTACTGAACTGGGCGGCCAGCTGACCGAGGAACAGAAGTCAGCTGCCGACAGCTACGCCCAGCAGCTGATGGATAACTACGGCGATGCCTACACTGCCAACGGCATCGGGCTGGAGACTTTGAAGCTGTTCCAGCAGCTGCAGTACAAGCAGGTCCTGCTGCTGGATCTTGTCTACGGCAAGGACGGCGAGACCCCTGTGGAGGACGGCGAGCTGACCGAGCATCTGGACAGCACCATGTACGAGATCGGCTTTATCACCGTGCCCCTGTACAACACCAGCACCTTCGCCTTTGCCAGCGATGACCAGAAGGCCGAGATGCTCTCCCTTGCCCAGAAGGCTGTGGACAGCTACAACGCCGCCGCCCCGGAGGACGCCTCCAGCCAGATGGCCGCCTTTAACAGCATCGCAAGCAGCGCACTGACCGATATTTGCGCCGTGCTGGATGCAGAGGTTCCCTCCACCAGCACCCTGCAGACCGACCTGCTGGGCGAGAGCGACCTGACCGACGCCTTTACGCAGGAGGGTGCCGCCGATACCCTGCGCGGCCTTGCCTACGGACAGGCAGCTGCCATCCAGTACACCGGCTACGCCATGATGCTGGCCGTCCGTCTGGACCCGCTGGGCGTTTCCACGCTGGATGCTCTGCGCAGCCAGATTTTGAGCGACATGAAGGGCGAGGAGCTGAACGATGCCCTTGCCGCCTACGGTGCCCAGCTGGACAGCACCCTGAGCAGCTCTGCCATGAGCAAGCTGCCCGCCGCCAAGATTGTGAACGCCACCAGCGCCAACAGCGCCAACAGCTAATGGCTTTGTAAAAACAACACGCCCGGGTTTTCCACATCCTTCCTGTGGAAGGTGGAAAACCCGGGCGTTGTTTTTATTTTATTACTTTTGCAAACTCTGCGGCAAGGGCAGCGTTCACCGAGCGGACGGCGTTGGCGTCCGGCTTGATGGCGGTGCGGTCGTAGGTAAACAGGCCGTTCACCTCGTCCTCCACGTCGGTCAGCTGGGTGTACACCAGCGCCGAAAGCCCTTTTTGCAGCTGCGGCAGCACCGTGCCCAGCTGCATTTTTTTGTACCGGGCGGTCAGCTCCTCCCGGCTTTTGGCTGTGCCGTAGCCGTAGGTCTTGCGGGGCGGCTCGTGCCCCGGCATGGGCCATGCAATGCCGCCGTACTCGCTCAGCGCCACGGTGCGCGTCTGCGGGCGCACCCGCAAAGGGTAGAAGTAGTTGTGCAGGGAGTATACATCCCCGCCGCCCTGATCGTACCAGCCGCTGGCTTCGTCTACAAGGCGGGTGTCGTCCAGCGCACGGATGGCCTGTACCGCCCCGGCGGCATCGTACTGTCCCCAGCCCTCGTTAAAGGGCACCCAGCAGCCCACGCAGGGGTGGCAGCGCAGCGCCTGCACCGTATCTTCCAGCTCCCGGCGGTATTCTTCCCGGCTGCTTTCGCTGCTCCGGCTCAGCAGTCCCCACAGGGGCGCTTTGTCCGGCAGACGGCGCATAAGCGGCTGCAAAACATTGGTCAGGTAGGTGACGAACCACAGGTTATACTTGCTGCCGCCGTTGACCATATCCTGCCAGACCACAAGCCCCAGCTTGTCGCAGTGGTAGTACCAGCGCTGCGGCTCAAGCTTTGCGTGCTTGCGCAGCAGGTTGTAGCCCAGCGCCTTTACCTCGCTCAGCTCCCGCTCCACCGCCGCATCCGAGGGCGGGGTATACAGCCCCTCCGGCCAGTAGCCCTGATCCAGCAGGCCGTTGAGCAGGATGGGCTTGTCGTTCAGGCAAAAGCGCAGCACGCCCCTTGCGTCCGGTGCGCAGCTCCACTTGCGCAGGGCAAAGTAGCTGTGCACGGTGTCGAACTGCTCTTCCTCTCCCTGCGTGGTGCCCACGGTCAAATCGTACAAAAAGGGTGTGTCCGGACTCCACGGGAAGAAATACTCGTCCGCAATATGCAGCGTCACCTCACCGTCTTGGCCGGTCTCATCGCTGCCCCAGTCCTCGGCAATGGTCACACCCCCGGCGCGCACTACAGCCCACAGGTTCGCCGCGCCGCCGGGCGCAGAGGTATGGGCTTTCACAGTCACGGTGCGGGCATCGTAGTCCGGCGTAACGGTGAGAGACTGGATGTAATTTTCCGGCACACGCTCCAGCCAGACCGTCTGCCAGATGCCGCTCTGCGCGGGGTAGAACATCCCGCCGGGCTGCAAGGTCTGCTTGCCCCGCGCCTGTGTGCCGTGGCCGGTGGGGTCCTGCACCGCCACCCACAGGCTGTTGCGGCCTGTGCCGTTGAGCTGCGCGGTGATATCCAGCGTAAAGGGCCAGTAGCCGCCCCGGTGACCGCCCACCAGATGGCCGTTCACCTGCACGGCACAGGCGTAGTCCACTGCACCGAAATGCAGCAGCACCCGTCCGCCCGTCCCGGCGGGCGGCGCAAAGTATCGGTGGTAGTGCAGCCACTGCCCGGGCTGCAATGTGCGCCCCACCCCGGAGGCGCGGCACTCCGGCGCGTAGGGCACCAGGATCTCACCATCCCAGCCCGCCGGGCGCTGTGCCGAAGCGGTGATGGCGTACTGCCACGGGCCGTTCAGGTTCTCGTAGCTGTCCCGGCGCATGGCGGGGCGGGGATATTCCGTCAAAGGATGCATACACTCACCAGCCTTTTCTACTCGTTTGCTCCATTCTAGCACAGCCCGGGGCGTTTGTATACCGGGGAGCGGACGATTTTGAATGGCCGCCGCGTAGCTCTGGCCATCTTCAGCGGAAAATTATTTTTATATTTGCAATTCTGGAAAATCTGCGGATTTTCCAGAATTGCTTCTTTATGAGAGCAAAAAACGCCGCCGCACGGCGGCATGGCTGTGCGGCGGCTTTGTGAGAAGGTTGGAAATTGCTTAGTTCTCGGCCAGATTACCGGTATAAAGCTGGTAATACTTGCCCTTTTTAGCGATCAGCTCGTCGTGGCTGCCGCGCTCGATGATGCGGCCCTGTTCCAGCACCACGATGCAGTCTGCATTGCGGACGGTGGACAGGCGGTGCGCGATGACAAAGCTGGTGCGGCCGTACATCAGGCCGTCCATACCGCGCTGCACCAGCGCTTCGGTGCGGGTATCAATGGAGGAGGTCGCCTCGTCCAAAATCAGCACCGGCGGGTCTGCCACGGCTGCGCGGGCAATGGCAAGCAGCTGGCGCTGTCCCTGCGAGAGGTTAGCGCCATCGCCGGTCAGCATAGTGTTGTAGCCCTCCGGCAGGCGCTTGATAAAGCCATCGGCGTTGGCAAGGCGGGCGGCGGCGATGCACTCCTCATCGGTGGCCTCCAGCCGTCCGTAGCGGATGTTCTCCATCACCGTGCCGGTAAACAGGTGGGTGTCCTGCAGCACGATGCCCAGCGAGCGGCGCAGGTCGGCTTTTTTGATCTTGTGGATGTTGATGCCGTCGTAGCGGATCTTGCCCTCCTGAATATCGTAGAAGCGGTTGATCAGGTTGGTGATGGTGGTCTTGCCCGCGCCGGTAGAGCCGACAAAGGCGATCTTCTGTCCCGGACGGCCATACAGGTTGATGTCATGCAGCACCGTCTTTTCCGGCACATAGCCAAAGTCCACGTCCGTAAAGGTGATGTCACCCGCCAGCTTGTGGTAGGTGGTAGTGCCGTCGTGGTGGGGGTGCTTCCACGCCCAGATGCCGGTGCGCTCGTTCGTCTCCACCAGCTGGTCGTTGCGGTCGTACTTGGCGTTCACCAGCGTCACATAGCCCTCGTCGGTCTCGCTGGGCTCGTCCATCATCTTGAAGATACGCTCGGCACCGGCCAGTGCCATGATGACGCTGTTGGCCTGCATGGACACCTGACTGATGGGCATATTGAAGCCCTTGTTCAGGCTGAGGAAGGCCACCACGGTGCCAAGTGTCATGCCTCCGACACCGCCCACGGCCATGGCTGCACCAACCAGCGCGCAGATGGCGTAGCTGATGTTGCCCAGCTGGGCGTTGACCGGCATCATGATGTTGGAGAAGGCGTTGGCCTGTTTGGCGCTTTCCTTCAGCTGGTCGTTCAACTCACGGAAGCCGGCAAGGGTCTGCTGCTCGTGAGTGAACACCTTGACCACCTTCTGGCCTTCCATCATCTCCTCGATGTAGCCGTTCACCTTGCCCAGATCCCGCTGCTGCTGGATGAAGTACTTGGAGGAGCTTTTTGCGATCTGCTTGGAGCAGAACAGCATCAGCGCCACCATGAGCATGGTAACGATGGTCAGCTGCCAGCTGAGCATACACATACTGAAGAACACCGATACGATGGTGATGACGCTGGACACCAGCTGCGGGATGCTCTGGCTGAGCATCTGGCGCAGGGTATCCACATCGTTGGTGTACACGGACATGATATCGCCGTGAGGATGAGTATCAAAATACCGGATGGGCAGGCTTTCCATGTGGGTGAACAGCTTGGTGCGCAGATTGCGCAGCGTGCCCTGCGTTACGTTGACCATGATGCGGGCGTTGGCCCATGCGGCCAGAATGCCCACAAGGTAGATGCAGCACATCCGCACCAATGCACCGGCCAGTGGTGCAAAGCTGGGGTTCTGCTGGCGGGTCATGGGTACGATGTAATCGTCCATCAAAGTCTGCAAGAACAGGCTGGCCTGCACATTGGCCAGCGCGCTGACCACGATGCAGACAAGCACAAGGATGCAGTGGGGCAGATAGTTGCGGAACACCTCATCCATAATGCGCTTCAGCAGCTTGCCCGGGTTTTCCACCTTGGGGCGCGGCCCCCGTGCGCCCCGCGGGCCGGGGCCATGTACTTCTTTTACTGCCATTACTGCGCACCTCCCTGCTTGTCAAAATCGCCGCCGCCCTGCGTCTGGCTGTTGTAGACCTCCTGATAGATGGCATTGGTCGCCAGCAGCTCTGCGTGGGTGCCCAGACCGTTGATCTGGCCGTTCTCCAGCACCAGAATGCGGTCTGCATCCTGCACCGAGGAAATGCGCTGTGCAATGATGATCTTGGTCGTGCCGGGGATCTCCTCCCGGAAGGCCTTGCGGATCTTGGCATCGGTCGCGGTATCCACGGCGCTGGTGGAGTCGTCCAAAATCAGCACCTTGGGCTTGCGCAGCAGGGCGCGGGCGATGGTCAGGCGCTGCTTCTGGCCGCCGGACACGTTGGAACCGCCCTGCTCGATCCATGTATTGTACTTATCCGGGAAGCACTGGATGAACTCATCCGCGCAGGCCAGCTTTGCCATGCGGATGCACTCTTCCTCGGTGGCGTTGGCATCGCCCCAGCGGAGGTTATCCAGAATAGTGCCGCTGAACAGCACATTCTTCTGCAGCACCATGGAGACCTCGCGGCGCAGCACGTCAAGGTTATAATCCCGCACGTCCACGCCGCCCACCCGCACGGTACCGCTCTCGGCATCGTACAGGCGGGGGATCAGCTGCACCAGACTGGACTTTGCACTGCCGGTGCCGCCGATGATGCCCAGCGTCTCGCCGGGTTGGATGGTAAAGCTGATATCGTTCAGCACCGGCTGACCGCTGCCGTGTTTATACTTGAAGGTAACGTGGTCGAACTGGATGCTGCCGTCTGCCACCTGCTGCACCGGCTGCTTTGCCGGGGGCAGGTCGGTGTGCTCGTCCAGCACCTCCACGATACGCTTGGCAGAGGCGGCGGACATAGCGATCATGACAAAGGCCGTGCTCAGCATCATCAGTGCCATAAGGATGTTCATGATATATCCGAACAGGGCGTTCAGCTGGCCGGTGGTAATAGCACCGTGCAGCACATATTTTGCGCCGAACCAGCTCAGCGCGATGTTGCAGCCGTACACCGCCACCAGCATGGCGGGGTTATTGAAGCTCAGGCGGCTTTCCGCGTTGACGAACTGCTTGTACAGGCTCTCGCAGGCAGCAGTATATTTTTCGTTCTCGAAGCCCTCGCGCACGAAGCTCTTGACCACGCGGATGGCAGAGACATTCTCCTGCACCGAGGCGTTGAGGTTATCGTAGTTCTTGAACACACGGTCAAAGATGTGGAAGGTAGGGATCATGATGGCAGCCAGCACCGCCACCAGAAAGGCCACCGCCACCACGAACACCAGCGACAGCGGGCCGCCGATGATCACAGCCATGAACATTGCAAACACCAGATGCACCGGGGCGCGCACGCACATGCGCAGGATCATCTGGAAAGCGTTCTGCACGTTGGTCACGTCGGTGGTCATGCGGGTGACAAGACCTGCCGTGGAGAATTTGTCGATGTTGGAAAAAGAGTAATGCTGGATGTTTTCATACATGGCATCGCGCAGATTTCCGGCAAAGCCGGTGGATGCCTCGGCGGCGTACTTGCCCGCCAGCACGCCCAGCACCAGCGCAATGGCTGCCACCAGAAAGGTAAGCAGGCCGTAGCGGATGATGGCGTTCATATCGCCCTTTTCAATGCCCTGGTCGATGATAAAGGCCATGATGGTGGGCAGCAGCACATCCATAATGGCTTCCAGCGCAGCAAAGAGCGGTGTCTTGATCGAGGCGGCTTTATACTCGCCCAGATGCGACACAAGCTTTTTGATCATCTGAGTTCCCTCCTGTTGAATTTATTTGTTTGGTACAAAACAATTTTATACATAACAATTTAAATGTCAAGACGTTTCGTAAAATGTTCATAATTGCTAATTTAACAAGTCCTTTTTCGGCGCTTTGACGGAAAAGATCGTTATTTCAGTGCTTCCCGCAGCTTGTTCAGCAGCCGCAGCAGTTCTGCGTTCTCCTCCTCGGTCAGCAGTCCGGCCACATAGTCGTCGGTCTGGTGGAAGGACAGCAGGGTCTTTTCGTGCCGTTGGATGCCCTCCTCGGTCAAAACCAGCTGCTTGAGCCGGGCATCCTGCGGTACGCTCAGCCGCTGGATGTAGCCCTTGCGCTCCATCAGCTGCAAAATGTTCGTCACCGTGGAGCGGGTGATGGAAAATTCCCGCTCGATGTCCCGCTGGAACACCGGCTCGTCCCGGTGGCGGTAGAGATACTCAATGATCCACCCGTGCATGGGGGTGGTCTGCTCTACCCCGTTGGCGCGGGAAAACTGGTTCAGCCTGCGGAAGATCAGGTTATCCACCCGGTGCAGCTGGGCGGGGATGACCTGCGGCCCTTCCCACGGCGGGTCCAGCTTGCAGGGCTCTTCAATAGGGTGCTGTGTACACATAATGGTTTCCTCTATTCAAGTTGTTCGATGTGAAACTGTTTGATGCGATACATATATTACCCATCTCCCCGCCCCTTGTCAAGAGGGCGGGGCGCAAAAAAGGCCGCTGCGGAAAATTTTCCGCAGCAGCCTTGGTTTTTATGGATACGGGATACGCTTACAGCTTTTTGCCGGTCAGCAGCTCATAGGCCTCCAGATACTTGGCAATGGTCTTGTCAATGACATCCTGCGGCAGGTCGTAGTTGCTGTCGGGGTTGGCCTTCAGCCAGTCGCGGACGAACTGCTTGTCGAAGGAGGGCTGGCCGTGACCCGGCTCGTAGCCCTCCAGCGGCCAGAAGCGGGAGGAGTCCGGGGTCAGCATCTCATCGCCCAGCACCACGTTGCCGTCCTCGTCCAGACCAAACTCGAACTTGGTGTCGGCAATGATGATGCCGCGGGACAGTGCATACTCGGCGCACTTCTTGTACAGGGCAATGGTGTAGTCCCGCAGCTTGGTGGCGTACTCCAGACCGTGGCCGGGGAACTTCTTCTCCAGCACGTCGATGCTCTGCTCGTAGGAGATGTTCTCGTCGTGGTCACCGATCTCTGCCTTGGTGGAGGGGGTGTAGATGGGCTCGGGCAGCTTATCGGACTCCTGCAGGCCCTCGGGCAGCTGGATGCCGCACACCTTGCCGGTCTTTTGGTAGCTTGCCCAGCCGCTGCCGGTGATGTAGCCGCGCACGATGCACTCGATGGGCAGCATGGTCAGCTTGCGGCACATCATGCTGTTGCCGGTGAACTGGGGCTGGCGGAAGAACTCCGGCATATCCTGCACATCCACGCTCAACATGTGGTTGGGCAGCAGATCGCGGGTGTAATCGAACCAGAACTTGCTCATCTGGGTGAGCACGGTGCCCTTTTTGGTGACCTTGTTTTTCAGGATGACGTCAAACGCAGAAATGCGGTCGGTGGCAACCATGATCAGGCTGTCGCCATTGTCGTAGATCTCGCGGACTTTGCCTTCTTTGATGGGTTTGAACTCAGTCATAATCAAACACTCCATTTTTCCATGTTCTCAGCAGCGCATCAGCGCAGCGCAGTTCTTACCCTATTATTCTACCATACTGCCGCGCGGTTTAAAAGGAACAGAATAAAAGAAAAACAGGCAAGTTTTGTGTTTTTATCGTGAAAAGTGCGCAAAAAACAGTAGGAAATTTCGGCGTTTTGACGATAAAAGTCGTACTTTATCCCCAAATGCACGCACCTTTGCAAAATGCAGTCATGGACAAGCGCCGCCGGTTGCGGTATCATAGTAGTATGCGTATATCTGCGCTCCGCAGGGGCGCAAAAGTAAACAAGGAGGTAAAGAGTATGGGCAAATTTCCCAAGGGCTTTTTGTGGGGCGGCGCTACCGCCGCCAACCAGTGCGAGGGTGCATGGCAGGCAGACGGCAAGGGTCTGGCAACGGTGGACGTGACCCCCTTCGGCCCGGACCGTTTTCCGGTGGCAACGGGCTATATGGAAATGCTGGGCTGCGATGACGCACATTTCTACCCCAGCCACGAGGCCATTGACCTGTATCACCATTATAAAGAGGATATCGCCCTGTTTGCAGAGATGGGCTTCAAGTGCTTCCGGCTGTCCATTGCATGGACCCGCATCCTGCCCAACGGCGACGATGCTCAGCCCAACGAGGCAGGACTGGCCTTCTACGACAGCATTTTTGACGAGTGCCATAAGTACGGCATTGAGCCGCTGGTCACCATCTGCCACTTTGACACTCCCATTGCCCTCATCAAAAAATACGGCGGCTGGAAAGACCGCCGCATGGTGGACGCCTATGTCCACTACTGCGAGGTGCTGTTCGACCGCTTCAAGGGCAAGGTGAAGTACTGGCTCACCTTTAATGAAATCAACATGCTGCTGCACCTGTCCTTTACCGGCGCCGGGCTGGTATTCCACCCCGGCGAGAATGTGGAGCAGGTCAAGTATCAGGCCGCCCATCACGAGCTGGTGGCCAGCGCAAAGGCGGTAAAGCTGGCGCACGAAAAAATGCCGGACGCTATGGTGGGCTGTATGCTGGCGGCGGGTCAGTTCTACCCCCGCACCTGCGCCCCGGAGGATGTGCGGGCGGCGCAGGAGGCAGACCGGGACAACTACTTCTTTACTGACGTACAGGTGCGCGGCGCTTACCCCGTGTGGGCTAAAAAGCGGATGGAGCGCGCCGGGGTGCAGCTGCACACACAGTCCGAGGACGACCGCACGCTGCGGGAGGGCACGGTGGATTTTGTATCCTTCAGCTACTATTCCAGCCGCTGCATCACGGTGGATAAGGAGCTGATGGCGGCAGAGAATGCGGAAGGCAACGCCGTGTCTGCATCGGTGAAGAACCCCTACCTGAAAGTCAGCGAGTGGGGCTGGGCCATCGACCCGGTGGGTCTGCGGGTGACCCTGAACACCATTTACGACCGGTACGAAAAGCCTATGTTCATCGTGGAGAACGGTCTGGGTGCGGTGGATACCGTAGAGCCGGACGGCTCCATCCACGACAGCTACCGCATCGACTACCTGCGGGCGCACATCGAGGAGATGGAAAAGGCCGTCAATGAGGATGGTCTGCCGCTGATGGGCTACACCACATGGGGTCCCATCGACCTTGTGAGCGCCTCCACCGGCGAGATGAAAAAGCGGTACGGCTTTATCTATGTGGACAAGGACAACGACGGCAACGGCACCCTTGCCCGCAGCCGGAAGGACAGTTTTTACTGGTATAAAAAGGTCATCGCTTCAGACGGCGAGGACCTGACCTGAGCAAGCGCCCCGGCACTGTTTGCGGTATGGCAGCGCCGGGGCGTAAACGTGTGAGGACGAACCGATAACGGAGAAAATTTATGACACCACAAATCATTGCACACCGCGGTGCTTCCTATCTTGCACCGGAAAACACCCTGACTGCCTTTAAAAAAGCCATGGAGATTGGCGCGGACGGCGTAGAGATGGACGTACAGCAGACCATTGACGCCGGGCTTGTGATCCACCACGACTATATGATCGATCTGCACACGGATATTTCCGGCAAGATCTACGATATGACCATGGGCGATTTAAAGGAACTGGATTTTGGCAGCTGGAAGGACGCCATCTTTCAGGACGAGAAGATCGCCACCCTGCAGGAGGCCATGGAACTGTGCAGGCAGATGCCGGGATGCACCGTGCATCTGGAACTGAAATCCACCATGGACAACGACCCGGACTTTGTGCCCCGGGTGCTGGAGGTGCTGCAGCAGACCGAGATGGTAGAACAGGTGATCCTTGTTTCCTTCAACCACGCGCTGCTGCGGCAGGCAAAGCAGCTGCTGCCCGAACTGCGGGTGGGTGCACTGGTATACGGCGAGCTGGAAAGCATGCTGCTGCCGCCGCCCATCATCTGGAAGGATCTGGGACTGACCAACGGCATAGACGACATGGATGCCATGGACGCTGCCCTGCCGGAGAGCGCAGCAGACGAGGAAAATTGCAGCTGGATGACCCGCTGGATGAGCGATAAGGTAAGTATGCTGCGGGCAAACTTTCCCGGCGAGAGCCTGAACGAGATCTATAAAAACCTGTTGTCGCAACGGGATCTGCCCGCCTATATCAGCAGTCTGGACTTTGTGCCGGAGTGGGTCAGCTGTGAGTACCACACCGCCTACAAAAACGCCGGTTTCATTGACAAACTGCACGAGATGGGCATCAAGGTGTCTTTGTGGACGGTGGACACGGAAGATTCCGTCCGCAGCCTGCTGCGCACCAGCGCCGATGCCTACATCACCAACCGCCCCGACCGCGTGCGGGAGTGGATGGAGAAGGAACAGGCAGCGACCGCCCCAACAGAAACCGCCACGGCAGAGTCTGCCCCCACTGCTGAAGCAGACGCCGGGACAGCTGCCGCAGAGTAAACCGACCGGAACAGACACAAAAAAGAGATAGGCTTTCCCGAAAGGGATCGCCTATCTCTTTTTCATTCATTTTATTCTGCTGCGTCGGTCAGCACAAAGGTCAGCTCTGCGGTGACGGCGCACTTGCCGTCCACCCATGCCGAGGCCTTGCCTACGCCCACAGCGCCGTGCTGCTGTACCAGCTCGCAGTGGAGGGTGAGCACGTCCCCGGGGGTGACCTGCTTGCGGAAGCGGGCACTCTTGATGCCGCCGAACAGTGCCAGCTTGCCCTTGTTTTCCGGCAGGCTCAGCGCTGCCACAGCGCCGGTCTGTGCCAATGCTTCCAGCAGCAGCACGCCGGGCATGACCGGCTGCGCCGGGAAGTGGCCGTTGAAGAATTCCTCGTTGCGGGTGACGCACTTGCGGCCGATGGCCCACTGCCCCGGCTCGTAGTCCAGAACACGGTCCACGAGGGCAAAGGGGTAGCGGTGGGGCAGAATTTCTGCAATCTGCACGCTGCTCAGGGTGTTGGCGTTTTCACGCACGGTACGGGGTTCTGCCATGGGTCAGCCCTCCCATCTGCGCAAGGCGATGCAGGCGTTGTGGCCGCCAAAGCCCAAGCTGTTGCTCAGCGCGTACTGCATTTCCTGCTGCCGCCCGGTGTTGGGCACATAGTCCAGATCGCACTCCGGGTCGGGCTGGGCGTAGTGGATGGTGGGCGGGGCGAACTGGTCCCGCAGCGCCAGCGCGGTAAACACGGCCTCGATGCCGCCCGCGCCGCCCAGCAGATGGCCGGTCATGCTCTTGGTGCTGACCACGGTCATCTCCTTGGCGTGTGCGCCGAACACGGCGTGGATGGCGGCAGTCTCGCAGGCATCGTTCATGTGGGTGCCGGTGCCGTGGGCGTTGATGTGATCCACCTGCTCCGGTGCGATGTCGGCATCCACCAAGGTCAGCTTCATGCAGTCGATGGCACCTGCGCCGCCGGGAGCCGGAGCAGTAAAGTGATAGGCATCGCAGTTGGCACCGTAGCCCACCACCTCGGCATAGATGTGTGCGCCGCGCGCTCTTGCGTGCTCCAGTTCTTCCAGCACCAGCACACCGCTGCCCTCACCCATGACAAAGCCGCCGCGGCGGGCGTCAAAGGGCAGGCTGGCAGCGTCCGGATCGGTGGCGGTGGAAAGTGCCTTCATGCTGGTAAAGCCGCCGATGCCCAAGGGGCTGATGCAGCTTTCCGCGCCGCCGCAGACCATCACCGGCTCGTAGCCGTCCCGGATGCGGTGGAAGGCGTCGCCTACGGCGTTGGTGCCGCCGGCGCAGGCCGTGACCGGGCAGGTGCACATGCCCTTCAGACCAAAGCGGATGGCCACCTGTGCCGCCGCCATGTTGGCAATGGCCATGGGCACAAAGTAGGGGCTTACCTTCTCCATGCCCTTTTCCTCGCCGCGGGCGTGCTGCTCCTCGATCGTGGGCAGACCGCCGATGCCGCTGGACAGGATGACGCCGATGTCCTTGCCCTCGGCCTCGGTATCAAGGCCGCTGTCTGCAATGGCTTCGGCGGCAGCGCCCAGTGCCAGCAGGGTGAAGCGCGCCATTTTGCGGACTTCCTTTTTGTCCACCACGCTCTCGGGGTCAAAATCCTTTACCTCACCGGCCAGTTTGCACTTGAAGTCGGTGGTGTCGAACTGGGTGATGGGGCCGATGCCGCATTTACCGGCACGGGCTGCTGCCCAGCTGTCCGCCACATTGTTGCCCAGCGGGTTCACCGTGCCAAGGCCGGTGATCACAACTCTGCGTTTTTCCATAAGGGTTCTCCTTTACATTGCCATGCCGCCGTCCACACAGAGCACCTGCCCGGTGAGATAGCTGCTTTGTTCTGCGGCAAAAAACGCCACTGCCTGTGCCACATCCTCCGGCTGGCCTGCGCGGCCCGCGGGGATGCCCTGCGTCATGCCGGTGCGCACCGCCTCCGGCAGCACGGCAGTCATGTCGGTGTCGATAAAGCCGGGTGCTACCGCGTTCACGGTCACGTTCCGCGCGGCCAGTTCCCGGGCAAGGCTCTTGGTCAGGCCGATGAGCCCCGCCTTGCTGGCGGCGTAGTTGGTCTGCCCGGCGTTGCCCCGCAGCGCCACCACGCTGGAAAGGTTCACGATGCGGCCATAGCGCTGGCGCACCATGCGGCGGGCGGCCTCCTTGCAGCAGAGAAAGGCGCTTTTCAGGTTGGTGTCCAGCACCGCTTCAAAATCCTGCTCGGTCAAGCGCAAAATCAGGTTGTCCCGGGTGATGCCCGCGTTGTTCACCAGCACATCCACCCGGCCAAAGGCCTCTGCAGCGGCATCGAACAGCGCCTTGCAGCCCTCGGCGGTGGATACATCCGCCTGCACGGTCACCGCCTGCACGCCCTCGGCGCGGCAGAGCGCTGCCGTCTGCTCCGCAGGCTCTGCGCCGTGGCAGTAATTCACCACCACATTGCAGCCCTGCTTTGCCAGTGCCACGCACACTGCGCGGCCAATGCCCCGGCTGCCGCCGGTAACAATGGCGGCGCGGGTCAGCTTTTCTTCACTCATTCTGCATCCTTCCATGCGGTCAGCACTGCATCCAGCTGTTCCGGGGTCTCCACTGCGGTGCAGACCACCCCGGGCAGGGTCTTTTTCACAAAGCCGCTCAGGGCGTTGCCGGGGCCGACTTCCAGAATGTGGTCCACACCCAGCTCGCCCAGACGGCGCAAAGTGTCCTCCATGTAGACGCTGCTCTGCACCTGCTTTACCAGCAGCTGCGGGATGCTGTCGGTCTCGGCCTTTTCATGCCCCAGACAGTTGAACAGCACCGGCGTCTCCATGGTGCCGAAGTTTTCGCCCGCAAAGCGCTGTGCCAGCGCATCCCCTGCGGGAGCCATCAGCTTTGTGTGGAAGGGGCCGCTGACCTTCAGCGGGATGCAGCGGCGGGCACCGGCTTCCTTTGCCAGCGCGGCAGCCTGCTCCACAGCGGCCTTTTCGCCGCCGATGACCAGCTGCCCAGGGCAGTTGTAGTTGCAGATCTGCACACAGCCCGTCTCCGCCGCCTGTTCGCAGCAGGCAGACAGTTTTTCTCTGTCCAGCCCCAGCACGGCGGTCATGCCGCAGGCAAGGCCCTTTGCGGCCTCCGCCATGGCCTTGCCCCGGAAGGCGGTCAGCTCGATGGCCTGCTTTGCGGTGAACACCCCGGCTGCCTGCAGCGCGGAGTATTCGCCCAGCGAAAGCCCCGCAAGATAGGCGGGCTTTACGCCCTTTTCGGCCAGCACAGCGGTCACGCCGCAGGCAAAGGCCACCATGCAGGGCTGGGTGTATTCGGTCTGGTTCAAAACGCCGTCCGGGTCCTCAAAACAGACGCGGTGCAGATCAAAATCCAGCGCTGCGCTGTCAAAGGCCGCCCGGAAGGCGGGAGATGCTTCGTAAAATTCCTTGCCCATGCCGGGGTGCTGCGCACCCTGACCGGCGTAAAGTACGGCAAGCTTCATAAGTTCTGCCTCCATTCGGTCACAAGTTCGTCCATCAGCTCGCACACGGTGCGCATCCGGTCCAGCCTGCCCACGTTTTCGCCGCAGAAGAAGAGCCCTTCCTCCACGTTGCCCTTCACCGCCTCGATGAGGGCGTGGGTGATGCAGTAGGGCACGGCAGCGGGGTCGCAGGTCTTAAGACACCGGGCGCAGTGCTTGGGCGGGAAGCGTTTGCCCTCGGCCAGCGCCTGCACCAGCGGGGTGTTCAGGGCGCGGCCGGGCATTCCCACCGGGCTGTGGATGATGCGCACATCCTCCGGCTTTGCCGCCAGCAGCACGTCCTTGTAGGTCTGGGAGGCATCGCACTCGTAGGTGGGGATAAAGCGGGTGGCAAGCTGCACGCCCGCAGCGCCAAGCTTTGTAAAGTGTGCCATGTCGGCACCGGTGTACACGCCGCCCGCCACGAATACCGGGATGGCGTGGCCGTATTGCTCCTCGTAGGGATTTACCTCGGCCAGCACCCCGGGCAGAATTTCGTCCAAGGTCTGGCAGCGGTCTGCCAGCAGGTCCTCCTCGGCAAAGCCGAGATGCCCGCCCGCCTTGCAGCCCTCGATGACCACAAAATCGGCGGTGCGGTCAAAGCCCTTTGCCCAGCGGCGCAGGATGAGCTTTGCCGCCCGGGCGCTGGATACGATGGGCGCAATGGCCACCTCTTTGGTGCCCACGATACCCGGCAGTTCCAGCGGCAGACCCGCACCGGAGACCACGGCATCCACCCCCGCCGCTACGGCGGTGCGGATAGCCTCGACATAGTCCCGGGTGGCTACCATGGCGTTGATAGCTACCAGACCCACGCCCCCGGCAATGGCCTTGGCTTTTTGAATTTCTGCGGTCAGGGCACGGTGGTTTGCTGCCGCCGGGTCACGGGCAAAATCCGGCTCGCGGTAGCCTGCATCGGCGGTGGAGATGCACCCCATGCCGCCGCAGGCTGCTACCGCACCGGCCAGCCCGCCCAGCGAGACGCCTACGCCCATGCCGCCCTGCAAAATGGGTACTTGCAGGGGCTTGCCGCCAAGGGTCAGCATTCGGTGTTCAGCGCGGCGATGCGCTGCCTCCCGCCCTGCCACAGGTCGGCAAGGATGTCCGCCACGGGGCGCACCTCGTGCAGCATTCCGGCTACCTGACCGGCCATCAGGCTGCCGCTTACCGTGTCGCCCTCAAAGACGGCACGGCGCAGGCTGCCCAGCGTGTATTTTTCCAGTTCCATCTTATCCGCGCCCGCCTTTTCCTGACGGACATACTCCCGGCTCATGCGGTTTTTCAGCACACGCACCGGTGCACCCACGGTGCGTCCGGTGACGATGGTGTCACTGTCCCCGGCTTTGAGCAGCGCGGCCTTGTAGTTGGGGTGAATGGGGCACTCCTCGCTTGCCAGCAGGCAGGTGCCCACCTGCACACCGCAGGCGCCCAGTGCCAGCGCAGCCGCCAGCTGACGGCCATCGGCAATGCCGCCTGCGGCGATGACCGGCACGCTGACCGCGTCCACCACCTGCGGCACCAGTGCCATGGTGGTCATCTCGCCCACATGGCCGCCGCTCTCGGTGCCCTCGGCAATGACGGCGTCAATGCCCAGCGGCTCCAAATGCCGTGCCAGCACGGCAGCAGCCACCACCGGGATCACCTTGATACCGGCAGCTTTCCACATGGAAACGTATTTTCCCGGGTTGCCTGCGCCGGTGGTGACCACGGCGACTTTTTCCTCCACCACGATCTGGGCAAACTCATCTGCCTGCGGGTGCATGAGCATGATGTTTACACCAAAGGGCTTGTCGGTCAGCTCCCGGCAGCGGCGGATGTTCTGGCGCAGGGTATCGGCATTCATGCCGCCCGCACCGATGATGCCCAGTGCACCGGCGTTGGAGCAGGCGGCGGCAAACTCGCCGGTGGCAATGTTGGCCATGCCGCCCTGAATGATGGGGTATTTCGTCCCCAGGATCTCGTTTAAAAGTTTCATGGTCTTTATCCTTTATATTCCACGATCATGCCGCCCCATGTCAGGCCGCCGCCGAAGCCGATGCAGGCAAGGGTCTGACCGGGGAGCAGCTGGCCGCTTTCAGCCAGCTCGTTCAGCGCCACCGGGATGCTGGCAGCACTGGTGTTGCCGTGGCGGTCCATGTTTTTGTAGAACTTTGCACCATCGGCGTGCAGCGCCTTGACGCAGTGGTCGATGATGCGGCTGTTGGCCTGATGACAGACCACCCAGTCCAGATTGTCCAGCGTAAGGCCGGTCTCGTCCAGCACGGTGTGCAGGCATTTGGGCAGGGCATCCACTGCAAAACGGAACACTGCCCTGCCGTCCATGCTGATGGGTGCCGAGCCTGCGCGGCTGGGGCCGCCGGCATGGATGGCGGCATCGCCCCGGGCACCCAGCGTGATGGCAAAGGGCGCGGAGGTGTCGGTCAGTTCAAACACTGCCGCACCGGCACCATCGCCAAACAGCACACAGGTGGAGCGGTCGGCGGGGTCCATCAGACGGGAAAGTGCTTCCGTGCCGATGACCAGCGCGTACCGCCCGCCCAGCGTAGCCAGCAGGCCGCGCGCCACCGCCGTTCCATACAAAAAGCCGGAGCAGGCGGCGTTTACATCCAGTGCGGGGCGGTTTTCCGGCAGTGCCAGCGCCGCCTGCACCTGACAGGCCACGCTTGGGGTGGCGTCCGGTGCGGAAAGGGTGGCGCAGACGCAGCAGGCAATGTCTGCCGGAGCAAGACCGCTGCGCTGCAGCGCCTGCTTTGCGGCAGCAATGGCCAGTGTAGCGGCGTTTTCGCCCTCGGTGCAGTAGTGCCGGGTGCGGATGCCGGTGCGGGTGGTGATCCACTCGTCGCTGGTATCCACGGTGCGGCTCAGCTCTTCGTTGGTGACCGTGCGGCCGGGCAAAGCCCCGCCGGTGGCGATCAGACGCAAACCCTTCATGCTTTCCTCATTTCTCCGATCTGACGGAATTTCTGGTAGCGCTGCTCGGCCAGCTGACGGCCGTTCATGCGGGCAAGGCTGCGCAGCTGCCGCTGCAGTGCCTCGTCCAGATTGCCGAACAGTACCCCGTGGGCGCGCTGTGCGCCGCCCACCGGCTCCGGGATGATCTCCTCCACGATGCCGTCCTTGTACAGATCCTGTGCGGTCAGCTTCATGATCTCGCAGGCTTCGCCGCTGCGGGAGGAATCCTTCCACAGGATGCTGGCAAAGCCTTCGGGGCTCAGCACCGAGTAGACGGCGTTTTCCAGCATGAGGATGCGGTTTGCCACACCCAGCGCCAGCGCGCCGCCGGAAGAGCCTTCGCCGGTGACCACTGCGATCACCGGCACAGTCAGGCCGCTCATCTCCATCAGGTTGCGGGCGATGGCCTCGCCCTGTCCGCGCTCCTCGGCGTCCTTGCCGGGGTATGCGCCCGGCGTGTCGATGAAGGTGATGATGGGACGGTCAAATTTTTCCGCCTGCTTCATCAGGCGCAGGGCCTTGCGGTAGCCCTCCGGCCCGGGCATACCGAAGTTGCAGCGCAGGTTTTCCTCCAGCGTGCTGCCCTTGCGGTGGCCGATGACCGTGACCGGTTGGCCGTGGAACAGCGCCACACCGCCCAGAATGGCGGCATCTTCCTTGCACTGACGGTCGCCGCACTGCTCAAAGAAGTCGGTGAACAGTGCATCCACGATCTCGTCGATGTGGGGGCGCTCCGGGTGGCGTGCCAGAAAGACCCTGTCCTCTGCGGTCAGTGCCCCGCAGCCGGACAGCAAAGCGTCCTCCTGCGCGGAAAGCTCTGCCAGCTCGGCAGCGTGGTTGGTGATATCGGTCATGTTCTCGTCCGCCGGGTCGCCGCGCAGGGCGGCGATCTTTTCATCCAGCGGTGCGAGCTGTTGTAAGATGTCCTTGATCATAAGGCGCTTCCTCCTCAGGCGTGCAGACGCAGCAGCTGCGCCAGTGTTTCGCGCATTTCGGTACGGGGCACTACCTTGTCCACAAAGCCGTGCTCGTATTGGAACTCGCTGCGCTGGAAGCCTGCGGGCAGCTTTTCGCCGATGGTCTGTTCAATGACCCGGGGCCCCGCAAAGCCGATCAGCGCCCCGGGCTCTGCCAGCATAATATCGCCAAGGCTGGCAAAGCTGGCAGTCACGCCGCCGGTGGTGGGGTGGGTCAGCACGCTGATGTATAGCCCGCCCCGGGCGGAGAACCGCTCGATGGCGGCAGAGGTCTTTGCCATCTGCATCAGGCTGAAAATGCCCTCCTGCATCCGGGCGCCGCCGCTGGCCGAGAAGATGATCAGCGGCAGGTGCTTTGCGGTGGCGTGCTCCACGGCGCGGGTGATCTTTTCGCCCACAGTGGTGCTCATGCTGCCCATAAAGAACCGGCTGTCCAGCACTGCCACTACCACCGGGGTGCCCTCGATGCGCCCCGTGGCGGTGATGACAGCTTCCTTCAAGCCGGTCTTGCCTGTCTGTGCTTCCAGCTTTTCCGGGTAGCCGGGAAACTGCAGCACATCCTGCGGGGCAAGGTCGGCATCCAGTTCCCGGAAGCTGCCCTTATCAAGGATGAGGCTCAGGCGGTAGTACCCGCCGATGGGCAGGTGCACCCCGCAGTTGGGGCAGACGTACTGCGCCTTGTTCCAGATCTGGCGGGTGGCGCGGCGTCCGCACTTTTTGCATTCCACGAACTGCGGGTCGTTCCACACGGCACCCGCATCCCGCCGGGCCTTCAGCTGGAAGGTGCGCTCCCGCATGCTGCCCGGCAGCAGGTCTTTGATACTGTTCATCTCGTTTCGCCTCGGTCAGCCTCAGACATGGGCATTGATGTAGTTGAAGATATCGCCCACGGTCTTGAGGTTTGCCAGCTCCTCATCGGGGATGGACACGCCGCAGGCCTCTTCCAGTGCCATGTTCAGCTCCACAGCGTCTAGGCTGTCGGCCTCCAGATCCTCGGTCAGGCTGGCCTCCATGGTCACCTTGTCCTCATCGCAGCTCAGGGTATCGACAACGATCTTCTTCATTTCCTCGAAAGTCATGGTAGTATTCTCCTTTATGTTTACTGTTTGTGTTTAATTATTTACCTAAAATTTATGAGGTATCGAACACGACCATTATAATCAAACCGTTGGATAAGTCAATGGTTTTAGTTAAATATTTTTATCTTTTACATTTCTGTCACAGTTTGCTTCCTCTTTATATAGGGGCTCCCACAGACGCAAAAAAGCCGCTGCACAGTACTTTGTGCAGCGGCCTTTCCCGCAATAATAATATTTCTTATTCCAGTCCGATCTGCTGGGCGTATTCTTCCAGCAGTTCCCGCTCAAGGAAGGGGGTCTTGACGCCCTCGCGGTCGCGGTAGGTCTCGTGTCCCTTGCCGATGACGGCGATCAGGTCGCCCTCCTGTGCGTGATCCACTGCGTAGTGCAGCGCGTCCAGACGGTCGGGGATTTCCACGAACTTTGCGTCCGGGTTGCCCTTGTTCATGCCCTCGCGGATATCCGCAATAATGTCCTCTACCTTTTCAAAGCGGTTGTTGTCCTCGGTGAGGATGGAGAAATCGGCCATCTTGGCGCAGATCTCGCCCATGCCGTAGCGGCGCAGCTTGGAGCGGTTGCCGCCGCAGCCAAACACCACCACCAGACGGTGGGGCTTGTAGGCGCGCAGGGTGGTAAGCAGGCTCTCGGTGGATACCTCGTTGTGGGCATAGTCCAGCAGGATGGTGAACTTTTTGCTGATGGGCACCAGCTCCACACGGCCCTTCACCACGCACTTGCCCAGACCATCGTGGATGGCGGCATCCGGCAGACCCAGCACCTTGCCCACGGCCAGCGCTGCCAGCGCGTTGTACACGCTGAACTCGCCGGGCATATTCACCTTGACGTCCATCTCGTCCTTGCCGGTAACGTGGAAGGCAACGCCCAGAAAATCGTGGGTGCGCAGCAGCTCGTAGCCGGTCTCGCGGTAGTCGGCCTTTTCATCGCGGCCATAGGTGACCAGCTTGCAGGTATGGCCTTCCAGCAGGGCGGCGGTGTTCTCGTCGTCAATGTTCACCACGCCCACATCGCAACGCTTGAACAGCTGTCCCTTCCAGCTGCGGTACTCCTCAAAGGTCTTGTGCTCGCCGGGGCCGATGTGATCCGGCGAAAGGTTGGTGAACACACCCACATCGTAGTGCACGCCCGCCACGCGGTCCATCATCAGGCCCTGACTGGATACCTCCATCAGCGCGGTATCGCAGCCGGCATCCAGAAACTCCCGGAAGGTCTTTTGCAGCTCGTAGCTTTCCGGGGTGGTGTTGGCGGTGTCCTTGTGGCGTCCCATATAGTAGATGCCGTTGGTGCCGATCATGCCCACCTTGCGGCCTGCGGCCTCCAGCACGCTTTTGATCATGTGGGTGGTAGTGGTCTTGCCCTTGGTGCCGGTGACGCCGATCATGGTCATCTGGCGGGCAGGGTTGCCGAAGAGGTTGGCGCTCATCAACGCCATGGCATAGCGGCTGCTCTCCACCTTGACCACGGTCACCCCGGGCAGGGTAGAAAGGTCGATATCGTGCTGGATGACCAGCGCGCTGATTCCCTTGGCGGCGCAGTCAGCGGCAAACGCGTGGCTGTCCCGTTGGGTGCCCACGATACACACGAACAAAAGCCCCGGGGCAGCCTTGCGGCTGTCGTAGATGATATCTGCGATCTCAGTATCCAGACTGCCCTGCACAAGGGTAAAGGGCACGCCTTCCATCAGTTGTTCCAGCTTCATACAGTCTCCTCCAAAGAGCTTCTTTACATGGGGTTTTCTTCTTCGTTGGCCGTCATGCGGTCAGGGTGGGTCAGGGGCAGCTGCTCGGTGTCCGTTTCAGCCGCCGGTTCGGTGGTGTCGGCAGTATCCGTGCTTTCTGCACTGTCGGTGCTGTCGGCGGTGTCCTCTGCCGGGGCGGGTTCCTCAGCCTTGGGCGGCACCACATAGCCGGAGGGCAGGGTGGGCTCGCCCTGTGCAAAATAGATCTTACGTGTGCTGCTGGCGCTGGTATGGCTGAAATCCAGCCGCCCGGTGTCGGTGGGGCCGCAGCCCTTGCCGTCGGCGTTGGTCAGTACATAGCGGGCGCGATCCAGCTTATAATCCAGATCGTTCAGCGTGCCCAGCAGCACGCTGATGCGATCCTGATACAAAAATGCGAGCTGCTCGGTGTCTGCCACTTCCAGCCGTGTCACGTCCTGCGACAGGCCGTATTCCTCCAGCTTGCTGCGCAGTGTGCGCAGCGCTTCCATACGGTCGTTCTCTGTGCTCACCGTGCTTTCACTCTCGGCGGTTTCCGACCCGGAGGCGCTTGCCGCGTCCGCATCGTCCACGAACCAGAAGCCCTGTCCCGGGGTGGTATCCTGCAGCTTGCCGCCGTACAGGGTGCAAAGTCCCTCAGGCTGGGTGCTTTCCTCGGACAAAATCTTCCATTTGTCCGAGATCACAAGCCACTTGCTGCCGTTTTGCACCGCGTAGGCGGGCACGGCCTCGGTCACCTGCACCACCACGGTGTTGGGGTAGTCCCGGATCACCTTGATGGAGCCCAGCAGCGGGAAGTTCTGCTCCAGCACCGCGGCCTTTTCGCCGGGCTCAAAGCTGAAGATGTTTTCCTCCAGCTGCACGCCCATCCGCTGCAAAATGCTGTCTGCGGAGTAGCCCGCGATCTCGGTCACCTGCTTGCCGTCCGGGGTCTGCACCTGAATGGAGTTGATGCGGAACAGCATGGTCATGGTCAGGTAGATGCCCGCGCCAATGACGCACAGCAGCATGGCAAAGGCGGTCAGACGGCGTAGTATCCGTCGACGGCGCAGCGTGGCGCGGGTCACCTTGCGCTTTTTGCGCATTTCCCGCCGGGCAGGGCTTTGCTGCGGGGCGCTTTGGCTGCCTGCCGGGTGCTGCCGGTTCGGGCGGTTTTGCGCGTTCTGGTTTTTCCGGCTGCTCTGCCCGCTGCGGGCATTGTTTGCCGGGCGGCGCTGCTTGCCGCCGGACTTTGCGTTTTTTGGTCTGCTGCCCGCCGGGCGGTTACCGGCGGGGTACTGGGTGGTATTGCTCCCCTGCCCCTGCGCCGGGCGGCGGGGCTGGGATTGGGTGGGGAACTGGATGCTGTTATCTGCCCGGGAGGAGCGCACACTGCCGTTGGCGCTGCGGGAGGGCGGGCGGCTGAGCGGCTCGCCGTTGTAGCCGTAGCGGCTGTTGCCGGTGCTCCGGGGTGTATTATGATTCTGCGAAGGCGCAGAGGTGCGCGCCACATCCCGGTTCAGGTCATAGGGTCTCGGGTTCCGGGGTCTGCCGTTGCGGTCACGGTTCTGCTGCATCGTTCGCACCTTCTTTCCTGTTTATTCCGGGGCTGCATCACGGGGTCTTTACCAGCTTGAGCAGCGCCGCAGTGATGCGGTCCAGACTGTCGTCCACAGACAGGCTGCGGGCGTTTTTGCCCATCTCGGCCAGCTTGCCGGGCTGTGCCAGCATGGCAGAAACAGTCTGCACCAGCTTTTCACCGGTCAGGTCTTTTTCTTCAATGACCACAGCCGCCCCGGCCTTCTGCAGTTCCATGGCGTTGTAGTACTGGTGGTTCTCCGCTACGTTGGGGCTGGGGATCAGCACAGCGGCGCGTCCCACAGCCTCCAGTTCGGCCAGCGTCAGCGCACCGGCGCGGCTGATAACGAGGTCTGCCGCAGCCAGCAGCTCCGGCATATTGTTGATGTATTCCTTTACCACAAGGCTGTCGCCGGGGGCAAAATCCTTCTGCTTTTGCAGCTGCTCAAACAGCTGCACGCCGTACTGGCCGGTGGCGTGCAGGTGCAGCACCGGCTTGTGCTCGTGCTGCTCCCAAGCGCACAGGTCTGCCACCACCTCGTTGACCCGGCGTGCGCCCAAGCTGCCGCCGAAGGACAGGATGACCGTGCGGTCGCCCGCACCCAGCTGTGCGCGGATGGCCTCGCGGTTGGCGGCCTGTGCAAACACCTCCGGCCGCACGGGGTTGCCCACCACAAGGGTCTTGTCCGGTGCGCCCAGCTTTTCCACGGCGGCGGGCACGGCGGCAAACACGATATCCACATCCGGAGCCAGCAGCTTATTGGTCACACCGGGGAAGGCATTCTGCTCGTGCAGGGCGGTGTGGATGCCCATTTTGGCGGCGCAGCGCACCACCGGGCCGGACACATAGCCGCCGCAGCCGATGACGAGATCTGGCTTTACTTCCTTCATCATGGCCTTGGCCTTGGGGCCGGAAAGCGCCAGATTCCACAGGGTAATGATGTTGCGCTTGATGTTGTGCAGGCTGAGCTTGCGTTGAAAACCGGTGATCTCGATGTGGTGGAAGGGGTAGCCCGCCTGTGTGACCAGACGGTACTCCATGCCCTCCTTACGGCCTGCAAAGTGGATCTCGGCGGTAGGGTCGGCCTTTTTCAGAGCACCGGCAATGGCCAGTGCAGGATTGATATGTCCGGCAGTGCCGCCGGCTGCGATGAGAACACGCATGGTGATTCCTCCTTATAAACGCCCGGCCTGCGGCCGGGCGGGCTTGCGGTTTGTTTTACTGTTCTGTACGGGCTGCGCGGGCAGAGGCCAGATCAATGGTCTTGCGTGCAAGTTCTGCTTCCCGCTCGGCGCGGGCGGCCTCCCGCTGGGCACGCATCTGCTCCCGCTGCTGCGCCGCCCGCTCGCCGTTGCGGCCAATGTTCACCATTACGCCCATCTCTGCCAGCAGCAGGATCAGGCTGGTACCGCCGGAGGAGAAGAAGGGCAGGCTGATGCCGGTGTTGGGCAGGGTATTGGTGACCACGGCGATGTTGCAGAACACCTGCCACGCGATCTGCGCCATGATGCCGATGCCTACCATGGTGCAGTACAGATTTTCCGCTTTATAGGCGATGAGCAGCCCCTGCACGATGAACAGCACGAACAGCACGATGATGAGCACCGCACCAATGAAGCCCAGTTCCTCGCACACCACGCTGAAAATGAAGTCGTTGGTGCTTTCCGGCAGCCAGAGCTGCTTTTCCACACTGTTGCCCAGCCCCAGTCCCTTCAGCCCGCCGGAGCCGATGGCGTAAAGGCTCTGCACGGTCTGGTCGGTCATCTTGCTCAGATCCTGCGTCCAGCCGTCCAGACGCTTTTGCAGGTAGGGGATGGAGTCCACATGGGAGAGCAGTGTTTCCAGCAGGGCGCCTGCCGTGATGGCACCCGCCCATGTCAGCACACCGCCGCTGCCGGACAACAGCAGGATGGTGCCCACCACCGCCACCGTCAGCACGATGCCGGACATATGCGGCTCCAGCGCCAGCAGGATGACCACCGGTATAAGGGGCAGCACCGGCACCACCAGCTGCTTCCACACCCGCACCCGCAGCCACTCCCGGGGGGTAAGCAGGATGCGGCGCTCCGGGTCCAGCCGCTCCACCTGCGGCGCTTTGGCCGCAAGATGGGAACTGAACAGGATCATCTCAAACTTTGCTACCTCCGAGGATTGCAGCGTAAGCCCGCCGAAGCGGATCCAGCGGCGGCAGCCGTTCAGGGGTGCCATGGTCAGGGTGACGGCCAGCATGGCCAGCACGATGATGTAGCCCGGCACCACCATCTTGCGCAAAAAGCGGTGGTCCACATAGCTCATAAGGAACATACAGCCCAGCCCGAGCATCATACACAGCGCCTGCTGTTTGATGTAGTGGAAGCTGTCGCCCATACGCAGGTAACCGGTGGTGTAGCTGGCGCTGAACAGCATCACCAGCCCAAAGATTATAATAACAGCCAGCGTAGCCAGCCAGTCGATCAGCAGCCGGGACCACGGGCCCGGATCTCGCTGGAACACCGACACCGGCGCTCTGTGTTTTTTGCGGATAGTCGCCATCTGCGCTCCCTTCCCTCTCTGTGCCCGGTCAGCACCAGCGCAGCAGCGCCAGCGCCAGCACATAGCCGACAGCGCTCAGCGCAAAGCTGCACAGAAACACCGTTTCCGGGCTCATTTTATGCTTTTTTACCCAGCAGCGCAAGGGCTTGCCGGTGCGCTTTGCACACAGCAGCTGCGCTGCCAAAAGACCGCCCGCCGCCCAGAAGGGCAGCGCCAGTGGCACAGTCAGGCTGGTCATGTCCAGACTGAGCGGGATGCAGCCGATGGCACCCGCTGCCAGCAGGCTGCCGCAGCAGCCCGCACCCAGCCTTGCCGGGGGAAATGCCCATAGCCCCAGTGCCACCAGTGCCCCGGCAAGCGCGGCGGGCAGCACCGCCAGCCCGGAAACGCCCAGACCGGCTTCTACCATCATCAACGCCAGCATGGCCACAAAGGCCGCACCGCACACCGCGCCCTCGTCCCGCTCGGCAATGCGGGCGCACTCGGCCAGTGCCACCATGAGCACCGCCCACAAAAAGGGCACGGCGCTGCCCAGCAGCACATACCCCGCCCCGGGCACGCCCAGCCCCCGGGGCAGACAGCCCGCTGCCCGCAGCAGCAAAAGGACGAAGGCCGCAGCCAGTGCTTCCAGCAAAAGCCGCACGTCCCGCCGCAGCCCCAGCGCCGCCGGGCTGCGCATCCGGGCAACATCTTCTGCAAGACCCACTGCCCCAAAGGCAAGGCTCCCAGCCAGCGCCGTGAGCAGCCGTGTCATCAACCGGCCTTCGCTGCCCAACAGCTCCGGCTGACCCACGCAGGCGGCAAGCCAGCCCACACCCACCGCAGCCACCGTACCCGCCGCCGCACACAGCCCGCCCCACAGCGGGGCGCGCAGAGGTGCAGGCCGGGGCTGCTCAGACTGTACCGGCTGCTGTTGTTGTTCGCGGCGTTCCAACACCCGCCGCAGCGGCACAAACAGGCTGCACAAAGCTGCCGTAAGGGCAAAGCCCAGCACCACCGCCGCTGCCAAGGCGAAACGCTCCATAGATCAGACACTCCATTTCGCCAAATAGTTATACTTCCGCTTCTTTATGCTCTGCGTAGAAGATATCCAGCACTTTTTCCAGTGCCATGCCGTGGCTGGCCTTTACCAGAACGGCATCGCCGGGCTGCACCCGGCTCAGCAGGGCATCGGCAGCCTCGCGGTAGCTGTCCGCGTGCAGGGTCTCTACCCCCTTGGCGGCAGCCACCACAGCGGTGCGCTTGGCCTGCTCGCCGTAAGTGATCAGGCAGTACAGCCCGCTCTCGGCGGCAAGGCGTCCCAGCTCCTCGTGTGCTTCGCGGCTCAGATCGCCCAGCTCCAGCATATCGCCCAGCAGGGCAAAGCGGCGCTTGCAGGGGAAGTCCTTGAACATCGCCAGCGCAGCCTTCATGCTGTCCGGGTTTGCGTTGTAGCAGTCCTCGATGACGGTCACGCCCTCGCTGTCCACCACCTTCTGGCGGCGTCCGGTCTGCTCAAAGTTGGAAAGGCCCCGGATGACCCTCTTGGCGTCACACCCCAGACGGGTGGCGGCGCAGTAGGCAGCCAGAGCGTTTGCCACATTATGGCGTCCCATGGCGGGGATGTTCACCACAAAGGTGCCGTGCTCCTGATCTTCCAGCACAAAGCTCATGCCGTCAGTCTCCTGCCGGATGGACAGGGCGCAGACATCGGCGTTCTCATCGCTCAGGCTGAACCACACCGGGCGCACATGGGCGGGGAGCACCGCCTTGCGCAGGAAGGGGTCATCGTAGTTCAGCACCAGCGGCGCACCCTCCGGCAGACCGTTGCAGATTTCCAGCTTTGCCTTGCAGATGTTCTCCTGACTGCCCAGATTGCCGATATGCGACACGCCGATGCAGGTGATGATGCCCACATCCGGCCGTGCTGCCCGCGCCAGACGGTCGATCTCGCCGGCGTGGCTCATGCCCATCTCGATGACCGCGTACTCGGTGCTGCTTTCCAGCCGCATCAGGGTGCGGGGCATGCCCAGCTCATTGTTCTGGTTGCCCTCGGTCTTGATGGTCTCGCCAAAGCCGCACAGAGCGGCGTAGGTCATCTGCTTGGTGGTGGTCTTGCCCACACTGCCGGTCACACCCACCATTTTGGGGTGGTACTGGCTGCGGTAGTTTGCGCCCATCACCATCATGGCGTGGTAGCTGTCCGGGCAAAGGATGGCCTTTTCTTCTGGCACACCGGACACGGGATGGTTGACCACCACATACTCCGCGCCCTGCTCCAGCGCACGGGCGGCGAAATCATGGCCGTCGAACCGCTCGCCGGGGAAGGCCACAAAAATGCAGCCGGGCTTTACCTCGCGGCTGTCGGTGGTGACCAGTGCCACCTCCGGGTCACTGGTCAGTTTTCCGGCAGGCACCAGCCCTGCCAGAAGCTTGCTTGCATGGATCTTTTCCATTGTTCTATCCCCTCTCTATATTGATAAAAGCTCTCAATCCATACGATTGTTATCAACTGAATTTCTTGCTATTTTTAAGCGGGCTCGCCCTCTCCGTCACCTACGGTGACACCTCTCCCAAAGGGAGAGGCCTTGGCAAAAAGATGAAGTTTGCGTGGACTGCCAAGGGCTCCCACTTTGGGGGAGCTGGCGCGTAAGCGCCTGAGAGGGCGAGGCCGTTGCCCTGCGCAACAAGCCTTTGCAACGTGTCACTTTTACCCACAGGTCAGGGTGATGATGGTGCCGCGCTGCACACTGGAGCCGGGCTCGGCGCTTTGTGCCTGCACCGTGCCGCTGCCTTCCACCACGCAGTTCAGCCCAGCGGCGCTCAGCATCTGGCGGGCAAAGTCCGGGCTCTTGCCTGTCACATCCGGCACCTCGGTGCGGCTGCCCTCGTAGGTATCGGTATACAGGTAGATGGTGGTGCCGTAGGGCACCTTTGCGCCCGCGTGGGGGTACTGGTAGGTGACCGGGGCAGCGGACTGGCTGCTCTGGCTCTCCTGCAATTGATGCTTTAAGCCCTGAATGTTCAGGCTTACCTGCGCGTTGCTCCACTCGGTGCCCACAAGGTTCGGCACAGTGACGATGGTGCCGCTGCGGTCCTCGCCATCGGTGGCGATGCCCAGATAGGGAGCCACCTCACTGATGATATTGCCCGCCACAGGGGCTGCAAGGATGGAGGAGTAGTCCGTCTGTGCGTTGTTGGGGTCGTCCAGCATGACGTAGACCAGAATTTCCGGGTCGTTGGCGGGCAGCACTGCCACGAAGGAAGCCACCTTTTTATAGTCGCCGTCGGCGCGGCGGTGCATATTCAGCTGCTCGGAGGTACCGGACTTGCCGCCGATGCGGTAGCCGGACACATAGGCGTTTTTGCCGCCGCCGGTGCCGTTGCCCACCTCGTACTCCATCATCTCCCGGATGACCTCGCTGGCGCTCTGACTGATGACCTGACGGCGCACGTTTGCGCCGAGCTCCTGAATGACGTTGCCGTTGGCATCGGTGATCTTATCCACCACATGGGGGGTGACCAGATACCCGCCGTTGACGGTGGCCGCAATGGCGGTGCACATCTGCAGCGGGGTGATGGCCATGGCCTGACCGAAGGAGGAGGACGCCAGCTGCACCTCGCCCAGCTGGTCGGCGCGGTAGTACTGCATAAAGTTGGTCTCGCTGGGCAGGTCCACGCCGGTGCGGGCGGTAAAGCCGAAGGCATCGAAGTAGTTATAGAACTGCTGCGAGCCGACACGCTGCCCCAGCTGGATGTAGTAGATGTTGCAGCTCTTGCGCAGCGCCTCGGCCATATTGAGCAGGCCGTGCGCCTTGCGTCCGGCGCAGTGGTAGGTCTCCTTGGCAACACCGTACGCGCCGGAGCAGGTAAAGGTGGTGTTCATGGTCGCCACGCCGGAGTCGATGCCCATGGCAGAGGTGATGACCTTGAACACAGAGCCGGGGTAGTACAGCTCGGTGATGGTCTTGTTCTTCCACAGGATATCCCGGTAGTAGCCGGAATAGTCCGCTTCCTCGTCCAGAATTTTGTTGCCCTGTTCATCGGTGATGTAGTTGCCGTCGGCATCCTTTTTATAGATGCCGTAAAGCTCCGGCTCTGCGTGCACCAGCTCGTTGAGATAAGCCTCGTTGGCGGTGTAGTTCAGCGGGTCGTTGGGGTCAAAGTCCGGCTTGGAGGCCATGGCAAGGATGGCACCGGTCTTGACGTCCATTACAATGGCGCAGCCGCGGTTTTCCACCGTATTGGCTGCAATGGCTTCGTTCAGGTACCGCTCCGCGATCTCCTGCACATTCACATCCAGCGACAGCACCAGATTGGAGCCGTCCTTGGCGGCAAAGGTGGTAGCGTTGGCGTCTGCAATGGCGTTGCCCACCGCGTTGCGCTGGGTGATGGTGCGGCCATCTACACCGGCCAAGGTGGACTGGTAGGATTTTTCCAGTCCGTAGGTGCCGACGCCGTCCGCGTCCGTAAAGCCCAGCACCGCTGCGGCAAAAGCGCCGTAGGGGTAGTTGCGCTGAAAGCTCTTTTCCGAGGACACTGAGATGCGCCCCTTGCGGGAGGTGTCGGTGGCCTTTTTGTGCGCCTTGTTGAAGCTGGTGACGTACTTTTCAATGGAAAGCTTCACCGCGTTGTTCACCTTGGTGGCAAGGGTGACGTAGGCGGAATCCAGCCGGGAAAGTGCATCGTAAACGGTCTGGTACTGCTGCTGGTACTCTGCCGAGGAAGTGTCCACGCTGTCCAAGCTTTCGCCGTCTCCGGAGAGCAGACGCAACGTCAGCTCCCGGCTCACCTCGGCACACATGGCGGGGTCCAGCGTTTTGGTCACGGTGTCGTCATCGTTGGTCTTGCTGGTATAAAGGATGCTGCTGTAACTGGGGTCTGCCCAGATGGTCCACACCACGCTGGTGGAAGCAAGGGTGATGCCGGAAGCATCGTAGATCTCACCGCGGGTGGCCTTGATGGTGGTATCCAGCAGCTGCTGCTGGGCGGCGTACTGGCGGTACTCTGCCCCGTGGACGATCTGGATATTATACAGGCTGCGGATGACGATGGCGGCTGCCACCACCACCGCAAGGATGCCCAGACGGCTGCAAATCCGCCGCACCCGGCTGTCCAGCCGGTCCCGGCCGGAAGCCGGACGCAGGCGGTAACCCCTGCTTTTTTTGTTACGGAAAGGTTCTTGCATTGGTTTTCTCCTGCGGGGCGTGCACTGCATTCCGCACGCCCTGCGCTGTTATTTGTTCAGACTGCGGTGTCCATAAACCGAAAAAAGCGTGCGCCGCCGCACGCTTTTTCCGTTTATCTCACGGTGCCCAGAATGTTCACCGCACCGGTGTACAAAAAGTCGGTCCATTGCCGCACGGTGGACTCCCGGCGCACCAGTGCGCCGCTCTCGCCCAGGCGGATGTAGGTGATCTGGCTGGGGTCTACTTTCATCAGACCCAGCCGCCCTGCGGTCTCCTCCACGCTGGCAATGTTGGTCTTGCTGTTCAGGGTGCTGTTGTAGTAGGTATACTGGCTCTGCTCGCTGACCAGCTGCGCTTTTGCGTCCTGGATCTGGTCGTTCAGCTCCACCAGCTGTGCCTCGCTCCACAGCAGACTGATGGCAAAACCCACCAGCAGTGCTGCCGCCACCAGATTCATGGCGTTATGTACGGCGGCCTGCAGCGGGTTCAACCGCCGCTTGCCGCCCTTTGCTACCCGCAGGTTTGCTTTGCGCTGCGGCTGCGGCGCCCTGCGGCGGCGCGCCGCGTTACGATCGTATGCTGGCTGACCCATGGTTCCTCTCCTCCTCATGATGCCGGTGCTTCCGGCATCTCAGCATTTTTCCAGTACACGCAGGTGGGCAGAACGGCTGCGCCGGTTCTCCTCCAGCTCCTGCGTATCAGCTTCAATGGGTTTGCGGGTGATAAGCTTTGCCTTTGCCTTGCCGCCGCATACACACACCGGAAACTCCGGCGGGCAGGTGCAGGCCGTGGACCAGCGGCGGAACTTGTTCTTGACCAGCCGGTCCTCCAGAGAGTGGAAGGTGATCACGCACAACCGGCCGCCCGGTGCAAGGTGATCGAAAATGGTATCCAAGCCCTCTTCCAGCGCATCCAGTTCGTGGTTCACTGCAATGCGCAGCGCCTGAAAGGTGCGGCGGGAAGGGTTCTTGTTTTTGCGGCGCTCTGCCGGGGGCATCGCGCTTGCTACGGTATCTGCCAGCTGCAGGGTGGTCAGGATAGGAGCAGTTTCCCGCGCCTCCACGATCTTTCCTGCGATCTGCCATGCGTAGGGTTCCTCGCCGTAATCCCGCAGGATGCGGGCAAGCTCCTCGCGGCTTTCGGTGTTCACAAGGTCTGCTGCAGTCTCGCCCTGCTGGCTCATGCGCATATCCAGCGGTGCGTCTGCCCGGTAGGAAAAGCCCCGGGCGGCATCGTCCAGCTGGTGGCTGGAAACGCCAAGATCCAGCAGTGCACCGTTGATCTTTTCAATGCCCAGCTGCTCCAGCGCCTGCCCCGCATAGCGGAAATTGATCTGCACCACGGTGGCAGGCAGCCCGGCAAGGCGGGAGCGCGCGGTCTGCACCGCGTCCGGATCCTGATCCAGCGAGATGAGTCTGCCGCCCTTGGCGGCATCCAGCCGCAAAGCGATCTGGCGGGAATGTCCCGCGCCGCCGGCGGTGCCGTCCAGATAGGTGCCCGCCGGGTCGATGGCAAGCCCCGTCAGGCACTCGTTCAGCAAAACGGGGATATGCTCAAACGAGGCCGGGTCAAAGGGCTGCTGTTCTTCAAAGGCCATTGGCACGGCCTCCTTTCTCGGTTTAATTTTTTGCATCAGAGGTGCAGCTTGCGCAGCTGCTCGGCGCGCTGGTCGTTGGTCACGGCGGCGCGGCGGGCGTTCCAGACCTCGGTGGCCCAGATCTCGGCGTGGTTGCGGTTGCCGATGATGGTCACGTTCTTTTCCAGCCCGGCGTAGGCGCGCAGCTCTGCGGGCAGCAGGATGCGTCCCTGCTTGTCCGGCACCACCTCGCAGGCGGTGCTGAACAGATCGCCGGAGATCGCCCAGCTGTCCATCAGTTCATCGCTTTCCAGCTTGTCCGCCAGCCGCTGGACTTCCTCCATGGGCAGTGCGAACAGGCAGCTGTCCACCCATTCCAGCACCACGAAACTCTCGCCCATGGCGTCGCGGAATTTTGCGGGGAAGTTCAGCCGCCCCTTGGCGTCGATAGTGTAATCATAACGGCCAAAAAACACGCGCTGTTCCCCCTTTCAGGGGCGTTTTCAGGGCATGCGCCCTACTTTTACCCACTTTGCCCCACTGACACATCTTTATTGTAGCAAATCAAGTTCGTGAATGCAAGGGTTTTTGGGCGGCTTTTTGCCGCAAAAATCCACAAAAAAAGTCCCTGTGAGCCGTCATTTTTGCTCGCAGGGACTTCGTTTTCCGCAATCTGTGGAATTTGTGTGGAAAGTTGACCGTTATCAGCCGTTTTTCTTGGCGTTCTGGCGCAGGCTGGCACGGATATTTTTGACCTGTGCAGCGTTTTCCACCATGGTGTCCTCGGTGGTGCGCAGCATATTCTCGCAGTAGTCGGTCACGGTCTGGCGCAGGGTGCGCGCCTCGGTCTGGGCTGCGGAGGTGATCTCAGAAGCGCGCTGCTGGGCGGCCTTGACGATCTCGGCGTCGCTGACCAGAATACGGGCGCGTTCCTCGGCCTTTTTCACAATGGCCTGTGCCTGTGCGTTGGCGCTGTCCACGATCTGCGCCCGGTCGTTCACGATCTGCTGCGCCTGCCGCAGCTCGCCGGGCAATGCCGCCCGCACCTCGTCCAGATAATCCCGGATCTGCTCCACATCCACGATGCGCTTGCCGCCGGAAAGGGGCACGTTTGCGCTCTCTTCCAGTGCATCCTCAATGGTATCCAAAAGCTCGTTCACGTTCATAAGGCTTCTCCCTCCTGCCCAGCGGCGGACTGCATGGGCTTTGTGTACTTCCACAGCAGCACCTTGCCGTATTTATACTGTTTCTGCAGGGTCAGACTGCCCGCCTGCGCGGGCAGCACGATGCCTGTTTCGCTCTCGCACAGCACGATGCCGCCGGGGGCAACGCACTTTTCCACGGCGGGCAGGATCTTTTCCAGCGTGCCGCCACGGAAGGGCGGGTCCAGCAGCACCAGATCGAACTGCTCCCGGCAGGCCGACAAGAACCGCGCAGCCTCGCCAATATTCACCCGGCTGCGGTCGAACACGCCGCAGGCCTTGCAGTTGCGCATCACGATGCTTACGGCCTCCCGGTTCTCGTCCAGAAAGACGCACCGGGCCGCACCCCGGCTGAGCGCCTCGATGCCCAGCTGGCCGCTGCCGGCATACAGATCCAGCACCCGGGCCCCGGGCAGGTCGAACTGTACGATGCTGAACATCGCCTCCTTCACCTGCGAGAGGGTGGGGCGGGTGACATCGGTGCCGGGCAGTGCTTCCAGCCTGCGGCCCCGGGCTTCTCCTGCGATCACGCGCATGATGTTACCTCCTTGCCGTAGCTGCCGCCCCCGCGGCAGCCGGTTTGAACTCTTTCGTATCCTTTATTATCTCCCAACTGCATAGCATTGTCAAGAGCCCGCATTGCGCTGCGGGCGGCTTTGTGCTACAATCATAGCAGCAATATTGCGCATTTTACGGCGCATTTCAGCAAAGGAGAGTATACAGCATGAAAGTTCTGCTCATCAACGGCAGCCCCCACGAGAAGGGCTGCACCTACACCGCCCTTTCCCTCATCGCCGGGGAACTGAAGGCACAGGGCATCGAGACCGAGATTTTGCACGTCGGCGGCCAGCCCGTGGGCGGCTGCATCGGCTGCGGCGGCTGCCGCAGCGGCAATGGATGCGTGTTCGGCGGCGTGGTCAACGAGGCCATCGAGAAGGCAAAGACCGCCGACGCCTTTGTGTTCGGCAGCCCGGTGCACTACGCCTCTGCTGCGGGCAACATGGCCAGCTTTATGGACCGTCTGGCCTACGCGGGCGGCAAGTATCTGGCCTACAAGCCTGCCGCCGTCTGCTGCTCTGCCCGCCGCGCCGGTACCACCTCCACCCTTGACCAGCTGGTCAAATACCCCCAGTTCTTCCACATGCCGCTGGTCAACGGCTCCTACTGGGCCATGGTGCACGGCTCCAACCCCGAGCAGGTGCTGCAGGACGCCGAGGGCTGCGCCGTGATGCAGGAACTGGGCCGCAACATGGCATGGCTGCTGCGCTGCATCGAGGCCGGTAAGGCCGCAGGCATCGACCACCCGCAGAACCCGCCCCGCCCCATGACCAACTTTATCCGCTGAGGCAGGAATAAATTTGGAGCCCCGGAACGCCGCTGGCGTTCCGGGGCTCCATTTCTATGGGCGATTTTATACAATTTTTCCAAGCATTTCTTGGGAAGCCTGCCACCCGGCAGCTTTCGCGCACTGCAAAATTTCTGCTGTTCCGGCACAAAAGGGGCGTGAATGCTTTTTTCGTTCATAACTTTGTGATACCATACCTCTATAAGCATATCACTCAGACGGAGATCCTGCTATGGAACACTACGATTGGAACGAGGGCTGGCTGTTTGCCCCCACCTTTGACACGGCGCTGGTGCGCCCGGAGTGCCCGGAGCTTTCCCTTACCCCGGTGCGGCTGCCCCACACGGTCAAGCCTCTGCCCTATAACTACTGCAATGAAAACGACTACCAGCGCCTGTGCGGCTACCGGCGGGAGTTTTTTGCGCCCAAGGAGTGGCTGGGCCGCACCGTGCTGCTTACCTTCGGGGCGGTGGCGCACGACGCCACCGTGTTCTGCAATGGGCGGCGGGTGTTCCACCATGGCTGCGGCTACACCGCCTTTACGGTAGACCTGACCGGCGCGCTGCGTCTGGGACAGAAAAACGTGGTGGCTGTGCGCTGCGACTGCCGGGAGGATCTGAACATCCCGCCCTTCGGCGGGCAGCTGGATGCGCTGACCTACGGCGGCATCTACCGCGCCGTCAGTCTGGATATCAAGGAGCCTGCCTACCTGCGGGACGTGTTCATCGAGGCCAAGGCCGAGGGCGATTTCCGCATCTACACTGCCACCGTGGGCGAGACGGTCGGCTGCACCCTGCAGGCCGAGATCCGCAGCCCCGCCGGGAGCCGGGCGGTGTACAGCGGCGAGCTTTCCCTGCCCACCACCGGCACACTGAACAACGTGCACCCGTGGAGCTTAGAGCACCCCACCCTGTACACCCTGA
Source organism: Faecalibacterium sp. IP-1-18 (assembly GCF_023347355.1). Classification (NCBI taxonomy): domain Bacteria; kingdom Bacillati; phylum Bacillota; class Clostridia; order Eubacteriales; family Oscillospiraceae; genus Faecalibacterium; species Faecalibacterium sp. IP-1-18. The sequence continues at coordinate 2,566,992 of NZ_CP094472.1, forward strand.
CCGTGCGGCTCATCCGCCCCGGCACCGGCGGTCTGCCCGACCGGGTGCTGGACGAAAAAACGGTGCGGTTCGGTTTCCGCACGGTGCAGTTCGTGGCAGGCGGGCTGTACCTGAACGGCCAGCGGGTGGAGCTGCGCGGGCTGGACCGGCACCAGAGCTACCCGTATCAGGGCTACGCCATGCCGGACAGCATCCAGCGGCTGGACGCCCAGCTGCTGAAAAAGGAACTGGGCTGCAACGCCGTGCGCACCTGCTATGCGCCCCCCAGCCCGGCGTTTCTGGACGCCTGCGATGAGTTGGGTCTGCTGGTGTTCCCCGAAATGCCCGGCTGGCAACACATCGGCGATGAGGTCTGGCAGGCGCAGGCGCTGCAGAACTGCCGGGAGATGGTGTGCCAGTACCGCAATCATCCCAGCATCTTTTTGTGGGGTGCCCGCATCAGCGGCAGCCCCGACAACGAGGCCTTTTATAAGCGCACCAACGAAGCCATCCACCGGCTGGACCCCACCCGCCCCACGGCGGGCACCCGCAGCACCCGCAAAAGCCAGCTGCTGGAGGACGTTTACGCCTACAATGATTATTCCTACGCTGGGCGCGGCGCGGGCTGCGAGAACCGCGCCGCCGTGACTCCCGACACCCGCAAGGGCTACCTTATCAGCGCGTTCGGCGGACAGAACTTCCCCGCCAAGCCCTTTGACGATGAACCTCACCGTCTGGTGCAGGCGCTGCACCACGCCGCCGTGCTGAACGACAGTATCGCCCAGCCGGGCGTGGCAGGCAGCTTTGGCTGGTGCATGACCGACTACAACACCCACCGGGAATTCGGCAGCGGCGACCGCATCTGCTACCACGGCGTGATGGACCTGTTCCGCAACCCGAAGCTTTCTGCCGCCGTTTATGCCAGCCAGAAAACGCCCCGCGCACCCTCCGACATCGTGCTGGAGGTCTCCTCCGCCATGACGCTGGGCGACCTGCCCGGCGGCGCAGCAGCCGCCTGCTGGGTGTTCACCAACGCCGAGAGCGTTCGGTTGTACCGCGGCAACGACTTTGTGGCCGAGTTTGGCCCCGACCGCCGGGGACGCTTTGCCGCCCTGCCACACCCGCCCATCGAGATCAACGATTTTGTGGGCTCCCTGCTGGAAAAGTACGAGGGCATGGATCACGCCACTGGCGCACAGGTCGCCGCCATCCTCAACGAGCTGCGGCGGGACGCCATGGCGCTTTCGCCCCTTTCCAAGGCGCGGATGCTCTCGCTGCGGCTGAGCTGGAGCGAGCTGCTGCGGATGTACTACAAATACATCGGTGTGCTGGGCAGTTCCGCGCCGGTGTACCGGTTCGAGGCGGTATGGCATGGCCGCGCCGTGCGCACCGTGGTGCGGGAGCCGGTGCAGAGCGTCCGACTGGAATGCACCGTGCACAATCCCCTGCTGACCGACGGCCCCACATGGGACTGCGCCGCGGTCAGCCTGCGCGCCATCGACCAGAACGGCAACCTGCTGCCCTACTGCGGCGAGGCCGTCTGCCTGTCCGTGGAGGGGCCGCTGAAAATTCTGGGCCCCAGCGTGGTGCCCCTGCGGGGCGGCATGGCGGGCACCTACCTTGCCACCACCGGCGAGGCCGGACGCGCCGTGCTGCACTGCCGCATGGAGGGCGCACTGGACACGGAGGCGGTGCTCACCGTGCGCAGCCGGGAGGAGCAAAACGTTTAATTTTCGTCCTTTCATGATAGATTTGCAGTCTGTTCAAAATTTTATCATGGTTGGCTGATATCCTAGAAGCACAAAGTATTCCGCAGGGCGGCGCTGCTGCCCTGCGTTTCCGTGTGTAAAGCCCCAGAGAAGAGGATGCGAAAACCTATGAGAGAAAAATTCCGTCAATTCATGATCGGGCGCTACGGCACCGATGGCCTGAACCAGTTTTTGAGCATGAGCTCCATCGTGATGCTGCTGGTATCGCTGCTCACCCGCGTTTCCCTGTTCACATGGCTGGGCGCAGCGCTGCTGATCCTGTGCTACTACCGCAGCCTGAGCCGCAACATCTCCAAGCGCACCGAGGAGAACTACCGCTTTTACAGCCTGAAGGACCGGTTCAATAACAAGTTCCGCAGCCTGAAGGAGCAGTGGGCCAACCGCAAGCTGTACCACTACTACCGCTGCCCCCAGTGCCGTCAGAAGCTGCGCGTGCCCCGGGGACGCGGACGCATCCAGATCTCCTGCCCCCGCTGCGGCACCCAGTTCATCAAAAAGAGCTGAGCTGCCATGTTCGGATATGTGATCCCGGATCGGGCCGGCCTCAGCCCCGAAGCGCAGAGCCGCTATCGCTCGGCCTACTGCGGGCTGTGCCGCCGCATCGACGCCTTGCACGGGCTGCGGGGACGGTTCAGCCTGAGCTATGACCTGACCTTTTTAAATATCCTGCTGTGCAGCCTGTACGAGGGCGAAACGCCCGCAGACAGCGGCATCGACCGCTGTCCCGTCCACCCGGTGCATGGTGTGCTCTGGCGCAGCGCCGACCCTACCGACTACTGTGCCGACCTGAGCGTAGCGCTGCACTACTATAACGCACAGGACAAATGGCAGGATGACCATAATCTGCTGGCACTGGGGTACAGCACCCTGCTGGACAACAGCACCGCCGAGGCCGCCCAGCGCTGGCCGCGGCAGTGCAATGCGATCCGCGCTTGTCTTGCCAAACTTGCTGAGTACGAGGCCGCCGGCAGCACCGACCTTGACGCGGTGTCCGGCTGCTTCGGTGCGCTGATGGCAGAGCTGTTCGACTACCGGCAGGATCGCTGGGCACCGGAGCTGCGCAGCATCGGCTTTCATCTGGGCAAGTTCATCTACCTGCTGGACGCCTACGACGACCTGCCCCGCGACAAGCGCCGGGGCGCATACAATCCCCTGCGGGAGCTGAGCACCCACCCGGACTACGAGGAAGAGATGCTGGACATCTTTGAGCTGCTGCTGGCACGCTGCGCGCAGAACTTTGAGCGTCTGCCCTGCGTGGAGGACGCGGACCTGCTGCGCAACATCCTGTATTCCGGCGTATGGCTGAAATACAACTGCAAAAACGCAAAACGCACCGGAAAGCCCGATGCATCTTGATTTTGTGCCGATGTTCCGGTAAAATAAAACGGATGCGGTGCAGCGGTGCTGTACCGTCAGTATAATGAGTGAGGAAGTATACCGAGCATGAGAGATCCCTATGAGGTGCTGGGCGTTCAGCGCGGCGCAAGCGACGACGAGATCAAAAAAGCATACCGCGCCAAGTGCAAACGCTGGCACCCGGATTTGAACCCCAACGACCCCACGGCTGAGGAGCACTTCAAGGAGGTGCAGGCCGCCTACGATGCCATTACCAAGGGCGATGCCGGCCCCCAGATGGGCGGCAACCCCTACGGCGGCTACCAACAGCAGGGCTACAACCGGCAGAGCTATGGTCAGCAAGGCTATGGGCAGCAGAACTACGGTTACACCGGCTTTGATGGCTTTGACGGGTTTGAGGGCTTCGACCCCTTTGGCTTCGGTTTTGGCTTTGGCGGCTATCAGCAGGCCGGGCCCAGCGCCTCCGGCACCGACACCCCGGAGATGCAGGCCGCCCGCAATTTTGTGGCCAATGGCCGCTACGCCGAAGCGCGCCGGGTGCTGGACGGCATGACCGGCCGCAATGCGCGGTGGTATTACCTCTCTTCGCTGGCCAATCAGGGGCTGGGCAAAAGCGTGGACGCCCTGCAGGATGCCCGCCGCGCCGTGCAGCTGGACCCGAACAACACCGAGTACCAGATGCACCTGCGCCGGATGCAGAACCCCGGCCAGACCTACCGCACCCAGACCACCTACGCCCAGCCCGGCGGGCTTTTGCGCTGGTGCTGGAGCATGATTTTGCTGAACCTGCTGTGCAACTGCTGCTGCGGCGGCTGGGGCTTCCGTGGGTTCCGGATGTGATATGATTTTATACAAAAAGGCTGCTGCACGCACGGTGCAGCAGCCTTTTTCTGTTTGCGGATGTAAGGGTTTGCTCTTACTTCTGGGGAGCCTCGAAAGCAATAGCGGTAGCACCGGCAGCGGCGTCCACACTCTTCAGAGAGATGGGAGCCACCTCGTAGTGCAGGGTGTCAAAGCTCTGGGTGTTGCCGTCCTCGGTGGTGAACTCCAGAACGTAGACAACGTCAGCCTGCTTGTCAGCCTCGACATCGCGGGTGATGACGATGCTCTCGCCGTCAGCCAGACCCTCGCCTGCCAGGTTCTCGCCCTTGTCCTCAGAGCCTGCATCGTACAGGTACAGCTCGGTCACCTTGCTGCCGGTGGTGTTGTACACGGTGTACTCGGCAGAAGTGGCCTCAGCCTCGGAGGAAGCAACCTCGGAGGAAGCAACCTCGGAGGAAGCAGCCTCGGAAGAGGCAGCAGCAGAGGATGCGGTGGAGGATGCAGCGGTAGAGGCAGCGCCGCCGCAGGCGGTCATGCCGACAGCCAGTGCCAGAGCGGCAGCGGCAATTGCAACAGTCTTGAGCTTCATAGGGATTATCTCCTTTTTCGTCTTTTGTTGGTGTCAGCCCCCGGCAGCATACCAACCGCCTTGGTTGGGCTGATGTTCTCTTATTATACGCACATTGACAAAAAAAGCAAGCTTTTTTCGTGAAAAATCAACGATGAAACAAGAACTGTTACCATTTTGACATGAATTTGGCACATTTTAGGTGGCAGAAACATGAAACAGGTTGCGTATATGCAGCTTTCGTTTCCTGCCGCTGTGCAGACGGCGAAATAGAGCTGCAAAAAATTTTATTCTCCCCTTGACAACAGCCCACCGCCGCTGTATACTGTGCATCGTGAACGTTGTTCATGTTGGAGGGTGAGTGTATGAATCCAATGGCAACATCCAAGGCGGACATCCTGAAAACCAGCCGGGAGCTGATCCAGCAGAACGGCTGGGCAGCGGTCAACATCCGTGCGGTCGCGGCCGCCTGCGGGGTCTCTGTGGGCTGCATCTACAACTACTTCGGCTCCAAGACCGAGCTGGTAAGCGCGGCCGTGGAAAGCATCTGGAACGACATCTTCCACCACCCGGAGGACGAAGCCGTGTTTCAGGACACCCTGTCCTGCATCCGGTGGATGTACCGGCAGATGGAATACGGCTGCCAGCAGTATCCCGGCTTTTTCACCCACCATGCGCTGGGTTTTGTGCGGCAGGACACTGCCAATGGCAAGCAGCAGATGCGGCAGACATGGCAGCACATTCTGGATGCTTTGTGCAACGTGCTGCGCCACGATGCCAAGATCCGTCCGGGTGCTTTTACCGAGCAATTCACCCCGGAACAGTTTGCGGGCATCCTGTTCTCCCTGATGCTGTCCGCGGTGGTGCAGCAGAACTTCGACCCCTCTGCGGTGCTGGAGATCGTGCGCAGGACCATTTATTAAGCAAAAAAACATCCCACAAGCCTTGTGGGAGTTTTTTAAGCCCGAATGTGAACATAGTTCAATTTGGTTTCTGCGCCCCGCAGACTATACTACTGCAAGCCCTTTTCCCTATGATGCTTCCGGTACGGCTGTGCCGCGCCGGTTCGCTATAAAATCAAAAAACTGCAATCAAAACAAATAAAGGAGAAAAACGTATGAGAGCTGTTATTGAAACTGTTTTCGACATCTTCTATCTGGTCACCGTGCTCACGGTGGGCATCCGCATGATCCGCGATAGCAAGACTGGCACCCAGTTCCGCCTGTTCGGCCTGATGGCCGTTGTGCTGGGCGCGGGCGACGCCTTCCATCTGGTGCCCCGCGCACTGGCGCTGTGCACCACCGGTCTGGAAAACTACGCCGTGCCGCTGGGTCTGGGCAAGTGGATCACCTCTGTGACCATGACCGTGTTCTATGTGCTGCTGTACTACGTCTGGCGCAAGCGCTACCAGATCGAGGGTCAGAAGAACGTGACCGCCGCGGTGTACGCCCTGTCCGCTGTGCGCGTTGTGCTGTGCATGATGCCGCAGAACCAGTGGCTCACCAACCACACCCCGCTGGCATGGGGCATCCTGCGCAATGTGCCCTTTGCCCTGCTGGGTCTGCTGATCATCGTGCTGTTCTACCGCAGCGCCAAGCAGAACAACGACAAGGCTTTCCGCTGGATGTGGCTGACCATCGTGCTGAGCTTCGGCTTCTATATCCCCGTGGTGCTGTGGGCAGACGTGAATCCCATGATCGGTATGCTGATGATCCCCAAGACCTGCGCCTACGTCTGGACCGTGCTCATCGGCTACAACGCCATGAAAGCCGAGACCGGCAATCAGAACTAACCTTTTCCCCCGCTGCTTAACAGAAAACCCGCCGACAGACAGCGATGCACTGCTCTGCCGGCGGGCTTTTTATATTGTATAAATAAATATGGCTCCAAAACACCTGCAGGTGTTTGGAGCCATATTTAAACAATTTCTTTTCACCCTTCGGTGAAATATTCCGGGTGGACGCTGCGGGCCTGCTCCACCGAGAGCTTATAGCGGTTCAGGTGGCTTTCCAGCGCTTCGCCCAGTTCATCGGCGGTGCCGTGCAGCACCATTTCCAGAATGCGGGTGTGGGCGGCGCAGACGGATTTGTTCTCGTTGGTCTGCAGGCTGAACTTGCGGATGCGCTCCACATGTTGCAGCTCACCCAGCATGTGGTCAAAATGCGCCTCCATGCCGGTGATCTCAAAGGCCTTGCGGTGGAACTGGTTGTCCAGTTCCAGCAGGCGGGTCTCCCGGTTCGGCTGGGTCAGGTCGGCTTCCAGTAAGCGGTAGTTCTCGATGACCTGCCGGTACTCCTGCTCCTGCTGGTCGGTCAAGCGGCCGCGCACCCGGTTCAAAATCTCTTTTTCCAGGGTGAAGCGGGCAAACTGCTCCAGCTCCATCCGCTTCAGGTCGATGGGCGCCACATGGGTACCGCTTTGCGGCTTGATGTCCACCATGTGGGCAATGTTGAGCATGATCAGCGCCTCCCGCATGGGGGTGCGGCTGATGCCCATCTGCTCCGCAAGCTCCCTGTCGTTCAGGGGGTCGCCGGGCTTCAGCTCCATGGTGATGATCCGGCTGCGGATGGTCTGATACGCCTGTTCCCTCGCACTCAAAGATGCCATTGCAGTGTTCTCCCTTCGGGGTCAGTTGGTGATATACTAGTATATGACCATATTACCCAACTGCCGGGCAACTGTCAATAGCAGGAGCAACCGAAAATCAAGGGCAATTTTTTGCTATTTTGTTCAATGAAGTGCCCGCGCCGGGCGGTACACCACCGGCAGCCACACAAAAGCCACCGCCAAGCCGCAGGCCACATCAATGACCGAGTGCTGCTTGGTGAACACGGTGGACAGGCAGATCAGCGCCGCCCACACCCACGCCAGCACCTTGCGCAGAGGCTTGCCCTCTGCCAGCTTGCTGTGACTGAAGGCCATTGCCATGCAGGCAGAGCTCTGGCAGTGGATGGAGGGGCAGACGTTCACGGCGGCGTCCGCCTTCCACAGCAGCTGCATGATCCGCAGCGCCGGGTTATCCCGGCCAAGAGTCTCCACGGCAGGACGCAGTTCCAGCCCGTTGGGCAGGATCATGTACACGATCAGGCAGAAGGTCATGCCGGAAAACATGGTCATGCAAAGTTTATCATAGCTGGCGGTATCGCACCACCACAGTGCCGCCGTCACCCCCGCCAGCAGCAGAAACCAGCTGCAATAGGGGAGCACAAACCACTCGTTAAAGGGGATCAGATCGTCCAGCGGGCTGTGCAGGATATATTTCGGGGCGGTGACGGTGAGGTCCAGCCAGAAGAACCAGATCAGGTACACCACCCAGTACAGCTGGTACCACAAATGCGGGCGGCACCGGCTGCGCAGTTGGCTAAGTTTCATGTCGTTTCTCCTATTTTTTATGTGAATTGACGTGTTATTATAGCACATTCCGTCCACTTGCGCAAATGTTTTCCCTGCGATACAATAAAAACAAGCTGCATCTTATTTATAAAAGGAGTACGTCATGCCACAAGAATTTTCCGCCATCCGTCTGGTCGCGCTGGATCTGGACGGCACCCTGCTGAACCGCGAGGGGCACGTCACCCCCCGCACCCGCGCCGCTCTGCAAGCTGCTGTGGATAAAGGCGTGTACATCGTGCCCGCCACCGGCCGACCGCTGGCCAGTCTGCCGCCGGAGGTGGCGCAGCTGCCCGGCATCCGCTACGTCATCACCTGCAACGGTGCCGCCGTGTGGGATTTGGGCACCGACCCCGTGGGCGCAGTGTACAGCCGCTATTCCAACGCAAAAGAGCACCGCACCAGCACCCCGGTCTGCCTGCTGCACAGCCTGATGCCGGTGGAGACTGCCCGCGAGGCCTTTGCCGTCTGCGAGAGCTGCCACGCCGACCTGCGCATTTTCTCGGACGGATACGCCTGCACCGATGCCCGCAGCATTGCGCTGGCCGCTGCCCGGGCAGCAAAGAAGGACGGCACCGAAGCGTGCCAGCCCAACGATGGCCGCTTTACCATTCTGCGGGACGCAGCCGAGTGGATGAGCCGCAACGCCTTTGCCATTGAAAAGCTCTGCGTGTTTTTTGAAACCCCGCAGCAGGCTGCGGCCGCGCTGCCCCGCTTCCGCGCCGTCCCGGGCGTGGAGATCGTACAGGGGTCGCCGAAAAACGTGGAGGTGACCGCCGCCGGTGTGGACAAGGGCGAGGCGCTGCGCGCACTGGCCGACCGGCTGGGCGTCCCGCACGAATGCACCCTTGCGGTGGGCGACAGCGAGAACGACCGCGCCATGCTGCAAAAGGCCGGGGTAGCCGCTGTAATGGCCAACGGCATGCCGGAGATCCGGGCACTGGCGCACCTTGTCAGCAAAGCCGACTGCGACCACGACGGCGTGGCCGAGATACTGGAAACCCTTGGCATCTGAGCCAGTTTTTGCAGCAATTTTCCAGCATTTTTACCGGCATTTGCCCCGATTTTTCGGGTCATTCGTCATTTTTGTGCAATGTATACAAGCTCTTATGCAAAACATTGTGCTTGTTGAGTATTACCAAAGACGGGCTGTTCGTTTATACTAGTACTATAAGCGCGTATGGGGGTATTGCGCCCACTGGAGCAAACCCGACGCACCAAGAGAGTTCAAATATAAAAGGAGAAATGCGTTATGAATCCCATCGTAGAAAAGGTCTATCAGATCGGCATTATCCCTGTTATCGCTTTCAACAGCGTTGATGAGGCCCTGCCCCTGTGCAAGGCTCTGGCTGAGGGCGGTCTGCCCGCAGCTGAGGTCACCTTCCGCACTGCCTGTGCTGAAGAGTGCATCCGCAAGATCCACGAGGAGATGCCCGAGATGCTGCTGGGTGCCGGCACCGTTCTGACCTGCGAGCAGGCCGACCGTGCTATGGCTGCCGGTGCTTCCTTCATCGTTGCTCCCGGCTTCGACCCCGAGGTCTGCAAGCACGTCATCGACAAGGGCGGCATCATGATGCCCGGCACCTGCTCCGCAGGCGAGATGCAGCAGGCCATGAACATGGGCTGCGAGGCTCTGAAGTTCTTCCCCGCTGAGGCAAACGGCGGCGTGGGCATGCTGAAGAACATCGGCGCTGCCCTGAAGGGCGCTCGCTGGATGTGCACCGGCGGTGTCAACGCCAAGAACGTCAACGATTATCTGGGCTATGACCAGATCTTTGCCGTGGGCGGCACCTGGATGTGCAAGAGCGATGTGATCAAGGCCGGCGACTGGGCAAAGATCACCGCACAGAGCAAGGAAGCTGTTGACACCATGCTGGGCCTGAAGCTGCTGCATGTCGGTATCAACACCGGCAACGAGGAAGAGGCCATGAAGGTGGCTAACCTGATCGGCGCTATGCTGAACATGAAGGTCGCTCCCGGCAACTCCAGCATCTTTGTCGGCAACAAGGAGTTCGAGATCATGAAGAAGCCCGGCCGCGGCACCAATGGCCACATCGCCATCGGCTGCAATAACGTGGACCGCGCCATCTATCACCTGTCTCAGCGCGGCGTGAAGTTCGATCTGGACAGCAAGAACGTGAAGAACGGCAAGACCGTTGCCTGCTACATGGCAGACGAGATCGCCGGCTTTGCCTTCCATCTGGTGCAGGCATAAGCGCCTGTCCCCCTTTTACCGTAAAAGCCCCGCCGCAGCGGGTATGCCCTGCGGCGGGATGATGAAACACCTGATATAAAGGAGAATAACCAATGAAAGTCGTTACTTTTGGCGAACTGATGGTCCGTCTGCAGCCCTTCAACTACGAGCGTTTCGTTCAGGCTAACAGCCTGGAGTTCAGCTTCGGCGGCGGCGAGGCTAACGTTGCTGTTTCTCTGGCCAACTACGGTCTGGACGCAGCTTTTGTTACCAAGCTGCCCGCACACGCCATCGGTCAGGCCGCTGTCAACAGCCTGCGCCGCTACGGCGTTGATACCAGCATGATCACCCGCGGTGGTGACCGTGTGGGCATCTACTACAACGAGAAGGGCGCTTCTCAGCGTGGTTCCGTCTGCATCTACGACCGTGCCAACAGCGCCATCCAGCTGGCTCAGCCCTCCGACTTTGATTGGGACAAGATCTTCGAAGGCGTGGATTGGTTCCACTTCACCGGCATCACCCCGGCTCTGGGCGAGAACGTTGTCGAGATCTGCCGCGAGGCCTGCAAGGCTGCTAAGGCTCACGGCGTGAAGATCAGCTGCGACCTGAACTACCGCGGCAAGCTGTGGACCCGTGAGCAGGCCCGCGCTGCCATGACCGACCTGTGCCAGTACGTTGACGTCTGCATCTCCAACGAGGAGGACGCAAAGGACGTGTTCGGCATCGAGGCCGAGGCTACCGATATCTACGGCGGCAAGCTGAACGCTGAGGGCTACAAGAGCGTTGCCAAGCAGCTGGCTGACAAGTTCCACTTCGAGAAGGTCGCTATCACCCTGCGTGAGAGCCACAGCGCATTCGACAACGGCTGGAGCGCTATGCTGTACGATGTTGCTTCCAACGAGTACTGCTTCTCCAAGAAGTACGACCTGCACATCATCGACCGCGTTGGCGGCGGCGACTCCTTCGGCGGCGGCCTGATCTACAGCCTGCTGACCGGCAAGAGCACCCAGGAGGCTGTGGAGTTCGCAGTTGCAGCTTCCGCTCTGAAGCACTCCATCGAGGGCGACTACAACATGATGACCGTGTCCGAGGTCGAGAAGCTGGCCGGCGGCGACGGTTCCGGCCGTATCCAGCGCTAATTGCAGGAGGGAGTCCGCCATGGATATCCGTTATTCCTGCAACCAGAAGGATTTTAAGCGCTATACTACCGAGGAAATGCGGGACGAGATGCTGATCACCGGCCTGTATAAGGCAGATGAAGTGGTGGCCGTTTACAGCCATGTGGACCGTATGGTCACGCTGGGCTGCATGCCGGTACACGAGACCGTGTCCATCGACAAGGGCATCGACATCTGGGCCAACTTCGGCACCCACTACTTCCTGGAGCGCCGCGAGATCGGCATGTTCAACATCGGCAAGGATTCCACCGGTATCGTGGTGGCCGACGGCGTAAAGTACGAGCTGGGCTACAAGGACTGCCTGTACATTACGCAGGGCACCAAGGAGGTCACCTTTGCTTCCGCCGACCCGGAGCATCCCGCCAAGTTCTACATGGTCTCTGCTCCGGCACACTGCGCTTACCAGACCCGTCTGATCAAGATGGCTGATGCAAACCACCGCCCGCTGGGCAGCGTGGAGACCTGCAACAAGCGCACCATCAACCAGTTCATCCACCCGGATGTGCTGAAGACCTGCCAGCTGAGCATGGGTATGACCGAGCTGGCACCGGGTTCCAACTGGAACACGATGCCCAGCCACACCCACGAGCGGCGCATGGAGATCTATACCTACTTTGAACTGCCCGAGGGGCAGGTGGTGTTCCATATGTGCGGCGAGCCTACCCAGACCCGCCACATCGTGATGCACAACGAGGATGCTGTCATCAGCCCCTCCTGGAGCATTCACAGCGGCGTAGGCACCTCGAACTATACGTTTATCTGGGCAATGGGCGGCGAGAACATGGAGTTTGACGACATGGACAACATCGCTACCACTGACCTGCGCTAAAAGCACCAATCAAACGCCCCGTACCGGGAAACCGGCACGGGGCGTTTTGCTAAAAAATTAACTTGGATACTGTGAAAAAAGGAGAACCTCATGGATCTGTCTGCATTCAACCTGCAGGGCAAGGTAGCCCTGATCACCGGCGGTGCCCACGGCATCGGTTTTTCCATTGCAGAGGGCATGGCCAAATGCGGCGCCGTCATCTGCTTCAACTGCTCCTCTGAGGCCAGCTTAGAAAAGGGCATGGCCGCCTACAAGGCTGCCGGCATCGACGCCCACGGCTATGTGGCAGACGTTTCCGACGAGGACGCCGTAAACGCCATGGTGGCAAAGATCAAGGCCGAGGTCGGCCCGGTGGACATTCTGGTGAACAACGCCGGTCTGATGAAGCGCGTGCCCATGATCGAGATGAGCCACGCCGACTTTATGCGTGTGATCGACGTCCATGTGGGCGGTGCCTTCAACTGCTCCAAGGCCGTACTGCCCGACATGATGGAAAAGCGCGAGGGCAAGATCATCAACATCTGCTCCATGATGAGCGAGCTGGGCCGCGAGACCGTCTCTGCCTACGCCGCCGCCAAGGGTGCGCTGAAGATGCTGACCAAGAACATCGCCTCTGAGTACGGCGAGTACAACATCCAGTGCAACGGCATGGGCCCCGGCTACATTGCCACCGCCCAGACCGCGCCCCTGCGTGAGCGTCAGCCGGACGGCAGCCGTCATCCCTTTGACAGCTTCATCGTTGCCAAGACCCCCGCAGGCCGCTGGGGTGACCCGGAGGACATGGTTGGCCCCTGTGTGTTCCTTGCCAGCCACGCATCCGACTTCGTGAACGGCCAGATCCTCTACGCCGATGGCGGCATTCTGGCCTATATTGGCCGCCAGCCTAAGTAAATCCTGAAAAAAATCCCCCCGGCGGTGCTCGCCGGGGGGATTTTTTATAGGCAAATTAGACGATTTTAAATGCGCTCCGCGGAGCGCTCCAAACGCATTTTCACGGGAGGGGTCGTAACGAAAAAAAACCGGCTGCCGCACGTTTTGTGCAGCAGCCGGTCAGTGTTTTATTTAGAGGTCATTCTGCCAAAGTGGCCTTTTTCCTCTTCGTCCTTTTTGGTGTCAGGCTTTTCCGCCGGGGTCAGACGCACCTCGGTCACGCGGCGCTTGGCGGTGCGGGTGACCACGCCGTCGTAGCTGCCCAGCGTAAAGCGGTCGCCTACCTTGGGCAGGCGGCAGGTCTTTTCCTGCACCAGACCGTTCACTGTGTTGGAGTCGATATCCTCGTCCTCCGGCAGACCCAGCCGCTCGTACAGGTCGTCCACGCCGGCGCTGCCCAGCACGATCCAACTGCCGTCCGACTGCTTGCGGAAGTCCTCGGTCACCTCGTCGTGCTCATCCCAGATCTCGCCTACCAGCTCCTCCAGAATGTCCTCCAGCGTGATGATGCCCTCGGTGCCGCCGTACTCGTCCACCACCACAGCCATGTGATGGTGCTGCTCGCGCAGGGTGCGCAGCAGCTGGGAGATCTGAGTGGAGCCTGTGGTGTAGAGGGTGGGCTTGACCAGATCCTCCAGCTTGGTCTCCTTTTTCAGGCGTGCCATGTAGAAGTCCTTTTCATGTACCACACCAATGATGTTATCAATGGTGTCGTGGTACACTGGCAGACGGGAGTAGCCGGATTCCGCAAAGGTCTGTGCCACCTCTTCCAGCGGCATATCGTCCTCCACCGCGATCACATCCACGCGGGGGGTCAGGATCTCTTCCACCTCCACGTCATCAAATTCGATGGCGCTGCGGATCAGCTCACTTTCCCGGTCGGTCAGTTCGCCGTCATTCTCGGCTTCGCTGACCATGGTCATCAGCTCGCCCTCAGTGATGGTGTCCTCCTCGGTGCTGTGGACAAAGTGCCCCAGAAAGCGCTTCCACTGGCTGAACAGCCATGTCAGCGGGGTAAACACCAGCATCAGCAGGCTGAGCGCCGGCGCAACTGCGGTGGCTACCGTTTCCGGCATCTCCTTGGCAAGGCTCTTGGGGGTCACCTCGCCAAAAATCAGCACCACCACGGTCAGCACCATAGTGGACACCGTAGCGCCCCGCTCTGCACCCAGCATCTTGGTGAAAATGATGGTGCCAATGGAGGCTGCGGCAATGTTCACGATATTGTTGCCGATGAGGATGGTGGAAAGCAGCTTATCGTATTTTTCAGCCATTGCCAGCACCCGGGCGGCAGAGGTATCGCCGTCCTCGGCGCGGCTTTTCAGGCGGATCTGATTCAGGGAAGAAAATGCGGTCTCGGATGCGGAGAAAAAGGCGGAGAATACCACCAATACTACCAGCGCTACCCAGAGCGTCATACTGCCATCGTCCATAAAAAGGGGAATCACACTCAACTTTCTGTTTTAAATTTAGTTTTATTTGCCCGTTGTATTTTTATTGTGCTTCAACCGTGCCAAGCGGGCTTTTCCGTATACAAAAATGTGCTTTCCATCGTTGCCATTTCCACGATGAAAAGCACATCAATGTTATTTTCTATAATAACATATTCTGCACACGGGTGCAAGCGTTTGGGCTGTACTCCATGTACAAAACCGGTAAATTTTAACGCAGAACCAATGCGCTTCCGTCATAATCCACCGTCAGGGTGTTGCCCTCGGCATAACCGCCCTTGATGATGGCCTTGGCGATCAGGGTCTCCACGCGGCTCTGGATGAAGCGCTTGATGGGACGTGCACCATAGACGCTGTCGTAGGCAGAATCAATGATGAAGTCCTTGGCGGCGGTGGTGACCTCCAGCTTGAGGTGCTTGCCCTCCTCCATACGGTTGCGCAGATCCTGCAATTGCAGATCCACGATCTTGCGCATTTCGTCCTTGGTCAGGCTCTTGTAGTAGACGATCTCGTCCAGACGGTTCAAAAATTCGGGACGGAACTTGCTCTTGAGCAACAGGTCGATCTGGTGCTTTGCATCCTCGCTCAGCTCGTTGGAGCCCTGCGCACGGCGCTGCTCCAGATCGTTCAGGATGATATCGCTGCCAAGGTTGGAGGTCAGGATGATGACCGTGTTCTTGAAGTCCACGGTACGGCCCTGACTATCCGTGATGCGGCCATCGTCCAGCACCTGCAGCAGGATGTTGAACACGTCGGGGTGAGCTTTTTCCACCTCATCGAACAGTACCACACTGTAAGGCTTGCGGCGCACAGCCTCGGTCAGCTGGCCGCCCTCTTCATAACCGACATATCCCGGAGGCGCGCCGATCAAACGGCTGACGCTGAACTTCTCCATATATTCGGTCATATCGATACGCACCATGTTGCGCTCGTCGTCAAACAGTGCCTGTGCCAGTGCCTTAGCCAGCTCGGTCTTGCCCACGCCGGTGGGGCCAAGGAAGAGGAAGCTGCCGATGGGGCGGTTGGGGTTGGCGATACCGGCGCGGCTGCGCAGAATGGCTTCGCTCACCTTGGTCACAGCCTCGTCCTGACCGATGACCCGCTGGTGCAGCACATCGTCCAGATGCAGCAGCTTCTCGCGTTCGCCCTCCACCAGCTTCTCTACCGGGATGCCGGTCCAGCGTGCCACGATGCGGGCGATCTCCTCGTCGGTCACGCGGTCACGCAACAGGCTGTCCTCCTTCTTGGCGGCAGCCACCTTTTCCTCTTCAGCCAGCTGTTTTTGCAGCTGGGGCAGCTTGCCGTACTTCAGCTCGGCGGCCTTGTTCAGGTCGTACTCGCGCTGGGCTTTCTCGATGGCGGCATTGGTCTGCTCGATCTGCTCACGCAGGCTCTGCACCTTGCCAATGGCGTTCTTCTCGTTCTCCCACTTTGCCTTCATGCTGCGGAACTTATCCTGCAATTCGGCAAGCTCCTTTTCCAGATCCTTCAAGCGGCTCTGGCTCAGGGCATCGGTCTCCTTTTTCAGGCTCACCTGCTCGATCTGCAGCTGGGTGATGCGGTGTGCCAGATCGTCCATCTCGCTGGGCATACTGTCCATCTCGGTCTTGATCATGGCGCAGGCTTCATCCACAAGGTCGATGGCCTTATCCGGCAGGAAGCGGTCGGTGATATAGCGGTCAGAAAGGGTGGCAGCGGCAATCAGGGCGCTATCGTTGATCTTTACGCCGTGGAACACCTCATACCGTTCCTTCAGGCCGCGCAGAATGGAGATGGTATCCTCTACGGTAGGCTCATCCACCTGCACCGGCTGGAACCGGCGCTCCAGCGCGGGGTCTTTTTCGATATACTGGCGGTACTCATCCAGCGTGGTCGCGCCGATGCAGTGCAGCTCGCCCCGGGCCAGCATGGGCTTGAGCAGGTTGCCTGCGTCCATTGCGCCATCGGTCTTACCGGCACCCACGATGGTGTGCAGCTCATCGATGAAGAGGATGATTTTGCCCTCGCTCTTCTTCACCTCGTTCAGCACGCTCTTCAAGCGTTCCTCGAACTCGCCGCGGTACTTTGCACCGGCCACCAGAGCACCCATGTCCAAGCTGAACACGGTGCGGTTCTTCAGGTTTTCGGGCACATCGCCACGCACGATGCGCTGCGCCAGACCCTCGGCGATGGCGGTTTTACCAACGCCGGGCTCACCGATCAGGCAGGGGTTGTTTTTGGTCTTACGGGACAGGATACGGATCACATTGCGGATCTCCTGATCTCGACCAATGACGGGGTCCAGTTTCTGCTTGCGGGCAAGTTCCACCAGATCCTGGCCGTACTTCTGCAGCGCATTGTAGGTGTCCTCCGGGTTATCGGTGGTCACCCGCTGGTTGCCGCGCACGGCGGTAAGCTGCTGCAAAAAGGCGTCCTTTTTCAGGTTGAAGGCGCGGAACAGCTCACTGGTGGTCTGGTCCTGCTCGTCCAGCAGGCCAAGGAACAGATGCTCCACGCTGATGAAGTCGTCCTTCATGGCCTTGGCTTCGCGGGCGGCGGCGCTGAGCACCTTATCGGTTGCCTGCGAGATATAGACCTTATCGGGGTCACGGCCGGAGCCGGACACCCGGGGCAGCGCGGACAGCTTTTCCGCCACGGCGGCGGCAAAGCTGCCGGGGTCAACGTTCAGCTTTTGCAGCAGCTGGGGAATCAGGCCGTTTTCCTGCGCAGCCAGTGCGTGCAGCAGGTGGGCGGGCTCCAGCGCATTGTGCTGATACTCCACAGCCAGCTGCTGGGCTGCCTGCAAAGCCTCAAGGGTCTTTTGGGTATATTGATTGGTATTCATAAAGTCAAGCCTCCATTCATACCGGAAGGTTTATTTTAGCGGACGGATAAGTTCTTTGCTAACAGCTCTGCGCCCGGCGGCGGCAGAGCCGTGAGTTAATTATACAGATGTTCTTCTTCATGGTCTTGCACGCCTCCTACGGAGCAGTTTATTTTTCTTTTAGCACTCTATCTGCTCGACTGCTAAAAATATACTCCTATTCACCCACTTTGTCAATAGGGTTCATAAAAAGTTTGCAGAATAGACGCAAACCCATGCTTTTTGTTTTAGCACGCGATGCTTGAGCAAAGATCAATAAGCGCCTCCGGCTCGCCCCTTGCGGGGCAACCGTCGGAGATGCGCAGTCGTGCTCCCCTGTTCTCCGGGAAAGGGGCAACAAAAAACGGCTCTGCCGAAGCAGAGCCGTAAAGTTGCATCTGAAATATAATCAGCGCTTGGAGAACTGGGGAGCATCGCTGGCAGGGCTGCGCCCTGCACGCGATGCTTGAGCAAAGTTTTGTAAGCGCCTCCGGCTCGCCCCTTGCGGGGCAACCGCCGGAGATGCGCAGTCGTGCTCCCCTGTTCTCCGGAAAAGGGGGCAGCAAAAAACGGCTCTGCCGAAGCAGAGCCGTAAAGTTGCATCTGAAATATAATCAGCGCTTGGAGAACTGGGGAGCATCGCTGGCAGGGCTGCGCCCTGCACGCGATGCTTGAGCAAAGTTTTGTAAGTGCCTCCGGCTCGCCCCTTGCGGGGCAACCGCCGGAGATGCGCAGTCGTGCTCCCCTGTTCTCCGGGAAAGGGGCAACAAAAAACGGCTCTGCCGAAGCAGAGCCGTAAAGTTGTATCTGAAATATAATCAGCGCTTGGAGAACTGGGGAGCATCGCTGGCAGGGCTGCGCCCTGCACGCGATGCTTGAGCAAAGTTTTGTAAGCGCCTCTGGCTCGCCCCTTGCGGGGCAACCGCCGGAGATGCGCAGTCGTGCTCCCCTGTTCTCCGGAAAAGGGGGCAGCAAAAAACGGCTCTGCCGAAGCAGAGCCGTAAAGTTGCATCTGAAATATAATCAGCGCTTGGAGAACTGGGGAGCATCGCTGGCAGGGCTGCGCCCTGCACGCGATGCTTGAGCAAAGTTTTGTAAGTGCCTCCGGCTCGCCCCTTGCGGGGCAACCGCCGGAGATGCGCAGTCGTGCTCCCCTGTTCTCCGGGAAAGGGGCAACAAAAAACGGCTCTGCCGAAGCAGAGCCGTAAAGTTGTATCTGAAATATAATCAGCGCTTGGAGAACTGGGGAGCATCGCTGGCAGGGCTGCGCCCTGCACGCGATGCTTGAGCAAAGTTTTGTAAGCGCCTCTGGCTCGCCCCTTGCGGGGCAACCGCCGGAGATGCGCAGTCGTGCTCCCCTGTTCTCCGGAAAAGGGGGCAGCAAAAAACGGCTCTGCCGAAGCAGAGCCGTAAAGTTGCATCTGAAATATAATCAGCGCTTGGAGAACTGGGGAGCATCGCTGGCAGGGCTGCGCCCTGCACGCGATGCTTGAGCAAAGATCAATAAGCGCCTCCGGCTCGCCCCTTGCGGGGCAACCGTCGGAGATGCGCAGTCGTGCTCCCCTGTTCTCCGGGAAAGGGGCAGCAAAAAACGGCTCTGCCGAAGCAGAGCCGTAAAAATGCACACTGAGATAAATCAGCGCTTGGAGAACTGGGGAGCACGACGTGCAGCCTTCAGACCGTACTCACCTGACCTTGATCCAAAAAGACCAGTATTCATGCGGTTTTTCGGGCTCTCCTCTCTCAGTAAACCCATAGGTAAACCCACGAAATCGCGAAATTTTTGGTGCAGTTTAACGCAGCCCGAATGCAGCATTCACAACGCTGCTTAATTCCTCAGGTTTATTATACTTGACTTTCGCATAGATGTCCATAGTCGTTTTGCTGTTCTCATGGCCTGCCAGATACTGCACCGTCTTAGGATCAACACCTTTGTAAATCAGATTGGTGATGTAGGTGTGCCGCAGCATGTGCGGAGTCACCTTGAAGTCCATCGTATACACCAGTTTGGGATTATTCGGCTGATGCTCACCAAGCCTTGGCTTTATTCTATGCTTGATGGACTGTCCATTTACATAAGTGTAATAACAGCGTTCTGCAGTAGAACGGACTGTTATGTACTTCCAGACTCTCACAAACTGTGTTTCCGTCAAAACAGTTCCCTTCGAATTCGAGATCACATATTCCGATTCTGATTTTTCCCTTTCTTCCTTGAGACAGGCTACCAGGCATTTTGGAATCGGAACATCTCGTTTTGCTGCCGGTGTCTTCAATAGCGTGTTGACTACCGGCTCACCGCCTTCCACATGCCATGCACGCCTTACCGAAATGTACGGCGTTTTTTCATCCAGGAATACGCAGTCCCATTTTAATCCAAGGATCTCTTCTCTACGCAATCCCGCGTACAAACCGATCATCACGAAGACATACGGTGGAAGCTCACGAATGCTATCCAGCAAAATGGCAGTCTGTTCATCCGTCAAAGCCTCGCGCCGTTTCGCTGGCTTTCCGCCTCTTGCGCAAATCGTTTTGGATGGATTCTCTTTAATCACCTTGCTCTCTTCTGCTGAATTAAAAATGTTCTTAATCAGCATATTGAGCTGACCATACATTCCGGAAGAACCTTTTGATAACGGAACCATCAGCAGCCGCAGGTCATCTGTGGTCACCTCGTCCATATACATCTGTCCAATCGGACCCACGATGTACCGATTCACCATCCGTGCGTATCCTTCCAACGTATTAGTTCTTACCGTTCCAGACCGCATCAGCAACCATTTTTCACAGTACTCTTCCACGGTCGGATTCTCTCTATGGAAAACCACTTCCGCGATTTTCTTCTGGGCATCTTCCACCCGGTCATACAATTCTTCGCGTGTCAGCCCATAAATCGCCACTCTCTTTCCGTCTGCATCTGTAATCCGGGTGCGGTAATACTGTACCCCTTTCATCATCACTGTTCCGTATTCCGGAAGTTCAGCAGGACGCTTTTTCCCTTTAGCCATGTGTTCTCCTCCTATCTATCTTCATACATTGCGTGTTGTCACTTTTATTATCATGGCGTACAGCACTTCCTTCAAGGATGTCGAATGTATGTAAAAAGGGCAGGGATTTTTGACCATCCCTGCCCTAATTTCTTTCTGATTTACTCTTAATCCCACGATGCAAAAGCATCTTCCAGCACTCCTGCGAGCTGCTCTGGGCGATTATATTTCACCTTGGCGTAAATATCCATGGTGATCTTGCTGCTTTCATGACCGGCAAGATACTGAACCGTCTTCGGATCAACCGAAGCATGAATCAGATTCGTAATGTAGGTGTGCCGCAGCTGATGCGGAGTCACCTCAAAGTCCAGACTGTAAACCACATTTCCATTGTGTGCTGCCTTTTGCCCCAGAACCGGCTTCACCGTATGTTTCACCCTCTTGCCATCTTCATAGCGGTAATAGCAGCGTTCCTTGGTGGTACGGGTTACGATATACTGCCATAATCTCTTGAACTGCGTATAGGACAACGGGTCTCCATCCCGGTTTGCAACCACAAAATCCGATGTCGATGTATTCTTCGCCTCTTTCAGACATTCCAGAAGATTGTCCGGCAGAGGGACATTCCGATGCGCTGCCTTTGTTTTCAGCTCTGTCAGAATCACCGGACGATTATGCTCCGTATGCCAGGCTCTCCGAACGGTAAGGTACGGAGCCTCGCAATCAAGATACACCGAATCCCATTGAAGTCCGAGGATTTCTTCTCTCCGCAATCCTGCGTACAGCCCCAGCATCACGAACACATACGGCGGTAAGCCGTAAATGGCATCCAGCAGCTTATCCACCTGCTCATCCGTAAGCGGGAGGCGATCCTTCTGGGGAATCCCGCCCACATTCTTCTTCAGATAGATGGTCGGATTCTCATCAATGATCTTACTCTCCATTGCTGCCGTGAAAATACACTTATATAGAACGTTCACTGATTTGTACACGGATGCCGACTTTTTCGATGCCGCCAACAGTGCCAGGCGAATGTCATCTGCTGTTACATCTCCCATATGCATATCGCCCAATGGCTTGATGATGTAGTTCTTCACTTTCGATGTATAGTCAATCAGCGTTGTCATCCTGATCTGTGCCGACTGCATCAGCAGCCATTTCTCGCAATACTCCTCCACTGTAGGTGTACTGCGGCGATACGTCTTGTTCTTAATCTGCTGGATCGCTTCCTGTTCCTTCTGGTACAGTTCCTCTCTCGTTCTTGCATATAAGGAAACCCGCCGTCCCTGCTGATCTGTTACACGGGTTCGATAATATTGCGTTCCCTTCATACTCACCGTACCATAATCGGGAAGCATCATTCTTCTTGCCGCCATATCATTACCTCCAATCCTGTTGATGCTTTCATTATTGCGGATTCATCGTCCATACTCAACGATGTCGATTTTCACCGCCGAAAGCTTCGAGGTTTGCGATATGTCGCAGCACGTTCCATCGGTTTTGCACGGTGCGTACATTTTGCAATGTACTCCTGAATCCCCACTTCCGTGAAATAAACGCAGCCATTTTCCACATACTGAACATAGGAGATCAAACCGTCTGTTCTTGCAGCATCCAGTGTTTTTACGCTGATTCCCAGTATACTGGCTGCTTCCTTCCTTGTAATCAGTTTATCCATCGCCTTCTTCGCCATCCTTTCGGCATTTGCCCTGTCTTTTTTTCTCTGACTGTTCCGGAATGTAATAACCAAGCTGAATCCTTACAGCTTCATCAATCCCACGCATCTGCCCCTTACTTACCCGCCCAAGATAGCGAATCACGCATATCTTGTCGCAGGTGTCGAGCTGTTCTGCCAATACCATAGACGGTTTTGCCAGTCCCTTTGCTTTACGGAGAAAGAAATGCGTTGGCTGCTTTCGCTTCTTCTCAATTTTCGATGTCAGCGGAGCAATTGTGATCGTCGGTGAATAATAATTGCCGACATCATTCTGAAGAACCACAACAGGACGAACACCGCCCTGCTTTGATCCGACCGGAACACCGAGATTGGCGAGATATAAATCACCTCGCCGATAAACCCAATTTTCTTTCATTTGCTGTTGTCTCCAATCTCCATACACTGATATGGATAAAGCCTGCCAGGTATCATGCTGATACAGCACCCGGCAGTACTTTCTGAAAATATGGTTTCTCTGTACTTTTTCTTATCACCCCAGAGATGTAGGATTTCTCACAGGCGGCAGTGTGCTTCACTGCTCCATTGGAATTTAACCATCCCGCCTTCCTTATGGCCGGACCGCGAATTACGGAAGTATCATTGTCCCTGTCTGGCTTTAACACCGCCGCCGGTTGCAATCCGGCATTTGCTTCTGCGAAACCGCTATCGCCCCGATGGGCTTCATGGCGTGCAGTCGAAGGCTTGACCAAACAGGAATGTACCTGAAGAATGAGTATTCAGTTTTCAAGGGACATCCGGACTTTCGTCCTTACAAAGTAAGTTTAACAAGAATCCTCCGGTTTCGCGTTGGCCTCGTAGGCGCACTTTGGTTGTCCTTGCAGGACTACATACGGTTCGTTTTGACTTTTTCAGTGTTCTATACAGCCAGATTGAGGCAAAAAAATACCCCGTTGGTTTCCCAACGAGGCATCAAAGACGATTCTATTCTGTTTTCTGTAAACTGGTACCCGTTTATCTCCTGGTGACCATTTGAGTCACGGCTAATGTATCAAAAAAGCAACGCTCATCTCAGCAAATCAGACAAGCTGTATTCTCCTTTGGGGATATTGGCTGTTCTGCGATACTCTTTTATGGCTTTCACCAAGAGCTGAGGATTACTGAAATACTGCTTCACAAAATCATACGACTTCACATCATGCATCCGAAGATTTGTTTTACAAAATTCGCTTGGTTTTTTTCCAGAACGCTTAAACTGATCATATGCTCCTTCCGCATGAATAATCAGCATTTCAATTTCTGGAGCAGTAATGACATTTACCACGTCAATTTTCTGCTCATATGCTTTACTCAATCGAAATTCCTCTCTACGAGAATCCAAAATCCGTATCACCGAAATCTGCTCATCGAATCCTTTCCGTAAGTATCGCTCCTCGAATCGTTTAGCACTTCTGCAACGGATAACACATTCTTCCAGCATTTCTTCTCTTTTGAAAATCAGAAGATCATTATCAACCAGTATGTCGATAATAGCTTCTTCGGCAGAGCCTTCACATATACACGCCTTGTATTTTGCTAATTCCATTCTGCCGCCTCCTTAATTGATTGAAGCAGCCAGGCTTTTCTTCAAGCGCATATACGCTTCATATGCTGGCGTTGTTCCCTCAAGGAAGCCGCTCTGGTAAGCATCACTCTTTTTAATATCATTACGTTTCAATATATAGCTCAAATTTTCTGCTGTAATGCCATTACGGTTTCTAACGATACAAATTCCGTCATTTCGGTCATATTCGTCCAGCAGTTCCGGATAATGCGTAGTGAAAATAAGCGTTCCGCCATTTTTGTTCAGTCGGCTGTCCATAAAGAAGCGCATTAAGGTCGTTACAATTTCCTTGTTGAAATGATTCTCTATTTCATCTACCAGAAGATAACCACCTGAATGAAGAACTTCCTTTACCATCGAGAATGTAATAATACCCTTAATCGTACCAGAGGACAGATACTGCTCAAGGTCTGCCGGATTATTCAGGATAATCTCTTCTTCATCCTTAAACTTCAAGTGGATAAATGTTTTTCCCTCTGTCTGCTCAAAACACAATTTCTCAATGGTCGGATCGAGAAATGCAATTACCTCCAATGGAATATCTTCGGTAAATGGAAGCACATTCACATTCGTATAGGAAAGCAGGCTGAATATTTCCACTGTATCATTCGCTTTTTTATTATGTGCAATGACAAAGCTGACATCATCAGAAAGGTATGCTTCATCGCTATTGCGCTGCTCTACAGGCTTCATTCCTGTAAAATCTGTCAGATACTTTTTCGACTTAACGGTTGCAATCGGTTTTTCCCAAAGGCTTTCAGACAGAATCGAATACACATATTCCCCTGTTTTCGACTTCTTTGCCGCAATTACAGTTTCCAAGCAGCAGACGTAGCTACGCTTATCATAAAAATATGTGCGGATTGTAACATTCTTCGCTCCGCCAAGAATGCTTTTTGCCTCCACATGATTGATGGGCTCATTTTTCACAATATTTAAGGCCAAGCTAATGACCTTTAATACCGAAGTCTTGCCAGATGCGTTAATTCCAATGAAAGCACAGGCAGAGTGGAGATAGTAGTTATCCGTCAAACGGTAAAGACTATCTTTGTCCTCTTCGCAAACACGTTGCTGCGTATAAAAGCAAATATCCAAGTCTTTTTTGAATAATGGGAGTCCTTGTGCGGTGATGCGGAGTATTTTCATAGGTAGTCCTCCTCTAAAAACAGTTTTTTCGTTTTTATTTTCTTATAATCTTATTATACGCCGCAAATAAGAAAATATCAACGGATTTTCCGTTTTTATTTTCTGATTTGTTTTTGACACTAAAAAGTATCCGTTCAATATGGCAAGCCCTGTGATTGCTGACCCGTTCCACCGCATGAAATACATGGAGCGTCATGGAAGCGGCCTACGCAAAATCGTCAGGGAAACCGAAAAGCCGCCTGGATATACAGCGGCATATAATCCGAAAATTTTCTCAACGGCAACAGATTTCAGAGTCATCTTGAAAAATGTAAATTACCAACTTAGTCAGAAAAACTTAGTCAATGACCAAGTTAGTGAGCAAGATAAATCGCCGGACATCCCACACACAGTTTTGAATCTTTGTATCCACCTTATTGCCCACGGCAGTGAGGGTGCTCAAATCACTCATGCTCACTCTATCATGGGTACAGCCAATGATAAGTCCTATGACGCAACCCATGATAACTTAGAGGATGACACCCATCAAGGTATCCACCAAGATAGCCACCATGATTCTACGCCGTCAGCAGTTATATTGCACCTAATGCTTTTTAGATTTTTTTCGCAATCGTAGACAGCTCCGAAATAATACTAAGAAGATCATTTTTGACTTCCTCTTTGCTTGGCTCGCTGCCCATCAGAAGATAATCCGTGCTGACATGGAGGATGCAGGACAGTTCAATCAGCAAGTCAATAGAGCAGCTGCGTTCACCGTTCTCCATGCGGCTGACATGCTGCTTGCTTGCCAGGCCCAGGCGAACCGCCAGTTCCTCCTGCGTAATGCCACGGGAAGTGCGAACATCGTGAAGTCTCTTACCAAACTCTTTTGCGTCAAAATACATACGTTTCTCCTTCCGCACAGCCGGTACAGAACCGGATCGACGGAAGGTCAAAAAAAGAGCCGCATGACGGTGAAGAAAAATCCTGTGCCGATAAAACAGAACATGGGTATCCCATAATTCTGTCTCATGCGGCATTCGGAAGACTTCGCCTGTCAGCGGCTCCACAGCACAGCTATGACTTATAAAATTGTGTTAATAGGGTTATTTATTGTCATCTCAACCATTCAAAGACGAATAGTAGCGCTGCAATCTTCGTAATCTTCTCATCTCCAAAACATTGAAGACGGTCTCGCGTCCGCAGGCCTTACATTTGGTCTGCACATGTCCTCTGGTATCCTCAAAGACGATGATTGAATTGTGTCGGCAATAAGGGCACCTGACAATCCTGGGCTTTTGCGAAGCAATCGCATCCTTTGCCCGGATGATTTTAATCTGCATTTCCGCAGATGGTTCCGATACTCTGATATTCCTGCTCATGGCCACACCTCCAATGGATCACGATATTCATAATCCTTTTTCCGGTTCAGATAGCCCAGTTGTTCCAAGCGGATAGCAGCTGCCGATCTCGAAACGCCAAAGACACCACAGAAAGTATCTATCTTCACCTGGTCTTTGTTATAAAAACGCCATCCATAACATGTCAGAGGCTTTCTGCTGTTGATGAACCACATCGCCCGATCCACTTCTGACTGGGGCATCAGGATGGCAGCTCCCAGCGAATTGGCCTGCCACTCGTTCCAATCTTCCTGCGTTCTCAGAACGCGGGAACCTTTTTTCCTCACTTCCGGTCTCTTATGGCAGGCTATCTTTCGGTCATCGGCATCCAGCTGAAACAATATCTGGTGAGCGCACTCATGTGCCAGCGTAAATCTGCGTTTTCCGCAGAGTTTCCGAATATTCTCTGGTTCAATGAAACTCTTGTCCAGAACCACATCATTAGTTTTCAGGAAGATGCTCCTCTGACTTCCATCAACCTCTATCTGATATTCTGTATCCACATACGCGGTCAGACCATAGATGCTTCCGTCCGAGGACAACTTTTGAAATGACACCTTCAGGTTCAGATAATCGGATGCAAACTGGTCAATGGGTGTCGGAAGCGCAAATCTTGCCGGATCATCTGCTTCGCTGCCGAAAAAGGACTTTTGAAAATCTCTTATCACTGCAACAGCGATTTCTTCTATTTTTTTCTGTGAAAGGATCATAGGCACTGCTCCTTTGCCTCAACGAACCATTTTTCATCTTCGTTGAACAGAAAACTCTCATGCCCACCGATCATGACCGTATAACGAATTCCGCAGCCGCCCACTTTCGTGGAAGAAGCTCGGCACTTATGCTTCAATCGGTCGATCTCATACACCCGTCCGTCAATCCATCGAATTAGGCGCGGGCGAATATTTCCCTCTGCATCCACATCTAAGTTCACAGGTACATATACTTTTCTACATTTCTGTTCCGACATATTCTACGCTCCTCCTCTGCAAACCGGCGAATGTGTTGACTTCTTTTAGCAAAGAACTCACCAGATTCTACCGGTGCTGTATTAACCAATCATTCCTGTCGGCATAACCAAATCCACTTTTCGCTCTGTCGGCATCTTGCTTTTCTGAAAAAGTACCCCATTTTTAATCGCATCTTTCCCGAATCGGAATCGAATCTGCTCAATCGCTGCGTCCAGCCGTTCCTGGCGATCCAGTGATTTCACGTCGGTGAATAAGTCGTATTGTATCGGACAATCCTCTTCAAACAGGTTGATTGCCCGAACCGTCACTGAACGAATCGGATGCTCCCACTGATAGTTCTTTGCAAACAGTGCAAATGCGGTTTTCGCCAGATAGGTAGGGCTTTGTGTCGGAATACCAATCCGGCACTGCCACTCTTTCGTGTAAAGCTCGTTGTTGCGGATGGAAATCGCTATTCCGCCAGCTTTCTTTTTATGTGCTCGCAGCTTGGTTCCGATCTCCTGCACCAGTTCCAGCATGACACACCAGACTTCGGCGTTATTCTCCAAATCCTGCATGGTCGTTATTCCGTGCCCAATGCTCTTTACTGGGGAGACATAATCGGAACGCATAACCGGCGAATCATCCAGTCCATTGGCATATTTCTTAATCGCCAGTCCATTCTTTCCAAGGCGGCACTTCAAGAAATCATCCGATGTTGCAGCAAGCTCTCCAATGGTATGAATCCCATAACCGGACAGAACCTTCTCGGTCGCTCTGCCGACTCCAAGCAAGTCAGAGGCGGGAAGACACCAAATCTTCTCCTGGAACGAATCTGCTTCGATGCAGGTAATCGCATCCGGCTTTTTCATATCCGACCCAAGCTTGGCAAAAATCTTATTGAAGCTCACTCCTGCGGAAATCGTAAGTCCCAATTCAAACTTAACCGTTCTGCGAATCTCATCTGCGATTTCAAATCCGGTTCCCATGCAGCCGCTTCCGGTCACATCCAGCCAGCATTCGTCCATCCCATACGGCTCGATCTGATCGGTATAGCGACCGTATATCCCACGAGCCAGCTTTGAAAACTTCATATATTGCTCATAGTGCGGCTCCACGATCACAAGATCCTGGCACTTCTGCTTTGCTTGCCAGATTGCCTCTCCCGTGGAAACGCCAAACGCCTTTGCTGCATAGTTCTTCGCAAGTACGATGCCATGCCGTTCCTCCACAGAACCGCACACTGCCACCGGCTTGTTCTTCAGTTCCGGGTTCAGCATACACTCGACAGAGGCATAGAAGTTATTCATATCACAATGAAGAATCACCCTTTGCATCCCGTATTCCTCCTCTCCGTTCGTGAAAGCACGAACAACTTTTCACGAACGCATTGACACACAGCATTTCTTGTGATACTATAATTACACGAATTGTATTTCGTGTTTTCATCGTCATTATAGCAAGCACAGTTTTTCGTGTCAATAGATTTTTATGAAAAAGTGTTCGTGTTCGTAATCAAAAAAGAAAGAGGTATTCCTATGGTCTTCAAAGAAAGGTTGAAAGAAAAAAGAACAGAAGCCAATTTAACTCAGGTAGAACTTGCAGAGAAGGCCGGTGTAACCGCCCGCACAATTCAGAATTATGAGCTTGGCAGCCGTAAACCATCCAATATGGTTACGATCCAGAAGATCGCAGATGCACTGAATACTACTACTGAGTATCTGCTGGGAAGCAGCGGCACCTATGTTGTAGAAGCCCATGAAAAAGGCGGCGCAAAAGCAGCGAAAGATATTGAAGAACTGGTCAGCGAAGTGACCGGTATGTTCGCTGGCGGCGAATTAAGCGAAGATGCCATCGAAGGAGCTTATAAAGCTCTGACCGATGCCTACTGGATTGCCAAAGAGAACAATAAAAAATACGCCCCGAAAACGAGGCGTAAAAAATCCGATCAGTGATATTTATCGTACACACTTTTCGCTATACTGTAAACTGGAGGTGGTATGATGAATGCGGAACAGCTTTCACTGGTCGGTGAGAAACTGGTAAAACGCTGCGGTTCCAGAGACCCTTTTGAAATTGCAAGGCAGCTTGGTATCAATGTCATGCTTTGCGAAAATTTTGGTTCCCTGAAGGGAATGTACCGGGTGATTAAGCGGAATCGCTTTATTTTCCTGAATAACAGTCTGGATGAAAATATGCTGCGCATCGTGTGCGCACATGAATTAGGGCATGACCAGCTTCACCGGAATATGGCGAAAACCACCCCGATTCATGAGTTCATGCTCTACGACATGAAATCCAAACCGGAATATGAAGCCAACATCGTAGCGGCAGAGATCCTGATGGACAGCGATGAAGTTCTTCGCTACATCTATGAGTATGGATACACAGCCGAGCAGATCGCCAGTGCGATGTCCACCGACATCAATCTGGTTGCGCTGAAGGTAGCGCACCTGGCTACACTTGGCTATAATCTGCACGCGCTGGAACACAAGAGCAACTTTTTGAAATAACGTACCTTTGAGGAGTCTGGACTGGCTCCTCTTTTTTGTTGCACAAATTGTGCAGGCGGTGCTTGCACAATTATCAACCTAACATCTGCATTCCATACAATCTCGATATTGTCCTCCTGTTGTTCTGCGTTATGCTTTCTCCGTGCATTTTCGTATTATTTATTCTGCCATCTGACTTCGCCCTTGGACAGAAGCGGATAACAGATCAGCTGATCTGAATCCAGATTTTCCGCATGCATGTCAACCGCTGTGATCTGATGATTATCATAAGTCGTATAATAGTAAATACCTTTTGCTGTATTACAACAGGACGTGTATATCGTGATCTCATATTTGCCTTCTGTCACCTCACAGCATCCACGCTGCTGATCTACGGATCCTAAGATATGGAAGAACTGACTTACACTCTCATCCTCTTCTTCACCGGAGATCGAATTTAATTTTGTAAAGGCAACTTTCACAAATCTTGACTGGCTGGAAAGATCTCCAGGTATTCCCATTCCACCCATTCCTCTGCTATATGCATCAAGCTGTAATACTCCTGCAAAAGTACTCTCCGGCTGTTTTCTGGATACTCCGGCATAATTATTCAGTGCAAACATCTGACTCGGGAATGGTGGATTATTGGTAAGCACTCCTACCGGATTATCATATACATGCAGCCCATCTTTCATAGACTCAACAACGATACAGGAGTCTTTGTCTGCAATGATCCAGTGAAGCTGTGCTGTCGGCAGCTGTTCACTGAATGCTGTACCTGTCAGTCTCATTGCTGCCAGCTTCTCTCTCGCGTCTGCTACAGTAGCACACTGTGTAAGGGTCCATGGGATGAACTCGAACTGTGCCACCTGGCTGACTTCTGTTTCATCTTCCGGCAAAGCCTCTTCATATGCCGCATTGCCGACAAAATTAAGACCTGCCATTCCAAGGCCTTTTTCATTAACAGCATCATAATAAAGCGGATAACCTTCTGCAACAAATGCCATTCCGATCAAAGCATAATGGCTTTTTATCTTCCCGGCAAACCGGAAATCAAATTCGTAATTTCTTGGCGTTATCGTGATCTGTTCCCCATAGGAAAATTCATAATCAAGCGTTCTGCCCATATAAAAATCTTTTGTTTTGTAAGTTGCTGCTGTACACATATCGAACACCTCTTCTTTCTGCTATAATAATCCTGCAAACAATCGCATAAACAACTGTTCGAGCCGTAAATATGCACTCCGTCCTGTGCGGTACTTTTCGGTCACTTCCCTGCATTCATTCATGGTTGCTCCCAGATCATCTCTTATATCCAAAACTGTCTGATTATCCGCCATAAAACAACCATTTTCAAAGTGGTGATAAAGCAATGCCATTCAGTTAAGCATCATTTTAGTGGTTTTCTGTCATAGAAAGCCACTGTTTTTATACCTAAAAACTTTAAAAATATTACAAAAAACAGTTGACAAGTAAGCCAATCCGGAGTGATATCCATAAAATCAGATATTTCTTTTGCCATTTTTACAACACATTCATGAAAAGATCAACATCATGCTCTGTTTCGTAAGAAAGAACTCTTGCTCTAAACCTGCTGAGGGTTCTGTCACTAATTGGCTGCTCTTCAAAACTGGTTGTGTGCAGTGCATACTGATAGCGGATATCAAATGCCATAGCTTCAACGATCTCATCGTCAGTAACATTAAGAGCTTCTTTAAGAATCAGTGCCCCAACAATCACATTGACCGGAGTATTAGGTCTGGATGCTTTTTTACTGTAAAGAACAGAAAAAATATTTTCATCAATAGCAGGAAAAACTTTGTCTGCAAAATTTTTGCCCATGATTTTTCTAACATTCGTTTTTCGCGTTCTGTAAGATTAAAAGTACTGTCTAAAACAGTAAGCTGTTGATTATCATTTTTAACAAAAGACATATAGATCACCTCATAAAATGCTACCTACATTTTACCAAAGAATCCAATGTTTTTACATATCGTGTTAAGTTTTCAAGGTACAAATTTATATCAAAGGCTATAAACCTTTTGACACCCTAATCTTTTATTTTATCTTCTCCGGAGCAGTTTTTTACACTGGCTTACAGGTGCATCCGATTCCCAGTCCATCCGGACCGATATGACAGGACAAACCGAAGGAAAGTTTATCACACATGACTTCCATTCCCGGGAAACTTTCTTTAATCTGGTTTACCCATTCTTCTGTCACTTCATCGGTACTGCTGGACGCCGCCATCAGGTACACTTTACCAGCAGCATATTCTTCTCGGAAATTCGTTTCCAGCTCATGCTTCATTGCATCGATCATAACTTTACGTGATTTCTTCATACCACGGCATTTCTGGTAGATATCAAGCTTTCCTGTGCTGAAATGCATAACAGGTTTGATACTCAGGACATCTGCTGCCAAAGCTGTCACAGAGCTGACTCTTCCTCCTTTTTTGAGATATTTCAGTGTGCTGAGCCCGATATAAATTGTCATTTTTTCTCTGGTTTCTTCAAGAATTTTCTTGATTTCGACTACACTGTATCCTTCTTTTGCCATTTCTACTGCATCAAGAACAGAACGATGCATCGGGGTTGCCACACGACCGTTATCTACGACAAACACCTTACCGGCAAATTCATCTTCATTTGCCATGGCTTCTGCTGTCATACAGGACCCGCTTAAAGCACTGCTAAGAGGAATATAAACAATCTCCTCATATTCTTTCAGCATCTCTTTCCACATATCCATAACTTCTGTTGGTGACGGCTGAGATGTAGATACATCTACGCCCTTTCGAAGCATATCATAAAATTCATCTCTGGAAAGATCTACTCCTTCACGATACACTT
This sequence comes from Faecalibacterium sp. IP-1-18, assembly GCF_023347355.1. Lineage (NCBI taxonomy): Bacteria > Bacillati > Bacillota > Clostridia > Eubacteriales > Oscillospiraceae > Faecalibacterium > Faecalibacterium sp. IP-1-18. The sequence continues at coordinate 2,599,378 of NZ_CP094472.1, forward strand.
TCTCTCCGATATAAAAAGGCATCGGTAGTACCTTAATTCCGAGTCTCTGCGCTTCTTCACTCAAAATTCCACTGTGGCTGTCTGTCATGATTCCTATTTTCTTCATAATATCTTCTTCCTTCGTAATCTATTTTTATAACGTCTTAATAATCGGCATTACACTTCATTTATATTTGTATCACATCATTATTTTTCATTCGGCACAATAAAGGATGACGCAATTTCCTCCTCCGCATACTCTTCCACATCCGTTCTCGTTACTCGTTTTATATGTTGTTTTTTTAGGCGCAGATATACGAACTCCCGGAATATAGTATAAAATACCGATACAAGTGGAATGAAAATCAGCATACCTATAATTCCCATAAGATTTCCGCCGATTGTAACTGCCGCCAGTACCCAAATTGATGGAAGTCCTACTGATCCGCCAACCACATGAGGATAGATCAGATTACCTTCTATCTGCTGCAAAAGCAGAAAAACTATAATAAATAAAACTGCCTGTTTTGGATTTACCATAAAGATCAGAAAACTTCCCACGGCACAGCCAATAAAGGCTCCAAAGATAGGAACCAATGCGGTAAACGCGATCAAAATTCCAATTAAAAGTGCATATGGCATTTTTAAAATACTTAGCGTGATAACAAACATCATTCCGAGAATTACTGCTTCCAGACACTGCCCTGCAAGAAAATTTGCAAATGTCCGATATGTCAGCGAACATATGTTAAGAATTGCATCTGCTTTTTGTTTTGGAATAAAAGCGAAAATCACTTTTCTTACCTGTAAATGTAATTTTTCCTTCTGAAAAAGAATATAGCATGCAAAGGAAAACGAAATAAAAAAGGTCGCTAATCCACTGGCAATGGAACCTACTGCTGACATCGTCGTATTCATCATATTTCCGACTCCGTTTCCAAGAAGACTTATTCCCCATTTAATTGCCTGATCAGGCTGAAACTGCAGCTGATCTACCAATTTCATAATATCCTGATTATCATGTGAAAATTCTCGAATCCAGTTTTGCATCTGTGGAATAAAATCTGAAATACTCGTCATCAGATTTCCCATGGTCTGTGTAAGCTGTGGAATCACACCAAACATTACCAATATAATGACACCTGCTACCAATATAATTGTAAGAAGCAGGCTTATCGGTCTCGCAGCTTTTTTTCCTATTTTATTATTTTCTTTTATCTTTCCGAGCATTTTCTTTTCTAGGAAACTCATTGGTACATTAATCACAAAGGCAATTGCACCACCAAGCGCAAAAGGAAACACAATTTTCCATATTGACTTCAGCACTTCAATCACCACATCGAATTTCCACAAAGCAACTACAAGAAATGCCGTAAACACAATCAGTTCTCGAATTTTTTTCATAGAACATCTACTTAAATCCACTATCTTTCCCCTCTTTTTCTTAGTTTCATACGTATACACTTAAGTAATTGAATAATCAGAAGGCTTGCAAAAGCATATAAATATACACATCCAAGCTGCATCAGATTCAACGTTTCCACTTTGAATAAGTTATGGAAACCAGGAACCGTCAGTACTGTTGTAATGAGTACTGCACCTAACACAAATGCTCCCTGAAGCCACTTGTTATGAAAGAGACCTTTTGTAAAAATGACCGGATGATCTGATTTGCAATTATATCCATGAAACAAACGTGCCAGACAAAGAGTTCCAAAAGCATACGTGCTTCCAAGCAATGTACCATTCTGGTTGTATCCTGTCAAAAAACTGATCATTGTCATTGCTCCAATTACCAAACCTTCCAGACCGATTTTGCTAAGAAAATCTTTTGTCAATATCGACTCATCTGCCAATCTCGGTTTTTCACTCATCACTTCACTTCTATCCGGCTCTAATCCTAACGCAATTGCCGGAAGACTATCCGTCAAAAGATTAATGAAGAGTAAATGTACTGGTGCAAATGGCACCGGAAGTCCTGCAACCGATGAACAAAGAACGGTTAAAATTGCTCCGAAATTTCCTGACAAAAGAAACTGTATCGCATATAAAATTGCTTATACAGTCTCTTCCTTAAGAGTCCTGGTATTCTGGATAATATACAGAGCGACCGATATGACCATCATTATAGCGCACAAACCAATCAACAGATCTGATACCATCGGTGTAATGTGGAACCATATAATATGCACCGCTGCAGTTCCATATAATAAAAAGGTTACTATCTTTCCATGCCAGTCTGCACCATGTACTTTTCCTGTCTTTTGTATCACAAGACATCCACTGACTACCATATACAGCTCCTTACCTGCCATTATTACGATTAAAAGAAGCACATGCGGAAAACGAGTAAACAGACAGATTAACATCGCTGCCTGTGTCAGCTTATCAGCCACCGGATCAAGTATTTTTCCTAAATTACTAATCCTATGGAATCTTCTTGCGATATATCCATCAGCAAGATCCGTAAGACCAGACAGCAATAAGATTTCACCAGCTAACAGAGGATTTTTCTTTACACAATAACTCCATATAATTACCGGAATCAGACAAAGCCGAAAAAAGAAAGAAGATTAGGAACCGTAATAATTCTATTCAAATTTTCTTCCTTATTCACTTCACTCTGCATGTACGGTCACCTCACTTTCCTTTTTTTTAGGCATAAACCAATAAAAAATAACACAAAATGCTAAAGCAAACACAACACCAAAAACATTTTGACTCACTCTAAGACTAACCGCTCCTTGTAGTCCATATGTCTCTGCAGCAATGGCTAAAGCACCAAATGTGTTAAATACTGCCTGCCAGCCATATTGTGCTGAAAATCCTACACCGATTCCACCAAGAATTCCTATATATGCATAGATTGACGAAGGAAGCAGAAAATATAATACTGTAAAACATATAACACCTGCAATATTTCCGACAATCCTTTTACGGACTCTGTAGTGCATATCTTCCATAGACGGCAAAATCACGGACATGGCCGCAATACCAGCCCACATTGCACGTGGCATATTACAAAGTTCTGCAATGCAAAGGACAATCGGTACGCATAAAATCTGACATATCTGCCATTTTGTTCTGGAAGAAGTGATATCAAATTCTTGTATCAGATCTTTCAGATTTCTTTTATAAGTTCTGTTTTTATGATTTCGATAGAATACGAAGCAGGTAAGTGCTGCACCTAAAGCCATTCCGACTAATCGCATCTGATAGCTTTTTCCCGTAACATCATAACCATATAGCAGCAGATACCCAAGAACCAATGTAGATTGATTAAACATGGATGGATTATGGCATCCGAACAGAATCAACACAGCCAGTGCCGCAATATTTAACAGCATTCCCAATACCGGTGAAAACTGATTTGCTAAATGCGGACATACAGTCATAATTACAAAGAACAAAGCCAAAAGCATCGTAGATTGTCCGGTGTGGATCCCCAGATCCGCATTCCTAAACACCATGAGACATAATAAGACTACTACACCTACAATGCTGTTCTCATTTCCAAATAAGATGCTGAAAATACTAACAAAGAAAAAACAAAATGCCATTGTAGCAGCTATCTTCACCAGATATACCCACATATGATATAGTTTTTCTTTTAGTGTTTCACTCTTTTTCAACAGGTTTTTAGAACCTGCCTGATTTAACTGCAACTCCTGATAAAATGTCATATAAATCCTCTCATCTTCTAATTTATCTTAAAACTAGATAATCTCATCTTTCTGCTTTGGCAGCTCTATAACAAATCTGCATCCACCATATTCACGGTTTTCTGCTTTGATTGTTCCTCCGGCACTATCTACAATCCGTTTTACAAGTGCAAGACCTAGGCCATTTCCTTCTGCTTTATGAGATCCATCTACCTGATAGAACTTGTCAAATATTCTGGATTTTACATCATCCTCTATTCCTGGTCCTTCATCTTCCAGAATGAACTTAACAGAATCCTGTTCTTGTTTCAGAAACATCGTAATTGTCCCCTTTGAAGGGCTGAACTTAATCGCATTATCTAAAAGATTTATCCAGATATGCATAAAAAGTCCTTCATTCGCAGTATATTTAACTTCCTCCAATTCTACCTGAAAACCAATTTCTTTTTCTGTCCATTTTGTTTCCAATGAAAGAACTGCCTGGCGGATCTGTTCATCCAGACGATATTCCGTTTTTTTCATTGGTATATTCTGATTCTCTAACTTGGATAACAGCAAAATATTACCAACCAATCCGGAAAGTCTTTGGGTGTTAAATAAGATTTTTTCTACATATTCCTCTTGATCCGGAGACAGTTCTTCTCCCTGAAGCAGCATTGTATATCCTTCAATGGCATTAATCGGGGTCTTAAACTCATGAGAAACATCAGATACAAAATCCATCTGCAGCACCTCTGTTGCACGAAGTTCTTTTGTCATAACGTTAAAACTTTGATAAGATTCTCCAACTTCTGCTATACGGCTATTCGTTTCCAAATGCTGTTCAAAATCTCCCCGAGAAACTTCCTTCATTGCTTTACTAAGTCTTGTAATTGGTTCCAGTAACTTTGCATTAATAAAGGAAGTGATCAGCCCTGCAATCAATGTATTGAAAATCAAAAGCCAGCCAAGCACAGGTATGCTACCAGGCAGATTAAAAAAATGATTCAAAAAAGCAAATAATAAAGCAGATATGACTGTTGAAAATACAAGTGCCAGCCAGATTGCACCAGTCAGACAGGATCGAATCCGCAATCCTTTTTCTTTCTTTTGTTCCATTATTTTTTCACCACCTTGTATCCAATTCCACGCATTGTTACGATTTCAAAATCAGGGTTATCTTTAAAACGCTCTCTGATTCTTCCTATATGTACCTCTATCGTATGTGGGTCTGCCTCCGTCTCGTATCCCCATACTTCATCCATCAACTGTTGTTTTGTAAATATTCTGCCTGGCGAAGCTGCAAGCTTATATAAAAGCAGGAATTCTTTTTTAGGCAAAACAAGACTTTCCTTATCAGTTGTAACCGTCATTGCATCATAATCAAACTCTGTTGAACCGATCACAATTTTGTGTTCATTCAGTATCTGTGCACGGCGAAGCAGTGCTCCGACTCTTAAAACCATTTCATTCACATTTACCGGTTTTACCATATAATCGTCACTTCCCGAAAGAAATCCCTGGCGCATATCATCAAAGGAACCTTTCGCAGTGATCATAAGCACTGGTATCTGATATCCTGCTGAGCGAAGTTCTGACACCAGTTCATAGCCATCCATAACCGGCATCATAATATCAGAAATGATCAGATCAATATATTCCTTAACCAATACTTCTAATGCCTCTGCTCCATCCGATGCACTTTTGACTTGATATCCATTCTTCTCAAGCACTTTTTGGAATAGCTGGCTTAATTCTTTATCATCTTCTACAATCAATATTTGAAACACGTTTTCCTTCCTCCTTATTAAAACAGATACCTTGCCCATCCAAGCAGATGCTGTACCAAAAATATTTTTCTCTGACGTTTCTTTGTTAATTCGATTGGCTCTACATGATATGGATCACGATAGGTTCCATCTTCCAATACCTGGCGGGACACTCTTTCATATTCCATCATGCCCTCTTCCAACTGTTTATTAATATCTTTACTGCGAATTACAAGCATCAGTTCCGTATCCAGATATGCACTTCTCATGTCCATATTAAAGGAACCGATTACAGACAGATCATCGTCAATCAGAATACTTTTTCCGTGGTATGAATAACCGCCTTCATATTCCCAGATATTAATTCCTGTACTTAAGATTCTATTTCTGTTTTTCGCATAATCGGCAGCCCCAAATGGATTCCCATTATTCGCAACTGAATTTGTCATGATAGAAAAATCTGAAACGTTCTCTGCAATCTCCTCCCATGTGTTATACATCATATCATTACAGATAATATATGGCGTGTGGATCTTCACACGATTTTTTGCATTTTTCATCAATTCTCCCAACTGATACCACACTACTGGTTCTTTGGAACCTGTGTGAATAGGATTTGACACTAATGCAATCTTTTCTGTCTCAAAAGTTTCGTCCGTGTAATCGGTATCGCAGATTCTTTCCTTATTCTCTTCAAAATATTTCTGATAGCCGTTCTGCAGCTCTAAAACTGCGTTCTTTACAGATTTTCTATTTGCCAGTTTTTTATTGTCATGAAAATAATCACTGTCTTCTTGTTCCCATATCGTTTCAAAATACTCTAACAACTGGTTAACTGAATTTTCTTTCTCAGGTTCATCGCAAACCACTAACACGTCTCTGTCATAGTTCTTATGTCCCGGAAAATCACCCAGGAAATAATTGTATGTATTTCTTCCCCCAAGAATATATCTCTTTCCATCTGCAATCAAATATTTATCATGCATTCTACCCATCATTTTCCACGGTTTCAACGGATTGGCCTTATTATACAGTTTAATTTCAACATTCTCATGGGAAGATAATCCATAGAAATACGGATTTCCTTCCATATCAATCCAGCTCTCCATTCCATCTACTAACAGACGAATATGTACACCTCTGTCTGCCGCATCATGCAGTGCTCCTAAGATCAATTTTCCACTTTCATCGGATTGAAATGCAAAAGTAGAAAGAATAATTTCCTTTTTTGCATTCTTGATCAAACGCACTCTTTGTAAAAGCGCTTCTGGATTCTTTTCTATGATTACTGCCCGTTCTGTATTTTCACTGCATTCGTTCCATGACCCATTTTTTGTTTCTTTTTTGGTTGTATTGGACACTTCCGGCTGCTTTTTATATGCAACGCAGATTCCGAGCAATTCATAAAAAGCCACACATAAAAAAATTGCCAGTATAACAAGAAGGATTTTACATATTTTATGCTTTTTCATTGTACATCACCTGATTCCTTTTTATTTCTTATTCTTATTCATTAGCAATACAATACAATGGAAAACTCAATTTAACCTCAACAAGGTTTGTTTTTTCATCCATGCAAAATCTTCTTTGTACAACAGACTGTTAGATATAGCAAAAACGGCCTTTCAAAAACAGTTAACTTCTAAATCAACTGTTTTTTGAAAGGTCGTTTCATCAGATTCTTATAGCAATCCAGCAAATAATCTCATAAATAATTGTCCCAGTCGCAAATATGCACTTCGTCCGGTTTGATATTGGTCTGTCACATCACGACATTCTCCCATCGTTCTTATCAGATCATTTTTTATTTCCACAACTGCCTGACAATCTGCCATAAAACAGCCGTTTTCAAAATGGTGATATAAACTTCGATAATCCAAATTAATTGTTCCACAAGTTGCCATACAGTCATCTGCCACACTCATTTTTGCATGACAGAAACCAGGAGTCCACTCATAAACACGAACACCATGTTTAACTAATCCATGATAAAAAGAACGAGTTACATTATAAATGAATTTTTTATCAGGGATACCAGGTGTGATAATTCTTACGTCTACCCCTCGCTTAGCAGCCAGACATAACGCATGCGTCATTTCATCTGTTATGATTAGATATGGAGTCATAAACCAACAATATTTTTCAGCTTTATTTATCATACTGATATAAACTTCTTCTCCGACCTGCTCATTATCCATAGGACTGTCTGCATAAGGCTGAACAAAACCTGTTTGCTGTGCTTTATAATCGTAATGAATAATGTATTTACTAAAATCAGTATCATTCGTAGCTTTTTCACTAACAGCATTCCACATTTCTAAAAATGTCACTGTAAGCGACTGAACAGCATCTCCTTCTAAACGAATACCTGTATCTTTCCACTGTCCATACGGGTGTGTGTAATTAAAATATTCGTTTGCTAGATTATATCCACCTGTAAATCCGACTTTTCCATCAATAACTGTTATTTTTCTATGATCACGATTGTTCAAAAACAGATTTAAACCTGGCATAAACGGATTGAATACACGGCAATGAATTCCTATTGCCTCCATTTTTTTCACAAAATCTGTGTTAATAAAGCCTATAGAACCCATATCATCGTAGAATACTCTAACTTCCACACCTGCTTTTACTCGCTCTTCCAGAACATCTTGAATCTTATGCCATGCTTCAGCGTCTTCTATCGCATGATATTCCATAAAGATAAACTTTTGTGCTTTCTCCAAATCCTTAAGCTGTGCCTCTAATCCTTTCACTGCTTCATCAAAATACACAATATCCGTATTCTGATAGATTGGATACTGCGAATTTCTTTGTATATAACTTGCAATATTTCCTGCCTTCGGAATCGTTTCGTTTATTCTGTTTAAGCACTCCTGATTATCGGAAAGCATTGGTAACAATTTGCTATCAATTTCTGCATATCGCTCACGCATTTTATGTGTGCCGCCATTCAAACCAATCAACAAATACAGGCCTACACCCATAATTGGGAAAATTAGAATTAAGATGACCCAAGGCATTTTCATAGAGGATGTCTTATCTGATGCATACAATCCCAAAACTAAAATTCCACTTAAAATCCTTGTAAATAGATTTATGATTTCTGCATATTCATTTAAGCGTGTTACAATAGTAATAATAAAAACTACTTCTAGAAGAATGCAGACTATGGAAAAACACAATCGTTTTACTCCGTTTTTTGTTTTCGCTTTTCCTTCTAAAGTATCTTGTTTCATATATATTCCAACCTTTCTACTCGATCAAATTTCTGCTTAAATTTCGTGGAACATACCAATTTTGTCTTTTATTCTCTGCATTTCATTATCTGCATCAATGATAGCTCTTGCAGAATGAAGTAATTCTTCACTTATCTCTTCATATCCAGGCATTTCTTCAATGCCTTTTTTATAACGAAGCTGATGTTCCAACGTTGCCCAAAAATCCATCCCATTAGTTCGTATTTGAAGTTCTACACGCATAGGTGTTTTACCCTTAGCAAAAAATACAGGAATCTCAACAATCATGTGATAGCTTCGATAGCCATTTGGTTTGGGATTTTTTATATAATCCTTTACTTCAATAACTTTGATATCATCTTGTTGTGTGATCAAATCAGATATCATATAAATATCATCAATAAACGCACAAACTATTCGAACACCCGCTACATCATTTAGATATGTTTGTATATTCTCTGTTGTAAAATCATGTCCCATTTTCTGCAGTTTATTATAAATACTATTGGGCTTCTTAATTCTTGTTTTTATAAAAGAAATAGGATTTCGATTGTTCTCAACTGAAAATTCATCATCCAAAACCTCAAGCTTAGTTTGTATCTCCCGAATAGCACAACGATACATCATCATTAAATTATAAAATTTTGTAGCATTATTTAAAAACTGTAGTGATTCCGGACTGTTCATCCTGAGTTTTGTTACTTCATCTTTTGTCATGGAACTTTCCTTTCTACCTCATCCCTGATTTCAAAACATTATTTATACACGGTGCCGCCATGAACTTCTTCGTTATGTAAGGCTTTATATCTGCCAGCACCTGCGACATAGAGGTTTTCTTTCGAGTATCAGTCATAACAATTCCTCCTTCCTACTAATTATTGTCATTATCCCTTGCTGTATTTAACCAGCAATATATCTAAGAACTTTACCCAGGCAATCTCTGCTGTTATCCGTAGACACCTGTTGATTGCTTCCTGGTGCGCTAAGAGGCATCGCTCCCCACATAAAATGCTGATTATAATAATCTAAAAGAATCTTCTCGTATGTACCTGCTGCTGAAGTTGAACTTTCTCCAGAGGAAAGCCATCTCCAATTTCCTATTGCTTGATAAACGAAGCTGTCAATAACTATTCCTGACAAATGGTAGCTTCTAAAATAGTTATCTCGCACATATCGTAGATGCTTGCAAGTGTCAAAAAGCAGTCCATTACTGCTTATATTTTTGTTTTTCATGGCATCCTGTTCTGCTTTTGGATTAGTTGAACGCCAATTCCCACCCATATTTGTATCTGGATATCTGTATGAGCCATCCCAATTTTTGAATGCCGGCAGAATTTCAAAGAACATTCCATCTGAAAAATTGATCTTCACAACCTGTCCATCTGCTCTTACTTCACTTCTTGGATACCGAACAAGAATAGCCTGCCTAACTACTTGCAGAAGACGAGATTGACCATTCCCATAAACAGAGTTGAACTGGTTGTAATATGATTCCGGCAAGGACATCAAAATATCAATATCACTTGTATCTATCGCAGTTCCCCTTCCATAGGAGCCAACATATATACTATTTTGTCTATCGCTTGTTATATTCCAAAACTCACGGTTCATTGCTGATGTTACAGTGCAATATCTTTTTGAAATAAGAGAACGGCTGTCAGCTGATATTACTTCTTCATTTCTTTGAACATACAAACTCAATGTATTCATCCCCCATTTACTCATTTTTTTCTCAAATGCGCCGGAAGCATCTTGTTTAATTCCTCCTGCGTAAAGAATTGCTCTTCATTTGTTTTAAGCGCAGCTTGGGCGGCAGCATAACTTTTCCCATCAGTTAAAGGTGCAGCACAGTAAATTTCCGAACTTTCATCCAACAGTTCATCTCTTTTGCGCACTATTTCTTCAATACTAATTTCGTCAAAGTCTGTCAAAAGTGACAGATATTTTTCTCTTACCTTCCACAGCTTATTTGCAGTCTTAATATGATCGGTTTTTTCAGTGGAAATGTCCTTATCCTTCAGATAGCTTGTTAGGGCAAGAAGTGCTGTTGAACATAGTCCACCAGCCCATAACAGTATCTGTTCATTTGAAATGAGCACTCCCAAAAAGCCGCCTGTTGATATTGCTGATAACCCAATCTGTCCCCATTTTATCCAAAAATTACGCTTACTCAACCGATCAGCCATCTTAAAATGACATGTATAGGTATATACAAGTTTTCCATATTCTTCTTGTATTTGAGAATATAATTTTTCACGGTAATCCAGCGAACTTTTCTCCATTGGCGCATTTCCTCCGTACCTTTAGTATTACTCTACCCCCAACGCCTTAAACACCGCATCTTCCGCGCTGCTGTAGAAAATCAGATTAAAACTACCCACCAGCTCCGGCGGCACGGTGCCAAGGTCTGCTGCACTGGTAATCGGAAGCAACACTTTCTTTGCTCCGCTATCGAGACACACCTGCAAACTATTGGCAAGCTCGTCCACTTTCAGAATCGTGCCGCTAATACTGATTTCTCCCAGCACGGCAAGTGTACTGACCGTAGGCCGTCCAAGAGCGATGCTGCATAGTGCAATCAATGTAGGCAATGCCAGCTTTCCGGTCATGCCAATGCCCTGCAAATCCTGATAGTTGATGATGTAATCCCGCATCGTAGTACTGATGCTGCCACTGATGCGATTTCCGTTAGCTTTCAGGAAATTGAACGCCGTATTCGTGGATTCCTTGCAGTCACGGTCGCTGCCAAGGCCAGTACGTTCAAATTTTCCGTTGCCGGGCAGCATCTGGCTTTCGAGGCGGAATACACCGATCATACCGGACTTACCCTGACTTACGGTATATACCTGTCCAGGATTGCAGATACCATCAGGAATGAGTTTGCCGCCGCCCTGCTCTGGCACGGAAACAAATTTTTCTTCAAAGGTATCAAGATCAATATAGCTGAAGTTCACATCATAGAATTCCATTCCACCCAGTTTTTTCAGCTGCTCCTTGACGCGACGGCGCATTTCCAGCGCAAATACAAGAATTTCTTCAATCTGTTCCTTCGTGAACTCCCCATCCGGATATAGCAATTTCACATAGCCGCCTACGATCTTGCGGACAGCAATCGTATCGCGCTGGTTCAGGTTCTTTCCAAGGCGGAAATACTTATCCAACGCATCACCATACTGTTCTTTCCGCAGTTCTCGGATAAACTCTGCCAAGTAATCCGTGATAAAGCCGTAATCATTGGTAAAATGCTCCGGACGGAACTTCGGAATCTCCCAGCCTGGAATGTAGCAATGCAGACGGTCAAGAAAGGCGGTGTCCGTTCCCATCTCCGGCGGGAACGGGTCAAACAGAGAGGAAGTCTTAAGCAACACATCCACGCTCTGATTGATGTTTCCTACAAAGACCATAGAAGCCGATGCTGCCTTTTCCTCTTTGCCGCGGGCAAAGGAGCCGGAAGCCATATAGTCTTTCATAATTTGAATGCCGTCTTTGTCCTTAAACTTGATTCCGGCAACCTCATCAAAGGCAACGCAGTCCCATAAGCCTACCAAACCTACGGTTTTGCGCCCCATATTGTAAAACAAATTTGCAACGGTCGTCTGACCACCGGATACCAGGATACTGTTCGGGCTGATTTCTTTATAGATATGGGACTTGCCTGTGCTGCGCGGCCCCAATTCACAGAGATTGAAGTTGTTCTCCACCAACGGCAGCATACGCGCAAGCAGCAGCCACTTTTCCCGATTGTTCAACTGTTCTGGCTCATATCCGCAGGAACGCAGCATAACATCCATCCACTCTTCCTGTGTGAATGCCTTGCGTCCCTCTCGAACTTCTTCAATGTCGACATGGGGCATCTGAATCGGAGTCAGCTTATGGATGCTGATGGGAGAGATGTCCTTCTGCTTTTTCTGTTTAGAGGAAATCGGCTGTCCATCTATATCCGTGATTCCAAAGTTGCTGTCTCCCTCAGACTCATATTCCAGCTGCACGATGCACCAGATACCGCCGCAAAGCAGCCGGTCATATTTTTCCGGATAATCATCCGTAATCGGCACATTGGTGAGACCAAGGTTAGAGAACTCTGCAAAAAAGCAATCCTTTTTGATGTCCAGATGCACGGTCACCATATCAATAATGGTATGGTGACCGTTCTTGCGCAGTTGTGAGAGAATTTTCTGAGCCTCATCCGGGCGGACAAAATTATCTGCCAGAATTCGTTTTACATTCTGAACGCCCTGCTCAATGATTGTCTCATCGTCTGAACTACAATACTGACCCAGCAGGAACTCCAGCACATAGACCGGAACATTCGCTCCTTCTTTTATTTTCTTTGTCAGGTCTTTGCGGACGATCCGACCGTCAAAGTTGCTGCGCAGCTTCCGGCGCAGTTCTTCACGGGTATCATCTGCCGCCATATCCATCATTTCCATACGGAATTCCTGCCTCCTCTATATCAGAATCCGAATCCAAAGTCATCTGCAAAGGCAATGTCCATGATGACAGGCTGCCTCCACTGCTCCAGACCGCTTTCTTCGTCGTAAACCACAAGGTAATACTGCTTGTCCTTGTCATATTTCTTATTCTTGAATGTGAACCGCATCCGGAAGATACGCTTCTGCGCATTTTCCTCACGACTGTCCGCCACATAACTGTTTTCGTTCGAGATTTTCTCATTGTCTTCCGAGAGGAAGAAAATGCGGTATTTTGCAGCTTTTACAGTATCGCTAACGGCATCCGACTGAATAAAGTCCATGGACGTGATCAGGTTCGTAATCTTATGGACAATGCTGACCAGAGCAATCTCTGCATTCTTTGTTTCCATGTGACCGCGCTCCATCTTAAACTCCAGCACCGGCACCAGCATTTCCTGCGGTGAGGAACCGCCATGCACATAGTTAGCACCGCCTCCGGCCACCTTAAAGACATTGCTGCTGACAGGATAGGACACCACCTTGCTGTCCTCGTTCCCCAGAATGCGTCTCATGCTCATATGGTCGATGCCATCATCTTCCAGTGTCGCCTTGGACACAATAAATCTGCGATTGACAAATGCTTTGTCCGCACTTTTCCCGGAAATCTTGTCACTTTCTGTCAGCTTATCACGCTTGTAAATAAAGCCATGATCGGCAGTGACGATAAAATGATAGGTGTTGCCGCTGACGGAGATTCGATGAATCAAATCCACAATTTCCTGAACGGCTTCCTCACACGCATGAAACACCTCATCCTCGGTATTTGCCTTGTCTCCACGCGCGTCGATCTGATTATGGTATACATAGATGATCTGACGTTTTGTCAGCACATCTCGCAGCTCTGCCACTTTCAGATTTTTGATATCATCGAACTGTACACAGACACTATCCGGGTTATAGCTTTGCAGCACCTGCTGCCGACCTGCCAGATTATCGCAAAGGATACCATCTACCAGCACCTGGAAGTCATCCGTCATCTCCAGTGTTTTATGCGGTAAAAGTGCTGCCATACCGAGCCTTGTATAAGACGGCAGGACACTTAGTTGTACGGAAAGTTTTGCCGTGCATTTCGGGTCATCCTGCATTCGGGCAAACAATTCCTGTCCGACCTCGTAACGCATGGCATCCGAAATGATGACCACGGTGCGTTCCTTGGTATAGCGCAGGTTGGCATTGTAAAACTCCCGCTGCAACGGAATTGCCGAAAATGCGGCATCCTGCTGGATTCCAGCATTCCATGCTGGGAGCAGACAAGCCAGATATTCGTTCGTGTAGATATTTTCCACCAGCTCCCGAAGCGACTCAAAGCTTTCCGTGCTCTCCAGCTGGTCGTAATAATAGTAGAATTTCCGATACTGCTGATCCATATTGTAATCCGCAGCAAGATATCGGTCGATGATTGGCTTTAAGCCATCTGCGGCATGGTAATCCGCTTCCTTCACCATGCTGTATGCACTGGAAAGCATCTGATAGGTTTTCCCGGTCTTTCTGCCAAAGTGCATTTTAGCCCGTTTTTCACAGAGTTCCGGAATGGTAAATCCGTTTACGATTGCACCGATATCTTCCGAAACAAGTCTGCCAATGAGCCACTTTACCAGCACCTGATCCACGGCAAGGAAAGTGTCGCACTCCACCAAATCGTCCACTCGCATTCCTGCAAATGCCGAAAGAACATTCAGCCCTTTGGCAACGTGCGTCGACAGAGCGTCGTATTTGTCCCGGTACAGGACGCTGTTCATCAGGCTATCGAGAAATGCGATGATATTGCCGGACTTGTAGGAGACAAAGCTCTTCCATGCTGCCGGAAGCTCTGCCTGCACATATCGCCCAGTATAAGTAACGAACAATGTTACCAGCAGCCGTTCCAAACTCGGTTTTGTATCGGTGTATCCGAAATGCTGCTCACAGAGCTGCCAGAATGCAGACAGCAGGTCGTATTTTTCAAACTCCTGCAAGAAAGCATTGTCCACCAGCTCGCCATCTGTCAACACGATGCGCACGACTTCCTCAAAAGAGCAGGTACGCGCCTTGCAGACTGCACTTAGCAGACCGACAAGGATATTTTCTTCATTGAAGTTTTCGATTTCCAAATCATAGAACCGCTGAGTGCGCTCTTTGTTGGCGAAAAACTTGATGTGCTTCTCAATAACCGGCTTGTACTTTTCCTCAATACCCAGGTCAACCGACAGCAAGGAGGCTCGGTCAGCAAAGAACCGTCTGGAATACAGCATTGTGTCTTCCAGATGGTTGTCCCTTACATCCGGTTTAGGAAACGGTGCATAGATCAGATAATTCGTGGTCTTATCCACACGCTCAAGAAAATACTTTGTATAGAACTGGTTATCCGGCTGGAGATGGTAGATCTTCGCATTCTGAAGCTCCACCGTCTCCATATCCTCGGCAAATTCCGCCTTGTCATCGTACCAGAAAACCAGTTTCCGGGTCTCCCCGGTAAATTCCGCATTCAGGCGGTCTATAATTTGTTTCAGGTTCAATTCTGCCATATCATTGTCCTTTTTTCCTGTGATTGGTCTTTATCTCTTACAAGAGAACTCAGCAATAGCTTCATCTTTTTCCGGTAGAACTTTGTTCTTTTGATGTACCGTGGAATCGTCATGTGATACGCCTGCATAAATTCCAGTATCCATGCCAGATCATAGGATTTCTCGGTTGACCAGTCACGATATTTTCTATGACAGACAAGCCAGACACCAATGATATTGTAATCCAACGCATCTTCATCGGTTTCATCTTGAATACAATGACCGCAGAGGAAGCGGTATGCCACCGGATCATGGGCATATGTACGTTCAAAACGCTGCCATGCCGCCGCGACATCATCCTTTGTCCAGTGATTTTGCATTTTCCCACTCCCTCCGGTCATTTTTCTTATTTCTTTTCTTTCACCATGATATTCTTACTGTCTGCCAGCACCTCATAGAACTTGCCGTCCTGGGCGGTCTGGAGCTTACGGTAGTTGACCTTTACGCCGTCATCAAGGTCAAGCTCGATACGGGAAAGTGCCAGATGGCTGATCTTCTCATCGTATTCCCGGCATTCCTTCAGCTGCTTGGCAAGTTTATCCTTGCGCTTGGAGGCTGCTGCCACCTCGCGGGCATTCCCGCTGTGATCCATCATATCCTGCATCCGGTTAATCTCAGATTCGTACACGCGCTGCATTTTGTGCAGGTAGTCGATACGCAGGTTGCCGATGGTATCCGGCGTATAGCGGTGCAGGTAAACCAGTGCCTTAAAGCCGTTCTGCTTGCCACTGTCAAACAGCCAGTAGATCGGACGCTTGCCGGAACCGGTAACAGAATAGGTCTGGCAGTGATCCTTGAAGAAATCGTTCAGGAAGTAGTTACGGATAATCTCCCGGCTGGTGCTGCCCTTATTGCCAAGGGCTTTTGCGATATAATCGAGGTTTTCTTCCAGCGTATCTGCACCATACACCGCTTTCAGCCATGCACACAGGCGCGATACGATATCATCGTCCAGATATTCTTCATCGGTGATAGGGATAACATTATCTTCGTCCGGAATATAGCTCTGGTATTTGCTGCTATCCCACTCGCCGCCTGCATAGGCCAATCCTTCTACATCCAGCGAGTAGCGGCCAAACATGCAGCCCACGGCGTAGCTGAGCAGACTCTTGATATCCCGCTGCAAGTCGGCCTTACGCACCGTCACATCTTTATCTTCCACTTCCGGGGTCAGCTCGTCCTGTAAGCCGTAAATGTCAATAAAAATGCGGTTCAGCTCTTCCTCGTTGGTTTTTAGCTGGTTAAAGCGGTCTTCACATTCTGACTGCCACAGGGTAAAGGCTTCGTAAATCGTGGAAACGTTGCGGAGTAATGGGTGCTTCTTAAAGTCCCAAGAGACTTCAAAAGAATCCCAATCGGCTTTGCTTTGCTCTTCTGCATCAATTCCCAAGTCAATAATAACATCATCGTTTTTAGTGGAAATATATGGAAGTTTTTCAATGTTCCCGTTATTGTAGTCTAAGGTTGGGGATAAAATTCCCAAAAAATGTTGTGCTACGCAAGAATTCAAATATGATAGAATCAAAAAAACATTCGTTTCATCACGCATAAATGCTTTAGAGCCCTTACTATCAAAAATGTATCCCGGTTCCGAATAACGCATTGATATGTTACCAGAGCTTAATGCAGACCAAGAAATTCCCTCTGCAAAATATTTATCTTCACTTCTCAGTTCCTTGCTGTAGCTTCCATAATTTTCCGTTACGCATTTCTTCATTTCCTCGCCGTCGTTAAACCAATTAACAACATACGAATTGTTACCATACCATCTTCTAAACTCTCCACCTTTATTATAAGGAAACCATTTCTTTTGACTTACTTTTGCCTGCTCAGCCGATTTAGACGAGAATCCAATCTTTTCAAAGCTGCATTCCGGCCAAAATCGTAGAAACCTATTATTATCTGTAGTAGACATACCATTTCGCGCATCAATATGGCTTCTCAAGCAATCCTCTGAAAACAATTTGAACACGTGAGAACTTGTCCAGTATGCAATAGGGCTTCCAGCGATATTTTTGAAATCTGCTTGGTTAGCAGTATACAGCGTATCTTTTTTTATAAATAATTCTTCTTTTCCTTTTGGTGTAGTTGCACTGATTAACCGACAATAACTACCATTATACTCTGGCACATAACTTTCTCTCTGTACAAATGCCACAGTCTGAACAACTTCACCACCAATTTCTTCAAACGCACGAGCTCCCAAATGCGCCATATTAACTATATCCATCTGAAGCATCTTCTTGCGCAATTTCTCAAATGTTGCTAGGAACATCCAAGAATGTTGTGTTATCATTGCTTGAAATCCATTGGCTACGATCATTTCCTTGCAATGTTCAATAAAAACAGCGTATAGGTCAGCTTTGCTGTCCACATAATTGTCTTTCAGAAAAGCATTTACTCTTTTATCCAATTTGCTGGTTCCAGCATAGGGCGGATTCGTGCAGGTAACCCAATACTTCCGTGCCATCGTCTCACCGATATCAATGAGTCGGTTCAGCTGCTCGGCGGTATCTTCCACGCCCACGCTGTCCATGCTGATCTGACCGTCGGTATCTTCCGCTGCCACAAACCGACGCAGCAAATCCCAGTTATAGCTCTCCACATTCAGGATAGAGCCGTATTCCTTGGCATCGGTCAGGGTGTCCAGCAAACCTTCCAGCTGCATTTTGGCCGCGTTCTTCTCGATATCGTCCATTCCTGCGCCGAAATATTTCAGGTGTGCACGGTTGATGCTGTTGCTCTCCTGAATGGCATAGACATGGCAGGTGTTCTCACCGTTTAAGATACGGCGGTTGTACTGCCGTGCTTTCATCATCACGGCAAAGTACGCCAACTGATAGGCACGATCATCAATATCCAGACCGTAGATGTTATGTTCCAGAATGCTCTTTGCAGCATCACGCTGGCTGTAGCCGGCACTCTCGTAAATCTGCATCAGCACATCAAAAGCATATACCAGGATATGACCGGAACCCATGCAGGGGTCAATGAGCTTGATATCTTCTGGGTTCAGGGCAGCGTACTCTTTGCGAATTTCTGCCAGTTTTACCTGCACCTCCGGCTCCTGCTGTGCTTCTTCCAGATAGTATTTCCAGTTTTCTTTCAGGTCGCATTCCGGGTGTCCTTCCACCCACAGACGGCCAAGGCTGTTTTCCACCATGTAACGAACGATCCAGTCCGGGGTAAACAGCTGGGTCACGGCAGGGATTTCCTCTTTGGTGATCTTGCCGCTTTTGGCAAAGGCAGCGGCCTTCGGCTCAGTGTTGTAATACTGGTACAGCCAGCCGATGATCTCCACCTGACCGCCGCGCTCGATGTTGAAGTCATCCTCCGGGATATCGTGAATCAGGTGATAGACTACACCATCCTGGTCAATAACGGACAAGCTGAGCAGCAGCTCGGTGTAGTTCTTTGTCTTTTCAAACAGCGCTGGCAAAATCTCGTTCAGGGCGTTGCACTGTTTCAGGAACAGGATGCGGAACACTTCGTCCAGCTTATTGTCCTGCTTCAGCTGGAAAATCTGAGCTTCTTCCTCCGCAGTGAAGGGAAGCTCTGCGTCAAACGGTGTCGTGACCAGATCTGGCTCCAACTTTCCGCTCTCGGAAGAAAGCACTCGAATATGGGAAGGCAGATAGTCATTGACCTCCATGAAACGGATGGCGATCAGGCGGTTAAACCATGTATAGGCAACCTCCTCGATCACATACTGATATGCGGTTTTGTAGTCGGTATCCTTTTCCTTCTGCTGGATGACCTCTATCAGCTTGTCACGCTGGCGCACGGCCTCGCCGGAAATCGAATACGGTTCTGCAGTGCCGATATCGAAGAACTGAGTGCCGCCGAAGCTCTGCGGCAACGGCTTTGCAATGCCGTCCTCCGTAATACCGATCAGGCGGGCATCATAGCTGACATCTGCAATCAGCTTATTCCGCGCCCAGATCGCAAAATTCTTTATGGCTGCTTTGTTCATGGAGCCAATCCTCCTGTCATTTATAGTTCAATGTTGACGATTGTATCTTCGTCCATCTCTTTCAGCAGGTTTTCACGCAATGCAGCAAGGTATTTATCAACATCATCCTTACTTTCCAGCCGCCACGATGCAGTCTTGGCAACCGTCTTGATGGAAACATTCTTCGTGGTGCGCACCTTATATACCGGCTGCGGTTCTGCCAACTTTTCTGCCGGTTTCACGGTCTCGCCGCGCTTTTCCGCCTCTTCTTCCTGACGCTTACGCTCTGCCTCGGCCTTTGCCGCTGCCTCCTTCGCAAGGCGAATGTCCTCTGCGTTCATCTCGTTGAGCAGGCGCAGCTTCAGTGCCTCCGCCTTATCTGCATAACTGCGCAGAGTGGAAACATTGTTGCAGTGCTCCGCACCGTCCATGATCTCCTTAAAGAGTTCCAGATAACGGTTGAACTTCGCATCCTTATAGGGCTTGGTGTTCAGCACTTCAAAGACACGGTTCCGATCCTGATTGATGGAATCTTTGACCGGCTCTGCCTGCTCTTCCAGAATGCGCATATAGCAGTTCATAAACTTCTCGCGCAGCTCTGGCAGCTTCGGAATCTCCTTGTAGGGCTTCGGCATCCGGACGATGGTGCGCATCTTGGCCACCACGTCTTCCAGTTCTGCATCCACGATGTAGGTCTTACTGTCCTCGTAGATATTCAGCATATCCAGCGCACGGGTGAAGATGGTCAGCTGCTCACCGCCAAAGAAATCACGGATAGGCTCATAGTCCTCGCCAAAATCCATCAGATCATCCTGCTCGTCAAATACGGTCTTAAAGAATTCAAGCGGTGCCTGAATCTGCACCAGTGCGGAAAGCCGCTTCTTGCCCTTTTCCAGAAGTTCTTTTCCGGGATAGGCGTAATTCTCATATTTTGGTTCCAGCCGCTCGATCTCGGTGATTCGATTCTCGCAGTAATGCTGGAAGTTCTTCATGATGGTATCTTCGTCATCGGCAGGCGGTGCCACCTTGAACAGCTCTTTCATCACGGTGCGGACGGCCTTTTTCTGGTTTTCCGGCACACGGACGCGCACTTCCGTCAGCAGTTTATCCACGAACTGCTTCTTCGTGATGTAGCCGATGATTTCTTCTTCGGAGCGGTTGTTCAGATTGACGCTCTCACCGTTGACCGTAAAGGACAGATCTCCACGCTTAAAGAGACGTGCCACCAGCCAATGGATGTCATCTTCCACAAAGCCATAGGGTGCTTTCATAAAGCGATCCTTGATGGTTTTCATAGAAGTTTTCATGTGCATCCGGGAATTGCCTGCCACAAATTGCAGCACATCATCCAGTGCGTGAACATTGGATTCTCCGGTATCTCCCAGTGCCAGCGACAGCTGGTTGCTGGTCTTGAACATCTTCCGGATGTCTGCTTCACCCATCGCTGCATCAATATAGGACAGCTTGTGGTAAACCGTCTGCACCAGTCGTCCGATAGCCTCGTTGATGCGGCTGGTCACTTCCTTGCCGGAGGTGTGCAGCATATCGCCATTGACATAGATGGTAGCCTCTTTCAGAGCTTCCGTCAGATAAAGCTTGGCGTTACCGTTGCGTTCCCGCATCTCCACGCGCTTTGCTTCCTTAATGGTCTCATACTTGGCAAGCTGCACAGAGGTATTCTTGCGCAGGAACCGCTCAATTTTCAAGTATGCCCGCATTTCCGTCAGGAACGCATCATCATTCGGCAGAACCACAAGGACTTCCTTGCCCTGGCCGGAGAGCAGGCGCAGCGTACCATCATCGGTGCCGCCCTCATACCACGGGGTCAGCACACGGAGGCCGATATCGTAATTCTGGTTTGCCTTATAGGGGCGGTCATCCACTGTCTGATTGAAGGAGAATGCATACCGCCCACCAAAGCTGGGGTACTGATACTTCTTACTGGAGAAAATGTCCTCATAGATCATCTCCGCAATCTTCGTGATGACCTCCGGCATCTCCACATTTTCTTTTTCGATTTCGTTGTTGATTTCCTGTTCCTCATCGGTCAGGAATACATAGATGGAGCCATTCTTCTGGATCAGCATCTGGCGCATCAACACTTTCAGTGCATCCTCCACCTGTGCTTTCAAAGAGATGCGATCATCGTCAATGCTGGTAATCATCAGGCTGACGATGTTGTCTACATTGGCTTCGATCTCCAGAACATATTTAATCAGGAAAAGGGTCTTCAACACATTGATCGCAAAGACATCTTTTTCCTTCTTTTCCGGGTTGATATAGCTGTTGTCATAGGCGCGGATGATCACGCTGCTGTGGCTGTGGTCGAGAAAATTCTCCAATGCATCATAGAATCGATAGAACGGCACGATTGCTCCCATCTCATCGTCCATCAGCTGCATGGCAGACTCTTTGAACAGAGCCAGCATGGAACGTTCACCTTCGGACAGGTGCTTACCGGATGCACCGTGGGTACGGATGCTGGTCAGCACACTGGCAAGCAAATTAAACTGGTATGGAACAAAAGGATAAACCTCTGCAAAATCTTCTGCGTTGGCGTACAGTTTTTTCTCCACGCCGTCGTTGAAGACAATCAGATTTTTGATGATGGTTGCTTTCTGGTCATAAAGCAGACGCAGGCTCTGTGCTGCGGTCTCTGTCTTATCCAGAATACGCTTTTTGATAACAGCGTCCACATTGGCAGAGGACAAAGAAAGACGTGTATCGAAACGTCCCTGAATCTTGGAGAAGTCGTTACCCTTCACCTTGGTAATGGAGTCGATATCCTGCTGGCTCGTTACGATTACCCAAGCCTTGCCCATGCATTCCTTGCCCAGTTCTTCCGTCACTGTCTGAAGGTTCAGCATCAGCTTAGAATCATCACCAATGTACTGGCCGATCTCATCCACAAGGAAGACAACATGATGGTTGTTCCCTTTTTTATCAATATAGGACTTTACACGCTTGGCGAAATCCTCAATGCTGATCTGGTAGCTCTCGGTTGCTTTCTCGCACCAGTTACGGGCAGCTGATTCGCTCATGAAATCCATGTCAGAAAGAACATCGACAACGGAATCCTGAATGAAATCGAAGTCCTGACGAGAGCTTTCCCACGGATCGCCATACTCTTCTTCAAACTTTTCCTTAAACTCTTCAAAACGTCCTTCCTCGGAAAGCCTGCGCTCCAGGTCAGCAAGGTGCGGCATGGAACCGCAGAAGCCCTGCATCTCATTGAAAACCTTCAGGAATACGTTCACAATGGCATCTTTATTTTCTTTGCCATTAGAATCGCTTTTGGAATCAATATTGAAAAGAATTACGTCCGATGGGGTGTTTGCTGCCAGCTGCATATCTGCCAGCACCATCTGATTGGTAATCTTCTGATCCTCGATAAAGTAGTCGATGGCATGTTTGTCTCCGACCTGTTTATTCTGAAGCAGATAGGACAGGATTTTCAGGAAATGAGATTTACCACTTCCAAAGAAGCCGGAAATCCAGACACCCATTTTCGGTGTGGTTCCCTGAATACCTTTTTTATATGCTGCAAAGAAATCCGCAAAATGACGCTGAAGCTCACGGGTCACAACGTACTCTTCCAGCTCCTGCGCTACATTTGTTTCTTCACCCTGACCGACAATGATAACGCCCTGTATCTCACGGTCAATTTTCTTTCGGAACATGTCCTTGATCTGCATAACAGTTTCCTCCATCCATTACTTTACCAGTCGGAATGCACGGTAATAGTTATCGTCTTTAATCTCATTGAACAGAATCAGCTCCTGTTCATTATAGGTTCCCGGAAAGAACATCACGACCGGGCAGCGCACAAATGCCTGATGCAAGTTGTTAAGCACCTTGTGGGAGCGCAAAATCGGATAGCACTTGCCGATACCGGTTAAGAACACGACTGCATTCTCCGGCGTATGTTCTTTGATATATTGCACGATCAGGCTGTCATCGTCATTCACCTTCATGGAGTTGGTCACTGCCTTGACGATACGCTCGATTCCTCGCTTTTTTTCAAAGTCATAGCACTTTTCCATAAAGTTTTTCTTTTCCAAAAAGTCAATGATGATATCATACAGGTCAAAGACCACAAGCTCAAAATCATCATCGCCCCGGTCATTCTTATTTTTCAGATACTCTACACGCTCCCGAACTTCCAGTTCCTTTTCCGGTGGATAATCAAACACCCAATAGTTGACCTCATTTGCGCGGCCTGTTCCTTTTCGGAAAGATGGCTTATGGATTGCAAGCTCCATCTCGTCCAGTCTTTGGCTTAAATCCATTTCATCTTACCCCCGTCAGTGTTTTTACCATGATGCCAAGATCATGGTCATAAAGCCAATGCTCAAATGCAATATCAAGAATTGGCTTCAGTATTTTTCTTGTGCTGTTTGCCCGGTTGCTTTCTAAAAGCCCCGCTTCATAAAGCTGCGTTTTATAGCAGGAACCGAGGCGGCGCAGCGTATAGTCTTGAAGAGAAGCCACTTTCTCACTCTGTTCCTGCTTATTTTTGAAAAATATCCGGATATCTGCATCCGTCAGCTCATCGGAACCAAGAATCATTTTTTCCCGCACTACTTCATACACAAAATCAAAGAACAGCGTGTCATGCAAAAGAGCCGCAGTCAGCACAAATAGTTTTTGTGTAGCAAGATCACTGCTCAAAAAGATTGGATAAAAGCTTTCATCTAATGTCTTGATACGGGCTGTTACGGTAGAATAAATCTGCTGCGC
Source organism: Faecalibacterium sp. IP-1-18 (assembly GCF_023347355.1). Classification (NCBI taxonomy): domain Bacteria; kingdom Bacillati; phylum Bacillota; class Clostridia; order Eubacteriales; family Oscillospiraceae; genus Faecalibacterium; species Faecalibacterium sp. IP-1-18. Next base: position 2,623,716 of record NZ_CP094472.1, read on the forward strand.
TCGTAGTTTTGTCGGTGCACCATAGATGTTTGTCTCTTCATTCAACTTTTTAATATCCGCAAAGCTCTTACCCTCGCTCAAAAGCTGCACGGTTTTCCGAAATTCCATGAACCAGAACGAAAATTTCACTGCTCCGGCACTATACGGTTTTCTTTCCATCTTCGTTCTCTCCATTTCCGGATTTTGTTTTAATGTATTTGCCGCTTTTGATTCTGGCATCCTTCGGCTTTTCGGCGTTAATAGGAATGACCCACTGATGGCCTAAACGCTCGGCACCATCAATTCGCCCTTCCGTGCATAATGTCTGTACTCTCCTTGTGCAGATGCCCCATTTTTCAGAAGCCTGCTTAATCGTCATGAAATCCATACGGAACCTCTTTTTCGATGTCTAAAGTCACTCGCAGCAAGTTAAAATTTCTCATTTATATTCTACTCCAAGAAACGAACAAAATCAATCGAAAGTTCTTCCAAATTTTGAACGATTTTTTTAGAACCCACTCTTCTGCAAGCAGGGCTTTCGTGACACGAAAGCGATTTTCTGCTTGTTGGGGAAACTCCCCAATCCCCATAGAACGCTGCCTGCGGCATCGGGCTGCGCATCCGTTCCGGATGCTTTAACGGCAGTTCCTGCCAAAGAAAAAAGGCCCGGTGCAGCATGAGCATTACGCCCACACTGCACCGGACTTTCCATCATCGACTGCTTTGTCTATTTTCTTCTTCCTGCCGTACTTCCTGCTCATGCAGCTGCTCTTTCTTCTGTTCGTCCTCTTTCAGAATTTCCTGCACAATCTTCTGTGCCACAAGCCAATCCTGCATTTCCGATTTGGTCCTGCGGTACTCTGCATAGGAGCTTTTCTTTCGTTCCAGAAGCATCGCATACTCTGCGTTCAGCTCGCTGATGCGTGGAAGCTTTTTGTCAGAACCGTTCTCTTTCTTATAGGCATCGAACGCCTTTTTCGCTGCGCTGCGCAAGGCCAGCGTATCCCGATGGGCTTCATAGAACTCCCGATTGTAGCCGGATGCTTTATACGCGGCAAAAACATCTTTTGTCTTGGCATAATTGATTAGATGCTTTCGCAGCACCGACACTTCCGACATCCGTGCCTCATCTGCCTTTACAGATTCCAGCAGCGCATCACATTTTTCAGAAATTCCATCTGCCTGTTCTTTCAGCTCTGCATAGCTCTTGATTCCATGCTCTTCCATGAACATCATGGCTTTTGCCATTTGCTTCAGATTAAAGACTTTCGCCCAGCGCGCATACCCTGCGCCTTTGCCCGCCTGCATTTTGGCACGGACATCAATAAGGAACGACAACTCCGCCTTCTGATGCACCTGCGCCGACCGTGCGCTTGTGCGGTTTTTCTCTGCAAATTTACTTTTATGAACCGCATTCCCGGCAATCACTTCGCAGAGTTCTTCAACCGAATATCCTTTACCAAGAGAACGGAAACGAGCAAATCTGGCGTGGCCTTTCCCCCGCAGGGCAGGCTGTTTTCCCTCTTTATACTCGTACCCTGCTTCCTGCAAAATTCCAATCAGTTCCTGGAAGTCTTTTGGCTTTCTTTCCAATGCTGCATCAATGGCCTCACAGATTTCATCCCGCTGCGACTTTTTCTCCGGGTATTCCGTTCTCTTCTTCCGCTCCCCGTAGGGCTTTCGGACAATGACCGACAACCGATGTTCCAGGCAGACGATATCACTGAGCCTTGCCAGCGCAAGACCGGATAAGCGAAAATCTCGGAATTTTCTGGTGCAGTCTAATGTAGTCGAATTAAAAATAATGTGGTTATGAATGTGCGCGCGATCAACATGGGTAGCCACGATAAATGCGTGTTTTCCCTTGGTGAATCGCATGGCTGTCTCATACCCAACCTTGTTCGCCTCCTCCGGCGTGATTTCTCCGGGCTTAAAGGATTGTCGAATCTGATATGCAATCACATCATGCGCCTGTGTTCTACCGGTAATATGCTCATACTGCCGTTTGGAAAGCAGAAATTCTTCATCACAGGTCTTTGCATCACAGGCATACGCGCTGATATATTTTCCATCTTCCGTCTTTGCTGCATTCTCAGAATAATCAGTACGGTCAGCCAGACACTGCGCTACCGTCTTTCCTTTATTGATATGCAGCGCAATTAGTCTTGTAGCCGCCATTTTCATATTCCTCCATCTAAAAAGAGCTACCCGAAGGCAGCTCTTACCAATCTACTATTCTCATTTTAACATCCGTTCCCGGTCATAAGCTCCCTGCAAATAAACGGCCTGCTTGATGATCTCTTCCATATCGAAATAGACACACATGATGCTTTCGTACAGCTTCCACACATTAGATTCGCTGCCTCCCACCATCTCCATCAGCTGGTCTTCCATCTTCGATTGCTCAGACTGTTTTTCCTGATAAGCAGTCTCATCCACAAAATGATTTTCTCCATCCGTTTCCTCGTACCGCAAATCATAATAATCTTTCATAAACTGAATATCCATCCAATCCCTCCTGAACTCAAATTGTCAAAACATCCTCTACACACTCGCACAGCCGTTCCATCAGTTCCATGATGCCGCCCGCTCCAACCGCAGCTGCGAACAGTCCCATCTCAATCAGGGTCAGCAGGAACACATCCGTCCAGCTCGCCCGAACCACCGAATAGATACCGCAGCCAAGAACGAAAAGCATAACCGGCGAAAGTACCCACAGGGATAGCTGCATCAGCAGATTCCAGATAAAGCACAGAAATCGCAGCAGAAACGCAACCGGCAGCAACAGGATTTTCAGCACCAGCTTCAACAAAAAACATACGACCTTCATGGATTTCACCCCTTCGTTTTTCTTTTCATCTTCATTTTATCGTACCCGCTTGTCAAACACCACGATGTCAACAGGAAGACCTGCAAAAAATATGTAATGACACAGACTGTTTCATCTGTGCCATGTGCAATAGAAATTCCGCACGTTTGCGCCGTCATCGAATACCAGAAAGCCTCTTTAAGATCAGCTTTTGCATCTCCCAGAGTTCATCCAGTCGCTTCTGCAAATCCCGGATATCCTCCGCATAGATGCTTCCAGATTCATTGGCGCGTTTTGCGTACTGGTTCAGGTTGTTGCTGCATCGGCGAAGAAGTGTGGATACCTGCGCCACATCCGACAAATCAAGATTTACGCAGTACCCGTCCATCGCCATTTTTCTCATATAGGCACCGGTATTCCGAATCCCCAATTCTTTCTGCTTTTCACGAATCCTCGCCAGCTCTTCCGGGTTTACCCGGACATTGATCCAGTGTTCCCGAACACTCATAGTGCCACCTCCTCATCATTTCGATGTGTCATCGGCGGAATGCGCCCTGCACGGTCACGCAGCTCTGCCAGGACAGACGGCTTTTCCGTTGTTCTCTCACGGTCTGGATCATCATTTTCACGGTCATCCATATTCAGCAGTGCGTCCAGTTCTGCCAGTCTTGCACTCTTTTCCGCCAGTTCTGCCTCCTGGGGGAACGGCTTTCCAAGCTCGGCCTGCGCAGCTTCCTGCTGGCTCCTAAGATTGTCCAGCTGCTGTTCCGCCTTCTCCAGCCTTGCAGGAATCCCGGCAAGAGCATTATCCAAACGCTGGATATTGCCCGCAGCACTGGTGCCGATGGGCACCCGGTGGGTCATCTCGCCTTTCAGCAGCACCTGATACTCTTTCTGGAAGCTGTCATATGACAACTCCATCTTGAAACCACGATAGCTGCCAAGCGGCACCGGCTCCAAACTCTGATTGGCTTTACAGACCGCAAGAATTGCTTCACCGGCCTCGGCTTTTTCAGTAAATTGTGTGCCATTCACCTCCATACCGCAGAACCCCTCTTCCGGCAGCGGATGTGCCGCCACCGTCCGAATATCCGACTGAAAGCCCTTGATGAACCCTTGCGTTTTCTCAATCTCCGCAGGGAAATATTTCATCAATTTATCTTCCAATCGGTACTGCTGGCTCTGATGATCCGCCTTCAATACTTTCAGCCTTGCAACATCTACATCCAAGTCCATTTTCTCCTTGATTTGCGGGTCTCCGGCACAAAGTGCCTTGATCTCTGCATAGGAAAGAGCCTGCTCATCTACATCATCACAGGAACGTACCGGAGATTTGCTGGTCATGATCTGGCTGATAAATTTCTGCTTATTCTCCAGTGTCTGATAGAGGTAGGCATCAAAAGTTCCTTCCGTCACATACTGATAAACCTGCACTTCTTTGTTTCGGTTTCCCTGACGGATGATACGACCATTTCGCTGGGTCATGTCCGCAGGCCGCCAGCCCACATCCAGATGATGCACGGCCACCAGCCTGTCCTGCACGTTCGTGCCTGCACCCATCTTCTGTGTCGAACCTAACAATACCCGTACCTGTCCGGTACGCACTTTGGCAAACAAATCTTTCTTTTTTGCCTCAGTATCGGCATCATGAATAAATGCGATTTCTTCTTCCGGCACACCGGACTGAATTAGTTTGGCGCGGATATCCTCATAGACATTGAAGGTTCCATCGTTCTTCGGCGTGCTGAGGTCGCAGAACAGCAACTGGGTCAGCTTATCCGACTGTCCTTCCTCATAAATCCGAAGCACATTCCGCACACAGGCGTTGAGCTTGCTATTTGGGTCATCCGGCAGGAGCGGATTCATCAATCGCTGATCCAGTCCCAGCTTTCTGCCATCCGATGTGATTTTCAGCATGTTATCGACCGACGGGTCTACCACACCGGAATGCACAGCCGCCGCCCGTTCCGAAAGCTCCGCCACCATCGCCTGCTGATGCTCCGAAGGCTGCACCACCACGGTTTCAAATTTTGCCTCCGGCACCGGCAGATGCAGCTGATCGGAAGTCTTGATATCTGCCACTTCCTTGAACATATTCATCAGCTCCGGCAGGTTGAAGAATTTTGCAAATCTTGTTCTTGCCCGGTATCCGGTTCCTTCCGGTGCCAGCTCAATGGCTGTGGTGGTCTCACCAAAGGTAGAAGCCCAGCTGTCGAAATGGGTCAGCCCTTTCTGCTGCAACGTGCCGTACTGGAGATACCGCATCATGGTGTAAAGCTCCGTCATGCTGTTGCTAACCGGGGTGCCGGTCGCAAAAATGATGCCGCGCCCGCCTGTCAACTCGTCCATATATTGGCACTTCATAAACATATCCGAAGATTTCTGCGCTTCCGATGTGGACAAGCCTGCAACATTGCGCATTTTTGTGTAGAGGAACAATGTGCAGCACCTCTGCGGCTGCGAAGCAGTCCGCAGAGTAGTCTGCTTTGTTGTGATAGGTAACTTTTTGAAGTAATCTCCAAGTTTTCCCCCACCTCACGCCGGGCGTGCACCTTTCAGCGCACCCGGCGTACCATCAAATCGATTTACTTTCTTCCTTCAGATTTCAACACTGCTGTGTTCTCACGGACACAGAGTGGTTGTAAATTTCACAGTTTAAGTTTTTCGCGGTATTTCATGATTTTGCCTACCGTCTTTGCATCAAGTTCAGGCGGTATTGGACTGTTGTGAACCATGCGGTGGCATGGTTCACACAGCCAAACCAGATTTGGCACTTTATTGATTCTATCAAGTGGAAGCTTGTTTTTAACGTGGTGACAATGCTTTTGAAGCACGGGTGAGAAGGCATTTCCACAGCATTTACATTTTCCTTTGTCCCTGCTGTAAGCATACTCCCGGTTCATATAATACTCAAAATTCATCCTTCCCTTTGCGTATGCTGACATTGCAATATCGTTCGGGGAGTTAACGGATGGACGGTCACATGGCAGTGGCTTGTGCTTAGCACGATAGCTCACATACCGTCTGCGCCCTTCCACTGTATACGGCGTCATTTTCTGGTCAAATGGCTTGGGTTCATAGTGACTATGCGTGATGAACGCATAAGTTATACCAAACCATTTTCCTTCGACCCATACAGCAAATGTCTTACTGTCGTAGCCCTTGTGTCGGTCAGGAAGATTGCAAAGCACCTTCAGCGGCACCTGCATGGAGTTGTACCGTTTGGGGTACAGCTTTTTCCATACAGTCAGTGCAGCGTTGTTTACTCTGCGGTCTATCGCATGGTAGGCATGAGAGCAGATGGATGTCTGCAAGTACTGTGCCATACCCATAATGACAGAGTTGACGTACTGAATTTGCGCAGCCTGCACATTGACTTTTTGACAAAGTTCTATGCGGTGCACTTCTTCGAGCAGTTTCTTAATCTTCTTTCCTAACCGTTCCATATCCGGCAGCGGCTTTCCAACCAGATGTTTCGTCCATGTTGCCGGGTCAGGAGTTTTCCGTTTTCGTTCGGCCTTTACCACAAAGCCAAGAAAGTGTATACCGTTTGTCCGCAGGTCTGTTACATAGGTCTTTTCCTGCGACAATTCGAGTTTCATTCTGTTCCGAAAATATTTTGTCAAGACACGTTTCAAGCGGAGTGCTTCCTTCTCCGTTGACGTCAGAATCACCCAATCATCGGCGTAGCGATAATTGTACTTTGGCGTTACACCAGCCCATTTCAAACGCCTTGTGTCGTTGCCTTTATGCTTGCACTGTCTGTGCGGCTCCATATACATACGACCAACATACCAATCGAAATCGTTGAGATAAACATTGGATAAAAGCGGTGAGAGGATTCCTCCCTGCGGTGTACCAAGCTCTGTTGCATGAAACAGGTCATTTTCCATATATCCAGCTTTTAGCATCTGACTGATAATTTTCAGCACACGCTTGTCATGGATACCGATTCTCCAGAGTTTTTGGAGCAGCAGGCGGTGATTGATATTGTCGAAGCATCCCTTGATGTCACCCTCAATAGCCCACACGGGTTGGTCGGGCGATTTACATCCAGCATTTATGACATTGATGATACCCCGGATTGCGTGTTTCTGTGCCCGATAGGGGCGAAAGCCGTAGCTTTGCGGATAAAATCTCGCTTCACAGATCGGCTCGATAATGATACGCACGCACTCCTGTATGATCCTGTCCAATACAGTGGGGATACCCAGCGGTCTTTTCTTGCCGTTACTCTTTTCGATATATTCACGGCGGGCTGGTTTGGGGCGGTAGTTGCGAAAACTCGATTGAATCAATAAAATAAGCTCATCTTTGGGCATTTGAAGGTATTTGTCCATTTTTATCTTATCCACGCCAGCAGTTCTGCTGCCTTTGTTGGACTTGATATTGTGGACGGCAGTTACAATGGTCACTTCATTAGCCATCGCTTCCACCAGACCGGTGAACGATACTCCTTGACCGGACTTCTCATAGAGAAAATCCTGAATCTTTTTAAGTTCCGTTTCCGTTGAAAATCTGACGTTCAAATGCACAAGGTTTTCACCTCGCAGTTCGTCACCCATCTTTCAGGGAGTTATAGGATTTTCGTTTTGTGAAATTTACAAATCGATTTGACTCGTATCCTTCGCCATGGAATATTTCAATTCCGTATGACTGGCATTACCCAGCCCAGACTACTATGATACGGCTGACTTCCTGTTGTTTTCAATGCGCTGTAACGCTCCAACAATAGGCTCTCAAACGTTCCCTAATCTCTATCCTTATTCTGAAACCCTTAGGCCGCTACCTTACACCGGGAAAATCTAACCGTGCTTTGAACCACAGTTGCTGCACGGTTCCTGATGGGGATTTCATCCCACAGGGCGTGTACGGAAAAACCAGCCACACACACTTTTTCCAAGGTTCACCCTTTCGGATGGAGTCAACTCTTACGATGCTGCATAGCTTTCCCTAACGGATAGCCATGGGTTTCGGAAGCCCGCACCATTATTGTCCATGCCTCTTTGCAGAGGTTTAGGTTTTCAGGTTACGCCTTCACCACGCTCTGTACAATGCACACTTACAGGTGGCAACGCACAGTGGAGTATTAGCTCTCGTACTGTCTTGAATTTTGACCTATTCTCTGGAACTTTGTTCCTCGACATTGGTTCTGTACGGCAGAGGAATTTCACCCCTGATTTTGAGATTAAAGTTCTCTGTGATATTTTCTTATTGCTAAGTGCAATCACATGGTGCTTTTCGTCCTTGCTGTCAACAAGGGCTTATGCACAACGTTTCGCACGATTCTTAAAGGCATGTGCTTCGTCTACAAACAGTCGGTCTACGCCCAGCTGCTCAAAGGTAATCACATCGTCTTTTCGGTCGGTTGCCCGAAGTTTCTCCAATCTCGCCTCCAATCCTTTCCGGGTCTTTTCCATCTGTTTGATGGAGAAACGTTCGCCATTCTGGGATTTCATCTCAGCAATGGCGTTTTCGATTTCATCAATCTGGACAGTCAAAATCCGCTCCTGCCGTTCTGCGGACACCGGAATTTTCTCAAACTGGGAATGCCCGATGATGACTGCATCGTAATCACCAGTAGCAATTCGTGCGCAGAACTTCTTTCTGCGGGCAGTTTCAAAGTCCTTTTTGCTTGCCACCAGCAATTTTGCACTCGGATACAGACGCAGAAACTCGTTTGCCCACTGAAGGGTCAAATGATTCGGAACGACAAACATGGATTTCTGGCACAGTCCCAGCCGTTTTGCCTCCATAGCAGAAGCGGCCATCTCGAAAGTCTTACCGGCACCCACTTCGTGGGCCAGCAGCGTATTGCCGCCGTACAGCACATGAGCAATGGCATTCTGCTGGTGTTCCCGCAGCCGGATTTCCGGATTCATGCCGCCAAAGCGGATATGAGAACCATCATACTCACGGGGACGAGTGCTGTTGAACAGCTCGTTATACTTTTCCACAAGTTCCGCGCGGCGATAAGGGTCTTTCCACACCCAGTTCTGGAACGCATCCTTAATGGCCTGCTGTTTCTGCTGGGCGAGGGTGGTCTCCTTTTTATTCAGAACCCGCTTCTGCTTGCCGTCTGCATCCTCCACGGTATCGTAAATACGAATATCCCGCAGATTCAGCGTATCCTCCAGAATTCGGTAGGCATTGGCACGGCTGGTGCCGTAGGTCATATAGGCATGAACATCATTCCGGCTCGGTGTACTCTTGCCGGTAATTTGCCATTCTGCCGTCATGGGAGAGAATTTCACTTCAATATTTCTGCGCAGATAGAACGGCGGTTCAAAGGTTTCTTCCATAAACTGCTGGATATAATCCCGATTGACCCATGTGGCACCAAGGCGCACATCAATCTCCGACGCATCCAGGTCTTTCGGCTGTGCTTTCTTCAAATATTCCGTGTTTACCGCAAAGGCAGGGTCAGAAGCCGCAGCCAGTTCTGCCACGCGGAGTTTTTCCCGGACATTGCCGGACAGATATTCATCAGCCGCCACCCAGCCGGTTTCCTCGCCGCCTTGCGTCATCGGGTCTTTGAAAATGACACCATGCAGTTCCTGCTGGATTTTTTCAAATTCTCCCGGTGTACCTAAAAGCTCCGACATATAGGGCAAATCCACTTTGCCGCGCTCTCCGATGGAGATTGCCAGAGCCTCTGCCGGAGTATCTACGCTGGTAACAGCCCGTTCCGGTCGAATCGTCCGTTTGGTGAACATATCCGCCTTGGATTCCAGCCTGCCGTTTTCATCTACATTTTCCAGAGAGCAGAGCAGATAATAAGACGAATCTTCTGAAAAAGCCTGCGCATTTGCACGGGAGTTGATAAGCCCATACTGATCGGCGAATCGGTCATAGGCTACATTCAGTTCCCGCTGTTTCTGGGCAATCGCGTCCTCCGGATAATCGTTCAGCTGATAGTCGATCAGTTCCTGCACAATGGTACGAAGCTCCACCATGCCCTTGATCCTGCCGGTGGCTGTCGCAGAAAGGTCAGCCTTTCGCATGATGCTGTTCTCACGGAAGTAGACATCCCCATCCACCACCGCATAGGAGAAGTTCTTTACATTGGGGTCTGCCGGAATGGTTTCGCCCTGCAAGGACAGTTCTTCCTCCGGTGCCAGCTCCTGCGCTTCATAGTGACCGCCGATATGCTGCACAGCCTCATGCAGCTGGTCTCCCAGATCCTCATCCGGAATCGGAATGACCGTACATTCTTCCTTGCCGTACTGGGTACTTTCCGTTGTAATCTCACCCAGCACCATTTCCGGGTGGTCAACAAAATAGCTGTTGAGGGTAATACCCTCCGATGTCAGCCCCAGATGCACCCAATCCGGTTCGATATCAATTGGATGGTCTCTCTTTTGCAGAAAAATGATATCCGACACTACATCTGTACCGGCATTGGCACGGAATGCGTTGTTAGGAAGTCGAATGGCTCCCAGGAGTTCTGCCCGTTGCGCCAGATACTTTCGCGCGTCCGGATTCTTGGAATCCATCGTGTAGCGGCTGGTAACAAAGGCCACGATGCCACCGGGACGAACCTGATCCAATGCCTTGGCAAAGAAATAGTTGTGGATAGAAAATCCGAGTTTATCATAGGGCTTATCGCTGACACGGTAGTTGCCAAAGGGCACATTGCCCACGGCCAGATCATAGAAGTCGCGCCGGTCGGTGGTTTCAAAGCCTGCCACCTTGATTTCTGCCTGCGGATACAATTTCTGCGCAATGCGCCCGGTGATGGAATCCAGTTCCACACCATACAGTCTGCTTCCCAGCATGGAATCCGGCAGCATACCGAAGAAGTTGCCGACACCCATCGACGGTTCCAGAATATTGCCTTTCTCAAATCCCATACCGTCCAATGCCTCATAGATTGCACGGATCACGGTAGGGCTGGTGTAATGCGCATTCAGAGTCGAAGCCCTGGCTGCGGCATATTCTTCTTCCGTAAGAGCTGCTTTCAGCTCCTTATATTCGCCTGTCCAGGCAGTTTTCTCTGCGTCAAAGGCATCTGCCAGCCCACCCCAGCCGACATAATTGGCCAGCGTTTCCTGTTCCTCCGGTGTCGCATCCCTATGCTGATTTTCTAAGGCTTTCAGCGTGTAGATGGCATCCATGTTGGCACGGAATTTCTGCTTAGGACTGCCTTCGCCGAGGTGAAAGCTGTTGATGCGGTAGTTCTCCGCATGTTTTGCTTTATGCCCTGCCCGGAACGCTTCTTTTTTTCCAGAATTCAGATCAACCACCAGATTGTGCAGGTGAACATTTTCCTCATGCCCCAAAATTCTTGCCAGATTTTCCTTGCTTTCCGAGCGGAAGATCGGATACACGGAATCCGGGTCCCGAAGTTCCACATCGAAAAGCCCGACTTTTTCAATCGTAAATGCCTTTCCGTCCAGATACAGCGTATCGCCAACGCGATAATCCGGCTGCACCGGAGCTGCGGGTTCTGGCTGCACAGTTGCAGGCTCTTTTTCAGCCTCCATGTTCCTGCCGCGAATCTCCTGCAACGCCTCTGATGCACTCACATAATCGGCAAATGTCTGCACTTTTCCGTCCGAATATCCGTAATACTCTTCTTTGACATAATCCCAGATGGCAAACGCATCTTTAGAATCCGGAAAGTTCTCGCCGGTCATTGTGACCACAAACCGTTCATCCGGTGCATAGCCAGACTCTCTGGAAAGTTCGCTGGCGTGTTCCTGCATTTCCAGTACCAGAGGATCTGTCTCTGCGTGAGCCGATTCCTGTACTTCTTCGGATTCCACATCTGGGAATGGAATGTCCTGCTGCAAATTCTGCTTGCTCTGTTCAACATAGAGCCAGTCTTTTGCTTCCCGTTCCTGAACTTTTTCAATCAACTGCTGGCGGTAGGTCTCTGCCTCCCATTCGCTGGTAAACTCTTCGCTGACGCCATCCGGCTCCACATGAATGCCGTCCTGAATATCATCCCAGACCGCATAACCATCGTCTGTCTCCATCACGGTAAACCGCTGTGGTGCCGCCAGTTCACTCCGGGCATATACATCCGCAGCCGTATTCAGCATGTTGTCCACATGCTCATTTCCGGTATCGTAGCGTTCCGGTGGCGTTGGCGGAAACACATGGGCGGCAGTCGGCATAGGAAGCGGCGCGCCGTATTCCTGCTCCAGCTTCCGATACTCTTCCATTTCCAGCGCGGTCAGGTACTGATCATTTTCCACAAGCCGGTCTAACCGCTTATCCACCGCCGACCATGTGAGTCGCACTTCCCGGTCATGGTCATAATTGCGAAGCAGAATACCTCTTCCGTTATAATCGGCAAAACCGCGACTGCCATCCATAAAGGTATAGCTGTGGCCACCGAGACCGTATTCCGCTTTCAAGAATGCAGCTCGTTCTTTCGCGTCCCCTTGCTGCTGATACAGCGCATAAATACGGATTTTTCCGCCCTCAAAATTAGAACCTGCTCGCAACATCCGGTCGATTTCATCCTCAGAAATGACAAAAGCGGAGGGCTTTTCGCTCTCCGCTTCTCTGGCTGCATTTTCTGCCGCCGCATCAATTTTCTGAATCTGCTCTGCCTCGGACTGAAACAGGCTCATAAAGTTTAGCTGTTGATAAGTTCCGTCAGAATGACTTCCTCTGCCTGCGCTTTCAGCATGTTCATGTGCTGCACCCAGGCCATTTGGTTCGATTTCTTGTCCGGTGCCGGATTCGCTTTCAGAAGCTCCGCCATCATCTGCTCCATCCGTGCGGTCGCGGTCTCCTGAATCTCCCACAGGTGCGGATACAGCTTCTCGGTCAGGATAAGGTGATTGTACAGCAGCGTGTTGTTCTCCTGCAGGAACGCTCTGCGCATCCTCCCGTACTTGCCCAGAGGCTTCTGTTCCTGCACCGACAACTGGATATCCGGAATCAGGTAATCGCCGTTCTTCGTGTAATTCAGCTCCATCATAGTTTTGGCTCCTTTCTGCCTGCTTGTCTTTTTCATAGGTTCGGATCGTGCGTTCAATTTCCCGGAAGATCTGGCTGGACATTTCGCTGACCGCAGTTCCCAGCACATTGGCGGCAGCCTGCGTATTAAAATCAAAAATGTCCAGAAAATCCTCGTGCTCAAAATAGTCATCTGCATTGCCCACCGTCCGGGTAAAGACGGAATATGCGATGCTGACAGCGGCAGCTCTCTTAAAGGAAGCTCCGATGTTGAGTTCATCATATCCTTCCAGATAGGAATCTGCAACGATGTCACTGATCTGCCTGCGATTTTCCTCCCAGTAATCCCTTGCAAGGCGTTCTGCCGCTTCCATGATATGATTTTCCAGAGACCCAGCACCGGCAGGAACATCAAATGCTACATCCAGTGCGCGAATGATTGGCTGCTCATGCTCCGCATTCATTTTCCAGAGCTGTACCGGTCGGGAATTCTTCCGTTCTCCGGTATCTGCCACATCAAATACATACCGCAGTTTCGGCTGCTCGCCGCGCATGTCCAAAAGAGCAATGCCCTTGGAGCCACGCTTCACATAGCGGTTCATCCGATCATTCCAGAGATCGTACTCTGCACAGGCCGTCGCTTCTGGCCTCTGCTTATAGATCATCAGCTGCTCCGCAAAGGGATACTTATAAAGCCGCGCGGATGTGGTCAGAAACGCTGTCCACTGTTCTTTGCTGCCAGTGATCTGTGCCGCAGCTTCCTGCGCCATCTGCATATAATAAGCCGTTTTCGTCATCATCTGTCTTTTTCCTCCTCTCCTTTATTCGTCCGGATACAAATCCAGTGCCTCATATTCTGCATCCGTCATCTCTGCCAGTTTTGCAAGCAGCGAGGCCGTCCACCTGCGCAGGTTTCTGTCTCTGCCCGTCAGACTTTTTTGCATCTTTTGAAGCTCTTCGATCAGCCCTGTCCGTGTGCCAGGGCTGTAAAGCATCATGAGCATCCATTCGTCATCCGTAAAACGCATTTATAACTCCTTTTCTTCGCAGCACCTGCGAGGCGGCGCAGGCGGCACAGCCTCCTGCTTTTCCTTCAGCTGATCCAGAACCGATGCTTTCTCCACCGGTTCTTCCTTCTTTCCGTTATTGATTACGCCGTCAATCATGCCGTAATCGTCCTCCATCGCCATTTCTGCGGCTTTCAGGTATTTCTCCGGTTTCAAAAATCCGGGCAGTTCCTGGAAGCCGATGGAATCCACATAGTGACAGCTTACAACACCATTCTGCCGTAAAGCCACGATGTCAGACACAGAAAGACTATGACCAGTAAAATCATCAGGGCGGGAAACATTGAATTTCGCATACAGTTCCTCCAACATCGTATTCTGATCCTTGTAGGGAAGAAGCGGAGCCGTATAAACCACCTCATAATGGTCAATATCCGGTTCCAGCCCCATCCGTTCCAGTTCGCGCATAGACGAAAAGCGTTCATATACCGTATCCTCGCTGCGGCGAAGCTGCAAAATCGCATACTGGTCGGTAGTACTGTCGAGAAATGCCATCATTCTTTCGTCCGGTGCCTGCGTTCCATGCACTTCATCCCATTTTTCAATTCTTGCCATCGTTCATTTCTCCCTTCTCCATAAACGGCAGGCCGTTTTCCTTTGCTTCCTTCCGCTGCTGTTCCCGCCGCTTTTCACTATAAGGCGGTCGGATACCAACGCAGCGTTTCGGAATCGTATAAGTGACCGACCCATGCTCCCGGTGCTCCAAAATAAACTGCTCCGGATACTGTTTTCGCAGTTCCCGAAGCTTCTTAATCAGGCGGCTGTCATGGGTATAAATGCTGGCGTTATCCAGTTCATTATCAAAATTGATGACGGTTTCCTGCTCTGCCTTCGTAAGCTTGTATTTCATCGCTCTGCCTCCTTCGCCTTGGCAGCTTTCACCGGCGTATCCGTTCTGGAAGACAAATCCGAGAGTTTACCCAGCACAGATTCCCGTCTGCTGATTTCCGCTTCCTCTGCACGATCACAAAGTTCATCATAGTCAATCCGCGTCATGGTGCGGCCACCGAACCCATAATCCGAAAGAATCTGGTCTCTGGCTGCATTCATGCTGATTTCCGGGTTGTCGATCTGTCCACCGTCAATTTCCGTAAAGTCCTTATGATATAAGGTATAGTCGTAACCGTCCTCACAGGTCTGAATGGCAAGAAAGCCCTTGCTTCCCAAATCCCATGCACTGCGTTCTTCCGTAATCAGCGGCTCCGGGCGGCATGTACCACCGCCGCGTTCCAGCATTTCTGCCAGCTGACAGATGTGCAAAACATCATACCCCAGGCGCAAATGATATTCGTCCATATATTCGCAGCGAGCTGAGAACTTCCGGTTCGGATACTCGATCTCCACTGCACTGCCATCCGGAATTTTGAAACGATCCTCGTAGCTGCTGGTGATAAACCGGATATTTTTAGCATTCTCCAGTTCAGGATCAGCCTTTTTCATCTGCCAAAGAACCTTTCTGCCGCCGCGCATCTGCTCCAGCATCTCCGGGGCTACCGGCGCAACGGTAAGACCGTCCAGCTGGGGAATCTCCTTGAGTGCTGCCACCCTCGCGCTTTCTTCCAGCGTAGAAAACGGCTGTTTATCCAACACATCCCAGCCAATGTGTCCCTCGGCAATCTGCACCTTGCTGTCCATATCAAAACAATGGAATTCCACGCCGTCCTGCTTTTCCTGCAAGGAAAGCAGAGCGACATTATCCACCAGATAAGCTGCATTCATCATTTTCATGCTCATTTTTTACCTCCAAACTCCAGCTTAAATGCTGCTGCACCGTCCTCGCCGGTCTCTACATGAACGGTTGTGTCATAGTAACGATTGGACTTCCTGGAATAGCAATGGGTAAGCCGTGCTTTTCCACGATTTACCAGTTGCTTTGCCAGTTCCTCTGTCATCTGCTTTCCCAGTGTCTGAAAAAACCTGTTTTCCTTCCAGAGCGCAAATTTACAGCTCTTATCCCTGCAAAACCATCCTTTTGCCGTTTCGCAGACATCACTGCCGCAGGCGGGACAGGAACCAATGACTTTGCATTCCGGCTGCATCAGCACATCGGCTCCTTTTACAGCCTCGTAGGTTTTAACAAGTCCGCTGACCATGCTGCTGATTTCGCCCATAAAGGCATCGCTGTCATACTCGCCGTGTTCTATTTTCAGCAGTTTTTCCTCCCAGTCTGCCGTCATGGATGGAGACTGAATCTGTTCCGGCACCACCGTCACCAGCGCATTTCCCTTGTCCGTAGAGCAAAGGTATTTCGTTTTCTTATCACCCCTACGCTCGATAAAGCCTTTCTGCACCAGTTTTTCGATGATGGCAGCGCGTGTAGCTGGTGTGCCGATGCCTTTTCGCTCTACACCAGCCGGAAATTCATCCGAGCTGGCACTCTCCATCGCTGAAAGCAGAAGATCTTCGGTAAATCTCTTAGGCGGGCTGGTCTTGCCCTCTTTCAGATCGACACCGGCAAGTTCCAGTGTCATGCCTTCCGAAAGTATCGGAAGTTCACCTGCCTCTGCATTCTTCTCAGCATCTTCAACTGCCTTTCCTGCATATTGCCTCCAGCCCATATCCGTGACTGTTTTGCCTTTCGTGCGGAACTTCTGACCGGCGCACTCGGCTTCTACTATGGTCTCTGCATAGCGGCAGGGAGTGCCTACCGCGCAAATCAGCCGCACCGTCAGCATGGTAAGAATCGCCTGTTCTCCACTGGGAAGAGAGGAAATGTCATAACCCGCCGCTGTTTTTGTAGGGATAATAGCATGGTGATCGGTAACTTTCTTGGTATTGATGACCTGTGCTGTATTCACCGGTGCCGGTGCATCCGGCTGAATCTGAAAGCTCTGCTGAATCACGGAAACAAGTTCCGGCACAAGCGGTGCCATATCATCCGTCAGATACCGGCTGTCGGTACGGGGATAGGTCACGAGTTTCTTCTCGTACAGAGCCTGCGTGTAATCCAAGGTCTGCTGGGCAGTGAATCCCAGCTGCCGGTTTGCTTCTCTCTGAAGCGATGTCAGATCAAACAAGGCCGGGGGCTTCTCTGATTTTTCTTTCTGCTCTACCTTGGTAATGATGGCACTTCCTGCCTGGCAACACTCTGCCACCAGTTTTTCTGCTTCTGCTTTTTCTTTCATTCGCTCACCGCCCGCTTGAAAATCCCGAAATTTTAATTCTGCCGAGTAGAACGGCTCCGGCTTGAACGCCCGGATTGCTGCATCTCGCATAACCACCATCGCAAGCGTTGGTGTCATCACGCGCCCCACATTCAGGGTCTGCCCATACAGACATGAAAAAAGCCGGGTGGCGTTGATTCCGACAATCCAGTCGGCTCGCTCCCGGCATAAAGCCGCCTCATATAAGGCATCATATTCTGTTCCCGGTCTGAGCTTCTGAAAGCCTTCCCGGATAGCACTGTCCTCCATTGATGAAATCCAAAGCCGTTCCACCGGCTTTTTGCAGCCGCACTGATGGTAAACCAGTCGGAAAATCAGTTCGCCCTCACGCCCTGCATCGGTTGCACAGATCAGACTCTCCACATCTTTCCGCTGCATGAGCTTTTTCAGGATTCCGAACTGCTTTTTCGTGCTGGCGGACACCTGATACTGCCAATGTTCCGGCAAAATCGGAAGATCATCATACTTCCACTTTGCATACTTTTCATCATAGGCTTCCGGCTGGGAAAGTTCCACCAGATGCCCCACACACCAACTGACAAGGTAGCCATTGCCCTCCATATAACCGTCCCCGCGCTGATCTGCCCCGATCACTTTCGAGAGACTCATGGCAACCGAGGGCTTTTCCGCTAATACAAGCTTCATTCGATACTGCTCCTTTCGCAAAAAAATTAGCAGCCAGGCACCGAAGCGCATGACTGCTATGTAAGGAACGGTATTCTGTTTTAGGTCTACAAACTGGGGCTTTTATGATCTTGCCACAGCTTATCAGTCTATGCACGTCAACTGTTGAAACCGCCGTGTACCGAACGGTACGCACGGTGGTGTGAGAGGACGGCGGCTAGTCACCGCCTCCTACTCGCTTGTGCCCATGTTTCGGCCCTCCACATCATCACTCCGCGCATGCGTTGTGCCTCGCCGCAACGCATTCTGCCCCTCGCTGACTCATCGCCAGGCATCGCTGATGGTGTTCGTCTGCCCATCCTCACTTCTGCAGTATCTGCTTTTCGTTCTCCTGCACACGCCGCTCGAGCGCTGTATACTGCCGGAGCTCGTCCTCGGTAAATCCCCGGAACTTCGCCTGCTCGTAGTCACGCTCCGCGGCCGCGATATCCTGCAGCACCGCATCCGACGCCGGCAGCAGCTCGAGACGAATCTTCCGCGGCTCGCGTTTTTTCTTCGTCATTCCGTTCGCGTCTGCATCCTGTGCCTCGCCACGCTTTCCGAAAAGACCGGTCGCCTCGGCTATTTCCGCCGCTTCACGTCGTTTCCTCGGCACGTCGACCACTTCGAGCATCCCGCGTGAGACCAGCTTCTGCAGCGCGGCGCGCAGATCCCCGCGGCTCATATGCATCAGCTCCGCGAGATCCTTCCGGCTCAGCGCCTTTCCGGCATCCTTTCGATCAGTCGCCTCCACGGCATCTTCCCGCGCAGGCATCTGCGCTTCAGCCCCTCGAGTGAGCGCCTTTCCCGCGTCCTTCCGATACAGCAGCAGCGACAGCTCCGCCAGCGTCATATCATACTTCAGCGCCACCGACTCGAGATAGCGCTCGAGCAGCTTCCGGTCGCGGTACTTCTCCACGATGATCCCATCCTCCGAAATCACCTCCTGCAGCGCCTGGCTCCGCTCCTCACCGAGCTTCTGCGTCCCCGGAATCGTCGCCGGGAACACGAAACCATCCTTCGCCGCATCCACTAGAAAATGATAGACCTGCAGCCGCTTCCGCTCATACGCATCCTCATCCAGCACATGCTTGAAGAAGTCGTTGTAGCACTCGAACATCGCGAGTTTCATCTCCACCGTCCGCGCGAAGCTGATCTTCTGATTCACCAGCGAACCCTTCGTCTTCACATAATAGTAGACCGGCGTCCGCAGCGCATAGAACGTCGTCGCATAGCGCACATACTCGAGATTAAACAGAAAATCCTCGCACCAGCTGAGCTTCGCATCCATCCGGATCCCGTGCGCCTCCACAAGCGAGCGCCGGTACAGCTTATTCCACAGCACCCCATAGTAGTAGTCCGCCGGGTTCTCCATCATGAAGCCAACGAACGCTTCACGCCCGATCACCTGGTCCGCGTCGATATCCCCCTTCTGCGACACCATCTCTCCGACGACACGATAGAAATCCGCGATCACCATGTCGCAGCCCGTCTCCTCGGCCGCCCGCACCATCAGCTTCGTCGCATCCGCCGTCAGCCAGTCATCACTGTCCACGAACTGCAGAAACGTACCCCGCGCCCGCGCGATCGCCTGGTTTCGCGTATCCGACACCCCCGTATTCTCCTTATGCACGACCACCACGCGCGCATCCGCCCGCGCATATCCGTCGCAGATCTCCCCGGACCGATCCTTACTTCCATCATCCATGAGGATCAGCTCGAAATCCCGAAACTCCTGATTCAGAATACTGTCCACACAGCGCGCGAGACTCTTCTCCGCGTTATACACCGGCACGATGATACTGACCTTCGGCTCCATAGGCACCTCCATCAAAAAACTACTTCTAGTTGTACCATAAAACCCTCCCGTTGACACTCGTATATTTCTGCTCACTTTTCCCGGGCCAATGTCTCGGCCCTCCGCCTGCTCACTCCGCGCCCACGCGTCCGCACCCTCCACCTTCTCACGTCGCGTCCACCCATTCGCACTCGTTGCCTTTATCGCGCCCATGCCTCCGCCCACTACCTCCTCACGTCGCATCGAAGCACCAATTCCCTCATGAAAATGTCATATTACAGCATAAATTCGCTCATGAAAGTGTAATGAAGCACGGATTATTCCCTCATGAAAGTGGCAAAATACTGAAAAGAACGCTCATAAAAGTGGCAGAGCACGGAAATCTGAATGGTAAAATTCCGAGTTGTTGAGCTGTTCTTACTTTCTATTTTATCAGATATCGCCTACAGAGTCCATAGCTTCATAGCCCAAAACAGTTCACCCACCAACCATTTGGCTATGTAAAGGGGACGGCTTTTCAGCCGCCCCACCGGTCAACGCTGCGTTAATCAGACAGGTTCATCGTCCGATTCCGCTTCATAATCCTCGTTGACATCCACTTCTTCGTCCTCGTCACCATCATCCTCCGGCAGCTGGAGCGTATCTTCATCCTCATCGTGATAATCCGCATCCGGGTCCGGCTGATTTTTCTTGGACGCAGGCTTTACGCCCTTCATCTTGATATAGAGATAACCGCCGACACCGGCTGCACCGATCACAAACAGAAGCAGCATAATCATCGGAAGCGGAGACGATTTCTTCTGCTCGCTCTCTGTTTTCTGCTCTTCCGGTGCCGGTTCCGTCTCCTGCGGCTTTTCGGTTTCCGCAGGTTCCGTGACTTCCGGCTCCTTCTCCCGATACTTGGCAGCTTCCTCTTCATCCATCAGCGCAAGCAGATCGGCCTCGTCCACCATGTTCAGGAAATGCACATTCTGGTTGCCGTCTTTATCGCGGTCGATGATCAGATAAAAGGTGTTGCCCGCCTTTGTCACCAGCGTAATGAACTGCTGGCTGGATTTATCTTCTTCCTCACCGATATCGTCCACCAGCGTCATATTTCCTTCCGGAGTCAAAGCTGCACTGGATTTCGTCTCATCCTCGTATGACATTCCACTCTGCATCAGATCCAGAAACAGCTTCAGCGCATCTTCACTGAACATGCTGCTGTCTTTTGCAGAATCCGTGACATTCAGGTACTTTCCATGTGCATACCCGGTTTTGCCGTTGAAGTTTACCTTATACCAGTCACCGCATTTTTCGACAATCTCCACCGTATCGCCGGAATGCAGATATCCGATAATCTCCTGATCCATGCCGGGACCGGAACGAAAATGCAGACTGGTGATCCCCGGCACCACCGTACCAGTCTGCTTCTGGGACTTTTCGCTGCCGATATTGTATTCTTTGCCGCCCACCGTAACGATCAGGTTCCCATCCGCATCCGTAGAGACCTCATAGCCATCCGGCAGAACCTGCATGTCCGGGTCGATTTCGATGCTGTCGGTATTGTCCGTTTTCCCCGCATTTGTGCTTTCTGCTGCATCCGTCTCCTGTGCAGCGGTACTGACAGGCGTGTTCTTCTGCACATCATCGCCCGTATAGGCAAATGCAGTGGTCGTAAAGGTTCCTGCCGCCATCACGCTGGCAAGCAGCATTGCCATCATCTTTTTCATTCCATATCCTCCGTTTCTTTCTCATCCAGTTTCAGGTTCTCCGGGTTGGGAACCGCAGCCTGCGCCAGCTGAATGATGACTGCCAGCTGTTCCGGGGTCAGGCTCTGGGCATGTACCATTTCACAGATTTCGCTGTTTTCCTGCTCGTGGTACTTTCTGTCCCATTCCTTTCTGCGCTCCTCCCATTCATCGCGTTTCCTGCGGGCTTTCTCGCGCTCCGCAGCAATCTTTTCCAGTTTCAAGCTCATATCGTATCCTTTCCGGGCGAATAAACGCCCTATTTTTATCGAATTCTTCCCATGCAGTAGTAGTGCTGCCGCCAGTAGCTCGTCTCAATGGAAGCATAGGAAATTGGTGAGCCACAGTGGATCATCATCCCGTTGCCGACATAAATGCCCACATGGGATGCGCCACTGGTGTTGTAGGTTTTCTGGAAGAAGATCAGGTCTCCGGGCTTTGCCTCACTCTTCGGGATAATGTCGCATTTTCCCATCAGACCGTTGGCCGTCTGCCTGCCTACATTCCAGCCATTGCCGCAGTGGTTGATGACCCAGCTTACAAAACCGGAGCAGTCAAAACTGGTACTCGGCGAGCTGCCGCCCCAAACATAGGGATAACCGAGATATTTCTCTGCTTCGGTAATCATCTTCCGGAATTTTTCATCCGTCAGAGCTTCGCCCGGAATGTCGTAATCCTGGTATTCTCCGCTGGAACCCGCGCCATCCGGCGTTGCAAAGGCTATGCCTGCAAACAGGTCATCTCGATTGCCCCGGCACTCCAGTGTGACTTCGTATCGTTGCAGCTGGTCATCTGTAAGGCCGGAATTTCTTGCAACATAGTCAACGCCCCGATTGAGCAGTGTTACATTGAGGATTTTATACTCAT
Organism: Faecalibacterium sp. IP-1-18; assembly: GCF_023347355.1. Classification (NCBI taxonomy): domain Bacteria; kingdom Bacillati; phylum Bacillota; class Clostridia; order Eubacteriales; family Oscillospiraceae; genus Faecalibacterium; species Faecalibacterium sp. IP-1-18. The sequence goes on from NZ_CP094472.1 coordinate 2,645,708, forward strand.
ACTGTACCGTCACCTGATAGGTGTAGGTGTGTCCGGTTCCGGTGATTGGATTGTAGCGATAGCCCACACGGGTTTCCTTCCTTGTCCGGATTTCCACCTTTTCCTCCAACTTCAGCTCATACTGCGCTTCAAAAATACTCTGGAGCCGCGCCTGCACCTGGCTTCTCGTATAGTTTTCAAATTCTACGGTCAGCAGAGATGCAAGCTCATAGGGATTGTGACCAATCTCTGCCAGATTGTAGCGATACTCGTCATAGCCCGGATGGTCGGTTTCAATGCGGTCGATTTGTTTGCGAAGTTTATCTTCCAGCCTGGTATAATCCGTCTCCACGCCTTTCAAATCTTCATCTTCTGCCGTGTAGGAAGTCCCCAGCACCACATTGCCGCCGCCATTGATCAAGACGGAGCATGACGAAACCGACCCGGCAATCACCAAAACAAGCAGTCCCACGGCTGCGATACCGATGATGATATGCGAGTGGCTCTGCACAAACTGAAATGCCTTTTCCGTTATACTGACAGTACCCTGTGCAGCTTTGGCTGTGCCAGATGCTGTGTTCTCCGCAGCGGCCGCACCTGCCTTCGCAGCGGCATACTCTTTTTTGATGGCCTGCTTCTGCCGCCATCGGGAAAAGAGATTGGAACCAGCCTGCGGATCAGACTTCATGCGTTCCGCAAAGATGGAATCTACGGCATCTTTATTTCCCTTTTTCTCCAACCGCTCCAGCTTTTTGTACTGCCGCAGCTTTCGACCATATTGGAACCGGGAACCAGCACGGGCTGCACCTTCCGCTGAGCCTTCGGTAAAATGCGCTGCCTCCACACCAGAATTATTATCCTGGTCGGCATTGCGCACACTCTGATGTGCCTTGGCTGAAAGTGCATCTGCCGCAAGATTTCCCGGCTTCTTTGGCTTTCCGCCTTTTTTCCCGGAAGCTGCTGCATTCTTTTTCGCTTTTACTTCCTGATCTGATTTCAGCTTCTTACTGCGCATCTTAGCAAGATCGGCCTCGTGACGAATCTGCCTTCGGTGTTCCGCTTTTTTCTTGCCGCCGTCTCCCGTACTGCTATCTGCGGTTTTGCTTCTGGAATCGCGAAGGGTGTTCTCCGCACCCTCGCGCTCCTGCCGCAGCTTGTCTCCGAGATTCGGATTTTTCTTGCCAGCCATCGCTTACGCCTCCTTCGCTTCCTGCACTTCGGTTAATTTTGTCGTCATAATCCGGTACAGTTCCAGATCGGTCGGGAAACGATCAACGAACGGCAAAATCACATTTCCGTAGAACAGCAGTCCTTCGCCTTCACCGGAGTGGGTCACATAGGACAGCTGATGTGGGCTGATATTCAGCTGATCCGCCAGAATCTGACGATCACCGGCTGCTTGATTCAGCATATAAATGAAGTCGCTGTTTTCAAAAATGTTCGTCACTTCGCGGGAAGAAAGCAGGTCTTTCACATTCTGGGTGATGCCGGTGGGAATACCGCCCCATTTACGGAATCGCTTCCAGATTTCCACGCTGTAGGCCGCTGTCTGCTCTTCTTTCAAAAGCAGATGGAACTCGTCCATATAGTAGCGGGTGGCTTTACCGGCATTACGGTTGGCGGTCACACGCCCCCAGACCTGATCCTGCACCACCAGCATCCCGATCTTTTTCAGCTGCTTGCCCAGCTCCTTGATGTCATAGCAGACCAGCCGGTTATTGATATCTACGTTGGTGCGGTGGTTGAACAGGTTCAGAGAACCGGTTACATAGATTTCCAGTGCCGTTGCCACATGGTGTGCCTCCTTTTCATCCTGCCGGAGCAGAGCTTCGTACAAATCCTGCAAAACGGGCATGTTCTCCGGCACCGGGTGTTCAAAATAGGTCTGGTAAATCTGATGAACACAGCGGTCGATGACCGTCTTTTCTACCGGCTGCAAGCCTTCTTTTCCGCCCACGATCAGCTCACACAGGGACAGGATGAAATCTGCTTTCAGGGCAATCGGATTATCCTCTTCCGAATAGTTCGCATTGATGTCCATTGGGTTGATATACTGCGTGCTGGAAGGGCTGATTTTAATGACCTGCCCCTCAAATTTCTGCACCAGTGCTGTGTACTCAGCTTCGGGATCGCACACGATTACATCGTCATCCGTCACCAGGAACGCATTGGCGATTTCTCTCTTGGCAGAGAAGGATTTACCGGAACCGGGGGTACCCAGAATCAGCCCGTTGGGGTTTTTGAGCTTTTTCCGGTCAACCATAATCAGGTTGTTGGACAAAGCATTCAGCCCATAGTACAGAGCCTCTTTCCCGGTCTGAAACAGTTCCTGGGTGGTAAACGGCACGAAAATTGCCGTGCTGCTGGTAGTCATGCTGCGCTGAATCTCAATCAGGTTCTGTGCCAGCGGCAGGCAGCTCATCAGCCCCTGCTCCTGCTGGAAGTCCAGACGGCGCAGGTTGCAGTTGTACTTTTGTGCAATGCTGGAAGCCTGAAACACATTGGTTTCCAGCTCCTGCTCCGTTTCGCCGGTGTTCATCACCAGAAAGGTCAGCAGGAACATACGCTCATTCTGGCTCTGCAATTCCTTCAGCAGTGCCTTTGCGTCCTTACCGTAAGTTGCCAAATCGGACGGAATGATGTCCATATCGTATCCGGAACGTACAGCTTTCTTCTGTTCCTCAATCTTGGAACGATCCAGCTCCGTGATGGTGTGCTTAATAGACTTGATTGCTTTGTTCTGGTCTACCGACTGAATGTGCATGGTTACAATCTGGCTGGATTCCATATCCAGAAAGTCCTTCAGCAGCTGATCCGACAGGTCGGAAGCCGTAATCTGGAGATAGGACATGGAACCATACATCCCACCCATCTGAAAAACACGGTTCTTCGGAAAGGCAAAACCGGTCGGTGCAATAAAGTCCTTTACCGACAGCCCGCTCTCCGGCAGCCACTTCCAATCGAAATTGAATCGGTCATGGTCACCCATGTGGAACATATCGTGCATCAAATGAAGCCGTTCCTTGCCGTTAAGCAATTTTGCCCGGACACCCAAGCGTTTGAAGTTGTTCATCAGGTCGATCTCGATGTGAATGAGCCTCGGCTTTGCCTGCTTCATGGATTCCGCCTCAATGCCAAACGTCAGGTACTTCGTCTTGGTCAGGCCGTTGTTGCCCTGGGCAAGTTGACGGCGGAGCATGGTGCTGTACTCTGTGCGTACCGGATTAAAATGATCCTTCTGGTACGGGATGCGCACCATCTTCTCAAAATTCGAGGCATCCGTAGCCATATTCATAAAAGAAAGCTCAAAGCGGATGCTGGAATCAAAGAAGTTCAGGAAGCTGCACCATTCCTCAAAGATAGCCGTCTGATCTTCCTGCTGCGCCAGCTGGTAATTGATGTCCTGAAACTGAATGGTTTTGGTGTAGTAATTGTCCGTCACACGGCAAATACCGTCCGGGAACATCCGCTGAAAAGGAATGCTCTCCTGTGCCGAATGCGGAACCGTGCGGTCACCCCTTGCACGATCAATCACCGTCTGCACCTGTTTTTGCTCTGCGGCTGACAGATGAGACGGCATTCGGATGTCATCCTGCTTTTTATTCTTCGCTGTCAGCTTTTCGAGAATTTTGAACAATGCGATTTACCTCCATTTCCACGTCTGCCTGCTGAACCAGCAGTGCATAGTAATTTTTCGTTTTGTAAGGCCGCGTTTTCGGCCTCTTGAACTTCGCCTCATAGAAATGCTTTGCCACCACTTCCAGCGGCTGACCGTCTTTCTCGTACATGGCAAGAAAGAAGAGCGGCAGCATCACTGCCATCATGCCAAGTGCAGCAAGGCTCAGATTTCCGCTGGATTTGAGCAAAAAGAAAACCGGAACGCCAATCAGCGCACCGGCTCCGAAGCAGAGAATCTGCCGTTTGGTCAGGTTCATAAAGACCTTGGTCTTGACCTTTGAAAGGTCTCGCGGCACAGAAATATAAGATGCCATGAATCATTCCTCCTCTCTTAGTGCGCTGCAAACACGGATTTCGCGAGGCTTCCCGTCTTAAACAGCGTAAATGCCAGCAAAACCGTATAGCCCAAAACGCCCCAAATGCTGCTGATGATGTTATCCGAAAAGGACAGGTTCTGAATCAGAACTGCATAGATGCCTACACAGATCATGATAAGAAAGCCCTGGAATCCCAGTGCAAACAGGGAGCGCAGATAGTTTTGACCGGTATGGCTCTGCTCATGGTTTCCAAAGGTTGCGAACGGAATCGGCGCAAGGCTCACCATGAGATATATTTCCACCATTCGGCCATACACGATGACAAAGATGATAGCCGACAACGCCAGCATCGTGACCTGAACCACAAAGGTCTGCAAATACAGTCCCAGCAGCGGTCCTAAGTCCATGCCTTCCAGCGTGGCCTGCATTGCTGTCAGGGTCGCATCGCTGACGGACGTACTGCCGGAAATCAGCCCGCCGCTTCGGGAGATCACTTGCTGCGCCACATCAAAGACAGCCATCGTGATATTGAATGTGTTCGAGATCAGGGTCACTGCCAGAAAGGTCTTAAAGACCCATTTGAAAAATGTCCATGTCTCGAAATTTGCCAGATTGTTATGCTCAATGAGCATCTGGATCAGCTCATAACAGGCGATGAAAGTCAGCACCATTCCGGCAATGGGCAGGATCACGGATTCCGAGATGTTGCGGATCATAGAAAAAACAGCAGGTGAAAAGTTCGCCGGTGTGGTTCCCACATCGCCTGCGATCTGTCCAACCTGCTGGTTGACCGAATCGAACATCCCTGAAAGATTTCCCATGATACCGCTGATGATCATGCTCTTGAGCCAATCTGTGATCTGTTCAAGGATACTCTGCATGAGCCGCCTCCTTCCTTACGCAAACACGCCGAACAGCTTCGCCATCCGGGACAGAAGCATGAACAGCTGAGAGAAAAGAGACAGTGCCGATGCAGTTGTAGTAAGAAACGCCATAGATTTGTCCTCCTGTAACTTGTCCGGCCTATCCGCCGGTGCGATTCTAAACTGCGGTTCTGCGCCATACTTCCAACATGTGCACCTGCCAGAGAGCGCAGAAAATAGCCAGCTGCGGAGATTGCCTGCACCTGACTATGTAACAGGCAGCTTTCGCCGCCCGGCCGGAATCTTCGCTCCGACAGCTTTTGCTTAACCGAACAGACCGGAAAGCAGCGGCACCAGAGTCGTACCGATCAGTGCCACGCCGCCGCCAGCCATCAGCTGCTTCATGCCCTGAGACTTGGCACCGGGGTTGTCGTTGCCGTAGCCCTCCAGCAGGTTGATGGCTCCCCAGATGCCGAGACCGGCACCCAGTGCGATGACAAGAGTCTGAAGAACGGTTACTGCGCTGTTGAAAAATGCCATAAATGTGTACCTCCTTGTACGATGCGCCCTTGCGGGCTAATGAATAGTGATTTTCCATCTGCATGTGCACCTGCAAATGGGCAAACATATAGCCAGGTCTCCAATCCCAATCAGAAACCTGGCTATGTAAAGAGGCGGCAGCTCGCCGCCCCTTATCTTATTCTGTTACCAGCAGCGTACCCATGACATCTTCGTCACCGGAACAAACTTATTTGGCATGATCTGCATCAACTACTTCGTACTTATCACCGGGCTTGAGCTTCAGCCGATGATCGAGAAACGTCTCGATGCTGAACGTGTTTTTCTTATCAGCACCGGCAGTGAGCTTGTAGTTCGGATGCTGGGTCAGATCGTATTTATCTGACTTGAACGGTCTGACACCGCGCAGCTGCAAAATGCACTTTCCGCCATCCAGCACAGCCAGTTCATCCACCGAAGCCAGGTCATGCCCAACCTTTTGGTAATTGGTGCCGTAAGATGGGCTGTTGCCTCTGGTATCGGAAGTGTTGTACAGATCAATCGTTTCTTTTCCCAATGCCTGATTCAGCTCTTTCAGCGTAGTCGGCTCCGAACCGCCAAGGAAAATACGAGAATCCATATTGCCGATGATGGTATCGGCATTGTCCTTGTAGATTGCCTTCAACTGGCTCTGTGCCTGAAGTACCAGACATGCCGAGATTTCTCTTGATCGGATGGTGGCTACCAGCTTTTCCAGATTTGGAATCTGACCAATGTTCGCACACTCATCAATCAGGCAGCGCACATGCACCGGCAATCTGCCCCCGTAAATATCATCCGCTTTCTCGCACAGCAGGTTAAACAGCTGTGTATAGATCATCGAAATCAGGAAATTAAAAGTCGGGTCTGTATCGCTCATAATGAGGAACAGAGCCGTTTTCTTATCTCCCACCGTATCCAGCGACAGCTCATCGTACATGGTGATATCGCGGACTTCCTCAATATCGAAGGGAGCCAGACGTGCACCGCAGCTCACCAGAATCGACTTTAAGGTCTTGCCCGCCGCCAGCTTGAACTTGGCATATTGGCGGACAGCAAAGTGGTTCGGTTTTTTCTTTTTCAGAGCTTCAAACATCTGATCCACTGGATTCTGAAAGGTTTCATCATCCTCGCGCACTTCCATCGCGTTCAGAAATTCAATCAGCGTTGCAAAGTTCTGCTCTTCCAGCGGTGCCTCATAATGGATATAACCAATCAAAGCACAATACAGCAAGGTCTCTGCCTTCGTCCAGAATTCGTCACCGGCCTTGCCGTCCCCTTTAGTGTTGGCAATGAGGGTTGTGGTCAGCTTCAAAATATCCTTTTCGCTGTGAATATACGCGAAGGGATTATAATGCATCGACTTTCTGAAATTGATAGTATTGAAAATCCGGATACTGTATCCGTTCTTCAAAAGGGCTTGGCCGCAGTCGATTACGATATCACCTTTCGGGTCAGTGACCACGTAGGAACTGTGACATTGTAAAAGGTTGGGTTTAAGCCAAAATCTCGTCTTACCGCTGCCGGAACCGCCGACCACAAGCACATTTTTGTTTCTGGCATTTGCCGGATTCTTCGGGCGATTGCCCATCATCAGCCGCTCCGTCCGGGTCAGAATCACATTGTTTGCAAACACTGGATCTTCAAACGGTTCGATGTCTTTCTGCGTACCCCACCGGGCAGAGCCATACTCCATACCATGACGATATTTCTTGGCATTTTTGCCTTTCAGATACACAGCAAGCCGCAGACCCGCTCCGCAGCACACACCAATCAGCAAATCCAGCGGATGCAGACTTGGCATCGGGTTGGAAAATGCTGCACCCAGGGCAGAAAGAAAGCCGAGGAGCTTTTCAGACATGTCTGCGCCCTCGGCAATTCTCCACGCTTCTCCCAGATTGGTACATACAAGACCGGCAATGAAGTACGGCAGGTTCAGGATCAGCAGCTTCTTGGTCTTATTACTCATAGATCACGCTCCTGACTTTTGTGACGAACCTTATCCGGCAGAATTGCAGCCACCAGTTCTTTGAGCTTGTTAAGCTGCTCCAGAACACTCGGTTTTTCCTTTGCTTTCAGCTTGCGGTTGGTGAATTCCTCAAAAGCGGAAGTCAGTGCATCCGCATCCTTCGCCTTAAAGAACACCGTGTACTTGGGTGGAATCACATTTTGGTCTTTCGTAATGGCATAATCCACACCGTATTTCCGCGCCACCTGTTCAAAGCCTTTCAAATCCGTTTTCTCAATGGGGATACTGCTGACTCCCTGATTCTGACCGATCAGTTCTTTGATGCTCTGCTTTCCAAGCGGCATCTGCGCTGATTTCTGAGCCGCCTTTGCCTGATGGTGCCGTTTCCACGCATTATAGCCATTCACGATAGTGCGAAATGTCAGTTTCGTGGTACTGATTGCCAGATTGACGGTACGATTTTCAACTTCTTCCTGCATGAATCTCCGCCTCCTTCCTTACAAACTGTCCCGGTCCGGTGCCGGTTTACTCTTTTCTTGGGGCTTTGCAGCCTTTTCCTCCATCTTCTTCACCATGTCATCCGGAACCGGAATCGCCATGATGCTGCGCCCCATACGAACGAACATCTGGGGCTGATGGAACTGCTCCTCAAATTTCTGCATCTGCTCCGAAGTCAGAGAACCAAAGTCATCCTCTGTCAGCCCTACCACCAGAAAATCACCGGCATAAATGTCCTGCATATCCCCGTCTTCGGTGTAAATCGCACGGTTCAGCGGCAGACCATTGATTTTGCCGGATTCATTCAGAATAATGGCCACTTCATCCTCAAATGGATAGGTGACTTCAATATCGCCGCCGACCATGGCCTGCAAATCTTCCAGCTCCGTGCCAACACTGATTTTCTTCGGATAGGCATTGGGCTGTACCAGCAGCACATCCATTGTCCTGGTCTCTGCCAATTCATGTTCTCCCACGGTCTTGAAATCCACACCGGTGAAATCGCCGGAATCCAGAACATAGTCCTGATTGTTCCACGCCTGCGTCACCATGCGTTCCGCATCTTCCTGTGAGGCAGCTTCCACGGAAACCTTTCTCTGGAGAGTCTCTGTAATCTCCACATCAAATTTCTTCATAGGCACCTCCTTAGATCAGGCGCAGTGCCGGAACCAACTCGCCGCCAATGGAAACCACCGTCAGGTTCTCGTTCACATAGTCGATGGTGCGTTCCAGCGTAAACAGATTGATGCTGCATTCGTTGCCGTTCTGGTCGATTTCCGAAACCTCCGCAGCTCCCAACAGATAGCGGGTTCTGTCAGTCTCGATCACATCGCTCTTATCATAATGGAGAAGCAGTTCCCTATCTGCCACCAGATCAGCCTCCATCTCATCGTAAACATCCTCAAAGATGTCTCGACTGCCATCCTCGGTCAGGAGTTCGCCGCCAGCCCCCGGCAGGATCACCATCACAATGCGCTCCTTCGGGTGATCTTCACGGATTGCCTCCAGCATCAGCCAGTTATGAAGCATCGCAATGGACTTCTCAAACATGGGATCATCCATCGGATTGGGCTGCGATGCACCGTGCGGGCAGTTCTTGCAATCCATGCTGCACACTGCGTTGTTCTGATTCTTCTTAAAGTTCATCATCATAAAAATCTCCTTCTCATCGTTCCATATCTCGTTGTTTACTTCGCTGCCATTTTTCCAGCAGCCGGATAATCGTGTCCTGCATCTGCTTCGGCGTATAGGATTTCGGGAAATACTTCCGAAGAACCTCGTTTTTAATCGTCACATGGTCAAGCTCATCCTTTTTGATTTCATTCATCACTTCACACATGGCATCCAACGTGCAGCCGCCCTCCTGTGAGAGCTTCTTCAGCCGCTGTGCCTGCGACAGGGATGGAGATGCCTGTGCATAGTCCATTGCCTCCAGAAATTCCTTCTGTTCAGACGGTTTCAGGTAAGACAACTCCACCGCCGGATTAAAGGCGATTTTCTTCTCATCCACCATATCCAAAATTTCAGGAATCAGGTTGGTAAGGCGGATATAGCGTTTAACCGTATCCTTACTCATTCCAACAGCTTCACCAATAATCTCCGTAGACAACTTCGGTGCAAATTGCTCCGAAGTCAAATCTTTTCTCTGACCCTGATGTTTCATCGCCTCCAACTTCATCTTGTAGGAAAACGCTCTCTCGCTGGGAAGAATATTCTCCCGCTGCAAGTTGCTGTCCACCATAAAGATGATTGCTGCATCATCGTCCATTTCCTTGACGATGACCGGCACAGTCTCCAAACCTGCCAGCTGCGCCGCATGAAGTCTGCGGTGTCCTGAAAGAATTTCAAATCCGCCTTCCGGGTCAGGTCGGACAATCAGTGGTGATACCACACCGATCTGCTTGATGCTCTCTACGGTCTGTTCCATCAGCTCGTCATCCAGCACCTTAAAGGGATGCCCTTCAAAAGGATGCAGGTCAGAAAGCGGCATCTCCGTCCGCTTCTCCTTAGCCGCAGCGTCGGCAGCTGAGCCACTGCGGTTTTCTGTTGTAATACTGGTTTTTGCTTTTGCCATTCAGCTTCTTAACCTCCTTCCAGCGGTGATAGATGTCATTCTTACCTGCGAAAAACGCCTTTTTTGCCTTGCACTTCATAGATCAAGTACCTCCTTAACGACCTGCTGTTTTTCTTTTCCAATGCTCTTTCTGCGGTCCTCTCCGCTGATTCGCACCGGCGTACACATTTCCAGAATCCTGCTGTAAATCCGGGCGTATGCCACATCCTGCGGATTGCGGATTTCTGCAATTTTCAGATTGGTTGTGATAATGACCGGAAGCCCGGACTTATACCGCTCATCAATGACAGCGTAGACCTGCTCCAGCGCATATTCGGTGCTGCGCTCAATTCCCAGATCATCCAGAATCAGCAAAGAATAGTTGGAAAACGAAGCGATATACCGGTATCGTTCTTCCGAATACATGGCACCCATCTGGTTCAGGATTTTGGAGAAGTTCGTCATCAAAACCGGAATGCCCTGATCCAGCAGCGCATTTGCTATACATGCCGCCACAAAGGACTTTCCGGTTCCGACATCTCCCCATAACAAAAGGCCAAGGTTTTCAGCCTTGACCTTTTTCCACTGCTCCACATAACGTTTTGCCATCTGGATGTCCTTGTTGTCTTCTGCAACGCCAAAATTCCATTCCAGAAGATGCTTTTCCTGAATCCCAGTTGCTTTCAGCTGCCTGATTTTACGCTGCCGCTCCACCAGTTCATCCTGGCGTTTCTTTTCCGCCATCGCTTCCTGCTGGCATCTGCAAAGGCAGGGAACAATCTTGTCTCTGCCCCAGAGCTTTACCCTGCACTGCACCGGAGTATGACAGTTCCGGCAATACAGCAGTCCGTCCACGCCCTGGTATTCCTGCTCTCCGGGTTCTTTCGGCGTAAAGAGCGAATCCAACGCCGCATTCAATACTTCAGGCACCATGTCGCTCATAGGCTGTCTCCTTCCTCAAATGTGTAGTCTGCCGGGTTATACTTCGGCTTTTCTCTCTTTGCCCAGCTCCGGATTGTGGCAAGGTGATTTTTGTAGCTCCTGCCGGTGGAAGCCATATACTCAGAGAGCCGTTCCACCCGCATCTGATAATCTCCTGGGAACTCCTGCCGGAGCTTGCCGTATTCCGTGTCAGAGAGAAGGACATTTTCGTATGAGCCATACCGGTGCTGGATTTCCTTCTTCTCTCTTTTATTGATTGTTTCAGTACTTGTTCTATTAGTACTTAATTGCGCGGGATTTTCCGTAACCGGTGTGTCCGTATCCGGATTTACCGTATACGGCTTTTCCGTACACGGTGATTCCGAACACGGCTTTTTCCTTGGCATCTCATAGATCACATACTCCGCTCTGCCCATCCGACCGTTACTCTCACGCTGCTGGTTCCTTTCCAGATATCCAAGACGTTCCAGTTCTTTCAGAGCTGTAAGCACCCCATCTACGCCATCCGGTGTAATCGAAGATAATCCCCGTACCGAATAGTTCCATGTGTCCGGTAAACTAAGCAGCATAGAGAGAAGTCCTTTTCCTTTCAGGCTGAGACCCTGATCCCGCAGGTGGTAATTGCACATCGTTGTGTAATTGCTGTTTTTCTCAACCCTGAATACCGGCATGGTGCTCACCATCCTTTTTCGCAGGCTCCGTTTTTTTCTTCGGACATTTGCGCGAACGATCTTCGCTGTCCTCCCGTCGATGGTATTTGCCGGTATCCTGCATCATGCGTTCAAACGCCTGAAGGCGTCCCTCTGTAAAAAGCGTCATTCGATCACACCCCATTTCTTAAACAACTTGAAGAGATGATTCTTTCCCTTGCAGGTCACTCTCGTCTGCTGCACCAGTTTTCCGCTTCTGCCGTAGCAATCCCGGACAATAAAATAGCCCCTTGCAGATTTGTCTGCAAAAGGCATCAGCCAGCCGCTTGGACTGCGGTACAGATAGCGGTGATCCAGTAAGAGAGCTACTGCCGTCTTCTCTGGGATTCCGATTTCCTTACAGAAATTCCGGATGCAGGTGCAATCTTCCGAATTTACAAAGGTGTCGAAGTAGTCTGCCTTGGGCTGTGCCGCATCCAGCTGTTTGCGGATACCCTCAAGCTGCTCTCTCTCGGCTACAAGCTCCTGTGCCAGTGTGTAGATGACCTCCGGATGCTGAATCACCTGATCCAAAATGGAATCGCTCATATACACACCATGCTTGCGAATGGACGGGAGAACTTCATCAAACACCCAGTGTTCAAATCGTTCTGCCGATGGCAGCTTGCTGTGAACGATCAGCCGGTAAACATCGCCTTCTGTGATAAAGGAGATTTCAACGACCTGCTCTCCAGCATCTCCATACTGATTCACCTTCTGAACGACCCCCTCGCGTTTCGTTAGGGGGCCTCTGCAATGGCGTTTCACTGCGGCGTAGGGATTCACATACCCCAACGCTTTCGCCACATCGCTTGCACAGAAGAAGGTCTTGCCCGCCTCTTGCAACACGCGGATCGAACCAAACTCCTGGTTCTCAAACACCTCCATCATCTGCCTTGACTGTCCGCCATGACTGCCCACATCGGTGTCATGGGTCTTCTGATTGAAATCCGTCATACCTGTTACCTCCTGCTCAAATTTGTCTCGCCGGATTTCGGGCGAAAAAAATAGAGCCTCGACCCATTCTCGTTTTCAAAGAATGAGCCAAGGCTCTATGTAACAGGATACCTGATATTAAATTTTTGCAGAATTCGTCAGAACTCGCCAAACGAACCTGACACTGTTTTTCATTCCGTTTCAGCCGGATTTTTGCCGAAAATCTGTCAAGGATATGGGGCTAATTTCCCCTCCAAAATGGCCTTCTGTAAACCCATTTTCCCACCCATTAGGCTCAAAAATAGGCCGTAAACCCATGGTAAACCCATCAAAATGGGTTAATTTGAAGTCAAATTTCCTCAAATTTCACCATCGGAATCAGGCGATTTCAGGCATAGAAAAAGCCCGGAAAATGGCGTATTTCCGGGCTTTTTTAGCATTATTAAGCTGTAGATTATCGCTTGCTGAACTGCGGTGCGCGACGAGCGGCTTTGAGGCCGTACTTCTTACGCTCCTTCATACGAGGATCGCGGGTCAGGAAGCCAGCCTTCTTCAGCACAGGACGGTTCTCGTCGCTCTGCTGCAGCAGGGCGCGGCTCAGGCCGTGACGGATAGCGCCAGCCTGACCGGAAACACCGCCGCCGGAAACGCGGACGACGACGTCATACTTGCCCTCCAGGCCCAGCAGGACCAGCGGAGAACGGACGATCAGCTTCAGGGTCTCCAGACCGAAGTAGTTGTCGATATCACGATCGTTGATGGTGATCTTACCGGTGCCGGTGTAAACGCGAACGCGGGCAACGGAATCCTTACGACGACCAGTGCCGTAGAAATAAGGTTTGGTTTCGTACATATTCGATTGCCTCCTTCTTAGAACTCGATCTTCTCGGGCTTCTGAGCAGCGTGAGCGTGCTCGGCACCCTGGTAGCAGTGCAGGCGGGTCAGAGCCTTATCACCGATGGTGTTGGAAGGGATCATGCCCTTGATAGCGTAGGTCATAGCCAGATCGCTGTTCTCAGCCATCAGCTTGCTGTACTGGACCTTCTTCAGGCCGCCGATGTACTTGCTGTGGGTGATGTGGAACTTCTGCTCGGCCTTCTTGCCGGTCAGAACAGCCTTGTCGCAGTTGATGACAACAACGAAATCGCCGCAGTCAACGTTGGGGGTGTAATCGACCTTCTGCTTGCCGCGCAGCAGAACAGCGGCCTCAGCAGCGACGTGGCCCAGGCTCTTGCCGGTAGCGTCGAGCAGGTACCACTTACGCTCGACTTCAGCGGGCTTTACGAGAGTAGTGCTCATATCTATTTCCTCCTGATAAGCTTTTTGTACGTTTCAGGCACCCTTTTGGGGCGCGAGTGTCAGTATACAACACAAAAACGCGCCTGTCAACATGATTTTTGGATTTTTTCGGCGGAAATTTTTGAAACTCTCAAAATCGCTCGTTTTCTCTCAAATCCTCTCGATTCCTGAATTCCGATTTTTGTAAAAGTTTTTTGCCCGCCCCGGCATATTTTTGCCATTTGCCCGCTACAAATCCCGCTGCGGTTGTGGTATACTATAAAGGATATGGGCGGTGCACCGCTGCCCTTGCCAACACAAGGAGAATACATCCATGCCAAATGAGATCGACCGCACTTCTTCGGCGCAGCGTCGCAGCTCCAAGCTGCTGACGGCGATGGCCATTTTCATCTGTCTGGGCATCGCAGCCTACATGGTGCTCACCCTGCTGGTGAACCGGCAGACCCCCGCGACGCCTGACACCCACTATACCGGCACGAATGGCATCTCTGTCTACTACGACAGCAGCGTGTGGAGCGTGTGCCGCATGACCGAGGACGCAACCCTCGGCACCGTGCTGGAGCTGGCCACCGCCGACACGGCAGACAGCGAGGACTATCAGGCCGTTTTGTTACAGCGGGGCACCGCCGACAGCTACGAAAGCTTTATCGAGGACTCGGAAGCCGACCTCAAGCAGGCCTACGGCGTCATCAAGCCCCGCAAGGTCAACCTGACCGTGGAGGGTGCAGCGGTAGAGGCGGTGCGCTGCGATATCCGCACCTACTACGCCGTGCTGGCCACCATTACCTACGACAGCGGCGATGTGGTCTATGTCTCGGCGCTGACAAAGCTGGCGTCCATCAGCGATGTGGTCAATCTGGTAGAAAGCGTGAGCCTGTCATGAGTGATCTTCGTGCAATGCAGCGGCTCTGCGGTTTAATGCGCAAGGCCGTACAGGACTATGAAATGATCGCCCCCGGCGACCGGGTGATGGTGGGCGTTTCCGGCGGCAAGGACAGCGTGGCGCTGACCATCGGCCTTTCCATGCTGCGCAAGTACATCGGCTTCGATTACGAGGTGGTGGCGGTCACGCTGGACCCGCAGTTCGACCATCAGCCCATGGACTACTCCGCGCTGGCAGAGCTGTTCCGGCAGCACGGCATCCCCTACGAGGTGCGCCGTACCGAGATCGGCCCTGTGGTGTTCGAGTACCGCAAGGAAAAGAACCCCTGCGCCCTGTGTGCCAAGCTGCGGCGGGGCGCGCTGCACACCGCCGCGCAGGAGCTGGGCTGCAACAAGGTGGCGCTGGGGCATCATCTGGACGATGCCGTGGAGACCTTTTATATGAACCTCTGGCGGGAGGGACGCATCGGCTGCTTCTCGCCGGTGACCTACCTCTCCCAGCGGGATCTCACCCTCATCCGCCCCATGCTGCTGGCAACCGAGTACGAGGTGCAGTGCGCCGTGCGGGAGGCGGGCTTGCCCATCGTGAAGAGCCGCTGCCCCGCAGACGGCGTTACCGTGCGGGAACAGACCAAGGAATTTGTGCAGGAGCGCTGCCGCACCGACCACGCCTTCCGCCAAAAGACTCTCCATGCTTTGCAGGAGAGCGGCATTGACGGCTGGCGTCCCGTCCACACGGGCCGGGGCAGCTTTATCGTACCAAAAAAGGAAACAGATCATGCAGAAACAACCGTTTGAAAAACACGTCTGGGCCGAGATCGACCTCGAGGCCCTTCGGTATAATTTCCGGGAGGTAAAGGCCCGGGCAGGGGCACTGCCCCTGTGCGCAGTGGTCAAGGCGGACAGCTACGGCCATGGCGCGGTACAGTGCGCCCGGGTGTTCGCCGAGGAGGGCGCCGCATGGCTGGCGGTCAGCTGCCTGACCGAGGCTGTGCAGCTGCGCAAGGCGGGGCAGACTTTGCCCATCCTCATTCTGGGGCATGTACAGCCCGCCTACGCCGCCGCCTTGATCCAGAACGACATCACCGTGGCCTGCTACTCCCTTGCGCAGGCACGCGCCTTGAGCGAAGCCGCCGTGGCGGCAGGCGGCAGGGTACACATCCACCTCAAGGCCGACACCGGTATGGGGCGCATCGGCTTTGCCCTGCGCACCGATTTTGACGCCGCCATCCGGGAGATGCTGGAGGCCTGTGCGCTGCCCGGGCTGGAAATGACCGGCCTGTTCCAGCATTTTTCCGTGGCCGATGACACCGCCCCGGAGAATGTAGCCTACACCGCCGAGCAGCACGCACTGTTCGTGAAAGCCTTCCACGCACTGAAGGCCGCCGGGCGGGAGCCTGCCCTTGTACACTGCGATAACTCTGCCGGGGTCATGCTGCACCCGGACTGGCCGGAGGGACTGCCCCGGGAGCGCTGCATGGCGCGCCCCGGCATCATCCTGTACGGCTACGACCCCAGCGACGAGGTGCGCTTTGGCCGCTTTAAGCCGGTAATGACCCTTAAGACCGTGGTGAGCATGATCAAGGAGATGCAGCCCGGCCAGTGCGCCAGCTACGGCCGCCGCTTTACCGCCGAAAAGCCCACCAAGGTAGCCACCCTTTGCACCGGCTATGCCGACGGCTATCCCCGGCTTTTGAGCTGCGGCAAGGGCGTGGTGGAGATCCACGGCAAAGCCTGCCCGGTACTGGGCCGGGTGTGCATGGATCAGATGATGGTGGACGTGACCGATGTACCGGAAGTGCGCGAGGACGATGAAGCCATCCTGTGGGGCGGAACCGTAAGCGACACCGCAGAGACCATTGCCCGCAAGACCGATACCATCCCCTACGAAGTGCTGTGCGGCGTTTCCCGCCGCGTGCCCCGCGTCTACCGCGACCACGGACAGATCGTGGCCGTGGAGGACTGGATCTTAGAAGCATAAAGCTGCCCGGAGGAACTACATGGCAAGAGACAACATCCGCAACTTCTGCATCATTGCACATATCGACCACGGCAAATCCACCCTGTCCGACCGCATTCTGGAACTGACCAAGAGCGTGGACGAGCGCACCATGGAGGATCAGATCCTTGACAACATGGATATCGAGCGCGAGCGCGGCATTACCATCAAGGCGCGTGCCGTGACCATGAACTATACCGCAAAGGACGGCAAGACCTACGAGTTCAACCTGATCGACACCCCGGGTCACGTGGACTTTGCCTACGAGGTCAGCCGCAGTCTGGCCGCCTGCGAGGGCGCCATTCTGGTGGTGGACGCCACGCAGGGCGTGGAAGCGCAGACGCTGGCCAACACCTATATGGCACTGGAGCACGATCTGGAACTGGTGCCCATCCTGAACAAGATCGACCTGCCCAGCGCCCACCCGGACGAGGTGGCGCAGGAGGTGGAGGACGTGATCGGCCTGCCCTGCATGGACGCGCCCCGCGTCTCCGCCAAGACCGGCCTGAACGTCGATCAGGTGCTGGAGCGTGTGGTGAGCGATATCCCCGCCCCCACCGGTGACCCGGACGCACCTTTAAAGGCGCTGATCTTCGACAGCATCTACGACAGCTACAAGGGCGTCATCGTCTACATCCGCGTGTTCGAGGGCTCGGTGAAGCCCGGCGACACCATCCGCATGATGGCTACCGGCGCAGAGTTCACGCTGGTGGAGGTGGGGCACATGGGTGCCACCTCCCTGACCCCCTGCGCCCAGCTGCAGGCCGGTGAGGTAGGCTACCTGACCGCCAGCATCAAGACGGTGCAGGACACCCGCGTGGGCGATACCGTCACGCTGGCAGAGCGCCCCACCGCAGAAGCGCTGCCCGGCTACCGTCAGGTCAAACCCATGGTGTTCTGCGGCATCTACCCCGCCGACGGTGCCAAGTACCCCGACCTGAAGGACGCGCTGGAAAAATTGCAGCTGAACGACGCCTCCCTGACCTTTGAACTGGAGACCAGTGCCGCGCTGGGCTTCGGCTTCCGCTGCGGCTTTTTGGGTCTGCTGCACATGGAGATCATCACCGAGCGTCTGGAGCGGGAGTTCGATCTGGACATCATCACCACCACCCCCAGCGTGCGCTACCGTCTGACCCTGACCGACGGCACTGTGGAGATGATCGACAACCCCTCCAGCTACCCGGACCCCAGCAACATCGTCAAGCAGGAGGAGCCCTTTGTGGATGTGCATCTGTACACCCCCAACGACTATGTGGGCGGCCTGATGGATCTTTGCCAGAGCAAGCGCGGCGTCCTGATCGATATGAAGTATCTGGACGATGTGCGGGTAGATCTGCACTACGCGCTGCCGCTGGGCGAGATCGTGTACGACTTCTTTGACGCCATCAAGAGCCGCAGCCGGGGCTACGCCAGCTACGACTATGAGTTCAAGGAGTACCGCGAGAGTGATCTGGTCAAGCTGGACTTTTTGCTCAACGGCGACCCCGTGGACGCCTTGTCCATGATCGTGTTCCGGGACAACGCCTACGCCAAGGGACGCCGCATCTGCGAAAAGCTGCGGGACAACATCCCGCGCAACCTGTTTGAGATCCCGGTGCAGGCAGCCATCGGCGGCAAGATCATTGCCCGCGAGACGGTCAAGGCCATGCGCAAGGACGTGCTGGCCAAGTGCTACGGCGGTGATATCTCCCGTAAAAAGAAGCTGCTGGAAAAGCAGAAGGAAGGCAAAAAGAAGATGCGTCAGCTGGGCAGCGTTTCCCTGCCCAGCGAGGCCTTTACCGCCGTGCTCAAGCTGGACAGCGACGACGATTGATCTGCAAATATACAAAAGGGATGCTGCGTGCGCGGCATCCCTTTTTTGATGGGAACTCCCAAATGTGAAATCCGCCCATGGCAGAGATGCTCTCTTTGCTTTTCCTACTAAATATGTTATAATTTATTTATATATCAGTTTTTGTATCCGTTTTTGGAAAGATGGGCTGCGGCCTTGTGCTGCGCCCTTCTCTATGCAACGTTCCCCGGCAGAAAGGATGTGGCCTTTATCAAAGCAAAACACGGAAAAGGCGCAGCGCAAAACAGCAGACATACACACAGCGGCGGCGCACAGAGGGCAGCGTTCCTCTGGAAGCAGGTGCTGCTGACGCTGCTGGTTCTTGTTGCCCTGCTTGCCCTGCTGGGCGGGGCGCTGTGGCAGAATATCTGCTATAACCGCACCCACTATACGGCAGAGTTCTATCAGATCCATTCCCGCAAGCTGACCCAGAGTTGCCGGGTCGTTTTTCTGACCGACCTGCATCTGCGGGAATACGGAGCAGATAACTGTGAGCTGGTGCAGGATGTCCGCAGCCTTGCCCCGGATCTGATCCTGCTGGGCGGCGACTTTGTGACCTACGGCGAAGGCACCAATTATGATAATATGCTTTCTCTGTTCCGTCAGCTGAGCGAGATTGCCCCGGTATGCGGCGTGCTGGGCAACCACGAGGACGAGCTGTATTTTCTGGACAACGACCGGGAACTGGTGGAAAAGTTCACCGCCGCCGGGGTGACCGTCCTGCGCAATCAGGAGGCGCGCTATACCATCCACGACAATGTCATCAGCATTCTGGGCGTGGAGGGCAGCCCGGAGGACTTTTACAACTACGGTGCCAGTACCTTTATGGACAGCGTGGAGCCGCAGACGGACTATGACCTGCGCATCTGTCTGGCACACGTTCCCACCTACTTTCCCGAGCATCTGGAAAATTATTCCTTTGAGCTGGGACTGGCCGGGCACACCCACGGCGGCATCGTGCGTCTGCCGAAGATCGGTCCGCTTTATACCGCCGAGGAGGGCTTTTTCCCCGACTATGCCGGGGGCAGCTATACGCTTGCCAACAACGCCACCCTCATTGTAAGCCGGGGACTGGGCGATTCCAGCTGGGTGCCCCGCATCAATAACGTGCCGGAGCTTTCGGTCATTGACATCGACTAAGCAGTCTGCACCGCGCGTGCAGGCCGCTGCAAAAGGGTAGAATGCCATGGATGACATCAAAGAAAAGATCAAACAGGCGCTGCGCCATATCTGGATCAATAAATACCGTCTGTTTTTCTGCCTGCTGACCTTGTGCTGTCTGTTCGGGCTGGTTCACTATTTCAAAAGTGCGGACAGCGCCACCGCCAGCCTCTCCTTCAATTACTCCGAGGCGGCGCTTGGCATGAACCCCAACAAGACCCGCTTCAACGCCTACGAGATCGTTTCGGACGAGGTGATGGAACGCGCCATCCGGCGGGTGGGCTTGCAGGACAGCCTGACTGCATCCCAGCTGGCCCAGTGCCTTTATCTCAGCCCGGAAGGCACCGGCAGCGCCAACGGCAGCGAGTATATCAGCACCAACTACTATCTTTCCATCAATACCCGCAAGCTGGAGCTTGGCAGCCGCAAGGCTACGGATCTTTTGCAGAGCGTGTGCGAATCCTACCGGGAGATCTTTCAGAGCAACTACTGCGACAACCAGAGCCTGCTGAAGGAAAAGCTGGAAGTGACCTCTGCGTGTGAGCCTTACCTACGGCTGAACGAGCTGGAGGTGCGCGCTGAGGGGCTGAACCGCTACCTGAACGCTCGTCTGCAGGAGAACAAAAGCTTTACGGACGAGGCAAACCCCGACTCTGCCACCAACAACTTTACCACGCTGGGTAAAAAGATCAACAATCTGGTGGATTACGACCTGCCCAATGCCATGGCCTTTGTCATTGAGGGCGGCGTTGCCCGCGACCCGTCCATGCTGACCAGCATTCTGGAATACAAGAACAAGATCGACGATCTTGCCATGCGCACCCAGCAGGCTTATTATGACGCCGACAAAAAGGGCATTTCCATCTACGAAAAGTCCATGACCTCCATCATGATGATCCCCACCGTGGACGAGGACAGCGAATACTATATGTCCCGCACCAAGACCGCCATGGATGCGCTGGCGCGAGCGGCAGACGCTTCTCTGGCCGATGCCACCGACTACCAGTCCGAGATCGTGAGCACGAATTATGTGATCCAGAAGATCCGGGAGCTGGATGCCGGCCAGCCGCGTCTGGCCGAGGCGCAGGCCATGGTGAACAAGCTGGAGACCGCCATCAACGAGATCTCGGAGCAGCTGTTTGTACTGGACAAGGCGTATATCAAGTACAAATCCCAGAACTATATTACCTTTACCTACGGCTCGGCCTCCTTCCTGCAGCGCCTGAGCCTGAAAAAGACCCTGATGGAGTCCGTTGCCGTGATGCTGGGCAGCGCATGGCTGCTCCACGAACGTAAACGCAGAAAGGCAAGGCACCGCAGATGAAAAAGTTTGAGATCCTGCGCTATCTGAAGCGTTTCAGCCTGCTGATCTTTCTGGTGTCGCTGGCAGGTGCGGCCGCCATCTACCTGTATGCAGACGGTAGGCAGAAGTACACTGCATCGGTCATTATCCGCTATACCAACGACGGCATCTCGGACGGCTACACCCCGGACGGCAGCGAGCTGGACGTCAACGAGATTTACTCCTCCACCGTCATCTCGCAGGCCATGGATGCACTGGGTGCTTCCGGGCGGCTGAGCACCATCCGTTCCAACATCTCGGTGACCCCGGTAATCTCGGAAGATCAGCAGACCATCAACGAGGCACTGCTGCAAAAGGGCGAAGAGGTGACCTATTTCCCGGATACCTACAAGGTGAGCCTTGTGGTGGATGGAGAGCAGGGCGCGGGTTATGCCCGCAATATGCTGGATGCCATCATCCAGAGCTACTGCACCTATTATACGGAAAAATATGTGGAGCAGAAGCTCTCGCTCAACCCCTCGTCCGGTCTGCTGGACAACGGCTACGATTACTACGAGTGCATCCGCATTCTGGAAAACGATACCAACGAGATGCAGGACTATCTGCTGAGCAAGCGGGAGCACTACCCGAATTTTCGCTCCTCCCGCACCGGCTACACCTATGCAGACCTGTGCGATATCTATTCCGACTTCAAAAAATACACCATCCCGGCGCTGTACGCCTATGTGCTCAACGGCCCGCAGGTGCGGGACGGCACGGTGCTGCAGGAATATCTGGCCAACACCATCGAAACTGCAAAGCAGAACGAACAGATCACCACCGAGCAGCGGGACAGTCTGTGGAGCCTGACCGACCAGTATGTGTACAAGAACGCCGATCTGCTGCAAAACTACTTTACTGACCGGGGCGAGGTGGTGTCCTCGGACTATATCCTGAATAACATCGAGCTGGAAGGTGCTGGCGATAAGGCACAGACCACCTACGACGGTCTGGTGCTGAAACTGGTATCGCTGGAACAGCAGGTCGCATCCAGCCAGATCGACCGGCAGTTTCAGGAGGAGATCCTGCAAAGTTTCCGCAACGTGGATTTTGGCGGTACAAGCGAACAGCATGCTGCAATGGAAAGCATGATCAACGACTACGAGGCGCAGCTGAAAAGCTACTACGAGATCATCAATACCAGCAGCAAGGAGCTGAACCTGTACATCAGCGCGGATTATCTGAAGATGATCAGCTCGGTGCAGGTGGCTGCCGCCATCAATGTCAAGCTGTACCTGATGCTTGCGCTGGTGCTGTTCTTTGTCATCGGCTGCTGCGGCGCAATTCTGCTGGGCCGCATCTCGGATGCGGTGGATTATCTGCTGTATGTGGACAAAAAGACCGGTCTGCCCAACCGCGAAAAGCTCAACGTGTATATCACCGGCATGGCCGACCGCATCCTGCCGGAGGACTATACCTGCTTTGCTTTGCAGCTGGACAACCTGACCGAGATGAGCCGCCGCTTCGGCTACCATGTGGGTGACGGCATCCTGAAGGATTTTTCCGGTCTTTTGCAGCTGATGGGCGATACCGACGGCACGGTGGGCTACAACGGCGCGGGCAAGTTCCTTGCCTTCTTTGATGAATGCAGCACCCGGAAGGCAGAGGTCATGATCCGCATCCTGCAAAGTCAGGTGGACGAGTACAATAAGCTCAACCCGGAGTACCCCATCCTGTTCACCGCCGCATGGGCCACCGCCTCGGAGGAGAAGCTCTACCATGTGCGCGACCTTGTGCGCTGCGCACAGAAAAAGATGGCCCTGATCGCAGAGGAGGGCGGCGCTGTCCTTGCCGGAACGGAGCGTGGTGAAGCATGATCCAGAACCGACGCGCTTACCAGCTGATCCACTGCCACACCCGCAGCCGTCTGCTGGCGGGCGCTGCCGCCGTGTGCGGCGCAGCCTGCGGCCATGCAGACCTTGGGCTGTACCATCTGCTGCACCGGGGCGGTGCCCCGCTGCCGGACAGCACACAGGCCGACCGCGCCGCGCTGGCAGCCCTGTGCCCGAAACCCGCAGCAGAAGAGACCTGCCCGCTGCTGCCGCCGCAGGACCCGACGGTGACCCTTTCGGTCATTGTGCCGGTGTACAACGGCGAAGCTACCATCGGCCCCTGTCTGGACAGCATTTTGCAGCAGGAGACCAGCTGCACCGTGCAGCTGATCGTGGTGGACAGCGATTCCACCGACGGCACAGCCGCCGTGCTGGAACGCTACCGGGCACTGCCCGGGGTGTTGCTGTGCAATTGCAGTGCGCCCCGCAGCGCCGCCGCCGCCCGCAACGAGGGGCTACGCCACGCCGTGGGCCGCTGGCTGATGTTCGTGGACAGCGACGATCTGTTATTGCCCGGTGCCATCCGCACCCTGCTGGAGGCCGCACAGCGCCTTGACGCCGATGTGGTGCAGGGCGGCTGGCAGTACCTGTACACCGACGGCACCCACGGCCCGGTGCAGCGCTACCCGGCGGCAGTCTACGCCGGTGCTGCCGCGCCGGAGCGGTTCGAGCTGCCCGGGATGCCATGGGGCAAGGTGTACCGGCGGGAGCTGTTTGCACAGGTGCGCTTTCCGGCTTACTATACCTGCTTTGAGGATGCCATCATCCATTTTCTGGTATTCCGGCTGGCAAAGACTGTGGCCTCTGTGCCGGAGATGGTCTATCTGTGGCGCAAAAACCCCAAGGGGCTTACCGCCACAAGTCAGCACCGCCCTGCCGCCGTGCAGAGCTACTGGATCATGGAGCAGCTGGCAGTGCAGGATGCTGCGCTGGGCCTGCCCCACGATGCGTTGTACCGCTGCACCCTGACGCTGCAGCTTTCGGCTTTCTGCTATGCCACTGTATCCGGCCTGCCGCCGGAAACGCAGCAGGCTGTTTTCCGGCTGTGCTGTGCTTTGTACGCAAAGGCGCTGCCGCAAGAGGGCGCACTGCCCCGCCGTGCCCGCTGGGGTGCCCGGGCGCTGCGGCAGCAGGACTTTGGGCTGTGGTGCCGCTACGGCAGAAGATTTCAGTTGTTATAATGTAAGGAGTACCCATGATACGAGTGCTGCATTCGGTCAGCAATATGGACCGCGGCGGGATCGAGACCATGCTGATGAACTACTACCGGCATATCGACCGCGAAAAGGTCCAGTTTGATTTTATCGTCAACAAGCAAAAGCCCGGCGATTACGACGACGAGATCCGCCGTCTGGGCGGGCATATCTACCAGAGTCCGGGATTAAACCCGCTGCACTACCCGGCGTATCTGCGCTTTGTGCAGCAGACCGTGGCCACAGACCCCCGCATCCGCATCCTGCACGCCCACAACGAGGCGATGGGGCTTTATGCCCTGAAGGGTGCGGAGAAGGCCGGGCTGCAAGTGCGCATTGCCCACGCCCATAATATCTGGATCGTCCGGGACTACAAGTGGCCGCTGAAGATGTTCTGTAAGCAGCTGCTGCCCGGCGCCGCCACCCACCTGTGGGCCTGCGGCCGGGATGCGGGCATCTACTACTTTGGCAAAGCGGACTGGGAGCGCCGGGGACAGATCATTCCCAACGCCATCGAGCCGGAGACCTTCCGCTTCTCCCCCGCCGTCCGCGCCGAAATGCGGGCGCGCTACGGGCTGGAGGACCGGGTGGTGCTGGGTCATGTAGGCCGCTTTGATGTCCGCAAGAACCACGAGCGTCTATTGGAAATCTTTGCCGCCTTTTTGCAGCTGGAACCCCGGGCGATGCTGGTGCTCATTGGTACCGGCAGGCTGGAGCAGGCTGTCCGTGCACAGGCGCAGGAACTGGGCATCACAGACCATATCCTGTTTGCCGGGTTGCAAAGCAATGTGGCCGACTGGTACCAGATGATGGATCTCTTCGTCATGCCCTCCCGCTTTGAGGGTCTGCCGGTGGTGGGGATCGAGGCGCAAGCCGCTGGGCTGGGGTGCGTATTTTCGGACGCAGTGCCGGCGGAGGTGCTGCTTTCTTCCCATGCCATCCAGATCCCGCTTTCCGCCAGCAATGCAGACTGGGCAGCAGGCTTGCAGCGGATGCTCCACCAGCCCTGCGACCGATCTGCTGGTGCAGAACTGATCCGACAGGCGGGCTACGATATCAACATCGCCGCCGCCCGCTTACAGCAGCAGTACCTGCAACTGGGAGGGCAGGCGTAACCCCCCGGCGGCTGCGGGAACACCCACAATAAAAGGAGAGCCCTTTTCATGCACACATTGGATCAGATCCTGACCAAAAAGGATTACAGCCGGAAAACTCCGGCCTCTTTGTTTTATAAGGACAGCCCGCTGTGGCAAAAACTGCTGACCATCGGTTGCGTGGTCTTTTTGGCCGGTGCCGGGCTGGGAGAGTGGAAACCAATCAACAGCGCAGTGGGCGGCCTTCCCAAAGCCATCTCTCTGGGGGTGATCGGGCTGGCAATGCTGTACACCCTGTTTTACCCGGACGAAAAGCGTCTCCGGGAGTTATGGAAGCCTACCCTGCTTTATATGTCCCTGATGGCGGCGCTGTTTTTCTGGTCGATGGTCATCTGGATCGAAAGCTTTGCCGCAGTGTCTTCCATGATCCGAAGCTGCTCCAAGATCGTGTTCCAGAGTATTGCCATCCTCACTGCCGTGGCGCTGGTCTATCTGTTCCGGGAAAAAGCCATCGAGCTGTTTACCATCAGCATCTGCATTGCCAACACGGCCATCATGCTGCTGAGCATTCCTGGCTACGGTTTTGCAGCCAGCATCCAGTCTCTCGTTACCTGTTTGATCACCTTCGGTGATGCGGATGGCTATGCGCTGCAGCTGGAGATTCACGACCTGACCTTTGTGTTCGGGCAGATGATCTTGTACTACGCCGTTTTTGCTCCTCGTACTACCCGGCAGGAAAAGCGCAAGCGCTGTCTGTATCTGCTGCTCTGCTGCTGGTTTTTTCTGGTCGGCATGAAGCGCATCGCCATCCCGGCGGTGGTTCTGTTCGTCCTGATTGCTCTGCTTCTCCGCAAGCGCAAAGTCCCCGGCTGGTTTTACCCGGCAGTGGGCGTCTGCTGTATCCTGTTTTTTCTGGCATTCCTCTACTGTGTGCGCTACGGTGTTATTTCAAGGTTGCTGAACAGTTTTGGCATTGACATGATGGGACGGGACTATCTGTGGAGCATGGCGAATCCCTACTATGAATTTTCTATCACCTATATCGGCCGCGGTTTTGAATATGTGGACACCATCATCGCCCAGTGGTATAATGACGGGCTCATCAACCAGCCTTACCCCTTCCACAACGACATCCTGAAGGTCTTTGTAGAGGTAGGCTTTCCGGGTTTTCTGCTCTGGTCCAGCATCCAGTATGTTCTGACTCCGCTGTTCTGGCAGCGCTATGCAGACCAAGAGACCACGTTGCTGTATCTGTCCGAGCTAGGCTATATGACGGTGACCTACCTGACCGATAATACCGCCTTTTATTTCTGGAGCACGATGGCGCTGCGTCTGGTGACGCTTGCCTACGCCATGGAGCGCAAAAAGCCCCCGGAACCCAAGGTGTGGATGCCGGACAGTCGGCAGGAGATGCGGGACCGCATCCATATTCTGATGAAGGAAGTGTGACGGCAAGGAGTGAAAACAATGCCCTGTATCTCGTTTATAGTGCCTGTTTATAATATGGAGCGCCTGCTGCCCCGGGCGCTGCGCTCACTGCGGGCGCAGACTTTGACCGACTTCGAGGCCATTCTCATCAACGATGGCTCTAAGGACGGCAGCGCCGCGCTGTGTGCACAGGCTGTTGCCGAGGATGCGCGCTTTCGCTTCATCGACCAGCCCAACGGCGGCGTAGCCACTGCCCGCAACGCGGGTCTGGATGCAGCCCGGGGCGAGTATATCTTCTTTCTGGACCCGGATGACTGGGTAGAGCCGGATGCGGCAGAAGTGCTGTATCATGCCGCCCGGAATGCTGATGCGGACTGCGTGGAGTTTGGGCTGTATCTGGACAGCTATGATGAAAACGACCGGCTGCTGCACACGCAGACCAGCGGCAGCACCCTCTCCGGCGTGTACCGGGGCGCGCCCTTCAAGGAACATTTCGACGAGACGGCGTCCTCGTATCTGGTCACCAATAAGCTGTTCCGCCGGGCGTTTCTGGAGCAGCATCGGCTGCGTTTCTCCTGCCATCAGCTGGGGGAGGACGGGCTGTTCTTTGTAGCCTTTTATCGTCAAAATCCCGGCTGTCTGGTGGTGCTGGAAAAGCCGCTGTACCACTACACCGCTGCCCGGCGGGGCAGTCTGTCCAACAGCTACCACCCGGAGCGTCTGGAGGATAACTTTTATCTCAGCGATGCAGTGTGGGACACCGTTGCCGCGTGGGGCTTACAGGACAGCCCCATGCACCGCGCAAAGGCGAGCTACTGCACGATCCGCGACCTGATGATGGGAATCAAGAATCTTGGATGCAGCCCGCTTTCCCTTTCCGAGCAGACTGCTTGGCTGCGCAGTACCCTGCAAAAGCCCCGGGTGCGCACGGCGGTGCGCAGCACCCCACTGCACGCCATGCAGAGCCGGAACGACCAGGTAAAGCTGTTGCTGCTCAAGCTGCGGCTATGCCGCGCGGTGCTGCTGCTCTCGGGCGCAAATCAGCGTAAGAATACCTGAAGAGAAACGCAAAAATCCCCCCGCTGCCGACTGGCAGCGGGGGGATTTGTTACCGATTTAAATGAAAATCAGCGCTTAGTTCTGCTTCATGCGAGCGAAGCAGTCAGAGCAGTAGACCGGACGGTCCTCACGGGGCTGGAAGGGAACCTTGCAGGCCTTGCCGCAAGCTGCGCAGACAGCGTCGAACATCTGACGCTCGCCGCTGTTGCTGCGTGCGCCGCCGTTCTTGCGGGCGTCACGGCAGGGCTTGCAGCGCTGGGGCTGGTTCTCGAAGCCGCGAGAAGCGTAGAACTCCTGCTCACCGGCAGTCCAAACAAATTCCTTACCGCAGTCCTTGCAGACCAGAGTCTTGTCTTCAAACATAGTAGTATCTCCTCTTTAGTTAGTTCTTGCCCACGGAAGGATTGTAACCATACCTTTGGTTTTGGGACCATCGCGCTGATCAGTAAGCTTACCAGGGGCTTGAATAGATAAACGCCCTCGGATTGAGGACTTTCCTATTGTACCGTTATTTTTGAGATTTGTCAACCAAAAAACAACCGTTCGCCCTTTTATTTGTACACATAGCACAAACCGACAGCATATATTTGGGTAAAATCACCGCCGGAAGATGGAAAAGCGGCGCGCCGCACAGGTTATACGCAGCGGCAGATAATTTATGATTTGCGGTTCAGAAACACCTACGGGTGTTTCTGAACCACTTTTTCACACAAGCAAAAAGGGGCTGCCGCACATTCTGTGCAGCAGCCCCTGCAAAGCCCTTTGGGAAAAGCTTACTTCTCGATGACTTCCTTGGTGTCGCGGGCGATCATCAGCTCCTCGTCGGTAGCAATGACCAGCGTGCGCACCTTTGCGCCCCAAGCGGTGATCTCGCACACATCGCCAACAGGGTGCTTGTTCTTCTCGGTGTCGATGCGGATGCCCAGCCAATCCATGTGGTGGCAGATCTTTGCACGGGCAATGGCATCGTGCTCGCCGATGCCGCCGGTAAAGACGATGGCATCCACGCCGCCCATAGCTGCAATGTAGCTGCCGATGGTCTTTTTGATCTGGTAGTTCAGCATATCGGAAGCCAGCTGTGCGCGCTTGTTGCCGGCCGCGGCAGCCTCTTCCACGTCACGCTTATCGCTGGAAACACCGGAGATGCCCAGCAGGCCGGACTTCTTGTTCAGGATCTCGTCCAGCTCGTGGCCGGTGATGTTCAGGGTGTACTTCAGGTAGTTGACCACAGAGGGGTCCAGATCGCCGCAGCGGGTGCCCATCATCAGGCCGGCCAGCGGGGTCATGCCCATGGAGGTATCCACCACCTTGCCCTGATCGACTGCGGCAATGGAGGAGCCGTTGCCCAGATGGCAGGTGATCAGCTTCAGGCGCTCAATGGGCTCTTCCAGATACTCGGCTGCCTTGTGGGCAACGTACTTGTGGCTGGTGCCGTGGAAGCCGTAGCGGCGCACGCCGTACTTCTCGTAGTACTCGTAGGGGATGGCGTACATATAAGCCTTCGGCGGCATGGTGCTGTGGAAGGCGGTGTCGAACACAGCCACCATGGGAATGTTGCCGAACACCTTGCGGGCGGCCTCGATACCCAGAATACCAGCGGGGTTGTGCAGGGGAGCCAGCGGGCTCAGCTCACGCAGGGTGTTGATGACCTCATCGGTGATCAGGCAGCTGCTCTTGAACTTCTCGCCGCCATGCACGACGCGGTGACCGATGGCGTCGATCTCGCTCACGTCATTGATGCACTTGCCTGCACCGGTGGTCATCTTCTTCACGACCTCGGCAAAAGCCTCGGTGTGGGTGGGGAAGATTGCCGGGGTGGTGGCCTTGGTGCCGTTGGCCTCGTGAGTGATCATGCTGCTCTCCATGCCAATGCGCTCGCACAGGCCTTTGCACAGCACCTTTTCGCCGTCCATATCGATCAGCTGATACTTCAGGGAAGAAGAACCGCAGTTAATAACCAGAACCTTCATCTGTGTTGCCTCCTGAAAATTTTTGTACCGTCCGTAGCCTAAAAACCTGCGGACAGAATTTTACAGATTCCTATGTTTATTATATAATAGGCGTGACGGCTTTTCAAGGCGCAACCCGGGCAAAGCGGTAAAACTTGTGTACAAGGTTTTTGTATATCCTGCCCACAAATCCCGGAAACGTCAGGATTTTTCTGTATATCCGATATAATTTTAACAATCTTTTGGCGAAAAGGAGCAGTTCCATGAAGTTTGCAGGCATCATTGCGGAGTACGACCCCTTCCACAACGGCCACGCATGGCAGCTGGCGCAGGCGCGGGCGCTGGGGGCGCAGCGGGTGGCCGTTGCCATGAGCTGCGGGCTTACCCAGCGGGGAGCGCTGCCGCTGTTGCCGGAGGCGGTGCGGGTGCAGGCGGCGCTTGCCTGCGGAGCAGACCTCGTGTTTGCCCTGCCCGCGCCCTGCGCCTGCGCCGGTGCCGAGGCTTTTGCCCGGGCAGGGGTGCGCATTCTGGCTGCTGCCGGGTGCGATGCGCTGGTCTTTGGGGCAGAGAACCCGGACACCGCCCTACTGCAAAAAGCTGCCCGGGTGCTGTGCAGCGAAGCATACCGCACCGCGCTGAAACAGCAGCTTGCCGCCGGGGCACGCAGCTTTGCCGCCGCCCGGCAGGCGGCGGTGCAGGCGCTGTGCCCGGGGTCAGACGTTGCCGCACTGCTGGACAAGCCCAACAATAATCTTGCCGTAGAGTATTGTAAAGCAATCATAGAACAGAATGTAGAAATGCAGCCCATCGCCCTGCCCCGGCAGGGCGCAGACCACGGGCAGGCGCTGACCGAAAGCAGCCATACAGCCTTTGCCAGCGCCAGCGCCCTGCGGGCGCTCTGGGCAGAGGGCGGCGCGGCGGCACTGGCACCTTATGTGCCGGAAAAGGCGCTGAAACTGTATAAACAGGCAGAATATGACGGAAAGTATACGGATTTTGCGGTCATGGGGCACTGCGAGCTGGCACTGCTGCGGGCAGCCTGCGCAGGGCAAGCCCCCTTTGCCGCGGTGCGCGGGGTATCCGAAGGCTTGGAGCACCGGCTGGAAAACGCCGTGCGGGAGACCGCAAGCCTGCCCGCTTTGCTGGATGCCCTGACCACCGTGCGTTACCCCCGGGCGCGGATGCGGCGGCTGGCGATGGATGCGGCGCTGGGCTACACCGCCCAGACCCCGGCGCTGCCGCCCTATCTGCACCTGCTGGGCGCACGCAAGGAGGCTCTGTCCCTGCCCGGGGAGACGGCGCTGCCGCTGTCCCACTCGCTGGCGCGGCTGGCACGGGAAAACGAGACCTGCGCCCAAATGGCTGCTGCCCAGAGCAGAGCCAGCGACCTTGGTGCGCTGTGCCGGACAAAACCGGAGCCGATGGGCGGGATATATCGTCAAAAAATTATCTTTTTGACGAATTGACAAAAAATAACGCCAAAAATTTTATATTGTGCCCTCTTGTATCCGGCGCAGTTCGGGTGTATGATTAAAGCAATGCAATGTTGGATACAACGAACCTGTAAAAAACGACTGTCCCCGCAGGGGAAACACAAGGAGGAACCCATGGCACTTCATGTTCTGGACGAAGCCAACCGCTGCCTCGGCTGCAAAAAGCCGATGTGTCAGGAGGGCTGCCCCATCCACACCAATATCCCGGAGGTCATCCGTCTGCTCAAGGCAAACCAGATGGACGCTGCGGGCCGGATGCTGTTTGAAAACAACCCCCTGACCACTGTATGCAGTCTGGTGTGCAACCACGAAAAGCAGTGCGAGGGTCACTGCATCCGCAACCGGATGCCCAGCCACGACCCGGTGCACTTTTCCATCATCGAGGACTATATCTCCACCACCTACGCCAACAAGATGACCGCAGGCCCTGCCCCGAAAAACGGCATGAAGGCCGCTGTGGTGGGCTCCGGCCCGGCAGGCCTGACCATCGCGGTGCTGCTGGCACGCTGGGGCTACGATGTGACCATCTTTGACGCCCGGGATAAGATCGGCGGCGTGATGCGTTACGGCATCCCCAACTACCGCCTGCCGGACAGTGTGCTGGACGATTTCCAGTATCGTCATCTGGAACTGAAGGGCATCAAGGTGCGCCCCAACACCACCATCGGCAAGACCATCACCATCGACGATTTGTTCCGCGACGGCTATAAGAGCGTGTTCATCGGCGCCGGTCTGTGGAAGGCCAACGCCATGCACATCAAGGGCGAGAGCCTTGGCAACGTGGCTTTCGGCATCGACTATCTGGCAAACTCCAAGGCCTTCCGTCTGGGCGATGACGTGGCCGTCATCGGCGTGGGCAACTCCGCTATGGACTGCGCCCGCACCGCCATCCGCAACGGTGCCCGCCACGTTACCTGCTACGCCCGCCGGGACGAAAGCTGCATCAGCGCTTCCGAGTACGAAGTGAGCTATGCCAAACTGGAAGGCGTGGGCTTCCGTTTCTGCAAGGCACCGGTGGAGATCCGGGAAAACGGTCTGATCTGCCGCGACACCGTCAAGGGTGAGGACGGCAAGTTCACGCAGGTAGAGGGCAGCGAGACTTTTTACCCCCACACCGGCGTCATCGTGTCGGTCAGTCAGGGTTCTGAGAGCAACCTCGTCAAGACCACGACCGGCATCGAGACCAACCAGAAGGGTCTGCTGAGTGTCAGCGAGGACGGCCGCACCACCCGCGAGGGCGTATTTGCCGGCGGCGACGCCGTCATGGGCGCACGCACCGTGGTAGAGGCTGTGGCTGTTGCCAAGAAGGTGGCTGTCGCCATGGACGAGTATATGAAGAGTCTGCCCGCCGACACCGCTGCCGACCCCTATGCCGACATTCCGGTGTTCCAGACCCCTACCTCTGACGTGCTGGCAAAGCAGCAGTTGTAATAGAACGATTTTGAATGGTACTCGGGACACCGGAGCGTCTGCGGACGCTCCGGTGTCCCATTTTCACAGCCGCAGCGGCTGCACCGCGCACCCTTTCGGCAGAGTGTTCAACGGCGGGGCGGCCCCCTTGTGCAGAACCTCCAAAAATCGCGCAGAAGCTTGTATTTTTCCTGCGGAGCGTGTACAATAAGCACAGAATATGTTTGCGCAGAGCAGGAGAGCGACAGACAGAGCAGATAGCTTTGTTTGGTGCGCTCTTTTTTGTTTTGCGCTCAAGCTTCAGAGCAAGGAGAGAAGATCATGAGCCAGACCAAATATATCCTCTCACTGGATCAGGGCACTACCAGCAGCCGGGCGATCCTGTTTGACAACGAGCAGAACATTGTCTGCGTGCAGCAGCGGGAATTTGAGCAGATCTACCCCCATCAGGGCTGGGTGGAGCACAACCCCATGGAGATCTGGTCCAGCCAGTACGGCGTGATGAACGAGGTAATCGCCCAAAGCGGCGTAGACCCCAAGGACATTGCGGGCATTGGCATCACCAACCAGCGCGAGACCACCATCCTGTGGGACAAGAGCACCGGACGCCCGGTGTATAACGCCATCGTCTGGCAGTGCCGCCGCACCGCGCCCCTTGTGGACGAGCTGCTCAAGACCCCCGGCATGGCGGACTATATCCGGGAAAACACTGGCCTTGTGCCGGACGCCTATTTCTCTGCCACCAAGATCAAGTGGATCCTGGAAAACGTCCCCGGTGCGCGGGAAAAGGCCGAGGCCGGGGAGCTTTTGTTCGGCACGGTGGACACTTGGCTGGTCTGGAAGCTGACCGGCGGCAAGGTGCACGTTACCGACCGCACCAACGCCAGCCGCACCATGCTGTACAATATCCGCACGCTGGACTGGGACGACACCCTGCTCAAGGCGCTGGACATCCCCCGCTGCATCCTGCCCAGCGTGAAGGACTCCAGCGAGGTGTACGGCTACACCAACATTCAGGGCGTGGACGTGCCGGTGGCCGGTATTGCAGGCGACCAGCAGGCCGCGCTGTTCGGGCAGGGCTGCTTTAAGCCCGGCGACGTGAAAAATACCTATGGCACCGGCTGTTTCCTGTTGATGAACACCGGCAACAAGATCTACCAGAGCAAGAACGGTCTGGTCACCACCATTGCCATCAGCCTTGACGGCGAGGTAGAATATGCGCTGGAAGGCTCCGTCTTTGTGGGCGGCGCGGTCATCCAGTGGATCCGGGACGGGATGCACCTGATCCAGGACAGCTGCGATTCCGAGTACTACGCCCAGAAGGTGCCGGACAACGGCGGTGTGTACATCGTGCCCGCCTTTACCGGTCTGGGCGCACCTTATTGGGATATGTACGCCCGGGGTGCCATTCTGGGCATCACCCGCGGCACCACCCAGAACCACATCATCCGCGCAGCAGAGGAATCCATCGCCTACCAGAGCGCCGACCTGATGTGGGCCATGGAGAAGGACACCGACATCACCATCAGCACCCTGAAGGTGGACGGCGGCGCCAGCCGCGACCACTTCCTGATGCAGTTCCAGTCCGACATCCTGAACAAGGAGGTGCTGCGCCCGGCCATCCGGGAGACTACCGCCCTTGGCGCGGCGTATCTGGCCGGCCTTGCCACCGGCGTGTGGAAGAGCCGGGAGGAGATCAGCCACCTGTGGAGCTGCAACCAGCTGTTTGAGCCCAAAATGGACGCTGCCCAGCGGGAAAAGCTGGTCAGGGGCTGGCACAAGGCCGTGGGCCGCAGTCAGGACTGGGCTGAGCACGAGGTGTAAGGCAAGAAAGCTTTTGACAGCATAATATTATAATACCCCCGGCAGGCTGCCACCGTAATGGTGATTGCCTGCCGGGGGGGTTCTGTACCGTTCACAGCAGTCGAAGTTGAATTTATTCCAGATACTGCGGCAGATTCCAAGCACCTCGCAGCACACGGCTGGCTGTTTTAGGGTAAAAGCCAGACAGATACCGGGCGATATCGTTCAAGTCCTGCACAGCAAGGGGCAGATATTTGATCTTATACGTCATACTGCTTGCTCAGCGTCTCCCATACGCTTTCGTGGTCTTCCCACTGCGTGTCGGGGTCAGCCGCCTGCTGTGTTGCCTTGGCAAGTGCCTCGGCAACATATCGCTGGTGCAAAAACTCCTCGTACTTGGCGTAGTCCTCAATGTTGATGAGTACGGATTCTCCACGGCCATGATTCGTGATGATCACATGGTTGTGGTCTTTGAGCATCTCCGAAAGCTCAGCGTAATGGTTGCGCAGATCCCGGGAAGGGCGAACGAATGTCTGCATCATACGGGACACCTCCTGTCAGAGTCATTGTATCACAAAATGACTACATGCGCAAGGCGGATGCTCTTGCTGGGGCGTGCGGAGCCCCAAACCCTGCAGGGAACGAGTACGGCAACCTGAAATCAATCCGTTTCTTTTAGCCTTTCGAACAGTCTGCGTTCAATTTTATAAATTCCTTGATAAGGTTGTTCAAGATAGTACTTCCCCCTGTCCTCATACGCAAAGATAGTAATTGTTCCTGTCTCATGCCGGAAGTCAATCCTGATATAACTTTCCGCTTGCGGGACATCTTGAACGCTTTCCTTCTTAGTCGGTTTAGAACTAGAAATATCGGCGATTATTTCACTCATCCAAGTTTTATCTGAATGACTTACTGTGTTTTCTTCAATCGTTATATCAATAGATGTAATCTTATCGGCTTGAGGTAGCGTAATGGGCGCTGCTTTTTTTCCACACGCAGCTAAAGTCAGTATACAGGTAAGACACAAAAACAAAGAAAGAAATTTTTTCATAAGTATTGTTACCTCCATAACTTCCAATTTACTGGGCTAAGCCGAGTATATCATACACTGTTAAAAATAGCAAAAGGCAGGATACCACTACCATAGTGATACCCTGCCTTTACTTGTTCCGGTTCTCGTTCTGTACCGTCCGCCACAAAAAAATCCCCAGACCGAATGGTCTGGGGATGTGGTGGAGCATTGTCCACGGCACTCGAACCCAACACTTCCTCACGGGTGACCGTTTTGGCATCGTCCGTGAAGTTGAAGTTGAGTACGACCCGGTCATCAAAGACGTAGACCGAGTTGACAAAGGTATCAATGATCTGCCGCTGGTGTTCCGTGCTGCCCACGTCACCCTTGCGGAATTTTTCAAGCCAGAACCGAATCCACTCACGGGTCAAGACGGGCTTTTTCAGCTCTTCTTCCAGAATGCTGGTGTTCAGAGCTTCTTTCCGGGCTTCCAGCTCGTCCAAACGCTGCTTGGTGGTCGGGGTCAGGATGCCCTGTTCAATGGCTTCCAGAAGGTTTGCCAGCCGCTTCTCCGTGTCCCTGAGCTGGTCTTTCAGGACAGGCAGCCGGGTGTTCTCCTTCTGCTGGGCTTCTATGACCAAATCTATCAGCTGTTCGATGATTTCATCGCTGAAAATCACCTTAATGGCAGTGTCCACCACGAACCGCTCCAGAGGCTCCTTGCGGATGGCTTTCAGGTCGCAGTGCGCCTTGCCGTGGCGTTTGGCGTTGCCGCACTTGTAGTAATAGTAGGTGTTTCCCATGTGGCTGGTGCCGCTTTCGCCACCCATCAGGGTGCCGCACTTGCCACAGAACAGCTTGGTGGTCAGCAGATAGCTCACATCCTCTTTTGCAGGCCGACCGTGGGCGATCTTGTTCTGCTCAAAACGCTGCTGTACCCGGTTGAACAAATCCTCGTCCACGATGGTGGGAATGCCACCCGGTGTCACAATGTCCTTGTAGCGATATTCGCCGATGTAGCGGCGGTTCCGGAAGATCTGGAAGAAGCTGTTCTTCACGAACGGCTTCCCGGTGCGGGTACGCAGACCGCGCTCGTTCAGGGATGCTGCGATCTTCTCGGCCGGTTCGCCGTCGGCATACCGGCTGAAGATTTCCTGCACGATGGGAGCCGTCTCCGGGTCGATATGGTACAGCCTGTCCTCCTTGCCAATGGTGAAGCCCAGCGGCACCACACCGCCGTTGTACTTGCACTGGAGGGCGTTTTCGCGCTCACCGCGCGCCACTTTCAGGGCGAGTTCGGCGGAATAGTATTCCGCCATGCCAATCAGCATACTCTCCACCATAATGCCTTCAGGCCCCTGTGAGATGGGTTCCATGGCAGACACCAGATGGACACCGTTCTTTTCCAGCTGGTACTTGTAGTTCACGGCATCGAATCGGTTCCGGGCAAAGCGGTCCAGCTTCCAGACCAGAACTACGTCGAAGATTTTCTTTCCGCTGTCCTTGATCATCCGCTGAAAGTCCGGGCGGTCATCCGTTTTGGCAGAGTAGGCACGGTCAATGTAGGTGCCGACCACGGTGATGCCGTTCTTCTCGGCGTAGTCCTTGCAGTCGCGCAGTTGTCCTTCAATGGACGCTTCTCGCTGGCTGTCAGATGAATAGCGGGCGTAGATCACGGCGATCATGGTTGCACCTCCTTGGCGTGTATTCGACTTGCCTTTATAGTATCGGGTCAAGCGCAGCTTGTCAACAATCTGCGAGCAGATTGAAATGTGAAAATTGCGAAACGCAGCGAAAAAGCTGAGAGCAAGAATCGTCCCGTGGCCACAAATTTTCAATTCTTGAAAATTCTTGCCCCTTTGGGACAGCTTCTTGTTGGGGCGTGCCTGCCCCAAACCCTGCTAGGAACGAGTACAGCAAACTGGAATTGATTTACTTTGTTTGTAAATCTTCCAGAAAGAAAATTCCCTCTGTTAGGTTGACAAACATTTCCTTGTCCTTGATTACATGAATTTTATTGTTCCACCAGACAGTAGTGTTATTAGCGGAGATTGTTTTGCTTGTTCCGTCCTTGAGAAAATAAGTAATTGTAATAGCGGGTTCTTCTTCGCTATTCATTTCCCCAAATAAATCATATTTCAGAAATCCCGTTAGCTTTAAGGCTAACTCAATGTCCTCACTGCTCGAAATTTCTTTAACATCATCCGTGACACTCGGATACGTGATATTTACAGACTGAATATCATTTATGCGGGGCAATCCCCAAAGATACATACCATTCGTAAATATGTTGATCCCAACAATCAAAACAGTCATAACTATCACTTCTATCAAAAATCGAATAAGACCTTTGAAAATCTTGTTCACCAACTTATCCTCCAATCTCGATTTCTCCTACTCCCTCAATTCCGATTTGTTGAACTAAGCCGAGTATATCATACTCTCCAATGAAAGAACACCCCGATATAGTGAAATTTTGCCGTTTTCCTGCGTACGTGCGTACACACTCCACAGGAATTCTAAGGGGCCTGCCCCTTAGCACACGGACTTTGGAACAAAGTCTAGTGTGTTACACATTGTCAGAGGTGTACAGGCTCCCGGTACGCACGTACACAGCGATTGCCCCCAATGCGTCATATAGGGTGACGACCAAGTTCGCACAAAGCGAACTTGATTCCTCAAAGCAAAAGGCAGGATACCACCGTCATAGTGATACCCTGCCTTTGCTCGTTTAACGCTCTGTGGAGTCCTTCCGCAGAACTTCCGATAAACAAAAAACGTACCCGAACCCTTTTTCGTAAAGAATCGGGTTCGAGTACGAACTGTATGGTGGACGGTACAGGACTCGAACCTGTGACCTCCTGCACGTCAAGCAGATGCTCTACCAGCTGAGCTAACCGTCCATGTCATATCGACTTAGATAGTTTACCACAGCTTTTTGCAAAAAGCAAGACCTTTTGTGCTTTTTATGCGTTCTTTTTTACTTTTCCGGCGAAAGCGCCCGGCGGATGATATCGTACAGCACCGGCTTCATGGCGTCGATGTTGTCCGGCTTGCCCTCCAGAATGCTGGAATAGCACACTGACATACACATACTGCCAAGGGCGGTGATGCGCTGGTAGACCTCCCGCTCACTACGTCCGGCCATCTCCGGGCTGGAAAGCACGATGGCCAGCAGCTTGCGCATCAGGGGCTCGGCTTCCCTGCTGGCTTCGATTTGGTCCAACCCGGGCCAGACGAAGTTGCGCTCCAGAAACCGCAGCACCAGCGCATCCTGCCGCAAAGCCTCGATGATATGGTCGATGACGAACACCACCTGTGCGGTAAAGTCGGGCAGCTCGGGGTGCTGCTCGACCGCAAGGCAGGCATCGCTCAGCAGCTGGTAGCTCACCCGCCCCAGCAGCGCCTGCATTACCGCGCCCTTATCCTGAAAATACAGGTAAAACGTGCCTTTGCCCACCTTTGCCCGGCTGGTGATATCCTCCACGCTGGTCTTGGCGGTGCCCCGCTCCAGAAACAGCTCGTAGGCTGCATCCAGCAGGGCGCGGCGCTTTTCCTGTTTCTTCCCTTCCACGGTGCTCATGCTCTGGGTAGATTCCTCTTTTCTCTGAATTTAGACGCAGGTATGTGCTGCGTCCGGTCTGCGTACCTTAGTTTAGCAGTCCTTTGCCGTTTGTGCAAGCCCGGTTTGCTATACAATTTTTTGCAGGTGATAAAAAAACTGACTTTCAGTCACTTTTCCTGCTTGACACACTGCCCGGGCTGAATATAATAGTGTTTGCCCGGAAGATGACCGGCGGTCAGTTTCGCGGGCTTTCCCAATCAACTTTCTATTCTGGAGGGTTCTCATGAAAAAGATCGCACAAGGCATCGTGCGTCTGCGCAAGTTGATCTTAACAGTGGCCGTGCTGCTGTTGATCCCTTCCGCGATCGGCGCCATTGCCACCCGCATCAATTATGACATCCTCACCTACCTGCCGCAGGATCTGGACTCCATGATCGGCGAGGTAGCCCTTGAGGACGATTTCCATCTGGCCTCCACCGGTATGATCACGGTAGAGGGCCTGCCAACCAACGAACTCATCGCTATGAAAAAGGAGATA
Organism: Faecalibacterium sp. IP-1-18; assembly: GCF_023347355.1. Lineage (NCBI taxonomy): Bacteria > Bacillati > Bacillota > Clostridia > Eubacteriales > Oscillospiraceae > Faecalibacterium > Faecalibacterium sp. IP-1-18. The sequence continues at coordinate 2,685,059 of NZ_CP094472.1, forward strand.
GAAGCCGTGCCCGGCGTTACCCAGACCTTCTGGCTCAGCGATGTGATCGACCCCAGCATCCCCACCGCCATGCTGCCTGCCGATGTGCAGCAGTTCATGTTCGGCAAAAATGATTCCACCATGCTGATCGTCCGCTTTGACGCCCCCAGCGCCAGCGACGAGACCATGGAAGCCGTCAAGCAGATCGAAAAGCTGCTGCGCAAGGACTGCTTCTTCGGCGGCATGAGCGTCATTCTGCAGGACACCAAGGCGCTGGTCAATCAGGAAATGCCCCTGTACATCCTGATCGCCGTGGGCGCCAGCCTGCTGGTGCTGTTCCTCTCGCTGGAAAGCACCATCACCCCGCTGCTGTTCATGCTGGGTCTGCTGTTCCCCATCGCGTACAACTTCGGCACCAACATCCTGCTGGGGCAGATCAGCTACATCACCGAGGCGCTTGCCACCGTGCTGCAGTTGGGCGTTACGATGGACTTCTCCATCTTCCTGCTGCACCGCTATCAGGAAGAAAAGGAGCTGCGCTCCACCAATGAGGAAGCCATGGTCAGCGCTATCTGCAAGACCATGACCTCCATCTCCGCTTCCAGCCTGACCACCATTGCAGGCTTCCTTGCACTGTGCGCCATGCGTCTGACGCTGGGCCGCGATATCGGCCTTGTCATGGCAAAGGGCGTGGCACTGGGCGTCATCTGCACCGTGGTCATTCTGCCCGCCCTGATCCTTACCTTTGATAAGTGGGTGGAAAAATACAAGCACCGCACTGTCATCCCTCGGCTGACCAAGCTGAGCTACTTTGTTTCCAAGCACGCAGCGCCCATCGTGGCCGTCTTTATCCTCATCCTCATTCCCTTTGCCATTGCGCAGAACAAGACCAGCGTGTACTATACCCTGTTCGACTCCCTGCCCCAGGATCTGACCGGCATCGTGGGCACCAACAAGCTGGGCGAGGACTTTGGCATGACCACCAGCCACTTCATTCTGGTGCATGACGACCTGACCGCTACGCAGGTGTCCGACCTGTGTGACGAGTTGAAGGACGTGGACGGCATCACGCAGGTGGTAAGTCTAGATTCCATTACCGGCCCCGGCTTTGACACCGAGCTGCTGCCCGACAGCGTGATGGAGATCCTGCAGTCCGGCGGCTACAAGCTGATTTTGGCCAACAGCTCCTACAAGACCGGCACGGATGCCATCAACAGCCAGCTGGACAAGATGATCGGCCTGATTAAAAATGTAGATCCCGAGGGCGTCATCACCGGTGAAGGTGCCATGACCAAAGACCTGATCGAGGTGGCAGACGTGGACTTCAAGAACGTCAACGTCTGGTCGATCATGGCCGTGCTGGTCATCATCGCCATCTCCTTCAAGAGCATCTCCATCCCGGTGCTGCTGGTTGCCAGCATCGAAGCCGCTATCGCCATCAACATGGGCATCCCGTACTTTACCGGTACGCAGCTGCCCTTCATCGCCAGCATCGTCATCGGCACCATCCAGCTGGGTGCTACCGTGGACTACTCCATCCTGATGACCACCCGTTATCACGAGGAGCGCGCCTTTGGCCGCACCCCCAAGGAGGCTGCCCAGCAGTCGCTGGAGCATTGCAGTCAGTCCATCCTGACCAGCGGCCTGACCTTCTTTGCCGCTACGGTCGGCGTGGCCGCCATCAGCAAGATGGAGCTGCTGCGGAGCATCTGCCTGCTGATCTCCCGTGGTGCTCTGATCAGTATGCTGGTCATTCTGGTGGTACTGCCCGCCGCCCTGATGCTGTGTGACTGGCTCATCCGCCACACCACCCTGAAATGGATGGTACCTGAATCTGCCAACGCCAAGAAGTCTGAAAAGGAGTAATGCGTTATGAAAAAATCGCTTCGTTTCGCCAGTGCGGCGCTGGCAGTTGCCCTTGCCGCCAGCTGCGCAGCCCCGGCTTTTGCCGCAGGCGGCAGCAGCTTTACCAAGTCTGAGACCGTGTACGCTGTGATGAACGCCGATGGCTCCATCCAGAGCACCACTGTCAGCGAGCACGTTTACAGCGCCTCCGGTCTGTCCAAGGTGACCGACCAGAGCACCCTGACCAATATCCAGAACACCGAGAGCAGCGCCGAGTTCACACAGGACGGCGAAAAGCTGGTGTGGAACACCGATGATACCGATGTGTATTATAAAGGTGATACCGACCGCGCCCTGCCCATTCAAGCTACCGTCACCTACGCGCTGGACGGTCAGGAAGCCGCGCTGGAAGATCTGATCGGCAAGAGCGGTCATCTGACCATGACCATCGCCCTGAAGAACAACGAGACCGGCACCGTGAACGTGAACGGCACCGACCGCACCATCGTCACCCCGCTGGTCACCGCTGTGGGTGTGATCTTTGGGCAGGATGCCACCAACGTGGTGGCTGCACACGGTCTGGTGGAAAGTGCCGCCAAGAGCAATGTGGCTGCCTTTGTCACCCTGCCGGGCGTGAAGGATTCCCTGTCCGGTCTGCTGCCGGACGAACTGGACACCATTGAGGACTATCTGCAGGACACCATCACGGTGGAGGCAGATGTCACCGGGCTGACCTGCCCGCAGGTGATGATGGCCTGCGCCACCAGCGCTGCGGCTCTGGGCACCGACAATGTGTTTGACCTGAGCAGCCTCAACGACCTGACCGACGGCATCAACCAGCTGAATGACGCCATGAGCCAGCTGCTGGACGGTGCTTCTCAGCTGGAGGATGGTACCACCCAGCTGAGAAGCGGTGTGCTGGCACTGCTGGACGGTGCCAACACCCTGAACACCGGTGCAGCCGCACTGGACAAGGGTCTGGGCCAGTTGACCAACGGTCTGGACACCCTGAGCTCCAACAACAGCGCCCTGAACAGCGGCGCACAGCAGGTGGCGGACGGCGTGCTGGCTTCTGCCAACAAGACCCTGAAAGAGGGCGGTCTGATCGACACCGATATGACCTGGGACAACTACGCCGCAGTCATCGACAACATTCTGACCATGAACGACAAGACGCTGGCTGCCGGCCGCCGCAAGATGGTGCGTACCATCTGGGAGCAGGCGCCCAGCTTCAAGGACAGCCAGCTGGATCTGGCGCTGTACCTTTCTGCTACCAAGACGAACCACGATCTGGAGGCCGCTCTGCACCTGATGCAGAACTACGACCCCTCCATGCTGTGCGGTCTGGTGCAGCTGCTGACCAGTCAGGAAGCCAAGGACACCGCCAAGGCAGAGCTGAAGTATCAGGTAGAGAACAGTCAGGATATCGCGGATGTGCGCGCCCTGAAGGACAGCCTTTCCAAGATCCAGTACTTCGTTTCCAGCGTGGGCCAGTACACCGCCGGTGTGCAGACCGCCGCAGACGGTGCCCACTCTGCCAAGGACGGCAGCGCACAGCTTGCCGCCGGTACCAAGACCCTATACGACGGCGTGAACACCCTGAGCGATGGCGCAAGCCAGCTGAATGACGGCACCCACCAGCTGAACGATGGTCTGAACCAGTTCAACGAGGAGGGCATCTCCAAGCTGACCGGCGCACTGGATCAAGATCAGCTGCACGGCCTTAAGACCGTGCTGGACGAGATGTCCGACCGGCTGGAAAACTACACCAGCTTTGCCGGTGCACCCGAGGACGCTGAGAGCAGTGTGAAGTTTGTCTACAAGACCGCCGAGACCGTGGCCGCTGCCGACAATGTTGTGGCTGAGACTGAGACGGTGAAGGAGGGCAACATCTTTACCCGCCTGTGGCAGCGCATCGTGAATCTGTTCAAGTTCTGATAACGCCAACATCCTTCCAGAATCGTAGATAGAGACGCAGAAGCGCCCCGCAGCCGAATGACTGCGGGGCGCTTCTGTATTTATAATTATTTAAATCAGCTTACTGATCCTTTTCCACCATCATCTTGCTGGCTTTATAGATATCGCCACAGCCGAGGGTGATGACCAGATCACCGGGCTGGGCGTTCTGCTTTACCCAGTCGGCGGCTTCCTGCAGGCTGTTCACCAGCACGGAGCCGGGGATCTGCGCTGCCAGCTTTGCGCTGGTAATGGTGGGGTCGTTGGGCTCGCGGCTGCCCATGATGGGGGTCAGCACCGTGATGTCCGGGATCTTGAGCACATCCACAAAGTCGTTGAACAGCATCTTGGTGCGGCTGTATGTAAACGGCTGGTGGACGGCGATCAGGCGCTTGTAGCCCATTTCTTTGGCGGTGTTCAGGGTGGCGCGCAGTTCGGTGGGGTGGTGGGCGTAGTCGTCGATGACCAGCGCACCGTTGCACTCGCCGTACACCTCAAAGCGGCGGCCTGCGCCCTTGAAGTTCAGGGCAGCTTCGGCGCACTGCTCTGCGCTCAGGCCCACAAAGCGGCACACGGCGCACATGGCCAGTGCATTATAAATGTTGTGGCGGCCGGGCACGGACAGGCGGATACGGGTGGTGTCGGTCGTATTCCACTCCTTCAGGTCGAACTCGAAGAAGCCGGGCTTATACTCGTTGATGTTGACAGCGCGGTAGTCGCCGTGGTTGTCGATGGCAAAGGTGCGCACCCGGCGGTCCAACGTGTACATCACGTCCATGGTGTTCTTGTCGTCAGCGTTGGCAAAGATCATGAACTGGGTCATCAGGGCAAAGCGCTTGAAGGCGAACTTCAGCTCGCCCATGCTGCCGTAGTAGTCCAGATGGTCGTTGTCGATGTTCAGCACCACGGACAGGTAGGGGGTCAGCTTCAGGAAGGTCTCGGCGAACTCACAGGCCTCGATAACGATATCATCGCCCTTGCCGGCCTTGCCGTAGCCGTTGATGAGGGGCAGCTTACCGCCGATGACGGCAGAGGGGTCGCGGCCTGCCAGTTCCAGCGCAGTGGTGATCATGGAGGTGGTAGTGGTCTTTCCGTGGGTGCCGGACACGCAGATGCTCTGCTTATACAGGCGGCTCACATAGCCCAGCAGCACGCTGCGCTCCACGGTGGGAATGCCATAGGAGGCGGCTGCGTTCAGCTCCACGTTATCCTTGGAGATGGCGGCAGAGTACACCACCATGTCCGCACCGACAACGTTATCCGCATTGTGGCCAAGGCTGACCTTCACGCCCATCTCCCGCTCGTAGCGGATGATGCTGCCGTCCAGCACATCGCTGCCGGACAGCTCGTAGCCCTTGGCGGCAAGGATCTGGATCAGCGGGTACATTCCGCTGCCGCCGCAGCCGATAAAATGGATTTTCTTTACATGGTCCAGCAGATGCTGGCTATAATCCGAGTACATGAACATAGTAAGGCTCTCCTCCAAATATTAACGGCTGCAGCGCAGACCGATTCCTTCCAAACATAGGGACACACTCTTATTATATAATTTTTGCAGCATAAAATAAACAGGTAAGGCCGAATTTTCGGAAAGAACCATAATTTTTTTGTGAATTTTGTGATATGTGTACAACAAAATCCCGGCAGTATTACTTTGCCCGCCGCCGCAGGATCTCGTCCAGAATGGCATCAGCCACGTCTGCCTTGCTCATCAGGGGCAGCTCCCGGGTGCCGTCCGGGGTGATGAAGGTGACCACGTTGGTGTCCACCCCAAAGCCTGCACCGGCCACCTTGAGGTTGTTTGCCACCACCATGTCCAGATTCTTCTTGGCAAGCTTCGCGGAGGAGTTTTCCACAAGGTCCCGGGTCTCCATGGAAAACCCGCACAGGAACTGGTGGGTCTTGCGGGGGCCGATGGTGCCAAGGATATCCTCGGTGCGCTCCACCGGGATGGAGAGGTCGCCTTCCTTCTTTTTGATCTTGTCGTTGGCCACGGTAGCGGGGCGGTAGTCCGCCACGGCGGCGGCCATGATGAGCACATCGGTGGTGTCAAAGCGGTCAGTCACCGCCTCGTACATCTGCCGGGCGGTGGTCACCGGCACATCGGTGGTGAACTTGACCGGCGGCAGCGCGGTCTGCCCGTGGATCAGGGTCACTTCGGCGCCCCGCATGGCGGCGGCGCGGGCAAGGGCGTAGCCCATCTTGCCGGTGGAGTGGTTGGTCAGGTAGCGCACCGGGTCCAGCGCCTCCTGCGTAGGGCCGGCGGTCACCGCGACGCGCACCCCGGCCAGATCCTTCGGGCGGGCGATGGTGTGCAGGATGTGCTCCAGCAGTACCTCCTCCTTGGGCAGGCGTCCGCTGCCCACATCCTTGCAGGCCAGCACGCCGCTTTCGGAGGGGATGACGGTAAAGCCGTACCGCTCCAGCGTGGCAAGGTTATCCTGCGTGATGGGGTTTTCCAGCATGCCGGTGTTCATGGCGGGAGCCACCAGCTTCGGGCACTTGGCAGCCAGCACCACGGTGGTAAGCATATCGTCCGCAATGCCGTGCGCCATTTTGGCAATCACGTTGGCGGTGGCGGGGGCGACTAAAATCACATCCGCTTTTTTTGCCAGCGAGATGTGGGTGACCTCAAACTTGAAATCCCGGTCAAAGGTGTCCACCATGCACTTGTGGCCGGTCAGGGTCTCAAAGGTGAGAGGGGTAATGAACTGGGTGGCGTTTTTGGTCATGATGACCTCCACATCCGCACCCAGCTTGCGCAGTGCACTGGCCACGTTGGCCATCTTATAGGCGGCAATGCCGCCGCTCACGCCCAGCAGGACGCACTTGCCGTTCAGATCCATGGTTCGTTTACCTCCCGGAAAAACAGTTCTTTTCCACATATCTTACCTTAGTATAATGCAAAACTTCCACCAGCACAACAAAATCTTTGCCGGGAACTTGTATCCGGCGCAAAAATGCGGTAAAATACGCTTGACAAAGAGCAAACCGGTTCTTTTCTTTTATTTTGAAAAGGAAAACAGAATTATGATCTTAGCCATTGATATAGGCAACACCACCGTCGCCCTTGGGGGCATCCGGGACGGACGTGTATGCTTTGTGGCGCGCATGGACACGGTGCGCACCCGCACGGCTGCGGAATATCGTGCCGAAATGGATAAAATATTTGCGCACCGCCGCCATCCGGAGCGTCCCATGCGCTTTGAAGGTGCAGTGCTTACCAGCGTAGTGCCCCAGATCACCGGGGCACTGGCCGAGTGCGCCCGCCACTACACCGGCAAAAAGCCGGTCATCGTTTCGCCGGACATCCGCACCGGGCTGACCATGGGGGTGGACGAGCCCCGCGCCGTGGGCAAGGACCGGCTGGTGGATGCCGCCTATGCGGCGGCAAACTTTCCGCTGCCGGTCATCACAGTAGACCTTGGCACCGCCACCACCTTTAATGTGGTGGACAAGGATCGGGTGTTCCGGGGCGGCGTGATCTGCCCCGGCCTTTCCACCGGGCTGCGCGCACTGGGTGAGCGCTGTGCCCAGCTGCCGCAGGTGCATCTGGGCTCCCCGAAAAAAGCCATCGGCACCAATACCGAAAGCTGTATGCTGTCCGGCTCGGTGCTGGGCACCGCCGTGCTCATTGACGGCATGGTGCAGCGCATTGAAGAGGAATTGGGCAGCCCGGCTACACTGGTGGTCACCGGCGGTCTGGCAAAGTACGTCACCCCGCTGTGCCGCCACCCCCTGACCTATGACCCGGAGTTGCTGATGAAGGGGCTGGCACTGCTGTACCAGCTGAACGCCCCGCAGGAGCACGGCCGCAGCCATGGCGGCGGCAGGCATTACGGTCAGCAGGGACGCCTCCGGGCAAAGCACCCGCACCCCAACCGCCGCACCCGCCGCGAGCCGGAGGCGCTGGTAGGCTGAGGGAACAAGAGGATAAGGGAGAGCATTATGAAACTGGGCATTCTTGGCACGGGTAAGATCGTGCAGGAATTTTTGCCATGGCTTGTGGAGCACACGCCGTTTACTGTGCAGGCGGTGTGCAGCACCCCGCGCTCGGCGGCAAAAGCCGCAGAGCTGTGTGCACAATATCAGATTCCGCAGCACACTACCAATTATTTTGAGCTTTTGCAGTGGGTGGACGCGGTCTACATCGCCGTGCCCAACTTACAGCACGCCCGCTACGCCCGGGTGGCGCTGGAGGCAGGCAAGCACGTCATTGTGGAAAAGCCCATGGCGGTGACCGCCGCCGAGACCGAGGAGCTGGCTGCGCTGGCACAGCGCAAGCGGCTGTTCCTCTTTGAGGCGATGACCACCCAGTACCAGCCCAACTACGCCAAACTCCGGGAGCTGCTGCCCCGGGTGGGCACGGTGCGCATGGTACAGTGCAGCTTCAGCCAGTATTCCAGCCGGTACGACGCCTTTTGCGCCGGGCAGACCCCGCCGGTGTTCGACCCGCTGTGCGCGGGCGGTGCACTGATGGATTTGGGCGTGTACAACGTCAGCTACATCGTGGGTCTGTTCGGTGAGCCCAACAAGGCGGTGTATGCCGCCAACATGGAGCGCAATATCGACACCAGCGGTGTGCTGATGATGGATTACAGTGGCTTCAAGGCGGTAAGCCTTGCTGCCAAGGACTGCGCAGCCCCTGCCCGCTGCATCATTCAGGGCACGAAGGGCTACATCCTGCAAAAATCCACCCCGAACTACTGCGGCGGCGTGACCTTCCATCCCAACGAGGGCAAGGAGGAGCACTACAACCTGAACGGGGATCGTCCCCGGCAGGCGGCAGAGTTCGAGGCCTTTTACCGCGCCATGACCGCCGGAGACCAGGAGCTGTGCGCCCGCATGCTGGATACCAGCATCGCGGTGAGCCGGGTACTCACGGTGGCGCGCCGCAGCGCCGGGGTGCGCTTCCCCGGTGACAGATTTTAACGCATTTTTCTCTGGAACACGCCCTGACAACCACGCGCTTCCAAAGATTTGAATATTCACCTAAAACCCGCACAGAGCGGGCAGATTTGCGCCGTATCCGACAACAAAGGGCGGAACGGCAGCAGGAGGAAAACTGAATTATGAAGAATACCAATACCAAGACTCTGACTCGTGTGGCCCTGCTGGTGGCCATTGAACTGGTGATGAAGCTTGTCGGTCTGGGCAGTGTGCCCGTGGGCCCGCTGTACATGAGCTTCCTCACCCTGCCCATCGCCGTGGGCGCCATCACCATGGGCCCCGCCGTGGGTGCCCTGCTGGGCGGCGTGTTCGGCGCTGTGAGCTTCTACGATGCCATCACCGGCGCATCTGCCATGACCGGTGCACTGTTTCAGGTCAGCCCGCTGAACACCTTTATCCTGTGCGTAGGTATGCGTGTGCTCATGGGTCTGTGCTGCGGCCTGATCTTCAAGGCTCTGCAGAAGCTGGACAAGTCCCGCACCTGGAGCTACATCCTCAGCGCCATGACCGCACCCGCCCTGAACACCCTGTTCTTCATGGGCTACATCGTGCTGGCTTTCTACGGCTGCGACTATGTGCAGAATCTGGTGTCCGTCAAGGGCGCTGCCAACCCCTTCATGTTCGTAGTGCTGCTGGTTGGCGTGCAGGGCGTAGCCGAATTTCTGGTGTCCGGCATTCTGGGCGGCATCGTCGCCCGCGCCGTGGCAAAGTTCCTGAAGTAAGCCCGGCTGCGCACCATGTCAGGGCGGCGCATCCGTGTTTAGAATAGAAAAATGAATGCTCCTCCGGCAACTGCCGGAGGAGTTTTTTGTTGGGAACGGCTCCAATATCCTTCCTGTGAAAATGCAATGCCGGAGCGTCCTCAGACGCTCCGGCATTGCTCTATTCACAAAAATATCGTCCCGCCTGCCCGGCAGCCTTTACTTCTTTTCCCGCAGCTGTTCCAGATAGCCGTCGGCCTTGATGGCCTCCGGGGTGAAGGAGTTATTCTTCCACCAGTTCACAAGGGCGGCGGTCACGGTCAGGCCGGTGGTCACCAGCTGCTCCACGGTGGCACTCTCGATGGGCAGCATGGGCTTGCCGCAGGCGCTCAGCACCTGATTGGTCAGTGCCAGCGCCAGCGCAGCCGTGCGTGCCAGGGTGGCGGCAGAAATTTTGCAATGGGTATCGTTCATAGGTTCAGTTCCTCTCTTTCTCTAAATCTGCGATGCGGTGGTTGGCCACCTTCATCTGTTCTTCTAAAATGGGTACGCGGCGGGCAAAGTTGTTATGCTCCCGCACCTCCCGGGTCAGTTCTTCCAGCTTGGTGTCGGTCACCGCCTGGCTTTTTCCGTTGGCGATCAGCACGCCGATCAGGGTCACCGCGCCTGCAATGATGGCTGAGATGATGCCTGTCATCGCGCTCACCCCCTCCACCGGGCTTTGTCTGCCCGGGTGTCCACGTGCACCCAGCCGGCGGCGCGGCCCGCCTTGACGGGGTAGCGTCCCACGCCGCCCCGGTCCGGCATCAGGCTTTCAGCGTAGGCGGCCACAGCCTCCACGCTCACGCCCTGCACCCGGATGTCCGCTGCCCGGCCATACAGGTGCTGGCTGAACTTTGCCCCGCCTGCCTTGGCGTTGTGTGCCGGGGTGCGGTAGGCGCTGGTGATCGTCACCGGTTTTCCGAAGTGCTCCCGGATACGCTCCAGCAGTTCTGCCAGCGCCGTGTCGATGAAGACAGGGTCGCTGCCGTCCTTGCAGCGGAACTCCCGCACACAGAAGTGCGGCGAGAGGGCGGTGCTGCCGTCCCGGGCAAGAGAATACGCTTGCAATGCCATCGTGCGCCCCCTTACAGCCGTTTCAGCAGCGCTGCGATGGGCTCTGCATAAAACCGCTCGTAGCCCGCTGCGTTGGGGTGGGTGCCGTCGCTGGTGTACTTATCGCCCAGTTCGCTGACGCCGTGTTTTCCCATAGGCGGGGTGGTCTCCGCAATGTCAACGTAGGGCACGCCCCATTTTTTCAGCGCCGCAAGGATGGCAGGCTTATAGGTCTTGTACCAGTTTTCGCTGCCTGCAAACATCCCGCCGTGCGGGAACACATAGGCCACGCGCTTGTCGCTGTGATTCGTTGCCAGATCGTCCAGCATCTTCTCCAGTGCGCCGGTCATGGTCGTTTCATCGTAGGCAGCGGCAAACCCATCGGTCAAGGTGCCCACAGGGGCGTTGTTCCAGGCATCATTCACGCCGCCCTCCAACAGGATGTAGTCTGCCTTTGCAAGCGCTGTGGAGTTTGTCACCACTGTGCTGATGCAGCCACGGGTGCCGCCGTATACCTTATCGGTAATATTCGGGGTCAGCGTTGCGCCGTCCACCGCTTCATTGGTCAGGGTCATGCCGTACTTGTCTGCAATACATTTGCCGTAGCCGCCTGCGCTGCTCTTGCCGTAAGCGATGCTGTCGCCTGCAACGTACAGCGTTTTTCCCGCCAGCGGGCTGATGATCTGACCGCTGATGTCAAACACTTCCATTTTACCACCCCTTCTCGATGTAATCGTTCACCTTGTCGTCACTCAGCAGGCCTTTATACACTCTGCACTGATACAGCGTACCCAACCAGAACTGCTGCTTTTTGCTGCCGTCCGCGCTCTGCGCCGCACCGATCAGGAAGGTCTGGGGCACATCTATGATTGTGCCGTTTGTGGTTTTCCACTCCGTCAGCGGGCAGTAGGTACTGCCGCCGCGATATTTTCTGCCGTCGATCTGCACTGCATACCGCGTACGGGTCTTGAGGTGTTCGATGCTGTCTGACAGGGTCACGCCGCCGTAGTTGTAGTAGGCAAACTCGGTCTTATTGTTCAGCGGGCTGCTGGTGGAGTTGAAGCCGGGCAGATTGTCGGTATCGCCGGTCTCGGTCAGGCAGTGCAGGAAGGCAGGCCATGTGTTTGCATTAAAGTCGTCCCCCGCTTTCGCATCCACTAGGATCGTGTATTGCGGCGTCTCGGTGGAGGCGTGCTCCAGCAGCTTCAGGCCGGTGTCCAGTCCCTGGGTCAGCACGGTCTCGCCGGGCAGACTGTAGATCAGCTGTGCTGTCTCCACTACTTCCACCGTTACCGCGCAGCTTGCACTCTTACCGCCTGCTGTGGCAGTCACGGTGCAGTTACCTGCTTTGATGCCTGTTACCACGCCGTTTGTCACAGTGGCAAATCCGGTAGGCAGAACGCTCCACACCACCGCCCTGTCGGTTGCGTTCGCGGGCAGCACGGTGGCCGTCAGGGTCTTGCTCTCGCTCTCGTTCAGGGTCATGGTCACGGCGCTCAGGCTCACGCTCTGCACCGGAACTTCCTGTGCACTGCCGCCCCACTCTGCACGCAGAGCATTCAGGGTGGGCTGCATCGTGTCGGTCTTATAGGCTGCATTTTCAAACAGGTTCAGCAGCAGCGCCTTTGCGTTGGCGGTAAAGCCCTCGCCCGGGTCACCTTTTGCACCCGCCGGGCCGGGGTCGCCCTTTTCTCCCTTGTCGCCTTTTTCGCCCTGCGTTCCGGCAGCATTGGCAATGCCTGCTTCCATGTGGTTCAGCTGGGCGGCCGTCAGGGTCTGGCCGTCCACAAAATTCTGTTTTACGTAGCTCATTTGTTCCTCCCTAAGATCATTTTTCCAAGGATCGCCTGCCCCAGCACGGCAAAAACGTTCTCCTTCGGCGGCTGCGGGTTGTCCCACAGCGTCGCCAGACGGTCGCAGGCATCCATAGCTGCGTCATTGCCCGCCGCCAGCATGCGCAGTACTGTCAGCAGCGCCTGTTTTTCCGCGGTGGTAATACCGCTGCCTGTGCCCAGCAGCCCCACCAGCGCCTCCCACGCAGGCGTAGCCGGGGCAGGCATCGCGCCCTCTGCCGTGCCGCTGTTGGCGCATACTTTGCACCGCACATCAGCGCTGGTCACGGTGCGGCTGCCGTCCGTGCCCTCAAAGGTGAGGCAGCCCGCGCCGGGCACTGCCGTCACCGCCGCCGGTACGGTCAGGATTCCGTTTTCCACCAGCGTAGCCGCGCTTGCGCCGGGGGTGTGCCAGTGGGCGCACACGGTCAGCCCCTTCCACTCGCCCCGCTGCTCGATGCGCAGCCGGTAGTTGCCCCGGTTGCCCGCATACCCCAGCAGCAGCTGTCCGCCGGGCACCGCTGCCGCGCCGTTGCGTTCCAGCCGGATGGTCATCTCGTTCATGCTGCACCGCCCTTACACATACTGGTAGCCCTCCACGTTGAAGGGATAAGCGTTGTCATTGCTCGCCAGGTTTACATCGACCACGCCGATGTTCACCGTGCCGTTCGCAGCAAAACTCACCTTCACCAGTGCTTCGCCCTTGCAGTAAACGCCGTCCCGCAGATTGTAGGTGTTGCCGCCGCCCACTATGGCCACCGCCGTACCGCCCCGCACGATGCGGGTGCAGCCGTAGTCCGCAGCCGCCGCTGCGGCTACTCCGCCGGTGGTAGCGATCGTGGTACATTCCAGAGGGACCGCCATCCTTACCACAATATAATCCACCTCGTCCGGCACAGTCATCGTCTTGTTGCTTTTGCCCGCCGCACCGTCGCTTGTGTAGACAAGCTTTCCGTTCATGTCCGTCACTCCTCTCAGTTGATTCAGTTTTTCTGCCAGGCTAAAGCCCAGCACCGTGTCAAGGTTTTCCGCCGTCATTTCCAGTGTGCCGTCTGCGCTCACGGTCAGGCCCCGCCCCACCTTCACGCCGCCCAGCACGGCTGCGGTGGCACACGGCAGGGTGCAGCCCATGCCGAATTTCCGGTCTGCCTCAGCCTTGGAGTAAAACCGGTCGTCCGCGCCCAGCTGCAATAGTGCGGCGGCCTTTTCCTGCGCCGACCAGCCTGCTGCTCCGGCGGCACTGGTCAGCGCCTTTTTTACGCCGTAGGGCAGCAGCGCCGGGGTCAGGGGCGCATAGGCCTCGGTCATACGGTCCAGCTGCGCCGCCGTGGCGGGCACGGTGGTCAGGGTGGCATCTGCCCGCACCGCAACGCCGTACTGCCCGTCTGCCCGCACCGCGCCGGGCGTTGCCGCCGTAGGCACGGTCTCGCTGCGCACATAGGGGCGCAGGTCCGGCAGCGGGGTGGTATCGGTCTGCACCGCGCCGGTGGCGGCATCCACGCTGAGAATGCGCACCACCTCGCCGGGCAAAGGCTGCGCCGGGCTTGGCACCGCCCCCACATCCTGTGCGTTCAGCTGCACCGCGCCGCCCTTGCTGTTCACGCTCAGCACCTGCCCACCGGTGGGTGCATAGCTTTCTGCCCGCAGTGCGGCAGCCTCCGCCCGCTTTGCGCTGGCCTCGGCATCGGTACGGTCGGCCAGAATTTTGTCCGCAGTCTTTTGCGCCAGTGCCGCCTGCATGGCGGTATCTGCCGCACCGTTCTCGGCACGGCGGGCGCTTTCCGCTGCGGCGTGTGCGCTTTCCAGCACGCGCGCCACAAACTGCTCGTACACCGAGGGCGGCAGCTCCTCACTGCCGCCGTCCGTAGGCAGGGTGGCGTACGCATCGTAGCTGCCGGGGCGGGTGTAGGCGGTGTAACCGCCGCTGCCTATGGCGGCCAGCATCCACTGTCCCCGCACGCTGCCGGTCAGGCGGCGGTCCACCGTCACACTGTCGTCGGCGTCCAGCGGAATGGCGGCCAGCTGCACCCCATCGCTGCGGCGCAGATACAGCGCCAAGGTGCACCCCGCCCACGCTGCGGGCAGGATGAACTGCAGCCGGTCCACCCCCTCGGCGTTCTGTGCGCCAAGGTGCAGCCGGTGCGGCCGGGGCACAAATTCGGTGCCGCCGCACTGCTGCTCAAGGATTTCGATCTCCATGCAAAACCTCCTTTTCTGTTTGCTGTCCCGATTGTACCGCCGGGGGCGCAAAACTATCCAGTGTGTACTAAAAATGTGAAATTTTCTGTTCTTCGGCATTTTGCTAAACGGGGTTTTGGCACCGGAAATGCGAGCTTTTTCCCCCTGCCGGGACCGGGTAATTCCCCTGCAGGTTTTCCATGCAAAACCCGCGATGTGGGGCAGCTTGTTTTGGGCGCAGCGGCCGCTGCTGCGGCCTTATTCGCAGAGAAAAGAGCCGGTGCAAATGTTAAAAATTCATGAACGAATTGCCCCCAGAAAAAAGGAAAAAATCAGAAGGAAACCACCTAAAAACCAAAATATCAAAAGAAACACTGTGAAAATTGCACAAAAAATAATGTTATAAATCTAACAAAGTGCAAGGCGCAAATTTGACAGATGCTTTACGGTCTGGTAAAATAACGTTTGCGCAACGAACGTTGCAGCGTTTAAATTCTATCTGGATGAAGTAAAAAGCCGTCCTGCGTACGGCACGGCATGGGCAGATGCGGCCTGTGCCGGGGCAGTTTTGTGGTCTGCCCGAAGCGGATTCCAACCTGTAATACGGTGCTCATTCTTTTTACCCGAAGAGAGCATCGTATTTGACTGTGAGACGCTTATACTCAGAGCAGCCACAGTCCGGGCGGCCGGGGTGCTGATGCAATCCAGACCCGCGGCCGCGCCAAATACGACAAAGAGAGGAGTTGTCTCGTATCGCTTCCGTTAAATTGAAGGAAGCAGTTACTGCCGCAAAGCAGGCAGTATCTCCCCGTGTGCTGGCATTTTGTGTCATGGTGGTATGCCTTGTGGCTACCCTTGGCGTCACCGCTGCAAATCTGCGGCTGACCTACGTCACCGACTCCAATGGTGCACGGCAGGTCCTTCTGACCGATGCCGATGCTTCCCCCGCACAGGTCATGCACCTTTCCGGCATCCGCTCTGAAGAGGGCGATGAGGTCTACTACACCGCGTTCAGCGGCAATCTTGCCTCCCTGAACATCGAGCGCGCATTCTCCGTCAGCATCACCGCCGACGGGCAGGAATACCCTGTAAAGCTGGTGTTCGGCACCGTAGCCGATGCACTGGAGCGCGCCGGTATCACCCTTGAAGGGGACGACTACACCGAGCCGGCGCTGGATCACGTTGTGACCGCCGGCAGCAAGATCGTGGTCCACCGCGTGGACTACGAAGAGCGTGTGGAAACTCAGGCCATCCCCTACGACACCCAGTATGTCTACACCAGCCTGTACTTCCGCAACACCGGCCGCACCACCACCCTGCAGCACGGTGCAGCCGGTCAGCAGACCGTGACCACCCGCGACCGCTATGTAGACGGCGAGTTGGAGAACAGCACCGTTGTGGATACCACCACCACCGTGGAACCCACCGACCACGTTATCAAGACCTACGGCGCAGGCGCGCCAGTGTCCCCCCTGACCGGCGCGGACGGCACCACCAACGCCCCCACCTCTTATAGCAAGGTGCTCACCGGCAAGGCCACCGGCTACTATTCCCGCAGCGGCAAAGGCTCTTCCGGTCTGGGTCTGGGCTATGGCACCGTGGCTGTGGACCCGGACGTGATCCCCTACGGCACCAAGCTCTACATCACCTCCACTGACGGCAAGTTCGTCTACGGCTATGCCGTAGCCACCGACACCGGCATCGCCGTCCAGAAGGGGCAGATCCTTGTAGACCTGTTCTACGAGACCTACGCCGAAAGCGTCATCAACGGCGCCATTCAGGTCAACGTCTACGTTGTGGGCTGAGCTGTAAACAAAACACAATAACCACGCAAAGAGACCGCTGTACAAACTGTGCAGCGGTCTCTTTTGATGTTAATCAGAATACTATTTTTATTTCGGGGTCGGGGAAAGTCTGTGGGCTTTCCCCGACCCCTTTTCTGTTTTCGCAACGCTTTCGCTGAAACCGTTTGTCAAATGAGCAGTTTACACGATGTTGAGCTGCAAATTTTGGATGATATGCCCACAACATACAGAGAATGCCAGAAAATTTGTGTTAATTGTATTTGTTTTTCGGACAAAAAGTCTTGCAAAACTGGTCAAAACCTTTTAATATAAAAGAGTACAAAGCTGCGGAAGCCGCTTTCGGCTTCCGCACGGGGAGGAGCAGTCTATGAAACCGACCGAAGAAAAGATTCAGAGCAACACATCGGACCTGCCGGTGTACCTGTTCAAGCAGGGCAACAACTGCGAGGCTTACCGCTACTTCGGCGCACATCTGGAAACACGGGTCGGGGAGTCCGGCGTTGTGTTCCGCGTATGGGCACCGCACGCCGTAGCCATCAGTGTTGTGGGCGACTTCAACAGCTGGAAGCCCGGCAGCCATCCCATGCACAAGGTGGATGGCGATTCCGTGTGGGAATTGTTCATTCCCGGCATGAAGGAATACGATGTTTATAAATATTGCGTGACCACCCGTGCAGGCGACCTTGTCTACAAGGCCGATCCCTACGCCTTCCACGCCGAGACCCGGCCGTCCAACGGCAGCAAGGTCTACGATCTGTCCGGCTTTGCATGGCACGACGCCGCCTGGCAGGCCGCACAGAAAAAGGCGGACGTGATCAACGGCCCGATGAATATCTACGAGATGCACGCCGGCAGCTGGAAGATGAAGGAGGGCGGCAAGCCCTACAACTACTCCGAGCTGGCGGACGAGCTGATCCCGTACATCAAGGATATGGGCTACACCCATGTAGAGCTGCTGCCGGTGATGGAATATCCGTTTGACGGCAGCTGGGGCTATCAGGTCACCGGCTATTTTGCACCCACCAGCCGCTACGGCACCCCCAAGGACTTTATGGCCTTTGTGGATAAGATGCACGCCGCAGGCATCGGCGTCATCATGGACTGGGTGCCCGCCCACTTCCCCAAAGACCAGTTCGGCCTGTACAATTTTGACGGCGAGGCCTGCTACGAGGATCCCAACCCCAAGCGCGGCGAGCACAAGGAGTGGGGCACCATGGTGTTCGATTTCGGCCGCAACGAGGTGCAGAGCTTCCTCATTTCCAGCGCACTGTACTGGCTGGAGCAGTACCACATCGACGGTCTGCGCGTGGATGCCGTGGCCTCCATGCTGTATCTGGATTACAACCGTAAGCAGGGTGAATGGGAGCCCAATAAGGACGGCGGCAAGGAGAACCTTGAAGCCATCGCTTTCCTGCGCAAGCTGAACAACACCGTGCTGGGTCGTCACCCCCACAAGTACATGATCGCCGAGGAGTCCACCGCGTGGCCCATGGTCACAAAGCCCGCTTCGGACGGCGGTTTAGGCTTCAACTTCAAGTGGAACATGGGCTGGATGAACGATATGCTCAGCTACATGAAGACCGACCCGCTGTTCCGCTCCGGCAACCACAACAAGGTGACTTTCAGCTTCTTCTACGCTTTCAGTGAGAACTTTGTCCTGCCCATCAGCCACGATGAAGTGGTGCACGGCAAGGGCAGCCTGCTGAATAAGATGCCCGGCGAATATGACGACAAGTTTGCCAATCTGCGCACCTTCTTCGGCTACATGATGGCACACCCGGGCAAGAAGCTGCTGTTCATGGGACAGGAGTTCGGTCAGTTTGCCGAGTGGAACGAGGCAAAGCAGCTGGACTGGATGCTGCTGGATTACGACAAGCACGCCGAGCTGCAGAACTACGTCCGTACCCTGAACGCCTTCTATAAAGAGCACCCCGCCCTCTGGCAGATCGATTACAGCTGGGAGGGCTTCCAGTGGATCGTACCGGATGACTCGCAGCAGAGCGTCATCGCCTTCCTGCGCAAGGACGCCGCCGGTAAGCAGATCCTTGTCATCTGCAACTTCAACCCCGTCCTGCGCGAGGGCTACACCCTCGGCGCACCGGTGTCCGGCACCTATAAAGAGATCCTGAACAGCGACGATGCCGCTTTCGGCGGCTCCGGTACCGTGCACAACAAGCCGGTGCGTACCCACAAAAAGCCGCAGCACGGCTTTGAGCAGAGCATCACCGTTACCCTGCCGCCCATGAGCACTTTGTACTTTGAGGTGCCCACAAAGCGCACCCGCAAGGCAGCAGAGGACAGCGCGGACAAGCCGGCAAAAAAGACCGCCAAAAAGGCCACCGTCAAGGACGCCGACAAGCCGGTAAAAAAGACCCGCACCACCAAGGCCAAGGCCGCCAAAACGGCGGATGAAAAACCGGAAAAAGCAAAAAAGACCGCTGCCAAGTCCAAGGCAAAACCCGAGGCCGCAGCGGACAAGCCGGTAAAGAAAACCGCCGCCAAGGCAAAGACCGCGGCAAAAGCAAAGCCTGAGACCGAAGCAGAAACCAAACCCGCAAAGCGCACCCGCAAAGCAAAAGCACCCAAGGAATAAGGATGCCCACACGGATGCACGCACGAACATTCTGAACTGTTGACTATCATTTCCAAAAAGGAAATGCTAAAGGGGAGAATAAAGCTATGGCAAAAGAAATCGTGGCAATGATCCTTGCCGGTGGACGTGGCTCGCGCTTATACGCGCTGACACAAAAGACGGCAAAACCTGCGGTGTCCTTCGGCGGTAAGTACCGCATCGTGGACTTCCCGCTGTCCAACTGCGTCAACTCCGATATCGACACCGTTGGTATCGCAACGCAGTACCAGCCCCAGAAGCTGAACGAGTACATCGGTAACGGTCAGCCTTGGGATCTGGACCGTCTGCACGGCGGTGTGCACACCCTGCCTCCTTACGAGCAGGCAAACGGCACCGACTGGTACAAGGGCACTGCAAACGCCATCTATCAGAACATTGGCTTCATCGACAGCTATAATCCCGAGTACGTCATTATCCTGTCCGGCGACCAGATCTGCAAGCAGGACTACGCCGACTTCCTGCGCTTCCACAAGGAAAAGGGCGCAGAGTTCTCTGTGGCCGTTATGGAAGTGGACTGGAAGGAAGCTTCCCGCTTCGGCCTGATGGTGGCGGACGAGACCGACCGCATCACCGAGTTCCAGGAGAAGCCCCCTGTGCCCAAGTCCAATCTGGCCTCCATGGGCATCTACATCTTCAACTGGGATGTGCTCAAGAAGTATCTGATCGAGGACGAGGCTGACCCCAACTCCAAGAACGACTTCGGCATGAACATCATCCCCGCCCTGCTGCGTGACGGCCGCAAGATGTACGCCTACCGCTTTGCCGGTTACTGGCGCGACGTGGGCACCATCGACAGCCTGTGGGAAGCCAACATGGAAGTGCTAGACCCCGAGAACTCCGGCATCGATATCTTTGATAAGACTTGGAAAATTTACAGCCGCAACCCCGTGCTGCCCGCCCAGAAGATCGGCGAGCGCGCCGTTGTGCAGGACTCCCTCATCACCGAGGGCTGCAAGATCTACGGCAACGTCAAGCACTCTGTGCTGAGCGCAGGCGTTGTTGTGGAAGAGGGCGCTACCGTTGAGGACGCCGTGCTGATGGACGGTGTCGTGGTCAAGGCAGGTGCCGTGGTCAAGCGCTGTATCCTTGCTGAGGACGTTGTTGTGGGCGCAGGTGCAAAGGTCGGCGGCGAGGGCGCTATTGCCCACGTTGGCACCGGTCTGACCATCGGCGCAGGCGCTACCGTCAAGGAGGGCGCAAAAGTGTTTGAATCCGTCAAGGAGGGTGTGGAAGTATGCTGAGACAGAACACCAATGCGTTGGGTATCATTTTCCCCAACAGCTATGACAATACCGTTCCCGAGCTGGTGACCGAGCGCGCAATGGCCTCGATCCCCTTTGCGGGCCGTTACCGCATGGTAGACTTTGTGCTGTCCAGCATGGCCAACTGCGGCATTTCCAACGTTTCCATCGTGGTGCGTAAGAACTACCACTCCCTGATGGATCATCTGGGCACCGGCCGCGAGTGGGATATGGCCCGCCGTCACGGCGGCCTGAACATCGTGCCTCCCTTTGCAGAAAAGGGCGTGCGCATCTACTCCGGCCGTGTGGAGGCGCTGGGCTCCATTCTGAGCTTCCTCGAGCACCAGAAGGAGAAGTATGTGGTCATGAGCGATGCCAACATCGCCGTCAACTACGACTTCAACGCCCTGCTGGCTGCCCATCAGGCCAGCGGTGCCGATGTGACCGTGGCCTATCAAAAGACCGAGATCCCCGAGGGCCGCAAGAACGACAACTACACCCTGACCATTGATGCCGATGGCCGCGTGACCGAGCTGCTGTTCAACGACTACCGCTCCGGCGTGCAGAATCTGGATCTGAACATCTATGTGCTGGAACGCGAGACCCTGATCAAGCTGGTCAAGGACGCCACCGCCCGCGGTCTGATCTACTTCGAGCGCGATATTCTGGCACACAACGTCAACATCCTGAACATCCACGCTCTGGAGTACACCGGCTATGTAGCTCATGTCTGCGACATGAAGAGCTACTTTGACGAGAACCTGAAGCTGATCAAGGACGAGAATCTGGAGGCACTGTTCCCC
The DNA here is from genome assembly GCF_023347355.1 of Faecalibacterium sp. IP-1-18. Taxonomy (NCBI): domain Bacteria; kingdom Bacillati; phylum Bacillota; class Clostridia; order Eubacteriales; family Oscillospiraceae; genus Faecalibacterium; species Faecalibacterium sp. IP-1-18. Next base: position 2,706,076 of record NZ_CP094472.1, read on the forward strand.
AAGGGCTGCCCCATCTACACCAAGATCCGTGACGATAACCCCACCCGTTACGTCACCGGCTCCAAGGTTTCGAATTCCATTCTGGCCGATGGCTGCGTCATCGAGGGCACCGTGGAGAACTGCGTGCTCTTCCGCGGCGTCAAGGTCAAGAAGGGTGCTGTGGTCAAGAACTGTGTCCTGATGCAGGATACCGTGGTCGAGCCCAACGTGGAGCTGGATTGCGTTGTCACCGATAAGAACGTGAAGATCACCGCCGGCAAAAAGCTGTCCGGCACCGAGAGCTTCCCGGTCTACGTCCAGAAGAACCACACCGTCTGATCGAGCAATATCCATAGGGGCGGCTTCCTCCCCGGTAGCCCCTCTTGAGAGGGGCGGGGGCACTTGTGTGCCCCCGCCTGCTCTTTTGTATGCAAGGTTCGCGCCGCTTTTCATGGCGGCGGGGAGCGCGAACATCTGTCTGTATCATGGAAGGAGCGAATCCTATGAAGATCCTGTATGCTGCTTCGGAAGCCAATCCCTTTGCCAAGTCCGGCGGTCTGGCCGATGTGGCAGGCGCCCTGCCCAAAGCACTGGTCAAGGACGGCGTGGACGCCCGCGTCATCATGCCCCTGTACGGCGATTTGAAGTACCGCGATAAGCTGGAATACGTCACCAACTACTCCGTGCCTGTGGGCTGGCGCAGCCAGTACTGCGGTTTGTTCAAGGCCGATGTGGACGGCGTGACCTACTACTTCCTGGACAACGAGTATTACTTCAAGCGCCGCGGTCTGTACGGCTTCTACGATGACGGCGAGCGCTTCGCCTTCTTCTCCCGTGCGGTGCTGGAGACTTTGTTCTACATCGACTTCACCCCCGATATCATCAACTGCAACGACTGGCAGACCGCTCTGGTGCCGGTGTACCTGAACCTGTACTATCGTCATCTGGACAAGTTCAACCGCATCAAGACCGTGTTCACCATCCACAACATTGCCTATCAGGGCAAGTACGGCACCGATATTCTGGAGGACACCTGCGGCATCGGCCACCGGGACCAGCATATCGTGGAGTACGACGGCTGCGCCAACTTCATGAAGGGCGCTTTCGAGACTGCCGACAAGATCACCACCGTCAGCCCCACCTACGCACAGGAGATCTTGGACCCGTGGTTCAGCTACGGTCTGGACGCCCTGCTGCGTGAAAAACAGTACAAGCTGTGCGGCATCCTGAACGGCATCGACATGGACGCCAACGACCCCGCCACCGACAAGAACATCCCCTTCAATTACAGCATCAAGACCTTTGAGACCGGCAAGGCCAAGTGCAAGGAAGCTTTGCAGGACAGGTTCGGTCTGAATAAAGACGGCAGCCCCGTCTTTGGCATGGTCAGCCGCATGGTGGGCATGAAGGGCTTTGACCTTGTGCAGAGCATTGCCGACGGTCTGGTGGACCGCGGCATCCAGCTGGTCATTCTGGGCAGCGGCGAGAGCCAGTACGAGAACTTCTTCTCCGACCTGTGCGGCCGTCACCCGGGCCGCGTAGGCACCTATATCGGCTTTGAGCCCAAGCTCTCGCAGGAGATCTACGCCGGTGCAGACGCCTTCATCATGCCCTCCAAGAGCGAGCCCTGCGGTCTGGCACAGATGGTGGCCTGCCGCTACGGCACACCTCCCATCGTCCGCGAGACCGGCGGTCTGCGCGACTCCATCCACGACAGCACCATGGGTGACGGCAACGGCTTTACCTTTGCCGGTTACAACGCCCACGAGCTGTATGTGGCCTGCTGCAACGCACAGGATGCCTACAACAACAAGGAAAACTGGAAGAACCTCGTGCGTCACTGCATGGAGTGCGATTTCAGTTGGGACGTTTCCGCCAAGAGCTACGAGGGTCTGTACAACGAGACCGCAAACCTCTGGTAAGCGTCTGAATCCCAAAGTACCCGCCGGGGCTGCCGCACAAACGTGCGGCAGCCCCTTTTGCGTGGGACGATTTAAAATGTGCTCCGCGTTGCTCTGCACATAGTTCAAGGAAGAATTATTTATAGTTTCGGAATTTCGGAGCGTCTGCGGACGCTCCGAAATTCCCTTTTCACCGGAAAAGCCCCAAAGGAAAACGGCAGCTGCCGTTTTTCGTTACGACCCCTCCCGTGAAAATGCGTTTGGAGCGCTCCGCAGAGCGCGACAAACGCGAAATAAAAATTTAATTCCTCTAATTATGGCTAGAGCACAGCGGAAGCCATTTTAAATCGTCCTCCCCGCCGGGAGCCGACCTTTCACTGTTTTTTACACTCTGCACAAACTTTTCTGAAAAGTTTGTGCAATGATGCAATCATCGGCGCACAATGTGTGTTATAGGTGCACATTTATGGAATCAGTCTTAACAAACTATGAAATTTTACTATATTTCGGTGGAGAATTGATTGCAATATCCGACGCTTTGAAGTATACTGAGGGCATAGACTTTTTGGCTGCCTGTCCGTCTCCGGCATTTTTTCCAAATGCTGGAATGCGGGCGGCACCCGCAGAAAGGAGCGGCGCAGAACTTGAAGGGCTGGTACAAGGCTTTGGAAGATCTGGTCTGGCTGACCCAGCTAGGGCTGAATATGCTGCTGCCGCTGGTGCTCTGCCTTGCCGGATGCTGGTGGGCTGTGGAGCACTGGGGCTGGCCGGAATGGCTGTTTTTGCCCGCTGTGGGTCTGGGGCTTGCCGCCGGGGCGCAGAACTTCTGGGTGTTCTGCAAGGAACGGCTGGAGCGCTCCAAACACGAAAAAAATCATCGGGTGGGCTTCAACTCCCACCAGTAATGGAGGTTCGTTTTTATGAAATTGCAGCCGGAATCCAAAAAGGAGCTGCTGCGCATCGCCTGCGGCGTGTCTCTGTGCACTGCCGTGATGTGGGTGGTGTTTGCAGCGCTGCATCTGGTGGGCTGGGTGGTCTTTGACTACCGGGTGCTGCTGGGCGGCATCATCGGCGCGCTGGTGGCTATCGGCAACTTTGCCGGCATCTGCTTCGTGGTGCAGAAGGTCATTGACGAGCCGGACGAAAAAAAGCGTAAAGCGCAGCTGCAGATATCCTATAATACAAGGATGCTGCTGCAGGCGTTGTGGATCATCATAGCCATTGCGGCTCCGTGCTTCCAGGCGTTTGCAGGCGTTCTGCCGCTGCTGTTCCCCAGAGTTACGATCTATTATCTCCAGATAACCGGGAAGTACAAGCCGCTCACACCCCCGCAGGAGCCGGTGGACATCGCTGTGGAAGATGACCCCGCCCCTGCTGAGGCGTCTGCGGTGCAGCCCCGTGACGAAGGGGGTGAACAAGAATAAATGGAACTGAACGGCGCAAAGATCCTGTATACCATTCACACCAATATCCCTCTGCTGGGTGATTTTAAAATTACCCAGACCTTGGTAAGCACTTGGATCGTCATGGCGCTGCTCTCGGGTTTTGCCATCTGGCTGGGGCACGACCTCAAGCTGGAAAATGTGTCCAAACGACAGGCCGCAGCCGAGTTCATCGTAACGCGGCTGGAACAGTTCGTGCACGACAACATGGGCTTCCACTTCGATCAGTATATCCCCCTGGTCGGTGCTATTTTTGCACTGAGCATCGGGTGCAACCTGATCAGCGTTGTCGGCCTGTGGAGCCCCACGGCCGACCTGAACACCGAGGCAGCGTGGGCCATCGTGGTGTTTGTTCTGATCATGTACTACAAGATCAAAACGAACGGCATTCTGGCCTACCTCAAGGGTCTGCTCGATCCGATCTTTATCATGGCACCCATCAATGTGCTGTCAGAGATCTCTACCCCTGTCAGCATGGCGTTCCGTCACTTCGGCAACATCCTGTCCGGTACGGTCATCTCCACACTGCTGTACTGGGCACTGGCAAGCCTGAGCCATGTCATCTTTGGCTGGCTGCCGGGCTTCCTGAGTCAGATCCAGCTGTTCCAGATCGGCATCCCGGCCTTTACCGGTTTGTATTTCGACTGGTTCGGCGGCTGCATTCAGGCGTTCATCTTCTGTACCCTGACCACAATCTTCATCAAACGTGCTGCCGGTGAGGACTAAGGCCTTCCGGCATCCCCCAAAACACAAACACATTTTAGGAGGACAAATCTTATGACTGATTTCCAGTATCTGGCTCGTGGTATCGCTCTGGCAGGCTGCGGCATCGGCGCAGGCTGCGCACTGATCGCAGGTATCGGCCCCGGTATCGGCGAAGGCAACGCTGCTGCTGCTGCCTGTGAGGCCGTTGGCCGTCAGCCGGAGTGCAAGAGCGACGTTACCAGCACCCTGATCCTCGGTGTTGCCCTTTCCGAGACCACCGGTATCTACGGCTTTGTTACCGGCCTGCTGCTGATTTTCCTGGCTCCCGGTATGTTCATGAAGTATCTGGCATAAGCCTCCCGATCCGAAAAAATAACGAAAGGAGACGCTTATGGAACTGTATCAGGCGTTGATCACGCTGGATGGCTGGACCTTTCTGGCCCAGATCTGCAACCTGATGATCCAGCTGGTCATCTTCAAAAAGTTCCTGCTGAAGCCGATCAAACAGGTGATCGCCGACCGCAAGGCCAAGGCCGACAGCGAGATCGCAGATGCGCAGAAGCTGCGCACCGAGGCTGAAGCCATGAAGGCGGAGTACGAGCAGAACCTGCAGAACGCCCGCACCGAGGCCAACCAGATCGTAGCTACGGCGCAAAAGACCGCCACCGCCCGCTCGGAAGAGATCGTGGGCGAGGCCCGCGCACAGGCCGCTGCCCTGAAGCAGAAGGCTGAGGCCGACATTGCGCAGGAGCGCAAGAAGGCCGTGAACGAGGTCAAGGACGAGATCGGCGGCATTGCCATGGAGATCGCATCCAAGGTGGTGGAGCGCGAGATCAGCGAGAAGGACCACAAGGACCTGATCGACGAATTTATCAAAAACGTGGGTGAAGCATCATGACCGAAACTGCAAAGATGTACGGCGGCAGTCTGTACGATCTGGCGGCAGAGGAAGGGCTGGAGACCCGCATTCTGGGAGAACTTGACGAGGTGCAACAGCTTCTCAAGCAAAACCCGGACTACCTGCGGCTGCTCAGCACCCCCAGCATCCCCAAAAAGGAGCGCTGCGGCCTGCTGGACGAAGCCCTGCGCGGGCAGGTCCACCTCTATGTGCTGAACTTTTTAAAGATCCTGTGCGAGAAGGGCACCCTGCGGGAGCTGTCCGGCTGCGCACGGGCTTACCGCATCCGCTACAATCAGGCGCACGGCATTCTGGAAGCCACGGCCATCTCGGCTGTTCCGCTTACCGAGCAGCAGCGCGCGGCGCTGCACGCCAAGCTGGAAAGCCTGACCGGCAAGACCATCGACCTTAAAACCAAGGTGGATGCCAAGGTGCTGGGCGGTATCCGGCTGGATATCGAGGGCACCGAGCTGGACGGCACCGTCCAGAACCGTCTTGCCTCCCTGCGCCGGGATATTGCGGCGGTCACTCTGTAACATTCCCCTGCCCTTTGCAAACGGGGCAGAGCACAGAACGAATTTCCACCCGAAATGACTATTATGAATTGAGTGGTGAACAAACAAAGATGCAACTGAAACCTGAAGAGATCTCCAAGATCATCCGTGCGCAGATCAAGCATTACGAAAATGCCATCGAGCAGAGCGAGACCGGCACGGTCATTATGGTGGGCGACGGCATCGCCCGGGCCAGCGGTCTGGAAAAGTGCATGGCAGGCGAGCTGCTCCAGTTTGACAACGGCGAATACGGTATGGCCCAGAACCTTGAGGAAAATACCGTTTCCATCGTGCTGCTGGGCTCGGATGCCGGCATCAAAGAAGGCAGCATCGTCAAGCGCACCGGCAAGGTGGTTTCCGTGCCGGTGGGCGATGCCATGATCGGCCGCGTGGTCAACGCACTGGGCCAGCCCATCGACGGCGCAGGCCCCATTGAGACCACCGAGTACCGCGCCATCGAGAGCCGCGCTCCCGGCATCATCGAGCGCCAGCCCGTCAAGGAGCCGCTGCAGACCGGTATCAAGGCCATCGACTCCATGATCCCCATCGGACGCGGTCAGCGCGAGCTGATCATCGGTGACCGCCAGACCGGCAAGACCACCATCGCCTCCGATACCATCATCAACCAGAAGGGCAAGGACGTCATCTGCATTTACGTTGCCATCGGTCAGAAGCGCTCTACCGTGGCAAACCTTGTGCAGAGCCTGACCGAAGCCGGTGCCATGGGCTACACCATCGTGGTGTCCGCTACCGCCTCCGAGCTGTCTCCCCTGCAGTATATCGCCCCTTACTCCGGCTGCGCCATGGGCGAATACTTCATGCAGCAGGGCAAGCACGTCCTCATCATCTATGATGACCTTTCCAAGCACGCTGTGGCTTATCGCGCCCTGTCGCTGCTGATCCGCCGTCCTCCGGGACGCGAGGCTTACCCCGGCGACGTTTTCTATCTGCACTCCCGTCTGCTGGAGCGCGCTGCCAAGCTTTCCAACGAGCTGGGCGGCGGCAGCCTGACGGCTCTGCCCATCATCGAGACGCAGGCGGGCGATGTTTCCGCCTACATCCCCACCAACGTCATCTCCATCACCGACGGTCAGATCTTCCTGGAGACCGAGTTGTTCCACTCCGGCGTTATGCCGGCAGTCAACCCCGGTATCTCGGTGTCCCGTGTCGGCGGCAACGCCCAGATCAAGGCCATGAAGAAGGTGGCAGGCACCCTGAAGCTGATCTACTCCCAGTACCGCGAGCTGCAATCCTTTGCACAGTTCGGCTCTGATCTGGACGCCGACACCAAGGCGCGTCTGGCACAGGGCGAGCGCATCGTGGAGGTGCTCAAGCAGAACCGCTCCGCGCCCGTACCTGTGGAAAAGCAGGTCGCCATCCTGTACGCCACCATCCACGATTATCTTGTCAACGTCAAAGTGCCGGATGTGGCAGAGTACGAGAAGAGCCTGTACGAGTATCTGGACAACGATGCCGCCGGGGCTGCCGTGATGGACACCATCCGCACCACCGGCAATCTGGATAAGGACACCGAGGAGCAGCTCAAAGCCGTGCTGACCCGGTATACCGAAAGCTTTGTCAAGGCGCATTAAAGGGAAGGAGGCGTAACGCATGGCTGGTTCCATGAAGGACATCAAGCTGCGCATCAAAAGCGTAGAGAGCACCATGCAGATCACCAAGGCCATGGAGCTGGTGGCTTCCTCCAAAATGCGCCGTGCCAAGGAGCGGGTCGAACACAGCCGACCCTATTTTGAAACGCTGTACAAGACCCTGACCGAGATCGCGGCAGCGGACCCCCGGGCCCGCAACCCCTACCTGCGCCGCAGCGAGATCAAGCGCACGCTGCTGGTGGTCATTGCCGGTGACCGCGGCCTTGCCGGCGGTTACAACGCCAATGTGCTCAAGCTGGCCGCACAGGAAAGCGGCAACGTGGAGGTGCTGCCCATCGGCAAGCGCTCGGCAGAGTACTTTGCCCACCACGAGGCCGAACTGTTCACGCAGGAGGTGCTGCTGGCCGCCGATATTTCGGTGGGACAGTGCTTCCAGCTGGCGCGTCAGATCACCGAAGGGTACCGCAAGGGCGAGTTTGACGCCGTAAAGCTCTGCTACACCCGGTTCGATTCCATGATGACCCAGACGGCAGTTTCCATCGAGGTGCTGCCGCTGGCTATGGAGCCCACCGAGCAGCAGAAGGCGGAGGCACGCCGCAGTCAGATCCTGTACAAGCCCAGCAGCGAGGAAGTATTCAGCGCGATCATCCCGGAGTATGTGGCCGGTGTCGTCTACGGTGCCGTGTGCGAGAGCGTAGCCAGTGAGCTGGCCGCCCGCCGCACCGCCATGGACGCTGCCACCAAGAACGCCGGTGAGATGATCGACCATCTCAACCTGTATTATAACCGTGCCCGTCAGGCTGCTATCACGCAGGAGATCACCGAGATCGTGGCCGGCGCGGAGAACTAAAACCCTCTCAGCCGCCTGACGGCGGCAGCTTCCCCGAAGGGGAGCTTGAGCGGAAAAACCTATCAAGAAGGAGTTGTAGCCTATGTCCGAAAAACATATCGGCAAGGTGATCCAGGTCATTGGCCCGGTGCTGGACATCCAGTTCAAGGATGGCGAGCTGCCGGAGCTGCTCAACGCCATTGAGATCGACAACCACGGCCAGAAGCTGGTGGTGGAGGTCGCTCAGCTGACCGGCGACAATGTGGCACGCTGCATTGCCATGAGCAGCACCGATGGTCTGGTGCGCGGCACAGATGCCGTGGACACCGGCGAGTCCATCAAGGTGCCCGTAGGCGACCAGTGTCTGGGGCGCGTGTTCAACCTGCTGGGCGAGCCTGTGGATAACAAGCCCGCCCCCACCCCGGATGCCTACTGGCCCATCCACCGTCCCGCTCCCAGCTACGAGGAGCAGCAGTCCACCACCGAGATCCTTGAGACCGGTATCAAGGTGGTTGACCTGATCTGCCCCTACGCCAAGGGCGGTAAGATCGGCCTGTTCGGCGGCGCCGGTGTCGGCAAGACCGTTCTGATTCAGGAGCTGATCTATAACATCGCCACCGAGCACAACGGTTACTCGGTGTTTACCGGCGTTGGCGAGCGCACCCGCGAGGGCAACGACCTGTACGGCGAAATGACCGAGAGCGGCGTTATTAACAAGACCGCACTGGTCTACGGCCAGATGAACGAGCCCCCGGGAGCCCGTATGCGCGTGGCACTGTCCGGCCTGACCATGGCAGAGTACTTCCGCGATGTGAAGAATCAGGACGTGCTGCTGTTCATCGATAATATCTTCCGCTTCACGCAGGCCGGTTCCGAGGTGTCCGCACTGCTGGGCCGTATGCCCTCTGCCGTTGGTTACCAGCCCACGCTGGCCACCGAGATGGGTGCCCTGCAGGAGCGCATCACCTCCACCCGCAAGGGCTCTATCACCTCGGTGCAGGCCGTCTACGTTCCCGCCGATGACCTGACCGACCCTGCCCCTGCCACCACCTTTACCCATCTGGATGCCACCACGGTTCTGAGCCGTGACATTGCATCACAGGGCATCTACCCCGCTGTGGACCCGCTGGACTCCACCAGCCGCATCCTCAGCCCGGAGGTCGTGGGTCAGGAGCACTACGAGATCGCCCGCGCCGTCCAGAAGGTGCTGCAGCGCTACAAGGAGCTGCAGGACATCATTGCCATCATGGGCATGGACGAGCTGAGCGAGGAGGACAAGCGTACCGTCAGCCGCGCCCGCAAGGTGCAGCGCTTCCTGAGCCAGAGCTTCCATGTGGCAGAGCAGTTCACCGGTATGCCCGGCCAGTATGTGCCGCTGAAGGAGACCCTGCGGGGCTTCAAGATGATCCTGAGCGGCGAGTGCGACGAGCTGCCCGAGAGCGCATTCCTGTTCGCGGGCACCATCGACGACGTGTTCGCAAAAGCGAAGAAGGGGTAAGCCATGACGACCTTTCATCTGACGGTGGTCACGCCGGACGGCTGCGCCTTTGAAGGTCAGGCCGAGCGCATCGTCTGCCGCGCCATTGATGGCGACCTCGCCATTCTGGCAAAGCACGGCGATTACTGCACGGCACTGGGCATGGGCGAGGCGCACATTGTGGATGCCGACGGTCAGCGCCGCCGTGCAGCCTGCATGGGCGGCCTGCTCAGCGTGCTGGACGGGGACGTGCGTCTGGTGGCTACCACTTGGGAATGGGCCGAGGACATCGATCAGGCGCGTGCGGAGGCTTCCAAGAAGCGCGCCGAGGAGATCCTTGCCCGCAAGAACCTGAACGACCGTGAGTACGAGCTGGCACAGGCGCGCCTCAAGCGCGCGCTGGTGCGCACCTCTGTCCGTTAAACCTGTATGAAAAAAGGCACCCGCAGCCGGATGGCTGTGGGTGCCTTTTGTTTTGTGATGGACAATTGGGAATGCGCTCCGCAGGAGAAGTTACTACCTGCCGTCAGCGTGCAGGGACGCTCCGCTGGGCCAGAGGCAGGGAGGGGTGTTCCGAGTCCCCCCTCCCTACCTCTGGACTCCACCCACCCCACAACGGGCCAAGGGCTGCTCGCCCTTGACAATCCTAAAGAAGAAGTCGAAGCACAAAAAAGCTAGCGCTGCGCCAGTCGGCGCTATCGCTTTAACGCTTTTTCGCTTCTCCATTTAAAGCCCCTCAGTCGCTGCGCGACAGCTCCCCCCCCCGGGAGCGAGCGCTTGCCCGCAGCGCCGCGCTTTCACAGAAAGCGGCGCTGCAAATGCCGTTTTCCTCTACGACCCCACCTGTGGAAATGGGGTTCTGAAAAGCCCGCAGGCTTTTCAGAACCCCAAAATTAAAAATATTCTTTCCGCTGAACATGGCTAGAGCGCAGCGGAAGCCATTCTAAATCGTCTTACCCCCGGTTCGCTTTCTCGATCAGGGTGCGGATGTGGTGCGCAAGCATCTCCACAGCGGTGCTGTTCTCGCCGCCGTTTGGCACAATGATGTCCGCGTTGCGCTTGCTGGGCTCTACAAAGGCCTCGTGCATCGGCTTGACCGTGGTAAGGTACTGGTCGATCACGCTGTCCAAGCTGCGCCCGCGCTCCTTTACGTCCCGTAGGATGCGCCGCAGGATGCGCTCGTCTGCGTCCGTGTCCACGAAGATCTTGTAGTCGAACAGGGCGCACAGTTCCGGCTCTACAAAGGGCAGAATGCCCTCCACGATCAGCACCGGGGCAGGCTCGATGTGCTGCACCTCGTTGCTGCGGTTGTGGTTGGAGTAATCGTACACCGGGCAGTCGATGGCGCGGCCTGCCTTCAACTCCTGCAAGTGGTAGATGAGCAATGCGTTGTCGAAGGCGTCCGGGTGGTCGTAATTCAGCTTGCAGCGCTCTTCAAAGGGCAGCTCGTCGTGACGCTTGTAGTAGCTGTCGTGGGAGATCAAGCGCACCTCGTCCTCCCCAAAGCGCTCCTTCAGCCGCAGTGCAAGGGTGGTCTTGCCGCTGCCCGAGCCGCCCGCAATGCCAATGATCAGATTGTTCATGATGCAAACTCCTTCTGTACAAAATCTGCCGGTTTCTGTGGAAAAACCGGCCGGAATGGATTATAATAGACTTGTATATGCTCTGTTGCCGCCCGGCAGCAGTTCTTCCCCTTTATCATAGCACAAAATGTGTCATTTGGACAGGGCTTGCAGGCTATCCTCCGACACATTCCAAAAAAAGGACGGTCAAAATGTCAAAAGAAACATTGCAGCACACCATGAGAAGCAAGGTCCGGGTATTTGAGGACGGCGGCATCCGTCTGCTCCGTAAAGGCCAGAAAGGGCTCATCCATGCCATCTTCAGCCGCTTTGGGCTAGTGCTGGTACTGCTGGTGCTGCAATTCGGGGCGCTCTTCAGCCTGATGCGCTGGTTCAGTAACCTGCTGCCCCACTACTTGGGCGGCACCTTGCTGGTCACGGCGGCCATGATGGTCTACCTGCTCAATCAGGACATGAACAACAGCGTGCGCATCCCGTGGCTGGTGGTCACGGCGCTTGCCCCGGTGCTGGGCGTGTTGCTGTTCTGCTACACCAAGGAGGATGTCGGCCACCGGATGCTCAAAAAGCGCCTGCTGGAGCTGGAGGGGCAGACCCGCGGCCAGCTGGCGCAGGACAAAAAGGCGAGCACGGCGCTGGACGCGGACTGCCCCGGCGCGGCCTCTCTGGCGCAGTATCTGCGCGGACGGGGCGGCGGCTTCCCGGTGTACGAAAACACGCAGGTGACCTATTTCCCCAGCGGAGAAGCCAAGTTCGCTGCGCTGCTGCCCCAGCTGGAAAGCGCCACCCAGTACATTTTTCTGGAATACTTCATCATTGACGAAGGGCTGATGTGGGGGCGTATTCTGGAGATACTGGCACGCAAGGCCGCGCAGGGCGTGGATGTGCGGGTGATGTATGACGGCACCTGCGAGTTCTCCACCCTGCCCCGGGACTACCCCAGACGGCTGGAAGCGCTGGGTATCCGCTGCAAGGTGTTTGCGCCGGTCACGCCCTTTGTTTCCACCCACTACAACTACCGCGACCACCGCAAGATTCTGGTCGTAGATGGCCGCGTGGGCTTTACCGGCGGCGTGAATCTGGCCGATGAGTACATCAACCACGTTGAAAAATACGGCCGCTGGAAGGACGCTGCCGTCATGCTGGAGGGCGAGGGCGTGCGCACCATGACCGCCCTATTTTTGCAGATGTGGAGCATCCAGCGGGAGCCGGAGTTTGCCCAGTTCCTCACCCGCCCCCTCCCGGAAACGCAGACAAAGGGCTTTGTCACCCCCTACGGGGACTGTCCGCTGGACGGCGAGCGTGTGGGCGAGATGGTGTATATTGACCTGCTCAACCGCGCCCGGCACAGCGTACATATCATCACGCCCTACCTCATTCTGGACGGTGAGCTGGAGACCGCCCTGCGCTTTGCCGCCGAGCGCGGCGTGGATGTGCACCTGATCCTACCCGGAAAGCCGGACAAGTGGTTTGCTTATGCGCTGGCTAAAACGCATTACCTGCCGCTGCTGTCCTCCGGTGTGAAGATCAGCGAGTGGACCCCCGGCTTCACCCACGCCAAGGTGATGATCATGGACGGGCAGGAGGCGGTCGTGGGCACCATCAATCTGGATTACCGCAGCCTGTACCACCACTTTGAAAACGCGGTCTGGATGCGCGGCGTGGACTGCCTGCCCCGCATTGAAGCAGATTTTCAGGATACGCTGGCACAGTGCCGCACGGTGGAACCCACCCGCCAGAGCATCTGGCAGGGCAAAAAGCTGCTGCATCTGGTGGGCATTATGCTCAAATTCATCGCCCCGCTGATCTAAACGAAAAACGCCCCGGAAACGCTGTCAAACGTTTCCGGGGCGTTCTTTGCTTATGCTTTTGCGCCTGCCGGCACTCTTCCCTTTTTCAGCGTGGAGGGCATCGCCTTCAACGGGTCGCCCACCACATGATGATAGACCTCCTCGTAACGGTCTAACATCACCTCATACTCAAAATTTGTATGGATGTACTGGATTTGCTGCTGCCGCATTGCGTCCGGGTACTCCTGTGCACATTCCCGTTCCAGCGCCCGGGCAAGGTCGTCCGTATCCTCCGGTTTGAAGGCCGCGCCGTAAATGTCGGTCACGACCGTATTCTCGGGGATATCGCTCACCAGACACCGTGCCCCGATGGACAGTGCCTCCAGCAAAGACAAGGAAAGCCCCTCGGTGTGGCTGGGCAGAACGAACAGCCCGCAATTGCTGTAAAGTTCCTTCAGCGGGTCGCCCACCACATAGTCGGTCATGATGATATTAGGGTCATTCTGCGCCTGCTGCTGTACTGCTCTGCAATATTCGCTGTCATCCAGCGGGCCGACCAGTACAAGCTTTTTCCCTGTCTTGGCCTTGCGGTATCCCTCCACCAGATCCAGCGTGCCCTTTTCCGGCGAGATGCGCCCCACATACAGGATGTACTCTCCCCTCGCCAGCCCGTATTTTTCCCGGATCAGGCTGCACGCGCGCTTTTCGTAAAAGCGGATGGCATTGGGGATCAGTATGGATGCACGGTCGTATTTCTGCAAAAAATAGTTCCACTCCGTCTCCGAAAGCACCACCAGATCATCCGCATATTTTGCGGCGATCCGCTCTCCCAGCTTCATATAACGGCTTGCAAAGCCGCGCCACTTGTCCACCTTCCAGTTTAGTCCGTGCACTGTACATACGGTGTGCTTGCCGAATATCTTAGCGATCAGCAGCGGTACGCTGGGTCCGATGGCGTGGTAATGGAGCACATCATAGCCCCGGAACAGCGCATCAAAAGTTGCCAGAAAAGAGTAGATCGTGGCATTCAGTGCAGGCTTTTGCAGGGTAAATACCCGCCGCGCGTGAACGCCGTCCACATCGTACACATTATGGTGCTTTTCCAAGCCGCGGTTATACACGGTAACGTCATAGCCTCGTTCCACCAGACTTCTGGCCAGCCCGCCAACCATGACCTCCACACCGCCCGAGCGACTCGGAAAATCCTTGTGCCCGATCATCGCCACCTTCACCACAACTACTTCCTTCCGTTCTGTAATATATCCCCGACCGATCCCATTTCCACCACATTGATATATCTTTATTGTAACATAAGCGTCACTTAGTCGCAACTAATTCCCACGAAATATTTTAACAAAATATGAATTTTCAGTTATATCTTGTTCTATTTGTAGATATTTCATCTTTTTCACTCAAAAAAACGCTCCAGGAATTCTCCTGAAGCGTTTTTGTTAAGTCGGCGACTACCTATTTTCACAAGCCGTTTCCAGCTAACTATCTTCGGCACAAGTAAGCTTAACTTCTGTGTTCGGAATGGGAACAGGTGGAACCTTACCGTCATCGACACCGACCGATTTGACTGAATCAGTATAGCACATTTCTGTGTATCTGTCCAGCATTTCTTAGAAGGACGTGCCTTCAAAACTGAATAATCACTGCTAACATTTTTTCGTTGACTTAAAAGTCTCAAGCGAATTGTGGTCAAGCCCTCGACCTATTAGTACACGCTTGCTGAATGGATCGCTCCACTTACACATCGTGCCTATCAACCTTGTAGTCTTCAAGGGGTCTTACTTGTTTGAAACAATGGGATATCTTATCTTTGGGTCGGCTTCACGCTTAGATGCTTTCAGCGTTTATCCGATCCGTACATAGTTGCCCAGCTATGCCCTTGGCAGAACAACTGGTGCGCCAGAGGTACGTCCGCTCCGGTCCTCTCGTACTAGGAACAGCTCCCATCAAATATCCTGCGCCCACGACAGATAGGGACCGAACTGTCTCACGACGTTCTGAACCCAGCTCGCGTACCGCTTTAATTGGCGAACAGCCAAACCCTTGGGACCGAATACAGCCCCAGGATGCGATGAGCCGACATCGAGGTGCCAAACCTCCCCGTCGATGTGGACTCTTGGGGGAGATCAGCCTGTTATCCCCAGGGTAACTTTTATCCGTTGAGCGATGGCATTTCCACTCACATACCACCGGATCACTAACTCCAACTTTCGTTACTGCTCGACCCGTCAGTCTCGCAGTTAGGCTCGCTTCTGCGTTTGCACTCTTTTGCTTGATTTCCGTTCAAGCTGAGCGAACCTTTGAACGCCTCCGTTACTCTTTAGGAGGCGACCGCCCCAGTCAAACTGCCCACCTAACAATGTCCCCCGCCTTGATTCAAAGGCGCAGGTTAGAATTCCAATATCGCAAGGATGGTATCCCAACGGCCACTCCACAAATGCCAAAGCACTTGTTTCCCTGTGTCCCATCTATCCTGTGCATGCAACATCGAAACCCAATATTAGGCTACAGTAAAGCTCCATGGGGTCTTTCCGTCTTGTCGCGGGTAACCGGCATCTTCACCGGTACTACAATTTCGCCGGGCGGGCTGTCGAGACAGTGCCCAAATCATTACGCCTTTCATGCGGGTCAGAACTTACCTGACAAGGAATTTCGCTACCTTAGGACCGTTATAGTTACGGCCGCCGTTCACTGGGGCTTCGATTCAATGCTTGCACATCTCCTCTTAACCTTCCAGCACCGGGCAGGCGTCAGCTCGTATACGTCATCTTTCGATTTAGCACAAACCTGTGTTTTTGGTAAACAGTTGCTTGGGCCGATTCTCTGCGGCTCCATCTCTGGAGCACCCCTTCTCCCGAAGTTACGGGGTCAATTTGCCGAGTTCCTTAACAACCCTTCTCCCGTTGGCCTTAGAATCTTCTTCCTACCTACCTGTGTCGGTTTGCGGTACGGGCACCGCAGAAATACACACAGCTTTTCTCGCCATCTTCCATCCCGGACTTCGGTACTAACTTCCCTCGATCGCTACCGGAACCAACACCCGGCTCCGAGACTTCAAATGTGTCCCTGTGCTTAACTCTTTTGGTGGTGACGGAATCTCTACCGTCTGTGCATCGGCTACGCCGTTAGGCCTCACCTTAGCTCCCGACTAACCTGGAGCGGACGAACCTTCCTCCAGAAACCTGAGGCTTTCGGCCATGCAGATTCTCACTGCATTCGCGCTACTCATTCCGGCATTCTCACTTCTATACACTCCACAGCCGCTTGCGCTACTGTTTCACCGCGTATACAACGCTCCCCTACCCAATACATTGCTGTATTGCCTAAGCTTCGGTGTCAGGTTTAGCCCCGTTAAATTCTCCGCGCAAAGACGCTCGACCAGTGAGCTATTACGCACTCTTTGAATGTGTGGCTGCTTCTGAGCCAACATCCTGGTTGTCTACGTATCTTCACATCGTTTTCCACTTAACCTGACTTTGGGACCTTAGCTGTAGATCTGGGCTGTTTCCCTTTTGACAATGACATTTATCTGACACTGTCTGACTCCCAAGCATCAATACTCTGGCATTCTGAGTTTGATAAGCTTCGCTAACCTCTCGGCCGCTAGGCTATTCAGTGCTTTACCTCCAGGTATCTAACTTGAGGCTAGTCCTAAAACTATTTCGGGGAGAACCAGCTATCTCCGGGTTCGATTGGAATTTCTCCGCTACCCACAGTTCATCCGCCGCCTTTTCAACGGAGGTCGGTTCGGTCCTCCATGGAATTTTACTTCCACTTCAACCTGACCATGGGTAGGTCACCCGGTTTCGGGCCCATTGTATGCAACTTAACGCCCTTTTCAAACTCGCTTTCGCTTCGGCTCCAGACCTTAAGTCCTTAACCTTGCTGCATACAATCGCTCGCCGGACCGTTCTACAAAAAGTACCCTATCACACATTGACGTGCTCTAGGTGCTTGTAGGCACAGGGTTTCAGGTTCTTTTTCACTCCCCTCCCGGGGTGCTTTTCACCTTTCCTTCACAGTACTATACGCTATCGGTCACTGGGTAGTATTTAGGGTTGGAGGGTGGTCCCCCCGTATTCCGACCAGGTTTCACGTGTCTGGCCGTACTCTGGAACTCGCTCAGCTCTTGTCGTTTTCACCTACGTGGTTCTCACACTCTCTGACCGGCCTTCCCATGCCGTTCGGTTAACAACTTAAGTCCTAAATGCGGTCCGTACCCCGGAAGTATTTCTACTTCCGGTTTGCCCTCTTCCGCGTTCGCTCGCCACTACTTACGGAATCTCGTTTGATGTCTCTTCCTCGCCCTACTTAGATGTTTCAGTTCAGGCGGTTCCCTCGATATACCTATTTTTAAGTTCAGTATAACGTACCTGAGTATGAACCCAGGTGAGTTTCCTCATTCAGAAATCTCCGGATCAATGCTTATTTGCAGCTCCCCGAAGCTTATCGCAGCTTATCACGTCTTTCATCGGCTCCCAGTGCCAAGGCATTCGCCCTGCGCCCTTGTTCGCTTGACCTTTCAAACGTTCTTTAAGAACATTTGGTATCCTCTTGATTCTCTCTTGCCAACGAAGATTATTGTTACCCTTCCTTTTGAAATTGTAATATTTCTTAAAAAAGAACTTACTATAATCTTTGTTTCGCAGTTATTATTCAGTTTTCAAGGTACGTCTTGGTGATGTCCCTCAAAGCCCGGTCTCCCGGAACTCTGATTTTCACCACATGGTGGGCCAAAATGGACTCGAACCATCGACCTCACGATTATCAGTCGTGTGCTCTAGCCAGCTGAGCTATTGGCCCATGTGGTGGAGATTAAGGGAATCGAACCCTTGACCCCCTGCTTGCAAAGCAGGTGCTCTCCCAGCTGAGCTAAACCCCCACATAAGGTTTTGAGTAACCCCTTTTCAGGGCCCTCAAAATCGAACAATATCTACTTAAACTTTAACTTGTCACCTGTTCCAATGACCGATCATCTTAGATGCTCTGTCATTGCCTGACTCCTTAGAAAGGAGGTGATCCAGCCGCAGGTTCTCCTACGGCTACCTTGTTACGACTTCACCCCAATCACCAGTTTTACCTTCGGCGGCGTCCTCCTTGCGGTTAGACTACCGACTTCGGGTCCCCCCGGCTCTCATGGTGTGACGGGCGGTGTGTACAAGGCCCGGGAACGTATTCACCGCAGCATGCTGATCTGCGATTACTAGCAATTCCGACTTCGTGCAGGCGAGTTGCAGCCTGCAGTCCGAACTGGGACGTTGTTTCTGAGTTTTGCTCCACCTCGCGGTCTTGCTTCTCTTTGTTTAACGCCATTGTAGTACGTGTGTAGCCCAAGTCATAAAGGGCATGATGATTTGACGTCATCCCCACCTTCCTCCGTTTTGTCAACGGCAGTCTGGCCAGAGTCCTCTTGCGTAGTAACTGACCATAAGGGTTGCGCTCGTTGCGGGACTTAACCCAACATCTCACGACACGAGCTGACGACAACCATGCACCACCTGTCTCTGCGTCCCGAAGGAAAAACATATTTCTATGTCCGTCGCAGGATGTCAAGACTTGGTAAGGTTCTTCGCGTTGCGTCGAATTAAACCACATACTCCACTGCTTGTGCGGGCCCCCGTCAATTCCTTTGAGTTTCAACCTTGCGGTCGTACTCCCCAGGTGGATTACTTATTGTGTTAACTGCGGCACTGAAGGGGTCAATCCTCCAACACCTAGTAATCATCGTTTACAGTGTGGACTACCAGGGTATCTAATCCTGTTTGCTACCCACACTTTCGAGCCTCAGCGTCAGTTGGTGCCCAGTAGGCCGCCTTCGCCACTGGTGTTCCTCCCGATATCTACGCATTCCACCGCTACACCGGGAATTCCGCCTACCTCTGCACTACTCAAGAAAAACAGTTTTGAAAGCAGTTCATGGGTTGAGCCCATGGATTTCACTTCCAACTTGTCTTCCCGCCTGCGCTCCCTTTACACCCAGTAATTCCGGACAACGCTTGTGACCTACGTTTTACCGCGGCTGCTGGCACGTAGTTAGCCGTCACTTCCTTGTTGAGTACCGTCATTATCTTCCTCAACAACAGGAGTTTACAATCCGAAGACCTTCTTCCTCCACGCGGCGTCGCTGCATCAGGGTTTCCCCCATTGTGCAATATTCCCCACTGCTGCCTCCCGTAGGAGTCTGGGCCGTGTCTCAGTCCCAATGTGGCCGTTCAACCTCTCAGTCCGGCTACCGATCGTCGCCTTGGTGGGCCATTACCTCACCAACTAGCTAATCGGACGCGAGGCCATCTCAAAGCGGATTGCTCCTTTTCCCTCTACCCGATGCCGGGTCGTGGGCTTATGCGGTATTAGCAGTCGTTTCCAACTGTTGTCCCCCTCTTTGAGGCAGGTTCCTCACGCGTTACTCACCCGTTCGCCACTCGCTTGAGAAAGTAAACCTCCTCTCGCTCGTTCGACTTGCATGTGTTAGGCGCGCCGCCAGCGTTCGTCCTGAGCCAGGATCAAACTCTTTATAAATGATATTTATCACTTAAAAGTGTTAAATCTTGTTTCGCTCAGCACGCAATCGCTTGCGTCCTGTGTGAATTACTTTTGTTTGGAATTGTTTACCGTGTTTTTCCAACACGAAAATAGGTTCCGTTACAAGTTCTTTCGATATTGTTCAATTTTCAAGGTCCTGTGCGCCTCAGCCTTTCGGCTGACGACTTGATTATTTTACCACAGAAGCGGTTTTTTGTCAAGCACTTTTTTGAGAAGCTTTTGAACTTTTCTGAACTTGGAGCGCTTCAGGTTTCTCGGTATCAGCCGGAACTTTTCAGCGTCTATTGGTTCTTTTCAAGGGCTTCCTGCTGAGGCTTCAGAAGTCATTCTTTTGTCTCAGCGCTTGGCGCTCAAGTATAATACCACACCCCGGCAATCTTGTCAACACTTTTTGACATCTTTTTTCCAATTTCTTTGCGCGGGGGTAAATGCTCCTGTTTTTCTCCTATTATAATAACCTCCTTTTCTTGACAAGGCGGCGGGTAGAACGTATTATGGAGTCATTCCAGTATCCTGTATTATGTAGCTATACTTATTATATAAAGGAGAAGCACCATGTCCTGTGTCAACATCCGCGGCTGCCGCATCGGGGAGGGCCGCCCCAAGGTCATTCTGCCCATTGTGGAGCGCACCGAAGCTGCTATTCTGGAAAAGGCCGCGCAGTTTTCAACCTTGTCGGCCGATTGTGTGGAATGGCGGGCAGACTGGTTCGAAGGCTTTCAGTCCCCCGCTGCCATTGCCCGCTGCGTACAGAAACTGCGGGTCACCCTGCGGGACAAGCTTCTGCTGGTGACCTTCCGTACCAAGGCAGAGGGCGGCGAGCAGGCGCTCTCCCATAAGGAATACCTTGCCTTTCTGCGCCTGATCCTCGACACTGACTGCGCCGACCTGCTGGACATCGAGTTCTTCACCGCCGGGGCAGACCTGCCCGCACTGATAGAGCAGGCACATTCTGCCGGGGTGGCGGTAGTGTGCTCCAGCCACGATTTTGCCAAAACCCCGCCCCGGGCAGAACTCGTCTCCCGCATGGTACAGATGCAGCAGGCCGAAGCCGACCTGCCCAAGCTGGCCGTAATGCCCCGGTGCCGCACCGATGTACTGGAGCTGCTGGCCGCCACCGTTGAGATGGCCGACCTTCACCCGGAAACACCGGTCATCACCATGAGCATGGGGGCGCTGGGTGCGGTGAGCCGTCTGGCTGGGGAGGCCTTTGGTTCTGCCATGACCTTTGCCAACCCCGGGCAGGCCAGTGCCCCGGGGCAGGTATCGCTGGACATCGTAAATGAAGTGCTGGACGCACTACATTTGTAACCAACAAATCGGAATTCAAGGAGGTTCTGTTATGCGCACGGAGAAGAAATCCCACCGATCCAGGATGGATCCTATTGTTGCTTTAGTTTTGATTTTCGCTGTACTAAAAGTAACAGGATTGATTTCGTGGTCATGGCTATGGGTACTCAGCCCGATTTGGATTACCCTTTTGATTTTCGCTGCTATTTTTTCTTCCATTTTGGTCGGTGGACGAATCGTTAAAGGAAAATGGTAACTTCCAGTTTGTCGCACATCCTGCCTAAAACACAAACCGGAACGATCTTCCCTTTTTCGGGTGGATCGTTCCGGTTTTTATGTTATATTGAAAATCGTTTTATGCCAGCTTGGCTTCCAGACGCTCACGGATGGCCTTGATAAAGCCCTCGCTGTCCACGGCGGTGGGGGTGATGCCCTCTGCCAGACCGCACAGGTCCTTGGTCATGATGCCCTCGTTCAGGGTCTGCAGGCTTGCGGCTTCCAGTGCCTCGCCAAAGTGCACCAGCTCCGGCAGGTTATCCAGCTCGCCGCGCTTCTTGAAGGCGCCCGACCACGCAAAGATAGTAGCCATGGGGTTGGTAGAGGTCTTTTCGCCCTTCAGGTACTTATAATAATGGCGGGTGACGGTGCCGTGGGCGGCCTCGTACTCGTACTTGCCATCCGGGCTGACCAGCACACTGGTCATCATGGCCAGTGAGCCAAAGGCGGTGGAGACCATATCGCTCATCACATCGCCGTCGTAGTTCTTGCAGGCCCAGACAAAGCCGCCCTCGCTGCGGATGACGCGCGCCACGATATCGTCAATCAGGCTGTAAAAGTAGGTGATGCCGGCAGCTTCAAATTTTTCCTTGTACTCGGCATCGTAAGTTTCCTGGAAGATATCCTTGAAGGTGTGGTCGTACTTCTTGGAGATGGTATCCTTTGCGCCGAACCACAGATCCTGCTTCACGTCCAGTGCGTAGTTGAAGCAGCTGCGGGCAAAGCTGCGGATGGAATCGTCCTTGTTGTACTGCCCCTGCAGCACACCGGCACCCTCAAAGTCAAAGACGGTGGCACGCTGCTGGCTGCCGTCTGCGCCGGTGAACACCAGTTCCGCCTTGCCCGCACCGGGAATGCGGAACTCGGTGCACTTATACACATCGCCGTAGGCGTGGCGGGCGATGGTGATGGGCTTTTTCCAGTTCTTGACCACCGGCTGGATGCTGTCGATCATAATGGGTGCGCGGAACACGGTGCCGTCCAGCACAGCGCGGATGGTGCCGTTGGGGCTCTTCCACATCTCATGCAGCTTGTACTCCTCCACGCGCTGAGCGTTGGGGGTGATGGTGGCACACTTGACCGACACGCCGTACTTCTTGTTGGCGAGGGCGGCATCCATGGTCACCTGATCTGCGGTGGCATCGCGGTTGGGCAAGCCCAGATCGTAGTACTCGGTCTTGAGGTCCACAAAGGGGAGGATCAGCTCGTCCTTGATCATCTTCCACAAAATGCGGGTCATCTCGTCGCCGTCCATCTCCACCAGCGGGGTCGTCATCTTGATCTTTTCCATAGCAGGGTTCCCTTTCCTCTATTGGTTGTGTATTTTATGCCCCATGCAGGGGCGTTCCGGTTACTTGCGGTAGGCGGCTGCCAGCTTTTCAAAGGCGGGCAGGCTGCGCTTTACCTTTTCGGTGTCGATGCAGTAGGCAAGGCGCACATAGCCCTTTACCCCAAAGCTGTCACTGGGCACCAGCAGCAGATCAAATTCCCGGGCTTTCTGGCAGAAGGCGTTGGCGTCTTCTTCCAGTGCCTTGGGGAAGATATAAAAGGTGCCGCCCGGGCGCTCCACTTCAAAGCCCAGCGCGGTGAGTTTTTCGTACAACAGTTCCATGTTGGTCTGGTAGACCGAAAGGTCGCTGGTCACCTTCTGGCAGCAGCTGACCGCCCGCTGGATGATGCTGGGCGGGCAGTTGTGGCCGGTAAAGCGGGAAATCTGGCTCATCATGTCCACAAGGATGTCCTCGCCCTCGCACCCCGGGCGCACTGCCACATAACCCAGACGCTCGCCGGGCAGGCTCAGGCTCTTGGAGTAGGAGAAGCAGGTCAGGGTGTGGGGGTAGAACGCCGCCGGGTAAGGCACGGTCTTGCCGTCAAACACGATATCCCGGTAGGGTTCGTCACTGACCAAGAAGATATTGTGGCCGTACTGGGCGCTTTTTTCGGTCAAAATCGCCGCCATGCGGGTCAGGGTATCGGCAGAGTAGACCACGCCGGTGGGGTTGTTGGGGGTGTTGATGAGCACGCAGGTGACCTTTTCGGTCAGCATCTGTGCAAAGGCATCCAGATTGGGCTGGAAGGTGGGCGCCTGCGGCGGCACCACCCGCAGCACTGCGCCGGTGCCCGCCACATAGGGGCCGTACTCCGGGAAGTAAGGCGCAAAGGTCAGCACCTCGTCCCCGGGCTGGGTCACCGCCCGGATGGCGTGGGCGATAGCACCCGCCGCGCCGGTGGTGGGGAAAATGTGCTTTTGCGCGTAGGGCAGACCGAAGGTCTCGGTCAGATGCGCCGCCACAGCGGTGCGGAAGCCCGGGTCGCCCTGACTGGGACAATAGCCGTGCAGGCTTACCGGCTCTTCCTGTGCCAGCAGGGTCTGCATGGCCTCGGTGAACTCCGGCGGGCAGGGCACGCTGGGGTTGCCCAGTGAATAATCGAACACATTCTCGCTGCCGATCTGGGCAGCGCGCTGTCTGCCATACATGAAGGTCTCGCGGATGACGCTTTTGTTGTTCAGCATGGCGCGGTAGGTCTCGTTCAGCATACTACTTTCCCTCTGCTTTCCTTATATCTGCACAGAGCCTGTGCGGGGCGGCTTCCCCTCATTTATGAGCCGCAGCCGTATAGCTCTGTTCCAGCTTGATGATGCAGTTATAGGTGGGATCCTGCTCTTTGATGAACTGCTCCATCTGGGTCAGCAGTTCCACCTTGTCCCCGGCATAGCCCGCGGGGAGCACCAGATCGAAAAGCACATTGGTGTGGGTCTTGCCCGGCACGATGCGCAGATCATGCAGCGAAAGCGCCGGGTCCAGCTGGCGCAGCTTTTCGGTCAGGCGGCTGCGCAGCACCCCCACGGCGGCGTCCGAGGTGACGATGGGGTCATAGTGGATGGTCACCATCAGATGGTCGTGCTTCATAAAGTCCCGCTCGATGTTGTCGATCAGGTCGTGCGCTTCCAGCGGGTCCTGCTCGGCGGGCAGTTCTACATGGATGGACGCAAACTGATGGCCGGGGCCGTAGTCGTGCACCATCAGGTCATGTACGCCCAGCACGCCGGGATAACCCATCACGGTCTGTTCGATATGCTCCACCAGATCCTCGCTGGGGCTTTCACCCAGCAGCGGGCTCAGGGTATCCATCACCAGACCCCAGCCGGAGATCAGGATGAACACCGCCACGCCTACGCCCATCAGGCCGTCCAGCACGTCCCAGCCGGTCACCCGGCAGAGGATGGCAGCCACCAGCACGGCAGCGGTGCTCAGCACGTCGTTGCGGCTGTCGGCGGCGGTGGCGATGAGGGTCTCGGAGGAAATGATACGTCCGATGGCACGGTTGAAGCCGCTCATCCACAGCTTGACCAGAATGGACACCACCAGCACCGCCACGGTCAACCAGCCGAACTGCACCGGGGTGGGGTGCAGCGCCTTGGTGACCGATTCCTTCAGCAGGGAGAAGCCGATGCCCAGAATGGTCACGCTGACCACCAGCCCCGCCAGATACTCAAAGCGGGCGTGGCCGTAGGGATGCTCGGCATCCGGTGCCTTGGCAGCCAGCTTGAAGCCCACCAGACTGACGATATTGGAGGAAGCATCCGAAAGGTTATTCAGTGCATCGGCAGTGATGGCGATAGAGCCGAACAGGGTACCCACCACAAACTTGCCCAGACAGAGCAGGATATTGCACACCATGCCCACCACACTGGCCAGATTGCCGTAGGCGGCACGGACACGGGGATCCTGCGGAGAATTGGGACGGCGTATAAACAGACGAATCAAAAGCTGCGTCATAAAAGCTCCTTTCAGGCTGCGCATTTTCAGCGCACCCAATGTCCTTCTAGTATAGCATTTTACTTTATGGTTTTAAAGGCGTTTCAGAAATTTCATCCCATTACGCCGGATATCAAACCGGGTTGCCGCACAAAAAGCCCCGGCGGCCATGCGGTCGCCGGGGCTTTTCGGAGATTTTGGGACTGTCTGTTCACAGTCTCTTGTAATTAAGGAGGAGTGCGCAGGTTTTTATCACAGGATCGGGCTTTCAAGGTCGCCGGTATCGGCAATGCCGTGCTTCTCGGCGTAGCCGGTCAGCATCAGGGTCAGAGCGCCGTCACCGGTCACGTTGCAGGCGGTGCCGAAGCTGTCCTGCAGGGCGAAGATGGCCAGCATCAGAGCGGTACCGGCGTTGTCGAACATCAGGACACCGGTGATCAGGCCCAGAGAAGCCATGACAGTGCCGCCGGGCACGCCGGGTGCGCCGATAGCGAAGATGCCGAGCAGCAGGCAGAACAGGATCATGGTGCCAACGCTGGGCAGCTTGCCGTACAGGATCTTGGAAACGGTCATGCAGAAGAACACCTCAGTCAGCACAGAGCCGCACAGGTGGATGTTTGCAAACAGGGGGATGCCGAAGCTGACCATGTCCTTACGCAGGACCTTGCTCTTGCGGGCGCACTCCAGCGCCACACCCAGCGTAGCGGCACTGGACATGGTGCCGACAGCGGTCAGGTAAGCGGGGCCGTAGTGACGCACCACTTCCCAAGGATTCTTGCCGGAGTAAGCACCGGCCAGCAGGTACAGCACAGCCAGCCAGATGTAGTGACCGGCCATAACGATGACGATGATCTGCAGGAAGGCGGGCAGCTGATGGGTGATGGTGCCCTCGTAGCTCAGGCCGCAGAAGGTGGCGGCAATGTAGAAGGGCAGAACGGGGATGATGACCTTGCTCACGATGTCCAGCACGATGTTCTGGAACTCGGCCAAAAAGTCGCAGGTCAGCTTGCTGTTGGTCCAGGTAGCAGCCAGACCCACCAGAACGCTCAGCACCAGAGCGCTCATGACGCTCATGATCTGGGGAATGTTCAGCTCAAAGACGACGCCCGGCAGCTCGCGCAGACCGGCAACGTTGTTGTCGATGGACAGGTGAGGGATCAGGCCGTAGCCGGCGCCCATGCTCATGAAGGCTGCGCAGACAGAGGACACATAGGCGATGACGATGGCCACTGCCAGCAGACGGGAGGCGTTTTTGCCCAGCTTTGTAATGGACGGGGCAATGAAGCCGATGATGATCAGCGGCACACAGAAGGTAATGAGCTGACCCATGATGTACTGCAGGGTCACCACAACGCCCATAGTGCTCTCATTGAATATCTGACCAAGGATGATACCAACAAAAATGCCCAGCAAAAGCCGGAAGGGCAGACTATGGAATAGCTTTTTCATAACTTTAGTACCTCTTTCTTTTTCCCCGGAAAGGGGCTGGGTGGGGAGACTTATTCCGTCTCCGGGAGGTGTTTGTTCAGCATCAGATCAAGGATCACGCTGTCGCTGGTGCCGTGGGTGCTCAGGGTGGCAAAGTTGTCCAGCGTATACTCCACATTGTGCTCCACGATGCCGTCGGTGCTCTGCACCCGCACGCCGCGCACACCCATGGCAGCTGCCTGACAGGCAGCGTTGACGCAGGTAGAGATCTTCAGTGCACAGTCGGCCTTTGCGCCGTCGCATACCATGCCGGTGATGTTGCCCACCATGTTCTGGATGGTGCAGCATACCTCATGGTAGCCGCCACCCAGCAGATAGGCAATGCCGCAGGCTGCGCCGGTGGCAGCAACCGTTGCACCACAAAGGTTGCTCAGACGGCCGAATTTAGCCTTGATGCGGATCGCGATCAGGTTGGAAAGGGTCACGGCGCGGAGCATCTTCTCCTCGTCGATGTCCAGCCAGCGGGCAGTTGCCACCACAGGCATGGTAGCCGTGATGCCCTGATTGCCGCTGCCGGAGTTTGCCACCACCGAAACCGGTGCGCCTGCCATGCGGGCGTCCGCACCGGCAGAAGCGATGACCATGGCGTTGGTGGTCAGGTCGCGGGTCATCAGACCCTTGCGGCAGTTCAGCTCCAGATTGCGACCGATAGCAAGGCCGTATTCCTTGGAAAGACCCTCGTTGCTGATAGTCGTGTTCACCTGTACGGCGCTGCGGATGATGTCGATGGGATCGTGCATGGGGTCCAGCTCCTCAGTGCAGTAATCCTAGATGGAGCGGACGGTCAGAAATTCTGCGATCTGCTCCGGGGTCACCACATCGCTGTCCCCTGCTGCGGCGGGGTCGGCGTGCTGTTTGTCCAGCGTAGCCACGCCGTCCTGCTCCACCAGCACCACGTTGGTGTGCAGATCCCGCACCACCGCACGGCCGGTGTGGCCGTCGGCAGTAACAACCACCTCAACGTAGAGCTTCTGCGGCACCTGTGCCACCTCTACCTTGACCTTGCCTGCCTTGACAAGGGCTGCGGCTTCCTCCATCTGCTCCCGGGGCACATAGTTCATGACCTCCAGCAGGTGGACGGGGTCGCCGCCTACGGCACCAATGGCGGCGGCGTAATCCATGCCCTGATACGAGGTGCCCGGAATGCCTGCCGACATGGCGTTTTTGATAATGTTGATGCTGGCGCGGACGGTCACGGCTTCTACCCGTGTGCCGCCCGCCTTGCGGAGTGCTGCGCCCGCCTCTGCGGCGGTGAGAGCGACTGCGCCGGGCTCCGTACAGCCGGTGGCCAGCTCCATCTCACTGTTCAGGATGCGAACGAACATCTGTTTATCCATTTGGTTCACCGTTTCTTTTCTTCCCGTGCGGGGGAACTTACTTTACAGCAATGCACTCGATCTCCAGCGGAGCGTCCTTGGGCAGCTTGCCCACCTGCACCGCGCTGCGCGCGGGGTAGGGCTGCGCAAAATACTCGCCGTACACCTTGTTCATCTCTGCAAAATCGTTGATGTCCGCCAGAAACACCGTGGTCTTGACCACATTGGCCAGCGTCATCTCCTGCTGTGCCAGAATGGCCTGGATGTTCTTGAGGGACTGTGCAGTCTGGGCGGCGATGCCTTCCGGGATCAGGCCGGTGGCCGGGTCGATGGGCAGCTGCCCGGATACATAGACGGTCTGCCCCGCAGCGATGCCCTGCGAATAGGGGCCGATGGCAGCGGGAGCATTGGGGGTAACGATCACCTGTTTCATCCGATTTTTCTCCTTTTCCATTTGTTGGGAAGGGCTGTCCTTCCCTCGCTGACACTATCCTAACGCAATGAGAATATTTTGTCAATAATATTTTCTTACCATGAGAATAAATTGTCGCGCATGACAAAAAGTCCCGATAAATGTCATCACTTTGACGAAACAATGGATACAACGCACCTTCTTATTGTAAAAAACTGTCATTTCTGCTATGATAGCAATAGAACACGCATGAGAATTTTTTCTTACGCGCTCCAGCAGTACAAAAGAGGTGAACGGGATGGATGCAAGACTTGAGCCTTATCGCGTAGTGGTATCTTTTCTGGGGGAGGCGCTGGGTCCGGACTACGAGGTAGTTCTGCACGACCTTACCAGTGAGGACGGTACCATTGTTGCCATCGTCAATAACCACATCAG
The DNA here is from genome assembly GCF_023347355.1 of Faecalibacterium sp. IP-1-18. NCBI lineage: Bacteria > Bacillati > Bacillota > Clostridia > Eubacteriales > Oscillospiraceae > Faecalibacterium > Faecalibacterium sp. IP-1-18. The sequence goes on from NZ_CP094472.1 coordinate 2,734,374, forward strand.
CGGACGCACCGAGGGTGCGCCCCTTTCCAACATGGCGCTGCGCTTCATTCAGGAGCGGATGTATGAAAAGCAGGATTACCTGGCGGGCTATCAGGGCGCTTCGCAGGCCAAGGGGCGGCTGCGCTCCTCCACCATGTTCATCAAGGATAACGGCCAGCTCATCGGGATGCTCTGCATCAACTTTGACGCCGGCAAGTACAGCCGCATCGCGCAGGAGCTGCTTGCCCTTTGCGGGGCACACACCGAGCCTTCCTCCACCGGCATCGGAGTGGAGAACTTTGTCAGTTCCCTGCCGGATGCCGTGCAGAATGCCATTGCCGAGGTGACCGGCAGCGCCGGGCTGCCGCCCGACCGGCTGACCATGGAGGAAAAGATCCGCATCGTGGAGTCCTTGCACCACGCGGGCATCTTTTATATGAAGGGTGCCGTCAGCGAGGTCGCCGCCCAGCTGGGCTCCTCGGAGGCCACCATCTACCGCTACCTGAGCAAGCTGAAGTGAGCTGTGAACGAACTGCTCCCTGAAAAAGAAATCGCCCACTTGAGCGAAGAGGGGCAGTATCTTTGTGCCAATTGCCACGGCTATGAAAGCCTTTTCGAATTGCAAAATGATTTTTCAGTTGCTATACTGGGCTTATCAAAATTTTTTCGGGAGGATGCCGCAGTGACCGCACAGACAATGCAAATTGGGAACAAACCTTGCCGCATTTACGGCGAGCCCCATGCAGAATACCTACTGCTCCAAATGACCGGCGAACATGAGCTGCAAAGCATGGAAAGTGAGGTTACCGCTATTGCACAAAGTGCGCACCACTTTCTGTTTGCAGCTATTCCAGTGGAAAGCTGGAATGATGCACTTTCTCCGTGGGAAGCCCCTGCTGTTTGGGGAAAGCAAGGTTTCGGTGGCAATGCTACGGAAACCCTGTGCTTTCTGACGGAGCAGGTCATTCCCACGCTAAAGTGGCAGCTTGATCTCCCGGAAAACGTCAAAATCATTCTGGGTGGCTACTCACTGGCCGGACTGTTTGCTTTGTGGGCGTCCACCCAGACTGATCTGTTCTATGGTGTCGCCGCCGCCTCGCCCTCTGTGTGGTTTCCGGACTGGATGGAGTTTGAACAGCAGCACCCGATACAGGCACAGCGCGTTTATCTAAGCCTTGGCGACAAGGAGGAACACACGAAAAACACCGTCATGGCTGCGGTGGGCGATAACATCCGTGCCCTGCACAGCCGGCTTGCAGAGTGTGGCGCAGACTGCACCCTTGAATGGAACAGCGGCGGGCATTTCAAAGACGCCGACCTGCGCACGGCGAAAGCCTTTCGGTGGGTGATGGAGGAAAGTCGATGAATATTTTGATCGATGCCGACGGCTGCCCAGTCGTTAATCTGACGTTGCAGATTGCAAAGCGGTTTGGCGTTCCGGTCATCATCCTGTGCGACACCTCTCACCAAATCGAGCGAGAAGGTGCGCAGACATTGGTGTTCGATAAAGGAGCGGACAGCGTGGATTTTGCTCTCGTCAACCGGGTAAAGTCGGGAGATGTGGTTGTGACGCAGGACTACGGGCTGGCGAGTATGTGCCTTGCCAAGTGTGCCCGGGTGCTGAATCAGAACGGTTTGGAATACACCGCTGATAATATAGACGCTCTCATGCTACGGCGTTATGAAAACAAAAAGCTCCTCCGTGCCGGAAAGCACCCCAAGGGGAGCCAAAAGCGGACGAAGGAGCAGGATGTCAGGTTTGCAGATACGCTTGAGAAAATCTTGAACTACAACCATTGATACATACTTTTGGAAGGCTGGAAAAATCCGGTTGGATATGCAAAAAAGCACCAGCCTGAGCCGGTGCTTTTTGTTGGCGGAGATGGTGGATATTCTCCCGCGGGCTAAGCAACAGCAACGGGTTGCGTTTGCTGATTTTTCCGCAGCCCCTTGGCAGGGCTTTGAAAAATCAGAACGCTGCCCCAACAACTCCTCCCTGTTTCTGCCACAGGCAGCGGTCGTCGTCGTTGCACTGGGCTGATTGCTTGCGGTCTGCGGACCGTCGCCCTGTTCTCATCCTCACCATCTTAGCCGCAAAAAAAGCACCAGCCTGAGCCGGTGCTTTTTGTTGGCGGAGATGGTGGGATTCGAACCCACGTGCCCGGTTAAGGACAAAACGATTTCGAGTCTTTAAAATTGTTGGATGAAGCTGGTCCCGCGCGGCCGTCATTGGCAGCTGAGGGCATTTTTGTAACCTCAAAAAAGGCACGTCACACCGCAATTTGCAGGCAAAAATCAGCCGCTTTTTGCGAAATGACGTTAGAAAAAGCCTTTTTCACACGGGCCGTCAGCGGCTGCATTTCAGGTGTAGTTGTGTTAGATGTCCGTTAGAAATATGCAGTGCTGCCGTTGCTGTGCCAGCTCACAGCAGGCTTCCCTGTCTGAACGCAGCGTTTCCCGAAAGCCGGGAGATGCTGCGTTTTCTCTTGCCCGCATTGGGCTGAAAGGGAAGCCGCCATGTCAACATTCCGCGTCAATAAAAATGTCAACTACACCGTCATGAGCAACCACCACCTGCAGGATAAGAGGCTGTCCCTGAAGGCCAAGGGACTGCTGTCCTATATGCTCTCCCTGCCGGACGATTGGGATTACAGCCTTAAAGGGCTGACAACCGGGTGCAGGGATGGCATCGACAGTGTGAGAAGTGCGGTTCACGAACTGGAAGATGGCGGGTATCTGTGTCGGAGCAAAGTCCGTGATGCCCGTGGCCGCATTATTGACTACAACTATGAAGTCTTTGAACTGCCGCAGAAAGAACGGATTGAAAAACGCCCTGCTCCAGCGCCAAATTCACCATCATTGGAAAATCCAATGTCGGGTTTTCCAACGTTGGAGAATCCAACACAACAAAATACTAATAAACAAAATACTAAAAGACAAAGTACTAATCTATCAGGGCAGACGGACGAATCTGCGGATTTTGACCAGATGGAAGCACAGGTACGGGAGGAGTTCCGGGAACGGCTGGAGATCGACACTCTTGCCCAGCGGTACGACCCCGACAAGCTGGAGGAACTGCTGGACAACATTGTGGAGATGTACTGCTGTCCACGACAGACTCAGTACGTCGGCAAGCAGCCGCAGACCACTAAAGCCATTCGGCTGCGGCTGGACAAGCTGACCAGCCAGCACGTTGAGTACATCTTCGATGTGATGTCCAACACCACCCAGCCCATCAAGAACATCATGGCCTATCTGCGCACCACCATCCTGAACGCACCCACCACGATGGAGCACTACTATCAGGCGCAGGGCAACTGGCTGACCGCACAGAATCGGAAGAAGTAAGCGCTGTTTTCCACAAAGGCCATAACACACGTTGAAAATGCAAAGGAGAATTCCCATGAAGAGCACGAACGCCGTCCGCACCGAGATCCATTACGCACAGGTCGGGGAGTATCAGCTGCCCCTGCTCACCCTGCCGCAGACCGATGATTCCGAACCGCTGGGCAAGTATGGCCGGATGCGGCTGGCCTATCTCAAGAATCAGCGTCCTGTGCTGTACAGCCGGATGTTGCTGAACGGTACGCTCTGGCCGCATTTGCAGGATGTCCAGAAAACGGCCTACGCGTGGCTGGAACGCACGATGACCACTCTGTTAGACAAGTACCCCGCGCCGGACAAAGAGCGCGCACAGCTTCTCTGGGTGGCGCACATGAACGGGCTGAAAGCGCAGGCTGAAGAGGTAGTGGTGAGGGAAGTCGTGTATGCAGAATGATCCCTGATAGCATCCGAATGGTATCAAAATCCGATATTTTAGATTTTATTCTTGATTTTTGCGGAATATTTGCAAATTTCAAAATCAAAATTTGACTTTTCGCCCAGAATAGAGTACACTGGATTCAGAAAATCATCTGGGAGGAATCGCGATGCTGCTTCAATTTTCAGTCACCAACCACCGCTCCATCAAGGACACGGCTATTATCAGCTTGAAAGCATCTACGGATAAAAGTCTGTCTGATTGCCTGATTTCGCCGGACGAGAAGAAACAGCTTGTGCCTGTGCTGGCACTGTACGGCGCAAATGCAGCCGGGAAGAGCAATGTTCTCCATGCCCTCCTGCTCATGCGGGAAATGGTCTGTGGCCGATATGCCAAGCTGCTGAAAGGTGAGTCCCTTCCGCAAGAGCCGTTTGCTTTCACCGACCAGCCTACACAGCCGACCAGCTTTGAAGCCATCTATTTTTATGGCGGCATCAAGTATGCCTATGGGTTCTCGTTTGACAAATCCAAAGTCCTGACCGAATATCTCTATCACTGGCCGAATGGCCGGGAAGCCTTGATTTTTTCCAGAGAGGGAAACGACTACCAATTTCGTGAAAACATCCAAGAACAGCTTACGCTTTCTGGACGCACCGCAGAAAACCGGCTTTACCTGTCCAGCTCCAACGAGTGGAACTGCCCCCAGACTGAAAAGGCGTATCTGTGGTTCTTTGAAAAACTGACAGGCTTTATGGGAACCGAAATGCGGCTGGATGCTACATTGTCTGCCATCCGGCAGGGCGGCTCTGAAAAGAGCCGTATCCTGCATGAAATGCTGTATGCAGACCTCGGTATCAAAGACATCCGCATTACAGGCTCCAAGGAAGAGCCTATCATCTCCGCACTGCACATTCTCGATGCCGAAGATGGCGCTTCTGAGGGGTTCTGGCTCCCGTTGGGTCAGGAATCTGTTGGGACACAGCGTTTCTTCTCTCGCATCGGTATGTGGCTTGCGGCTTTGGAATCCGGCTCTGTTTTGGTAGTAGACGAGATAGAATCCAGTATGCACCCGCTGCTGACAAGGCATCTGATCGAGATGGTGCAGGATGACGCTATCAATACAAACCATGCACAACTCATCTTTACAACACACGATACCGGACTTCTCGACCTGACGTTGCTGCGGCGCGATCAGATCTGGTTTGCAGAGAAGAACGAAAAGACCATGCAGACCGATATTTATGCCCTGACCGAGTTTTCTCCCCGGAAAGGTGAGAACATCGCCAAAGGCTATCTGCAAGGCCGGTATGGGGCGATCCCATTCATTGGAGGGAATGCAGTATGGGCAGAATAAAAGAACTCAGCCGCAAACCCGCCCGAACCAGAAAGCGAAATCCTGTCGTATACCTCATCTGCGAAGGCAGTGAAACCGAGATTCGGTATTTCAAGCATTTCCGAAGTCGGGGCTGTAACATCGACATCATCCCGATTTCTTCTCAGTATAAATCTGCCGACAGGCTTGTGCAGAAAGCCAAAGCCACTATGGGCAACAATCCCTACTATCCCGATGAAGGCGATTCCATCTGGTGCGTCTTTGACCGTGACGATAATTCTAACGAGGTACTTCTGCGCGCCAAACAGTCCGCTCAAAAGGAAGGCTACCATCTGGCCTACTCCAATCCATCCTTTGAGCTGTGGTTCCTACTACATTTTGTAAATCAGCAGACAGAGGTTGAAGATTGCCAAGCATTGATTCGATTGCTGAAACAGCCGGGCAGACTTCCTGATTATGAGAAAAACAAGGATTACTTTGACGTTTTGAAGCCTTTGCAATCCACTGCAATCCAGCGAGCTAAAACTCGTGCCGGCCAGCTTCAGAATCAGGATATCGAGCCGATTTCACGGCAAAGTAACCCGTTGACAACGGTTTGGGAACTGGTAGAGTATTTGAACTCTAGAATTTGAAAATACAGCAAAGCCCACAGGCTAGATAGCCTGTGGGCTTTATTGTAGTCAACTACTATTTTTAAGATACAGGAATCAATGCCTCATTTGGCTCATACCAATCATCCGGGATGAGTTTTTTATCGTCTTTCCACCAGCTCTCTGTGACAAACTGATGGGACTGATCTTCTTCTCCGGCAGTATGATCTACCACTATGACCTGCAACTGGCCATGAAGTTCCTCCGTCCTGTCAATTATGAACTTGTACATTTTATTAACTTCATCTTCGTCTATCTTTTGTTCATCAAGTTCTGAAGGAAAATAAACCTGCGAGGGCTGATCGAGAAAAAGAAATCTTGGAACAGGACGATTTGATTCGATAAAATAATATTGGAGTGCAAAATAGGTTATAAGATGTACTCCAACCCAGTTAGAGCCACTTCCTAGTTGTTTTAGCGGCACAGGGCGATCTGATTTGTCTACAACTACAGTCATCTTGTTCAAGTCAAGTCTATAGGGACTATCGCTATGCTCCAGCTGCAGCTCTTCTGCCCATTTTGTCATATACTGCTGTATCCGCGACAGTGCTGACTGCTTACGCTCCTCAACAGAATCTCTATTTAGCGCACCATCTATTTCATTTAGTCTCTCCTCAATCTTTTTTATGTGCTGCTCTTGAGCTTCCGATGTAGCATCATTCTGCACACTTTCAAGCCAAAGACTAATCCGACCAATAACTTTTCCTCTACGGACGTTCAAATCACGAAGTTTTTCTTTTTCATCTTCCTGCTGGTATAAGCTATCAATCTCGGTTTTTAATCTTTTTATTTCTTCTTGCTTCTGTTGTTCATCATTTTCCAACTTTGAAATAAAAGTTCGCAACTTTGGTTGTTCTCTTGTAACGCTCTCGATCGATTTATCCAAAGCAGTGATAGATTTTTTTATCATTTCAACACTTGGAAGAGGTTGTGTCAATTTTCCAAAACATAATGGGCATTCTCCCGGATTAAAGTCCAATTTCTCAAACAATCCGATTGATTCAAGTCTTAACTTTTGGTGTTCAACTTCACTTGTGTAACCAGTTGTTTCTCCCCAATAGCGTTTTGCACTATTAAGATTTTCTTTGATTTCATTCAAATCATTTTGAGCTTCATGCAGTTTACTTTGCAAGGAGGTCAATTCGTCCATTCCATCGTCAAAATCTTCCATACTTGGATTCCACTTTTCAACACTTTCAAGAACGGATTGCAATTTTCCATAGTTTTGATAGTCAATGGGAATATTTGCATCAAGCAAGCCGACCTGTTGCGCTTCTGTAATCAACACAGCTGCTCGTGTTGAACCGCCACCCATCAAGTATCTATTCTCTTCAAGTTTTCGCTTTTCAATAACCAACTGCCGTTTAAGAATGCTTCGCTCATTTTCTAAAGCCAAAGCCCCTTCACTAACTGCACCTAAAAAATACGGGATAGTATCCTTAATAGCCTGTGTAATGAAATTCTCTGACTGGCGATGAAACAAAAAGTTCTTGGCTGCAATTTCGTCCTGTCCTTGAAAACAATAATACAGCGCATGTCGAATGTTTGCAGCCAACGACTTTCTGCTTTGACCTTCTGGTGGAATATTCAAATTTTCAGAAATTCCTACTCTTCGGGTAAGTGTTTCTTCTATTCCGTCTACATTTGTGTTAGAAGAAAATTCGCCCGTTTGTGGGGATTCGATTTCTTTGCCTACTTCAATGTAACAGTCACTCGTTGTTTGCTGTCCTTTTTCTGGGTTCTTTCGAGCCACAAAAACTCGTTCATCTTCAAATTGTAAAAGCAATCCGTACCAGTCAACCGTATCTCGCACCACACCATCGGCAATATTACAAGATGATCCACCCATACAGTAATCAATAATATCACCAACAGCAGATTTTCCCGATTTTGATTTTCCAGTAATAATATTCACCGTTCCAAGTGAAAAGGGTAAATGGCGGACTTTTCCATTGCGTCCATATAGCACAAGTTCTCGTATTTGCATCATGGTCTTACCCCCAAACTGATGTAAATGTTTTCGACTTTCCCAGCATCTTCAAACCACCTTGCGATATGTGCACATTTCGTAAGGCATTCCGCAATTTCAGAATCGGTATACTTTTCTCTATTCAGAATTTTCGACCTTGGAGGAACTTCCAGTTCGCCAGATGGTGTCAAAATAATTTTTCTTGTCTGAAGTAACATTTCAACCGCTTCATTTGTAATAGGAATCAACTCACTCGCTCTTCGAGGAAAGTCTATCAAAAGCTGCGGATTTTGTTGAGCCCATATATGCAGATGTGTTCTACTGGATATTATAGCTCTCGTTTCTTTATGTAAGACCAAGGGTAAAACCAAATAAACCAGCGGAAATGGAAATGCCCGATGCGACTTTTCGTTGTACGCCCGAATCGTGGTATATAGTATTCTTCCGCAAAAGGCTGGATTGAGAAGATATGCGATTTCCCTTGTTCGCATTTTCCACTCTTGCATATCCGCCGCCTCCTTTTATATGCCCAACAACTGTTTCAGACGTTCTTCAAAGTCGATATGCCAACCCACTTTCCGTTGGTCAGCTAATATATGATAACTTCCTCGCATAACGAAGGGTGCTTGACACTTTTCTCGAATCCGAATATCTTTCTCTTCCATTTTAGTAAGAAGCTGTTTTCCTGCTTTTACTTTTTCATCTTCTGCAAGATTCGGATTTTCCTCAAGTGCATCTGCCATCATCGCAAACTCACGTTCCCATTCATCAATTAGTCGTCGCTCGTATTTATCCAATTCATCAATGTATAGCAAATTATTTCGCACCCAACTTGCACGTTGATTAAATGCACGATAATAGTCATTCACTGCAACTTTTAGGTGATGGTTTCCAAGACAAATCAATTTTAGCTGCTGGTAAAATGTTTTGTCGATAGCACTCGATTCGTTTGTCTGGTCATCGCCTAAATCAAAAATATCTATTGGCAAATTATCAGCAGCATACTCCTGCCCTGTAGATACAATATAAGATCTGACTTGATCTTGTAATATAAATATTGGTGTATCTGAGCAAAGTCCTTCGATAGCTTTTCTATACCACCAACCCTCCAAGCGTTCCATAACTTTGTCTTCATATTTGCGATCACAACTATACCGAACTTGCTTTCGTATACTTTTTTCTACATCGACTATATTGCTTGCATTATCAAGAATATAAATTTTGTTTATCAAACCTTTGACAAGTTTTTCATCTGCTGCCAAAAATGCTTCATAAAATTTTTGGTTGCCTTGGCTTTCTGAATCTGTACATACACCTTTTAGTTTTTCATACAGTGCATCTATCATATCCGCATCTCTTTGTAACCTATTTTCTTTTCTTAACGAAAAGGCGACAGTGTTATTGGGAGCGGATGCTGTTGTGATAATAAGAAATTCCGTTCCTTCGATTATATCCGGTGATTTGGATACCACATCGAGCCATACCTTTAGCGTTCTCCATAAATCAGTGCTCTTATCTGTAAGATTTCCAGCTTTTCTTACATGATGCTTTAACTGTATACGTTCTATAGGCGTATTCCCGTCAACAAATGCGACATCATCAAACTTTTCTATGCTTATTTGGGAATCGGAGTTATCATCATCCAACAACAACGCCAAGGCATATCGCACCTGATAAAGATAGCCCACCATTTGCTCAGATGCCTGATGATCAGACATTTATGGCCTCTCCTTTCCAATCTTAAATAATTACGTTTATTCGATAATATTTTACAAAATTTTGTCTAACGGAATAGTCTATCTATTACAACTCCCTCAACAGCGTCAAAAACTCATCAAAGCGATATGCTCCCTCCATTTGCAAATCCTTATTCTGGAACACCATATAATAGCGGTATGCCTGCTTGCCAGCGGCATCCTGCCATGCACGACCCAGCCGAATTTTTTCTCTGGACTCTGCATTTTCCAGCTGGTCGCCTTTGGTTTCAATCAGCAAAATCTTTCCGCTGGTCGTGCGGACGATAAAATCCGGGTAATGGTTGCGGAAGCCGTTCAAACAGAACGAGAACTTGTTACGCTCCGGGTTGCGATGCCACCAGCGGATATTGTCCATGTTGGTCATTGCCAGAGCCATTTTGTATTCCAGCCCATCCATCTTGCCCTCAGTCTGGTACAGGCTCTTGCTCATTGAAGAAGTGCTATCCGGGAGGGTGATATACTCCGTCAACTGAAAGCGGGGTTCACATACGATTTTCTCCGTTTCCAGCCACTTGTAGAAGTTTTCTCGTGCAGTTTCCTCTTGAAGCTGCATGACGTATGCACGAATTTTTGCTGCAAAGCTAACAGGCATCCGTTCCAGCGCGTCCAGCTCTTCGCGGTTCATATTATCAACGATACCATCGACATAACGCCGCAGTTCATTATCATCCACCGCGTTCATCTTGCAAAGGCTCTTGTGGATAATATCCTTGCAGATACGCAGTTTATCCTCGCCCGGAAGCAGCGGAAACTGCCTGTTCATGTACTGCTGATAATCATCTTTCAGCTTGGAGATGCGCGGTGTCGTGGTATCGCGGTCTTCCAAATCGACCTGCGCCAAATCGTCGTCTAGATGGCCGAAGTCGATTGCACTCGGTTTTCCTTTCAGAGAAAAATCCAAAAGCAGCTGGGCTTTATCTAGCTCCGTTTTTCCTTCCGGATCTAAAAGGCTTGGCAACGTTTTTAAGTAGAATTTCGGCAATTTAAGGGTGCGCACATCTTCCAGAAATTCTGGATTTACATGGGAAACATCCACTTTGTCCTGCACCTCCAGCGGCAAATCGCTCAACGGGTCATTCTGGTGCTGCTGCATAGCAACATCAAAATCGTTCTGTTCCTTTTCAGATCGGTCAAAAATATTCTGCACCGAGGGAGAAACACTTGCCTTTGCCAAGGTGCTGCCCAACAGTGTCGGGTCGAAATCAAAAAACTCTTCCTCTTCCGCCGATGCCGCGGGCATTGCTTCGTTTGTCGGCTGTGCCGGGAAGATGGTCTGCTCCACTTTGGGCAGCGGCTCGACCGGGGCAGCTTCTTCCTGCACACGGTAATCGTGGTCAGTGAAGCCTGCGTTATTCAAGCCCTTGACGATGCCGTCCAGCGTACGCTTGAAGTCCACAGACGAGGTCAGAACATACGAAGTATTCAGAATCGGAGAAGAATGTTTCCGGGTGTAGGGCAGGCGCAGAATACGCCCCACGATTTGCTCCACATCCACCTGACTGGTGCGGTTCGCCAGCGAAGCAAGGATATACGCAAAGGGGCAGTCCCAACCCTCTTTCAAGGCATTGACTGTAATGATAAAGCGAATCGAACACTTTTCCGACAGCAAATCCACATTTTTCAACTCGTTGATCTCCGCCGTCTTGATGGCAATTTGCTCTGCTGGAATGTTGGCTGCAATCAGGCGTTGGCGCAGTTTTTCAAAGGTTGTTGCATTTTCTGTGCTCTTGGGTTGCGCCTGAAACAGCACGATGGGGCGAATGTAGCTGCCGCCCCTTTCGTAGGCATCTTTTGCGTGAATTTCCAGTGTCCGCTGCATCTCGATGGCATCATGCAGCACATCCTGCTGGCTGTTGCGGTTCATCACGATGACAGGCAACTTGACCATGTTCTCGCGTTTCAAGTGAATCGCATCCACAATGGAGATGATATTGCTTTCCTTAGTGGGCGTTGCCGTCAGATCCAGCACAAAGCAGGGATTGAAGTTTTGCAGCATCTGCTTGCTCGGGTTACTGCGCGCATGGTGGCTTTCGTCCACAATGACCAGCGGATGCAGCTGATTAATGACCTGCATCAAGGCGGTCGGGTCGGTATCTTCCAGCGGCATATCAGGTTCGCCCAGTGCATTTGCCAGCGCAACAAGGCTGCTGTTCTCCTGCTTGGCCTTGAGCCGCTCCTTCTTGCCACGGAACGAATCGTAAGACAGCACCATGATGGAAAGCTGCTCGTTGACCGCAGAGATATTGAAGTGCTGCCCCATCAAAAGCTGTTCTTTGGTATACACTTCTACACGGCTGCCAAAGGCAACATCAATTTTCTGGCGGTAAGGATGTGCAGGGTCACGCAATGCAGCCAAGGTTTGGGTCAGGATAGCATCTGACGGAACCAGCCAAACCACTGCACGGCGTTTTACCACACCCAGTGCGGAGAAAATCGGCTCGATGGCATTTGCAGCCAAAAATGTTTTGCCGCCGCCCGTAGGAACTTTCAGGCAGACATTTGGCACACCGGGCAGAATATTCTGATACTTGGGCATTCCGCCAAATCCGACTTTTACATCTTTCTCCTGCCAGAGCCGAGTATAGGCCGTTTCGATGTTCTTTGTCTGCATCAGAATTTCCAGATAGCGTTCCAAATCCCGAATGACGGCTTTCTGATAATTTTTCAATTCCATAAGAGCCGTCCTCCTTACACCCGCGCAATGTCGCGCGGAATTTTCTTAAACGTAATACCAAACCGCAGCAGGTCATTCTCACTCAATGCACAGCGGTCAGCATAAATCAGATAGTTTTCCGCTTTTTCCGGAATGGTAGACAAAAAAGCATAGTCCAACACGCACATCTGGTCGGGCTCATAGTAGAAATAGTAAGCGGTGTGGTTGTTCTCACCGAGGAAATATGGGCTTCCGTTCTGTTGATTCACCGCAGGTTTCTTCGTTTCCGTATACCAGATGTAGTCACGAATTTTGTCTATGCCGATGCTTTCATTCAGGTTGCCATCCGGCAGAAGCAGCCGCTCGCCCAGTTCGTAGTAACTGAAATTGCCACCAGTGCCTTCTACGGCGTTCTTGTCTTTGCCATAGCCGTTGATCACACGCTTCACACGTTCAGCAGTCGTAGTATCGGCATACCGTTCCATCTCAACGAGTACAAACCTGCGATGTCCTTTATCTTCATTATTGGCATTTAGAACGGCATGAGCAGTTGTGCCCGAACCCGCAAAAGAATCGAGAATAACATCGCCGTCCTTCGTTATCCATTTGATGATTCTTTCGATAAGAAGAACATTTTTCTCGGTATCAAATCCTGCATACGAGCCAGAAAGGAGAATATCCATCCAGTTATCACTTAATAATTTTCCTGTCTGTGGTGGTACATAATATTGAATTGTACCCTTTTCGTTCTTTCTGACAAAATCCATCTTTTCATTAGTTGCCATAAGATGGTCAATATAAAAATCATCTATCGACATTGATGCTGCATAGTTCGATAAGTAATTTTCATAATTTTGCATTGCTTTTGTGGCTCGTCCAATCTCCCATCTCCACTGACCCGATTCAGGCGTGATGCCAAAAATTTCATACCGCATGGTAGGGCGATCCGTTCCACGCCAGAATGTATCCCATTTTCCTGCCTTATCAGCTTCAAACCCTTTTGACAACTTCGGCAACTTAGCTTGAGGATTTTTTGAGTACAGATAAATATACTCATGTCCTAACGAAAGCGACTGAACTTCGTCAAATTGAGCCTGAACATTTTTAATTCCACGACGAACTGCAATACAGTTTCGGAAATTGGCAGAGCCAAAAATCTCATCCATAATGCATCGAAGATAAGCATATTCAAAAACATCAATGCTAACAAAAATAAACCCATCATCCGCCAGCAACTTCTGCAGCAGCATCAGCCGAGGATACATCATGCAGAGCCACTTGTCATGGCGTGTCAAATCCTCGCCTTCCTTGCCGACTACTTCGCCCAGCCACTTTTGAATATGTGGATCATTGACATTATCATTGTAGCACCACTTCTCATTGCCAGTGTTGTAAGGAGGATCGATGTAGATGCACTTTACCCGGCCCTCATACTGCGGCAGCAGAGCTTTCAGGGCTTCCAGATTATCGCCGTGGATAATCATGTTATCACTGCCGTTGTCCTCGGTGTGCTTGCCCATTTCGTCAAAGCTATACTGACGCTCCAACACACGGAACGGCACTTCCTGATGATGATTGACAACTTTGCTTTTTCCGATCCATTCCAAAGTAGGCATGGTGTTTTCTCCGTTTCTCTGTGAAAGTTCTTTCACGTTTAATAATAACAAGTTGGGCGGCAAAGCGCAACGGTTCCGGCAAAGAAATACAAGTTTGATGAACAAAATTGCAAGTCGCAAAAGCGTTTTGCAAAAACGCGTAGCCTGCATCCGTCGGATGCAGTTCAAGGGTTTGGGATTTCCCAACAAGCATTTTGCAACGCAAAATGGTCTTTGTATATACGAAGACACTGCTTGCTACGAATGCGAACGCCTTTTGAATTGCAAAATGATTTTTCAGTTGCTATACTGGGCTTATCAAAATCTTTTTGGGAGGCTGCCGCAATGAGTGCACAGACAATGCTGATCAGGAACAGGCCTTGCCGCATTTACGGCGAAGCTCATGCAGAATATCTACTGCTCCAAATGACCGGCGAACACGAGTTGCAAAGCATGGAAAGCGAGGTTGCCGCTATTGCACAGAGTGCGCACCACTTTCTGTTTACGGCCGTGCCCGTGGAAAGCTGGAACGATGCACTTTCCCCGTGGAAGTCTCCTGCCGTGTGGGGAAAGCAAGGATTTGGCGGCAAGGCTGCGGAAACCCTGCGCTTTCTGACAGAACAGGTCATCCCCACACTGAAGCAGCAGTTTCCTCTCCCGGAAAACGTCAAAATCATTCTGGGCGGCTATTCGCTGGCCGGGCTGTTTGCGCTGTGGGCATCCACCCAGACAAATCTGTTCTACGGTGTCGCCGCCGCCTCGCCCTCTGTTTGGTTTCCGGGCTGGATGGAGTTTGAACAGCAGCACCCGATACAGACGCAGCACATTTATCTGAGCCTTGGCGACAAGGAAGAGCGCACGAAAAACGCCGCCATGGCTGCAGTAGGAGATAATATCCGCACCCTGCACAGCCGACTTTCAGAGCGTGGCGCAGACTGCACCCTTGAATGGAACAGCGGCGGGCATTTCAAAGACGCCGACCTACGCACTGCGAAAGCCTTTCGGTGGGTGATGGAGGAACACGCATGACCATTTTGATCGATGCAGATGGCTGTCCGGTTGTCGATTTGACATTGCAGATTGCAAAGCAGTTCGGCGTTCCTGTCATCATCCTGCGCGACACCTCGCACCAGATCGAACGTGAGGGTGCACAGACGATGGTATTCGACAAGGGTATCGACAGCGTAGACTTTGCACTGGTCAACCGGGTCAAACCGGGGGATGTGGTCGTAACACAGGACTACGGGCTGGCGAGTATGTGCCTTGCCAAGTGCGCCCGGGTGCTGAACCAGAATGGTCTGGAATACACCGCCGACAACATAGACGCTCTCATGCTGCGGCGGTATGAAAACAAAAAGCTCCTCCGTGCCGGAAAGCACCCCAAGGGGAGCCCAAAGCGGACGAAGGAGCAGGATGTCAGGTTTGCGGACGCGCTTGAGAAGATTTTGAACTGCAACCATTGATACATACTTTTGGAAGGCTGGAAAATCCGGCCTTCTTTTTTTATAAGCGCCAATTGTGACTTTTTTGTTAACTTTCGGAGATGTGGTTGTATTTTGGCCTTTCAACTGGGTTCGTATATGAAGGCTTCTTTTTTTTGGCGAATATCGATTCGAGAGATTACATCTTGGTTACAAGTTATAAATTGTGGGTGCAGAATGGCCTTTTTCGTCGGCTACCAATTAGGGGGATGATTTTTCAAAAGCCCTAAATTCCGAAGATTTTCTATAAAAAGCGGCTCCATGAAAACAGAACAGTTCAATCGTCCGGTACTTCACAAAAGGTACTTCTGTAACTCGCAGCCCGGTCATAACGAAGACGGGGTTGCTGAAATGCCAATGAAGCGGTGCAAGCCCGCTGCTGGACGATTCCCCACCCCTAGGGTGCCGAGGGCGAATATGGGAGACCTATATCATATTGACGCAGATGGACTGTAAGCCTATCTGCGACGCGAGAGTTGAAACTACTGTCAGCTCTCTTTACATTGCCACCTATCCGCAGGTGACACACTTTTTGACGCTATGAAGGATTCTTCTGGCTAGTATCAATTTGGACGATTACATCTTGGTTACAGATTGTAAGTGGTGGGTGCAGAATAGCCCTTTTCGTGGGCTCGTATATAGAGGGGTATTTCTTCGGAGTATCTTCTTTCACGAAGGTTTGCTTGTACTCGTATGATTATTATGACAATTCCGTTTAATAGCAGACGCACGATTTGCAAATGCAAATTGTGACTTTTTTGTTAATTTTCAAAAGCATTGCTACGTTTTGGCCTTTTTCGTCGGCTACCTATTGAGGGCATCTTTTTTCAAGACCACTTTCAACTTCAGGCACCGCCATTGTTGCAAAGTTTCGCCCTCCATCGGTTACCCCATGGACCGACGTTATTTTAACCAAGAAGCTACTTCGGCTATATTTTCCAAGAACTTTTTAACAAATTTCTTTTTCGGGTTACTTTTTGGCCTTTCTCGATGCCTACCAATTAGAGGGACAATTTTTCGGAAGCCTTAAATTTCGAAGATTTTCTATATAACTTCGTTCTTTGAAAACAGAATAGTTCAATCGTCCGGTACTTCACAAAAGGTACTTCTGTAACTCGCAGCTCGGTCATAACGAAGACGGGGTGGCTGAAATGCCAATGGTGCGGTGCAAGCCCGCTGCCGGACGATTCCCCACTCCTAGGGTGCCGAGGGCGAATATGGGAGACCTATATCATATTGACGCAGATGGGCTGCAAGTCTATCTACGATGCGAGAGTTGAAACTACTGTCAGCTCTCTTTACATTGTCACCTGAACGCAGCCTTGCTGCAAAGGATGACACACTTTTTGACCTTAAACTACTTATGCAGAAGGAGTGCCTATGAAGTTTAACGATGCCTATTCCCAGATGTTTCCCGGCTACCCCGATGCCGTCAGCCTTCAGCAGGCTGCGGAGATGCTTGGTCTGAACCGCCACACGGTCGGGGAACTGATCCGTTCCCGCCGCCTGTTTGCGCTTAAAATCGGCCGCACCTACCGTATCCCGAAGCTGAGCGTGATTGAGTTCCTGCTCACCGGACAGAGCACCTTCCCGGCTGGAAATCCGCCGCTGGATGTGGTATGCTGTGGGTGCAGCAACGGACAGCACGCCTGTTAACCCAAAGGAGGTTTATGATGAAAACTACAGGGTCTGTCCAAGAGAAAAATGGACGTTTCTATTTCGTGGTCAATCTTTATGATGCCAACGGTAAGCGGAAGATCAAGTGGATCTCCACAGGTCTGACCGTCCGGGGCAACAAGCGCAAGGCGGAATCCATGCTCCGGGAAGTATTGCTCCACTATGATGAGACTGGGGAGCTGCCCACAGGGCGGGGCGGAGCCTACGAAAAAGTAGATGCTAAAACCGCCAAGCCCCTGCCGCTGCCCCTCCAACCCGTCAACAAGTCGGAGATGCTGTTTCTGGACTATCTCAACGAGTGGGTGCAAGTCCATAAGGCATCCATTCAGCCTGCAACCTTTATCAGCTACAATCGGATGATCACCGGGCGTATCACGCAGTATTTTGAACCGCTGGGCTTGAAGCTGTGCGAGGTCACACCGCAGGTGCTGGATGAGTTTCAGGAGAAGATCTTGCTGGAGGGCTACACCACCAACACGGTCATTCACTACCACGCCATCTTCGGCAAAGCGTTCAAGGATGCCGTCCGCAAGGATTATCTGGAAACCAACCCGATGCTGAAAGTTGACCGCCCGAAGAAGAACAGCTTCCGGCCCAACTTCTACTCCAAGGATGAAGTCCAGCAGCTGCTGGAAGTATCGCAGGATGACCCCCTGCACCTGTGCATCCTCATTACAGCCTACTACGGTCTGCGCCGCAGCGAGGTGCTTGGGCTGAAGTGGTCATCTATCGACTTTGAGCGCAAGTCCATCACCATCAATCACAAGGTGACGGAACAGTTGGTGAACGGCAAGTACGTTCCTGTGGTCAGCGATGTGATGAAGAACAAGACCAGCTGCCGTACTCTGCCGCTGATCCCGGCTGTGGAAGAAGAACTTCTGAAGCAGAAGGAAAAACAGCAGCTTTACCGTAAGCTGTTCAAGAAGAGTTACAGCACCGAGTATCTGGATTTCGTCTGCACCGATCAGGAAGGCAAGCTGATCCGCCCAAACTTCGTGACAGAGCACTTTGATTGGCTGTTGACCAAGTATGGGTTGAAGCATATCCGTTTCCACGATCTGCGCCACAGCTGCGCCAGCCTGATGGTGATGAACGGCGTATCCATGAAGCAGGTTCAGGAATGGCTGGGGCACAGCACCTTTTCTACCACCGCTGACATCTACGCACATCTCGATTACAAGAGTAAACAGGGGTCTGCTGGGGTCATTGCGAACCTTCTGGGAGAATCCAAACTCCCCAAGTAATTATGGATTTATCGTTCATGTATAAAGCATACCGTGATGAAGCAAAAGCGGTCTTTCTCTGCTTGATGCAAAAGAAAAAGTCGCAGATTCGTTTGAATCTGCGACTTCTGGCGGAGATGGTGGGATTCGAACCCACGTGCCCGATTAAGGACAAAACGATTTCGAGTCGTTCTCGTTACGACCGCTTCGATACATCTCCAAGTATATTTTCATGGCAAGTTTACGATTTGTATATCGCAAATCGACCTTGAAACTTGGAACAGTTGCTGTTAGAATATTGTTAGAAAACGCATCGTTCAGACAGGTTCTGAAGCCTGTCAGGACATCAAAATTGACGTTCTCTCGTGTGATATGGAGATTTCTGGCGAAGCATCCACTTAGATTTCGAGTCGTTCTCGTTACGACCGCTTCGATACATCTCCAAAATAAACCTTATACAGTATAGCAAAAAAGCCGGTTGTCGTCAACACTTTTCTCCATGTGCCGTACAAAGGCGCGGTGCTGCGGCCCGAATCATCAGCACGCAGTTTAAAGTAGCTTTACACAAAAAACAGACCGCCGCACAAAGCTTTGTGCAGCGGCCTGCGGTCATAGTTCAGCTATGATACGCTCAGTTCTTGCTGGTGCTCTGATTCGCGATGAACTCTTCGTACACTTCCTTGGTGATCTCCCAAATCATGGAATACTCAGAATTGTCGCGGATGGGAATGTACTGGAACAGCACGGTGTCGCCATCCTGCAACTCGGGGAAGTTGGCAGCTGCCAAATGGAGCGTGATGGGTTTCTTCTGCTCGATTCGGAGATTCTCAGCGTTCAGGATCTGCACGCCACCGTAGTTCATGCTGAAGTAGCGCGATTTGCCCTCAGAATCCTTCACGGCAATCGAGAAACAGTCCGTGGTCAGCCGGATGGGGTTTGCACGGGCAGACTCAATGTCCACCTCCAAAGTGCAGGTGCCTTTCTCGATCTTCATGCTTTTCAGGCCGGCAATGACATTCAAATCGCTTTTGATCGCGCCGGGCAGCGTTTTGCAGACCGGGTTTTTGGGATCCTGATATTCACAGCCGCCCAGCAGACTGGCACCGGCCACTGCCACTGCGGTGGCTGCCGAATACTTCAGGAATGCGCGGCGGGAAAATGTATAAGACATGGCTTATTCCTCCGTTTTTACCAATATGTTCTTCCGGCTGAAGGGGTCAGGTCGTGGAGGGGCCGGATTCCTCCGGTTTCAGCACATCTGCGGTCAGCTTCCAATTGGCGTTGAACTCGCTGTACTGCAGATCGGGATAGAAGGTAAGGGTCACCGGGCCGTCTGTCAGCATATTCAGATCCTTTGCAAACACGTTATAGATAACGGTTTCACCATTCTTGACCTGATAGTACAGCCCATCCGGGCTGGTCACCTGCAACTTGTCGTTCTGGTCGGCCAGATAGCCGTCTG
Source organism: Faecalibacterium sp. IP-1-18 (assembly GCF_023347355.1). Lineage (NCBI taxonomy): Bacteria > Bacillati > Bacillota > Clostridia > Eubacteriales > Oscillospiraceae > Faecalibacterium > Faecalibacterium sp. IP-1-18. The sequence continues at coordinate 2,753,913 of NZ_CP094472.1, forward strand.
CCATCACGGCAAAGTTCGCCTTGGTCACTTCCAGCGCATTCTTGCGACCGTTTTTCACCACCAACCGGAACGACGTGGTTTTAGTCTCTTTATCGTATGTCACCTGCTCCAGCGTAGAGACGACCTTCAACACCGTGTTGCTACTGGGAACGGTGGTCTGCACCGGGGCATACCCGGAGCAGCCGGTCAGCAGGCTGCTGCCCGCCACAGCCACAGCGGTGAGGGCGGTATATTTCAGGAAAGAGCGGCGGGAAAATTCCCCAGTCATATTCGTTCCTCCTTTGGGACACATCAATACAGATTCTGCCATAGGGCACTACCTATACAATAGGCGAAACAGAGAAAAATGTCAATGATTTTTCACAAAACAAATGTGAAGATTTTGTGGCAACATCGCGCATTTTAGACGAAGCTTAAGTGGTTTTTCTGGTGATTTTGTCAGCTGCGGATCACGTCAGAGGCATTCATGACGAAGGTCAGGCTCTTGCCCTCCAGGAAGGTAGGCACATAAGTGACCTTCAGCTGCTTCCAGTCCTTGGGCACCATGAGCATCAGCACGATGTAGGCGCTGCCCTGCGGGGGCAGGCTCTCCACATCGGAAAAGCTCTGGGAATTGGCGTTGTACAGCGAGATATTGGCGCAGCAGGCTGCGGGCTGGCCATCGCAGACGGCGGTAAAGTCCGGGGTAGCGGCGGCCATGGCCTGAAAGTTTGCGTCCACGTTCTCCAGCGGGGGCACGGGGTAGGCCTCGTTGATGGCGTCAATGCCCTGTGCGCCGATGGCGTAGCTCTCGGTCTTGCTGCGGTTGACGGTGGTCACCCGCACGCCCAGATACTCGTAGCCTGCCGGCTGTACGGGGTCCTGCGTCAGGTGGAACACGCTGGTCAGCTGCACGCCCAAGCCGTTCCAGTTGCGGACGGTATCGCCCACCTTGACCTCTACCACAGTGTCGTTGCCGTTGGACTTGCAGCCGCCCAGCAGGCTGGCTGCGCCCAGTACGGCGGCAGATGCACCGGTGCACTTGAGGAAGCTGCGGCGGGAAATGACAGTAGACATAAGGTATATCCTCCTTGAAGGGTCAGTTTCTTTTTCTTCTTTCTCTGGTTATACCGTTTCCGGCGCACAGATGCAAGAGTCCGGGCTGATTATTTACAACAATTTCACAAGCGGGGTCACTCCTGCGGCGAAAGCCCCTTGACGTGGGTCTCGCTGGTCTTGACCAGATTTAACAGACTGGGCGTGTACAGCGGAAATTCCCGCGTCAGGCTCTCGGTGGTCATGGCAAGGCAGGCGGGGTCCTTGACGCCCTCGCCGCCGTTCACATCCTGCCCGTCCAGCAGCGCCTCCACGTTGGCTTCCGCCATCCGCATCACCGCATCGGAATAGCCGTGCCAGCGGTGGGGCTCAATGCTGAACATACTGGAAGCATTATGCGGCTCCGCAGAGTAGAGTAGCCGGAACATCTTGGCCACCGCCATCATCAGATAGGCACTCACCTCGGTGGTCAACGCCTTGCTGTGGCACTGGCCGATCTTGGCGTAGAGCACGTTCAGGCTGTTGGAGATAAGTTTTTTGTTCATGGTGGGCAGCACGCTGCCGTGGTAGATATTGTCCTTCATCTTTTCAGGGTTGGGCAGATCCTCGGCAGAGAGCATCATGCCGTTGCGCTCGGCGCTGCGCCCCAGCAGGTAATCGCAGGAAACATTATAGTAGTCTGCCACCCGCACCACAAAGTCCAAGCCGCACTCGCGGATGCCTTTTTCGTAGTGGGACAGCAGTGCCTGAGAGACTCCCAGATCCTCTGCCGCCTGCTTTTGGGTGATGCCGCGCTCCTTGCGCAGCAGCTTGATGATACGATTGAACTCCATGGTGTGCTCTCCTCAATGTCCGCAGGATCTATTTTTTGGTAACATCCTTGTTTTTGGTTTACAACAGGTTGATTATACACATTGGAAAACGACTTGTAAAGCAAGAAAAATGCCGATATTTTTCGTCTTTTTTCGTCATTATTGTCAAAAGTCTTGCCGGAGACCCCACATCTATGCTAAACTATGGGTATTAACACATAGATTTTGTGTTTCCGCTGCGGCAAAAAACGACAGGCGTAGTGAAAGCAGGTCTTTTTCGAAACAAAATTTTTTCAAAGAGGTAGTTCCATCTTTCTGCAGTTTGTGCTATAATCTCTTCTTGGCGACTGTTCTTGACCGGCGCACAAATCGGCAAAGGATAAGGCAGACGCTATAAAAGGTAATATACCAAGAATAGGAAAGAGGAAACTTTATCATGAAACTCGAGCGCAAAGTCCGTCTGTGCAGCGCTGCTGCTGCTGTCCTGATCGCTGCCATCGCCCTGACCGGCTGCGGCGGTTCCAAGACCACTGCTTCTTCCGCAGCCGCTTCTTCTGTGGCTGCTTCTACCGCTGCTGCCACCAACAACAGCTGCGGCGAGGGCGTGACCTGGGCACTGGCTGACGGCACCCTGACCATCAGCGGCACCGGCCGTATGACCAACTTCACCAAGGACGCTCCGGCTCCCTGGGCTGATCAGGCCGACCAGATCACCACCGTTGAGGTGGAGGGCACCGTTACCAGCGTGGGCGCTACCGCCTTCAAGGACTGCACTGCCCTGACTACCGTGAACATCGCCGACGGTGTGGAGTACATCGAGGCCGGCGCTTTCAACGGCTGCACCGCTCTGACCGAGGTCAACATCCCCCTGAGCGTGGGCTACATCAAGACCGGCGCATTCAAGGGCTGCACCGCCCTGACCAGCGTGACCATCCGCGACGACTGCCGTCTGGACATGAATGTGTTCCCCGATACCGTGGAGGTCAACTACGCCGAGGGCTAAGCCCTATCCGGAACTTTAAACCAAAAGAGGTGTGATCCATGAAAACCTTCAAGCTTCATCTCATCCGCCACGGCATGACCGCGGGCAACCTGCAGGGCCTGTACATCGGCAGCGGCACTGACCTGCCCCTGTGCGACGAGGGCCGTGCGCAGCTTGCCGAGCTGAAAGAGCGGTTCGTCTACCCGCAGGTAGATACTGTTTTCTCCTCCCCCCTGCTGCGTGCGGTGGAGACTGCCAACATCCTGTTCCCCGGAGCTGCCCACCAGTTTACGGTGCACGATCTGCGGGAGGCCGGTTTTGGCAAGTTTGAGGGACGTCCGGTGAAGGATCTCGTCCACGACGAGGACTTCAAAAAGTGGATCACCCCGGGTTCCGGCTATCTGCCGGAGGGCGCAGAGCCCACCGAGCAGTTCCACGCCCGCTGTGCCGACAGCCTTATGAAGCTGTTTGAGTACATGATCCGCATGGACGTTACCGAGGCCGCCTGCGTGACCCACGGCGGCGTGATCATGAGTATGCTCAGCCAGCGCGCCGTGCCCACCCGCCGCCCCGAGCAGTGGATGGCAGACCCGGGCTGCGGCTACACCGTGCAGACCGATGTACAGCTGTGGATGCGGGACAAGCTGGTAGAGGCCATCGACATCGTACCCTTTGGCTACGCCGACACCCTGCAGGGGCAGGCCGAAGCCGAGGAAAACGAAGCCTACGAATAAGAAAGGGTTACAGTTTCCCGCTGCCCCTTGACAGAACGCGCAGAATCCTTTATTGTTAAAGGGTAGTATTGTATCGTATACAGGAGGAACGCTGTCATGTCCCAATCCATCTCCCGCCGGTCATTCCTGAAATGTGCCGGTTCCGGTGCGGTCAGCCTTGCGGCTGCCCTGCTTACCGGGGTCTGTGCTGCGGCGCAGCAGCCGTGTCTTGCGGGCGAGCCTGCCCTGCTGGACGGCAAAGCCGCCGTGGAGCTGCTGGGCTATGCCCCGGCACCGGAGCTGGGCGGCGTGCTGGTGTACCTCTCGGTGGAAAACCTCTCGGCAGCCAGCCTGCCGGTGGATACCAGCTACCTGCAAAGTCGGGGTCTGCGTACCCGGGAGCAGCTGTATAGCATGGGCACCGGCGTGACCGCTGCCTGCAACGGCCAGAGCGTGCCCTGCGGCAGCTTTGCCGCCCCGCTGTACAACGAGAACGCGGCGGACGCCTCGGTGTTCACCCTGAACCTTGCCGCCGGACGCGGTGCGCTGCTGCACTGCTTCTGCGCTGTGCCGGAGGACTGGCAGACCCTTGAACTGACTTGGCACCCGGACTTTGCCGCCGGGCGCAGCGCCGTCTTTACGGTGCGCCGCGATGCCGACGAGGCCGCTCTGGGCCCCGTGCCCACCACCCCCGCCGAGGTCGGCAGCGTGGTGGATCTGTAACAGCATACCAAAAGAGCCATTGCACAAAATGCGTGCAATGGCTCTTTTTTGTTGAGACCCTCTCAGCTTAACTCCCTCAGTCAAAACCTGACGGTTTTGACAGCTCCCTCGGGGAGGGAGCCTCTGGCGCGCCCGCAAGCTTTACACTTTAGCCGGAAACTGTACCGCTATGCCAAAGACCCCATCCTAGAGGGGGCTGTCGAGCGCAGCGAGACTGGGGGAGTTTCTCCCGGCGTGCGCCTTCTCAGGCTCTTCTGCCGTGGTCACCCGGCACCTACCAGCGCTTCGCCGGTGCTGCTTTGCACCAGCAGCTCCTGCCCGGTAAGGCTGGAAAGCAGGGCGATGTAGCTGCGCCCTGCCGGGAGTTCCAGCGGCTTGCCGTTGGAATCGTAGAGGGCAAGGGTGCTCTGGGTGCCCTGCGTCCATGTGATCTGCCACAGGTGTCCGCCGTTCAGCCAGACGCCGCCGCCCATGGAAAGGTCGTAGTCCAGCGTGCGGCCGTCGTCCCGCAGGGAGGAGCCGCTGTACAGGATGAGCAGATTGTCAAAGGCTGCCTGTGTGCCGGTGTTGGCATCCAGCTGCGGGGTGCCGTCGGCGTGCAGCATCCCGTAGGCGGCAAGGGCGTCGTCATAGACAAAGCCGGTGGCTCCGCCGGACTGGAAATTCACGGTCACGTTTACCGCATCGGCGGCGTTTGCATCCGGCAGATGACCGGTGTCCCGCTGGGGCAGCAGAGCGGGCAGAACGCCTGCCGTCTCGCTCTCGCTGCCGGCGGCGTTCTGGTTCACGGCGGCAGAGATACTCAGGCTGTCCAGCACCGAGGAAACGGCTTTGCCGCTGGTGCGCCACAGGGGCGTGCTGTTCCAGCTGTAACCGGTGCTGACAAAGGCGTTGCACCCCACCTCCTGCGCGTCCACCGCGCGGAGATTGTAGTATTCCAGATACCGTTTGGCGTATGCGCTGCTGCCGCACTGGATGGGCAGCACCTGCTGCCCGCTGAGCAGCCGCCAGTATAAGTCCTGCCCGCGCGTCACCGGCCCTACCACGGGCATGGCGCTGAGGGCGGGGTATACCAGACACAGCTCGGTAGAGCTGCCGCTCTCGGTCAGGGCTTCCAGCACCACCGAGGCGCTGCCGATGCCCCACTGGGTAGTGCTGCCGGTGGTGTTCTCGATGACCACCGCCGCCGCCCGCTGCTCCGGGTACAGCAGCTGCTGCCCGGTAAGCGGGTCTGCCGGGGCGGTGCTTTCTGCCGGCGCAGCGGCGGTGCCCCCGCAGCTGCCCAGCAGCACCGCGCACAGCACGGCTGCACCAAGGCGCAGGCTCCATTTGCGTTTCATGGGTCTCTCCCCTTACTGATAGTTAAAGTTTTGCCACTCGTCGTCGTCCACGATGGCCAGATAGGTCTTGCCGCGGTTGAAGCAGAGCTCGCTGCCGTCGGCGGCATAGACCTTGAGCGGGTGCTCCGGGGATGCCTTCTGCCATGTGCCGTGCTGCACCGCGCCCCGGGTGAAGAAATAGGCTTCGCCGCCGGACACATAGTCCACCTGCTGCACGCCGCCGGAGTCGCCGGGGTAGTCCGCGATGCCTGCAAAGCAGACCAGCAGGTTGGTAAAACCAAGCTGCTTTCCGGTCAGCTCGTCCACGGTGTTTTCAAAAGCACCGTCGGCGCGGCTGTACATGGACATTTTATAAAGGCGTTCCCAGCGGTTGTAGCTGAAGGTGGTCTTGTAGCTGTCCGAGTGCACGATGTTGATGGTCTTGGCGGCGGCAGCACCGGACATCTTGTTCTCTGCGCCGGTGCGGTAGTCCGCAAAGCGGAAGAAGGTGCTCTCGTAGGGATATTCCAGCCCGATGCCTGCGTTGGCGGCAGCCTGCCGGATCTCAGCGCCGGAGGTGAACTCGGTGTGCTCATACGCCACGTTGCGGCCGCGGCTGTCGCGGTGCGCCACATGGGGGTGAGTAGTGGTATTAAAATAGCTCTTGCCGCCGATGTTCAGGCCGGAGTAGTTATACACGTTGATGAACTTGGTGCAGGGGGCGCTTTCGCCGTCGTGGTAGTACAGCGCCTGCCACGGCATGAGCAGCTGCAAAAACTGGTCGCGGCCGGAGCGCAGCGGGCCCACCTCCGGGATGGCGTTGGCATCGTGGTACACCGCGCAGAAGCGGGAGATGCCGCCCTCCACCTTGCTCTCAATGAGCAGGTCAGCCGAGCCGATGCCGCGCTGCGGGCGGGCGTTCTGCCGCTGGGTGTTGCTGATGTTGTTCACCATCACGCCGACAATACGGCCGTTGCTGCGGCGCGGCTCGCCGGTAAGGGGGTCGGCGTTATAGGCGGGCAGGCTGCTGTCGGCGCTCTCTGCCGGGGCTTCGGATGCCGCTCCTGCGTCCGGGGCTGCGGCTTCGGTGCTTTCAGAAGAGACGGCGCCGTCGCTCTTCCCTAAGGTCTGCTGCAGCCAGTCGGAAAAACCGTTGCCCACACAGGCGCTGCCGGCGGGCGCGCAGCCGGACAGAGCCAACGAGGCGGCTGCCAGCCCCGAGACACGGAGAACGGTACGACGCGTGATCTTTTTCATGCAAAAAACCTCCTGATCAAGAAAGCTCTGCGCAGCCCCAGCGCTGTCGGAACGGTTGCGCGCGGTGGATGAAAACGAACGGCCTTTCGGCACTGCTTTGATTGTAATTGTAACGGTTCTTGCGGCATTTGTAAAGTGAAAATTAGCGGCAGCGTAGAAGAGGGGTCACCGCCGGGAAGTGCCCCTTCCGGGGCAGCCCCCGGCAAAAAGGCAGAATCCTCTGCCATGATAGCATGGAGAAAAAGTCCCGGAGAAAAAGTCCCCGCGTTTCTTGCATTTTGGTGCGCGATATGGTATCTTTTTATACAGGTAAACACTTCAGGGTCGGCAAACATTTTGTTGCTTCTGCCGTCCCCTTGAATAATGACAGGAAGGAATGATACTTATGGGTTTTTTTGACAAGCTTTTTGGCGGCAAGTCCAAGGACGAAAACACCGCTAAGTTCACCAACCAGAGCAAGACCGTGCTGACCCCGCTGCAGGGCAAGGTGCTGGCACAGGCCGACATCCCGGACGAGACCTTTGCACAGGGCATTCTGGGCCCCGGCTGCGGCATCGAGCCCACCGGCGACACCGTGTACGCCCCCTTTGACGGCACTGTGACTCAGATCGCCACCACCCTGCACGCTGTGGGCATTACCAGCAACGACGGCATCGAGCTGCTGATCCACGTCGGCATGGACACCGTGGACATGAAGGGTCAGGGCTTTACCGTTCTGGTCAAGGAAAACCAGAAGGTCACCGCCGGCACCCCGCTGCTGAAGGTGGATCTGGACGCCATCCGCGCCGCCGGCCACCCCACCGCCACCGCCATCATCGTGACCGATGGTGCGGGCGACGAAGTGAAGATGCTGGCAGAGGGCGATGTCGCTCCCGGCACCCCGCTGTTCAAGGTCTGATTTTTTGCGGAAAGCGTAGTTTTACAGCATGATGCCGGGCAGTCTGCGGCTGCCCGGCATCACTTTTTTACAAAACTCAGACGATGCGGACACCCTTCTGGATGACAGCCTTGATGTTCAGCTCCTTGTCCGCAAGGATCACGTTGCCGTAGCGTCCGGCGGCAAGGCTGCCGTAGTCGTTATCCACGCCGATGCTCTTGGCGGGGGTCTCGCTGGCGGCGCGGACGGCGCTTTCCAGCGGCACGTTCATCTCCAGCACGGCGCGCTTCATGCAGTCGTACAGACAGGTGTTGCTGCCCGCAATGGTGTCCGGGTGCTCGGTCAGGGTGGCGCGGGGTCCCTTGACCGTGATGGCCTGTCCGCCCAGACTGTATTGGCCGTCCGGCAGGCCGCAGGACATGGCGCTGTCCGCGATCAGGCAGACGCGGTCGTCCCCGAAGGTGTTGAAGGTGAACCGCACCATGGCGGGGTGAATATGCACGTTATCGGTGATCAGCTCCACCTCGGCATCGTGCTCCATGGCTGCAATGATAGGGCCGGGCGCACGGTGGGTGATGCCGGGCATGGCATTGTACAAGTGGGTCATGTGGGTGGCACCGGCTTCAAAGGCCTTGACGGCGGTGTCGTAGTCGGTGCAGGTGTGGGCGATGGAGATGCGCACCTCGTTATGGCACTCCTTGATAAAGTCCAGATTGCCCGGCTCTTCGGGTGCAACGTCCACCAGCTTGATCAGACCGCCCGCACGCTTCTGCAAACGGCGGAACATGGCGGCGTCTGCGCCCTGCACATACTCCGGGTTCTGTGCGCCCACCTTTTTGGGGCTGATGAAGGGGCCTTCCATGTTGATGCCCACAAGGTCGGCGCCCTTGCCGTTTTTATGGGCGGCAGCGGCGTCCATTACCTTGTTCAGGATCTCCTCGGGGTAGGTCATGGTGGCGGGGCAGATGGCCAGCACGCCCTTGCTGGCCTCAAAATCCGCCAGCGTCTGGATGGCCTCCTCGGTGCCATCGCAGAAATCCTTGCCCATTGCCCCGTGGAAGTGGATATCCACAAGGCCCGGCAGGGCGTACAGCCCCTCGGCGTCCAGCACCTCTTCGCCCTCTTCCGGGGCGGCAAAGGGCACGATACGGCCATCGCGGATGATGATGGTGCCGCGCTCAAAAGTGTGGCGCGGGGTATAGACCAGTGCATTCTGAAGGATCATACAAAACACCTCGTTCTTTCCTTGAAGCCGTTTTCATAAGCATTGCACCCCGCTTACGAAAACAGCTTTTTGCTTTTCACCCAGTATAGCACGCCGGGTGTTTTTACAAAAGTCCTTTTGTGTGAACATTGTACCGCTGTGTACAAAAAGCGAGCCGCCGGGAGGGGGCGCTGTGCACCCCGCCCCCGGCGGCCCGGTTCATACTGCAAAATCAACCAGACTTTTGCAGTTCATTCTTTTCAGAAGTGCAGGATCACAGCATCTTCTTCAGCTCGTCGTACACGAACTGAACCTTGGTGCCAATGATGACCTGGCAAGCGTTCTTGCTGGGACGGATAACACCGGCAGCACCGGCAGCCTTGACAGCCTTCTCGTCGACCTTGGCGTTATCCTTCACCTCAAAACGCAGACGGGTTGCGCAGTAACCAACGTCCTTCACGTTCTCCTTGCCGCCGACAGCAGCCAGAACAGCAGAAGCGACTTCGGTGTAGTTGTTGTTGGCCAGAACGACCTTCTTCTCAGCTTCCTCGTCGTCATCCTCACGGCCGGGGGTCTTCAGGTCGAACTTGGTGATGGCGAAGTAGAACACGAAGTAGAACACCAGGAATGCTGCGATGCCCAGAGGAATGATCATCCAGGTCTTAGCAGCTGCGGGCAGGGATGCAGAGAAGATCAGGTCGGTAGCACCTGCGGAGAAGCAGAAGCCAGCACGGAAACCGGTGTAGTAGGTGATGATGGTGAAGATGCCGTACAGAGCGGAGTACACAACGTACAGCGGGAAGCACAGGAACATGAAGCCGAACTCGAAGGGCTCGGTAACGCCGCAGACGAATGCGCAGATTGCAGCGGACAGAACCAGACCAATAGCGGCCTTCTTGTTCTTAGCGGTCTTGACCATAGCCAGAGCAGCGCCCATGATACCGAACATCATGCAGGGGAAGAAGCCGGACATATACATACCAAGGCTCCAGTCCACATCAGCGGAAGTCTCGCCAGCCCAGAAGTGGCTCAGGTCGCCCAGACCGATGGTATCGAACCAGAACACGTTGTTCAGAGCGTGGTGCAGGCCGGTGGGGATGAGCAGACGGTTCAGGAAGGCGTAGATGCCGGCGCCGATGCCGTCCATGCCAGCGATGCCCTTGCCCAGAGCGACCAGTGCGTCGAAGATGACGGGCCAGACGAACAGCAGAACAACGGACACCAGAATGGAGATCAGACCGGTAGCGATCGCAACGAAGCGCTTGCCGGAGAAGAATGCCAGCCAGTCAGGCAGCTGGGTATTCTTGAACTTGTTGTAGCAGGCAGCACCCACAACAGCGGCCAGAATGCCGATGAAGGAGTTGCCGGCGACCTTCTGGAAGGCAATGTAGGTAGCAGTGCCCTCTTCCAGGGTGCGCACCATGCCGACCACGCCGGGGCTCAGCAGCTGCTGCATCATCAGGTAGCTGACCAGACCGGCCAGACCTGCGGTACCGTCGTTGTCAGCCAGGCCGACAGCGGCACCAATGGCAAACAGCCATGCCATGTTATCGATCAGAGCGCCGCCTGCCTTGACCAGCAGGAAGCCGACGGTATAAGCTGCACCGGAAGTCGGTGCACCGGGAACGCCCATAACGCCCGGAGCGAGGGCATAACCAAGACCCATCAGGATGCCGCAGATCGGCAGCACAGCGACGGGAAGCATCAGCGCTTTGCCCAGTTTCTGGAGATACTTCATCATAAGACACATTCCTCCTTAAGAAATGTTTGTGTTTACAGACAGTCTCTGGTTGCAGGCTGTCCACAGTTCCGTAACAGAATAGTAACATATTTTTGCAAAAAAAGAAAGTGGTTTTTTCTTTTTTCTATTAAAATGCGTCAAAAGTCCTTATTCGATGGCACATCTGTCAGTATTTTTTGTTTTTTCTGCACGCGTCCTGATTTAAGTGCTGAAAAATCTTTTCTTTTTATGTCTATTTTATCCAAACAGTTGCATCCCACCATAAGTCCATATATTTTGCACCTTTTTATACGATGCGTTTTCCGTCCAGCACGGCCTGTTTCAGGGTGTCGCCGTCATACACCAGCTTGAGGGAAAAGTAGGGGTGCTCTTCCTCCAGCAGACGGAAAAAGAGCTTATCTCCCTCCCAGATGGGCAGTTTTTGCACCTCAGACTTTTGCACCCACTGCAATTCGCCCTCGGCGCAGGCATCGCCCCTTATCATCTCGCCCTCCCACCGGTCGGCGGTGTACAGATGGATAAACTCGGTCATGTTGCCCCACACAAAGGTCAGCAGTCCCCGGGCACGGTAGCGCGTCAGGGTAAGGCCGGTCTCTTCCCGCACCTCCCGCACAAGGCAGTCCTCCGGGCTTTCAAACCGTTCAAATTTGCCGCCCACACCCACCCATTTGTCGTGGTTGTAGTCGTCCTGCTTTTTGATGCGGTGCAGCATCAGATAAGCGTCCTCCCGCTCCAGATAGCAGAGCGTAGTGCTGAAGATGGGAAATTCCGGGTCCATAAATGCGCCTAAGTTCATTGGTCGTTCTCCTTTTTTGTCCGATGTTTTTGTCAGCGTCTGAGCGGGCGGGGCCGCTGACCGTATCTCTTTTCATAAGAAAGGGCTGCTGCATGAAACGCTGTGCAGCAGCCCTTTGGGAAGTGCCTCCGCTGCGGATGCCCACAAAGCAGCGGAAGCGTTTTTCGATTTATGCCTTGCGCCCGGCGCGGCCCTTGCCTGCGCTGTTCAGCTTGCGCACCAAGTCGTTCTGGTGCTTGCGCTGGCTGGGGGTGGGCTGGGGGTCTTTGGCCTCCCCTGCACGCTTGCCGGTCTGGGCAACGTCGGGATCGATGCGTTCCAGCGTCCACTCCTGATTGCCGCCCGCCACATAGTTCCAGATCTGCGCCTGTGCGCCATTGGCGGTGTTCATGCCCACAAGGTCGATGTATTTATCCGCCAGCACATTGCGGATGCGGGTGCGCCCGCTGCGGGTAGGTTCCAGCGCCCAGCACTGGCTCAGCCCGCTGGTGCGGCTCCACTGGTGCAGCCATGTGCCCTCCACCACACCGCCAAGCGCCAGATCGATCATCTTGCCGGTAAAGCGGTTCTGGATGCGCCAGCGTCCCTCGCCCGCGTCCACAAACTGCCACTGCTGCCACGGATGGCCCGCATAGCTCCACAGCTGGATACCGGCGCCGTTCTCCGTGTTGAAATCCTTTACTTCCAGTACCTTCCCATTGGGGGCCTTGATAATGTAGTATTCCCCCTCCATAATGACGACCTGCGATGCCTTTGCCATAGAGCACAACTCCTTTCCGCTATGGTAGCCCTATTATACCCGATTTGCCCGCTGGCAACAAGAATGCTTTTCCATAATCTTTCTTTTGTTTTTTGTGCATTCTGCCGTGTTTTTGCGTCGGGAACGTTTTCAGGAACCGATCATGATTTTTACCGGCGGGCACTTTGCACTCTGGCGCAGGTTGTGGTACAATAAAGCCATCCACTATTAAGGAGGGGATCTTTCATGACTAACGAGACTTTACAAACCATTCGCAGCCGCCGCAGCTGCCGCGCCTACGAGCCCCGGCAGATCACGGATGCCGAGCTGGACGCCGTACTGGAGGCCGGCACCTACGCCGCCAGCGCTATGGGACGCCAGAGCGCTAAGATCGTGGTCGTGCAGGATGCCGCCACCCGTGCCCAGCTGACCCGGATGAACGCCGCCGTCATGGGCGCCGACAGCGACCCCATGTACGGCGCGCCCACCATTCTGGTGGTGCTGGCCGATGCCCACGCAAACTGCGCCGTGCAGGACGGCAGCCTTGTCATGGGCAACCTGATGCTGGCTGCCGCATCGCTGGGGCTGGGCAGCTGCTGGATCAACCGCGCCAGGGAGGAGTTCGACTCCGCCGAGGGCAAGGCACTGCTGAAACAGTGGGGCATCGAGGGCGACTGGATCGGCGTAGGCCACTGCATTCTGGGCTACCCCGCCGCCGCACCCAAGCCCGCCGCGCCCCGCAAACCGGACTACATTGTAAAAGTATAAGGAGTTTTATGAAGCCTGATTACAAGCTGGTCGCAAAGGCCAAATACATCCACAACACCGCCGACCTTGCCAGCGAGCTGTGGCACGAGGTCTACAAGCGCTACTACCCCGCAAAGCAGCTGGACACCCTTGTGGAGGAGCTGCAAAGCGCCGACGCCATTGAAACGGACATCGACAATGACGTGAACTATTTTCTGGTGTTTCTGGGGGGCAAGCTCATCGGCTACTTTGCGTGGAAGATGGAGAACGCCGCCCTGCACCTGATGCACCTGTACCTCAAGCCGGAATACCGCGGCAAAGCCATCGGCCGGGATATCGTGCAGACCTGTGAGCGGCTGGCCAAGGGCGAGGGCAAAGGCCGGGTGTGGTGCACCATCCACGCCAAGGCGCTGCCGGTACAGCAGTTCTTCAAGGCGCTGCGCTACCGCGAACTGCGCCCCGCCGAGCAGGAAAACGGCACCGTGCCCCGCAACGAGCTGGTGTATGAGCACACCCTGAGCTGATTTCCGAAAAATCACAAAATAGCCATTGAAATTTATCCGCGTTTGTACTACACTGATGTAGTGTAATAAAGCCGCTGTCTGCGGGCATTTTGTGCAAAAAAGGAGACTATCATGGCGAAAGATCATCCCACCGGCAACTCCGGCCTGTACCGGGCTTTTCTGCAGCTCAAGACCCCGGAGGAATGCTATCGTTTTCTGCAGGACGTGTGTAGCTATTCGGAACTCAGCGCAATGGAGCAGCGCTACAACATTGCCGAGTTGCTGGCCGACAAGTGCATCTACACCGAGATCATGGACAAGACCGGCGCGTCCAGCGCCATCATCAGCCGGGTCAGCCGGGTGCTGAGCGCGGACGATAGTGTGCTGCGTGCGCTGCTGGAAGCTGAAAAAAAGGCCGCTGACTGATACAAAAGCCGCGTACCGCCCAAAGCTGCGGCACGCGGCTTTTCTTTTTAAGATTTGAACAGGAGGTTATTCTTATGGCAAAAGCTGTTGTATTTTTTGCGGAGGGCACCGAGGAGTGCGAAGCTCTGCTGGTGGTGGATCTGCTCCGCCGCGCCAAGGTGGAGGTGCTGGTGGCCAGTGCTTCCGGCAGCCGGGAGATTCTGAGCAGCCATAAGGTGCACATCACCGCTGATGCGCTGGCAGAGGAGGTCGATTATTCCGATGTAGATCTGGTGGTGCTGCCCGGCGGCATTCCCGGCACGCCGAACCTTGCCGCCAACAAGACGGTGACCGACACCTGCATCGCCTTTGCAAAGGTGGGCAAAAAGGTAGCCGCCATCTGCGCCGCACCCAGCGTGCTGGCAGCACTGGGTCTGCTGGAGGGCAAAAACGCCACCGCTCACGCTGCATTTCAGGACAAGCTGACCGGCGCCCATGTGCTGGACGCCGAGGTGGTCGTGGATGGCAACATCACCACCAGCTACGGTCTGGGCGGTGCTATCCCCTTTGCGCTGGAATTGGTACGTCAGCTGGCGGGAGAAGCGGAAGCCGACCGCATCCGCAACGCCATCGCCTACCGGCACTGAGAGGAGGGAGACTGTATGCGTTTTGTTACCTGCCGTCTGCCGGACGGTGTGGAGGACCCCGCCATCCTCTCGCAGGACGGCACACAGGTCTGGCCGCTGAGCTGGCTGGGGCTCTCCTACGAGACCCTGTCTGACGCCATTCCCTTCCTCACCCCGCAGGTGCGGTTCGGCTTGCAGCTGGCCATCAGCGGCATCCCCGCGCTGCCGGTGGAGGCCGTCACCCTGCAAAGCCCCATCCCCTGCCCCGCGCAGGACGTGGTCTGTCTGGGCATCAACTATATGGCGCACTCGGACGAGGCCGAAAAGTACTCTGCGGACGCCTTTTCCACCCAGCATCAGGACGCCATCTACTTCTCCAAGCGAGTCAGCCGCGCGGTACCGGACGGTGGCTTCATCGAAGCACACACCGACCTTGTGCAGAAGCTGGACTACGAGTGTGAGCTGGCTGTGGTGCTGGGTAAGGACGCCAAGGATGTGCCCGCCGGGCAGACCAAAGACTATGTGTTCGGCTACACCATCCTGAACGATGTCTCCGCCCGGGACGTGCAGACCGCCCACAAGCAGTGGTATTTCGGCAAAAGTCTGGACGGATTTACCCCCATGGGGCCCTGCATCGTCACGGCCGATGAATTTGACACCTACCCGCCCGCGCTGCCCATCCGCAGCCGGGTGAACGGCGAGCTGCGGCAGGATTCCAACACCAAGCTGCAAATTTTTGATATCGACCATGTCATCCACGAGCTTTCGCAGGGCATGACCCTGAAAGCCGGTACCATCATCGCCACCGGCACCCCTGCCGGGGTGGGCATGGGCATGGACCCGCCGCAGTTTTTGCACCCGGGCGACACCGTGCAGTGCGAGATCGAGGGAATCGGCACGCTGACCAACACCGTGCGCTGAATCCCCTTGTGGAACTGCCTAAAATTTTACACAGATTTCAGTCCGATTGCACGAAATGCCGCCGCAGTACTGCTCTTTTGCGGAAAAATATGGTATACTATAAAATACTGATAAAAAATGCGGCGCATCCGCATCAAAGGGGTAAATGACATGAAGGAATACGCATTTGGCATTGATCTGGGCGGCACTACTGCCAAGGTCGGCCTGTTCACCACCAGCGGCAAGCTGCTGGAAAAGTGGGAGGTAAGCACCGATACTTCCAATAACGGCGCTCACATTCTGGAAAATCTGGCTGCTGCCGTGCAGCAGAAGATGCAGGAAAAGGGTCTGTCCGCAGACGAGGTCGAGGGTGTCGGTCTGGGCGTGCCCGGCCCGGTGCTGGATTCCAGCATCGTGCCCATTGTGTGTGCAAACCTTGGCGGCTGGGGCAACCGCAACGTCTCCATTGAGCTCAGCGAGCTGCTGGGCGGCATCCGGGTGCTGGTGGGCAACGACGCCAACGTGGCTGCTCTGGGCGAGATCTGGATGGGCACGGCACAGGGCTGCCGCAGCGCCGTCATGGTCACGCTGGGCACCGGCGTGGGCGGCGGCGTCATCGTGAACGGCAAGGTCATCGACGGCGCTCACGGTGCCGGCGGCGAGATCGGCCACATCACCGTCAACCCCCACGAGACCGCCGTCTGCGGCTGCGGCAAGCGCGGCTGTCTGGAGCAGTATTCCAGCGCCACCGGCGTTGTGCGCTGCATGAAGAAGCTGCTGGACGCAAACCCGGACACCGCCTGCACCCTGCGCGGCAAGGACTTTGAAGCCAAGGACGTGTTCGACGCCGCCCGCGCCGGGGATGCACTGGCTGCCCGCGAGGTGGACGAGATGGCTTCCACGCTGGGCATGGCACTGGCAAACATTGCCGCCACCACCGACCCCGAAATGTTCATGATCGGCGGCGGCGTGGCCCGCGCCGGAGAAGTCCTGTTCACCCCGCTGGTGCGCCACTATAAGGAGTACGCCTTCCAGTCCTGCAAGGAGACCCCCATCAAGGCCGCCAGCCTTGGCAATGACGCCGGCATCTACGGTGCCGTGCGCCTGATCGTGGGTGCCTGATCAGGGAATACCGATTGCTTTCAAACCAGCCAAGCCTGCGGGCTTGGCTGGTTTTGTTTTTGCGGGATATCCCTCCCGTGAAAATAGCGTTTGGAGCGCTCCGCAGAGCGCGACAAACGCAAAATTTAAAATATTTTTTCCGCTGAACATGGCCAGAGCGCAAGCGGAGGCCATTCAAAATCGTCCTGCGCCAGAGGGAGTTCATCCGCAGGCGGCTGAGGAGGTACTGCGTCTTTTTTATAAAAAGCGTTGCATATCGGCGCAAAAAGGCAACTGCCGTCTTGTTTATTTTGTGCATTTATGCTAAAATAGCGTGCAGATAGTTTATTTTTATAGAGTGGTATTACTTTTTCCGATGCTGTAAAAATTCGGCTGAGCCGAAAAAATAAGGACGCAACAAAGGAGAACACGCCATGAAAAAGCTTTTCGCCATGACGGTGGCCGTGCTGCTGCTGTTTTCGGTGCTGCTGGGCATTCCCGCCGCCTATGGGCAGGCACCGGAGACGGGCAAAACGCTGGACATCCTGTTCAGCCACGACACCCACTCCCACCTGAATACCTTTACCACCGTGGTGGAGGATGAGGAGACGGACATTGGCGGCTTTGCCCGCGCCAACACCCTCATCAAGGCGCAGCGCGCCAAAGACCCGGACACCCTTGTGATCGATGGCGGTGACTTTTCCATGGGCACCCTGATCCAGACGGTGTTTGAAACGCAGGCCGCAGAGCTGCGGATGCTGGGCTACATGGGTTACGATGTGACCACCTTCGGCAACCACGAGTTCGATTACCGCTCCAAGGGGCTTGCCAATATGCTTACCAGCGCCCGCACCTCCGGCGATGCCGTCCCGTCCATCGTGGTCTGCAATGTGGACTGGGATGCCATGGAGGTCGCCGGCCTCACCGAGGGACAGCAGCTGCTCAAAGACGCCTTTGCCGCCTACGGCGTGCAGGACTACACCGTGTTGCAAAAGGGCGATGTGCGCATTGCCGTGGTAGGCGTTTTCGGCAAGGACGCCCTCTCCTGCGCACCCACCTGCGAGCTAAAATTCAAGGACCCGGTACAGGCGGTCAAAGCCACCGTGGCAGAGATCAAGGCAAATGAAGATGCGGACATGATCGTCTGCGTTTCCCACAGCGGCACATGGGACGACCCCAAAAAATCTGAGGACGAGCTGCTGGCCAAGGGTGTGCCTGACCTTGACCTCATCCTGAGCGGCCACACCCACAGCCGCATCCAGGAGCCCATCCGGCACGGGGACACCTATGTGGTCTCCTGCGGCGAGTACGGCAAAAATCTGGGCAGCCTTTCCATGGCACAGAAAGCGGACGGCCGCTGGCAGGTGACCGATTACCAGCTGATTCCCATCACTGCCGATATCCCCGCTGATGCGGAAACGCAAGAGGTCATCGACCGCTTTATGGACACGGTGGACGAGGACTATCTGGCGCAGTTCGGCTACACCAAAGATCAGGTGCTGGCAGAAAACGATGTTGTTTTCTCCAGCCTGAAAGATCTGGGCAAGGTGCACACCGAGCACAATCTGGGCGATATCATCGCGGACGCCTATGTGTACGCGGTGGAGAATGCCGCCGACTATGACGGCGTGCCGGTAGATCTGGCGGTGGTGCCCAGCGGCACCGTGCGCGACACCTACGCCCGGGGCGATATCACAGTGGAGCAGGTGTTCAACTCCTTCTCGCTGGGCATCGGCGCGGACGGCGTGCCGGGTTATCCCCTCATCGAAGTCTACCTCACCGGCAAGGAACTGCGCACCGCCGCCGAGATCGACGCTTCCGTGTCGGATTTCATGACCACCGCGCGGCTGTATTGCAGCGGCCTGAACTTTACCTACAACCCCCACCGTCTGCTGCTGAACAAGGTGACAGACGTCTATCTGGTCAAGGACGGGCAGCGCGTGGAGCTGCAGGACGACAAGCTGTACCGCATTGTGGCAGACCTTTACAGCGGGCAGATGCTGAGCGCCGTGACGGATATGTCCTACGGCATTTTGTCCATCGTGCCGAAATACGCCGACGGCACTCCCATCGAAGATTTTGAGGACGTGATCCTGACCGAAAACGGCAGGGAGCTGAAGGGCTGGGACGCCATTGCGCGGTACATGGCCTCGTTCGAGGACACCGACGGCGACGGCATCGGCAACGTGCCGGACTATTACAGCACCCTGCACGACCGCAAAAAGGTAGAGGACAGCCGCAGCCTTTCCGCGCTGCTGAAAAAGCCCAACCGCTTTGCCTTTATCCTTCTCGGTCTGATCCTCACCGTCATTCTGCTGGTGGTGTGCCTTGTGCTGCTGCTCCGCAAACTGGTGCGCAAGCTCCGCCGCAGAAAAAAAGCACGTTAAAATAGCACAATGCCGGACAGCCTGCGGGCTGTCCGGCATTGTATTTTCACAATCAGAATCTCCCCTTCTGCAAGCCTTCCAGCACCTCGTACAGGTCGCAGCACTCGGCGGTGTACAGACGGCGCATCTCGTCGTTGGCGGGTGCCATGTCCGGCACCATCACGGTGACAAAACCGCCGGCGGCACCGGCGCGCACGCCGTTGTAGCTGTCCTCCAGCACAAGGGTGCGGTCACGCGCAGTGCCCAGCGCCTCCGCTGCCCGCAGAAAAATTTCCGGGTTGGGCTTGGAGGCCGAGAACTGCTCGCCGGAGACGATCACCTTAAAATAGTGGGTCAGACCCCAGCCGTCCAAATGGTGCCGGATAGACGCCATCCGGCTGGAGGAGGCCACTGCCATAGGGATGTGCTGCGCATCCAGCCATGTCAGAATTTCGTCCAGTCCGGGCTTTTTGGGCGGCGGTGCCTGAAACGCCTTTTCCGCCTGTGCGTGCAGCGCCTCGATGATGGCGTCCGTGTCGCAGTTTTCCCCGTAGAAGCGGCGCAGCACCGCCCGCATGGTGTCCCCTGCCGTGCCGCGGGCGGCAACGTCCAGCCCTTCCTTATAAGAAAGCCCAAGGGTGGCAAGTGCAGGCTCCCACAGGGTAGCCCAGACCCGCTCGGTGTCAAACATCAGGCCGTCCATATCAAAAATAACGCTGTCGATCATGGCAGTATGCTCCTTCCGTAGAAAAGCGGGGCTGTGCCCCGCAAAAGTGCTCTGTGCCCCTATTGTACCATAGATTTGGCAGTTTGCACACCATTGTGCTCACAATCTGGTGCAACTTTACCGGTGGAAAGATGAAACATTTTTTGATTCCTTGCAAAACCGGCAGGGAATATTATAATAGAAACCAACATTTGTGTCATAAAGCGCCGGAAATCGTGCGCACGCGCATAAAAGGAAAGAGGGAAACTCACTATGTTGGATATCAAGATCACCCGCACGGCTACGCCCAAGGCAAAGCCCACCGATGAGACGAAGCTTGGCTTCGGCAAAAAGTTCTCCGACCACATGTTCGTCATGGATTACACCGAGGGTGAGGGCTGGCATGATGCCCGCATCGTCCCCTACGGCCCCTTTGAGCTGGACCCCGCTACCGTGGTGTTCCACTACGCACAGGAGATCTTTGAGGGCATGAAGGCCTACCGCACTGCCGACGACACCGTGCAGCTGTTCCGCCCGGACTGCAACGCCAAGCGTTTTCAGGATTCTGCCGACCGTCTGTGCATCCCCAAGATCCCGGTAGAGGACTACATTCAGGCCGTCGAGGCTCTGGTGGACGTGGACCGCGACTGGGTACCCCACACCGATGGCGCTTCTCTGTACATCCGTCCCTTCATCTTTGCCAATGATGTGGGTCTGGGCGTGCACGCTTCCAAGCACTATATCTTCTGCATCATCTGCGCTCCCTCCGGTGCTTACTACGCCGAGGGCATCAACCCCGTGCGCATCTATGTGGAAGATGAGTATATCCGCGCCGCCCCGGGTCTGACCGGCTTTACCAAGTGCGGCGGCAACTACGCCGCTTCCATCAAGGCCGGTGAGCTGGCCGAGGAGCAGGGCTACGCACAGGTGCTGTGGCTGGACGGCGTGGAAAAGAAGTACGTTGAAGAAGTTGGTAGCATGAACATCATGTTTAAGATCGACGGCAAGGTGTACACCGCCGCTACCGTGGGCACCGTGCTGCCCGGCGTCACCCGCCGCAGCTGCATCGAACTGCTGAAGGACTGGGGCTACGAGGTCGTTGAGGGCAAGATCGCCATTGCCGACATCATGGCTGCTGCCCGCGAAGGCAAGCTGGAAGAGGTGTTCGGCACCGGTACTGCCGCTGTCGTCTCCCCTGTCAAGGAGCTGGTCTGGAAGGGCGAGCACGCCTTCATCGGCGACGGCAAGATCGGCCCTGTCACCCAGAAGCTGTACGACACCATGACCGGTATGCAGTGGGGCAAGCTGCCCGATACCAAGGGCTGGATCGTGCCTGTGGAAAAGAAATATTGAGCCGCCTGTCACCCTACGGCTTTTAAAGGGACTGCTGCATACCGTCTGGGGCAGCAGTCCCTTTGCTCTATAATCATTGCAATTCCCGCCGCATGGTGCTACACTACCTATAAAGGGCGTGGGCTTGCCGCCTGTGCCCCTTGCAGGAAGATTTGAGAGGAAAGAAGCACCATGATCAAAAAATGGAGCATGAGTTACCCGGCGGTCAACGGCACCGAACAGCGCCGGGCGTATGTCTATCTGCCCACCATGTACGAGGCACAGCCGGAGCGCCGGTTTTCCGTGCTGTATATGTTCGATGGGCAGAACGTGTTTTTCAACGAAGATGCCACCTACGGCAAAAGCTGGGGCGTGGCGGATTATCTGGACTATACCGACACCCCGCTGATCGTGGCGGCCATCGAGTGCAACGCCGGGGCGAACAACGAGCGTCTGGTGGAGTATTCCCCCTACCGCTTCGATGACCCCACCTACGGCCACTTTGACGGCAAGGGACAGGCCACCATGAGCTGGTTCATCCACCGGTTCAAGCCTTTGATCGACCAAAATTTCCGCACCCTGCCGGACAGGGCACATACCTTTATCGGCGGCAGCAGCATGGGCGGGCTGATGAGCCTGTACGCCCTGCTGCAATATAACGATACTTACAGCCGCGCCGCAGCGCTGTCGCCCTCTATCTGGGTGGCACCGGATAAGCTTTCCGGCCTTGTGGGGCGCGCAAAGCTTACCCCCGGCACGGTGCTGTACATGGATTACGGCTCCCGGGAGATGGGCAACCACGATGGCATCCGCCGGGAATTCTCCAACTTGAGCGGCAAGCTGATGACCCGGGGCATCCACCTGACCAGCCGCATCGTGCCCGGCGGCACCCACTGCGAGGCCAGCTGGGAAAAGCAGCTGCCCTTCGTGTTCCACACCCTGCTGTATGAGGTGGAGGAATAAAAGAAGGGGTGCCCCAATACCATAACCACACCAAAGGAGGAAACACCATGGAGATGCAGTATTTCAAGGAGTACAGCCCGGAACTGGGACGGGATATGGAGTGCAAGCTTTACGGCCACGCAGGCCGCCCGATGCTGTATATTCCCTGTCAGGACGGCCGATTCTTCGATTTTGAAAACTTCCACATGACCGATGCCCTTGCCCCGTGGATCGAGTCCGGGCAGATCATGGTGCTTTCCATCGACACCATGGATCAGGAAACCTGGTCGGACGCACAGGGCAATCCCTACTGGCGCATCCGCCGCTATGAGCAGTGGCTGCGCTACATCACCCGCGAGGCCGCTCCGATGCTTCAGCATCTGGCGCAGCAGCGCAACGGCTGGAGCGACCTGCCCGGTGTCATCGCCTTCGGCTGCAGTCTGGGTGCCACCCACGCGGTAAACCTGTATCTGCGCCGCCCGGATATCTTCTGCGGCTGTCTGGCACTCAGCGGCATCTACACTGCTCACTACGGCTTTGGCGACTATATGGACGAGCTGGTGTACATGAACTCCCCCGTGGACTACATGAAGAACTTCCCGGAGGATCACCCCTATATGCAGCTGTTCCGCAGCCAGAAAGCTGTCATCTGCTGCGGTCAGGGCGACTGGGAACAGCCGGACACCACATGGCTGCTCAAGCGCATCTTTGAGGCAAAGCATATCCCCATCTGGGTAGACCTGTGGGGTCACGATGTCAACCACGACTGGAACTGGTGGTATAAGCAGGTGGCGTACTATATGCCCTACGTTCTGGGCCAGCAGTGACCCATCCTGTGAAAATGGCACAACGGCGCGTCCATGGACGCGCCGTTGTTTCCCAATATTAAAATCTGTCCCGCCCTGCAGGGGCATTGCAATCATAGAGGCAACGGAAAGAGGAATCAACAAATACTATGCAGAACTTTATTTTTATCTCCCCCAACTTCCCCACGAACTACTGGCAGTTCTGCCGGGAGCTGAAAAACAACGGCCTGAACGTGCTGGGCATCGGCGACCAGCCCTACGAGGAGCTGAAGCCGGAGCTGAAGGCAAGCCTGAACGAGTACTACAAGGTGAACAGTCTGGAAAACTACGACGAGGTATACCGCGCCGTGGCCTTTTTCGCCTTCAAGTATGGTCGCATCGATTGGCTGGAGTCCAACAATGAATACTGGCTGGAACGGGATGCCGCCCTGCGCACCGATTTCCACATCACCAGCGGCTTCCAGACCTCTGATATGCCCCGCATCAAGTACAAGAGCAAGATGAAGGAGTACTATCAGAAGGCCGGTATCGCCACCGCCCGCTACCACATGGTGGATGACCTTGCGGGCTGCAAGGCCTTTGTGGCGCAGGTGGGCTACCCGGTGGTAGTCAAGCCGGACAACGGCGTGGGCGCTTCGGATACCCACCGCCTTTCCACCGACAAGGAACTGGAAGAATTTCTGGCTTACAAGGAGAAAGAGCACCCGGATGTGGCTTACATCATGGAGGAGTTCGTCCGCGCCGAGGTGAACAGCTACGATGCCATCATCGATGCCCACGGCAACCCCATCTTTGAGGCGGGCAACGTGAGCCCCGTGTCCATCATGGACATCGTGAACAACGATGACAACTCCATCTACTACATCATCAAGGATCTGCCGGAGGACACCCGCGCTGCGGGCCGTGCCGCCGTCAAGAGCTTTGGAGTGAAGAGCCGCTTTGTCCACTTCGAGTTCTTCCGCATGACCGAGAATCAGTCCAGCATGGGCAAAAAGGGTCAAATCGTGGCGCTGGAAGTCAACATGCGTCCCTGCGGCGGCTTTACCCCGGACATGATCGACTTTGCCCGCTCCACCAACGTGTACAAGATCTGGGCGGACATGATCGCTTTCGGCGGCACCGATATGCCGGTGGGTGAGCACTACTACTGCGCCTTTGCCGGCCGCCGGGATGGCAAGAGCTTCGTTTACAGCCACGAGCAGCTGATGCAGAAGTATCAGGACAACATGCGCATGGTGGACCGCATCCCCGAGGCACTGTCCGGTGCCATGGGCAACCAGATGTATGTGGCCACCTTCTCCACCCGTGACGAGATGGAAAAGTTTTATTCCGATGTGCTGGCCGTCACCGACGCCACCAACGCCAAGGTGCAGGCCGAGCTGACGAAGGTGCTGGCTCTTGGTGAGCCGGAGGCCGTTTAAAGCCAAAAATTCAAGCCCGGAAAGTCTGCGGACTTTCCGGGCTTGTTCTATTTCATTACACCTTCGCAGCGCCCCGTTCCAGAATACCGTTGAAGCGGGAGAAGAAGGTGATGGTGGTAATGGTGGCTGCCAGAATATCGCTGACCGGCTCTGCCAGAAAAACACCGAATACCGGGTCCGGCAGCAGGTGCGGCAGGATGAAGATGAGCGGGATCAGCAAAATGATCTTGCGCAGACAGGCCAGCAGCAAGCTGACCTTGGCCTGACCCAGCGCCATAAAGCTCTGCTGGCAGGCGATCTGGAAGCCCATGGCAAAGATACCGGCCATGTAGATGCGCATGGACCATGTGGTGTAGTCGATCAGCGCCGTATCCGAGGTGAAGATGCCCGCCACAGCCCCCGGCGCCAGCATCATGAGCAGCCAGAACAGACAGGTGTAGCAGCTGCACAGCAGCAGCTGGAAGCGGAACGCCTCCTTGACGCGGGACTTTTTGCCCGCGCCGAAATTGAAGCTCATCACCGGCTGACCGCCCTGACAGATGCCCTGAATGGGCAGGGTGCACAGCTGGGAAGCGCTGGTGATGACGGTCATGGCACCCACAGCCACGTCGCCGCCGTACCGCGCCAGACTGGAGCTGAAGCTGATGGACAGCAGGCTCTCAGTGGACATCATCACAAAGGTGGAGACGCCCAGCGCCATCACCGGCAGAATGACCTTCTTTTCCGGGCGCATATAGTCCTTGCGCAGGCGCAGGATGGTCTTTTTGCCGGTGAGGAAGTGCAGGATCCACACCGCGCCCACAGCCTGACTGAGCACGGTGGCAATGGCAGCGCCCCGCACGCCCAGACCCAGACCAAAGATCAAGATGGGGTCGAGAATAATGTTGATGACCGCACCGATGACGGTGGTAAGCATACTGGTCTTGGCAAAGCCCTGCGTGGTGATGAAGGGGTTCATGCCCAGCACCAGCAGCACAAACACCGAGCCCAGAATGTAGATGCGGCTGTACGCCAGCGCATAGGGCAAGGTGGCGTCACTGGCACCAAAGAGCCGCAGCAGGGTGGGTGCCCCGGCGTAGAACACCACGGTCAGCACCACCGAGAAGAGCAGCAGCATGGTAAAACTGTTGGAGATGATCTTCTCTGCCTGCTCCTTGTCGCCCTGTCCCAGCGCAATGGCGGTGCGGGGTGCGCCGCCCGCGCCCACCAGCATGGCGAATGCGTTCAGCAGCATAAGGATGGGGGTGAACAGTCCCACGCCGGTCAGCGCTGCCGCGCCGATGCCGGCAATATGTCCGATGTAAATGCGGTCCACGATGTTATACAGCAGGTTGACCACCTGTGCAACGACCGCCGGGATCATGAGCTGCAGCATCAGCTTTTTTACGCTGCCAGAGCCCATATCCTGTTTTGCCTGTGCCATGGAAGTGATTCTCCTTTTACTTCAAATTTGAACTATCCATTATATTATACTCAAAACCCGCAAAAATACCAGTCCCTTTTTGCAAAATTTTCCGTGCTGCGCAAAAAAGCGTGTTTCTCCCCTGCCGCCGTACCGGTCTTGCCGCTGCGTACCCTTTGCGGTGCAGCATTCCGGGCGGCAGCGGCCTTTGCATCCAAGTTTTCGGCGATATGTCTGTAAAAAAGCAAGGTTTTTCGTCAGGTTTGTGTCTTGTGCACAGCGGCATTTTTCAGTACAATAAAGAGGCAGAGAAGAAAAATAAGCGCTGCGACCGGAACGGGTTGCCGCGCTGTTTTGTATTTTGCGGCGCAGCTGCGCCCGGTGAAAAAAGGAGTGCTGTACAATGATCAACATGGTCAAGCTTCCCACCAGCAAAAGCGAACTGTTCCTGCGGGTGGCCAAGGGACATTTTGCCACCAGCCACAGCCACATCAACTATTACATCGACGTGACCACCCAAAAGACCCGCCTTTCCGAGGCAAAAGCCGTGGCAAAGGAGCTGGTCAGCGCTTACCAGCACAACACCATCGTGGATACCGTGCTCTGCTTGGACGGCACACAGGTCATTGGCACCTGCCTTGCCAACGAGCTGACCAAGGACGGCTTTACCAATATGAACGCCCACAAGACCATCTACATCGTCACCCCGGAATACACCTCCGGCAGCCAGATCATTCTGCGGGATAATCTTGCTCCCATGGTCAAGGGCAAGCACGTCCTCATTCTGGCGGCATCCATCACCACCGGCTACACCATTCAGGCAGCCGTGGAAGCCGTGAACTACTACGGCGGCATCGTGGCCGGGCTTTCGGCGATTTTCGCCACCACCCACGAGTGCCTCGGCTACCCGGTCACCTCCATCTTCGACCCCACCAGTCTGCCGGATTACGCCAGCTTCGACTCCCGCGACTGCCCCCTGTGCAAGGCCGGGCAGCACATTGACGCGCTGGTAAACAGCTTCGGCTACTCGGCGCTGTAAATAGAACCAATCTGGAGCTGCCGCACCCGTACGGCAGCTCCTTTTTGTTGTCCCACGGGCGGGATTGTGCTATACTGATACCAGACGAAACTAGGAGAACGAGGTATCAAATCCATGAAAATTCCCGCAAACGGTTTTACCCACGCCGGCAAGTTCCATGCCGATGACGTGTTTGCTACGGCGCTATTGCAAATTCTGCGCCCGGATATCAAGATCACCCGCGGCTTTACCGTGCCTGACGATTTTGACGGCATCGTGTACGATATCGGCTTTGGGATGTTCGACCACCATCAGGAGCCCCGGGAGTACCGTGCCAATGGCGTGCCCTACGCGGCCTTTGGCCTGCTGTGGCGGGTGCTTGGCCCCGGTCTTGTGGGCGAGCGGCAGGCGCGGCTCATTGACGAAAACTTCATCCAGCCGCTGGACCTGAACGACAACACCGGCGAGCAGAACAGCCTGTGCGATGCCATCGGCTTTTTCAACCCGGTGTGGGACTCCAAGGAGGATCAGGACAGCTGCTTTTTCAAGGCGGTGGCCGTGGCAAAGCAGATCCTGGAGAACCAGATCGACAGCGCCAACGCCGTGAACCGCGCGGACGAAAAGGTGCAGCAGGCCTACCGCAACTCCCGCGACGGCATCGTGGTGCTGCCCTGCTATCTGCCGTGGAAAAACGGTCTGTACAAGACCGATGCCCTGTTTGTGGTGTACCCCAGCCAGCGCGGCGGGTGGAGCGCCCAGTGCGTCACCGACCACAAGACCAAAAAGTCCAAGCTGCCCTTCCCGCAGTCTTGGGCGGGGCAGCCGCAGGAGGTCATCGAGCAGAAAAGCGGCATCCCGGGCATCAGCTTCTGCCACGCCAGCCGCTTCCTCATCACCGCCAAGGACAAGGAGACCGCCCTTGCCGCCTGCCGTCAGGTGCTGAAAAACAATGGACGCCTTGCCTGACGTCGCCTACGTCTACATGGTGCGCTGCACCGGCGGGCAGCTGTACACCGGTTGGACGAACCACCCCGCCGCCCGGCTGAAAGCGCACCAGAGCGGCAAGGGCGCGCGCTACACCCGCGCCCACGGCGCGGTAGGCTTTGCCTATATAGAGCGCTGCGCGGACAAACGCACCGCCCTGCGCCGGGAAGTCGCCCTGAAAAAGCTTTCCAAGGCGGAAAAAGAGGTACTGTGCGCCGCATGGCAGGCCGCCGGGTGTCCCGGGGTGGAGAACGATTGAAAATGCCCTCTGCGGGGAAAGTTTCTGCCTGCCGGGGGATGTTCTCTTTTGACCCCGATGAAGTGGGCACCACCGGTTTGAAACCCTCTCAGGCGCTCCCGCGCAGCGACGACTGAGAGGGTTCGTTCCCCCAAAAGCAGCAAGGCCGTCCGGCATTCGCCGGACGGCCTTGCTGCACTTATTGGAAAGGATCGATCGGGAGATGGCAATTGTTATTTCGCCAGACCCAGCTTTTTCAGCCGGTTCCATGCGCGGATGACCTGTACCTTGGTCACACGCTTGCCGGGCATAAAGGCGCCCTCGCCCATGTCGGGCAGCAGCCCGGCCTCCACAGCCCAGCGGGCTGCCTTGGCGGTGTCGGGCGGGGCGCTCTGGGCAAGGGCGGGCAGCGGCATTGCGGTCAGTGCCATGCTCAGCGCCAGAACCATGCTGATGAGCCGTTTTTGCATAAGATTCTCTCCTTCTCAAGCGCCCTCCAAGCCGGGCGCTTTTGTTGTACCCAGTGTACCACGTTTTGCCCGCTTTGGACGGTTTTGGGCACGAATCGCCCCGCAAATGCGCTGAAACGACCCGGTGCACCACACGCACCCGCAAAAAACAGAAAACCGCCCGGTTTGCGGTTACCGGACGGTTTTCTGCTCTATAGGAATTACGGGAATGGCATATTGAACAGAGCACTGCTCTGTGCCTGTAGTATACCACGAACGGCGGCAAAAATGGAGCAATTCTGCGTGAATGGCCCCTGAAATGCATCGAATCGCCCTGAAAAACCCCAAAAAAGCCCTTGCGCACCCTTTTGGGACGCAAAAAAGGGACTGCCGCACAGCGCTGTGCAGCAGTCCCTGCGGGGTTATAAGGGGTTAAGGGGCAGCGGTTTTAGCCGCGCTGCTGGTAAGTCTTCCAAGTGCGGATCACTTCCATGCGGCCTACGCGGCTGCCGGGCTTGAAGCTGCCGTCCTGTGCGGACATCAGGCCGGTATCCACGACCCAGCGGATAGCCTGCAGCTCTGCGGCATCTGCTGCCACATCGTTGAACAGTGCAGTGCTCTGGGTAGCGGGCTTGCCTGCGGCGGTCCACAGTGCAACTGCCAGCTGCTGGCGGTTAGCGGGGATGGCCATACCCTCGGGCAGGACGCTCTTCAGGTAGGCCGTGGTGCCTGCGATATAGGCACCCACGCCAATGGCTGCGCCGCCCACAGCGGCTACTGCCACAATGGCTGCACCGCCGCCGTCACTGTCACCGCCGGGTGCGGGGGTGGGGTCGGGGTTCGGCTTAGGATCAGGAGTGGGATCCGGATCGGGAGTAGCAGGAACTTCAAACACAGCAGTCAGTTCCACATCATGGTCGGGCATGGTGAAGTATATCTCGTGTGCGGTGCGCTGCTCCTCGGTCAGCTCCAGACCGGTGCAGTTCCAGTTCTTGAACACTCTGGTCTCGGTGTCCTCGTCTGCGGTGGCCTTGAGCTCTGTACCCATGGGCACAGCCTTCAGGTCGGCAACAGCGCTGCCATCCTTCAGGGTAATCTTTGCATAGGAGACAATAAGCTTATAGGTCTCGGGCGCGGGATCGGGCTTAGTAGGAGTAACGAACTCCGCCACCAGATTCACATCATGGTCGGGCATGGTGAAGTACACCACGCGTGCGGTGCGCTGCTCCTCGGTCAGCTCCAGACCGGTGCAGCTCCAGCTCTTGAACACGCTGGTCTCGGTGTCCTCGTCTGCGGTGGCCTTGAGCTCTGTACCCACGGGCACAGCCATCAGGTCGGCAACAGCGCTGCCGTCCTTCAGGGTGACCTTTGCATAGGAAACAATAAGCTTATAGTTCTCGGGCGCGGGATCGGGCTTAGTAGGAGTAACGAACTCCGCCACCAGATTCACATCATGGTCGGGCATGGTGAAGTACACCACGCGTGCGGTGCGCTGCTCCTCGGTCAACTCCAGACCGGTGCAGTTCCAGTTCTTGAACACGCTGGTCTCGGTGTCCTCGTCTGCGGTGGCAACGAGCTCTGTGCCCACAGGCACAGCCGTCAGGTCGGCAACAGCGCCGCCGTCCTTCAAAGTGACCTTTGCATCGGTGACCTCGAGTTTATTCGTAGGAGTAACGAACTCCGCCTTCAGGTTCACATCATGGTCGGGCATGGTGAAGTATATCTCGCGTGCGGTGCGCTGCTCCTCGGTCAGCTCCAGACCGGTGCAGTTCCAGTTCTTGAACACGCTGGTCTCGGTGTCCTCGTCTGCGGTGGCCTTGAGCTCTGTGCCCACAGGCACAGCCGTCAGGTCGGCAACAGCGCCGCCGTCCTTCAGGGTGACCTTTGCATCGGTGACCTCGAGTTTATTCGTAGGAGTAACGAACTCCGCCACCAGATTCACATCATGGTCGGGCATGGTGAAGTACACCACGCGTGCGGTGCTCTGCTCCTCGGTCAGCTCCAGACCGGTGCAGCTCCAGCTCTTGAACACGCTGGTCTCGGTGTCCTCGTATGCGATAGCCTTGAGCTCTGTGCCCACAGGCACAGCCGTCAGGTCGGCAACAGCGCCGCCGTCCTTCAGGGTGACCTTTGCATCGGTGACCTCGAGTTTATTCGTAGGAGTAACGAACTCCGCCTTCAGGTTCACATCATGGTCGGGCATGGTGAAGTACACCACGCGTGCGGTGCTCTGCTCCTCGGTCAGCTCCAGACCGGTGCAGTTCCAGCTCTTGAACACGCTGGTCTCGGTGTCCTCGTCTGCGGTAGCCTTGAGTTCTGTACCCACGGACACAGCTGTCAGGTCGGCAACAGCGCTGCCATCCTTCAGGGTGACCTGTGCATCGGTGACATCGAGTTTATAGGTCTTGGGAGCGTTCTCGGTGTACTGTGCTTTCAGTGTGACGTTATTTGCGGGCATCGTGAAGGAGATGGTCGCCTTGGTGGTGTCCACGTCAGTGGGCAGACCGGTCACTTTCCAACCGGTGAAGGTGTAACCGTCCTTCTCGTCTGCGGTGAAGCTGAGCTTCTCACCTGCAACGTGCTCGGTAGACTTGTCGTCCACGGTCAGGGTGTACTTCGACTCAGACACAGTATAGGTGTCCACTTCGTACTGGTTGCCAACGTAGTGGTCACTAGAATCCACCACGATGTCAACGCTGTAAGTGCCTGCCTTGGTGGGCTTCGTCACAGACGGGAACGAGCCATCCTCCGGGACATACCGGATAGAATACAGCGGTGCATCGTCAAAATACATCGGGCCTTTATAGGTTGCAGTTTGGGTCTTGGGGTCATACTCAAAGTCGTCGAGCTTCGGTTGATATCTGCGTACCACCTCGCCGATATCAAGCGAGCCTTCTGTGTACTTGTCGCCCTCTTGCGCTACGATGCGCTGCTTGTAGAGGCCGTACATGTCCGCTCCCGCCGGGTAGGTTTCAAACACCTCGTTGTCGTAGGTGCGCACATAGACGAGGCTCAATTTGCCCACGCCATCCTTGCTGCTTTTAACGGTCTGATGTTCGATCGTCCCGGAAACGGTAAAGTCGCTCTTGCTCAGGGAAGAGAAGGGCAGCTTTCCGGTGGTGGCCATGTTCACCACAATAGGCTCACCGTCATTCTTGGCGGTCAGGGTCAGGGTCTTGCCATCTGCGGAAAGCTGTGCGCCGTTGTAAGCGCTGACATCCTCGCCGTTGATGTTCGTGACTGCATTGCTGAAGCGGATCTCTGCCTTGACATTACCGATAAGGTAAACCGCGTCTGTTGCTGCGGCATAGTCGTTGAGGCGTTCCACAGTGCCGTCCGTCATCATCAGCTTGCTCTGCTGCTGACCGGCGGCAAGGAATCTGCTTTCAATATAGCCGCAGCTCACCGTATTGGAAATAGCAGCCTTGCTGTCGCTGTCCGTTTTCAGGCTGCCAAGGATCACGGCATTCTGGATGACCGTTTTCTCCGTGGCATAGCTCGGCAGCTGGACATCGTGGAACACACCGCCGGTGACCTCGCTGTTCTGGTTCAGCTGGACCTCAGCGATGAATGAGCCGCCAGTGATCTTGCCATAAGCGCGGACGACATCCTGGAAAGTGCCGCCTGCGATGGTGCTGTTTTCATCCATGTAGACATCCTTCTGGAAGGTGCCGTCCTGAATGATGGTGTTCTCCGCACCAACAGAGCCCTCTGCCACGATGCCGGTGACAGTCACATTTGCAAAAGTGATCTGCTCCACGGCAATGGCCTTATGGTAGGGGTTGATGGTATCCGAAGAAAGATCCACCGGGTTGCCGTCCGGGGTGGTGATGTAAAGCGCCGCGCGTGTCCTTCCGTTCTCTTCCATGGTGGCGTACTTCCAGCCCAGGCCCTCATAGAGGTTAGCCGTCATGCCCTCGCCGCTCATCGGCACACCGGTCACACCGGTCAGGTCGGGCAGACCCTTTTCGGTAATGCGCAGGGGCTTGAGGTCGCTTGGATCGGTGGACTTATTCACAAAGATCTTTGCGCCGTCATTCTTGCCGGTAATGCGCAGCACCTTGCCGTCGGCAGAGGTGTTGGCGTTGTAGTTTTCGACCGGTGCATCGTTGATGCTCAGTACATCGGTGTTCAGGGTAAGTTCTGCGCTGCCTGCGCCCACCAGATAGATGGTATTGGTGGAAAGAGGCAGAGTTCTGCCGTTCATCGCAGTCACACCGCCGTTACGCACCACCAGTGTGCTGAGCTGCTGTCCTGCGGGCAGCAGCTTCTGGATGCCGTCAGGCAGTTCGCCCAGAACCGTATCCGAAATGGTGTAGGTGTTATTGCCATAGGTATTGAAATTGCAGCTCTGGATCACCGCATTGGCAATAGAGCAAGAGCCATTGCAGAACAGGGAATCAAAGGTGCCGCCGGTGATCTCGACCGCACTGTTCCCATTGATCGAGTTGATGCCCGCGCTGACATTGTGGAAGGTGCCGCCGCTGATCTTACCGCTGGTGATCGTCAGTCGGCCGTTTTCGCCAAACTCACCGCCGGTAATATTAGCATTGGTGATCTCGACATAGCAGTTGATAGGCACATCGCTCAGCGCGCTGAAGTCGAAGTTTGCACCGCCCTGATTCAGGATCTGCAAAGTGCTTTCATTGCTGCTGTCGTTGGGGTAGCAGTTATAACCCCAGCCGTTGCCCATGTAAACACGGTGCAGCTTTGCGTCCGTGTCCAGACTGTCCACATAGGTCACGTCGGTCAGATCGGGCTGACCCTCATTGTTAAAGCGCAGTTCTGTGGCGCCAAGTGCCATAGGAACCAGCTTCATGGGTGCGCCGTTCTGCGCCGGGATCATGTTAAAGCTGGCGGAAAGCGTTTTTCCGTCTGCGCTGATGGAGATCGTGGCAATCGTAGAGTCAAAGTATGTGAAGGCGTAATTTTGGGTACCGGCGGGCAGTGCCATGACACTGCCGCCGGTAGAGGCTACCGCCCATACATCGCAGCCGGTGTCGCTTTCCACTACCAGTTCCAGATCGTTCCCGTTACCGGAATAGTTATACTTCTTGATGATATAGATTTTTGTTTCCTTTTGTCCGTTCAGGGTGCAGTTCTCCGGCAGCAGCAGCTGGTGTGCCTGCTGCTGCGTGTCGGCGCTCAGACCGGAGATATCGCGGAAAAAGCCGCCCCGGACATTGCCGCCGTTCTCGGTCAGCTTATCGTAGGTACCACCGTCAATGGTGCCCAAATTCAGTTGCACATCGGCGTAGCTGCCGCCCAGAACGCGGACGCCGTACATATTGTCGGCTTCTATCAAAAGTGTGCCGGTGACAGTGCCATCCAGCAGATAAACCGTGTGACTATTAGCATTCTTGACGGTCACATTGCAGCTGACCGTGCCGTCCAGAATGTACTCGGTATCTTCACTGCCGGTACCGGTGATGGTCAGCCCGGTAGTTTCGTCATAACTCCAGCCGGTACCGGACGCTGCCTTGGGCAGACCGTTCGTGCCGACCTCGATCTTGACCACCTGATTATTTGTTTCAGAGTTCTTACCAACAGCCTCATGCTCTTCTTCGGAGCTGTAAGTAATGCTGTTGGTTTCTTCCGCCGCTGCGGAAGAAAACCCTGCCCCTGCATCTGCAAATGCGGATACAGGAAGGATGGAGAGCACCATACTGAGTGCCAGTATCATGCTCACGATGCGTTTTTTCATGATATCCTCTCCTTTGTCGGTTGATTTGTCCGGCTATACCCCCAAACGGCACAGCCGGAACGGACAAAAATGCCAAGTTGAGTATAGCACCAAAATTCAAGGAAATAAAGCGCTTTTGCGGGCAGCACCTGCCAAAAAATGGCGCAAAATTATGGGCAAAATCACGATACGGGGGGGGGGTATGCTTTTCTCCCATAAAAAAGCAGTTCCGAAACGCCCGCAGGCGTTTCGGAACTGCAAATAAAAAATACTCTTTCCGCTATTGATGCCCAAAGTGCAACGACGACGACCGCCGCCAGCGGCGGAAACAGGGAGGAGTTGTTGGGGCAGCGGCCAGCAAGACGCGAGTGCCGCCCAAGGCACGATGCGGATGCTGGGTGCCGCAACCCGATAGCGGCGGGCATTCAAAAGCGTTTTACTTGCCCGCCAGCAGCACCGCCAGCACGGCTTTCTGGACGTGGAGACGGTTCTCTGCCTCGTCAAAGATCTCGTCCGCGTGCTGCTCGAACAGGGCGGTGGAGATCTCCTCGCCCCGGTGGGCGGGCAGACAGTGCAGCACCAGCGCGTCCGGCTTGGCGTTTTCCAGCAGACGGCCGGTGAGCTGGAAGCCCACAAAATCCCGCAGACGCTGCTCGCTCTCGGCGGTGCCGGGGGCGGTGGTGTTCCACGCGGCGGTGGCCACGATGTCCGCATCCCGCACGCCCTCGGCAGGGTCGGTGGTCAGGTGGAAGGCATTGCCGTATTTGTGGGCAAATATCAGCACATCCGCTGCCGGGCGGTAGCCCGGAGGACAGACGCAGGATACCTGCATCCCCGCCAAAAGGCCGCCCACGATCAAACTGTTTGCCATGTTGCTGCCGTCGCCCACAAAGCAGAGCTTCAGCCCTGCCAGCGTGCCCCGGCGCTCCCGGATGGTCATCAGGTCAGCCAGCACCTGACAGGGGTGTGCGTAGTCGGTCAGGCCGTTGATCACCGGAATGCCGGAAAGCTCGGCCAGCTCCTCCAAGTCCCGCTGGCGGTAGGTGCGCCAGACGGCGCAGTCGTAGTAGCGCCCCAGCACCCGGGCGGTGTCCCGCAAAGGCTCGCCCCGCCCGGCCTGCAGCTCGGCGGTGTTCATATAGTTGCCAAGACCACCCATCTGGTACACGCCCACCTCAAAGCTGGTGCGGGTGCGGGTGGACGCTTTGGAAAACAGGAGCGCCACGCTTTTGCCCGCCAGCAGCGGGGCGGTGCGGCCCGCCTTGCAGTCCGCTTTCAGCTGGTCTGCCACATCCAGAATGTGGGTCAGCTCGGCGGGGGAAAGGTCGCTCATTTTCAGCAGATTTTTCATGCCTGCTCCTTCGGAGCCGTCGGCTCCATCGTGCCCAGCACCTCGGCCAGCACCTCCAGCGCCATGTCTACTTCGTGCTCGGAGACGGTCAGCGGCGGCAGCAGACGCAGCCGGGTCTTTGCGGTAAGCACCAGCAGGCCCTTTTCGCGGCAGGCAGCCAGCACATCCGCAGCCTGCACATCAAAGAATTCGATACCCACCATCAGGCCGATGCCGGAAATGTTCTTGACGTGGGGCAGCTTTGCCAGGCCGGTGCGCAGCTGTACGGCGCGCTCGCTGACCTGCGCAAGGAAGCTCTGGTCCAGACGGTCCACCACCACGTTGGCACCGGCGCAGACCACCGGGTTGCCGCCAAAGGTAGAGCCGTGGGTGCCGGGGCCCATGCCCTCGGCTACTTTTTCATTCATCAGCACCGCGCCGATGGGCAAGCCGCCGCCCAGTCCCTTGGCAAGGGTGACGATGTCCGGCTTGAGGTTATAGTGCTCGCAGCACAGGAAGGTGCCGGTACGGCCTACGCCGGTCTGCACCTCGTCCACGATGAGCACAAGGTCTTTTTCGTCGCACAAAGCGCGCACGGCCTGTACATAGTCCGGGTCCAGCGCCATCACGCCGCCCTCACCCTGAATCAGTTCCATCATCACGGCGCAGGTGTGGCGGTCCACCAGTTCCCGCAGCGCTTCGATATCCCCCGCCGGGACGTACTGGAAGCCTTCGTTGAAGGGGCCGAAGTAGTTGTGGAACACCTCCTGCCCGGTGGCGGTCAGAGTGGCAAGGGTGCGGCCATGGAAGCTGTTGACCATCGTGATGACGTTGTAGCGGTCCTTGCCGTAATGGTCTACGCTGTACTTGCGGGCGGCCTTGATAGCGCCCTCGTTGGCTTCAGCACCGGAGTTGCCGAAGAAAACCTTGCTCATGCCGGTGCGCTTGCACAGCTTTTTGGCAAGCTTGCCGCAGGGTGCAGTGTAGTACAGGTTAGAGGTGTGCTGCAATTTGTGTGCCTGCTGGGACACAGCCTCTGCCCATGCAAGGTCGCAGTAGCCAAGGCTGTTCACCCCGATGCCGCTGGTGAAGTCCAGATACTTCTGTCCCTCCGGGCCCTCGGCGTACAGCCCGTGGCCTTTTTCCAGCACGATGGGATTGCGGTTATAGGTGTGCAGGACGTACTCGTTGTCCCGCTTGATGACTTTTTCAGAATCCATAGGTGTACCTCCTGTGAATAGAAGTTCCGCGCATGCGCTGCTCCCCCGGAGGGAGCGTTTTTTCTATTATAATACTGCTTTTTCGCTTGCGCAATCTTTTTATTCGCGGTGGCTGCGGCGGTAAAAGCGGGTACCGGAGCCGCGGTCGGAGAACAGTTCCAGCAGGATGGAGTGCGGCACACGGCCATCAATGATGACTGCTTCGTGCACGCCCTGATAGATAGCATCTGCCATGCCGCCGATCTTGGGGATCATGCCGCCTGCAATGATGCCGGCGGACTTGTAGCCCTCGATCTCGGTCACCTCTACCTCGGGGATGAGGGTGGTCTCGTCCTCCTTATCCCGCAGCAGACCCGCGATATCGGTCATGGACACCAGCTTTTCGGCCTTGAGGGCAATGGCGATCTGGGCCGCAGCGGTGTCCGCGTTGATGTTGTACGCCTGCCCGAGGTCGTCCATGCCCACGGTGGCGATCACCGGGATAAAGCCGCCGTCCAGCAGGCTTTCGATCAGGGTCGCATCCACATGGACGATCTCGCCCACATGACCCAGCTGCGGGTCCAGCTCGGTGCAGCGGAGCATCTGTCCGTCCATGCCGCACAGACCCACGCCGCGCCCGCGCAGCTTTGCCACAAGGTCCTTGTTTACCTTACCGGCCAGCACCTGCTGCACGATCTCCATGGTGGCATCGTCCGTCACCCGCAGACCGTTTGCAAAGTGGCTTTCCACGCCCACCTTCTTGAGCATCTCGTTGATGGCGGGGCCGCCGCCGTGCACCAGCACTACCCGCACGCCCAGCAGCGTCAGGGTGACAAGGTCGTTCATCACGGCGTTTTTCAGCGTCTCGTTGATCATGGCGTTGCCGCCGTACTTGATGACCATGGTTCTGCCATGGTACTTTTGGATATAAGGGGTGGCCTCCGAAAAAAGCCGCGCCATTTCTTCGTTTTTCATCTGTTCCGCGCTCCTGTCAGGTTCTGTAATCGCCGTTGATCTTCACATAGTCGTAGGTCAGGTCACAGCCCCATGCCTTGGCGCTTGCCTCGCCGGTGCCCATATCCACCTTGACCAGAATATCGTGCTCTGCCAGCACCTTGGCGGCTTCATCCTCGCTGTACGGGTGGTAGGCGGCGTTCTCGCACACATACACCTCGCCCGCCTTGCTGGAAAGCCAGACGCAGACCTTATCAATGGAGAAATCGCCGGGGGTGTAGCCGATGGCGCACAGGATGCGTCCCCAGTTGGCATCGCGGCCAAAGACCGCCGCCTTGAACAGGTTGGAGCAGACCACACTGCGGCTGACGGCGCGGGCGGTTTTCAGGTCGGGTGCGTGGGTCACTTCGCAGGTGATCAGGTGGGTAGCACCTTCGCCGTCTCCGGCGTGCTCGGCGCACATGTGCTCTGCAATGGCGGTCAGCGCTGCCACAAAAGCGGCGTAATCAGCGTTTTCCTCGCAGATCTCCGGGTTGCCCGCCAGACCGGACGCCATAATAATAAGGGTATCGTTGGTGGAGGTGTCCAGATCCACGCTCATCTGGTTATAGGTGCCGGGCACTACCGTCTTGAGCGCCTTTTCCAGCAGCGCGGGCGAGACGGCGGCGTCCGTGGTGTAGAATGCCAGCATGGTAGCCATATTGGGGGCGATCATGCCGCTGCCCTTGCCGATGGCACCCACGGTGCACACCTTGCCGCCCAGCTCGAACTGGATGGCGTACTCCTTTTTATGGGTGTCGGTGGTCATGATGGCGGTGGCAGCGTCCGTGCTGCCCTGCGCGGTGGCAGCCAGCTTTTCCGCTGCCGCCGGGATGCCCCGGGCAAAGGGGTCGATGACCATGGGCTGACCGATGACGCCGGTGGAGGCGGGCAGAACGTCCTTTTCGTCCATGTTCAGCGCCTTGCCTACCAGTGCACAGCACTCCTCTGCCAGCGCCACGCCGTTGGCGGCGCAGGTGTTGGCGTTGCCGCTGTTTACCACAATGGCCTGTGCATAGCCATCGGCCAGATGGGCGCGGTCCACCTTGATGGGCGCACCGCAGACCTTGTTGGTGGTGTACACGCCCGCAGCAGCGCAGCGCACCTCGGCCTTGATGAGCGCCAGATCGTATTTTTCGCTGTGATTTGCCCGGATGCCGCAATGGACACCGGCGGCGGCAAAGCCCTTGGGCGCGCAGATGCCGCCCGCAACTTCCTTATACTGCATTTTACTTCCCCCATCGTTCAGCATACGCCCTCATCAGTCACCTTCGGTGACAGCTTCCCCCGGCCGGGGGAAGCCTTTTACTTCTGCCGGGTACGCTGATTCTTTTTCATCAGCACCCTCTTATAAAGCCTTCCCCCAGACGGGGGAAGGTGTCATTGCGCCAGCAATGACGGATGAGGGTGTATTGTTATTCCAAGCCCTTCGTCTCTTCCAGACCCAGCATCAGGTTCATGCACTGGACAGCGGCACCGGAGGAGCCCTTGCCCAGATTATCAAACAGCGAGACCAGCATCATTTGATCTCCCGCGGCGTTCACGGTCAGGTACAGTTCCATGCGGTCGGTGCCCGCCATGGCGTTGGAGTACAGACCGTTTTCCGGCAGCGGCTCGTTCAGGCCGTGCACTTTGACGGTGGCGGCGTCCTTGTAGTAATCCGCAAGGGCGGCAGCCACGGCCTCGGCGGTAGTGCCCGCAAGAGTAAGATCCAGCGGCACCAGCACCTGCATGCCGCAGTAGTAGTCGCACACCACCGGCACGAACATCGGCGTGTGCGCAAGGCCGCTAATCTTCTGCATCTCCGGCAGGTGCTTGTGGCCAAGGCTCAGGCCGTAGCTCTTAGGCGCATCCAGCTTGCTGTGCGCCGGGCGGTCGGGGCTTTCGTAGTCCGCGATCATCTTTTTGCCGCCGCCGGAGTAGCCGGAGATGCCGGTGCAGCTGAAGGGGTAGCTTTGCGGCACCAGCCCCAGCTCCACCAGCGGGCGGGCAATGCTGATAAAGCCGCTGGCATAGCAGCCGGGCACTGCCACGCGGTAAGAGTTCTGAATTTTTGCCTTCTGCCCCTTCAGTTCCGGGAAGCCGTAGTCCCATGCGGCATCGGTGCGGAAGGCGGTGGAGGTGTCCAACACCTTCACGTCCGGGCGCAGCAGGGGCATGACTTCTTTAGAAGCTGCATCCGGCAGGCAGAGGAAGGCAAGGTCGGCAGAATTGATGACCTTTGCCCGCTCGTGCACGTCCTTGCGCCCTTCGGCAGAGATGGACAGCAGTTCGATCTCCGGCCGTTCGGCCAGACGGTCGGCAATGCGCAGGCCGGTGGTACCGGAAGAGCCATCAATAAATACCTTTACCTTCATGCGTTTTCCTCCTCCCATGCGTCCAGCCGTGCCGTTGCCAGCGCGATCTGCTTTTCTACGCTGGCGGCGCTGGGGCCGCCGTAGCTGGTGCGTCCCTCG
This sequence comes from Faecalibacterium sp. IP-1-18, assembly GCF_023347355.1. Classification (NCBI taxonomy): domain Bacteria; kingdom Bacillati; phylum Bacillota; class Clostridia; order Eubacteriales; family Oscillospiraceae; genus Faecalibacterium; species Faecalibacterium sp. IP-1-18. Next base: position 2,793,718 of record NZ_CP094472.1, read on the forward strand.
CAGCAGTGCACAAGGTCGATGGCATCATAGATATCGGCCCCGAACAGCGGGCTGTAGGTCTGGAACTGGGTCAGGGTCAGCTCTTCCAGCGTTTTGTCGGCGGCAATGCAGTCCGACACCATGCAGCCGGTCAGCTTGTAGGCATCCCGGAAGGGCATTCCCTTCTTGGTCAGGTAGTCGGCGCAGTCGGTGGCGTTGATAAAGCCCTTTGCGGCGGCGCGGCGCATATTGGCGGGCAGAGTCTTCATGGTGTCCAGCATGGGGGTGATGGTCTTGAGGCAGAGTTCCAAGGTGTCCACTGCATCAAAGATGGCTTCCTTGTCCTCCTGCATATCCTTGTTGTAGGCCAGCGGCAGACCCTTCATCATCACCAGCAGGGTGTTCAGGTCGCCGTACACCCGGCCGGTCTTGCCGCGGATCAGCTCCGTGACATCCGGGTTCTTCTTCTGGGGCATAATAGACGAGCCGGTGGTAAAGGCATCGTCCAGCTCAATGAACTTGAACTCCCAGCTGCACCACAGGATGATTTCCTCCGAAAGACGGGACAGGTGCATCATGCAGATGGAGATGGCGCTTGCCAGCTCGATGCAGAAATCACGGTCGGACACGCCGTCCAGACTGTTGGCGCAGGGGGCGGCGAAGCCCAGCTTTTCGGCGGTGAAATCCCTGTCCAGCGGGTAGGTGGTGCCTGCCAGAGCGCCAGAGCCCAGCGGGCACTGGCTGTCCATGCGGGCGGTGGCGTCCGCAAAGCGGTCGAGGTCGCGCAGCAGCATGGAAGCATAGGCCATCAGCGCGTGTCCAAAGGTAATGGGCTGGGCGCGCTGCAGGTGGGTGTAGCCGGGCATGACGGAGGCGGTGTTCTCCGCTGCCTTTTTGCACAGCACCCGCACCAACTCCACGATGTAAGCCTGCAAAGTCTTGCTGTAATCCCGCAAAGTCAGGCGGATATCCAGCGCCACCTGATCGTTGCGGCTGCGGCCGGTGTGCAGCCGCTTGCCCGCATCCCCGATACGGGCGGTCAGGGTCTGCTCCACAAAGGTGTGCACGTCCTCGGCGGCGGGATCAATGGTCAGCGCACCGCTGGACAGGTCGTCCGCGATGGAAGCCAGCCCGCTGAGGATATCCGCACAGTCCTGCTCCGAGATGATGCCCTGCCGTGCCAGCATGGCGGCATGGACGCCGCTGCCGCGCATATCCTGCGCGATCATCCGCTGGTCGAAGCGGATGGAGGAGTTGAAGTCGTTGACGCGGCTGTCCACCGCCTTGGAAAACCGACCCTTCCAGAGTTGTTCTGCCATAATATAAACTCCTTATAAAAACGGCAAAGCCGCCGCAGGGGAAAACGCTCCTGCGGCGGTGCCGCCGGCAACGATGCCGGTGTGAGAACCCGCGTGTGAAAGTGTGAAAACACACGCAGTCGAAAATGTTGCGATTACTTGACCTCCGGCCAGTTCTTGGACAGCTTTGCGCGCTCCTTGATGGACAGGCCGAACAGGTTGATGAAGCCGGTGGCATCGGACTGGTCGTAATCCTTATCGACGCCGAAGGAAGCGGTCTGCTCATCGTACAGGGTGAACGGAGAGGTCACACCGGCGTTGATCATGTTGCCCTTGTAGAGCTTCAGCTTCACATCACCGGTCACGGTCTTTTCCAGACTGTCGGCAAAGGCATCCAGTGCCTCGCGCAGCGGGGTGAACCACTGGCCGTTGTACACGATGTCGGCGTACTTCTGTGCCAGCTGTGCCTTGAAGTGAGAGCTTTCCTTGTCCAGCGTAATGGTCTCCAGCACGTCGATGGCCTTGTACAGGATGGCGCCGCCGGGGGTCTCGTACACGCCGCGGCTCTTCATGCCCACCAGACGGTTCTCCACGATGTCCAGCAGACCGATGCCGTTTGCACCGCCCAGCTTATTCAGGTACTCCACCAGCTCCACAGCGCCCATCTCCTTGCCGTCCACGGCAGTGGGAACGCCCTTTTCAAAGTGGATGGTCACATAGGTGGGAACATCGGGTGCCTGCTCGGGGCTGACACCCAGCTCCAGAAAGCCGGGCTTATTGTACTGGGGCTCGTTGGCGGGGTTCTCCAGATCCAGACCCTCGTGGCTCAGATGCCACAGGTTCTTGTCCTTGGAGTAGTTGGTCTCGCGGTTGATCTTCAGGGGGATGTTGTGCGCCTCGGCGTAGTCGATCTCCTCGTCACGGCTCTCGATGTCCCACTCACGCCACGGAGCGATGATGGCCATATCCGGGCACAGGGCCTTGAGGGTCAGCTCAAAACGCACCTGATCGTTGCCCTTGCCGGTGCAGCCGTGGCAGATGGCATCTGCACCCTCCTTGATGGCGATATCAGCCAGTGCCTTGGCGATGCACGGACGTGCAAAGCTGGTGCCCAGCAGGTAGTCCTCGTACTTAGCGCCGAACTTCAGGGTGGGGAAGATGTAGTTCTCCACAAAGTCCTTCTTCAGATCCAGCACATACAGCTTGGATGCGCCGGTAGCCTTGGCCTTTTCTTCCAGACCGTCCAGCTCGGTGCCCTGACCCACGTCACCGGAAACGGCGACGACCTCGCAGTTGTTGTAGTTTTCCTTCAGCCAGGGAATGATGATGGAGGTATCCAGACCGCCGGAGTAAGCCAGCACGACTTTTTTGATGTTTTCCTTTTTCATGATAAACGCGCTCCTTTAATAAAAATACACTTTTGTTCTCTGATGCGCATTTCCCTTCGCATCCTCTGTCTTTCGTTTGCGGTTGATGCTTTTATTATACGCAGCGCGGGTTTTCCGTCAATGCTAAAAACTGCCAAACATAGCGCCTGTTTCGCTTTTCTTTTGGTTCAATCTGTATCTTTATGCAGATATTTTTAAATATATTCGTATTTTATGCAATTTGAGTGTATTTTTTCATGGGGTTTTGCGGGTCTCCCTCAGGCAAAGCCCCCCTCGGGGGAGCTGTCGAGCGTATGCGAGACTGAGAGGGCGTCCCCCGCAAAACAAAATCACCGGAGCATCCGCAGACGCTCCGGTGGTTTAACTATAACGATTTAGTTCAGCTTCAAGTCGCCGTCTTTGATCCAGCCCAGCTTGCGCTCCACCTCACAGAACACTACGCTGAGCACGGCAGGCAGCACAAAGCACAGCAGCGCCATGGCAGCCCAGTCCATGGGGGTGATGGCAGCCTTGGTACCGGCGGCAATATCGCTGACCCAGCCGGTGTAGACGCCGATCTGCCCCACCAGACCGCAGGTGCCCATGCCGGAGGAGACCGCTGCGCCGTTCATCTCAAAGTGGAACAGGCAGGTAGCCAGCGGGCCGGTGATGGCACTGGCCAGCGTGGGGGCGATCCAGATGCGGGGATTCTTGATGATGTTGCCCATCTGCAGCATACTGGTGCCCAGCCCCTGACTGACAAGGCCGCCTACCCCGTTCTCCTTGTAACTCATCACGGCAAAGCCCACCATCTGGGCGCAGCAGCCCGCCACGGCAGCGCCGCCTGCAAGGCCGGTCAGACCCAGTGCGGCGCAGATGGCGGCAGAGGAGATGGGCAGGGTCAGTGCCACACCCACGATGACCGACACCAGAATGCCCATGACCAGCGGAGCCTGCTCGGTGGCCCACATAATAAGAGTGCCCACCTGACTTGCGGCTGCGCCGATGGGGGCGGCGATGAGCATGGAAAGCCCGACGCCCGCAAAAATGGTCACCAGCGGGGTGACAAGGATATCCACCTTGGTCTCCTTGCTCACGGCCTTGCCCAGCTCTGCCGCCGCGATGGCAATGATGAGCACAGCCAGCGGGCCGCCTGCACCGCCCAGCGCATTGGCCGAGTAGCCCACGGTGATCAGGCTGAACAGCACCAGCGGCGGGCAGTGCAGTGCCCAGCCGATGGCGCAGGCCATGGCGGGGCCGCTCATGGCCGTAGCGTAGCCGCCCAGATCCACCAGCAGTGCAAGACCGGTCTGCTGACCCACCGTCTTGATGATGGTACCGATGAGCAGACTGGCGAACAGCCCCTGTGCCATTGCGCCCAGTGCGTCAATGAGGTAACGCTGCGGAGAGATGACGATATCCTTCCGCACCAAAAATTCTTTCAGCTTCGACATAAAACTTGCCTTTCTATCCAAAACAGATCGTTAAGGTTACGAACGTATGTCCTGTATCATACCATACACCTGTCAAGACAGCAAGAGGTTGCTGGAAAAATTGTGAAATTTCGGCTTTGTGCAATGTTCTGCCCTGCCGGAACGTATTCCATTTGGAACTTTTTCCGACACACTGCCCCGGTGGAGAATTTGTGTAGAAGCCCGCTGTGCCGTTGACGGCTCCCCGCGTGCGGGTGTATACTAGAGGAAGCGTAAAGTTATCATCCGCCGTCCTTTTTATCCTGAACCCATGGGCGGCGTGGAATAAAAGCGGGCCCGCCCCGGGCAAGGGGCAAAGACCCGGGGCAGCGCTGCGCTGCACCACCGGGAGATTCGGAGGCAGAGACGACAGATGAAAAAACGATTTGACCGATCCGGCACAGCCCGCCGCAAGGCGGTGACAGCCATTGCAGCGCTGACCATGGCGCTGGTTCTGGCTGTGGGCGGCGCAGGGGCAGCGACCCTGCTGTCTGCACAGCCGGAAACTTTGACCGTGGGCGCGGTCGTGCCCCACATCACCGCCGAAGCACCGCAGCAGACTGCTCCGGCTGACCCTGCCCCGGCAGCGGAGAGCACGGCGACTGCCCCGGAGCAGACAGCGGAAAGCACCGCGCAGCCGCAGCAGGCCGAGTCTGTCCCGGAACAAGCAAAAAAAACGGAAATTGCCGAAACCGCGCCGGCTGAACCGGAAGAAGCTGCCGCAGCACCGGAAACGCCGGAAACGCCGGCACAGCCCGCTGAGGATACCGCGCTGGAGGAGGAGAACTCCCCTGCCATGCTGCTGGAGGAGACCCCGGAGCTGGCCGCGCAGGACCCGCAGGCTCCCGCAGCGGACGGCACCGCCCAGAACGACACCACCAGCCAGCACACCCCGGAGGACAGCGTACTGCTGACCCCGGAGCAGATCCAGCAGGCGCTGGATTCCGGCGCGCTGGAAGATGCCGAGGCGCAGTGCATCGACCTGACCGATGAAAACGGCTTTTTCCGGTGGCTGTTCAACTGGCTGTTCGGCAGCAAGGATAAGGAAGAGGAACCGGCTCCGGCCTACTCCGGCTGGCGCACCGAGAACGGCAAGACCTACTACTATGCGCAGGACACCAACAAAAAAGTCACCGGCCTGCGCTCCATTGACGGCAAGCTGTATTATTTCGATGCCAACGGCGTTAAACAGGACAACGTGACCTTTGGCATCGACGTGTCCAAGTATCAGTCCGGGCTGGACTGGAACAAGATCAAAAAGTCCGGCGTGAGCTTCGTCATCATCCGCATCGGCTACCGGGGCTACGGCGCTGCGGGAAACCTGGTCAAGGACCCCATGTTCGAGGAGCACTTCACCAACGCCCGCAATGCGGGGCTGAAGGTGGGCGTGTATTTCTTTACGCAGGCCGTGAACGAGGCCGAGGCGCAGGAGGAGGCCGATGGCTGCAACTGGGCTTTGAATGGCCGGATGCTGGACTACCCCATCTTCTATGACACCGAGGCCTCCACCGCCCCGCGCGGCACCGGCCGCGCCGACGGTCTGGGTGTTGAGGACCGCACCAAATGCGCCATCGCCTTCTGCGAGCGGGTGAAGGAGCTGGGCTACAAGCCCGGCGTGTACGCCTCCACCACATGGTACCGCAAGCGGGTGGATTACAACACCCTGCGCAGCCGCTACACCATCTGGAACGCCCACTACGGCGTCTCTGCCAGCCCCATCGGCTGCGATATGTGGCAGGGCACCAGAACAGCCCACATCAACGGCTACAGCGGCGAGCTGGACGCCAATATCAGCTATATCGGGTAAAAGAGACTAAACACCCCCGGTCAGGGCTTGCGCCGCTGACCGGGGGTGTTTTTATCATACTCCCCTGTTTTTGTGCATAAGCTGGTGGCAGAGTATGCAAGCGCAAATGGCGGGGAGGCATGGGGATATGTTTGTGGTCACACTGAGCAAGACGAGCCTGAAAAAACTGGGAGCAGGGGCGGCGTGCTGCGCGCTGGTGGTGTTCAGCGCCATGCTGGGGCGGTTCATCAGTACCCGGACGGTGGCGGTGGCTGCCCCGGTGAACCGTATCGAGAGCGCACAGGACATCCAGACATGGTTCACCGGCTACGGGCTGGAGGTGGACGGCGCGTCCATCACGGCGGATAAGGTCAAGATCCCCCGCAGGTGGGACGACAGTTTTTCTGCCTTCAACGGGGTGGTGCAGCAGAGCGGCATGGATCTTGCCCGCTACAAGGGCAAAACTGTGGAAAAATGGTCGGCGCTGCTCCCGGCGGCAAGCAACGGCGAGACCAGCCGCTACGGGGTGCTGCTGGTGTATAAAAAGAAGGCCGTGGGCGCGTATCTGCTGGAAAAACCTTCCGGCACGGTGCTTGGACTGCAGGACGCTCAGAACGAACTGGCAAAGCAGACTTCCGGCGAGGATTACAGCGGCGACTGGGGCGAGCGGCACGACGAGCAGCTGACCGACAGCACCGCGCAGCAGACCTCCGGCGAACCGGAGGCAGAACCCGAAGCCGCCCCGCAGGCAGCCCCCTACACCGAGCTGCCGCTGGACGCAGAAGGGTATCCCGTGGAATAGGGACGGCATTGCTTAAAAAACGACCTTTTTTAAGCTCTTGTCCGGCAGTTGCACAAACTGCCTAGTTTTTACAAACGATTCGACAAAAATTAGACAAAACACGGATTTTTGTAGCATCCGTATGTTCAAATATAACAAAAAATTCTTGTAAAAATCGGCAATATGAAACGGTGCAAAAAAAACGGTACGGGTTTATAATAATAGTATACCGATTCCCGTTGGCAAAGCCATGTTCCGGGGCTGAATGTGCAGCCCGGGCAGAGGGATCAAGTAGTAAGGAGAAAATGATTATGAAGGAATTTCAGTACACTATTAAGGATGCCTGCGGCATCCATGCTCGTCCCGCCGGCCTGCTGGTCAAGACCGTGAAGGGCTTTGCAAGCACCGCCACCCTCGAGAAGGACGGCAAGAGCTGCGATATGCGCAAGCTGATGGCTCTGATGGGCATGGGCGTCAAGCAGGGCGAGACCGTGACCATCAAGGTCGAAGGCGATGATGAAGAAGCAGCCGCAGAGGCAATCCAGAAGTTCCTGAGCGAGAACGTCTGAGCCGCGACTTGAATGCCGAGCCCTCGCGGGGAAACTGCGGGGGCTTTTTTGACAAAACGCCGGGCGCTGCACGCCCGGCTGTAAGTGGAAGGAGAAAGTGCTATGCAGGTAGGCACCGGCAAAAGCGTGCTCAATGGCATCGCCATTGGCAAGCTGAAGATCTACAAGAAAAAAGATACCGCGATTTCCACCGCCCCTGTGGCAGATACTGCCGCAGAGCTGGAGCGTTTTGAAGCTGCCCGCCAGAAGGCCATTGAGCAGCAGACCGCCCTGTATGAAAAGGCACTGGCAGAGGCCGGCGAGGACATCGCCGAGGTGTTCAACATCCACGCCATGATGCTGGATGATGACGACTTTGTGGACGCCATCAAGGAGATCATCAACGGGCAGAAGATGTGCGCCGAGTACGCCGTCAAGACCGCCGGCAACAATCAGGCTGCGGTGTTCTCTGCCATGGACGACCCGTATCTGCAGGCCCGCAGCGCCGATGTGCTGGACATTGCGCAGGCCATGCTGGACATTCTGCAGGGGGTGGACAACGCTTCCCTGCAGGGCACCGAGCCCAGCATTCTGGTAGCCGAAGATCTGGCTCCCTCCGAGACCGTGCGCATGGATAAAAGCCTGCTGCTGGGCTTCATCACCCGCGAGGGCAGCTCCAACAGCCACACCGCCATTCTGGCACGCAGCATGAACATCCCCGCCCTGATCCAGTGCAAGGACATTCAGGACGACTGGGACGGCAAGATGGCTGTGGTGGACGGCTACAACGCCTGTGTGTATGTGGACCCCACCCCCGACCTGCTCAAGAGCCTGAAAAAGCGCCAGCAGGAGGACCAGAAAAAGCAGGCCCTGCTGCAGGAGCTGAAGGGCAAGCCCAACACCACGCTGGACGGCAAGACCATCGACGTGTTTGCCAACATCGGCGGCATGGGCGACGTGGGCGCTGTGCAGCAGAACGACGCCGGCGGCGTGGGTCTGTTCCGCACCGAGTTCGTCTACCTGAACTGCAAGGACTTCCCCACCGAGGACTACCAGTTCGAGGCTTACAAGCAGGTGGTGGAAAGCCTTGCACCCCGCAAGGTCGTTGTGCGCACCTGTGATATCGGCGCAGACAAGACCGTGGATTATATGAAGCTGGATCACGAGGATAACCCCGCGCTGGGCTACCGCGCCATCCGCATCTGCCTGACCCGCAAGGACTTTTTCAAGACCCAGCTGCGCGCGCTGCTGCGGGCTTCCGCCTACGGCAACATGAGCATCATGTTCCCCATGATCACCAGCCTGCGGGAGCTGCAGGACGCCAAGGCTGTTCTGGAAGAGTGCCGTGCCGAGCTGACCGCCGAGGGCGTGAAGATGGGGCAGAACATTGAAGTAGGCACCATGATCGAGACCCCCGCCGCCGTGCTCATCGCGGACGAGCTGGCCGCCGAGTGCGACTTCTTCTCCATCGGCACCAACGACCTGACCCAGTACACCTGTGCACTGGACCGCCAGAACGCAAAGCTGGAGCCCTTCTTCAACCCCCATCACCCCGCCGTGCTGCGCGCCATCAAGATGACCATTGAAGCCGGTCACCGCCACGGCATCTGGGTGGGCATCTGCGGCGAGCTGGGCGCCGACACCGCCTTGACTGAGACCTTCCTGCGCATGGGCGTGGACGAGCTGTCCATGAACGCCAAGAGCATCCTGCCGGTGCGCAAGATCATCCGCAGCGTAGACCTGAGCAAGCCCTCTGAGAAGGCCTGACCCGCGGAAAAAATATTATTATAATTTGTGGCTCAGAAACGCCTGCGGGCGTTTCTGAGCCACTTTTTTTCACAGAAGGGGTAACTCCCGGACAGGCAAACCTTGCCGCCACACAAAAAAGCTCCCCCTTTCGGGGGAGCTGGCACGCCGTAAGGCGTGACTGAGAGGGTTCGCGCGGCGGGCAATCATTTCCGCTGTTCCAGCATGGTCTGGATGCGGGTCTTGGCGCGGTAATAGGTCACCCGCGCCCATGCAGCATTGTGGCCAAAAATGGCTCCGATGCGGTCAAAGGGCAGTTCGCCAAACACCCGCAGGCTGAAAACCTCCTTGTAGGGTTCTTCCAGCGCGTGCAGACACTGGTGCACCGTAAAGGCGGCATCCTTGTCCACCAGCAGCTGCGCGATATCCGGGCTGTCGGCGGCTTTTGTTTCGGCATCTTCCAGCGGGGCGGCGTGCTTTGCGCGGCGGCAGTGGTCGTAGTAGGCGTTGCGCGCCACCGTGAACAGCCACGCCCGCACATCCTGCTTGCCGTCATAGTTTTTCAGGCCGTCCAGTGCCCGGAAAAAGGTCTCCTGCGTCAGTTCCTCGGCCAGCGCTTCGCTGCGGGTAAGCCCCTGCAAAAACAGGCAGACGTCCCGAAAGTAGAGCCGGTAGATGGTTTCAATGTCCATAGTCAGCCCTTCTCAAACACGCCTTGTTCCTGCGTGACCACATCCTCGGATTCGTAAACATAGGTCTGCGTTCCATCCTCTTTTTTCAGGATGAACCGCTCCACCTGCTGACCGTCCCTGTAATAGCGGATCTCGTCGGCGCATTGCACCGTCAGCAGCTGCGTACCGGAGACTGTGATGCTGGTATCGGAAGCTGATGTGCCCAGCAGCCCTTCCAGCGCAGCATGGATGTGCGGGAAGGTATAGCGCATCGCCCGGACGGTAACGGATGGTTTGCCCCAGTTAAAGGAGCCTTCCAGTTCCAGCCGGACGTTTTTGCCCTGCACTTCCAGCACACAGAGGTTGGCCTCGTTTTCCTTTTTGTTGTAAGTCCAGATTTTCGCCTGTTCTGCCGTTACCGGCGTTTTTGCGCCGCCCATCCAGAACACCAGCCCAAAAGCGCACAGCACGGCCAGAACCGCTGCCGCCGCTATGCGGATGCTCTTTTTCTGCAAGGTCTTTCGGATGCCCAGCAGCGGTGCATCCGGCTGGGGTTCCGGCTGCACCGGCACCGGCTTTTCCATCTGTTCCAGCTCTGCACGGCAGGCGGGGCACTCTGAAAGGTGCTGTTCCACCAGCGCACTGCTGGCGGGGCTGGCAAGTTTTTCGGCGTACAGGGGCAGTAAGTCGCGGATCACGTCACATTCCAGTTTCATGGTCATTTTCTCCTTTGCGGGCTTTCGTGTGCCCTTTCACCTCAATAACGCACAAAGAGGAAAAACGTTACAGAAAAACCGCAAATTCACCGGACTGCGGTCTTTTCCCGCAGTTTTTTCGTTCCTTTGAGGAAGAGCCATACCAGCACTCCCAAAAGCAGGCAGATGCCAACGTGCATGGCTGCCATCATATAGTAGCCCTGAAAATCGAACCGCACCGTCCCGGCCATCAGGTAGGGCTGATGCCCCGCTTTGTACAGGGTGACAAAGCAGGAGATGACGTTGTACAGGCCGTACAGCCCTGCCGCTGCGCACACGATGACCCACAGCAGCTTGCTTGTGATGAATTTTACGAACATAATTGCAGCTCCGTTCTCTCTCCGTCCTTGTAGCAGTAGATGCCCCCTGCGCGGGAGAAGTCCTTGTCCACCTCCACGCAGTCGAAGGCGCTGAAGGCCTGTTCAATTTTTTCGGGCGTGCAGACAAAGCCCCGGATCTTCAACGCAGCATCCTCGCCCACCACCTCGTTCCTCAGATGGATCGACCAGTAGCTGCAATTTTTGTCCACCGTCCATTTATCGTGCTGTTCCATGTAGTCCTCAATGACCTTCAGCTGCTCCTCCCCGATATTGGTGCTCAGAGACAGTCTGCCGGTGTAGCGGCCGTAATTGGCGATATAGCACGGTTCCAGATCGAACAGCAGCCCCGAAAGCCCCGACACCGCCCAGACCGAGAAGGTGACCATCTCCCCGTCCGGAATAGCGCGATCCTTCAGGTAGACCGTATGTCCGGTGCGGTTGTCCAGCCCGATCCATGTATGCCCGAAACACTTGAGGAAGGGCTTGGATTCGCTCTTGCCGTCAAAGGTGGTGATGGAAAGGATAAGCCCCTCCTCTTCACAGGGCAGGGTGCGGGCAGCTTTGCCGGCGGCGGCGCTGCACCACAGCCCAAGGGCTGCTGCGCATACCGAGAGCAGCACCGCCCATGCAATGATCCTCTTTTTCAATGCAATTCCTCCTATATGTTACGGCTCAGCCGTTTTCCTTCCAGAACAAGCCACCGGAGGTCTGGAACAGCAGCCGGGGGTTCACGCTCCTGCTGCCCAGCTTGAAGTCCATGGTCAGCTCCTCGCCCAGTGCGCCCACAGCCTGCCCCTTTTCCACGGTCTGGCCCTTGCTGACCGAAAGCTCCTGCAAGCCGTACAGATAGCTGCGCAGCCCGCAGCCGTGGTCGATAACCACCGTGTTGCCGGTAAGCGCCAGATTGCCCGCAAACACCACCGTGCCGTTGGCCGCGGCGCGGCAGGGCGCACCGGGGATGGTGTACAGCTTTGTGGAGTTGGAGCGGCTGCCCTGCTGGCCGTTCGTTACTTTAATTTGCCCGTAGTCCACCAAGGTCATGGAGTCCTCGGCGGGGGGCACAAAGCCGCCCTGCCACTGCTTGGCGGTGGCGGCAGCCTCGTACAGCGGCCAGATGGCACTGCGGAACTGGGCGTTGGCACTGTCCGCAGCGGGCGCTTCGGCCTCTGCCTCCACCGTGCCAAAGTCCTTCGGCAGCACGGTCAGGGTGCGGGTGATGGTCTCGCCGTTCACCGTAATGTTTATCTCGTGCCCGCCGGAGGAGGCGTTATAGGCTGCCGGGATATAGGCACGCCAGCCCTCTGCGGCGCGCACACACTGCACGCCGCCAAGGTCGGTCTCGATGGTAGGCACAGCGTCCCCGGTCATACCGGAGATGCGCACGCCTACCGTGCCGCCCTGCTCCACCCGCTCGGCGGAAAGCTCCACCTCCGCGCTGGCCTGCAGGGTAAAGCGGAAACTGTACCGGTACCAGCCGGTGGGCTTTGCGGGGCGCTCCAGCCCCAGATTTTTGCGCAGCTGGCCGGTGCTGCCGCCCTCGAACTGGGTGATGACCCCGCCCTTGGGCACGCGCCACGCGGTCAGCTCGGCCTTATACTCGCCGTTCGCAGGGAAGAGGAAGTTCTGGTACTCCCCCGCGCTGCCCGCAAACAGCACATCCCCCGCCGCATTCTGGATGGTCAGGGCGGTGTAGCCGGTCCACTCCGGCAAAGAAAGTTCCGGGTGAGCGGTGTACAGCACACCCAGCTTCTGCACACTCAGGGTGGCGGGGCTGGCGAACACCTTATCCAGCTGACCGCCCAGCAGCGGCACTTGCCAGCAGGAGCCGTTGGCTTCCAGCGCCTGCCCGCCGAACTGTGCCGCATCGTCCGGACAGCCGCCCTCGGTGGTAAAGGCATAGCTTACCCCCATCACAGCCGCCAGCAGCACCACCACACCCAGCGCCACACTGATGATCCAGAGCAAAAAACGCTTCATGTTCCTTCTCCTTATGTACAAAAAGGGCGCACCGGGGCAGTCCGTTCAGACAGACTGCTCCGTGCGCCCCGATGTGCTCATCTTCCCGGCAGTTTCCGGTATTTCAGGATCATTCTGCCTCGGTCTCGTCCTCGGCAGCAGCTTCCTCCGGCTCTACGGTTTCTGCGTCATCCTCGCCGAACAGCAGGCGCTCGTATTCGTCCAGTTCCTTCTCGCGGCGGTTCAGGTAAAGTGCCACAGCAGCCAGCGCACCAGCCACAGCAGCCAGAACGGCGATCACAGCGACCAAGCAAGATTTTTTCATAGATTCAGTACACTCCTTTTTGCAGTTGAAACGTTGTTTCAGCTTGATTTTTCCAGCGGGCGTCCCGCAAAAGGATCTTGATGCAAGCGGCACCACTGCGCCGCTTTGTAGCTTTTATTATACCCGCTCCCGTCCAAAATTACAACCGTTGCGCCCCAATTTTCACGCCCCGAAGGTGCTGCGGGGCGCAGTTTGGGCAGTGTGCCGGTTTTGGCGCAGTGCTTTTCGGCAGAATGCCAAAATCACAGCAGCAGCGGCTTATACGCCCGGAACGCCCCGGGCAGGGCGTAGGTGGTGCGCAGCTGCTCCCGGCTTGCCCAGACATAGCCCGCCGGGGCACTCTGCGCCGGAACGCGCAGCTGCACGCCGGACATGAGCCATTCGATATGGGTAAAGATATGCTTTGCGGCGGGCAGGGCGGCGGGCTGCGCCGCGCCGGTGTCCAGTCCCAGTGCCGTAAGCCGCGCCAGCACCTCGGCCTGCAAAAGATGCTCGCCCTCCCACAAGACCGGCTGCCACAGCCCGGCCAGCAGCCCTTTTTGCGGCCGCTGCTGCACCAGAAAGCCCGCCGGGCTTTCCACCAGTGCCAGCGTTACCGGCACAATCTTGCGGGGCTTGGGCTTTGCCTTTTGGGGCAGCTGGGCGGTGGTGCCCGCCGCCCGGGCAAGGCAGAGCGCCGCCAGCGGGCACTGCCCGCACAGGGGCGCGCCGTTGGGCACGCAGACCAGCGCGCCCAGCTCCATCAGCGCCTGATTGTAGTCCCCGGCCTTTTCCGGCGGCTGATGCTCCATGACCCGGGCGGTAAAGGCTTTTTTTACCGCCGGTTCTGTAATCACACCGGGGTCATTATACAGGCGGGAAAACACCCGCAGCACATTGCCGTCCACGGCGGGCACGGGCAGGCCGAAGCTGATGGACGCAATGGCCCCGGCGGTGTACTCCCCGATGCCGGGCAGCGCCCGCAGGGCGGCGTAGTCGGCGGGCAGCTGCCCGCCGTACTGCGCACAGACGAGCTTTGCGGCCTTTTGCAGGTTGCGCACCCGGCTGTAATAGCCCAGCCCCTCCCACAGCTTATGCAGCTTTTCCTCCTCGCAGGCGGCAAGCGCCGGGATATCTGGCAGCTCCTCCAGAAAGCGGTAGTAATACGGCAGCACCGCCGACACCCGGGTCTGCTGCAGCATCACCTCGCTGAGCCACACATGGTAGGGGGTGGGGTCCTCCCGGAAGGGCAGACTGCGGCGGTTCTTGTAAAACCAGTCCAAGAGGGCAGGCGAAATATTTTCCACTTGTTTTGTGCTCCTTGTTGAAAAATGAAGAACAAGAAAGCCGCCGCAGAGGCGGCGGCTTTCTTTGATTACAGTATGTGCGCTTCTCAGAAGCCGTATGCGGTGCGGGGGAAGGGCAGCACGTCACGGATGTTCTGGATGCCGGTGAGGTACATGATCATGCGCTCAAAGCCCAAGCCGTAGCCTGCGTGCTCCACGCCGCCGAACTTGCGCAGATTCAGGTACCACTCGTAGTTGGTCTTGTCCATGCCCAGCTCGTCCATGCGGGCCACCAGCTTGCCGTAGTCCTCTTCACGCTGGCTGCCGCCGATCAGCTCGCCGATGCCGGGCACCAGCATATCTGCTGCGGCCACGGTCTTGCCGTCGGCGTTCTGCTTCATGTAGAAGCTCTTGATCTCCTTGGGGTAGTCGGTGACGAACACCGGCTTTTTGTACACCACCTCGGTCAGGTAGCGCTCGTGCTCGGTCTGGATATCCACGCCCCACTCCACGGGGTACTGGAACTTCTTGTTGTTCTTTTTCAGGATCTCAATGGCCTCGGTGTAGCTGATGCGGGCGAACTCGCTGTTTGCCACCAGCTCCAGACGCTCGACAAGACCCTTGTCGATGAACTGGTTGAAGAAGGCCATCTCGTCCGGGCAGTTGTCCAGCACATAGCGGATGACGTACTTGATCATAGCCTCGGCGTTGTCCATGTAGCCGTTCAGGTCGCAGAAGGCCATCTCCGGCTCGATCATCCAGAACTCCGCAGCGTGGCGGGTGGTAAAGCTCTTCTCCGCGCGGAAGGTGGGGCCAAAGGTGTACACCTTGCCAAAGGCCATAGCCATGGCCTCGGCCTCCAGCTGGCCGGAAACGGTCAGGTTGACCGGCTTTTCAAAGAAGTCCTTGCTGTAATCCACCGCGCCGTCCTCGGTCTTGGGCAGATTGTCCAGATCCAGCGTGGTCACGCGGAACATCTCGCCGGCGCCCTCGCAGTCGGAGGCGGTGATCAGCGGAGAGTGGGCGTAGACAAAGCCGTTCTCCTGGAAGAACTTGTGGATGGCGTAGGCAGCCACGCTGCGCACGCGGAAAGCGGCGTTGAAGGTGTTGGTGCGGGGGCGCAGGGTGGGCATGGTGCGCAGATACTCCATGCTCATCTTCTTTTTCTGCAGGGGGTATTCGTCGGCGGGGCAGTCGCCCAAAATCTCCACGCTCTCGGCGTTCAGCTCAAAGGGCTGCTTTGCCTGCGGGGTGAGCACCAGCTTGCCCTTGATGCGCAGGCTGCTGTACAGACCGGTGTGGATGACTTCGTCGTAGTTTGCCAGCTTACCGGCTTCCAGCACGACCTGCAGGGTCTTGAAGCAGCCGCCGTCCGACAGGGCGATAAAGCCGATGTTCTTGGAGTCGCGGATGTTCTTTGCCCAGCCGCAGACGGTGATCTCGGTGCCGTCCGCCGGGGTGCTCTTGAACAGCGAAAGGATCTCGGTACGTTCCATAGTAGTTCTCCTTTATAAACAAAAAAGACAGCTTTTGCCCTGAAAGTTCAGGGCGAACAAGCTGTCTTGTAATGTCCGCGGTGCCACCTGAATTACCGGATGTGTCCGGTCGCTCACGCGCTCTTTTGTTTAAGCGCTGTCCCTGTAACGCTGGACCTGCGGCGCACCTACTTAACGGCAGACGCACTGCCGTGTTCAGTTTGCTGCTCCCGGGTGTTCGTTCACGCGGCGCACGGGCGCGGCTCTCAGCTGTGCCGCACTCTCTGGGCCGGACGGCCCGCGCTACTTTTCCCGTTCCTTGCATTTGCTGTTTTAAAATAGCACGTTGGCGGCATTTTGTCAACCTTACCGCGCGGCATCGGGGAAAATTCTGTGTTTTTTCTTGTCAGGATGCGCATTCTCTGGTAAAATGGAAAAAAGCGACATTCCGCAAAAACAGATTCTGGAGGAGATCATGAAGCACACACACCGCATCATCCGTCTGCTGACCCTCGCTGTGGTCAGCTGCGCACTGGCCGCCCTGCTGAGCGGCTGCACCAAAGAGGAATTCATTGCCGGGTACAACGAGTTTTTGTTCGGCGACTGGTTCCCCTCTCCCCCAAGCGCCGGGGAGACCACCGCTGCGGAAGGTTCCGCATCGGGGGACTCCGGTCACGTCTACGCCGAGCCCAACCCCGAGTGCGACGCCAAGATCTCGTCGCTGATGAGCGAGCTGTACTCGCTGGAGTCCTCTGCACGGTCGGATGTCAGCAGTGCCATCCAGAGCGCAAAGGATGAATACCACGCTCTGCCCGCCTCTCAGCGGACCTTTGCCAATAAAGTCAGCATCGCCTACAAGCATCTTTCCTCGGTGGAGAGCACCTACGACAGTGCCGTCTCCTCGGTGGTCAGCGAGATGCGCAGTGTGCTGCGGGAGTATAACCAGCCCGAAACCATAGCCGATCAGGCCTGGAGTTACTATCAGTCTGCCAAGAGCAGCATGATCTCCAGCCTTGGCGGCTGATTCAGCCTAATAATGTTTCCACGAGGCCCTGTGCTGCCAGATATCCGGCGTACAGGGCCTCATTTAAGTTGTTGCCGTGCCCGCCGATCTCGATCAGCAGACTGCCGGTGGTCAGGTCCTGATTATAGAACCGGTAGCTGAACAGCACCGGGCGGGTAAGTCCGGGGTATTTTGCTTCCATGCTGCGCTCCCACGCAGCGGCAAAGCGCAGGTTCTGCCGCCATGCGGGCAGCTGCACGCTGGTGCCGTTATCGCACCCGCAGATGATCATCACCTGCGCCGCCTGCCGCCCGTCTATGCTGCACACCGGGGCGCAGCGGGTGCCGTTTTCCCGCTCGATGGCGTCCCGGTGGACGTCCAGCACCACCTTGATGCTGGGGTACTGCGCCAGATACTGCTGCACCACCGCCCGGCTGTTGGCATAGCTGCCGGTGTAGCTGGGGTAGTCGTTCAGGGTCTCGTCGTGCAGGGTGCAGATGCCCGCCGCATTGAGGGTATCGGCCATCACCCGCCCCACCGCGCACATATTGATGCTGCGGTCGGTGCTGCGGGCACCGTCCCCGGGGGTGAACCACAGCCCGGCAGAAAGGCGGTAGTCCTCGGTGGCGTGGGTGTGCATAATGAGCACCTGCGGCGCGGCGCTGTCCTTTTCGATGGCAAAGGGCAGGGGCTGCGCCGCCTCGGCGGCGATGTCTGCCGCCGTCTGCCGGGTGTTATTCTTGATGCTGCCCGCACCGCAGGGGATGTACTTTTCGCCGCTGCCCTGCCCGAACTGCTGCTCCGTCACCGTGCCTGCATCGGCGGGGCGGGCCTCGTCCGGCTGCAGCGCCACAAAATACTGCTCCACCCCGGTCTGTACCGGGGCGGCAGCTTCCTGCGCCGGAGAAGGTGCGGATGCAGCCTCCGCCGCGCTTTCCGCAGACGATTCTGCTGCCCGGCTCTCCACAGCCTGCTGCCCCAGATGCAGCAAAGTCTGCGCGGCGGGCACCGGCGCTGCCAGAAAGGCCGCCAGCACCAGCGCGGCGCTGCGGGCAAAGATGCACAGCGCTGCAAACAGCACCGCAGCCTGCAAAAAGGGCGCTGCCCTGCTCTGCCCCGCAGGCAGACGCCAAGGCTCTCTGCTGCGCATGGCAAGACCTCCTTTCTTCACCCCGTCAGCCAGCAGAGCTGCTGCACGGTAAGGCGGGGCTGCAAAGCGCGGTTGACGCTACCCGCCAGCAGGGCCGCGCCGTGGGCGATGACGCTGTCCAGCGCACGGGGCGTGACCACAAGATCTGCCCCCTCCTGCGCCTGCATCAGGGTGGGGATGCCCGCCGCCACCACCGGCACGCCTAAGGTGTCCCGGGTCAGGTGGCGGGTGTGGTCGGCCTGCGCCGGGTAAAGCCCTGCGTCCGAAAACTGCACCGTGCGCCCCAGCCGCTGCCCCTCGGCGGAGCAGAGACTGTCCACGCAGACCACCGCCGCCGGGCGCAGCTGCCCCACCAGCGCCGCCGCCAGCTGCTGCAGGGAAAGCCCGGTGGCTGCCGCCACCCCGGGCGCAACGGCTGCTACCGGGCGCAACCCCCGCACCGGCGGGGCAGCGCCCGCGCCCATGGTGACAAGGATGCGCTGCACCGTGCGCGGGCCAAGGGCATCGGCGGTGATGCGGCGGTTGCCCACCCCCAGCACCAGCACAGGCCCTTCCGGCGGCAAAAGGGCCCGCAGCTCCCGGGCGCACACCTCGATGACGGCGGCGTCCCGCTCGTCCAGCACGCTGACGCTGGGCATTTCCAACGTAACATACCTGCCCCGGGGGCGGCTGAGCCCCTCGCGGGCGATCTCCACCCTTGTCACCGTGACCCCGCCGTGGCGGGCGGTGGCCAGCCGCACCCCTGCGGGCAGCGGCTGCGTCGCGCCCGAAAACAGCTCGTCGGCCATATCCGTAGTACGCATTTTCCACACTCTCCGTTCCTTTTTGGGGCAAAAGCCCGCTTTCTTGCCGGAAAGTATGGGAAAAATAAAACTTTTCCAAACAAAAATCAAAAAAACGCTTGCGCTGGTACGCGAAATATGGTATCATAGGGTGCGCTGTTATAGGTAGCCAAGGAGGTGGAACGAATGCCTAACATCAAATCTCAGAAGGACCGCGTCGTGCAGGCTGCTGCAGAGCAGGCTCACAACAAGGCCATTAAGACCAACCTGAAAACAGTCGTCAAGAAGGCAGACGCTGCCATCGATGCGAATGCCGCTGACAAGGACGCAACCGTCCTGGCTGCTGTTTCCGCGATCGACAAGGCTCGCGCTAAGGGTGTCATCAAGAAGAACACCGCCAGCCGCAAGATCAGCCGTATGGCAAAGCGTGCTAACAAGAACGCTTGATCGCGCAGTTTGATTGACGAACAAAACCTCTGTACCGGGTAACCGGCACAGGGGTTTTTGTTTTTTCCGCTGTTATGTCCCGCACAGTACGGCAAGGCTTTGCCGCTGCACCGGTTCCAGCAGCTGCTCCGGCGGCAACGGCTGCGGCGGCTCCACCACCCACCACACCGCCCACGCGGCGGGCACGACTGCCGCCAGCATAAGCCCCGGGTACAAAAGTGCCGGCTCGTGCAGCCACGGACTGCCGGGCGGCAGCACCAGCGCCGTGCACAGGCACAGCGCCGCCCACAGCTCCCACAATACGGTCTGTCCGCTGTGTTTCATGCGCCTCACCTCCGTTTTGCCCCCAGTTTACCAGCCGCCGGGCGCAAAATGTGGCGAAACAGCGCGGGCAAAACATCAGTTCTGGTCGTGGCTTTTGCCCACAAGACTGCATACCACGCCGCAGACAAGGCTTGCGGTGATGCCCGCAGAAGCAGCGGTCAGCCCGCCGGTCAGGATGCCGATGGCACCCTTTTCCGCCACGGCGGTGCGCACCCCCTTTGCCAGCAGATGCCCGAAGCCCAGCAGGGGCACGCTCGCCCCCGCACCGGCAAACTCTGCCAGCGGCGCATACAGCCCCACCGCCGAGAGTACCACTCCCGCCACCACATAGCCGGTGAGGATGCGTGCCGGGGTCAGCTTTGTCAGGTCGATGAACAGCTGCCCCACCGCGCAGAGGACACCGCCCACTAAAAATGCCCACAGATAGTTCATTTCAGCTCTCCTTTTCCGGCGCGGTCAGCTCTACCAAGTGCGCCACCGCCGGGATGCTCTCCTTCTGCAAAAAGGTAGTCTGACTCATCAGTGCCCCGGTGGCGAGGAACAGCACCCGGCGGCTGCCACGGCGCAGCAGCTTTGGCAGGATATGCCCACAGAGCACGGCGGCGCAGCAGCCCGCGCCCGAGCCACCGCTCTTTACCCGCTGCTCCTCGGCATCGTAAAGCAGACAGCCGCAGTCCGCGTGGTTTTTCAGCAGCAGACCCTCTGCTGCCAACAGCTCCCGCAGCATCTGACTGCCCACCAGCCCAAGGTCGCCGGTGTAGATGCAGTCGAAATCCCGCAGTTCTGCATGGGTATCAGCAAGATAGTGCAGCAGGGTGGCAGCTGCTGCCGGTGCCATGGCTGCGCCCATGTTGTTGATATCCTTGATGTTATAATCCTGCACCCGGCCAAGGGTTGCGGCGGCAATGCCCACCCCCTGCCCTGCCGGACGCAGCAGGCAGCACCCGGCGGCGGTGGCCGTCCACTGCGCGGTAGGAGTGCGCACCGCGCCGTAACTCAGCGGGGTGCGGAACTGACGCTCTGCCGCGCAGAAATGGCTGGAGGTCATGGCCAGCAGGTTCTGCGCCGCCCCGCTGCTGCACAGCGCCGCGCCCAGCGCCAGTGCCTCCGCCATGGTGCTGCACGCGCCGAACAGCCCCGCAAAGGGCACGCCCAGCTCCCGCAGCGCGTAGCCGGAGGCGGTGCACTGCGCCTGCAAGTCCCCCGCCAGCGCAAGGTCTACCCGCTCGGCGGGCAGAGCCGCCTTTTGCAGGCAGAGCCGTGCCGCCCGCAGCTGCAGCTGCTTTTCGGCGGCCTCCCAGCTGCACTGTCCCAGCCGGTTGTCGGTGGTCAGTTCGTCAAAGCCCGCCGCCAGCGGACCATCGCTCTCTTTTTTGCCGCCAACCGCCGCCTGTGCGGCGATGACCGGCGGGGTATGGAACAACAGGGTATCGCCCCGGCGCTCTGTCATAAAATTTTCTCCTTTTTTCTACAAAAAATGCCCCGGCACGTGCTATACTGGTGCTGCGGCGCTGCAATATCCGGCGGAGCTGTTCCGTATTATAAAGCAGAGGCCCCCAGCAGCCAGAGCACAGCGCCGTACACCACCGCCGCCAGCGTGCCGTACACGATGACCGGCCCGGCGATGAGGAACATCTTGGCCCCCGTGCCCGGCACCCGTCCCTCGGCCTTGAACTCGATGGCTGCACTGACCACCGCGTTGGCAAAGCCGGTGATGGGCACCAGCGACCCCGCCCCGGCCTTTGCCGCCAGCTTCTGGTACCAGCCCAGCGTGGTCAGCACCGCCGAGAGCAAAATCAAGGTGCAGCTGGTCAGGGTTCCCGCCGCTTCGGCGTCCGCGCCCTGCCGCAAAAACAGCTGCCGCAGCCCTTCGCCCAGCAGGCAGATGCTGCCGCCTACACAGAACGCCCAAAGGCAGTCTGCCAGAAGCGGCGAGTGCGGCCCGGCCTTTTGTACCCGCCGTGCGTATTCCTGCGCTGTCATCTTCATCTTCCCGCGCCCCCTTTTGCGGATAGTCTGCCCGGGGCGGCGGGTGCTTATCCTTTTTTTGTGAAAGAAGGTAGATTCTATGCGTTCTTCCCATCACCATAACCATCACGCCCGCCGTCTGCTCTGCCTGACGGCGCTGGCCTGCTTTGTGGCGGGCGGCACCGCCTACGCCTGCACCCGCAAGGCTGCGGTGCCGCAGCTGCCGGAGCTGCCTGCCGAGAGCCTTGCGCAGCCCGCCGAGAACGGCACGCAGCAGAGCACCCTTACCGCCGCACAGGCACAGGCGCTGCTGGACGATCCCCGTATGATCCTTGTGAGCCGCACCCACCCGATAACGGAGGACTACCCTGTCGAGACCAAGGAGTGCGGCTCGGCTACCGCCATCAACAAGACTTTGCAGACCGAAGCCGCCAACGCCTTTCTCTCCATGCAGGCCGCTGCCGCCAGGGACGGTGTGGATGTGCGGATGCAGAGCGGCTACCGCAGCGTCAGCTACCAGAAAAAGCTGTACGACAACAAGACCCAGTACTACCGCAACAAGGGCCTGAGCGAAGCCGCCGCCCGGGAAAAGGCCGCTGCCATCGTCAACCCGCCGGGCTGCTCGGAGCACAACTGCGGCCTTGCCGCCGACCTGAACAGCCCGGAGCACACCACCCTTGACACCGGCTTTGCCGACACCGCCGCCTTCCGCTGGCTGTGCGAGAACGCAGAGCAGTACGGCTTTATCCTGCGCTACCCCAAGGAGGCGGAAAGCGTGACCGGCATCACCTACGAGCCGTGGCACTGGCGCTATGTGGGCGCGGAAAACGCCGCCCTGCTCAACCAGAGCGGCCTGTGTCTGGAGGACGCGGTAGCCGTTTTGCAGCGCATTGCCGCCGGGGAGACCGTGACCGGTTAAAATCCGATGAAAACTACCGGAAAACCCTGTGGGGTACGTTGCAATTTACCTGCTGTTATGGTAAGATAAATACAGTCTGCCCGTGTGCGCGGCGCAGCCCCGCACCCCGACAAACGAATTCAACAAAAGAAGGAATATTTTATGATAAACCGCACAAAACTCTCTGTGATCGCCGTCAGCGCCGTGCTGGCTGTTGCCCTGACCGGCTGCGGCGGCAGCGCTTCCTCCGCGCCGTCCTCCGTGTCCAGCGCCTCCGCCTCTGCACCGGTCTCCGATGCAGCTTCTCCGGCGGCGGATACCGCTGAAAACGGCACCGCCGATCTGGACAGCGCTGTGGAGACCCTGCTGGCTGCGGACCCCATCTCCAACCAGTTCGAGATCGCCGCCATGAACATCGAGTACGACTTCGGCCTGAAGGCCGAGGACGTAGCCGCCTACAAGGGCGTAAAGAGCAACGACAACGGCGACGCCGGCCTTGTGCTGGTGGTGGAAGCCGCTTCCGGCAAGGCACAGGACGTGGTGACTGCGCTGGAGAGCTACAAGCAGGATCAGGTAGCTTTCTATGGCAACTACGCCGAGTTTGCACAGGCACAGAGCAACGTGGAAAACGCCATCATCTCCTCCAAGGGTGACCGTGTGGTCATGGTGATTGCCTCCAACGAGTGCACCGCAGACCTGAACAGTGCTGTGGACAGCGCCCTGAACAGCTGAATCTGATCTTCTGAGCCGGTGCCATCTGCGGCATCGGCTTTTTTCAGTAGAAAGCCCCTGATGAGGGGGATTTCTGCTGAAGCTGCGCCCGCATCCGTCATGCCGCCTTCCCCCGGCCGGGGGAAGGCTGAGTCTGTAATTCCGTGTAAAAAAGGAGGCTGACCCCTTGGTTTTCAGCACCATCATCTTCCTGTTCCGCTTTTTGCCCATCACGCTGGCGCTGTACTATCTTGCCCCCGCAAAACTGAAAAACACCGTGCTGTTTTTGTGCAGTCTGGTGTTCTACTGCTGGGGCGAGGTGCGCTTTTTCCCGGTCATGGTGGCGCTTATCCTCATCAACTATCTCAGCGGCCTTGCCATCGAGCACTTTGATGCAAAGCCCGCGCTGCGCCGCTTTTTTCTGCTGGTAGCGCTCATTGGCAGCTTAGGGATGCTGTTCTACTTCAAGTACGCAAACTTTGTGCTGCGCAGCGTGAATGCCCTGCTGGGCACCGCCTTTGCCGAAATTCAGGGCATCGGCACCCTGCCGCTGGGCATCAGCTTCTACACCTTCCAGACCCTTTCCTACTCCATCGACGTCTACCGCCGGGATGTAAAAGCCGAGCGCAATATCATCGACTTCGGCGCTTATGTGGTCATGTTCCCGCAGCTCATCGCGGGGCCCATCGTCAAGTACCGGGACGTCTCCGACCAGCTGCACGTCTACAAGCACCGCTATAATTTAAAGCAGATTGAAGAGGGCATGACCCTGTTCACCTTCGGTCTTGCCAAAAAGGTGCTGCTGGCGGACGCTGTGGGCGCACTGTGGACGGATATCATCGGGGTGGCAGACAGCCCCTCCACCACCTTTGTGGGTCTGGCAAACGCCTCCACCCCGCTGGTGTGGCTGGGCATCATCGCATACAGCTTACAGCTGTACTTCGATTTCTCCGGCTACTCCCTCATGGGCATCGGCATGGGCAAGATGCTGGGCTTCGACTTCCCTGCAAACTTCAACTACCCCTATATCTCCGCTTCCATCACCGAGTTCTGGCGGCGCTGGCACATGACCCTGTCCGGCTGGTTCCGGGAGTATGTGTATATCCCGCTGGGCGGCAACCGCAAGGGCCTTAAGCGGCAGATTTTGAACCTGTTCATCGTGGAGTTGCTCACCGGCATCTGGCACGGCGCGAACTGGAACTTTATCTGCTGGGGTCTTTACTACTTTGTGCTGCTGGCGGCTGAAAAGCTGTTCTTGCTGCCCTACCTGAAAAAGGGTAAGGTGTGGCCGCATTTCTACACCCTGTTCCTTGTGGTGGTAGGCTGGGCAAT
This sequence comes from Faecalibacterium sp. IP-1-18, assembly GCF_023347355.1. Classification (NCBI taxonomy): domain Bacteria; kingdom Bacillati; phylum Bacillota; class Clostridia; order Eubacteriales; family Oscillospiraceae; genus Faecalibacterium; species Faecalibacterium sp. IP-1-18. Next base: position 2,818,077 of record NZ_CP094472.1, read on the forward strand.
GTTCGTGGGCAACGACACCGGCGTGTCCTTCGGGCTGCTGTTCCAGAAGCTCTTTATCCCCTCCGGCGGGGTATCGCCGCTGTATTTCCTGCGGAATTACGGCGTGCTGCTGGCGGTAAGCGTGGTGTGCTGCACCCCGCTGATCGAAAAGCTGTGGGATGTGCTGCGCAAGAACGTGGTCACCCGCTGCGCCGCCATCCTGACGCTGCTGGTGGTCTCCACCGCCTATGTGGTGGGCAGCACCAACAGCCCGTTCCTGTATTTTAACTTTTAAGGAGGCGGGAAGATGTCCAAACACGAGAAAAAGACCTCCTCCCTTTTGCACTACCCGGTGCTGGTGGTGTTCAGCCTGTTTTTCATCGGACTGTTCGCGCTGGATATGGTCACCCCGGACCGCAGTTACAGCGAGTTGGAGAACACTACCCTGAGCCAGCGTCCGGCGCTGACCCAGTTCACCGCCAAGGGGCTGAACAGCTACTTTACCGCCTACACCAAATACGTCAAGGATCAGGTGGCGGGGCGCGACCAGTGGATCAGCCTGCAGAGCGTGGTGGAGACCACTCTGCTGCAAAAGCAGCAGAACGGCGGCATCCTGCTGGGCAAGGAGCACATGATGTTCCCCCGCACCTACGGGCTGCTTTCCAGCGAGGAGCGCACCCTGCCCAAAAACACCGCAGCGCTCACCAGCCTGTGCCAGCGCTACCCGGGCAAGGTGAATGTGCTGCTGGCACCCGCCGCCAGCGATATCTATAAAGAAAACGTGCCCGCAAACGCCCCCCTGCTGGACGAGGACGGCTACCTTGACCAGCTTTCTGCTGCGGTGCAGGCGGCCGGCGGCAGCTTTGTGGACGTGCGTCCCACCCTTTCCGCCCACAAGAGCGAGTATATTTATTACCGCACCGACCACCACTGGACGAGCCTTGGCGCCTACTACGCTTACAGCCAGCTGTGCCAGACCCTTGGCCTTACCCCCTTTGATACCGCCGCCCACACTGCGCTGACTGCCGACGGCTTTTACGGCACCCACTACGCCAAGGCGCGCACATGGAACGCCGTGCCGGACGTGATCACCTACTACGACCTTGCCAACACCCTGACGGTATGGAACGTGACGGCGGCAGGCCAGCCCACCGAGGGGCAGACCACCGGCCTGTACGACACAGAGAAGCTCTCCGTTTATGATAAATACGCCATGTTCCTGCACGGCAACAACGGTTTAAGCCGGGTGCAGGGCAACGGCAGCGGGCGCATCCTTGTCATCAAGGACAGCTACGCCAACTGCTTTGTACCCTACCTGACCGCCAACTACGCCGACATCGACGTGGTGGACTTCCGCAACTACAACTACGGCTTGGACAAGCTGATCGCCGATAACGGCTACGACCAGATCCTTGTGCTGTACAACTTTGACAGCTTCAAGAGCGACCCCTACCTCTACCGCGCCGGGGTACAGGGCTAAACAGCCAAAAGCCTAAATTATTGCAGTCTATTTTCACAAATTTATAGCCGCAATTTCATGCGTCCCGCCAGTTTTTGCACAGATGTGCCAAAACCCCTTGATAAAATCCGACCACTGTTGTAGAATGGCCATATAGAGAACAATGCTCTATCAGCCTTTGGGTATAGACGCCGGGGGATCGGGATGCAATGCGGCATTTCCCTTTGACAAAGGAGTATTGATGATGAAAAAGATGAATTATCCCGCAGATTATGCGGTACTTTCCAACGAAGAAATGACCTATACCACCGGCGGCGGCGCAGTGGATGATGCTGCCAGTCTCGCCACTACTGCCGCAACGGTCGTAGGTGCTGTGGTGCTGGCCTCCAGCTACATCTGGGGCATCAAGCAGGCACGCACATGGCTGCAGCAGGACGGCAACAAGGACGGCAACTTCTTTACCGTGATGGGCCGCGCCACCGATGCCCTTGCCGCCGATATGGGCAAATCCGCCGGCAACTTTGTGCGGGATGCCGTTTCCACCATCATGGTGGTGGCACTGGCTCCCCTGAGCGCCATTCTGCTGGTCGTGCGCTGAGACCCTTTATTCAGAAAAAGCGGTGCGTTTTTGGGTGCACCGTTTTGGATAGCTTTGTTTCAAAAGGAGTGTTATTATGGAAAAAATGATGATGCCCGCGTATTACAACGTCCTGTCCACTGAGGAAATGACCTACACCGAAGGCGGCGCTACTGCTACCATGTCTGAGGCTCTGCTGTGCTGGCTGATTCCTCCGTACGGCTGGTTCAAAGGCGTGACCGCTGTCCGCGACTACCGCCGTAAGAACCCCAACACTTGGATGGAGAAGGGTCTGGATGCTCTGGCTACTGATATGGAGAAGAGCACTGCCAACACCATCCGCGACCTCGCCTGCGCTGCATGGTTCGTCACTTCAACCGCTTCTGGTGTCGGTCTGGTCATCAACGCAGCGATCATCCTGCTCTGATCCATCTTATCTCATAAGACCGGCTCGGAGTACACCAAAGAACAGTCAAAACCACCGGCTGAGCCGGTGGCTTGAGTAAGCCCTAGAAGGGCATAATACTAGCAAAGCCCCTTAAGGGGCCACGAATGGGTCTGCCAACTGCATTCCTGTCTCGTGGCAGGCCCCTCAAGGGGCCCTTTTATTTACGCCTTAGTTTCCTTGCTACCCGTAAACGGGTCCACGAACTCCTTAAGGCTCAACTGATCGGCAATCTGGTCCTGTTGCAGTTGATTTTTAATGTACTCTTGGATTTTCTTTTTGTTCTTTCCTACCGTATCCACGAAGTATCCCCTGGCCCAGAAATGCCGATTGCCATACTTGTACTTCAGATTTGCATGTCTGTCGAAAATCATGAGACTGCTCTTTCCCTTGAGATATCCCATGACATAGGAAATGCTGTACTTCGGCGAAAAACTTATCAGCATATGGATATGGTCAGGGCAGGCCTCCGCTTCAATGATTTCAATACCTTTTTGTTCGCACAACTGGCGCAGTATCTGCCCTATATCCTTTTTGATCTGACCGTAAATTACCATTCTCCGATATTTCGGTGCAAACACTACATGGTATTGACATCTCCACGTGGTATGGCTTAAACTATCTACGTCTTTGTTATCTTTCATTTCAAAGATAAACCTCCCTGTTCCTAGAATGTGGTTGGCAAACCCACACTCTATTCTACGGGGAGGTTTCTCTTTGTCTAGGGCTAAAGCCGTTTTTATTCCACCAGCAAAGCTGGTGGTTGTCGCTCGCTCAAGCTACCCAAAGCAGGCGGAGGCGCTGCCCGAAAGGGCAGCGCCTCCGCTGTTTTTGTAGGGTTCACACGCAAAAAACGGCGGCACGCTCCAATGGAACGCGCCGCCGTTTGGTTTTTATGCGTTGAACATATCCTTCAGCTTTTTGAAGAAGCCCTTACGCTTTTCGTAGTTTTCTTCTTTCAAAGTGCCCTCAAATTTTTTCAGGGCATCGCGCTGGGTCTTGTTCAGCTTTTTGGGGATCTCCACCTCGCACTTGACGTACATATCACCGCGGCCACGGCCGTTCAGGTACTGGATGCCCTTGCCGCGCAGGCGGAAGGTGGTGCCGCTCTGGGTGCCCTCGGGCACGGTGTACTCCACCTTGCCGTCAATGGAGGGTACGGTGACACTGTCGCCCAGCACAGCCTGACTGTAAGTGATGGGCACGGTGACCCACACATCGTAGCCGTCGCGCTGGAACACCTCGCTGGGGCGCACGCTGACCATGACGATGACATCACCGGCGGGGCCGCCGTTGGTACCGGCATCGCCCATGCCGCGCAGTGCAAAGCTCTGGTCGTCGTCGATGCCCATGGGGATGGACACCTCCAGCGTCTTTTTGGTAGCCACCTTGCCGCTGCCGTGGCAGACCTTGCAGGGGTTCTTTACCAGCTTGCCCTTGCCGCCGCAGCGGGAGCAGGGCTGCTGGGTCTGCATTACGCCAAAGGGGGTGCGCTGCTGGCGGATGACAAAGCCGCGTCCGCCGCAGTCCGGGCAGGTCTCGGGGCTAGCACCGGCGGCGCAGCCGGAGCCGTGACACTCGGTGCACTCCTGCTGACGGGTGATGGTAATGTTCTTCTTGCAGCCGTGCACGGCCTCGTCAAAGCTCAGGGTGATGCGCACCCGGATGTCCTGACCCTTGCGGGGGGCGTTGGGATTTGCCTGACGGGACGAGCCGCCGAAGCCGCCAAAGCCGCCGCCGAAGATATCGCCAAAAATGTCGCCCAAGTCCACACCGTCGCCGCCAAAACCGCTGAAGCCGCCGGGGCCGCCGCCGTTCTGTGCTGCGTAGGTGGGGTCAACTCCGGCAAAGCCGTACTGGTCGTACAGCTGGCGCTTTTTCGGGTCCGAAAGCACCTCGTTTGCTTCGTTGATCTCCTTGAACTTTGCCTCGGCGTCCTTATCGCCGGGGTTATAGTCCGGGTGGTACTTCATGGCAAGCTTGCGGTATGCCTTTTTGATCTCGGCATCGCTTGCGCCCTTGGATACCCCCAGCACTTCGTAATAATCACGCTTTTCCTGTGCCATATCCACTCACCTCTCCGGGAACGCCCTCCCCGGGTAACGCCCCGGTCGGTTCCTCCTGTTCAAAAGCTCCCGCTTTGGTCTTTCGCAGCTGTTGTCTGCGCCCTCATCCGTCATGCCGCTTCGCGTCATGCCACCTTCCCCCGTCCGGGGGAAGGCTTTTGCGGCAGCGAGAACTCTTTTACTTATAAACCAGCAAGAGCCGCCCCGGCCTAAACCGGAGCGGCTTTTGCTTTATTGCGCCTGTGCCCGCCGGTTTGGCCGGACACAGCGCTTTGTTTCAGACTTAGACTTCCTTGAAGTCGGCATCCACAACGCCGTCATCGTTGGGCTTTTCGTTGGCTGCGCCTGCGTCAGCACCGGGCTGTGCACCGGCGGCCTGCTGTGCGGCAGCGGCTGCCTGATACATCTTCTCGAACACCTGGCTCAGGGCTTCCTGCTTTGCCTTGATGTCGTCCACATTGCCGGACTGGACAGCGGTCTTCAGGTCAGCAAGCTTTGCCTCGGCATCGCTCTTCACGTCTGCGGGCAGCTTGTCGCCGTTCTCCTTCAGCATCTTCTCGGTCTGGAACACCATCTGGTCGGCACCGTTGCGGATATCGACCTCTTCACGCTTCTTCTTATCGTCGGCAGCAAACTGCTCAGCTTCCTTCACAGCCTTGTCGATGTCCTCCTTGGACATATTGGTGGAAGCGGTGATGGTGATGTTCTGCTCCTTGCCGGTACCCAGATCCTTGGCGCTGACCTTCACGATGCCGTTGGCATCGATATCGAAGGTAACTTCGATCTGAGGCACGCCACGGGGAGCCGGAGCAATGCCGTCCAGATGGAACACACCCAGGCTCTTGTTGTCGCGGGCAAACTCACGCTCGCCCTGCAGCACGTTGACCTCAACAGAGGGCTGGTTGTCGGCTGCGGTGGAGAACACCTGACTCTTGTGGGTGGGGATGGTGGTGTTGCGGTCGATGATCTTGGTGCACACGCCGCCCAAAGTCTCAATGCCGAGGCTCAGCGGGGTGACATCCAGCAGCAGCAGACCCTTCTTCTCGCCGTTCAGAACGCCGCCCTGAATAGCAGCACCGACAGCCACGCACTCATCGGGGTTGATGCCCTTGAAGGGCTCGCAGTTCAGTTCCTTCTTCACGGCGTCGTAGACAGCGGGGATACGGGTGGAACCACCGACCATCAGCACCTTCTTCAGGTCGGAAGCACGCAGACCTGCATCCTGCAGAGCCTTGCGCACGGGGGTCATGGTGCGGTCGACCAGATCAGCGGTCAGTTCGTTGAACTTTGCGCGGGTCAGGGTCATATCCAGGTGCTTGGGGCCGGTAGCATCGGCGGTGATGAAGGGCAGGTTGATCTGGCTGCTCATTGCGCTGGACAGCTCGATCTTAGCCTTCTCGGCAGCTTCCTTCAAGCGCTGTGCAGCCATCTTGTCCTTGCGCAGGTCGATGCCGTTCTCGGTCTGGAAGGCGTCTGCCATCCAATCAATGATGCGCTGGTCGAAATCATCGCCGCCCAGATGGGTATCACCGTTGGTGGCCAGAACCTCGGTAACGCCGTCGCCCATCTCGATGATGGACACATCGAAGGTGCCGCCGCCCAGATCGTAGACCATGATCTTCTGGTCATCTTCCTTATCCACACCGTAAGCCAGAGCAGCTGCGGTGGGCTCGTTGATGATACGGCGGACGTTCAGGCCTGCAATAGTGCCTGCGTCCTTGGTTGCCTGACGCTGGCTGTCGTTGAAGTAGGCAGGCACAGTGATGACAGCCTCGGTGACGGTCTCGCCCAGATAAGCCTCGGCGTCAGCCTTCAGCTTCTGCAGGATCATAGCGCTGACCTGCTGGGGAGTGTACTCCTTGCCGTTCAGGGTCACCTTGTGGTCGGTGCCCATCTGACGCTTGATGGAAGAAACGGTGTTGTCGGGGTTGGTGATAGCCTGACGCTTTGCAACCTGACCTACCAGACGGTCGCCGGTCTTGGTGAAGCCGACAACGGACGGGGTGGTGCGGGCACCCTCAGAGTTGGCGATGACAACGGGCTCGCCGCCCTCCATAACAGCCACGCAGCTGTTGGTAGTACCAAGGTCGATACCAATAATCTTACTCATAATGAAGTCTCCTCTCGAAAGAACAAATCTTGTTTATATGATGCTTATGATGATGTCAAGCGGATGTTATTGCAAACTCCCTTGCGGGAGGTTCGGCTTGTTTATTCGGCCACCACAACGGTTGCATGGCGGATGATCTTGTCACCCAGCTTGTAACCCTTCTGGAAAACGGTGACCACCGTGCCGCTCTCCTGCCCGTCCGGGGCGGGGATCTGCTGCACAGCATTCATAAAGTTGGGGTCAAAGGGCTTGCCCAGCACCTCGATCTCCTCCACATGGAGGGCTTCCAGTGCCTTTGCCGCCTTATCCAGCGTCATGACCACGCCCTTTTTGTAGTTCTCGTCAGTGGTGGGGGCGTTGGCAGCCATATCCAGCGTATCCAGAATGGGGATGATCTTTTCCACTGCATGGGAAACACCGTCGCCAAACTTCTGGTCGGCCTCGCGGGTGGAGCGCTTGCGGTAGTTGTCGTACTCGGCAGCCATGCGCAGCAGCTGATCCTTGGCCTGTGCAGCATTCTTTTCCGCTGCATCCAGCTTTGCCTTAACGGCTTCCAGCTCCCGGGCCTTCTTGTTGAACCAGCCGCCGTCCTTCTTCTTGTCCTCTTCGGTAGCGGCAGCCTCGGCAGCAGCCTGTTCGGGCGCTGCGGCAGCGGTCTTTTCCTCGGGGGCAGTCTCCGGCTGCTCGGTCTCGGGCACCGTGTTCTTTGCTTCTTCGCTCATTCCAGATCCTCCTTATAGATCACAGTCCGCCGTGGTACGGCAGCCTGCGGGGTGTCTTTTCGTTTGCCGCTCATGCCCTCGCCAAGCTGGTCTGCAAACTCGTGCAGCAGGGGCATCAGCTTCTGGAAGGGCATCCGGGTGGGGCCGATCAGGGCAATGGAGCCCCACAGCCCGCCGCCTACCAGATACCGGTCGCTCACGATGCACAGCCCGGGGATCTGCGGTTCCAGATCCTCGCCCAGCAGCACGCTTTCGCTGCGGTTTTCCGGGGGTGCGATCAGGCTTGCGGCCTGTTCCTCGTCGTTCAGCAGGGTAAGGATATCACCCACCCGGCCGTCCAGCTGCGGCCAGTCCAGCAGGTACTGCTCGCCGCCCAGAAATACATGGGGCTTTACGCTGTCCTGCAAAATTGCGGCTGCGGCGCTGACCACCGGCACAAGCTCCGGTGCGATCTGGCCGCACAGCTCGCTGAGCATCCGGGTGGAAAGATCCACCGGCGCCACAAAGGTAAGGTTGCGGTTGAGCAGCGCCGCAAGGGCAGCTGCATTTTCCCGGGAAAGCCCGGTGCGTACCCGCGCCACCCGGGTGCGGACGTAACCGGCGGTGGTCACAGCCAGCACAGCGGCTGCGCTGCGGCCCACCTGCACCACCTCGTAATGGGCGATGCACAGATCCTCGGCGCAGGGGGTGCTGACGGCGGCGGTGCAGCCGCTGATGGCGGCCAGCGCCTTGGCAGCGCCCTGTGCCAGCTTTTCCGGCTCGTGGTCAAGGCTGGCGAACACCGCATCTACCCGGGCGCGGGTAACGCGGTCCAGCGGCTGATCATCGGTCAGCAGGTTGTCCAGATAATACCGGTAGCCCTTGGCGCTGGGCACGCGGCCCGCGCTGGTGTGGGGCTGCTCCAGCAGACCCAGCTTTGTCAGCGCCGCCATCTCGTTGCGCAGCGTTGCGCTGGACACTGCCATGTCAAAGTAGTTTGCCAGCACGCTGCTGCCCACCGGCTCGCCCTCAAGGCCATACAGCGCCACGATTGCCTGCAAGACCCGTTGCTTGCGTGCATCCATCGTCATAGCGCCTGCCTCCTTTTTGTATTGCTTTTGTTTGTTTAGCACTCCTTGTTCCTGAGTGCTAAGACCATTATAACCGTTTTTGCCCTGCTGTCAAGCCCTTTGCAAAAATGTTTATAAAGATTCATAATTCTGTCATAAAGGGGATGTGCGCCCTAGGTGGGGCGGGGCTGAACCCTCTCAGTCACGCCTGACGGCGTGCCAGATTCCCCCTTTTGTCGCTGCGCGACATCTCCCCCCGGCCGGGGGGAGTCTTTCCTCTCAGGGGGAGCCTTTGGCATGGTGGCACAGTTTCCGGCTCAAGCGCAAAGTTTGCGGGCGTGCCCGCTCCCCCTTGGGGGAGCTGTCGCGCAGCGACTGAGGGGCTTCAAATCGGCGGAGCCGGAAAAAACGGTTAAAAGATCTTCACGCCGAACAGGCGTGAATCTTCAGTTTTTTCCGGTGCAGCCCACCCCTTTGGGGTTAAAAGGGGCGAGCAGCCCCTTTTTCGTGGCTCCAGCGCGTCGAAATCGCTGGCACTTTTCTGGTTCTCTTTTGGTGTCAAAAGAGAACATCCCCGGGCAGCAGTGTTTTAGTTTTCCCCCCTTTTTCAGCTATTCGCGCAGTTTTAACCCCCATTCGCGCAGAATTTCTTTTGTTTTTGCCTAGTTTATGGTATATTTATGGTAACGACACCCCGTATAAAACCCACACGAAAGGAGCGAAACTTTATGAAAGCCAAACGCATTGTAAGCATCCTGCTGACCGGCAGTATGCTGCTGTCCCTGCTGCCGGTGTCTGCACTGGCAGCCGCCCCGGTGTTCGATGCACCCGCCCAGACCACGGCCAAAAAGGCTGCACCCCTTGTACAGGAGGCCGACGTCTCCCGCAGCACCGAGGAGGAAGCCGCCACCCGCAGCAGCCGTGATCTGGACGCAGAGAACAACACCGCCGAAAGCATTACCATCGATCTGGACGCCAAAGGCAATCCCACAAGCCAAGGTGACGTTGCCCATTGGTACTACAACGCAACCGCCTTGTTCTTGAACTCCGGCACCTTCACCCTGCAGCCCTCCTCGGAGCCCGGGGCAGCAAGCGCATTGCAGCCGGGTCTCTTTATTAAGAGATCTGCCGAATTTAAGGGCGGCACCGCCGGCAATTGGACCACCAACCGGGGCACCATCTCCGGCGGCACCTTCCAAGGAGAAGCGTCCAACCAGGGCACCATCTCCGACGGCACCTTCCAAGGGGCTATGTCCAACGACGGCACCATCTCCGGCGGCACCTTCCAAGGGGATGTGAACAACAACTACCGGGGCACCATCTCCGGCGGCACCTTCCAAGGAGAAGCGTCCAACCGGGGCACCATCTCCGGCGGCACCTTCCAAGGAGAAGCGTCCAACCGGGGCACCATCTCCGGCGGGACCTTTGAAAAGAAAGTGCTGCTCATGAATGGTGACGCTTCCATCACCATCAGCGACGGCCTGTTTGACGGCGTGGTTGTCAACAAAGGACGTTACGGCTCGCTTTCCATCACCGGCGGCCTGTTTACCAAAGATGTGGATGTATACACCATCAGCACGGGCAATCTTTCTATCACCGGCGGTTATTTTGTGGCAAAGCCTATCATGCCGCAAGGCAGCAACACCGGCTTTGCCACTGTGCGCGATCAGAATGGCAGAACCTTCCAAGTGCCTGTAAATGAAGACTTTTCTGAAAACGGCTACGGAACCCTTTATGTGCCTCACGGTACATCTGAGCAGGCAAACCCCATTACCGTAAAGACCGATACCGTATTGACCGACTGCCTTGCAGACGGCGAATCCATTATGGATAGCGTACAACAAAACGCGGACGGCAGTTACACCATCGAGGTATCCCAGCCGAAGTCCATCGTGCTGGTGACCGCGGAGCCTACACCGCCTACACTGGATGACTCCGAGATCGACTCGGCGTTCTCCTCCGGTGCAGCCGCACTTGGCATCGTGCTGGGCGCTGCGGGTCTGGGTTACCTTACCTATGCCTACGGTTCTTCCCTGTATCTGCACTATGCGCTGCCGGGCGGCTTTATCCCCTCCACCCGTCAGGAGCTGGCAACCGTCCTGTGGACGACTGCCGGCAAGCCCGACCCCGTAAGCACCGCCCTGTACACCGATATCCCCGCTGACGACATCGAGCAGCAGAAGGCTGCCCGCTGGTGCGTAGAGCAGGGTCTGATGTCCGACTACGGTGCAACCTTTGGCCCGGACACCAAGGTGACCAATGCACGCATCATCCGCGCATGGAACAGCCTGAAAAAAGTGCCCGTGACCATTAACTAATCATTTTCTCATTCATCCTTTCATGTACACCGCCGCCCGGCTTGCTTTCACAGGCCGGGCGGCGGTGTTTTTGCGGGTGAAACTCCCTCATAAAAATGCGTTTAATCGTCCCGCCTTACTCCTCCATCTGCTTTGCCAGAAAGGCCGCCGCCACTGCCACGGCCTTGCACTGGGCGTCCTCCGGGCAGGCGGCGCGGTCCTCGGTCAACAGACCCACCGCGCCGGTCACGTCCCCGCCCGCCAGTACCGGTGCGGCGCATAGCAGCACCCGGGGTGCGCCCTCGCAGGGCAGCAGGGTCTTTTCCGGTGCGCCGGGGCTCTGGTAGGGCTTGCGGGCTTCCATCAGCTTTTCCAGCGGCTGGCTGATGCTGCGGTCGGTCAGCTCCCGCCGCCCGCTGCCGCTGACCGCCAGAATGCGGTCCCTGTCGCACACAAAGGCGGTCAGCGCAAACTGGCGGCTGAGCACCTCTGCCAGCTGGGCGGCAAGGGTGTTCACCTCGCCCATGGGCGAGTACTTTTTAAAGATCACTTCCCCATCGCCGGTGGTAAAGATCTCCAGCGGGTCGCCCCGCCGGATGCGCTGGGTGCGGCGGATCTCCTTGGGGATCACCACCCTGCCAAGCTCGTCGATGCGGCGCACGATACCGGTTGCTTTCATTATTTTGCCCTCCTTGCGGTTTCCTTTGTATGTAGTATCTGTCAGCGGCGGCAAATTATACCGGCAGCACATTTTTTGCTTTGCCCGCCGCATTGCGTTCCGGGCGGGGTTCTGCTACAATAAATAGGAATAAACCCAAAGAAAGCAGGTGTCCGCATGGCACACATCCTTATTCTGGGCGGCGGTGCCGCCGGACTGGCCGCTGCGCTGGCGGCTGCACAGGCCGCGCCCGCTGTCCGCGTCACGGTGCTGGAGCGCAACCCCAAGGTGGGCAAAAAGCTGCTGGCTACCGGCAACGGCCGCTGCAATCTGGACAACACCGCCATTGCGCCGGAAAAGTACTTCACCGCCGACCCCGCCGCACTGCGCCCCCTGCTGGCGGCGGTGGATGCCGCCGCGCCGCTGGCGTGGTTTGAGCAGCTGGGGCTGTACACCCGCACCGATGAGGCCGGGCGGGTGTACCCCTATTCCAATCAGGCCGCCGACGTGCTGGCGCTGCTGGAACTGCATTTGCAGCGGCACACCGTACAGCTGCGCACCGGCTGCACGGTAAGCACCCTGCGGCAGAGCAAGGGCGGCTACGCGGTGCAGTTTACCACCGCCGAGGGCGGCACCGAAAGCCTGCGGGCAGATGCCGTTATCTGCGCCATGGGCGGCGCCGCCGGGCCGCAGTTCGGCACGGACGGCTTCGGCACCCGCTTTGCCGCCGACTGCGGCGGGCAGATGCGCCCCCTTTACCCCTGCCTGACCGCCCTGCAATGCGCAAAGCCGAACAAGAGCCTTGCGGGCATCCGCGCCAAAGCCGCCGCCCGCCTGCTGGACGGCGACCGGGTGCTGGCAGAAGAAATGGGCGAGGTACAGTTTACCGACTACGGGCTTTCCGGCATCTGCATCATGCAGCTGTCCGGCCTGCTTGCCCCCGGGCGCAGCCCGAAGCACCCGGCGGTGGAACTTGATCTCTTCCCCGCTGTGCCGGAGACAGAGCTTGCCGCCCTGTTTGCGGCGCGTGCACCGCTGCTTGCCGAGGACACGGCGGCGGCGTTCTGGCTGGGGCTTTTGCACGGCAAGCTTGGCCGCGCCCTCTGGGCTGCCGCTGCCCTGCCGGATACTGCCCCCCACGCCCTGCCCGCAGGCAGCTGGCAGAAGCTTGCCCACACCGCCAAGCACTGGCGGTTCGAGGGGCTTGCCCCCTGCGGCTGGCGGCAGGCACAGACCACCGGCGGCGGGCTTGCCCTGACCGAGGTGGAACCCACCTTCCAGTTCAAGGGCTGTCCGGGGCTGTACTTCGTGGGTGAAACGCTGGACTGCGCCGGCAGCTGCGGCGGCTTCAACCTGCACTGGGCGTTCGGCAGCGGCCTTGCCGCCGGGCGGGACGCCGCAAAGCACCTTTGCAACCGAAAGCGGTAACAAAAAAGGGATCCTGAAGCGCCAGCTGGCGCTTCAGGATCCCTTTTTATTTTTACTCGCCCTTGGAAAGCAGCTTTGCACGCTCCAGCGCGGGGCGCAGTGCCAGATACAGCACCACGGCGCAGGCAGTGGAAGCCACACTGTTCACAAAGGTGACGCCGCCGGCAATTTTGGTCAGCGCCTGTGCCACGGTGTACTCCTGCCCAAAGATGTACACGTTGCGGAAGTAGCCAAGGAAGGGGTCAGTGAACACGTTCAGCAGCAGACCGGAACCCGCAGAAACGATCACCTTGACCAGATACCCGGCGCTGTGACGATCCTGATCCCGCAGCTTGAACACCTTATGTGCCACGGCACCGCAGGTGATGCCGATGATGAACTTGAGCACGAAGGTGGTAATAGCGTAGCCCGGGTCACCGGCAAGGATATCTGCCAGCGCCAGACCGATGGCACCCGCCAGACCGCCGGATACGCCGTCCAGCAGCAGCGCCGTCAGGGCGGTAAAGGTGTTGCCCAGATGGAACGAGGAGCCGCCGTAGAACGGGATGCGGAAGAACAGGTAAGCTACAAGGCTCAGCGCAGCCATCACGCCGGTAAGCGCCAGCTCGTGCACCGTAAAGCGGCGCTTGTACAGCACACTGAAAAACAGGATCAGGATAACGACGACTGCCAGCAGCAGCCACATTGCAGTAGTAGACATGATACTTTCCCTCCAATCGTGCCGATAACCCCACAAAACTACTTGACATTTGGGTGTCCGGCGGGTATGCTCCTATTATACGCAGAACTGACCCCATGAAAATACCCAGAATAAAGTTTTTTTATGGGGTCAGTTTGACGCAATGCCCAGACAGGAGGGACATTCTATGGTACATCTGACCACGGCGCTGGACCCGGCTTCGGCGGTGCCGCTGTACGAGCAGCTCTACCGCAGCCTTGCCGCCGAGATGCGGGCGGGCACCCTGACGGCGGGCACCCGGATGCCCGGCAAGCGGCGGCTGGCGGCGGAGCTGTCGGTCTCGGTGAACACGGTGGACACCGCCTACCAGATGCTGGCAGCCGAGGGCTACCTGACCGCCCGGGAGCGCAGCGGCTTCACGGTGCAGGAGTATCTTGCCCTGCCGCAGGGGGTGCAGCCGCCCGCCGCGCCCTCTGCGCCGGTGGCAGCGCACCCCGCCGACACCGCCCCGCCGGTGCAGTTCGATTTATCTACCCGGGGCGTGGACCCGGGGCTGTTCCCCTTCCGCACATGGGCACGGCTGCAAAAGGAACTGCTCTATTCCGCGCCGGAGCTGCTCACCCCCGGGGATGCCCGGGGCGACGCTGCTCTGCGGCAGGCGCTGGCAGAGTATCTGGCCGAGTACCGGGGCGTGCAGTGCGACCCGGAGCAGCTGGTGGTGGGTGCAGGTCTGGAATATCTGCTGGGGCTGCTGGCACCGCTGCTGCCCGGCCCTGCTGCCGTGGAGACTCCCGGCTACCCCCGCGCCCGGCAGGTGCTGGAAAACAACGGCGTGCCCTGCCGCTGCCTGCCGGTGGACGCGGACGGCCTGTCGCTGACGGCTCTTTCCGCCAGCGATGCGGCGGTGTGCTACGTCACTCCCAGCCACCAGTTCCCCACCGGGGTCACCATGCCCGCCGGACGCCGGGCCGAGCTGCTGCACTGGGCAGCCCGCGCCCCGGGGCGGCGGTACATCATTGAGGACGACTACGACTCCGAGTTCCGTTTCGACACCCGTCCGCTGCCCAGCTTGCAGGGCATGGCGGGCGCAGACGGCCCGGTGGTGTACCTGTCCACCTGCTCCCGCAGCCTTGCCCCGGGCATCCGTATCGCCTACATGGTACTGCCCCGGCAGCTGCTGGGCGCATGGCAGGCCAAGTACCGGCTGTACTCCGGCACGGTAGGGCGGTTTGAGCAGCAGACCTTGGCGCGCTTTATCACCGGGGGGTATTTCACCCGGCACTTAGCGCGGGAGCGCACCGCCTACAAAGCCCGCCGGGATGCGCTGGTGGCGGCGCTGCGCACCTCCTTTGCACCGGAAGAGCTGACCCTTGCGGGGCTGCACACCGGCCTGCACCTGCTGGCGCAGCTGAAAGACCCGCCGCCGGACGCCGCCCTGCGGGCTGCTGCCCGGCAGTACGGGGTGCGCTGTTCCCTGCTGAGCGACTACGATTTGACCGGCACGGCGCATTCTGCCGCCGGGACGCTGGTGCTGGGTTACGGCTCGCTGCCGGACGCGGACTGCGCCGCCGCCGGGGAGAGGTTGAAAAAGCTCTGCACCGCCGCCCGGGAGGCATCGGACACCGTATAGTGTCCGCCTGCCCAGTCCCCGGGCAGGGCGTCGGCGGTGATATCCACCGGCTCGGCGCTGGTGGCTAAAAATTCCAGCGTGCGTTCCAGTGTAGCAAGGTCTACGGCGGTCAGGCTGGTCAGCAGGCTGCTGCTCACCTCCCGCAGACCCTGCGGCAGGGTGGTGGGCAGCAGCTCCAACGCCTGCCGGAAAAACGCATCCCACACCGCCGCCCGGGCGGCGGCGCTGCGCCGGGGCGAAAGAGAAGTGTCGGCATCCAGCGCCGCTAAAAAGCTGTGGGCATCGGCGGCAGAAATGCCCTGCACCCCGGTGCCCTTGCCGTACCGCGCCAGCTGCTCCGGTGTGAGCGCCCCGGTAAAGCCCACCCGCACTGCGCCGTACCGCGCCGCAAGCTTTGTCAGCACCGCCGGGGCGATGGCAAGATAGTCGGTATCCTCCGGCAGAGCGAACACCTCGCTCAGCGCTTCCCGGCAGCGGGCGGGGCCCGCGGCGGCGTAACAGTCCGCAAGAGGGACGTTCTTGCCCCCAAAGGGCACTTCCAGCGCGGCGGGCACCGCCAGCAGATGGATGCAGTTCTGCCCGGCGTTCAGGTAGGCCAGCACAAAGCCCGGGGTCTCGTCTGCCACGCACAGCAGCACGGTGCACCGGTCGGCGGCTTTGGGCAGACGGATGGGCACTCCGCTCTGGCTTTTTGCGGCCTGCCGCAGACTGCTGCGCAGCTGGGCGCGGCTGAGCAGCACTGTGCCGCCCACCAGCGGCAGCAGCACCAGCAGGGCGGCGCACAGCGCCGCCCAGAAGGGACGCCAGCCGCTGCGTTTTGCGTGTTTCATGGCTCTGCCTCCTTTTTGTGCATAAAGCATAGCCCAGCGGGCGACCCTTTATGCAGAAAGGCAGGGATGCTGCATGGATCAAACAGAAAACCCCAACAAAAAAGACCGCGAGGAACAGGAGGACTTCTGGCTGACGCTGGAACCCCTTCCCGCACCCGCCCCCGAAAAGCCCTCCGCACCGCATGAGGAGTAAGGCTGCTGCATAGGATACGGTAAAAAAGGGGGGATGGGATGCCAGAGCGGTTCATGCGGGGAATCGAGGCCGTAAACGGCATCGTGTGGGGGCCAATGGGGCTGGGGCTGCTCTTCGGCACCGGGCTGCTGCTGACGGTGCGCACCGGGGGCTTCCAGCTGCGGCGGTGGGGCTACTGGATGCGGCACACCCTCGGTGCCATCCTGACCGACCGGAGCGTCACCGCTCATACCGCCCGCGAGGAACAGGCCATCAGCCAGTTCCAGAGCCTGTGCACCGCGCTGGCGTCCACCATCGGCACCGGCAACCTTGTGGGGGTGGCTACCGCCATCCTTTCCGGCGGGGCGGGGGCGGTGTTCTGGATGTGGGTCATGGCACTGCTGGGCATGATGACCAGCTACGCCGAGAACGTGCTGGGCATCTACTACCGCCGCAAAGACCCGGCGGGCGGCTGGCGCGGCGGGCCGATGTACTACCTGCGGGACGGCCTTGGCGGCAAGCCGGGGCGGGTGCTGGCGGTGCTGTTTGCTGCGTTCTGCGCGCTGGCAAGCTTTGGCATCGGCAACCTGAGCCAGCTCAATTCCATCGCAGGCAACCTGAAAGCGGCGTTTGGCGTGCCGGAGGCCGTTACCGGCGCAGTGCTGGCGGCAGTGTCGGCGGTGATTTTGCTGGGCGGGCTGAAACGTGTGGCTGCTGTGGCAGAACGGCTTGTCCCCGCCATGGCGCTGCTGTACATCGTGGGTGCGCTCACCGTGGTGGGGGTGCACATCACTGCCGTCCCGGCGGCGCTTGCCGCCATCGTAAAGGGCGCATTCGGGCTGCGCGCCGCCGGTGGGGGCATGGTGGGCTACGGGCTGTCCCGGGCGGTCACTTGGGGCTTCAAGCGGGGTGCTTTTTCCAACGAAGCCGGGCTTGGTTCCTCGGTGATGGTGCACGCGGCTTCCAACGTAAAAGAGCCGGTACAGCAGGGCATGTGGGGCATTTTTGAGGTGTTTGCAGACACCATGGTGGTGTGCACCCTGACGGCGCTGGTGGTGCTGACCTCCGGCTTTGTGGATCTGGACACCGGGCGCATTGCCGCCGGGGCGGCGGGCAGTGCACTGGTGGGGCATGCCTTTGACGCCGTGTTTGGCGCGCTGGGGTCCAAGCTCATCGCAGTGTGCATCCTGCTGTTCGCCTACTCCACCGCGCTGGGCTGGAGCTGCTACGGCTGCAAAGCCGTGGAGTATCTCTTCGGCGCGGGGGCTGGGACATTTTACCGGGTGCTGTTCGTAGCGCTGATGCCGGCGGGCGCAGTGATGCGGCTGGACCTTGCATGGACGCTATCCGACACCTTCAACGGCCTGATGATGCTGCCGAACCTCATCGGCGTAGTGGCGCTGTCCGGCACGGTGGTGAAGATTACCCAAAACTACCTTGCCCGCAAGCTGCACGGCAGCGCCGCGCCGCCGCTGTTGTCTGCGGGTGAGACGATTTAGAATGGCTTCCGCTGCGCTCTAGCCATATTCAGCGGAAAATTATTTTTTATTTCGGGTTTCAGGAAAGTCTGCGGACTTTCCTGAAACCCTTTTTCACGGGAAGGGTTTGGAACGAACTCCCTCAGTCAAAACCTGACGGTTTTGACAGCTCCCTCTGGGAGGGAGCCTTTGGCATGACGGGAAAGTTTCCGGCTCAAGCACAAAGTTTGTGGGCGTGCCTGCTCCCCCTTGGGGGAGCTGTCGCGCAGCGACTGAGGGGCTTTGAATCGGCGGAGCCGGAAAAAACGGTTAAAAGATCTTCACGCCGAACAGGCGTGAATCTTCAGTTTTTTTCGGTGTAGCCCTCTTCTTTGGGGTTAAAAGGGGCGAGCAGCCCCTTTTTCGTGGCTCCAGCGCGTCGAAATCGCTGGCACTTTTCTGGTTCTCTTTTGGTGTCAAAAGAGAACATCCCTCGGCTAGCAGAATCTTTCCCTGCGGAGCGCACACTCTCAATCGTCAGCCCCGCCCCTTGTCCAAAGGCGTGGTTTGTGCTATGCTAGGGGGTACAAGCGATTTTTTGCGCTGAGAGGAGGAACCCCATGGCCGCCGTAAAAACACGGAATACCGCTACCCTTATGACCGAGGGCAGCATTGTAAAAAGCCTGCTGCTGTTTGCCCTGCCGCTGATCTTCGGCAACCTGCTGCAGCAGATGTACAACACCGCCGACAGCATCATCGTGGGCAATTTTGTGGGCAGCAATGCCCTTGCCGCCGTGGGCTCCAGCGGGTCGCCCATCTATCTGCTCATCGGCTTCAGTCAGGGGCTTGCCGTGGGCGCGGGCGTGGTGGTCTCGCAGTATCTGGGCGCGGGCGACCACAAGGAGACCCGCGAGGCGGTGCACACCTCCCTTGCCATTGCGGTGGTCATGGGGCTTTTGCTGACGGTGGGCGGCGTTGCCTGCGGGCGCGCTTTGCTGGTGGCCATGAACACCCCCGCCGAGGTGCTGGCCGATGCCGTGACCTATATCCGCATCTACTTCGGCGGGGTGCTGTTCAGCGTGGTGTATAACATGACCGCCGGCATCCTGAACGCCGCCGGCAACTCCCGCCGCTCGCTGGTGTATCTGGCATGGGCGTCGGTGACCAACATCGTGCTGGACTTTGTGTTCATCGTGGGGCTGCGGATGGGGGTGGCGGGCGCTGCCATCGCTACCGACTTAAGCCAGCTGGTGTCCTGCGTGCTGAGCCTGCGCTTTTTGATGAAAAGCGAGGACGCCTGCCGGGTGGAGCTTTCCGCCATCCGGCTGCACCGCAAAATGGCAGGCCGCATCATCCGGGTGGGTCTGCCCACCGGCATCCAGAACATGGTCATCTCCTTTTCCAACGTGCTGGTGCAGGCCAGCGTGAACAGCTACGGTGCCGCCGCCATGGCGGGCTTTGCGGCCTACATGAAGATCGACGGCTTCAACATCCTGCCGGTGAGCAGCATCAGCATGGCTGCCACCACCTTTGTGGGGCAGAACTACGGTGCGGGGCGTCTGGACCGGGTAAAGCGCTCGGTGTGGGTCACCCTTGCTATTGGGGTCATCTACACCCTTTGCACCGGCGCGGCGCTATTGGCCGGACAGGACGCCATTCTGCACCTGTTCACCGCCGACGAGGCCGTGGTCACCTACGGCAAGCTGGCCATGCGGTGGTTCTGTCCGTTCTACTTCCTGCTCAGCATCCTGCACGGCCTTGCCGGTGCCGTGCGCGGCACGGGTGCCAGCATCCCGCCCATGGTGGTGCTGCTGGTCTCGCTGTGCCTGTTCCGTGTGGTATGGATCCAGTTCCTGCTGCCCTTCTTCTCCGGCATCGAGGGCGTATTCATCCTCTACCCCGTCAGCTGGGGTCTGGGCGCATTGCTCATGATCCTGTATGCGTGGAAGGGTAAATGGATGGAGTATCATACATAACATTTTTACAAACAACGACCCGCCGCACTGAAAGAGATGCGGCGGGTCGTTGTTTTTCAGGTACTCCTGTCGGGGCAGCTTACCATGCAAAGCCCACGGAGTCCATGTCGATCTTCTTTTCCATCAGCCCCAGACGGCTCTCGATGAAGTTGACAGCCATATCCGGCCACTGGGCGATCTGGGTGTAGTAGTCCACATAGCCCTTGGTGCCAGTGCCCAGACCCACACCGTGGGGCGCATCGGGTGCCAGATAGAAGCTGAAATCCTTGAAGATATCCGCGCACTCCGGCAGAGAGGGCAGCATCATCGCACTCAGGCCATCTTTCTGACCCACAACACCAAAGACCGGAGGCAGGTTGGGGTTCTTCGTGAAGTTCAGACCGGTGACGAACAGGCCGTAGATGGGAATCGCCACATTCAGGTCGGCGCTCTCATGGTCCACAGCATCGCAGACGTAGCTGGGGTAGACCTTATCCGGGGTATTCGTAGTGCCGAACTGGTCGGCCACCACCTGCATCACATTCATGCCGCCGGCAGAGAAGCCCACAGCGATCATGATATCGGTCTTGCCGATGTGTTTTTCAGAGGCGTTGTGGCGGATGTAGCGGATAGCACGGGCCAGATCCAGCTGCTGATCCACAGCGGCATAAGGGTTGACGCGGCGCTGCAGCACAAAGGCGTTGTAGCCGTTCTTGTTGAAGAACTCGGCCACCGGGTAGCCTTCCACCACGTTGTTGCGGTGGGTGCTGCCGCCGCCTGCAATAATGATCACGTTGCCCTTCACCTTGCCCTGATCTCGCAGCAGGTACGGGTTCAGGAAGGGACGGAAGCCCTCGTTATCGTAGCAATTTTCCCAGTTGGTGGGCAGCGGAGATTCCACGGCCATCTGATCTCCCCAAATTTCCCAAACGGTGCTCTTGGGGTCCTTGATCTGGCGCAGCGCCTTGCGGGCATTGGTCAGGGCAACACACATATCGTAGTGAGAAGCATTGATGCCGGGCACAGCTGCACCGTCCACCTTCTCGTACTGAGCGCGGGACAGCTTGTGGAACAGCACATAGAACTTGTCAAAATCGCCCCGGAAAGCAGCCGGATAAAAGGCTACCTCGCGGGAGAGACGGAGTTCCTCTGCCACCATGGCCTGCACCTCGGCATCGGTGTGCACGCCAGCGTTTTCAGCAAAGGATGCAGGTGCCATGCCAGCCACTGCGCCCATGGTCACGGCAGAAGCGGCGGAAAGCTTCATAAAGTCTCTTCTGTTCATCATCATTTCTCCTTTTAAATGCAGACGGCTCATTTGTGCAGAACAAAGCCGCCCAAAGCTGTGCAGCAAACGCCCTGCTGCCGGGCCCGATAGACATTCCAGTTGTATCACGCCATCGAAATCCGCACAAATCGTACCACAATACAATGCACTTGTAAATAGATTTTATTGTTTTTGTGCGAAATTGATATATTAGTATGTCAGTTCTTGTGAAAATCAACAAGCATGAGAATGGGTACAAAAAAGGACTGCCATGCACTCTGCACGGCAGTCCTTTTTATCTTATTACAGCTTTTCAAACACCAGAAAGCGGAAAGCGATGGTAGTGGTCAGCTGCGGCAGAGCCGCAAGGCGGGCAGCACCGTCGCGGGGCGTTTTCCAGTAGTAGGGGGTCATGGCAAACAGGGCTTCCAGCTGGGCGGCGGGCACGGTGATGGTTCCCTGCACCTCCCGCTCATCAATGGCGCGGAAGCCCGGGTACTCCACCTGCTGCACCGGGTTTTTGTAGGGCTTTTCGTAGAGCACGGCCTTCATCTGGTACAGATGCTCTGCCCCCGGCACAACGTAGATCATGCGCCCGCCCGGGCGCAGCACCCGGCTGAACTCCTCCTGTGCAAAGGGCGAAAAGCAGTTCAGCAGCACGTCTGCCCAGCCGGTGCGCACCGGCTGGCTGAAGCTGGACGCCACCGCGTACTGCGCGGCGGGCAGCGCCTTTGCCGCCAACCGCACCGCGGGCTTTGCGATATCGAACCCGGCCAGCTGCAGCGGCTTTTCTGCCGCCGCGAACTGCTGCGCGATGCAGCGGTCGTACCAGCCCTCGCCGCAGCCTGCATCCAGCAGATGCAGCGGGGCGTCCTTCGCGGCGGGCACGCCGTGGGCAAGGCACAGCTCCCCCAGCGCCTGCCCGAAGATGCCGTAATATCCGGCGTTCAGGAAGGCGCGGCGGGCAGCTACCATCTCCTTGCTGTCCCCGGGGGCTTTGGTTCGCATACTCTGCACCGGCAAAAGATGCCAGTAGCCCTCCCGGGCGCGGTCAAAACAGTGGCCTTTTTCACATTTCAGATCGTTCTCCCCTTGCAACGCACCGCCGCACAGGGGGCACCGCCACGGGGTAAAGGCTTCGTTCCGGCTCATACTTCTTCGCTGTGATCCTCAATGGGTGCGGTGGCACCGCCGTGGGCGTCCATATACTCCTCAAAGCTGGTATACTTCTGCTGGGGCGGGCGGCGGCTGATGAGCATCAGCCCCGGGTCCTCGTCCCGGGCGGCGGCATTGCGGCCGCGGCGGGCAGGCTCGGCCTTGGGGGCACGGGGTGCGCTGCCGGTGCGGCTCTGGCTACCGGCATTGCCGCGCTCGCTGCGGGCAGGGCGGGCGTTATTGCTCTGGGCCGCAGGGCGGGCATTGCGCTGTTCACCCCGGTCGCTGCGGTCGTTGCGGCGGCTGCCGCTGCGGTTTGCGTTCTGGTTATTCTGGAGCTCCTGTGCGCTGCGGATGGCGGGTGCTGCCGGGGCGGCAGGGATCTTGCGTGCCGGGCGCAGCGGGGTGGCCTCCGGGGCGCTGACAAAATGGGGGTCAAACTTGGGCTGGGCGTTGCTGCCCCGGGCGGGGGCGGCATTCTCGCGGCGGGTGCGGGGCGCTGCCGCCTCCTTGGGGGCGTTTGCGCCCCGGTTGTTGGCGCGGCGGTCGTTGCGGACCCCGCGCTTTGCGTTGCTGTCTTGCATCAATGTTTCCTCTTTTTTCGGTTTTGCAGGCACCGCGTTCTTTGCGGCCTTCGGCTCCTGCTTCGGCGCGGGCGCAGCTGCCTTTGCAGCTTTTGCGGGCGCAGTTTCGGCCTGTTTTTTCGGTGCTTCGGCCGGTTTTTCTGCTTCGGGGCGGGGCTTTTTGCCGCGCACGGGCAGCACCGGGCGCACCGGGGCGGGCACACCGTCCCACGGATGGCCGGATACCACCGGGATCTTGCGGCGGTTCAGCTTTTCGATGCCTGCCAGATACTCCTGCTCCTCCGGGGCGCAGAAGCTGACGGCGGTGCCGTCCGCACCGGCGCGGGCAGTGCGCCCAATGCGGTGCACATAGGTCTCCGGCACCTCGGGCAGGTCGTAGTTGAACACATGGGAAAGCTCGCTGATATCAATGCCGCGTGCGGCGATATCGGTCGCCACCAGCACCCGGGTCTTGCCGGACTTGAAATCCTCCAGCGCGGTGACGCGGGCGGTCTGGCTCTTGTTGCCGTGGATGGCGGCGGCGGGGATGCCCTGCTTGGTCAGGTCCTTTGCGATCTTATCCGCGCCGTGCTTGGTGCGGCTGAACACCAGTGCGTTGACCACCGGCGGCTGCAAATTTTTGATGAGCCACGGCAGCAAAAGCTTTTTGTTGCCCTTTTCCACATAGTACAGGCTCTGCTGGATGCGGTCGACCGTGCTGGACACCGGGTCCACCTTGACAAAGGCAGGCTCGTGCAGGATGCCGGCGGCCAGCTGCTCGATCTCGGCGGGCATGGTGGCGCTGAACATCAGGTTCTGGCGCTGGGCGGGCAGCTTTGCAATGACCTTTTTCACGTCATGGACAAAGCCCATGTCCAGCATCCGGTCGGCCTCGTCCAGCACAAAGATCTCCAAAGCGGACAGGTCGATAAAGCCCTGCCCGATCAAGTCGTTCAGCCGTCCCGGACAGGCGATGAGGATGTCCACGCCCTTTTTCAGCGCTTCCACCTGCGGTGCCTGTCCCACGCCGCCAAAGATGACGGTGCTGCGCAGCTTCAGGTACTTGCCGTAGGCTTCAAAGCTTTCGCCGATCTGCAAAGCCAGCTCCCGGGTAGGGGTCAGGATCAGCGCACGGACAGCGCCCTTGCGGCGGGGTGCGTTGGCGGTGAGCCGATCCAGCATGGGCAGCGCAAAGGCCGCCGTCTTGCCGGTGCCGGTCTGGGCGCAGCCCATCAGATCCCGGCCAGCCAGCACCGGCGGGATGGCCGCTGCCTGAATGGGCGAGGGGGTCTCGTAGCCCGCTTCCTGCACAGAACGCAGCAGCGGGGCGGACAGATTCAGTTCTTTAAATGTCATGGTTCTCCTATTTTATTCTGTGATCTTCCGGCACTCGATGTAGTAACGCTTTTCCTCCGCGTGTCCCATGCTGAAGGTCTTGCGGGGCAGCACACCGCCCATCACAACGCCGCGGAACAGGTCGCTCTTGGCGAAGGGCGGCATCAAAAACGCCACCGCGCCCTGCTTGCACAAAGCGCGCACAGCCGGTTCGTCATGCACATAGTCCACCTTTGCTTCCGGGTGGCGCTCGATATAATCCGAAATAAAATCGTCGATGGTGCCCACGGTCAGCGGCTCGGTGGGGTCCTCAAAGCTGAGCACATTGGCCATGTGGGGGCCTGCCAGCGTAAAGGGCTGCTTTTTGCTGCCGCCAAAGCAGCAGCCTACCATGTTGGAATCGCTCCATGTAATCAGGCTCAGCAGTACAGTGGCGCAGTCCACGTTGAACAGTACCCGGTGGATGGGCTCGATCTCAATAGCCGGGGAGTGCACGTTGCACACCTCTGCCAGACACCAGCGGGCGGGGTGATTTTCTGCCTGCTCCGGGGTCAGGGTCTTTTTCAGCTCCTCCCAGCAGGCTTTTGCGGTAGCCAGCGAATGGTTGCCGTCGCCCACGGCCAGCGTCAGCGGGTCGCGGCGGGTGGCATCGGGGTATTTCTTGTCAAATTCTTCCTGACTGCCCAGCACGGTCAGCGCGTTTTCGATCTGCGCGATGAGGGCGGGATCCTCCACCGCCCAGCCTGCCACATGGCCGCCGCCCAGCATCAGCTCGCCCTCGTACACCTTGGGCAGGCTGTCCTTGTGGGCGGCAATGGGCTCGATGAGGGTGCAGTCCGGGTCATCCGCCAGCATCATGATGTGGGGCGTTTCCAGCGCAGCGCCGGTACGCACCTTCATGCGGGGCGGGATGCGGCTTTCCACGGTGCACTCGCTGGGGCGCACGGTGCATTTTTCGCCCCGGCGGTAGCTGTAAGCCTCCAAGTCCACACGTCCTACAAGACCCTGCCGCACCCGGCCGCTCTGCTCGGTGCGCTCTACATAGATAAAGCCGTCCACCGCCCGGGTGAGCACATTTTTGGCGTAATCCTGCATGGTGGCGTGGATCTTTTCCACCCGCGCGTCGGCGTCTCCGTCCTCCAGATACACCTCCGGCAGGATCAGGTTCAGGGTGCTGGGCGCACCCGCAGCGGTCTTTTCTGCCCGCTGCCAGTAGCTGCGGTCACTGGTGAACTGGTCACAGGCAATGCATCCCCACTGCTCCAGCGGCACCTGCTCCGAAGGCAGCAGGATGTGTGCGGGTGCAAAACAGGTAGTCGGTTTCATAGTCATTTCCTCCCCTCTTTATTGCAATTCAACTTTTTTAATGCAACAGCAACAACGTTGAATTGCATATCGCAAATATGCTGTTTGAATGTTGCGCTAATTTTTGACTTGCGATAAAAGCCGCTTCTCAGCGGAACGCTGCGGTATCGTGCACCACAACGTGCTTCACACCGGCGTCGGCAGCGGCCTGCTCCAGCGCAGCGCGGCTGTCCGCATCCAGTGCGGTGCTGCTGGTGACCAGCAGGTTTTCCATGCCAAGGGACGTGCCGGTGGTGCCAATGGCATCGGTAGCGGCGGTGCACAGTGCGTCCGGGTAGCTGACCCACAGGGTCACGCTGCCTGCAAAGCGGGTCTGCCATGCGGCGATATCCGCCGTCAGCTGGGCGGCGCGTCCCTCCCGGCTCTTGCCGCCGGAGGCACCGAAGTCCTGCTTGCGGGTGATGATATTGGGGAACTGCACCCCGGTAAGCACCACCTGCTCGTAGCCCATGCCCTGCACCTCCTCAATGAGGTCGCCGACATACTGCACCGCGCTTGCGGCAAAGGGGTTCATCCATGCCTTGCCGCCCTTGGCTGCGCTGACGTTGTCCAGCCAGAGGCTGTTGCCATCGTAGTGCACGCCCATGCTGCGGTCGGTGTACACCGACACCGGGTCGGTAAAGGCGGCAAGCTGTGCCGCCGGGATAATGCCCTCCTCCCGCAGGATGGCGGCGATATTGGCCGCATCCACCGGGTTTTCCGTGATGCTCTGGGCAGCGGCTGCCACCCCGGAAGCGTAGTACACCGTGCCAGCGGCGTCCTTCAGAGTGACAAGGGCGTAGTCTGCGCCCTGCTGCTTCAGCTGCCGGGCGGCGGTGCGGATGGCGGCTTCATCGGTCAGGGTGGTCACGTCCAGCTCTGCCCAGCTGCCGCCGGTAATGGCCTTGCCGTCCAGCGGCTTTTCCTCCTCCGGCTCAGACGCTGCCTGCGAAGCAGCAGCGCTGCTTGCCGCCGCAGAGGAGGCGGCTGCCTCGGCGCGGGAAGCGCTTTCGGCCTCTAAGTCCCGATCCTTGACCACGGTATACCAGGTGTGGGTGGCCCAATCCAGCACATGGGGTGCGGCAAACCATGCGGCTGCCAGCACTGCCGCCACCAGCACCACGATGCCGATGCCGCGCTTGACGCGCATTTCACGGCTGTAAAAGCTGCGGTGATAATGCTTGACCTTCTGACGTTTATACTTAGCCATGGTATCTTTTCCTCCCTGTCTGCATTACAGGATGACGGAATGTCCGGTAAAGCCATAGATTGCCAGCGCCAGCACGCCGATATACACCAGCGTGATGGGCAGGCCGCGGAATGCCTTGGGGATGGCTCTGCTGCGCAGGCGGTGGCGCGCCTCGGTGACCAGCAGCACCGCCAGCACATAGCCAAGGCCGCTGCCAAGGCCAAAGCCAAGGCTCTGGCCAAGGGTAAAGGACTGGGTGCGCTCCACCAGCACCGTGCCCAGCACGCCGCTGTTCAGCGCGGCCAGCGGCACGATGCGCAGCAGCTGGGCGCGGCGGGGCAGGCTGCGCAGCAGCCACAGCACCAGATGCTCCGCCAGACACACCACGGCAATGCTGGCAATATACACCAGCGGGCGCAGCTGGGCGCGGTTATCCAGCGGGGCAATGAACCGCCCGGCAAGGAAAGCCACCGGCGCCACCAGCACCTGCGTGATGCACAGCATCATGCCGAACAAGGCGCTGCTGGTGCGGTCGTCCCCCACCAGCTGCACCATGCGGGACACGCCCAGTGCACGGGTAAAGACAGCGTTCTGTGCAAAAATGGCCAGCAGTGCATAGCTGAAAAACACTGCCGAGCTGCTTACAACTTCCTTCACGGTTCGCGGTTCCCCTCCTTCTGGTAGTGCACGGTCAGGGTATCCCGTGCTTCCTTTTTCAGATATTCCTTGCGCTTTGCAGCCGCAGCGCGCCAGATGGCGCACAGGATGCCCAGCACGATAAAGCCGCCCGCCGGCATCTTGGCCAGCGGCAGCAGCGCCCAGCGTCCCACCGGGGCACCAAACACGGTGCCAAGGCTGAGCCACTCGCGCACGATGCCCACCACGAGCAGCAGCAGCGCGTAGCCCACGGTGATGCGCACGCCCTTGGAAACAGCCTTGTGCACTGTCTCCTGCACGCGGCCGAAGCGGTAGGTCAGAAGCGGCTCCACCACCAGCATGGGCAGGTAGATGCCAAGGTTCAAAAGCCCGGTGCCAAACACGAAGTTCAAAATGGGATATGCCGCCAGGTACACCACAGCGGCGCTGGCTGCGTACAAAAGTGCGCGGGGCAGCAGCTTTTTTTGCAGCTGCTCCGGGGTAGGCTCCTCGTCCCGCAGGGGTACAAGGCGGCTGAGCAGGCAGGCCAGCACGCGGGAGGGCACCAGCAGCAGCGTCACCGCCGCCGCCAGCATCAGGCCGTTCTGGCCGGTGGTAGCCACGACCACCAGCGGTGCCAGACCCATGCCCTGCATGACCACCGGGTTATTCAGGAACACGCGGTCGTGATGGGCAAACTTTTCGGGGTCCTTTAAAATCAGTTCCGCAGTACGCTTTTTCATTCCGCAGCCTCCTTTCGTTCGGACGGCAGACGGTGCAGCAGACGGTACAGCCGCTCCTCGGTGCGGTCAATGAGCGCGGACACGCTGTTGACGGCCAGCAGTGCAAAGCAGACGCCGGTCTCGTACACGCCGAAATAGCGGAAGCCCATGGTGGCAGCCCCCACCAGGGCGCCGTACAGGATACGTCCAAGCCGGTGGTGGGCACAGGTGTAGGGTTCGTTGAGCAGGAACACCGCACAGAACAGCACCGCACCGGTGTGCAGCTCGTCCCGGATGCCCTGCAGGCGGGGCAGCAGGCTGCTGAAGAGGGTGCTGTCCGCCAAACCCACCTGACGCGGGAAGAAGAAGGCGATGAGCCCGCAGGTGATCAGAAAACTTGCTGATGCGCCGATGTGCACGTCCTTCTGGGTCCACAGCACAAGGCCGCAGGCCAGAATGACCAGCGCCGCGCCGGTGCCCATGGGGGCGGCAAACTCGCCCAGCGCGATGGCAAGGGCGTTCAGGTTCAGGATACCGCCGCTGCGCAGGGTATCCTCGATGGTGCTGCTCACCGGCACAGCAGAGGCGTTCCACAGGGGCAGCGGCGTATAGGGCTGCGGGTAGCGCACCACCTGCTCCGGCCACGATACCGCCGCCACGGCGTAGCCCACGGCAGCGGGGTTGAAGGGATAGCTGCCGTAGCCGCCAAAGACCTCCTTGCCGATCAATACGCCCGCCAGCACTGCCACCACCAGCACATAGATGTCCACAGTGGCGGGCATGAGCAGGGCGATGATCAGGCTGAAGCTCTCGTTGGAGAGATCTTTATTGGTGTACACCCGATGGCGCAGCAGCGCCACCAGACGGTCGCACAGGTTGCCGGTAAGCAGGGCGATGCCGCACAGCAGCAGCGGACGCGCCCCATAGAAATAGCAGGCCATGCACAGCAGCGGCACACACAGCCAGAAAACGTGCTTATAGTACCGGCCGGTCTTTTGCAGCTGCCGCTCCTGCTCTTGGATCAAAGCTTCATCCATATACGGGCCTCCTTACAGGCTGGCCAGTGCGCCCACAGCCGCAGCAGGGTCGGCGGCGCCGAACACGGCACTGCCTGCCACCAGCACGTCGGCTCCGGCTTCCACGCACAGGGGTGCGGTGGCGGCATCCACGCCGCCGTCCACCTCCAGCAGGTAGGAAAGGCCGCGTGCTTCCCGCTCTGCCTTGAGCCAGCGGAGCTTGTCCAGCGCCGAGGGCATGAACTTCTGCCCGCCGAAGCCGGGCTCCACGCTCATCACCAGCACCAGATCCAGCTGGTCCAGCCACGGTGCCAGCGCCTCGGCCGGGGTGCCGGGCTTAATGGTCAGACCCACCTTACAGCCCAGCGCACGCACGGCGTCAATGGTGGCCTGAATATCATCTTCGCACTCCAGATGGAAATTATACAGGGTAGCACCAGCCTTGATAAAGGGCTCGGCGTATTGCAGCGGGTGGCTGATCATCAGATGCACGTCATAAAAGGCATCCGGCAGCGCCTTGTGCAGGCTTTTGAGCACCGGCACGCCAAAGCTGATGTTGGGCACAAAATGCCCGTCCATCACGTCATAGTGCAGCATCTGTGCGCCGGCGTCCAGCACCATGCGGCAGTCTGCACCCAGCTTGCCAAAATCAGCAGAAAGAATCGAAGGACTTACCATGGCCATAATATTTCATTACGCTCCGTTATTTTTAGCAATTTTTATCCCATGCGTTGCACGTTTTGCAGGGTTCTGCCGGGCAAAAAATACGCGGGCATGGTTATCTTTTAGTTTACATGAAAACGGCCAAAAAATCAAACCCGCAGCCGTTTTTTTCACTGAAAAGTCGTAAATGGCGCAAAAAGTCCATTGCGCGGCAGCATCTCCATGTGCCGCGCAGCTGCCGCCGAAGGCTTGCCATTTTGCAGCAGCTTTCTTTGAAGCAGGACGATTTGGAATGGCCTCCGCTGCTTCCGGGTTGCGGCACCCAGCATCCGCTTCGTGCCTTGGGCGGCACTCGCGTCTTGCTGGCCGCTGCCCCAACAACTCCTCCCTGTTTCCGCCGCTGGCGGCGGTCGTCGTCGTTGCTAGCCATATTCAGCGGAAAATAGATTTTTAATTCCGCGTTTGTCGCACTCTGCGGAGTGCTCCAAACGCATTTTCACAAGAGGGGGTCACAGCGGTAAGCAGAATTTTTATTCCAACAACGCCAAAGCAGCCAGACCGCCCGGGCGGGGCAGTCTGGCTGCGGGGTCTTATTCTACCGGCTTCATGCTGGCGGGGTCCTCTACTGCGCCGGGCTGCCCGGCGGCGTCCGGCAGGCGCTTCATGCCGCCGGGGTTGGGGGAGCAGGTGGGCAGGGTGAACACAAAGCGGCACCACTCGCCCTGCTGACTCTCCACGCGGATCTGCCCGCCGGCCAGATTGACCAGCACCTTGCAGATGTTCAGCCCAAGGCCGGAGCCACGGGCGTGCAGGCCGCGGGAGCGATCCTCTTTATAGAACCGCTCGAACACATAGGGCAGCGCCTCCGGGCTGATGCCCTGCCCGGAGTTCCAGATGGAGATCTCGGCTTCGGGGCCAAGCTTTTCTACGCTGAAGCGGATGGTGCCGCCCGCCGGGGTGAACTTGATGGCGTTGTCCAGCAGGTTATACGCCACCTGATGGATCAGGTCGGGGTCGGCGTAGACCAGCACCTTTTCATCCATGGTCAGGCCTTCCAGCTCGATCATGCCGTCATTGATGCGCTGCTCTGCCGCCAGTGCCACGCCGGTCAGGGTCTCCCAGATATTGAACATCCGGGCGTTCACCTGATACTCGCCGCTTTCCAGCTTGGAGAGATCCAGCATATTCTGGATGAGCCGTGCCAGACGGCCGGTCTCCTCGCTGACCAGCTGCAGGTAGTGGTTCTGCATCTCGGGCGGGATGGTGCCGTCCAGAATGCCGTCCACAAAGCCCTTGATGGTGGTCATGGGGGTGCGCAGTTCGTGGGCGATGTTGCCCATGAACTGACCCCGGGAGTTATCGTTGGACTGGATATTCTCCGCCATCTGGTTGAAGGTGCGGGCAAGGTCTGCCACCTCGCCATCGCCCTCCACGCCCTCCACGCGGACAGAGAGGTCGCCGCCGCCAAAGCGCTGGGCGGCATCGGTCACCTTCTGCAGCGGGTCGGTGAGCTGACGCATCAACAGGCGGGTCAGCACACTGGCGCACAGCAGCATCACACAGGCGGACATGAGGAAGTTCGACCAGAACTGCTGCTTGAAGTCGGTGAGCTGCGCGCCGGAGGAGCACAAAAACAACCAGCCGCTGAACAGGCTCTGGTCGTCGATGGTCTCCACCGCCGCGATATAGCTTTTTTCGGTCAGGGCACCGCCCAAATCGCCGAAAGCGTGGTAGTGCCGGGCGTCCGGGTCAGCCACTGCGTTGGCGCGCTGGCAGATATCCAGCGGCACGGTGGTGGTGGTAAGCTTGTCCGGGTCGGAGGCGATGAGCACATTGCCCTGTCGGTCGGTGAAAAACAGATAGGCCTCGGCGCTCTCGCCGATGATCTCCAGTTTGGTGTTCAAAGCGTCCAGCTCTGCACCCTGCGGCATGGTCTCGCTGTTTACCAGATACTCTGCGGTGCGCTTGGCAACGTTTACCACCTGATCCAGTGTTTCGTAGCGATCCTTCGCAAAATAATTCTTGAACAGCACCCACTCCGAGCAGCCCATCAGCACGATGCCCAGCACCATCAGGGTGGACACCATGGAGAAAAAGGCCGTGGAGATACTTTTACGCATTATTGACGCACCTCGAACTTATAGCCCACGCCCCAGACGGTTTTCAGTTCCCACTTATCGGAAGCACCGGCCAGCTTTTCGCGCAGGCGCTTGACGTGGACATCAATGGTGCGGCTGTCGCCGTAGTACTCAAAGCCCCACACCTCGTCCAGCAGCTGGTCGCGGGTGTACACGCGGTTGGGGTGGGAGGCCAGACAGTTCAGCAGTTCCAGCTCCTTGGGGGGAGCCTCCACCACCTTGCCCTTGACCCGCAGCTCGTAGCTGTTCATATCCAGCCGCAGGTTGTCGAACTCAATAACGCCCTCGGTGCTCTCGGCGGCAGCGGAGGTAGTCTGGCAGCGGCGCAGCACCGCCTTGATGCGTGCCACCACCTCTTTTGCGTCAAAGGGCTTGACCATGTAATCGTCTGCGCCCAGCTCCAGGCCCAGCACCTTGTCAAAGGTCTCGCCCTTGGCGGTAAGCATCATCACCGGAGTGTTGCCCGCCTTGCGGATGCGGCGGCAGACCTCAAGACCGTCCATGCGGGGCATCATCACGTCCAGCAGCACCATATCCGGCTTGACCGCGTTGAACTTTTCCAGTCCTTCTTCGCCATCGTTTGCCACCGTGACCTGATAGCCCTCCTTGGTCAGGTACAGCCGCAGCAGCTCGCAGATGTTGGCGTCGTCGTCCACCACAAGGATCTTTTCGTTTGCCATAGGTATTTCCTCCCCTTTTATGCAGGTTTTTGTTGTATTTGCAGCCCTTCCGGGCGTTTTGGCAGTCTCTTACTCTTCTATTATACGGGACAGTTATGACAAAATAAAGAAGGAAGTGTAGTTTTTTTCACATTTCTGCCCGCGCGGCGGCAAAAAGCCCCTTGGCGCTGCCGCGCCAAGGGGCTTTTGTTACGGTTCTTCTGCCGGGTCGGGGTCTACACGCCAAAGGCGTCGTCCAGTTCCTCCGGCAGGGGGTCGGGGTCTATGCCAAAGGCATCGTCCAGCGCCTCCGGCTGGGCGGCGGGGTCTACGCCAAAGGCATCATCCATGCCCTCCGGCAAGGGGTCAGGGTCTGCGCCAAAGTCAGCGTCAAAACCATCGTCTACCCGCTCCGGCGGGGTATCGGGGTCAGTCGGGACAAAGGGTTCGTTGTCTACCACAGGCTTCAGGTGTTCGGGCTTTTTCCACTGGGCGTAAAGGTCTACCGTATCGCCATCTGCCCAGTCGGTCACGGGCACGCCGTTTACCCTGTACAGTCTGCCTGTGCCGTCCGGTTCTGTGTTCCAGCCCACAAAAACGTAGCCGCCGCGCTTAAACATACAGTTGCGCAGCACAACATCCTCGCCGGGCTGGTAGCGCACGGTCTTTACCGCTTCCTCAAGGGCATCGTCTACGTCCTCCGGCAGGGGGTCGGGGTCAAAACCAAAGGTATCGTCCATATCCTCCAGCAGGGGGTCGGGGTCAAGGTCAAGCGCAAGTTCCTCTGTCGGATCAAAATTTGCATGGTAGCGCAGGGTCAGGGCTTTCTTCGCCGGGGTAAGGCTCGGCCCGGGCATGGGGGTGGTGGAGCCGGGTTTTGTAGTTGAGGTATAGAACATAAACGCCACTCGGACAGGGTCGCCGGTGTAACCATCATCTTTAAGGGCACCTGTGTCCTTATAATAGTGAATCCCTTTTTCCTTTCCGGTCATGTGGCTCGTGTACGACTTTATGCCAGTCTTCATGGCATCGTCGCCAAACAGCTTCGTTATTTCATCTCCCGCCTTGAGCGATTTCAAAATAACAGCATCCATTGCTTGGTACAAGTCAATTCCGGTCATCATATCAACCGTATATTTTGCGCCGTAGTTCAGACCCACCTGACAATGGGACTTTTGGGTCACACCCAAATCGGTTTTGCCATCATTTATCGTGACATCAAACGTTCCAAATTCCAGTTTGCCCGCTTTTGTTGCAATTCCTACAACATCATCTGTACCAGCGATATTTGTGCTAATGACCGACAGCAAATAGCGCCTGCGCTGGATCGTCAGCGTGCGTGTGCCCGTTTTCAAGTCCGCTGCACTGATCGTGCACTCCTGCGTGAAGTCATAACCATGACCATCTTCTGTGTACTGGTCTATCTTCCAAATCTTTCTTTCAAGGTCTATCCCGGTTTTTGTATCGTCGTCTTCTGCGTCAAATTTTGCTTGCTTGGTTGCCTTATCAATTGCCGCCGTTACCTTAGGGTCGGTCAAATCCAGCGTCCAGCCCTTGTCCTCATCCACCGCTTGACCTTCGAGGGTAAAAGAGTAGCCTACCATCGTACCGCCACGCGTGGCAACGGGGCCCGTACCATCGTTCGTGGAGTAGCCCTTTTCGTCCTCAAACTGCACGGTGATATCATAGCCCCAAATGGCGTAAAAATGTTTGGGGGTAGCCGTAGTTCCCCAATTGACCTGCGTTACCGGCGTTCCGGGCTGGTAGAGTTCGGTTTTGCTGGTGGGTTTTTGCTTTGTGCTCCATCCCGCAAACTTCATATCGGCGTGCGTACTACCGTTAAACAAGGCATCGTACTCCGGGAGCACATCGGTCTCCTTGTACTCTTTGGTCACACTGTCCTCAGTGCCATTGTTTTCATGGTAAATAATCGTGTCGTTCCGGAAGCAGGGGTTAAAGCAGTAGCGCTGGCAGTTGCCCGGGGCATGGAAGTTGCCGTCGCCACCCGTAGGTCTTGTATCCGCCTCCTGCGGTTCATCTATCAGCTGACCTTTAAAGATTTTGTACGCCTTACCATCGACCGTTCTATCCTCTGTGGTGCAATCATCGTTGCCGTTTGCAATGACCTTCACGTTTCCTTCTTCGTCTGTATCGTAGAGGTAGCCCGGCTTGGGGTTGTAGAAGCCAATTTCAAAGTTCGTTCCATACGGGAAAGTACCCCAGTAGTCGTCACCGTTCTTATAACTGAACCATTCCGACCAACTGTTTTTCTCATCCACAGAAACGTGGATGTCCAGATAACAGCCAACTCCATCTGCCGCTAACTGGTTGCCGTCTGTCTTGTGTTTAAGAGTTCCATCATAGCCAACAATGCCGTTCACATCCAGCCAGTACCACTTGCGCACAAGGTTCAGGTTGATGGTCTGGGTTTTATGGTTTGCTTCAAAATCCGCTTTGGGGGTCAGGGTGCGCGACAAATCCTCCCAGCAGCGGGTATCTTCCTCCCCCTCTGTTCCGTCAGGTCGGGGGCGCGTCCATACCTCAGAAGTAACAGCAGTTTCCAAAGGCATTCCCCACGCATTTGCACAGCCGTACTCCAAAACATAGGTTTCCTTAGGCTTAGAATTTGCGTCTGTCAGCTGCCCGGTGGCGTCATCGACCCGGTTCGTTGCCGTAACATGGGGCGTATTATTCCTGTTGTTGATTTCCAGCTTCTGCTCATACACGTTGATGGTATAGGTAACGCACTGTTTTACCAAATCAAAAGTAAAGGTAAGCGTATCGGAGTAAGTACCGCTCATGGTAGCTTGGCTGGGGTCTGTCACGTTGACAGAAAGGGGGATGGTTGCTGTGTGAAAGTCCGTAACAGCGGATGTTGCATACATAATTTCATGCGTGCTTTCATCATAATGCCACATTCCTCCGGGCGTGTGTTCCCCACCAGCTTCAATTTTATTTTTCAGCGTATACTCCACCGTGGGCGCATTTGCAATGGCTGCACCCTTTGCGTCATATTTCAGTTTCCAATTATTTGGCGATTCAATGCCGATATTCAACGTGCGGTACTGCTTCAGCTTTGCATTAACTTCCAGCTCACCCTTATTCTCCCCGCTCTCCACCGTCACGGTAGTGGGGATGGTCACCTGATAGCCATTGGTTGCAATATCACCGATGGTGGTGGTGTCCTCTGCCATGGCAACATTCGGCTCGTAGGCAAGCATTTCCTGCTCCGGCAGGGCGGCGAGCACATCGGCAAATTCCGGCGTTTGGGCAAGCGCAGTTCCACCCACCGCAAGGCACAGAGCCAGCGCAAACGCAAGGCCCAGCAGTTTTTTTGCACAATGCTTCATGGTGTATCCTCCTTGTGTGGGGTGGCTGTTTTTTGCCGCAAAAATCAAAAAAGGGGAGAGGGAACATCTCCCGTCTCCCCTTTGGGCTCAGGTATTATTTAGGTGGGGTGGGTTAGGTGGCGATGCTTGCGGTAAACTGTACATTGCCCGTGTAAGTACCTGCCTTCTCGGAAGTGCCAGTCGTTGCCGTAGACAGCTCGAACTTTAACTTTGCCTCAGCGGTGTTTGTGCCAGCCGGAACTGCCAAAATTGTCTTTTCGGTTCCGGTTGTACCGATTTTCCTGTTGAGCGTTTTAACATCGCTTCCAATCGTCGTATCGGTCAGCGTAACAGTATATTTCAACTCAACACCCTCGTCGTTCTTTACACTAAAATCAGTCGAACCCCCTGCCGGTTCCAACGTAATTTTCAAGAACTTACCACTAATAACATTCTTAGTAACAATAACTTTGGGTGCTGTACCGTCAGTACCAGTGGAAGGTGTATTAGTACCATCTTTATCCAAGGTAGTATTGACCTCTCTCTTCTCATTGACGCCTGCATCCTTACCAAAGTCGATCAATGCCGGAACTGTCCACTCATAAGCCTCAGTTACCACGTACTTAACCTCTGTCATACTCGGTCCAGACCCCTTGCTGCCAGGAAGAGAAGTACCAGTCGCAAACACCGGCATTGCGCAGACGGACACCGCCAGAGAGGCTGCGAGGAGCAGGGCGGCCGCTTTCTTCGTCAATTTCATAATCCTTATTCGGCAATGGGGCCCGCAGCTGACGGTCAGCCTTGGATTTGCCTACTCCTTTCACACCATATGGTTTGTTGATCCCCAATTCAGTTCTTTTTTTATTGTCAACACTGCCTGTCTTGCCCACCGCAAGGGGGCTCAGCCCACGGTCAGTGTCAGCTTTACGATGCCGCTGTTGGTCTTGGTGGTGCGGTCCGAAAGATAGGGCTGGCACACCACATAGGCCGGGTACTCGCCGGGGGCAAGGGCGCGGGTCATCTCCATCTTTTGCACATACAACCCGGGCGCTACAAGGCCGGACTGGAACAGCAGCTCGTCGCCGTCCTCTAAATACAACCCAAAGGCGATGTAGTAGCACTCCTCCTTGCCGGTCAGGGTAAGGGTGTACTGCTTGCCGTCATCGGTCTGCACGGTCAGGGTCTTTTCGCCCTTATAGCCCTTGACGGCCTCAATGGTGTACGCCCCGGCGTCGGTCTTTTGGATCTCAAAATAGGCGGGGTCGGCGTCCAGCACCTTTGTTACCTCGGCCTGAATGCCCGCCAAGCGCAGGTAATGGCTCAGTTCTGTGGTCTGGCCGCTGTCCACCACCAGCTTTTCCAGCGTGGTGCCGTCAAGGCTTACCCAGTCCTCGTACCAAAGGTTCTCGGCGGGGTTATGGAACTCGAACCCCTGCGTGATCTTTTTGGTCTTTGCGGGGATGGTAAAGCCGCCCCAGCCCGGCAGGGTGACGTTTTTGCTGCGGTCGATGGGGGTCTCCGGCTTGACGTACTGCGCCTGATAAGTCTCCATGGGCAGCGCGGCTGCTTCGGACGCGCCGTTGGCCGTGGCAGCGGACTTGCCGCCGGACACTGCGATGTAGCCGCCCAGCAGCAACACCAGTACCACCAGCACCCCGATGACTACTCTGCTTGTGTTTTTGTTCTCCATGGGCTCCACGCTCCCTTTCCATCAGAACAATAAAAAAGCCGCCCGACCTTGTGGGCAGCTTTGATGATACGAGCAAAATCCGGCGTGCCCTTGAAAAGAACACACCTGTGGTTTTGGACGATTCCGGTATGCAGAGTATTTCCGCAAAAAAACCGGAAGCAACCGGCTGGCATCATCCGGGAAATGCCCCGAACCTTAGCCCCTATGGCTTTGCGTCCTTGCCTTTCGACAAGTTTGCCAAAAAATTGCCCAATATTTTTAAAGATTGATACGTTAGTTTTGTCGACAATAGTTTATCATACCCCCCCCCGGTGTCAACCGGTTTTACCGGGGTTTTGTTTATATTCTATGTTGTATTTTTCAGTAATGCGGCCGAAAACGTTTACATTTTGATGCTCTCTTTGTTTCATTTCCTTTTTTTGTAAAGTCCGGAAGAAAGTGGCTGGGGAGCCCTTTCAGGCGCTGCGCGCCGGATCTCCCAAGGGGAAAAGGCTCTTGTCCCGGTTCAAGCCGCAAAAATTGATTTCCGTGCCCCTCCCCCTTGCGCTGGCGGGGTTCAGCGCGTATAATGATAGATGTATCGTTATGCCAAAAAACGTGTAAGGAGCGTATTTTATATGAAGTTAGGTATCGTCGGCCTGCCCAACGTGGGCAAGTCCACTCTGTTCAACGCCATCACCTCCACCAAGAATGCGGAGGCTGCAAACTATCCCTTCTGCACCATCGAGCCGAACTCCGGCATCGTGGCAGTGCCGGACAAGCGGCTGGACAAGCTGGCCGAGATCTGGCAGACCAACAAAAAGACCCCCGCCATCGTGGAGTTCGTGGACATTGCAGGTCTGGTGAAGGGTGCAAGTCAGGGCGCCGGCCTTGGCAACAAGTTCCTTGGCCATATCCGCGAGTGCGACGCCATTGTGCACGTTGTGCGCTGCTTTGACGATGACAACATCATCCATGTGGTGGAGGACGTGACCAAGGCCGAGGCCGTGGACCCCATTGCCGACATTGACGCCATCGACTACGAGCTGATCCTCTCCGACCTTGAGGTGGTGCAGAACCGCGCAGGCCGCATGGCAAAAGCGGCCAAGAGCGGCAACAACAAGGGCGCTGCCGCCGAGGCCGCATGGCTGCAGCAGCTGGCCGACCATCTGAGCACCGGCAAGCCCGCCCGCAGCTTCGATTTTGATCCCACCGACACCGAGCAGCAGACCGTGCTGCACGAGATGGGTCTGCTGAGCGCAAAGCCGGTGCTGTACGCCTGCAACGTGGGCGAGGATGACCTGATGGAGGGCATCGAGAACAACAAGTACGTTCCGCTGGTGGCTGCCCGCGCCAAGGAAGAGGGCGCCCGCTACATTCCCATCTGCGCCAAGACCGAGGAGGACATTGCGGATTACAGCCCCGAGGAAAAGAAGGCATTTCTGGCCGAGATGGGCATCGAGGCCAGCGGTCTGGACAACCTGATCACCGCCAGCTACGACCTGCTGGGTCTGATCTCCTTCCTGACCGACGGCAAGAAGGAGTGCCGCGCATGGACCATCCGCAAGGGCACCAAGGCTCCGCAGGCTGCCGGTAAGATCCACAGCGACTTCGAGCGCGGCTTCATCCGCGCCAGCGTCATCGGCTACGATGATCTGGAAGCCAACAACTTCGACTACGCCGCCGTCAAGGCCAAGGGTCTGCAGCGCACCGAGGGCAAGGAGTATGTTGTGCACGATGGCGACGTCATCGAGTTCCTGTTTAATGTTTAAAGGAGTCCACCATGATCTTTGGTATTATGGGCGCTATGCCCGATGAAGTAGACCAGCTGTGTGCAAAGCTGGAAAATGTCACCGTTGAGCCCTACGGCGGCGTGGAGTACCACAAGGGTACGCTGGCCGGCAAGCAGGTGGTGGTGTGCTGCGCCGGTATGGGCAAGGCCAACGCCGCCGCTACCACGCAGGTGCTCATTACCAAGTTCGGCGCGGAGAAGATCATCTTCTCCGGCATTGCAGGCAATATGACCAGCAAGATCGGCATCGGGGATGTGGTCATCGGCAAGACGGTGCTGTACCACGACGCCCAGCTGGATATGATCTGCCAGAACCCGCCGTTCCTGAAGGAATACACCGGCGACCCGGAACTGATCGCCGCTGCCGAAGCCGCCTGCGCCGAAGCCGGGGTAAAGGCACTGGTGGGCAAGATCGCCACCGGCGATTTGTTCGTGGGCGACAGCGAGACGAAGGCCGCCATTGAGGCCAAGTGTGCCCCGGACTGCGTGGAGATGGAGGGCGCGGCGGTAAGCCAGATCGCTGCCAAGAACGGCGTGCCCTGCGTCATCCTGCGCGCCATGAGCGACAACGCCGACGAGGACGGCCACGAGGTACTGGTGGTGAAGAAGTTCAGCATCAGCGAATATGTCGCCACCGCCACTAAGATCGTAGCAGCGATGGTGGAAAAGCTGTAAATTTCCCCAGTCAAAACCACCGGCTGAGCCGGTGGCTTGAGTAAGCCCTAGAAGGGCATAATACTAGCAAAGCCCCTTAAGGGGCCACGAATGGGTCTGCCAACTGCATTCCTGTCTCGTGGCAGGCCCCTCAAGGGGCCCTTTTATTTACGCCTTAGTTTCCTTGCTACCCGTAAACGGGTCCACGAACTCCTTAAGGCTCAACTGATCGGCAATCTGGTCCTGTTGCAGTTGATTTTTAATGTACTCTTGGATTTTCTTTTTGTTCTTTCCTACCGTATCCACGAAGTATCCCCTGGCCCAGAAATGCCGATTGCCATACTTGTACTTCAGATTTGCATGTCTGTCGAAAATCATGAGACTGCTCTTTCCCTTGAGATATCCCATGACATAGGAAATGCTGTACTTCGGCGAAAAACTTATCAGCATATGGATATGGTCAGGGCAGGCCTCCGCTTCAATGATTTCAATACCTTTTTGTTCGCACAACTGGCGCAGTATCTGCCCTATATCCTTTTTGATCTGACCGTAAATTACCATTCTCCGATATTTCGGTGCAAACACTACATGGTATTGACATCTCCACGTGGTATGGCTTAAACTATCTACGTCTTTGTTATCTTTCATTTCAAAGATAAACCTCCCTGTTCCTAGAATGTGGTTGGCAAACCCACACTCTATTCTACGGGGAGGTTTCTCTTTGTCTAGGGCTAAAGCCGTTTTTATTCCACCAGCAAAGCTGGTGGTTGTCGCTCGCTCAAGCTACCCAAAACAACAACAGCCAGACCGGCAGTGCCGGTCTGGCTGTTTTGCGTTTATGTCAGTTTTTGGTCAGATCCTTGGTATACAGGGCGCGGGTGGCGTTGAGCACGGCAATGACCATCACGCCCACGTCCGCAAAGATGGCTGCCCACATTCCGGCAATGCCCAGTGCACCCAGCAGCAGGCACAGCGCCTTGATGCCCAGCGCGAACACGATGTTCTGGTGCACAATGCGCAGGGTGCGGCGGGCAATGCGCATAGCCAGCGCGATTTTGGCGGGGTCGTCATCCATCAGCACCACGTCTGCGGCCTCGATGGCAGCGTCCGAACCCAGCGCACCCATGGCGATGCCCACGTCTGCGCGGGAAAGCACCGGCGCGTCGTTGATGCCGTCACCCACAAAGGCAAGGTTCTCCTTGGGCTGCTTTTCAGCCAGCAGCTTTTCGATCTGGTCCACCTTGTCACCGGGCAAAAGACCGGCGTGGTACTCGTCCAGACCCAGCTGCTGCGCTACAGCCTGTGCCACCGGCTGTGCATCGCCGGTCAGCATGACCGTCTTGCGCACACCGGAAGCCTTCAAAGCGCGGATGGCATCGGCGCTGTGGGGCTTTACCACGTCCGAAATCAGCAGATAGCCCGCATAGCTGCCCTCCACGGCAACGTGCACGATGGTGCCCACGCCGTCCACGGCGGGGACGGTCAGCCCCAGCTTTTTCATCAGGCGGGCGTTGCCGGCAGCAACGGCCTTGCCGTCCACCTTCGCGGTCACGCCATGACCGCCCAGCTCCTGCACGTCCGTGACCCGGGCGGCATCGATGGGCTTGCCGTAGGCAGCTTTGATGCTCAGGGAGATGGGGTGCTTCGACCAGCTTTCCGCCAGCGCAGCGGCTTCCACCAGTGCGGCGTCGGTCACGCCCTCGGCGGGGTGGATGCCGGTGACCTTAAAGGTGCCCTGCGTCAGGGTGCCGGTCTTATCGAACACCACAATACCGGTGTTGGCAAGCTCTTCCAGATAGGTAGAGCCCTTGATGAGGATGCCGCAGGAGGAAGCGCCGCCGATGCCGCCGAAAAAGCTCAGCGGGATGGAGATGACCAGCGCACAGGGGCAGCTGATGACAAGGAAGGTCAAAGCGCGGTAGACCCAGTCGCCAAAGCGGGCGGGCTGTCCCATAAGCAGCAGCACCACCGGCGGCAGAAGCGCCAGCGCCAGTGCGCCGTAGCAGACAGCGGGGGTGTACACCCGGGCAAAGCGGGTGATAAAGTTTTCTGCCCGGGCTTTTTTCATGCTGGAATTTTCCACAAGGTCGAGAATTTTAGAGACGGTGGACTCGCCAAATTCCTTGGTGGTGCGCACCTTCAGCAGGCCGGTCATATTCACACAGCCGCTGATGACCTCGTCCCCGGCGTTCACGTCCCGGGGCAGGCTCTCACCGGTCAGGGCGGCAGTGTTCAGGGCAGAAGCGCCCTCCACGATGACGCCGTCAATGGGCACCCGCTCGCCGGGCTGCACCACAATGACGGTGCCCACCTCGACCTCGTCCGGGTCCACCTGTTCCAGCTTGCCGTCCTCGCCCTCGATGTTGGCGTAGTCCGGGCGAATGTCCATCAGGCTGGCAATGCTCTGGCGGCTTTTGCCCACGGCAACGCTCTGGAACAGCTCGCCGATCTGGTAGAAGATGATAACGGCGCAGCCCTCCACATAGTCGCCCAGTGCAAACGCGCCCACGGTGGCCACTGCCATTAGAAAGCACTCGTCAAAGGGCTGACGGTTCTTGATGCCCTTCAGCGCCTTGCGCAGCACATCCCAGCCCACCACAAGGTAGGGGATGCAGTAGAGCGCCAGCTCCACCGGCATGGGCAAGGCGGGCAAAAGCTTGAGCACGATGACCAGCGCCACGGCGATCAGAATGCGCTCAAGGGTCTTTTTTTGTTTCTTGTTCATAAGCAACGCTCCTCAGTTTGCGGTGCAGCGGATGAAAAACGGGTGGTTTTCCACAAGTTTTTCGGCAAAAAATGGGTATTCCACAGTTTTACCCGCGTTTTCCACACAGTTTTCCTGTAAAAAAGCGCTTTTCCACGCTTCTTTTTCGGTTTTTTCGCAAAGTGTGTTGAAAACCCGGTGGAAATTGTTGAAAAGTGGCGGATTTTTCCACAGAAAAACTCCCCCAGTCCACACCGACCGGGAGAGCTTTGCCGTACATCAGATATCAAAGATCTCGCAGTCGTCCTCTACCTTCTTGCAGGCAGACAGCACGTTCTCCATGGTGTCGTGGGGGTCTGCACCCTCGGCAAACTCCACCTTCATCTTCTGGGTCATAAAGCTGACGGTCGCCTTTTCCACACCGGCTACGGTGTTGGCGGCATCCTCCATCTTCTGGGCGCAGTTGGCGCAGTCCACTTCGATCTTGTAGGTCTTTTTCATAATAAGTACCAGCCTTTCTTTTTCTGCGGGCGTGTGCCCGGTCATTCTTCGATATGGTCCATCCCCATGGAGAGGATGCTGCGCACATGGTCATCGTCCAGTGCGTAGAAAACAGTTTTGCCTTCCCGCCGGAAGCGCACAAGCTTGGAATCCTTGAGCACCCGCAGTTGGTGGCTGACGGCAGACTGGCTCAGCTGCACGGCGTCCGCGATATCCTGCACGCAAAGCTCGCTGTCGTGTAAGGCGTACAGAATTTTGATGCGGGTGGAATCGCCGAACACGCGGAACAGGTCCGCCAGTTCGTACAGCACCTCGTCATCCGGCATCTCCACCGGCTGAGTCTCCTTTTCCGGCGCGGCTTGTTCTAGCC
Source organism: Faecalibacterium sp. IP-1-18 (assembly GCF_023347355.1). Taxonomy (NCBI): domain Bacteria; kingdom Bacillati; phylum Bacillota; class Clostridia; order Eubacteriales; family Oscillospiraceae; genus Faecalibacterium; species Faecalibacterium sp. IP-1-18. The sequence continues at coordinate 2,861,296 of NZ_CP094472.1, forward strand.
CGGTCATGCTGTCATCCCCTTTCGTTTCGATATATGAGCATCTGTTCATGTGTTCATGATAGCACGCAGACAGCCCCCTGTCAAGCAAAATCCGCAAAGTTTTTTACATTGCCGTAAAATTGCTGAAAATCGCCGTAAAACGCAAAAAAGATGCAATTTAAATTTGCAAATGGGGTGCGGGTTGGGCAGCAGAACGATTTGAAATGGCTTCCGCTTCTTCCGGGTTGCGGCACCCAGCATCCGCATCGTGCCTTGGGCGGCACTTGCGTCTTGCTGGCCGCTGCCCCAACAACTCCTCCCTGTTTCCGCCGCTGGCGGCGGTCGTCGTCGTTGCTAGCCATGTTCAGCGGAAAAATTATTTTTAATTTCGCGTTTGCGGAGCGTAGCGCAGCAATGAAAGCCCCAGTGGGGCTTTTAAGCGGCAGAGCGGTCTGCGTTAGCAGATGGAGGGGCTTTGCCCCGACAAGCTCTGCGGAGCGCTCCAAACGCTATTTTCACGGGAGGGGTCGTAGAGGGAAACGGCATTTGCAGCGCCGTTTTCTGCGAAAGCGCAGCGCTGCGGGCGCTCGCTCGCTCCCCCGGGGGGAGCTGTCGCGCAGCGACTGAGGGGCTATGGATGGAGAAGCGAAAAAAGCGTTAAAGCGATAGCGCCGACTGGCGCAGCGCTAGCTTTTTTGTGCTTCGACTTCTTCTTTAGGATCGTCAAGGGCGAGTAGCCCTTGGCCCGTTGCGGGGTGGGTGGAGTCCAGAGGTAGGGAGGGGGGAGTCGGAACACCCCTCCCTGCCTCTGGCCCAGCGGAGCGTCCCTGCACGCTGCTGGCAGGCAGGAACTTTCCCCGCGGAGCGCTGCGCATTCCAAATCGTCCGCCTTCCGGGTGCTCCCCTGAAAAAATATGCAAAAAATAGTGCATTCCGGTGCGTTTTGTGATATCTTATAAAAGTGTGTAACCACAAATAACACAACTGCGTCCATAGGACGCATAAGGAGGAACTGTATATGAAGTTGGAAACCGGAATCTGCGGCGAGCAGAGCGTGCGCGTGAGCGCAGAGAATACCGCAAAAACCATGGGCAGCGGCACGCTGGACGTGTTTGCTACCCCTGCACTGGTGGCACTGGCCGAAAAGACCTGCTGGCAGAGCGTTGCCCCTGCGCTGGAGGCAGGCAGCGGCACCGTGGGCACCAAGCTGGAGCTGGAGCACACCGCACCCACCCCTGTGGGCATGACCGTGACCTGCCACAGTGAGCTGGTGGCCGTAGAGGGCCGCAAGCTGACCTTCAAGGTGACGCTTGCGGACGAGAAAGGCCCTGTGGGCGGCGGCACCCACGAGCGCTTTATCATCTTTGAAGAAAAGTTTGCCGCTAAGGCCGAGGCCAAAAAGGGCTAAGGATCGTCCGGTTCTGTTTCGTCCAGCCGCAGCGGCGGCAAGTCTGCGGCCAGCAGCTGCTGCTCGGCGCGGGTCTGCGCGTCCTGCAAAAGCTGCACGGCCTGCACGCTGGCGCGGAACAGTTCAAAGTACATGGCCTTGTAATCCGGCACGGTGCACACCCCCTTTGCATTTCTGTGGGTAGTCTGCCCCGCAGCCTGCGCCCCGATACGCCGGAGCGTTTTTCACAGAAAATGACTGATACTTGATATGAGGAGCTTATGAAAAACAAAAACTTATCCTGGGTGGGGGCGTTGTTCGTCTTTGCCCTGCTGCTGTGGTGCACGGCGGTGACCCCCGGCAAGGTGGCCGACCCCGCCACCTACACCTGTGCGGTGTACAGCACCTTCTTTTCCCTGCTGCCGCCGGTCATTGCCATCGTGCTGGCGCTGAACACCAAGGAGGTGTACACCTCGCTATTGGTGGGCATTGCCTCCGGTGCGCTGCTGTATGCCAACGGCAATCTTGAGCTGGCGCTGAACACTCTGTTCTTCAACGAGGACGGCGGCATGATCACCAAGCTGTCGGACTCCGGCAACGTGGGCATTCTGGCCTTTCTGGTGATGCTGGGCATTCTGGTGGCACTGATGAACAAGGCGGGCGGCTCGGCGGCCTTCGGGCGCTGGGCCTCCACCCACATCCACAGCCGGGCGGGCGCACAGTTTGCCACCCTGCTGCTGGGCGTGATGATCTTTGTGGACGACTACTTCAACTGCCTGACCGTGGGCTCGGTGATGCGCCCGGTGACCGACCGGCAGAAAGTGTCCCGCGCGAAGCTGGCCTACCTGATCGATTCCACCGCTGCGCCCATCTGCATCATTGCGCCGGTGTCCAGCTGGGCGGCTGCGGTCACCTCCAGCGTCCCGGCGGGTTCCGGCATCAACGGCTTTACCATGTTCTTGCGTACCATTCCTTATAACTATTACGCCGTCATGACCGTGGTGATGAGCCTGTTCCTCATCTTTACCGGGGCAGAGTTCGGCCCCATGAAGCTGAACGAGGACAACGCCAAAAACGGAGACCTGTTTACCACCGCCGACCGTCCCTATGGCGACGATGTGGACGATGGTAATGATACAAACGGCCATGTCATCGACCTGATCGCGCCGGTGCTGGTGCTGATCGCGGCCTGTATCTTCGGCATGGTGTACACCGGCGGCTTCTTTGAGGGCGTGGACTTCATCACCGCCTTTGCGGACTGCAACGCCTCGGCGGGTCTGGTGCTGGGCAGCAGCATCGCTTTGCTGTTCACCTTTGTATTTTACCGGGTGCGCAGCGTGATGACCTTTCAGGACTTTGCCGCCTGCATCCCCGAGGGCTTCAAGGCCATGGTCAGCCCCATGCTGATTTTGTCCCTTGCATGGACGCTGTCCGGCATGACCGGCCTGCTGGGTGCAAAGTATTATGTGGCAAACCTGCTGGGCAGCTCTGCGGCGGCTTTGCAGTATCTGCTGCCGTTCATCATCTTCCTTGTGGCAGTGTTCCTTGCCTTTGCCACCGGCACTTCCTGGGGCACCTTCTCCATCCTGATCCCCATCGTCTGTCAGGCCTTCCCGGACGGCGAGATGCTGGTGGTGTCCATTGCCGCCTGCCTGTCCGGCGCGGTGTGCGGCGACCACTGCTCCCCCATCTCGGATACCACCATCATGGCCTCGGCGGGCGCGCATTGCAGCCATGTGAACCACGTTTCCACCCAGCTGCCCTATGCCATTACGGCGGCGGCCTGCTCGGCGGTGTGCTACATCATCACCGGCCTTGCACAGGCAGTGCTGGGCAACCGCGCAAGCCTTGTCACCTCGCTGGTGCTGCTGGTGGTAGCCATCGTGCTGGAACTGGCGGTGCTCAGCGTCATCCGCGCCCGCACCCGGGCAAAAACTTCCGGGGATGCTGCGTAAAATTCCGCTATGCAGCGGGGCATTTTCGTGGTATACTAGCCGTATAGCAAGAAAACTAAAGCATTGGAGGCGCATGACCCATGCTGGAAAAAGCTTTTCAGGACGTCTACACCAAATTCAAGCTGCATTTTTATCAGAACGTGTTCCAGCGCTTTGCCACCCGTGAGGCTACCCTGACCACGGTGGAATCCTTCTGCATGGAGGGCATCATGGCCATGGGCGAGCCCACCATTGCGGAGTTTTCCCGCATGATGCAGATCTCCACCCCCAATGCGGCGTACAAGATCGGCAGTCTGGTGAAAAAGGGCTATGTGGAAAAGATCCAGTCCACCACCGACCGGCGGGAGTACCATCTGCGCCCCACCCAGAAGTATATCGACTACTACAACATCAGCTACTCTTATCTGCACACCGTAGTGGAGCGTGCCCGGCAGCGCTTTACCCCCGAGGAATGCGCCAAGCTGGAACAGATGCTTACCATCGTGAGCACCGAGCTGATGCCGGAACTGGACATACTGAAAAAAGGCGAGGACTAAAAACGATAAAACGGCTGCTGCACAAAAACGTGCAGCAGCCGTTTTGCATATCTCGTTACAGCACCATAAACAGTGTGCCGGCGGTGATGAGGGCACAGCCGATGAGGCTTTTGGCGGTAAAGGGCTCGTGCAGCACCACAAAGGCCAGCGCAAGGGTGATGACCACGCTGAGCTTATCAATGGGCACTACCTTGGACGCTGCACCGATTTGCAAAGCGTGGTAGTAGCACAGCCAGCTTGCGCCGGTGGCAAGGCCGGACAGCACCAGAAACAGCCAGCTGCGGCGAGAGATGTCCGCAATGCCGGTCTGGGTGCCGGTGAGGAACACCATGCCCCAGCTCATCAGCAGCACCACCGCCGTGCGGATGGCGGTGGCAAGGGTGGAGTTGACCCCCTCGATGCCGATTTTAGCCAGAATCGAGGTAAGGGCAGCGAACACCGCAGACCCCAGCGCGTAAACGAACCACATGGCAAACGCCTCCTTTTTGCCCCAGTATACGCTTTTGCGCGGCGGAACACAAGGCTGCCAGGAGGAGGACGATTTGGAATGCGCTCCGCGTTTTACGGGTTGCGGCACCCAGCATCCGCTTCGTGCCTTGGGCGGCACTCGCGTCTTGCTGGCCGCTGCCCCAACAACTCCTCCCTGTTTCCGCCGCTGGCGGCGGTCGTCATCGTTGCTGCGCATGGTCAGCGGAAAGAATATTTATAATTTCGGAGCACCGGAGCGTCTGCGGACACTCCGGTGCTCCATTTTCACGAGAGGGGCTGATGGGTTGAAAAATTTTCGCCTTTCTGTACAAACGCACTGAAAAATTGTAGGATAAGAATGGAAAAGACGTCACTTTCACGCTTTACAACTTTACCCAGATAAAGTAAAATAAAAACAGAAGCCTTTCATTCTATGGTGCGGAGGATGCCGCGCCGGATGTTTTTGTGTATAGAGACGCCGGAATTGTGCCGGTGCAGGGAAAGAAACAAGGGAAAGGAAACGAGGGAGCGAAATGGAGTTCAGTCTGGAGCATTTGCAGCCAAAGGAGCGCGCCTCCTTTGCGCTGCGCAGCCTGTACGAGACGGCAGGCTGCCGCAAGTACCACATGGGACGGTTCGAGGAGTACAGCCTGTATCAGGAGAACCGCAGCTTTCTGTCGTCGGAGCAGGTCATCACCTTTACCGATTTGGATGGCCGTCTGCTGGCGCTCAAGCCGGATGTGACCCTGTCCATCGCCAAGACGGCGCAGCCCGCGCCGGGCGAGACGCTGCGGTACTACTACCACGAGAACGTCTACCGCCCCTCTGCCGAAAGCCACACCTTTAAAGAGATCTCCCAGATGGGTCTGGAGATGCTGGGCGCTGTGGGCGAGGCTGAGGTGCAGCAGGCGGTGTGTCTGGCGGCGCAGTCGCTGGCGGCGCTGGGCGCAGAGTGGGTGCTGGAAGTCAGCCACATGGGCTACCTGTTCGGCCTGTTCGATGCGCTGGGCGTGCCGGAAGCCGCCCGGGCGCAGCTGCTGGAAAAGCTGCGGCAGAAAAACGCCCACGAGCTGCGCGCCGCCGCGCTGGCTGCGGGGCTTTCCGAAACGGCGGCAGACGCTTTGTGCGGGGTGCTGGAGCTTTCCGGCGGGTACGCTGCCACCCTTTCCAAGGCGGCAGCGCTCTGCCGTAACCCCGCTATGACTGCCGCTGTGGCAGAGCTGACCGCCCTAGCGCCCACGCTGGGACACGCGGGCGGCAGCATCCGGTTAGACCTGACCTTAGCCGGTGAGATGGAATACTACAACGGCCTTGTGTTTCAGGGCTATCTCAAAGCCCTGCCCCGCCCGCTGCTGAAGGGCGGGCGGTACGATTTACTGCTGCAAAAGTTCACCCCCGGGGCGGGCGCCATCGGCTTTGCGGTGTATCTGGATGAGCTGGACCGGCTGAACGCGATGCCGCCGGTGCAGCATCAGGACACCGGCAAGGTGATGCTGAACGTGGCGCTGCCCAAAGGGCGGCTGGGCGACAAGGTGTATAATTTGCTGGCGGGCATCGGCTACGGCTGCCCGGAGGACTACAACGCCACCCGCAAGCTGGTGGTGGAGAACCCGGCAGCGGGCATCCGGTATTTTCTGGTCAAGCCCAGCGACGTGGCCATCTATGTGGAGCACGGCGCTGCCGATGTGGGCATCGTGGGCAAGGACATCCTGACCGAGGCCGCCGCAGACGTGTACGAGCTGCTGGACACCGGCCTTGGCCGCTGCCGGATGTGCGTAGCCGCCCCGGCGGGCTACCGGGACGACCCCAGCCGCCCGGTGCGGGTGGCCACCAAGTTCGTCAACATTGCAAAGCGCTACTACGCCTCCATGGGGCGGGATATCGATATCATCAAGCTGAACGGCTCCATTGAGCTGGCCCCCATCCTTGGGCTTTCGGATGTCATCGTGGACATCGTGGAGACCGGCACCACCCTGCGGGAGAACGGCTTACAAGTGGTCACCGAGTTCATGCCCATCTCGGCGCGGTTCATCGCCAACAAGGCCAGCTACCAGTTCAAGCACCGGCAGATGGACACCATGCTGGAAAAGCTGCGCGACACCTTGCACAAGCAGGAGGAAGAGAAATGATCAAGCTGTATAATTTTGATGAGCTGAAGCCGGAGGAAATTCTGAACCGGGACATCCGCGCCGAGAAGAATGTGGAGGACGTGGTGGACGCCATCATTGCGGACGTGCGCGCCCGGGGCGACGACGCCCTGAAGGACTACGCCCTGAAATTTGACGGCGCAGCAATCGAAAATTTACAGGTGACGCAGGCCGAGATCGATGAAGCCTTTGCGGGCATGGACCCCTATTTCCTCGAGACCCTGCGGCAGGCGGCGGAGAACATCGAGCAGTTCCACCGCCAGCAGGTGCACAAGAATTTTGTGATGAACGACCGCCCCGGCATCGTACTGGGGCAGAAATATACTCCCATTGAAAAGGCCGGTGTCTATGTGCCCGGCGGCACGGCGGCGTACCCTTCCACCGTGCTTATGGACGTTATCCCCGCCAAGGTGGCGGGGGTGTCCGAGATCGTCATGACCACCCCCGCCGGGAAGGACGGCAAGGTGAACCCGGTCATTCTGGCCGCTGCCGCCACCGCCGGAGTAACTAAAATTTTCAAGACCGGCGGCGCACAGGCCGTGGCGGCGCTGGCCTACGGTACCCAGAGCATCCCGGCGGTGGATAAGATCGTAGGCCCCGGCAACATCTACGTTGCCACCGCCAAACGCAAGGTGTTTGGCAAGGTGGGCATTGATATGATCGCTGGCCCCAGCGAAATTCTGGTGCTGGCAGACGGCAGCTGCAATCCCGCGTGGGTGGCGGCAGACCTGTTAAGTCAGGCCGAGCACGACAGGCTGGCAAGCCCCGTGCTTGTCACCGACAGTGCAGCCCTTGCCAAGGCGGTACAGGCGGAGTTGGAAGTGCAGATCCCGCAGCTGCCCCGCGCCGCCATTGCCCGCGCCAGCGTGGACGACAACGGCAAGATCATCCTCTGCACCGACCTGCACAAGGCCATCGAGGCCTGCAACATCATCGCACCGGAGCACTTGGAGGTCTGCGTGGAGGACCCCTTCGGCGTGCTGAACGAGATCCGCAACGCGGGCAGCATCTTCCTTGGCCGCAATGTGCCGGAGGCGCTGGGCGATTACTTTGCAGGCCCCAACCACACCCTGCCCACCAGCGGCACCGCACGCTTTTCCAGCCCGCTGGGCGTGGACGACTTCGTCAAGAAGTCCAGCTTCATCTACTACACCCGGGACGCGCTGGAAGCCGTTGCACCCCGCATTGCAGACTTTGCCGAGCGCGAGGGTCTGCACGCCCACGCCCGCAGCGTGACCATCCGGTATGAGAAGTAAGAGGAAACCATTATGAGTCGTTTTCTTTCCCCTGCCCTGTCCGCTGTCACCCCCTACACGCCCGGGGAGCAGCCGCAGGATCAGCAGTACATCAAACTGAATACCAACGAAAGCCCCTATCTGCCGTCTCCCCGGGTGGTGGCAGCCGTGAGCGAAGCCGAGGTGGAAAAGCTGCGCCTTTACTCCGACCCCGCCTGTGCACAGCTGCTGCGCACGGCGGCGGCGCATTTCGGCTTGCAGCCTTCCCAAGTCATGCCCGGCAACGGCAGCGACGAGAACCTGTTCTTTGCGCTGCGGGCTTTCTGTGACGAGAGCCACCCGCTGGCCTTTGCGGATATCACCTACGGCTGCTACGGCGTGTGGTGTAGCCTGCTGCACATCCCCACCCATATCATCCCCTTAAAAGAGGACTTCACCCTTGACCCCGCCGATTACCACGGCCTGCACGAGACCATCGTCATTGCAAACCCCAACGCCCCCACCGGGCTGTGCCTGCCCCGGGAGGCCATCGAGGGCATTTTGCGATCGAACCCGGACAGCGTGGTCATTGTGGACGAAGCCTATGTGGACTTTGGCGGCGAGAGCTGCGTGCCCCTCATCGACCAATACGAAAACCTGCTGGTGGTGCAGACCTTCTCGAAATCCCGGCAGCTGGCGGGTGCGCGGCTTGGGCTTGCCATGGGCAACGCGGCGCTGATCGCCGATTTGAACCGGGTCAAGTTCAGCCTGAACCCCTACAACATCAACCGCCTGACCCTGAAGGCCGGGCAGGCTGCGCTGGAAGATACTGCCTACTTTGAAAAGACCCGCGCCGCCATTATGGACACCCGCGCATGGACGATGCAGCAGCTGGCCAACCGGTGCTTTACCGTGCTGGACAGCCGCGCAAACTTTGTATTTGCCAGCACAGAGCGGATAAACGGCGGCAAGCTATACAAGGAGTTAAAGAAAAACGGCATTCTGGTGCGGCATTTTGATGCGCCGCGCATTGAAAACTGGCTGCGCATCACCATCGGCACGCCGGAGCAGATGCAGGCGCTGATGGACGCCGTGGACAAAATACTGGAGGTGTGACAATGGCAGAGCGCATGGTAACGCTGGAACGCAACACCAACGAGACCCAGATCGAGCTGACCCTTGATCTGGACGGCACTGGCCGCTACGAGATTGACACCGGATGCGGCTTTCTGAACCACATGCTGGAGCTGTTTGCCCGGCACGGACGGTTTGATCTGGTGCTCACCTGCCACGGCGATGTGCAGGTGGACTACCACCACACCACCGAGGATGTGGGCATTGCGCTGGGGCAGGCCTTTGCCCGGGCGCTGGGCGAGATGCGCGGCATCTGCCGCTACGGCAGCTTCTACCTGCCCATGGACGAGGCGCTGGTGCTGTGTGCGGTGGATCTTTCCGGGCGCTGCACCCTGAACTGGGACATCCGCTGCCAGACCGAAAAGGTGGGCGATTTTGACGTGGAGTGCGCCAAGGAGTTCTGGTACGGCTTTGCCCGCTGCGTGCCCGCAACCGTCCACTTTGTGCAGTTTGCGGGCGAGAACACCCACCACATTCTGGAAGCCTGCTTCAAAGGCGCGGGCCACGCGCTGGCCGAAGCTGTGCGCATCGACGCGGCACACCGGGACGAGATCCCTTCCACGAAAGGACTGCTGGTATGATCGCCATTCTTGATTACGGGGTGGGCAACCTGTTCAGCCTGCGTTCCAGCTTACAGCAGCTGGGGCTGCAGGCGGTGGTCACCGCCGACGCCGATGCCATCCGCGCCGCCGACCGGCTTATCCTGCCGGGGGTGGGCGCATTCGGGGATGCCATGGCAAAGCTTACCGCCACCGGCCTTGTGCCGGTGCTGAAGGAGCAGGCGGAACAGAAGCCCCTGCTGGGCATCTGCCTTGGGATGCAGCTGCTGTTTGAAAAAAGCTACGAGTACGGCGAGCACGCCGGGCTGGGCTTTATCAAAGGCGAGGTCTGCCCGCTGGGGCCCGACCTCGCGGACAAAAGTCTGAAAGTACCGCAGATGGGCTGGAATGCCTTGCACATCGTAAAGGACGACCCCCTGTTCCGCTACATCCGCGAGGGCGAGTATGTGTACTACGTCCACAGCTACTACGGCAAAAACTGCGCCGAAAGCACCCTTGCCGTCAGCGATTATTCCATCCCGGTCACCGGCGCGGTGCGGGCGGGGCGGGTGTATGGCACCCAGTTCCACCCGGAAAAGAGCGGCGACACCGGGCTCAGAATTCTGAAGGCGTTCAGCGAATTGTAACCCTCTCAGTCAACGCCTGCGGCGTTGCCAGCTCCCCCGAGGGGGGAGCTTTTACACCGGAAACCGTAGGATGCAATAAAGCTCCCCCTTCGGGGGAGCTGGCGAGCGAATGCGAGCCTGAGAGGGTTCGTTTCTAAGGGAGAAACAACTATGCAGCTATTTCCAGCCATTGACCTGCGCGGCGGGCAGGTGGTGCGCCTGACACAAGGCGACTACGACCGCATGACCGTTTACGGGCAGGACCCCTGCGCACAGGCACGCAGCTTTGTGGCCGCCGGGGCAAAAAATCTTCATGTGGTGGACTTGGACGGTGCCAAGGACGGCACCCTTTCCAACTACGACACCATTGCCGCACTGGCAAAGCAGGGCGGTTTGTACATCGAGGTAGGCGGCGGCATCCGCACCGAGGAACGCATTGAAAAATACCTCTCCCTCGGGGTGGGGCGCTGCATTCTGGGCAGCGTGGCGGTGACGGATTTTGCCTTTACCGCCCGGATGCTGCAAAAATACGGCGATAAAATTGCCGTGGGCGTGGACGCTAAGGACGGCTATGTGGCCATCCACGGCTGGAAGGAGGTCAGCGCCGAGCCGGGCGTAGCCTTCTGCAAGCGGCTGGCAGAAGCCGGCTGCACCGCCATCATCTATACCGACATTGCCTGTGACGGCGCGATGCAGGGCACAAACCTGAGCCTGTACCGTCAGCTGGCGGCAGAGGTGCCCGGGGTGGCCTTTACCGCCAGCGGCGGCATCTCCTCCGAGGCAGAGCTGCTGGAATTGCAGCAGATGGGCACGGCAGCGGCGATTCTGGGCAAAAGCCTGTATACCGGCGCGCTGGACCTTGCCCGCTGCGTGCAGCTGGTGCAGGACTGAGAAAGAGGGAGCTTTATGATAACCAAACGCATCATCCCCTGTCTGGACGTGCGCGACGGCCGGGTGGTCAAGGGCACAAACTTTGAGGGCATCAAGGACGTGGCCGACCCGGTAGAGATGGCACGGCTGTACAACGCCGCCGGGGCGGACGAGCTGGTGTTTTACGATATCACCGCCAGCTTTGAGGGACGCGCCCTCTTTACCGATATCCTGACCCGGGTGGCGGGAGAAATTTTTATCCCCCTGACCGTGGGCGGCGGCATCAACACACTGGAGGATTTTGACCGGGTGCTGAAATGCGGCGCGGATAAGGTAAGCGTCAACTCCGGCGCGCTGAAAGACCCCGGGCTCATCCCCGCCGCCGCGCAGCGCTACGGCAACCAGTGCGTGGTGCTTTCCGCAGACGTGAAGCGGGTGAACGGACAGTTCCGGGTATTCGCCAAGGGCGGGCGTGAGGATACCGGCCGGGATGCGCTGGACTGGATCAGCTGGTGCGCCGCCCACGGCGCGGGCGAAATATGCCTGAACAGCATCGACACCGACGGCGTGCGCCACGGCTTCGACCTTGAAATGCTGGACGCGGTGGCTGCCCGGGTGAATATTCCCATCATTGCCAGCGGCGGCGCGGGCAAAAAAGAGGATTTTCTGGAGCTGTTCCACCACAAGGGCATCGACGCCGGGCTGGCGGCGGGCATCTTCCACCAGAAGCTGCTGGGTATCCGGGAGCTGAAGGAGTACCTGAACGCAAGCGGCGTGGAGATGCGGCTGTGAAAACGCATAAAACCCTTGCATTTTTGTCTTGAATACGATAAAATACACAATATCCCCATCCGGGGAGGGAGAACCGTCATGGAACTGAAATTTGATGAAAAAGGCCTGATCCCCGCCATCGTGCAGGATCACTACACAAAGCAGGTGCTCACCCTTGCCTACATGAACGCTGAAACGCTGGCGCTGACCATTGCCGAGGGGCGCACCGTATTCTGGAGCCGCAGCCGTCAGGAGATCTGGCGCAAGGGCGAGACCAGCGGCAATGTGCAACGGGTGGTGTCCATTACCGCCGACTGCGATGCCGACGCACTGGTGGTAGAGGTGGTGAAAGACGGCCCCGCCTGCCACACCGGGGCAGAGAGCTGCTTTTTCAACGAGGTATACGTCTCCCCGGAGCTGAAACAGTTCAGCTGGCAGGGGCTGTATAACCTCATCAAGGGCCGCAAGGATACCCCCACGGAGGGCAGCTACACCACCTACCTGTTTGAAAAGGGCAAGGAGAAGATCCTGAAAAAGGTGGGCGAAGAGTGCACCGAGGTCATCATTGCGGGTGAAAAAGAGGACAAGGCTGAGACGGTCTACGAGATCAGCGACCTTGCCTATCATGTGCTGGTGCTGATGGTCAGCGCGGGCATCACCGTAGAGGATGTGACCCGGGAGCTGGAAAAGCGCCATGTCATCGACCACAAGGTCAAGCAGGAAAGGATGCAGTGAGAAGCCTATGGCAGATTACAGAAAATCCAGCGTACATTGCCACTCTACTTTGTGTGACGGCAAGAACACCCTGCAGGAGATGGCCGGTGCCGCCTGTGCGCAGGGGCTGACCACCCTTGGGTTCAGCGGCCACAGCTACACAAAGCCCGACCGCGAATACTGCATGACCCCCGGCCGCACTGCGCAGTACCGCGCCACCATTGCCAAGCTGAAAAACGAGTACCGGGGCAAGGTGGATATCCTGTGCGGCATCGAGTGGGATTTGCTGAGCGAGGGCACGCCCAAGGGCTTTGATTACTGGATCGGCAGCGCACACCACCTGTACGGCAAAAATACCGGCAAATACTACGAGATCGATTTCCGCCCCGAGGATCTGCGGGACTGCATCAACAACGATTTTGACGGCGACCCGCTGGCAGCGGTGGAAGCCTATTTTGCCGAGGTGGAGAAGATCGCCGCCAAAAAGCCGGACATTCTGGGACATATCGACCTTATCAAAAAGCTGAACGCGGACGGCAGCTTCTTTGATGAGGAATCCCCCCGCTACAAGGCCGCAGCGCTCAGGGCGCTGCACGCCGCCCGGGAGAACGACTGCGTTCTGGAAGTGAACACCGGCGGCGTATACCGGGGCTACCGCAAGGACTTCTACCCCGGCGCATGGCTGCTGGGCGAGTGGAACAAGCTGGGCGGCAGGGCGCTCATCACCGCCGACGCCCACGACACCGCCGCGCTGACCTTCGGCTTTGACGAAGCCGCCGCCGCCATCAAGGCCGCAGGCTTTACCGCCCTGACCGTGCTGACCGTCAACGGGTTTGAGCAGCAGGAATTATAAAAAAGCAGTTGCGAAACACCTACGGTGTTTCGCAACTACACAAATAAAATTTTTTTAAATCGTTTTACCGCAAAAGAGGCCACTGCACAGTTTTTGTGCAACGGCCTCCTTTTTGCGCGAAGAAAGGAACCCTATGACCCAGACGCGACCCCTGAAAACAAACCTCTTTAACCGGAATGCAGACCTGCTGCACGGGCCTATTTTCAAGAATCTTTTTCTGTTCATGCTGCCCATTCTGGTGTCCAATTTATTCCAGCAGCTGTATAATACCGTGGATACCATGATCGTGGGCAACGTGCTGGGCGATACCGCACTGGCTGCCATCGGCTCCTGCGGGTCCATCTACGAGCTGCTGGTGGGCTTTGGCATCGGCATCGGCAACGGGCTTTCCATCGTGGCTGCACGCTCCTACGGGGCACAGGACGAGGATCTGCTCAAAAGGACGGTGGCCGGGGCGCTGGTCATCGGGCTTTGCGCAAGCTTTGTCATTACCACGGCGGGCTTTTTCGGCCTGCGGCCGCTTTTGCAGCTGCTGGACACCCCCGCCGAAATTTTAGAGGACGCCTACCGGTATATCATCGTCATCGATTTGGGCGTGCTGGTGATGTTCTTTTATAACCTGTGCGCCGGGCTGCTGCGCGCCATCGGCAACAGCGTGATGCCGCTGGTGTTTTTGCTCATCAGTTCGGGGCTGAACGTGGCGCTGGATCTGTGGTTCATTGCCGGGCTGGGCATGGGCGTGCAGGGCGCGGCGGTGGCTACCGTCATTGCGCAGGGCATCTCGGTGGTGCTGTGCATTCTGTATGTGATGCGCCGCGTGCCGCTGCTGCTGCCCGCCCGCAAGCACTGGGCGGTGGGACAGCATTTGTACTGGGAGCTGTTCAGCCAGAGCATCTCCATGGGGCTGATGAGCAGCATCGTGTCGGCGGGGTCGGTGGTGCTGCAATACGGCATCAACGGTCTGGGCACACTGACCATTGCAGGGCACACCGCCGCGCGCAAGCTGTTCTCCTTTACCAGTATGCCGCTGATCTCCATGGCAAACGCCGGCTCCACCTTTGTCTCCCAGAACCGGGGCGCAGCCCAGCCGGAGCGGGTGCGCAAGGGAATGCGCACCATGTACCTGTGCTCGGTGGTCATCATGGCGGCAGAGGTGGTGCTGATGCAGCTTTTTGCCCGGCAGTTGGTGCAGCTGATCTCCGGTTCCTCCGCGCCCCTCGTGCTGGAAAACGGCGCACGGTATCTGATGTGGAACGCGCCGTTCTACGCGGTGCTGGGAGTGCTGCTGTGCACCCGGTACGCTTTGCAGAGCCTTGGGCAGAAGGTGCTGCCGCTGTTTTCCAGCGTCATCGAGCTTGTGGGCAAGGTGATCTTTGTGCTGGTGTTCATCCCGCGCTACGCCTACAACGCCGTCATCCTGTGCGAGCCCATCATCTGGTGCTTCATGGCGGCATATCTCGTGGCGGTGTACCGCCGCGACGCCTTTGTGTATCCAAGAAAGAATCAATAAATAAACAAAAACAAGCACCGGAGCGTCTGCGGACGCTCCGGTGCTTGTTTTTATGATGTTTTTACCATGCGGAAGGTCTTTCCGCGCTTAATGCAGTCCAGCAGCAGGTCGTATTCTGCGGGCACTTCACCGATGACGTTTACCTTTTCGTCTGCGGGCAGGTCAGCGCGCACAAGCTGGATCTCGCCGGAGTAGCGCCCGTAGCCGATGTTGTCCATGGTCACGCAGCGGCGGCGGCGCTCCACGCAGTTGTCCGGCTGCACGCTGTTGCCAAAGCAGGAGTAGAGCCGGGATTCCTGATACCGCACAAGCCCCTTGGGCGAGTCCGGGCGGCAGGTAAAGGTGCGGTCGTACAGGGTCTCATAGCCGGGGCGCAGGGCGACCGGCAGGCAGAGCTCGCCGGTGGTGCAGAAGTGCCGGATATACTCCTGCTCCCGCGCGCTGACCTCCGGGTCGCCCGCAAAAATGCCGTCCAGCCCATAGTTCAGCGCCAAGTCCGCAAAGGCCGCCGAGGGGGCAGCGGTGCGGTGGGCTTCCAGCGTGGGCAGACCCGCGTACAGCGGCCCGCGCAGCAGGGCGTCGCCGGGGATAAAGCCGTACACCTGCAAGCCCTCCGCCTGCAAAGCTGCGGTGCTCTCGCGCAGAAATTCCGGGTCAAGACCGGTCTCCGGGCGGGGGTAGAAGTTGTGCATGGCGATGACCGTGCCGCCGCCCGCCGCCAGCTGCCGTGCCACCTCCGGGGTGGTGGTGGAGGCGTTGACGGCAACGGGCAGCTGCTGCGCAAGGGCGCACATCTGCTCCAGCGAGAAGCCGTAATCCAGCCGCAGACCCCACAGGTGCAGCCGCTTTGCCAGCGCGGTCAGGTCGGCACAGCCGAACTGCCGGATGGTCTTTTCCGACACATCTGCCAGAATGCGCCAGCCCTGCGCGGAGAGAAAATCGCACATTTCCTGCACGCGGGCGCAGTAAGCGGCATCAAATTCTTCGCTGATATGCAGTGAGATAAAAACAGGCGCGCCGCCTGCCGCAAAAGCGGAAAGCGACGCACGCTGTTCCTCAAACTGCGTCAGATACACTGACCGTCCGAGTGTTTTAAGCATTGGCAACGTCCTCAACAGAGACCATTGCGTTGGTCACGATAAAGCCCATGATGTAGCAGATGACCAGACCCACTGCGTAGCAGCCAACGGAAGCAGCCACACCGTGAGGGCCGGCGGTCATGACGAACAGAGCCAGCAGACCGGAGGGGCCCCAAGCGGTAGCAGCCACCTGCATGGCCATGACGAAGGCACCGCCGAAGCCGGCACCCAGACCGGCGCTGATGAAGGGCTTGCCCATAGGCAGGGTGACACCGTAGATCAGCGGCTCGCCGATGCCCAGCAGACCTGCGGGCAGTGCGCCGGTGATAACGTTCTTCAGGCGGGTGTTGCCGCACTTCTTAGCCTTGAAGTAGATAGCGACAGCAGCGCCAACCTGACCTGCACCGGCCATAGCCAGAGCGGGGTACAGGGTAACGTAGCCAAAGCTCTCCAGCTGCACGGAGTACAGAGCAACCAGACCATGGTGCATGCCCATAGCGACCATGGGCAGGAACAGAGCGGTGGAAATATAACCGGCAATGATGCGCACGATCAGGATATCGCTCATGCACAGCTTTTCAACCACCCAGCACAGCGCGGTGGAAACATAGCCGGTAGCGGGCATGATGATCAGGATATAGGGCACGAGGCACAGGATCATGGTGATCAGCGGGGTGAACACGATGTCCAGAGATTCGGGCATCCACTTACGCACCCAGCGCTCGATCTTGACAAGGCACCATGCGCCCAGCACAACGGCCAGCACGCCGCCGCGGCCTGCACGCAGGATGGAATCCAGCGGCACAGCCTCGTTGAAGAGACCCAGAATGGAAGAGATCTTGTTGATACCGTCCAAACCGGTGATCATGCCCAGCATACCGCCCAGAATGGGGGTGCCGCCGAACTTTTCGGCTGCGCGGTAGCCGACCCATGCGGTCAGGTAACCAAGGAAGCAGGTGTTCATCAGACCCAGCAGGGTGCTGATCAGAGCCAGTGCGGGGATGTCAGCGTAGTTCGGCACCACCTGACCGATCAGGGAGTTGATGCCGGCGCACAGACCGGAAGCCACAACGCCCGGGATCAGGGGGATAAAGATATCGCCGAAGGTCTTGAACAGCTCCTTGACCTTGCTCTGCTTCTGCCCGGCCTTGACTGCGGCCTTGTTGGTCTGCCAGTCGTTGGCGGTGGAAGCGGCGGCGTCCGCCGGGATGCCCATGTCGCGGCAGATATCTGCGCACTTGCGGCACTTGCCGGGGCCGACCACGATCTCCACATAGCCGGTACGGTCATGCACGATGCCCATCACGCCCTCGATGGCCTTCAGGCCCTCGTCGTCGATCTTGGCGTCATCTTTAACGCGCACCCGCAGGCGGGTCATGCAGTTGGTTGCGGTGAGAACGTTGCTCTTTCCGCCGACCTTCTCCAGCGCCGCGCGGACCAGTTCTTCATTCGTCATAAGTGGGTCCTCCTTTAAAACAGGTGTATATCCGATGCGGCCTTTGCCGCTAAGGAACTTAGAGATATCTTACAGCACTTCCAGCCGGATGGCCTCCCGCACATGGCCGCGGGCCTTTTCCAGCCGCCGGGCGGCTTCTGCGGCATCGCAGTCTGCCAGCAGCATGGTGATGGCGGTCTTTACGCTGCCGCCCGCTGCGTCAATGGCGGCGCGGGCTTTCTCCCGCTCCACGCCGGTGGCGTCAATGACGATATTCTCGGCGCGGGTGTGCAGCTTTTCGTTGGTCTGCTGCACGTCCACCATCAGGTTCTGGTAGGCCTTGCCGGTGCGCACCATAGAGCCGGTGGAGATCATGTTCAGGATCAGCTTCTGTGCTGTGCCGGACTTGAGCCGGGTGGAACCGGTCAGTACCTCGGGGCCGCAATTCACCTCAATGGCAAGCTCTGCGGCCTTGCCGATGGCGCTGCCGATATTGCAGGCAATGGCGGCAGTGTGGCAGCCCACGCTCTTGGCGTAGTCCAGACCGCCCAGCACATAGGGCGTGCGGCCGGAGGCGGCAATGCCCACCACAAAGTCATTCGCGGTCAGGCCGTGGGCTTTCAGATCCTCAACAGCCAGCTCCCGGCTGTCCTCTGCGCCCTCCACAGCCTCGATAAAGGCTTTTTCGCCGCCGGCGATGAGCCCTACCACCATCTCCTTCGGCACACCGAAGGTGGGCGGGCACTCGGCGGCATCCAACACGCCTAAGCGGCCGGAGGTACCGGCGCCCATATAGAACAGCCGTCCGCCTTTTTCAAAGGCTTCTGCTGCCCATGTGACCGCCTGCGCGATCTGCGGCAGGCACTTGGCAATGGCCAGCGGTACCCGGGCGTCCTCCTCGTTCATGACAGTCACGATCTCCAGCGGGGACATCTGGTCCAGCTGCATCGTGCGCGGGTTGCGGGTCTCGGTGGTCATCCCACTCAGATTCAAACCCATATCCTGCACCTCCAGTTTCCGCCGCACCCCTTGCGGCGTGATTGTGACCAAAGTATAAACTTTTTCAAACAAAATGTCCACAAAAAGACTATTTTGTGGTACAATGTTTTATGCAAGCATTGTTTTTGAAATTTTTGCGTACAAGTACGACTTTTTTGTGCAGCTTGTTCAATCCATCCTGAAATACAACAGAGGTATCTATATGCAGAACGTTCTTTTACGCCTGCGGGAGGTGCAGCCCTCCCTCAGCAGCACCGAGCGGCAGATCGCGCAGTTCATTCTGGAAAACCCGGACGAGACCACCACCCTTACCATCCGGGATCTGGCGCGGCGCTCTTTCTCCTCCCCTTCCAGCGTGGTGCGCATCTGCCGGGTCATCGGCTTTCAGGGCTACAAGGAACTGCGCCACGCCCTGACGCTGGAGCTTGCCACCCTTGGGGAGAACGGCAGCCACCGGGAAAAGGACATCACCCCGCAGGACAGCCTGCAGGAGATCGTGGACAAGGTGACCCACAGGAACATCCAGAGCCTGCTGGACACCCAGCGGTTGCTTTTGCTGGACGAGCTGGAGCAGTGCGTGGAGCTGATCGCCAATGCCCGCACGGTGCTGCTGTTCGGCATCGGCTCCTCGCTGTGCGTGGCAAAGGACACCTACCTGAAATTTCTGCGGCTGGACAAGCCCTGCGTGGTCAACGAGGACTCCCACTCGCAGCTTTTGCAGGCGCGCAACGCCACTGCGCAGGATGTAGGCATCGTGTTCTCCTACTCCGGGCAGACCATGGAGATGATCCAGTGCATCAAGGAGATGAAGGCGGGCGGCGCACCGGTCATCGCAGTGACCCGCTACTACCCCTCCGAGGTGGCACAGCTGGCCGACCATGTGCTGTATGTGGCCGCCAACGAGAGCCTGTTCCGCAACGGCGCCATGTCCTCCCGCCTTTCCCAGCTGAACGTGGTGGATATCCTGTACACCGCCTACGCCAGCCGCAACCACGAGGACACCATGCGCCGTCTGGCCAAGACTCATATCTATAAGCCCGGTGACCCGGAGGTGCTCACCCAGCCGTAAAGCGGAAGCCGCGCCGCAGGGTGCAATAACCAAAGCCCCCGGCCTGACAGAGCAGACCGGGGGCAAGGAAGTATCTCCGGGAATGTCACATGGTAAACTGGATGGCGCAGAAGGCAGCGTAGATGCACAGCAGGATAATGCCCTGTGCACGGGACAGCCTGCCGCGCTTCAGCGCGGGAAGGGTCATGATCATCATGACAGCCAGCATGACCGGGATCTCCAGCACAAGGCTGGAATTGATGCCGAACAGGGTGGAACTCTGCGGCACGGTGAAGGGTGCCAGCGTGACGGACATACCGCTGACCAGCACCAGATTGAACACGTTTGCGCCCACGATGTTGCCAAGGGACAGATCGCTGCAGCCCTTGACCAACGAGGTGATGGCGGTGACCAGCTCCGGCAGAGAGGTGCCCAGCGCCACAAAGGTCAGCGCGATGACCGACTCCGGCACGCCCAGTGCCTGTGCGATGAGGGTGCCGTTATCCACCAGCAGGTTTGCGCCCAGTGCGATCAGCACCGCGCCCAGCACCAGCAGCACCAGCGTTTTGGTAAGGGACATCTCTTCCCCGGCATTTTCGGCCTCGGCCTCCGCTTCGGCGGCGGCAGGGGCTTTTTTCATCTGCAATACGTTTGCCACCATGTAAGCCACGAACATGGCCAGCATCACAAAGCCCAGCGGGCGGGTGAACTCGCCCATGGCGTAGGCAGCCACGCAGTAGATGGCGGCTGCGGCAAAGAAGAAGGCTACCGGCACCCGCAGGGTCTTGGGGTCTACCTTGCCCGGACGGACGGCGATGGTGATGGCGGCGATCAGGGCAGAGTTGCAGATGACCGAGCCGATGGCGTTGCCGTAGGCGATCTCCCCATGGCCGGACACGGCGGACATGGTGGACACCATGACCTCCGGCAGAGTGGTGCCGATAGATACCACCGTTGCGCCGATGAGCAGCTCCGGCAGGTGGAACCGCCGTGCCAGTGCCGAAGCACCGTCCACGAACCAGTCGCCGCCCTTGATCAGGAACAGCAGACCGACGATAAATAGCAATACAGGAACCAGCATAATTTTTCTCCTCTGAATTTTCGCGGGGCGTGAACCACAGAACCGGGAACGGATCGCTCCATCCCCGGTTCTGCACAAGATCGGTCAGTTGGCGTTATTTCTGCATGATGTGGATGGCAAAACCGCCGTACTCGCCCTCAAGATACACATTCTTGATGCGGCCGTCCTCAAAATAGGCGGCAGTCTCCATGCGGAAGCGGAAGCCATTTTCCTCCAGCTCCTCCATCGCAGCCTTCAGGTCGGGGGTGCGCATTGCGATGTGGCCGTTCTTGCCCAGAAAGGGGCTCTTCATGCACTCGAAATAGTTACCGGCAAACTCGGACTTCTGTCCGTGGCGGGGCTCCAAGTTGAACAGCTTGCACAGCAGCAGCGCCAGCTGCTCGGCCTCGCCTGCGTTGTCGGTGTTGATGCCGACGTGCTCCAGCTCAAACGTGTTTTTCATTTGGTGTTTCTCCTGTTACTTCATGGGGAAGATCAGCACAGCACCCACCGTCAGCGCCAGCAGACGGATGAAGTACTGCGGAATGGTGAACTTCCAGAACTCGGTGATCTTGTAGTCGCCGGCGCCCATGATCATGGCGGGCATACCGTCAATGGGCAGGAAGTGTCCGCACCAGCCGGAGACCACGATAGCGGCAGCGGCTGCGGTGGGATCCAGACCCAGATTGACGCAGGTGGCAATGGCCATGGGAGCAAAGACGTACACGGTGCCGATGGTGGAACCGGTCAGGGTGGCCAGCACACTGGTCAGGATGCAGAAGGCGAAGATCAGCACGAAGGGGTTGACGTTGGTGCCCAGCATCTTGGCAACAGTCTCGCCGACCAGACTGGTCAGGCCGGTGTTGCCCAGAGCATCGGCAATGCCGATGACGCCTGCGGACATCAGGATGATGGGTGCGCTGATGGAGTTGCGGATCTCGTTGAAGTCCATGACGCCGGAGATCAGGATGACGCCCACGGCCAGACCGGTGATGGCGTAGCCTGCATCACCGATCTTGCTCTGCAGGATCATGCCCACAACGGCGAGCACAAAGCTGAAGTAGGTGATGAGCTCCTGATTCTTGGTCAGAGCGACCTTCTGCTCACCGGCGTGGAGAGCCTCTTCCTTGGCCTCGGCAATGGGGTGGTCCGGCAGGATCTTGTAGGCCAGGATGCACCACACCAGGAAGCCGATGGACAGGCACAGGTTGACCAGAGAGAACTTGACCAGATTGACGTTTGCCGCAACGCCTGCGCTTTCCAGAACGGCGATCACGATGCCGTACTGCAGAGCGGTGTTGAAGGGCAACAGCGGGTGGTTTGCTGCAAAGCCCGCAGGCATCAGAACCCTGGACGGGGGCAGCTGCTTGGAGTAGGGCAGAGTGGACAGCAGGCCGATGACCAGCACATAGTAGGCGGTGGAACCGGTGCCGAACAGGCTGCAGCCCAGCATAACGATGAGGATCAGCAGGACGTAGGCCTTAAAGCCGCCCTTGCTGGCCATGTTGAACATGGTCTGCTTGAACTTGACGATGAAGCTGGTCTTCTGCAGGGCCGCAATGATGGCCATGAAGGATGCCAGCATGACGATGGTGGGGTTTGCGAAACCGCCGAAGGCGGTCTTAATGTCGGTAACGCCGAACACCACCAGCAGCAGCAGCGCCAGCAGCGGGGGTGCACCGAAGGGCAGTTTATCCACCATGATCAGGATGATCATGAGGACAGTCACTGCCAGAGCAATGATCATGGGAAGTGTCATAGAACGTTTCCTCCTTTTTTGTGTCCGCAGTACCTGTTGCGCAAGAGCCCGACCCTTTGCACAATTCCGATGCGGCTTTCTTGATTAAAAGTATATAGTTTTCCGCTGTGCGTCACAATCATTTTTGGGCTCGTTGTGTTCTTTTTTGAAACATATTCAGAATTTGTTCAATTCTTTTGCCGCAATGTGTCGCTTTTTGAAACATATTGCGGTTAGTTTCGGCTGATTTGTTGCTTTTTGAAACAGGACAAAACCAGAAAAAGCCGCCGCACCGTACGGGGTGCAGCGGCTCTCTCTGGAAGAAAATGAAGAATTGGTTGGGATGGGGATAACTTAGTTGGCGCGGCCGGTCATTTTGACCGCATACTTGATGGCGTTGACAAGGCTCAGCTCGTTGCCGTTGCCCTTACCGGCGTGGTAGAAGTCGGTGCCGTGATCCACGCTGGCGCGGATGATGGGCAGACCCAGCGTGACGTTGACGCCCTCCACGGCCTTCCACTCCTGCTTTTCGCGGTCGTAGACAAAGCCCACGGTCTTGAGCGGGATGTGACCCTGATCGTGGTACATACACACCACGATGTCGTACCAGCCGCCGATGGCCTGCGAGAACACGCTGTCCGGCGGGCAGGGACCCACGACACCGGTGATGCCCTCGGCCTTGGCAGCCTCAATGGCGGGGGTGATCTCCTCGATCTCCTCCCGGCCGAACAGGCCGTTCTCACCGCAGTGGGGGTTCAGACCTGCCACAGCGATGCGGGGGTTCTCGATGCCCATATCCTTGCAGGCCTTGTTGGCGATCTCGATGACCTCCAGCACGCGATCCTTCTTGACCCGGTCGCAGGCTTCCCGCAGGGAAACGTGGGTGGAAACGTGCACCACGCGCAGGTCGTGATGAGCCAGCATCATGGTGTACTTTTTGGTGTGGGTGTAGGTGGCGTAGATCTCGGTATGGCCGTCAAAGTGGGTGTAGCCGTCCGACTTTTCGCCGTGGTAGTACTCCAGTGCCTTGTTCATGGCTTCCTTGTTCAGGGCGTTGGTGCAGGTGGCATCCACCTCACCGGCCATGGCAAGCTCAATGACCTTTTTCACGCACTGGAAGGCTGCGTTGCCGCCCTCCACGCTGACCTTTGCTATCTCGAACTTGCTGATGTCCTCGATCAGATCCAGATGCAGCACGTCGATGGTGCCGGGGGTGAACAGGGCATCCGACACCTTCTCGCAGCGGTGGATGACGATGTCCTCGCGGCCAACGAACTTCTTGGCCTGCTCCATCACCTTCACATCGCCCACCACGATGGGGCGGCAGTAGCTGTACTGCTCCGGGTCAGCCAGAGCCTTGATGGTGATCTCCGGGCCGGAACCGGCGGGATCGCCCATGGTAATACCGACAATGGGTTTATTCATAGCAGCCTTCTCCTTGCTTCAGCGCGTTTCAGTGCAGACCCTTGGCCTCGTTCTCTGCCAGAACCTTCTTGATGGCCTCCATGCCCTCTTCCGGCACATAGTTGAAGGGTGCGCGGCACTTGCCAACAGGGTGACCCTGCAGGGCAACGGCAGTCTTGATGATGGTGTTGGGGTTGCCGTACTTGAAGGTCTGCTGCAGGATGGCAATGGCGTCCTGTGCAGCCTGTGCGCCCTCCAGATCCCCAGCCTTGAAGCAATCGTAGATCTTGGCAACGGTCTCCGGCCAGATGTTGGCGCGGCCTGCAATGCCGCCTGCGCCGCCCTCTTTCAGGCAGGTCAGGATAGCGCCGTCGTTGCCGGCCAGAATGGCAACTTCCTTGTCCAGCTCACGGGTCAGGCGGATGTAGGCCTTTAGGTTCTCGATATCGCCGCTGGAATCCTTTGCGCCTACGATGTTCTCCACGTCACGGCACAGTGCCTGCACGGTCTCGGGCAGCAGCTTGTTGCCGGTGCGGGCGGGGATGTTGTACAGGATGATGGGCAGGTTCACGGCCTTTGCCACGGCGGTGTAGTGATCATACAGCTCCTTCTGGGAGGCCAGTGCAAAGCTGGGGGTGATGATGGACAGTGCGTCTGCGCCCAGCTCCTCGGCACGCTTGCTCAGGCGGATGGTCTCGGCGGTGGTGATGCAGCCGGTGCCTGCGTAGACCGGTACGCGGCCCTTTACCTGATCGATGACAGTGGCAAGGATCTCTTCCTTCTCCTGGAAGGACAGGGCGTAGGCTTCGCCGTTGGTGCCCATGGGGAAGATGCCGTGCACGCCGCCTGCCAGCAGGCGCTCCACCTGCTCGCGCAGAGCCTGATGGTTGACCGTCTGCTCAGGGTCGTTGTTCATGGGGGTGATTACGGGAGGGATGATGCCCTTGATATCGCTGGTTTTCATAAGTCTTTACTCCTTTTCTGTTACATGATCTCCTGATACAGCTTGCGTGCGTCGTCGGCGGTAACGGGGCGCATATTGTTCACCAGCAGGCGCTGTACCTGCATACCGGCGTTGACCAGACCTTCCAGATCCTCGGCAGGCACGCCGAACTCCTTGAGGCTGGTGGGGATATCCAGATGCTTGACGATGTGCTCCAGACGGGCGATCATCCATGCAGTCTTTTCCTCCACGGTGGTGCAGGTCTTTTCCTCGTGGCAGCAGCGGTCATAGGCGGCAGCCAGACGCTCGCGCACGGCGGGGTGCTCGCTGTTGAAGCGCATGACCGGTGCCAGCAGGATGGCGTTGGACACGCCGTGTGCAATGTGGTACTTGCCGCCCAGCGGGTAGCTCAGTGCGTGCACAGCGGTGGTGCCGGAAGCGGTGATGGCCAGACCGCCGTAGTAAGCTGCGATCTGCATCCGGTTCTTCTCTGCCATGGCTTCGGGGTCATCGCAGGCTTTTTCGATGTTGTTCAGGATCAGGTCCAAGCCTTCCAGTGCGTACAGATCGCTGAAGGGGTTGGCCTTGTTGCTGGTAAAGCACTCGATGCAGTGTGCCAGCGCATCCACGCCGGTAGCGGCTGCGATCTTGCGGGGCAGGTTCTTGATCATGCGGGCGTCCAGAATGACGTAGTCCGCGATCATGTTCTCGTTGACGATGCCCACCTTCAGCTCCTTTTCGGGCACAGCCACGATGGCGTTGGGGGTGACCTCGGCGCCGGTACCGGCGGTGGTGGGGATCAGCACGATGGGCACGCACTTCTGTGCCATGCCGGGGTTATCCAGCAGCTCCTTCACGCCGTAGGCGTCGGTCACCAGCACGCTTGCCAGCTTGGCAGCGTCCATCACAGAGCCGCCGCCGCAGGCCACGATGAGGTCTGCACCGGAGACCTTGAACTCGTCCACCAGCTTCTGCACAGCCATGTAGCTGGGCTCCGGGGGCAGCTCGTCCAGCACATAATACTCTGCGCCGGAGGCCTTGACAGCCTCTTCCGGCAGGGCGAACAGGCCAGCGCCCTCAATGCCCTTATCGGTGAACATGGCTACCTTTTTTGCGCCGCGTGCCTTGATGATGGCGGTGATATTGTCCATGGCGTTCTCGCCGCCGTAAACTGCGTGCGGCATTTTAAGATTGTACTGGGTCAACATACTGATCAACCTCCTGAATGATGTTCTGATCTATAAAAAGGATGAAAATTCCGAAAAGCTTTTTCAGCGGCTCTGGGCTGCGGTGGGGTTATACAGACCCACGGTCTCCCGCTTTGTGCCCAGAACGTCCTGCTCCGAGAAGCGGACATACTTGATGCCCTGCCGGGTGCGGGCGGCGTAGGCCAGATGCAGCATGCCGTCCCGTCCCTGCATCAGGTAGGGGTACTCGTACTGCTTGTTGTTGGTCTTGTTCTCATCGCCCATGTAGCCCTCGCCGCGCTCCATCCAGCGGATGATGGGGAAGGTCAGGCCGCCGTCCTCCGAGAGCGCCACCGCCACCGGGCAGCGCAGGCCGGGCCATGCAGCCTTGCCGGGCACGGGGTTGGGGGTGCAGGTGGGGTTGTAGGCAATGGCGATGCGGCCGCTCTGCAGCTTGACCGCACTGATGCTGGAGTTGTTGTTGGGCAGCGGGGTGGGTGCGGGCACCGTCCAAGTTTCGCCCCAGTCAAAGGACTCGCTGCGGTGGATGCGGTAGGCTTCGCGGTTGCGCATGAACGCCACCAGATGCCCCGGCTCCAGCTCGATGACATTGGCGTGGACGTGGCCGTTGCTGCCGGGCATCATGACCATGCGCCAAGTTTTACCCTCGTCGTCCGAGATGCGGAAGGCGGTGGGGTCGCCGGACAGACCCTCGGCAGAGTCGGTGCACAGCCAGTTGGCAAAGATCCAGCGGCCATTGGACAGCACCTGAATGGGCTGGCGGCAGAAGGTGCCCTCCTCCGGGAACACGGTAGTGTAGTCGCCCCATGTTCTGCCGCCGTCGGTGCTCTTCTGGCAGCGCACCACGGCGGTGAACTGCATATTGTCCTTGCCCTCTACGCGGTCCAGCTGGGCGGTGTACATCGCCCACACGGCGTTGTCCGGGCCGTAGAACAGCGAGGGGTTCTGCTCGCTGCGGGTGGGGTCGCCGGAGATATCCACCGGCTCCAGCCACTTGGTGCCGTCATGCGGCAGCACCGAGCAGATGATGTGCACGTCTGCGCTGCCCTCATAAGTACCGGCGAACCAGCAGCAGAGCAGATCACCGTTGGGCAGCTCCACCATGGCAGGTGCGTGGGCGGTGGGCCAGCCGCCGGTGGGCAGCAGGGCCTCCAGCGTGCCCATCTCCTCGTTCTCGTACACGGTGCCGTCCCAAGTCAGGCCGGGCAGTTTTGCATAGGTCATGGTCGTTCTCCTTCTGTTACATTTATCTTCTGTTCCAGCCGCAAAGGGCTGTCTGCTTCCATTTTCAATGCTTTGCAATGCGGTCTGCCAGCTCCACCAGCAGATCCTCCTGCCCAAAGCCGCCGGACTTGGTAATAACGTAGCGGGTGCGCCCCTGATAGGCGAACCGCGCCAGCACGATGCCGCTTTCCAGTTCGCACACCGGTTCCAGCTCCCGTGCGCCCACGCTGTTCATGCACTGCAGCAGGGTGTCGCCGCCGGTGAGCAGCAGCGTACCCAGATGTTCGCTGCCGAACAGCGCCCCGAACATCTGCCCGACGCTGCCGGAAATGCCCACCCGCAGGCCGTCCAAGTCAATGCCCCGGGCGGCGGCGTAATCGGCGGTAAGCTGGTTGCCCCCGGCGTCATTGGTTTCAATAATGCAGCGGGGGTTTGCTGCCAGCATGGCTTCAATTTCAGCCAGCGCAGCCTTGCCGTCGGCGCTTGCCCAGTAGCCGGGTTCCAGCTTCTGCCGGGGGGTCAGCCGCAGGCGGGTAAAGCCTGCCTTTTCGGCGGTGTCCATCTGCCGCAGGGTGATGGGGTTCACGCTGCCGCAGAGCACCAGCAGCCGGGGGTCCAGCTGCGGGACTTCCACCACGCTGCCGTCCGAAAGCCCCAGCAGCTCCGGCAGAAAGGCAGCAAAGCCTGCGCAGCCTGCCAGCACCGGGGGCGTTCCATTCTGGAACAGCTGTCGCCCGGCTGCTTCAAGGTCTGCGGCGGTGGCAGCGTCATACACCAGAATGCCGGTCTTGTCCGATGCCGTCTCACCCGGGCGCAGGTTCTGTGCGGGCATGTCGGTCTGCAAATGGATCAGCTTTGTCACCTCAGCGCAGCGCACCGGTTCGAAGGGGTCGATGCCGAAGGGGCTTTCGTTCACCGGCACACCGTCGATGTAATGGACGCCCTTTTTTGTGGTGCGTCCGATCTGCGGGAAGGCCGGCAGAAAGGGCAAATTGCGTGCGCCGCTTGCTTTGAGCAGGGCGGCAAGCTCTGCGCCGATGTTGCCGCGCAGGGCGGAATCCGTCTTTTTATAGATGCAGCCCACGCCGTTTTCCACCGCGCTGCGGGTCAGCCTTGCAACTGCCTCGGCAGCCTTTGCGGCGGACAGATGCCGCGTTTCGGTATCCACCACCAGCACGGTGCTGCTGCACGCGGAAAGGTCTGCCTGCCCCACCACGACCTGCGTGGGGATGCCGTGTGCCGCAAGCTGTACGCCGGTATCCAGCGCACCCGTAAAATCATCTGCAATCATCAGCAGGCGAAGCATTCGTTCGTGCCTCCTCACTTGTTTTTGTGCTTTCATTATGCCGTATCCACCGCGGGAATGCACCCGGCGCAAGCGGGAAAAGCGTTTCATTTTAGCACGTTTTCAATTCTCTTTTTGTTTTGTTGGCAAAAACGTTCTATTTTGAAACCATATTCTGTTTTCTTTTTGAACCAGACCGTTTATAATAGTTTCAAAGAGAAACACGGAGGGACGTTTTATGGTCGAGACTCACACCCGCATTCTGGGCATTGCCCCCTACGACGGAATGCGCACCGCCATGGAGCAGGCGGCGCAGGCCTACCCCAACGTTGAGCTGGAGGTGTACACCGGCGATCTGGAAGAGGGACAGGCCATCGTGCAGCGCATGGCCCCCAACAGCTACGACTGCATTATCTCCCGCGGCGGCACCGCCACCCTGATCCGGCAGGTGACCGACCTGCCGGTGGTGGATATCCATATCTCGGTGTATGATGTGCTGCGCACCATGAAACTGGCAGAGAACTACACCAGCCTGTACGCCATCGTGGGCTTTCCCAGCATCACCGAACCCGCCCACACCCTTTGCAGCCTGCTGAACTTTGATCTGGACATCCTTACCGTCCGCAGTGCCGAGGAGGTGCGCCATACCTTGGAGCGGCTCAAGCAGGGCGGCTACCGGATGGTGGTCTGTGATATGGTCACCCACACCATTGCCCGGGAGATGGGCTTTGACGCCTTCCTGATCACCTCCGGCATCGAGAGCCTGCACAGCGCCATCGATCAGGCGGTGAACATCAGCACATGGTTCGGCCAGCTGCGGCAGGAGAACCTGTTTCTACGCAGCATCACGCAGGAGCAGGGCGGCCGGGTGGTGGTGATGGAGCCGGACGGCAGCCTGTACTATAATAATATGAAGGACATCTCCCCGGAGCTGCACCGCTGTTTGCAGACCCATCTGCGGGAGATCCCCGCCACGGGCAGCTTAAAGTTCTATTACACCGAGCGTAGCCAGCTGTACAGCATCACAGCACAGGTGCTGCTGATGAACAATGTGCAGCGGTATCTGTTCTACTGCGTGCCCTCCCGCATCCCGCTGCATTCCAACCGCCCGGGGCTGCGGTCGCTGAACAAAGGCGAGTGCGAATATCTTTTCTCTAACAGCTTTTACAGCCTGAGCGGTGCCATGGGCACGCAGGACGCCGAGATCAACGCCCTTGCTGCCGTGCGCCAGCCTCTGTTCATCTGCGGCGAGCCGGGCACCGGCAAAGAGCAGATTGCCCGCTACCTCTACCTGCACAGCGCACTGGTAAACCGCCCCCTCGTGGTGGCGAACTGCGCCTTGATGAACGATAAATCATGGGATTTTCTGCTCAACCACTATAACTCGCCCCTGAACGCCAACGGCAACACGGTCTACTTCCAGAACTTTGAGGCTATCCCGGAACAGTGGAGCGCCGAACTGCTGGCTGCCATCGAGGAGACCGGTCTTGCCCGCCGGGTGCGGCTGCTGTTCTCCCGCTCGGTGCGCCCGGAAGAGCCGGTCTCGCCGGTCACCCGCCGCTTTATCGAGCGGTTGGGCGCGCTGACGCTGGAACTGCCCCCGCTGCGCAGCCGGTCGGATGAGATCCCGTCCCTTTCCAGTTTGTACCTGAACAGCCTGAATCTGGAGCTGGGCAAGCAGATCTCCGGCTTTGAGCCCCGCGCCATCGAGATGCTGCGGCAGTACCCGTGGCCGAACAACTACACCCAGTTCAAAAACCTTCTGCGCTCCCTTGCCACCCTGACGAACGGCCCCTACATCCGCAGCAGCAGCGTGGCAGACCTGCTCTCCAAGGAGCGCAGTCTGCGCAGCGCCCCGGCAGCGCACCCGGCGGCGGTGGTCAGCACCGACACCTCCCGCACGCTGGAAAGCATCATCGGCGAGGTGGTGCAGCAGACGGTAGCCGCCCACGGCGGCAACCGCGCCGCCGCCGCCCGGCAGCTGGGCATCAGCCGCACGACCCTGTGGCGGTATCTGGGTAAAATTGAAGCCGGGGAGCCTACCGACCCCACCTGATGCTTTTGACCCTCAACGGGTTCGTTTTCGGTGCTTCATACGGAGCACCGAAAGAGCGTTTTTCAAAAACGTGCAGCCTGCATCCATCGGATGCAGTTCAAGGGCTTGGGTGTTCCCCAACAAGTATTTTGCAACGCAAAAATGGTATATATATACGTGTGAAGACACCTCTTGTTAGCACTATGAGGCTGCTCAAAACGCCTCCCAAATTTGACAATCATTTTGCAAGAATGATCGTCCGTTTTCAAGCTCAACTTGAAGCAGACGGTTGTTTTTCTGCTCGGAAAAGTTCCGAGTTTGCATTCCGTTGCAAACAGAACGAGCTATCCAGCCCTCTCTTTTTACCAAGGTTTCCATCATTTTTTCTCGCAATCTGCCGAAAGTAGTGTGTTTTCAAAACTTTTTGTTGACACGGCTCGATTTTTGTGGTAACCTACTCCAACAATTTAATATAACATATTTACTTAGAGTTCCAGCTCGGCTCCCGAAGGAGCCGGAGCAAGTTTTTAACTTTCTTATCGCTACATAGCAAACCCGAACCAAGGCCATCCCAGAAGGGATGGTCAGGTTCAGGTTGTTGTGTGGCGATTTTTTATTGCCAAATCCAGCACCGCACCTTGACAACCGCATGACCGTCTGCATGGGATACACGGCGATGACCCTGAGAAGGAGATCCGGAAAACGCTGCCGGAAGGGGGCAGGAAGTCCATGCAGGGAGAACGGCTAAACGTTGATTCCCCAGTTACCAGAAAACAATGTGGTCAAATTGACCACATTGTTTTTCCGTAACGCCTCAATGTCGTTGAAAATCAGGTTGCCAAGATGACAACCTGATTCTGACCGTAACGAAATCAGTGGGTCAAAGTGGCCCACTGAAAAAGCCGGATGAGCTGTTCTGCTGGACAGCTTGCCCGGAGCAAGAGTGCAGAGGTGCGGGTCGCCAGTGGCGACCTCAAAAGGCCGCAGGCATTTTGAAGCACCGACCGAGCCGACAGGCGAGACCGCAGCCCTTTGAAGGGAGTCAAGGGGGAACGCCTTGCCCAGTGATTTGATGCTGTGCGTCATATCCTACTGGGTATTATCTGGCGCAAAACGGCGGCAGATTCAGCAACTTCGCTGCTGCGTTCTCCCTGCCAAGATGTTGAAACGGAGGAATGCCTATCTGAAATTAACACGACACAACGGACGAGCCGGAGCACACGGCACTTACAACCCCAAGCACAATGACCGCAGTTTCAACCTTGCCAACAGTGAGCACATCGACCCGGAACGAGCCAAGGGCAACATCTACTGGGACTGCTTTCACGGTTTCCGCTCGGCTCTTGACCCACAAGACCCGGACGATCTGGCGGCAACCTTCTCGGACGTAGAACGGCAGTTCTACGAAACCCACTACACGGCTTTTGTGGAAAGCCAGAACGAGCGTAACGCCAAGATCCGGCACACAGAGCGCAACCGCTCCATTCCCGACCTGCTGTCCAGCCGCAAGACCTGCCCGGAAGAGACCATCTATCAACTTGGAACGCTGGATGAACACGCTTCGGCAGAGGACTTGCTGAGCGTCGTCACAGAGTTCATCGAGGAGTTCAAGGCCAAGTATGGCGACCACGTTCATGTGCTGGACTGGGCACTGCATCTGGACGAAAGCACTCCTCACATCCACGAGCGTCATGTGTTCGATTGCGAGAACAAGTACGGCGAGGTGGCACCCCAGCAGGAAAAGGCACTGGAAGCGCTGGGCTTCGACTTGCCCGACCCGGAAAAGCCCCTCAGCCGCCGGAACAACCGCAAAATCACCTTTGATGCCGCCTGTCGAAAGATGCTGTTCGAGATTGCCAAGCGGCACGGGCTGGAATTGGAGGAAGAAGCGGAATACGGCAGCCGCAAGTATCTGGAAAAGCAGGACTTCATCCTTACCAAGCAGAAGGAGCAGCTTGCCGCCCAGCAGAGCAAGCTGGATGAGCTGACCCTGAAAGTTTCGGATATGGAGACCCTGCTGGAAGATGTTTCGGCTGCGGCCTATGACAAGGCGGTGGAGGTCGTGACCGATGTGGTGCGCACCGAGACCCGGAAAGAAGATATGCGGATGATCGAGGACACGAAGAAGTGGGTGCTGTCCCCGGAACGTAAGGCTCCGCAGACCACGAGAGAATACGCCGCCCATCGGTTGGACACCGTGTTGGACAAGTTTCTCAAGACCATGCAGACCACTGCCACTCACTTGCAGGAAAAACTCCTGAGACCGGAAATCCGGCAGAAAGGCAAGGAGCAGGTCAGGGAGAAAGCGCGGGATTCCGTTCTGCAACTGCTGAGCCGTTTGCAGGCAGAACAGGCACAAAACAAACCAGCGGCACAACCCCGCACACAGGAGGGGCACTCGGAAATCTGAACTCATCGGGAACGTTTGGGGCAGAAAGCTGGCACTTTCTGCCCCGGCACCCGGTTACAAGGAAACGGAGGTCTGCCTATGAATATGAATCGGCCTGACATGACCGAAAATGTGAAATATAAAGATTATACGAATGAATCCTTGCAAATGGACTCGAACCCGGTTACAATGAAAGCGTCCAAAACCCCTGCCATTGAATCTTCTGACCAGACCAAAGCAGCCAAGCACGAACCGCTTGTTTACCGGGTGGAGGAGATTGCCCAACTTTTGGCGATTTCTCCCCGCGCTGCGTACAACCTGTGCAACACCACGAAGGATTTCCGGGTATTGCACATCGGCACCAGCATCCGGGTGAACAAGCAAAGCTTCGACAGCTGGTTTGCAGCGGTCTAAAGGAGGTAATCTATGGCATCTATCATGAAGCGCGGAGATTCCTACTCCGTCCGTTACAAGTACAAAGACCATTCCGGCAAGCCCTGCGAGGGATGGGAGAGTTTCAAGACCAAAAAGGAGGCGCAGGAGCGAAAGATCACGGTCGAGAAAGAACTGCTGGACGGCACATTCCTTGTCCCCGACACCATGACGGTGGAGGAGATGTTGTACAAATGGATTCCGATCCAGTCTACCAAGCACAAATGGTCCCCCAAGACCTACACCCAGTCCGTAGCGATGGTGCAGAACCTGATCGTGCCATATATCGGTAAACGGAAGGTGCAGGAGCTGCGCACCTACGACATCGAGAAGTTCTACGCCACCCTTGCCAAGACCCCCTGCGGGCAGTATGTGAAGGGTATCAAGCAGGATCTGACCAAGAAGCAGAAGAAGCGGCTGCTGTCCAGCACCTCTATCCACGAAGTCCACACGCTGCTGAAAACGGCGTTCTCCTATGCGGTGGAATGGGACTTGATCCACAAGATTCCCCTGCCCCGTGATGCACCCAAGGTCAACATCGAGGAACGCACCATCTGGGACGAGAAAACCATGCTGGCAGCATTGCAAACCATCGAGAACCCTGCCCTGCATCTGGCGGTGCACATGAGCATGATCCTTTCGCTCCGTGAGGGCGAAATTCTCGGCTTGCAGCCGAGTGATCTGGACTTTGATGCCACCGATGGGCGTGGCACCATCTCGGTCAGCAAGACCATGCAGCGAGCCAACAAGGACGCTCTGGAAAAGCTCGACCCCAAGCAGGTCTACTACACCTTCCCGGACAGGCGTGAGGGCAGCAAGTCCTCTCTTATCCTGAAAAAGCCCAAGACCAAAAAGTCCAACCGCATCCTGTATATGACCAAACCTCTGAAAGAGGAACTTCAAGCATGGCTTGAAAAGCTCAAACAGGACGAGCAGAACGCTCCGGAGAAGTACAGCAACTGCGGTCAGCTGTTTCGTCTCCCGGACGGCCTGCCCATCGCGCCGGAGTTGCTGACAAAATGGTACCGCCTGTGGAGAGCCGAGCATCCAGAGTTTGAACAGATCGTGTTCCACGGTCTGCGGCACTTCAGTGCCACCTACCAGCTTTTGCAGTCTGACGGTGACTTCAAGTCGGTGCAGGGCAACACAGGTCATGCAACGGCATCTGTCCTGATGGACACCTACGCCCACACGCAGGACAAGCCCCGGTTGGAGCTGACCGAGAAGATCGAAGCGAACTTCTATTCCCAAGACCTGACCCCGGCAGCACCTCAGCCCCGGCAAAACGAAAAGCCGGCGGCAACAAAAATCTCCGGTAAGGAGATCCTTGAAGCCATCCGGCTGATGGACGCAGACGAACGCAGAGAATTGACGAGAGCCTTGTTCGCCTAACTTCTCTTCTTTTTATGCAAAGGAAAGCAGGCTGTGCAAACCTTGCGCAGAAAAGCCCCCGATTCGGGCAAATGTGCAAACGGTGTGCAGAAAGTGTGCAGCCGCTTTCCTACATAAAGAAAGAACGCCAAATCTTTCGATTTGACGTTCAATATCTGGTGCACCTCGCGCACTCATATCCGAACTTTTCTCCGCTTTCACGGCTTCCCCGAAAGCGACCGTTTCTGTACCTTCCTTATAGTTAAAGGTAATAAGCACCTTATCATCATAGAGATAGATGGCATTGATGAAGGTATCCACCAGTGCCTGCCGCTGCTCCGGCTGGGTCATATCCAGCTTGCGGAAGCGAAGCAGCCAAAAGCGGACGAACTCCTCTTTCATCTTTGGCTTAGCCAGCCGTTCCTCTGCAATGCGGGCTTGCAGTTCTTTTCGCTGATCTTCCAGAGCTTCCAGCCGTTCCTTGGTAGAGCTGGTCAGAATGCCCATCTGGATGGCATTCAGCATATTGGTGATGCCGACTTCCGTTTCCTTCAACTGCTTTTCGTAGATGGGCAGGTCTGTGCTTTCCTGATTTTGCAATTCCATGACTTTGGCAATGATGGCATTCATGGAAGCGTCATCTTCCACCAGCTTCATGGTTTCGTTGACCACCAGATCTTCCAGCCACTGTTTCCGCACGGCCTTTTTATCACAGGTCTTTTTCTTCTTGGCGGCGGCACACTTGTAATAGGTATACATTTTCCCGGTGTGGCTGACACCGCTTTCTCCGAACATCAGTGCACCGCACTTGCCGCAGTACAGCTTGGTGGTGAGCAGATAGCTTTCCTCTGCCTTATGACGGGCAGGGGCCTTTTTATTTTTCGCCAGCTTTTCCTGCACCTTGTTGAACAAGTCCTCTGACACGAGAGCCGGGATCGCATTGGGCTGTACCACATCCCGCAAACGCAATTCGCCGATGTACCGTCGATTACTCAGCATCCGCTGAATGGTGTTATAGGACATCTCCCCGCCCATCGAATTTTTGATGTTGTGTGCCTTTAACCAATCCCGCAGGTCCGTCATGGTCGCACCGTCTGCATACTTCTGGAACGTCTGCTCTACATACGGAGCCAGCAGCGGGTCGGGCTGGTAATGCCGGGTCTCATCGATCATGTAGCCGAACGGAATCGTGCCACCATTATAAATGCCCTTGAGAGCGTTCTCGGTCATGCCGCGCACGACCTTTTCAGACAGGTCAGCCGAGTAGTATTCGGCGTAGCCTTCCAGCACCGATTCCAGAATAATACCCTCCGGGCCAGCCGAAATGACTTCCGTTGCCGATACCAGTTTCACGCCGTTTCGCTTCAGCTGAGTCTTGTACCGGGCACTGTCGTAGCGGTTTCGGGCAAAGCGGTCGAGCTTCCAGACAATGATGATGTCAAAGATGCCACGCTCACTGTCCTTGATCATCTGCTGGAACTGCGGGCGGTTATCGGTCTTGGCGGAGATGGCACGGTCAATGTAATGCTTCACCACCGTGAAGCCGTTCTTTTCCGCATAGGCGGTGCATTCCCGGATCTGACCTTCAATGGATTCTTCGCGTTGGTTGTCGCTGGAATAGCGGGCATAGATCACGGCAGTCATGGCAAGCACCTCGTATTATAAAAGAGTAGTATTTATAGACCGCTCTCCAGCGGTATGCTACAATGTTTAGGATGCTGTGGATTGGTAATTTTCACCTACCGTAAAGACGGTTTATTGGAGGCTCCAACCACAGCCTCTTTGTTGAAATGTTAATCAGTTAGATACCGCCAGACGGTTTATTTAGAACGAGGTTACAAGAGCAAAGAAGTCTGTGGTCCTGAACAGCATCGAAATAAATATGCCGGAGGTATCAAAATGGTTTGTGTTGGAATTGATGTTGCCAAGGATAAGCATGACTGCTGTATTCTTGATTCAGACGGAATGGTTCGTGCTGACTGCTTTACCATCCCCAACAACATGGATGGATTTAAGCAACTGCTTCAAACGATTCGAAACTGTACCCAAAAGTCAGACAAAATAAAAGTAGGACTTGAGGCTACCGGACATTACAGCTACAACATTCTTGGATTTCTTCTTGACAAGGACCTGGCCGTCTATGTCATGAATCCTTTGCACACCAACCTGTACCGAAAAAGTCTCAGCCTTCGCAAAACTAAAACCGATCGTGTGGATGCAAGAACGATTGCAACTATGCTATTGTCCGATGTAGACCTCAAGTCCTACACGGATACAGCATACCACAACGAAGAGTTAAAGTCACTAACAAGATACCGATTCGATAAGGTTCGTGAAAGAGCCAAGCTGAAGCAGTCAGTGTCCAGACTGGTCACGATTCTGTTTCCAGAACTGGAGAAGCTCGTTACCTCTCTCCATATTGCTTCGGTTTATGCGCTCCTCAGTGAATATCCCGGTGCAAAACAGATTTCAGAAATTCATCTCACCAAGCTGACAAATCTTCTTGCAACAGCGTCCAAGGGACGCTACGAAAAAGAAAAGGCCATCCAGATTCGAGAGGCCGCCAGAACTTCCATTGGTTCTGTCATGTCTGCCAAATCTCTAGAATTGAAGCACACCATTAAACTCATTAAGGAACTCACCTCCGAGATTGATGAAATTGAAGATTCGATTCAGCAAATCATGGATGAATTGCATCCACCGATTCTTTCTATTCCCGGAATGGGTGTTCATTCCGCTGCCATGATTCTTGCTGAAATCGGCGATTTCTCCAACTTTGATTCTCCTGACAAAGTCCTTGCTTACGCTGGCTGCTCTCCGTCTACATACCAGTCAGGCAAACTCACAAACTGCTATGCTCACATGGAAAAACGCGGTTCTCGCTATCTGCGATACGCTCTCTACAACGCAACCAAGTACGTCTGCCACTGGAATCCCGTCTTTGCTGAATACCTTGCCAAGAAACGTTCTGAAGGAAAACACTACAATGTTGCCCTGTCCCATGCCATGAAGAAACTCGTGCGGCTGATCTATGCCTTGCAAAAGTCTGGAAAAGCGTATCTTACGGCTGCTTGATTTTCTCCAGAGCCTGAGCGAAATCCAAGAACAACTTAGCTGGCGCAGCGAACCCTTGACAAACCGAAGCATTCAAATGCTATCCTGTTTTTGCGAGGGTTAGCTGGGCTTGCTTTGCTATTCTCTCCGTCGCCCTCGCTGTCCCAAGACCAGCATTTGAATGCTGTTTGTCATGGGCAGCGAATGGTTGACGGATTTTAGGGGATTTTTTCATTTTGGGGCTTGACTTTTAATAGTTAGTCTCCTATTTATACATCATTGAACGGTGGAATGTTCTTCCAAAGCAATGTTTCGTATAATTTATATACCACATTTTGCAATGAAGTGCAATAGAATAATGAAATCAACGAACAGCATTTACTTCTTTTTGTAATAAGATACCCACCGACCTATGGTTTTCGCCATAAGCTGGTGAGCATCTGTTCTTCTTGGTCTATAATCACTGATGGCGCAGTAATGGACATCCCGTCCTTGTTGTATCTGGTTAATTGCAGTTTCGGAGTACAACAAAAAAATGAGACAGGCAACCTTTTTCGGGGAAGTCCATCTCATTTTTTTGTTTTGGCTGTTTTGCAACAGCCCTGTTTAAATCGCTCAAGCTAACCAAAAACAACGGCTGCTTTTCGGAGCAGAGAATTGATTCTGTTAATAGATGCTGTCTTCTGAAATTTCAATTCCAAGTACTCCGAGGATGTCTGCGTTTTTCTGCTGCAAACAGTTCCTGATGGCCTCCTTCAGTTTCTCATCCGTTACCCACAAAGGCATCATTTCACGTGGGATGCATTGATGAAATGCATTTTCAAATTTGGTACACAGTTCAAACAATTCCTCATCCACAGCAGTTTGGGGCATAGAATCGTCCGAAAAAAGATCATCTAAAGTTTCAACAGTCACTCTGTCCGGCCTCCTTTCTGCCTTTTGTCAACGTTCTTCCCAGATGGCACGTTCACGCTGCTCACGGTCATAGGGTTCTGCATTCTTAATGATCGCGTCGAGCATCTGGTTAAATACTCTTACCGAATTGGGGAAAAGTTTGGTCAGCCGTTGCAGCTTGATGCTATCGCCCATACTCGCTTCAAAAAAGTGTGCAAACGCCTCATGCTCCATGGCCCATGCTCTTGCGCAGTATTCTTCGCTATGACCCCATCCACCACGAACATGGCCATTGGTAGCAAAATTTGCGAGATCCGAACAGCTGTGCCACGCTCCCTCGCAAAGATTGCGCACAGCTCTTTTCCTCTGTTCCGGGGTAGAATTATTATAGCATTGAATTAACCTTTGTCCATCACTGACCAACGCATGGTGAAACGCAGCATTTTCCGACATCAAATTTTGATATCTCATGCATACATGATCAATCATGTGCCCCAGTTCGTGGTAGTATGTAGCACCCGCCCCTCGCACGTTCTTCTCATCCTCTGCTGCATTGTAATAAACGCCGTGCTCGGCAGGCGAGTAATGGCTTGGCTCCGGTCCGCTATAATCGCCGTTGAGGATACATAGCTTTTCTGCAAACAAATCAAAGACCTTCCTTGCAGCCGGAACAGCATTCCCATAGCGCTGATCAAGGATCGCATTGTATTTGGGGGAGGAGAAAGGCTTGTCCTGTTTGATGCTCGGTCGTATGCTGGCAGCTGTTTTTGTTCCTGCAGATGCTACTGAAGCAGCCGCTGCTGCCGTTGTTCGTGTAGCACGTCCGATTTGCTCATACTTCTCGACTGTGTCAAGTGTTTTCTTGAGGGATTCTTCCAGTGAACGCAGCTCCCCATAGCTGGCTCGGAGACTTGTGACGCTGTCGAGTACGATTGCATAAAGTCTTCTGGACTGCTGGTCATTCCAGCTATGATTGACTTTATTAAACTGCTGCAGGATTCTTTGAATAAAATACCCGATTGCTTCCCGCGCAGCAGTTGTCTGGTTCAATGCATGACGAACCGCAGATGAGTTTACGTTTGTCATCACGAATCACCCTTTACATTGGCAACAACTCGCTGCAGAAAGTTTCGACCTGCTCTGGTGCAGGGCTGACATACGGTTTGAACTGGAATGTATCAGTAGTACCATTTGTATAGTAAACCGTATTGTCATGCAGCGTGGAAACATTCACGTTATCGATCAGATTGAATGCATCCGAATCACTCAACGCAAACACGATTCTCTCCCTGAACTTGTTCAAAATGTTCATGCCAAAGTGCATAGATTCCTTTACCGTCTGATAATCGCTGGAGCAGATGATAAAGTGGATGCCATAGGCTGCACCGTCTGCAATCAGTTTCTGCAATTTTTCGCTAGCATTTCCCAGCACCCCAGAGGCAGGCTGAGCAGAAGTATAGGAAGAGTCTGCGCCAATGCTGGAGAACGATGCCATCAGATCCGCAAACGGATCTCTTTCCTCTACATTTTGCGATTCTGCCGGAGCCACATCCGCAGTAAGAGACGGCACTTGAGCCAGCAGTGCGGCAAAGGGATCGTCATCCGCAGGCTTCGTGGAGAATCCCGTCGGCTCGACAGGGGAATCCGTCGGTTCTGCAGAGAATCCAGCCAGAAGATCAAGCGTCGGATCTTCCACCACAGTCGGCGGGACATCCACTGCTTTGGGTTCTGCTGGAAACTCTATATACTCCGCCTCATCGACCCGGTCACCCAGCAGCATCGTCTGCATCAGATCCAGGAACTGCAGATTTTTGATGACAAACAGCACCGTATCTCCACCTGTTTTCTTTTTGCGCTGCTGATACTTTTCGTAAAGGTCATGGACAAACTGTACGATATCTGAACGGGTATGTGCAGTGTGCAGTTCTGCTACACCATGCTCGAGGCTTTGATAAAAACTTCCGCAGCGGTCATCTCCCACGATGCTGTCGCCATCCACACAGTACACACACGCCCTGCGGTTCAGCGCAGCCGAGAGCAGGAACAGATTGACCGTCCGATCCATCAGTTCATCATTGGAACCACAGATCAGGACATTATGCTGTTTCTTGCGGTCAAACGTCAGTTCAAACGGGTCATCCACCTTAATTTTTTCGCCCATATGCACAGTGACCGTGCTGGTATCGGCAATACCGATCGACCGTGCAGCAAGATAGTCCAGCATCGGCACAGTGCGGGAGCCCTCGAACACCTGCATCGTGCAGGGAGAATCCGCAAACTTCTCACTGATCTGTTTCAGGTAATACTTTTTGGTTTCATCATTGCAGAAAGCGACCCGCAGGCCAACGTTCGGATTGTTCTCTGTGTAGTCTTCGTTCAGCACAGCGGTTCCGCGGGGTCCTTCCATTTTTTTCATTGCATCCGAGCAATGGGTATCACCAAACAGATAACGAGTATCATCTTCGCCACATTTAAGGCCGACACGGATACGCATCTGCTCGATCGTACCACGATCCAGCGTCAGGGTCGAAATGATTTTGGTGGATTGAGTCGCCATCAGAAGATGCACGCCGTAGGAACGTCCTTCCGTAACGATCTTCTTCGCCAGATTTGCGCACCGCTCTGCCACCTTGCGGTTTGTTCCGCTGTCAAACAAAATCTGGAACTCATCCATGATGACAAGGATACGGGGCATGCTATTTCCGGTATTGGTAACATAGTCTTCCAGCTTTGTATATCCACCGGATCTCTTGAATATATCCGAGCGATTCGCCATCTCCTGGACCAGATTTTCCAAGATGCTCTCGCCGAACTCCTGCAGTGCATCCAGCGCCAGCAGCTTGATGTGCGGCAACCGCTCCGATTCATAGATTTTGAACTCGGTACCGCCCTTGAAATCCATCAGATACAAATTGAGCTGTTCCGGCGAATAGTTCATCATACTGCTCATAATCAGCGTATGCAGCAGGGTCGATTTGCCGCCACCCGTACCACCGCCGATCAGGCCATGATGCGAAGTGCCCTCGCCAAACACCATGCTCACGACCGAATCGCCATCGCCGATGCCCATCGGCAGCTTCAGTACCTTGGCTGTGCTGCCCTGGAACGGTTCCGGCGGGAGGATTTCTTCAAAATGGATGCTCTGAACGCTCAGTTTTTCGACTGCCTTGTGATATTCTACCGCAAATTTTTCCAACTGTCCGGCATCGGGTTTTTCGATCAAACGGACCGAGAGATGATACGGCAGCAGAGCAAAGCCGTTTTCTTTACATTCGATCTGGACACAATTCTTTTCCAGTTCGGCCAGTTTTTCGTCTATGTGGTCATAGCTGCTTGCCACCTCGACCGCAGTATTCCGACACAGAACGACATAGATGCCGCACCTGTTTCCTTTCTGCATAACAGAGGACAGCAGTTCCAGACAGCGAGCGTCCGCATTCAACGGGAAATCATACAGCATGAGCAATGTAATCGCTTCTGTACGTCTTGGATTGTGCGCATTATAATCCAGCAAATCATCATAATCAGGGCGGTCACGGATAAAATCAAGCGTCTGTCCTTCCAGCTCTTTCAGACAGCTCAGCAATTCTTCTGTCCGGGACATCTGCGTGACAGCCCTTTTGTAGGAATCCGGCATTTTATTGACGAAGTTGGACAACATACGGACACTTCCGCCGCCCTCTTTCGGATCAAAGATACAGAAGCGCACTTTGGATGCCGGGCACTTCCGAAGGAAGCCCCAGATTACGCGATATGCTGCACTCTGCATATTATCGTGCTGCGCCTCAGCTCCGATTACCTCCAGATTGAGTGGATGATGGAGATTAAACATCATCGGCAATTCCACACGGCTCATATCAATAGAGTGACCCGGTGTTTCCGCGCGGAAAGCACGCACGATTTTTTTATAGCCGATGCTTTCATCAAAGATTTCGGCCGGATAAGCGATCTGGCCCATGCAGAACAACTCCGGGAAAGTTGTACTTGCCGACTGTTGATCAAATGGCTCCTGAGATATCTGTTTCCATTCAGTAAGGTTCTGAATGGAAACATCCAGCTCTGCATCATCTTTCGCTTCGACCAGCTTGCGGATAAACGGCGAGAACGCAATGCCCCGGTTCTGCATTCCCTCAAAGATAAGCATATACTTACTGAAGAAGCGGTCGAAACCGGCTTTATCCGGCATCGGATGATAAAGCAACGGCAAGCCGCGCTCCGAAAAGCTCTGCTGATCCTGCTTGATGACCGCTGTTAGAGGCTGTATCGTCTGCAGCATCTGCCGGTAGCTTTCCTGACGTGTGCCTGGCTGCGGCGGCGGGCAAATGATCATTGTATAAATGCCGCACCGGCTGCCATTACGCAGAATATTGCGCACATCCGTAAGAATCGAATCGCTGATATTGCGAGGGAAATCATACATCACGAGGCAGCGGACTCGCAGGGTCTCTTCCGGGTGTTCCCTTGAATAGTCAAAAATACTGTCGTACTCTGTTCCGAGTTTGTCCATCAGGGTCGTCTCGATTTCTTCGTTCAACAGCGCCAGTTGTGTAGCGATATCCTCTGCCGTAAAGCAGATCTTTTCACCGAACAGTTCTGGCAGACGCTTGC
Organism: Faecalibacterium sp. IP-1-18; assembly: GCF_023347355.1. Lineage (NCBI taxonomy): Bacteria > Bacillati > Bacillota > Clostridia > Eubacteriales > Oscillospiraceae > Faecalibacterium > Faecalibacterium sp. IP-1-18. The sequence continues at coordinate 2,904,205 of NZ_CP094472.1, forward strand.
GAGCATCAAAGAAAGGTCCGACACTGGTTCCACGGTTTTCAGGATCGATCACCGTGATTTCCAACTTTGCCACAGGGCTGCTAGCCAGAACACCAAACATCCATGCATGCGACAGTTGCTTTGCCTTTTCCGGGAAACGAGCGTCCGACATCACAAGGAGTGGTTCAGCTCCTTTACATGCCATCGGAAGCGGAAAGCGGATCACATCGTTAACCATCATATGGGCACAGCGCTTTTTCAGAAGGGACAAAAGCTTTTTATTCTCGACCAGAAGCAAAAGAGGATAATCCGTAAAGCTCATCCAGAGGATTCCATCTGCAAAGTTTTTCCCGCTGTTCACTTTCACTCTGCGCGATTCATAATCCATTCCCGTCTGCGCCAGAAAATCAACAAATTCCTGCGGGAACAGTTCATCCAGCTCTCTCTGCAGCTGTTTTTCATCGCTCTTGTTCTTGATGCTCTCCTGATTATCAAACTCCTGAATCGTAGACAGGAAATTGAGCGCCAGAGTCTTTTGGTCCTGCTCGAACGCTTCCTTTTTCATTGTCAGCTCATCCTGCGTAATTTCCGGCAGCAGTTCACTGACCTCATTCACAAATTTATGCACCGTATTTCTCAGCACAATAAGGCTTTCGTAGTCTTTCTTGCGTTGTGCCGAAAACAAAAAGTGCAGATCGTTGATCAGAAAAGGAAGCATGGACTCACGATATTTTTTTGAAATCTGGCCATAGTCTCTGCGGATTGCCTCGATGCCTTCCATCAATGCAGTATAGTTTCTGTATGCCTGGCTTTCCACACCCGCCAGTTCGGCTTCCTTACGTGTTTTGGTCTTGCTGTAGTACTTGTCAGAACTCATCAGCTGTTGATCCATCTGATCCACATCTTCAAGGATCTTCTGGGCATCCTCAATCATTTTGGCCGACTGACGTGACAGTGTCTCACATTCCTGTTTGTAAGCCTTTTCCCGGCGCGTCTTTTCCGCATTGTTTTCTGCGATGATTCTCGTTCTTTTTGCCTGATATTCTCTTTCCTGCGTGACGAGCCGGGGGTCCCATTTTTCAATGAAACCATTCAGTTCCCCGATCAGAGCAAATACTTCTGCCTGCGTCAAAGCATCCATCGTGTTCTCCTCTCTCTCAAGACATCTTAATGATCTTCGATTTCATACCGACACTGTCCTGGGCACTTTTCCGAATGGAAACCCACCTTGAGCGAGGTGGTGACCTGCAAAGGATAGCTGAATATCTCTACCATTTCCCCGCCGATCTCCGGGTCGCTCGTGTTGCACACCAGTGTGTACTGCTTCAGATCGTTCAGCAAACGAGGCCGGTAGCCCGGCTCCGTCATGTTCAGGATATCAAGGCACAATTTCACTCCGATGCAGGTGATAAAATTGATATCCACTGAGATGCCCGGCTCAAAGCGGACTCCCTCAATATTCTCCTGATTGGAATAAACATGATGGTTTGCCTGCACCCGTGCCGAAAGTTCCGTGCCCTCGCCCAAAGCACATGCGTAGCAGGGCATTCCCCTGTCCGGGATATGATAGAAAATTTCTCCGGCATAGGCACGCTCCCAGAATCCGACCGAGAGAAATGCCGCTCCGTAATAAATGCTTATGCGGTTTGCGTAGACATCTGCTCCACGGTTATCTGCACAGCCCACAAAAACGGTTTCCCCTTTTACACAAAAATCATCCAGCACGGCCTTTGGAATGTTCTGAACGATTCCCTCAAATATCTGCACATCAATTTGAGGATTGATATTCAGCAACTTACGCTTCAGTGCATTTATCTTAAGGTCTCCGACATCCTCAATACCACACTGGTGCCGACAGATATTGTGGTATTCCATTACATCCGGGTCAGCAAGCAGAAAATGGCCCACACCGGACCGGGCAAGTTCCATTGCTACGAGGCTTCCAACTGATCCACACCCCAGAATCACTGCCCGTTTGTGATCCATTTTATCCGTTTCTAAAATACCTTTGTTGCGGGAAAATATATTTTGGTGCAATTCATAGGGTTCCGCATTGATTGGTTTTCCGTCAAAATAGAACTGAATTTTTTCCTGTCTTGCGACCCCGCAAAAACCTTTGGCGTTCGGCTCAAAGCCTTCCGGAAGGATCTGCCCCAAAAACTCCCCACGCTCTGAGAGCTCCGGCGGAAAAATATTGAAGATAGCAGTGTCCTTGAAATATTTTCCTCTCACTGGCCCCGGGTGTGCTTCCCTCATCTGCGCCGCCGAAAGGAATACCGTCTTTTCTATTTCTTCCCCAAAAAAATTTTCCAGCATATCAATTACCCTTTCTCACGCCAAACATAACAATACGTCTGGCAATTTCCTCCATTCGCCCATTTTCTTTCGGTGACTTGCCATCTGATGTGTCATGTGCATCATTCCATGCTTTCTCCAAATCTCCGGAATGATAATAAAACACCTTTTCACGCCATGCTCCCAGCATTTTATTTTCCGTCAGGTCTGTAAAACGCACAGCTTCGTTCTCGTTATTGCTTTTCGGCAAAAGCCATAATGTATTCTCATTCCATCTGACCCGAACAGAGATATTTTTCTCCTGCAAAAATTCCAAATCAGCATACAAGAGATCAAGCATCCGAGTCATCTGTTCCTCCGAGACCACTTGCTTCATGCCCATAGCCGGTGCGGTAATCTGCATATCAAGGTAAGACGATACTTCTTCCATGAAATTCTCGATGGATTTTTTGTTGGATGTTCCTCCTGCTTCAGAACGACCACATTTCCGCCGCATAAGAGCAAGTGAATCTTCTACCGAACGATACTTTAGAAGCTCTTGCGGAAACCGTTCATTTCCTATCTCATAGGAAATGCGCCGATAGTTCCGATATGTCTGTCCCACATGATAGACCGTCATACGGAAATCCGGATCAAGATTGACCAGAACCGAGATTGCTCCCTGCGGCCGCATGGACGCATAGACGTGATTAGTTTGATCGTCCGTCCCCGAGAACTGGTCAAAAGACCCCGGATGACGATGCCACAGCCCAATCAGTTCCAACCGTTCCTGATAAATTGCAGCGACCTTGTTAATCAGGTGCTGGACATACGGCTGATCGTATTCAAAATATGCGACTTCAAAAATCGAATTCGGACCGGGGTCGATGGACTCCACAACATACCATGTATCCCCGATCACTTTGCCAAGGAATAGACCGCCCGTTTCTGTCTGTATCTTTTCTGCCGTCTCTGCCATGACTGCCGCTATCGCCCGCTGCGAAAAGACCACTTCCATCTGTTCACACCTCATTCGAAACAAAAACACTCATCACCCACCGACGTGAGTGATGAGTGTTTTTCAATACTCAATAATTGCCTTCAAGCGCAACATCATCGCTGATTTCGCCATTCATCCACATTTCGCACAGAAGGATCCATTTACAGGCCCAGCTGAGAGAGGATGCAGCCGAAGTCGAACGTGTCATACCCGTCTTGAAGTATTTCGGATCTGCAGTACAAATAAAATATTCTTCATTACGTCCGAAATTATCCCGATAGATATGCGGCAGACCAAGACCGAAGCCATGTCTTACACAATTTTCGTAGCTGCCATATGTTTCCTCAAGGATCGGCATCATGCGGGTCGCTATATCCTTCAGCCGCGGCTGTACCGGAAGAATCTGGATCGAACCGCCATATTCCGATGCGCCTGCATGAGGATGATCATTTTTATAAATCAGCATCAAATCCCAGACCATACCGTCCGGACCAGCGGGCTGCACTTTGCCACGCCAGTACAGTCTGCCGGAACCATCAGGAAGCTGATGAATCGTAAACGACGGAAAGAACTTGTTCATGGCCTGGACTTCTGCCCGATAGAGGTCGGGATCACTCTGATACCAGTAAAATGCCATTGTTACTCCCTCCTGCCTTAAGCAAGCTTACCCTGCGGGACCGAAATTCCCGGACGGGTAGGATCATCCGATTCGCCCGGCAACTGAACCTGACCCGTGGGCGAGACCATAACGGTTTCACCGCTATGAATTGCTTCCTGCAATGCACGACGACGTGCAGCGACCACATCATTGTTATCCATACTGTATTAACCTCCTGCTGAAACAAGTCGTTTGGCGCGACAGTATTTTTTGTCCTTGCCAGGCGATCAGGCTGCAAAGCTGCGGATGATCTCGCCGTTCTCGGCGATCTGAGTAGTGCATCTGCTGACAAATGCCTCTGCTTTTTCCTCGCCCTGTTCCTGAACCATGCGAGCATAAGAGTTGTTGTACAGCTCGCTGCCTTCATTCATCAGATCTGCCAGACTCATACCGCGATTTTCATTCATCACACGGCTATATTCCATACGATCCCGGATGCACTGCAGGGCAGAACTGTCCTTTTCCAGACAATCTGCCGTCTGAGCCATATAATTGCGGTAGTAAAGAATCTTTTTGACCGTTTCAAACAATGCCATAATCGCATAGAGGAAGAAACAGAAGATAAATTTAAACAGACCGACGCAAATCGAAATCACCATGTTTCCCGTGGAAACAAAGAACCCCGGAATTGCTGCAATGAAGCGGTGGAAAAAGTTACTCGCGCTGCCGCCGATCGCTGCACACAGTACCATATAAAGAAGTGCACCCATGATGCCACCGCTCAGCCCCCAGATGAATCCAATCACACCACCGATTGCACATCCAACCAGACACTGCGTATACTGTCCATGGATATAATTATGGTTTTTCTGCAGTTCTTCCACATTATCCTTCACGAGCTTTGTAGTGCAGTCATAGCACAACATCTTTCCTGCATATTCACCACCAGTCACACCAAAGGAATCGCAACAATAGCGGCACAAATTCTTGCCGCACCGTGCGCAGTGGCCTACCACCCTCTCTTCCGGGTGGTAGTAGCATCCCGGATCCATGTTGGATGTCGTAGGGGGTGTAAAAGTCTGCGCCTTCTTGCTCTTACCATCAACTCCCACCTTTGGTGCATCACCTATAGGAGGGTTGAACGTCGGAATATCATTTTCCGTCGTCATTTTCTTGTTTTCCGCACTTGTGAAATCGTTCAGATCCATTTTTGATTCCTCCATAATGATTTTGTTTTATCCATTAAACTGGTGGCTCTGATAACTCCGTACCAGTTCCTCCAGTTGTTTCAGCTTTTCCTGTTGCTTTTTCAGGTCCGCTGTCGGTGATTTGACCAACCGGGCAATCTTTTGCATCACCTGATTGTAAGCCACCGCCTGGTTATCGTTCCAATCTGCCGAAGGACGGAAATTCGTGCTAATCTTTTCACTGAGCGTATCCAGATTACGCACTGTATCCGCAAGCGTCTTTTCCATGTCCTGAATAGCAGAAACGGATGCGTTCATTGCCATTATATCCAACCTCCTTTTTATAAACCGACATCAGGTCTCATATTTTTCAACCAAAGCCGCAAGCTCCTGCAGCCACTTTTGACAGCTTTCAAGTTGGGGGATTGGCTGCAGAATTGCAGTGCAGCTATCCTCGACGATTTGTCCAAGATTTTTGTACTGCTCATCCTTCCATCCAGAGCCAGCACTCATATAATCACGCTGGAGCTGCTGAGCTGTAAGCTGCAATTCATGTGTACATACGCCGCAGGCATTGATTCCGTTTTTCAAATCCTGAATCTTGACTTGTGCGCTTGCCAAAAGAAACACATCCTTTCATTTATCTATCGAATTTACTTAGCAATACTGCATATAAAGTTCCACGCATTGGATGCAACTGTCTACAGACTGCATCGTGACCTGCCCCTGCTGTGCTGCCTGCGCCTGAAATACTTGCATCGACTGCTGATACTCTCCCAGTGCGCTGGACAAAATGCTCATCTGCTGTTGCAGACGTTCCAGTTTACCCTGATACTGCTGTAGCCGTCTCTTCTGGGATGCAAGTTCCTGCTCTGCACGCGCTTTCTGGCTGCGCTGCCATTCCTCTTGCTGCTGAAGCCGAGCCTTCTCCTGTTCCATTTCTCTTACAGCATTTTGAATCTGTGAAATATGTTCACGGCATCGCTGTAATTCCGCTTTCAATTGCCGAATACGCTGTGCAATCTGGCTCTGTCCATTTTCATCACTTGTTGAGACGTTTCCAATCTTCCGCAGTTCCTCTTGAATTTTGGCTACACGCTGTTCCAGCGTTCCAATCGTCTCACGTGCTTCCTTCCCCTGTAGCTCCAGTTCCTGAATCATTCTCTCGCTCTGCTGAATCGACTGTTCCAGTTCCTGAATCTTATTTTCCAGAGTTTTAACCCTCTGCGTCAGTTCTTCGACTGTCTGCCTGGTCTTATTCACAAACTTCGATGCATCGCTTTGACAGGACTGATTATGATTTGTAACGGTATAGGACATCGGCGCAGCTTGATTTTTGAAATCCAGTAGTGCCTGCTTTACTTTTTTGAGACCTTCTACTGAAACTTGTGTCATACAGTTTCCTCTGAACTATTTCTCAGTATTGTTCTTGGGATATTTCAAAGAACCGTTCTGCCGCCTGTGCTGCACGGTTGCCACTATCCAGCACACGTTTTGACTTTATGGAAAGTCCCTGAATCGACCGAAACAACATCTGGTAGTTCTGATCTCCCCATGAAATAGATGCCGCTCTGACCCCCTGCACCATATTCTGCACTGCGCCGGAAAAGTTTCTCAGATCCTGACGGATCACTTGTGCCTGATTTGATTCCATCGACGTTTCCCCTCTTTATAATCGCCTTCAGCAGTTTCCATTAGAATTTCTGCCTGGAATTTTCCTATGCCATTGACAGAATGTTTCTGTACAATTCGACCTTTTATTTTATTCTACCACATTAGTTCTGTACTATCAAGCCGTTTTTAACCAAATCGAGGCTTTCTATCTGGAACATTTAAATTCAATTCCCTGTATGCTTTCTGATGAGGTGAAAAAATGTGGACTATGCAAGCTTCCTTCGGCAACGAATCACAGAACTTCGCATGAAACGCAATGTTTCAGAGTATCAGATGAGCCTAGAGCTAGGACAAAACAAAAATTATATTCAAGGAATAAGCTCCGGAAAAGCACTTCCATCCATGACGCAATTCTTTAATATATGTGATTACTTTTGCATCACTCCAGAGCAATTCTTTAGCGACCACGATCGACCAGAGCTAATCGATGCCATCTCAGAGGGAATACAAGAGCTTTCCGACGCAGATTTAGAGCTTCTCCTTCTCTTCATCCGTAGATTGCAAAGAAACATATAGTTACAATATGGCTTTTGGAGCATACTACACAAATAAGTCCTACTACCACCGCTTTACCACAATAAATTTTGCAAAACCATCTTGACGCGCCTACACTTCCATGATACCCTTTATTCCAAATCTTGCTGAAAGTGGTGGTTCTCACCGTGATAACCACCACTTTCAGCGGATGATTGCCCGGAAAGAACGTACCGCCCCGCAACACACCCGATTCATTTTGCCGCCGATTCACCCCGACAAAATCATCGCTGCGCTGCGTGGGCGGTATTTTTCTTTTGTGGGGAACGTACCTTGAAAACTTCATGAGCCGACCGGACGTGATACCGGCTTTATAGCCAACGCCGCTGCACAAACAGGGGCAGGAACTTCGTTCGGAGCAAACGGTGACCCCATTACATAAGCAGCGGAACTCTCTACTTATTTTTGCGTCTTAACAATTCGGAAACATTTGTTGATGAAGCGTTTTGAGCGCAGCGGTAGAGGGCAAGAACCGTCCCGTGGCCACAAATTTTCAATTCTTGAAAATTTTGTGTTCCACCGGGACTTCACTTTTCAAACTCTTGCGAGTTTTCAAAGTGATCTTGTTGGGGCGTGCCTGCCCCAAACCCTGCTCATCATCCGTGCCTTGCGGCACGAATGGAACGGCGTGTCGTGCTTTACATAACTTCACCGAGGAGTTATCGAACAGACAGGAGGTACAATGACCAAAACGAATGTTCAATCGACCCCTAGCAATTCCCAGCACCACGACACGCCGAACAACAAAACGCACGTCATCAAGTTCCGTGTGACAGCGGAGGAAAAAGCGTCACTGGAACTCACTTGCAAACTCCTGAATCTCTCCCTCTCCACTTTTATCCGCCGTGCCATCCACAACGTCAAGATCGAGAAAACGGTCATCGTTGCCGGTGGTGGCGAAGAAACCCTGACCGCTGTTTCCACTTTGCTTGCTCAGTGCAGCAAAGTGGGCACCAACCTCAACCAACTTGCAAGGCACTTCAACTCCGGCGGTGCAGACACCGAGCAGATCCGGGCGAAACTCCTTGACGAACTTGCAGACCTGACCGCATTTCGGCTGCACGCCGAGAAAGTTCTGGGTGAACTGTATGGCAACGCTCAAGCATATCGCCTCTAAAAACTCGGACTACACCGCCATCGAAGCGTACCTCGTTTACCAGCACGATGAATTTTCCGGCAAGGTAATTCTAGACGAACAAGGCCGACCCATGCTGCGGGAATCCTACCTGCTCGACACCCTTGAGTGCGGCGATTTCTCGTTTGCTACAGCCTGTCTGCTGGCAAACCGCAAGTATGGTAAGAACACCCAGCATGGTGATATCAAAAGCCACCAGTATATCATCAGCTTTGACCCCAGAGATGCAGCCGACAACGGCTTGACCATGGAAAAGGCACAGGCACTTGGCCTGAAGTTTTGTTCTGAAAATTTTCCCGGTCATCCTGCCATCGTCTGCACTCACCCGGATGGGCACAACCATTCGGGAAACATCCACGTCCACATCGTGATTAGCAGCATCCGAACACGAGAGGTGGAACGCAAGCCCTATATGCAGAAGCCCCGTGACTGGCTAGAGGGCATGAAGCACTCCAGCACAGCCCAGACCATGCGGCACTTGCGTGTTGAGGTCATGGAACTGTGCGAGGGTGCCGGACTGTACCAGATTGACCTGCTCAACGGCTCGAAAGAGCGCGTGCGCGAAGCTGAGTATTGGGTGCGCAGACGCGGCCAATTGAAACTTGACCGTGAAAACGCAGCCCTTGCCGCAGCTGGACAACAGCCCACGCAGAAGAAGTTTGAAACCGTAAAAGATACCCTGCGGAAACAGATTTCTTCAGTGCTGTACCGTGCCACGAGCTTTGAAGATTTTTCTGATAGGCTTATGCAACAGTATGGCATCACGGTTAAGGAAAGCCGTGGACAGCTTAGCTATCTGCCCGCTGGCAGAACCAAGTTTATCCGAGCGAAACATCTCGGTGACAAGTTCGATAAGGCAGCAGTGCTTGCCACGTTGCAGGCAAACGCCGAACGCAAGCCCATGGCGCAGTTCAAGCAGGATACCATCGGGAAACTGATCGACATCCAGTCGAGGATGACCGAGGGCAAGGGCATCGGCTACGAGCGTTGGGCGAAAAAATACAACCTCAAAGCTATGGCACAGACCTTGATCCTCTTGCAGGAAAATGGTCTGCTCAACGAGGACGCACTCGACCAGAGAATCGCAGAGCTTGACACCAAGTTCCATGAATCACTGACCGTAGTGAAAGACCTCGAAGGTCGCATGAAAGCCAACAAAGAGCTGCGCTATCACGTCGCAGCCTACACCAGCACCAAGAACATCGCACAGCAGTTAAAAGCTGCAAAACAACCCACAGCCTTTGAAGAACAGCACCGTGCAAAGCTGACAGCGTACCGGGCAGCAACAGCCTATTTCAAGGCAAACAACATCACCAAGCTGCCCAGCCCGAAAAAGCTGGAATCCGAGTATGCGCAACTGGCATCCGAAAAGGCAAAGTTCTACGAGCAGTACAAAGAAGCGAAAGAAGAACTTCTCAAACTGCAAACGGCAAAACAGAATGTTGCGTCCTTTTTCCGGGAGGAAGAACAGACGCAGCAGGAGAGATAAAGGAGTGTGCGTATGATCAATCTGAAAATTGACCCGGAGTTCCAGTCCCAGATTCCCCCTCTGACCGATGATGAATTCAAGCAGCTTGAAGAAAATATCTTGAAAGAGGGCAAGCTGCTCTCTCCTTTGATCGTGTGGAATAATACACTTGTTGATGGCCACAGCCGTTATGCCATTCTCCAGAAGCATCCTGAGATTTATTTTTCCACTATGCCGCTCCGATTTGAGAACCGCGAAAAAGCCATTGCGTGGATTTGCCGGAATCAGTTGGGACGGCGAAACCTGAGCCCCGAACAGAAACGCTATCTGCTTGGGAAACAGTATGAAGCTGAAAAGAAAGCTGCAAAAATCTTTCGGGGTAATCAGTACACTTTAGCAAAGAAAAGTGGTGGTGATCACGGTGATAACCACCACTCTGGAAAGAAAACCTGTGACCGGATCGCAGAGGAAAACGGTGTCAGCCGTGCCTCCGTTCTCCGCGCCAGCCACTATACACGAGGCATCGACATCGCAGACAACCTCTCTCCCGGCATCAAGCAGAAAGTCTTTTCCGGCGAAGTGAAGTTTACCAACGAAGAAATGTCCAAACTCGTGCAGGCAAGTGCCGAGCATCGTTCAGATGTCCTTGCTCAAATCCTGCATCCAGAGGCATTGGAAGTGTTGGAATCTGCCAGCGCAGAATTTGAACCTGAAAAAGCAGAACCCGTTCCCATGCCCACACCACAAACAGAAGAATTCCGGTGCTATCATGTACCGGACGAGTTTATGAAGGTTTACAAATCCTTGAGCCGTGCGACCGAAATGATGAAAAACTCATGGAAGAAAACGCTCAAAAACAATCCCAGCTATTTCACTGACCCGGAAAAGCAAAAGGTTCTCCGCTTCGCAATGCAGAGGCCTGCTAACTACCTGACTGAAATCGAAACCTATCTGGAAAAGGCTCTTGCAGAAGCCCTTGAAGAAGAAAAGACAGCATAACAGCAGACACCTGTAAGCCATCAACGAGCCCCCAGCCGCAAGTGCAGGGCGGAAAGCATCCGCGCCCTTGCTAAAAATTGGAACTTTGATTTTCTCGCCCGACTTTGCTGCGGTGGGACGATCAAAGGAGCGTGCGTTTGAACAAAAAGAAAAAGTCCACAAACACTTCCCCTTATCCCGATGAAGTCATCGACCGTCTGGCACGGGCATTCTACCCGGCCATCCTTGCCTGCTGGAACAGCGAGGAAGGCCAAAGAGAATTTGCTGCGTGGCAGGCGGAACAAGCTCATCACGCCACCAGTAAAGAAAAACAGAGCGTTCCCGACGGGGAACGCCCTGTTGTACATATCGTTATCGTATGTGGATTTTGGCAGGGTGTGTCCTATTCAGGGGCGCACCCTGTTTTTGTTTTGCCCTTAATCTTCTAGCCCATGGCTTCCAGCCATATTCTTCAAATATTCCTCCGGGTCACCGTTCAGAATCAAATCGGCATAGCCTAGCGGGTCATTGTAGATGAGGTAGTCCAGTTCTGACCGCTGTGCCATGGTAACATCCAGCGCATCCTCAACTCCGGTGCAGTCGATGGAGATTTTTCTCCCATCCCGGAGCAGCAGTTCCACGCAGCCGGTGTCCATGTTGAATTTGCAGGTTCTTTCATCGTACTTCATATTCGTGTCCTTTCCGCCTTACGGCACTCTCACAGTGGTCTGTCGTGCTTTCTTATGATAAGGTCTAGGACGTTTTTCGATGGAAGCAAGGGATTCGTTCTGTTTTCCAAAGAATACAAAAAATCCGAACCCTTCTCCTATTGGAAAAAAGTTCGGATTTTGTTGTTGTGGTGCACCTCCAGGGACTCGAACCCTGGGCCCACTGATTAAGAGAGCAAGCCGCCGGTTCGTCTCAATTTCTGGAAGTTTCGAGTCATCGTTATTTTAGAACAAAGCAACGTGATTTTTCGCCCGGTAATTTCTGCATCCCTTGTCGGATTTTGCACCGAGAAGCACCCTCTGCACGTTTTGAAACCGTGCAAAATCCGTGCAGAAACCGTGCACTTACTTCCCGACAAATAAAATCACCCTATCCCCCACCGGCTTGACGGTATTGGTTTGAGCGGCCGCACACCAAAATCAAATCCAGAAGGGGCATTCAGCATCACGCCGTAATCAGAGCCATGAGGTAGAACTCCGTGGGAGTTTCATCTTCTGTGGGCAGAATGGTGATCTCCACGGTATGGGTCTTCTGCTCACCATGGTGGAGAATGGGCTGGAGATACAGGCAGTCGCCCCAATCCTCATCGAAGTTGCCGTCCAGCACAGCGGCGTGGGCGGTGTCGCCATCCAGCACCAGCTGTGCCCGCAGCGCCGGGCGGCGGATGGTCTTGCGGTACTGTACTGCAATGCAGGAGGCATCCACTTCAAAGGTAATCTTATCCCCGGGCTTCTGACCGACCCAGCCGTTTTTCCAGTGGTCCAGATGCCCCAGCTTTTCCTCCGGGTCTGCCCGGAAACCCTCCAGCTTGGGGGAGATCTCCCGGATGGTCAGCCGCCGGGCGTTCTCGTAGGCGTTGGCGGTGAGCGGTGCCGGGAAGGCAGGCTCCTGCTCCGGTTCTTCCCGGTGGGCGTTGACTGCCTCCAGCAGCTTGATGATCTCCCCTGCCACCAGACCGTGGCCGTAATCGTTGGGGTGCAGCCCATCAGGGCTGAGCAGGGTGCGGCTGGCATACTTACCGGCATGCAGATCCTTGTAAATGCTGTCCCGGATGCTGACGTGGGGCACACCGTAGTGGTCGCCCACGGCGTTGTGCTCGTCCTGTGACGTCTCGCCGGTATCGTAATAAATGTTGTTCAGCAGCACCACCGCCGGGTGAGAGGGCCATGTGAGCAGCTTACGGACAACACCCTCGTAGGTCTCCTGCCGGAAGGGGACGTCCAGATCGTTGACGCTGAAATCCACTACCACAAAATCCGGCTGGTACATCAGCACATCGGTCACGGCACGGGCAACGCCATAGTGGGAGCTGGTGCCGCCGATGCCGCCGTTGACGTAGTGGAACTTCGACTGCGGAAAGGTATCCACGAACCACTGATACACCCGGAAAGCGTAGGCATTGCCGGGCTGGGTGGAAAGGCTGCCCTGGGTGATGGAACCTCCCAGAAAGCCGATGGTCAGTTCCTGCCCTGCCGCGGCACGGCGGAACAGTTCTTTCAAGCGAGCAAAATTGGACGTATTCATTCTAAAACTCCTCCCTGATATGCGTTATGGATAATTTTTGCCGCCGGACGGCCGGACACGGCGTAGGCACTGACTGCTCTGGTGTCGGCAGGCCAGTCCCACACGCCAAAGCCCATGACCCACGGACGCTTGGCGCAGGCGGAAAACATTGCCTCATACCAATCTGCCTGCTCCAGATCGTTCCGCGTTCCCTTCAACTCCCAGTTGTTGGGCACGGCAGAAGAGCCGGTGATATTCATACAGCCTGCCTCGCTGAAGAGGACGGGCTTTTTGTATTTTTGGCTCACCGCCTCGATACGGTCCAGCTGGTTTTCCCAGTCCTTCAGGGGGTAGTAGCCGCTGGAGGCGATGCAATCCACGGCATCCCACCAATTTACATGGTCCTCGCCGTATTTATCGCAGTTATAGCTCACCGGGCCGTGGTACTGCTGGCGCACGGCGGCAATGAGGGCGCGCCACTCTGCTTCCCTGTGCTCGGTCATGGTCATTTCGCAGCCGGTCAGGAACAGCCCACAGCCTTCGGCTTCGGCAAGAGCCGCGTAGTGGGTCTGGAAGGCGGTGTAGTTGGCAAACCATCCGCTCCACTGGGTCTCGCAGGGCACATCGTGGTCAAAAAAGCTGATGCGCGCCCGCCACACGCCGTTGGCACAGTTGACGGTAGGCTTCAGCGCCACCTGCAAGCCCAACTGCTTGGCAAAGCGGATAGCACTGCACAGCTCCTCGTCTGTGGGGGTGGCATCGGTGCGCCAGTCAATTTCCTCACTATAAGGGCCAGACTGTATTCCAGAGGGCGACAGGATGACCCAGTTGGCTGCGGTGGCTTCCACCATGGCTGCCATACTGCGGTGGGCATTCTCGCTGCTCAGGTTGCCCCGGTGGGGAAAGGGTGCAAAATTCACCCCATAAAAGTTGTGTTCCAGCTCCATGACATCTTCCTCTTTTTTCTCAAAAATCAACGTCAAATTGCACAATAAGTATAATGCAATCTTGGAAGTTCCGTCAATATGCCGCTTCATTTTCAGCGTATGGTACAAGGAGAGGGGCAAAGCACTGGTCAACCTGACCTGAAAAAAGCCCCTGCACCGGGAGGAGCAAAGGCTAAACTAAATTTTAGGTTTTTGTTAGCTTACAGATTTAGCTTGCGATTTTGCGCAGAATCTGCTATGCTTCAAGCAAAAACCAACGGGAGGGAACAGAAAATGGAGCAACTTACAACTGCGACGCTGACCCAGCTGCCGCAGGTGCGGGCACTGGGGCGGCACACCGGGCGTGACCCGCTGACCCTGTTCTGGACGGCCAGCGGCATGGAGCTGGAATTTACCGGCAGTGAGCTGTGGGTGGATCTTTTCGCCGATTATGAAGTGGTAGAGCCGTGGGTCAGCGTGGAGCTGAACGGCGCATGGGTGGCACGGTTTGCCGTGAACCCCGGCAAAAGCCGGGTCTGTCTTTTCCGGGGCATGACACCGGGCAAGGCAAAGCACGTCCGGCTGCTAAAGGATGTGCAGGCCATGCATGATGACCCGGCGCATCTGTTGCAGATCACCGGGCTGGAATATGCAGGCGGCGATTTTCTGCCCCTGCCGGAGCCGCAGTATCGGCTGGAGTTTGTGGGCGACAGCATCACCAGCGGCGAGGGTGCCATCGGAGCCAAGCCGGAGGAGGACTGGGTGGGAGCCTTTTTCTCTGCGGAGAACCACTACGGCCGCCTGACCGCCGATGCACTGGGAGCCGAATACCGCTGCATCTCGCAAAGTGGCTGGGGTCTCGTGACCGGCTGGGACAACGATGTGCGCCATGTGATGCCGCCCTACTATACGCAGGTGTGCGGTGTAGCGATGGGGCAGCGCAATGCCGCCCTTGGCGCACAGCAGGAAAACGATTTTGCTGCATGGAAACCGGATGCCGTCATCGTCAACCTGGGCACCAACGACACGGGCGCATTCGATAACCCGCCGTGGCAAGACCCTGCCACCGGCAAGCCCCACCAGCTGCGGCGGCTCTCCAATGGGGACTTCCACCCTGCGGACGCCCAAAAAGTGGCAAATGGTGTACAGCATTTCCTGACGCTGCTCCGGGCGAAGAACCCCGGGGCAAAGCTGGTGTGGTGCATCGGAATGCTGGGCAGCGAGCTGCTGCCGGTATTGCGGCAGGGCATGGAGCAGTACAAGACCATTACCGGAGACAGCTCTGTCTATCTGCTGGAGCTGCCCAACACCACGCCGGAAACCGTGGGTGCCCGGCAGCACCCCGGCGCAGAGAACCACCGGCAGGCGGCAAAGGTTCTGACCGCCTTTCTGAGAACGATCCTGTAAAAATGGAAACAGGATGCCGGAGCGTCCGCAGACGCTCCGGCATCCCCAATATAAACTCTATTTTCCGCTAAAGGGGCTGATGCACAAACCTTCGTGCATCAGCCCCTTTTTATCAGGTAGATTCTCTTCTTACAAAGCCGCCGGGCACGATGACGGTGGGAGCAATGGCAGGCTTATGCGCCATTTTGCGGCGCAGTTGCGCCACCACCGTTTTTGCCATGCCGTCCAAGTCCACCCGGTAGCTGGTGAGCTGGGGGCTGCAAATGGTAGAGTAGCGGTAGTCGTCGTAGCCGGTCACTGCCACATCCTGCGGCACCCGGTAGCCGTTGCGCTTGAGGATCTCCACCAGATTATAGGCCACCGCATCGCAGTTGCAGACAAAGGCGTCCGGCATTTCATGAGGCAGAGAGAACGGCACGAACTTACCCTGATCGTCCCGGTCCTCCAGCCGCCAGTCGTCCCGGATGGGCAGACCGGCACGGAGCATCGCCTTGACGTAGCCCAGATACCGGTCCATGATGGAACTGGTGGACAGCACGCTGCCAACAAAGCCGATGTTCCGCCGCCCGGTGGAGATAAGGTGCTCGGTCATCGTGTAGCTGCCGCTGGTGTTGTCGCTGAGCACGCAGTCGGCGGCAATGGCATCGTCGTAGAAGTCCAGCAGCATAAAGGGCACCCCGGTCTGCACCGCCGTAGCAAGGTAGCGGCGGCTGATCCCGCCCATAAAAATCAGGCCGTCCACTTTCCGGTTTACAAGGAAGGTGGGCATATTGCAGCTTTTTTCTGCCTGCGGCAGAACGATCTCCATCAGAACCGAGATGTCCTGCTCGGTGGCAGCTTTCAACACGGCACGGTACAGATTGGAATAAAAGGCATTCTCGTTGAAAAAGCGGTCTGCCACCAGAATGCCGATGCTCTCGCCGCCGGGGTGGGCGTTGGTCCGGGCGGGGGGCTGGTAGCCCATCTCCTCGGCGGTGGCAAGGATCTTGGCACGCATCTCGGCGCTTACGCCCTCCTTCCCTGCCAAACCCTTGGAGACGGAAACGGTGCTGATGCCCAGCCGCTGTGCAATGTCCGCCATGCGTACTGCTTTTGCCATGTTCCTGACCAGCTTTCTTCTTGATTTGGTTATGAGGTAAATAAAATTCTGATTAACTTTATAACTAGCATAACAGTTTTCGGTAGTTTCGTCAACAAAAACCTTTGAAAGCCTTCAAGCTAACCATTGTTTAGGCTAATTTTCTCTATTTTTGTTAGCTAACAAAACATTTTAAGTTCAATTTTCGTGTTGTATCCCGGATTTGCGGGTCAGTTTTCACAAGAAAATCGCCGAATTGCCACCAAAACACCGAATCTTTTTGGTGATATTGACAGTGCATCGTGAAAAGACTATACTTAAATCACAAAAAGCGAAAGGAAGCAGTTAGCTAAATCAAGTTAACAAAAGCTTTCGCAACCCGGAAAAAGGTTCCACATTAAAGAAGGAGGACATCCCTATGCGTAAGATCAATCGCCGCAATTTCCTGAAGGTCACTGGTGTGTTGGCCGCAGCCTCCGCTCTTGCCGCCTGCGGCGGCAGCAGCACTTCTACCGCCGGCTCCACCGGCAGCACCGCCGGTTCCGCTGCCAGCGCAGACGGTGCAAAGGCTTACAATGAGCTGACCGTTGGCACCGACAACACCGACCTGAAGGCCGATCTGAAGTTCGTCAGCCACCGCACCGACCTCATCGAGGACGGCACCTTTGACGGCTACGTTGCCGCATTCCAGAAGCTGTATCCCAACATCACCATCAAGTACGAGGGCATCACCGACTATGCCAACGACATGACCACCCGTCTGACTTCCAACGACTGGGGTGATTTGTGCATGATCCCCACCAACATCCCCCTGACCGAGTTGGGCGACTACTTTGAGCCTCTGTGCGCACTGAGCGACATTGAGAACGAGTACAACTTCGCTTCCAACCGCGCTTATAACGGCAGCGTGTACGGCATCCCCTCCACCGGCAATGCACAGGGCATCATCTACAACAAGAAGGTTTTTGAGGCTGCCGGCATCACCACCCTGCCCAAGACCCCGGACGAGTTCCTGGATGACCTGCAGAAGATCAAGGACTACGATCCTTCCATTGATCCCCTGTACACCAACTACGCCGCCGGCTGGACCATGACCGCATGGGATGCTTACACCAGCGGCGGCGCAACCGGCGACCCGAACTGGATGAACATTACCATGCCCCAGACCAAAGATCCGTTCCAGAAGGGCATTCTGGGTGCGGACGATATGGGTCCCTACGCTGTGTACTACATCCTGTACGAAGCAGTGAAGCGCGGCTTGACCGAGGCCGACCCCACCACCACCGACTGGGAGGGCTCCAAGCCCCGCATCAATAACGGCCAGATCGGTGCCATGGTTCTGGGCAGCTGGGCCATCGTGCAGATGCAGGCCGCCGGTGACCACGCCGACGACATTGGCTATATGCCGTTCCCCATCACCGTCAAGGGTACCCAATACGCCAGCGCAGGTGCAGACTACTGCTACGGTGTGAACAAGAACACCACCGATGACAAAAAGCTGGCTGCCATGCTCTACATCAAGTGGCTGACCGAAAGCTCCAACTTTGCTTATGATCAGGGCGGTGTGCCGGTGCTGAAGAGCCAGGAATACCCCGATACCCTGAAGGCATTTGACGGCATCGACCTGGTCGAGGATGCCCCCGCCCCCGCAGAACTGGCAGACCTTGCCACCGAGGTGCAGCAGGAGGCTGAGCTGATGCTGAATGCCGACCAGACCCACGTCATGCGTGTGGTGGAGGCTGGCATCAACGGCGACGAGACTCTGGACGACATCGTGGCCGACTGGAACGCCGCATGGGACGCAGCTGTGGATGCCTGCGCACCGCAGTAAGCGATCTATCGTTATAAATCAGCAGGGCGGGCCCGTGTCCGCCCTGCTTTTGGTGAAAGGAGGTCTTTTACATGGCATCTTCCGCAACCGTATCCGCGCCTAAAAAGCGCAAGAGCTTCAGCGAATACTTCCACAGTATGCGCGGGCAGCAGCTCATCGTCACGCTGGTGTTCCTGTTCGTTCCGCTGATACTGCTGTTCATGTTCACCTATCTGCCCTTCTTTAAGATGGTGGAGTTCAGCTTCTTCAAAATGAAGTACATCGGCAGACGCACCTTTGTGGGGCTGCAGAACTACATCTCGGTCTTTACCCGCAAAGACTGCTTCCACGCTCTGAGCCTGAGCCTTTACTACATGGCAGGTTCGGTGGTGCAGATGGCGCTGGCGCTGCTGTTTGCCACCATCCTGAGCTTCAAGTGCAAGGGCAGCAAGTTCTTCCGTGGTGCACTGTACTTCCCCTGCCTCATCTGCGGCATCTCGGTGGGCTTCATCTTCAAGTTCTTCTTCACCCACGGCTTTGTGCTGGATACCCTGCTGAGCTGGGTGGGTTTCAACGTGGATAAGCTTCCCTTCTGGCTCCGGGATGAGTCCATCAACAACGTCGTGCTGGTGGCCTGCTCTATCTGGAAATACATCGGCCAGAACATCGTCATGTTCATCGGTGCTATCGCTTCTGTGGACCCTGTGCTGTATGAGGCTGCTGAGATCGACGGTGCCAACGCATGGCACCGCTTCAAGGACATCATCCTGCCCTCCATCAGCACCATCGTGGTGCTGAACCTCATCATCTCGGTGTCCGGCGCACTGTCCGCCTTCGAGATGCCCTATGTTGTCACCGGCGGCGGCTTCAACACCTCCACCTACTTCGTGGTCATGGACAAGATCGCCCATACCGACCAGAAGGTGGGTCTTGCATCCGCCATGGCTGTGGTTCTGCTGCTGCTCATCGTGATCGTCACCTACGCCCAGAAGGCTGTGGAAAAATGGCTGGAAAACCGCAGCAGCGGCGTAACCAAGTGAAAGTGAGGCAGAACGTATGAACGCAACCAAAATGAAGCGCATCCTCATCAACATCTGCAAGTATGTGCTGCTGATCTTTGCCGCTTTCGTGGCACTGGTGCCCATCGTGTCCTGTATCTTCACCGCCTTTAAGACGAAGGAAGAGTATGCCAACACCAACGTCATCACCCTGCCCAAGAGCTTTTTGAACTTCGATAACTTCATCATCGCATGGAACAAGGCCAACATGGGCAAGGCGTTCCTCAACAGCTTTATTATCCTGATCTGCGTGCTGGTAGGCAGCATTATGATCAGCGCCATGCTGGCTTATGTGCTGAACCGGTTCAAGTTCCCTGGCAACAAGCTGATCCGCAACCTGTTCACCATTGCCACCCTGATCCCCGGCATCGCCTCTCAGGTCACGGTGTACCAGATCATGACCGCTCTGCATCTGGTGAACTCCATGCCCGGCTACATCATCCTGATGATGGGCACAGACGTTATCACCATCTATATCTTTTTGCAGTTCTTCGAGAACCTTTCTCCCACGCTGGACGAAAGCGCCATTCTGGATGGCTGCACCTACTTTGGTGTGTTCTTCAAGATCCTGCTGCCCCTGCTGAAGCCCGCCATCGTCACCAGCGCCATCCTGAAGGGTGTGTCCACCTACAACGAATACTACATGGCAAACCTGTATCTGCAGGATAAGACCAAGTATCAGGTGGTTGCTACCTCGCTGTATGTGTTCTCCGGCCCCATGGGCAACCAGTACAACTACATCTGCGCCGGTGTCATCATCACCATCATCCCCGCCCTTATCGTGTTCCTGCTGTGTCAGGATCAGATCTACAGCGGCATGGCTGCCGGTGCTGTCAAAGGCTAAAATTGCGACCGCCGCCTGCGGCGGAAACAGGGAGCAATTTTTGGCACCGCAAGAGGAAAGCCGTTTTCGGCCAGTACAGCCTTTTCAAGACATCCACATTTTTCCTTCATCATCTGCTGCTTCTCCCGGTTTCTGTGCAGGAGCCGGGAGAATACAGCAGAAGGAAAACAAACAATCTTCTATTACAGGAGTTTATCTTATGAGCAACGTAAAAATGTTCTGCGACGCACTGCCCAACATCCCCTGGCAGGAAAAGCCTGCCGATGTTACCGCCCCGGTATGGAGGTACAATGAGAACCCCATCATCGACCGCAACCCTGTGGAAGGGGTGGCACGCATCTTCAACAGTGCCGTGGTGCCCTACGAGGGCAAGTTCATCGGCGTGTTCCGTGGTGAGCAGGTCAACGGCATCCCCTACATCTATCTGGGACGCAGCGAGGACGGCATCCACTGGAACTTTGACAAGGACAAGATCCCCTTCGTCAACGAAAAGGGCGAGCCGTTTATGCCGGTGTACGCCTACGATCCCCGTCTTGTGAAGGTGGAGGACACCTACTACATCATCTGGTGTCAGGACTTCTACGGTGCGTCCATCGGCATCGCCAAGACCACCGACTTCAAGACCTTTGTCCGCATTGAGAACCCCTTTATCCCCTTCAACCGCAATGCCGTGCTGTTCCCCCGGAAGATCAACGGTCTGTACACCCTGCTGAGCCGCCCGTCTGACAGCGGCCACACCCCCTTTGGTGACATCTTCCTGAGCCAGAGCCCGGATATGGAGTTCTGGGGCCGTCACCGCCATGTGATGAGCAAGGGCTCCAACTGGTGGGAGAGCGTGAAGATCGGCGGCGGTGCTGCTCCCATTGAGACCAGCGAGGGCTGGCTGCTGTTCTACCACGGCGTTACCGGCACCTGCAATGGCTTCGTCTACTCCATCGGCGGTGCCATTCTGGATAAGGACGAGCCCAGTAAGGTACTGTACCGCTGCGGCAACTTCCTGCTGACCCCGGAAAAGTGGTATGAGGAGCGTGGCTTCGTGCCCAACGTCTGCTTCCCCTGCGCCACCCTGCAGGATGCCGACACCGGCCGCATCGCTCTGTACTATGGCTGCGCCGACAGCTATGTCGGTCTGGCCTTCACCACCGTAGACGAGGTGGTGGATTACATCAAGACCCACGATAACGCAGGCCCCACCGACCACGAGGTGGGCATCCGCTAAGCGTCAAGCGCAACCCTCTCTGTCAATGCTTCGCATCGCCATCTCTGCAAAAAGAGATTTTACGTCCCCTACCGGGCGCTGGCACGGCGCAAGCCGTGACCGAGAGGGTTTTACTTTGTACAGAAAGGAAGTCCTGTATTATGTCTTCCATCAAACAGGCAGCAGAAGAAATGCTGCTGCAAACCATCATTCCCTTCTGGAAAGGGCTGCGGGACGATGAAAACGGCGGCTTTTACGGCTACATGGATTTTGACCTGAAGCTGGATAAAAAAGCCGAAAAGGGCTGCATCCTGAACAGCCGCATTCTGTGGTTCTTCTCCGAGGCTGCCATGCTGACCGGCCGGGCAGACCTTGCCGAAGATGCCCGCCACGCCTACCAGTTCTTCCTGAAAAACTGCTACGATGAGACAAACGGCGGCGTGTACTGGAGCTGCGATTACACCGGCAAGCCGCAGGACACCACCAAGCACACCTACAATCAGGGCTTTGCCATCTATGCCCTTTCCGCTTACTACCGGCTGACCAAAGACCCCGTTGCGCTGGACTACGCAAAAAAGATCTTTCATCTCATCGAGCAGCACTGCACCGACAGCGAGGGCTATCTGGAGGCCTTTACCATCGACTGGAAGCCGGAGAGCAACGAAAAGCTCTCGGAAAACGGTGTCATGGCGGCAAAGACCATGAATACCCTGCTCCATGTGTTCGAGGGTTACGCCGGGCTTTATCAGGCCAGCCGTGACCCGGAGGTGGAAAAGGCTCTGCGCCGCATCCTTGATATCTACGAGCACAAGATTTACAGCCCGGAGCTGCACCGGCAGCTGGTGTTCTTTGACCAGCACTACAACTCTATCATCGATTTGTACAGCTATGGCCACGATATCGAGTCCAGCTGGCTCATCGACTGGGGCTGCGATTTACTGGGAGATGCAGCGCTTTCCAAGCGCATCCACGCCATCAACTCCGACCTTGCCGCCCACATCTACAAGGAAGCTTACATTGACCACTCGGTGGTCAACGAGTGCGACCGGGGCAAGGTGAACACCACCCGTGTGTGGTGGGTGCAGGCCGAAAGCGTACTGGGCTTCGTGAACGAATACAACAAGAGCGGCGATGCAAAATACCGCGATGCCGCCGCCGATATTTACCACTACATCTGCAACGTGATGGTGGACAAACGCCCCGGCAGTGAATGGTTCTGGGAGGTGGACGCAGACGGAAAACCGTCCAGCCGCAAGCCCATCCTTGAGCCGTGGAAGTGCCCCTACCACAACGGCAGAATGTGCATGGAACTGATAAGGAGGAACCCCGATGTCACAGTCTAAACTCCACCCCGAATACCTGCGCCAGAAGGCTTTGCAGGATGCCTACCTGGCCCGCAAAAACAAAAAGACCGATTTCTACAACGGCATCTACGACCGGTGGGAAAACCCGGTGCTGACCCGTGAATCCATCCCGCTGAGCTGGCGGTTCGATCTGAACCCGGAGACGAACCCCCACTTTATGGAGCGTCTGGGCGTGAACGCCGTGTTCAACTCCGGTGCCATCAAGCTGAACGGCAAGTACTACCTTGTGGCACGCATCGAGGGCAACGACCGCAAGAGCTTCTTTGGCGTGGCAGAGAGCGACAGCCCGGTGGAGGGCTTCCACTTCTGGGAAAAGCCCATCCTGCTGCCGGACACCTGCCCCGAAGAAACCAATGTCTACGATATGCGCCTGACCCAGCACGAGGACGGCTGGATCTACGGCGTGTTCTGCTCCGAGAGCAAGGACAACAGCGTGAATGACCTGTCCGCTGCCGTGGCTGCCGCAGGCATCGTCCGCACCAAAGACCTCAAGACCTGGGAGCGTCTGCCGAACCTTGTCACCAAGCGCAGCCCTCAGCAGCGCAATGTGGATCTGCTGCCGGAGTTTGTCAACGGCAAGTACGCCTTCTACACCCGCCCCATGGATGACTTCATCGACACCGGTTCCGGCGGCGGTGTAGGCTTTGGTCTGTGCGAGGACATCACCCACGCCGTCATTGACGAGGAGATCATCACCAGCCCCCGCCGCTACCACACCATCACCGAGGCAAAGAACGGCGAGGGTGCCACCCCCATCAAGACCGAAAAGGGCTGGCTGCACATTGCCCATGGCGTGCGGAATACCGCCGCCGGGCTGCGGTACGTTATTTATGTATTCGTCACCGCACTGGACGACCCCAGCAAGGTGATCGCAGAGCCTTCCGGCTTCCTGATCGCTCCCCGGGATTGGGAGCGTGTGGGCGATGTTTCCAACGTGGTGTTCACCAACGGCGCGATTGCAGACGATGACGGAAGCGTGTATATTTATTATGCAGCCAGCGACACCCGTCTCCATGTAGCTTCTACCACCATCGACAAACTGCTGGACTTCGCCTTCAACACCCCCGCCGACCCGCTGCGCAGTGTGGACTGCGTAAAGCAGCGGTGCGCCCTCATCGACAAAAATCTGGAGTACCTCAAGAGCATCGGCGAGTAAACCGCCCCTCTGAGACCTCCACCCGAAAGGAAACGCCATGAAAAAGACCAACATCGACAGCCCCTTCTACCGCACTATGGGGAAGATCGGCGATCTGCTTTTTGCCAATCTTCTGTGGCTGGTGTGCTGTTTGCCCATCGTCACCGCCGGAGCCTCCACCCTGGGGCTGTTCACGGTGGTGAACAAGATGGCGGCAAAGGAGGACTACACCGTCCATACCGACTTTTTCAAGGCGTTCAAGCGGGATTTTAAGCAATCTACTGCCCTGTGGCTGGTGCTTTTGCTGGCAGGCTTTGCCGCCCTCACCGGGCTGCGCACCGCCACCGCACAGGACACCCCCAGCACCGGCATTCTGGCGGCAGCGTCCTTTCTGCTGCTGGTGCTGGCAGGCTGCTGCGGCAGCTGGGGCTTTGCCCTGCTGGCACGGTTCACCTATCCCGGCGTTCTGCCGGTGCTGGCGGACAGCGGCCGCATGACCCTTGCAAACCTGCTGCCCACTGTGGGGAATCTGGCTTTTCTGGCGTGGTTTCCTCTGCTGGCAAAAGCCGCCCCTGCGTGGTTCGTCTATCTGCTGCCCCTGTGGCTGCTCATCGGCGGCGCAGGTTCTGCCCTTGGCATGGCAAGCCTGATGCGCCCCGCCTTTGCTCAGCTGGAAAAAGCCGGGCGCAAGGAAGAGGAACCGGAAGAAGAACCTGACACGGAGGACAGCGTGCAATGATCGTCTGCACCGAAACTGTCCTTATTGGAAGAAAGTGTGATCCTATGGAAGAAAAAGTAAAACAGCAGTATGACCGCTGGCTTTCCCAGCCCGGGATGCCTGCTGACCTTGCCGAGGAGCTGAAGAGCATTGCAGGCAACGAGGACGCCATCACCGACCGCTTTTACCGGGAGCTGGAATTCGGCACCGGCGGTCTGCGGGGTGTCATCGGCGCAGGCACCAACCGGATGAACGTCTACAACATCCGCAAGGCAACGCAGGGGCTTGCCAACTACCTGAACGCCTCCGACCTGCCCAAGAAGGTGGCCATCGGCTACGACAGCCGCATCAAGAGCGATGTGTTCGCAAAAGAAACGGCGGCTGTTCTGGCTGCTAACGGCATCAAGGCGTACATCTACCCCCGTCTGGAACCCACCCCGGCGCTGAGCTGGGCGGTGCGGTACTACGGCTGCGGCGCAGGCGTGTGCATCACCGCCAGCCACAACCCCGCCAAGTACAACGGCTACAAGGTCTACGGCGCAGACGGCTGCCAGATCACCCTTGAGGTGGCAGCAAAGATCCTTGCCGCCATTGAAGCAGTAGACTGCTTTGCCGTACAGCCTGCGGACTTTGACGCAGCCCTTGCCGAGGGCAAGATCGAATACAGCAGCGAGAAATGTCTGGACGACTTTGTGGATGCCGTCTATGCCCAGCGTGTGGGCGATGGGGCTGGCACCGCCGACCTAAAGCTGGTGTACACTCCGCTGAACGGCTCCGGTCTGGAATGCGTGAAAAAACTGCTGGCAAAGCTGGGTGTCACCCATGTGACCGTGGTGCCGGAGCAGGAAAAGCCGGACGGCAACTTCCCCACCTGCCCCTACCCGAACCCGGAGATCCGGGAAGCCATGCAGAAGGGTCTGGAGCTGTGCGACAAAGTGCACCCGGACCTTTTGCTGGGCACCGACCCGGACTGTGACCGCTGCGGCACCGCCGTGCCGGACGGCAAGGGCGGCTACCGGCTCATCACCGGCAACGAGATGGGCATCATTCTGTTGGACTACATCTGCCGCACCCGCAAGGCACTGGGCACCATGCCGGAGCATCCGGTGGCTGTGACCACCATCGTCTCCACCGATATGGCCACCCCGGTGGCGGCAAAGTACGGCGTGGAGCTGCGCCGCACCCTGACCGGCTTCAAGTTCATCGGCGAGCAGATCGGTCTGCTGGAAGCCGCAGGTGAAGCCGACCGCTACATCTTTGGCTTTGAGGAGAGCTACGGTTACCTGTCCGGCGCTCACGTCCGGGACAAGGACGCCGTCAACGCCACCCTGCTGGTGTGCGAAGCCGCCGCATGGTACGCAAAGCAGGGCATGACCCTGCTGGATGCCATCAATCAGCTGTATGCCGAGTTCGGCTGCTACCGCAACGCCCTGCACAGCTTCGCCTTTGAGGGCGAAAGCGGAATGCACACCATGGACGCCATCATGAAGCAGCTGCGGCAGACCCCGCCCACCGCCATCGGCGGCATGGCCGTGGAAAGCTTGGTGGACTACAACACCGCCGGCACCGGACTGCCCAAGGCCAATGTGTTGGAGTTCCGTCTGGCGGGCGGTGCCAAGCTGATGGTACGCCCCTCCGGCACCGAGCCGAAGATCAAGGTGTATCTCTCTGCCGTTGCTCCCACCGAAGAAGCAGCCGATGCCATCAATGACACTCTTGGCAAAGCTGCCTCTGCCCTGTTGAAAGCATAATCCCCTGCAAACTGGCTGCCTCGTTCCCGCCGAAAAATGGACGGGGCAGCTTTTTGCACCCTTTTTCGGAAAAATCGCCTTTTGTGTTCAATTTCAGGCATATTCGAGGTATATAAAATGAAAACGATTCAGCTTACTCCCAGCTGCAAAGACTACCTCTGGGGCGGCGAAAAGCTGCGCACCGAGTACGGCATCCAGAGCGAATTACACCCCCTGAGCGAGGCATGGATGCTGTCCTGCCACCCGGACGGCCCCAGCTACCTGCCGGACGGCTCCACCTTCCAGCAGTACATCAACACTCATCCCGGCTGCCTTGGCACCCACTGCGAAAAGTTCAGCGAGTTCCCCGTTCTGGCAAAGCTCATTGATGCCAAAAAAGACCTGTCCATTCAGGTGCACCCCTCCAATGAATACGCTTTGGAGCACGAACACCAGTACGGCAAGACCGAGATGTGGTATGTGCTGGAAGCAGAGCCGGGTGCCTCCCTCTACTACGGCTTCACCCATGAGATCAGCAAGGAAGAGTTTGAACGCCGCATTCAGGATAACACCCTGACCGACGCGCTGAACGCCGTGCCGGTGCACAAGGGGGACTGCTTCTTCATCCCCTCCGGCACGCTGCACGCCATCCGCAAGGGCATCGTGGTGGCAGAGATCCAGCAGAACTCCAACGTCACCTACCGCATCTACGACTATGGCCGTCTGGGCGCAGATGGCAAGCCCCGGCAGCTGCACATCCCGCAGGCACTGGATGTTACCCTCCGGGAGCCGCCGAAAGCGCAGGACTTCCACGGCCATCTGGCGCAGTGTGATTACTTCACGGTGGATGCCGTAGAGGGTGACTTTGAGGATGTCTGCGACGAGACCTCCTTCACCTCTCTGCTGGTGCTGGAAGGCAGGGGTACCCTGACCGAGACCGCCACCGGCGAAAGCCTGCCAATCCGCAAGGGGCAGAGCCTGTTCCTGCCCGCTGGCACCGGGGCCTACGCCGTAACCGGCACAGACCTCAAGTGCCTGCGTACACGGGTGTAAATAAAGCATGAAAAATTCCCGGGCAGTCTGCCGCTGCCCGGGAATTTGTGCTATGATAGATGCAGAAAAACAGACGAAACGAGGACACAGCCATGGCATCCTACCGCTACGAACGGGATATCAAACCCGAAGACCTGATCCAGGAAACGCCCCCTCCCCTGACCCCGGCGCAGCAGCGTGCCAACTGGTGGCACTACCACTGGTATTATGTGGTGCTGATCGCTGCTGCCCTGCTGGCGGTGGGGTATTTCGTCTGGAACCGAGTCACCGAGGTGCAGCCGGACTACACCGTGGCAGTGGTGAGCCGCACCGACCCGGACACTGCTTTCCTCAGCCAGCTGGAGACCCGGCTGGAAGCCCTTGCCGGGGACGTGAACGGCGATGGCAAGGTGAAGGTCACGGTAAAGGGCATCTGGCTGGCACTGGACTTTGAAACGCAGGATGCCGCCCTGCAGCGGCTGATGCAGTCCAGCGAGGACAAGCTGAACTCTGATTTTTATCTGTGCGAGAGCACCCTGTTCATCGTGGACGACCCCGCCGCCATGGAGCAGCGGTATGGCTGCTTCCAGACGCTGGACGGCACCGACCCGGAGGAAGGAGACGTTCTGTCGGTGGCAGACTTTGCTCTGCCGCTGCAAGACACCGCCCTTGCCAATGATGTGCAGAGCGAAAGCTCTACCCTCTGGTACGCCGCTCGCCGCCTGAACGAGGGCATGAATGCGGATGCCGCTGCCGCTTTGAATGCGCTGTGGGAGAAGCTGGTTTGAGGATTGCGAGAGCATATAGCCTGCATCGGCACGGTGCAGTTCAAGGGTTTGGGTGTTCCCAACAAGCATTTTGCAACGCAAATGGTGTTTGTATAGACAGACACATTGCTTGCAGATGCAGACGTTGTATATACGTCTGCCCTGCTTGCAACAACTATGAAGCCTCTCAATGCGCTTCCCAAATTTGAAAAACATTTTGCGATTGAGACTATCCGTTTTTAAGTTCAACTTGAAGTGGACGGTTATTTTTCTTCTTAGAAAATTTTCGTGTTTGCATCCGCAGCAAGCAGGGCAAGCCGGTACCAACTCGCAATTTTTGAATCAGATTTTACAAATCCGAATTCAAAAACGCTTGTTGGGCTTCTCCCAAACCCGACATTCAGCACAAAATTGCGCTGACCGTGCATCTTATCCTCTAAAGGCATTATGACCCACAAGGGGGCCGGTACCGTCCAGCCCTCTCTCTTTTTGCCAAAGTTTTCATCGCCTTTTCTTGCAACCCGCCGAAAGTGGCGTATTTTCAAATCTTTTTGTTGACACAGCTCGATTTTTGTGGTAGTCTATTCCAACAATTTAATATAACATATTTACTTAGAGTTCCAGCTCGGCTCCTGAAGGAGCCGGAGCAAGTTTTTGACTTTCTTATCGCTACATAACGAACCCGAACCAAGGCCATCCCGGAAGGGATGGTCAGGTTTCGGTTGTTGTGTGGCGATTTTTTATTGTCAGATCCAGCACCGCACCTTGAAAATCGAAAGACCGTCTGCATGGGATACCCGGCAAAGACCTCGCAAGAGCGAGCCGGAAAACGCCGCCGGAAGGGGGCAGGAAATCCATGCAGGGAGAACGGCACACCCAATATCAACTGGTCAAAATGGCCAGTTGATGTGGTGAATGACACAAAGCGTCATTCACCAGAAACATCTTCTACGTTACAGCTCGTTCAATGTGTTCAAATTGAACACATTGATTCTATCCATGTTACGCTTAACCTCGACTTGACATTTTGTCAAGCCACGGTGAAATCTGGTAAGTGCTGCTTTTCAGTACTTACCAAATTACCGTAACACGGTCACTCTGTGGTGGGTTACGAAAACCGTAACTCACCACTTGGAAGTGGTAAATAGACAAATTGTCCACTTACCACCCAGCCATAACGCACAGATTTTAGTTGGTGATCATTTTGATCACCAACCAGACAATCGTAACGCTTTATTGTGTGAAAGTGGTGGTTACCATTTTGATAACCACCATATACCCGTAACATTTGGGGCAAATAATGCTTTTCATTATCCACCACACACCTGTAACAGCCAAAGGAGGATGCCTATGACAACAGAACAATGGGAACGTGAAAATCAGGACACCCTGATGGAATATTTCATTGACGGTGACCCCAGTGTGCACAGAATCCAGTGTGAATGCTGCCGCAAGGTCATCTACACCCAGACCCGGAACCGCAAATATTGCAGCTTCCAGACCTGCGGTCACCGGATGCTGAACTTGCGAAAAAGTCTTAAAAAGCGCATTGAGCGCGGAGCCTACACCTGCCCTTGCTGTGGTGAGCAGTTCTTGCCGATTCGGGCGGATGCCAGATATTGCAGCAACGCCTGTCGGCAGAAAGACTACCGCAAGCGTAAAGTAACGGCTCACGCTTCTCTTTGAGGAGCTTGATGAAGTTTGTCAAGTTCCTTATCTACGCTCGCTTTTGTTCAGTAAAGTGGCACTTCCCATTCTGGGAAGTGCCAAAAAACCGTAATGCTTAAATTGCTCACTCCCAAATCCCCAAAGTGGGGATTTGGGCTGTCATCTGAAATCAGGTTACGCTTTCCGTAACTTGATTTGCAACTCCTGCCGAATCAAGTTCCCACTTCGGGAACTTGGTTGTAGCCGTATCAAAATCAAGTTATCAAAATGATAACTTGATTGCATCCGTGGCAGAGCCACCGGAGTTATCATTTTGATAACTTCGGCTTTATCTGTAGCACGTCACTCCTACTCCGTAAAAATCAAGTGGTCAAAATGACCACTTGATTCTGCCTGTAACGCTGCAATGTCGTTGCAAATCAGGTTGCCAAGATGACAACCTGATTCCACCTGTAACACTTCAAGGTTGGCTGAAAATCAGGTGCCGCCACCCGGCACTTGATTTTACCCGTAACGGAATCAGTGGGTCAAAATGGCCCTCTGAAAAAGCCGAGCGAGCTGCGGGCAGAAATTCGCAAATCTTTGCCTGTCAACTTTTTCGGAGCAGGAGTTGCAGACCTTTGCGCCATTTTTTGATATAAAATGCTGGAGGTGAATTCTATTTCCGACTACCTGACTGTCACTACGCCCTTGCCGCAATATCTGCCCTATGCCCGCTTTTTGCTGGACACAGACCTAAGCCACACAGCGAAGCTGCTCTACACTCTGCTGCTGGATCGGGCAACGCTTTCTCAAAAGAACAACTGGATCGATACACAGGGGCACATTTATGTGATCTATCCGCTTTCCCATCTGGCAAAAGATTTAGGGTGCTGCATTTCCAGTGTAACACGCGCTTTCTCCGAACTGGAAAACGCACAACTCATGGAACGTATCCGCAGTGGATTTTCCAAGCCCAGCCGTATTCTGCTCAAGGTTCCGCATACTACGCAAAATTGCACCATCGCAGTATGCAAAAATGCCGAGGATGACTGTGCAGAAACGAGCAGTATGATTGCGCAAAAATGCACACCTAACCAACGTAATAAGAGCAACCTGAAAGATAACCACCTGATAAAAACAACAGATGCCCCTTTAACCTTCGGAGAATATCGCAATGTCTTTCTGACAGAAAAAGAGTACAAGCAGCTCCAGACTGACTTTTCCGGGCTGGACAGCCTGGTCGAACAGCTTTCGGCTTATATCCAGTCTACCGGCAAAAAGTACTCTGATCATGCCGCTACCCTGTGCATCTGGGCGAAACGGCAAAAGTTAGAACAGAAGCAAACACCGGGTATTCCGGACTACACATTCAAGAAAGGAGAAAGCCTATAAAGACGATCGAAAAAATTTTGGAACAGCCCCTATCTAGTATTCCCGAAAATATCGAAGATTATTATGGCGAGGACGGTCTGCTTTACTGCGGAAAATGTTACACCCCTAAAGAAGCATTTTTTGCAAAGGGCATTGTCCTGATGGGCAAGAATAAGCACCCAGTCGAATGCTGCTGTCAGCGCATGGAAAGAGAAAAGCAGGAAGCCCTTATCAACCAGCAAAAACACCTCGACCTTGTGCGGCGACTGAAAGCAGAAGGATTTTTAGACCCAGCAATGCTAGACTGGACCTTTGAAAACGACAATGGCCGCAGCCCGCAGATGCACCATGCACATCACTATGTGGAACAATGGCAGACCATGCGCGCAGAGAACCTAGGACTGCTCCTCTGGGGCGGTGTAGGCACCGGCAAAAGTTTCCTTGCCGGGTGCATTGCAAACGCTCTGATGGAGCAGGAAGTGCCTGTGCGTATGACAAACTTCGCCCGAATCCTGAACGAGTTGAACAGCAGCTTTTCCGGGCGGAACGATGTTGTGGACAATCTCTGTCGCTACCCTCTGCTCATCATTGACGATTTCGGCATGGAACGTGGCACCGAATACGCACTGGAGCAAATCTACAACATCGTAGACAGCCGATACCGCAGCCAGAAGCCTCTGATCGTCACCACCAACCTGACACTGGACGAGATACGCCACCCACAGGATACCGCCCATGCCCGCATCTATGACCGCCTGCTGGAAATGTGCGTTCCGATTTCCTGCATCGGCATGAGTTTCCGCCAAGAAACAGCGCAGGAAAAGCTGGAACGCGTGAAACTTTTGATCGGATAAACCGATAACATCGGAAAGCCAAAATTGCCGGGTGCAATAGTCACCCGGCTACAAGGAATTGGAGGTCTGCCTATGAATATGAATCGGCCTGACATGACCGAAACTGTGAAATCCGAAAATTATACGAATAAGTTCTTGCAAAAGGACTCAACTACGACTACAATGGAGGTGGTCACTCAAACCAATGCCGTCAAGTCTCCGACTGACAGCCCGGCAACCACGAAGCTGGTGTACACGGTGGAAGAAATCGCACGAATGCTGGCCATCAGCCTGCGCTCTGCTTACAACCTGTGCAACCGCACCACCGAATTCCGCGTCCTGCGGGTAGGCGGAAGCATCCGTGTCCCGAAAGACAGCTTCGATGCGTGGCTCAACCGGGCAGCTTGATAAGGAGGCAACAGTATGGCATATATTACGAAGCGTGGCAACTCTTACAGCGTCCGCTACACCTACGAAGATGAACACGGCAAGAGCTGCGACAAATGGGAGAGCTTTCCCACCAAAGAGGAGGCAACGAACCGAAAGAAACAAATCGAACACGAGCTGGCAACGGGAACCTTCCTGATCCCGTCCTCGGTGACGGTGGCAGAGTTCCTGATGGACTGGCTGCCCAAGCAGTGCAGCAAACACAAGTGGGCTCCCAAGACCTACGAATCCAACCTTTCCACCATCCAGAACCTGATTATCCCCTATATCGGCAGCATGGAGATGCAGAAGCTCAAGGCCTATCACATGGAAAACCTCTACACGACCCTGAGCAAAACGCCCTGCGGTTCGTATATTGAGGGCAAGAAACAGAAATTGACTGAAAAGCAGAAGCAGCGGTTTCTTTCCGGCACCACCATCCACGAGGTTCATCGGCTGCTGGGTACAGCCTTCCAGTATGCCGTAGAGTGGGGCATCCTTGTCAAAAGCCCTGTTCCCGTGGACAGCCCCAAGAAATCCACACAGGAACGCACCATCTGGACAGTTGAGGAAATGCGAGCGGCACTGGACAGCATGGAGGACCCCATCCTGCATCTGGCAGTCCACCTCACGCTGGTGGGCACACTGCGAGAGGGCGAGATCGTAGGTCTGACCCCGGAGGATCTTGATTTTGACGCTGCGGATGGCATTGGAACCTTCCGTATCAACAAGTCCATGCAGCGGGTGCGAAAAGAAGCCCTGAATCAGGTAGACGATGGCTGCATCATCAAGGTATTCCCGGATAAGTTGGAACGCAGCACCACTTCCCTCATCCTGAAAAGCACCAAAACCGCATCCTCCTGCCGCACCATCTTCATGACCTCTGCACTAAAAGAAGAATTGAAGAAGTGGCTGAATCAGCTGGCGACAGATGAGAGAAAAGACCCGACACGCTACCATGACAGTGGGATGCTGTTCCGTCTGCCCAACGGTCTGGCGGTGGAGCCGGTGCTCATTCGCAAAAAGTTCCTCAAGTGGCAGGATGCCCACCCGGAGTTCCCCCGCATTGTCTTTCACGGTTTGCGGCATTCCAGTGCCACCTATCAGCTGATGATCTCCGGCGGCGATGTGAAAGCCGTTCAGGGCACCACAGGGCACGCCACGGCGGATATGCTGGTGAACACCTACGCTCATATCCAGCAGTCCTCTCGTGTAGAACTGGGCAGGAAATTTGAGGAAGGGTTCTATGCTAAACAGGAAAGCCCCAGCCCGCAGGCTGTACCCGCCGCAGGCGAACCGACCATCTCCATGACCGCTCTGCTGGAACTGCTGAAGAATGCAGACCCCGAAGTAAAGGCCCAGCTCCGTCTGGCTCTGCTGACCTGATGCAAAATTTACTACGCATTTCAAAGCAATTCCAGCCCATGCAGAGGATTCCTATGAAAACGCCAACCGTGCAAAAACCGTGCATTGACCGTGCAAGCCCCGATTTTTCGGGGTTACATAACAAAAAAGAACGCCAAATCTTACGATTTGACGTTCAATATCTGGTGCACCTCCAGGGACTCGAACCCTGGGCCCACTGATTAAGAGTCAGTTGCTCTACCAACTGAGCTAGAGGTGCATATTATCAGAATGCGGTTTCTTCATTCTGATAATCAAAAGTCGGCGACTACCTATTTTCACAAGCCGTTTCCAGCTAACTATCTTCGGCACAAGTAAGCTTAACTTCTGTGTTCGGAATGGGAACAGGTGGAACCTTACCGTCATCGACACCGACCGATTTGACTGAATCAGTATAACATATTTCTGTGCTTCTGTCCAGTATTTCTTAGAAGGACGTGCCTTCAAAACTGAATAATCACTGCTAACATTTTTTCGTTGACTTAAAAGTCTCAAGCGAATTGTGGTCAAGCCCTCGACCTATTAGTACACGCTTGCTGAATGGATCACTCCACTTACACATCGTGCCTATCAACCTTGTAGTCTTCAAGGGGTCTTACTTGTTTGAAACAATGGGATATCTTATCTTTGGGTCGGCTTCACGCTTAGATGCTTTCAGCGTTTATCCGATCCGTACATAGTTGCCCAGCTATGCCCTTGGCAGAACAACTGGTGCGCCAGAGGTACGTCCGCTCCGGTCCTCTCGTACTAGGAACAGCTCCCATCAAATATCCTGCGCCCACGACAGATAGGGACCGAACTGTCTCACGACGTTCTGAACCCAGCTCGCGTACCGCTTTAATTGGCGAACAGCCAAACCCTTGGGACCGAATACAGCCCCAGGATGCGATGAGCCGACATCGAGGTGCCAAACCTCCCCGTCGATGTGGACTCTTGGGGGAGATCAGCCTGTTATCCCCAGGGTAACTTTTATCCGTTGAGCGATGGCATTTCCACTCACATACCACCGGATCACTAACTCCAACTTTCGTTACTGCTCGACCCGTCAGTCTCGCAGTTAGGCTCGCTTCTGCGTTTGCACTCTTTTGCTTGATTTCCGTTCAAGCTGAGCGAACCTTTGAACGCCTCCGTTACTCTTTAGGAGGCGACCGCCCCAGTCAAACTGCCCACCTAACAATGTCCCCCGCCTTGATTCAAAGGCGCAGGTTAGAATTCCAATATCGCAAGGATGGTATCCCAACGGCCACTCCACAAATGCCAAAGCACTTGTTTCCCTGTGTCCCATCTATCCTGTGCATGCAACATCGAAACCCAATATTAGGCTACAGTAAAGCTCCATGGGGTCTTTCCGTCTTGTCGCGGGTAACCGGCATCTTCACCGGTACTACAATTTCGCCGGGCGGGCTGTCGAGACAGTGCCCAAATCATTACGCCTTTCATGCGGGTCAGAACTTACCTGACAAGGAATTTCGCTACCTTAGGACCGTTATAGTTACGGCCGCCGTTCACTGGGGCTTCGATTCAATGCTTGCACATCTCCTCTTAACCTTCCAGCACCGGGCAGGCGTCAGCTCGTATACGTCATCTTTCGATTTAGCACAAACCTGTGTTTTTGGTAAACAGTTGCTTGGGCCGATTCTCTGCGGCTCCATCTCTGGAGCACCCCTTCTCCCGAAGTTACGGGGTCAATTTGCCGAGTTCCTTAACAACCCTTCTCCCGTTGGCCTTAGAATCTTCTTCCTACCTACCTGTGTCGGTTTGCGGTACGGGCACCGCAGAAATACACACAGCTTTTCTCGCCATCTTCCATCCCGGACTTCGGTACTAACTTCCCTCGATCGCTACCGGAACCAACACCCGGCTCCGAGACTTCAAATGTGTCCCTGTGCTTAACTCTTTTGGTGGTGACGGAATCTCTACCGTCTGTGCATCGGCTACGCCGTTAGGCCTCACCTTAGCTCCCGACTAACCTGGAGCGGACGAACCTTCCTCCAGAAACCTGAGGCTTTCGGCCATGCAGATTCTCACTGCATTCGCGCTACTCATTCCGGCATTCTCACTTCTATACACTCCACAGCCGCTTGCGCTACTGTTTCACCGCGTATACAACGCTCCCCTACCCAATACATTGCTGTATTGCCTAAGCTTCGGTGTCAGGTTTAGCCCCGTTAAATTCTCCGCGCAAAGACGCTCGACCAGTGAGCTATTACGCACTCTTTGAATGTGTGGCTGCTTCTGAGCCAACATCCTGGTTGTCTACGTATCTTCACATCGTTTTCCACTTAACCTGACTTTGGGACCTTAGCTGTAGATCTGGGCTGTTTCCCTTTTGACAATGACATTTATCTGACACTGTCTGACTCCCAAGCATCAATACTCTGGCATTCTGAGTTTGATAAGCTTCGCTAACCTCTCGGCCGCTAGGCTATTCAGTGCTTTACCTCCAGGTATCTAACTTGAGGCTAGTCCTAAAACTATTTCGGGGAGAACCAGCTATCTCCGGGTTCGATTGGAATTTCTCCGCTACCCACAGTTCATCCGCCGCCTTTTCAACGGAGGTCGGTTCGGTCCTCCATGGAATTTTACTTCCACTTCAACCTGACCATGGGTAGGTCACCCGGTTTCGGGCCCATTGTATGCAACTTAACGCCCTTTTCAAACTCGCTTTCGCTTCGGCTCCAGACCTTAAGTCCTTAACCTTGCTGCATACAATCGCTCGCCGGACCGTTCTACAAAAAGTACCCTATCACACATTGACGTGCTCTAGGTGCTTGTAGGCACAGGGTTTCAGGTTCTTTTTCACTCCCCTCCCGGGGTGCTTTTCACCTTTCCTTCACAGTACTATACGCTATCGGTCACTGGGTAGTATTTAGGGTTGGAGGGTGGTCCCCCCGTATTCCGACCAGGTTTCACGTGTCTGGCCGTACTCTGGAACTCGCTCAGCTCTCTCCGTTTTCACCTACGTGGTTCTCACACTCTCTGACCGGCCTTCCCATGCCGTTCGGTTAACAGATTAAGTCCTAAAAGCAGTCCGTACCCCGGAAGTATTTCTACTTCCGGTTTGCCCTCTTCCGCGTTCGCTCGCCACTACTTACGGAATCTCGTTTGATGTCTCTTCCTCGCCCTACTTAGATGTTTCAGTTCAGGCGGTTCCCTCGATATACCTATTTTTAAGTTCAGTATAACGTACCTGAGTATGAACCCAGGTGAGTTTCCTCATTCAGAAATCTCCGGATCAATGCTTATTTGCAGCTCCCCGAAGCTTATCGCAGCTTATCACGTCTTTCATCGGCTCCCAGTGCCAAGGCATTCGCCCTGCGCCCTTGTTCGCTTGACCTTTCAAACGTTCTTTAAGAACATTTGGTATCCTCTTGATTCTCTCTTGCCAACGAAGATTATTGTTACCCTTCCTTTTGAAATTGTAATATTTCTTAAAAAAGAACTTACTATAATCTTTGTTTCGCAGTTATTATTCAGTTTTCAAGGTACGTCTTTGAGTGTCCTTTTCAGGGCCCTCAAAATCGAACAATATCTACTTAAACTTTAACTTGTCACCTGTTCCAATGACCGACCATCTTAGATGCTCTGTCATTGCCTGACTCCTTAGAAAGGAGGTGATCCAGCCGCAGGTTCTCCTACGGCTACCTTGTTACGACTTCACCCCAATCACCAGTTTTACCTTCGGCGGCGTCCTCCTTGCGGTTAGACTACCGACTTCGGGTCCCCCCGGCTCTCATGGTGTGACGGGCGGTGTGTACAAGGCCCGGGAACGTATTCACCGCAGCATGCTGATCTGCGATTACTAGCAATTCCGACTTCGTGCAGGCGAGTTGCAGCCTGCAGTCCGAACTGGGACGTTGTTTCTGAGTTTTGCTCCACCTCGCGGTCTTGCTTCTCTTTGTTTAACGCCATTGTAGTACGTGTGTAGCCCAAGTCATAAAGGGCATGATGATTTGACGTCATCCCCACCTTCCTCCGTTTTGTCAACGGCAGTCTGGCCAGAGTCCTCTTGCGTAGTAACTGACCATAAGGGTTGCGCTCGTTGCGGGACTTAACCCAACATCTCACGACACGAGCTGACGACAACCATGCACCACCTGTCTCTGCGTCCCGAAGGAAAAACATATTTCTATGTCCGTCGCAGGATGTCAAGACTTGGTAAGGTTCTTCGCGTTGCGTCGAATTAAACCACATACTCCACTGCTTGTGCGGGCCCCCGTCAATTCCTTTGAGTTTCAACCTTGCGGTCGTACTCCCCAGGTGGATTACTTATTGTGTTAACTGCGGCACTGAAGGGGTCAATCCTCCAACACCTAGTAATCATCGTTTACAGTGTGGACTACCAGGGTATCTAATCCTGTTTGCTACCCACACTTTCGAGCCTCAGCGTCAGTTGGTGCCCAGTAGGCCGCCTTCGCCACTGGTGTTCCTCCCGATATCTACGCATTCCACCGCTACACCGGGAATTCCGCCTACCTCTGCACTACTCAAGAAAAACAGTTTTGAAAGCAGTTCATGGGTTGAGCCCATGGATTTCACTTCCAACTTGTCTTCCCGCCTGCGCTCCCTTTACACCCAGTAATTCCGGACAACGCTTGTGACCTACGTTTTACCGCGGCTGCTGGCACGTAGTTAGCCGTCACTTCCTTGTTGAGTACCGTCATTATCTTCCTCAACAACAGGAGTTTACAATCCGAAGACCTTCTTCCTCCACGCGGCGTCGCTGCATCAGGGTTTCCCCCATTGTGCAATATTCCCCACTGCTGCCTCCCGTAGGAGTCTGGGCCGTGTCTCAGTCCCAATGTGGCCGTTCAACCTCTCAGTCCGGCTACCGATCGTCGCCTTGGTGGGCCATTACCTCACCAACTAGCTAATCGGACGCGAGGCCATCTCAAAGCGGATTGCTCCTTTTCCCTCTACCCGATGCCGGGTCGTGGGCTTATGCGGTATTAGCAGTCGTTTCCAACTGTTGTCCCCCTCTTTGAGGCAGGTTCCTCACGCGTTACTCACCCGTTCGCCACTCGCTTGAGAAAGCAAGCTCTCTCTCGCTCGTTCGACTTGCATGTGTTAGGCGCGCCGCCAGCGTTCGTCCTGAGCCAGGATCAAACTCTTTATAAATGATATTTATCACTTAAAAGTGTTAAATCTTGTTTCGCTCAGCACGCAATCGCTTGCGTCCTGTGTGAATTACTTTGTTTGGAATTGTTTACCGTGTTTTTCCAACACGAAAATAGGTTCCGTTACAAGTTCTTTCGATATTGTTCAATTTTCAAGGTCCTGTGCGCCGCAGCCTTGCGGCTGACGACTTGATTATTTTACCACAGAAGCGGTTTTTTGTCAAGCACTTTTTTGAGAAGCTTTTGAACTTTTCTGAACTTGGAGCGCTTCGTACATCTCAGTGTCAACTGGTGTTTTTCAGCGTCTATTGGTTCTTTTCAAGGGCTTCCTGCTGAGGCTTCAGAAGTCATTCTTTTGTCTCAGCGCTTGGCGCTCAAGTATAATACCACACCCCGGCAATCTTGTCAACACTTTTTGACATCTTTTTTCCAATTTCTTTGCGGTGGGGGGTGGGGGCAAAACTCCAACCGCAACGAACCCTCTCAGGCATCGCTGCGCGATGCCAGATTCCCCCTTTTGTCACCTGCGGTGACATTTTCCCCCGGCCGGGGGAAATCTGTCCTCTCGGGGGGAGCTTTATTGGCGCTGATCGGAAGATGCACAAAAGCTCCCCCTTTCGGGGGAGCTGGCGCGCAGCGCCTGAGAGGGTTCAGCCTTATATTATTACATTATATAGGCAGAGCAAATCCCAACCGGGTATAGACGGCGGCTGATATTACTCGCCGGAAAGCAAGTCGCTCTGTCAAGAGTTTCCGTGCAAAATTTTGTCCCGAAAAATATCCACGATTTTTGGCGATTGCTACAAAACGCAAAATATAGTGGTATTTTGCTTGACTTGCCACTAGATAATGATAAAATAGAGCTACATTCAGTTTGTTGGATATCGTTGTGCGCAGACGGGTATCTCTTATGGTAAGAGGTACCCGTTCACAATGCGCCTATATAGAAGGAGGAGAACCGATGAAGATCATCAAACGAAACGGTGCAGAAGTTCCTTTTGATATTACCAAGATCATCACCGCCGTTACCAAAGCCAGCGATTCCGTGGGCGGTCAGGCTCGCCTGAGCCGGGAGCAGATCACCCAGATCGCCGCAGCCGTTACCGACCAGTGCCAGCAGCTTAACCGCGCAGTCAGCGTGGAAGAGGTGCAGGATCTGGTGGAGAACCAGCTGATGGACATTCAGGCGCACGATGTGGCACGGCACTATATCACCTACCGCTACGTCCAGAGCCTGAAGCGTCAGACCAACACCACCGACGAGCGTATTCTGAGCCTGATCGAGTGCCAGAACGAAGAGGTCAAGCAGGAGAACGCCAACAAGAACCCCACCGTCAACAGTGTACAGCGCGACTATATGGCCGGCGAGATCTCCAAGGATCTGACCGCCCGTCTGCTGCTGGACCCGGAGATCGTAAAGGCACATCAGGAGGGTCTGATCCACTTCCACGATTCCGACTACTTTGCCCAGCACATGCACAACTGCGATCTGGTGAATCTGGAGGATATGCTGCAGAACGGCACCGTCATCTCCGGCACCTATATCGAGAAGCCGCACAGCTTCTCCACTGCCTGCAACATTGCCACCCAGATCATTGCACAGGTGGCCTCCAACCAGTACGGCGGCCAGAGCATCAGCCTGACCCATCTGGCTCCCTTTGTGGACGTCTCCCGCAAGAAGATCGCCGCTGAGGTAGAGCTGGAGATGGAAGGTCTGGACGTCTCTGCCGAGCGCAAGAAGGAGATCGTGGAGCGCCGTCTGCGCAACGAGATCAACCGCGGCGTGCAGACCATCCAGTATCAGGTGGTCACCCTGATGACCACCAACGGTCAGGCACCCTTTATTACCGTGTTCATGTATCTGGGCGAGGCCCGCAACCCGCAGGAAAAGGCCGACCTTGCCATCATTATCGAGGAGACCATCCGCCAGCGCTATCAGGGCGTGAAGAACGAGGCCGGTGTATGGATCACCCCCGCCTTCCCCAAGCTGATCTATGTGCTGGAAGAGGACAACATCCGCCCAGGCACTCCCTACTACTACCTGACCGAGCTGGCCGCCAAGTGCACCGCTAAGCGCATGGTGCCGGACTATATCTCGGAAAAGAAGATGCTGGAACTCAAGGTGGACAAGAACGGCGAGGGCCACTGCTACACCTGCATGGGCTGCCGCAGCTTCCTGACCCCCTATGTGGACCCCGAGACCGGCAAGCCCAAGTACTATGGCCGCTTCAATCAGGGCGTGGTCACCATCAATCTGGTGGACGTTGCCCTGAGCTCCGGCGGCAACTTTGAAAAGTTCTGGAAGATCTTTGACGAGCGTCTGGATCTGTGCCACCGGGCTTTGCAGGCACGCCATAAGCGGCTGCTGGGCACCCCCAGCGACGCTGCTCCCATCCTGTGGCAGTACGGCGCGCTGGCACGCCTGAAGAAGGGCGAAAAGATCGACAAGCTGCTGTTCGGCGGCTACTCCACCATCAGTCTGGGCTATGCCGGCCTGTACGAGTGTGTGAAGTATATGACCGGCAAGAGCCACACCGATGCCGGTGCCAAGCCCTTTGCCCTGAGCGTGATGCAGCACATGAACGACAAGTGCAACGCGTGGAAGAAGGCCGAGAACATGGACTACTCCCTCTACGGCACCCCGCTGGAATCCACCACCTACAAGTTTGCCAAGTGCCTGCAAAAGCGCTTTGGCATCGTGAAAGGCATCACGGACAAGAACTATATCACCAACAGCTACCACGTCCATGTCTCCGAGCCCATCGACGCCTTTACCAAGCTGAAATTCGAGGCCGACTTCCAGCGCCTGTCCCCGGGCGGTGCCATCAGCTATGTGGAAGTGCCCAACATGCAGGACAATCTGGAAGCCGTCATAAGCGTGCTGCAGTTCATCTACGACAACATCATGTACGCCGAGTTGAACACCAAGTCCGACTACTGTCAGGTGTGCGGCTACGATGGCGAGATCAAGATTGTGGAGGACGACGGCAAGCTGGTGTGGGAGTGCCCCAAGTGCGGCAACCGCGACCAGAACAAGCTGAACGTCGCCCGCCGCACCTGCGGTTATATCGGCAC
This sequence comes from Faecalibacterium sp. IP-1-18, assembly GCF_023347355.1. NCBI lineage: Bacteria > Bacillati > Bacillota > Clostridia > Eubacteriales > Oscillospiraceae > Faecalibacterium > Faecalibacterium sp. IP-1-18. Next base: position 2,946,207 of record NZ_CP094472.1, read on the forward strand.
CCAGTTCTGGAACCAGGGCCGCACGCAGGAGATCAAGGATCGCGTGCTGCATCTGTAACAACAGCTAAATTTTATTTTTGATTTGATATTTGGAGCGGCCTTTCGGCCGCTCCAAATATCTTTTCAGCAAACGACAGGAACATGAGCATGAACTACGCAAACATCAAATATTACGATATCGCCAACGGCCCCGGGGTGCGCACCAGCGTTTTTGTGTCCGGCTGCCGCCACCACTGCCCGGGCTGCTTCAACGCCGTGGCATGGGATTTTGACTACGGTCAGCCCTTTGATAAAACCGTGCGCAACGAGGTATTCGCCTCCTGTCAGCCGGACTATATCGCCGGGCTCTCCCTGCTGGGCGGCGAACCCTTTGAACCAGAGAACCAGCGGGAGCTGCTGCCCTTTGTGCGCAACTTCAAGGCTCTGTACCCCGCCAAGACGGTGTGGTGCTACTCCGGCTACACGTGGGAGCAGCTTACCGGCGCAGAGCCCAGCCCCGCGCGGTGTGAGGTGACCGACGAGCTGCTGGCACTGCTGGATGTGCTGGTGGACGGCAGATTCGTGCAGGCCGAGCACGACATCTCCCTGCGCTTCCGCGGCAGCCGCAACCAGCGCCTGCTGGACGTACCCAAGTCCCTTGCCGCCGGGCAGCCCGTGTGGTGGGAGGACGAAAAGGTATTCGCCACCCATACCATGGAACGGTAAGCGGTGCTGAACTCCTTCTCGTGAAAATGCGTTTGTCGCGGCCCGCAGGCCGCGACAAACGCTCTATTAAAAATAATTCTTCCGCTGAATATGGCCAAAGCAACGCGGAGGCCATTCGAAATCGTCCCGCACTAAAAGAAGCCGCTGCACAGACTGTGCAGCGGCTTCTTTCTTTTCTCACTCCCGGCTGCCCACGGCGTCCTCGATGACGCGCAGAAAAGCGTTGCCGTAGCGGGCGGCCTTCTTTTCGCCCACGCCGCTGATGTTCAGCAGCTCGTCGATGCTCATAGGCTTTTTCTCTGCCATCTCCCGCAGGGTGGCATCGTTAAACACCATAAAGGCGGGCAGGTTCTGCTTGCCCGCAAGGCGCTTGCGCACCGCATACAGGGCGTTGAGCAGCTTTTCGTCCGCCTCGCTCAGGCTGCCCGCTGCGGCGGGCTTTGCGCGGCGGGGCTTTTCCAGCCGGTCGGCGCTCTGGGCGGCACGGCGGCGGGCGTACTCCACCTGCAGCTGGGCTTCCTGCTCGGCGGCAAGGCAGCAGGAGCAGTTGCCGCACTTTTTGGGCGCGGCTTCTCCGAAGTATTGCAGCAGAAAGCCGCGCAGACAGTGCTGGGTGGTGGAGTAGAAGGTCATGTACTTGAGCCGCTCCTCTGCCTTGCGGGCGGCTTCGGCCTTTACATCCGCGGGCAGACCATTGTCCGCCTCCCGCTCCTTGTCGATGAAAAAGCGGATGGTGCGCACATCCGTGCCGGAATACAGCAGGGTACACCGGGCGGGCTGACCGTCGCGCCCGGCGCGTCCGGCCTCCTGATAATAGCTTTCCAAGTCCTTAGGCATATTATAATGGATGACGAACCGCACGTTGGGCTTGTCGATGCCCATGCCAAAGGCATTGGTGGCCACCATCACCTGCACACGGTCATAGAGGAAATCGTCCTGATTCTGCCGCCGGGTGTCCGCATCCAGCTTGGCGTGGTAGGCTGCCGCCCGGATGCTGCGGCTCTGCAGCAGCTGCACCGTCTCGTCCACCTGCCGGGTGGTGCTGCAATACACGATGCCCGCATGATTGCCCTCTTTGAGCACCAGTTCCAGCAGCTCTTTTGGCTTCTGGCTGGGCAGTGCCCGCCGGGTCTCAAAGTACAGGTTGGGGCGGTCGAAGCTGGTAGTCACCTCGTAGGGCGCTTGCAGCGCCAGATGGGTGCGGATATCCTCCCGCACATGGGCGGTGGCGGTGGCGGTGAACGCGCCCATGACCGGTCGGCTGGGCAGGCTGTCCACAAACGCCTTGATGCGCAGATAGCTGGGGCGGAAATCCTGTCCCCACTGGCTGATGCAGTGCGCCTCGTCCACCGTGACCATGCTGATCTGCCGCTCCTGCGCGAACCGCTGGAAGCCCGGCATCTCCAGCCGCTCCGGTGCTACATAGATGATCTTATACCAGCCCTCCCGGGCGCGATGCAGCATCAGCGCCTTCTGGTTGTCGGTCAGGCTGTTGTTCAGAAAAGCCGCCGCCACGCCCGCCTGCACCAGCGCCCCCACCTGATCCTTCATCAGGCTGACCAGCGGGGACACCACGATGGTGATGCCCGGCAAAAGCAGCGCCGGCACCTGATAGCAGATGGATTTGCCCGCGCCGGTGGGCATGACCGCCAGCACATCCTGTCCGGCCAGCAGGCGGCTGACGATCTGCTCCTGCCCGGGGCGGAAGCTGTCGTAGCCGAAAACTTTTTTCAGGATACTGTGCGGGTTTTCCATGGTTTCCTCCGTTATATATATAGGTGCACTGACGCGCAGAACGCTCAAAACCTTATCAGTATACCACAAAACTGATACTTTTGGCAGAAAAAAGCGTCACTTTGCGCAAAAGTGTGCGATAAGCGCTCTTTCTGCCCGGGAAGGATAGCTTTTCAGGCGCGAAAATGCTATAATGAGAACACATATCTCCATGCCACCCCGCAGACTGCCCGGCATGGACCATGCAACGTAAAAAGGAGCATTTATAATATGCAGCAGAAACTTATCACCTTTGCCGTGCCCTGCTACAATTCCGCAGCCTATATGCGTCACTGCATCGAAACGCTGCTGACCGCAGGCGAGCAGGCCGAGATCATTCTGGTGGACGATGGTTCCGTCAAGGATGACACCCCCGCCATCTGCGACGAGTACGCCGCAAAGTACCCCACCATCGTCAAGGCCATCCATCAGGAGAACGGCGGCCACGGCGAAGGCGTCAATCAGGGCATCCGCAACGCCACCGGCCTGTACTACAAGGTAGTGGACAGCGACGACTGGCTGGACACCGACGCCCTGAAAAAGGTGCTGGAGCGCCTGACCACGCTGGTAGCCCGCGGCACCGCGCCGGATCTGATGATCTGCAACTATGTGTACGAGCATGTGGAGGACGGCACCAGCCATACCGTGCGCTACACCAACGTGTTCCCGCAGAACCGCCTGTTCGACTGGGTGCACGTCCGGCGCTTCCGCCCGGATCAGAACCTGCTGATGCACTCGGTCATGTACCGCACCGAGGTGCTGCGTGAGTGCGGCATGGTGCTGCCCAAGCACACCTTCTATGTGGACAACATCTTTGTGTACCAGCCCCTGCCCTATGTCAAGAGCATGTACTATATGGATCTGGATCTGTACCGCTACTTCATCGGTCGAGCAGACCAGAGCGTGAACGAGAGCGTGATGGTCGGCCGCGTGGACCAGCAGCTGCGGGTCACCAGGCACATGATCGACTGTCAGGATCTGGACGCGCTGAAGGACCAGAAGCGTCTGCGCGCCTACATGGTGCACTACCTGTCCGTCATGATGGCGGTCAGCGACATCTTTCTGCTGCTGGACGGCAGCGCCGAGGCACACGCCAAAAAGGCCGAGCTGTGGCAGTACCTCAAGGATCACGTTACCCCCGGTGTCTACCGCGCCGTGCGCGTGAACCTTGGCGGCCTGACCGACCTGCACTTCCCCGGCGGTGACAAGGTGGTCGTAGCCACCTACCGCCAGCTGCGCAAGATCTTCAAGTTCAACTAAGAGCATATTTTATATTTCGGGATAGCGGAACGCCTGCGGGCGCTCCGCTATCCCTTTTTCACGGCTGGGGTCGTAAAGGGAAACGGCAGCCGAACTGCTTGTATTCCGTCCTTTCTCGTTCTGTTTCTGTCTTTTCGTCTCAAAAGATGTATGAAACGCGCGGGATGGTTGCTTTTCCTCCGTTGTTCCGGTATACTGGATACGTTTTCCCATTTTGACCCCCGCGCTGGATTTCACACGGGAGTTCGATACTTTTTTGACAAGGAGGAACCGAGTGCTGCGGCCTTTGGCTGCACACCCAATACAAACCACATTATGGAACAAATGTTGATCTGTCTGTCCCTTGCCCTGATCGCCGGCCTGCTCATGTCACGCGCTGCCAAGGCCGTGCGTCTGCCCGCCGTCACCGCTTACCTGCTTACCGGTCTGCTGATGGGGCCCTTCTTTCTGGGTCGGCTGGGATTGAGCCGTTTCGGCTTTGGCTTTGGCAGCCTTGCTGCCGTGGAGGGCTACGGCATCCTCACACAGGTGGCGCTGGGCTTTATCGCCTTCGTCATCGGCAACGAGTTCCGGCTCAGCGCCCTGAAGCACATGGGACGCCGCGCCGTGACCGTGGGCGTTGCGCAGGCGGTGATCACCACCGCGCTGGTGGATATCGCCCTTGTTGCCCTGCACTTTGCCCGCCCGGACGTCATCTCGCTGGCCTCTGCCATCACGCTGGGCTCCATCGCCGCCGCTACCGCCCCTGCCGCTACCCTGATGGTGGTCAAGCAGTACAAGGCCGACGGCCCTTTGACCAAGCTCCTGCTGATGGTGGTCGCCATTGACGATGCCGTGGGTCTGGTGCTGTTCTCGGCCTCCTACGACGTGGCAAATGCGCTGGAGCAGGGCCGCATCGACCCTGTGAGCGTGGTGCTGGAGCCGCTGCTGGAGATCGCGCTCTCGCTGGCGCTGGGCGCTGCCGCCGGTTACCTGCTGAACCTGCTGGAGGTCTACTTCCACTCCCGCTCCAAGCGCATGAGCCTGTCGGTGGCCTTTGTGCTGCTGACCGTGGGGCTGTCCATGACCAAGTTCGAGATCAACGGCACCCGCTGCGGCTTCTCGCTGCTGCTGGTGTGCATGATGACCGGCACCGTGTTCTGCAACGTCTGCCCCACCTCGGATGAGCTGATGGACCGTCTGGACCGCTGGGTGTCCCCCATCAACATCCTGTTCTTCGTGCTGTCCGGCGCAGAGCTGGACCTGACCATCCTCACCAACCCCATGGTGCTGCTCATCGGCGTGGTATACATTGTGGCGCGCTCTGCCGGTAAGATCAGCGGTTCTTACCTGAGCTGCCGCGCCACCAGCTGCAGCCCGGCTATTCAGAAATATCTGGGCATCACCCTGCTGCCGCAGGCCGGTGTAGCGCTGGGCATGGCGGCCACCGCCGCCGAGCTGTCGGACGGCCACATGGTGCGCAACGTGGTGCTGTTCTCGGTGCTGGTGTACGAGCTGGTAGGCCCCACTCTGACCAAGATCTCGCTGGTCGCCGCCGGAGAGATTCGTCCCGAGGGACGCACCAGCGCCCGCGTGGAGAACCAGCCCGAAGCCCCTGTGGAGCTGAGCTGAGACGGCGAGAAAGAATTATTTGTAATTTAGGGGTTCTGAAAAGCCTGCAGGCTTTTCAGAACCCCTTTTTTCACGGAGAGAATCTCCCCCACCTTTATGTGCAAAAGGTCTTTTTTTGTCGAATCAGCACGCAATCATTGACGAATGGTGTTATTTTTTGTATACTGAGCTTATCAGCGCTGGCACAATTTTCCTATTGTGTCAGTGGTTGCTAAAAAGGAATAAGGAATAGTGAAGGAGAATGACACATTATGAAAAGCACTGGCATCGTTCGCGGCATTGACTCGCTGGGACGGATCGTTCTGCCGAAGGAGCTGCGCACTAGTATGCACCTCGACACCGACACCAAATTGGAGATCTTTGTGGATGGGGACGCCATCGTCCTGAAAAAGCACCGCCCCGCCGGCAGCTGCGATTTCTGCGGCGAGGTGGACGAGCAGGCCATCCAGTTCGGCGGCTACTGCATCTGCAGCGCCTGCCGCCGCAAGCTCAGCGCACTGTAACGCAGAAAGGGGGCTCTTTCCATGAGCCGGTTCATCGACTTTACCCTTCCCTCCACCGTGCCGGGGCGCACCCTGCACGGCTTTCGCTGCGTCCCGGAGGGGCAGGTGCGGGCGGTGCTGCAGCTGTCTCACGGCATGGTAGAGTATATCGACCGCTACCGCCCCTTGGCAGAATATCTGGCCGACCGGGGTATTCTGGTCACCGGCCACGACCATCTGGGGCACGGTGCATCCATCCGCACCAAGGAGGACTACGGCTATTTTGCCGAGCCGGACGGCAACCGCGCCGTACTGGCCGACCTGCACGCCGTAACCGTGCTTACCAAGGAGCTGTACCCAAACCTGCCCTACTTTTTGCTGGGGCACAGCATGGGCTCGTTCTACGCCCGGCAGTATTTGTGCGAGTATGGCCGGGAGCTGAACGGTGCCATCATTATGGGCACAGGTTTCCAGCCCAAGGCGCTGGTCAAGGTTGCCAAGACCCTTTGCCGGGTGCTGGCCGCCTTCCATGGCTGGCACTACCGCAGCAACCTTGTGGCCAACCTTTCCTTTATGGGCTACAATAAGGGGCTGGAGGGCCGCACCACCCACGACTGGCTCAACCGCGACCAGGCCGAGGTGGACAAGTATCTGGCGGAGGAGCGCTGCACCTTTACCTTTACGCTGAACGCCTATTATAGTATGTTCAGCGGCATCCTGCGCCTGCACGACCCGGCTTTTCTGGCACGGATGCCCAAGGAGCTGCCGCTGCTCTTCCTCTCCGGCGATGCCGACCCGGTGGGCGAGCAGGGCAAGGGCGTGCGCCGCGCCATCCAGAGCCTGAAGGACGCCGGTGTGCAGAACATTGAAAGCATCTTCTACCCCGGTGCCCGCCACGAGCTGCTGCTGGAGACCAACAAGCAGGAGGTCTTCGCGGACATCGCCGCATGGCTGGACAAACAGCTGGCAAAACAGTAAATACAAACAAAGGGCTGCTGCACGTTTTGTGCAGCAGCCCTTTCGCGTAAGACGATTAGAAATGTCCTCCGCTTCGCTCTGGATATTCTCAGCGGAATAAAGATTTTTTATTTGGCTTCCAAAACGCCTGTGGGCGTTTTGGAAGCCTTTTTTACAGTCAGGATAAATCAGCTATAAATCGTTTATTTTGTCATTGTTCTGCATTTCGTTTATACCGCAGCGGGGTCTGCACCTCGGCGCGGATCTTGCCAAGATAGGTGCGGGTCTGCTCTGCGCCCTGCAAAATAGACTCTACCTGCGCTTTCTGCTCTGCGGTCAAATCGTCATCCTCTGCCAGCAGTTCCGCGTTGCCCTCGATGATGGTCAGCGGCGTTTTCAGCTTGTGGGACAGCTGAATGATCTGCTCCCGCTGCCGCTGCTCCATGGCCCACTGCTTCTGCAGGCTGCCGGTCAGGGCGTCGCCCATGGTCTGCAATGCCTGTAAAGTGCTCTCGTATTCCCGCACCTTCGCGCCGGAAAACACCGCGCTGTCCAGATCCTTCCGTGCCACCGCCTGTGCTGCGGCGGTCAGCTTTTCGGTCTCCCGGGTCAGGAAGCGCCCGGTCCTGTGGGTGCTCCACACCACCGCGCCTACCAACAGCAGAATGCCCAGAATGCAGTGCACGGTCTGCATATCCGGCAGCACACCCCGCAGCGCAGGGTCGGCGTAGGGCACGGCATAGTCAAATTGCAGCAGGCAAACCGTTCCGTCCTGCAATTTTGACGTCATATAATACTGCGTGTAGCCAAAATGCCAGTGGGTTTTCCCCTGCCGGTTCTCCATTGCCCGCTGCAAGTGCCCGGCATCCATGTTGGTGGCCAGCACCTCGCTGCTGTCCGGCGCGGCAAACAGAGCGTAGCGGCACAAGGAGTCCAGTTGGGTCTCGTCAAAGGTGGCAGCAGTCATACCCGGTAAAACGTCCTGTGCGGCTTTCTGACAGGCCTGTGCAGCTTGATTCGCGGGAAGAAACAACTCGCCGTTCTGGATCCACAGCATCAGCGCCAGCAGCCACCCCACCGCGACCAGCAGGCAGGCCAGCGCCGTGCGCACCAGATATTGCAGCAGCACGCTGCGCAGAGAGGTCAGTCTTCGCTTTTCCATCGGTATCCCACGCCCCATACGGTATTGAGCAGCTTTTCCGGCTCCGGCACGCCCGCCGCCCGCAGCTTTGCCCGGATATTTTTGATGTGCTGTGTCACGGCAGTGTCGTCCGCAGTGCCGTCAATACCAAAAACCGCTTCGTAAATTTGCTCCTTGGTAAAGGTTTGCCCTGCGTGCAGCGCCAGATACTCGCAGATGGCATACTCCGAGCGGGTCAAGGGCAGCACTGTGCCCTCCACCGCCGCGCTCCGGGCGGTCAGGTCAAAGGCCACGCCGCTGCGCACCATCCGGTGCGCCGGGGTGCGGCTCTGCCGCCGCAGATGTGCCGCCACCCGCGCCCGCAGCTCTGCCACCCGGAAGGGCTTGGACAAAAAGTCGTCTGCCCCGATGCCCAGCCCCTCCAGCACAGCTGCCTCGTCGGTGCGGGCACTCAGAAACAGGATGGGGACTTCAGTCAGGCTGCGGATGCGCCGACAGACCGCAAAGCCGTCCTCCCCGGGCATCATCACGTCCAGCAGGATGCAGTCTGCCCAGCGGCAGAGCGCCTCGGTCAGATCTCTGCCCGCCTGCCGCGTTTCTACCCGGTGGCCGTCCCGCTCCAAAGTGGTGCGGATCAGCTTGCAGAGCTCCAGATTGTCATCCATTGCCAGAATGTTTGCCACAAAATCACCTCAACATGTTATAAACAAGGCACGATGCCCCATACAGCAGGTACACATGGGCGGGGTAGAACCAGTAGAACAGCTGCTTGTGTCCGCTGCCGCGCTGCCCGTTGTACAGCAGCATCAGCAACACCGCCGCCACCTCGAACCACTCGTAGTAGTCGGTGAACATCTGCGTCCAGACAAAACCCTCCTGTCGGCAAGCCATCCCAAAGGTCAGCGCAAAGTCACACAGGAAAATCACCAGTGCCCATACTGTCAGCTGCACTTTGCGCCGTCCGCGCAATGCATACAGCAGCACACCGCCCAGCAGAAAACTCCAGCTGCCGTCCGTGATGCCTGTCCACATGGGCAGCGGGCTGGTGATGACAAAGGCCACGACTGACGAAGCGATGGGCATCTCCTGTACCCCGGGGAAAAGCAGCAGAAATACTACCACCACATACGGCCAGCACAGAACGGCGGCAATAGCGCCAATGCCCTTTGCGTATTTTTTCTCCCGCAGCCAGTCGATGCCCTGCCAGACGATGCACAGCAGCATCAGATCCTGAAAAATAGCATTCAGCGGGTAAAAGTCATCCCCGCGCCGGAAGGCCTTGGCGTAGATCATAAAGAATTCCAGCGCCGCCATAGCTGTGCCGATAGCCCAGATGCGGATAAAATACCGCTTGCGGTCATGGGTGTGGGCAAAGCCCTCCACCGTGCAGAACAGAAACAGCGGCGCACTGAGCCGCCCCAGCATACTGAACACCGTCGGGATGCAGCCGGTGAATTCAAAGAAATAATGAATGTGGTCCAGCACCATCAGCGCCAGTGCAATGGTCTTGAGCTGGGTACCGTCCAGCCCTTTTTTCGTTAATTTGTCCATATAGACTCTCCTTTCTTTGTGCATCCAGTGTAACAGGAAAATCTGTAGAAAGTATAAGGTTCTGCCTTTTATGATACTATTTTCTGCCCCGAAATGCAATAAAAAAGCCCTGAGACTTTCATCTCAGAGCTCTTTATTAAGTCGGCGACTACCTATTTTCACAAGCCGTTTCCAGCTAACTATCTTCGGCACAAGTAAGCTTAACTTCTGTGTTCGGAATGGGAACAGGTGGAACCTTACCGTCATCGACACCGACCGATTTGACTGAATCAGTATAACACATTTCTGTGCTTCTGTCCAGTATTTCTTAGAAGGACGTGCCTTCAAAACTGAATAATCACTGCTAACATTTTTTCGTTGACTTAAAAGTCTCAAGCGAATTGTGGTCAAGCCCTCGACCTATTAGTACACGCTTGCTGAATGGATCACTCCACTTACACATCGTGCCTATCAACCTTGTAGTCTTCAAGGGGTCTTACTTGTTTGAAACAATGGGATATCTTATCTTTGGGTCGGCTTCACGCTTAGATGCTTTCAGCGTTTATCCGATCCGTACATAGTTGCCCAGCTATGCCCTTGGCAGAACAACTGGTGCGCCAGAGGTACGTCCGCTCCGGTCCTCTCGTACTAGGAACAGCTCCCATCAAATATCCTGCGCCCACGACAGATAGGGACCGAACTGTCTCACGACGTTCTGAACCCAGCTCGCGTACCGCTTTAATTGGCGAACAGCCAAACCCTTGGGACCGAATACAGCCCCAGGATGCGATGAGCCGACATCGAGGTGCCAAACCTCCCCGTCGATGTGGACTCTTGGGGGAGATCAGCCTGTTATCCCCAGGGTAACTTTTATCCGTTGAGCGATGGCATTTCCACTCACATACCACCGGATCACTAACTCCAACTTTCGTTACTGCTCGACCCGTCAGTCTCGCAGTTAGGCTCGCTTCTGCGTTTGCACTCTTTTGCTTGATTTCCGTTCAAGCTGAGCGAACCTTTGAACGCCTCCGTTACTCTTTAGGAGGCGACCGCCCCAGTCAAACTGCCCACCTAACAATGTCCCCCGCCTTGATTCAAAGGCGCAGGTTAGAATTCCAATATCGCAAGGATGGTATCCCAACGGCCACTCCACAAATGCCAAAGCACTTGTTTCCCTGTGTCCCATCTATCCTGTGCATGCAACATCGAAACCCAATATTAGGCTACAGTAAAGCTCCATGGGGTCTTTCCGTCTTGTCGCGGGTAACCGGCATCTTCACCGGTACTACAATTTCGCCGGGCGGGCTGTCGAGACAGTGCCCAAATCATTACGCCTTTCATGCGGGTCAGAACTTACCTGACAAGGAATTTCGCTACCTTAGGACCGTTATAGTTACGGCCGCCGTTCACTGGGGCTTCGATTCAATGCTTGCACATCTCCTCTTAACCTTCCAGCACCGGGCAGGCGTCAGCTCGTATACGTCATCTTTCGATTTAGCACAAACCTGTGTTTTTGGTAAACAGTTGCTTGGGCCGATTCTCTGCGGCTCCATCTCTGGAGCACCCCTTCTCCCGAAGTTACGGGGTCAATTTGCCGAGTTCCTTAACAACCCTTCTCCCGTTGGCCTTAGAATCTTCTTCCTACCTACCTGTGTCGGTTTGCGGTACGGGCACCGCAGAAATACACACAGCTTTTCTCGCCATCTTCCATCCCGGACTTCGGTACTAACTTCCCTCGATCGCTACCGGAACCAACACCCGGCTCCGAGACTTCAAATGTGTCCCTGTGCTTAACTCTTTTGGTGGTGACGGAATCTCTACCGTCTGTGCATCGGCTACGCCGTTAGGCCTCACCTTAGCTCCCGACTAACCTGGAGCGGACGAACCTTCCTCCAGAAACCTGAGGCTTTCGGCCATGCAGATTCTCACTGCATTCGCGCTACTCATTCCGGCATTCTCACTTCTATACACTCCACAGCCGCTTGCGCTACTGTTTCACCGCGTATACAACGCTCCCCTACCCAATACATTGCTGTATTGCCTAAGCTTCGGTGTCAGGTTTAGCCCCGTTAAATTCTCCGCGCAAAGACGCTCGACCAGTGAGCTATTACGCACTCTTTGAATGTGTGGCTGCTTCTGAGCCAACATCCTGGTTGTCTACGTATCTTCACATCGTTTTCCACTTAACCTGACTTTGGGACCTTAGCTGTAGATCTGGGCTGTTTCCCTTTTGACAATGACATTTATCTGACACTGTCTGACTCCCAAGCATCAATACTCTGGCATTCTGAGTTTGATAAGCTTCGCTAACCTCTCGGCCGCTAGGCTATTCAGTGCTTTACCTCCAGGTATCTAACTTGAGGCTAGTCCTAAAACTATTTCGGGGAGAACCAGCTATCTCCGGGTTCGATTGGAATTTCTCCGCTACCCACAGTTCATCCGCCGCCTTTTCAACGGAGGTCGGTTCGGTCCTCCATGGAATTTTACTTCCACTTCAACCTGACCATGGGTAGGTCACCCGGTTTCGGGCCCATTGTATGCAACTTAACGCCCTTTTCAAACTCGCTTTCGCTTCGGCTCCAGACCTTAAGTCCTTAACCTTGCTGCATACAATCGCTCGCCGGACCGTTCTACAAAAAGTACCCTATCACACATTGACGTGCTCTAGGTGCTTGTAGGCACAGGGTTTCAGGTTCTTTTTCACTCCCCTCCCGGGGTGCTTTTCACCTTTCCTTCACAGTACTATACGCTATCGGTCACTGGGTAGTATTTAGGGTTGGAGGGTGGTCCCCCCGTATTCCGACCAGGTTTCACGTGTCTGGCCGTACTCTGGAACTCGCTCAGCTCTCTCCGTTTTCACCTACGTGGTTCTCACACTCTCTGACCGGCCTTCCCATGCCGTTCGGTTAACAGATTAAGTCCTAAAAGCAGTCCGTACCCCGGAAGTATTTCTACTTCCGGTTTGCCCTCTTCCGCGTTCGCTCGCCACTACTTACGGAATCTCGTTTGATGTCTCTTCCTCGCCCTACTTAGATGTTTCAGTTCAGGCGGTTCCCTCGATATACCTATTTTTAAGTTCAGTATAACGTACCTGAGTATGAACCCAGGTGAGTTTCCTCATTCAGAAATCTCCGGATCAATGCTTATTTGCAGCTCCCCGAAGCTTATCGCAGCTTATCACGTCTTTCATCGGCTCCCAGTGCCAAGGCATTCGCCCTGCGCCCTTGTTCGCTTGACCTTTCAAACGTTCTTTAAGAACATTTGGTATCCTCTTGATTCTCTCTTGCCAACGAAGATTATTGTTACCCTTCCTTTTGAAATTGTAATATTTCTTAAAAAAGAACTTACTATAATCTTTGTTTCGCAGTTATTATTCAGTTTTCAAGGTACGTCTTTGAGTGTCCTTTTCAGGGCCCTCAAAATCGAACAATATCTACTTAAACTTTAACTTGTCACCTGTTCCAATGACCGACCATCTTAGATGCTCTGTCATTGCCTGACTCCTTAGAAAGGAGGTGATCCAGCCGCAGGTTCTCCTACGGCTACCTTGTTACGACTTCACCCCAATCACCAGTTTTACCTTCGGCGGCGTCCTCCTTGCGGTTAGACTACCGACTTCGGGTCCCCCCGGCTCTCATGGTGTGACGGGCGGTGTGTACAAGGCCCGGGAACGTATTCACCGCAGCATGCTGATCTGCGATTACTAGCAATTCCGACTTCGTGCAGGCGAGTTGCAGCCTGCAGTCCGAACTGGGACGTTGTTTCTGAGTTTTGCTCCACCTCGCGGTCTTGCTTCTCTTTGTTTAACGCCATTGTAGTACGTGTGTAGCCCAAGTCATAAAGGGCATGATGATTTGACGTCATCCCCACCTTCCTCCGTTTTGTCAACGGCAGTCTGGCCAGAGTCCTCTTGCGTAGTAACTGACCATAAGGGTTGCGCTCGTTGCGGGACTTAACCCAACATCTCACGACACGAGCTGACGACAACCATGCACCACCTGTCTCTGCGTCCCGAAGGAAAAACATATTTCTATGTCCGTCGCAGGATGTCAAGACTTGGTAAGGTTCTTCGCGTTGCGTCGAATTAAACCACATACTCCACTGCTTGTGCGGGCCCCCGTCAATTCCTTTGAGTTTCAACCTTGCGGTCGTACTCCCCAGGTGGATTACTTATTGTGTTAACTGCGGCACTGAAGGGGTCAATCCTCCAACACCTAGTAATCATCGTTTACAGTGTGGACTACCAGGGTATCTAATCCTGTTTGCTACCCACACTTTCGAGCCTCAGCGTCAGTTGGTGCCCAGTAGGCCGCCTTCGCCACTGGTGTTCCTCCCGATATCTACGCATTCCACCGCTACACCGGGAATTCCGCCTACCTCTGCACTACTCAAGAAAAACAGTTTTGAAAGCAGTTCATGGGTTGAGCCCATGGATTTCACTTCCAACTTGTCTTCCCGCCTGCGCTCCCTTTACACCCAGTAATTCCGGACAACGCTTGTGACCTACGTTTTACCGCGGCTGCTGGCACGTAGTTAGCCGTCACTTCCTTGTTGAGTACCGTCATTATCTTCCTCAACAACAGGAGTTTACAATCCGAAGACCTTCTTCCTCCACGCGGCGTCGCTGCATCAGGGTTTCCCCCATTGTGCAATATTCCCCACTGCTGCCTCCCGTAGGAGTCTGGGCCGTGTCTCAGTCCCAATGTGGCCGTTCAACCTCTCAGTCCGGCTACCGATCGTCGCCTTGGTGGGCCATTACCTCACCAACTAGCTAATCGGACGCGAGGCCATCTCAAAGCGGATTGCTCCTTTTCCCTCTACCCGATGCCGGGTCGTGGGCTTATGCGGTATTAGCAGTCGTTTCCAACTGTTGTCCCCCTCTTTGAGGCAGGTTCCTCACGCGTTACTCACCCGTTCGCCACTCGCTTGAGAAAGTAAACCTCCTCTCGCTCGTTCGACTTGCATGTGTTAGGCGCGCCGCCAGCGTTCGTCCTGAGCCAGGATCAAACTCTTTATAAATGATATTTATCACTTAAAAGTGTTAAATCTTGTTTCGCTCAGCACGCAATCGCTTGCGTCCTGTGTGAATTACTTTTGTTTGGAATTGTTTACCGTGTTTTTCCAACACGAAAATAGGTTCCGTTACAAGTTCTTTCGATATTGTTCAATTTTCAAGGTCCTGTGCGCCTCAGCCTTTCGGCTGACAGCTTATTTATTTTATCACTTTCGTGATAAATTGTCAAGCACTTTTTTGAGAAGCTTTTGAACTTTTCTGAACTTGGAGCGCTTCAGGTTTCTCGGTATCAGCCGGAACTTTTCAGCGTCTATTGGTTCTTTTCAAGGGCTTCCTGCTGAGGCTTCAGAAGTCATTCTTTTGTCTCAGCGCTTGGCGCTCAAGTATAATACCACACCCCGGCAATCTTGTCAACACTTTTTGACATCTTTTTTCCAATTTCTTTGCACGGGGGGTAAATGCCCTCTCCACTCCTCTCCCAGCAAAAGCCTTGCGTATCGGCGGCGGGTGCGCTATTATATATTATATACATTATAGAGCGCTGCGAAAGGAGCCCTGACCATGATCCTCACCGTCAATATCGGCAACACCCACATTACTGTGGGCGGCTACGAGCAAGATACCCTTATTTTCTGCGGGCGGCTGCACTCCGACCCCGCTGCCACGGTGGAGGAATACGCCATCCGGCTGGTGAACCTGTTACAGCTGTACGGGGTATCCCCGGCGCAGATCGAGGGCGGCATTCTGGGCAGCGTGGTGCCCATGCTCAGCGGGCGGGTGCTGGCGGCCTTACAGCTTTTATGCAAGGCGCGCATCCTGACCGTGGGACCAGGGCTGAAAAGCGGCATCAAGCTGCGGCTGGACAACCCCGCGCAGCTGGGTGCAGAGCTGCTGTGCGGCGCGGTGGCGGCGCTGGCAGAGTGCCCCGGGCCGCTGGTGGTCATCTCGGCAGACACGGCCATCTCCCTGATGGCGGTGAACGCCAAGCAGGAACTTGTGGGCGGCGTGATCCTGCCCGGGCCGCAGCTTTCCATGAATGCGCTGGTGCAAAAGACTGCCCAGCTGCCCCAGATCGACCCTGCCGCCCGCGCCCCGGAGTCGGTGCTGGGCAAGAGCACCTCGGCCTGCTTACAAAACGGCTTTGTGCTGGGCACTGCCAGCCTGCTGGACGGTCTGGCCGACCGCTTCTGCGCCGAGCTGGGCGCGCAGACCGCCTTTTACGCCACCGGCGATTTGCCCCGCTCCATCCGGGAGGCCTGCCGCACCCCCATCCACTACCGCGAGACCCTGATCACCGACGGCCTGCACCGCATCTGGCTGCGAAACCGGAAGGGCTGACGATTTTCGTTTGCATTTTGCATTCCGATGTGTTATACTGTGTTGTACCCACCAAAGGGGTACGGCATTTGCGATCGTAGCTCAGCTGGATAGAGCGTTCGGCTCCGACCCGGAAGGCCAGAGGTTCGAATCCTCCCGGTCGCACCAAACAATGAAAATCCGAACCTTTTCTCGATAGGAGAAGGGTTCGGATTTTTTGTTTTCTTCGGAAAGCAAGATGAAGGCTCCTTCCCGATGGCTGTGTGTCCAAAACCTTATCAGAAGAACCGTATAACAAAAGTCACAACTGTAAAGGTGCCGTAAGGCAGAAAGGACACAAACATGAAGTACGATGCAAGAGCCTGCAAATTCAACATGGACACCGGGTGCGTGGAACTGCTGCTCCAGGATGGGAGAAAAATCTCCATCGACTGCACCGGGGTCGAGGATGCGTTGGATGTTACCATGGCACAGAGGTCAGAGTTGGACTACCTCATTTATAATGACCCACTTGGTTATGCCGATTTGATTCTGAACGGCAATCTAGAAGAATACTTGAAAAACGTAACCGGGAGCCATGGGCTAGAAGATTAAGAGAAAAGCGCAGAGCACCTTATTCAGAGTGCTCTGCGCTTTTCTGCATCTTGCGCCATTGTTGCGGGGTCATGCCGTACTTTTGCCGGAACAGTTCGTAGAAGTGGGTGCGGTTGGTAAATTTGAGTTGTAGGGCGATCTCACTGACGGAAAGTGTTGTTTCCCGCAGCAGCCGTTCAGCCTTCTGGAAACAGAAGGTCATGCCGTAATCGAAAAGACACAGACCGGTGCGGCGCTGGACGATGGAATTGAGATAGCTGCCATTGTAATTCAAAAGCCGTGCTAGTTCACTGCGAGGCAGCCGCCCGTCGGTATCCTCCAGCAAACGGCTGATGCGCAGAAAGAGCAGGCTTTCGGGGCTGCTGCTCAGGTGCACCGGGGTGACATAGAACCCGGACGACAGAAAATCGAACAGTTCGCAAAGTGCGCCCTTCAAATAATAGGTGGCGGCGGCACTGGGTTCGTGCAGGATGTGGGTCATGCGGGCGATGAGCGTTGCCAGGGTTTGAACACTATCGGTGTTTTCCGGTGTGGGGAAAAGGTCCTGATACTCCTTTCGGAGGTCCTGGCCCAGATTGGCCAGCATAAACTGCAAAACGGGATTTTCCGGCAGATGACGCTCGGCTTCAAATAATTGCAGGGATGCAGATTCCGTCAGGCTGCGGACAAAATCTGCGGACAGACCAATAAAACAGAGCTTGGCGGGGCCGATGAAGCGTTCGTTATGGAGGATGCTGCGATTCACCAGACAGCAGGTCCCGGCACGGTAGGGGTATTCTTTTTCCTCAATCTGTTGGATGACCTCCCCTTCCAGCACCAGCATCAGCTCAAAATAATCGTGGCGGTGCAGCGGACGGGAGCTGAGGGTGCGGAATAGGCTATCCATCGAGTTTTCGTGCAGCCAGCAGCCATTGGGGGAATACATCTGGATGCTGTATTGGTCGGTTTCTCCCAGACCGGTACAGGACTCCAGGGTGATCTGCACCGGAGCAAGGAGCTTGAAAAAGCGAGAGAGCTGGCTGCCCTGGTTCTCCACTTCCAAAATATTCTCGTAGCTGGTGGAATCCGGTTTCATGAAAGAGTCTCCTTTTTTCGCAATGTGCGAATATGATACAATCCGATGGATGCGGCACACGATGCTGTCATTGTGGAATGTGAACGGAATTGCTAAAATATAGGCACAATACAAAAACATTCTGTAAAAGCTGTGCGGCCGATGGCTTTATTATAGAGTGCTTTTGAAAAAATGTAAAGCGACAGACGCATTCTGTCGCCGTGAATGATACAGCACATCTTGAAAGGAGAATCCCCATGTCTGCTACTGCAACGACAGAGAAAAAATATCTGAAATGGTATCAGAAGCTGGCCTACGGTTCCGGCGATCTGGCCTCTAACTGCTCCTATGGTCTGGTTTCCAGCTTTGTACTGCTTTATCTGACCGGAACACTGGGTCTGGACAGCGCCATCATTGGCTCTTTGATGCTGGCTTCCAAGGTTCTGGACGGCATCAGCGATGTGATCTTTGGCACCCTGATCGACCGCACCCACTCCAAGCTGGGCAAGGCACGTCCGTGGATGCTGTTTGGTCAGGTAGGTGTTTCCCTCTGCCTGTTTTTGCTGTTTGCCATCCCGGCTGGCAGTACCACCATGCAGTATATCTACTTCTTCATCGTGTACACGGCACTGAACGCAGTGTTCTATACTGCCAACGGCATTGCATATTCCTCTCTGGTGGCACTGATCACCAAGAACAACAATGAGCGTGTGCAGCTGGGCTCCTTCCGTTTTATGTTTGCGGTCGTCACCAACATCTTTATGGGCTTTGCCGTTACCGGCATGGTGGAGAAGTTCGGCAGCGGTGCCGCAGGCTGGCGTACCACGGCTCTGATCTTCGCGATCGTTGGTCTGGTGGTCAACACCATCAGCTGCCTTGCAGTTAAAGAGCTGCCGGAGGAAGAACTGAGCGGCAACACCAGCGAAGCCGCAGAGGAAGGCAAAGCAGTTGCCGAGGAGAAAAAGCATGGCTTTGCCGAGACTGCTAAGATCCTCGTCCACAACAAGTATTACCTGATGATCCTTGCCATCTACATCGTGTACTATATCATGAGCAACCTGACCACCGGTGCCGGTGTGTTCTGCGCCACCTATTACTGGGGCGATGGCAGCCTGCTGGGTCAGTTCTCCATGATGAAGATGTTCCCTGTTATCATCGCACTGGCCTTTGCGCCTGTCCTCATCAAAAAGACCGGCAGTATGCAGAAGGTCAACTTCTGGGGCTACGCCATCAGCAGCGTGCTGGGCATTCCCATGATCTACTTTGCCATGCAGA
Organism: Faecalibacterium sp. IP-1-18; assembly: GCF_023347355.1. Classification (NCBI taxonomy): domain Bacteria; kingdom Bacillati; phylum Bacillota; class Clostridia; order Eubacteriales; family Oscillospiraceae; genus Faecalibacterium; species Faecalibacterium sp. IP-1-18. The sequence continues at coordinate 2,964,920 of NZ_CP094472.1, forward strand.
AGAATCTCTCCATGTTCCTGCTGTTCATGTTCATCAAGGGCGTCTTTGCAGGTACCCTCAGCGGCTCTTTGAACGCTCTTATTGCTGAGGCCAGCGGCTACACCACACGCACCACCGGCGTCCACATGGACGGTATGATGTACAGCTGCTCCTCTCTGGGCGTGAAGGTCGGCGGCGGCATCGGTACTGCGGCTGTGGGTTGGCTGTTGAAGCTGGGCGGCTTTGTGGGCACCGCAACGGTCCAGAGCGAAAGCGCCATTCGGATGATCTTCAACCTGTACATCACCTTCCCCTTTGTGATTGGCATCATTATTACAGTGCTGCTGGCTTTCCTTGATGTGGAAAAGGCCAATAAGAAGTGGGATGCTGAACACAAGAAAGAGGCACAGGCATGATTCGACAGAATTTCAACGCAGATTGGACGGTAGAAAAGGGCGATGGCAATTCCCGGATGAATTCCTTTCTGGGAAATACCCAGACCAAAACCGTGCATCTGCCCTATGATGCCATGATCCATGAAGCCCGCACCCCGGACACAAAAAACGGTGCACAGACCGGCTTCTACCCCGGCGGCGAGTACATTTTTCAGAAGCATTTCACCGCACCGCAGGCGTGGCAAGGCAAGCCGGTGTCCCTCGTATTTGAGGGCGTGTACCAGACGGCGCTGGTCTACCTGAACGGCTGGCTGCTGACCCGGAACGTGAACGGCTATGCGGAGTTTACCGTGGAGGCTGGTCCCTACCTGAAATATGGTGCCGACAACCTGCTGAAGGTCATTGCAGATAACAGTCTGGAACCCAACAGCCGCTGGTATACCGGCAGCGGCATCTACCGCCCGGTGCGGCTGCTGGTGGGCAACAAGGTCTATCTGCCGCAGGATACCGTGCGTATCACCACCCGGGAGGCGGACGAGGGCTTTGCCCTGCTGGATGTGACGGCACAGGTGCAGTCTGCCAGCACTGTTACAGAACGGGTGACCCTGCAGCAGACCATCTGCCGGAAGGGCACGGCAGTGCTCACCGACCGGCAAAACCTCCTGCTCCAACCCGGCGAAAGCAGAACCGTCTCCTTCCGGTACTGCGTGGACAGCCCGGCTCTGTGGAGCCCGGAGAACCCCAACCTCTACACCAGCACCATGCAGGTGCTGGAGGGCGAGGAAGAACTGGACCGGGAAGAGACCGGCTTCGGCATCCGTACCCTGAGCATCGATGCAGCGCATGGGGTACGCATCAACGGGCAGACCGTCAAGCTACGGGGTGCCTGCATCCACCACGACAACGGCATTCTTGGTGCAGCTACCCTGCCCGATGCCGAGGAGCGCCGCATTCGTCAACTAAAGGAAGCGGGCTTCAACGCCATCCGCTCCTCCCATCACCCGGCAGGGCGGGCGCTGCTGGATGCCTGCGACCGGTACGGTGTGCTGGTAATGGACGAACTGAGCGACGTATGGAATGTGCGGAAAAATCCCTACGACTATGCTCTGTACTTTGAGCAGGACTGGAAGCCCACCATTCAAAAGATGGTGGCCAAGGATTACAACCATCCCAGTGTCATTTTGTACTGTGTGGGCAACGAAATCTCCGAGGTAGGTTCGGAAAGCGGAGCAGAGACCAACCGTCGGCTCTGCAACACCTTCCGGGAACTGGATCCCACCCGCTACACCACCAACGCCCTCAACGGCCTTATGGCAGCCGGTTACCGCCTGCGGGAGATCATGGGGGATGTGATGCGAAAGTTCCCGGCACAGCCCGGTCCCTCCGGCGGCGATGGCGGCGGCAGCAATGCCCTGAACAGCTTTATGAGCCTGATGTCCGGGGAAAAGGGGGATTACTTTGCCACCCATCCGCTGCTGACTGAGGCGCTGTCCGGCTGCGAGGATTCCTGCGATGTGATCGGTCTGAACTACCTTACCGGACGCCATGTGCTGGAGCATGAACTGCACCCCCACAAGGCAGTGCTAGGCACCGAGACTTACCCAGCAGACATCGTGCGGCTGTGGCGCATCGTGGAGGAGAATCCTCACATGATCGGCGACTTCACATGGGCTGGCTACGACTATCTGGGGGAGGCAGGCTGCGGCATCTTCCATTACGATGGTGGTGCCAACTTCAGCAGCATCTACCCGGAACGCACCGCCTACATTGGAGATCTGGATCTGCTGGGCAACCGCCGCCCCATCAGCTATCTGCGGGAGATCGTTTACGGTCTGCGGAAGGCACCTTATCTGGCAGTGCTGCGGATGGAACACAACGGTCAGACCTCCAGCAAAACGCCTTGGATGTTCAAGGATAACCTTGCCAGCTGGACATGGCCCGGTTTTGAGGGACAGACGGCTTCGGTGGATGTGTACTCCGCCTCGGAGGAGGTGGAGCTGTTCCTGAACGGAGCTTCTCTGGGCCGCCGTGCCATGGTGGATTTTACCGCCACCTACAGTGTGCCCTACACTCCCGGCGAGCTGAAGGCTGTGGGCTATACCGGCGGTGTGTGTGACGGCGAGTTCACGCTGCGCACCGCACAGGATGCACAGATGACCCTTACAGCAGATCGTAAGACCCTGCAAGCTAACGGCGAGGATGCCGCTTTTGTGATGATCCAATTCGTGGATGCAAATGGCACCGCAGATCTGCACACCAAGCACACCCTGAAGGTGGAGTTGGAGGGTGCAGGCATTCTGGAAGCCGTAGGCAGCGCAAACCCCTGCTCCGAGGAGCGTTACGACACCCCGGAAAGCGAGACCTTTGACGGCTGCTGTATGGCGGTGATCCGCGCAGGAGAAGCTGCGGGCGAAATTCATCTGACCGTCACAGCTGATGACAGCGTTCAGAAGCAGCTGACGATTCTGGTTCAGAAAGCAGAGGGCTGAATCTCAAAAAGCCGGTGAAGGCTCAAAACAAAAACAGGGTGCGCCCCTGAATAGGACGCACCCTGCCAAAGACCACAGACGATAACGATATGTACAACAGGGCGTTCCCCAGAGCAGAGTTCCCATAAAACAGTATTTGCAAAAGTTCCCGCAATGGGGCAGATTTGGCGTGACTCCGGTCACGCCTTTTCTTTTGCTTCCAGTTCATCCAGAGGGATATACCCCAGCCCATCATACTTAATATGGATGTGCTGCACCCGCTTTCCGCTGGACTTATCCGGGGCATCCACATAGATGGCCGACACCAGTTCACGGAGAGCATAAGGGGTGAGTTCTTCAATATGAACGTACTTGTGCGCTTTCTGGACGAACTTCTCAATATTCTCGCTCTGCTGTTCCTGTACTTCGATTTCCTGCTGGATAGAGAGGGCTTCCTCTTCCAGATGCTTCTGTTCGGCATCGTAGCTCTGGCTCATCATGTCAAAGCGTTCATCGCTCAGCTTTCCGCTGGCGTTATCCTCGTAGATTTTCATGAACAGCCGTTTGAGGTCTGCAATCCGCTTCTCATTCCGGGCAAGCTGCTTCTTCAGGACGGTCAGCTTTTCGGTGCTTTCCACCCGAAGCTGCTCCTCCATGACCTTGCGGAAGTAGTCTTCATGACGGAGAATGTAGTCCGTCACCCGCTGAACATGATTCAGTACACGTCCTTCCAGAACCTTTACCCGGATGAAGTGTCCCTTGCACTTGCTCCCGTTCTTCTTGTGCAGAGAGCAATCAAAGAAGTCTTGACTGAAGTCCCTGTTGTTGGACGAACCATATTGCATCTTAGAACCGCAGTCAGCGCAGTAGACCATACCGGAGAAAATGCTGCTCTTGCCTGTCCGGGTCATGCGGTGACGCTGGTTACGAATCTCCTGAACCTTTTCAAACACATCATCGTCAATAATGCGCTCATGTGTATCTAGGAAGATAGCCTGATTTTCCACAGGATTCAGATGTCTCTTTTTATCCCAGATAGAGTTAGTATAGGTCTTGAAGTTGACTGTGCAGCCAGTGTACTCCCGGCGTTCCAGAATCAAACTTACTGCTCTTTTATCCCAGCGGTAAGGGTCTTCCGGGGCAGGTGCGTTTGTACTCCGGCCATGGCTCAACTTGTAGGCGGTAGGAGTCAGAACTTCATCTGCCCACAGTTGGTTCGCAATTTGGGTCGGCCCACGTCCCTCCATGCACATGGAGAAGATGCGCTTCACAATCGCAGCCGCTTCCGGGTCAACAAGCCAATGCTTCGGGTTCTCCGGGTCTTTCACATAGCCGTAGGGGACATTGACCGTCAGCGGTACTCCACGCTCTCCCTTGGCCTTCTGGACAGCCCGAATCTTGCGGCTGGTATCGCGGGCGTAAAACTCGTTGAACCAGTTCTTAATGCCCGCAAAATCGTTGTTTACGCTGTTCGGGTCAATGGTGTCGTAATTGTCGTTAATGGCAATGTAGCGAACGCCATACTGGGGAAAGGTGAAGTTTGTGTACAGACCCGTCAAGGCAGAGTTGCGCCCCAGTCGGGACAGGTCTTTTGTGATAACGATTCCTACACGCCCTGCTTCGATCTCGACCAGCATACTCTGAAAGCCGGGGCGGTCATAGTTCGTGCCAGAATAGCCATCATCAACAAAGAACACCGGGTTCGAGAAGTGGTTCTTTTTAGCGTAGTCCAAAAGGATATCCTTCTGGTTCTCGATAGAAAGGCTTTCGCCGAGTCGCTCGTCCTCCTGCGACAGTCGGCAGTAAAGTGCGGTGATTTTATTCGTTGCTCCAGACATTGTTGTGTCCTCCTTATTCTGTGGAGCAACTGTCAGTACAGGATTGGTTACCGGGTCAAGTATAGCAGAATTGGGCGCAGTTGTCATTCGTCTGCACCCTCATCTTCAAATTTTTGCTGGGCGTTCTTGGCAACAATGCGCTCCAGCTTCTTTAAAAAGGACTCCTTGCCCTCATAGCTGCCGGTCACGGTATAGGTGGTGTGACCGACTTTCTCCGTGGTGGTCAGTTCTGGAATCCAGAAGGCGGACAGGTTCTTGACATGGAGATTGCCGTTCTCATCTACATAGGAGCCGTGCTTCTTCTGCTCTTCGGTCAAGGGCTGCCGCTTGAAATAGATTTCATTTTCGGAGATGCTCACGGTTTCGCTGGCCTGCTCCTTCGGGGTATCGTCATACAGCTGGGCGAAAAATGCCAGTGCATCTTCGGGTGAGTCTTCCTCCATGAGCTGCTCGAAAATCCGCTGTTCCTCTGCCGAGAGGTTATTCCATGCGGCTTCCAACTCCTGCTCGTTGGCTGCGTTGACAAAGGCTTCGATCTCTTTTTTCATGGTGCATCCTCCTTTGGCTGCGAAAAGCGTTTTTTCAAAAAGTATGGGTTTTCGTGAGAGCAAGAATCGTCCCGTGGCCACAAATTTTCAATTCTTGAAAATTTCCTGCCCCTTTGGGACAGCTTCTTGTTGGGGCGTGCCTGCCCCAAACCCTGCTAGGTGATTTCATTCTTGGTGGTTGCTATATTGCTTATATGCCTTTTCAAATCCTGATTTGTTATATATGATAAATTTATAACATTCTCCATCTTTCATGGAAATTGCTGCAACAGGAACGACCATCTGACTCCATGAAAGCTCCCTTATCTCGTTCATGGGCAATACAAGGTTGCGATACAGTGGACTGACTGTGAGCTTTTGAGTTGAATATGTAATGCTCTGTTCATCAATGTACAAACCACCGCCAATGATTCCATTACGGCATAAGCTACACACAAAAGTTTTTCCCATAATATTACCGCCTCCTATTAGTTGATGGTTGGTTAAGTTGAGTATATCATATTGATTTCCAGAAGAACACCCCTATATAGGAGATTTTAGCCGTTTTACTGCGTACGTGCGTACGAGAGATTGGTACGCACGTACGCAGCGATTTGCCCGAAGCGCACCCTATATAGCCGTTTCCCCCTCGGAGAGCCCACTACACTTTGCAGACCGCAGGGCTGAAAGCGTCATAGTGGGTTATTACACTTCCGCAGAAGTGCCTTTTCCTCGCCGCAGACAGCCCGGTGCACCTTTGTGAGAGCTTTCTGTCCAGCGAATCCACATCGCCCACAGGCGATGTGAGCAGGGATTCCAAAGGGGCGCAGCACCCTTGGCACACGACTTTGGTACAAAGTCTAGTGTGTTACACCTTTCCAGAGGTGTATACGTTCCTGAAATGCAAAAAGCCCCATACCCAACACCTTAACGGTGCGGACATGGGACTTGATGCTTCCTCGGCCTAGCCGGGTACTCCGTAACCAATCCTGACAGGCAGTTGCCGTGTCATTTTTCGAAAACTGTTTTACGAATACCCAGCAAGTGGGAACTTCCTGTTTTTCGTTGTTTGCATGATGGGCCTGTTCCGCCTGCCATGCGGCAAACTCCCGCTGACCTTCCTCGCTGTTCCAGCAGGCAAGGATGGCCGGGTAGAACGCCCGTGCCAGACGGTCGATGACATCATCGGGGTAAGGGGAAATGTTTGTGGACTTTTTCTTTTTGTTCAAACGCACGCTCCTTTGATCGTCCCACCGTGGCAAAGCCGGGCGAGAAAATCAAAGTTCCAATTTTTATCAGGCGCAAGGGCGCGGATGCTTTCCGCCCTGCACTTGCGGCTGGGGGCTCGTTGATGGCTTACAGGTGTCTGTTGTTATGCGGTCTTTTCTTCTTCAAGGGCTTCTGCAAGAGCCTTTTCCAGATAGGTTTCGATTTCAGTCAGGTAGTTAGCAGGCCTCTGCATTGCGAAGCGGAGAACCTTCTGCTTTTCCGGGTCAGTGAAATAGCTGGGATTGTTTTTGAGCGTTTTCTTCCATGAGTTTTTCATCATTTCGGTCGCACGGCTCAAGGATTTGTAAACCTTCATAAACTCGTCCGGCACATGATAGCACCGGAATTCTTCTGTTTGTGGCGTGGGCATGGGAACGGGTTCCGCTTTTTCAGGCTCAAATTCAGCGCTGGCAGATTCCAACACTTCCAATGCCTCTGGATGCAGGATTTGAGCAAGGACATCTGAACGATGCTCGACACTTGCCTGCACAAGCTTGGACATTTCTTCGTTGGTGAACTTCACTTCACCGGAAAAGACTTTCTGCTTGATGCCGGGAGAGAGGTTGTCCGCAATGTCGATGCCTCGTGTATAGTGGCTGGCACGGAGAACAGAGGCACGGCTGACACCGTTTTCTTCTGCGATTCGGTCGCAGGTTTTCTTCCCGGAGTGGTGGTTATCATCGTGAGCACCACCACTTTTCTTTGCTAAAGTGTACTGATTGCCCCGAAAGATTTTTGCAGCCTTCTTCTCGGCTTCGTACTGCTTCCCAAGCAGATAGCGTTTCTGTTCGGGACTCAGGTTTCGCCGTCCCAACTGATTCCGGCAAATCCACGCAATGGCTTCTTCGCGGTTCTCAAATCGGAGCGGCATGGTAGAGAAATAAATCTCCGGGTGCTTCTGAAGAATCGCATAACGGTTGTGACCATCAACGAGGGTGTTGTTCCAGACGATCAAAGGAGAGAGCAGCTTGCCTTCCTTGAGGATGTTTTCTTCAAGCTGCTTGTACTCATCGTCCGTCAGCGGCGGGATCTGATTCTGGAACTCCGGGTCGATTTTCAGATTGATCATACGCACAACTCCTTATCTCTCGTGATGTTGCGTCCGTTCGTCCTCCCGGAAGAACAGGGCAACATTCTGTTTTGCATCTTTCAGCTTGAGCAGTTCGATCTTGGCTTCCTTGTACTGCTCATAGAACTGGGCCTTTTCGGAAGCAAGAGCGCAGTATTCCGCTTCCAGCTTGTTCGGACTTGGCAGTTTAGTGATGTTGTTTGCCTTGAGATAGGCTGCTGCTGTCCGGTATGCTGTCAGCTCTGCACGATGCTGTTCTTCAAAGGTTGCGGGGGATTTGGCAGCGTTCCGTTTCTGCGCGAGCGGTCGGTACTGCTTGTAGGAAGCAGCATAACGGCGCAGTGTTTGGTTGTTTGCCATGCGGGTTTCGAGGTCTTTCACTACGGCCAGCGATTCATGGAACTTGGTGTCAAGCTCTGCAATTCTCTGGTCGAGTGCGTCCTCGTTGAGCAGACCTTTCTCCTGCAAAAGAATCAAGGTCTGCGCCATGGCTTTGAGGTTGTGCTTCTTCGCCCAACGCTCATAGCCGATGCCCTTGCCCTGCTTCAGTTTTGCCTGAATGTCCACCAGCTTCTTGATTCGGTCGGGTTTTTCCTCAAGATTGCTGTGGAGGATAATGGGCTGGCTCTTGGCATTTTCTTTCAAGGTGGCAAGCACGAGTTCTTTCTCAAACTTGTCACCGAGGCTGTGCGCCCGGATAAACTTCTTTCTTCCGGCAGGCAGGTAGCTGAGCTGTCCACGGCTTTCCTTAACGGTAATGCCGTACTGCTGCAAGAGCCTGTCCGAGAAATCTTCAAAGCTCATTGCGACATTGAGCACATCCGAGATCTGCTTCCGCAAAATTTCTTTTGCGGTTTCAAACTTCGTTTGTGTGGGCTGCTGTCCGGCGGCAAGCAGGGCTGCGTTTTCACGGTCAAGTTTCATCTGACCGCGCCGTTTCATCCAGTATTCACGCTCGCTCACGCGCTTTTTCGAGCTGAGCAGGTCGATCTGGTACAGCTTGGCATCCTGACACATTTCCATGACTGCGACACGCAAATGCCGCATGGTCTGGGCAGTGCTGGAGTGCTTCATGCCCTCTAGCCAGTCACGGGGCTTCTGCATATAGGGTTTGCGCTCCACTTCTCGTGTTCGGATGCTGCCGATCACGATGTGGACATGGATGTTTCCCGAATGGTTGTGCCCATCGGGGTGGGTGCAGACGATGGCAGGATGAGCGGGGAAGTTGTCCTTGCAGAACTGCAAGCCAAGGGCTTGCGCCCGCTCCATGGTCAGGCCGTTCTCTACTGCGTCCTTCGGGTCGAAGCTGATGATATAATGGTGGGTCTTCACGTCCGCAGACTGTTCGTAAAACAGTATTCAACAAATGACACGGCAACTGGATGTCAGGATTGGTTACTGTTCACTCCGCTAGGCCTAAAAAGCATTAAGTCCCATGACCACACCGCCGAGGTGTTGGCCATGGGACTTTTTGTGTCTGGGAGCGGCACACCTCTATCGAGGTGTAACACACTAGACTTTGTTCCAAAGTCGTGTGCCAAAGGAGATTACGCTCCTTTGAAATTTCCGTCATCATAGAGGAAAGAAACAACCTATTAACTTTCCCATGCAGCAACAATGCTTCTTTCTGGGTTTTGAGGGTCAATAGTCACCTTTATAGGTGTTCCCTTGCTCACGAGAGGTTTGAACCAAAACCAATGGGACTGTCCATAATAAGTGTCTTTTCCAATCTTGTATTGGTACCGAATCACCCAAGGATAAATTACATCTTCATCAGCAAGGTGATAGGTACTCATGTGGAATTTTATGTGAACCCTTTTTACTGCATTAACTTTTCCGGAAACAATCTTTCCGTTTTTCAGCAGGTCTGCTTTGCGGATGTCTGTAATCCATGCTACCCCGATAATTGCCATAGCAATAAGCCACGCAGCTATGAGTGCCCCGATTCCAACTTGCTTATAGGCGATAGAAATCAGAAAAGCAACAAAAATCCCAACAGCACCAAGAATATGGAGCAAATCTTTAGAAAAGAACTTATGGATTTTTTTCATGGAAAGACACTTCCTTTCTCGGTAGACAACATTATTTATTCTATTGTATCATATGCTCTGTGTTTTTTCAAACCAAGTCAAGTGATTGGTGAAACGACATGAAATAATTGCATCTCACGACAGGTCACCGAAGATAATTGGATTTTTGCAAAAAGAGGAGTAGTGTATCGTCGAAGGATGTGTTATACTCAGTCCATGGAACAATTATGAACTTTATTGTTACTCGGCAGGGTTTGGGGCAGGCACGCCCCAACAAGATCACTTGGAAAACTCGCAAGAGTTTGAGAAGTGAAGTCCCGGATGGACAGAACATTTTCAAGAATTGAAAATTTGTGGCCACGGGACGGTTCTTGCTCTCCACCGCTGCGCTCAAAACGCATTTCCGAAAGTTGTTTCCGAATTGTTAAGACGCAAAAATAAGTAGAGAGTTCCGCTGCTCGTGTATGTTGATCGCCGTTTGCTCCGAACGAAGTTCCTGCCCCTGTTTTGCAGCGGCGTTGGCCGAAAAGCCGGTATCACGCTCGGACGGCTCATGAAATTCTCAAGGTACGGCTTCCCCAAAAAGAAAATACCGCCCACGCAGTACAGGCGAAGGATTTTGTCGGGTGAAACAGACGGCAAAATGATCGGGTGTGTTGCGGGGCGGTAAATCTTCGCAGGAAATAAAACCGCACAGAATCGTTTCTTTACAGAAATCGCTGTGGATTTGTTGGGAATGATAACATAAGTATTGATGTGTGTCAACACTTCAGGATAATGAATACATCAGATGAATGAAACACACAAAGTACAAGCAAAAGCAAAGCAATGTTTTAGGAGAATGTTTTAATTTTCGCAGTTCAGGCGGACTTGGACGGTAAACACACCGTCTTTCTTTTTCGTATAGAAGTCACCATGGTTCTCCTGAACGATACGATTTATATTTTTTAGTCCGTAACCGTGATACTCTCCGATGCGGATTCCGCGAGAAGTATCACTGTATGGGTTTTCCAGCCGATAGAAGAGGCTTCGATACTGCTTGCGCAGCTGTAGATGAATGATTCTCTGTTCCGCTGGCAGGTCGCAACAGGCTTCGATGGCATTGTCAAATGTGTTTCCGATAATGATGCTCAAAGACAACGATGAGATCGTCAGGACTTCAGGAATCGTCACATCCAGTTTGACGTTGATGTTATTCCTTTCCGCAATTCGTAAGTAATAATTCAAAAGAGCATCAACAACAGGATTTCCGACCGCAGAAATATTTGTGGAACGCTCGAAAACATCCGTGGCAGCCTGCGCAATCTTGTGAAGTTCTTCGGTATCACCGTGTTCTGCAACTGCCTGCATCGCCAGGATGTATTTCTTCACATCATGCCGCAGAGAACGGACTTCTTCCTGGCGTTCTTTGAGCTGCTGGTAGTATTCCATTTGAAGATTGTACTGCTGTTCGTTGAACTTAACTTTGAATTTTTCCAGTTCATTTTCCCGGAGAGCTTCCACATAGAACACGATCAGGATGTTTATAAGGAGAAGCACCGCCATAAGACCGACCATATAATCCGGGAAATACTCATCCACAGCATGATACTGTGCCACATAACAGACAGCAATACTTGCGATTTGAATCGCAATGATCGGCAGCAGCCATAGGATACGCAGAGCATTTCCTTTTCGGCTGAAAAAATGTGAGATCAGGACTACGAGTGGAATTTGAATCAGGTTTGAAAAAACAACATAGACCAACCGTGCTGCCCCAGCCTGCATTAGAATGTCGGTATCCGGGATACGCAGCCCAATCAGAAGCATTGCAAGCACTTCCACCAAAGCAATCAGTGTGAAGAAAGCTCCGCTTGCAAAAACCGCCTGCCACGGTCGAACCTCATAGAACAGCAATGCAAGGAAAAATCCGCCAACTAAAAGATAGATCGTGCGCTGCGTCACCCAATCCGGGAATAAACTCAAAGCACACTGCCCAGCAATCAAGAGTGCAACATAGGCATAGAACCACCTTGAGACGGGCTCCTTTTTGGGAAACAGCCGACCGATAAAAAGCAGCAACAGGGCAATGTTGGCAAAGCTCCCTGCAAACTCAACGAAATAATAAAGCATCATCTTCCCAAATAAGCGTTGAAGATCTGATTGAACTCCTGACGCTTCCTCCTGCTGATCGGCAGCTGATGTCCGCTGGAAAGAAAAACAGCGGTTCCCGTAGCGTAAACAATGTGTTCCATGTTGACGAGATAACTTTTGTGTGGTGACACAAAGCACCGTTTGGGAAGCTGCTCCAAGGCTTCAGGAATGCTCATTCGCAATGTAAGGTCTTGCTCCTTGCAGTGAATCAGAACTTTATGTCCGTGGCTTTCCAGAAAGTAAATGTCCGATGTTTCCAAGGACATGGTAACACCATCGTATTCGATCGTGAAATGTTTGGAGTTCAGTTCCTGAAGGACGGCATCCATTGCCGCAGCGAACAGCGTCTGATCCAAAGGTTTGACAAGGTAGCGGAATGCAATGCCATATCCCTGCACAGCGTACTCATGCCGCTTCGTGACAAATACCACCAAAGGATGCTTCTCCATCTGAATCAAAGACTGCGCCAGCTGAAAACCGTTGGATGGCATCTCGATATCGAGAAGAAGCAGATCAAAGGATTTCTTCTGCATTTGCAATTCGCTCAGAAGTTCGTTTCCATCCATGTAAGTTTCAATGTCAAAGCAGCCTTGCACATCGTACTGCTGGACGCTTTGAACAATGCCATCAAGGTCTGATTTCTCATCATCGCAGACTGCAACGTGGTACTTCAGCATTTCGACAACCTCCACAAAATAATGTCCTGCTACTATTATAGACTGTGCAAAGGCTCCTTACAAGTAGCCTGACCTACCACTTTTGTCACCAGAACGACCAGTTTTGCCAAACCTCTTGATTTTGCTGAAATTTATGATACAGTGAAGCAAAAATCAGAAGATAAGGTGGCGCAACTGCAATGTGGGAACGCACGCTGTCTCAAAAATCAGTCCGTCTTTTCTGCGAGCAAAAAGTGATAGATGAAGCAAAGGCGGATGCGTATGTCTATGGGTACGAGTTGCTCATATCATCTGTTGTGAGCGTTCTGCTTGTTGTTTTAATCGCTGTTGTGTGTGGTGATGTGCGGTACGCACTTTCATTTTTGATTGGGTTTATCCCACAGCGAATCTACATTGGCGGATACCATGCAACATCGCACACCAGATGCTATTTGGCATTCTCTGGACTGGCACTTATCTGCATTTTGCTAAGTAAGGCAATCGCAGCAAATCACCTTTTCCGTATCCTGACAACAGTAGCTCTTTTGGGCATCTCTATCTTTCTCTCACCTATCGAAGCAAAGAATAAGCCTTTAAGTGAAAAGAAGCGGTCAAGTTACAAGATGGTCGCATCTGTTCTTTCGTCAATAGATTTCCTGCTTGCCATTTTTAATGTGCTTCCGTATACACGTCATGTAGTTTGCTACTATCTCTCCAAATGGGTATTGATTGTATTCTCAACAATTCCTTTGGTTCAACAAAAATTTAATGCCAACTTTTGTAGATAGGGAGACTAACTATTAAAAGTCAAGCCCCAAAATGAAAAAATCCGCCAACCGACCGCTGCCCCTGACAAACAGCATTCAAATGCTGGAATCAGAGCAGCGAGGGCGACGGAGAGAACAGCAAAGCAAGCCCAGCCAGCCCTCGCACAAACAGGATAGCATTTGAATGCTTCGGTTCGTCAAGGGTTCGCTGCGCCAGCTAAGTTTCTGTTGGAATTAGCTCAGGCTCAGGAGAAAATCATGCAGCTGCAAGATATGCTTTCCCGGATTTCTGTAAGGCATAAATCAACCGAACGAGTTTCTTCATGGCGTGGGACAGGGCAACATTGTAGTGTTTTCCTTCGGCACGTTTTTTGGCAAGGTATTCAGCAAAGACAGGATTCCAGTAGCAGACGTACTTGGTTGCGTTGTAAAGGGCATGTCGCAGGTAGCGGGAGCCACGTTTTTCCATGTGAGCATAGCAGTTTGTGAGTTTTCCGGACTGGTATGTAGATGGAGAGCAGCCAGCGTAAGCAAGAATTTTGTCAGGAGAACTGAAATTGGAGAAATCCCCGATTTCTGCAAGGATCACAGCAGCGGAGTTTACTCCCATGCCGGGAATCGAGAGAATTGGTGGATTGAGCTCATCTATGATTTTCTGAATAGAATCTTCGATTTCGTTGATCTCGGAGGCAAGTTCTTGAATGAGTTTAATGGTATGCTTCAATTCCAGAGATTTAGCAGGCATGACAGAGCCAATAGAAGCTCTGGCTGCCTCTCGAATCTGGATGGCTTTCTCTTTTCCGTAGCGTCCTTTGGACGCTGTTGTAAGAAGGTTTGTCAGCTTGGTAAGATGGACTTCTGAAATTTGCTTTGCACCGGGATATTCGCCGAGAAGTGCGTAGATTGAAGTGCCATGGATAGACGAAACAAGCCCTTCCAATTCGGGAAACAGAATCGTAGCCAATCTGGACACCGATTGCTTTAGTTTAGCGCATTCCTGAACTTTATCAAATCGGTATCTTGTTAGTGACTTTAGCTCTTCGTTATGGTATGCTATATCCGTGTAGGACTTGAGGTCTACATCGGACAATAGCATAGTTGCAATCGTTCTTGCATCCACACGATCGGTTTTAGTTTTGCGAAGGCTGAGACTTTTTCGGTACAGGTTGGTGTGCAAAGGGTTAATGACATAAGTTGGCAGACCGTTGTCAAGAAGGAACCCAAGAATATTGTAGCTGTAATGTCCGGTAGCCTCAAGTCCTACTTTTATTTTGTCTGACTTTTTGGTGCAGTTTCGAATCGTTTGAAGCAGCTGCTTAAATCCATCCATGTTGTTGGGGATGGTAAAGCAGTCAGCACGAACCATTCCGTCTGAATCAAGAATACAGCAGTCATGCTTATCCTTGGCAACATCAATTCCAACACAAACCATTTTGATACCTCCGGTATATTTATTTCGATGCTGTTCAGGACCACAGACTTCTTTGCTCTTGTAACCTCGTTCTAAATAAACCGTCTGGCGGTATCTAACTGATTAACATTTCAACAAAGAAGCTGTGGTTGGAGCCTCCCGAAAACCGTCTTTGCGGTAGGTGATGTTCCACCAATCCACAGCATCCTGAACTTATTGTAGCATTCCGCTGGAGAGCGGTCTATAAATACTACTATTTTATTATACGAGGTGATAACATGAAAAAAAACAAATGGGTGCTGCTTCTTATCGCTTTTGTTGCATTTTTGGTATTGGTTTATTTTATTGGTGCTTGCCTTAATGCAACGGCAGAGGCATTGACAATTATTTCGCTCTGCATCGGCATACTGGTCATTTATTTAGTCGTAAAAGCAATCAAATCAAAATAAGGAAAGGAAAATGTGATCATGAGTACAAGAAAATTCATCAAAAAACTTACGGCGAGTCTGCTTTTTATTGCGGTTGTAATGTCGTTTGGCGTTCAGTCTGCCTTCGCTGAATCGAATTCACCGAAAGCTACCGTTAAGAACAATGTTGTTACTTTTAGCAATCTCGATCAACTGAAGGCAAACGAGAAGCTCGCAATTGCGGTAGTTGACAGTAATGGTGATCCAGCAACTATTACTATCGAGTCAGTGGACAATTCAATTTCTCGTGTAGCGAAATCGTCGAATTCTTGGAAGGTTTCGTATAAGGGAGTGGTGATTCATGCATATTTTTATATGACAGTGACGAATAACAAAGTCACAAATGCATGGGACTATTCGATTACAACTTTGGGTTCCACATATAGTGATGCAAGTTTGACGTATAACTCCAGTTCGGCAAAACTCACCTTTACCAGTAACGCTTATAATGGTATTGCTTCTCATACTTGCTGGCTGAAGGGAACTCCTCGCGGAACAAACAATGAAGTCGATGTAACGTATTCTATGTAATGTGGAGGACAATATGAAACAGAATTCACAAAAACTGATTTTTTTCCTGAGTAAAATTACATGTGCTTTTGCAATGGCGATTGCAGTCTTAAGTGTGAATAGCACCTGCTGCTTTACAGCGTATCAGCCGGATGTCCCTGAATCGCTTGATCGCAACTAAACTCATATGATAGACATTATATCAAAAACGATGTGAGGTGATAGAATATGAAAGATGTATCTCGAAGAGAATTCTTGAAAACTTTATGTTTAGGCATAACAGTAGCCGCTTTACAAAATTTGCCAATGACAACGGCTTTTGCAGACAGTGCAATCAGTAAAACAAAAATTATTTCTAAAAGCGACCGTGAAAATTTGGTGGCTACTGTTGCAAGAACTGTGCAAGTGTCCTACAAAATAGATAAAAATACGATCATTGAAGTAACTCGCTTTACTGATATTGATGGACAAAATGTTACCTTGAACCGGAGCGTTAAAGAAGATGGTACAGGTGAACTTGTCTATACGAAAGCCCAAAAAACGAAAAAAAGCAAATTGACCAATCAAAGCTATGATGTCTTTTTGAAATTAGCAACTTCAAAATCTATGCCTCAAACAAGGGGAGCCACTGTTGGAAGTGATGTTACAGGATCACAGTATAAGCATATATTTGTATCAAATCTCAGCTATACAATTGACAATACGGCGATTGCGCAAATTGAGATTGGTGGAGTTGAAACTGCAGCAAGCCTTTTAATTACTGGGTTGCACTTGCCGGGAAGCACTGCTGTTACGGTTGGATCCTTTTTGGTTAGTGTGGTTCTAGCTACTTCTCCATCGAAAGTTGTTATAAATCAATCGCTGTATGAAGTCCATTTCGCATATGATAATAGCTACTATACCCATTGCTATCATGATATTTTGTATTCGTATGATTCCGGTGGACACCTTATGGATACTACAAAATCGTACCATCAAGCTGTGGGAGGCTAAGAATGAAAAAAGGCAAAAGCAACTTTTTTCTTATTGCTCCTTTTGCCCTTTGGGGCTGCATTTCAGTATGGACTAGTAATCTTGTCCGATTGACAGATAAAAGCGCAGTACCTTATGCTTGGGCTTCTTTGTTTTTCTCATATGGAATCGTAGCAGTGCATTATATCCAAGTGGCAGTATCCTCCAAAGGCTGTAACAATGCCGAAAACGAAAAAATTGCATGGGTTCAGCTTGGGCTTTCAACTTTGTTCTTGATAGTAGCTGTTGTTCTAGCTATTCAATGAAGGAAAGCAAAGTAATCACCCAAAGCAGTGTAAGGTCACAATATTTTCTATTCCAGCAGTATTCTAGTAGTTTCAGCATTTGTATGGTTCACATTTATTTGCCGAGGAGTATACACCTGAAGGGGAAAATTTAATGAAGGTGATTCCAATGGAGCTTTAGTGTATTGAGTGAAGAAAAAAAATAAATTAGGAGGCAGTATACTATGACTAACAAAATCAAACGGCTGATTTCCATTCTATTGGTCACGGTTTTATTTCTCCTGACCATTCAGCCAGCATTTGCAACTGGAAATAAGAGAAAGATCGATGATTATTCGATAGAAGAACTTCTCAATCTTTCTGTGCAAGAACAAGAGAATCTCGGATTTTATGTTTTGGCCGAGGTTCCAATGCGCATTCCTGTTTCTAATACAGACGGCTCAAGAGTTGTATCGTATATTGATGGAACATGGAGAGTTCTTTATACAAAGGCCAATGGATTGGGCTTTTATATGAGTGGAACTACCGTCGGTATTGGCCCGGATTTAATAAAAAATGTTTCAGGAACGGATTACTACACGAGCTATTCCGATAACATCGAACGAAGCTGCCCATTTTCAACGACAGCACTAGTTCCAGAACAAAGTATATATAATACAACCTATACATATGACTTCTATGATGTTGGAACTTATCTTGATTGCAGCGTTGGGTGTTATTTTGGAGTGGTTGGCTCAAGCAAACCAATCTATTGGAGTGCAACTACACAAGTTACCATCCCGAAATTATGATTTTGACCAGCTATGGATGAAATTGTTTTTGAACCCAGTGATGTCAATATGTTAGCAGCTTTAGGCATCGTCGAAAGTGTAAAGTTGTTTCCGTTTATGTTATCAATGGGAGAACTTCAATATGCTTGCGATTCAGAATATCGTTGCAAACAATTCGTGAATTGCCTTTCAGAATATTATCCTGACAGCCAAATTGAAGCTAGACAACTGTGGTCGAAATATCATGGTACAGCGAATGCGGTTCAATGTGATATGATAAATCATAAGCCACTGCGTGTTTGGGTCAGGAGTTCTGCCGATTGTTGGTGCGGCATTTATTATATTTGTTACTATGCAGCAAAGTATGGTACAAATAGAATTTTGCTTGCATCCAGAGAAGGTCTGAAAGAATTTATGGAAGGGAAAACCGATAAGATCTCACAAAAGTATTTGACGGAAGAAACTATTACTGAGTATGCCAAAAGATGGGGAAAGCTATTAAACGAAAACACCTCCATGCGTATTTGGCATGCGAACGATGTTAAAAGCGTTAACATAGATTATTTCGACCAGAGAATTATTAGTTTAGTATCGAGAATTCCTATTTCGGTTGGTGAACTTACCGCAGACGTATTAAAAGCGATTTCTGCTCCGGTAAGTGACTGGTATGTCATGAAACGCATAGAAGCACTTTTGAAAAAGGGTGTTCTTCAAGTCGTTATTCCAAACAAAATCTTTTATAATACCATCGTCCAGCTAAACGAAGAATAAAGGAATCCGAGCAAGTCGGCCCAACAGTCACCTCATTTCAACGAGAGGGGTGGCTGTTGGGTCAATTGTTCAAAAAGAAAAACTGAAGATAATAAAAAGTCTTGATTTCTCCATCAAAACATGGTATATACATTATACGAAACAGTGCTTTGAAAGAACGCTCCACCGTTCAATGACGTGTAAAGAGAGGTGCTTGCCATGACCGCTGTGATCTACGCCCGCTATTCCAGTGATAACCAGCGCGAAGAATCCATCGAAGGCCAGATTCGTGAATGCACGGCCTATGCCGAAAAGAATGACATCACTATCGTCAAGCACTACATTGACCGCGCCATCTCTGCCAAGACGGATAATCGCCCTCAATTCCAACAGATGATAAAGGACAGCGACAAGAAGCTGTTTGATATTGTTCTGGTCTGGAAACTTGACCGCTTTGCCCGGAATCGCTACGACAGTGCCCGGTATAAGACCCAGCTGAAGAAGAACGGTGTCAAGCTCATGTCGGCTACGGAGATCATCTCCGAGGGGCCAGAGGGTATCATTCTGGAATCGGTTCTGGAGGGCTATGCAGAATACTACTCTGCCGACCTTGCCGAAAAGGTTGTCCGTGGACAGACAGAGAACATCCTGAAAGGCCGCTGCAACGGTGGTCGTGGAACGTTTGGATATACGCTGGATTCCGAGCGGAAATTTCACATCGACCCGCTTGCCTCCCCTTTCGTGCTGGAATCGTTCACGAAGTATCGGGATGGCCTCACGATGAAAGAGATTCGGGACTGGCTGAATGAAAACGGCATCAAGAACCCGGTCGGAGGCGAATTTACTTACAACAGCGTGGAGCACATGCTCAAAAACCGGCGTTATATCGGAGAACTGAAATTCCGGGATGTGGTCGTGCCGGATGCGATTCCGCCCATCGTGCCGCTGGAACTGTTCGATGATGTGCAGGAAAAGATTGCCAAAAACAAGAAAGCCCCTGCCCGAAGAAAGGCAGAGGACGATTACCTGCTGACAACCAAGCTGCACTGTGGTTGCTGCGGTGCGCTGATGTTTGGCGAAAGCGGCACAAGCCGGACGGGAGAAGTCCACCGCTACTATAAATGTGCCACGGCCAAAAAGAAGAAGGGCTGCAAGAAGAAAACTGTCCGCAAACAGTGGCTGGAAGATCTGGTGGTGAACCAGACCATGCAGCTTGTCCGGGACGATGCCGCCATGGAATCCATCATCGCCAAAGTCATGGAACTGCAAGACCGGGAGAACACCAACCTTCCCCTCTATGAGAAGCAGCTCAGGGATGCGGAATCAGGTATCCAGAATATGCTCAACGCGATTCAGGCCGGAATCCTCACCAGTTCCACCAAGGAACGGCTGGAGCAGCTCGAAGAAACCAAGCGTGAGCTTGAAGCCCGCATTGCAGAAGAAAAGCTGGCAAAGCCCAAGATCAAAGAGGAATTTATCCGTTTCTGGCTGATGCGCTTCCGTAAACTGGACATGAGCCTGAAAGACCAGAGGCAAGCGTTGGTGGATACGTTCATCAATTCGATTTATCTGTACGATGATAAGGTTTTGATAACCTTTAACTATAAAGAAGGTACACAGACCATCACGTTTGAGGAAGCGGCCCAAGCCGCATCAAAGGAAAATGGTTCGGATTTGGATTGCTTTACTGCACCAAGGACTGCTGCACAGGTTATGTGCAGCAGTCCTTTTTATTTATTTTATCGAATCCATCTTGCAAAAGCAGCACAGTGCCTTATAATAGAGGCTGTGCCCCGGTGTGCGCGGGTACGGTTAGGATGTATAGGATAAAGGAAAAAAGTATGAGCTCTCAAACGAATACGCTGACGGAAGGCCCTCTGGCCAAGCAGATCTTTCTGGTCAGTCTGCCGTTGGCGCTTTCCAACCTGCTGCAGGTGCTGTTCAATATGTCGGACGTGGCGGTGGTGGGTCGCTTTGCCGGGTCTACGGCGCTGGGTGCCGTGGGCTCCACCAGCACGCTGGTGACCCTGTTCACCGGCTTTCTCATCGGTCTGAGCAACGGCATCAACGTGCTGGTGGCGCGTTTTTACGGCGCGCGCCACCCCAAGGACGTGGAAAAGACCGTCCACTCGGCGGCCATCATCAGCGCCGTTGCCGGTGTGGCGCTGCTGCTCATCGGCCTGCTGGGCTCCCCTGCCATGCTGCGGCTGCTGAACACCAAGGAGGATCTGCTGCCCGGCGCGATTTTGTATCTGCGGGTGTATTTTCTGGGTATGCCGGCGCTGGCGCTGTACAACTTCGGCAACGCGGTGTTCAGCTCCATCGGTGACACCAAAAAGCCGCTGATATATCTGTCCATTGCCGGTGCCCTGAACATTGCACTGAACCTGTTCTTTGTCATCGTGTGCGATCTGAGCGTGGTGGGCGTGGCGCTGGCCAGCGCCATCAGCCAGTGCGTTTCCGCGTTTCTGATCCTGCGGGCGCTGACCCGGGTGCAGGACTGCTACGCGCTGGACCCGCACAAATTACAGCTGGACCCGGTGCAGGCCAAGAGCATCCTTGCGCTGGGCGTGCCCGCCGGGCTGCAGAACGCTATTTTTGCCATTGCCAACCTGTTCATTCAGGCGGGCGTCAACTCCTTTGACTCTTTGATGGTCAAGGGCAACAGCGCCGCCGCCAACGCGGATGGGCTGATCTACGACTGCATGGCGGCCTTCTACATGGCCTGCGCCAGCTTTATGAGCCAGAACTACGGCGCGGGACGGCCTGACCGGGTGAAGAAGAGCTACTTCATCAGTCTGGGCTACTCCTTCGGCGTGGGGCTTGTGCTGGGCGCGGCGCTGTTCTTCTGCGGGCCGGCCTTCCTTGCGCTGTTCACCACCGAAGCGGCGGTCATTGACGCCGGCATGAAGCGCGTATCCGTGATGGCCTTTGCCTACGGCATCTCGGCCTTTATGGACTGCACCATTGCCGCCTCCCGCGGGCTGGGCAAGACGGTGGTGCCCACCGTCATCGTGGTGTTGGGCTCCTGCGTATTCCGGGTGATCTGGGTGTACACCATCTTTGCCCACTTCCACACCATCCCGGCGCTGTACCTGCTGTATCCGTGCAGCTGGATACTGACCGCGCTGGCGGAGATCGCCTATTTCGCCAGCTGCTACAAGCGTGCCATGGCGATTTTCCGCAAGCCCGCGGCGGCGTAAGAGGAAATATGATATAAAAAGGGCTGCTGCACGGTTTGTGCAGCAGCCCTTTGTTTATGCTTTTGTCAGGGGGTCAGAGCGCAGCTCAGATCTCCTTCTTCAGGGTCTCGCCCATGATGTAGCCGTAGGTCAGAGCGGCGTCGAAGCCCATGCCGTACTGCTTGGCGTCCTTCTCCTCGATGGAGCCGCAGACGTCGCCGGCAGCGTACAGGCCGGGGATGGCCTTCTTGTCCTCGGTCAGGACGTGGCAATCGGTGTCGATGGCCAGACCTGCGGTGGTCAGGTAGAAGGTGGGGTCAACGCGGATGGCCCACAGACCGTCGCGGGTCTCGATGTAGGGGCAGTTGCGGCGGCCGAACTCATCGGGCTCGCCAGCCAGAGCGGCGGCGTTGTTTGCCTCGATGGCGTCTGCCAGATTGGGCAGGTTCAGCTCCTCAGAGGCCTTCTCCACGCTGTCGTAGTGCACAGCCTCGCCCTTCTCGAACATGGCAACGTAACCGTTGAAGCCGTAGGACTCGCTGTCGCGCAGCTTGACGGCAGAGGACTCGTCGAACACATAGTAGAAGGTGTCGCCGTTGTCCTTGTTCAGCTTTGCCTTGGCCATGGTGTAGTGGTTATCGGAGACGATGTTGCCGATGTTGTCGCCCTTGATGTTGACCATGATGCCGGGGGCAGACTGGTGGATGAAGGCCAGCTCGAACTTGCTCTTGTAGCTGGACAGGAAGGCGGGCAGAGCGCGGTTCTCGCACTCCACATAGCCGCCGGCGTCGATACCCATCTGGATGCCCTCGCCGGTCATGCTGGAGGCGCAATTGAAGAAGAAGTCGGCGTAGTCGGGGCTGTACTTCTTCAGCATTTCGGGGTTCTTGGCAAAGCCGCCGGAGGCAAGGCAGACCGCCTTGCCGCGCAGGGTATAGCTTGCGCCGTTCTCGCCCTTGGCGTGGAAGCCCACAACACGGCCGCTTTCGTCCTTGATCAGGTCGGTGACGCTGGTGGAGTAGATGATCTTGCCCTTCTCGTACTTCTCCACGCGCTGTGCCATGAACATCATGGCGTAGCCTGCGCCGCCCTCGTAGCAGCCGGGTGCCAGATACGGGGTGGAAGCGCCGTACTGGGTAGCGCTTTCGTAGTTGCCCATGGTGTTGAAGCCGATGCCGATGCCTGCCATCCAGTCCACCAGATCGCCGGCGACGGTGTACTGCTTGGTCATGTAGGGCATTTCACCGTTGAAGAACTCGGTGCGGTGGTACTTCTCCATGGTCTGCCAGAAGTTCATCATGCCCTCCAGCGTGCCCATGGCAGAGCTGCGGAAGCTGCCGTCCACATCGTAGTTGTACTGCAGCTTGGAGCCTGCGGTGGCAACGCCGCCGTAGGTCATGGACATGGAGCCGCCGGGGATATCGCGCTTCTCCACCAGAATGACGCTGTAGCCGGCCTCCAGCAGGCGGCAGGCGCAGGTCAGGCCGGAGGTGCCGGCACCCATGATGACGACATCAGCCTCTTCCTCGATGACCTCGTTGGAAGCAGCGATGGTGACCTCCTTGGAGAAGTCGTCCACGTTATAACCGGCCAGCTCGATGGCCTCCTTCACAGCTGCCTTGACAGCCATGGAGGTGATGGAGGAGCCGCGCAGGTTGGGCACGTTGACACTCTGGTGCTCGACGATGGCGGCGGGGATGCGGGAGCAGGCATAGTTGCCGATGCCGATGGTCTCCTCGTGAGACAGCACCTCACAGGCAGTGATCTTGCCGTCAAAGAAGGTGGTGGCAACGTGCACCCAGCTTTCGTGACCCATCGCCTTGGTGACGTACTTGCCGTCTACCGGGGAGGAGGGCTTGGTCACAGCGGAGGAAGCAGCAGAGGAAGCTGCGGAGGAAGCGGGAGCACCGGTGGTGCTGGAAGCGGAGTTGCCGCAGGCGGTCAGCAGACCGGCAGCAGCTGCGCCCATGGTGCCCACAGCGGCACCGCGCATAAAGTTGCGACGAGAGATCTTAGCCATAAGGTTCGCCTTTCTTTTCTCTTCTTTTTTGCGTTTTTCCTGTTCCTTCGTGCATTTTGAACATTGATATGATTATAGCAAAGTTTTGCCCCGGTGTGAAATACAAATTTGTGCCAGGATTTATCAAATCTCTTTATAAATCGTTTTCCCTTTACGGCCTGTGCGGAATCCTGTATAATAAAGATGACCAGCTTTTTACACAAGGAGGGGCGTCGTTCTATGACGATTTACCAATTGGAGTGCTTTATTGCCGTAGCAGAGGAGCTGAATTTCAGCGCCGCCGCCGAGCGGCTGTTCACCACCCAGCCCGCCATCACCTACCAGATCAATGCGCTGGAAAAGGAGACCGGGCTGCACCTGTTCGAGCGCACCACCCGCCGCACCAAGCTGACCGCTGCCGGGCAGTCCTTTTATCTAGACATGGTGCAGATGACCAGCTTTGGGCGGCAGGCGCTGAAGAAGGCGCAGGATATTCAGGACGCCGACCGCTCCCACCTGACCGTCGGGCTGCGGCAGCTGTTCGATTACAGCACCTTTTCCAGCATTCTGGCCCAGTTCCAGCACCAGTTTCCCAACGCCTGCGTAGACGTTGTGCCGCAGGACAACCGCCGCCCACTGGAACAGCTGCGCTCCGGGCAGCTGGATATCGGCTTTTTCTACGCCACCGAGCACTCCCGCGACCGGGACATCTCCTTTACGCCCCTGTTCGCCCTGGGCTACCATGTGCTGATGAACCCAAACTCTCCCCTTGCCGACCGGCGGGCGCTGCATCTGGCAGACCTGAAGGGGCAGAGCGTGGTGTCCTCCGGCGCGTTCGACAGCTTTCTGTCCGCCTGTCAGGGGCCGTCGCTGGAGCAGCTGGCGCAGGTGGGGGTGGATTGCAGCAAGATCACCCCCAGCTTTGAGGGTGCGCTGATCATGATCCAGATGGGCACCGCCATGTCCATCGTACCCTGCCTGTCCACGGCGGTGATCCCGGGCATCGTCAAGGTGCCGCTGCTGGATTTTCCCCCGGTGACGGTGGAGATCGCCGCCATGCGCCACGCACCCCGGCTGGAGGTGCAGTCCTTTATCGAGATCGCCAAGCAGAAATACGCCCATCACCCCGACCCGCTGCGGATGGAGGCGCTGATCTGAGGCACAGCTGCTACTGTTCAAAAGTCCCCTATGACCCATAGAGTTTTGAATAGTTACTTTTTCTGCGCCAAAACACGCAGAACACTGTGCTTTTTTCCCTACTGTTCAAAAGTAGCCAGAAGTTTTGAACAGTAGGGAGCAGCCGCAAATATAACGAAAGTACGATACTTTCAAATACTATCCAATATTCAAAAGTGGCAATAATGAGCTACTGTTCAAAAGTCCCCTTGTGTCATAGGGCTTCGCCGCCTGTTCTGAACAGCCGCACTGCCCTGTAAAAGCAGAAAACCGGACAGCCTGCGGGCTGTCCGGTTTTTTTGTGCTATCGAAAGGTTTTACTGATAATCGTGGTTGAGGAACAGGGCCTTGATGACCACCACCTCGTCATATTCCTCCTGCTCCACCTCCACGTCCGCGTTCAAGGATTTCAGACGCGCCTTGACTGCATCCAGTGCCTCGGGCACGGTGACAGCACGGCCCTCCTCCACGGCGTCCATCATCTGCTTGAGCACGATGGGGTGGGCGTACCAGCTTTTCACCGGGAACGCCCCGTGGGGATAGTGCTTGACATACTCTGCCATGGCTGCCTCGGCCTTCTCCGCACGCTTCATGATGGCGTTGTTGTTATTGTGGGCGGTGGGCAGCATATTGTAGCTGGAAAACAGGAAGATGGCGGCAAAGCCGAACAGCGCAAAGTACACGCCGTAGCTGCCGGTGTGGCTGAACACCGAATACAGACCGTAGGCCGCCGCCGCAACGCCCAGCACAAAGATGGCCAGCGCCACATAGCGGTACACCGGCTTGCTTTGCAGCTGCGCACGCTTGCGGCGCTGGGCAGCGCTCAGCTCGGCGGAAAGCTCCGGCTTTGCGTCCAGATACTCCTTTGCCCGGCGCAGCACGGTAAGGCTGTGCTGCGCGTCCTCGGAAAGCTCCGGCAGCTTGCGGGCGGCCTTTTCGGCAGCCTTTTTCTCCAGCGCCTGCTCACCGGCGGCGCTCAGCAGATGCAGCTGCGGCTGCTCCTTTGCCAGCACTTCCAGCAGGGCGTCCACGTCCCGCTCGTCCTTGAAGTTGCACTGCTTCTGCTTGCCGTCGTCGTACTCCACCACAAGATACGCCATGGAGGCAAACACGCCCTTGCCGGAAAAGCCGCCGGAGCTCATAGCCACCCGCTTGAACACCCGGGTGATGCTGCCGTAGGGCAGATAATAGCGGCGGTCGATGTAAAAGCTGTTCAGGTACAGCGCCTTTTTGCCTACGCCGCAGGGGCCGATCTTCCGGCAGGCTTTTTTGTCTGCCTCCAACTCCTGCGGGTCAAGCTTTGCCATGCCCAGCTGTGCGGGTTTGAAAATCATGGGTAGTTCCCTTCTTTGCTTTAAATTCTACGCCCCTATTTTCCCACGGGACGGGGGCAATTGCAAGCCTTGATTTTTAAAAAACAGCGCCCGCCGCTGTACGGTCAGGCAGCGGCGGGCGCAAGTTACTTACGGAAATATGGAGCCGTCAGTTCCTTATGCCTTGGAAGTAGAGCTCTTCTTGGTAGCATGGAGGAACAGAGCCAGCATTGCGATGGCAAAGACGATGCCGATGGGGTAAGCAACGGCGGTGTTGTAAGCCACCAGCTTGCCGTCCGCATAGGTGTTGATCATCTTGCCCAGGCACTCGGGAGCCAGCACGAAGTAGGTGCAGGACACCGCGCTCATGAAGGTTGCAGGCACGGCGGTGATCCAGAAGTTCTTCTTCTCCTTGAACAGGTACATGGAAGCAGCCCACAGGACGATCATAGCCAGCGTCTGGTTGGTCCAGCTGAAGTAACGCCAGATGACGGTGTAGTTGATGAAGCCCAGTGCGTTGCCGATGCCAAGGAAAGCACCAACGCCCAGCACGGGGACACACAGCTTCAGGCGGTTTGCGTAGCTGTCCTGATCGATCTTGAGCCAGTCGGCCAGAGTCAGACGAGCGGAACGGAATGCAGTATCACCAGAGGTGATGGGGCAGATAACGACACCGATCATAGCCAGTGCCACGCCGACCTTACCCATGGTCTTGAGGCAGACGTCGTAGATAGCGGCAGACTGACCGGCAGCCAGAGCCTCGGCCAGACCGACCATCTTGCCATCGGTGATGGTGTACAGTGCGCAGCCGGCAGCAGCCCAGATCAGAGCGATGATGCCCTCGCTGACCATTGCACCGTAGAATACGAAGTGACCCTGCTTCTCACTCTTCATGCAGCGAGCCATCAAAGGCGACTGGGTGGAGTGGAAACCGGAAATAGCACCACAGGCAACGGTGATGAACATGAAGCTCCAGATAGGAGTGTTGGAGGGGTGCATATTGCTGAAGTTTGCCCAGATCTCGGGGATGGTGTAGGCGGGGTTGGTGAAGATACCAAAAATAACGCCCACAGCCATGATGATCAGGCAGATGCCGAACACAGGGTAGATCTTACCGATGATGGCATCAATGGAGATAAAGGTTGCGATGAAGTAGTACACCAGAATGATGATCAGCCAGAACAGGGTGGTGGTCAGCACGCCGGACATACCGCCGTTCTTGCACAGGGTAACGATCAGGCCTGCGGGGCCGACTGCGAACACGGTACCGACCATGATCAGCAGCACCACAGAGAACACACGCATGATGTTCTGCATCACGGGGCCCAGATAGCGGCCGGTGACCTCGGCGATGGAAGCGCCCTCATTGCGCTCGCTCATCATGCCGGAGAAGTAGTCATGTACGCCGCCGGCAAAGATAGTGCCGAAGGTGATCCACAGGAACACCACGGGACCCCACAGAGCACCCTGCAAAGCACCGAAGATGGGGCCCAGACCTGCAATGTTCAGCAGCTGGACGAGGAACAGCTTCCACTGGGGCATCACAACGTAGTCAACGCCATCGTTGATGCGCACAGCAGGAGTTTCGCGGTCGTCCGGTCCGAACGTGTTGTCCACGATCTTACCATAGACAAAGTAGCCGATGATAAGGAGCGCCAGACACAGTAAGAAACTAATCATACCAGAAACCTCCTTTTGAATTTCAGCCGCCGACAGCTTATGCCATACTGCGGCTATGACCGATCTCTGGCTTCATGTTAACACCTTTTTCATAATTGTGTTAATATTTTTTAGGTATGGTTCCTATATCAAAAAGTATATGGCAGCTTATTTTATTTGTTTATTTAAACTTTTATTTTATGTCGATGGTTCGTTTTAATTTGCTCTATTGTTTCTCAAAAATATTCTTCCGGAAACGGTCAAAAGCGTCCCCGCCAAACTTTGCGCCGCCTTTTTGTGCATTTTGCTTAATCGTTTGCGATTTTCTCCCCAAAACGTGGAATTTGGGACGAAAAGAAGGGAAATCCGCCCCCTCTCGTGAAAATGCAATGTCGGGCAGCCCGCAGGCTGCCCGACATTGCTCTAATTAATTATAAATAATTCTTCCGCTGCAACAACGACGACCGCCGCCAGCGGCGGAAACAGGGAGGAGTTGTTGGGGCAGCGGCCAGCAAGACGCGCGTGCCGCCCAAGGCACGATGCGGATGCTGGGTGCCGCAACCCGGAAGACACGGCGCGCATTTCAAATCTTCTTCCACCCGCTGTCCTTGATGGTGGCATCTGCCTGCTTGTGCAGCAGTTGCACAAACAGCTGCTCCTCCGGCTGCAAAGGCTCCCGCTCCGGGTACACCAGTACGTCCCGCATCTGCTGCTTCTGCGCCGGGCAGTTATGCAGTGCCAGATGGTACTGCTCCAGCGCGCGCTGCGGCATGGGGGACGACCACATATAGGCCGTGGGCAGATTCTGCAAAATAGAGAACTGGCTGCACCGCTCATACACATGGATGCGGCGGTTGGGGTTCGCCTGCCAGCGGGAGACGGTGCTCTCCTCCCCGGGCAGATGGGCGTCGCCGTGCAGCACCTCGATGTAATCGTTCAGCTCGTCCAGCTCGCGCACCTGCCGCCGCGCCAGCGGGCTGTCCTGACTGGTGAGCAGCAGGTAGGAAAACTCCATGATAGGCTCCTGCCGCAGACCGTGGCGCTGGCAGTAGCGCAGGTAGTAGTCCTCGTCCTCGGCAGCATAGCGCAGCAGCGCTATGTGGTAGCCCTGCCGCAGCACAAAATCCAAAGCTTCAATGGCACCGCTCTCCCGGATATGCACCCGCAGCTGCTCGCTGCGGGCTGCCTGCTGCAAAAAATCCACCGCCGCATAGGAGGCGTAGGTGGCATGGGTCAGCACCACCCGCAGCTCGGCGCAGCTGCGCTGCTGGTGCGCCTCCTGCTTCAGCTCGTCCACCTGCTGCAGTACCCGCTGCGCCTGCCGGATGAACCGTTTGCCCTGCTCGGTGGGGATCATACCCGTGGAGGAGCGCTCGAAGATGCGCAATCCGTATTCCTCTTCCAGGTTCTTCAGTGCCTTGCTGACGTTGGGCTGCGCCGCGTACAGCTGCTTTGCCGCCGCCGACACCGACCCCCATTTCATGATGGCTACCAGATACCGCAGTTCCGTAATATTCATGAACCCCTCCGCGTGGTTTGCAGTCGTAACTGTATTGTAACAATTTCTCCGCGTCGCTGTCAAGCGGGGGAGAATAAACCCTCTCAGTCCGCCCCCCCTTGCACCAAAGCCCCCGGGTGCTATATAATAAGGAAAAACACAAAGGAGGGGCTGTACCATGCCGGAATACCGCGTGCTGCGCATTGACGAGCAGCTGTACGGCTGCGAGGAGCTGCCCGCCGGGCAGCCGGTGCTGTGCGATGTGACCCTGACCGATGCCGCCGGGGCTGCCAGCATCCTGCCCTACCCGGACAGGGAGCTGACATGTCTTGGCATCGACGAGGGAGACACCGTCTGTCTGCTGCCGGACGGCACCCTGCACAAGCTGTAAGGAGTATTTTTATGCACAATATCTATTTCACCCGCCACGGCGAGACGGTATGGAACGTGGAAAATAAGATCTGCGGCATGACCGACAGCCCGCTGACCGCCCACGGGCAGCAGCAGGCGCGGCAGCTGGGCGAGCTTGTCCGGGACAGCGGCCTGCACATTGACGAAATTCTGTACTCTCCCCTTTCCCGCGCCGCCGACACCGCAAAGGCCATTGCCGCCGCTACCGGTCTGCCCGCCCGCTGCGAGCCCCGCCTGCGGGAGCAGTGCTTCGGCAAATACGAGGGCACGCCCCGGGACGGTGCGGAGTTCCGCATCTCCAAGACCCACTTTGCCGACCGCTATGACGGCGGCGAAAGCATGATGCAGCTGGCACAGCGCATCTACAACCTGCTGGACGAATTGAAGGCGGACACCGGCAAGACCTACCTGCTGGTGGCGCACAACGGCATTGCCCGGGTGGTGCACTCCTATTTTTACGACATGACCAACGAGGAGTACGCCGCTGCGGGCATCAAAAACTGCCAGCTGGTGGAATATGCCTTTTAAGGCTTTTCCCGATAAATAACCGAAAGGATTTTTATGCCAAAGAAAACCATCCAATTGTCCGACCACTTTACCTATTCCCGCCTGCTGCGGTTCGTGCTGCCCTGCATCGGCACCATGCTGTTCACCTCCATCTACGGCATCGTGGACGGGCTGTGTGTCTCCAACTTTGTGGGCAAAACGGCCTTTGCGGCGGTCAACCTCATCATGCCGCTGCCGCAGCTGCTGGGCACCATCGGCTTTATGCTGGGCACCGGCGGCAGCGCCATCGTTGGCATCACGCTGGGCGAGGGCGACCCCAAAAAAGCCGACCGCTATTTTACCATGTTTCTGCTGGCAGCGCTCATCTCGGTCAGTGTGCTGGCCGTGCTGGGCATCCTGCTCCTGCGCCCGGTCGCCGAGCTGCTGGGCGCAAAGGGAGAACTGCTGGACTACGCCGTGCGCTACGGGCGCATCCTGATGCTGGCGCTGCCGCCCTTTGCGCTGCAGAATATGTTCCAAAGCTTTTTCGTCACCGCCGAAAAGCCGCTTTTGGGCTTCTGGTTCACCGTTGGTGCAGGCTGCACCAACATGGTGCTGGACGTGGTAATGGTGGGGATGCTGCACTGGGGCGTGGAGGGCGCTGCCATTGCCACCCTTATCAGCCAATTGGTGGGCGGCGTGCTGCCGGTGTTCTATTTTATCGACCACCACAATACCAGCCGCCTGCACCTGTGCAGAACGCAGTTTTACGGCCGCGTGCTGTGGGATGCCTGCATCAACGGCTCTTCCGAGCTGATGACCAGCCTTTCCATGTCGCTGGTCAATATCCTGTATAACTTCCAGCTGCTGCGGCTTGCCGGCGAAAACGGCGTGGCGGCTTACGGCGTCATCATGTACGCTGCCTTCCTGTTTGTGGCGGTGTTCGTGGGCTATGCCGTGGGCAGCGCGCCCATCTTCAGCTTCCATTACGGCGCGCGCAACCACGCCGAGGTGCATAACCTCTACCAAAAGAGTCTGCGCCTCATCGCCGTGGTGGCTGTGAGCATGACGGCGGCGTCTATGGTGGTCATTCCCTATGTGGCACGCATCTTTGTGGGCTACGATGCCCAGCTGCTGGCGCTGACCAGCCGTGCCTTCCGGCTGTATGCGCTGAGCTTCCTCATCATGGGCTTCAACGTGTATGCGTCCTCCTTCTTCACAGCGCTGGGCGATGGCGTGACGAGTGCTCTCATCTCTTTTCTGCGCACCCTGCTGTTCCAGCTTGCCGCGCTGCTCCTGCTGCCCGCCCTCTGGGGCATTGACGGCGTGTGGCTGGCTGTCACCGCCGCCGAGCTTGCCGCGCTGGCGGTGAGCGTGGCGATGTTCCTTACAAAGGATAAGACGTTCCATTACCGAAAGGCGTAAAACAAAAAGAAGCACGCGGCTGCGTGCTTCTTTTTGTTTATTCTGCTATGCACCTCACTCCGCTGCAAGGCGGACAAAGGGCGCGATGGCGTTGGCGTCGCCGTGGCGGACGATGGAGTAGGTGATATCGCAGTAGGGCTGGATGGCGGTGCTCTTTTCCACGGTGGAGATGAGCAGCACCTGCAATTGCAGGCGGCGGAACAGTTCCATCATGGGGCGGATGCGGTCGCTGGTCATCTTGCTGAAGGCTTCGTCCAGCAGCACCAGACGGATGCTGTTTTCGCTCTTCTGGTAAATTTGCAGCAGGCTGGCGCAGATGGCCACATAGAAGGGTGCCTGATTCTCGCCGCCGGAGGAATCGCGGCTGACGCGGGAAAGATACGCCTGCTGCCCAGTGACCTGATTGGTCACCTTGATATCGTAGTCCAGATAGGTGCGGTAGTCCACATAGTCCGAAAGGGTGGCACCGGCAGCGGTGCGTCCCTCCTGTCGGGCGCGGGTGTTCTCGTCCACGTCTGCCATGATCTTTTCCATCAGTTCGTCCACCTGACGCTCGTAGGCGGGGTCGGCGGTGGCGGCAAGGTTGTCCAGAGAGTCGCCCTCGGTCATCTGCTGGTTGCCCTTATCCACGATGACCTGATAGAACGCCGCCAGCTGCGGGTCGCGGCTGGGCTCCAGCTCAAAGCGGTAGACTTCCTCGCCGTAGGTCAGCTGCTCCATGACCTTGTTCAGCTCCCGGAACTGCCGCCGGGCGTTGAAGATATCGTCCTTCATGCGGAACAGGATATCCTTGCGGAAGCGGTCCTTGCAGTCCCGCTGCGCCTGCTCCAGACGGGCGGCGTAGCGCTCCAAATCGATGCGCACAAGGCTCTCATGCTGGGCGCGGTACTGTTCCAGCCCGGCAAGCCCCAGAGGATAATCGCAGACATAGCGCTGGTTGTAGGCCTTCTGCGCCGGTTCCAGCGTGCTGTTCAGGTAGACAGTCAGGGCATCGTCCAGCTTGGCCTGTGCCTTTTCGGCAGCCTGCGCGGCGGCGCGGGGAGATTTGTCCGGCCCGGTCAGCGCCTGCTGACGGCTGCGGGAGAGCGGCTCCACCAGCGGATGGGCGGCAAAAAAGCTCTCGGCGGCCTGTGCGCTCTTTTCGGCGGTGTCCACCGCCTTCTGCTGCTCCGCCTCGCAGGAGGAGATCTGTTTTTCGCATACGCGCAGGTCACCGCCGGTCTGCTCCACGGCGGTGCGGGCGGCTTCCCATGCGGCTTCGCGCACCTCTTCCTCTTTATACAGCTGTTGCAAAAGCGGATTCTCGCGGCACTCGGCCAGCTTTGCGGCCTGCTCGTCCACCGCCGCGCGGGCGGCGGTCAGGGCGGCGCGGGCGTCCCACAAGGCGGCAAGTTCTTCCAGCGTTGTGCCGCGCAAAAGGGTCTGGTACTGGCTGTATGCGGCTTTCAGGTTCTGCTCTGCCTGTGCGGCGGCGCGTACTTCTTCAGCAAGGGCGTTCATCTCCCCTGCCAGTGCCCCGGCGCGGGCGCGGCGGGCTTCCAGACCGATATAGCGCTGCGGGGTGCGCAGACGCTCCAACCGGAAGGGGTGGTGGCGCAAAAGATCCCGGGTGGCGCTGTCGAGATAGTTTTCCAGCGTGTCGGGGGTGTCGCAGCAGACGATGCGGCGCAGGATGGTGTCTGCGTACTGCGCGGCCAGCGGGTTTTCGCTGGTGACCTGTGCCGCCAGACTGTCGGCGGGGGCGGTGTCGGCGCGGCGATTGGCCTTGCGCAGACCCGGGGTGTCCAGCAGGCTGATGGGGCCAACCTTATCCTTCAGCGCCACAAAGGCGCTCTTTGCGGCGGCGTAGTGGGCGGGCGGCACAAGGATATCAAAGCGGCGGTCGCCCAGACAGGCTTCCACGCAGTCCTGCCAGCTCTCGTCCTCCACGTTCAGCAGCTCGCAGAAGATGCGGGCGTCCGGCTCCATGCCCCGGCTTTTCAGCTCGGCATTCACGGCGTCCCGCACCCGGGTGGCGGCGTCCCCGTGGGGGTACACCCATTTGCCACCGGATACGGCATCCAGCTCGGCGCGTTTCTCGGTCTGCTGCCGCTGCAGGGCGGCGGTGTGCTGCCGGGCGGCAAAATAGGCTTCTTCCAGCGGCTTTTCCTGTGCGGTCAGCCAGTCGGTCAGGGCGGGCAGGGTGTCAGGGGTCAGGTCTGCCAGCTTCTGCCCGGCGGCAAAACCGCTGCGGCGCAGCACCGCCAGCAGATTGCCGGTCTTTTCGGCGGCCTTTTCAGCGATGTCGGCGCGGCGGGCGGCGGCATCCAGTGCGGTCTGCCGGTGCGCCAGCTCCTCGTTGAGGGCGTCCAGTGCGCGGCCCTCGCCGCTGGCACCGGCGGCGCTGTGGGCGGTCAGGTAGGCGCGGCGGGCTTCCGCTTCGGCGGTCTTGGCCTCGGCGTAGCGGGTGCGCAGCGTTTCCTGCTGGCGGCGTCCGGCGTCTACCCGCTCCTGCCAGACGGCCTTTTCCCCGGCATCGGCAGCAGCCCGCGCCAGCAGGGCGGCACCCCGGTTCACAAGAGCTTCGGTCTGTTTTTCGGTGGCTTCGCGGCCATAGCGCACGATCTCGTCCAGCGCATCGGCGCGGGTCTGGGCTTCCGCCAGAACGGCGTGCAGGTTTTCCAGCTCCAAGCGGTCACCCTGCAAGGCTTCCAAGTCCAGTTCCGGCTGCGGGAGGATGTACTGGTACAGAAACTCCCGGAAATTCGGGATCTCGTCCATGCTGGTGCCCATCTGGAACACCTCGTTGAACTTTTTGCCCAGCGGGCTGGCTGCGCGCCCGATGCCCAGTGCGCGGCATATTCTGTCCCGCGCTTCGCTGGGGCTGCGGGTGTAGGAAAGCCGCCCTTCGGCGGGCTTGAAGTCCTCCTTGGCGCTGGGCGCACCGGTGCGCGGGTCGATGAAGGGCAGCTGCTCCAGCGTGATGCCGTCCTCGGAGATGTACCATGTCTGGTCGCCGGGGTGCAGCTCCTGCATGGGGCCTTCGGACTCCACCCGTACTGCGATGACAAAGCTGGTGTGCTTTACGCTGTCCCAGAACTCCGCCCCGATATACGCCACGGTATGCCCCGGGCGGCGGTAGGCGTTTTCGCCGCGCTGCTTGGCGTGGACAGAGCCTTGCAGGGTGCGGCCGCTCTTTTTATTGCCCAGCGCATTGAAGTTGCGGTTGGTGGTCAGGCAGTAGCGGATGGCGTCCAGAATGGTGGTCTTGCCCACGGCGTTCACGCCGATCATATAGGTCAGGCGGGCGCAGTCGAAGGTGGTATTTTCAAAGTTGTGCCAGTTGATCAGTTTCAGGCGTTTGAGTTCGATCATGCTTCACCCTCCCCTGCTTCCATGTCTGCCCCCTCCGGGCGCTCGTACAGGCCAAGCTCGGTGCGGGTGCGGGCGCTCTCGGCGGCGGCATCCGCAAGGTCAGCGTCCGGCAGCGCCAGCAGCACCGTGGGAAATACCTCGATGCGGCTGTCCAGCCCGGAGAGCCGTCCCACCGGACGCGCCAGATTGTACCGGCGCAGGGTGCGCATGAGCTTTTCCAGCGTTTGCTGATCCAGCTTGCGGGGCAGATTCATCTTTTGCAATTCGGCCTGTACTTCTTCTACGGTCACCAGCACCTCGTCTGCGCTGGCGGCAAGGCTTTCCCGCTTTTGCAGGTACAAAAGCCGCAGCACCAGCAGCAAAATGCTCTCGTACTTGAGCAGCCGCGCCTGACTGCCCTCATGCTCGTTGACCAGCGCCGCCGCCTGCATGGGCGCGGGGTACAAAAGCACCGCGTAGCCCAGCGGTTTGAACACCGCACGCACCTCGTTGAGGTGATCCTGAATATACAGATATTTTGCCCGCTGTTCCTCTACGCAGCCCAGCACAAAGCAGTGGTTGAGCAGATAGTTTGCGGTCTCTTCCAGCAGATCAATGGTTGCCATCCGTGTTTACCTCCTTGCGGCGGGTCAGGACAAAATCCTGAAACCGGAAGCCGCCGCGCTCCACCCAGTTTCCGGTCATGGTGATATCATACTCCCGGTGCGGCGACTGGGAATAGGTGTGCAGGCCGATGATGCCTGTAAAATCGTTCGGGTATTCCTCCACAAGGGTGGAGGCGTTCACCTGCCCGCGGGCGGCCAATGCCTGCTGCGCCAGCAGCGCCACGTTTTCCTCGGTGACGGCAAGGCGGGCGTAGTCCAGCAAAAGCTGCTGCTCCTGCCGCAGCCGGTCGGGGTCAAGGGGTTCGGTGCGCACCGGGGCAAGAGGTGCTTCTGTGCGGGGCGCGGCGGGGGGATACAGCGGCTTTGCGCCGAACACTGCCGCCGGGTACAGGTGCAGCCGCGCCGCCACCGGGCCGTCGTCCGGCTCAAACAGCTGCTCCGGGCTGCGGATGTCCTCCGCATAGCGGCGCAGCAGGGCGGTGACGCTGCCCTGCGCCGAGCGGTCGCTCAGCAGCAAAAACTGTGCCCGCTGCACCGCACGCTTGCGGTAGCGGATGTGGCTGGCGTCGATCTCCTTCATCAGGGTGCTCATCTCCTCCAGCGCGTCCCGCTGCTGCTGGATGAGGGCACGCACCCGGGGCGCAGCCTCGCCGGGGGCGCAGCGCTCCACCCGGGCGTAGTCCAGCGCCAGCCGGGGCAGTTGGTTCTGCTCGCAGTCGTCCAGTTCTTCTTCCAGATAGGCGCGATAATTGAACAGGTTATCGCTGGTTTTAAAGCGATGGTACGCCGCCGCCACCACCTTTTCCTCGTACTGGTCGAACAGTTCCAGCACCTCCTGCGGGGTGCGGTTATGGGTCAGGCGGTCGATATAATGCCCGATGGAAGCGTTGAGGGCGCGCAGGGACTTGTTCAAAGTCTCAAGGTCTGCCGCCACCTCCCGCAGCACGTTCTCGTAGGGGCTTTTTTCCTGCCCGATGCTGCCCAGCAGCTGCCACGCCTTGTACAGCTTGCCGGTGTAGGTGACCACCCGGGGGTTCAATATCTCTTCCAGCGCGTCCAGCAGCGGGGTGACTTCCGGCATAAAGGCAAAGGTCGGCTCGCTCTCATAACTGCCGGGCTGCTCCTCCAGCCAGCCGGTGCGGCGCAGACGCAGCAAAAAGCCCACCGCCAGCGTGTGGGGGTCGCGGGTGGGCTGCTCGTCCTCATCGCCCGCGCCATCGGCGTCCAGCGCCAGCGGCTTTGCCAGCGCGGCAAAATAATCCTCGGCGCGGGAGACGGCCTCGGCGCGGGAAATGCTGTAATCTGCCGTATGGCGGCACTCCTCCCAGAGCAGCAGCAAAAGCTCTGCATAAAACGCCCGGTTGGGCCCCGCCAGCGGGCGGAACAGCCGTGGGCTGACCAGTTCAAACAGCTGCATGGAAACGTCCTTTCTGTGTGAGTTCGATACCCTTTTATTGTACCACAGCGGGCGGGGTTTGTCACAAAAAGGCGAAAAAAAGCCCGCCGGGAGGGGTTGGCTTGGCGAACTGCGTGCGCCCTCTCCGTCTGCTCACTACGTTCGCATCCACCTCTCCCAAAGGGAGAGGCAAGGGCACTGCCGGAAGCTTTCTCATTACACCTAAGACTTCAGCAACAAGCCTCAGACCTTGGCTCCCCCTTTGGGGGAGCTGGCGCGGGAGCGCCTGAGAGGGCGTACGCAAAAAAGCCCCGGGGAGCGGGGTGCTCCTCGGGGCGGGGTGGGGTTCAGTTCTGCGGGGTGGTGTTGGTCAGCTCAAAGCCGATGGCAACATAGGTCTTGCCGCCAATGGTCCATGCGCCGACACCCAGCGCAGTAAGCTCCAGCGTCCGGCCGTTTTTCTTTGCGTTGGCAATCTCCTCGTTCACGGTGCGGAGCAGGGCTTGAACATTGGTATAGTTTGCTTTGATGGCTGCGGTTTTGGCGGCCTCGTAGAAAAGCGGCACATAGTTCTCTTTCGTGCTTTTGCGCACATCATAGCAGATCTGCACCAGCCGCACCGTGGTCTTACCATCGCCATCTGTTTTGTAGAGCATCTCACCGGTCAGGCTGTCTGCGCCATGTTTCTCCTCGATGTGCTCGATGGCCAGCCTCTTGATGTCGGCATCGTTTTCAAAGCTCGTCCCGAATGTCTTATTCAGCGCTTTCTGATAGGCGCTTTCCACCTTGGGATCAAACTCGGGGTTGCCGGGGTCGCTGCTGTCGCAGGCGGTGAACAGTGCCAGTGCCATGATACCGGCCAGCAGAACAGCCGCAAGACGCTTTAACTTTTTCATGCAATGCTCCTTTTATAAAATGCAGGGGGCCCATGCGGATGCACAGGGCATTCTGTTTTCATTTTACAGCAGCGCGGCAGGGTTCGTCAATGGCAAGTGTGCCTGTTTTTTGCCGGGATTTTTGGGCAGAGCGCAAAAAAGCCCCGGGCGGGGCAGGACGATTTGGAATGCGCGCCGCGTGCGCTTTGCGCATATTCAGCGGAAGAATTATTTTTATTTCGCGTTTGTCGCGCTCTGCGGAGCGCTCCAAACGCATTTTCACGGGAGGGGTCGTAAAGGCAAACGGCATTTGCCACGGTCAAAACAAAAAGCCCCGGAGGGCGGGTGCTCTCCGGGGAAAGAAAGGACTGATGATTCTTTACTTATTTGTGGTATTTGGGGTTCTTGACCTTGAACGCAATTGCCATGTAGCTCTGTTTGGTATTGACGTCAGTCTTAACAACAACGCCAATCTTCGTCCAATTGCCATCCTGGTTGATGTTGACATTCGTATCGGTATTGATCTTCCTCGAGATCTCATCCAGAATAGCGCCCAACAGCGTATCCTTATAGGTAACGTTCGCCGCTACGAGAACCGTCAGGAACTCTGCATTCTCAGTCTTACCCTTTACATCATAGCCAAGAACGAATTTATAGCCAAAAATACTGCCGGAAACATTGAGCTTCTCGTTCAAGAACTTTTCTGCTTCAGCTTTCATCGTTCTGTCATTTACTGCCACAGTGCTGGTGCTGTACTTGCTCAGAACCTCATCCTCAGTCTTTGTGTCCTCTTTCATGTTGCTGGTGTTGCCGCCGCCGGTACAGGCGGTGAGCATCACCATAGCCATTGCGCCTGCAAGCAGCAGAGCGACAATCTTTGACAGTTTCTTCATAGGGGTATCCCTCCAATCAGCGTTTTTTGTGGATATGTTTCTTTTTTCTCGAAAGGCTTTCGCAACCATCGTTGCCTTTCTGCCCTGATTATATCCGACGCCTGACGGTTTTGTCAATCGGGAATATCGCTAAACTTCCCGAAACAGTTTCGTGAAAATGATGAAAATAAGCGGGATTTGTTGCAGTTCTGATATATTCCGGAATAAAGTCTGTCGACAGTCTACGGAATCTCCGTTTCCCTGCCCCGGCGGCGCAGTTTTGCCGGGTGCGGGAGCGCTTAAATTTGGACATATGTTGTGTTAGCGGTGTTAACTCCCTCAGACGCGGCTTGCGCCGCGCCAGCTCCCTCTGGGAGGGTTTCCCCATTATTTTGCCTTTTTACACATTTTCACCACGTTTTGGTGGTAAAATCATGTCCAGATTGAAACGAACTTGGAGGAAGTACCCATGCAACACTGTCCCGCCCGCGCGGCACAGCGGCTGGCGGCGGCAGTTCTGGCGCTGGTTTTGCTGCTGTGCGCCTTTTTGCCCCATGCCCACGCCGCTGAACTGAAAGAGAAAAACGGCATCCGGCTGCTCAGCTTCGACACCAGCCACATTCTTTCCATCGGCAACCAGACCTCCGGCAAGTGCAGCCTGTACGCGCTGCGCTACGCCCGCACCATTCTGGACGGCAAGGTGTGCTCCGGCAGCGGGATGTGGTCGAACGGGGCGGTGTGGTCGGCAGCGGGCTACACAGGGTACTCCGGCACCCGCGCCGAGTGCCTGAAAAAGCTGTACAGCGAGCTTTCCGCCGGGCATCCGGTGATCGTGCACCTAAAAAATACCACGGTCAGCGGGGTAAAGCGCCACACGAACCGCACCTCTACTTATGAATACCACCTGACTTCCTCCGGCTGGAACGAGGTGAACTACCCCCACATTGCCACCAGCAGCACCTACGGACACTGGGTATGCGTGGCGGGCATCTCCCCCACCGCCGACCCGGAAAACCTGACCGAGAGCGACTTCTACGCCCTCGACCCCGCCCGGGTAACGGCAAATGGACGGCTTGCCGTCACCCGCCTGCTGGATCATACCCTGTGGGTGGAAAACTCCCCCCTCAAGGTGCTGGGGTGAAAATATAATATGATAAAACAGAGCGCCTGACACCGCAGTGTCAGGCGCTCTGTTTCTATTCAGTTCCTTTAATATCCCTTCACCGAGAACCCGCGCTCCCACGGGTCGGGCGGGATATCCTTCTGGCGGATGCCGGTAATTTGGATATAGTCGCTTTTCTGGATCATGGCGAACAGGGACATGAACTTATCCGGGTCGCCCTGCACTTCCAGCGTCACGCTGCCATCGTCCTCGTTCTGCACCCAGCCGGTCAGGTCAAGGGTCTGCGCGGCGTACCGCGCACGATAGCGGAAACCCACCCCCTGCACCTGTCCGGTGATGGTGTAGCGCCGCCGCTCCGTGCCTTCCGGCAGTGCGGGCGGGGTGCGATCTTTTTTGGAAAGAAAATCAAACACAGCGGTGTCCCTTTACAGCTCCTGATAAGCGGTCATCAGGGCGGGAATGAACTGCTTTTTGCGGCTCACCACGCCCGGCAGCGTCCAGCTGGCATCGGCGGCGGGCTGGGTGTCGAAGCCATCCGTCAGCACCCCGGCGGCGTAGCGTCCATCGCAGATGACCACACTCTCTTCCTTGGGCACGTCGGTCAGCAGCATATAGATGTCCTCCACGTTCTGCTTGTTGCGTGCCTCCTCGAGATAGGGCTTCAGCAGCGCCTCGGCGGCGGTCAGGTTCTTGCGGGTCATGTAGCTGCCCTGCGCCACGCCAAAGCGGATATCGCCGCACATGAACACCTTGAAGTCCTGCAAGAACACTTCCTCGGCGGTCTTGCCGTCCAGCTTTTCGCCGGCCTCAAACATCTCGTTGGCAAACTCGTTGATGTCCACCCCGGCGATCTTTGCCAGACGGTTGGCGGCGTTCACGTCAACGGGGGTGCAGGTGGGGCTGCGGAACACCAGCGTATCCGAAAGGATGGCGGCCAGCAGCAGACCGGCGGTCTTTTGCGGGATGGTCACGCCATTTTCATCGTACATCTGGGTGACGATGGTGGCAGTGCAGCCCACCGGCTGGTTGCGGAAGTACACCGGGCCGCTGGTCTCCAGACTGCCGATGCGGTGGTGGTCGATGATCTCCAGGATCTCGGCCTGATCAAAGCCCTCCACCGCCTGTGTGGCCTCGTTGTGGTCCACCAGAATGATGCGGCGCTTGCGCAGGTTGATGATATTGCGGCGGCTGATCATGCCGCAGTACTTGCCGTCTGCATCCAGAATGGGGAAATACCGGTGACGCACCTTTGCCATCACGCGGGTGACGTCTGCCACCGGGGTGACGAGGGTGAATTTCATGATATCGTCCCGGGTCATGTAATAGGAGATGGGTGCACACTGGCTGATGAGCTTTGCCGCCGCATAGGTATCGCAGGGGGCGCTCATGATGGCTACGCCGGTCTCGGCGGCAATGTGCTGGATGGTGCGGCCCACCTTTGCGCCGTTGCAGATGATGATGAGAGAAGCTTCCTTCTCGATGGCGCAGAGCTGGCTTTCGTAGCGGTTGGTCAGGATGACGATATCGCCCTTTTCCATGCTGCTTTCCAGCATTTCCGGGGTGGCGGTGCCAATGCGGATGTGGCCGGTGGTGCACTCCGCATCCTCGCTGCCCACCACCATGGTAGCGCCCAGCGTTTCCAGAATATTGCGGTAGCTGGTGCGGCTCTTGGCAAGGATGCCGGTGTCGAACAGGTCCATGTTAGCGGTGGCGATATCCTTCACCGTGATGACACCCTGCAATTCGTCATCCTCGCTGGTCACGGGGAGAGTGTCGATCTTCTGGTCGCGCATGATCTCCCACGCCTTGCGCAGACTGGTGGAGCCGGGGATGCCGGGCACCTGCCGGTAATCCACATCCCGAATTTTAGGGTTGACGTCGGTGCACATCCGGGGCGGCGTGACCCCGAACTTTTTCAGCACAAATTCCGTTTCCTGATTCATCTTGCCCGCACGCCGGGCCTCGCAGACCAGATCGCTGGTCTTGTTTTTCAGCTCTGCATAGGCAATGGCAGAGCAAATGGAGTCGGTGTCCGGGTTGCGATGCCCGATGACAACGACCTTATGCGCAGTTTGCTGCATACTGTACCCCCTTATGGGTCCTCAACTTCTTATCATATATCTTATCATTTACCAAAACAGCGCCCCTCTCCTGCACAGCGGGGCGGCTGCAACCTTATTTTAACACAACTGTGCCCATGGGTAAAGGGCACTGCACACGGCAGACTGTTGCTTTTTGGCACTTTCTTGTATACAACCTCTTGCATTTCGACAGCTTCCGCTGTATGATAGAAGCATTCGAGCTTTTTTGTCATTTGCAACGGAGGACAGCATGAAATCGTCCAAATTCACATCCACTCCCCTGTTTCCACGGCAGGCGCTGGTGGCGCTGCTGCTACCGCTGATCGCGGAGCAGGCGTTAAGCGTGACCATTGGTCTGGCCGATACCTTAATGGTATCCTCGGTGGGCGAAGCCGCCGTGTCCGGCGTGAGCCTTGTGGACAGCTTCAACACCCTGATGATCCAGATCATGAGCGCACTGGCCACCGGCGGCGCGGTGGTCACCAGCCAGTACATCGGCCATCAGGAGCCGAAAAACGCCAAGGCGGCGGCTGCGCAGATTTTATTTGTGCTGTCCAGTTTCAGTGTGCTGGTGGCGGCGGTGGTCATCGGCGGGCGGCACGCCATCCTGCGGGGCATCTTCGGCTCCATTGATGCGGACGTGATGCACTATGCCGAGACCTACTTTCTGCTTTCGGCGCTGAGCTATCCCTTCATCGGCCTGTACAACGCCGGTGCGGCGCTGTTCCGGGCACAGGGCAACAGCAAGATCAGTATGCTGTCCAGTCTGGTGATGAACGTGGTGAACATCGGCGGCAACGCGGTGCTGATCTACGGCTTCGGCATGGGGGTCATGGGCGCAGCGCTGGCAAGCCTTGTGTCCCGCGCCATTGCCTGCGCGGCGGTGCTGTATCTGCTGCAAAAGCCGGGCTGCGCCCTGCGGGTGGACAGCCTGCGGGCGATGGCTCCGAACGGCGGGCTGATCCGGCGCATCCTGCGGGTGGGCATCCCCGCCGGTATCGAGAACGGCATGTTCCAGATCGGCAAGCTGTCGGTCTCCAGCCTGACCTCCACCCTTGGCACGGCAGCCATTGCCGCCAACGCCGTTGCCAATACCACCACCACTTTCCTGAACATCCCCGCCAACGCCGTGGGCATGGCTGCCCTGACCGTGGTGGGCCAGTGTCTGGGTGCGGGCGAAAAGGAGCAGGCAGTGTACTACTCCCGCCGCCTGATGCTGACCGCCTACTGCGGCGCGTGGGTGATGAACCTTTCGGCCTTCTTCTTTGCCAACCGGTTCGCGGTGTCTCTGTTCAACCTCTCGCCGGAGGCGCAGGCCATGGCGCTGGACATCATGGTGTGGTTCAACATCGTTTCCCTGTTCGTGTGGCCGTCCAGCTTTACCCTGCCCAACATCCTGCGCGCCGCCGGTGATGCCCGGTTTACCATGACCGTGAGCATCGTGTCCATGTGGGCGTTCCGGGTGGGCTTCTGCTATCTGGCCGTGCTGTGCTTCGGCGGCGGGCTGCTGAGCATCTGGATGGGGATGTATCTGGACTGGGTGTTCCGCTCGCTGTGCTTCTACCTGCGCTTCCGCCGGGGCAGCTGGCTGGAGCAGAGTGTGATCTGAATTTTTGGCATCCACCCCTTTACCGATCCTTACAGACCGGTGAAGGGGTGGATTTTTTCTTTTTTGCAGGAAACCGCCCCTCTGATTCGTATTATCAGCAGAAGAGCGACGGTATTTTTTACAAGTTCCACAAATTATTTTTTCAGCGCTTGACAAAGTTTTCACCTTTCGTTCTTGCAATCTTCATCGTTCGGGCGTATAATTTCTCAATGCTATCGAGTTCTGCTCTTCTGCAAAAGGAGGCTATTCTATGAAACGCAGCTGGCTTGCGCGCCACCCCATCGGGTTCATGGCGCTGTATACTATATTTTATCTTTCCGTTTTTCACTCTCTGGAGGCAAACGTCCCCCTGCGCAGCATTCTGGTGCACTGCCGTCTGGACGATCTGATCCCCTTCTGCAAATATGCGGTGATCCCCTATTTTGCTTGGTTTTTGTGGATTCCCTTCACCCTGTTCTATCTGCTGTGGAAGGCCCCGCGGGAGGACTTCTGGCGGCTATGCCTGCCGCTGTTCTCCGGCATGACCATTGCACTGGCGTGCTACGCCGTGCTGCCCACGGCGCTGGACCTGCGCCCCTACTGGGTGCCGGGCAGCGATATCTTTGCGCAGACTGTGCGCTTTTTGTACCGCACCGACACCGCCACCAACGTCTGCCCGTCCATTCATGTGTTCAACTCGGTAACGCTGCTGCTGGCGTACTACCGCAGCCGCATTTTTGATGCGCCCCGCCGCCGCTGGATGCGTCCCGCCGCCGCTGTGTTGTGCATTTCCATCGTCTGCTCCACCGTGCTGCTCAAGCAGCACAGCTGCATTGACGTAGCCTTGGGTGCGCTGCTGGCACTGGCGCTGGACAGCGC
Source organism: Faecalibacterium sp. IP-1-18 (assembly GCF_023347355.1). Classification (NCBI taxonomy): domain Bacteria; kingdom Bacillati; phylum Bacillota; class Clostridia; order Eubacteriales; family Oscillospiraceae; genus Faecalibacterium; species Faecalibacterium sp. IP-1-18. The sequence continues at coordinate 3,009,137 of NZ_CP094472.1, forward strand.
CTTTACCGCCCTCGAGCGCAGCCAGCTGCCGCAGGTGCGGAGAGCCTAAGAAAGAAAGAAAAAACGACTCCTGTCAGCGCCTTTGGCGCTGGCAGGAGTCGTTTTTTCATTTCCTTTTTCAGAACAGCCCCTCGGGCAGGCAGATATCCTGCTTGGGGACTTTTGCCCACGCAAAGTCCGGCACAAGGCTTTCCGGGGTGCGGGGCACAGGCTCCGGCTGCAGGCCGTAGGCATACGCCAGCTTGCCGATGATCTCCGGGGCGGTATATTTTGCCCGCAGGTTTTCAAGACTCTGGTCGCCGTCCCGTTTGGACAGCCGCCGCCCGTCCGCTGCCAGCAGCAGCGGGCAGTGGGCAAAGCGGGGCGCTTGTAAGCCCAGCAGCCGGTACAGGTACAGCTGCCGCGCCGTGGAGGAAAGCAGGTCTGCCCCGCGCACCACCTCGGTGACGCCCATGCGGGCATCGTCCACCACCACCGCCAGCTGATAGGCAAATACCCCGTCTGCCCGGCGCAGATAGAAGTCGCCGCAGTCCCGCAGCAGGTTTTCCGTGTGGGTGCCCATGCAGCCGTCCGTAAAGGTGATGGCCTCGTCCGGCACCATCAGGCGGTAGGCAGGGGCTTTCTTTTTGCGCTTTTCCGCGATCTCTTCCGGCGTCAGTCCCCGGCAGGTGCCCGGGTAGATGACGTTGCCGTCCGAGGTGTGGGGTGCGCTGGCGGCGTGCAGCTGGGAGCGGGAGCAAAAGCAGGGGTACACCAGCCCCCTCTGCTCCAGTTTGCGGTAGCTTTGGGTATAGATGTCCCCGCACTCGCTCTGGTAATAGGGCGCGTGTGCGCCGCCGGTGCTGCCGCCCTCGTCCCACGTAAGCCCCAGCCACGCAAGGTCCTGCTCCAGCAGGTCGGCGTAGACGCGGGGGCAGCGCTCGGCGTCCAGGTCCTCGATGCGCAGCACGATGCGCCCGCCCTGACTTTTTGCGCTGAGCCATGCCAGCAGGCTGCACGCCAAATTGCCCAGATGCAGCCGTCCGCTGGGGCTGGGCGCAAAGCGCCCGGTGACCGGGCGGTTTTGGGATACAGGGACTTGGTTTTGCATGGGTGTGCTTCCTTTCGTTTTTACTGGTTTTTTCTCATTATAAGCCCTTGCTCTGCAAAGGTCAATGCGCATAAAAAAGCCGCCGCAGGCGGCAATGCCTGCGGCGGCGGGAAAACCGGCTGCTCAGTGCAGCTCCGGCCAGTAGCCCTTGTTGGCTTCGATCATATCGTCCAGAATGGCCTTTGCAACGCTCATGCTGGGCACAGTCTTGTTCAGGGTAAAGGCCTGCAGCACCTTCTCGTAGCTGCCTTCCACGCAGCCCTCTACCAGCAGTTTTTCGCTGTTGAGCTGCTGCATCATCAAGCCCTGCTGGAACAGCGGGATGTTGTCCCGGGCAATGACCTCCGGGCCATTTTTGCCGATGTAGGCGGGCAGCTCCACCATTGCGTCATAGGGCATATTGGGGATCGCGCCGCGGTTCTCGGTGATGATGAGGAAGCGTGCCTTGGTGTCGTTCTTCAGCGCAGCGGAAAGATCTGCGATCCAGTCGCCGTGGCTGCCGGCATAGAAGGTGTTGGCGTCCACCTCGCCGGTCTTGAGGTAGTGGTCGATGCCGTCGAACAGGTTCTTTTCGCGGGTCTCCTCCACCTCGTTGGCGCGGGTGTGGTTCGGGTCCGAGTGCTCCACGAACTCCTTGGCCTGCAGATAGTAGTTCAGGTAGGTGTTGGGCAGGTACTCCGGGAAGTTTTCCATGATCTCGTACTCGCCCTTCCACACATAGTACCAGCTGCCCTTGGTGTGGCGGTTCTGGTTGCTGGAGGAAGTCAGCGCGCCCATGCCCTTGAGGTAGCTTTCCGGCAGAAGGATCTTGTTCTCCTTGATGTAGGCGCGCAGCTTGGGCATCAGATCCTCGCCGTGGTACTGGATGGAGGTGAACCAGCCGAAGTGGTTCAGGCCAAAGTAATCGTAGACGATCTCCTTCTTGTTCTGGATGCCCATGGCAGCTGCCACCACGTCAATGATGGCGATGGGCATATCGCAGATGTTGATGATCCGTGCCTTCGGGCGCAGCTTGCGGCAGGCTTCGGATACGATGGCGGCGGGGTTGGAGTAGTTCAGGATCCAGTAGTCCTTCTTGGCATACTTTTCCACGTCATCGATCAGCTTGATCATGGGGAAGATGGTGCGCATTCCGTAGGCCATGCCGCCGCAGCCGCAGGTCTCCTGTCCCACGCAGCCGTGGCGCAGGGGGATCTTTTCGTCCTGCTCACGCATGGCGTAGCCGCCCACACGCATCTGGGCAAACACAAAAGAGGCATCCGTGTAAGCCTGCTGCACATCGGTGGTGACCACCAGCTTGATGTCGGTATTCAGTTCCTTGTGCAGGACCCAGTCCACCACAACGGCAACCTTGTCCTGCCGCTCCTTGTTGATGTCGAACAGACGGATCTCGTCCACTTCCAGTTCTTCCCGGCGCAGGGCGATGGATTTGACGATACCGGCGGTAAAAGTGCTGCCGCCGCCAGCGATGGTAATGACCATAGTTAAACGCTCCTTTTTTGTATTTTCAGGTTAGCCCGGCGCAGTCCGCCGGGGCGCGGAAAAGCGGTTTACTGGTTTTCCAGCTGTGCTTCCACAGCACGCTTGATATCGGCTACCTGCAGACCGTAAACGATCTGGATATCGGTACCCTTTTTCACGATGCCGCTGTTCGGCAGTTTGTTGATGGCAGCTTCGTCCAGCTTTGCGGGGTCCTTGATGTTTACCCGCAGGCGGGTGAAGCAGTTGTCCACCGACAGGATGTTCTCCTTGCCGCCCAGACCGTCGATGACGCACTGCACCTCGGCAGCGTTCTTCACGCTTGCCTTCTTGGCGGGTGCATCGCTCCCCGCGGTCTCGGTGCTCACCTCTTCCCGGCCGGGGGTGTGCAGGTTGAAGGCCTTGATCAGCAGGGTGAACACCACAAAGTACACTGCGATCTGGCACAGCGCCAGCAGGTACAGGGTGGGATAGTTGGTCTTATCTGCACCGGCAGAAAGGTTCATCAGCACCGAGCCGAGGAGGTTGGTGGTAAAGCCGGTGACATGGAAGATGTGCAGCAGCACAATGAACAGGCCGGAGATGCAGGCGTGTGCCACCCACAGGATGGGGGCAGTGAAGCAGAACATGAAGTCCAGCGGCTCGGTGATGGAAGCCAGAGAAGCGGTAAAGGCCAGCGGCACCAGAACGGCAGCGGTCTTTTTGCGGTTCTCCTTGCGGGCGCAGAAGATGAAGGCCGCCACGATGCCAAAGTAGCCGAAGGTCTTGGTGAAGCCGGTGTACATCCACACGATGCCGTCCGAGAAGGGCAGACCCATGCTGTACTCCATCATCATGACGATGTAGGAGCCGGTGTAGGTGGCATCGCCCACGGTCAGGCTGTTGCCCAGTGCAGAGAACTGGAAGGGGGTGTAGATGAGGTGGTGCAGGCCGGTGGGGATGAGGAAGCGCTCCAAAAAGCCGTACAGGAACAGGCCGAAGTTGCCGGAGGTGGCGATCAGATCGGTCAGTGCGCTGATGACGCCCTGCACCGGCGGCCAGAAGAAGCAGGAGCCAAAGCCGAACAGGATGGAAAAGACCACCATGCAGGTAAAGGACCAGCGGTTGCCGGAGTAGATCTGGGTGATGATGCCCTTGAACTGCTTTTCACAGGTGCGGTTGTACACCCAGCCGCAGACCAGACCCAGCAGGATGCCGCCGAACACGCCCATATCCACCGTCTGGATGCCGAACACGGTGGACTGACCGGTGCCGTACAGACCCACCATCGGGTCAGGCTCTGCCAGCATACCCAGCTGGGTCAGGGTGACATTGCCGGCGGTCAGGTACATAAAGTAGCTCATCAGGCCGATGATGGCAGCCTGCTGCTTGTTCTTTTTGGCCAGCGCCGCTGCGATGCCCACGCAGAACATCAGGCTGAGGTTGTTGATGATGACCATGATGCAGTTGTAGATCAGCTGTCCCAGCAGCTTGATGGGGGTCCACTGCAGAACGGGGATCATCGCACTAAGGCTTGTGCTGGTAAGCAATGCACCCAGCACAAGGATCAGGCCTGCTGCCGAGATATACGACAGCGGTGAGAGCATGGCTTTGGAGAACTTTTCCAAGCCATTCATGACTTTTTCTTTCATCGTGTAATACTCCTCACTTTTTGACTTGACTGTTTGGGGGGATGATTTCTATTCTGCAGGGCTTCCGGACGCCCTGTTGAAACATTTTATCCAACGATCTTGGTCAGGTGGATGAGCAGATAGACCTGCTCCTGATGATCCAGCTCGTAATCAAATTCCTGCCGCAGATAGGCATTGATGCGCTGCAAGCACACCTCGTTGCGGCTGTCGCGCTGCAAAAGCACCGTATACATGGATTCCAGCCCGGCGTCCTGCCAAGGCGTGTGCCGCAAGATGCGCGCCGCCAGAAACTTGAGGTGCACGGTCAGGCGGGTGGTCTCAAGGCTTTCTTCCTCAAAGGTGCAGTGATAGGTATCGCAGATGATCTCCTTGACCGCCTTGACGAACTTTACGGTATCATACGCCAGCGCGCCGTCCGCCGCACCGGCTACCAGATGCAGGGCAATGTAGCCCGCTTCGTCCTCCGGCAGCTGTACGCCGCAGAACTGCCGGACAAGTTCCAGCGCCCTTTGCCCCACTGCGTACTCCTTTGGGTACAGCATCCGCGTCTCCGAGAGCATGAGGTTGGGCAGAAAGGTGCCCTTTTCCACACGTTCCAGCGCAAAACTGATGTGGTCCACCAGCGAGATGGTGCTTTTGCTGCTGAGCAGAATGCCCTGCTCCTCTGCCGCCAGCGAGATGCGCTCGGCGGCCTGCATCACCTGCGGGGTAACGTTATCCAGCATCTTGAGGAACTTGGTCTGCAGCTCGTTCTGCACATAGTACACCTTGGAAACGCGGCTTTTGTCGATCACGTCCCCCGGGCGGCGGCCAAACCCAAGCCCGTTGCCCACGAGAATGGCTTCCCTGCCGTCCGGCATGACCACCGACACCGCATTGTTATTGAATACCTTTACAGCCTGCATCGCCGCACTCCTCCGCTTCCATGCCGCAGCTCTTGTGAAAAAGAAAAGGGCACAAGAACCAAAGGGATGCCGTTGCCGCCTTCCCTCTGATGCTCATGCCTGATCGAACAGTTACACGCACTGATAAATTCACTTGTCTGCTTTTGATTATACGAGCCAGCGCGGAGAATGTCAATGCGTTGAACTGCCCGAAATTCAAGCTGCATTTTTGTATATCCTGCACAGGTGCTGCTTGAAATTCGTCCTGCGCAGAACGATTGACAACGCCGTGCGCAGAACGTATACTTAGGGTGTAGATCCCGCTTTGCTCCGGCGGCTTGCCGGAGCACCAGTTACGGAGGTTTTTCTTATGACATCGAAATATATCCGCTCCCTTGCGCTGCTGCTGTGCGCCGCTTTGCTGGGCTGTCTGCTGGCAGCCTGCGGCGGCTCTGCAAGCAGCCCCGCATCCAGCGCTGCGCCCGCTTCGGACAGCGCATCCGCTTCCGGCAGCAGTGAGCTGCCTTCCTCCACCACAGAAGCCAACACCGGGGAGCTGAACCCCGGCAATTTCGACGAGAACTCGGTGTTCTCCATCACCGGCACATCCAACGCCTTTGCGCCCTGTCTGGGCTGGGGGCCCGGGGTATCCGGCTGCTCCTTGAAATCGGTCATCGCGGCGGCATCGCTGCTGCAATGGGCCGAGGGCGCACGGATGTCCAGCCGCTCCCCGGAGGCCATTCAGGATGCCTTTTACAGCTGGTACGACGGCCTGACCGACAACCAGCAGGAAGGCTTTGCCGAGGCTTGGCCGCTGGTCAAGGACGCCGCGCTGGACCTGCTCAGCGACAAGGACAGCATGACCGGCCGCATCGCGGACGCAGGGCTGGACGCTGACACCCTGCCCGGCTGCACCCTGAAAAACTGGCAGGCGCTGCAAAGCGTGCTGGACGATATCGTGCCGGAGACGAACGGCGAGGCTTAAACGCAACCTTAAATTTTAAAGCGCAATGGGGCGCTGACCGTATGGTCAGCGCCCCATTTTGTCGTTATACCTTTTTCAGCACATACTGGCGGGTGCCCATGCCCACCTTCTCGGCCTGTTCAAGGGTGGCCTTCCACTCGATGTTGGGGTTGGAGTCCTTGAAGTTGTCGTGGTAGCAGTTCCAGCCCGGCTTTGCAAGGTTTGCACCCAGCTGGCTGTTGGGCAGCGGGGCGGCATTCAGGCAGGCGTCCACGCAGGCCTGATCCAGCGCCACAGGGTCAAAGGACGCAAAGATACCGATATCCGGCAGGATGGGTGCATCGTTCTCGCAGTGGCAGTCGCAGTTGGGGCTGATGTCCTGCACCAGAGAAACGTGGAAGCAGGGACGGTCGTGGCAGACTGCGGCGGCGTACTCGGCCATTTTGCGGTCCAGCAGCTCGTTGGCGCAGTCGTTGGGAGAATAGATGGCGTCAAAGCTGCACGCGCCGATGCAGCGGCCGCAGCCCTTGCACTTGTCGTAGTCGATGACCGCCTTGTTTTCGGCATTGTAAGTAATGGCGTCCGAGCCGCACTCCTTGGCGCAGCGGTGGCAGCCGCGGCACAGCCCCTCCTGCACGGCGGGCTTGCCGGCAGCGTGCTGCTCCATCTTGCCCGCGCGGGAGCCGCAGCCCATGCCGATATTCTTGAGCGCACCGCCGAAGCCGGTGGACTCGTGGCCCTTGAAGTGGGTCAGGCTGATGAACACGTCCGCATCCATGATGGCGCGGCCGATCTTGGCGGTCTTGCAGTATTCGCCGTTGGGCACCGGCACTTCCACCTCATCCGTGCCGCGCAGACCGTCACCGATGATCACCTGACAGCCGGTAGTCATGGGCCAGAAGCCGTTCAGCTGGGCGCAGCTCAGGTGCTCCAGCGCATTCTTGCGGCTGCCCGGGTACAGGGTGTTGCAGTCGGTCAGGAAGGGCATACCGCCCTGCTCCTTGCACAGGTCTGCCACCACCTTGGCGTAGTTGGGACGCAAAAAAGCCAGATTGCCCAGCTCGCCGAAGTGCATCTTGATGGCCACGAACCGACCATCCATGTCGATGTCCTTGATGCCGGCGGCAATGCACACCCGGCGCAGCTTTTCCAGCAGGCTGGTGCCCACCGGACAGCGGAAATCTGTATAGTAAACTTTGGATGCTTCCATGGTATTTTTCCTCCCATATCCTTCCGGCGGCGTCTGCCGCGCGGTCTCTCTTTTGTTCAGTATAGCACACCCGGCCGAGCGGTGTAAACAGAAAATGGAGCAGCGCCGTTTTTTCTGCCCATTTTGGGGTTGACAGTCCTGCCCTGTGGTGTTATTTTATATCGGTTCCAAAAAGCGGAACGGATGTCAAGATACAGGAGTTATGTCTATGAACGATTTTGATACATTCCGGCGCGAAGCCGTAGCCGCCGTCCGGGTGGCGCTGCAATGGTTCTTTCTGGCGGTCCCCATGGGTCTGCTCTGTGGATTTCTGGGCACCTTGTTCCACCTTGCTGTCGAGCACGCCACCGAACTGCGCGCCGCGCAGCCCTGGCTGCTGTTCCTCTTGCCCGTGGCAGGTCTGCTCATCACCGCCCTTTATAAGGTAACAAAGTGCGAGGGCGTGGGCACCAACAACGTTATCCGCGCTGTGCAGAGCGGCGAACCGGTCAGCATTCTGCTGGTGCCCGCTATCTTTCTGGGTACGGTGCTCACCCACCTGTGCGGCGGCTCTGCCGGCCGCGAGGGCGCTGCGCTGCAGATGGGCGGCAGCATCGGCTGGAACCTCGGCACCCTGCTGCGGCTCAAGGACCACGACCGCCGCACCGCCACCATCAGCGGCATGGCTGCGTTCTTCTCTGCCCTGTTCGGCACCCCGCTGGCGGCGGCCTGCTTTGCCATGATGGTGGAGGATGTTGGCCTGACCTTTACCGCCGCCTTTGTCCCGGCCTTTACCTCTGCCCTCATCGCCTACGGCTGCTCGCTGGTCTTTGGCATCGCGCCCACCCACTTTGCCCTCACCGCGCCGGAACTGAATGTCCGCACCGCCCTGCTGGTCATCCTGCTGGGTGTGGCCTGCGCTGCCGTTTCCCGCCTGTTCTGCTACACCCTCCACTTCATGGAGCACACCGTGCCAAAGCTTCTCCCAAACCCGTGGGTGCGGGTCTTTGCGGGCGGCGTGCTGGTCATCGGCTTTTCCTATCTCTTCGGCGTGGGGCGGTATAACGGCGCGGGCATGAGCGTCATCATTGCCGCCGTGGAGCAGGGACAGGCACTGCCGTGGGATTTTCTGTGCAAGATCTTCCTTACCGCGCTGACCCTTGCCTGCGGGTTCAAGGGCGGCGAGGTAGTGCCCAGCTTCTTTGTGGGTGCTACCTTCGGCTGCGTGGTCGGCCCGCTGCTGGGTCTGCCCGCCGGGTTTGCAGCGGCGGTGGGGCTGGTGTCCATCTTCTGCGGTGCCACCAACGTCCTGATCCCCTCCATCCTGCTGGGCTTTGAGCTGTTCAGCGGCGCCGGGCTGGAGCTCATCGCGCTGGGCTGCGGTATCTGCTTTATGCTCTCCGGCCACCACGGCCTGTACAGCAGCCAGACCTTTGTTACCAACAAACTGCGCTCGGAGTATATGTCCCACAAGTGGCGCGTAAAGGTGAAAAAAGCGGAAGAGTAAGCGTTTAATACTAAAAAACAGGGGCTGCTGCACCGAATGCCGTGCAGCAGCCCCTGTTATCATTATTAAGCTTTTCTCTTATGCCAGCGCGGTGATGGCCGCCACAGCCAGCACGATCGCACCCAGCACGATGCGGTAGATGCCGAAGAACTTGAAGTCGTGGCGCTTGACGTAGTCCATCAGGAAGCGGATGGCTGCAAGGCTGACGACAAAGGCCACGATGCAGCCCACCAGCAGCACAGCGACCTCGGTGCCGGTGATGGATACGCCGGAGACCGCGAACTTGATCACCTTGAGCAGGGATGCACCCGCCATGACCGGGATGGCCAAATAAAAGGTGAACTCCGCCACGCAGGCGCGGGAGAGACCCAGCAGCAGACCGCCCACGATGGTAGCGCCGGAGCGGGAGGTGCCGGGGATGATGGCAAGGCACTGCCACACGCCGATGAGCAGCGCGTCCCGGTAGCTGATCTGTTCCAGCTTTGTGACCCGGGGCGTGGTGCGGCGGTTCTCCACCACAAGGAAGAGCACACCGTACAAGATCAGCATGGCGGCTACGGTGATGTAGTTATAGAAGTGCTCCTCCATCCAATCGTCCAGCGGACTGATGACCAGCACCGGCAGGGTGGCGGCTACCACCTTGAACCACAGGTTCCACACGCTGGGCTTGGAGATAACCTTGCCCTGCCGCAGCCCAAAGGGCCACAGCTTATTCCAGAACAGCACCACCACGGCCAGAATGGCACCCAGCTGGATGACCACCCGGAACATGGACATGAATTCTTCACTGGCATTGAACTTGACGACCTGCTCCACAAGGATCATGTGACCGGTGGAGGAGATGGGCAGCCACTCGGTAATGCCCTCCACGATACCCATCAGGATCGCTTTGATGATCTCGAAAAACGTAATAAATCCCTCCTGCAGCACCCGTTGGATGCGTAGTTTATTTCAAAAGCAGTTCCAGTATACCATACTATGAGCCGCTGTGCATACAGATTATAGAAATTTTCCCCCGGGCGCTGTATTTATCTGCCCCGGGAAATGTGCTATACTATAAAAATAAGAAGTCTGTCCGCTTTCTGCGCCCGGCGCTGAAAGCACTGAGAACAACGAGGTGAACCTTCATGAACATACTGGTGATCGGCTGCGATCAGGTGGGTGCGGCGCTGATCCGCGATCTGGAGCGCATCGGCCATGATATCTCGGTGGTGGAAAAGGACCCTGAGCAGCTCAAGCGTCTGGATGCCTTTGACGATTATACCTTTCACGGCACTGCCCTTGTGGGCGACCCTACCGACCCGGACACCCTGCGCCGGGGCGGCGTGGAGAACTGCGACGCCGTGGCGGCGGTGACCGAGGAGGACTCGGTGAACCTGATGGCCGCACAGCTGGCGAAGAACATCTTCCGCCGGGATAAAGTCATCTGCCGGGTATCCGACCCGCATCTGCAGATCTTGTACCACAAGGCCTACGAGCTGGAGACCATCTGCCCCACCGTGCTGACTGAGCAGGCGGTGTTCCGGGCACTTTCCAAGTAAAACAGCCTGTTTTTGCTTTACAGACCGTAGAACGAGGTAACGATATGAAAGTTTGTATTGCCGGCGGCGGCCGGGTGGGCATGTATCTTGCCCAAAGCCTGCTGTCCCACCACCATAAGGTGACCATCATCGAGCCGCAGGAGGCGCTGTGCCGCACCCTTGCTGATACGCTGGATATCCCGGTCATCTGCGGCGACTCCTTGAGCTTTGACACCCTGCGCACCGCCGATGTGGCCAGCTGCGACGCCTTTGTGGCGGTGACCAACACCGACGAGACCAATCTGGTGGCGTGCCAGATCGCCAAGCGGGAGTTCGGCGTGAACCGCACCGTGGCGCGCGCCTCCAACCCCAAAAACCGGGACATCCTGCACACGCTGGGCGTGGACACCGTGGTGTGCGGCACCGACAACCTGAGCCATATCCTGGAGCGGGAGATCGAGACCGACACCATCCGGCAGCTGCTGTCTCTGGGCGGCGGCACTGCCAGCCTGAATGAAATTTTGCTGCCGGAGGACTTTCAGTTCGCGGGCAAGGAGATCAAGGAGATCCCCATTCCCGGCGATGCCATTCTGGTCAGCATCACCCGGGATACCGAGTTCATCATCCCCCACGGCAGCACGGTGCTGCTGCCGTGGGACCGGCTGCTGTGCCTGACACAGGACGACACCCTGCATCTGCTGATGGATGCGTGGGGTCTTTCCTCCCACAAATGAGCGAGCAGGAGCTGCTGCGCACCGCGCTGGTGCTGCCGCCCCGCGCCCGCCGGGTGCTCTGCGTCTGGGCAGCTGTGCCCGGGCTGGTCTGCGCGCCTTTTGCCTTCTGGCAGAGCGTGTGGGCGGGCGCGGTCTTTTGCGCTGTATGGGCGGCGCTGGTGGCGCTTGTCCGGGCGCGCTGCTGCAGCTTTGTTGCCGCCCTGACGGCGGACAGCGTCACGGTGCAGGCCGGGGTAGCTGTCCCTGTGCTGCACCGCATCCCGCGCCGGGCGGTCACCGGGGTGCAGCTGCTGCGCACCCCGCTTCTGTGGGCGGCAGGGTGCACTGTGCTCCTTGTGCGCAGCCCGGGGCTGCAATTGGTGCTGCCCGGCATCCCCGCCGCACAGGCCACTGCGCTGGCGGCGGTGCTGATGGAGGGTGATGTATGAACCGGGAAAAGCACTTCCACCCGCTGGCGGCGCTGCATCTGCTGCGCAAGACTTTGCTTGTGTACCTTCTGCCGCTGGTACAGGTGCTTTTTGACCGCAACTGGGACGCCCTGCGTGCGGCGCTGCGGCAGGAGCTTGTATTGCTCTTCTTTATCAGCGCCGTGTGCTGGGCGGTGTACTATGGCGGCCGCTGGCAGGTGGATGCCGAGGGCACAGTGCACGTCAGCTGGCGGCTTGGCGTGCGGCTGGACCGTGCCCTGCGCGCCGAGGGTCTGGCGGCGCTGGTGCTGGAGCAGCCCCTGCTCTACCGCTTGACCGGTGCCTGCCGGGTGGTGCTGTACCCCGTGGGGCAGACCAAGACCATTACCCTACATCTTACCCGGCAGCAAGCCGCGGAGCTTGCCGATGTGCTGCTGCCGGTGACAGACCCGCTGTGGCACGCACCCAAGGGCGGCGAAAAGCTGGCCTTTACGGTGCTGGGTGCCAACGGCCTGTCCACCCTGTTTTTGTGGTGGCTGGCCATCCACCAGACCCAAAGCTACGCCCCGGACGCCCAGACCGCTGCCCTTGCGCAGCTGGGACAGCTGGCGGCGCTTGCCGCCCGCTGGCTGCCGCTGGGCGCGGCGTGGCTGCTGGTGCTGGCGGGTACGCTGTTCTGCATCAGTCTGGTGCGCAGCGCTTTGCAGGCGGTGCATTACACCGTCTGGCGCACCGATACCCAGCTGGGCAGCCGGGGCGGGCTTGTACGCCGGTACGAGATGCGGCTGCGGCTCAGCCAGCTGAACTACGCCGACCTGCGCCGCTCCCCCGCCACATGGGCGCTGCATTACTGCCCGGTATTTGTCTCGGCAGGGGCGTGCCGCCCGGAGCTGCCTTTGTTCGTCTGGCGGGAGGGCACCCCGCTGCTGCGGGAGCTGCTGCCGGAGATGGCGCAGCTGCCCCCGGACACCCGCGCCGACACCACCGACCGCAGCGTAGTGTTCTTTTTACCGGCAGGCATCCCGCTGGGGCTCTGCCTGCTGCTGACGGCGGTATCCCGCACCACCCTGCCTGCCCTTACCCTGCCGCTGCTCATCCCCACCGGGGTGTTTGCCGCCCTGCTGGGCGCTGCCGCCGTGGGCTGGCACCGGGAGGGCGTATGGCAGCAGCAGGGACAGCTGCTGCTCTGCCGGCAACACCGGTGCCATCTGCACCAGCTGTGCGTGTTCCACCCGGACACCTGCTTTACCGCGTTGCAATCTCCTTGGGCGGTGACGGTGCAGCGCGCCAACCTGACCCTTGTATTTCCCGGCAAAGAAAAGGTCACGGTGCGCAGCGTGCCGCTGGCGGCTCTTGATTTTCTGGAGATATAGAAGTATACTTGCGATGCCCCGCTGAACCTACGGTCGGCGGGGCATTTTTGTATCACAGACCAACGGAGACTATTTTATGATAAAGACTGTATTATTTGATCTGGACGGCACCCTGCTGAACACCATCGACGACCTTGCCGATGCCGGGAACTGGGTGTGCGCACAAAACGGCTGGCCCACCTTTACGGTGGCACAGTTCAAGCTGATGGTGGGCAACGGCATCCCCAAGCTGGTGGAGCGATTCTCCCCCGCTGACGCCCGCACCCCGGCGCAGCTGGCGGCTACGCTGGCGCAGTTCACCGCCCGGTACGATGCCCACAAGGAGGACAAGACCGCGCCCTACCCCGGCATTCCGGCGCTGCTGGACGCACTGAAAGCCGAGGGCATCCAGTGCGCGGTGTTCTCCAACAAGGCGGATGCCCTGTGCGGCGGCATCATTGCCCACTACTTTGGCACCGGCCGCTTTGACGCCGTGCGGGGCAACCGCCCGGGCGTACCCACCAAGCCCGACCCCACCGGGCTGTACGCCCTGATGACCGAGCTGGGCGCAGACCCCGCCGCCACCCTTTTTGTGGGCGACAGCGATGTGGACATCCTCACCGGACACAACGCCCAGCTGCCCGCCATGGGCGCGCTGTGGGGCTTCCGCGGCCGTGCTGAGCTGACCGCCGCCGGTGCGGATGCACTGGCAGAGGTGCCGGAGGATATCCTGCGGTATGTGCAGGAGCAGAATAAATAAATAAATAAATAAATAAATAAAAACACGGGAAGGTCTGCGGATCTTCCCGTGTTTTTGCGTATTTTTGCGGATCAGGATGCCGATTCCAGCGGGTCTACCACTCCCACCTTTTCAACGTAAGTATATCTTATTTTTCAAAAAAAGTCTATATCCTGTATCCTGTATTATGTAGCTAAGCTTCCCGTACGGGTCTTAGCGGCAGAAACCACGGTAGACATTCCTACTGATTGGGACCCGCGGGCTAACCAAAGCCCCACTGGGGCTTTGGTTGCGGTGCTGCGCACCGCCGCCCTGTTCGATTCCCGTACGGGTCAAATTAAAAACGCCCTTGCGCAATGCGCAAAGGCGTTTTTATGACCCGTACGGGAATCGAACCCATGTTACAGCCGTGAAAGGGCCGTGTCTTAACCGCTTGACCAACGGGCCTTACAAATACAGAGCTTCGCTAAAACCTCCGACTTTCATCGTCCACTACTGCGGACGACCGTCCCCCTTATCTTAGCGAAACTCTGTAACGTGGTAGCGGTAACTGGATTTGAACCGGTGACACTTCGGGTATGAACCGAATGCTCTAGCCAACTGAGCTATACCGCCACATATTTAGCTTGCACTTGAACGGTGCTTTATTATTATATCCATAGATGCCCTTTTTGTCAACACATATTTTCAAAAAATTTTGCAGTTTTTTGAGATTCTTAATTTATTTACATAGGTTCGTTGAAATATGGGTTTTCTTGTTGTTTTTGCGGGAAAAACTCCCCCAGTCTCGCTGCGCTCGACAGCCCCCTCTAGGATGGGGCCTTTGGCATAGCGGCAAAGTTTCCGGCTAAAGTGCAAAGTTTGCGGGCGCGCCAAAGGCTCCCTCCCAGAGGGAGCTGGCAAAACCGTCAGGTTTTGACTGAGGGAGTTAAGCACCCGCTTTCCCACACAAAAAGCACCGCTTCCCTCTACGGAAAGCGGTGCTTTTTTCAACCTTTTTCTGCCCGGTTGTGGAAAACCCGGTGCAGTTTTAGTTCTTCTTATTGGTGGGGACCATGACCTTCAGCCCGCCCATGTACGGCTGCAGCACTTCGGGGATGGTCACGCTGCCGTCGGCCTGCAGATGGTTCTCCAGGAAGGCGATCAGCATACGCGGAGGTGCCACGCAAGTGTTGTTCAGGGTGTGGGCCAGATAGGTCTTGCCGTCCTTGCTCTTGATGCGGATGTGCAGGCGGCGTGCCTGTGCGTCACCCAGGTTGGAGCAGGAGCAGACCTCGAAGTACTTCTGCTGGCGGGGGCTCCAAGCTTCGATGTCGCAGCTCTTGACCTTCAGGTCAGCCAGATCGCCGGAGCAGCAGTTCAGCTGGCGCACGGGGATCTCCATGCTGCGGAACAGCTCCACAGACATCTGCCACAGCTTCTCGTACCAGTCGGCGCTCTCCTCGGGGCGGCAGACCACGATCATCTCCTGCTTCTCGAACTGGTGGATACGGTAGATGCCGCGCTCCTCGATGCCGTGTGCGCCCTTCTCCTTGCGGAAGCAGGGGCTGTAAGAGGTCAGGGTCAGGGGCATCTTGCTCTCGTCCAGCGTCTGGTCGATGAAGCGGCCGATCATGGTGTGCTCGCTGGTGCCGATCAGGTACAGGTCCTCACCCTCGATCTTGTACATCATGGCGTCCATCTCGGGGAAGGACATGACGCCCTGCACCACGTTGCCGTGCATCATGAAGGGCGGGATGACGTAGGTGAAGCCCTTGTTGATCATAAAGTCGCGGGCGTAGGCCAGCACAGCCTCGTGCAGGCGTGCGATATTGCCCAGCAGGTAGTAGAAGCCGTTGCCGGCCACGCGGCCTGCGGCGTCCATATCAATGCCGTCAAAGCTCTCCATGATCTCGGTGTGGTACGGGATGGGGAAATCCGGCACAACAGGCTCGCCGAAGCGCTGGGCTTCCACGTTATAGGTATCGTCCGGGCCGATGGGCACGCTGGGATCGATCATCTGGGGAATGGAGTACATGATCTCCTGAATGCGGGCGGACAGTTCCTCCTCTTCCTTCTCCAGCTCTGCCATCTTGTCGGCGTCCGCCTTGACGGCGGCGTTGTTGGCGTCGATCTGTGCCTGCAGCTCAGCCTTCTGTGTCTCGTCGGTGCACTTCTTCAGCTGACCGAACAGCGGGCCGTTGGCCTTGCTCAGCTTGTTGCGGGCGGCCTTCAGGGCCTCCACTTCCTTCAGGGCTGCACGGTACTTGGCATCCTTTTCGATGACCTCGTCCACCAGCGGCAGCTTTGCGTCCTGAAACTTCTTTTTGATGTTTTCCTTAACGGCGTCCGGGTTCTCGCGGACAAATTTGATATCCAGCATGATTGACTCTCCTTAACTCTATTGGGCTTGCAGCGGTGCACTTGCGGCTTTCCGCTGCCGTTCAAAGGCGGCTGTTCCCGCCTTGGATCGCATGATTATTCGGTTTCCATCTGGTACTGTCCCAGCAGGTTTGCAAAGGCGCGCAGCTGCTCGTCGGAGTAAAAATGCACCGTCAGCTTGCCCTTGCCGCCGTGGTAGGCCACGTTCACCTCGCTGCCCAGCACCTGTTTCAGGCTCTCCTCCACCTCCACCGGCAAAGTGCCGCGGGGTGCGGGTTCGCGGGGCTCCTTGGCGGGCTTTGCCATCTTTTTGCAAAGCGCCTCGGCCTGTCGGACGTTCAGCTGGTTGTCCGCGATGATCTGCGCGGCTTCGGCCTGCAATTCCGGTGTGGGCAGACCCAGCACCACCTTGGCGTGACCGGTATTGATAAAACCGCTTTTCAGCAGTTCCAGCACCGTTTCCGGTAAGTTGAGCAGACGCAGACTGTTTGCCAGTGCGCTGCGGCTCTTGCCCAGCTTGCGGGCGGCCTGCTCCTGTGTCAGGTCACAGCGGGTCATCAGCTCCCGGATGCCGGCAGCTTCTTCCACCGGGTCCAGATCCTCGCGCTGTAAATTCTCCACCAGCGCCAGCTCCATGGCCTGCTCGTCGGACACATCCTTGATGACCACCGGCACCTCGGTAAGACCCGCCATGCGGGAGGCGCGCCAGCGGCGCTCGCCTGCCACGATGCTGTAACCGCCCATGGGTCTCGGACGCACCGCGATGGGCTGCAATAAGCCGTGCTCGGCGATGCTGGCAGCCAGCTCACTGAGGGTCTCCTGCTCAAAGGTCTTGCGGGGCTGGTCGGGGTCCGGCTCGATCTCGCGCAGCGGCAGCGTTTCCACCGCTGCGTGCTCTGACTCAAAGACCGGTGCTGCGTCCTCAAACAGACTGTCCAGCCCGCGTCCGAGCCCTCCTTTTCCTCTTGCCATTGTTTACCTTGTTCCCCCTGTTTTAATCTTCCAGAGCATTTTTCGCCGGCTCTGCGGCGGGTGCAGCCTTTGCGCGGGACTTTTTAGGTTCCTGCGGGCGGTTGTGCTTGACAAATTCGATTGCCAAGTCCATGTAGGCCTCGCTGCCCTTGCCCTTCGGCTCGTAGAAATTGATGGGCTGGCCGTAGCTGGGCGCTTCCGAAATGCGGATGGAGCGCGGGATGGTGGTCTTGTACACCTTGGAGCCGAAGTACTTCTGCACCTGTTCCACCACCTGCACGGTCAGGTTGTACCGCAGCGAGAACATGGTGAACACCACGCCCTCGATATCCAGATACGGATTATACTTTTTGCGGATGGTCTTGAGGGTGCTGATGAGCTCCGACAATCCTTCCAGCGCATAGTACTCGCACTGCACCGGGATGAGCACACTGTCGCAGGCGCTCAGGCCGTTGAGGGTGAGTAGATCCAGACTGGGCGGGCAGTCGATAAAGATGAAGTCGTAGTCCTTCTGCACCTCAGCCAGCGCCTTGCGCAGACGCCCCTCGCGGCCGGGCAGATCGATCATTTCCAAGCTGGCACCGGCCAGCCGGGTGTTGGAGCCGATGACATCGGTGCGGTACTCGGTGTGCCGGATGGCCTGCGCCGCCGTTGCCCTGCCGATGAGCACCTCATAAGTGCCCGCTTCCACGCTGCGCTTTGGGATGCCATAGCCGGTGGTGGTGTTGCCCTGCGGGTCTAAGTCCACGATAAGCACCTTTTTGCCCAGTGCCGCTACGCAGGACGAAAGGTTGACGGCGGTGGTGGTTTTGCCCACTCCGCCCTTCTGGTTTGCGATCGCTACAATTTTTGCCACGCGCTTTTCTTCCTCCCGGGGAAAGATTTGTTCCACGTGGAACACGCAGTCGTACCCGCCGGTTTCCCCGTCCGGCAGGCACCTTGGCTTCTAGTATAACACATCCAAATTGTTTTTTGAACCATCTGGAGCGTTTTTCAGCTGGATTTTTAACTTTTGGGGGTGAAAAAGTTAAAAGACCGCACGATTCTGTGCTGCAAATAAACGATTTGGAATGGCTTCCGCTTCTTCCGGGTTGCGGCACCCAGCATCCGCATCGTGCCTTGGGCGGCACTTGCGTCTTGCTGGCCGCTGCCCCAACAACTCCTCCCTGTTTCCGCCGCTGGCGGTGGTCGTCGTCGTTGCTAGCCATGTTCAGCGGAAATAATATTTATATTTTCGCGTTTGGAGCGACCGCGTTTGCGGAGCGCAGCGCAGCAATGAAAGCCCCAGTGGGGCTTTTAAGCGGCAGAGCGGTCTGCATTAGCAGATGGAGGGGCTTTGCCCCGACAAGCTCTGCGGAGCGCTCCAAACGCTATTTTCACAGAGGGGGTCGTAAAGGCAAGCGGCATTTGCAGCGCCGCTGCGGGAAAGTTTTTGGTCAAACCGCAAGGTTTACGGGAGCGCTCGCTCCCCCTTGGGGGAGCTGTCGCGCAGCGACTGAGGGGCTACGAATGGAGAAGCGAAAAAAGCGTTAAAGCGATAGCGCCGACTGGCGCAGCGCTAGCTTTTTTGTGCTTCGACTTCTTCTTTAGGATTGTCAAGGGCGTGCAGCCCTTGGCCTGTTGCGGGGTGGGTGGAGTCCAGAGGTAGGGAGGGGGGAGTCGGAACACCCCTCCCTGCCTCTGGCCCAGCGGAGCGTCTTTGCACGCTGCTGGCAGGCAGAAAGTTGCCCCGCAGAGCGCCACACTTTTCTGGTTCTCTTTTGGTGTCAAAAGAGAACATCTCTCGGCTACATCCTCTTCCCCTCTTCCCTGTTCCACATGGAACAATTCACTTCTCCGCGGCGGCGGTGGGGATGCGGACGGTGTACTCGATGTAGCCGTCCTTCTCTTCCCGGTGGGCGGTGGCGGGCACGCCGTTGTCGGTCATCAGCCGGATGGCGTGGTCGATGGTATTGACAAAGATGCGCACGTCCCGCACCATGGAGATGCGGTGCCCAGCCTTGGGCGGGCTGTTCAGCAGCTGCTCGATGTAGCTGTCAGTCTGGCGGGCATTCAGGCGGCGCTTGGCGATGGTAATGAGCGCCTCGCTGCGGCGGTTCTCCGGCAGGCGCAGCACCGCGCGGGCGTGGCGCTCGGTGAGGTTGTTGTCCAGCACGAACTGCCGCTGGTCTGCCGTCAGCTGCAACAGCCGCAGCTTGTTGGCAAAGGTAGGCTGCGCCATGCCCAGACGCTTGGCGGCTTCGGCTTGGGTGCAGTCCCACAGCACCATCACATCCCGCAGCCCCTGCGCCTGCTCAAAGGGGTTCAGGTCGGCGCGCTGGATGTTTTCCAGCAGACCCAGTGCAGCGGTGCGGTCGTCGGCGTAGCTGCACAGGATGGCGGGGATGGTGGTCATCTTTGCCAGCTGACAGGCACGCAGCCGCCGCTCCCCTGCCACCAGCTCGTAGCCCTCTGCCGCTTTGCGCACCGTGACCGGCTGGAGCAGACCGTTCTCCCGGATGCTCTGCGCCAGCGCCGTCAGCTCCTGCTCGTCAAAGCTTTTCCGCGCCTGAAAGGGCGACGGGTGGATCTGGTCGATGGGCAGAGAGAGTAATTTCCCGGACGGTTTCTTGCGTTCAAACATGATGCTGCCCCTTTCCTGTGAAATAAACCTTCGGTTTTTCCACATTTCTCCGGGAAATCGTGGAAAACCTGTTCAGCTTCAGTGTAGCACACAAAGAAAGACCCCGCCAGAAATTTCGTTCGGCAGGGTCTTACAGGTTGCGTCAGGTTATGCGTTATTTCAGCGGGCTTTTTGCAATTTTACCGCCGTTTCTGGGATATGCTGTCGGAGTTTGCGAAATCTTTTTGCACAAAATCAGCGTGCGGGTGTCGCCGCCGGGCAGGTGCAAAGTGCGGGTCTCGCGGTACTCGCCGCCCAGCTTTTTGATAGCACCCCGGGCTGCGGTCAGCTCCTCTTCCCCGGATGCGCCCTTCATGGCAAGGAAGTTGCCGCCCACCTTCACCAGCGGCAGGCAGTATTCTGCCAGCATGGGCAGGGCTGCCACGGCGCGGGCAGAAGCCAGATCAAACTGCTCCCGCCACACCTTGCGGGCAGCTTCCTCGGCGCGCTCCTTGGCAAACTCTACCCCGGTCAGACCCAGCTGGGCGCAGGCGTACTTCAAAAACTCCACCCGCTTGCCGGTGGGCTCCATAAGGGTCAGTTCCAGTTCCGGTTTGAAGATCTTGGTCACGATGCCCGGAAAGCCCGCCCCGGCACCCACGTCCACCATGCGCCCGGCTACCTCCGGCTGGCTGGCAAACAGCAGGCTGTCGAGGAAGTGTTTGTCCTCGATGCCCTCCGGGTCGGTGATGGCGGTCAGGTTGACCTTCTGGTTATAGTCTACAAGGATCTGGGCAAAGGCGTCCAGCTGATCCAGCTGGGTGCCGGTGAGGGCAATGTTCCATGTGGAACACTTTTCCTCCAACCGCTGTTTGTCGATCATAGTGTTGTCCTTTCTGTCGGGTGGTTGGGGTAGCGCAATCGTTTATTTTATCGCAACTTCGTATTATTTTTGTTGTTTCCCTGCCAGTGCGATGCTCAGCTGCGCCACATCGGAGGGCGAAACGCCGGGGATGCGCCCCGCCTGCCCCAGATTGCGGGGACGGATGCGGGCAAGCTTTTCCCGGGCTTCCAGCGTCAGGCCGGTCAGGGCGGCGTACTCGAAATCCTCCGGGATGAGGGTCTTTTCGTGGCGTGCCACCTCGCGGATCATCCTGTCCTGTCGGGCGATGTAACCGGCGTACTTGATCTCGGTCTCCAGCCGCTCCGCCAGCATGGGGGTAATTTCATCCCCCCAGCCGATGATGCCCGCCACCAGCGGGTAGCTGATCTCGGGACGGCGCAGCAGCTCCTCGGCAATGCCGCCCTCGGCGGCAGGGGCAAGACCGACGGCTTCCATGGCGGCGCGCAGGTCTGCGGTGCGCAGGTGTGCTTCGTGCAGGCGGCGGCGCTCGGCTTCCAAAATCTGCTGGGTGTGCTGGTACTTTGCCCAGCGGTCATCCTGCACAAGGCCGTATTCCCTGCCGATGGGGGTCAGGCGCTGGTCGGCGTTGTCCTGCCGCAGGGTCAGCCGGTACTCGCTGCGGCTGGTCATCATGCGGTAGGGGTCCATGACGCCCTTGGTGACAAGGTCGTCCACCAGTGTTCCCAGATAGCTGGTGTGCCGGGGCAGCACCAGCTGCTCTAAGCCCAGCGCGTTGCGGGCGGCGTTCAGACCCGCCAGCAGACCCTGCGCGGCGGCTTCCTCGTAACCGGAGGTACCGTTGAACTGCCCTGCCCCGTACAGACCCCGCACCACCTTGCTTTCCAGCGTGGCTTCCAGACTGGTGGGGTCTACACAGTCGTACTCGATGGCGTAGGCGGGGCGCATGATCTCCAGATGCTCAAAGCCTTTGATGCTGTGGTAAAAGGCGTTCTGCACATCCTCCGGCAGGCTGCTGGACGCACCCTGCAGATACATCTCCTCGGTGTTCTCGCCGCAGGGCTCTACGAACAGCGGGTGACGATCCTTGCCGGAGAAGCGCACCACCTTATCCTCGATGGAGGGGCAGTAGCGCGGGCCGACACCCTCGATCATGCCGCCGTACAGCGGGCTGCGCTGGATATTATCCAGAATGATCTTGTGGGTCTCCGGGTTCGTGTAGGCGATCCAGCATTCCACCTTGTTGTGCATGGGTGCATCGGTCAGGAAGCTGAAGGGCTGCAATTCGCTGTCCGGGTCGCCGGGCTGGCATTCCAGCTTGGAAAAATCAATGCTGCGGCGGTGCACCCGGGCAGGGGTGCCGGTCTTGAACCGGCGCAGCGGCAGACCGGCAGCTTTCAGGCTGTCGGTCAGGGCGTTGGCGGCGTGCATGCCGTCCGGGCCAGACGCATACCATGCATCGCCCACAAAAATTTTGCCGCCGAGGTTCGTGCCGGTGGCCAGCACCACGCACTTGGCGGTGTATTCGCCGTGCAGCTGGGTGACAACGCCCTTCACATGGCCGTTTTCCACTTCCAGCGCCACCACCTCGGCCTGATGGATGGCCAGACCCGGGGTCTGCTCCAGCGCGTGCTTCATGTATTCGTTGTAGCGGCGGCGGTCGGTCTGCACCCGCAGCGCGTGCACGGCGGGGCCTTTGCCCTTGTTCAGCATCCGGCTTTGCAGATAGGTGGCGTCTGCCGCCAGACCCATCACGCCGCCCAGCGCGTCCACCTCCCGCACCAGCGTGCCCTTGGCAGTGCCGCCAATGCTGGGGTTACAGGGCATATTGCCGATGGCGTCCAGACTCATGGTAAAGACGGCCGTTTTTGCGCCCAGCACAGCAGCTGCATGGGCGGCTTCGATGCCCGCATGACCTGCGCCAATGACGATGACATCATAATCTCCTAAGTGGTTCATATACTTTCGGGTTTCCTCTAATCAATGATTTGAATTTATTTTCCCACACAGAACCGCTCGAACACCTGTTCGATGACGGCTTCCGAGGCGTTTTCGCCGGTCAGGTCGCAGAGGGCATCCAGTGCGTCATCCACGCAGACCGAAACGGCGTCCAGTCCAAAGCCGCCGGCGGCGGCATCCAGTGCCCCGGCTACGGCGTCCCGGGCGCGGAGGGCAGCAGAAAGCTGCCGCTGCCCGGACAGGCTAGCGGCGTGGGGGTCGATGCTGCCTGTGCCCAGCAGCCGCGCCACCGCAGCGGCGATGACCTTGCGGCTCCCCTCTTCCCGGCAGCAGACCGGCAGCACCATGGCAAAATAGGGGGCAATAAGTTCCGCATCGAACTGAGTGGGCTTGTCCTCTTTGTTCACAAGGGCAATGGCGGGGCGACCGGCGCAGCGCTGCGCCAGCGCCAAGTCCTCCCGGCTGGGCGGCTCAGAGCCGTCAAAGACGGCAAGGATCAGCCCGGCTTCTTCCAGCTTTTTCCAGCTGCGACGGATGCCCTCTGCTTCAATGGCGTCCTCTGTCTCCCGCAGACCGGCGGTGTCAAAAAGGTTCAGCCGGATATCTCCCAGCTGCACCGCTTGCTCCACCACATCGCGGGTGGTGCCCGCCACCGGGGTGACGATGGCACGGTCGAAGCCTGCCAGCAGATTGAGCAAGGTAGACTTGCCCGCGTTGGGGCGTCCCACGATGGCGCAGTCCACGCCCTCGCGCAGCACCGCACCGGCATCGTAGCTGCGGATGAGGTCGTCCAGTTCCTCTCGTACTGCGCCCAGCACGGTGCGCAGGTGGGCGGGGTCCAGCTCCGGCACATCCTCCTCCGGGAAGTCCACCCAAGCGGCAAGATGCGCCTGCAGGGCGGTCAGCTGGGCTTTCTGGGCGTTGATCTTTTTCGCCAGCGCACCGCCCAGCGCGGCGTTTGCCAGCGCTGCCCCCTGCCGCCCGTCTGCCGAGATCAGGTCCATGACCGCTTCGGCCTGGGTCAGGCCCAGCTTGCCGTTCAGGAAGGCGCGGCGGGTGTACTCGCCGGGAGCGGCAGGCTGCGCACCGGCGGCAAGGCAGGCTTCCACCAGACGGCGGGCCACCGCATTTCCGCCGTGGCAGGAAAGCTCCACCACATCCTCGCCGGTATAGCTGTGGGGCGCGCGGAAAAACAGAGCAACGCCCTCGTCAAAGGCTTCTTCCCTGTCCACGAAATGCCCGAACAGCGCGGTGTAGCCCTTGGCCTCTTCCACTTTTTTTGCCGGGTTTGCCGGGTGGAACACCCGGGCAGCCACCTGATAGCTCTCCGCACCGGAGAGCCGCACCACGGCAATGCCGCCTGCCCCGGGGGGCGTTGCAATGGCGGCAATGGTCGATCCCTGCATACTGCATCCTTTCCGCGCGCCCGGTACGGCAGAGCCGCCGCAGCGCACACTTTCTGATTTTACAGCTTATTTTACCACGTTTTTGCGCAAAAAGATACACCCGCCGCGCGGTTTTTCCACATCTTCCAAAATGTTTGTGGAAAAAGAGATCGAAAATGGCGGGTACTTTCTCTTTGTACTTAATACTTTAGTGCTAAACTTTACGGCTTGAACCCTCTCCGTCATCGCCTACGGCGATGCCACCTCCCCCGAAAGGGGGAGGTTTTGCTCTACTTACCGCCAGATGGCGAAAAGCTCCCCCTTCGGGGGAGCTGCTAAGCGCAGCGAAGCGGAGAGGGTTTACCCCGCGAGAAACTCCCCCAGTCATCTCGCTTTGCTCGATGCCAGATTCCCCTTTTTGTCGCTGCGCGACATCTTCCCCCGCTCCGGGGGAAGTCATCTTCGGAGATGGGGCCTTTGGCATGGCGGCGAAGTTTTTGGCTAAAGTGCAAAACGTCCGGGCGCGCCAGAGGCTCCCTCCCAGAGGGAGCTGGCAAAACCGTCAGGTTTTGACTGAGGGAGTCAAGGGGCTGTTGCAAAAAGCAGCGTCCATATTTTTAACGGTAACATGCGATAATCTTTAAGAAATTTCACAAAAAACAAATTGAAAATTAGTTTAAACAGCGGTATACTGATGACAAGAAAGGCTTTCCATAGAAGGAGGAATCGACATGAAAAGAAAACTTTCTGCTGCACTGCTTACAATAGTACTGCTGTGTATGTGCTTCTGTGGCAGTGCATTTGCGGCTAAAAAACCGAGTATTGAAATTATAACAATGCAGGTCAACTGGGAAGATAATTATGTATGCGACCCGACAATTTATAGCCGCAATAATACGAACAAAACAATGAAATATGTTGATTTCTATGCAACTGCATACAATCGCGTCGGAGACCCTATTCCGGGCGTGGCGACAAAAAAATTAACAGTAGTTGGGCCAATAGAACCTTTTCGAGTGGCGAGAAATAATGGGGCACAGTTGTATATGGATCAGAATTTCTCAGATGATAGTCCGTTTAAATACTATACAGAGTCGGACTATGCCGTATCAATTGGAGAAGATGACGTTTTGACGAGGGTTTATTGTGATTCGTATGGGAATTTCTTTGTTATGCCAGATACAAACAACATTGACAGTTGTACATATCTGTCCGAAGATGAGGTTCAAAATGCAACATGTGACGGCGGATGCAGATTTGATAACGTAATGTGGACAAGCAATATTATCGACCACATTAATGTGGATTATGCGGTAGTTACTTATATGGATGGAAGTAGAGAAACTGTAAGAAATGCCGATAATGGCGCTCATCGGGGAATACGGTTGCAGAACCCGCCGTTTGTACAGCAGTTGGCACAGTACCAAGCAGTTTACAATTACAAGGATTATCTGAAACTGAACCCTGACCTTGCAGAGGTATTTGGGACAAATCAGAAAGCACTTTTTGAGCATTTTGTTACAAATGGCATGAAAGAGGGGCGGCAGGGAAATTATCAGTTCAACCTGGCTGCCTATAAGACAAATAACCCGGATCTTGTAGCAGCGTTTGGCAATAGTAATGTGAAATACTACGAACATTATATTTCTAACGGAAAGGCAGAAGGCAGAATTGCAAGCTAAGGCAATACCGCACAATGGCAATATAACCACAGAAGTGATATAATACAGATATGAACAAATAAATGAGTCTGTCGGCGCTGAGCGATGAGTTGTCGCAGGTGCTGACAAAGAAACGCGAATTTCTAGCAGAGATAGACCGCATCGTACCGTGCTGAGCGCAGCGAAGCTGAGAGGGTTCAGCCCGCTGAAAACCTGTGCAGACTTTTCCCGCAGCGCTGCGCTTTCGCAGAAAGCGGCGCTGCAAATGCCGTTTTACTCCACGACCCCCTCCTGTGAAACCAAAAAAGCGCCCCGCATTTCCACCGGAAATGCGGGGCGCTTCATGGTTCTGTTTCGGGTTACAGTTTACAGCTCGATCTTGCCAAAGCTGAAATCTGCAAAGTCGTCCACGCGCTCGGTGCGCTTGGGTGCTACGGGTGCTGCACTCTCGGCGTCGCGGGGGGCGTAGGTGCGCTCCGGCACACTGGACGGACGCGGGCCGCGAGGTGCACCGCTGCGGCTGCCACGGTAGCCGCCATTGCTGCGGCGCTCGCCGCGATAACCGCCGTTGCGGTTGCCGCCGGGACGACGGCCATTCCGGTTGCCGCCACGGCCACGGCGCTCGCCGTAGGTATTCTCGGTCTGAGCATCCGGTGCGGTGGAATAGATGACCACGCGGCGGTCACGGCCCTCGCCCTTGCTCTCGCTGCGCACACCCTCCATCTTGCTGATGGCAGAGTGGATGATGCGGCGCTCGTAGGGGTTCATAGGCTCCATGGCAAAGCTGCGGCCGGTCTTGCGCACCTTGGCGCCGATGCGCTGTGCCAGTGCGGTCAGGTCGCTCTCGCGCTTGTCGCGGTAGCCGGCAACGTCCAGACCCAGCTTGATGTAATCGCCCTCCAGACGGTTTGCCACAAGGCTTGCCAGATAGGACAGGCTCTCCATGGTCTCGCCGCGGCGGCCGATGAGGGCACCCAGCTTTTCACCGTCCAGACGGATGATGGTGGCTTCGCCCTTCTGCACGGCGCTGAAGGTCACGTTCTCCACGCCCATCAGGGTGATGACCTCCCGCAGATAGTCCACGGCGGCCTTCACCTTGGCGTTCTCCTCGATGACGATGGGCACCTCCACCTCTTCTGCCTCCTCGGCAGCTTCGGAGGGCTGCTGGGCAGCGGGGGTCTGCTCTGCGGCGGGAGCGGCAGGCTCCTCCGCAGCAGCGGGAACTTCCTCTGCCACGGGGGCAGTCTCCTGCACGGGGGCGGCAGGCTCAACAGGCTGCTCTGCCACCGGCTCCACCGGCTTTGCGGGTGCAGCGGCGGGGGCATCCGGCAGTTCCACGCTCACGCGCACCTTGGCGGGGGTGGTCTTTAAGCCCAGAAAACCGGTCTTCTGGGGATATTCCAGCACTTCACGGCTGACATTCTCATCCTCAGCCTGCACACCCAGCAGGGCGCAGGCCTTGGCAAAGGCTTCGTCCACCGTCTTGCCGGTGGATTCCTGTGTACGGATCATAACCGTTTACCTCCCTTGTTACTGTTTATCCTGCTTGTCAAGCTCGCTCAGCGGCACGGTGCGCTCATCCTTGTAGCGCTCGGCGTCCAGCTGACGGGCATACTCCAGCCGGCGCTTGTTCATCTCGCTGGCGGAAAGGTTCTTTTCCACGCTCTTGCCGGTCTTGGGGTCGGTCACCGTGATGGTGGTGTTTTTCACACCACGCTTTTCCTGCTTGCGCTTGGCGGCAATCTCCGCTTCCACTTCCTTGCGCATCTTCTCGGGGTCGTAGAACTTGCGCATGACCTGAGTCTGTGCGGTCATGACGATGTTGGAAATGACGTAGTACAGAGAGAATGCCAGCGGGTAGGTAAAGCAGAAGAACAGGTACATCAGCGGCATCATATACATGGTCAGCTTCATGCTGCCCTGCATCTGCTGGCCGGAGGCCTTCATACTGATGTGGGTGGACAGGAACATGGTAATGACCGACAGCAGCGGCAGCACGATATCCAGAGAAAGCCCCAGCTTCGGGATGCGGGTCAGGTCGATGCCAAAGAAGTTCATGTGCTGGCTGAACTCGGTGATGGTAGCGATTTGCTGTGCGGTAAAGCAGCCCAGCACGCCGCTGTTGCCGGCAACCACCTCGGCGATGATGTTGGTATCGCGGGTGATGGCGGTAAAGGAGATGCCGGCGGCGGTCATAGCCTCGCCTGCGCTGGCAAGTGCAGCGGCGCTGATGTGGAAAATACGCTCCAGCGGGTTATACACCACGCCGATAACGCCGAACATAACAAGGAAATTCAGCAGCATGGGCACGCAGCCGGCCGTGGGCTTATAGCCAAAGTCCTGCTGCAGCTTCATCAGCTCTTCCTGCTGCTTTTCAGGCTTATTCTTGTACTTGGTCTGGATCTCCGCGATCATGGGCTGGAAAGCAGACATTTTCGCCATGCTCTTCTGCTGGCTGGTCTGCAGGGGGATCTTGACGATGTTGATGAGCAGGGTGAAGAGGATGATGTCCCAGCCGTAGTTCGGCAGCAGCTTGTAGATCCACTCCATGACATAGCCGAGAGGACCGCTCAGGATGTAAAAGAAGTTCATACCTTTGTCCATTCTGCCCCGGCTGTGGCCCGGGACGCATTATTTTTTTATCGTAGGACACGCCGCCCACAGTGCAGCACGTCACAAGAAGCGAAAACTTTATCCCCTGTGCCGCTTTTCAAACAGCTTTGCGGGCTGCAAGTTGCGGGCGGGGCTTTGCCAGCGGCCGGGCGGCGGCACGGGGTCGTAGCCCCACTTGCCCAGCGGATTGCACCGCGCAATGCGCCATGCGCCCAGCAAAATGCCTTTTATACAGCCGTGGGTCAGGATGGCCTGCATGGTGTAGTTGCTGCAGCTGGGCGAAAACCGGCAGCTGCGGCCGATCCATGGGCTGAGGGTGTACTGGTAGATGCGGATGGGCACGCACAATGCCCTGCGGCAGAGCATTTGCAGCCGGTTCACACGCGGGACTCCGGCTTTTGTTTGCGGGCAGGGGGCACGGTGGCGGGCGGCTTTGCGTCCGGGCGTTTTGCCTTATCCGGCAGACCGGCCTGGGCAAACAGCTTTGCCACAACGCTGCTCAGCTGCCAGCTTTTCAGTTTGGGGGTCATGCCCCGGGCCACGAAGATCAGATCGTAGCCGCCGATATTGTGATCCAGATGCTCGTCAATCGCAGCTTTCATCACGCGGCGGGCGCGGTTGCGCTGCACGGCGTGGCCGATCTTTTTGGTGGCGGTCAGGCCCACCCGGGTGTTGCGGCCCCGGGTCTTGAGCACATACAGTACCAGTGCCGGGTTCACATAGGACTTGCCGCGGGCGTACACACGGCCAAACTCGCTATTGCGGCGGATCGGACGATAACGCATAACATCGGCACCTCCTTTCGTCCGGGTGCACATAGGTGCACTCTTTAGCCAGTATATCAAAAATTTTTGCAGTTTAAAAGCCCATCCGGGCATTTTTACGAAAAAACTTTTGACGGGTAAAAAAATAAGACCGCCAATGGGATATCAGCGGTCTTTTGTGCGCATATTCATTTCTGCGCCGGATCTCACCTGCAAGGCAGAGATCAGACAGTCAGGCTCTTGCGGCCCTTTGCACGGCGAGCATTGATGACCTTACGGCCGTTCTTGGTGCTCATGCGGGTCAGAAAGCCATGAACTTCCTTGCGCTGACGCTTCTTGGGCTGAAAAGTTCTCTTCATGGTTGTATCCTCCGTAAAAACTTATCCCCGGTATGGGGTCTTGATCGGTCCCAGATTGGGGACAGGCTTGCAATTCAACAGTATATCGCATAGTATGACGTTCTGTCAAGCATTTTTTTCAGTTTTCTGCAAACTTTTTTCTGATTTTTCTGTTAAAAGCTTTTCAACTTTTTCACCATTTTGCTGTGGAAAACTTTTTTCTACCAGATATTGTGGTCTTTTTGGCGTGTTTCCACAAGGGCGCTGCGAGGGCTTATCTTATGTATTATAAATTACATTATAGTAATATAGACGCAGGGAGATTTTTGTGGTATACTAACATGGTATCAGCAGCATTGTTGAAAACTTCGACCGATTCAATGGAGTGGATGTTTT